>JBMNHG010000012.1:0-18291 GCA_050950285.1 Kiritimatiellia bacterium | reverse complement strand
TGCGCGAATGCTTTCGGGCGTTGCGAAGGGACGCCGCGCCGGGGATTGACCGGGTGACGTTCGACGACTACGAACGCGACCTCGACGCCAACCTCGCGGCGTTGGTCGAGCGGCTCAAGCACAAGCGGTACCACGCCCGACTGGTGCGCAGGGTGAACATTCCAAAGGGGGGCGGGAAACTGCGTCCCCTCGGAATCCCTGTGCTGGAGGACAAACTTCTGCAAATGGCCGTGGCGAAGGTGCTAACGGCGATCTACGAAGAGGACTTCCTGCCGGCGAGCCGGGGCTACCGTCCCGGCGGCGACGCCCGCGAGGCCAGCCGCGAATGGGCGGCGAGGCTCGGCGGGGGGAGCTATGCGTGGGTGGTCGATGCGGACATCAAGGGCTTCTTCGAGCACGTCGATCACGACTGGATGCTCAGGATGCTGGAGCTTCGCATCGACGACAAGCCGTTTCTGCGGCTGGTGCGCAAATGGCTCAAGGCGGGGGTGCTCGAAACGGACGGACGGGTGCTGCATCCGACGGAGGGGACGCCCCAAGGCGGGGTGGTCTCGCCGGTGCTGGCGAACGTCTACCTGCACTACGCGCTGGATCTCTGGTTCGACCGCGTGGTCAGGAGGACGACGCCGGGCCGATGCGTGATGCTGCGCTACGCCGACGACTTCGTGGTCGCCTTCGAGCGGCGCGAGGACGCGGAACGCTTCCTTGGGGAACTGCCCGGGCGACTGGGCAAGTTCGGCCTGGAGCTGTCGGGGGAGAAGACGCGGCTGGTGCGCTTCGAGCGGGGCAACCCGTCGGGCGACAACGGCGGCTTCGACTTCCTGGGGTTCCAGTACCACTGGGAGCGTACGCGAAACGGACGCTGGAAGGTGCAGCGCCGGACGGCTCCGAGCCGTCTCCGGCGGTCGGTGGAACGCTTCGCCGAGTGGATCAAGGCCAACCGGGGCGAACGCCTGCCCGTTCTCATGGAACGGCTGGGGCGCAAGCTCGCGGGGTACTGGCAGTACTACGGCGTGACGGGCAACGGGCGCAGCCTGTGCAAGTTCTGGAGGCAGGTGGTGGCTGGGCTCTACAAGTGGCTCAACCGCAGAAGCCAGAAGCGGGGCTTGACCTGGGTCCGTCTCAATGCGATCCTCAAGCGCCACGGGGTGCCGGGACCGCGGATCACCGAGAGCGGGCAGATGCTGTTTTCCTTCATGGGGGCGCGTTGAAGACCGAGTGCAAAGCGAGCAGTCCCGAAGAGCCCGGTGCGGGAATTCCGCACGCCGGGATCCGTGCGGGGGGCGCCCGGCAACGGGCGTCCCTACCGCGATATTTGTTGACCCTGTATCCTGCTGCGGGAAGCGCGGATTTATACAGTCCAACTCGCGGTCTTGCCAATTTTAATAGACATCAATCGCATGATGTTGACACCTATGAGTTGGCTCGAAAATTGTCTCGCATCGCGGACTATTATTCAGTTCGTCCTGTTTGGTGAGCATTATGGGGAACATAAACATGGGCAGTCGTTTCTTTAAGGCGGTATTACTTCTGTCTGGGGTTTCTCTGCTTGATATGTATTTGATTATGGGAATTGTTGCCCGTTATTGGATGTTCAATTATAATGATTTTCTTGTGGCTTGCCTTTATGCCCTTCCCATTGGGTTAATTAGTTCCATTCCGCTGCTTTTTACGTTTAAGCGCAATTTGTTTGTTTCGCTGACGCTTGCCATTGTCATCACCTCGCTAATTTTTATTCCTCTTGCGACTGGAGCATCATGCTAAACCGAAGTTCCAGCGGCTCTTTCAGGCCCGAAACGGCCATATTTCCTTGATTTAGCGGCATTCCGGCACCCCTAAGGCAGCAAAATCCGTTCCATTTGCGCCCATGTAATTGTTAATAACTTTTTTGACGAAACACCATTTTTACGCTTGCATGAGACTGAAAGGTCTGCTAAATTGAGCCCATGTACATTGACATCGTGCCGAACCGCAAATCCCCGCCCGCAATCCTGCTGCGCGAGAGCTGCCGCGAGGGCGGGCGCACCGTCAAGCGCACGCTTGCCAACCTGTCGATGCTGCCGCCCGAGGCGGTGGCGGCGCTGCGCGCCGCGCTCAAGGGCGAACATCTTGTGGAGGCCGACAGCCTTTTCGAGATCGAGCGATCCCTGCCATGCGGCCACGTCAGGGCCGTCCGCACGGCAATGAGCCGGCTCGGCATGCGGGATCTGGTGTCGTCCAAGCCCTGCCCGGAGCGCGACATCGTGCTGGCGATGATAGCCCAGCGCATAATAGAGCCGGGCTCGAAGCTGGAGACGGTCTCCCTGTTCGGGGACTCCACGCTCGCGCAGGAGTTCGGCGTGCAGGACGTGGACGAGAACGACCTTTATGCGGCGATGGACTGGCTCGCGGCCCGCCAGCCCTTCATCGAGCGCAAGCTGGCCGGGCGGCACCTTGCCGAGGGGGCGACAGTCCTGTACGACGTATCGAGCAGCTCCTACTACGGCAAGCAATGCCCCCTGGCAAAGCGCGGATACAACCGCGACGGCCTCAAGCTGCCCGGCATCGTCTACGGGCTTATGACCGATACCGACGGCAGGCCGGTCGCGGTGCGGGTGTATCCCGGCGACACCGCCGACCCGGTGACGGTGCCGGACCAGATCGACCGGCTGCGCGGGGGCTTCGGCATAGCGCGGTTCGTCTTCGTGGGTGACCGCGGCATGCTGACGAACACGCAGATCGACCGCCTGCGGAAGCAGGAGGGCTGCGGCTGGATATCCTGCCTGCGAAGCTCGGACATCCGCAGGCTGCTGGAGACACGCGATCCCTCCGGTGCGCCGCTGTTCACGCAGGGCAACCTGGCCGAGATCATCCATCCCGACTTCCCCGGCGAACGGCTGGTGGCCTGCTACAACCCGCTGCTGGCGATGGACCGCGCCCGCATGCGCGGCGAGCTGCTGGAGTCCACCGAGAAGGATCTCGTCAAGCTGCGCGACCATGTGGGGCGCCGGAGGAGGAAACCCCTGACGGCAGCCGGGATCGGCGTCAGGGCGGGACGCGTGATCAACCGCTACAAGGTCGCCAAGCACTTCAGGCTGGACATCGCCGACAACCACTTCGGCTGGGAGCGCGACACGGAATCCATCGCCCGCGAGGCCGCCCTGGACGGCATCTGCGTCGTGCGCACCAGCGAGACGCCCGAGTCGCTTTCCGCAGAGGACGCGGTGCGCGCCTACAAGAGCCTGGGCGACGTCGAGCAGGCCTTCAGGACCTTCAAGGGCGTCGATCTGCTCGTCCGCCCGGTCTACCACCGCCTGGAGGACCGCGTGCGCGCGCACGTGCTGCTGTGCATGCTCGCCTATTACGTGGAATGGCACATGCGCCAGGCCCTGGCCCCGCTGCTCTACGCCGACGAGGAACTGGAAGCCGCCCGCGCCAGCCGCGATCCCGTCGCCAAGGCGCAGCCCTCGGAAAACCTCAAGCGCAAGCGCGCCCGGAAACGCACCACTGACGGACTGCGGCTCCGGCGCTGGGACGGGCTGCTTGGCGCGCTATCGACACAGGTGCGCAACACATGCTGTTTCGGAGAAGGCAGAACCGCCGTGCGCTTTACCCGCGACACGATGCCGAACGCCTTCCAGGCCAAAGCCTTCCAACTGCTCGAGGCGGACCACGCCTGCTGGCGGAACAACAAGGGCGTTTCCATGTAAGCGGAACGGGAAAATGGCGCCAGAAAGCGCGTAGAATGCTTGCCTGCAAGGGTTTGCGAATGAGCAGGCTGTTGGGAATCGCTGGAACTTCGGATTAATCTGTCACTGTTCTTCGGCAATCCATTGGAAATTTTTAAAATATTCGGGCCAGAATAGAGCGACCACTTATATCGATTTCTGTAGCGTCCAAAGTCGTAACTTGTTCCGTTTACGTGTATCCCAATGTGCCCGTCTTATATGTGTGCAAATAAAGATCAAACAACCCGAGAAAATCAACTTCATTAACTCCGTTGTTCCCGCAGAACGCATACAGATTCACCCCGCCGACTTCATTGATGGAATCGCGGTTGAGCCAGCGGTGGAGGGCCGGGTCATAGAAACGGTAGCCGTAGTAGTAAAGCCCCGTTTCAGTGTCGTAATATTTTGTGCTGAAGCGGTGGTGGAAGGTGTCGCTTATCGAGCCTGTGGCGGTAATTGTTGAGCCGAAGGCATCGTAAATGTATTCTGCCACGATCACGCCTTGCTCGTCGATGTAGGCGGTGATGTTGCCGTTGTTGTCAACGCAGGGCAGGTAGAACTGCCCGTTGATGGAAACGGCCAGAAGACCGCCGACGCCGCCCGCGCCTTGGAGCGTACCGGAGAGGTCAGGCCCCCAGAAGTACTGGATTTCCGAAACATCGCCGTTGCCCGCCGTCACGGTTTCGTGGATCAAGTTCCAGCCGTCGTAGACGAAGGCGTGAACCGCCTCGGGCGTGGCCTTCAGGACGCGACGGGAAAGGTAGTCGTAGGCGTTGGATACAACGCAAACGTTGTTTGAGTATGCCGTGACAAGCCGATTCTCGCAATCCCACGTATAAGACCAAATGCCATTGGTCAACATGTTTCCATCGAGGTCATGGACAGGATTACAAGATTGAACAAGATTTGAGAAGGATGTGTATTGGTTCAGGGCATTCGCCGTGTAAGCCGTCGTGGCAGAGTTAACGGATGAAGTCGTATGATTTCCGATGTGGTCGTAGGCGTAGGCGTATTCGTTGGATGCGACGGTGGCGGAAACGACTTCCGAACGGGCGTTGTAGCCGAAGGCGTCGGCGTTGCGGGCGGCGAGGCGGTCGAGCGCATCGAACGTGTGCGCGTATCGGCTGACCTCCACGCCGTCGAACGCATGGACAATGGAGGTGACGCGGTTCGGGCGGTAGGCGTCGCGCGCGAGCGTCCGCGTGAAGACCGCGCCGGAGGGCAGTTCGACCGAATGACCAAACGAGCGCCCGGCAAAGTTGGTGTAGGCGGCCACAAGCCCGCGCCCCTGGGCGTTGGTGGCGGCGACCTGCGCCAGCCTGCCCGAGTCCGCATAGGCATGCCACGTTCCGCCTCGCGGTGCGCCGCTGACGCGCAAGGTCGTGGAGACCGAGCGGCCGTTGGCGTCGAGGATTCGGGCGATGGCGTTCGTGGCGGAGTCCGCGGCGGCGGTCTCGTTCGTCGGCGAGGCGGCGGAAGCGCCGTAGGCGTAGCCGTGGCGGCGTCCGGCGGCGTCGGCCACGGCGACGAGCCGCCCGAAGGCGTCGTAGGACAATTCATGGCCCGGCGTGCCGGGGTCGGAGTACGAGACGGCGGCGGGAAGCCGCCGGTCGTTGTACGCGACATGACGCCATGCGCCGCGCGCCCAGGTGGTGCGCTCCGGCAGGCCGTCGCTCGTCCAGCCATGCGCAAGCGTGGAGCCGTCGGCATAGACCTTGTTGGTGACCAGCCCCGTGGCGGGGTCGTAGTTCCAGTGCGTGACGTCCCACGTTGCGCCGCTGCGCGTGGTGAAGAGGGACTTCAGGCGTCCCGTCGCGTCGTAGCCGTAGCCCACCGGATGGACGGCGCCGAAGCGCACGGCGAGGCGTCCGGCGGAGTCGAAGAGCGAATAGGCGATGCATCCCATTTCATTGGTGGAGGCGACGAGGTTGCCGCGCGCGTCGAAGCCGTTGAACCGGGCGACGTTGTTCCAGTGCGGGGTGCCGCCGATGAAGCGGGCGGAGGCGTAGACGTCGCCGACGCTGTCGCGCATGGCAAGGGTGCGCCAGTGGAAGCGTTCGCCCGTGAACTCCCGCGTGAGGTAGACGCGGCCGTAGGGGTCGAAGTAGTTGTAGCGGGTGACGCCGTCGGCGTCCGTCGCCTCGATCTCCCGCCCGAACATGCGCTTGCGCGTCGTGGTCGCCATGCCGGTGCGTTCGAGGGTGTCGGTGGACACCTTGGCGACCGGGTCGAACGACGTGGCGACGCGCGTGGTCGCGCCGTCGGCCTCGGTTTCGACGCAGGAGCGCAGGGCGTTGGAAAGCCCCGTCAGGCGCGTGCGGGACACGGAAAGCCCGTTGGTCCGGCCGTCGGCCGTCAGGAAGGAGGTCGCGACGCGCCACCAGACGTTGGAGCGCAGTTCGTAGGTGGTGAGCGACATCGACGCCACGCCGTCGGCCACGCTTCCGATGGCGTCGCCGAGTTCGTCGTAGAGGGGCGTCGCGACGCTTCCGGAGCGGATTTCCGTTTCCGACGCGATGCGGCGCGAACTGCCGTGGTAGGCGTATTCCGTTCGGGAGAGCGGCGTTTCGGAAGCGGCGATGCGCCCGAGGAAGTCGTATTCCACCACGCTGTTTGTGACCGTGGGAGCGTCGGACGTGGCGAGGGTGGCGATTTCGATTCGCCGCCCGTCCGGGGCGAACGTGGTGGTGGTGCTTGCTTCCGTCCATTCGCCGTCCCATTCCCGGCGGGTGGTGGAACCGCCGCCGCGCACGGTGCGCGAGGTGGTGCGCATCAGAAGCGCGGAGCCGTCGAAGGTGTCCGTCGTCCGGATGGTTTCAGCGGGGGTTTGGGTGAACGCGGTTTGGGTGACGAGTCCCCGCGCGTCGGTGTGGACTTGGAAGTCGGATATGCCATGGGGATAGCTCGTGGTTTCCGACGCTTCCCATCCGTAGCTGGTTTTGCGAAGCGTTGCGATGTCAATCGATCGCATGAAGTTTATTGCGAATTTTCGCACAACCAAAGCAACACGTGAAAGTGCTGAAAAAAGCTTAAAAAGTTTAATTTTCATTTCTCAACCTCCTTAATCAGTCGCGAGCCTTTCCTGCTAATGGTTGAGACATTCTTCAAGATGGTATTGCGGCGAAGCTTCACAATCGCAAACTCCCCATTTTTTCATATACAGCGAAACACGAACAATGTCTGAATGTCCGTCAAATGTCGCTTCTGACTGATCGGGAAGTTTTACGCGCCGACGAACTCCCAATTCACCTATTACCCAGATAAGGCTATTGGTTGGGACGGCATCAACGGGCAGAATTATTCCACGTCTGTCAACAAGAATGGGGGCGTGATATCCCATGCCACTGTAAATCAATACAAACGAATCGTTAGACCGAAGTTCCAGCGGCTCTTTCATGCCCGAAACGGCCATATTTTCTTGATTTAGCGGCATTCCGGCACCCCTAAGGCAGCAAAATCCGTTCCATTTGCGCCCATGTAATTGTTAATAACTTTTTTGAAAAAATGCGTTTTTCCACTTGTAAAAGGCTGACTGGTCTGCTATAGTGAGCCCATGTACATAGACATAGTGCCGAACCGCAAATCACCGCCCGCAGTCCTGCTGCGCGAGAGCTACCGCGAGGGCGGGCGCACCGTCAAGCGCACGCTTGCCAACCTGTCGATGCTGCCGCCCGAGGCGGTGGCGGCGCTGCGCGCGGCGCTCAAGGGCGAGCATCTTGTGGAGGCCGAAAGCCTTTTCGAGGTCGAGTCATCCCTGCCATGCGGCCACGTCAGAGCCGTCCGCACGGCAATGAGCCGGCTCGGCATGCGGGATCTGGTGTCGTCCAAGCCCTGCCCGGAGCGCGACATCGTGCTGGCGATGATAGCCCAGCGCATAATAGAGCCGGGCTCGAAGCTGGAGACGGTCTCCCTGTTCGGGGACTCCACGCTCGCGCAGGAGTTCGGCGTGCAGGACGTGGACGAGAACGACCTTTATGCGGCGATGGACTGGCTCGCGGCCCGCCAGCCCTTCATCGAGCGCAAGCTGGCCGGGCGGCACCTTGAAGAGGGGGCGACAGTCCTGTACGACGTGTCCAGCAGCTCATACTACGGCAAGCAATGCCCCCTGGCAAAGCGCGGCTACAACCGCGACGGCCTCAAGCTACCCGGCATCGTCTACGGGCTTATGACCGATACCGACGGCAGGCCGGTCGCGGTGCGGGTGTATCCCGGCGACACCGCCGACCCGGTGACGGTGCCGGACCAGATCGACCGGCTGCGCGGCGGCTTCGGCATAGCGCGGTTCGTCTTCGTGGGTGACCGCGGCATGCTGACGAACACGCAGATCGACCGTCTGCGGCAGCAGGAGGGCTGCGGCTGGATATCCTGCCTGCGAAGCTCGGACATCCGCAGGCTGCTGGAGACACGCGATCCCTCCGGTGCGCCGCTGTTCACGCAGGGCAACCTGGCCGAGATCATCCATCCCGACTTCCCCGGCGAGCGGCTGGTGGCCTGCTACAACCCGGTGCTGGCGATGGACCGCGCCCGCGTGCGCGGCGAACTGCTGGAGTCCACCGAGAAGGAGCTCGCCAGGCTGCGCGACCATGTGGGGCGCCGGAGGAAGAAGCCCCTGACGGCAGCCGAGATCGGCGTCAGGGCGGGACGCGTGATCAACCGCTACAAGGTCGCCAAGCACTTCAGGCTGGACATCGCCGACAACCACTTCGGCTGGGAGCGCGACACGGAATCCATCGCCCGCGAGGCCGCCCTGGACGGCATCTACGTCGTGCGCACCAGCGAGACGCCCGAGTCGCTTTCCGCAGAGGACGCGGTGCGCGCCTACAAGAGCCTGGGCGACGTCGAGCAGGCCTTCAGGACCTTCAAGGGCGTCGATCTGCTCGTCCGCCCGATCTACCACCGTCTGGAGGACCGCGTGCGCGCGCACGTGCTGCTGTGCATGCTCGCCTATTACGTGGAATGGCACATGCGCCAGGCCCTGGCCCCGCTGCTCTACGCCGACGAGGAACTGGAAGCCGCCCGCGCCAGCCGCGATCCCGTCGCCAAGGCGCAGCCCTCGGAAAACCTCAAGCGCAAGCGCGCCCGGAAACGCACCACTGACGGACTGCGGCTCCGGCGCTGGGACGGGCTGCTTGGCGCGCTATCGACACAGGTGCGCAACACATGCTGTTTCGGAGAAGGCAGAACCGCCGTGCGCTTTACCCGCGACACGATGCCCAACGCCTTCCAGGCCAAAGCCTTCCAACTGCTCGAGGCGGACCACGCCTGCTGGCGGAACAACAAGGGCGTTTCCATGTAAGCGGAACGGGAAAATGGCGCCGGAAAGCGCGTAGAATGCTTGCCTGCAAGGGTTTGCGAATGAGCAGGCTGTTGGGAATCGCTGGAACTTCGGGTTAGAGTTGGCAGTAGCCATATCAAGTGAATCGTCAACGAAGGTCAATTCAAGTGCGGGAACTTGATTTCCATCGCTACAAGGAAGTTTTCTTTCAGAAACATAACCGGTCCATTTGCCTGTTCGTTGCGGTGCCATTACACATCCCGAAACAAAAACGACACAAGCAAGATTCAACAAGATTCTTCTTGACACGCCGGTTTCTTCATTGCCAGTCACGGATCACCTCGGGTGCTGATTGGACCATGTCGTTAATCAGCAACAGGCAGGACAGCATGAGTATGATAGCTCGATCTGTGGTCGATCTGTTTCCATCAGTCTCCGTCCCTCTCTTTTTTGCTTCTGTCAATGGGATCAGATTCTAACTCTGATTCCTCGATCTCCGAACTTGAATTTGCCAGTTTCTTAAGGGTTGAACGAAATTCAATGGGAGCATGGTCAGAACGCTTGTACTTGTCAAAGAGGCCTGACTCCAAATCAAGAACTACAAAAACTTGTTCTCTTCGGTCAAAGGTGCACAGATGATCGGCAACAACCCTCCATTCATCAACATCATTGGCGAGTGTCCTTTGCCGCTGGAAATCATACAGGATTTTTGTGTTTTTTGGTGTGCGTAGAACTTGAAACCGCCCATCTCGAAAGCTTTTTACTGTATCACGGCCAGATCGGTAGTTCACATCAGAGCACCCTAAAAGAATCAAACTCAACAGAAGAAAAACCAACTTTTGCATAACAGTGCTCCTTAACGTGATCGTTGCTCATGTATTGACGCATCCCAACTATAGTTGTTAATCACATCAAAGAACTGATCGGACCAAGCCATATTATTGGCGATAGTCCCTAGAATTTGTTCAAGATCCCACGTGAAATACTGTCTTGTAAGAAGGTGGAAATTGTAATCATCATGAATGGTAATGTGGAGATCCATGTCGTATGAAGTATCTGATCGCTTGCAAACCCAACCAGTGTAATCAAAAGATGCGGCATGAATCGCTGCAAACAGATCTCCTGTAGTGAAAGCAATAGAATCGGCTGTAACATAGCCTTGGTATCCCACCTGTTGATTTCCGACTATCTCCGAAAGTTTGTTTTCATACTCGGCAGAATCAACTATTGCCATGGAAACAAAATGATGTTGATCGAAATGTAGATCGGTAGGGCTGTCTTGCAAAGAGTGGTTCAAAAGGAATGCCGCTACATTCCATCCGCGTGGCTGCAGAACCCGCGACATCACTTCACGCCACAGTCTACGAGCTAAAGGCGTAAGTCCAGGGACACGAATTGCACCCAGCAAATCAATAGAATTAACAGGTTCATTCCCTATGAACGCATAAAGATTTGCGCCGCCCCATTCCTCAATCGGATCACGATTGAGCCACCGCGTCAACTCCGGTGCGCAGGTGCGCGACCAGTGGAAACCTGACGAGGCGGACATGCCCGAAATAAGATCCGAGTCGGTGAGATAAGAGTACGTGCCGGTAGCCGCAGATGTCGCAGATGACGCAAATGCAAGTGATTGGAATCGGCGGGACATGTTGTAAGCATACGACATGGAGTAGCCTTCGTCGAGGGCATAACAGGACAGGGCATACCCTGACGGATGACTGGATGAGACGCAGGTGCTATGGAACGGTTGTCTCATCTTGATCGCTACTAGCAGCGCTGGTAGCGTCTTCATCCTGTATTGTTCTGGCCAAGCTACCCGCATTATTGTCCAGCCCGGCAACGATCTGTTTTGCTCTTTCAACTTTTTTCGCAAACAAACCTTGGTTAAACGTGAATCCATTGCGGTTCAACTGCATAGCCTCCACTCTTTCGCCGTGTTTCTCCAGAAAAGCAAGCTTTGCATAGATCAACAGCCGTATTGATTGTTCCGAAGCAACACGTATATCGACATTAGTCGGGATGTTCGTTCGCATATCATAAAGTTGGAGACAGATACCAAGATCAAACGGAAGCCTTTTACATTCGGCATCTATGTGTCCGCGTTTATATCCAACATTATAAACGCAAATCACGATAAGCATAGTAAATGTCGAAATCGTAATGCATTTGTAAACAAGACGTCTGTCACGCATTTTTGCACCTCATAACCAAACGAAGCTCACCTTGAGTCTTCCTGCCCTTACAACCTAGTTACACGGATCATCAGGCCATTCTCCATCGTCTTTTGACGACGGTCTGGTAGCATCAATTTCATCGGCCAGTATCAGCGCGTCTGACTTTGCGACAACGTACCCTAATGTATTTTTTAACAGCTCTTGTGCCGCCTCCGCCAAAATTTCACCAAGCGCTTCGCCAAGTGATATGGGATTCGGTAGTGAAAGCGGCAATTCCGCAGGCGAATAAACAAATATTACTGGTATCATGCGCGCGTGTTCCACTGTCTTGTAGACTGTTTTAGCCTAAAAAGAGCAGTTGGGTGTGCGGATTTTGAGCAAAGGCCTGTAAACACTGGCTTTCGTTGAGATTCGCGCCGCACCTATTTGGTGCAAAACGCAACGGTGCGCCCTATACTTCTGATTGAACCTAAAAAAAGGAGTACAGGATGAACGACACCGTTGCGTATGGGAATGATGGCACAGGGGCGCTTCTGGATCAAGCGGAGATCCGCAGGCTGCTGGTCCGCGGGGGCGGCGGATGCTTCGAAGTGGAGTGGGACGCCGACGCGAAAGTGACGCCGACGGGCTCCGTCGTGTTCTTCGCCCAGTACCTTAAGACCGGCGGCCTGCTGGATCATTTCTGCGACTCCTCGCCGCTGGAGTACAAGAGCAACAATGCCCCCGCCGCGCGCGACGTGATGGGGACGCTGCTGCTTTCCGTCCTCAACGGGCAGACGCGTTACGCCCACATCAACGCGCTGCGTTCCGACCGCGTCGGGGCCGAGGTCCTGGGGCTTGGCAAGGTGGTGTCCGAAGACAGCGTCCGCAGGGCGCTGGGCCGCGGGACGGAAGAGGCCTGGGACACGTGGCTGGCGGGGCTGGATCGGACGGTCGTCGAGCCGCTGCTCGCCGAGGCGTACGTCCTGGACATCGACAGCACGGTCAAGCCGCTCTACGGCCACCAGGAGGGCGCGGAGCTGGGTTACAACCCCAAGAAGCCGGGGCGGCCCAGCCACAACTGCCACACGTACTTCATCGGCGCGCTGCGCCTCGTGCTGGGCGTCGACGTGCAGCCCGGGAAGCAGCACTCGGGGGGCTGCGGCATGCCCGGCCTGTGGAAGCTCATCGACTCGCTGCCGCCCGGGTGCCGCCCGCGGCTGATACGCGGGGACGTGGGCTACGGCAGCGAGAAGGTCATGGCGCAGGCCGAGGCGCGCGGGCAGCCCTACCTGTTCAAGCTGAGGCGCTCGCCGAAGATCAAGTCGCGGCTCCGGGAGCTGGCGGCGCCCGGCCGGGCGTGGACCGACGCCGGCGAGGGCTGGCAGGCGTCCGAGAGCCGCCTGAAGCTGGCCGGCTGGACAGCCGAGCGACGGTGCGTGTTCCTGCGCCGCCCCGCGCGCGCGGAGCCGCCCCGCCCCTCCGGGCCGGAGTTCGCCTTCGCCCCGGAGGTCACGGACGCGCGGACATGGGACTATGCCGTGCTGGTGACCAACGACGGAACCCTGGACGCCATGGCCCTGTCCCAGTTGTACAGGGACCGGGCGGACTGCGAGAACGTGTTCGACGAGATCAAGAACCAGTGGGGCTGGGGCGGCTTCGTGACCCGCGACCTGCGGCGCTGCCGCATCATCGCCCGCATCGTCGCCCTGGTCTACAACTGGTGGAACATCTTCACGCGCCTCGCCCGGCCCGACAGCCACATGGAGGCGGTCACATCCCGGCCCCTGCTGCTCCACGCGGTCGGCCGGCTGGTCACCACCGGCCGCCGGAAGATCGTGCGCCTGACCTCGACGCACGCCCTGGGCGGACAGGTCCGCCTCGTCCTGGACAGGATCGGCAGGTTCATGAACAACCTCGCGGCAATTGCGGAGCAGTTGAGCGCCGGGCAGGTCTGGGCGATCATTTTGTCGGCGGCGTTCGTCAAATGGCTGCGCGGAAGGGTGCTCTACCCAGTCTCAGAAGGCGACCAAATGATGCTCCGGATGATAACTTGAAAGTTCAACTGCTCTTTTTAGGTTTAGTCTTCTTCACCGTCCACAGCCCAAAACAATAAACACAACAACACTCCACATTCCCTTTAAGGCCCCAAGTAACTTCTACGCCCTCGATCTGCGTAATGAAAGATGATCCGCCACCAGATTCAAAAGTTAGTCCAATAACTTCCCATTTGGCATTCTCGCTTACGCTTGGTCCCGCTGCCAAAACACATTTATTCCCAACAGGATCGATCACGTTAACGAATACATTGCGTCCGGCCAGATATAAGTTGGCTCCACCCCTCTCTCCAATCGGATCACGATTGAGCCAGCGCATCAGTTCCGGCACGTAGAAACGATAACCGTAGTAGTAGAGACCGGTCTCGGTGTCGTAATACTTGGTGCTGAAACGGTGGCGGAAGGCGTCGGCCATGGAGCCGGCAGCCTCAATGGTGCGCCCGAAGGCGTCGTAGGTGTACTCGGCCACGATGGCGCCGGTCTCGTCAACATAGGCTGTGATGTTGCCGTTATTATCGTAGAACGGGAAGTACCATGTGCCGCCCATCTGTACCGCCAGGAGTCCGCCGACACCGCCCGCGCCCTGGAGCGTGCCGGATAGGTCCTTGCCCCAGACGTAGTGGTTGGTGGTCACGCCCGAGGCGGTGGCGACGATTTCGAGAACCGGCAGCCAGCCGTCGTAGACAAATCCCCGTGTCTCCGCGCCTCCGCGTGAGATTTTCAACACGCGGCGGCAAAGATGATCGTAGGCGTTGAAGACTACGCACAGGCCGTTGGAATAGGCGGCGACGAGGCGGTTTTCCGCATCATACGCATAGCTGAAACGCCCGTCCCACGTCATATTGCCGTCTAAATCGTATACGGGAGAAATTTGGACAGGATTGACATGATTGACATGATTGGAAATCAGGAAATACTGGTTCAGTTCGTTGGCGGTGTAGATGTTCGTGACGGAGTTAAGCGAGGCCCACAGCGCGTTGCCTATGTTGTCGAAGGCGTAGCGGTTGGTGTGGGCTCCAATGTCCGCCGCCGTGACTTCGCTTCTGGCGTTGTAATCGAAGGTGTCCGTGTTGCGTGAAGTGACACGGTTAAGCAGGTCGTAGGTGTAGACCAGCGGGTTGTACGGCACGCCGCTGACGCTGTTGGTGATGGTCGTGACAAGGGTACGACGGTAGGGATCGCGGGCGACAACGCGGGAGAGGAGCGTGCCGTTGGCGAAGGAGTTAACAGCATTTCGACCAGCTTTCATCACGTTGAGAATATCAGCGTTTCCGAAACTTGCCGGAATCGTACTCATCCCAAAAGTTCGTCACGTATGAATATGCATTGATGCACCTAAGGGTTTTCATGTCTCGCAATACCCTTATAAACTCTTCCGAATGGTCTACATCTGCCGAGAAAAATAGTGTGTCAAGTTGCATGTCTTTGATAGGCGTTAAATCGCGGACATCCGTCTTCACGATGAACAGCGCTTGCAGAGGCATGTTCCGAAGCGGCTCAAGGTCGTTGACTTTGGTATTTGACATCCTAAGCTCATCGAGATGCAGACCTGCCAGAGGAGCGAGATTTGTCACTGCTGTGCTGGAGATGTCCAGTCTTCGCAGAAGACGCATTTGACTAAGTGGCTCAAGGTCGCTGACAGGGCACCGGGAGATGTCCAGAGATGCCAGCGGCATTCCGATCAAAATATAGAGATTGGTAATCCCCGAGCCTCTTAAGTTCAATTCAATTTCTCCAGAGTTGCCAATTACAATTTGTTTTGTGGCAACTCCTTGTGACGCTAGATAGCGAACGGTCTCGCGCTGGAGGATATCCTTCCAAATCAGCGACTCGGGACGACAGGCAGCGTGGCACACCAGAAACACAAAGATGGCACCACAGCAAATAGTTATGAATACTTTTCGCATAATCACTTGATCCGGAGAACCTGTTTCCACGCCAACTTTGACTCACCCTTGCATCCGACCTGAATGAAAAGTTTATCTCCAGATTGGACTTTAGCGACAATCCCGTTGATTTCTTGATAATTTGGTGAGTTGGAATACGTGTACCATGTGCGAAACATTTCCGTGTGAGGGACTAAGGCCGGTTCCCATGCGCCAGAGCCAGATGTCTGAATATCGACAAAGCGACCAACATTGAATTGTGCGTTCTTGAACTCATAAATTGGATAGGCGAACACTCCGCCTGGTCCTGCCATTTCTGCCCCTACCTTAACCGGATCGCCCCACAAATCATTTGGAGTAGTCCAGCCATCTGCTGGCTTAAAGAGATCGGGAATTTTACCCCATCCGCCCCCAAAGAAACTCTCTCCGGAATTATCAAGTGGAGACCGTATATTTGGCGGAACCCCGAAGCGTGGATTGATGACAACATGAATAGCCCCTCCGTCGCAGCAGACGTCTGGATCAGACTGCTTAATAAATCGTTTTCCGACTAACACTCCCTTGGGCATGCAATAAACCGAAACATTCAAAAAGTCTGTCACATTATATTTGGCCTTTTCACCCGAGAAAAATGAATTTAGCGTGGGGGTTAATCCCAGCGGGTCGGTGAGGCAAGTCGGCGAGTTTCGTGCATAGGTGTAAAGATTGTTGCCACCTCGTTCCCCAATCGGATCCCTGTTCAGCCAACGCATCAGTTCCGGCGCGTAGAAGCGGTAGCCGTAGTAGTAGAGGCCGGTTTCGGCATCGTAATACTTGGTGCTGAAACGGAAGGCGAAAATGTCAGCCAGGGGGTCGGCCGCCGTTGCGGTCATCATGCGCGCGCCGTGCATGTCGGTTGCCACCACACGGCTCCAGCAGGCAAGCGAGAGGCCGGTCAACTGCGCACGCGCGACGGAAGTTGTAACCGCGCACCGACCGGGGAGGTGATTACAACTGCTATAGCTCCGCTGGCTCATCGCGATCACAATTTCTTGCTGATTTCTGGGGTGATTGCGACGCCCCGCTGCATTCTGGAACTCCAAATTCCCGCTGCCCGCTGTCTGCTTGAAGTGTTATTTCATGATACGGGACAATTGGCGATGGGCTACGTGCCCATTTTTCATACTGGACAGCAAAGCAATAATCTTTGCGGTCGAAATAGAACGTTCCGCGGTATGACCATATTCGCCCCTTCTGTTTAATTGTGATAGACGACCAATAGACGCGATTCGTTGCATCCGATAGATAATACACGTTTCCTGGATAGCTTGGAATAGCCCGCCCCATGCTGCAGCGTTCTTTTTTCTCAATTATTGAACAAGGGAGTTGATGCATCAAACAATCAAAATGCACCCCTCGTTTTGCAAGGTAAATATATGGACGTATATCAGGATTGTCACACAATGAATGTCTGCTACATGCGAACATGCAACAAGCCCCCAGCAAACTTCCAAAGAGTGCCACATGAAAGTGTGTTCGCATCATGCATTCTCCGTAGCAAGGGTTAGTAAACAATAGTGAAGGATAAAGTTGAGCAGACCTCGCCATTTTCACTCACTTCAACGGTATAGTTCGAAGCGAATGGCGATTCGTACTGTTCAACAAACTGGGTAATCCAGTAGTCATATGCGGAACCACCTCCGGCATTAAACACAACCTGCCATGCGTGTTCCTCTGTAACTCCCGCTTGGCTCTTTATTCTGACAAGGGGTGTGTATGGTAAATCATTAACAGTTCCTGCTCCACATTCGCAATGCTCAGGATCATACTTAACAATACCATCGAACCAATTCTTCGGGGTTACAGCCACAGAAACCCACATGATTCTATCAGTATGATTGACACCAAATAATCCTTTGTGTCTTTCGGAGTACGGATATTGCATTCCGCCAGACACCCTGACATAGTTGTACTCCGCAGAAAGGACATTCTTCCAATTGCATCGATACACCACATCTACCGTCCAGTTAAAGCAATGGCACAGATTCTCCAACCCGAGCCAATCAACAAATGAAAACGAGTTGTTATCGACGAAAGCATATATGTTACAACCGCCGTTCTCACCAATCGGATCCCTGCTAAGCCACCGCATCAATTCCGGTGCATAGAAGCGATAACCATAGTAGTAGAAACCGGTTTCGGCATCGTAGTACTTGGTGCTGAACCGGTGGCGGAAGGCGTCGGCAAGCAGACCCGTTGCCTCTATGGTGCGGCCGAAGGCGTCGTAGGTGTACTCGGCGACGATGGTGCCGGTCTCGTCGGCATAGGCCGTGATGTTGCCGTTGTTATCGTAGAACGGGAAGTACCATGTGCCGTTTAGCGAGACGGCCAGCAGTCCGCCGACGCCGCCCGCGCCCTGAAGCGTGCCGGATAGGTCTTTGCCCCAGACGTAATGATTTGTGGTTGCGGACTGCTGATTTTGAATCGTCTCCTGAACCAGGTTCCAGCCGTCGTAGATGCAAGTGTACGTGGCGGTGGGGGTGTATTTCAACACGCGGCGGCTAAGATGATCGTAGGCGTTGGAGACGACGCACAGGCCGTTGGAATAGGCGGCGACAAGGCGGTTTTCCGCATCATACGTGTAGCTGAAACGCCCGTCCCACGTCATATTGCCGTCTAAATCGTACTCCGGCTCGATGACTGTTCCATTGCTGATCCCGGTGTACTGGTTCAGTTCGTTGGCGGAATAGAAGTTGGTGACGGCGTTAAGCGAGGTCCACAGCGCGTTGCCTATGTTGTCGAAGGCGTAGCGGTTGGTGTGGGCGGGCTGGATGATGGCGGATGTGACCTCGGAGCGGGCATTGTAGTCGAAGGTGTCGGCGTTTCGTGACGTGACGCGGTTAAGCAGGTCGTAGGTGTAGGCCAGCGGATTGTACGGCACGCCGCTGGCGCTGTTGGTGATGGCTTTTACCAGACTGCGGCGGTAGGGGTCGTGGGTCAGGTTGCGGGCAAGTACGACGCCATTCGTCAAGTTCACCGAATACCCAGCATCCCAACCGTCGGAGGTGTAGGCGTAGGTGGCGCGGAAGGCGGTGTTGGAGACGGCGGAGTGCCGGTTCTCGGCATCGTAGCCGTATTGAACGGGTGGCGCATCCTCGACGCGCAGTTCCGCCAGGCGGTGGCGGTTGTCCAGGGTACGGGCCAGGGTCGCGGTGTCGCCGCCAAGCGTCACCA
>JBMNHG010000011.1:0-386793 GCA_050950285.1 Kiritimatiellia bacterium | reverse complement strand
AATAACCGTTGACAAGCTCCACGGTCGGGAGCTTTTCGAAGTACAACATGTGTCCCGGAATCAGACTGAGGTTGTTCACTGGCAGAATCAGGATGCGACACGGATTGTCGTCAAAGAACTTCTTCTCGGATGGTGTTGGCGACAGTGCGCTGAAATCATATCGATTGCAGTTCGGTGCGCGCGGGACATCGACGACAACCGATAGACCGACAGCTCCAAGCAAAACTGCCATGGCCAAGAAGCCGCCTCGGATTGATGGGCGGGGAATGGACAGGGTTATCGCCGCATACCAGGATAGTCCGAGTGCAAAACTAAACCCAAGCGCCCCAAATCGTCCCACTGCACGGATTGAGTCATAAGCCGGCACCACTTCGGCAAGAACGCCCCACAGGCTGGGATTGAAGTTCCGCACGGGGGAAGGGGTTGGTCCCAAGGCGGTGCCGTAGCTGACGAAAACGGCCAGAAGAAGCCAGATGGGGGCAAGTCGGCTGCGACTGGCAAGCGCTGTCATGCATAAAACAGCAAGTACAGATAGCAGTGCAATCCAGTCAAAGGCACTCGCCAGACGCCCATGTCCAATGAGGCTTCTGATCCCGACAATTACTGTGCCTAGACAAACAAAGGCGAGCGGTTTGATGTGCCATCGAGCGGGTATTCGTTGCCAGCTTTTCGCCAGCAACAGGGCGAGCATCACGGGTGCAATGAAGAAGCCGGAATACGCCAATGATTCGTGTCCGCAGGATGGCATGTTGAATCCCAGACGCTGAAGATGGCTGCCCAGTCTCGTGGAGGCATCGGGCAAAAAGACATGCTGAAGTTGACTGCAAAAGGCGTCTTGGTTGTCGTAGCCTGTTCGCATCGCAAGATATCCGAGTCCTGCTGGAACACATAGCACGATTGCAACGAACACGATCCAGCCTTGAGCTTTAATTTTGTGAAGCACCGACCTGAAGCCGAATGCCTTGGTGTAGAACAGCAGAAAGAAAGCCAGCAGCAAGGCGAAGAAAAGCGCGTAATAAGGGGCGCTGTATAACAAGATAAGACAAGTTCCCAATATGCCCCAAAGGTTGACGGGGCTCGGCGTTTCTTGAATAACGCAGTGCGCAAGAAAATCCAAGCAGAACAAAACTGGACATCTGGTTCTGGAAATGGAATGTAAACATCAGGCGCGAATCACTGAACATGGTTACATATGTCAATAGAGCAATGCTTGCTGCAATGGAAGCGGGGATATTCGTTTTTTCCGGCAAACATGCGGCATGAATGTAAACAGTGCGGAAAAAATCCCACGAAATCCAAAACCCCATGCCTATGAGCGCCAAGGTTGTAAGGTTGTATGCGGCAATCATGTTGCCGGCAAACAAAAACAAGAATGAATACAACAAGCTGGGGAATAGGAGCATGTCAGACCAGAAAAGCACCAGTTTGTTGTCAGGCACAAAGAACCTCGTGTTGATATATTCTTGAAGGTCGCCGGAGGTGAAGAAATTTCGCGCATGCTCCATAACCCAAAGGTTGAAATAGCCATCCGTCATGTCGCCAAAAATAAAGCCGTCAAGGTTATATAAAAAGGGCAGGTAATGGCGTGTGAAGCCTATGAGAAAAGCAACGACGGCCCAAAACCCCGGGGTCCGAATCGCCCAGTCCTTCGCTCTCCGGCATTTATGGGAGACCTCGCTAAGAATATCAATTTTCATCATCATTTGTCTCAAGAGGCTTCGGCAAACTCGTCGGCGGCAATGGCAAAACAAAACGTGGCGTTGGATGCAAGCGTGAACGGCCTATGAAGGAATCGACCCCCGTGGGTTAAGTTGCTCGACATACTGCAAGCCCGTTGCCAATGGGCTGAACGTGCACCGAATTCGCGCACTGGCTCTTTTGCCAATGCTTCGTCCGTCTTCGGGGTTGTCCACTAGATGGGCCATATGCCCGGCCGCTTGCTCGATATCGGGCTCAGCCCAACATTGTCCTTCGCCATGGGGGTATGCACCCGTCTGGACTGGCACCAATTGATAGTCGACCAACAATGACGTCTCGGGTGTCATGAAGTCCATGTTGCCGGAATAAGCCGTGGCAATGACGGGTTTACCAAAATACATGGCTTCCGCAAGACAAAATCCAAAGCCTTCCGATCTGTGAAGCGATACGTAGCAATCGCAAGCCATCAGCAGGCTCTTGGCCTCTTCTGTGTCAAGCGTTCGATCAATCAGGAGTGCAGATGAGCCGAGCGCCGCAGTTTCCGTACGCAGTCGTTCCAACGCCTTAGGATCCCGGGAGCCGCCACCGACCTTCAGAACCAGTTGCACGTCCGCCAGGGGACGGCGCTGCCGCAATCGTCGAAAAGCCTCGATGACGGCCCAAGGATTCTTTCGTTCGGGAAAAGACGAGCAGTCAAACGAAAAGTAAAAGACCATGGCCGAAGCCGAAATGCCCCATTTCCGGCGGGAATGGTAGTGGCGTATCTCCGGGGCCACGGAAAGCGGGGCGAGGAACACCGTGCGATTCACCGCCGCCTTTAGCGAAGCAACCACGAATTCGGAGAAGCCCCATACTTCATCGAATCGGTCGAGTTGCCGTGCCCATCCTTCGGGATAGACAGGCAGCTCCCACGCCGGGAAAATGATGTTGTACGATCCTGCCGGGGGGGAGCCCAACTTGTTCAGGATCGGCTCGACTTCATCTCCGTTGATGTGAAAGATGTTGATTCCCGGCCCTGGTTTCTTAACAAGTTCGAGATCCAGCGTTCGATCTTCGGGGAAATAACCATGGCAATCCAGAACGCGGAAAGAGCGGCCTGCTGCCCGGAAGCTGGCAATGGCGGAGCGTAAGAGCTGCCCCATTCCGCTGGGAGCGAACGGATGGCCGATCAAGACAAGTTCGGGTGGGTTGGACAAGTTTTCAGGCATGGTTGTTTATCGCACGGTCGAGTTGTGGATGGCATTGCGAACTGCTTCCAGATAGTCGTGGCCATTCAGGGAGTCCGGCTCCAACACGGCGCCTTCCGCCCATTCGTTCCAGGCGTTGATGAAAACCAGCCGTTCGTCATTTTGGTGGAAGCGGCGCGTCTGGTCGATCGTCCACTCCAGCCACGCTTGAAAATAGCCGGGTGTTGAACCCGTGAAAACAGTGCTGCCCGTCTTCCGCCTGGGTGTGTTGTCCCATCCAGGGCAGACGCTTAGAAAGCGCTTCGGGCTGAAGTTCTTCCGGTTTACAAAGTGTTGGACCATGTCAAGGTAGTTGTAGACGAGCGCTTCCCGCCGGAGCTTCAGCGTCTTGGATCGATTGGAATAGGGCGTGCCATGCGGGGGGAATGCAACCGTGAAATCGATTCCATCAACACCGGGATCGCCTTCTAAATTGACGCCAAGCGACTCTACACCTGCCAAATAGATTTCCCCAAGGCCTTCCCTCCGGCATGCCTGGCGCCACCGTTCGCCGGTTTTGCGCATGTCGGGCAGCAGCGACGTTCGATACACCAACAGCAGGGGGCGCCCGTTGATGCGGATGTACCGGGGATCGCGCAAATAACGGATCAAGTCGCGAATGATCGCTTCGTCATCATCGGGCGAATGGGATTGCGCGAGCAGAACTTCCTTGTCTTGACCGTCCCAGCGGCGAGTCCAGTTTTCGTTTGCCCAGCACAGGCAGAAGGGGAAGTCGGGTTTCCCCGTGTCCAGCATTCGCTCTAGCGGCATTTCCAGAAGCCGCTTGCCTCCAAACCAATAGTAATAGTAGCAAAACCCAGTGATACCATACCGTTGGGCCAATTCAGCCTGTTGCTCCATGACTTCCGGCACACGAAGGTCGTAGAAACCCAGATCACCAGGGAGTCTTGGTTGAACATGCCCATCGAAAACAGGCGTGGCGGCGGCAACATTTCGCCATTCGGTGAAGCCCTTGCCCCACCAGCGGTCATTCTCCGGTATGGGATGATACTGTGGCAGGTAAAAGGCGATTTGACGTGTCCGTGCCGAATGATCGACGAAGGCTTGCCATTTCTCAACCATCTTTTGACGGTTTCGGCAAATCAGTTTGTTCTTCAGGGTGTTGCCAGGAGTCGCGTGCGACTTGCTCAAATGGTGCACGACGACCGATTTTGGCTGATAGTAGATTCGACGCCCGGTCGTCCTCAACTTCAAACAAAGGTCCACGTCCTCGTAGTAAGCTGGCGCAAATTCGTCGGAAAATCCGCCGACAGACAGGAATACTTCACGTTCAACCATCAGACAAACGCCGGAGCAATAATCAACTGCACGGCGGATGTTGAAACACGGATGATCGGGATTGTCGTTCACGCCGACCATTTCCGTTGTCATGTCGCCCCTCAAGAGCCCTCCGGCTTCCTGCAAGTGCCCGCTCGGGTAGAGCACTTTAGGCCCAACAGCACCCGCATCGGGGCATTCCTTGAACACTTCGAGCAAAGCACTAAGCCAGCCTGGGGTTACTTGCGTGTCGTTATTGAGAAATACGAGATACTGGCCTTTGGCTTCGGACGCCGCCCGATTGCAGGTGTGTAGAAACCCTAGATTGCTCGGATTGCGGAGATAACGGACATGTCTGACATTCATAAGTCCTGTGACACTGTTTTCACTCGAAGCATCGTCCGCCAACAAGATTTCATACGGCGTGCTGGCATCGTCCGTTTCCGACAAGGAGAGCAGGCACTCCACAGAATACTTGACCTGGTTGTGGAACGGTATGATGATCGACACAATGGGCTTGTGGTACTCTGGAAAGTTGAAGCGCTCCAATACCTCGTTGAATCTTTCTTCTGGTACCTCTGCAAGCTTCACGGGAGAACAAATCGGAGAAGGACGGGGTGTGGACAACTTGTCGGACAGCAGCGCGTATCCCGACCAGCCTCCTTCTGATGCCACCGCTTGCCCCCCCGCCGCCAAGTCAATGGGAGTTTCGACAATGCCCGTTGACGAACGGGAATAATCTAAAACCAAGTGAAACGACTTGCGAATTCCAAGCGAGCGTATTCGCTTTGCCGCGTAGCGAACGGCAGGCCAGATGCCACCACTGAGACGGACTTGTTGACGCATAAGCCAACAACTGGTTCGACCCAACTTAAAAACCAACTTAAGAAAACGGAATACAGGCGTTTTCATCGATCATCTCTTTCACGGCGCCGACCTACGGAAATCGCCCGAAGGCTTGACACCATCCGGCGTAGCGGCTGTGTCAGACGCCAGCTCAGACTGGTTTCCAAAGCGTTGATGCGTACCTGCTGTTGTCTGGTAAAATCATTCAGCCGCCTGGTAACATCAAGCAGGGAGGCGGCACTCAGGAGCCTGGTTTCGCCTAGCAGTTGAATCCTCGCGGCGGGACGCTTCAGCCGGAGAACCAACTGGGGGTCTGTCGTGAAGAAATTCCAGGACCGCTTGCCCGTGGCGATGCCGTTGGTCTCGAGGAGGATCTCCTCGGGAGCCAGCAGACCGCCGTTTTCAGTCCAAATGCGAGCCGAAGCGAGCGTCATGGAGATCGGTAGGCGCTCGGTGTAGTCGAACCTCAACCGCGCGCACCCGGAGACCGGAATATCGAAGGCGACCACGAAGGGCCCGATCGGCATCTCGTCGGCATATATCGTGTGTGATTCTGTAAACTCGCCGGTTTCGGCGGCATGGTACAGCTTAGGCCGCGTCCAGATCTTTTGCGGCACGGGGAGCCCTTCCTTCAAGAAAAGGCCGCCGACTGCTCTTCGCCGGACACACGATCTGCCGGCCTGACGCGCGGCCTTTCGCAGTCCGTTGAGGATTGTTTCAACGAATGCGTCCGATGCGAAGCGGTTCCGCACGTATTCCCGTGCCCGTTTCGTCCTGGCACGTGTATCTTCGGGGTTCTGGAGGACGGTCCGGATCGCCCCGGCAAGGGCGTGGGAATCGCCGGGCTCGTATGCCATACCATGCTCCCCGTGGACAAAGATCTCGGCGAACCCCCCGGAACGCGCATACACGATCGGCCTGTCTAGCAGGGCCGCCTCCAGCAGGGTTCTCCCCAATGCCTCCCGCTTCGCGCAGGAGACGACCACATCCATGCTCTGCATGAGGGGATAGGGGTCTTCAACAAATTCCGTCCAGACCACAAGATCGGCAAATCCTGATTGCGCCACCTCGCCGCGGATCGCCTCCGCGTAGCCTTCATCGCCGATCACGCCCACGATGTGGCAGCGCAGCGGCATGCCGCCGCAGGCCAGTTCGATGCAGGCGCGGACGAGGTCGATCTGTCCTTTGCTCTCGATAACGGTTCCGAAGATGCCGACCGAGGGGATCCGCCCCCCGCTCGTGGAGGAGGTCGGGGTGTTGTCGGGTCGAGCTGGCCGTGCGACTGGCGTAGGGATGCCGATGTTGCTGTAGACGACCTCGGCCTTCCCCTCGGGATCCTCTTCAAACAGCACCCTTTTTACATCTCCGGAAACGCAGAAGACGGCGTCGCTTCCCTGATAGAGCGCCTGGAGGCTTTCCTGGAAGCCGAGGAAGAAGGACATTCCGTGGTCCAGCTCCCCGTATTCCCGGGCGGAAAGGACGTGCGGGATGCCGGTCGCTTCGGCGACCAGAGCCCCCCAGGGGGAGGCGATCGTCTGGGAGAGGATCACGTCCGGCGAGATTTTCTCCACCATCGGAATCAGTTCCTCCGAGACGGACGACTGGACTGCGGCCATTTCGCACCGGATGGCTTCCAGTCCGCGCCTCGCCCACCACCATCCGTCTTGCATGGACCGGTTGCCGGAAGGCACGAGAACGGCGCATCCGGCATTCGTCAATCTCTCTCGCAGAGGGCCGGGGGCGGGCAGCACGGCCGTGCAGAGGATCCCGCGGGAGGCCAGTCCGCCGGCGAGGTCGACCAGCGTGCGCTCCGCACCCGCCAAATGCGACGAATGCGAGAAGAGCATCACGGACAGCGCCTGAATGTCACGGACGGCGATCACGTTGTAGCAGGAAGACTCGTGGCGGGCTTCCATCAGGGCGACGTTAGCCGGTTTGTCCAGGGGATAGAGCAACCCCTCGTGATCGTCGATGGCGAAAAGGGTTAAGGATCTGGCACGCAGATAGTCGAGAATCTCCATGACGCTGGTGTCGGCAATCTTCGCCATCTTCGGATTCATTTCCAGGAGAATCGTCACGTCCCTGTCGGAAGCCAGCGTCCGTGAAAACCCCTTGAACACCTCCAGCTCATGGCCGTTCGTGGCGGTCTTGATGAATATGCGGTTCGCGGGGGTTTGGGCAGCGACATCGTCGAGACAGACAGCTGCGACTTCGATGCGGTCGATCATCCCCGAACCCGGATGAGGATAGACACTGCCATTGTCGGACGCCTCCGACTTGCAGAAAGAAATACGTCCCGGTTTGGATGAGACGGCGGCGTTGATGCAGGTGAAGCGGTTCTGATCAACATGGTTCAATTCGAGATTCCGTTGCAACACCTGCAGGTTTTCGGAGACGGGTTCGATCGCGATGCCCCTGAGCGTGGGATTTGCCGCAGCCGCAAGCAGGGAATAGTAGCCGTAGTGGGCGCCGACGTCGATGAAGAGATCCTTTTGTGAGAGATGCTTCCGCGTGATTCGAGTGGAAAGAGTCTCGTATCCGTGGGCATATACGTCCACAAACCTGGGCGTGACCAACATGTCGAAGTCATCGCCTGCGGGCCTGACTGCGGTCAGGGCATCGGGATTGTAGTCGTCTTTCAATTCTTCGTTCATGTCCAGAAGGTTTGCCACAGGGCGGACGGATGGTTCTCATCCATTCTTTCACCAGCAGCGGTCCGGAACGCTGATCCGGGTGGATTCACAGGGAAACATCCGGTCTCCGGTTTTCTGCGTTGACGGAGAACTTGCACTCCGGCAGCTTGAGCAGGACGCTCTGCTTCTGGAAATCGCTTCCGCTGACAAACTGGAATTCATAGGCGTCGGCCACCTGCTGGTGCCGGATGTGACTGCTCGACGTCCCGTCGACGATGCCGAGCGCGATGAGATAGGTTCCGTTCTCGATTTCGGGGATCGTAAAGGAAAAGCTCGCCACCACAGTCTCGCCTGCGGCCAGCGCCGGCGGCCCGGCATTCAGGACGGCGGTATTGCATCCCATCAGGCGGATGCCCTGGGCGTTCACGATTTGAAAACTGTAGTAGGGCATTCTCAGAGGAACGGCGGCGGTCACCTTCATGACGATCTGGACGGCGCCCGGCCCATGAAGGACGGTGATCCGCCGACCCTGGGCGTTGAACAGCCCTGCGGCCACGATGGCTGCACCACCTTCTCCGGTGATCATCGCATGAGGCGGAATCGGAACCAGATCGAACTCATCGCCACCCTCTTTCGCGGTTGCCTCCGATGCTGGCGGAGCCAGAACCCCGACGTCATGCACCATCCACGCGGAGTATTCCTCGACGATGCGCTTCGCCTGGCCTTCGGCGCGAACCGCGCCTTCATCCAGCCAGATTGCGCGACTGCACAAGCTCACCACGTCGTTTCCAGAATGCGAAACAAGCAGGATGGTCTTCCCCTTTTCGCGGAATTCGTCGATCTTGAGATGGCACTTCATCTGGAACCGTGCGTCTCCGACGGCCAGAGCCTCGTCGATGATCAGGATGTCCGGATCGACGTTGATGGCGCAGGCGAAGGCGAGGCGAACGAACATGCCGCTGGAGTAGAGCTTCACCGGCTGGCGGATGAAGTCGCCGATGTCCGCAAAGGCAAGGATGCCATCGAGCCGCTCCTGCATCTCGTCGCGGGAAAAACCCATCAGCGTGCCCTGGAAGAAGACGTTCTCCAGTCCCGATAACTCGGGGTTGAACCCCGCGCCGAGCTCCAGCAGCGAGGAGACGCGGCCCCTGACGTCGACACGGCCGCTGGTCGG
This sequence comes from Kiritimatiellia bacterium, assembly GCA_050950285.1. Classification (GTDB taxonomy): domain Bacteria; phylum Verrucomicrobiota; class Kiritimatiellia; order RFP12; family JBMNHG01; genus JBMNHG01. Next base: position 377,938 of record JBMNHG010000011.1, on the reverse strand, counting down.
GGTCAGAACCCCCGCCAGAATCTTCAGCAGGGTCGACTTGCCCGAGCCGTTGCGCCCGATGATGCCGAGCGTCTCGCCGCGTTTGACCTCGAACGAGACGTCGCGCAGCGCATGGAACTCCCGGCTGTAGCGGCGTCCGCGCCAGTTCAAGGCCTCCTTGAGCCTCTCCATCGGATGGCCGTAGAGGTTGTAGACTTTGCCCAGATGCTCGCAGCGGATGGCGTATTCGGTTTGCATGGTCACCCTAGAGCACGTCCGCGAAATGGGGTTTCGTCCGGCGGAAGACGTTGCGGGCAAAGGCCCACAGGGCTATCGTGACCGCCCAGAAGCCGAGCGTCGTCGCCCAGTGCTGCCAGACCCAGATCCTGCCGAAAATCGCATCGCGGTAGCCCTCGACGATGTAGCCGACGGGATTCAGCTTGAAGACCCAGCGGTATTGTTCGGGAACCATCTCGACGCGCCAGAGGATCGGCGTCAGCCACATGCCGAACTGCAACACAATGGCGAGAAGCTGGTTGAGGTCGCGGAAGAAGGGCAACACCGAGGCAGTCAGCAGTCCCAGCGAAAGGACGAGGGCGATCATGCAGAAGCTGTAGTACGGAAGCTGCAGCCAGTAGATGGACGGAGGGGAGCCCAGCAGCGTGGCAAGCAGCAGGAGCACCAGCACGGACGCCAGATGGAAGAAGAAGGCCGAGACAACCTTGACCACGGGGATCAGCTCGATGCGGAACACGACCTTCTTCACCAGATAGGAGTAGTCCGTGAAGGATGACGTGGTAGTCATCAGGCCCTCGGAAAAGAAAAACCAGGGGGTCAGTCCTGCGGCCAGCCACAAGACAAAAGGCACACCCTCGGCCGTCGGCGCAACCCGGAAACCAACCTGGAAGACGAACCAGAACACCAGGATGGTCGCTATCGGCTGCGCAAGAACCCACATGATGCCGAAATAGGAGCCGGCGAACCTGGCGCGGAAATCATTCCGCGCCATGTCCCATATCATCCTCGCAACGCCAACATGCCGACGCTTGGGCTGCGTGCGTGTCCGGCGAGCCATGCCTGCTTCCGCATGCTTTGGCACAATTTTAGCGGCTACACTCATGGAATTGTGTGTGGGAGACTGTTCGATGTTGATATGCAAGTATCCCACAAACCCACGTGTTTGTCACATCGAAACGCAATCCGGACGGACCGCGCCGCGCGCGATGTCGCTCGTGCCTCGGCCGCTCCCCATGCTCGCTCCGCGTACCCGGGAGTCCGGCGCATTGCCATCCGGTTGCCGGCGGGCTTGAATCGCTCGCCCGGCTTGGCTACAATCGGGGCCCGTAAACGCGAGTGCCCTGCTGCCAAGGGCCGAAATGACGCAGCACGATGAAGTGCATGTTCCATGTCCACACGATCTATTCCGGCGACGGAAGGATCACGCTGCCGGAACTGGCGCGCCGATCCAAGGCCGCCGGAATCGACTGCCTGTTCATCACCGATCACAATACGATCGAGGGCGCGCTCCGCTTCCAGGAGCGCTTCCCCGAGTTTCTCACGGTCGTCGGCTCGGAGATCATGACGACCGCCGGCGAGATCATCGGCCTCTTCCTCGAGGAGGAGGTCGCGCCGGGCCGGAGCGTGGAGGAGACGATCGCCGCGATCCGCACCCAGGGCGGGATCGTCGCCCTGCCGCACCCGTACGATGCCTGGCGCCCGTCCTCCCTCAAGCCGGAGGCCCATGAAACGGCCTTTTCCCAGACGGACATCGTCGAGGTCTTCAACTGCCGCACCTTCTCCGCCCGGCACGACCGGCGCGCGGCGGCGGACTGCGAGCGCTACGGCAAGGTCGGGCTCCCCGGCGTCGACGCGCACTTCCCGGAGGAGGTCGGCCGCGCCACCTTCGAGCTGCCGGAAGCGCCGACACCGCAGAACTTCCCGTGGACTCCGGGCAACATCCACGCCAAGCGGGACTCGTACTTCTACCGCGGATGCCTGCGCCTCAAAAGCATCTGGGGCAGGTATTCCGCGCTGACCCTGCCGGAGCGCGTCTTTGCCAGGCTGCAACGGGCGGCCTTCCGCCTGACGGGCGGATCGTTCTTCAGCCTGGAGGAGGTCGAGCGGCTTGCCGTGCAACTCGCCGCGAAGGTGCGCGATTCCGGCTACGAACCCGAGATCGTCGTCGGCATCGCCAACGGCGGGCTGTTTCCCGCCTTCCACGCGGCCCGGGCCCTTGGCCTGCCGTTCGAGACCATCCGCATCACCCACCGGCAAATCCGTGTCGGCAACCTCGACACGGACGACATCATCGGCGCCTGTTTCCTGCGGGACGCCATCTACGGCAACGAGCCGGTCGTGCTCGGCGACTGCCCGAGGTCGATCCGGGGGCGGAAAGTCCTGCTGGTCGATGACGAATCGGGCCAAGGCCGCACCTTCCGCGCCGCCCTCAACCGGGTGGCCGGCACCGCCGCCGAGGCCAAAACCGCCTGCATCCGCGTCCTGGACGGCGCCTACGATCCGGACTACGTGGTCCGCGACCATCGGGGCAAGGCCTTCAAGTTCCCCCGCTTCCCCTGGTACAAGTACTCGCCGGAGTATCCCCGCTATGCCCGGTTGCGGGAGAAGTGGCTCTATCCCTCCCGCTACAACGCCCGAATCACATGAAGACGGTGGAAAGCGCGCTGCCTCCCTTGCCGCCCCGCGACCCGCCCTCCGGCGTCGGTGGCTGGGTGCTGCGCTTCTTCCGCCTCGAACGTCCCGGTGCGCTGGCGCGGCGCACCTACTTCTGGACGGCGCTCTCCGGGGGCTGCTTCAGCGCCAGTTCGTTCGTCCTGCTGCTGCTCGTCGTACGGCTCCTTGGCGAGCAGGGCCCCTACTGGGGCGGCGTGTTCAGCATCGCACTGGCCATTTCGCAGCAGTTGATCACCATCGGCCTCTTCCAGGTGCGCCCCTTCCAGGTGTCGGACGTGGACGAGACCTACTCGTTCGGCGACTACCTCGTCTCGCGGATGCTGACGGTCGGACTGATGGGCGCCGCAGGCGCCGCCTGGATCGCCGCGACCGGCGTGGGGCGCGACAAGACGATCGCCATCCTGCTGCTGCTCGCCCTCCGGGCGGGCGAGTCCTTTTCCGATGTCTTCGAGGGGCGCTACCAGCAACTTGGCAGACTGGACATCGCCTCGAAGGGGATGTTCTTCAAGACCCTCCTGCCGATGGGATTGTTCGGCGTGGCGCTCTGGCTCACGCGGGACCTGTTCGCCGCGCTCGCCTGGATGGCGCTGCTCTACTGGCTGCTGCTGATCGGCATGGACGCCCTGCTCATCCCCTCCTTCGCCCGGCTCAACCTCCGCACTTCGTTCCGCAAGCAGCGCCAGCTGTTCCTCGCGTGCCTGCCGCTGGCCACGAACGCCTTCCTCTTCATCTACCTCAACAACCTCTCCCGCTACACGATCGACCGGTTTCTGGACGAACGGCGGATGACCGAATACAACGCGCTGTTCATGCTGTCGTTCCTCGTGGTCCTGCTCTCCAGCTTCGTGCTCCGCCCGGCGATGACCCGGCTGGCGCTTACCAGCAAGAAAGGAGACATGCGAGGCTTCCGCCGGCAGATCGGCCAGCAGCTCGCCTGGATCGTGGCGTTCACCATGCCGACCCTGATACTGGCCTACTTCTGGGGCACGCCGGTGCTTTCGCTGATCTACGGGATCGACTTGACGCCGTACCGAAACGCCCTGTGTCTGCTGATTGTCGGCGGTTCCCTGGTCGCTGCGTACTACGTCTTCCAGTCGATCCTCATCATCCGCCGCCGCCAGACCGCCTGCCTGATCGGCATCCTGCTCGCGGTTGCGGCAAGCCACGCCTTCACCCCATTTGCCGTGCGGAGTTACGGTGTCGCCGGCGGAGCCGCCAGCTTCTTCTTCTCCGCGCTCATCCTGTCCCTGATCTTCATGGTGCTGACGATCGGGAAAGTCCGGTCTGCCTCGACCGCAAGAAGCCCAGACGGTGCGCCCAGTGAAGGGAATCGCCTCGGATAACAGGACGGACGGGAAGACGCGGGGTTCCTGCCGCCCTCCCTGGTCCGCGCAACCAACCCAACACTCAGCTTTCCACGCCGAGGCCGCGCAGCAGGAAGCCGACCAGGAAGCTGATGGCGGCCACGCTGAGACTCAGCGTCGCCATTTCCGCAAAGCGACGTCCGAAGGGCTGGTCCTGGGCCACGGAAATGTAGCAGTTGAACGCGGCGATGATCGCCAGCGCGATCGCCAGCGTGCAGCCCAGAGCAATCAGATAGTTCGACAGCAGCAGGTAGGGCAGGATCAGCAGCGCCACGGTCAGGATGTAGGCGACCCCGGTATAGACGGCCGCCTTGACCGGATGCTTTTGCCCGCCCTCGGTCTTGGTCGAGAGGTATTCCGAGGCGGCCATCGAAAGGGCGGCCGCGATTCCGGTGATGCTGCCGGTCATCGCGATCAGCCGCGTGCTGCGCAGCGCCAGTGTCAGGCCGGCCAGCGCGCCGGTCAATTCGACCAGCGCATCGTTCAGGCCCAGCACGATGGAACCGATGTACCGCAGCCGCTCCTCGTCGATCATGTTCAGCAGGGCCTGCTCGTGGACATCCTCGTCGTGCCGGATCGCCTCCGCCTCGCGAATGGACGCCGGGAGTTTCCCATAGGCCCGCTGGGCACGGTTCTCGCCGCGCTCCATGAGCTTGGTGCCGAAGGCGAGGCCGAACAGGCGGCAGATCCAGACGTAACGCCGGACCTTGCCCCGGTCGGGGGCGATCGCCTCGCCGGTATATCGCTGCCAGATCGCGGCGTGCCGTTTTTCGTCGGCCGCGATCCGCTCCAGGACGGCGCGGTTGCCGGCATCCTTCTGGCGGGCCGCCAACTGGAGGTAGATGTGGTGTTCCGTGATTTCCGAAAGCTGATGCTTCCGGAGGATGGCGCGCACACGTTCGTCCATGTCGTTTCTTCTCCTCTTCTCGGCCTGCGGCCGGCACACGGCATTGCCGGCGCGGACAACCGCACCGGGGCGATGTCCTGACGGCCTTTCCCTTCATCAGCGCCCGTCGCGGCACCCGGGGAAGCCAGTGCAAAATTGCGCCATGGAAACGTAGCAGGGCGCCCCCACGATTGTCAACGCCCGGAGGAAAGCCCGCGGTCGGCCGCAGTCGGCGATACGGGCTACGATACGCTTGCTCATCCATGTGTTTTCCACTATCGTAAAGCGCGATGTGGTCAACTGACAACCTTCCCCCGCGGCACCGCGCCACGCTGCTCGCGGCCAGTCTGCTGGGCGTGCTGTCGCTGGCCGGCGCGCTGCATGCCGACAGCTGGCAGCTGCCGTGGCCGGCACAGGACGTCCACGTGCCGCTGCGCGAACTCGCGGAGTGGCGTCTGCCGGGCGTCTTCGACAGCGTCGCGATCGCCCGTGGAAGCCTGCGCAATACGCAGGCGCACCATGTGCTGTCGCATCATCGCTGCGACTTCGAGGCTCCAGGCGCGGGCGACAATCGCGCCGTGCGGCTGGTCATGACGGTGCGCGGCTGGCCCGACCAGGCCGTATGGGCCGCCTTCGGCGCCGACAACATCGAGACCAACGGCATCCTGGACGGAGTGGAGTCCCGCCTGATGGTCGGACTCGACCGCGGACGCTGGGGGCTGCGCGGCAACGCCATGGACGCGCCCGTCTGGGCGCCGGCGCAGCTGCCGCCCGATGGCGGCCCCTGCCGCATCATCGTGCGGATGGATCCCGACGGCCACCTCCTGCACGCCAAGGTGGAGGATGCCGGCGGCTGGCGTGCTCCGGCGGAATTGGCCGACGTCGATCCCGGATGGCACACGCCGCCGTCCGACGCCGCCACCGCCACCGCATGGGAACTGGTGCGCATCGAAACGCGCGGGGAGCGCGCCGAACTGCTGGATCTCTCGCTCGAACATGCGGGCCACAGCATCTTGATGATCAAATGAAGAGGCGTTTCCATCTCCTTTCCGGCATCTGCCTTGCGCTGGGCGCCCGGGCGCTGAGTCCCGCGCTATTGCCGGCCGAAGAAATCCACGGCCCGCCGTGGGCGCGTTCCTGGGATGACATCTCGCGGCAGGTCTATCTCAACGGCACCGACACGGACTGGGATGGACTCGCCGACGACGAGGAGGCCGTCGGCCTGGTGCTCTGGGGCGCGACCGGCGACGCCGATCGCGAATGGGTCGCCGATCCCGGTACCGGCGGAATCGCGGAGTGGAACTGGTGCGGCGTGGATGACGACGTGCAGCCGGTTGCATTGCCCTTCGCCTTCCCATGGGGCGACCGGAGCTGGACCAGCATCTGGGTAGGGGTCAACGGCACGCTGGGGTTCGAAAGAGGCCAGCCTTCTCCCGCGCCTCGCCCGCTGCCCGCGACCTCTTCCGGCCCCTACCCCTTTCTGGGCGTCTTCTGGCAGCAGCTCTATCTCGAGCCGGCCGCAGGCGGCCGCGTCTGGACAGGGGCACCTGCGGACGACCGCTTCGTCATCGGCTGGGAAAACCTCCGGCTTAGCAATGCGGTCAACTCGCGGATCTCCTTCCAGGCGGAGCTGCGCCGCGACGGCTCGATGATCTGGCGCTACCGCGATTTGGAGGATGGGCAGGGCGGCGTGGCGGCGGGCACGCTGGGCGCACAGCGCGACAAGCGCGGATGGTGGTGCTTCAGCGACAAGCTCGCGCCCGGCGCGGCGCTGCTGCTGGTTCCGCTACATGGTGTCTCCCCCGCGAACGCCGACAGCGACGGCGACGGCATCCCCGACGGCGTCGAGTTCTTCTATGCCCACCGTCCGGGCAGCCTCCCCGAACACAGGCTCGATCCGGCAACGCCCGACAACCCCGGCGATGTCGACCGCGACGGACTCGATGTGATGACGGAGTTTCTCTACGGACGGCTCGACCCCTTCTACTGGGACAGCGACGGCGACATGCTGGGCGACGGCTACGAGGTCGCCGCGCGCCTGCTGGCCTACGACGCCACCGGCATCCATGGCCTGGAAGGCGATGGCGACGGCGACGGGCTCCCCAACCTGGCGGAGCGTCTCCACCGCAGCCGGCCGCGCCTGGCCGACAGCGACGGCGACGGATGGAGCGATGCATGCGAGATCGCCAGGGGAGCCAATCCCATCGGTGATGGCGGCGTGGCCTCGCAAAACCTGCTGGCGCCCGTCAACTTCGTACTGGGCGACCCCGGACTGGATGGAGCCACCGAGGCCTACGAGATGCACATCGAGGCCATCTCCGGCGACACGCGCTCCTTCACCTTCCAGAACACCGCCTATGGCGTGGTGCAGACGCAGACGCTATCGCTCGTGATCGGTGCGCGCTATCGCGTCTCCCTCGGCCACCTTGGCAGTGTGCGCGCCGCCAACGGCTTCGCCGATCCGGACTACGAGGCGCGGGTCGAGGGCGCCGGCGGCACGGCGCTGGCGATCGAAGACCCGCAGGACCTGCTCGGCACCCATGTGTCCGGCGCCCTCGTTCCGCCGGGGATTGCGCCGCTCGATACGTCACGCACGGCCACGATCTGGATCCAGTCGCGCGTCCTGCCGGATGGCACGACGCCCGTCATCGATCCGGCGCTCGCCACGAGTGTCGATGCCTGGGCGGCCGGTCGCGGTGCGGGGGTCGCGGAAGTGCCTCGGGCGCAGTTGGCGGATCCCGGCGTCCTGGTGCTGCCCTCCTATACGGCGGCCTTCGCGGGAACGGTGCCGCCGGCGAAACTGCGGTTCCATGGCATCGGGAACATGCCCGGCCTGACCCGCCATGCCCGCTTCAGCGCGCCTGCGCGGCTCCGCTACAAGTTGCCCGGCATGGGCGGCTTCGCCGCGCCGGCGGGATCGGAAATCGCCCTGCCCGGCGCTTCCGACGCGGCGGTGGACATGGAGCTGCTCGTGCAGGGGGCCTGGCCGGCGGGCACCTCGGTCACGGTCGATTATGTGTTGCGCGGAGCCTCCGGCAACGTGGTTGCCGTGCAGAACCGGGTGCGGCTGATCGGCCTCGCCGTGGCCGCCATCGGCGACTCGATGACCTACGGATTCCGCCGACGCCGCGATGGCACCGAAGAGACGCCGCGATGGAACAGCCCCTGGTTGAGCTATCCCGCGCCGCAAGAGTGGGACAGGCTGTACGGCAACTGGAACGACATCGCCTTCCAGGGCTACCGCGGCTATCTCAGGAGCGACCTCACCACCGCCATCCCCTGGGTGGGCCACCCGGCAAACGGACACGGACCCGACCACTGCGGCTACCCCGGTTCTCGCCCCGGCCATATCAACGGCATGCTGGACGAGCCGACACGCCCCTACCCCGTCAAGGCCGTCACCACGGAGCCGGCCGAGCTGGTCGTGCTCTACTTTATCGGGATCAACGACCTGTCGCGGAACCGCAGCGCAAATGAGATCTATGCCGACTGGAAGATAGGCCTCGACAAGATCCTGGCGCTGCGCGCGGGGCGCGGACGAACGCTGGTCGTGGCCATGACGCTGACCCGGATCCGAAGCGACTACGCCAACTACACGACCGCGCGCGACCGGCAGCTGCGCGCGTTCAACAACCTGGTCCGCGCCCATACCGTCAACAATCCCCATACGCGCTTCATTGTGGCCGACATCGAAAACGTGCCCCACGACAGCGACGACGACGGCCTCCACTACATGGCGCCCGGCTATCGACGGATCGAGGAGATTGTCCGCCAGGCGATCTTCCAAGGCTTGAGGATCGCGCCATGACGCACCGGTTGACCTTGCCGGGACTCTGGCTGGCCCTCGCCTGCGCCTGCCGGGCGGCACCGCCGGCGGACCACCCCTGGCCGGTGTTCCGGGACGGCAAGGCCGGGTTTGTCGCGGGCGATGGCAGCCTGCTGGCCGCCCCGCGCTACGAAGCGGCCGGCCGCTGGAGCGAGGGGCGCATCTGGGTGCAGGAGCGATACGGCGGCACCCAGTCCGGAAGGTTTCTCGACGAGCAGGCCCGCCCGTTGCCCGCCGACACCGAGATGCGCAACCTCGCCGACCTCCTGCCGGAGCAACCGCTGCCGTGCTTCCAGCGCGGCCTGGCGGTGGTCGGCCTGGCGGACGGCGCCTATGGGTACGTGAATCGCGAGGGGCGGCTGCTGGGGCGCACGAGCCGCGCCGGCGCCTTTCTCCGGCAGGACGATCCGCTGCTGCTGATCGCCGAGGGGCGCCACATGGGCTATATGGATCGCACGGGCACCGTGAAGATCGCTCCGCAGTTTGACGAGGCGCGCCCCTTCCGCGGCGGACGCGCGCCGGCCGCCGAGTCCGGGCGTTGGGGGCTGATCGACGAGAACGGCGCCTGGGTGGCCAAACCCGCGTTCGACGACCTCTGGTGGTTTGCCGACGAGCCGCGCATCTGGAACTACCGTCTGAAGGGGAAGCGCGGCCTGCTGCACCGCGACGGTGCACTGCTTACGGAGGCGCGTTTCGACGACTTCGGCGTCCCATGCGGCGGCGTGGTCAGCGTGCGCCAGGAGAACCGCTGGGGGTTGATGACGGTCGGCGGACACCTTTGCGTCGCGCCGCGCTATGCCGCGCTCGAACCGCCGCCGGCAGCCACAGGCCACTGGTGGATGGCCCAGTCCGCGGCGGGCCGCTGGGGGCTGGTGGGCACGAACGGACAGGAGCAGGTGCCTTGCGTCTACGAGCGCATCGAGGCTCTGGCGCCGGGATGCTGGGCGGGGTGGAGCGAGGGGCGCGCCGGCCTGCTCGACCCCGCCCGCGGCGGATTCCGGGATACGGCGCGCTATGAACGCCTGGTCTCGCTGGCCCCGGCGTCCGACGCCCATGCACTCGCGATGCGACAAGGCAAGTGGGGCGTCATTGATCTGGCCTCGGGGCGGGTGCTGGTGCCATTCGAGTACGAGCGGCTGATGCCGTGGGAGGCAGGATTGGCCGGACAACGCGGCGACCAGGTCCACCTGCTCGACGCAACCCCTGCGGTGCACAAGAGGTGGAAGGGCAAACTCGACGAATGGACAGACGGTGCTGGCGCCTTGCGTGCCGCTGCCGGCGACACCCCGGCCCAAGCCGATGCCGACCGGCCATGGAAGGCGCGGTTCGAGGCCTCGGGGCGTCCATGGAACGGACTCCATCCCGTCCGGCGCGCCGGTCGATGGGGACTGGTCGACGAGAACGGCAACGAGGTGCTGGCGTGTGAATACGATGGGATGGAATGGGGGATGGATGCACGGGGCGAACCCCTGCGCTACGGCTGGGATCCCGCCCGCCATCCCGGCTTTGACGCCGGATTCTTGGATCGGGAGGGGATGTAGGGGGGCAGCCTGCCCCCCGTGTTTGACGGAGGAGACCGGAGAACCGGGCCCCCCGGGGGGTGGCCGCCCGCGCGTACCCTCGGAGGTTGCCTGGGACTCATCTCGTCTTCTGTTCTGGCTGGCCGCATTGCTGCTTCCGTGCTTTGAACGCGTCACGCAGCATCAATGCCCCCACAATAAGCATGACAGGCCCCCATATCATGTTCAGACCTGCGACCAAGTAAACGCCGTTGATCAGTGTGGCTATCCCTGTTGGGAAAAGCAACTTGGGATTCGAACTTTTCAAGTCCGCAACACCCAGAACAATTGTCAAAGCGCCCCATACCATTAACAACCAAGGAATGACCGAGTTTTTGACGAATGGATCCCTCAAGACGTCGTACCACGTTAGGATCGTCCCGATGCCAACAAGAATCAAAAACACTCCCCAAACGCCAAGCCGATGGCGAATGTCTTTGTTTGTTCCGTGAACCAATGCTGCGTCGACTCGTTCGTCAACGCTTCGTTTCGATTGCTCTCGCCGCCATTCGGCCAATTGCTCGCTGATAGCCTTGTTTTGCTTCGCCGCCATAGCGACTCTCCTTTCACGTCCAACAGTGTTGTCAAGCCTGCCTCGCGAAGGTGGGCAACCCGCAGGCAATGCCCCCTCCCACCCCACCCCGCCAGCCAGTATCAGGAGTGTCGCGCTGGCTACTGGCTGGCGGGATAGGGATAGTAGACAGTTATGATACGGATAGTACAATATGAATCTTTCAAAAGCGTGTAAATAATTTTCATGGGAGGCGGCGCGGTGGCGCTCGCAAAACCCAGACGGACGACACGGAGGTCGTCCCTCCAGCCAGCCAGCCGGGGACGGCAATCGAAAGGTGGGGCAAGCGTCCCGCTTGTCGCAGCGATGAAGCGTGGCATGGTCTTGCAGTTGTGGGCTTGCAGTCCTGCCCTGCGGCTTTCGCTTGAGCCCCATCCCATCACGCGGCGGGGACGCCGCATCTACCATGCTGCCCCTTCAGCCTACCCGCCTCCCCGTATCCCCTGTTCCCATTTCCTTCACGGCATCCAGCCGGGATAGAGTTCGCCGATGGAGCAGGAGGAGGCGGTGGTGGGGCCGATGGTGCCGGTCTCCTGCGCGGGGTAGCCCGGGCGGGTGATGACGATCCGGCCGGCGATGGCGCCGTAGCCGTAATCGCTATCCCAGCCCACCGAGACGGCAAAGAAGCCGTCCGGCCCCGTGGTGTCGGACGAGACGCTGACCGACGTGTCGGTGTTGAGTGTGGAGTCGCCGCTATTGTACTGCACCGGCGACCAGGTTACGTTGACGCCGCCAATGCCGTCTCCCACCTCGCTCATCACGCGCCCTGTGAACACCGTGACGCTCTCGTTGTCGTAGGCCGATCCGGCGGGCGTATCCTCTTCGGTCTCCGGCGAGTGCTGCTGCTCGGGGGCATCGTATTCGCTCTCGCACCCTGCGCACAGAAACAGCCCGGCCAGCAAGGCCGCGCCGACCACGACGCTCAACGCCGGGCTGAAGCGTCCCGGCTGACGCTTGCCATGCTCAAAACCAGAGCCAGCCGCTTTCAATGTCGCGTTCATTCCCCGTCCCTTTCCTTGCCGATAGTTGCATGAACCCTCGCCGGCGCGGGCTGATGCCCGGGCCGCGTCGGTCAAAACAGGTCGCCGACGACCTGCATTGACCGAGCCGCAGCCCGCCATTCAATCAGCGCCAGGCACCTGTCCTCTTTCCACTTTTCCATGGTTCTTGCCTTTCCTTGGCGGAGTTGTTCCGCGTTCTGTTGTTGCTGCGATTTCGACCCGTTCGAAATCGGTCTACTACAAGTACGCGAAAACCACACCCTTTCTTTCAGGCATTTTCGCCTGCACGGGAAATTTCTGCTCCCGCCTGCATTAAGCAATCGCGGGTCAGCGCCCTGAAGGGGCGGCCGCACCATAGCCCGGGGTAAGCGAAGCGCCGCCCCGGGGTACGGGAGAGTGCGGCATGGTGGCCTGAAGGGTCACTTCAAAAAGATTGAAGTCCCAGGCGCCCGCCAATGCACAGGCCAATGTCGCTTGCTTCCGCGCTTGCCCTATAATTCTGGTCATCCGGCGTGTCCATCATTCATTTCGCTTTACCCCTTGCAGGACACCCTCTCCAAACGCACGGCCGAAGCCCCCAATTGCGTCGCCTATCTTCTTGGCTGTAGCCTCGCGTTTCATCAGATTATCACAAGAGCGGCAGTGGAGGTCACCGCCTCTGATGGTTGCCGTTTTAGGCGGCTCGCGGGAGTCGAGGCGGTACTCAATGGTGATATCCCCTTCAACCGAATGGAGCAACACGCAGTCTTCCTTATATTCGACCTTCCCTGCGATATTTTTATAATCATGGATATGTCCCCTTGGCCCCCGGCACTGTAACTTCATTTCTTTGCCACATCGTGCGCAAATCGCAATGTCCATTTCGTCGACAAACTCACCCGCGCATTTCGGGCAGAAATCATCGCATAGTGTTTTATCCGCGATCACTCTTCCTGAGCTGCGGTCTGCCCGAGCATCCGCCATATATTCGGACTTGCATTTGAGACAGATATGACGGACGCCACTTTTAGTCTCCGATTTTGCACACGCGGCGCAAGAGCCCACGTCGTAAACGACTCGGTACTTGCCAGTATCCTCTGGTGCGACATTGAGCTTCCGAACCGTATTTTCAATTTCCTTGCCGCAATGCCTGCACTTGGTGATTTTTCCATCTTCAACCTCAATGACCCCCTGGCCAAGGGCCAGAGCAACCATACCCGCGGCGAACATCGCCACTGCTATCCTTTTCATTCGACTTCTCCTGTTTGATTACCTGACGCTTCCGGGAATTGCCCCGAAAAGAGGCGGACACGACGATGCCCTTTCGCCGGACTGCAACGGGCAGGCGCACCGTGAAGACTTCCACGCGTGAATCGGCATCGCCGGGGCCGGAGGCGACAACGACTTCCTTGATGCCGTCCCCGGTGACATCGGCCACCAGGATGTCGTTGACGGAGCTCCAGGCGCCTCCCGGACGCTGCCACGATACCAGCGACTGGAGCTCGCTGCGATGATCCGCAGGCTGTCGCCTGTAATGCGGAGAAATCGCGCCAGCCTGTCTGGTCGTCCAGATCCTTCAGCCGCCCCAGGGGGCTGTTCCGCGTCGGCAGATCTTCGTCTCGATTCCCGGCCATGTCGCTTCTTTCTGTTGAGCCACCTTACTACCATCTAGTACGCATCCAGCCTCCCCTTTCTTACAAAAAAAGTCCGGTGTGCGGCCCACGCCAATCCTGCGCCTCCCGGAACCAGCGCCTCGCCTCATCCTGATCGATCGTTCGGCGTCTTATTCATGTCTCCCGATGTTTCCGGAGTCGGCAACATCTTGTATTGGGTGGCCACCCCGAGCAACCCCAGGACGATCCAGCACAAAAGCATGGCGTAATTCTGGCTGCCGCCGGATCGGACCATCTGTTCGATGCTGTCTGTCGCCATGTCTCCGATGGTGAAGTAGGCAATCCCGGTAACGACGTTCCAAGAGCCGCCAAATCCCGTGGAAACAATGATCATGAACTTCTGGAAGATCACGGCAAGCACCCCTCCAATGACGGCAAGGATCAGCAGCGTGGCAGGCTCGGGGTCGCTTTGTGCAACAGAGGCGAGCACGACGCCCAGCGTGCCTCCGAGAAAGGCGCCCATCAGAAAAACCCCGACGACATAGAGTGCAACCATCAGCATCGAACCGATCAAACCGCCCACCAACGCCGTCAGCAAGACCACCATCCCATCTTGGGAAATCATCGAGCCCAAGGCGCCGGCAAGCAAGGCGCCAATCAGAAAGCCCATGAGGCCGAGGATGATTTTGAAGATGCGGAAGCCAAAGAAACACTGGATGCAACCGACCGGAATGCCCAAGCCGATGATCCAATTCAACCAATCTTGTGGAATGTCCATTGTTCTTGCCTTTCAAGAAACGCCGCTATTGCTCGAAGTGGATCACGCCACGTCGGCGATCCGCCTCGATCTGGATCTTTTTAAGCCTCTCGTAAAGAGCCCGCGCGTTATGGATTGGTCCGATGTTCAGGATTGGCGTATCCTTGTCGGACGACAGGATCAGCACACGCCCCAGGCCCAGCAGCCGCTGAAGCAGGCTTTGGTTGAACGCGATGTCCTGGACTCGCCACATATCCATGTTGTGTACCGATTTCGAGAGGATCCCCTGCTCGAATTCCACGCGGTCATTGGTGATCCTGAAAACCCGGCTCTTAAGAACAATCCACTTGTAGATCCAATAGAGGACGGCTGACAGTCCGACGAGCAGGGCAACCAGGCCGGGAATCCCCTCAAACTCGGTGCCGCGACTGGCGTCGGAGCCGATGTTGCCGATCATCAAGGCGACCACCAGCCAGAAGACCAGGCCGATGGTGGGCCCGATCAAGGCGACCCGCGAAACTCCGCCCTCGAACAGCACCTCGGTGTCGGTGCCGACGGCATGCCCCAGCGGGGTCTGCCGCGCATGTTCCGCCCCCGCCAAGCGACCGCCGGCCGGATGATCGAGCATTTCACCGCAGAACCGGCACTTGATCGCCTCGGCCTTGATCAACTCGCCGCAGAACGGACACGTCTTCTCGGCTACACTATTCATTTCTCTTTCCTTTCTTTCGAACTCCCTGTTGAGCTACCTTGCTACCATCTAGTACGCATCCAGTCTCCCTTTTCTTACAAAAAAAAGTCCGGTGTACGGCCCGCGCCAATCCTGCGCCTCCCGGAACCAGCGCCTAGCCTCGTCCAGACTGACAAACGCCCGCCGTGCCTTACGGCCAGAAAACACGCTCCTAAACTTCATGGCAGGCGATTCAGGCGCCGGCGAAGCTCGCCCTTCGTGACAGCATCCATGAACCGGCCCCGATCCGCCCATAGCTTGCGCTTGCGGACGTCTATCCCCGATTCGCCACAGATCACGAGAATGTTGGCCAGCAGGTTGGCGTATTCCGGCTTCACAACGCCGTGCTTGAAAAACCCGCTATCGGCCAGGCCGGGATCGTCCGTAACACACCACACCGCCCTTTGCACCAATTCCAACGGCGCGCCCATCTCGTCCAGCTCCGCCACAAGCCTGAAAAGAGCCAGCGATTCCGGCCCGGAATGCACATCGAAACGGCTCTCGGTGGAAGGTTCCTTCTTGTTCCGGTTGGCACAGGCCACCGACAAAGGCACCTCAAACCACCCGTCGGATCTCAGCTCGGCCCGGCTTGGGGCAATGACGATCATGTTCTGCACTGGTGCGGAGCGCGACGCGAGATAGGTTCCCCGCGGCACGATCACCGTGACGTGGTGCGGCACTCGGCGGCGGAGACGCAGAGTGGCCCGCTTAATGTTTATACCATGTCCTTCGGCCTCGACGTACCCCTCCTTGATCAATGCGGCAAGCGGACGCCCGCGGGCCGCAAGCAATGCCTCGCGAACCTTCTCGCGCTCCGGATGACGTGGGTTGTCCTCGAGAAACCTTTCAAGGGCCTCGCGTGTGCCCAATCGCGCAACTATGTCTGAAGCCTGATCAACGACATAACTGACGACCGGCTCCTCGGCCAGCATAACACCTGCCTTCATACCTGTCTTGGTTGCCGAGAGGATTTTCTTCAAATTGCTGGCCTTCGTATAGGTACTGGCCTGCTCCAGCCAACTGGTGCCGCCCTTTACCAACTGGATCCCCTGGCTGGATATTCTTAGGTTCTTGCCGGCCAGTGAGACGTCTCTTAGCACCTTGACGCCTCCATTGCCGATCTCGACCCCCGCCCCGCTCCATGAGGAGGGGATGAAAAGCGATGCGACGCTCCCCGCCAAACTCCCCCACTCACCCCATCTCTCATTGTCCACCCGAACGTCGGTAAACTTCTCCAAGCCATAGGCCAGCCCCAGTCCGACGCCGCGACCGGACGTTGCCGGAATCCCCGCCCAGGCACGGTCTATGACTCCCATCTCCTTGAGCAGTGTCGTTGTCACACTGACTGCCGAATCCAGCAGCAGCACCATCCCCACGGTGGCAGTTATCGTGAAATTGGGCCGTCCCTCCATGGCGGCACCGCACACGACTTCGGCGAACCCTCTTACGGACAGCGAATGCAGCACCCAGGACGGCCATGCGACGGCCAAAGGCGCGCGCTCCACACCCTTGGTAAAGCCCACCGCCGCCCACCAGTCGTCAAACCAGCCGCCCAACCCGGCCATGGAAAGCGCCTTTTCACCCTCGACTCTCACAGCCACCTGCTCCACCACCATCTCGGCACCCTTATCGGCGCCGTCAATGACCTTGGCGGAGAAGCGCCCGGCATACATCAGCACGTCATCCATATCCACCGTCATGATGGCAAATGCCCGCTGCTCGCCAAGCACAGACGAGCCACCCCCGCCAGGCAAGGCATACGTAAAGGGATGGGAAACGGCAAGGAAGGCCAGGACAGGCGTGCCGTTAGGCAACCGCTCCTTCCGGGCCTGCAATCCATAGCCGATCTGCGCGGGAAACCCGGAACTCGATGGAAAACGGAATGTCCGCCAATGCAGCCGCCCGTCGGCGGGAATACGCCCCTCAACGCGCCCAAGGGCCATGTTGGCCACGCCTCCGAAGTTGCGCAAAAGGGCATCGCCACCCACAAACCGCTCCGTCATGCGGTTACGCTGCAACTCGACCGATGGCAGCGTGATTTCCACGGCGCGGTCACTGGTGACCAAAGCGTCCTCTATGAAGCCATAGTGGTATATGGCCCTCTCCGGCGTCTCCAAGCACCTTCTGATCAACAGTTCCGCCGCACACGGCAAATGTCCGCGGACACCACGGCCATTATCGTATGAAAGCGTCTGCAGCGTCCGGTAGCCGTGATATGAATCACTCCCCGTGTGCGCCTGCGCCAACCGCACCGGGAGACAACAGACGGCTAGCCCTAGGATGCAGGCCAGTTTTCCCGCAATAGTCCATCCATCCATGCGCCTCATTTGACGTGCTCCCTGCCTTGGTCCTTTGCTCAATGCCTGTTCTAAAAGCGACTACCGGCCCTTCTTGCCATCATCGCCCTTGCCGCGTATAAACTCGCCAAACGTCTCCACGCCGGCCAGACTGTTGTCGTCAAGCGCCCGCAATCCACGCTGAACCAGTACAAAGGCCGCCTGTGCCTCCCGGCTGAACTCCGCCTCTCCGCCGTCCAGCACCCTTAAGAAACCCTCAGCCCACTTGCGCCACTCCTTCAGGTCGTCCGGCGTCTTGTCGACCGGGGGGAGTTTCGCCATCTGTCCGGCGGCACGTATCCTGTGAGCCTGCGTTCCGAGCTGGTCAAGGCTCGTTCCAGCCAAGCGTATGCTCCAAGGAGCATTTTTCGCAACTTCCTCCGGCGGAGGCAAATCTTTGATTCTCATGAAATCGTCGAACCACCTCTTCGACACCGCCAGTGCCTCCCAAGCCTCTCCTTCATCACGAATGGGCTCCTCTGGTGACGTCACATCGCCCATTAATTTGATTTCCAATATGTCGCGAACGTCCTGCAAGCGTCCGGCAAGCGATTTGCTCGCCGACAGCGAAACCGCGCCTTGTGTTCCGCGCTCCAACGCCGCTGCATGCGCCTCCCCCGCCTCAAAGGCGTCACGCTCATTCCCAATCGGCTCGTAGTGAATCTTCAAGTCCATGCCGGGCGGTACTGTCACTTCCCTAGACGCCTCTTTCTCCAGCTCGAACGTCCCTTCCTTGACCTTGGCACCACCCGTAAGCACCGTCACCTGCAACGCCACAGCGCCCGTGTTCCGAACCGTCAGCACAGGTTCCGGCTTCAACGTGGCCGTTAAATCCTTCGTCGCCGTGGTGCCGCGCTTCAGAGCCGTCTGGACGGCCTCGTCCGCAACATAGCCATCGATCATGGCGTCCAACGGCTCATAGCGGATCGTCAAAGGCACATGGGGTGGCACCGTCACTTCCCTAGACGCCCCTTTCGCCAGTTCGAACGTCCCTTCCTTGACCTTGGCACCACCCGCAAGCACCGTCACCTGCAACGCCACAGCGCCCGTGTTCCGAACCGTCAGCACAGGTTCCGGCTTCAACGTGGCCGTTAAATCCTTCGTCGCCGTGGTGCCGCGCTTCAGAGCCGTCTGGACGGCCTCGCCCTTGTCATAGTCACTTGCCGAATCTTCCTGCGCTTCGTAACGAATCTTCAAGTCCATGCCGGGCGGTACTGTCACTTCCCAGGACGCCCCTTTCTCCAGTTCGAACGCTTTCCCGACGGCCTCGCCGTCCGCCAGCACCGTGACCTTCAGCGCCACAGCGCCCGTGTTCCGAACCGTCAGCACAGGTTCCGGCTTCAACGTGGCCGTTAAATCCTTCGTCGCCGTGGTGCCGCGCTTCAGAGCCGTCTGGACGGCCTCGCCCTTGTCATAGTCACTTGCCGAATCTTCCTGCGCTTCGTAACGAATCTTCAAGTCCATGCCGGGCGGTACTGTCACTTCCCTAGACGCCCCTTTCGCCAGTTCGAACGTCCCTTCCTTGACCTTGGCACCACCCGCAAGCACCGTCACCTGCAACGCCACAGCGCCCGTGTTCCGAACCGTCAGCACAGGTTCCGGCTTCAACGTGGCCGTTAAATCCTTCGTCGCCGTGGTGCCGCGCTTCAGAGCCGTCTGGACAGCCTCGCCCTTGTCATAGTCACTTGCCGAATCTTCCTGCGCTTCGTAACGAATCTTCAAGTCCATGCCGGGCGGTACTGTCACTTCCCTAGACGCCCCTTTCGCCAGTTCGAACGTCCCTTCCTTGACCTTGGCACCACCCGCAAGCACCGTCACCTGCAACGCCACAGCGCCCGTGTTCCGAACCGTCAGCACAGGATCGCCCTTCACGGTTGCCGCCAGTAAGACCGTCGCCAATTTCCCTTCAATAGGCACCATGACTTCTTTCTCACCCGCATTGAAATCATCTGCATTTTCACCCGTTGGCTCATACTTCACGGAATGCTTCACACCCGCGGTCACGGACAGATCCACACTCTGATGCGGTTTCACGTCCCCCGTTTGACCGCCTATCTCCACCTTGAGCGGCACTTCTCCCGTGTTATTAACCACCAGCGTCCCCGTCACCGCTGGGTGGATTGCGGTCAAAGGCTTTCTTATAGTTCTCGATTAACTTATCGTTCAGTGGCACACTGCTCCAAACGGCATCAACTTCGCTGCGCGTGCGAAGATAGGCATTCTCCTTGTACCTGCCACCTTTGGGATCACGAAACGCGGCAACCTCCCGGAGCACCTCCTCTACATCCTTGCCTTTCCTGCTTTGCAGTTTTTCCTGCCAGCGCCTGCCGACATCGCTCCAGGTGACAAGCCATACTTCTGCGTCTTCCACATTTAATGAAAACCCTTTTGCAACCGACTCCAAAGTTATATTGTTACCCTGAACGTTGTTTACTCTAAACTCCCTATACTTTTCTGGCACCCCGTACATGTATGCGTTGTCGCCCTCCTTGCACAACGAGGTGTTCTTCGGCTCGTCGATCCACACCGTCACAAGACCGTTATCGTTGCCTGTTGCCATTGCCTTGTACACATAGTCTTCCCGGTTCTCTGCACCAAACGCCGCGGCTGAACACAGGTACAATCCCGCCACCGCATGCACGATGCCGATCCGGTGGCCGCAGCAACTCACTCCCGCGCCCCCTTGATCTGCCACTCAACAAGTTTGCCTGGCTTAACTTCGCGAACGTCGCCTCCACGCTCTATTTCTGATCCCGGCAGCCGCCAGGAGCAACGCCGCCAACGGGGCTCCTCGCTGACTACAAGGTCATACGAACCACCAGCGACCAGCCGGAACGGGGCGCCGCGCTTTTCAACAACCCACTGTGACAGACTATAAGTAGAAGGCCGGATTGTATCCAGCCGCACCTCCAGATCGCGTCCGCTCCTGTTGATGATGCGCAAGACGCCGCGACTCTCGAGCTTGTTAAGGGCGTCTTCCGCCCGCTGGAGGTGGCGCACCGTATCTCCCTCCCAACTCGCTTCGGAATCCTTATCATGATCGTCTTTCCAGTCTTTCGCAAGCGCACGACAGCGTTTCAAGGCATACGTCAGAGCGCCTCGCCGCTCAATCAGTTCGGCCTCGCTCAGTTTGACGACCTCTTGCAACCCAGCGTCCAACTCACTACGGATGCCACGCCAATACGCATGGGCAACTGGCGTGCGCGCCGCCTCCTCGATGACCAACTCCCTGTAGGGAGGCTGTAAAAAGAACTGCGCTTGCTCGGAAAACCTGGCAATACGTGCGCTCGCTTCCAGCTTCTCCACCGCTTTCCTGCTGCGCGTCCACCAACTTTGCCACCTTGTAACGCCAACATGCAAACCCGATAGATCCAACCCACAATCCCGCCGGGGCGACAGGACAATTCCACGTTCCGCTACCTCGGCAACCTTCAGCGAATAAACGTCACCGGAATCACGAACTCCGATAGCCTGCATCGCCATGGCATCATCGCCAACCCGCGGCAAAAAAACCTCATGGATCCGGCGGGCGACCGGCCGGGCATTCCAACTGCCATCCCGGTTCGCATCACCCACGACATACACTTGCACAAAATCCGTGTACGCCGCCTTATCGCCACGGGCCTCCGGTATCGCCATCCCCAGCGCCAGCCCAGTGGCCAGCATCAATCGCAGCCCCCACAAGCGCCATGACGGCGACGAACCAGCCGTCTCTCTGCCCCGTCTCCATGACAGCGCTCCGGGCACCCGCCATCCGACTTGTCGTTTCTTCATAGCACTCCTCGCGTCAGTATCAAACATAGTCCAGAGTTGGTGGCACATGTCAGCGCAAAAAAGGATAGGCCCCCCGCAGCACCGTCAGCAACAAGCGCATCGTTCCGCGCGACGCTGGATCCGCCGCCAGCATGACACAGCAGATTGCCTGGGCAACCTCGGCTTTAAGACCTCGCTGCGTCAACCGCTGGGCAAGTTGGACGCGGTCAAAGCCCAGATGATCCTCCAGTCGGGGCAACTGGCCCTCCGCAGCGAAGGGATGGCTGCCAAGCAAAAGCTCGCAGGCCACAATCCCCAGCGAATAGACATCTGCCGCCGGCCCCGCCACATCCAGCCCCTGCTGCAGTTGTTCCGGCGCGGCAAAGCGCTGTTTCAGAACCCACTTGCGCCCGAGCGGGTGGCGCCGCCCCTGTAACGAGGCACTGCCGAAGTCCACCAATCCGACGAAACGACATCCCGCTCCCGACCGCACCATGATGTTGTCGGGGCTCAGATCGCGGTGCGCCACCTCAGCGGCATGGCATTCCGCCAGTGTTGTCGCTATCGCGGCGATCAGCCGCAGACGCACCCGCAAACTGAATGAGGAGAGGTTGGCATTCTTGAGCGTCATCCCCGGCATCCGGGTCATCACGTACCATGGCTCGCCGCCTGCATCCGGACGATCCCAACTTGCCGCGATCAGACGCGGCACCCGGCGCACACCCGTCGCCTCCAGATGGCACAAGACATCTGTTTCGTAATGCAGCGCCTTCACAAACGCCGCATCATCGGCATAGTGTGCTTTCAGAATCTTCATGATATAGCGGGGGGCTAACGGGTTCTTGCGCACGAGGCGGACTTCCGCCAGACCTCCGGTCGCAAGATGAGCAGCCGTGGACCATGATCCGGCCACCGGTTTCACCCGCAGCTTCGCATTCCGCTTGTTCCGAGCCCCTGTGGTATTCAAACCATCTTTGCGCCTAAACAGCATGCCTACAAACAAGACGAGTGCTAACACGACAGCAATGCTCGTCCACAACATCCTCGCCCAGTTATCAGGTTCAACAATAGGTTCAAAAGATGTGTCATAATTGTTTCCTCCTACAGTCCATTGGATTGAACCTTTTTTAAATGGTTTGTTACTGGAATCATAGAGGGTAAAAGTGCAGTTGATAGAAGCCCTTTTGTCCTTGGATTTCAACTGAACCTGAGGGCCTTGATTATTACTCTCAGTATAAAGGTTAACAAAAAGACCATCTGCGAATTCTATTTTTTTGCCCACCCCCTCAAGTGATTTCGTTTCATCGTTATGTTTGATTTCAATTTTTTTAAAAGAAGGCCAGTCATTTGAGGCCGTCCCGATTAAGGCTCCGGACTGTGCTACGCCGCTTCTCGGAAGAAACAGGAGAAGCAGGACAAGCACGCTATGTAAAAAAAGGCAAGGGCATGACATAGGCAAGGGCAATCTTGAACGCCAACAGTCATTGCCCTTCACTCCGCCTGCGCGTTTATATCCCGGAAATGGCATCTTAACATGTTTTCATGTGTCCGAACGACTACTTGTCCGTCGTTTTGGCAGGCAGACCCTTTGTTGAAGACGAGCCATCGACGTCTTTTTACGATCCGCCATCATTTGGAAACACCCTCTTCCATTCACTATTACCAACCCGGCCCTCGTAGATCAATTCCCTTGGGTCTAGTTTCAAAACTACACGCATGGATTTATTGCTGTATTCTCCAGACCCCATGATTATCAGACATGCGGTATTAGACTGATCCGGCCTTACTTTCAGTGGCAGCTCTTGTTGACCGCCCCACTTCGTGGATGCGACAGCCACTGGATTGCGTGGCCACTCGTCAACACCTTCGGGCAATTGAATTCTCGTCCAGACGATATCGCTGGTTTCATTAGTGGCAGGTATACCGGGCTCAGCATTTGGTTTCCCGTCAGGTGGTTTCACGTCTCCCCATGGCAAAAGCCAGAAAACCGGTATCAGCGCCAACACCGCAAGCGCTGCCACCCATTTAATAGTGGTAGCGGCACGCGGTCGTAAAGCCAGCACCGCCAGGGAGGCGTTGTCGAGATTGCGCCCGCTCCGGCGCCCAAGACGCAACGTCTCGCGCATGATGCGCCGCGCCATCCCGGACGCTGAAGTTGCCGCAGCACCTGCCGCGCGCAACTCGGTGCCGCCGATGTAGTCCAGCACCCCGTCACTGGCCACGACAACCCAGCCGCGCTTCTCATTGCAGGCCTCTATGGCGATGTCGAAGAGCTCCCCGCCGGATGCCTGCTTGCCCACTGCGCGGTGCAGCGCCTTGAACATTCTAGGGGGAATCTCCTCCTCGGCCTGTCCCCCCTGCAGCATCCAACTTGCCACGGTATGCTCGTCGGTCAGCCGCCTCGCGCTATCCCTGGAGACCCAGTAGGCACCCGAGTCACCCACGTTCAGCACAAGCCGCCGCCGTCCGCACTGCACCACCGCGCACAGGGTGCTGAAGCCGCCCGCATACTGTGCGGCAACCGCCGACTGGAGCGACTCGGCCAGGGCACGTGCCCATTCGTTGGCCGCCACCTCGGTCTCGAGGATATCGGCACATGCCTCCTGCAGCGCTTTACGCAACATCTGCAAGGCGATCTCGGCGACCTCCGCACCGTGTTGCGCGCCCCCCACGCCATCCGCCACACACGCCAGCACGGCACGTGTGCCATCCCGCAAACGCACCCGCCCGGCCCAGACCCGGTCCTCGTTGGCATCACGATCCATCTGACACGAGAGATGGAATTCCCCGATATTGCGCATGGGCACCCCCGTAAACCGATTGCGGCAGCCGCAACGGCTGCCGCAATCACATCAATCAGCCATTGCCACTGGCATGTGCGGCAGAGCCGGAACTAGACAATCTCAAACTCCCAGTCCGGCATCAGCTTTATGCGGCTGCCGACCTGCGCGGAAAGCGTCGCACCCTTTCGGCGGATCGTCTCGCCATTCACCGTCACGGGGTTCCCGCTACTGTTGACCACCTCGACATCGAAAATGGCCGGCAAGGCATCACCCCGATGTGTGATCTTGGCATAGTGGCGGCTGCAATGCTGCGCCAGTTCCGGGCGGTCGTCCATGTGCAGCTTAATGAAGTAGCCCTTGTAGTCGTCCACCGCCTTCCCCAGAAGCGTGCTGTTGCCCAAATAGAGCGTCAGCCCTGCCGAAGTGCCGCCGGAGAGGATCTTGAGCGAGTAGCCGCACAACACCTGCGTCTGATCCTTGTAGAGCAGCGAGGAACCATCCTCGAGCACATTCGTCTTGTCCGGATCGCCAAAGCCCGTATCGCGCAACGGCTTTTGCGGCGGCTGCTCCTCTTCGCCACTACCTTTGCCAGAGCCGTCGCCATCACCTTTGTCCCTACCACCAGACGTAGTCGTGGAACCGCCGGTATTGCCGCCACCCTTGCCCCCCCCATTCCTAAAAATAATCATTGCGCCAAAGATAAGGATCAGGAGTACCGCTATGATGACGAGCCACAAGCCATTCTCTTCCAGCCACGTTTTTTCATTTGGCGGAGGATCAACCTGCTGCCCCGTCGTCTGCCCCGTCTGCCCCGTCTGACCATTCGGCGGGCGGATGGCTTCTCCGGTAGAAATCCACTCCTCTATGTCATCAATTCTGGTTTCCGTGCCCTTCTCCCATTCGCCCTTGCCTAGCGGTGGCATAGGCTCGCCCGCTTTGTTGAGTACGACAAAGCGCCGGAAGCAGTTTTCATCGGCATACCGGAGCGGAGTTTTGTCGCTCGGAAGGTTGAAATCCATCCACTCGCGCAAATCCTCCAAATCCTTGCCTTTCACCTGGAAACGCTGATACTCCTGCAAGTATGCTCGGCCCTTGATATCGACTTGCACGGTTCCCAGAATGTAGATCCAGTCGTTGACCATCGGACGAAAACTGGCGGCCCGCACATCGAATACGTATCCGGCGGTGTCGGAAATCTGGAACTGGTCCTCCTCGCCGGGTCCGCCCGCTTTCGTGCTGCTGACCCAACCGATCAGACGCACGCGTTGCTGCCGCCAATTGACGCTTCGCTCGTCGTTCGGATTCCATTTGCTGAGAACCTCTACCGTGGTATGCTTCCAATGTCGGAAGACCATAGAGGGGCCACCCTCCCCGCCTCCCGTTTGGGCCGACACCATGCCAACCCAGCCCAGCCACACCGCCAACGCGCCGCCCAGCCAGCCACGCCATGCGGTTCTTGCGGTCATCCTGCCTGCTTTACTGCTCGTTGTGTTCATGCCTGTTCTCTCCTGTCTGCTCCAACTGCCTGTGAAACGATCCGCTTCCGTATGGAAGAAGCCGAAAAATCAGGGTTGCGCCACGGTTTTGCCAGCTTCCAAGTGCTTGTCAAGTTCCGCCTTCGTCGTGCGTTTCCCTCTTTCAAAATAATCGCCCACCGAGATCGGAGGCAAGACCTGCCCGGCGTCATTGACGCAAACCCGTGTCCGGAAACAGTTCTCGATGGCAAACAACTCGCTGTGGTTGGCCCAGTCGCGTACCTGTTCGCGGTCCACGTCAAACCGGCCAATCTCGCTGACGAAGATCCGCTCGTATGGGTCACCGAGATCGACATGCACGATGCCCAGCAGCAGCACGTCGTCGTTCGGCATGGGCCGCCGCCCGTAGGACTGAACCAGGATAGAGCCTTTGCCGTATCCCATCAGCATGTACGCGTCCCCCATCGTAGCGTCGGAGGCCTGCGTCTCGGCGACATAGCCCAGAAGCATGACACGCTGGCCGTCGCGCTTGTTGGCGCTGTATTCGATGCTGGCGATGGAGTCCTTTTCCCAATCGCGCAAGATGGCTGTGTCCCCCATTCCAGACCCGGTGCCGGAAGCCATGTCCTCCGCCACGCCATCAGCCCGGCAGATCGCGATTCCAAGCACCATCGCCGCAGATAGCGCCAATGGGCGCAGCACCCCGTAGTGGCCATACGTTTTTCTTGAAACGCTCATTGCTCGACCTCCTCATCGATATCCACCAGAATCGGCAATGCCAGCCGCAGGGTGGCAACCGGAAAACCGCGCTTGACACGGAAGGGCACGCAGAACTCCTGCACCCAGGTGCCGCCAGAGCGGTACTGGCGGCGGAAGGGCACGGCCGGCACGGTCACCATGCGATCCTCTTCGCAACGGGCATCCGATGGTGCACCTTCCGTGAATTCTGTCGGCCGCCTATCCTCCGGCAAATCCGTCTCCTCAAGTACCGACCAGGCCGCATCCGCCGCACCCTCGGGACGACCAAGACGGTGAAGATGCGCGAAGGCCTCTTCCATCGGCAACGCCTCGGTCAACCTCTTCAAATAGTCCCAGGCCGCATCCGCGCTGGATTCCACCGGCTTGTCCTCCTTGTTGAGATCGACGGTCACATCCAGACTGCGGACCATGGTGGCCATGGCGACATGCGCCATCACACCCGCCCCACCCAGTTCAGCGGCGCGTTGCGCATCCTCCTTTTCGAGTCCATCAGCAAAAGCCTTGCGAATGACGCTGCGTTCGTGATCGGTCAGCTCGCCGCAAACCTTGATTGCCACCATGGCATCCGGCCCATAGGGAAGCCAGAGCCAGCAGAGCTGGCGTGTCTGCTTGGGTGTGATGGCGACTTCGAGCGGCGTCAACACCGCCCTCTCTTTTTCCGTGACGCGGTCCAGGAAATCGCGATCCAGCGGCGGCAAACCGTCTGGCGCTTCCTCGTTGAGCTTCCAAAGCAACGGCGTCTCCTCGAAAAACGTACTGGATGCCTCCGCGTAGAAGATGCGCTGGTTGCTGTCCACCATCTTGAAGCCGCGCTGGATGGCGGCGACGAAATCCTCGGCCGAAAGCGCACGGCTTTTCGCGGCATCACGGGCGACCGTCATCCCCGCACGCAGCGTTTCGCCCCGCAGCAACGAGAGATAGGCCGGGGTCATCGCCTCGGTCGACTTGATTCCGTCGCGCACCTCATCAACCACCCCCATGCCATCTCCCTCGACCGCGACACGCCACAATTGCTGCCATTCCACAGGAACAGGAATCTTCTCGCAGTGCAGGAGGGCTCTCCTGATCAATTCCCAGTCGTCTATCATAGGCGCTGTCGCATACAGATCTTGCGCATGATCCAACGTCGTGCGCAGCCAGGCGGCCACGATTGCCACCATTCTGGAATCATCCGCCCGCGAACCGCCAAGCTGCCTGATTTCCTGGGGAACGATGGACATGGCGGCACGCACCGCAAGCGCGGCCTGCTGGTCGCCCTGCGCCACAGCGTTATCATATGCCTCCAGACGCCCTTGGGTGAAGGCCCACAGCATTGTCACGGCACTGACATCCATTTCGGCCGCGTCCGGCAGATCCGACTGACGCAAGCGCTCGAGTTCGGCCCGTGCGCCACCCAGATCCCCTGCCCATGCCTTGGAAACGATAGTCTCCAACCATGCAACCTTGACACTTCCAGCAAGCTCTTTCAACAACTCTTCCGATGCCAGCCCCGTCTCTCGGAGGCTCTTGAAAACCTGCGCTGCATCCGGGAGCTTGCCAACCGAGATCAAGTCCGCAATTTTTTCACCCCATACAGCACAAATCACTTCGGCAGACTTCGCGACATCCGCCTCGGAAGGCAATCCGGACTTGCGGAAAACCGCCAGAATCTTTGCCGCCTCATCCAGGCTGCCGCGCTTGGCGACCGCCTCGATCTGGGACTGCCAGGCGGCGATGATCTCCTTGGCTGCCGCCACGGCTTCCGCCGGATCCAAGCTCTCCAGCTCCTTTTTCATGGCAAGCGTAGGCAAATAATCATGGGCAACCAGCCGTTCGCGGATCGCCCCCCACAACTCCTTGATCCGACGGGCAATCGCCTCGGTGGGCTTCTGGCGCCTCAGCACCACCGTGCAAACGTCGGGTGCGCCAACCCACCCTATCCGGAAGGGGCTGGTGGCGGCATGGTCAGGACGCTGGGTTTTCACCGTCGCGAGTCGCCGCTCGCCGACCATGTCAACGAGCAGGGCATGAGACGTCTCATAGAACTTCGCCAACGGCATCCGGCGGCCGCCGCTACGCTCGTTGAGCTTCTCCCAGCCGATCAGCGTTCCGCAAGTCTGCCACGAT
The DNA here is from genome assembly GCA_050950285.1 of Kiritimatiellia bacterium. Classification (GTDB taxonomy): domain Bacteria; phylum Verrucomicrobiota; class Kiritimatiellia; order RFP12; family JBMNHG01; genus JBMNHG01. The sequence continues at coordinate 349,770 of JBMNHG010000011.1, read as the reverse complement.
CTCAGTCCATCAAGCACCGACTTGCGCGTTTCGACTGTCGAGCCCATGTCGTACACGGCAACCGCCTGCAATGTCTGCGCAATGTTGGAATCGATACGCAGCGCATTGTTTTGGTTCTGGGAGGTGGAAAAGCGGCCCACGACAATCACAAGCGTCTGCGCAACCCCTGCCGGATCGACTCCGGCCACCGAATCGCGAAGGTTCCGCAACACCTCGTCCAAAGGCCGGAAACCCTTGTCGTAGTTTCCCGTGAGAGCGCGGAAGAAGCCACGGGGATGGCTTTCTATCCACGCTTCCGACGACTGCCGGAGCGTGCGCCACGCGCTACCGGCATCCGCTACTACATGCAGTTTTCCCTCGCATGGATCATAAACACCAAACGAGACCGATCCGGCAGCCACTTTGGACCAGGAAGCGAGTCCGCCACCGAGATACACCCCGCCACGTTTGTCCAATTTGCCGCAAAAACCCACGACGTCCCGAACAGGTGCAGACCACGTCATGATGACCCGGCAAAACGGGACGTTCATGGGATAGGCCGCACGCCCCTGCAGGTAATCTCTGCCCGGCGTTGCTGCGGCCGTGTGGGCGGATGATCCGGGGAAAGGGTTCCCGTCGCCCCCCAATTCCAGATAGGTCACTTCCGCCGCGCCCGTTCGAAGAGGAGAGTCGATCGCTATGTCCAGCAACGGCGAGCGGCTATCGTCCAGTTGGCGCACCACAAATGCACCGGGCGCGACTTGCGCGCTCACGCTTCCGTGGATCAGCACAACGGCACATGCAAGCCTGAATAGATGTTTCATAAAGCGCACCTCGTTCCATCCACCACCGGTCGACTGGTGGTGGGTGTTGGTCACAATTGATTTACAACAAGACACGACGAACGTCCCTCGGTGTTATGGTTTGTTTCCCGCAGGCTGTTCCTTGGCCGCCTTCTCCTGGGCGGCCTCCTCGTAGAAGTTCCGAACATACAACCGCCGCAGGCCGGGAGGGTCAATTGCTGCACTGATGAGCAGCTGGTCAACGTCCCAATCAATCAGCGTGCGGGCTGTCTCTTCATCGCCGGCAACGATGATGCTGGCGCGCCCGGCCATCAGGAAGTCGAACAAGCCCAGTGCGGTGGCTTCCGCGACGTCCAGATCGGTATGCACGAAGAAGGGGTTGCCGAAGACGCCCTGGCGCGAGCGGAGTTCGGGGGTCTCGACAATGAAGGCCTCTGCACGGAACACCTGGCGCAGCAGGGCGGCATCGCCGCCGACCAGCTGGCCGTTGTAGATGATCAGGCCCGGAACGTTCCTGCCTTCCCCGTACTCGATGTCGAGCGCACCCTTGCCAACACGACCGTTGATGTGCACCCAGAGGTAGCCCGGATCGTTCTTGTCAGCCGCTTTCGTCGAGTCCAGCGTCAGCATGCCGGCAATCGAGACCTCGAGGGGGTTGGCAGCAGTGCCGACCTTGCGGGCGTCCAGTTTCGCCGTCCGCGCCACCACGTCGGCATTGCCGGGTCCGATGCTATTGATCGGCACACGGCCGTCGTTGTCGGCATCCACGATGTTGCCGGCGGGGACTTCGAGCTGGAGATGGTTCCCGGCCACCACCTGGCCGGCGATGTTCATGTCGCCGGAGACTTCGCGCAGGTAGAGGTCGCGTCCGGCCCTGGCGTTGCCGATGGTGCCGACATCCAGCATCAGGGGACGGTTGTTGGCGCCGATGCTGCCCCTGGCGGTCATCTCCAGGCGGCTGGCGCGCAGGGTGCCGTTGCCGTAGGTGATGTTGCCGGAGGAGTCGAAGCGCGCCGAACCGGTCTGCACATCGCCCATGCGGATGTTGCCGGTCGTCGCCTCGACCGAACCGGCCCGCAGGCGGTCGAAGGAGAAGTCGCCGCTATCCAGGTTGAACTGGCGGCCGACGGTGATCGTGCCCGCATCGAGGCTGCCGCCGACATTCACGTCGGCATTGCCGCCCGCGGCAATCGTGTTGGCATTCGCGTTCCCCTCGATCTCCAGATCGAGCTCCCCGCCGGCCTGGATGCCGCTGGCATTGGCGCCGACATCGCGGGTGGTCGAGTCGAGCTGGGGAACCTTCACCATGACACCGGGCGAGGCGATGTTGACATCGCCCTTTTCCAGCAGGCTGATGCTGCCGCCCGCGCGCGCCGCCAGCGTGTCGGCATCGGTCACTACGCGGTTGCCTTCGCCGATATCGCCACCGGCCAGCAGCAGGATGTTTTGGGCCTTGATGTCATCTTTTTCTGCGAGCTGGCCATGGATGATGTCGCCACCGGCGTCGAGCGCGACGCTGTTGTCGGCCGTGATCAGGGTCTTGATCGTGATGTCGCCACCGGTCGTGTAGTAGAGATCCCGCGCATTGCCGGACTCGTTGATCACGACATCCCCGCCGGCCTGAACCGTCTTGCTCTCCCCTGCCGACACGGCCTTGTTCTCGTCAACCTTTCCGCTGGCGATCAGCCCCGCGTGCCTTCCGGCATCGACAGCGGCATCGATCGTCAGATCGCCTTCCTTGGCCGCCAGCAGCACGTCGCCCTTCGTGGCCTTCACCGGCTTGTTGACGGTAAGATCGCCGTCGATCGTCTCCAGCTTGGCGTGATTACCGGCGGCCAGGCCGCCCAGGTCGTCCTTGCCGACGACCGCCGTCGTGTCGGAGTCGAGCCTGACGCGGTTCACGCCCGCGAAGGCCACGTTGTCGACCTTCACGCCCGTGCTCTCGTAGAGGTAGATGCTGCCGCCCGCCTTGGCCGACGCCGCCAGCGTGGCGACCTCGGTGTCCAACGGATTGCCCGCCTGCCCGACCGAGCCGGCCGTGGCGGTGAACGCCGCATCTTCCGCAAACACATTCACGGTGCGCTTGTCGCCGTTTTGTTTTGCAAAACCATCGGCCTCGTGTTCAACCGTATCAGTCCGGGCGTCCGAAATGCTGCCGCCGGCAACAACCGCGACATCGCCCCAGTTGGCCTGCTCATCCAGCTTGCCAGATGCCCGGTCCGCCGCCGTCCGCGCGTCCAGCACGCCAAGCTTCACGTCCTGTTTCGCCTCGTAGCGGATGTTCTTGCCCTGGGTCTGGGAGACCGTGTCGAACCACGCGGCCTGATCGGAAGCGTCCTTGCCCTTGCGCGTCTCCATCACGATCGAGCCGCCGTATGCCTGGACGTCGATCGTGCCGCCGGCCGTGATGTCGCCCTGGCTCTGGAGCTTATCGTTGGCATCCAGAACGACCTTCTGCTCGACCGAGTCGCGCGCCAGCACCGTCACGTTGCCGCCGGCCGTCACGCCCGCCTTCAGGATCACATCTGAGAAGGGAGCCGCCTCGGGCGTCTGGTCGTTCGCCGCCAGAAGAACGTCGCCCTTCGTGGCCTTCACCGCCTGGTCGACCGTCAGATCGCCGTCGATCGTCTCCAGCTTGGCGTGATTACCGGCGGCCAGGCCGCCCAGGTCGTCCTTGCCGACGACCGCCGTCGTGTCGGAGTCGAGCCTGACGCGGTTCACGCCCGCGAAGGCCACGTTGTCGACCTTCACGCCCGTGCTCTCGTACAGGTAGATGCTGCCGCCGTCCGCCGTGGCCGACGCCGCCAGCGTGGCGACCTCGGTGTCCAACGGATTGCCCGCCTGCCCGACCGAGCCGGCCGTGGCGGTGAACGCCGCATCTTCCGCAAACACATTCACGGTGCGCTTGTCGCCGTTTTGTTTTGCAAAACCATCGGCCTCGTGTTCAACCGTATCAGTCCGGGCGTCCGAAATGCCGCCGCCGGCAACAACCGCGACATCGCCCCAGTTGGCCTGCTCATCCAGCTTGCCCGACGCCCGGTCCGCCGCCGTCCGCGCGTCCAGCACGCCAAGCTTCACGTCCTGTTTCGCCTCGTAGCGGATGTTCTTGCCCTGGGTCTGGGAGACCGTGTCGAACCACGCGGCCTGATCGGAAGCGTCCTTGCCCTTGCGCGTCTCCATCACGATCGAGCCGCCGTATGCCTGGACGTCGATCGTGCCGCCGGCCGTGATGTCGCCCTGGCTCTGGAGCTTATCGTTGGCATCCCGAACGACCTTCTGCTCGACCGAGTCGCGCGCCAGCACCGTCACGTTGCCGCCGGCCGTCACGCCCGCCTTCAGGATCACATCTGAGAAGGGAGCCGCCTCGGGCGTCTGGTCGTTCGCCGCCAGAAGAACGTCGCCCTTCGTGGCCTTCACCGCCTGGTCGACCGTCAGATCGCCGTCGATCGTCTCCAGCTTGGCGTGATTACCGGCGGCCAGGCCGCCCAGGTCGTCCTTGCCGACGACCGCCGTCGTGTCGGAGTCGAGCCTGACGCGGTTCACGCCCGCGAAGGCCACGTTGTCGACCTTCACGCCCGTGCTCTCGTACAGGTAGATGCTGCCGCCGTCCGCCGTGGCCGACGCCGCCAGCGTGGCGACCTCGGTGTCCAACGGATTGCCCGCCTGCCCGACCGAGCCGGCCGTGGCGGTGAACGCCGCATCTTCCGCAAACACATTCACGGTGCGCTTGTCGCCGTTTTGTTTTGCAAAACCATCGGCCTCGTGTTCAACCGTATCAGTCCGGGCGTCCGAAATGCTGCCGCCGGCAACAACCGCGACATCGCCCCAGTTGGCCTGCTCATCCAGCTTGCCAGATGCCCGGTCCGCCGCCGTCCGCGCGTCCAGCACGCCAAGCTTCACGTCCTGTTTCGCCTCGTAGCGGATGTTCTTGCCCTGGGTCTGGGAGACCGTGTCGAACCACGCGGCCTGATCGGAAGCGTCCTTGCCCTTGCGCGTCTCCATCACGATCGAGCCGCCGTATGCCTGGACGTCGATCGTGCCGCCGGCCGTGATGTCGCCCTGGCTCTGGAGCTTATCGTTGGCATCCAGAACGACCTTCTGCTCGACCGAGTCGCGCGCCAGCACCGTCACGTTGCCGCCGGCCGTCACGCCCGCCTTCAGGATCACATCTGAGAAGGGAGCCGCCTCGGGCGTCTGGTCGTTCGCCGCCAGAAGAACGTCGCCCTTCGTGGCCTTCACCGCCTGGTCGACCGTCAGATCGCCGTCGATCGTCTCCAGCTTGGCGTGATTACCGGCGGCCAGGCCGCCCAGGTCGTCCTTGCCGACGACCGCCGTCGTGTCGGAGTCGAGCCTGACGCGGTTCACGCCCGCGAAGGCCACGTTGTCGACCTTCACGCCCGTGCTCTCGTACAACCTTCTGCTCGACCGAGTCGCGCGCCAGCACCGTCACGTTGCCGCCGGCCGTCACGCCCGCCTTCAGGATCACATCTGAGAAGGGAGCCGCCTCGGGCGTCTGGTCGTTCGCCGCCAGAAGAACGTCGCCCTTCGTGGCCTTCACCGCCTGGTCGACCGTCAACGTTCCGTCAATCGTCTCGACCTTGGCGTGGTTGTCCGCAGTCACGCCGGAAAGTCCGTCAACCGTGCCGATGGTCAGCGCATCGGTTTCATACAGATAGATGCTGCCATTTGCAGATTGAGCCGCCAGTGTATCAACGGTGATGTCCAGCGGATTGCCTGCGGCACCAATATCCCCCTTGGCGGTCAACTTCAATTGACCGGCCGCGATATTGACAACGCGATCATCGTCCGGCGGAGAAGCCGTCTGCTTCGCAAAGCCTTCGTCATCATGCCCAACCTTGTCGTTCTGCTGGTCTATGATCGCACCATCCGCGTTAAGGACGACCATGCCATCTGTTCCGTCCGTGCCGCCAGGACCGGCTGCTCCGCCGAGAGCCGTCAATGTACCGCTTAATGATATGTCGTGCGTCGCGTCGTCACCGGCATCGCCGCTGGTCACGGTGATGTTGCCGGCGTTGCCGCCATTGGCTCCGGCAGACGTCGAGGCGCCTCCCGATGTCGTCACAGCCGCAAGCGTGACGGCACCGTCGGTCGTCGTGACGGTCACCGTGCCGCCGTCGCTGCCGGCTCCGTTATTATTGGCCGCGCCGGCCGTGGTGATCGCGCCGGCCAGATTCACTGCGCCACCGGCGTTCACATCCACAGCGCCCGAGGCGGTGCCGCTGTTGGCGGCGGCCGTCGTTTTGATCGTGCCCGCATCCTTGCTCGTCACATCTCCACCGGTGGCCGTCACCGTGACTTTGCCGCCGCCCGTCGTCAGGCCCTCGTCCAGGCTAACCGCATCCGCAGCCGTGACCGAGATCTTGCCGCTGCCGGAGGAGACCTTCTGCTTCACCTCCACGTCGCTGTCGTCGCCCTGCGCGACGAGAGTCACGCTGCCGGAACCGTGAGCGGAAAGACCCGTCTGATCGCCGACCGCGCCGACCGTCAGTGTCCCGCCCGTTGTCTTGATGTCGATCAGGCCGTTGTTGGCCGTTGTCTTGCCCGCCACCGTCACACCGTCGGCCTCCGTGATGTAGACATTGCCGCCGGCCGTGAACTCGATCGTCCCGGCCTTCGTGCCCAGCCGTGCGTCCGTCGCGCCGATCGTCGTCCCCGCCGTCAGCTTCACATCCGTGCCTGTCACCTGCGCCGTCGCATCGCCCTGCTTGATCGAGCCGGCCGTAGAGGTCAGGGTCACGTCCCCGTGCGTCGCGCCCGCGGTCACCGTCCCCACCACGATGTCCCCCGAGGAGGCCGTAAGGGTGATGTCGTTGCCGTCCTTGTCCGTCAGGCTCGCAACGTCCGTCGCGGTGATCGTCCCGCCCGCCGTCACGGTAATCGAGCCGTCGGCGGTGTCAACGTCCGCCAGCGTCACATCGTCCGCCTCGGAGATGTTGACCAGGCCCGCCGAAGTCACCGAGACGTCCAGGCTGCCGGCGGCTTCGTGTCGAGCGAATCGCCTTCCGCGCCGACGCCCGCGTCCGCCGCCAGCGTCACGGCGGAGCCGGTGATGTCCACAACGGCGGCGTCGGCATCGGCGTCGTCCAGTATCTTCGCGGTCTTGGCGGCGTTCCGCGCCGTCAGCGTCACCGCGCCCAGCGTGGCGCCCTCCCCCTCGCCGGAGGTCACCGTCCCGACCCTGATCGTCGCCGCCGGCCGCGATGGTGATCGCGCCGTCGAAGCGTGTCGACGTCCGCGAGGGTCACGTCGTCCGCCTCGGAGATGTTGACCAGGCCCGCCGAAGTCACCGAGACGTCCAGGCTGCCGGCGGCTTCGTGTCGAGCGAATCGCCATCCGCGCCGACGCCCGCGTCAGCCGTCAGCGTCACGGCGGAGCCGGTGATGTCAACGGCGGCGTCGCTGGCGTCGTCCAGTATCTTCGCGGTCTTGGCGGCGTTCCCCGCCGTCAGCGTCACCGCGCCCAGCGTGGCGCCCTCACCCTTGCCCGAGGTCACCGTCCCGACCCTGATGTCGCCGCCGGCCCCGATGGTGATCGCGCCGTTGAACGTGTCGACGTCCGCCAGCGTAACATCGTCGGCCTCGGAGATGTTGATCAGGCCCGCCGAAGTCACCGAGACGTCCAGGCTGTCCGCGGCCGTGTCGAGCGAATTGCCTTCCGCGCCGACGCCCGCGTCCGCCGTCAGCGTCACGGCGGAGCCGGTGATGTCAACGGCGGCGTCGTTGGCGTCGTCCAGTATCTTCGCGGTCTTGGCGGCGTTCCCCGCCGTAAGCGTCACCGCGCCCAGCGTCGCGCCATCCCCCTCGCCGGAGGTCACCGTCCCGACCGTGATCGTGCCGCCGGCCGCGATGGTGATCGCGCCGTTGAACGTGTCGACGTCCGCCAGCGTAACATCGTCCGCCTCGGAGATGTTGATCAGGCCGGCACCCTTCACGGAGACGGCCAGGCTGTTGGCCTTCGTGTCGAGGGAGCCATTGCCAGCCGCCTCGCCGACGCCACTCGCCGCCGTCATCGTCACTATGTTGCCGGTCACGTCGGTCACGTCGTCGTCGGCGTCGTCAAGGATCGAACCTGCCGTCGCAGTTAATGTGACATTGTTTGGCGTCGAAATTTCTCCAATAGTGATGTCGCCAACAGACGCATTCAGCGTCACGCTGCCGGTCGTACGCGTGATCTTCGCAACGTTGATGGCGTCGTCTTCCGTAATTGATACGTCGCCCGAGCCATCGTTCACTGTGATCGCGCCGAGAACGTTGGCCTGCTCGAGGGTGATCGTCCCGCCTGTTAGGTCGGTGGCACCACCAACCGTCAGCGAACCGCCGGTCTGGTTGATCGAATTGCCCTTCATGGTGAGGGTACCGACCTTGATCAAATTGTTCAGCGTAATATCACCGACGTTATTGTTTTCGAGGTCGGCAATCAGTGTCAGCGATCCGCTCGCCGCAGTTACGGTTCCTCCAATCGTGATATTACCATGGGCTTTCAACTCCAAGCTGGCGGCAGTGTCCCAGGTGATGTCGGCGTCCGAAAGCCAAGTTATGTTGCCTTCTTCGTTTCCAGCGTCCGGATCTGGAGTAGTCGTAATCTTTACAAAGCCGGCATTAATAAGACCTTCCTTAATGGTGCCGACGCTGATCTGGGCTGGAGTAAGCATGCCGTCTGGAACCCAGGTATCACCCGTAGTATCCATGCCATCGTATCCCGTCCCCGCTGTGATTTCGATATTATAGGGATCGATCAGCCACGTGCCTGCTTTGCCGTTGTCGGCACCGACGTCGGGGGCGGAGCCGATGACAAAGCCGCGCTTGCCGCTGGTTTCAACAAAACCGCCGTCGCCGGACTCGCTGCCGCCGCGCGCCTCGATCCGGGCGCCGGTGGCCAGGCGCAGGAAGTTCTCACCGACAATCTCGATCGAGCCGCCATCGCCCGCCAGACCGGCGTTGGCGGTGGTGACGCTGTCGGCGCTGAGGGAGACGGTGTTGTCGGCGAAGAGCGCGATGCGACCGCCGTCACCCTCGAGGCCGTCGGCCAGAATCGTGCCGAACTGTCCGACGTTGGCGGCCTGCAGGGCGACCTCGCCGCCCGTCGCCTCGCCGGACTGGATGACGCCGTAGTTGACGACCGTCGGGTCGGCCAGCAGGTCGGTGGTGCCGGCGGGTGCCGGAGCGGTGCCGGCATCGGGCTCCGCCGCCGCGTCTTCGGCCGCTGCACCCGTGGATGCATCGACCGCCGACTCCACCTCGTCAATGACCAGGCGGATCTCGCCGCCGGCGGCGCGATCGATGACCACGCTGTTCTGGCCGGCCGCGAGCACCACGGAACCGGCGGAGATCGAGCCGCTGTTGTCGACGGTGCCGCCCACGAGGTAGGCGAAGCTGCCGGCGGAGATCGAGCCGCGGTTGACCACGGAGCCGCCGCCGCCCTTGAAGCGCATGGTGCCGGAGGCGAAGTCGCTGTCCGAGATATCGAAGCTCGAGGCGACCAGCCCGCCGACGTTGACGCGCGCCGACGAGCCGAAGATGATGCCGTTGGGGTTGATCAGGTAGACCTTGCCGTTGGCCGACAGGGAGCCCAGGATGTCGCTGGGGCTGCCGCCGCCGATCCGGTTCAGGATGGCGGACGATGAGCCGGGCTGGACGAACTCGACGGCTTCGGAGGCGCCGATGTTGAAGGAGGAGTAGTGGACGATCGCACGGTCGGTCTCCTGCAACACGCGCAGATTGCCGGCCGACTCCTCGAAGGAGACGGTGCCGCTGCGGACGCTGGCTCCGGTGGGCAGCGCCATCACGGGGGCGAGCTGGCCCACCAGGACGCTCCAGGCGGCGATGCCCGCCATGATGCGTTTGAACGGACTGGGACGTGGATAGCGGTCAAGGTGCTGTTTCATGGAGGATCTCCTTCAATATACGGCAAGGCAAACGAGCGATTAGAATTGCAACTGCAGGTTGATGTGGCCCCGTCCGGAGCTGGAGGACTCGTCCGTCTCCTCGAGCGGGAAGCCCCAGTCGAACTTCAACTGGGCATACTCGGTGAAGGCGAACCGCAAGCCGACGCCCGCGCTGTAGAGCGACTGGGAGTCGTCCTCTCCCGGCAAGGCGTCCTCGATCTTGATGGTGCCGGCGTCGAAGAAGGCCACAAGCTGCAGGCGGTCGAGCGGGTTGCGCAGGTGCGCCTTGCGATGCTCGGGGGAGGCGAAGGGCCGGGTGAGGAATCCCAGCAGCATGGGGGTGCGCAGCTCGATGTTGGCGAAGGCGCCGTGGTCGCCGAGGAATTCGCGTTCGACATAGCCGCGGACGGTATTGGCGCCGCCGACCCCGAGCTGCTCGGCGGGCACGAGCGGGCCGTCGGCGTACTGTCCCGAGGCGCGCAGGAAGAGCACCCAGCGGCCTTCGCCGCCCTTGGCGGCGGCGCCGGCGCCGCCGAAGGTCTGCACGTAGGCGACGGAGGGGCGGGCGATGAAGTAGTCGGCCTCGGCCTCGCGCCGCAACCGCTGGATCTCCTCTTCGTCCGAAGAGCCCAGGAAGTCGCCGACGTTGTAGAGCAGCTCGAGCGTGCAGTAGAGGCGGCCGCCCCAGTCGCGCGAGGGCTTGGAGCTGTAGATGGCGGAGAGCGAGAAGGGGGCCACCGTCACGTCGCGCGGCTCGGTGTCCACGTCGCCGACGATCAGTTGGTCCTCGATGTAGCGGTGCACCTTGCCGAACGCCAGCGAGAACTTGTGGCGGTCGTTGTCGACCAGGAGCGAGGAGTACTGGAGGCCTGCGAACCAGCCCGTGCCTTCGACGTCGATCGACGGGACGACTTCGTCCACCGAGAGGTCGGAATAGCCGCCGTAGGCCGTCAGGCCGCCGCCCTTGTAGAAGTCGTGGGGCAGGTAGTAGCTGCCGGCCACGGAGTAGAGGGAGCCGTCGAAGGCGGACTGCGCGTTGACCGTGAGCACGTCGTCGTGTTTGGTGAGGTTGAGGTGCTGCAGCGTCAGGCCGGCCTCCCAGTTGTCGGAGGCCTCGGTGCCGTAGTTCGAGACGTCGAGGACGGCGTGGAACGGCAGGGACTCCTCGACCTCGAGATCGATATCGACATAGCGCCAGCGCCGATCGTTCTCGACCTCCGGGCGCACCCTGAGATCGGCGTTGACCACGAGGTCCGGGTGGGCGTTGGCGGTATAGACGCCGTCGTAGAGCAGGTTGTAGTCGAACGGTCGGCCGGTCTTGAGCGAGTCGAAGCGCCGCATGATCTGCTCGCGGCTGAAGTAGCGGCCGTCGGCCGGCTTGGCCGGAGCGGCGGCATCGGTCTGGGCTGCGGACTCCTTGAAGGCCATGTTCACACGGCCGATGCGTCCCGGATCCAGCTTGACGCCCAGCACGCCATTGGTGATCGTGGCGGGCTCCTCCATCAGCGTGGCGATGTAGAATCCGCTGCCGACGGTGCGGTCGAGCAGGTTGGAGACCGTGCCGCGGATGGTGGCCTGGTTGACGGTGCGGCCTTTTGCGTCGCGCACGAACAGGGTGTCGCCGACGATGCTGGTGCGGCCCTTCGCGAGGAGGTCGCCCAGCGACGAGACTTCCGGCGCGGGGGCGCCCTTGGCGGGCGGAGGGGAGGCCAGCTGCGGCAGGTTGTCGCGCAGGCCCTCGAGGAAGGCGCCGCAATTGGCCGGCGTGCTGAAACGGACCTCGTAGAGCCATTCGCCGCCCTCGGGTATCGGGTCCGCGGGAGGCGCGGGGGGTTGCTCGGGAACCACCAGGCGCGGCGCGCGCGTCTTGTCCTTGGGGGCCGCATCGGCGGCTCCCGCCAGCGTCTGCGCGGCGTCGCGCTTGCCCTCGGCCTGGGCCAGGGCGCGGGCGGAGGCCTCGGCGGACTGCCGCGCCTTGGCGTCGGCGGCCTGGCTGGCGGCGAGCGCGCGCTGTGCCTTCTTGGAAGCGGACGTCTTGGCGGCGGCATCGGCCTTCGCCTTGTCGCGGTCAGCCCGGGCCGTCGCCAGCGCCTTCTTCGCTTCCTGGACGGCGGCCTTCTTCGAGGCGTCCGCCGTCGCCGCGGCCTTTTCAGATTCCGCAGCCGTCTCCCATTTCGCGGCGGCGGCGGTCTCCGCGGCCTTCGCATCCGCGACGCGCTTCTCGGCGGCGGCGACCTTGGCGGCCTTGGCATCGGCGGCCGCCTTGTTCTTCGGATCCTTCACCACGATCGCCGTGGCGGATTCCAACGCGGCCGCGGCCTTCGCCAGATCGGCCTTCGCCTTGGACGCCGCGGACGCCGCGCCCGACGCCGCGCCCGACGCGGCCTTCAACGATTTTTTCGACGCGGCTTGCTCCGATTCGGCTTTCGCCAGCGCTTGCTTCGCCGTCTGCTCGGCGGTGGTCGCAGCGGCCAACGCGGCGTCCGCCTGCTTGCTCGATTCCGCGGCCTTCGTCGCCAGCGCCTGGTCGGACTCGAAACGCGCCTTCGCATCGGCGGCCGTCTTGTCCGCCGCCGCCTTGTCCGCCTTCGCGGCGGCAATTTCCTTTTCGGCCTTGGCGGCCGCCTTCTCGGCGGCGGCCCGGCGCTTCTCGGCCTCGAGCTGGCGGGCGCGCTCCTGGGCGCGCTGTTCGGCCTGCTCGCGCTCCCGCTGCGCCTGCTCGCGCTTTTCCGCGGCCAGCTTGGCCGCCTCGGCGGCTCCCGCCAGCGTCTGCGTGGCGGCGTCGCGCTTGCCCTCGGCCTGGGCCAGGGCGCGGGCGGAGGCCTCGGCGGACTGCCGCGCCTTGGCGTCGGCGGCCTGGCTGGCGGCGAGCGCGCGCTGCGCCTTCTTGGAAGCGGACGTCTTGGCGGCGGCATCGGCCTTCGCCTTGTCGCGGTCGGCCCGGGCCGTCGCCAGCGCCTTCTTCGCCTCCTGGACGGCGGCCTTCTTCGAGGCGTCCGCCGGGGACGACTCGGCTTTCGCCAGCGTCTGCTTCGCCGTCTGCTCGGCGGTGGTCGCAGCGGCCAATGCGGCGTCCGCCTGCTTGCTCGATTCCGCGGCCTTCGCCGCCAGCGCCTGGTCGGACTCGAAACGCGCCTTGGCCTCGGCGGCCGTCTTGTCCGCCGCCGCCTTGTCCGCCTTCGCGGCGGCAACTTCCTTTTCGGCCTTGGCGACCGCCTTCTCGGCGGCGGCCTGCGCGCGCTCCCGCCGTGCCTGCTCGCGCTTCTCCGCGGCCAGCTTGGCCGCCTCGGCGCGTTCCTTGGCCGCCTGTGCGCGTTCCGCCTCGCGCAGGCGGCGTTCCGCCTCGCGCTGCTCCTGGCCGACCCCAGCCCCTTTCAAGGCGACAGGGGGAACAGCGGGGGTACCTGCCGGATTGGCGGGTGCGGCAAGGGCCACGGTCGTGCCCAATCCGACAACGGCCAGCGCGAGCACGTGCAATTTGGAGTGCGGTTTGGATCGTTTCATCCTTAGGCCGAAGTTCCAGCGGCTCTTTCATGCCCGAAACGGCCATATTTTCTTGATTTAGCGGCATTCCGGCACCCCTAAGGCAGCAAAATCCGTTCCATTTGCGCCCATGTAATTGTTAATAACTTTTTTGACGAAACACCATTTTTACGCTTGCATGAGACTGAAAGGTCTGCTAAATTGAGCCCATGTACATTGACATCGTGCCGAACCGCAAATCCCCGCCCGCAATCCTGCTGCGCGAGAGCTGCCGCGAGGGCGGGCGCACCGTCAAGCGCACGCTTGCCAACCTGTCGATGCTGCCGCCCGAGGCGGTGGCGGCGCTGCGCGCCGCGCTCAAGGGCGAACATCTTGTGGAGGCCGACAGCCTTTTCGAGATCGAGCGATCCCTGCCATGCGGCCACGTCAGGGCCGTCCGCACGGCAATGAGCCGGCTCGGCATGCGGGATCTGGTGTCGTCCAAGCCCTGCCCGGAGCGCGACATCGTGCTGGCGATGATAGCCCAGCGCATAATAGAGCCGGGCTCGAAGCTGGAGACGGTCTCCCTGTTCGGGGACTCCACGCTCGCGCAGGAGTTCGGCGTGCAGGACGTGGACGAGAACGACCTGTATGCGGCGATGGACTGGCTCGCGGCCCGCCAGCCCTTCATCGAGCGCAAGCTGGCCGGGCGGCACCTTGCCGAGGGGGCGACAGTCCTGTACGACGTATCGAGCAGCTCCTACTACGGCAAGCAATGCCCCCTGGCAAAGCGCGGATACAACCGCGACGGCCTCAAGCTGCCCGGCATCGTCTACGGGCTTATGACCGATACCGACGGCAGGCCGGTCGCGGTGCGGGTGTATCCCGGCGACACCGCCGACCCGGTGACGGTGCCGGACCAGATCGACCGGCTGCGCGGGGGCTTCGGCATAGCGCGGTTCGTCTTCGTGGGTGACCGCGGCATGCTGACGAACACGCAGATCGACCGCCTGCGGAAGCAGGAGGGCTGCGGCTGGATATCCTGCCTGCGAAGCTCGGACATCCGCAGGCTGCTGGAGACACGCTTCCTCTCAATTTGTGAATGAAGTCAGGCTCATCAGCCGCAATGGAAACGTTACACGAAGAACCGCGCCATCAACTCGCGGGTTTGGGCGACGGCGCGGCGGCGGGCTTGGAAGCGGGTTTGGAAGCGGGCTTGGCAACGGGCTGTTTCTTCGGTGCGGAGGAGGAGGAGGGAGCCGGCTTCTTCGGCTCCTTGCCGGCCTTCTTGTCGACCGTCACGTAGATGATGCCCTTGTCGCTGTCAAAGCGGTATTTGGCGGCGGGGTCGATGCCGAACTGCTGCAGCAGCGACTGGTTGACCAGCGCGTGCTCCTGGTTCTTCTCGCGGATCAGGAGCGCCAGCGAGCGCAGTTGCTGGCTGGCCAGGGTTTTCCCCACCATGTCCTTGAGCAGCGCGTCGCCCAGCTCCTGGCTGTAGGTGCGGTCGAAGCGCTCCACGACATTGGTGACGCCCTCCGTGTCGACCTCCTCCTCGATTCGGATGAGGGCGTTGCTCGACGGATCGTAGCGGTAGTGCTGGTCGGGATTGATGCGGTAGTCCCTGATGAAGCGCTCGTCATATCCCGCGATCTCGGTCTGCTTCTCCCCTTGGACCCGCGTGAAGACCACCAGCTCCTCGGCGATGTCCGAGCGCAACTGGACCAGCGAGACGAAACGTTCCGCCTGCGCCTTGTCCAGCCGCCGGTGCACCTCCTCGCGGGGCTTGTCGGAGGAGAACCATCCGGCCATCGCCAGTTCACCCGTACATAGCAACACGCATCCGATCCACACGATCGAATGTCCCAAACGGCGACGTCCACCAGCTTTTGTCAGGTACATGCACTACGGTCCTTTCCATAGTTCCCAGGTAGAAACGAACGTATTAGACCCCTATTCGCCCATCTGCCGCAACCCTTGATTTTTTACATTCTGCAAACTTGAAGACGTACCGTCGCGCGACCAGTTGCGCCTTGAAGTGGGGGCAGAAGAGACAGGAAACGCTGCAGTTGATGACGCGGGCCACCGCAATCAGGTGCTTGAACGTGGGGAAACGGCGTCCGTTCTCCCACTGGCTGCAGACGGAGATGGAAACGCCAACCTGATAAGCCAGGCTCTTCAGCGGGCAGTTGACGGACTCCCGCCAGTGACGGATGTTGCTACCTACGACTTGCCGCAGTTCGGGCAATTCCCGTTCACCGGGCGGCGGACAAGGTGTGTGTGTGTGTGGGGGGGGGGGGGGGGGGCATAAAATTCCACCATTATTCTGCCTGTGTTATGCTGGCTCACGCGGGCGGCCAGTGCAGTAGATACACTGGACCGGCCACAACGCGCCGCCATGCTCCTCGCAACAAAACCATAAAAACATGCGGTCAAACGAACCACAGTAGTCACCCGTTTATACGGAGGGTACAATATGAATCTTTCAAAAGCTTGTAAATAATTTTCACGGGAGGCGGCGCGGTGGCGCTTGCAAAACCCAGACGGACGACACGGAGGTCGTCCCTCCAGCACGCCCGGCCATCCGGCCCGCCGGGGACGGCGGTCCCCAGGAAGGGCGCCCAGCCAGCCACATCCGGCCCGCCGGGGACGGCGGTCCCCGGAAATGCGCGGGGCGAAAGAATCTCTTTGCCCTGTCTTCTTTCTACCGTATACTCTGCGCTGCCTGCCAAGGGCGTTTGTACTCACCGAAAGGACAGCCATGAACACCACCATCGCATCCCCCCTTCCGTGCCCGTCCCGCTCCGCGCGCCTCCGCGCCTTCGCGCTCGCGCACATCGTGCTCCTCCTCCCGCTCGCCCTGTCCGCCGACTACGAGAAGCCCTACGAATACTCCGTCGGCAACGGCGAGGCCATCATCACGGGGGTCGACAAGCCCGCCATGACAGGCGCGGTGGTAATTCCCGAAACCCTCGGCGGCTATCCCGTCCGCGGCATCGCCTTCAATGCCTTCGTTCATTGCGATTCTCTTACTGCCGTCACCCTGCCCAACAGCCTGAGGAACATCGGCGAGGGGGCCTTCCTCCTTTGCTCTTCCCTGGCCGCCGTCACCATTCCAAACGGCGTTACCAACATCCACGATGGCGCCTTCGTCTTCTGCGAGTCCCTCGCGGACATCACCATCCCCGCCAGCGTCATCTCGATCGGCGAGCGGGTCTTCTACAGTTGTTTCTCACTAACAAATATTACCGTGGCTGCGGGCAACCCGTCATTCGTGGACATCGATGGCGTGCTATGCGATATAAACGGCACCACACTGCTTCAATGTCCCGGCGGACGCTCCGGCGCCTACACCATCCCCGACAGCATCACCACCATTGGCGGCGGAGCGTTCTACTCCTGCGCCTCCCTCACTGCCGTCGCCATCCACAAAGGCGTCACGTCCATCACCCCCTTTAACTTTGCCGCCTTCTCGGCCTGCACCTCCCTCACAAGCATTGACGTTGCGGCGGACAACCCGAACTACGCCAGCAGCGGCGGCGTGCTCTTCAATAAAACACTCGCCACGCTGATTCATTATCCCAACGGCCTCCATGGCGCCTACACCATCCCCGACGGCGTCACCGCCATCGGCGACGATGCCTTTCGCTACAGCGCCTTTCTCACGTCCGTCACCATTCCCGGCAGTGTAACCTCCATCGGCGAGGGGGCCTTCGCCGACTGTCCCCTGCTCGCATCCGTCCTCTTCACCGGCAATGCTCCGACGGCAGTCGGTAACGATGTCTTCTACGACACACCCGACGCCACGGTCTACTACCTTCCCGGCGCCACCGGCTGGGGCGACACCTTCGCCGGGCGTCCCGTCGTGCCCTGGGATGCCGCCTTCAGCACTGCTGTCCCGCCGCAAACCACCGCCTCGGGCGCGTTTGCTTTCGGCCTCGCCGGCACAGAGGGCATCCCCGTCCGCATCGAGGCCTGCGACGACCTCGCCACCCGGAACTGGACCATCCTCACCAACACCACCCTCTCCGCCGACGGCACCCTCGACTTCACCGACCCCGGGGCCGCCACCCGCCCCAGCCGCTTCTACCGCATCGTCTTCCCCTGACGGGCTCGCCTCAGCCCTCTTGTGCCAGCAGCCGCTGGTAGAGGGCGAGGTCGGCGGCGGAGAAGCAGCAGAAGATCACCTCGCGGATTCCGGTGGCGGCGCCGGCCTCGCGCACGGTCTCGACGGCCACCTTGGCGGCCTGTCCGGCCGGATAGCCGTAGACGCCGGTACCGATGCACGGGAAGGCGATGGAACCGAGGTGGTTCCCGGCGGCGATCTCCAGCGAGCGCCGGTAGCAGGAGGCCAGCAGTTCCGGCTCGCCGCGGGTGCCGCCGCGCCAGACGGGGCCGACGGCATGGATGACGAAGCGGGCGGGCAGGCGGTATCCCTTGGTCAGTTTGGCGTCGCCCGTACGGCATCCGCCCAGCAGGGCGCAAGCGGCCAGCAGCTGCGGACCGGCCGCCCGATGGATGGCGCCATCCACCCCGCCCCCGCCGAGCAGGGTCTTGTTGGCGGCGTTTACGATGGCGTCAACCGCGAGCGTGGTGATGTCTGCCTGGATGGCGGAGAGGGTCATGCGTTCCATCCTTGGTTGGAGTTGGATCTGTCTGTCCCGGAGGCTTTCCCCGGGTCGCATCGTTGTGCCGTTCATGCCGCACATCGACAGTATCCCTACTTTCGACGGGGTTGTCCACCCCGACTGCCCCATCGCGCACCCTTTGCCGCGAGCCGGGCACAGGCGTGACCTGGCGTGCGCGAGCCCGTGCCTTGACTTTGTCCCCCGCCTATCGTAAACCGTTGTGTATTCGCCACCCATCCGGGAGTCGAACGGGTGTGGAATGGTTGCGTCCCCTACCCACCACAGGAGCACAGCATGGACAACAGCCTCTTTCGATCGGGAAGTACGCTGCGGACGTCGCGCACCGGCACGGGCGGACGGATCTTCACGACCGTCTTCGGACTGATCTTCGGCACCGTCGGCCTTGTGGTGCTGGTGCTGGCCGTCCGCAGCTCCCTGCGGCAACTGGACACGCGCCACTGGGTGGCGACGCCCTGCGAGATCGTCGAATCGGGCATCACCCGCGATGGCGAGCGGCATCGTTTCGACACCGTGTTCACCTACCGCTTCAACGGGCACAGCTACACCAGCCGCCGCTTCACCCACGAGGGCGGTCTGCGGGAGAAACAGATCAACGACGCGCAGCGGCTGCTCAGCCAGTACCCGCAAGGCACCAGCACAACCTGCTACGTCAATCCCGCAGCGCCGGACGAGGCGCTGATCCGGCGCGATCTCTCCGTGGGCGGCATGATCGTGCCGATCCTCTTGGCGCTGCCGTTTGTCCTCTCCGGCTACGGCCTTATCTTCTTTGTCTGGCGCCGCAGCCGACCGGAACCGCCGGCAAGCGACTTTTCCGGCGGCAAGCCGTCACGCGGCACCATGGCCGCGTCCATACGCTCTTCGGAACAATTTTCATCGTGGCCGGTCTGGGCGTGACCTATTTGACCTTCCTCTGGCCCCTTTCTCCGGCAGCGCGCCGCGCGCGACTGGACACCGGTCGAGGCGGTCGTCGAGCGAAGCCGGGTGCGCTCGCACAGCGGCGACGACAACACAACCTACAGTGTGGACATCACCTACCGCTACCGCATCGGCGGGCGTGACTACCAGGGCGATCGATACAACTTTGACACCGGTTCGAGCAGCGGCTACGAGGGCAAGCAGCGGGTGGTCGCCGCCCATCCGCCGGGAAGCACGCTCTTTGTCTATGTCAATCCCGCCGATCCCTTCGACAGCGTGATCGTGCGCGACATGGGAGCAATCCTCTACCTCGGCCTGCTGCCGCTGATTTTCACCGTCATCGGGGCTATGGTGCTGATCTCCGGCATCCTGCGTCAGCGCAGGCGGCTCGCCCATCCGTTAGCCCCGCCCTCCGCCTGGACCCTGTGCCCGGCGTTCCGTGCCGGGCGGCCGCTGTGGGTGCTTGCCTTCGCGCTCTTCTGGAACGGCATCATCTCGGTCTTTGTCGTGCAATGTCTCCGTGAATGGCAAAAGGGCGGACGGCCGATCTTCTTGACGCTCTTTTTGGTGCCCTTCGTCCTGATCGGCGCCGGCTGCGTCGTCGGATTTTTCGTCGAGCTGCTCCGCCTCTTCAACCCGCGGATCATCCTGATCCCGCCACCGGGTCCGCTGGTGCCGGGCGCGCCCACGATGATCGCGTACCGAGGTCGCGGGAAGACCGACCGGGTGACGAGGCTGACCATATCCCTGGTGGGAAGCGGCATCGCCAAGGAACATGGCGACGATGCAACGGCCAGCCGCGAACTCCACCGGATCGTCGTCTACGAGCAGGAACAGCCCATGCTGATGCAGGAAGGCTTGTTCCGGCTCACGCTGCCGCCGGAGCTCATGGGGCGGGGTGCAGGATCCGAACAACCCGATCTACCTGGCACCTCGAGGTCAAGGGGGAGATACCCCGCGGGCTCGACATCGTGGAGACCTACCGCCTGATCCGCTACTAACTCGGCCACAATTCATACTGCAAAACAGGGGCACGGGTTTTCCAACCCGTGACACGGACAGGAATGTCCGTGCCCCTTTCCCAACTCCAAATTCGAACTCCCAATGCCCGAATCTCCGTGCGCAGCGCTATTTGTGGCCGGGTTAGCAGCGACAGAGGATGCGCGGAGAGTGCACGGATTTGTCACCCTGCTCTAACAGCGGCGTCGCGCGGCATGCCGCTTTCCGCCGCAAATTTTTCGCCGGGCTCGCGGAGCATCGGGATCCCGAGCCCGAGCCCGAGCCCGCCGGGGACGGCGGTCCCCAGGGGCAAGGGGTTTTGCACGCGCCTCGCTCTTTTCGGTTCATACAACGCTCGCGATGTCGCGCATGGAAAAATCTGCGGATGGAATTGACATTTGCACTGCCATTTGGTACGGATCATGCCATGAAAGTCGAAGAGAATGGGTTGCTGGTGCATGAGGGTGAGCCCGTCGGGGATTTGGAATCGTTGGTCGAAAGAATACGCGACGAACGAGATGCCGACGTCCTAGGCTTGCGGTGATGTGAAGGCGAAGGATATACAGAAGACCGGTGTTCCGTCGGGACCGTTGGTGAAACTGGCCTTGAGTCTGGTGGGGCCGGCGACGAAGGCGGGGCTGAAGAAGAGGCAGATCACGGAGCATTTGCGAAACCTGGCCGCGGATCCGGATGCGTTTCGCGACGATCCACGCTTCGGGACCCTGGCGAGAGCGATGGTGAAGCTGCGTGCCGAGGAGTCATCCCCGGCGCCCGATCCGTGTGGCAAACGGGAATCGGAGGCGCCGTGGCGCATGTGGGGCAGCGACATCGATCCGGCCGCGATCGAGCAGATGCGGAACGCCTGCCGCCTGCCCGTGTCCGTCCAAGGCGCGCTGATGCCGGACGCGCATGTCGGTTACGGCCTCCCGATCGGCGGGGTGCTGGCCGTGGACAATGCGGTCATCCCCTATGCCGTGGGCGTGGACATCGCCTGCCGGATGAAGCTGACGGTGACCGACATGCCGGTCGACAGCCTCGAGCGGCACCGGGAGGAACTGATCCGGGTCCTGGAATCCCAGACGCTCTTTGGCGCCGGCCGCGAATTTCCCAAGCCGCACGACCATCCGGTGATGCACGAGGATTGGGACTTCTGCAAGGCGGTCGCCCAAACCAAGAGCAAGGCCCGTGGACAGCTTGGGACCAGCGGTTCGGGCAACCACTTCGTGGACTACGGAACGCTGACGCTGCCGGAGGCGATCGACGGTCTTCCGGCGGGCACCTATCTGGCCATTCTGTCGCACAGCGGCAGCCGTGGCGCCGGTGCGGCCATCGCCAACCACTTCTCGAAGGTGGCTCGGGATCTGCACAAGAAACTCCCGAAGCCAATGCAGCACCTTGGCTGGCTCCCGTTGACGAGCGATGCCGGGCGGGAGTATTGGCGCGCCATGCACCTCATGGGCATGTACGCCGCGGCCAACCACGAGATCATCCACGGCAAACTCACGCGGGCGTTGAAATGTGATGTGCTGTTCCAGATGGAGAACCACCACAACTTCGCGTGGAAAGAGACCCACGGCAGGCGCAACCTGATCGTACACCGCAAGGGGGCCACGCCGGCGGGCGTTGGCGTCCTGGGGATGATCCCCGGGTCGATGGCCAGCCCCGGCTTCCTGGTGCGCGGCAAGGGCAAGGCGGCATCGCTGGACAGCGCGGCCCACGGCGCGGGGCGGTTGCTGTCGCGCAACGAGGCCAAGAACCGCTTTGCCTGGTCCACCGTGAAGCGGGAGCTCGACGCGGCCGGCATCACGGTCCTCAGCGCGGGCGTCGACGAGGTTCCCGGCGCTTACAAAGACATCCACAACGTCATGCGCGAGCAAGCCGACCTCGTGGAGATCGTCGCCCGGTTTGACCCGAAGATCGTGAAGATGGCGAGGGATTAACCCCCAAAGAGCGGCCGGGTTTTCAACGCCCGTTGGTTTCAGGGTTCGCGTTTCATCCGCGGATCGCGTGGAGGGGCGCGGTTTTGGGCGGGTGCCCCCGCGAGCCGCATGGCTTGACTCACGGGTCGCCCTTGCGTTCTTGTTGGCGCCCTGCGCGCGGCGCAGGCGATATCCGGCGCGCGACCAGGCGGTAGGCCAGAGCGGCCGCCAGCAGGGCGCCGACGAGCTGCAACGCGCGGCGGAAGAGGTGGTCGATCAGCGCCTCGGTCTCCGCGCGGGTGCGCTGGACAAGAGGGTCAAGCTGTTCCGCCAATGCTTCGCGGCTGTTGGCGCCGAGGGTCTGGTCGAAGGTCTGGAGCAGTTCGGTCAGACGCAGCGCGGAGGCCTCGAGCCGTTCGGCCGCCTCGGTGTAGTCCTGGATACGGAAGGGCGTGCGCTCCTCCTTCGCGGCCTCCGGTACCGGCGCAGCGTCGTCCTTCGAACCGTCGACGCCCATCCGTTCCAGTACGCCGTCGAAGGTGGCGAGCAGGGTGGTGGTGTTCGTGGCGAGTCCGGAGCCCGCCAGCAGGGTCTCCCGCACGCCGTCCACGAGAGGCGTGAGGGTCTTTTCCTGTTCGTCGCGCAAGGTCTTCACCAGGGCTTCGCGCTCGGCGGCGACCTGGGCCGGCAGCTTCTCGGCTGTCGTGGCGAGGCGCGCGGCGGTCTCGGCGACGTAGGCCACGTTGGTGGTCCACGTCTGGACGACGGGCTGTTCCAGCGTTGTCTGGCCCAGCAGTTCGACCTGCCAGCGCAGGAGGCTGGGCATGTGGCGCCCGACGAAGAGGGCGCGCTCGGCGAAGAGGCGTATCTCGGCGAGTTCGCGGCGGGTGGGATCGAGCTCCGCCAGCGGGTCGAGCATCAGCGCTCCGAGGAGGTTGACGTTGCTGTCGCCACTTTGGCGCCTCGCCTGCACGATCTCGATCGCCAGTCCCACCGTGCGCACGCCGGGCGGCCAATCGCCCGTCGAGTTCTGGCGATGCCAGACGTCGATCGCCTCGCGCAGTTCGGCCTGCTGCGCCGGCTTGAGAATCCGCTCGCAGACCCGCCAGAGGCCGGTCTCGGCGTTGCTGCACGTCTCCACCAACGGCAGTGCCGTAGCCCCGAAGCGCTCGACATGTTTCGACGTCTGGAGCGACATGCGCGTTTCCATGACGAAGGCGGTCATGTCGAGGAGATTGGCCTGGATGTCGGGGCCCGAGGCAATGGCGCAGACGGCCGAGCCCACCGCGAGCTTGCTGCGCAGCCTCTCGGCCGTCGGCATGGGCTCGCCGTCAACGTGGAGCGTGTCGATGCCCGTGGTCAAGCGGCTGATGAAATCGTCGCCGAAGCGCATGACCAGCGCCTGGATCTCGACCGGGTCGGGGCCTTCTTCGGCCCGTGCGCCGGGGGTGACGGCGCGGACAACCTGTCCCGGCGCATCGGCTGCGGACTGGATCATGCGGCACCCTGAAACCGCGGCGGCGGCGAAGAGCAGGGCCACAGCCCATTTGGAACTGGCAGGATACGTCATCATGGGCGTTATTCTCGCAAATTTCACGCCGGTTGTCCATCCTCCGCAAGAGGATAGCGGACAGCGCGGACAGCGAAGAGCAGGGATGCGAAGGGGGCATGGGGAAGTACTAACCCGGCCACAAAAAGCGATGCGCACGGAGATTTGGGCATTGGGAGCTGGAATTTGGAGTTGGGAAAGGGGCGCGGACATTCCTGTCCGTGTCACGGGTTGGAAAACCCGTGCCCCTGTTTTGCAGTATGAATTGTGGCCGAGATCGTAGAAACACTGCGTCCCCACACTTCGTCGCAATGCGAATCCGTTCGCCAGACCTGCGGAGCAGCGGGAGGGGCGCGTGTCGTTTCCCGGCGCGTTTGCTGCGAGCGCCCTCGTCCCGTCACAAATCCTTGTGCACTGCGTCCGCACGCTGCGCCACCGCGACACGCCCGTATGGCAAGGCGATCCCCTCGCGGTCGAACCGCTCCTTGATGTCCCGCAACAGCGATGAACGCGTCGCCAAAAACTCCTGGTTGTCGGCCCAGACCCCCACCAGGAAATCCAACGACGTCTCATCCAGGCCGCGCAAGGCGATCACCGGCTCCGGATCGTTGAAACACACCGGGTTCGCGAGGATCACCTCGCGCAGCACCGTCATCACGCGCTCCGGATCCTCCCTGCACGCCACGCGGAGATCCAGGTCGATGCGCCGGATCGGATAGCGGGTCAGGTTGATCAGCTTGGATTTGGCCAGCATCTCGTTCGGGATGCGGATGACCCGGTTGTCGTAGGCGCGGATGTACGTGGAGAGCATTTCAATGCTGTGGACGATACCCCTCGACCCGTCGACCTCGATCAGGTCGCCGATCTTGAACGGGTGTTCCACCACCAGGAACAGGCCGCTGATCAGGTTGGACAGGCCGGTCTGCGAGGCGAAGCCGATGGCCACGCCGGCGAGGCCCGCCGCGCCCAGCAGCGCCGTGATGTCCAGTCCGGCGCCGTGGATCAGCGTCAGTACAAACGGAACGATCACAAGGAATTTGACCCCCTTGGAAACCGCGCGCGCCTTGTCCGCGCCCAGTTTGCGGGAAAATCCGGCATAGGCCAGGCGCGCCATCAACGAGGAGAACCAGTAGCCCAGAATCAGCCAGGCGCAGGCGCCCAGGAAGGGCAACGCATACTCGCGCAACGTCGCACTCAGTTTAGAGGGTTGTACAGACACGGGTCGCCATCCTGTCAGAAGGGTTGCTTGAAAATGGTGCCGGCGATCGCGCGCACCGTGAGGCGGCCCGAGGGCACCACGCGCGGCCCGGAGAGGAGCTTCGCCCCCCTGGCCTGTCTGGGCGCCTTGCGTCCGAACGTGACCGAAGCCGGGAAAACGCTGCCGGTATACCCCAGGTTGCACTCGTTGGTCCACAGCTTGCCATCGGTGGTTTGGTACACGCTCATGTGGCGCACGCTCAGCAGCAGTTGCGCGAAGACCAAGGCTTCGTCGGTGTGGTTTTCGATCAACACCGGACAGATGGCGCGCCCTTCCACATCGGTCAACGCCGCCATTTCCTGCCGCGCCCGCGTGGTCAGCGCAAAGCCGATCTCGCCTTCCTCCGACGGATGGCCGAACCAGGTCTTGGAGAGCAGGACGGTCGGATAGTCGCCCAGCGCGATACCGCCCGACGTCTTGGCCTGCACGCGCACCCACACGGGGATCGTCACCAGAAAGAGGCCTTTGTGGCGCGGCGCGATCTCGATGCGCCCCTCCGGGCGGCTCACCACCGAACGATCCGGCAGCACCGGGACCAACCGCACGGCGGCGGTGTCGGGCGGCGTGATAAAACGCTGCCATTCGAGGTCGGACGGTACCGCGCCGCATGCCTGCAACGGCCTGAATCCCTCCTGCGCCTCGTGCCGGAACGCCGTTTGCCAACCCTGGGGCGTCCGCTGCAACCACAGCCGCAACTGCGCCATCTCGCAGGCATAGGCCACGCCCATCTCGCACATGTACGGATGATTCCATCCCGTTTTCATGCCGCCAGTATAGCAAGAGAGCGCGGAGAGTGAAGAACGAATAACGAGCGCCCCGTCACGCGTGACGGGAACATTCCTGTTGACCTCGCGCGGTGCAGGTTCTACGCTGGTTCCCGATAAAGGAGCGACTCATGGCGTCCCGTGAAATCGAATGGTTGAAACGCGAAGTTGCCGCCTGGGAGCGTGACGGCATCGTAGACGCCGCGACTGCGGGGCGGCTGCGGGCACGCTATGCGCAGGCGGCGGAAAACGAAACGCCCTGGGGGCGGACGATCTTCGGCTCGCTGGGCGCACTCTTGGTGGGGTTGGGCATCATCGCCCTCCTGGCCGCCAACTGGGGCGACCTGGGGCGGCCGACGCGGACCGTCATCGCGTTTACGCCGTTGGGCGTGTGCGCCGCGCTCTATCTGACGGGCTACTGGCGCGAATGGCGCTCGCGCGCCTTTCTGGAACCGCTGGGACTCTTCTGGGGATTGGCCATCGGCACGGGCGTGGCGTTGATCGGACAGACCTACCACCTGCCACACGATGCCGAGTCCTTCACGCTGGTCTGGACCCTGCTGCTGATCCCGGTGTGCTACGCGACCCGGGCGCTCGCACCGGTCGCGGGGTACTTCGCCGGCCTGCTGACCTGGGTTTCGATGACGCAACTGGCTGGTGGCGTGGGGCTCTGGTACTGGCCGCTGGCGGCGCTCGTCGCGCCCCTGATCTACAGCGTGCGGCGCGATCCGGATGCGGCAGTGCGTTCGACGTGGATGCTGTGGACCGCCGCCCTCTGTTGCACGGCGGCACTGGGGATCACGCTGGAGAAGAGCCTGCCGGGGCTCTGGATGATTGTCTACACCGGGGCCTTCGCCGCGCTGCTGCTGGGAAGCGAGGTGCGCGACGGCGAGGAACGCGGATGGTGGCGCAATCCGTTGCGGACGATCGGCGGCGGCGGTCTGGCCGTGGTGCTTTACCTGCTGGTCTTCCGGTGGCCGTGGCAGGAGATCGGATGGAACCATTGGAGAACGAACCTGTTCCATCATCCTTGGGCGACCTTTTTTGATTTCAGCCTGGCCATCGCACTGCCGGTCGCGGCCGCCTTCCTGCTGGTGCTGGCCTTCCGGCGCGTGCCGAGGCGCAACTGGCGCGGCGTGCCGCTTCTGCCGGCCTGGGTGCTGTGGGGCGTCGCGCCCTTCGTGACGGCCGCCGCCTATGCCCTGGCCGCCTACGGCGAGCACGATCTGGGGTCGGCATTGCTGATGACGATTTATCTGGCGGGGCTGGGCCTGGCCACCTTGGGCGAAGGCCTGGCCGAACGCCGTCCCGGCTCGATCAACCTGGGGGTGCTGGTGCTGCTGGCCGTGATCCTCGGCAAGTTTTTCAGCAGCGAGGCCAGCTTCACCGCCAAGGGCGTGGTCTTCATCGTGTGCGGCGGCGTGTTCCTGGCGACCAACCTGGTGGTTTCGCGCCGCATGAAACAGAAGGGGGGCGCGGCATGAACCGGCGATGGATGCTGCCGATCGCGATCATCGGCCTGGCGGCGCAGTTCGGCGTCATGGGATGGATGATCCTCCAGCGCGAGGTCGCGTTGCGTAACGGCGTAGCCTGCCGCTTCCGCACGGCGCCCGTCGATCCGTATGACGCCTTTCGCGGCCGCTACGTGGCGCTGAACCTCTCCGAGGCGGACAGCCAGCAGCTTTGCGACCGCGAGTATGCGCGCGGACAGCGCATTTATGCGGTCATCGGCGAAGGGACCGACGGCTACAGCAGGATCGATCGCCTGACGACGCATCCCGAGCCGGAGGACGTCTGCATCCGGACGCGCGTCAGACACTGCTGGCCGGACTATCGCCAGCTTCCTGCCGGCACCAACGACACCGCGCAGGCAGCGTATTCTCCGGGCACATACGTTCCGACGGGCCGATACCATGTGCGCCTTGCCCTGCCCTTCGATCGCTTCTACATGGAAGAAAAGCTGGCGCCAGAGGCGGAGAAGGCCTATCGCGATGCCGGCGGGAGCGACAGGCAAGAGGGCGTGCTCGTAGTGCGCGTCTGGCGCGGACTGGGCGTGATCGAGGATCTCGAGCTCGGCGGCCGGTCCATACGGGATGTGGCGCGCGAGCGGCTGGATCGCTGAAGTTTTCGTGGCAATCCGTGCGGGCGGCTCGCGGGGACGAGCGCCCGCCATCATGCCGCAGCTCCGCCGTCACCGAAACCTCGGAATCGCGGTCGGGCGGCCGATTCGGGGCTACGGAACTAGCTTGTTGGTTGTTACGCCCAGTTGGAAGAAGGCTGAGGCTCGGTCGATACGGATCGTGTAGCAGTTCATCGGTGGTGTGGCGACAATGTTGCTGACCGTATAGCCGCCAAAGCCTGTTGCGAGATCGTCAGATATTGCGATGTGGTAGTACCTGTCTGACACACTCGGCCAGCACAAGACGAAGCCACCGTTTGAGGCGGCGGCACCAGCACCACTCATTTGGAAGCGTGACTCCCGGAGTGACGGATCGGTGCCCGCAATAGCTTCCTGCAAGTCGGTAAACGTGTCGCCGTCGTAGTCCTTGTTCCAGTCGCGAACGTGAACTGCACGCGCGCCTGACCAACCTGACATGTTGGCTGGGCGAAACAGGCTGCGAGAGCGAGCGCGAACAAAGCGGAACCCTTCCTGCGGCCATGCATGCAGCGTGGATGCCGTTGTCCAACCGGATGTCTGTCCATCGTTCCAGTCAATCTGATACTCGACCAGCCCTCCAAGGGAGCTGATACTGCCGGATGCCGAGAACGGGTTGCTTTCACCCATGTAAACAATGGATGGTCCACTTGGGATCAATGGAACGGACACGGTTTCCGGTAAAATTGTCATACTCCTGTGCTCGCTCTCAACACGGTTTCCTGCTTCATCCCATCCCTCTGCCCAGTACACGACTTCCGCGCCAGCTTCGAAGGAGCCGATGCCGTGAGTCGCTGTGTACTGATTGGCGTTGAGGTTTGCCCAGGTCTGTGTTGACATGCCGGCAGACTGCCAGTGAAGGGCAATACGATCCAGCATGTCGTTATCCAACGCTTGAACGGTGATAGAAATAGGCTGCGACTCGATAGGCTCAACTGGCAGGTGTGAAACTGCAATCAAAGGGGCGGTGTTGTCTGCAAGGATGAAATAGCCCTCATCCGGACCCGCAGCGGCACTTGCCCTTGTTCCGCTGGCATCGGCGGCAGCCTGAACCCAATAGAAGTAGCGCTGACGCGCTATAGCGGGTGAATCCGCAAATGAGGAATCCACGATCCAAGAACTAACTTCAACCGGGATTCCATTCGAAGAATCAGCTCGAAGCACTCGATAGTGAGATGCTTCAGGAACGCTGTCCCATGTAATAATGACCGATGTCAATCCCGTGCTTGCGGAAACATTTTCTGGCGGCGGCACAGAGCCACGCATACGCCATCCTGCGACCTCTGAACTCATGTCGCCTACTCCCGCTCCACGCGCAGTAAGTGCAGCTTGTACCCAATACCATTGCGGAACTTCCGTAAGCGCCGTAGAGTCGAGGTATGACGTCCCGGTAATCCAACCGCTTATGTCCTGCGGATTCCCGTCGGCCGCATCCGCTCTGAACACACGGTATCGTCCGGCATTCGGCACTGTGCTCCACGAGAGCAGTACTCCGTCTGAACGATCACTTGTTGCTTCCAAGCCAGTTGGTTTCCCTACAGAAGGTTTTGCGCCCCGCAGCGTGGGATACGCTACGCCCTCCTGAATTTCCCACACGTTGGCGAAGTCCCAGCCCAACGCCTCGAAAGTGGCACGTTGTTTCATTTCGGCAGTGGTCTTGCCGTAACATTCAACAATGTTGCCACTACCAGAATATTTAGCCTGTGTTTTGCCAGTCGTCTGCGTATCCCACAAGGAATGGCTTCCAAGACCGCCGCTTTGCCTTCCGATTAGCCCTCCTCCCCATGAATCGTTCACACTGCCAGTTGCATAGGAATTGGAGATTGTTCCACCATAGTTATACCCAACAAGCCCTCCAAGGTATTCTCCGCATGTTCTGCTTAGAGAGTAGCAATTTATAATCTGTCCACCTTCATTTCTTCCCACGATCCCACCAGCATCGCGGTCGTAAGAGTCAACCCTTGTGTTGTATGAATAACACTCGCGAATTGCGCCGTAATTTACGCCTGCGATTCCGCCAACATTCTTAACTGACGACTCGAAATCATCGCATATAACTACGTCTTTCACGGTTGACCAGCAGAACTCAATGATTGAATTGTTTTCCCCCCGCGATCCCTCCAGCGTTGCTTCCGTATGCGCGAACTTCTTCGCTTGAGCATGAAGAGTTCCTGATAGTTCCCCGATAGTTTTCACCCACTAATCCACCAACTCGATAACTTCTCTCGGTGTCGCTTCCCAAGACATCCGCGCTGCTGTGGCAATTGACCATTAGCCCTAAAAACTCACCACAAATTGCACCGACACTGCTCAACCCTCTAACCCACCCGCCATCGATTATAACATTCTTGATCACGGCGTCTTCAGTCGTATAGCGAAAGAGAGCGACCAAATCCTCTGTCGGTCTGTTGATTTCCAGATTAATTATGCGATAGCCGTTACCATCCAACGTCCCTCTGAATGCAGAAATGGGAACAAATGCAAATCCATTGAGGTTTATGTCGTTCATCAACTTATATTGCCCGTTGTAGGCGATGTTTTGAAGGTCAGAGGGCGTTCTGATCTCAATTATGGTATCATTGTCAGGCGCCTGGGCGATCTCAAAACTA
Organism: Kiritimatiellia bacterium; assembly: GCA_050950285.1. Lineage (GTDB taxonomy): Bacteria > Verrucomicrobiota > Kiritimatiellia > RFP12 > JBMNHG01 > JBMNHG01. Next base: position 319,804 of record JBMNHG010000011.1, on the reverse strand, counting down.
CCGCTCATTCCCGTCAGTCCACTGGCAATTGACGTTACTTTAATCTGATAGCCAGATCCGATCGCAACATCCATTGGAATTGACCAAGTGTAGAGCGGATTATTCAGAAACTCGGAGTCTTCAATTACCCGGCTCAAACTGTTGTTCTGATATAGCTCAATCTTGACCGTCTTGCCTAATTCGGCGAAATATTCCCATGCAACGGTCAGCTTGGATTTCTGATAATACTTCATTCCCGCGACCGGCGAAGTGATGTTAATATCAGAAGGAGTGGGCTGCTTGAAGGTCACAAACAACGAGTGATTAGCATAAATGGCAGGCGTTGTGTAGCTCGTTCCGCCAGTTTGCACAGCACTGCCATTCCAGTACCATTTGTCAACTTCGTACCCGGAATTGGGCGACGCATTGAAGGTTCGCGTTTCACCCGAATAAACAACACTCCCCCCCGATGGGTAAACACCTCCGTTGCTACCCGCCGAGGCGCTAATTACGTACTGGGGCGGGCGTTTGAACATAGAAATGCAGGATGCGGACACTGGTGTCGCCCGATGATTGGCTCCAACGATTGCCACCGAGGTCGCGGATGGCGTACTTGTTGGCGAAGAGTTCCACGTGCGCGCCGTAGGCAAAGTTGCTGTCGGGATTGATGACGAGCTGGCGGGGCTCGGATGGGTCTGCCGGCGCACCGTAGGCGTCGAGAACTGTGGCAGCATAGGATTTGGTTACGCCATCGACCTTCAGAACAAACTTGTTGGCGTAGGGCGACATGGATGTTCCGCTCATCCTCTCGCTAAAGATGATGGTAATGTTTCCATCAGGGGATGTGTCGTAACTGTAAGAGGCGGTTGGCGCTTGTCCCCAGTTTCCGTCACTGGCAATCAGGAGATGGCCGCCCTGGGCTTGATAGTACGGCGTCAAAAACGCACCCGAGTCGTTTGGCACAATGTCCAAGCCCGCCTGCTCGTAGGCGTACTCAACGAGTCCGTCACATCGGAAACTCACGCCGGGGGACTTGTACTTTGTAACGAAATCAGTCCACAGGTAATACCAACTGAACGGGTAGTCAACTTCCTCAGTGATTTGGCTTACAGCCGCGTTAATGATGTCTTTTCTGGCGTATTCCGAGGAGCCAATCGACGGATGACGCCGTGCATTCTTGTAGACGTCTTTGAGAAAAGCCCCGTTGAAGGTTCCATACTGTGGACCTTCTCCGGTTTTCCCGTCTGGGTTGTCCACGTCATCGTTCATTGAATGAATTACCCAGAACGTCTCCGTGCCGAATTTCTGGTTGTACTGCCATAGGAGGCCGGCATGCCAAGCATCGTTTCCGTCTTCGACGTAGATTTGTTTCCATGCTTCAATAGTCATCGTTCCGAGCCAGCCGGTGAGAGCCTCGGCAATGAAGAGTCCCCAGCCCAACCCAACGCCGTCCCGATAGATGGGATCCGCGACTTCACATCTTGGTTCGGTTGCGGTAGCCAGGGGCACCTGCCCGGCAAAGCAAACGCAGAGCAGTAACGGTAGTATGGCTTTTCTCATGGCTTATCTCCCAATTGACTGGATTCCAAAAGCTCGGTGAGTCGCTTCACGACATACGGATCGGCCGATGCATCACGCGCGTCGGCAATCTGGCTTGCGTATCGGTTCCCAAACGCCTTGGTCAGCGAGAGGGCTGCGTGAAGCCGGACGCCCTCGTCGGAATATGTTAAAGCCTCGAGAAGAGCCGAAACAGCGGATTCTCCTTGTTCCGCAAGCGCGTCAGCAGCAGCCATGCGGATCGTTCCTACATTCTCCGTTCGGCGCATCTCATCCACGAGAAAAGCCAACGCTTGTGGGTCATCACTGGTCGCCAAGGCCTTGGTGGCCGCAACGGCTATAAGCTGACTGTTGAGAATGTGACTCTGGCCTGAAGGCGTCTCTTCGGCAGTCCGTTCCCGTTCACGCCGGACTGTTTCTAAGATAATAGCAGTGGGGGTTGAGACCGATGGGTGCTTGCGACTCCGTGCAAAGCCTGGATGCGAACGCGATAGAAGCTGGGGTCTTCCGTGCAGGCGACCAGAAACTTTGCCGCAGCCGTGGTTTTGATGCGTTTGGCAGCCCTGACGCCCGCGAGGCGGACATTCTCGGCTTCCATTGCGCACTTGGCTCGAATCGCCGAGAGTGCTTCGGGATCTTCCGTCAAACCAAGCAGATCGATCATGCGTGTTGCGAGAAGCGGAGATTCGACTGAAGCCAGTGCTTCCGAGAGAGACTGCACATCCAGTCGGTTTGCCTGATCGGCAAGCAAGCCAATGATCGCTTCGGCAAAGATGATGCGAGCTTCAACGGGAGTTGAGGAATCGACAATGGCTTTTTCCAGGTCGGCGATGTTGATTTGGCCATTGTCAATACGGGATTTCATTTCCTGTACGACGTTGTGCCTTGCAGATGCAAGGTCGGGCGAACCGTTGATGAGTTCCGTAATGTCTTGGAGAGCGGTTGGGGCGGTAGCGGTGTTGGTGTGCGTGGACTGGTGTTGAGGGGACACCTGGGGAACCGAATTCGCGTTTGACACTACGGCTTCCTGATGTGGTTCAGAGGGGGGCGAAGGCTTCTTGTTCTGAGTTGCGAAGAAAAGGACGCCAGCAATCAGGATTGCGGCACCGATTAGCAACAGAACTTTGGCTTTTGCGCTCATGCTTTTTCACCTTTGAAGAACCTTTTCGCCGGATATGCTCGCTTACTTCTCGCCGTTACTAACTCGGCCACAATTCATACTGCAAAACGGGCACGGGTTTTCCAACCCGTGACACGGACAGGAATGTCCATGCCCCTTCCCCAACTCCAAATTCCAGCTCCCAATGCCTGAATCTCCGTGAGCAGCGCTATTTGTGGCCGGGTTAGCAGAAGAGAACGTGAACCTCCTTCTCGTCTCTGTTTTATAACGTGCAGTGTAGCACGCTGGATTATCCTTCACAAGGTCCATTAAGCTTTTCACATTTGGCGCATTTGTCAGGTCTTGAACAGCGCGATCAGGTCGTCGGCGGTGAGGCGCGTGTCGGCGGTGTCGTCGAGGATGGCTTCGGCCAGCGCGAGTTTTTGGGCGTGCAGGGCGACGACGCGCTCTTCGACGGTATCGTTTGTGACCAGGCGGTAGACCGTGACGGGATTGCGCTGGCCGATGCGGTGGGCGCGGTCGGCGGCCTGGGTTTCCACGGCGGGGTTCCACCACGGATCGAGCAGCACCACGTAGTTCGCGGCGGTCAGGTTCAGGCCCGTGCCGCCCGCCTTGAGGCTGATGAGGAACAGGTCGCCCTCGCCGCGCTGGAAGCGCGAGACGGCATTGGCGCGTTCGGCGGCCGGGGTCGAGCCGTCGAGGTATTGGTAGGTGATCCCGGCGGCGTCGAAGCGCTTGCGGATGATCGAAAGGAAGTCCACGAACTGGCTGAAGACCAGTGCGCGGTGGCCGTTGGCGCGCAGGTCTTGAACCAGTTCCAGCAACGCTTCGACCTTTTGCCCGGGCATGGTGCAGCCGGGCATGACCAGCGACGGGTGACAGCAAACGCGGCGCAGTTTGGTCAGGTGCGCGAGAATGGCGATGCGGTTGTTCTCGCCGTCGGCACCTTCCAGTGCGGCGAGCGCCGCGCGCCGGCAGCTTTCGTAGAGCGCGCGCTCGTCGTCGTCGAGCGTGACGGCGAGCGTGATTTCGGTTTTCGGCGGCAGGTCGTCGAGCACGGCGGATTTCAGCCGGCGCAGGATGAACGGCGCGGTCATCTTTTTCAGCAGAGGGCCGACCGTGCCGTCGGCGTTGCAGAAGCGGCGCTCGAACTGGCCGTGCGTGCTGCCCAGCAGTCCGGGGTTGAGGAAGTCGAAGAGGCTCCAGAGTTCGGCGAGGTTGTTTTCGACCGGCGTGCCGGTCGCGATCACGCGGGCGCGGCTGCGGATGCGCTTGACGACTTTGGTGCGTTTCGCGAGGTGGTTCTTGACGGCCTGCGCTTCGTCGAGCACGGCGACGTTCCATTCGCGGCTGGCCAGCAGGTCGGCCTCGAACGTCAGGAGCCCGTAGCTGCAGACGATCACGTCGAAAGGCGCCGCTTCGGCGACGAGGCGGCTGCGGTCTTCGGCTTCGGCGAGTTGCGCGACATGCAGCGCGGGGGCGAAACGCGCGGCCTCGTCGGCCCAGTTGCGGGCGACGGAGGTGGGGGCGACGACCATCGAAGGGCCGTCGGCCGCACGGGCCGTGAGCAAGGCGAGAATCTGGACGGTCTTGCCGAGGCCCATGTCGTCGGCGAGGCAGGCGCCGAGGCCGCAGGCGGTAAGTTTGGCGAGCCAGACGAAGCCGTCCCGCTGGTAGGGGCGCAGCGTGCAGGTCAGCGAAGGCGGCACCTGCGGCGTGGTCTTGAAGACGCGTCGGAAGTCGGCGATGCGGTCGCGTACGAGCGCGGGGAAGTCGAAGGCGTCCTTGCCGCTGGCGAGTCCGTCCAGCAAGGCGATGGCGGAGGGCGGGATGCGGAGGCTCTTTTCGTCCGTCTCGCCGGCGTGGGCCAGGAGCTCCATCTGGCGCACCAGTGCCTCTGTCAGGCGCAGGTACTGCCGGTCGCTCAGTTGGACGAACACGCCGTCGCGGTCGTCGATTTTCGCGAGCAGTTCGGTGAAGGCCAGCACCTTGCCGTTGTCCAGCACGACATCGCCGCCGATCTCCAGCCAGAAGTCGGCGCCCGCCTCGGCGCGGAGATTGAAGGGCGTCGAGGCGTCGGGCCGCAGCACGCTCAGCGCGCCGCCTTCGGGCCAGTCGAGGCTGACGCGGTCTCCGAGGGCATGGACGTCGCCGAGGATTTCGAGCATGTCCGGGAGCGTTTCTACTTCCCATTGCGCTTCGGAAACGTTCCAGGCGGCGAGGCCGGGGCAAGCCCCGAGAAAGGCGTCGAACGCCTGCCTCTCGGCCTCGAGGTCGCGGACGATCGCGATGGTTTCGCCCTCGTGCCGCGTGAGCACCTTGCGCGCGCCGTGCCCGGGCGTCACATGAAACGGCATGTCGGGCGCGGGCTGGTTTTTGAGATCGAAGTGCATGGCCTCGCCGACGAACTGCGCCCGCAGATGGAGGTGGACGCCGCCTTGGACGGTGCGCGCACTGACCGACTCGGCGTCGAATTCGCCTTTGATGGCCACGATTTTGGACAGCTCCGGAACCAGGCGCTTGAGCGTTTCGGCGCCGGCTGCGGGGATCCTGAGGGTTCCTTCATCGCCGTATTTCAAGACGATCTCCGCCAGTTGCCGGTGTTTGGCGCTCTTTTCGTAAACGGTGTAGAGGCCGGACCTCTCGCTGGTGATAAACAGGTCGTCGTACTGCTGCGTGTTGATCCAGGGAATCCGGATGACGGTTCCTTTGCCGGGCACGGCGATCACGTCGATGGCCGGCTCGCCGCGTTCGATCCGCGTCGGCACGAGTTCCGGCCGATCCAGAAAGTAGCCGTCCGGGTCTAGCGGGATAAAGACGCGGGGGTGGTCGATCAGCGCGGTTATGAAGAGGCACTCTTCCCGATAATAGCCCTGGTAGCCGTAGAACGGCCGGTGTTGGATGAGGATCGCCTTGGCCTTTTGGTCGGCAGCGTCCAGATAGGCGTCATACTCGCCCTTGCAAAGCTTGTTGAGGTCGATGCGCGTGCCGGTGCTCCACGTGCCGTTCTTCCGGCGCTTCTGCAGGCGGCATCCGATGTTGTAACATTCGAGGTCGCTGGTGTCTTCGCCCCTGAAATCCACGATCCAAACCATCTGGTGCGTGGCGCCTGCTGCGGCGTCGGCGGCGGTCGCGCCGCCCTTGGGCACGGGCGCCAGGCGTTCGAGTTCGGCCAGGGCGTGTTCCCAGGCCGCGACCACATGCGGCTCGCTCCAGAGCGGCGGCGGCGCCTTCGCCGCCTCGACGAGCCGGCAGGCTTCGGCGGCGGCGGCCGAATCGGGTTGCAGCCGCCGGACGCACGGCACCAGCGAGGCGGCGATGAACGCATACCCCGCGCGGTGGGCCGTTTCAAGCAGCTCGACACAGTTTCGGCGTATCGAGTCGTCGACGGCGCAATCTTCGGTGAAAAGCGTTTCCAGCGCGCAGACGAAGCCGTCCATCAACGAAAACAGCACGTCCGGGAGCGGTTGATGGGGCGGCCGTTCCCCTTGATTGACGATCCTGTTCAGCATGTCCAGCGAACTCGGAAAAATGCCGACGCGACGGGCATACGACGACTGGTAGTAGAAGTCTGCCGAGCTCAATTTGTTCAGGAGCACGTTCACGCGGGTCTTGGAGGTGTATGCGCGGATCGCGGCCAGCAGGGCGAGCAGAAAGAAGTTCCCGCAGACATCGACAGCGGTACTCTCCGAAACCTTGGCGTTAAACAGCCGGAGCGCCCTGGCGAAGTGCTTGTCGGCGGTCGGCCAGTCGCCGTCCAGCGACGCCTTGCAGGCGGTCACCGCCTCGGTGTACAACCCCTTGCCCGCTTTCGCCGACAGCAGGTCCAGCAGATCGCGCGAGGCCGTCCAGGTCGCCCAAGCGCAGAGCGCGAGGAATTTGTACGGCGTGAAGGCGCTCCCGTTCAGCCGAGCGACGTGCTCGGCGATCACGGCGGTCAGCGGGGCGGCGGGCAGTCCTCTTCCCAGGGCCGTTTCGGCCAGATTCTGGAAAAGGTAGAACACGACCTCCGGCGTGACGGCGTCGGGTTCGCGCAAGATGGATTCGGCGAGCTGGAGATAGAAGGCATACCCATCGCGTTCGTAAATGTGGTGGTCCTCGCCGGGCACTAGAGCGTCCGCCTTTTGGACGTCGCCGGCCAGCAGCGCCTCATGCACGAGACAGAAAGGCGTACCGTCCCGGCCGGCAGGTGTGCGGAGGCAGGCGAAGCGGTAGGGGTCGGAGCCGCTCCGCAGCACATTTTCGATGGCCGCTTTGCCGAGTTGCGCATGCGGCAGGGCGAAGATCGCGCGTTGCGAGGCGATGGAGAGCGGGCGGATGCACAACTTGCTGTCGCTGGAGTCTGCCGTGCGCAGGATGCCGCAGCGCTTCAGGCCGGCGACAAGGTTTTTCAGGTCGGCCTTCGTCGCGCGGACCGTGTCGATGATGCCGGTTTCGCGGGGCCAGACGTTGAGGACGCGCTCCAGCGAAGGGGCGTCGGTCCGCCCCATCAAAAAGACAAGGACGATCAGCAGCAGGTCGCGATCGGTCAACTGGATCCGGTCGAATTCTGGCGGGGAATCCATGTGGCGGAGCCTCAGGGCACGTCGCCCATGCAGGTGCCGAGGAGGCGCGCGGTCTTGATCCAGGGGTGGTCTTGCGGCACGGTGCGGACGTGGCCGGCGACATCCTTGAGGGGCACGGGAACGCAATCGTCGCCGCGCACGGCCACCATCACGTTGTACTCGCGGGCGTTGATCAGCTGGCCGGCCATGGCGCCCAGGCGGCTGCAGAGCAGTCGGTCGGCCGGGGTGGGGGTGCCGCCGCGCTGGATGTGGCCGAGCTGGGTCATGCGCGCCTCGATGCCGGTGAGCTGCTGGAGCTCGCGCACGATGCGGTTGACCCTGGATTCGCGTACCATGAGCGGCGTCTTCGGCAGGCCGCCGCTGGCGTCCCCGTTGGACTTGGCGTTGCCGTTCTTCTTGCTTTTGCCGTTGCCGTTGCTTTTGCCGTTGCCGTTCTCTTCTGCGCCTTGGCGTCGTTTTCATCCTCGTCCTCTTCGTCGTCATCCGGCTTCTCGCCCATGGCGACGGCGCCCTCGGCCACGGCGACGATGGAGAAGCGCTTGCCGCGATGGCGGCGGGTGTTGAGGAAGTCGGCCACGGCGTGGATGTCGTAGGGGATTTCCGGGATCAGGATCGACGTCGGCGCCGCCCGCGATGCCGGCGCCAAGCGCCAGCCAGCCGGCGGAATGGCCCATGATTTCCACGGCGATGATGCGGTGGTGGCTGCTGGCGGTGGTGTGCAGGCGGTCGATCGCCTCGGTGGCGATGGACTTGGCGGTGTCGTAGCCGAAGCAGGTGTCGGTGAGGGCGACGTCGTTGTCGATCGTCTTCGGCAGCGTGATGACGTCGAGGCCCTTTTGCGAGAGGCGGTAGGCGTTCTTCTGCGTGCCGTTGCCTCCGAGGCAGACGAGGCAGTCGAGGTTGAGCTTTTTTGCGTTGGCGACGGCGACGTCGGTCATGTCCATGATGGTGCCGCCCATGTCCATCTTGTGCGGCTTGTCGCGGTTGGAGCCGAGAATCGTGCCACCCAGCGTGATGATGCCGCTCACGGTGCGGTCGTCGAGCGCTATGTAGCGGTTTTCGACGAGGCCGCGGAAGCCGTCGAGGAAGCCGACGGCCTGGATGCCGTAGTGCATGGCCGATTTGGCCACCGCCCGGATGGCGGCGTTGAGGCCCGGGCTGTCTCCGCCTGCGGTCAGGATGCCGATGCTGCGCACCGTTTTTCCGTTTTGTCTCTTGTTGTCGTTGCTCAAAGTTTTACGTCCGTTTGCGGGTTGCGTTTCCGGTGGGGTTCCAGCATCGTGGGTTTGGTCTGTTCCTTGAGGCTGGCGGCGGCTTTGGCCCGCCTGTAGAGCTCTTCCTGTGCCCTGACAGGTTTCTCCCTGCCGCGCGCGGCGACAGGGCGGTACTCGCCGTCCGCGCAAAGAGTACGCGCTTTCACGCCGTCGGTAAAGTAAACATCGAGGGTGGCGAGAAGTTTTTTCCGCGGGCCGGGGGCGAGCACGGGGATCATGAGCTCGATGCGCTTGTCGAGGTTGCGCGTCATCATGTCGGCGCTGGAGATGTAGAGGTCGTTCCGGCCACCGTTGCGGAAGCGGAAGATGCGGGCGTGCTCGAGGTAGTAGTCCACGATGCTCACGACGGTGATGTTCTCGCTCATGCCGGGGACGCCCGGCTTGAGGCAGCAGATGCCGCGGACGTTGAGCCGGATCTTCACGCCGGCCTGGGAGGCGTCGTAGAGGGCGGCGATGATGCCCTTGTCGCTGAGCGAATTCATCTTCATCGTGATCTCGGCCTTCTCGCGGTTGCGGGCGCGCTCGACCTCGTTGGCGATGAGGGCCAGGATGGCGGAGCGGATCGAGAAGGGGGCCACCTCGAGGCGGCGCAGCGATTGCGGCTGGGAGTAGCCGGTGATGGCGTTGAAGACGTCCGAGGCATCGGCACCGAAGTCGTTGCGGCAGGTGAAGAGGCCGACGTCGCTGTAGAGCGTGGCGGTTTTCTCGTTGTAGTTGCCGGTGCCGAAATGCACGTAGCGCACGATGCCCTGCGGCTCGCGCCGGACGACGAGGCAGATCTTCGCGTGGGTCTTGAGCGAGCGAACGCCGTAGACGACGTGCGCGCCCGCGAGCTCGAGCCGGCGCGCCTGCGTGATGTTGCGCGCCTCGTCGAAGCGCGCCTTCAGCTCGATGAGCACGGTGACGTGCTTGCCGACCTGCGCGGCGCGGATGAGCGCCTCGATGATCGCGCTCTGCGGGGCGGTGCGGTAGAGCACCTGCTTGATCGCCAGCACCTGCTGGTCGTCGGCGGCGTCGTTGAGGAACTTCACGACGGGGTCGAATGATTCATAAGGGTGTACGAGCAGGATGTCGCCCTTCGCGATCTGCTCGAACATGGGCTCCTTGATGTCCACGTCCGGCGAGGGGACCGGCTCCCACGGCTCGTCGCGCAGGTCTTCGAAACCGTCGGTCTGGGCGATCGACATGAGGCTGCGCAGCTCGACGGGGCCGTCCACGAGATAGACGTCCGCCTGGTCGAGGTCAAGCTGCCGTTTCATCGCGCCCACGAGCGCGCGGGAGGCGCGGCTGTGGATCTCGAGGCGGATGCACTCCGTCTCGCGGCGGTCGTCGAGCAGCTCCTGCATGCCTGCGAGCAGGTCGGACGACAAATCCTCGCGCAGCTCGATATCGGCGTTGCGCGTGACCCTGAACGGCACGCATTCGAGCACCGGCTGGCCCTCCACGACCGTGGAGATCTGCCACGCCACGACCTGCTCGATGGGGACGAAGACGGCGCGGCCGTCGGCGGCGGGGATCCGGATGAAGCGCGGGAGTTTCGGCCCCAGCGGGATGAAGACCATGCGCGGCGCCTCGTCCGGCGCGGCGGGGGCGAGCATGGCCACGCAGTGCAGCAGCAGCCCGGCCGGGCGGAAGGGACGCTCCCCGCCCACGGCGACGGGCGAGAGGAGCGGGAAGATGTTGTCCGTGAACTCGCGCTCGAGCCATGCGCGCTGCTCGTCGGCGAGGGCCGCCACGCTCTCCTGGATGACGAAGCCGTGCTTGGCCAGCTCCCCCGAGAGGATGGCGAGCTGCCCGTACTGGTCCGCCACCATCGTGCGCATGCGGCGCGTGACGGCGGCGAGCTGCTGGCGCGGCGTCATGCCGGAGGGGTCGGTGCGGCGCACGTTGGCCGCCACCAGCAGCTTGAGCCCGCCGACGCGCACCATGCAGAACTCGTCCAGGTTCGAGCCGGTGATGGAGAGGAACTTGAGGCGCTCGAGCAGCGGCACCGCCGGATTGCAGGCCTCGAGGAACACGCGCTGGTTGAACTCGAGCCAGCTGAGTTCCCGGTTCAGGAACTCATGGGGGGCCGGCGGCGTGGGCGTGGATTTCTTCTTTTTCCTGGTCTTCATCGCGGCACCGTCAGGTTATTCCGGATTGTAAAGGTAGCAATGGCGTCCGTACATCACCTCGAACAGGTCGCCCTTCTCGGCCAGGGCCGCCTGCTCCGCGCTGGTGGCCACGCGGCGCGAGGGGATGCAGACGAGCGAGGTCTCGTCGAGCTTGAACCGGATCCTGCCGAGGCTCTGGTCGTGCACGCGGTCGAGCGCGTCGGCCACGCGCAGGATGGCGGCGAGCTTGCTGACGACCAGCCTGTCCGCGGGCGGGAGCGCGGCGTACTCCGGATGGCTGGACTTGGGCATGGACTTGCGGTGGTAGCGCGCGACAATGGCGATGAGTTCGATCTCCTCCGAGGAGAGCCCCGCGAACTCGGTGTTGCGGATCAGGTACATCGTGTGGATGTGGTGGGAATTCGCGCTCACGAAAATGCCGATGTCGTGCAGTAGCGCGGCCACCTCGAGGATCAGGCGGTGGCGCTGCGTGCAGCCGTGCTCCTCCTGCAGCATGTCGAAAAGCTGGAGCGCGAGCTTCGTCACCTGTTCCGCGTGGTTGGCGTCGTGCTGGTATTTCCGGCCCGTGGCCCTGGCGACGCGCAACACGTGCTTGCGCATCGTGCTGGTCCACGGCGTGCCGTCCACGGCCTCCTCGAGCAGTCCGTGGCAGAAGGAGAGGCTGCTGATGTAGACCGACTTGAGCCCCACGGCGCGCGCCACGGAGATGGCGATGCTCAGCGCCGGCGCGATCAGTTCGGCGTCCGGATAGGTCACGCGCCACTCGCGCACGATCTCCTCCGTGGAAGCCTGCTCGATCTGCTTGAGCAGCGCGTTGAGCTCGTCCACGGCGACCGAGATGACGCCGGTAGCCGGATCGAGCTCGACGGCGTTGTTCCTGCCGGGACGCAGGCGCGCGCCCGCGAAGCGCATCTCGCGCCCCATGAGGAACAGCTTGAACGACTTCACGTCCTCCACGTTGTTGCGCAACTGCTCGGCGATCTCGTGCGTGCGCCCGTCGGCGAGCGCGACGAGCTGCCGCGGCCGGAAATCGCCCTGCTCCATCTGCTGGCGCATCTGCAGCGTGCCCAGGCTGTAGGTCTGCACGAAGCGGATCTCGCCCTCCTTGCGGCACAGCATGCTGCACGCCAGGCCGCCGATCTCGAGCACCACGGCCTCGCCCTTGTCGTAGCTGTCGCCGCCCCTGCCCCTGCCGAGCGTGTGGAACGCCAGATGGTAGTAGTAGCCGATCTGCCCCGGATCGAGCAGGCGGAAGACGATCTGCGAGGTGTTCGCCAGCCGGTCGAGGAAGACCGCGCTGTTGTCGGCCCTGCCGAGCGTCGGCGTGGCCACGGCGGTGACCGACTCCAGCGGGATGCCGTACTCGTCGAGCAACTTGCGGAACGACGTGAGAATCTGCGCGCACTGCTCCACGGTGGCATTGGAGATGCGGCGCCCGGCGACGATGTCGCGCCCGATGGGCACCGACTGCACGGCCTTCTCGAGGATACAGGCCTCCCTGGCGCCGTGCTTCTCGGCGATCAGCATCCGTATGAAGGTCGCGCCGATGTCGATGACGGCGAACATGGGTGGCGGTGCCGCGGCTTCCGCCGTGTTGCTGGTGTTGGTCCTTTTCATCGCGTACGTGCAACTCATCTTACCGCAGGATTGTTTGCATTGTGTTAGCTTTCCCTGGTTTTGAACACCATAAATCTTAAGGGCGGAGTGCCGACAGGGGACAGACGAGGATGCCGTCGTCGCGCCGGTAGGCAAAACCGCCCACGGCGGTCAGGAGCATTTTGAAGGCGGGCCTGCGCACCTTCTTGGAATCAATCAGGCGCGCAAGTTTCGTCAGCGTTTCCGTGCCTGCCTGCAGCAGCTTGTCGCCGCCGAGCTTGATTTCGATCAGGCCGTAGGCTCCATTGCTCAGGTGCATCACGGCATCGCATTCCAGACCGTGACGGTCGCGATAGTGGCGCACCGTTCCGCCGAGGGCGTCGGCATAGGCTCTCAGGTCGCGGACGGCCATCGTCTCAAACAAGAGGCCGAACGTCGCGAGGTCGTTCATCAGGTCTTCCGGGCCGATTTCCAAGGCGGCCGCGGCAATCGACGGATCGACAAAATAACGTGCATCGGAAGTTCGGATGGAATCCTTCGCACGAAGATTGGGGTTCCAGGCAGGCATGTCCTCTACAACGAACAAGCGTTTCAAGGCATTGAGGTAGGAGTAGATGGTGCCGTTGTCAATGGACGTCATTTCATTCGTGGCCAGATCTTCTTTGATGACACTTGCGGATGCCTGCGTGCCTTGAAGCCGGGCATACGATCGCATCAGGCGACGTGCCCGATCTTCGTCGCGCGTGGTGCCGTCAACGCGCGAAATGTCCTTCTTCGCTACCGCATCGACATAGTTGTAGGCCTGATCAAGGGCGGCATTTCCAGAAAGAGAGATGGCTTGCGGCCATCCTCCGCGGCAGACGATTCGGGCGATTTCTTCCAGCTCAAACGATTTTGCCGAACCGGTTTGGATATCCGCGCCGGAGAACAATTCTTGAAAGGAAATTTCACCGGAGGATTCTTCGGACTCCCATAGCGACATGGGCGCATTTTGAGCCAGGAAAACCGGCCCGTGCCCGAATGCTTGATTTCGTCTTCGTTTGCTGGGACGGAAGATCCTGTGAGGATGAAACGGCCGAAATCTTCCGCGTGATCTACATCATGCCGGACGGCATCCCAAAGGACGGGGGCGATTTGCCATTCGTCGATCAGTCGCGGCCGGGCACCCGACAGGATGCGCCCGGGATCCATCCGCGCCATGGCGATATTGTCGTCTCGCTTCCGGGGCTCCGCCATGTAGATCACGCTCTGGGCGACTTGTTCGGCGGTTGTTGTCTTCCCACACCACTTGGGCCCCTCGATCAGGACGGCCCCCGTCCCTTCAAGTTTGCGTTGAAGAAGTGAATCGACCACTCGCGCCTTGTATGCTTTCATGCGAAGAATCGTAACGGAACGAGCCCTCGAAAACAAGGCTGTTCCTTCGTTTGTCCCAAATCTGTTCCCTCGTTTGTCCTGGATCTGTTCCTTCGTTTGTCCTGGATCACCCTGCGGCAGGATGGGGCTGGGGTTTGGCTGGAAAAAGCGGCGCGCCGTTTTTGGGGCGGCGCGCCGCCGGGGACGGGTTCGTTGAAGGGCGCGCGCGTGGCGTTTTCTATTCGAACGAGAGGGTGCCCCAGTTCTTGGGGGTGATTTGGAGTTCGAAGACCACGTCGTCGGTGAGGCCCGTCTGCTGGTTGGCCCAGTGGGTGCGGAGGCGGGTGTCGTCGCCGGCGGGGGTGCCGTGGGTGGCGCCGAAGTCGCCGCGGAGTGTCAGGCCGGGGGCGAGTTCCACGCCGAGGGCGGCCTGGGGGATGGCGGCTTCGACGACGGTGCGGTCGCCCATCGGGTAGGCGCGGACGACCGCGTCGCGGACGATGTCGACGAAATCGACCTCGTAGCCTTGGATGACGCCGGAAGAGAAGGTGCGGGGTTTCTTCTCGTCGCAGACGAAGCGGTAGAGGACGGCGGTGGCGGTGCCCTGGAGGTTGCCGATGGAGAGGCGGAGGTCGCCCTTCGCGGCGCCGGAGCGGTCGGCCGGGGCGTCGGGATCGGTTCCGAGCTGGAAGTCGACGGTGTCTCCGAAGGCATAGAGCTGGGCGTAGTCGGAGGCGCCGTTGACCCAGGGGGTGGCGTCGCGCACCTCCCATCCGAGGTAGAGGGTGGTGTCGGAATAGGCGGCGGCGGCGCGGACGGAGGCGTCGTCGGACTTCTTGAACTCGACGATGTCGCGGCCGGCGAAGTCCGCGGAGAGGTTTCCGGTGAAGGCGATGTCGCCGGACTTGACGGAGATGCGTTTTTCGCCGGTGGCGGCCTGGAGGGCGCGGTCGCGCATTTCGGCGGCCTTCGCGGTGTCCTCCTCCGTGAGTTCGAGGGTCCCCTCGCCCACTACGACGGTCTGGTCGAGTCCTTCGAGTTCGATGTTCCAGATGCCGATCTTTCCGGATTGGATCATGGGAGTGAGGGAGCCGTCGGCCTCCTTCACGAGGGTGGCGGAGCCGCCGAAGTCCTCGCCGCCGCCGCCGCAGGGCAGGCGCATCATGTCGGCGCCGGGGGCGGGGGTGTCGGGCCAGACCCATTCGAAGACGTTTCCGCTGAAGAGCTGGGTGAGGAAAAAGCCTTCCGAGGAGAGTGCGTACCATTCGCCGAGGTTTCCGTTGATGGTCCAGAAGGGGCCGGTGGCGTCGGTGGCGAGGGCGCCGACGGGGCCGTACGCGCCGCGGAAGAGCCCGGGTTCGGAGGCGGGGGCGTTGTGGGAGCCGTGGACTTGGAAGAAGGGGTTCGGGTAGGTCCACAGCAGCTCGCCGCTGGCGAGGTCGAAGCCGTGCCAGACAAAGCCGGCGGGGTGGTCTTCCACGCGGAGGTTCACGAGGATAACCTTGTTCTCGCAGTCCGGGAGGGCGCTGGAGTAGTTGTCCTGGTAGCCGTGGGACATGGCCCGGGGCATTTCGGTGGCGGTTGCGAAGGAGTAGAGCGGCGCGCCGTTTTCGGCGAAGCCGCCGGGGGCGAAGCGCCAGAGGATGCCTTCGTCGCGCGAGTAGCCGTAGAGAGACAGGTCGGGGCCGAGGTTGAGGGACCAGCTGTTCGAGCCGGAGAAGTTGATGGGGCCGCGGCGGCTTTCGACCTCGCCGGGCTGCTCCCGGCCGTCGCCATTCCGGTCGATCCAGATGTCGGTGAAGCGCACGCGCTGTCCGCCGTCGTCGGCTTCGCGATCGTTTCGAATCACGGCGAGGAGGCGGTAGTCGGCATCGCCGAGGCGTTCATGGATTTCGATGGCGCCGGTTCCGTAGCCCATCTTCACGAGGTAGAGGAACTGGCGGTTGCCGGGGCCTTCCCGGAAAGCGGCGAAGCCGTGGAGGGAGGTGTCGAAGGCACCGAGGCAGACGGACTTGCCGGTTTCGGGATCGAGGCGCCATTCGCAGCCTTCCCCCACCATGAGGTTCTTGTCGCGGGGGTTGATCGCGGCGCCGGACGCGCCGTAGTGGGCGGGGCCGAAGAAGTCGCGGACGAGCGAGCCGTCGCCGAGCTTCCAGACGCTCACGCGTTTCGGGATGGCGTAATGCTCCATGACCCAGAGCTGGCCCGTCTTGTCCACGGCGAGGCCGGCGGGGTCGATCATGCCGTCCGGGTTCCACTTGCCCACGCGGGGGTGGCCGCCGGGGACGCCGTAGCGGCGGAGCTCGCGGCCGGTGGCGGCGTCGTAGGCGGCGACCTGCATGTCGGGGTCGCCGAGGGAGGCGTAGAGGGTGGAGCCGTCGGCGGAGGCGGTGACGCCGCGGATGTTGTCGACGCCCTCCACCAGCGGGGCGATGGTGCCGGTGGCGGGATCGAGGGTGGAGATGCCGTCGGCGGTGGCGACGAGCACGTGGCCGGCGGCGCCCGCGAAGTGGAGGGCGTGGGCGCCGGGAAGGGGCCACGAGGCGAGGGCGTTGCCGGTGGCGGCGTCGAGCATCGCGACACCCCGGGCGTTTCCGGCGGCGTAGCTGAGGAAAACCTTGCCGCCGCCGGCGGCGATGCCGTTGGCGCGGGGTCCGCCCTGGACGCCGTCGCTCCAGCAGTCGGCCAGCGAGAGGAGGTGGGAGCCGCGGCCTTCCCAGGAGGTGTAGCCGCCGTTGGAGGAGTCGACCTTCGCGATGGCGAAGGGCTGGGAGGGGTTCCAGGAGACGTGGAGCACGTAGACGGCGGAGTCGTCGACGGCGATGTATTCGGGGTCGCCCATGCCGGTGGTGTTTTGGGTGGACCATTCGACGCGGCCTTCGAAGTCGCAGGCGAGGAGGTGGCGGCCGCCTTCCGCGCCGTTGCAGGCGAGGATCATGCGGGTGCCGTCGGTGGCGGCGTCGGAGGGGACGCCGTGGTCGCCGAGCCAGGTGTCGGTGGGCTTGCCGGACCATGGAGCGGCTCCGCCGTAGCAGGCGTACCCGCGGAAGGTGAGGCGCGCGCCGGGATGGGCGATGGCCTTCCAGGCGTAGCTGCCGGCGGAGACGGGATGGCCGGGGGTGCGGAAGACGGCGTCGTCGAGTCCGTCCCACTTCGTCGTTTGCGGGCCTTTCCCGCGACGTTCCCAGTTGAGGAGGTGGCGGGCGACGTGGCCTTCCCCGTCGAGGATGTTGAGCGAGACGCGGCCGTCGAAGGGCATGTCGAAGGCGATTTCCTTGAAGCCGGGCCATTCGAAGCGGCGGATCAGGCCGGCCCAGTTTACGACGGGGAGTCCGTCCTCCATGGTGACGGGGAACGAGCGGCCGTCGGCGGTCTTGACGGGTTGCGGGGCGATTTCGGCATCGGGGCCGACCATCGTCGCCCAGCCCCAGTGGCGCCAGGCGGTGAAGGTGAAGATGCGGTCGGGCGTGGCGATGCGCTCGTCGAAGATGTCCTTGATGGTGATGCGTCCGAAAGAGCCGGCGGTGAAGTTCGGCTCGACGGTGAACCGGAAGGTGTCGCCGATGGCGGGCACGCGGCCGGAGGCGCTCATGAGCTTCCAGGGGATGGCGATTTCCTGGGAGTAGCCCTTGCCGTCCCCATCCACGAGGAAGGCCTGCTTCACGCCGTGCCCGGCGGCTCGGGGGAGCGGTTCGAGCACGTTGTCCGGATGGCCGTTTTCGGGGCCGGGGCTGGAGCGGTCGGCGACGTCGGTGCCGGCGGCATCGCGCCAGAACATCCACCAGAGGGCGGTTTCGTCCGGGGTGTCGGTGAAGAGGATGGTGCGGAACTGGAGGCAGTCGGCATTGAAGCCGTGGCCTCCGAAGGTCTCGGTATTGTTGAGCGGGGTGGAATCACGCCATCGTGCGAGCACATAGAAATACTCGGCGTCGTGCATGAGGTGCATCCACACGGCGTACTGGTCCCGCAAGTTTTCGAGCTCGCCGCAGGCGAAGACGCCGCCGCGGAGGTCCCAGTCGTCGAACCGTCCGTCGATTTCCACGGCACCGGGTGCGGGCAGGACGCGAATCGACGTGTTCTGCGTCTCGGTGGCGGGGAGCGTCGCCGCCAGCAGACAGCCGACGGCCAAAAGGATGTTCTTGATTTTCATGTCGGAAAGTATACGGAAGAATCGCGGGGAAGGACATGGAAAAATGAGGTGCGGCGGCACAACTGCCGCCACAATCGTTCTACCTATTCTTACGCCACAACTTCTCGGCTTCCTTTCCCGACAATCGTGCATTCTTACTAACTCGGCCATAATTCATATTGCAAAACAGGGGCACGGGTTTTCCAACCCGTGACACGGACAGGAATGTCCGTGCCCCTTTCCCAACTCCAAATTCCAGCTCCCCATGCCTGAATCTCCGTGCGCAGCGCTATTTGTGGCCGGGTTAATAAGATCGTTCTCTTCATCAATAACGCCGTCGCCGTCGTCATCGATGGTAGCCGTTCCGGGCTTGCCGTCGGGCCCAAGTGTCAAGTGATCCCGATTTTGTCCGTGTAAACCGTGGTGCCCCCGAGCAGGGCGAGCGAGTTCCCCGCCTCCCAATGGAGCGTGATGTCGGGATGGACGGGCTTGCCATGCGGAAGGAGTATGATCGGGACGCGTCGGCAAGCGCGGTGTTTGCGTGTGGTAATCGGTTGGTGACAGGGCGTGCTGAGGGCTCGCACACTGTCCATACGCCTTGTCCATAAGTTGCTGGCAACAGTCATTGTTCAGGTGCAACCGGCAGGTCGGCAAGGGTCTTCAGAGCCGAACGCGCACAGTCCTTCACTTCCGGCGGCTCGTCTGCGCTCTGTGATAGCTTGGTGAGTGCCGGCGTGATGTCGGCGATCTCGGCCCGAAGTGTTTTCAGAGCACTTCGTGTCTCGGGTTCAAGGCGGATCTCGCCATTGCGGACAAGACCATTGACGTTTTGCCATTTCGACCTGTCGCTTCTGAGCGGACGGATATTCCTGTCCGAGATTATAATGCGACGATGCCTCTCGGCCAGCGCCTGCGTGAGTTCCCGACAACTCAAGACCCTCAATCGCCCAGGCGCGTTCTTGTCCGATAATACCTCAAGAAAAGACAGCCTGCTCCGCCGACGTTGGTCATCGGTCATTTGCTCCCAATACCGCTGCCGAACAAGTCGAACGAGCGCTTCCCTGAAAAAATCATTTTCGTTTTTATCGGCTATACATTGAAGCAACACGCACAGCCTGTCATTCGTCAGGCCACCCTGATCAGTTCCATAAAAGGTCAAGGCAAGTCCGACATCCATAACGGCCTCGGCCCAATTGTCCGCAGGGAACTTGTTGGCTGCGTACTGGGAATATTCACGAGCAGCTTGAATCATTTGGTCGGGCGTGAGACTTTTTAGGTACGTTTCCAACTGTGGATTGCCCTGTGGAGAGTCATGTTCTTTTACAAGTCGTTGGATATGATTCCAGTGGTGGTCTGCGCCATAAACGAGTAGCTGGGCCGCAAGGAATATGCCTGCCAACAATTCGGTATCTTTCATGTCAATTACCTCCGGTGCTGCCAACGGGTTGGCAAAGATTCTGAGCCTGAAAACGTGTGTCTGCTTCGACTGGGGCAACATTTCCACATTGAGTTGCTGGCATGAAGGTGTCGTCCCAACCAATAGCGCCAAAGTCATTGTGCTCCTCAAGGTTGTCCGGCCGATTGTTTGCGCCCACTGTCCATGTACCCCATGTGGCGTTGTAGCTCCAATTGTCAGCTTGATCGTTGATGGGATAGTGAACAGTGTGGCTATCCGCATCTCTCTCCATGCCCCACACGTTCACGCCGTTGATCTCATAGCACACCTCAATCAAACTATCGCAACGCAGTGCTGTGATGGAGTTAAGCGCGCCGTCCCAGTCGTAGGGTTGTACCGCATCTGTCGCGGTATATGTGATTGGGGCGCGCGCTGCCAATGCGCGTGCCGCTTGGATAATTCTAAGTCGTTGCACGTGTGTTATCGATGGATTCCTGAAACATCCGTAAGCCGGATAGCCCGCCTGTTGCGTAATTGTGGCAAGGGTTCGGTAATCTGTTGGTCCATCCATTTCGATAAGAATGAAATTGACGTCATTGGTAAGGTCAGGCCTTGTGCAGGTTCCGGCGTAACGCCAAACCAAGGCTCCATGACCTCGCGAACCCTGTGACCAAATCATGTTGTCACGATAGACCGCGTTGGCCAGATTGATCATGACAACGGTCGCCTTGTTCTCGTCCTTGCAGATTTCCGTCCCGCCGCTGTTCTTGTAGCGCAGGGTATAAGTAACCCCGCGTTCAACCGTTCCGGCATCCACGCCCTCGATCCAATAGCCACCGCTCATAAAGGTTTGGAAGTCAGCCTTCTCCGTTGGACTGGCGAGATTCCACGTCCTCTTGCCGGAGGCTAGCGCAACATCTGTTCCCTTGGTGCTCTGCGTCCACAGCTTGACCTTGTCCGCGTCTGCGCCGGACACCTCCAACTCTATGCTGCCGATGTCTAACAACGGTTCAACGGTAGGTTTCAGTTTGGCGAGATTGTCTTCATTGGCAACCGAGTTTTCTGTCAAGTCCGGCACGGGCAGCGCCGACCATGTGCCATCGGCGTTCATCGTTCCGTCGGCGTCGTCATCGTCCCAGTTGACCAAGACATAAGCCCCGATCAAAACCTCGCTGCCTTCGGGAACCTGCGCACCCTGGCTTCCGGCGCTCTGTCCGTTGTCCAGATCGCTCCCCCCATTCCATATGTCCAAGTCCACCTTAATCACCGTCAGCCTTATCCTGTCCTCGCACTTGAAGAGGGGATTGCTTTGGCCTTGCGGGTTCTCGTCGTACTCGAGGCGCAGCTCCACGTCGCGGAGGGCGGCGCTGTTGGTGACCCCCTCGACGTAGAGCGTGCCGGGCGCCACCTGGGCGCAGCCATTGGTCAATACCACCTCGACCGCGCGCCCGGCGTCTTTCCAGATGCGGATGCGGTCCCCACCCATCGTCGCCGAGAGGGTCAGTTTGCCGGGCAAACCGGCAGGCTTCAGCGTCAGCTTGATTGGCGTCAGGTGGTTCGTGCAGACGCACACATAGCCGCCGGGGTCCATCTCCTTCAGCTCGTCGGCGGCGGTGATGCCGTGCCGCCGTTCCCACCAGTCGGACATGCCGTCGCCGTCGGTGTCAATTTCGACCGGATCGAACCCCTGCCCGACCTCCCACCCATCAGGCCTGCCGTCGCCGTCCGTGTCCGCGTTGAACGGATCCGTGCCGTTGATGAACTCCCCGAGATTGTCAAGCCCGTCGCGGTCCGGATCGTCCGCCGCGCCATGTATGCCGTCGCCGTCCCAGACGGAGCCATTCCATCGGCCAACTTTACGGTGAAATTCAATGGGGTTTGCGGGACACATGGCTATTTCCCATTTTGCCCACCCGCATCTTCTGTTCTCGTTTCGACAGCTTTTTTCAAACACCGCAGAACTTCCTCTAGGTTCTGAATATCATTTGCTGTTCGTTGTGGTCCCGGCACGGCAGAACCTTTGAGCAACTTCAGCTCCTTCTCAACCACATCTTCGCTGAACCCCTCCCGTCGCATCCTTTCTGCTCGCTCCCGCAAAAATTCAGGAGAATTAAAATGAACGCGTCGCAGAATACTTTCGATCAAATCGACGGCGGTGAAGCCAAACCGATCTCTCGCGTTTACATCGGCACCTGCCTCGATAAGAACTTTTGTGATTTCAACATTCCCTTGTTCGGCGGCAAGCATCAAGGGCGAACGGCCGTGAGCATCTCTTTTATCCAGCAACGCCTTGTCCCTTACCATTTGTTTTACCTCATGTAAATTGCCGTTTCTTACAGCGTCGAGAATACTTTTGGCAGCAGTATCAACGCTCAAGACTGTTTCACCACCATCAAAAGGCATGTCATTCGTTGCCGGATTATTATCAGCTCTAGCACAGTCCTTAACCTCTTTCAAATAATCGAGAATAGTCTGCCATTTTTGAATCCGCTCGGGGCTTTCGTTTAGCCCGCGAGCGTCCTCCTCTACCGCCTTGATGAGTTGTTCGCTAAACCCGTCTCGTTTCATCATTTCTATCGTTCGCTTTTTGTTGTCGCCTGTTCGCCTCAAGTAGCTTTCAACTTGGTCAATAACGGTGAAACCATCGACCTTGGCATCAATATCGGCCCCGGCCTCCACCAGAATCTTAACGGTTTCCACGCTTGCCTGTCTCGATGCCACCATGAGCGGCGTAAAATTCTGCGCGTCTCGAGCGTTGACGTGCTCCCTCGAAACTGCCATTTGCCGAACCTCCGAAAGATCGTCGCTTTTAATGGCATCAAAAAGCGTCCTTGGGGTTTCTTCACCCGACGCAAGAGTTGCCATCGAAACAACGGACATCATCAGAATCATTTTCATCGCTAATCCTTTCCGGCCTTGATTTATGTGAAACTACTTCCGCCCCAAGATGAACCGCTAGAGGAAGAGGATGCGTCTTCGCCGCCTTCGAACGGCATATCACTGGTCGTCGGATTGTCAGTTTCTAGTACAACAATGCTGGCAGATATTTTCCTAGGCGTGCCGAAGAGCACATTATCGGACGAATCGACTGTTTCAGCAGTGCCTGCGCGATACGCATCTTCCGCCCAATTTGCACATGTGTATATATAGCTCCATTCGGCATGAGATTGGCGAAAGGTTACAAAAGCATTGTACTGCGATGGGGAGAGCAGGAAAAAGCGGTTGTGCAGACCAGTGGCAGGCTCCAACCCTATACGAACATCCGAGTCAGGTCCGTTGTCGGGGACATTGGGATGTGCATCTGGCCATAAACCATATGTGGTAGTCACAGGAGAACCATATGAATAGTCAGTAACCGACACCCACGCATGGCCAGAAGTGAAGCCCGCATCAGGATCAACATTTGAATGGATCCCAAGTACTTTCGTGCAAACCAAAAACTCTTCCGGTGCGGCGGGGCCGCCCTCTGTGGTGACAGTCTTTGTGTCTGCATCGCTCGCCGATGGCGCGCCGCTGTATGTATGGGTTACCTCGATGCCTGATGCCGTGACTCCATAGGTTCCCTGCCATGCCGGAAATCCACTGGGCAGAGCAACACCCGGAGGCTGGATGTCCATCGCTCGAAGGTGTGAGACCTTTCCCAAAAGTATTTTCTGCGGTTTCGCGAAATCTTTCCATTCAGAGGCAGTGCCGATACGAAATTTAATAGTCTCCACCTTAATCACCGTCAGCCTTACCCTGTCTTCGCACTTGAAGAGGCTGTTATTCTGGCCCGGCGGGTTCTCGTCGTACTCGAGGCGGAGTTCCACGTCGCGGGCGGTCGCGCTGGGGGCGACACCTTCGACATAGAGCGTGCCGGGAACCACATTGCCTTGTTTGGTCAGATCGATCTGGCCGGTGCGGTTGGCGTTCCGCCAGACTCTAATGCGCTGGCCGCCCATCGTCGCCGAGAGGGTCAGCCTGCCGGGCAGGCCGGCGGGCTGCCAGCGTCAGCTTGATCGGCGTCAGCTGGTTCGTGCAGACGCAGGCCTAGTCCGCCGGGGTCCTCCTCCAGGGGCTCGTCGGCGTCGTCGATTTTGCCGTCGTGGTTGGCGTCCACATCGATGTCCACGTCGACGATGCGCCCGTGGACGATGTCCACCGCCTTGCCGCCCTCGGCGGCCTGGCCCTCGGCGGCGATGGCGAAGGAAATGGCCGAATGACGCGGGATGACGGCGTAATCCAGGGGCCAGTCGACCTCCCCGGCGTCGATCTCGATTTTGTCCGTGTAAACCGTGGTTCCCCCGAGCAGGGCGAGCGGGTTCCCCGCCTCCCAATGGAGCGTGATGTCGGGATGGACGGGCTTGCCATGCGGGAATCGGGGGCGTCCGTTTCGCTGGTCGTCGTCGAAGGGGTCGTGGAGCCTTTCCGCGGCGAGCCGCGCGGAGCGGAGCGTGTGCAACTTTCGGAAACAACCCGCCATGGAGACTCCCGCAAAGACCGTTGCCGCATGCCGGGGGGCGGCGGGACGAGCCGACCCCCATCCATGCCGCCATGATGCGAAGGAGGTGGAAAGGCGTCAAGCCCAAAACGCCATCGGCCGGCGACGGGGATGCGGGGCGGGGCGACAGGATTCATTGCCAAAACGCAAAACGCCGCGCGGCATGCATGCACGAAGGGCCTTCAAGGCAAGCGGACGGGGAGGCCGTAGACGGGAGGCACGAACGCGGGTGAACGATGCCGCGCACTTCGGTTGACGATGCGCTTTATTGCTCCTCGATCAGCGTGACCGCCACCTCGCGGGTCTTGCCGGAACGTTGCAGCGACAGGGCGACCGATTCGCCGGGCTGGCGGGGATCCAGCGCCGAACGCAGGTCCTCGACCGTGCGCACGGGCGTGCCGTCGACAGCCGTGATGACATCGCCGAAGACCAAGGTTCCGATGTGGTCGATGCCGATGCCTTCCAGACCGGCGCGGGCGGCGGGCGTCTGCTCGTAAACGGCGTATATCGCCACGCCTGCGATGCCCGCGCGGGCTGTCACGTGATCCGGAACCAATTCCAAGCCCAGACCGGCGCGCGTGACATGGCCTTTTTCAATCAGTTGCGGGATGACACGGGCCACGGTGTCGGACGGCACCGCGAAGCCGATGCCTGCATAGGCGCCGCTGGGGCTGAGGATGGCGGTGTTGACGCCGATCACCCGGCCGCGCGCGTCCAGCAGGGGACCGCCCGAGTTGCCGGGATTGATCGCTGCGTCGGTCTGGATCACATCGGTGATGCGCCGGCCGGTCATGGAGGTGATCGTTCGCCCGAGGGCGCTGACGATGCCTGCCGACAGGGTGGCGTCGAGGCCGAAGGGGTTTCCGATGGCGAAGACGTCCTGGCCGACCTCCAGTTCGCGCGAGCGGGCCAGGACAACCGGCACGAGGAGATCCGGCGGTGCGTCGACCTTGAGCACCGCGAGGTCATAGTCCGGCGCGATGCCGACCAACCGCGCTTCGTGGCGCGTGCCATCCGGGAAGGTGACGGCCAGGGTGTTGGCCTGATGGATCACATGATAATTGCTGACGATATGCCCTTCCTTGTCCCAGACAAAGCCCGAGCCGGCGCCTTGCGGCACTTCGACCAGCTGGAACCCGAAAAAGCCCCGGCGCACCAGGGCATGGTTCGCCACCGCGACGACCGAGGGCGAAACCTGCCTGTAAATCGACGTGGCGTCGGCCGGCGCGCGGGCTTGCGGCGGCAGATCGTTCGTTGCCGCGGTTTGGTGCGTCTGCGGCATCTCCTCCAGAAGACGCCGGTACGCGGCGTCGCGTCGGCGATTTCCCCTAAGCTGCAGCACAAGGACGATCGCCATGCCGGCGAAGACGAGCGTCATCAAGGTTGGGCGGGCCGAATGCATGGTCGGATCATAATCGGGAACGAACCGGGGTTCTAGTCGAAAAGGGTCGCTTGTCAAAGTAAATGCGCAACGCGGAACGGGCAAGGCAAAACAGCGCCGCGGCGTCGGCCTGGCGGCGGTTGGACTGGCTCTTCCGTCTTGTTCCCGCGTGCAGATGGCGTATACTGGCGGCCATGTGCGAACCCGCCCCTTCGACATCGCCCGCGCCGGAAGCGGGAAAGCGTCTGGCGTATTCCCAGACGCCGGCCGATTGGACTGCCTGGCTTGCGGAGAAGGACATTCCCAGGTTCCGCGCGAAGCAGCTTTGGCACGAGCTTTACGTGCGGCGCGCCGCGACGTGGGGCGACATGGCCACCCTCCCCATCTGGCTCCGCGAAAAGCTGGCGGCGGACTTTGACCTGGAGGCCTTGCGCGTGGAGGAGGAGGCGGAGTCCTCCGACGGCGTGCGGAAACTTCTTCTGGCCTGCCGGGACGGGCAGCGCATCGAGACCGTCCTCATCCCCGCGCGCGACGGACGCCGCACGGTGTGTGTGTCCTCGCAGGTGGGGTGCGCCTTCGGGTGCGCCTTTTGCGCGAGCGGGCAGGGCGGTTGCGTCCGCAGCCTGGAGTCTGGCGAAATCGTCGCGCAGGCGATCGCGGTCGCGCGCCTGCTCGCGCCCGCGAACGAACGCATCTCGAACGTCGTGGTGATGGGCATGGGCGAGCCGATGGCGAACTACGACGCCGTTCTCGCCGCCCTTCGCACGCTGAACGATCCGGACGGGCTGTCCATCGGGGCGCGCCGCATCACCCTCAGCACCTGCGGCGTGGTGCCCGGCATCCGGCGGCTGGCGGAGGAGGGGCTCCAGTTCGAGCTTTCCGTCTCCCTCCACGCGCCGGACAACGGGCTTCGGTCCCGCCTCATGCCCGTGAACCGCCGCTGGCCGCTGGAGGAGCTCCTTCCGGCGTGCCGCGAGTACACCGAGGCGACCGGGCGCATCATCACCTTCGAATACACGCTTGTGGGGGGACTCAACGCCACGCCGGAGCATGCGCGCCGGCTTGCGGCGCTGCTGCGCGGGCACAAGTGCCGCGTGAACCTCATCCCGTTGAGCCCCGTGGAAGAATTCGACGGAAGGGTCCCCTCCCCTCGCGAATGCGACGAGTTCCAGCGGATCCTCGAAGCCGCCCGCATCCACGCGACCGTCCGCCGTTCCCGCGGGGGGAAGCTCGCCGCCGCCTGCGGCCAGCTCCGCAAGCGCGCCGGAAGCGGGCCGCAAGCGGGCCGCAGACCCGGAGCAACTGCGCCGGACAAGGCCGGGGGCCGCTCCTCCCGCCCTTCGAGGCGAAACCCGCGCAGCCCCTGGAACTGACGCGGCGGCGGCCTGTGCCGCCGCGCCCCGCCCGGGCGCGCCCTACAGCTTCACGCACCCGTCGAGAAGGGCGGCGATGCGGGATTGGCGCCCGGCGGAGAGCGAGACCTCGCCCTGCGGCCGGAGGATGGTCTCGCGGAGGTACGGGAGACCGCAGACCGCGACTTCGTCCACCCTGCAATGGAGGTCGCGGCCGCCCGTTCCGGCGAAGCAGACGATCGCGCGGACGGGGACGTCCGGCTCGCCGTGCCGGGCGAGCCAATCGGAAAGCATGCGCGTGGACGTGCGGATCTGCATCAGCGGCGGGCGGGTCGGGGCGCGGCCGTCCACCAGGAAGCGGCCGTCCTCGAGGGTGACGCGCCCGCTCCACGCCTTCGTCTCCACCACGCACACGCCTTCGGGCCCCACCACCACATGGTCGAGGTCCGAGCCCTTCCGCATGGCGGGATCCGCCGCCCCGAGATCGACGCCGTGGAAGAGGTCCCGTCCGCCGGGAAGCCGGGCCAGCTCGGCGCCGACGGCCTGTTCGCCGGCCGCTCCGAGGAAGAAAGACGCCACGCGGCGGCGGCCCAGGACCAGCGTGGCGTAGAGCGTGGCGACGGCCGCCACCAGCAGGACGACGCCGGGCACGCCCGCGCCATGCCAGGGGAGGACGTTCCCCACCAGCACGCCCGCGACGAACATGGCGACGAGCAAGGGGCGGATCGCGCGGGCCACGCCCGCATGGCGCGCCCGTTCGCCGGGGGCGCCGTGGATGTGCAGGGCGGCGGATTCGGAGCGGGTGGGGTCGTGGTCGTTTCCACGCATGGCGGGATCCTTTCGGTCCGATTTCGCGGCGCGCCGCTTCGGCGCCTGCAACCGGACGGGCTATCGGACTCGGTGGCGGGGGTTCCGGGCGGCGCGCCGGAGGAATTCCTCCGCGAACGAGCGGTAGGCCTCCGCGCCCTTGGAGGCGGGGGCGTAGGCGGTGATGGGAAGGCCGAAGCTCGGGGCTTCGCCGAGGCGGACGCTGCGCGGGATCACGGTGGTGTAGACGAGGTCGCCGAAGTGGGCGCGCACCTCGCCCACGACGTCCTGGGCGAGCCGGGTGCGGCCGTCGAAGAGGGTCATCAGGATGCCCTCGATCTCCAGCGTGGGGTTGGCGCCGTTGTCGCGCAGGCGCCGGATGAGGTCGGTAATCACCTTCAGGCCCTCCATGGCGTAATATTCGCACTGCATGGTCACCACCACCGAATCGGCGGCGGCGAGCGAGGAGGTCATCAGGATGCCGAGCGAGGGCGGGCAGTCCATGAGGATGAAATCGAAGACGGACGCTTCGAGCACGCGGGCGAGGACGGTGCGCACGGCGGCGAGGTGGTCGGGCTGCCGGGCGATTTCCACTTCGGCGCCGGCGAGGTCGACCTCGGCGGGGATGATGTTGATGTTCTCGAAGGGGGTGGCCTGGATGATGTCGGCCACGTCGGCGCCGCCCGTGAGCACGGGGTAGAGGCTCACGCCGGCGGCGGGGGCGAGGCCGAGCCCGCTCGTGGCGTTGGCCTGGGGATCGAGGTCGATCACGAGCACCGTCCTGCCGAGTTCGGCGAGGCAGGCGGCGAGGTTCACGACGGTGGTGGTCTTGCCGACGCCGCCCTTTTGGTTGGCGATGGCGACGACCTTCGTGCGGTGGGGGACGGAAGCGGATGCGGGCATGGCGGGGTTCCTGGGGACGGGTGCGGATGGGGTCACTGTCCGGCCGGGACGTCCTCCCAGCCGGACGGCGTCGTGGCGAAGGCGTTGCGGGCGAGGCTGCCGGGTTCCAGCCATCCGGCCAGGCGCGTCCGGAGGATGGCGGGTTCGAGGCGGGAGTTCCAGAGCCGGTCGACCGGCCACCACAGGAACTCGATCCAGTCCTCGCGGCTCGGGGCGGGTCCGGGGGGCAGGTCCGGAAGGACCATCGCGAAGGCGAGGAAGATTTCCGCGTGCCACTCGCCCTTCTGGAGGAAGGTGTTTTCGCAGCATCCGAGGAAGTCGCCCACCACGCAACGCTGGCCCAGTTCCTCCCGCACCTCGCGGGCGAGGGCGTGGGCGGCCTGTTCGCGGAACTCGATGTGTCCGCCGGGGAGGTAGGCGAGCGGCGAGCCCTTGGAGCGGCAGAGCAGGATGCGCCCGCCACGCACGAACACGCCGCGCACGATGGTCTCGATGACGCCCGGCTGCTCGCCGGGGGGAAGGACGGAGTCGCCTGCCATGCGGGAATTCCTCAACTGCCGCGTTTTTGCGCGAAGAGCCAATCCCAGTTCCCGGGGTCGGAGTAGGCGGCGGTCCAGATGTCGTGGCCGACGGAAGGCGTTTCCCGGTAGAGCACCTTCTTCCCGCCGGCGGCCTGGATGGCGGCCACCATGGCGCGCGAGCGGCAGACGGGGACGGCCTCGTCCTTCTCTCCATGGAAGACGCGGAGCGGCAGAGACACGAGGTTCGCGGCGAGGGATTCGTCGCCGCCGCCGCACAGGACCATGGCGGCCGCGAAGGTCGCGGCGCGCCGCTGGAGGATGTCCCACGTGCCGTAGCCGCCCATCGAGATGCCGGTGACGTACACGCGGTCGGGATCGACGGGCAGCGTCGCGATGGTCTCGTCGAGCAAGCCGTGGACGAGGGCCATCGGCTTCGAGGGTTCGGCCGGCATCGCGTGTTTTTCGAGGCTCCAGTCGACATCCACCCACCGGGCGGGGTCGTCGGGGCATTGCGGGGCGATCACGGCGGCCGGCAGGCGCCGGTCGCGCAGGTAGCCGAGGAGCGCCGGGACGCCGTGTATCAGCTGCCTCCGGTTGTCGGTCCCGCGTTCGCCCGCGCCGTGCAGGAAGAGCACGAGGGGGATTCGCTGGTCTGGGTGGCACACGGGCAGGTACCGGCGGTACGGGAGGCGCGAGCCGTCCGGGCCGACGAAGACGTGGGCCTGCGTGAGGATTGCGGTGTCGTCGAGCGTGGGAATGCGCATGGGGGTCCTCTACGATGGAAGCGGGGGGCAGGTCAGTCCGGCCACGGCGGCGCCGATGATGGGGGCGTCGTCCACGTTCACGAGTTCGACCTTCACGCCCTTGGGGCCGAGGATGGCGGAGAGGTCCTTGCGGACGATCTTCGCGAAGGGGACGGAGCGGGTGAGGTAGTAGGTCGAGCCGTCGATGTCCACGAGCACGGGTTTTTCCGCGGCGCGCCAGTTGCAGCTGGCGAGGGCTCCGGCGGCGATGTTGATGGCGGCGAGGTGCGCGGCGCGCGTGTAGAGGGCCTTGGCGATGCGGGCCACGAGGCGGGCATCCGCCGGCGAAAGGCCGAGCGCGGCGAGGGCGCCGCCGTTCGCGGGGTCGGCCGCGAAGTTGTCCAAATCCATGTTCGGGAGATTCGAGAGCGAGGCGATCTTCGCGGCGCCGGCGGCGGAGAAGAGTCCCTCCCGGGCGGCGAGTTTGAGGGTGGTTTCGCCGAGACCGCCAAGGTAGCCGCCGGAGATCATCTTCTCGAAGCGATAGACGCCGGCGGTCTTGGTGGTGGCGTCGAAGAGGTCGTCGAAGTCGCTTGTGGGGGCCTTCGAGAAGTTGCCGGACTCGACGTTGACGATCATCGTGTCTGCGTCCACCGCCACCCCGGCATCCTTCAGCTTGCCGATCTTCGACACCCGCTCCACGTAGGCGGTGTTCGTGCCGGTGCCGAGGATGAAGCCCACGTAGCCGGCGTAGTCCTTGCCTTTGCCGGCGGATTTCCCGGAGAGGAGCGTGGCCACGGTGTCGTTCAACACGATGAAGCGCACGTCGTACCCACGTTTGCGCAGCACCTTCGCCAGCGATGCGCCGATGGCCTTGCCGATGACCGCGGGGGCGTCGACCTCCTTGCTCCA
This sequence comes from Kiritimatiellia bacterium, assembly GCA_050950285.1. GTDB lineage: Bacteria > Verrucomicrobiota > Kiritimatiellia > RFP12 > JBMNHG01 > JBMNHG01. The sequence goes on along the minus strand of JBMNHG010000011.1, from coordinate 289,622 downwards.
GTGCAGGAGCACGGCGTCCAGCCCGGGGGTGATGGTGGCGGGGTAGGAGAAGCAGAAGCCCACGTCGAGCTTGCCCTTGGCGGGCTTCTCCGCCTTCCGGAGAACGGGCATCATCGCGTCCGCGAGGGCTTCGAAGAAGGCGGTGGCGGAGAGGCGCCCGCGGGTGCCGGGCATCGGCGCCTTCTGGAAGGGGGCGACCTTCGCGGCGCCGTCTTCGCCGAAGGAGACGGTGGTCACGCGCAGGTTCGTGCCGCCCGCATCGAGCACCACGACCGGCGTGTTGGCGGGCACCCGGCCGTCCGCGCGCACGAAGGCGGGGATCATCTGGAGCGAACTGGGCCTCCCGGCGAGGCCGGCGGACATTTCGCGGCGGAAGGCGGCGAGCAATCGCCCGGCATCCGGGCCTTCGGGGGTGAAGCGGTGACGGGCGAAGAAATCGGAAAGGGAACCTGCCATGACGGAAACTCTCCAGTGACGCACCGCGCCATCATCGGCAAGGCGCATATTTGACCCATCATACCGAAGGCGGAAGGAACGGGCAAGGCGCAACCACGCGAACGCGGGAAACGCCCTGCAACGGGCCCCTCGGGCGGGCGGTCCGGGGGAAGGCCGTCATGCGCGCTTGCGGCGGAAGGCGAAGACGACCAGCGCGACCGCGACGACCAGCAGGGGAATCGCCAGAAGGGGGCGGTACGCGATCCAGGCTATGGAAATCGTCACGAGCGCGCAGGCCAGCGCGAGGACGAAGGCGGCCAGCGCGACGCCGCCCGAGACGAGCGCGCGGACGACGGGAATCACGTCCACCAGCACCGCCAGCGGCCTGAAGACCATCCGCAGGCCCACGAACATCAGCAGGAAGCCCGCAAGGCGAAGAAGCCACGCGACGTTCTTGCCGGCGGATTGCGCCGCTGCGAACATCGTTGCGGCGTCGGCGATTCCGTCGCACTGGAGCGACAGGCTCTTGCCGTCCTTCCCCGTCCACGGCTCGAAGCGATTTCCCGCCTGCTTCCCCACGAGGGAGATTTCGTGCGGATCGATCACGCGGAAGGTCACCCGCAGATCCCCGATTTCGGGGGTTGCCGCCACCGAACGGGGCGCCGCCCCCGCGGCGGGCGCGCCGTTCGTGGATGGGGCGGCCTGCGGCGGCGGGGCGACGGGCACCAGCACTGCGTTCCCGACGACTTGGGCGCCCGCGTCCACCAAGGCCCCGGGAAGCGCGTAGTCCTGCGGCAGCGCGAAAGGCCGCGCTCCCCCGATCCTCCGGATGTTCGACGGGGAGAGGGAGAAGGCGCCGAGTTTCACGGCAGGGGCGAGCCATTGCGCGTGGCCGAAGGCCGGCGTGGTGGAATTCTCGTGTCCTTCCTCCTTGAAGCGCGAGGAGTCGACGGGGGCGTCGCACCATTCCCGGGAGTAGGTGTACGTGGTGATCTTCTTCTCTGCGTCCCCTTCCCTTTCCACCCGGGTCTCGGCGTGCTCGACCCACTGGAAGATTTCGACCTGGCGATCCAGGCGGATAGCGCGCGCGGACACTCCGAAGGCGTCATCCGCGATCGCGCCGTCCACGGAGGCCATTCCGGACACATGCACCAGCCGGCCTTCGTTGGCGGGCTCGATGGCGTCCGCCGGGACGCTCGCCACGGCGCCGGCGCCTTCCGAAAGGCGGCGTGCCGTTTTGACTGCGCGTCCTTCGTTCCAGAAGAGGAGCGGGAATCCGAGGACGAAGAGGAGGAGCCCGAAGAGGATCCCCTTGAAGGACGAGCCGAGGCGTTCCATCCAGTCGGGATTCTTGATGTCGGTGACTTCCGTGACGGCCATGGCGTTTCTCCTGCCTTTTGCGGGGCTACTTCATTTTGAGCACGGCGACGCCGTAGCGGTCGAGCGCGAGGGTCTCGCCCGTCTTCCCGCCGGAGAGAAGGTCCGTTTTTCCGGCGGGCACGGCGACCTCGACGGGCTCCTGCGTATGGTTCACCACGAAGAGGAGCTTGCGGCCCCCGCCTTCGCGGCAGGAGACCTCCACGCCGAGCGGCGCGGTTGCGGGAAGGAGCGGTTTTACGCCGGCGGAGGCAATGGCCTCGGCCATCAGCCGGTCGTAGAACTCCGGTTCGCGGACGACGGTGCCGACGTACCAGGCGACACCTTTGCCGTAGGCGTTGCGGGTGAGCGCGGCGAAGCACTTCAGGTACCAGGCTTCGAACGAAGCGAGGGCGGAAGCGGCGCGCGGCTTCACGTAGTCGGCGTAGCGTTCGGCGGTGAAGCGGCCGGGGAAGTCCTTGCCGCCGGCGACGGGCGTGCCTTCGGCCTCGGGGATGGTGCTGTATTCCTCGATGGCGATGCCGAGGACGTCGGAGAGGAGGCCGGGGAGCGTGCGTTCGTGGCAGAGCGAAGTCTCGTCCTTCACGCCGAGGCGGCAGTCCGCCAGCAGGACGCCGCCGGCCTTCACATAGGCATCGAGCCGCTTCGCGAGCGCGTCGGGGAGGAGGTAGAGGTCCGGGGCGAGGACGAACTTGTAGGCGGAGAAATCGGCGGACGGAGGGATGATGTCCACGTTGACGCCGAGCCGGTGCAGCGCGGCATAAAAGCGGCGCGCCGCTTCCTGATAGGAGTGGCCTTCGTAGCCCGGCTGGATGTCCGTGGCCCAGATGGTTTCGTAGTCATAGACCATCGCGACCTCGGCCTTCACGGTGGTGCCGGCGAGTTCGGGGGCGAGGCGGCGGTACTCGGAGGCGACCTGCGCGGCCTCCTTGTAGCGGCGGAGGGGGCGGCCGTCGTGCTGGAGCAGGCCGTGCCAGTACTGTTCGCGGCCGGCGGTGCAGGTGCGCCAGCGGAACCAGACTTGGCCGTCGGCGCCGCGGGCGAGCTGCTGGTAGGCCACGCTGCGGATTTCGCCGGGGCGCGGGTTGCGCCCGAAGTGGCTCCAGCCGCCGGGCCCGGCGGTCTGTTCCATGATCCAGAAATTCTTGCGCTTGAGGCCGCGCATCACGTCCGCGGCGAAGGCGGACATGTCCAGCTGGGCGGGAGGCGCGCCCCATACGGGGTAGTTGTCCCAGCTCACGAAGTCGAGGTCGCGGGCGAGGTCGTAGTAGTCGAGGCCCGAGTAGAGGCCCATGAAGTTGTGGGTGATGAAGTGCTTCGGGCAGACCTCGCGCAGGATGGCGACCTGGTCGTGCTGGAAGCGCACCTGGATCCAGGAGTGGAAGCGCTTCCAATCGAGGCAGGCGGAGGGGTTGTGGGAGGCCGGATCGACCGGGAGGGCGATCTCGTCCCACTCGCGGAAGACGTGGCCCCAGAAGTGCGTGCCCCACGCCTTGTTCAGCGCGTCGATGGCGCCATAGCGGCGGCGCAGCCACGCATGCCACTCGGCGCGGCAGCTGTCGCAGAAGCATTCGGGGCCGCCGAACTCGTTGTCCGTCTGCCAGCCGATTACGGCGGGATTGTCGTGGAAGTGCCCGGCCATGGCGCGGGTGATCCGCTCGGAGAGGAGGCGGTAGGCGCCGCTGGAGAAGCAGTTGTTCTTGCGGACGCCCCATTCGACGCGGTGGCCCTTGGCGTCCACGGAGAGGGTTTCGGGATAGTGGCGCGCGAGCCACGCGGGCATCACGGCGGTGGGCGTGCCCAGGATGGTGGAAATGCCGCGGGCATGGAGCACGCCGATCGCCTCGTCGAGCCAATCGAATTCGAAGCGTCCTTCTTCGGGCTCGAGGAAGACCCAGGCGAACTCGGCCATGCGCACCACGTTGAATCCGGCCTTTTGCATCAGCTCGGCGTCCTTGCGCCAGCGGCGCCTGTCCCAGTGTTCCGGATAGTAATCGGCTCCAATGTACATGGGGGGTTTCCTTGGTTTCGAGGTTTCGGGATGGGGGTGTCGCGGGTTCCCGCGCTACGACCCGTTGGAATCGTCGGCGGGGCCGGGTTCGAAAAGGGAGTCGAGGAGCGTTTCGGCCGGGGTCCGGGCGCTCTTGGCCTTGTTGCATGCGGGGCAGCAGGGCACGACGTTGCCGCGCGTGCTGCGTCCTCCGCGAGACACGGGGACCACGTGATCCATCGTGAGTTCTCCGGGCGGGACCTCCCGCCCGCAGTAGCGGCAGACGCCGCGCCGCACTTGCGCCTTCCACCAGGCGGACTTGCGAAGCTCGCGCGCACGGGCTCGTTCGCGGGCCACGTGGGCGTCGTCCTTCCGGATGTCAATCCAGTCGTCCATGGCGAGTCGCGGCTTGTCTCACGGGTCAAGGGGCCTGCTGGAGGACCATCGCATCGCGCGAATCGAGGGTCTTGCACGGCCAGTCGTCGCTCCGGAAGGGCACGCAGGGGAGTCCCTCGGCGTTGTAGAGGTTGCATCCCTCGGGATTGTTGTTCCACGCATAGCGCACGGCGACGGGGTTGGGGACCGCCTCGCTGGAGACGACGACGGAGTCGCCGTCGATCTCCGCCTGCGCGTAGACGAACTTCCGGTCCTCCCCGGCGAGCTGGAAGGTGGCGGGCGGCCCATCCTTTGCGACGAGGCCTCCTCCGATGTGGTCGAAGGCGACCCGCGCCTTCCCGTCCTCGAAGACGGCCTTCTTGAAGACGGGTCCGGAGAAGACGAGGTCCGTTTCGCCGTAGACCTTTGCGCGGGCGACGAGGGCGAGGCGGCGGGCGGCCTCCAGCTTGTTCCGGGGATGGACGTCGTCGCGGTCGCCGATGTCGATGGTGCAGGCCATGCCGGTTTGCGGGAGGCGGAGCGCCAGCGCCTGCGACTCGCGCAGTTCCGCCCATTCGCTCGGGACGGGCTCGGGGTCGGGCGGGAGGACGGCCGCGACCTGCACGAAGAGGAAGGGGAAGTCGCGCGCCCACGCCTTGCGCCACCCTTGGATGAGGGCGGGGAAGAGCACGCGGTATTCGTGGCCGCGCACTTCGTTGGTCTCGCCCTGGTACCAGATCACCCCGCGCATGGCGAGGCCGGCCATCGGCGCGATGCAGCCGTTGTAGAAGCCGCTCGCGCGGTGGAGGAAGCGGGGATCCATCGGGCCGCGCGGCTGGGGCGGCGGTTCGGCGCCCTTCTCCTTCGCGGCGTCGGCGGCCTTCCGCCACTCGTCCATCTTCGCGGCATGCTCCCGGAGAGGCGCGGGAACTCTTCCGTGACCTTGTCCCAGGCCTCGACGAGGTAGCGGAGCGACGGCTCGCCCATCAGCGACTCGCGGCTCATCCACGCCTCGCCGGGGGTCCATCCCTGCGAAGCATGCACCAGCCCGACGGGCACGTGGAGGCGCGATTCGATCTCGCGCCCGAAGAGGTACGCCAGGGCCGAGAACTTCGGGGAGGTTTCGGGGGTGCACCGCATCCACGTGCCGCGCAGGTCGCGCTGCGGCTCGAACTCGATCGCGCCCTGCACCTGGAAAAGGCGGATGCGCGGATTGTCCGAAGCGGCGATCAGCCCGTCGGCGCCGTCGGCGCGGTCGAGTTCGAACTGCATGTTCGACTGGCCCGAGCAGACCCACACCTCGCCCACGAGCACGTCCCGGACGACGAGGGGTCCGGCGCCGTCGGTGGAGACGGTCATCTCGCGCGGCTCGTCGCTCGCCTCCATCGGGGGGAGGACGGCCTTCCAGCGGCCTCCGGCGTCCGCCGTCGCGGCGGCGTCGCTCCCGGCGAACGACACGACGACCTTGGCTCCGGGGTCGCACGTCCCCCAGACGGGCACATCGCAGTCACGCTGGAGCACGGCGTGGTCGGCGAAGAGCGGCGAAATCGAAAGTTCGGCGGCCGGGAGGCGCGCGGCGGCCGTCAGCAGGGCTCCGGCGAGCAGCGAAGCATGGGAAAGGCGCATGGCGTGGTTTTCCGTGGCGGGGATTCTGCAGGGATGGAAGTCGCCGCCGGATCGGGCGGTGTCGGCTTCGACGGGACGGATGGGTTTCAGAGATCGGAACTGGAGATGTCGGCGGCCTCGCCCTCGCCGCCCGGCTGGGCGTCGGCGCCGTAGCTGAGGACTTCGAACGCTTCTCCCCGGGAGCCGGGGACGAGGTAGAGGTAGTCGTTGCCCCAGGGGTCGAGCGGAAGCGTGGGGCGGTCGAGGTAGCCGCCCGGAGGGTAGTTTTCGGGAATGGGCGGGAGGGTCGGTTTTTCAACGAGCGCGGAGAGCCCCTGGCGCGCGGTCGGCAGCGCGCGGTTGTCGTTCACGTACATCTGAAGGGCGGTCTTGAAGAGCGCCACCTCCGTCTTGGCGCGGGCGACGCGGGCCTTGCCCGGGACGTTCACGAGCTTCAGCCCCACCACGCCGGCGAGGATCACCATGATGGCGACCGCGACCAGCAGTTCGACGAGGGAGAAACCTTCTTTTCGCACGCTCAGTTCCATGGGGGTCGGGGCCTCGATGTCGTCCGGCGGGAAGGCGCGAAGCCAGACGTTGAGGGAGATCCGGTAGTCGTCCTCCTCCTCGTGGCCGTCGGAGCGGGTGTAGCCTGGCAGGTAGCGGCCCTTCAGGCGGAAGATGAGGCAGTCGGTCTGATACTGGATGTAGCCGCCGATCTCCTCGACCTCCGATTCCTCGGCTTCGAAACGGCTGTAGGCGTTTACCGACCACGCGTCGCTCATGGAGAAGACGATGCCGCCCGTGTAGAGCGTGGAGCGGTCCACGCGGTAGTTCACTTCGCCATAGGCGTTCCAGAGGGGGGTGTCCAGGAGCCAGAGCCGGCCGTCGGCCACGGCGACTTCCGATTCGTCGGCGTCGTACAGCGCATCGAAGTCCACGCGAAGCCAGCGGGCGGGGGCGGAGCCTGCCGTCCGTGGCGGATCGAACGAAGGCCGGTCTCCGGATTCTCGCCGGGGCCGTCGATGTCGAAAATGCCGTAGAGGTCGATGTCCAGGGGCGTGGTGACGCGCCCGTCGGCGCCCTTCGTCTGCAGCAGGTGGCGGTTTCCGAGCTTCAGCCGGTGGGTGAGATCCAGGCGATCCACGGAATCGAACTGGAGAAGTTCGCCGGGGACGAGCGACGGCTCGGGGATGAAGGTGTAGTTCAGGTAGGGTTCGACGACGTGGCGCCACGGCTTTCCGGCGGCGTCTTCGTACCAGCCGAAGGCCTGGAAGGAGACCTCCATGCCCAATTCGGGACAGAAGCGGATTCCGGAGCCGTCGGGGGACTGGACGGTGACGGTTTTCCTCGGGATGGAGGACGGTCACGGCCTGCCCCAGATCGTTCGTCTCGATGGTGGTGGTGGCGGGCAGGACGGCGGTCTCGTTGCGGAGGGTGTCGCCGTAGTAGGTGGCGCGGAAGCCGGCGCGGGGGACCACCTGGAGGAAGCGGAAGAACTTCTTCGGCAGATAGACCATGTGGTGGGTGTCGACGCGGACGGTGTCGTATGCATCGGCGGCGGCGAGGGAGGGGTCGACGTCGGAGAAGTCGGCGAATTCGCGCTGGAGCCAGCCGCCGCGCGTTTCCCCTTGGTAGTAGAGGCCCGTGTCGAAGATCTCCCGGCGGTAGGTCTCCATCCACGCCTCGGGGAGGCGGTTGACGCTGCCGTAGAAGTCGTTCAAGCGGCCGTAGGCGCCGACGCCGAAGGTGTACGAATCGGCGTTGTGCGAGTAGGCGAGGTAGTTTGCGGGCTGGGGGGAGACGCGGTAGTCGTCCTCGAAGAAGTCCCTGAGCACGTCGTTGTCGCTGAGGTAGGTGGCCTGGAGGCGGATGCGGTCGTAGGGCGAGAAGAGGAGGTCGTGCTCGGCCCGGACGCGGTAGCGTTCGGGGTCGAGTTCGTCATACGGGGAGACGCAGCGCGTGCCGGGGTCGTCGTCGTCCAGCAGGTAGCCGGAGAGGAAGCCTCGTCCGCCGCCGCCGAGAGCCCACGAGAAGTCCTGCCCGACGGCCACGCCGCGCTTCGAGCGGAGGTCGAGGTGGGTCTTCGAGTTGAGCGACATGTCCTTGCCGAGGTCGTCCTTGCCGAAGTCGACCATCTTGAAGGTGTAGGCGGAGAGGAGGTAGGCGCCCCAGCGGGAGGAGTAGCCGGGGACGAAGCGGAAGCCGTAGTGGTGTTCGAAATCGCGGTACCAGTAGGGGACGTAGAAGATGGGGACCCGGCCGAGGCGGAGGACGGCGTGGCGGGCTTTGAAGTATCCGCCCGGCTTGAATTCGGTCTCCCTGCCGCTGACGTGGTAGTGGAAGGCGCCGAGTTCGTTGGTGCAGGTGGTCACCTGCACGCGGTCGAGCAGGAAGGTGCCGTCGGCCTGGCGGGAGCTTTCCTCGGCGTGGACGGTGAAGGGGTCGCTTCGGACGTCGAGCACGGAGGCGAGGCCGGCCCCGGTCTTGTAGTTGTAGGCGATGTTGTCGCCCGTCCAGGTGCTTTGGTCCTTGCGGATGAGCCGGACGTTTCCGGAGGCCCGGACTTCGCCCGATTCGGGATCCAGGCGGACCTCTTCGGCATGGAGTTCGTTGTTCCCGTACACGATGCGGACGTTTCCGGAGGCGGTGTACCAGCCCGATTCCCTGTCGAAGTGGATGGAGGCCGCCGTGATGTCCGGCACGGCGTCCTCGGCATCGTCCATCGACGGGAGGAAGCGGTCCACGGCAGGAAGGGCGAAGAGGGCTCCGGCTGGAGCGGACAGGCACGCCGCCAGCAGCGCGGCGGAGAGGCGGAAGCGACAGGTCGGGCGCATGGAAGTCCTCGGGAGGAAAAGCCGCCGGGGCATCTCGCGCGCAAGGCGGAGGCACCCCGGCGGATTCCGTCTACAGCGATTTCGATTCACCGGCAGAATACAGGGTATTCCCGTTGTTGTCGATGATGGAAAACGACTCGGGGTGGCGCTGGGGCTCGGACCTGAAGACGATGCGTCCGGGGAAGTTGCGCTGGAGTTCCACGAACATGGCCTCGTCCTCGCGGCGCAGGCGGTCGAGGACGGAGGGGGCCACGAGCACTTGCACGTCGACGGAGCGGTGTTCGTTCTGGAGCTTGCGCTGGAGCGTGCCGATCTGGCGCTGGATGTCGATGCTCAAGGACAGCGGGGAACGGATCAGGCCGTGGCCGCGGCAGTAGGGGCAGTCGGCGTATACCTGCGAAAGGAGGCTTTCCTCCTGTCGCTGGCGGGTCATCTCCATCAGGCCGAGGTCGGAGATGGGCAGGACGTTGGTGCGGACCTTGTCCCGCTTGAGGGCGGCCTTCATGGCCTTGTAGACGGTGGCCTGGTGCTTGCGGCTCTTCATGTCGATGAGATCGAGCACGACGAGTCCGCCGATGTTGCGGAGGCGGAGTTGGCGGGCGACCTCCTCCACGGCGTCGAGGTTCACCTCGAGGATGGCCTCCTCCTGGGTTCCCTTGCCCTTGTGGCGGCCGGTGTTCACGTCCACGGCGATGAGGGCTTCGGTCTCGTCGATCACGATGTAGCCGCCGCTCTTGAGGGGCACCTTGCGGCGGAAGGCCTCTTCGAGCTGGCGCTCGATGCCGTAGTGCTCGAAGATGGCGGCCGGGCCGTCGTAGTGGTGGATCATGGACTTCGCGCGGCGCGAGATGCGGGCGGCGATGGCGCGGATGCGTTCGTAGGACTCGGTGTCGTCGATGATCACGCGGTCGATTTCCTCGGTGAACCGGTCGCGCACGACCCGTTCGACCAGGTCGGGTTCCTGGTAGACGCAGCAGGGGGCCCTCTTCGTGCGGATGTTGTCCTGGAGGTCGTCCCAGATGGACCACAGGTTGCGGACGTCGCGCACGAAGGAACGCTTGCTGGCGCCGGCGCCGACGGTTCGGACGATGAGCCCGGTGTCGTCGGGCAAGGGCAGCCGGTCGAGGATCTTCTTGAGGCGCGCGCGTTCCTTGCCGTCGCCGATCTTGCGGGAGACGCCGCGCAGGCGGCATCCGGGCATCATCACGAGGTGGCGGCCGGGGATGGAGAGGGAGGCGGTGACGCGCGGGCCTTTCGTGGAGATGGGGCCCTTGGTGATCTGCACGATGATTTCGGATCCGGGGGGGAAGCGCTTGGCGACCTCTTCGTTCGAGATGCGGCGGCGCTTGGACGGACGGCGGCTGGAGCTGCCTTCGTCGGAGTCGTTCTCGTCGTCGAGGCGGCTTTCGTCGTCGGGGAACATGTCCCAGTAGTGGAGGAAGGCGTTCTTCTTGAGGCCGATGTCCACGAAGGCCGCCTGGAGGTCGTTCTCGAGGTTCTGGATGCGTCCTTTGAAGATCGACCCGACAAGTCGTTCCTGGCAGGGGTGCTCCACCTGGAACTCTTCGAGGCGGCCGTTTTCGACGAGGGCGACGCGCGACTCGAGTTTTTCGACGTTGATGATGATCTCGCGGTTCGTCGATTTGCGCGGTAGCAGCTTGTGGACGAATTCGAACATGATGGTGTTCTCCTATCCTGGTGTTGAGCGGAGGAAGGGTCAGGCGTTTCTGGCGTCATCCTCCCGGTCCCGGTGGGCGGCCACGCTTTGGACCAGCCCGAGGGCGATGTACATGGAAAGCAGGAAGGTCCTGCCGTAACTGATGAAAGGAAGGGGGAGTCCCGTGATCGGCACCATCCCGACGGTCATCGCGATGTTCACGAAGACGTGGCTGGCGATGAGCGCGACCACGCCGACGCACAGGAGCCGTCCGGCCGCGTCCTTGCTGCGCGCCGCCGTCCAGAGCCCTGGCAAGAGGATGCAGAGGAAGAGCAGGAGCACGACGGCGGCGCCGCGGAACCCCGTCTCCTCGGCGAGCACCGAGAAGATGAAATCGTTGAAGGAGACCTGCTGGGGGAGGTAGCCCAGCAGGTTCTGGTCTCCTTTGAGGAACCCCTTCCCCGTCCTGCCGCCGGAGCCGACGGCGATTTCCGACTGGCGCTTGTTCCAGGCCATGCCGTGGGGGTCGCGTTCGGGGTAGAGGTAGACCAGGAGGCGTTTCCGCTGGTAGTCGTCCAGGAAGGAGGTGGCGGCGGAAAGAGGCTTGCGGAGCGCCGGGTCCAGGTCCGGTTTTTCGAGGGCCGCGATCGACCCCAGCACGCCGCCGGCGAGGAGCAGGGCCGCCAGCACGCAGCACAGGAGCGTCTTCGGCGCGGTGCCGGCCGCGAAGAGCATCGCAAGGAGCACCGGGGCCATCACCAGCGCGGTGCCGATATCCGGTTGCAGCAGGATCAGTCCGGCGGGAATCGCCACGAAGAGGCCGGCCAGCAGGAGTTCGCCCGGCCCGCGCGTGGCGTCCTTGCGGCCGAGGAAGCGGGCGAGCAGCAGGATGGTGGCGATCTTCGCGAGTTCGGAGGGCTGTATGCCGAAGATCCATCGCTGCGCGCCCAGGCGCTCCTCGCCCTTCGCCAGCACGGCCACGAGCAGGAGGATCGAAGCGAGGTAGAAAAGGGGGCTCCAGCGCAGCACGCTCCTGAAGTCGATGCACGCGAGCGCCAGGAGTCCGACGAGGGCGACGGCGGCGAGCTGGGCGTGTTGCAGGTAGAGGCGTTGCAGGCTCGCCTCCTCGCGGATCAAGCAGGCGCTGTACACGAACGCCACCCCGATGGCCGTGAGCAACAGCATCGCGACGAGCATCGTCCAACTGATCCGCCGAAGCGGCGCAAGCGATCGGAGGAAGCGGTTCATGAGGCCCTCCCTTCCCGGAGCGGGCGGGGGAAGGCCCGTCCGGAGCGGGCGGGCGCCGCGGCGGGCGCCGGGCCGGAGGCCTCGCCGGACCGCGCCTCGTTCCCGTTTTCGGAGGGTGCCTCGATCTCGATGCCGAAGTGCGCGGCGATCATCGCCCGGACGATGGGAGCTGCCGTCTTCCCGCCGGAATCACCGTCCTCGACGAGCACGGCGAGCGCGATTTCAGGGGCTTCGAACGGGGCGAAGGCGATCATCCACGCGTGCTTGCGGCGGTTGGCGCGCGGGCCGTACTCGGCCGTTCCGGTCTTGCCCGCCACGGCCACGCCGGGGACCTTCGCGAGGCGTCCGGTACCGTACGGGGCGTTGACCACGTCGTACATCCCGTTGCGGACGGTCTCCATCGTCTCGCCCGGCCAGGAGAGGGAGCGCACCGGGAGCGGGTTGTCCACGGCGTCGGGAGGCCCCAGCAGGAGGCGGGGCGGACGCAGCGTGCCTCCATTCGCGAGGACGCCGGCGTAGACGGCCAGCTGCAGCGGCGTGGCGAGCAGCGCGCCCTGGCCGACGGACGCGTTCGCGGTGTCGCCGGAGCGCCAGGCGTCGCGGCGTGCCTTTCGCTTCCAGGCATCGTCCGGCAGGAGTCCCGCGCGCTCGCCGGGAAGCGGGATGCCGGTGCGTTCGCCGAAGCCGAGGGCGGCGGCGGCATCGTACACGGCGGGCCAGCCCGCAAGGATCCCGAGGTGGCAGAAGTAGGGGTTGCAGGATTGCTCGATGGCCTTGCGCAGGCTGATCTCGCCGTGGCCGCTGCGGTTCCAGCAGTGGAGGCGCGCCGCGCCCAGCGTGAAGCTTCCCGTGCAGTCGTACGCGAGGCCGGGCGAAATCCCGCAGGTTGCGGCGGCAAGGGCCACGCAGGGCTTGAAGGTGCTTCCGGGCGGATACACGCCGCCGATCGCCCGGTTCAGGAGCGGGGTGTCGGGGTCGGAATTGAGTTTCTTCCAGTAAGCGGCGGAAGGGGCGGGCGACATCGCGTTCAGGTCGAACCCGGGCATGCTCACGAGCGCCAGCACCTCGCCGTTCCGGGGGTCGACCGCCACGATGGCGCCGCGGCGGCCCGCGAGCAGGCGTTCGCCCGTCGCCTGGAGGGAGGCGTCGATCGTGAGCGTGACGTCGCGCCCGGCGAGCGGCGGACGGGTCTCCCAGACGTCGTGCTTGTAGCCGGCGGCGTCCACGCGCAGGAGCGTGCTTCCCGGCTGTCCCGCGAGGATGTCGTCGCATGTGGCCTCGATGCCGGCGCGGCCGCGCAAGTCCGGGACGTAGAAGTGCGGGGCGAAGTTGGTGATGGCGGGCTTGTCCCGTCCCACGTACCCCAGAAGGTGCGCGGCGAGGCTTCCATGCGGGTAGACCCGCTCGGACTGGACGTGGATGTCCACCCCCGGGAAGGAGGGTTCGACGTGCTCGGCGAAGCGCGCCAGGGACCGATAGTCGATCCCCTCCCACGCGAGGAAGGGCATGGGGAGCCGCTTGCGGACGTGGGTCGCGATGTCGTCGCGCGTGGTCTCGCGGGGGCGGCCGATCACGCGGGCGAGGCGGTCGATCTCCTCGTCCACGGCATCGATGGTGCGGCTCCAGGGGCCGGGGCGGCGGAGTTCCTCGATGTAGAAGGCCAGGCAGTAATTGGGCCGGATGTCCGCCAGGCACACGCCCGAACGGTCGAAGATCCGTCCGCGGGTGGCGGGCAGCAGCACCCGGCGCACGCTCTGCCGGACGGCGCGGTCGGCGAACGTGCGCGACTCCACGACCTGCACGCGGTGAAGGCGCGAGGCGAGGGCGGCGAAGGCGGCGAGGATCACGAGGCCGATCACGGCCAGGCGCCACCTAGCCGGAAGATTGGGGCCACTCCCGGCCATCGATCTCCTTTCGCGGTTGGATGTTCCCGGCCAGCGTGTCGAGCCGGCGCCCGAGGAGGAAGAAGAGGGCGGCGGCGATGGCGCCGGACGCCGCCGATCCGGACAGGGCGGCGGCAAGCCACGCAAAGCCGCGCGGCGAAACCATCGTGGCGCCCAGGAAGAGGCGCTGCACCAGCGGGAGCAGCAGTCCGGAACCCGCGCCGGCAATGGCCGCGAGCCGGACGGAGTCGCGCGCCAGGACGGTGCGGAGCCCGGACGCCGACACCGCCAGCGCCAGCAGCGACAGCGACGTCGCCGGAAGCGGCACGCCGCCCAGGGAGTCGTGGAGCACGCCCGCCACCACCGCCACCACCCCGGACATCGGGAAGGTGCGCCGCAGGGAATAGTAGATCGAGACGCCGGCAAGCCACGGCGCCGGGAGCGGGAGTCCGGGCAGGAACTCTTCGAGGCAGGCCGCCAGCGAAAGCAGCAGGAGCAGCACGGGGAGGTCGAGTTTCATCGGGCGCTCCCTCCGGCCACCCGCACGAAGACCAGCGGCAGATGCGCGAAGTCGACCGCCGGCGCCACCTCGCCCACGCGGCAGAGGCCGTCGAAGTCGGGCCGGGAATCCAGCAGGTAGCCCACAAGCAGGCCGGCGGGCACGTGCCCGCCCTCGCCGGTGGTGCGCACGGGCGTGCGCGGCGGCGGGGAAAGCGGGGTGCTGTCCCGGCCGAGGTAGCGAAGCGCGAGCGGCTCGACCACGTGGAGGAGCTCCGGGACCCCCGCGGAGGAGCGCACGCCGGCCCCGTACAGGATGCCGCGGGCAGGCGGCGCGCCGTGCGCCGCGGGAATCTCGCAGGACAGCCGGAAGTTCGGATCCGTCAGCAGCATCACGTCGGCCGTCGACGGGGTCACCGCGACCACCCGCCCCACCAGGCCGTCCGCGTTCAGCGCCACCTGCCCCACCGCCAGGCCGTCCGAGGCCCCCCTGCCGAGGCGGATGGAGGTCCACCAGCCGCCGCCGTTTCCCGGGATCACCGGGCACGCCACGAGACGATGCCCCGAGGCCCGGGCGAAGCCGAGCTGGCGGCGCAGCTCCCTGTTCTCGGCCGCGACGCTCTCCAGCTGCGCGATCTGGGCGAGGAGAAGGTCGCGATCCTCCTCGAGCGCGATCGCGCGCGCCGTTGCGGAGGCTCCCCGGAAGAGGCCGGAAAGACGCGGAAGCAATCCCGACCGTACGCGGCACGCCGCGTTCTGGAAGGGATAAAAACACTCCCGGGCGACGGTCGCGGCGCCTTTTCGCAGGATTCCCACGGCCAGGGCCAGCAACAGCAGCCCAAGCACGAGGCCCCAGATTTTAGAAACTCGCACCAACAGGTTCTCCGGAGGCCCCTCTGGGCCTCGGCGGAGCATCGGGCGCGCAAACCATCTTTTTCACGACGTCGGGCCCCTACCGCGACTTTCTCGCAAGCAGGTTCAACTCGTTCAGCACAATGCCGGTGCCCTCCGCCACGGCGGTCAGGGGATCTTCCGCCATGTGCACGGGCAGCCCGGTCTGTTCCGAGATCAGCTTGTCCAGCCCCCGCAGCATCGAACCGCCGCCCGCCAGCACCATGCCGCGGTCGACCAGATCGGCCGAAAGTTCGGGGGGGCACTTCTCCAAGGCCGTGCGTACGACCTCGACGATCTGCGAAACAGGATCCTGGAGGGCCTCGCGGATCTCTTCCGACGAGACCGAAAGCGTCTTGGGCAGGCCGGTTTCAAGACCCCGCCCCTTGACCTCCACGTGGCCTTCCTCCGCAAGAGGGAAGGCCGAACCGATCGTGATCTTGATGTTCTCTGCGGTCCGTTCTCCGATCATCAAATTGTAGTTGCGGCGCATGTACTGCATGATGGACTCGTCCATCACGTCGCCGCCCACGCGCACGCTCTTCGAAAACACGATGCCCGCCAGGGAGATGATGGCCACCTCGCAGGTTCCGCCGCCGATGTCGATGATCATGTTGGCGGCCGGTTCCTGCACGGGGAGGCCCACGCCGATCGCGGCGGCCATCGGTTCCTCGATCAGGAACACCCGGCTCGCCCCTGCATGGCTGGCGGCGTCCAGCACCGCACGGCGTTCGACCTCGTTGATGTCGCTGGGAACCGCGATGAGCACGCGGGGGTTCACCAGCTTGTGTTCCTTCACCGCCTTGATGAAGTGGCGGATCATCGCCTCGGTGATGTCGTAGTCGGCGATCACGCCCGATTTCATCGGACGGATGGCCGTGATGTTGCCGGGGGTGCGCCCGAGCATGTCCCACGCCGACTTGCCGACGGCCAGGATGTTGCGGGTGCCTTGCTGGAGCGCCACGACGGACGGTTCGCGGAGCACGATGCCACGATCCTTCACGTAGACCAGGGTGTTGGCCGTGCCAAGGTCAATGCCAATGTCGTTGGTGAAGAGGTTATGAAACTTGTTCCACATCGCGGTGATCCCAGCACTCCCCGGCAACGGGGAGGAAAAAAGGTTTATTCGTCGTCTTCGGTGTCGTCGTCCATCTCACCGTCGACTCCCTCTGGGTCGTCGCCGATGACGGGGGGCGTCTCCTGGAGGCTGTCCGCCCACGCGCTGGCGAGCAACGCCTTGCGCTCGGCGGCCAGGCTTTCGCGGACATCGTCGCGAAGCTGGGCGATGTCCTCCGCGGAGGCTTCGCCCGGCTCGCGGGAGACCAGGTAGGCCAGCACCATTCCCCTGGAGGTCTCGATGGGGTCGGAAACCTCGCCGGGGACCAGGGAGGCGATGCCGGCCATGATGGCGCGCTCGTCGCCCGTCATCCCGTACTGCTGCGCGTACCACGAGAAGGTGCGCTGCTCGACCATCGCGTCCTCCGCAGCCTCGGCGAAGTCCTTGCCCTCGGCCAGCGCCGCGCGGATTCCGGCGGCCTTGGCGCCGGCCATCTCGCGGAAGGCCTTGTCGCACGCCTCTTCCCGGGCGTCGCGGAGCACGTCGAGGAACGCCTCGTCGAACTCCGGCGTCTTGGCGTCGAAGTTGGTGATGGCGGAAAGGAGGTAGAGATGCGATCCGCCCGCGACCACGCCAAAGCGGGAGTCGCTGCGGGCGGCATCCAGGTCGAACGCGGCCCCGATGAATTCCTCCATCGCGCCCGGATCGATCCCCTCGAGGGATTCGACGGCCTCCTCCGCGGAGAAAAGCGCCGAGGTGTGGACGACCGTGTAGCCGTTGTCCGCGATGTACTTGTCGAAGATGCCCTCGCTCTTCCCCCGGACATAGGCGAGGAAGTCGCGGGTGGCGTTCGTGGAGGCGATGTAGCACGCCTCCTCTTTCGCGAGGATCTCCCGGATCTCGTCCGAAACCTCCTCCAGCGGCAGGGTCTCCATGCCGTTGGTCGTCCAGCGGGTGTAGTCCCGGTCGTGCGCGTCGTAGTAGTCCTCGATGTCGCTGTCGGCAATCTCCACGAGCGGGAGAAGCGGGGCGAGGTCTTTCTCGACGTAGCGCACCTGCACGCGGGCGGGCTGGTCGTAGCGCGCGGGGTCGGCTTCGTAGAAGTCCTGGAGCTCTTCCGTGGAGACCTCGATGGTCGCCGCGTCGATCGAATTGGTCAACACCACCATGCGGGTGACGAACGAGTCGGTGATGGCGTCGCTCCCGCCCTGGAGGTCCATCGGGGAGACCCACGAGGCGGAATCGAGCACGATGCCGACCTTCTGCAGGGCAATCCATTCGGCCATGAACTCCTCGTAGATGTCGGTGCTCCAGCCGAACTGGCGCTGCACGAAGGTGCGGTAGGCCATTTCGTCGAACTGGCCGTCTGGGAAGAGTCCGACCCGGATGGCGTGGAACACTTCGTCGTGGGAGGCGGCCAGCCCGAACTGCTTCGCGACGCGCAGGAGGGCGATGCGCTCCAACGCCTGTTTGCGGAGATCCTCTTCGGAAATGTCGGCGGAACGGTTCAGGCCGCGGGCGAAGAGCATGGCGCGGCCCACTTCGGTTTCCGTGACGGGCTTGCCGCCGATCGTCGCGACGGAGGGGCCCGATTCGCCGTCGCCGCCGCCCCTCGTGAAGATGTCCGCGAACACGAAGGCGAAGACCGTCAGGATGGCGATCACCAGCCAAAGCAATTTGCTGCGGATCATCCGGTTGAAATGATAGATGAACACTCTGTGGCCTCGAATGAGCGCGTGTGGAATAAGTGTAGGAGTCGCGGCTGCGCGGGAAACGCGCGGTTCGGACGCCGCCGCCGGAAAACGCTTTCCGAATCCGGGGATTTTCTACCAGGAGAAATCGTCGCTGAACAGGCCGTCGTCGCCGGCGGCCTCTTCGCCGCCCTCGGCCGCCGCCTCGTCGTCGCCATCGGTTCCGAAAGCCGCGTCGAAATCCACGGTTTCGCCGTCTTCGGCATCGGCTTCCTCCGGCTGGTCCGGCTCTTCCCCGGCTCCCTCGGCCTCCTCGACCCACGTCTGCGGGGCCAGGGACGCCACCAGAGGCTGGCCCACCGCGAAGGCGAAGCGCTCGCGGCCCTTGCCGTCCGGCCCGATCGCCAGCACGGAGACGATCTCGCGGCCGCCCACGGGGGCGTGCTCCCGCCAGATCTTAATCGCGCTGCGCGTGACCGTGGCGATGGAGACCGGCTCGGGGTTCCCATTGTCGATCAGTACCGCGTAGTCGCCGAGGGTGTTGAGGATGCGGGTGTAGGAACGGTCTTTGAGGGTGCGGATGCGCACGCGATAGCCGGACTTGAGATCCGGGATCGAGAACTGCGGGCCCAGGAGGGTCGCCGTGCCGCCGGATGCCACTTGCACGGAAAGATCATAGGAATCGGGAAGCACCGCGAGCGAAAACTCGCTGCGGCCCTTGAAGTCGGTGCAGTCCACCACCGGCGTCTGCACGACGAGGCTGTCGCCGCCATCGGCCGTCGTGAAGAGCGTCATCCGGCCCGCCTGGAGGTTGAGGTGGCGGGTGTCCGGGGAGTCCTCGCACCGCATGGGGACAAGCGTGGTGCCGGCGGCGATGTCCAAGGAGTAATCCTCGCTCAGGCGAAGTGCGGCCGCGCTGTTTTCAAGCGTGCGCACCGTCGTTCCATACGGATAGGCTTTGCCCTTGATGGCGCTCTTGAATTCGACCGCGCCAGGCTCGCGCACCTGGCAGGTCCCCTTCAAGCCCTCCACCTGGAACAAATACCCGAAACCCGCGCCGAAAGACACGGACGCCGCCAGCGCCAGCGACGCCAGGGAAATCGAAAAACGATGCTTCATTGGCCGTTTCCTCACTGCATGCAATCTGAAAATCGGAGCGGACAACTCCGTCGCCCGCCGTTTTTGACAGCATACTCGACCCTCCCCAGGCAAGTCAAGCCGTTGGGGAAGGGGAAAAATGCACGGTGCGGGGGACGGATTCCCCCGTGCAAGCCGTCCGGACGAGTGGCGGGGCAAGGCGGAAAGGGGGGAATTGAAGGACGCCGGCACGCCATGGCGCCCGAATCCCCTGCCGCCGCCGATTACCGGGATGCACGGTAGCGGGCGATGAGGGCGTTCGTCGACGCATCGTAAAGGAGTTCGCTGTCGGACGAAAGGTCGGGCAGAATCTGCCCGGCAAGGGTCTTGCCAAGCTCCACGCCCCATTGGTCGAAGGAGTTGATCCCCCAGATGACGCCCTGCGTGAAAATCTTGTGCTCGTAGAGGGCCACGAGCGCGCCGAAGGTGTCGGGCGTAAGCTTGTCGGCAAGCAGGGTGTTGGTGGGGCGGTTGCCCTCGAAGGTCTTGTGGGGGACCAGCTCTTCGGGAACGCCCATCGCACGGCATTCGTCGGCGGTGCGTCCGAAGGCGAGAGCCTTGGTCTGCGCGAAAAAGTTGGCCATCAGTTTGTCGTGATGGTCGCCCATGGGATTGTGCGACTTGCAGAAGCCGATGAAATCGCAGGGGATCAGACGCGTGCCCTGATGGATGAGCTGGTAGAAGGCGTGCTGTCCGTTGGTTCCCGGCTCGCCCCAGACGATCGGGCCGGTCGCGCACGAAACAGGCCTCCCGTCGCGGCCCACGGACTTGCCGTTCGACTCCATGTCGAGCTGCTGGAGGTAGGCGGGGAAACGCGCGAGATACTGGTCGTAGGGAAGCACGGCGTAGGATTCGGCGCCATAGGCGTTGTTGTACAAAATGCCGAGAAGCGCCAGGATCACGGGAAGGTTCCGGCGAAACGGCGCGGTGCGGAAGTGGCGATCCATCGCACGATAGCCCCTCAGCATGCGCCGGAAATTCTTCGGCCCGATCGAAATCATCAGCGAAAGGCCGATGGCGGAGGGCAACGAGTACCGGCCGCCCACCCAATTCCAGAAGCCGAACATGTTCGCGGGGTCGATGCCGAAGGCGGCGACCTTCCCGGCATTGGTGGAGACCGCCACGAAGTGCTTCGCCACGGCGGCCTCGCTTCCAAGCCGCTCGACCAGCCACGCGCGGGCCGTCTGCGCGTTGGTCATGGTCTCCTGCGTCGTGAAGGTCTTCGAAGCCACGATGAAGAGCGTCCGCTCGGCCTTCACCTGGCGAAGAACCTCGGCCAAGGCAGTCCCGTCGATGTTCGACACGAAGTAGGCCTTGATGGAACGCTTGGAGTAAGGCTTCAACGCCTCATACGCCATCGCAGGGCCGAGGTCGGAACCGCCGATGCCGATGTTCACGACGGACCGGATGGTCTTCCCGGTGTAGCCGGTCCATACGCCCCGGCGCACGTGGTCGGCGAAGGCGGACATGCGCTCCAGGACGGAGGCCACGTCCGGCATCACATCCTTCCCATCCACCCGGATCGGCGCATCGGCCTTGTTGCGGAGCGCGACGTGCAACACGGCCCGGTCTTCCGTGTTGTTGATGTGCCCGCCCGTGAACATCGCTTCCATCCACGCTTTGAGGTCGGAGGCTTCCGCAAGATCGACGAGGCGGTAGAACAGCGGCTCGGTGATGCGGTTTTTCGAATAGTCGAGCGTCCAGCCGGCGGCGGACGCGGTGAAGCGCTCCGCACGCCCGGGGTCGGCGGCGAAGAGGTCGCGGATCGTACGGTTCCTGGAAAGCTCGAACTCGTCGAGGACGGCCTGCCACGTGGTTTCCTGCATGGTGGGAATCTCCAGAAAAGGGAAAGGGAGGAAAATGGGGAACGGGGAAAAGGAAAGGGAATTTTATCGGAAGCCCCCGCAGTCTTCAATCGGATTCCCCCGCTTTCCCCCTCGCCCGTTTGTGTTTCCCCTCTGGCTTGGGGTGTGTTATGATGACGCCCAACACCCCACCGAGGAGTTCCCCATGAAAGAGTTTTCCGGCAACCTCGACGCCTCCGGATTGAAGATCGCCATCGTCGCCAGCCGCTTCAACAGCTTCCTCACCGAACAGCTGGTCAAAGGCGCCGCGGACTGCTTCGTGCGCCATGGCGGCAGCGAGGCGGACCTGGCCCTCGTGCGCGTCCCCGGCGCCAGCGAGATCCCCCTTGCCGTCGCCCGGCTCGTCAAAGCCGGAAAAGGTTATGACGCCATTGCCGCCGTGGGCGCGGTGATCCGCGGGGCCACGCCGCACGCCGACCTCATCAACCACCAGGTCTCGCGCTCGCTCGCCGCCATCGGCCTCGAGTCCGGCGTGCCCGTGCTGAACGGCATCATCTGCGCCGACACCCTGGAGCAGGCCGTGGAACGCGCCGGCACCAAGGCCGGGAACAAGGGCTGGGACGCCATGCAGGCCGCCATCGAGATGGCCTCGCTCTTCCGCGCCCTCCCCTGATGCGCCCCGTTGGAGCCGCTTCCCATGGCCACCCGGCGCGAAGCCCGCGAATGGGCGCTTCAATTGCTTTTCCAGTTGGACTTCAATCCCGTCGCCGACGCCGACCTCGACTCGGTGTTCGCGGCGTTCTGGGAGCAGCAGGTCCGCCTCATCCTTGAAAAGGAGGAGGACGACGCGCCTCCCGAACCCGCCATGCTCGCCCGGAACCCCTTCGCCATGGCGATCGCGCCGCGGGAACGGGCGCCGTCCGGCAAACCCTATTCCGGTCCGGACATCGTCGCCTCCCCCGGCCTCCGCCGCTTTTCCGAGTCCCTGGTGCGCGGAACATGGGCGAACCGGAACGACATCGACGCGCGGATCGAGTCCTATTCGATCGACTGGCCGGTCTACCGCATGGGCGCCGTGGACCGCAATGTGCTCCGTCTCGCGATGTTCGAGATGTTCCATGCGGAAGAGACGCCGCCGGTGGTCTGCATCAACGAGGCCATCGACCTGGCCAAGTTCTTCTCGAACTCCCATTCCGGCAGTTTCGTCAACGGCATCCTCGACCGGGCGAAGCGCGACGTGACGCGTCACGACCGCACTCCCGTGAAACCCGCCCGCCCCCGCAAACCCACCCCCCCCCGCAGCGCCAGGGACGCCAGGCCCCGGAAGCCCGCGCGCACGCCGGAGACATGGACGCCCGCACCATGAGCCACCCGCGCGACGACCTTCGCTGGATGCGCCGTGCGCTTTCGCTGGCGCGCCGCGGCGAAGGCTTCACGCGACCCAACCCTCCCGTCGGCGCCGTGGTCGTGGAAAACGGCGCGCCGCTCGGCGAGGGCTGGCATCGTGCGGCAGGGCAGCCGCACGCGGAGGTGGAGGCCTTCGCCGCCTGTCCGCGCCCCCCCTCCCCCGACGCCACGCTCTATGTCACGCTCGAACCGTGCAGCACGGCGGGCCGCACTCCCCCGTGCACGGACTTGATCCTGCGTTCCGGCATCCGCCGGGTGGTGGCGGCCTGCCCCGACCCGAACCCGGACCACGCCGGGCGCGGCTTCGACCTGCTCCGCGCGGCGGGGGTGGCGGTCGAGGTCGGACTCTGCCGCGCCGAAGCGGAAGCCCTGGTCCGGCCCTTCGCCACCCGCCTCTTGCGCGGACGCCCCTTCCTCACCCTCAAGCTCGCCATGACGCTCGACGGCCGCATCGCGGACCGCGACGGCTCCTCGCGCTGGATCACCGGCCCCAAGGCCCGCGCCTGGGTGCAGAGGCTCCGCCGCCGCTGCGACGCCGTGATGGTCGGCGCCGGCACGGTGAGGGCGGACGACCCCTCCCTCCTTTGCCGGCTTCGCGGCGCGCCGCGCGACGCCTGGCGCGTGGTCGTGGACGGCCGCGGGCGCATCCCTCCCCATGCCCGGGTGCTCGGCGATGCCGCCGCGGCACGCACGGTCGTGGCCACCGCGTCTGCCCCTTCCCACGATCGCCTGCGCGAATGGACCGCCCGCGGCGCGCGCGTCTGGACGATGCCGGATCCCAACGCGCCCCGACAGATCGACCTGCCCGCACTCTTGCGCCGATTGGGCGACGAAGGCCTGCTCCACGTGCTCTGCGAAGGCGGCGGGGTTCTCGCCGGCTCGCTCCTGCGCAGCGGCCTGGTGGACGAACTGGCCCTCTTCTACGCGCCAAAACTCCTGGGCGACGCCAGGGCGCGCCCCGGAATCGCCGGGCTCGACCTGCTCCTCGCGGACGCCCTCGCGCTGGAGACGCCCGCCGCGCGCCGCCTGGGCGACGACTGGCTTTTCACGATCCCGGTTTCGCGCGCCAACGCAGGCGAAACCGCGCCGGACGGCGCCTGAGCCCCGCCCGCGAACCGCCGCCGCCCTATCGCGCAGGACGGCGCTTGCCCCTCACGGCGCCCTTGCGAGGCATCTTCTTCGGGGGTTTCTTCGGCGGCGTCCCCTTCGACGACCTCGATGGAGTCTTCCGGCGCGAAGGCTTCCGGCCCGGGGAAGGCTTCTCCTCGGCCGCCAAGGAGAAATCGACGCGGCGCTGGTCGAAGTCCACCCGCTCGACCTGCACCCGCACGACGTCGCCAACGCGGAAGGTGGTTCGGCCGTCGGAGAGGGTTTCCTTCAGGCGGTCGTAGCGGAGGGCGCGGCGGGAGAGACCGCCGACGTGAACGAGCCCGCCAAGCTGCAACACGCGGACGTCCACGAAGATTCCGAAGTTCGTGACGCGGGAGATGGCGGCCTCGTAGGTGTCGAGGGAGCGATCATCGATCTGCTGCTGGAGGAAGCGGAACTTCTTGATTTCAAGAAGGGCGCGCTCGGCGTCGTCGGCGCGCTGCTCGCGATCCGTCGCGAGTTCGGCGAGGGAGGCGAGCTGCGGAACGGGCAGCGAGGCGCGCGAAGGGCCGCCGGAGAGGAGCCCGGCCAACTGGCGGTGCAGCACGAGGTCGGGATAGCGGCGGATCGGCGACGTGAAGTGCGCGTAGTGTTTCTTGGCGAGGCCGAAATGGCCGGAAGCGTCCGCGGAGTAGACCGCGCGCTTCAGGCTGCGCAAGGTGAGGGTGTGCGCCTGGTCCCGCAGCGGGTGGCCTGCAGTGGAGGCGAGGAAGCGCGAGAGGATGCGCGGATCCTTGAGGCTCCCGGCACGGAAGCCGAGAGCGGCGAGCGATGCGGAGAGTTCCTCCATCTTTTCGGGGTCCGGCGGCTCGTGCAGGCGGGAGAGGATGCGGATGCCACGCGACTGCAATGCGGAGGCAACGGCCTCGTTGGCGGCCACCATGCACTCCTCGATGAGCTGGTGGGAGGGGTCGGAGGGCGTGAGGCGCACGCCCGTCATGCGGCCTTCGGCATCCAGCACGATCTCGCACTCGGGCACCTCGAGGTCGAGGGCGCCGGCGCGCATGCGGGCTTCGCGAAGCTGGCGCGCGAGGGCGTCGGCGGCGCGCACGGTGGCAAGCGCCTCGGCGGGCGGGTCGGGAAGATCCGCCACGGCGCGCCCTTCGATCATGTCGAGGGCCTGCCCGTAGTCCAGGCGGAGGCGCGACCGGATGACGGTCTTCGCGAAGCGGCAGGCCACCTGCTTCCCGGCGTCGTCGAAGGCGAGGAAGGCGGAAAGGCAGAGGCGGTCCTCGCCGGGGCGCAGGCTGCACACGCCGTTGGAAAGCTGCTCGGGGAGCATCGGGATCACGCGGTCCACGAGGTACACGCTGGTTCCGCGCTCGCGGGCCTCGGCATCGAGCGCCCCGCCCTTCCGGACGAAGTGCGCGACGTCCGCGATGTGCACGCCGAGCACGCGGCGGCCGCGCTTGTCGCGCGTCATCGAGATGGCGTCGTCGAAATCGCGCGCGGTGGGCGGGTCGATGGTGAGGGTGTACAGGTCGCGGAGGTCCTCGCGCCTGCCGGGCGAGGCAAGGAGACCGGAGACGGTCTCGGCCTCGCGCACGGCCTTGGCGGGGAAGTCGCCGGGAAGTCCGTACTGGCGGCAGACGGCCTCGGTGTCGAGGGACGGCTTGTACGCAGGCCCGATCACGTCCACGATCTCCGCCTCGGGATCGGCGTCGCGATGGGCCCACTCCTGGAAACGGATGACCACGCGGTCGCCCTCTTTCGCGCCATGGGCGTCCTTCACCCGGAAGTCCCGGCGGTAGATGGGGTCGAGCGGAAGCACGTACAGGGTGCGGCCCGCCTTGACAAGCGTGCCCACGATGTCGCGGGCGGCGCGCCGCACCACGCGCACGACCTTGGCGGCGGAAGCGTGGCCGCGGGCGGCGGCGCCGACCACGGGGCGGATCTCCACGGTGTCGCCATGGAGCGCGGTAGCGAGATCCTCCGCGGAAATCCGGTAGGAACGGCCGGACGCGGGGTCGTCCAGGTAGGCGTTCCCGCTTCGCACGGCGGAAAGGCGCCCCGTGATCAACCCGGCACCCTTCCCCAGCGCGAAATGTCCGGATGCGCGTTCTTGGACGGCGCCTTCCGCGACCAGTCCCTTGAGAAGTTTCACGAGACGGGAGCGGCGCTTGCCGCGATACCCGAGGATGGCGCCGATTTCATCCACGGCCCAGACGTGTTCCGGGTCGCTCTCGAAAAGATAGCGCAGGGCGTCCGTTTCGGCGGACGCAGAAGGAGTATGTTGCATGGCGTGTGGTAGGATGCCCCGAGAGCACGATGTCGCAGGGAGGGAATTCTGCCTGGAGGAATTCAGAAAGGGGCGGGATGGACCCTTCCACTCGAAAAGGACCGGGATGTCGCAGAAGACAGGGCGCACATCGTCGGCCCGCGGATTGCGGCACGTCCCCTAGCCTTGTCGCCCAATAAGATATGACGTCGGCAGAAAGGATGCGGAAAGAGTACATCGGGATCGCAGGCAAGTCAAGCGATCCCGAAGAGCGGCGCGCCTCCCCCTCGCTTGTCGAAGCGAGGCGGACGCCTCCGACGCCGGCGCTTTTTTCCGAATTTCAGGGCTGACTTTTTTCCCCCCGCCCCGCATACTGTGTGTCGCCATGGGATCCGGCGGGTCGCCGGCCTGCCCCATGGGATGGCAGTGGATATGAACAAGCGCATCGCGATCGTCGCGGCGGCTCTTGTGCCGGTGGCGTCCCTGCAGGCGCAGGCGGGCTTCCCCTCTCCGGGATTTGCGGGCGAGCCGCACAACAAGACGGATCTGGCGCTGGCGTACGAACGGGGGCAGGCGTCGGGCGTCGGGCTGTTCTTCCCCGTGACGAACCGCGCCCTCACGGTGTGGGGCGGGACGGTCGACCGGACGGCGGCCGCCACGAACGGATTCGGCGCGGGGTTCCTGGACGGGCTCGCGGCGACGAATTTCGGCGGGGTCGAGATCTTCCCCGTCACGCTGCGCACGGACGACGCGAGCGGCGTCATCGGCTTCCACGACGCGGGCGGCTCCCCGTTCGACGCGCTGCCGCCGCTGTCCGGCGCGGGCTACGCCCCGGACTGGATCGCGGAGCTGCACGGCGTGCCGGACGCGCCGACGAACGGCCTCTCCCAGTCCGCGCTGGACTTCACGCGCCTGCTGCTGCTGCCGTCGCACGTCGAGATGGAGTGGCATTTCGTCGACGCGACCAACCTCGGCGCCTACGCGGAGGCGCGGCGGAGCTTCTGGAACCCGCCGGGCGGAGGCGGGACGGGCGGGACGAACGGGCTGCGGTTCACGGGCATCCGGGTGGACTCCAACTCCGTGCAGCTCGCCCTGGCGTGGCCGGAGAACCATCCGCTGCCGGGGAACCGGCTGGACATCCTCTGCGCGCCGCGCCTCGACGCGACGAACGCGGCGGGCGGCACCGCGTGGCATCCGCTGGCGCAGATCCCGGTCGAGCCGTCCGGGGGCTCCGCGTCCAACTCGATCCCCTTGAACCTGCTCCCGCCCGCGCAGCAGGCGGATCCCGACGGGCCGGCCGTCACGAACACGGCGGACTCCCTCTATGTCTCCGGCGTGGCCTACACCAACGTCGCCGCGCCGTTCGATGCGGAGGCGTCCGCCTCCGCGTTCTTCCGCGCCGCCTCGCTCGTCGACGCGGACGGCGACGGCCTTTCCGACGCGCTGGAGACCTGGGTCCATCTCACCGACCCGGACGACGCCGACACGGACGACGACGGCCGCCCCGACGGCGCGGAGATCGCGCTGGGGCTGGATCCGCTCGACGGGAGCGACGGCCCCGGCGCCGACCCCGACGGCGACGGGCTTCCGAACGCCCTGGAGGCCGCGCTGGGGACGGATCCGCGCGATAGCGACAGCGACGACGACGGCCTCACGGACGGGGAGGAATACGGCCCGCCGTCGGTCGCGGCGACGGCTTTCCGGTGGTTCGACGCGTCGGGCGGGACGGACCTGACCGCGCGGTTCGCGTCCGACATGGACAATGGCTGCGCGGAGGGGGCGCTCCCGTTCCCGCTCTTCTTCGGGGGGCGGGTCCTGACCAGCCTGTCGGCCAACGCCAACGGGATCGCCGGATTCTTCCCGGGGGCCGGGACGATCGGCACCGGGCGGTACGCCAATGGCGACATGGGCCGTGCGCACATGCCGTCCGGCTGCGGCTTGCTCGCCGCCGGGTTCTGGGACGACCTGCGCCTCTACCCCGCGCTGGGTTCCGCCGTCACGCTGGCGGATGTCGTGACAAACGGCCACCTCCACTGCGTCGTCGAATACAAAAACGCGGGCTTCCATTCCGGCGGTGCGACCACGAACAACCTCGTCTCGTTCCAGCTGGTCTTCGAGGAGGGCGTCTCGAACCGCTTCCGCGTGTTCTACCGGGACGCCAACGGCCGCGGCGACGGGCGCTCGGCCACGCTGGGGGCGCGGACGGTCCCGCAGGCGCTCCAGTTTTCACGCGACACGGCGTCCGTCGCGGACGGCCTCGCGCTGGAATACCGCTTCGGGATCGGCACCGGCCCGCTCGACCCCGATACCGACGCCGACGGGCTGGACGACGGCGCGGAGCTTGCCCTCGGCACCGACCCGTTTGGTTACGACACCGACGGCGACGGCCTTGCGGACGGCGACGAGGCGGATGCCGGCACCGACCCGCTCGACCCCGACACCGACGGCGACGGGCTGGGCGACGGCTGGGAGTTCCGGCGGATGCCGGAGTTCGACCCGCTCGACCCGTCCGACGGCCTCTCGGACTGCGACGGCGACGGCCTCTCCTTCGCGGAGGAATATCTCGGGACTCGCGGGCACGCCTCGAATCCCAACGACTGGGACACGGACGGCGACGGCCTCTCGGACGGCGCGGAGGCCGCGCTCGGGACCGATCCCTACCACCGCGATTCGGACCGGGACGGGCTGGACGACCATGACGAGATTCCCGCCGGAACGAATCCGCTGAAGGCCGACACCGACAACGACGGCATGCCGGACGGGTGGGAGGCCGCGCACGGCTTCGACCCGTCCGACCCGTCCGACGGCCCCGCCGACGCCGACGGAGACGGGCTGTCCAACAAAAACGAGCGTTATAAAGGCACCGACCCGCGCGACCCCGACACCGACGGCGACGGGCGCACGGACGGCGCGGAG
Source organism: Kiritimatiellia bacterium (assembly GCA_050950285.1). GTDB lineage: Bacteria > Verrucomicrobiota > Kiritimatiellia > RFP12 > JBMNHG01 > JBMNHG01. The sequence continues at coordinate 261,446 of JBMNHG010000011.1, read as the reverse complement.
GTCGGCGGCTCCCCGACTTCCGACCCGCTGGACCCCGACACGGACGGCGACGGGCTGAACGACGGCGAGGAGATCGCGCGCGGGACCAATCCCCGGAAACAAGACACGGACGGCGACGGCATGAAGGACGGGTGGGAGGACGTGCATGGCTTCGACCCGCTCGACGCCGCCGACCCCGACCCCGGCGCCGACCCCGACGGCGACCACATCCCCAACCTGCGCGAGGCCGCGCTGGGCACCTCCCCGCACTTGGCGGACACCGACGGCGACGGCCTCGGCGACCACGGGGAAGCGGGGTGGATCGGCGCGGGGCTGCCGCCGCTGGCCGTCCCCGGCGGCACGAACGTCCTCGCGCTGATGGACGACCCCGACTCCGGCCAGGCCGTCCTGCCGCTGCCCTTCCCGGTCGAGATCCACGGCACCGTCTGCTCCAACGTCTGCGTCGGGATCGACGGCTTCGTCGAACTGGGCCGGTCGGCCGCATACGGATACCTTTCGGACAGCGTCCTTCAACTGGATGCCTTCCGCGACAACCTGAAGGCCTATCCCGCCGGGCTCGGCTCATCGGTCACGCTCGCGGACATCGCGACCAACGGCGCGCGGTACTGCGTCGTTGAATACAAAAACATGGGGTTCCATTCCGGCGGCGCGACCACGAACCACCTCGTCTCGTTCCAGGTCATTTTCCAGGAGGGCGTCCCGGACCGCGCCGACGTCGTCTTCCCCGCCGCCGCCGGGCGCGGCGACGGGCGCAACGCACGGCTGGAGGCCCGAGCCCCGTACACCACGCTCGCCTATTCCAGGCACCAGCCCGCCGTCTTCCCCGGCCTCTCCATCGCCTACCATTTCGGCACCGGCACCGACCCGCTCCGCGCCGACAGCGACGGCGACGGGATCGGCGACGCCGACGAGACCGCCGCCGGGCTCGACCCTCTCGCCTCGGACACCGACGGCGACGGCCTCTCCGACGCCTTCGAGCTCGCCAGCGGCATGAGCCCGTTCGTCCACAACGACACCGACGGCATCGCCGGCAACGGCGCGGACGAAGACCCCGACGGCGACGGGCGCACCAACGCCGGGGAGGAGACCGACGGCACCGACCCCTTCAACCCCGACACCGACGGCGACGGCGTCCGGGACGGCGACGAGATCGGCCAGGGCTCCGACCCGCTCGACGACTTGGACAGCCAGCCCCGCGAGGTCGTCCCCTTCACGATCCTCTTCGGCGACGAGAGCGGCAGCCACTCCGAAAAATACCGCCTGACGGTCACCCCGGTATCCGGCGACACCCGCCCCGGCTGGACGCTGGTGAACCGCGCGTTCGGCCAGCCCGACCCGCTCACCGTCAGGCTTGCCGCCGGGGCGACCTACGAGGTCGCGCTCGGGCACGCCGCCACCGACCCCGACTACGACGGCGCCCCCCGCCCCGACTACGACTACACGCTCGAGTTCTCCCCGGACGCCTCCGTCCCCGGCATGGCCGTCCTCGCCGACGACCCCGGCGGCATCCTTGGCTTCCATGAAGAAAGCGACACCTTCCACGCCGACGGCAAGACCGCCCGGCTCACCGTCGTCCGCGCCGGCCTCGTCCCCGACTACAACCGCGACCGGACGATCTCCTCCGCCGAAGCGTCCGGGGCCACCTTCCGCCTCTGGCTCAACGACGACGCGGACAAGGGCGACGTCGCGGAAGGCGGAAGCGACCTGCCCGGCCAGTCCTCCGGCTGGCTGTCCAAGGCCAACTTCGGGGACAGGCGCGTCAACGGCCGCGCCGACCTGCCGGACTTCTTCCCCGTGTGGCTGGACATCGGCGAAGCCCTCGCCCACCTCGACGCGACGCCCGGCGGCGAGATCGAGGTCAGGCTGAGCCAGAAAAACACTGCGCTCGCCTATGTCCCGACCGCGCTCTCCACCAACGACGCCGGCGCCTTCCTCGTTTCGGACGTCGCGGGCCTCGCCTCCGCCGTCATCCGCAAGATCACCGCCGGCGGCGTGACGCTCCCCGGCACCTTCGTCGATGCCGTCCGCGCCGACCCGTCCAAGGGCGTCATCCTCGTCGAGGGCCGCGCCGAGACCACCGAGCCCCTCGTCCTTGAAATCTGGCGGGACGGCAGGAAGATCCTGGAGAAGTCCCTGCCCCTGCGCGTCTCCTGCGTCGAGGACATGTACCGCTGGCACAACTTCCGGGCGCGCCCTTCATTCCCGAACCGTCTGCATGAGCCGTCCGGCCTGCCCGATTCGGAACTCGCCAACGTTGACGTTTTCATGGCGCACGGCTTCCGGGTGTCGGAGAACGATGCGCGGGCGTGGGGGGCGGAGTTCTTCAAGCGGCTGTGGCAGGAAGGCGGCCGCGCGCGCTTCCACTCCGTGACCTGGAGTTCCGACACGGGGTCGAGGATCGCCTACGCGGGCAACGTCAACAACGCCTTCGCGACCGCCGCCGGCTACGCCGCTCGCGTCAACGCGGTCAAGGCGGCGAACCAGTCGCAGGTCGTCGTGATGGCGCACAGCCTCGGCTGCATGCTCACCTCCGCCGCGATCGCCGACCACGGGATGCAGGCCGACAAGTTCTTCGCCCTCAACGGCGCGGTGCCCGCCGAGGCCTTCGACGCCGCGATGGTCGACGAGCGCACCAACGCCCTCAACCGCCTGCTGCACCCCGACTGGCGCGGCTACCTGCCCCGCACCTGGTCGGCCAACTATTGCCAGCTTTTCACGAACTCCGCGGCCTTCCCCGACGACGACCGCGCCGGGCTCGCCTGGCGCGGGCGCTTCGCCGACGCCGCCCCCGTCCTCTACAACTTCTGGTCGTCCGGCGACGAGGTGCTGGAAATCGCGGAGGATGCCGACGGCATCGACCTAACCGCAGGTCTTGAATGGGACTGGGAATGGACCAGGCCGCCCGTCGCGCCAAACATGCACCGCTATGTCTGGCACAAGCAGGCCTTGTTCAAGGGGCGCAGCTGGGCGTACGGCGCCGCCGTCGACCCTGCGGGCGCCATGCGCCGCGCGGCATGCCGCGAATTCGGTCACCGCGGACGGAGGCAAAGGGCGCGGATGGCGCTGGCGGCCTGTTCGAAGCGTTCCCAGCGCGCGTCGGGCGGGATGAGGTGGTCGAAGCCGGGGACATAGCGACCGTGCGCAAGCATGGCCTCGCATCGTGCGACTTCGCGGTCGACGTCTTCCGCGGTGCCGGCGAGACAGCGTTTGTCGAGGCCGCACTGGATGCCCAGTTCGGGGTATCGGGAGCGGTAGGCGAGGATGTCGTTGCCCGCCTGCACCTCGAAGGGGAAGAACATGTTCACGCCGTGGCGCGTCATGATCTCGACCAGTTGCGAGCAGTCGCCGTCGGTGTCCACCGACATCACGCGCACGTCGTGGGCTGCGGCGAAGTCGCGGATGCGGTCGTAGCAGGGCATCATGAACTCGCCGACCATCGCGGGGGAGACGAGCGAGCCGTGCTTGCCGGACATGTCCTCCCAGATGTGGATGTGGTCGATGCGCACGTGCGCGGCGACGCGTTCCCACACCGCAAGCCAAAGCGAGGTCATGTGTTCCATGATGTCGCGGACGACCTCCGGTTGCTCGTAGAAGGAAACCATCAGCGTCTCGAGGCCCAGGATATCGCGCGGCGTGCCGAAGACGCCCCAGGGGAAGTTGCCCACCTGCACGGCTTCGCCGGTGGCGCGGAGGCGAGTCCGGAAGGCGTCCCAGTCCTGTGCCGCGACGCGCCGGTCGGCGTCCTCGATGCGCAGCCGCTCGCGCTTCACGCGCTCCCAGTCGTCCGCCGTGGCGACGGGCCACCCCTCGAAATGCGGGATGCTGTTGCCATCCTTGCGGCTGCGGCAGACGACGCCGCGCCAATCCTGCGCGACGATCTCCTCGTCGTTCTCCCCGAGGATCTTCTCCTCGAAGTGGGGGAACATGCCGCATTCGATGCGGTCGGGACAGAGGAAGCCGAGGTCGTACTGGAAGTACGCGGCGAGACGGAGGTCCGCAGGCGCGCCCTGCTCCTTCCATCGGGCTTCGGTGTCACCCCACGGCACCCAGCCGAGGTTGACGCCGAAGGGGACGCGGTCGACATCCCCTCCGGTCAGACAGCGGACGAGGCGTTCCCCGGGAGGGAGAGGGCTGCTCATGGCGGGGCGGCGGATCGGCTACCGTTTCACGAGGTTGCCGACGTACAGCACCTCCGGAGGGCGTTTGCGCGTCCACTTCATGCGATAGGGCACGCCCGGGAAGACATCGAAGAAGTTGTCCGCGAGCTTCGTTTCCCCGTCCAGGTCGAGGCACACGCCCCAGACGAAAACATCGCTTTCGAAGACCGCTTCGCCCTTCTCCAGGCGTACCGCGAGGACGGGCTTTGACCAGGCCATCTCGCGGAACGTCGGGTTGAAGAGACGGTTGCGCGCGACGAGCCTGTCGCCCTTCCAGAGCATGGCGAAGGCGATGGTGGCGGTACGCTTCGTCCACTTCGCGGCGGGGAAGGCCGCGATCACGGTGGAGGCGTTGGGGGGCAACACGACCGGCTCCCGCTTCCGAAGCGGGTAGGAGCCGGCGAGGGCGACCACGCCATAGTCGAGTTCGCCTTCGACGGGCTTCGGGGTCTCGTTGATGCCGTAGACGCGGATTTCCCCCTCCTGCTCCACGAGCACGACGCACACGGGGGCCATGGCGCGCCGCACGGGGTGGAAGGCCGGCGTTCGGCGGCAGTAGTAGTCGACCGTGGTCCAGCTGCGCACCATCGGCCAATTGTCGTTGTACATCCAGAAGATGGCGGCGGCGGTGTCGAAGAGGCGGCGGTGGAAGTTGTCGCAGTACTCGCGGAGCGCCTCGCCGTGGACGAGGCCGGCCCAGTAGGCGTACTCCTCCAGCGACATCGCGTCGACGGATTTGCCGAGCCAGAAGGAGGTCATCCGGTCGGAGGGGCACGGCTCTTCGCTTGTGGCGATGGAATTGTCGTGGAACTCCCAGGCAAACGAGTGGGGGAACCGCTGGCCCTCCGGCAGGCAGGCGCGGATGGTGGGCAGCGAGCAGGGGCCGAGCATGCCGCCTTCGTTCGGGAAGGTGGAATCCTTGTCGCGGTACTTGCGGAAGTCCACGTCGTGGAATCCGATGAACCAGGGGTGCTGGTCGCCGGAGGTGTCGGAGTTGGGCTCTTCGATGCCGGGCGAATAGGGGGAGGACGGCTGGTAGTAGCGATCCGGGTCGTCTTCCTTGAGCAGCCGGGGGAGGGTGAGGTGGAAGAGGCGGTAGTCGGTGGACGTGAAGCCCGAATCCTCGTAGCCCCAGTGCCAGGTGCCCCACTCCATTTCGTTGTTGCCGCACCACACCACGAGGCTGGCGTGGGGGGCGAGGCGGCGGATGTTCCAGCGGGCCTCGGCCACGACATTCCGATGGAAGGCGCGGTCGTAGTCGGGGAACTTCCCGCAGGCGAAGATGAAATCCTGCCAGACCATCAGGCCCTTCTCGTCGCAGAGGTCGTAGAAGTCGTCGCTTTCGTACCGGCCGCCGCCCCAGACGCGCAGGATGTTGAAATTCTGCTCGAGGGCGAGATCGGTGAGCGTGTCCATGCGCTTGCGGCCGGCGAGCATCAGGATCATGTCGGCCGGGACGAAATTGCCGCCCTTGGCGAAGATGCGGCGGCCGTTTACCTCGAGGATGAAATGGCGGCCTCCGATGGCGCGGGGCGACTGGTCGACCACCACGCGGCGGAAGCCGACGCGCTTCGAGGCGCGGCCGATTTCCTTGCCGGCGACCTCCAGCGCGGCCTGCACCTCGCAGAGGGGCTGGGCGCCGTGGCCCGCAGGCCACCAGAGTTCGGGATCGGGCACGTCGAACCCGGCTTCCACGGCGGCGAGTCCGGGCTTCACCACGACCTCCTTCTCCACCCGGAGCTTCCGGTCCGGGAGGGAAACGACCAGCGTGGCGGGGACGTCGCCGGCGCCGAGGCCCTCGACGAAGAGGCGGGCGCGGACATGGCCGGTCCCGAGGTCCGGGGAGAGGGAGGCGAGCGGCACGAACTGGTCGAGGCGGACGGGGTCGTCGCACCATTCGAGGCGGACGCCGCCGGTGATGCCGACGTTCACGAGGCGGATGCTCCAGTCCCAGTTGAACTGGCACTGGGGCTTGCGGAGCCAGATGCGCTTGTGGAGCTTCGCGTCGTCGCCCACGCCCATCCCGTCGGCGGTTTTCTCGGCCACGGAGAAGAGGCCGCTGTCGAGGGTTACGGCGAGGACGTTCTTCCCGCTTCGCAGCTTTCCGGCGACATCGATGCGGCAGGGGTAGAAGACATTCTCGTGGCGGCCGATCTCGACGCCGTTCAGGAAGATCGAGGCGACGAGGTCGAGCTGTTCGAAGTGCAGCCAGACGTGCTTCGCCTCCAGGGCTCCGGCGGGGGCGGCGAATTCGCGCCGGTAGTTCCAGAAGCACTCTTCCACCCAGCGGGCGGAGAGGGCGTTCGTGCCCACGTGCACGTCGCCGATGAGGCCGGCGCGTTCGAGATCGAGGTGGATTTCGCCGGGGACCTGCGCTTCGATGTAGCGGCGGGTGTCCGTGACGTCGCGGCGGGCGTAGTCGGGGCGGTTGCGCTGCCCGTCGTTCCAGCGGGCGAGCCAGGTTCCGGAAAGGTCGAAGGTCTTGATCATGGGGGCTCCAGGATGGTGTGGGCGAAAGGGAAGACGGCTCTCGGGGGCGCGCGCATCCCGTGCGGCCGCCCCGTCGGGAGGTACTATACCGAAGACGCCGGCCGGACTTCAAGCCGGGGCGGCACTTTTCTCGGGAAAATGCGGCGGGGGCGCCTCGCCTTCGATCCGCTGCGGGGGGGGGCTCGCCGAAGCGTCAGGAGGAGATGCGGAGATCGCGGAGGTTGAGCTGGGGGAAGACGCTTCCGTTGAAGGCGTTGGCCTGGACCACGGCGACGACATCGACGGTGCGGCCCGCCGCGGCCGCGTCCAGCGATGCGGGCAAGAGCGAGCCCATCCCGAAGCCGATCGCGGGGAGGGTGGCGCCGTCCTTCCGGAAGTTCGCCTGCAGGTGCGCGCCGTCGGCGCCCACGGCGCGGGGAGGGGAGGCGAACGAAAGCCCCCGGAATCCCCAGACGGGTTCGGGATTGCCCTCGCCGAAGGGCTCCAGGGAGGAAAGGGGGTCGATCCACTCGAGCGAAACCTCGGAAGGATCAAGCCATCCGTCGATGGACAGGGTGGCTTGCGCCCACGCGGCGCCGCCCGCCTGGTCGCGGCACGCCGCGGAAAAGGCCTCGCGGAATCCGTCGAGCTGTCCGCGTCGGAGGCCGAAGCCGCCGGCGCGGCGGTGGCCGCCGAAGCGTTCGAGGAATGCCTCGCAGCCGGAGAGCGCCGCGAGGATGTCATAATCACCCGCATCTCCGGCGCGGAGGGAGCCACGCCCGTTTCCCTCGGCATCGAAGGCGATGACGGCGGCAGGCCGCTGGAACTCCTCCGACAAGCGGGACGCGACGATGCCCAGCACCCCGGGATGCCAGTCGGCGCCGCCGTCGGCCACCACGGCGCCTTCGCGGTCGGGATCGAATCCGCGCGCGCGGAGGCTTTCACGGGCGGCATCGAGCACGTCCTGCTCGATCGAATGGCGTTCGGCGTTGCGATGGTCGAGGCGCACGGCGAGTTCGCGGGCGCGGTCGGGATCGGTGGCGGTGAGCAGCTCGTAGGCGGCGAGGGCGGACCCCATCCGCCCGGCGGCGTTGATACGCGGGCAGAGACGGAAGGCCACGTTCACGCCACCGACCTCTTCGGAGGCGAGCCCCGCCTTGTCCATCAGCGCGAACATCCCCTGGGAGGGACGGGTGCGGAGGCGGTTCAGCCCCGCGCAGGCGAGGAGACGGTTTTCGCCGACGAGCGGCACGACGTCCGCGATGGTCGACACGGCCACGACGTCCAGGTATTCGCGCAGGTCGGTGGCGGGCCGGTCGAGGCCGCGTTCGAGCTTGTCGCGCTTCACGAGGGCGTGCGCGAGCTTGAAGGCCACGCCGGCCCCGCAAAGGTGTTCCGAGCCGGGCGTCGCGCCAAGATGGGGGTTCACGAGGATGCAGCCGCGCGGGAGGTCGTCGCCCGGCATGTGGTGGTCGGTCACCACCACGTCCACGCCTTCGGCGCGGATGGCGTCGATCTGGCCGGCGCTGGTGATGCCGCAATCCACCGTGACCAGCAGTCGGACGTCCGGGGAGGCCGCCCGGCAGCGCTCCCAGGCGGCGGCGGTGAGGCCGTATCCTTCGGAGAGGCGGTCGGGGAGGAAGATGTCCGCCTTCGCGCCCAGCTCCGAGAGCACGCCGCCCAGGATGGCGCAGGCGCCCACGCCGTCCGCGTCGAAATCGCCGAACACGACGATCCGCTCCCCGGCGGCGATGGCGCGGGCGATCCGTCGCGCGGCCTCGTCCATCCCGGGGAAGAGGAGCGGGTCGCCCAACTGGGACAGCGAGGGCCGAAGAAAACGGCGCGCCGCTTCCGGCTCCGCGACCCCGCGCGAGACGAGGAGACCCGCGATGTGTTCCGGGATGGGCAGCGCATCCGAAAGACGGCGCGCCGCCTCCCGGTCGCACGGCACGGTCGTCCAGTTGCAGCGCGAGGCATCGAGGGATGTCGAATTCCAATCCATTGCCGCGCACTATAGCAGGATGGTCCGGTCACGGCAATCCGCCATCCCGGAATTGACCCCGCATCGCGGGGCGTGGTACCCTTCCGCGATATGGACGCAACTCGAAAGACCCTCTTGTTCCTCGGCGATGGCATGGCCGACGAACCCATCCCCGAACTGGGCGGGCGCACGCCGCTCCAGGCCGCCGCCACGCCGTCGATCGACCGGATCGCCCGCGAAGGGCGCAGCGGCACGATGGTCACCCTTCCGGAAGGCTTCCCCACCTCCAGCGATGTCGCCAACATGTCCGTGCTCGGTTGCGACCTCTCCACCGAGTTCTGTGGGCGCGGCCCGCTCGAGGCCGCCGGCCAGGCCCTTTCGCTGCCCGCCGACTCCCTCTGCTTCCGCGTGAACCTCGTGAGCGTCTCCCCCGATGGGCGGCTGGCCGATTTCTCGGGCGGCCACATCTCCCAGGAGGACGCCGCGGAAACCGTCGCGCTGCTGAACCAGGCCCTCGCCAGCGATGTCGTCCGCTTCTATCCGGGCGTGAGCTATCGCTGTCTCCTGGTGTTGCGCGGCGCCGGGTTCACCGCGGACGTGAAGTGTGAAAAGCCGGACGACCACGCCGGCGATCTCGTGGCGGCGAATCTCCCGCACGCCACCGCGCCGGCGGGCGAACGGACTGCCGCGACTCTCCGCGACCTCGTCGCCCGCGCGTTCGTGGTGCTGAACGGACGGACCGCGAACGGCATTTGGCCGTGGAGCGGCGGGAGGGCCGGCGCCATCCATTCCCTCGCGAAGCGCTACGGCATCCGCGCCGCGGTGATCTCCGCCGTGGACGTCATCAACGGCCTCGGCCGTTCGCTGGGCATGGATGTCATCCGCGTGCCCGGTGCAACCGGCTACATCGACACCGACTACGAAGCCAAGGCGGATGCCGCCATCGAAGCCATCCGGGAATACGACTTCGTGTACCTGCACGTCGAGGCCATCGACGAGGTCTCGCACGCCAGGAACCTGAAGCTGAAGCTCCGGGCCATCGAGGATTTCGACCGCCGGCTGGTGGGGCGCACGATGGCCGGCGCAGGCGACGACATCACCTACGCCGTGCTTCCCGACCACCCCGTTCCGGTCGCGCTCGGACGCCACACCCGCACGCCCGTCCCCGTATCCGTGCGACGTCCCGGCTGGGCACCCGATCCCGTGCAGACCTTCGATGAGTTCGCCTGCCTCGGCGGTTCGCTCGGACGCCTTTCCGGCAGTGGCCTGATGGACCTCCTGTTCCGCGAATGACCCGCCTCCCCCACCCCACCCCACCCCACCCCACCCCACCCCGCCCCGCCCCGAATGAAGACCGATCCAACGCCACGACCCGCCAAGCCGCGACGCGAGAGCGCCCCCTCCCGCCCGTCGTCCCGTTATCGCCGCGAGCTGGAGACCGCCGAAGCCGCCGCCCGCGCGGCTGGACGCCACCTGCTCGACGGCAGCCGCAAACTCCCCGCCGTGGAACTCAAGGGCGACCGTTCGCCCGTCACCCGCCTCGACCGCGAAAGCGAGGCGATCCTTTCCCGCCTGCTGCTGGACGCCTTCCCCTCGGACGGGCTGCTCGGCGAGGAGTGCGGCGAGGTGGCCGGCTCCAGCGGGCGCCGGTGGATCGTCGATCCCCTCGACGGCACGCGCCCGTTCCTGCGCGGCATCCCCACCTACAGCGTGCTCGTCGCCCTCGAAGAGGCCGGCGAGATGGTCGTGGGCTGCATGTTCTTCCCGGTGTCCGGCGAATGCTACACCGCCGCCAAAGGCCGCGGCGCCTTCCGCGACGGGCGGCGGATCCGCGTCTCCCGGACCCCGTCGCTCGACCGTGCCATGCTCGCCGGCCTCGGCCCCAGGACAGGCGGCGGAAAGACGGCCGCGAACCTGCGGAAGCTCCTCGACGCCGCCGACTACGCCTATGGCTTCATGGACGCCTACAGCTACGCGCTCGTCGCGTCGGGTCGCCTCGACGCCGTCGTTTCGACCTCGGACAAGCCGTGGGACTGCGCCGCCGCCGCCTGCATCGTGCGCGAGGCGGGCGGCCGCTTCAGCGACCTCTCCGGCGCACCGGACGTACACACGGGGGTGTCCGTCGCCTCGAACGGCCTCCTCCACGAAGCCCTTCTCCGCCATCTGAAAGGAAGTTGACCATGCCCGCACAGGAACTCACCGCCGAAAGGGTCAAGCGCAAGGCGCTCGAATGCGGCGCCGATCTCGTCGGCATCGGAAGCATCGACCGCTGGGAAGGCGCGCCCGTCCAGCAGGATCCCCGGCAGATCATGCCCGAGGCGAAAAGCATCGTCGCCGTCGCCTTCCGCGTGATGCGCGGCAGCCTCCGCGGCGTCGAGGAAGGCACCTTCTTCAGCAACTACTCCGCAATGGGCTACGGCGGCATCACCTACCTCTACATGCCGATGACGGTCATCAACATCGCGAAGGCCATCGAAGACTTCGGCTACGAAGCCATCCCCTACGGCCACCAAAGCGACTGGCGCGCCATCGACCAGGTGGGACGCCTGCGCGACCGCTACAGCGTTCCCGTGGCCCCGGGCCGCGCCCATCCGGACGTGATGGTGAACCTGCGGATTGCCGGATACCTCTGCGGCATCGGCGAAATCGGCTGGAGCAAGATGTTCCTCACGAAACGCTTCGGCCCCCGCCAGCGCGTGGGCATCATCATCACCGAAGCCCCGCTTGAACCCGATCCCGTGATGAAACCCGGAACCCTCTGCAACCGGTGCATGGCCTGCGTGAACGCCTGCCCCGCCCATGCCATCCCCGCAGACAAGTCCGTGAAGGTGAAGCTCGGCGGCTACGACGTGGAATGGGCGGATGTGGACATGGAGCGCTGCGACGTCTGCTTCCGCGGAGCCGATTTCAAGACGGCCGACGACGGCCGGCCCGACTACACGGACAACCTCTGCCTCGGCCATCGCACCAAGCCCGGCTGGTGGAGCCCCTTCTTCAAGAAGCCGCGCAACCTCTACAACACCGGGCAGGCCGTGTGCGGCGCGCGCGGGTGCACCCGCGCCTGCATGATGGCCATGGAGGCGCGCGGAGCCGTCGAAAACACCTTCCATGCGCCCTTCCGCCGCCGCCCCGCCTGGCGCGTCGACTGGTCGGACGCCGCCGGACCGCCCGCCCCGCCGCCGCCGCCCGCCGTCCCGCCGAGCGAGACGGACTAGGCCGACGCCCGGCTCTTCCGCGGCGCGCCGCGCCTTCCACCGTTCCCTTCGCCTCCGCCGCCCCTTCCAACATGGATTCCAGACGGATCATCCTGCACGTGGACATGGACGCATTCTTCGCGGCCGTGGAGCAACGCGACCGTCCCGGACTTCGCGGGAAGCCCGTGATCGTAGGGGCTCCGCCCGACCAGCGTGGCGTGGTCTCGACCTGCTCCTACGAGGCGCGGGCGTTCGGCGTGCGCTCCGCCATGCCTTCGCGCGAAGCCTATGCCCGCTGCCCGCACGGCATCTTCCTCCCGCCGGACATGGCGCGCTATGCCGCCGTCTCGCGCCAGGTGATGGAAATCCTCGAACGCTTCACGCCGCTCGTGGAACAGGTGTCCGTGGACGAAGCCTTCCTGGATGTGTCCGGCGCAGGGCGGCTCTTCGGCGACGGTCCCGAAATCGCCCGGCGCATCCGCGCCGCGATCCGGGACGAACTCCGCCTCACGGCGTCCATCGGCGTCGCCTGCAACATGTTCCTCGCGAAACTCGCCAGCGAGCTCGACAAACCGGACGGCCTCACCGTCGTCCCCGAAGGGCGGGCCGCCATCGCCGCCTTCCTGGCCCCCCTCCCGGCCGGCAAGATCTGGGGCGTGGGGCGCGTCCTCCAAGAGTCGCTCCACAGGCACGGCTACCGGACCATCGGCGACCTCCAGCGCGCCGACGCCGTCCGCCTCGCCTCCCAGGTGGGCGCCCACACGGCCGGCCACCTCCTCAAGCTGGCCTTCGGCGACGACCCCCGCGAACTCGCCCCCGACACCGTCGAACAAAGCCTTTCCCGCGAACACACCTTCCTCCGCGACGTCTCCGACATCGCCCGCGTGCGGCGCGCCCTCGCCGCGCTCGTGGACAGCGTGGGCGCGCGCCTCCGCAACGACGGACGCTATGCCGGACTCGCACGCATCAAACTCCGCTGGGCCGATTTCAAAACCATCACCCGGCAATGCCCGCTCTCCCCGCCAGCCTGCGACGACCATTCCCTGCGCGAAGCGGCCTTCGCCCTCTTCGACGCGGAACCCAAGCCGAAACCCGTGCGGTTGATCGGCTTCGGCGTCGCCGGTCTCGTGGACGACCGGTGCGAGCAAATGACCCTCTTCGACGACCCCGCCCCGGACCGTGAACGGCAGGAAACCCTCTCCCACGCCATCGACGACATCCGGAAGCGGCTCGGCCCCGACAGCCTCCGCCGGGCGGACACCCTGCCTCCCTCCCGGGACGATCCCGCGTGAGCCGCCGCACGGAACCTTCCCATCCGCCCCCTCCAGGAGAATTCACCATGGACGTTTCCCCCCTCGACTTCGGCGCCGTCGCAGACGGCAAGACGCTCTGCACGAAGGCCCTCCAGGCCGCGATCGACGCCGTGTCCGCAGCGGGCGGCGGCCGCGTGGCGTGCCCCGCAGGCGTCTTCCTCACCGGCACCCTCACCCTCCGAAGCCATGTCGAACTGCATCTCGCCCCGGGATGCCGCCTGCAGGGAAGCACGGATCTCGCGCACTACGAATCCTTCGGCGCACCGGATCTCGCCTTCCTCCCCACCACCACCGAAGGGTGCACGCAGTGCCTCGTGCGCGCGACCGACGCCGAAGACATCGCCATCACCGGACCCGGCGAGATCAACGGCGCCGGTCCCGCCTTCTACGACACCTCCGACACCTCCTGGGGCGGATGCTTCTACCGCAAGCCCCCCACGCCCCGCCCGCGCCTCGTGATGATGTACCGGTGCCGCCGCGTGCGTTTCGCCGACGCCTCGTTCGTCGATTCCCCCTGCTGGACCTTCTGGCTGATCTGCTGCGAACAGGTGGCCGTGCGCGGCATCCGCGTCCAAGGCGACCAGCGCATGATCAACAACGACGGCATCGACTTCGACGCCTGCCGCGACGTGACCGTCTCCGACAGCCTCTTCCGCACGGGCGACGACTGCCTCGTGCTCCGCAACCTCGGCTTCTGCCGCACCGGCGGAAACCGGACGGACGCCTGCGAGAACATCGTCGTCGCGAACTGCGTCCTGGACAGCTGGTGCCAGGGCGTGCGCATCGGATGCCCCGGCGACGGCATCATCCGCCATGCCCGGTTCTCGAACCTGGTCGTCACCTGCCGCGGGAACGGCGTCGCCACCCAGAACCCGCAGCGCTACGTCCCCTCGTGCTTCACCACCGAAGGACCGCTCGACGTGAGCGACATCGCCTTCGACAACGTCGCCATCGACAGCGGGGGACACCCCGTCCGGATCGACCTGTGGGAAGGGTTCGCCCTCCGCCGGCTCGGGGGGATGCGCTTCTCCCACTGCCGCTTCCGCGGGAAGCGCGGAATCCGGCTTCAAGGCACGCCCGCCACGCCCGTCCAGGGCATGGCGTTCCACGATGTGCAGGTGGAAACACCCGACCCGGAGCCCTTCCAGGCCATCTGCTGCGACGGTCTCCGCCTCGACGGCGTGGAATTCCGCGCCGTCGGGACAGGCGGGTGACGCCGGGCGGAATCCGGCGGCCTACCGGAACGTCGGCATCCAGTCGCCGTGGGCCTCGATGAGGTCGTCGCAGAGGTTGCGGATCTGGTCGATCGTGAGCTCGGCGGCAGTGTGCGGATCGAGCAGGGCGGCCTGGTAGATGCGGTCGCGGCGGCGTTCCAGCACGGCTTCGATGGCCAGGAGCTGCACGTTGATGTTCGTGCGGTTGTAGGCGGCGCAAGGCTCGGGGAGGTCGCCCACGTAGCACCCCTGCACGCCGTTGGCGTCCACCAGGCACGGCACCTCCACGCAGGCGAGAGGCGGGAGGTTGGGGATGAGGCCGCGGTTCAGGACGTTCCCGCCGATTTGCGCGGGCTTGCCGGTTTCCATCGATTCCATGATGTAGGAACCGTATTCGCCCGTGCGCCGATGGGTGAGATGGGGATCTCCCACCATCTCCTTGCTCATCGTCTTCCACTCTTCGATCTGCGCGATGCAGCGGCGCGGATATTCGTCGAGCGGGATGTTGAACTCGGAGAGGAGGCCGGGGTGCGCCGCCTTGATGAAGTGGGGGGTGTATTCGGCGAGGTGCTCGGAACTCTCGGTGATGTAGTAGCCAACCTGCAGCATCATCTCAAGGCGCACGAGGTTCGCGCACTTCTTCGGATCGCCCGTCTTGCGGGCCTTCCGAAGCAGCGCGGCGGCGGCGCGCTTGATCTCGGGGTACAAATCGCGCTTCCGGTGCTCGACGCGGAGCAGCCAGGCCATGTGGTTGATGCCGGCCACATGCTGGGTGACTTCGGACGGCGGGTATTTCTTGTCGAGGCCGACCGTCTGCAGCAGCGACGCGGCGCACCCTTGCACGGAGTGGCAGAGCCCGACGGCCCGGATGGACGAGCCGCGCAGCACGCCGCCCGTGAGCATGGCCATCGGGTTCGAGTAGTTGAGCATCCACGCGTCGGGGCAGACCGCCTCCATGTCGTGCGCGAAATCGAGCAGGACCGGAAGAGTGCGGAGGGTGCGGAAGATTCCGCCGATGCCGAGCGTGTCGGCGATGGTCTGGCGGAGCCCGTACTTCTTGGGGACCTCGAAGTCGATGATGGTGCAAGGATCGTACCCGCCCACCTGGATGGCGTTCACCACGAAATCGGCGCCACGGAGCGCCTTGCGGCGGTTGGGCTCGCCGAGGTAGCCGCGAATCTTCGCGCGGCCCTGGTTGATGTTCGCGTTGAGGGTGTCGAGAATGCGCTTGCTCTCGCGCAGGCGCGTGGCGTCGATGTCGTACAGGGCGACGGTGGAATCGCGAAGCGACTCGGTGAGCATGCAGTCGCCGATGATGTTGCGGGCGAAGATGGTCGAACCGGCGCCCATGAAGGTGATTTTGGCCATGACGGAAGGTCCTTGGGGTTTCGAGGTGTACCGGGAGGGGATCGGGAAAGGATCAGACGAGAACGTCTTCTTTCTCGGCTTTGCGGGAACGCGGTTTTTTCTTGGGCGTGAAGACCAGCCGGTCGCCCTCGGCCTCGGCCACGAAGGTGCCGGAGATGCCGTCGCGGAGGAACTTCTCGGCAAGCGGATCCTCGAGGTGGCGTTCCACGGCGCGCCGCAGCGGGCGGGCGCCCAGGGCGGGATCGTATCCCTTGTCCACGAGGAACTTCAGGGCGGAAGGCGAGAGTTCGAGCGCGACCCCCTTCTCCGCCAGGCGGGCGGCGACCTTCCCGACCTCGAGATCGAGGATCTTCCCGACGTCGTCGCGATCGAGCTGGCGGAAGACCACCACGTCGTCGAACCGGTTGAGGAGCTCGGGCTTGAAGATCTGCTTGGCGGTGGTCATGAGCTGCTGCTTGAGCCGTTCGTACTCCTGAGCCCCGGAGGCGCCGCCCCCGAAGCCAAGGCTCGTGTTGCGGGTGAAGTCGAAGCCCAGGTTCGAGGTGAGGATCACGATGGTGTTCCGGAAGTCCACCCAGCGGCCCTGGCCGTCGGTGAGACGCCCCTCTTCGAGGATCTGCAGCAACGTGTGGAGGACGTCGGGATGGGCCTTCTCGACTTCGTCGAAAAGCACCACCGAGTACGGACGGCGGCGAACGCGTTCCGTAAGCTGCCCGCCCTCCTCGTGGCCGACGTAGCCGGGAGGCGAACCGACCAGGCGCGAGGTGTTGAACTTCTCCATGTACTCCGACATGTCGATCTGGATGAGGGCCTTCTCGTCGCCGAACATGCGCTCGGCGAGCTTTTTCGCGAGGAGGGTCTTCCCCACGCCGGTGGGTCCGAGGAAGATGAACGAGCCGATGGGGCGCTGCGGATCCTTGAGCCCGACGCGCGAACGGCGCAGCGCGCGGGTGATGGTCTCGATGGCGGGCCTCTGCCCGATCACGGCGGCGGAGAGGTCGTCCTCCATCCCGAGGAGGCGGGTGCGCTCGCCTTCGCTCATCCGCTCGACCGGGACGCCGGTGACGCGCGCCACGGTGGCGGCGACGTCGTCGGCGGTCACGCGCACCTCGACGACCTCGTGCTCCTTCCGCCAGGCCGCAAGGACGGCTTCGAGGGCCTCCTTGGCCTGCCGCTCCTCGTCGCGGAGGACGGCGGCGGTCTCGAAATCCTGGTCGCGGATCGCTTCGTCCTTGCGCCGCGTGATGCTGCGGATCTTCGCCTCGCTCTCGCGCAAGTCGGGCGGCCGGGCGCCGGACCGGATGCGCACGCGGGCCCCGGTTTCGTCGATGGCGTCGATGGCCTTGTCCGGCAGGAAGCGCCCGGGCTGGTAGCGGGCGGTGAGGCGGGCCGCGGCTTCGAGGGCGTCGTCGTCGTAGACGACCTTGTGGTGTTCGGCGTAGCGCACGCTCACGCCACGGAGGATTTCAATGGTTTCCTCGATGGAGGGCTCCTCCACGCGCACGCTCTGGAAACGGCGTTCCAGGGCGGAATCCTTCTCGATGAACTTCCGGTATTCGGCGAGGGTGGTCGCGCCCACGCACTGGAGCTCGCCGCGCGCCAGGGCGGGCTTGATGATGTTCGCGGCGTCCAGCGCGCCGTCCGCGCTGCCGGCGCTCACGATGGAGTGGAGCTCGTCGATGAAGAGGATGATGTTCCCGGCGCGGCGGATTTCGTCCATCACCGCCTTGATGCGCTCTTCGAACTGGCCCCTGTACTTGGTGCCGGCCACCATCAGCGCGAGGTCGAGGGCGATCACCTTCTTGCCGAGCATCCGCTCGGGCACGTCGCCGGCGACGATGGCCTGGGCGAGGCCTTCGACCACCGCCGTCTTGCCCACGCCCGCCTCGCCGAGGAGGGCCGGATTGTTCTTGGTGCGGCGGCAGAGGATCTGCACCACGCGCTCGAGCTCTTTCTGGCGCCCCACCACGGGATCGAGCTCGCCGCGGCGGGCGAGTTCGGTGAGATCGCGGCCGAAGGCGTTCAACGCGGGCGTGCGGATCTGCCGGGGAGCCGCCAGGTCGGCAGGCCTGCCCGGGGAGACGTCGCCGGGAGCATCGCCCGGGGGGATGCCGCCGGAATCCATCCCTTCGTCCGCCTCGTCCAGCGGCATGTCCTCCATCGAGCCGGCCGCTTCCATGCCGGGGATAAACGGCTCGTCCTCCCCGTCGTCCTCGCCGGCCACGGCGGGGAAATTCTCGTCGAGATAGCGCTTCACGGCGGCGCGAAGTTCGCCGAGGTCCAGGCCGAGCGAAGACAGCACGCGCGCGGCCACGCCCTCCCCTTCGCGAAGGAGCGCGACAAGCAGATGCTCGGTGCCGACCACTTCGCTCCGCATTCCCTTGGCCTCCTCTTTCGCCAGCTCGAAGACCTTGCGAGTGCGCGGCGTGAAGGGGAACCGACGGATGGTTTTCACGGTGCCGTCGCTCTGCCCCACCATCTTTTCGATCGCAAGACGGATGTCCTCGATGCCGATGCCCATGCCTTCCAGCACATCTACGGCCACCCCTTCGCCAAGGCCTACGAGCCCAAGCAGCAGGTGTTCCGTGCCGATGTGGCTGTGGTTGAAACGCTCGGCCTCGCGGGCCGCCAGACGAATCGCACGCACCGCGCGCGGAGTGAAAGATTCGAAAATGTCGCTCATAAGTCGAAAATCGGTTGGAGATGGAAAATCAGGGCGAAAAGCGGGTTCAAGAACGAAGTTCAACGTTGGAAAGTTGCTCGCCCAACAGGACGCAACGAAACGCGGCGAAATGGAATGGATCGGGAACGACGCCGTCGGCGGAGCGCCGCAGGAAACCGAGCTGCATATCCTCGACAAGGGTGTCGAGCGTCTTCCGGTCGATCCCGTCGAGCATGCCCCATTCGAGGCCGAGTTGCAAGGCGTAGAGGAAGGAGACGGCCTCCTCGAAGCCCATGATACGGGCATTCTTGAGCATCGCGAGCGACCGGGCCACATAGTCGAGGGCGACAAGCGGCCTGTCGCGCAGGAGACGCCGCCGGGCGAAGCGCTCCTGCCGAACGGTCTCGTCGACGATGCGAAGCAGTCCGGAGACGACGGACGGTTCGTCGAGCCCCAACGTCCCCTGGTTCGAGACCTGCACGAGGGTGCCGACGGATTCGGACCCCTCGCCGCCCATGCCCCGGACCTCCACGCGCAAGGCGTCCAAGGCGCGGAACACGGCCTGGAGGTCGCCTTCGTAATGGAGCCCGGGCAGATGGAGCATCACGCTCGCGCGCAGCGCGGTGCCGAGATTGCTCGGACAGGAGGTGAGGTAGCCGAGCGTCTCGTCGAAGGCGTAGCGCACGTTCCGCTCGATCTGCGTGTCCACCTGGTCCGCCAGTTCCCAGGCGCGCTTCACGTCCATTCCGGGCCGGAGCACCTGGATGCGGAGGTGGTCCTCCTCGTTGAACATCACGGAAAGGGTGGCGTCCCGGGAAATCGCCACGCCGGAACCCGCGCCGCAATCCATCAGGTCGCGACTGATCAGCCGGCGTTCCCAAAGCTCCTCCAGCATCAGGTCGTCCATCTGCTCGACCGCCATCGAAACACCCTTCCGGAAGGCCGGCGTCGCCATCACGGCCTTCTCGAGCCGCTGGCGGATCTTCTCGCGCTCGGAATCGCCGGCCCAATCGGGGAAGCGGTGGCCCGCCAGATTGCGCGCAAGACGCACGCGGCAGGAGACCGCCACGTCCGCCTCGGGGGCGGACTTCGCGGCAGGGCGGCGGAATGTTTTCGGGTTGCGGCTCAAAACGCCCCTCCCCCCTGCGGGGCGTCGTCCCCGTTGTCGCGGAGTTCTTTCGCGTCAGGGCGCAATTGGCGGAGCCGGTCGCGCAGGCGGGCGGCATCCTCGTAGCGCTGCTCTTTCACGGCAAGCCGCAATTTCGCGGCCACGCGATCCGCCTCGCGCTTGCACGACACGGAGGCGGGGATCTTCCCGACGTGAACCGTGCCGCGATGCATCCCCTGGATCATGGACGCAAATTCCGCCCCGAAGGCGCGATAGCAGGCAGGACAACCGAGACGCCCTTCCTTGCGGTATTGCACGCGGGTGAGCCCGCATTTCGGGCAATGGATGTCGGACATCGCGGCAAGGTCTCCGCCGACAGCGTCGAAGATGGCATGGAACAACAGCCCGGAAAGTTTTTCCTCGAGGGCCTCCATGGAGGCGGCCGACGGGGCGGCGGACTCGCCGGAAATCTCCACGCCGGGACGAGAGGCGTCCGAAGGCGCCCCTTCCCGCTTCGCGCACCCCGCGCAAACGTACAACTCGCAATCCTTGCCGTCCACCGTCTTGTGAATGGCGACGGAAGCGTTGCGCTCATGACAGATTTCGCATTTCATGGGTAGAAGGGAACAAGGATAGCAAACCGCCCGTCCGACAGCAATGCCTTTGCTGTCGCGATGCCGAGATGAAAACAAAACAGGACTCGGCCCTGGCCGGGGCTTCGGGCCGACGGGGCTGTCGCGGAAGCACGCGATCCAGGCGCTTCCCTCGAAGCGGCGGGCGCCCGGACGACGAGGCCGCCCGCATGCCGCCGGCAACCGACGGCAACCGGCATCCTCGACGTCGCAGGCGGTGTTACTAACTCGGCCACAAATCGCGCTGCTCACGGAGATTCAGGCATGAGGAGCTGGAATTTGGAATTGGGAAAGGGGCACGGACATTCCTGTCCGTGTCACGGGTTGGAAAACCCGTTCCCCTGTTTTGCAGCATGAATTGTGGCCGGGTTAGTATTCATTGGGACGCTTGCAAAACCCCTTGCGCAAACCGGTCGGGACAGAGCCCGACCCTCCCGATCCGCCCCTGGGGACCGCCGTCCCCGGCGGGCTGGAGGATCGGCAGGGATGGCTACCGCAGTTGGCGTGTTGGCAATGTGGGTGGCGTTCCGGGAAGAACCGTTTATACGATCGTTCAATCCCCGGGCGTTGCCCAGGGCTGGTATGCGCCGCCCTTGCAGGGCTTTGAAATCCATTGCCCGCGGAGACCGCAGTCCCCAGCGCCCCGGCCCACGATGGGCGAACCTGCCGCCGCAACGCTGGAGCCCGCCGTCCCGGCGCGGCCGTTCGCCATCCGCCCTTCGCCGCATCCGTACCCAGCGGAGCGGCAAGCGTTCGCGTTCACGAAAAAATCGTTGTCGTTACTAACTCGGCCACAAATCGCGCTGCTCACGGAGATTCAGGCATGAGGAGCTGGAATTTGGAGTTGGGAAAGGGGCACGGACATTCCTGTCCGTGTCACGGGTTGGAAAACCCGTTCCCCTGTTTTGCAGCATGAATTGTGGCCGGGTTAGTATTCATTGGGACGCTTGCAAAACCCCTTGCGCAAACCGGTCGGGACAGAGCCCGACCCTCCCGATCCGCCCCTGGGGACCGCCGTCCCCGGCGGGCTGGAGGATCGGCAGGGATGGCTACCGCAGTTGGCGTGTTGGCAATGTGGGTGGCGTTCCGGGAAGAACCGCTTATACGATCGTTCAATCCCCGGGCGTTGCCCAGGGCTGGTATGCGCCGCCCTTGCAGGGCTTTGAAATCCATTGCCCGCGGAGACCGCAGTCCCCAGCGCCCCGGCCCACGATGGGCGAACCTGCCGCCGCAACGCTGGAGCCCGCCGTCCCGGCGCGGCCGTTCGCCATCCGCCCTTCGCCGCATCCGTACCCAGCGGAGCGGCAAGCGTTCGCGTTCACGAAAAAATCGTTGTCGTTACTAACTCGGCCACAAATCGCGCTGCTCACGGAGATTCAGGCATGAGGAGCTGGAATTTGGAGTTGGGAAAGGGGCACGGACATTCCTGTCCGTGTCACGGGTTGGAAAACCCGTTCCCCTGTTTTGCAGCATGAATTGTGGCCGGGTTAGTATTCATTGGGACGCTTGCAAAACCCCTTGCGCAAACCGGTCGGGACAGAGCCCGACCCTCCCGATCCGCCCCTGGGGACCGCCGTCCCCGGCGGGCTGGAGGATCGGCAGGGGTGGCTACCGCAGTTGGCGTGTTGGCAATGTGGGCGGCGTTCCGGGAAGAACCGTTTATACGATCGTTCAATCCCCGGGCGTTGCCCAGGGCTGGTATACGCCGCCCTTGCAGGGCTTTGAAATCCATTGCCCGCGGAGACCGCAGTCCCCAGCGCCCCGGCCCACGATGGGCGAACCTGCCGCCGCAACGCTGGAGCCCGCCGTCCCGGCGCGGCCGTTCGCCATCCGCCCTTCGCCGCATCCGTACCCAGCGGAGCGGCAAGCGTTCGCGTTCACGAAAAAATCGTTGTCGTTACTAACTCGGCCACAAATCGCGCTGCTCACGGAGATTCAGGCATGAGGAGCTGGAATTTGGAGTTGGGAAAGGGGCACGGACATTCCTGTCCGTGTCATGGGTTGGAAAACCCGTTCCCCTGTTTTGCAGCATGAATTGTGGCCGGGTTAGTATTCATTGGGACGCTTGCAAAACCCCTTGCGCAAACCGGTCGGGACAGAGTCCGACCTTCCCGATCCGCCCCTGGGGACCGCCGTCCCCGGCGGGCTGGAGGATCGGCAGGGATGGCTACCGCAGTTGGCGTGTTGGCAATGTGGGCGGCGTTCCGGGAAGAACCGTTTATACGGGGCTTGTCAGCCAGCAGCCAGCGCGACACCCCTGCTGCTGGCGGGGGGGAATAATTCGTCATCCTATCAACCCTGTCGTCGTTCCACATGAAAGAAAATCGGGGAAGCCAGATGAAAGCGTTCCAATTCGCTCGCACGTTGTTGGCAACGGCAACCGCCGCAATGCTCCTGACATCTTGCGCGACGACCTCGCACCTGTCGGTATGGGGGCGGGAGTGCCCGTCTTGCGGGAGGCAAATGACCCAATGTTACTATGTTCAACAAGACGATTGGGACGGAACCTGCTATGTCTGGCGGGGCTCCTCCACATCGGGTCGATACCTCGGCGGAGCAAGCTCGTACGGCGCAGCCGAGCAAATCATACGGAACGACAACCCTCCCCTCACCCCGTACAACCTGGGTGATCTTTATTTTTGTTCACAAAAATGTGTCGATGCTTTCAGAGGAGAACTTGATGCGATGGACAAGGCTATTGAATCCCTAGGCCAAGAATGGGATGCATTCTGGGACATATTGGGCGAATAGCGCCGGCTTTGAGCCTGTCCTTTCCGGATTGCCGTTCTTCACGCGATTCGCCTGTAATGGGCCGCGGGCGATTCCGGATGAAAAATTCGGCACTTCGCAAGAATCCGCGGGGGGGTGCACCGGCATTTTCCCTGTTTTGCGGGAGATTTTTTGCGAGGGTCTCCGAAGTGCTGGAATGGAGCGGGAAAACGGCGATAATTTCCCGCTTGTTTCATCAAGGCTGTCTTGATAGAATATGCGCCCATGAGACCGAAAACCCCTACCCAATGGAAAATCCCCTACGAAATCTCCCCGGACCCCGTTCCCGGCACCGTGACCGGCCTTGGCGGCATGGCGGTGGCCTCCCGCGTCTTCCGCGGCATGGGGCTTCCCGGGGCGTGCGACGCGAACCTCGGCGCCCTGCGCCGCATCAGGCTCGGCTTCACGGCGGGCGAGTTCGTCGAGTCGGCGGCGTGCGCGCTGATGCTCGGCGCGGGATGCGTGGAGGACGTGGACCGGCTGCGCGGGGATCCGGCGGTGTCGAAGATGCTGGGCTTCCAGGCGCCGGGCTCCCGCGCCCTTCGCGACTGGCTCGAGCGCTTCCACGACGCGGAGGCGGTGGCGCGGGCGCGGGAGCGGGCGCTCGAGCTGGACTTGAAGTCGAGCGTGCCCGAGCCCACGGAGGGGCTTCGCGGCCTGCAGGCGGTCGTGGGGGTTTCGGCGCGCGCCGCGGCGGCGCGCCAGCCCGGGGGGAGCCCCGCGGTGGCGACGGTCGACCTGGACGCGACGATCGTGGAGAGCAACAAGCGCTCGGCGACGGTCGCCTACACGGGGGAGCGGGGCTACCAGCCGGTGGTCGCGGTCTGGGCCGAGGCGGGCGTGGTGCTGGCCACCGAGTTCCGCGACGGCAACGTGCCCGCCTCCAAGGACCCCCTCCGCTGCGCGCGCCTGGCGTTCGCCGAACTCCCCCCGAGCGTGCGCGTGTTCGGCTTTCGCGGCGACAGCGCCTGCGACAACAACGACCTGTACGGCTGGCTCGAGGATCCGGAGCGCGAGGGCGGCCCGCGGGGCAGGATCGACTACGCGATCAGCGTCCGGATGGTCCCGGAAGTGGCGGCCGCCGCGCGCCGCGTCCCCGAAGATGCGTGGAAGACGTTCGACCGCGAACCGGACGGCACGCTCAAGCAGTGGGCCGAGCTCGACTACGTCCCCGGCCTGCGCTCCGAGAACAAGCATGCGCGCCCCCGGCGCTGCATCGGGCTCCGCTTCCTCAAGCCCCAGGGCGAGCTCTTCGACGACGGGAACGACCGCAAGCACTTCGCCGTGGCGACCAACCGGGCGGAGTCGGGCGAAAAGGTCGTCGAATGGCACCGCGGGAAGGCGGGCACGGTCGAGCACGTCCACGACGAAATGAAGAACGACCTGGCGGCGGCCCGCCCGCCGAGCCAGAAGTTCGGGGCCAACGCGGCCTGGTTCGCGCTCAACGCGGTGGCCTACAACATGGCCGCCGCGCTCCGGGCGGCCGACCCGGAGCCGGAGAACCGCGTGCGGCGCGTGCGCGGCGTGCGCTTCCACGTGCTGACGGCCGGCGCGCGCCTTTCGCGGCTCAGCCGCAAGATCGTCCTGCGCTTCGCCGCCCCGAAGGAGTGGGTGAAGCGCGTCCTGGAGCTGCTCGAGGCGTTCCCCTGCCGGGTGCAGCCCACCGAATCGACGTAGCGCGAGGCAAAAGCCGGAACCGGACGGCTCCGGACGGACGGGCGACAGCCCGGCCGCGGCGGAGCCTGCCTGGATTTCGCCTGGAAGGGCGCCCGACGCCCTCCCCAAGGCTGGAAACGCCTGGAAAAGGAACAAGCAGGGCGTCGACGGAGAGCCGGCACCCTTCGATCCCCCTCCCGACAGCCGTCAAACCGTGCTCCCGGCCCTTCGAAACGCCCTCGCGCCAAATCTCCCGCAGTTTAGGGATTTTCGTTTCGGGTTGCGCAACGGCGTGGCCCCCGCTACACTGGCGCCATGGAAGCGAAACCGTCAACCGACCCGACCGTCACGGACATCGTGCTGGAACGCGAGAAACTGCAGCTGGAACGCGAACGCCTCTCCCTCGAGCGCGACCGCCTCCAGTCGGAGCGCGACGCCTGGCGCAACGAGATGGACGTGCGCCAGCGCGCGTCGAAGCGGATGATCACCCCCGTGAACCTCATCCTGGCCATGCTGGCGTCGCTCCTCGTGGGTGCGCTGCTCGGCATCGGCGGAGCGTCGCACCACCAGCGTTCCCGCGCCGCCGCCTGGCGGGAATCCTTCGGCGCCACCAACGGCATAAGCCCCGGCGAACTCCTCCGCGACGGAGGGATTCCCGGCTATATCGTGATCCTGGATTGAGAGCCGCCATGACTCCCTTCAAAGCCTACGACATCCGGGGCGAGTTCGGTACCGAAGTCACGCCCGATCTCGTCTATCGCATCGGACGCTGCCTCACGCGGGTCGTCCCCGCCGGACGCGCCGTGGTCGGCCGCGACGCGCGCGTCTCCTCCCCCGTGCTCCGCGACGCCCTGGTGGAAGGGCTCCTGGAATCCGGTTGCGCCGTGGACGACATGGGGCTCGCTTCCACGCCGATGGTCTACTTCGCCACCGCTCGCAAGGGCTACGACCTCTCCGTGCAAATCACCGCCTCGCACAATCCCGCGAACTGCAACGGACTGAAGATTTCACGCGCCGGCGCGTTCCCCGTCGGCGGCGACAGCGGCCTTGCCGAGCTGGAGCGGCTCGTCCGCGCGGGCACCCTCCCCTCCCCCGCCGCACGTCCGGCCGGACTCTCGCAGGTGGACTTCCGCCCCGACTTCCTCGCCTTCCTGCGCGGCTGGCTGCCCGACCTCTCCGGGCTCAAGATCGTGGTCGACTGCTCCGACGGCATGGGCTCCCTCACCGCCCGCGACCTCTTCGCGGACGCCGACGCCACCTTCCTGGCGGACACGCCGGACGGCACCTTCCCGAGCCACCCGCCGAACCCCTTCGAAGCCGCCGGACGAGCCCCCGCCGTCGAGACCGTCCGCCGCATCGGCGCCGACGTGGCGATCCTCTTCGACGGCGATGCCGACCGGATGATGGTCCTCGACGAGCGGGGCGACTTCGTGCGGCCGGACTTGATGATCGCGGTGATGGCGCAGCGCTTCCTCCGGGAATCCCCCGGCGCCACGATCCTCCAGGACATCCGCACGTCGCGCGGCGTCACCGAAGCCATCGAAGAGGTCGGCGCGGTCTCCGCGATCTGGAAGGTGGGCCATGCCAACGCCAAGCGGAAGATGCGCGAGCTGGGCGCCGTGTTCGGCGGCGAACTCGCCGGGCACTACTACTTCCGCGACTTCTTCTGGTGCGACTCCGGCGAGCTCGCCGCACTCGTGGCCCTCGGGGAAATCGCCGCGGCCCATCGGCGCGGCGTGCCGCTTTCCGCCCTCGTGAAGCCATTCGACCGCTACGCCAACTCCGGGGAACTCAACTACACGGTCTCCGACAAGGACGCCGCCATCGAGGCGGTCCGCCGCGATGCGCTCTCCTGCGGCGCGCCGCTGCGCACGTTGGACTTCGACGGATACCGC
Organism: Kiritimatiellia bacterium; assembly: GCA_050950285.1. Taxonomy (GTDB): domain Bacteria; phylum Verrucomicrobiota; class Kiritimatiellia; order RFP12; family JBMNHG01; genus JBMNHG01. The sequence goes on along the minus strand of JBMNHG010000011.1, from coordinate 235,028 downwards.
ATCGAATTTGCCGGCTGGTGGATCAGCGTGAGGCAATCCAACACGGAGCCGTACGTGCGCCTCCTCCTCGAAGCCGCCACCCCCGATCTCCTCGCCGAACGGCGCGCCGCCGCGGAACGCGCCCTCGCCCCCTTCCTCGCGGAAGCGGAGGCCTAGGAGGCACTTCCCGAAGAGAGAGCGCGACGCCGCAGGCGCGCGGCCGTGCGTGGCCTGTGCGGCCCGGCCCGGCTAGCCGATGCGGCGGAGGAAGACGCGCCGGCCGCGGAAATCGGGAAGGGGAAGCTTCCCGAAGAGCGCCTTGGGGGGATTGCCCAGCACGTCGAAGGCCGTGTGGCTCGGGCCGATTTCGATGCGCCCCACCTCCACGCGTTCGCCGCCCAGCGCACGGTTGAGCATCCCCAGCAGATCCGGCGGCGTAAAGCCGTTGCGACGCCCCAGGTTCACCGTCATCTTCGTCGCCGGGCCGTCCTGCGTCGCGCGGTTCCGGGCCGCGCCCCGGCGGGCGAAGGGTGCCGGCGGCCGGCCCTCGCCGTCGCGGGCGGCCCGCTTGGGCCGCGGCGCGCCGCTGCGGGCGTCTTCCGCCGCGTCTTCGGCGACAAGGGCGGAGGGACGGTCGCGGCGGGAGCGGGGAAGCGCGGAGGCCACGTTCAAGTCGGGCGCGTCGCGATAGCGGTCGAGAAGCCCGCCGAGGCAGAGGGCGGAGAAGCGCCGGAGGATTTCGGCGGCGGGCATCTCGGCGAGGAGGGCGTCGAGGCGCGGAAGCAGCGGCGCGAAACGTCCGTCGTCCGGCTCCATGGCCTTCACGCGTTCGAGGAGATCGGCGAGGCGCGCGTCGCACACCTCCTCGCCGGACGGGATGGGGCGCAAGGCGAAGGGGCGCTTGAGCTGCCGTTCGAGGAAGGCGATCTTCCCCTCCTCGCGGAGGTTCACGATCGCAAGGGAGATGCCGGTCTTGCCGGCGCGCCCGGTGCGCCCGCTGCGATGGATGTACTGGCCGGGATCCTCGGGGAGGCTGTAGTGGACCACGTGGGTGAGGTCGTCCACGTCCAGGCCGCGGGCGGCGACGTCCGTGGCCACGAGGATCTGCAGGTGGCGGCGGCGGAAGCGGTCCATCACGCGGTCGCGCTGCTGCTGCGAAAGGTCGCCGTGGAGCGCGTCGGCATTGTACCCGTCGTTCGCCAGTTTCGAGGCGAGCTCGTGCGTTTCGAGGCGGGTCCGGCAGAAGAGGATCCCGTAGAAGCCCGGCGTGGCGTCGAGGAAGCGGCGAAGCGCCGGATAGCGGTCCTTGGCGCGGACGCGGCAGTATTCGTGGCGGACGTTCTCCGCGCCCGCGTTGCGCGTGCCAACCACGATGCGGAGCGGATTCTCCAGGTAGGTTCCGGCGATGCGCTCCACCTGCGCGGGCATGGTGGCGGAGAAGAGCAGCGTGCGGGCGTCGTCCGGCACGGCCTCGAGGATGGCCTCGAGATCCTCCTGGAAGCCCATGTCGAGCATCTCGTCCGCTTCATCCAGCACCACGTCGCGCACGCGGTCGAGGCGCACCTTCTTGCGGCGGATCAGATCGAGCAGCCGCCCGGGGGTGGCCACGAGAACCTGCGGGCCGCGCACCACCTCGCGGATCTGCGCCTCGATGGAAGCGCCGCCGTAGACAGGCACGGTGCGCAGTGCGGGCAGGTGGCGCGAAAAGTCGCGGAAGTCCGCCGCGATCTGGTTGCACAGCTCCCGGGTGGGGCTGAGGATCAACGCCTGGATCTCGCGCGACTCCGGATCCATGCCCTGGAGGAGCGGAAGGCCGAAGGCGGCCGTCTTGCCGGTTCCGGTCTGGGCGAGCGCGATGAGGTCGCGCCTTCCTTCGAGCACATGCGGGATCACCTTCTCCTGCACCGGAGTGGGCGTGGTAAAACCGAGATCGGCGATGGCGCGGCGAAGCGGCTCCGAAAGAGGGAAGTCCTGAAAGGTCATGGCGATGGAACGATGCGGGATGGAGGAATCGGACAAAAGCAGGAAGATCCGTCACACCCCCCGTGTCCGCCGAGACCGGTTCCGAAGCTTGCGCGACAACTGGAAGAAGCCCATTGTGCCGGAAACGCGGAATCGAAAACCGGCGGACCGTACCAAAAACCCGCACGACACGCAACGCGAAACCACCGCGACGCCCTTCGCGCCGATGCCCTGCAGATGTTTTGTGGCGATACCCAACTCTGCATCGCCGCCCCGGCTTTTGGTCTAGTGCCGTTGCCGAACTGCTTGCTGTCGTGCCCCGATCCGCTCCAAAGCCTGCCGGGCCAAGGGCTCGTTTTCGTGGCCCCTCTGCAAGAGCAGTACATCGTTGGAAAAATACACGGGGCCGTACTCGCCGTCGAGCAGCATTGTTTTCATGTCCTCCCACCACCGGGAATCCTTGAATTCCATCTCGCGCAAGTCGGCCAGCACGTAGTCCACGGCAGTGCCGCCTCGTTTCGTCGAAGGCGTCACGAGGAGGAGCGCACGGTCGGCAAAATGCGGGCCGAGATGGTTGTCGGCCGACAAACCGGCATCCTTGGGGACGAGTCCACGCACGGCGCGGAGTTCCACAAGATTCGAACGCACCCGGAAGGGGGCGCGCCGCAACGGTCGCTTGACCTGGAAATAGCCACAAACGAGAACCGAACAGGCGACGAGGACATAAGGGCCATATCGGTTGAAACGCCACGGGTCCAGCCAACCCGCGCGTTTCAGCTTCGCCACCCCGTGTGCAGCCGAAAGAAAGAGGAAAGGCAGAACAGGCGCCATGTATCCATAACGGATGTCGGCATTGATGCCCACGTTGCTGAGGAGGAGAACGAACACGAGCGGCAGGGCGGGCAGGAGGTGCTTCAGGCTGAAAAGCGGGAGCAGCCCAAATGCAAGGAACAGATACCTCAGCTTGGCGACCTCCCGGAGCGTGACGCCGCCCGACAACGACCGAAGGGGATGGAGGAGCACGTTGGCCGTGGCTTCCGCAAAATTGCGCCCCAAGTGCGAATAGCGTCCCCAATGCGGGATCGTGCCGCCTCCGGAATGCGGCATCGCCACAAAAAACACCATCCCAAGATACATCAGGCAAAACAGCGCGATCAAACCGCCGGTTCGACGTCTGCCACGAACCAGGAGAAGCCCAAGGCCCAGGAAGAAAAACACGACGGCGACAATTTCGTAGAAGGCGACGGAGACAAGCAGGCACAGCCAGAACCACGGCCGATTCCGGCGCAGGCCCAGCAAGGCGAAAAGCGCGAACGGCACCGAAAACAACTCCAGATGGCAGTCGAACAACACCCCGGCGGACAGCGTGGGCTGGAGCAGATAGGCGAGCGCCAGCGCCAAGCTCCAGGCGTCGCTTTTCGTGATGTCCCGCGAAAGCCAGAACGCGGCAAACGCACCCGAAGCGACGGTCAGGCACTGCAAGGCGAGAATCCCATGGACCCCGAAAAGTTGGTAGACGGGAACGAGCAGGTAGAAGCCCGGCCAGAAATGGTTCGCCGCAAAGGAATGCGGCAAAAGCGATGTCTCCATGAAACGGCCATGAGCCAGGTTCCACAAAATCTGGGAATGCAAGGCCATGTCCAAGCTCGTCGACCGGAAGACCTCGTGCAAGAACGACGAAAAAGCCGAAAAGGCCAGCGCCCAGGCCATGGCCATCGCGCCAACCCGGAACAAGGCGGGAAATCGGCGCTTGTCGCTGTTTTTGATCTGTTTCCGGGGCTTGTCGGCCATCTCGTTTTCCCACATCGGACAAACCGCATTCTTCCCTTGCATGGCGTGAAACATCACGCAACCCGTTGAAAAACCTGGCGGAAAGAAATCGGTGGCGCAAGGGCAAAAGGGTCCAACCTCGTCAAACGCGAAGCGAAGGGGCGCGGAGCGGCCCAAATCCGTCGGATCGGCCGGATCGTCTATGGCGGGTCGCCGTTATCGGGGGACTCCGGCGGCGGCAGGCGGCGCACGGCGCGCAGGACGAGGAGGAGCAGCACGGCCATCACCGCCAGCGAGACGAGCGGCAGGCCGTGCCGGACGAGGAAGCGGCGCACGCGCACGGCGATGCCGACATGGAGTCCGCCTTCCGGCGCGGCGGCGAGCGGCCAGACCTCCGCCCCCCGCCCGGTGCGCAGGTAGCTCAGCACGCTCTGTTCGTAAACCGGCACCTCCACCGCTTCGGGCGCGCCGTAGGCCAGCGCATAGCGCATGCCCGGCTCGGCGATGAAGAGCGCGCGGTACGCCTGGCGCAGGGCACGCACGCTGTCCGGCGCGAAGGTCAGCGGCGGGTTGTCGTGGTTCGCGATTACCACCCGCATCCGCGCCGCGCGTGTCTCGGGCAGCGCGATTTCGCACCGTTCGACCGGCGCGGTATCCGGCAGGCGCACGCGCGTCAGGCGCCCGGCGGCCAGCAGGCGCCACCCGCCCGGCGCCTCGCACGCCACGGTGATGTTCCGGTCGAAATTCTGCTGCTCGGGCAGCAGCGCGAGGCCGGTCAGCGGCCAGTGCGCGGTCTCGATCAGGATCACCGTCTGCTTGCGGTCGCGCTGCTCCTCGATCGTGAACGACGGCACGGCCGACCGCTCGATGCGCAACGCCCCTTCCACCGCCACCTGCCGGGTGTCGCGGAAGAGCACGGCATCGATGCGGAACGGCCGTTGTTCCACGTCGTAGCGCCTGAAGGTGCGCTGCCGGGCCTCCGAAGCGTCGTGCTCTTCGGTCAGGGATGCGTAGTTCGAGAACACCGTGTCGTCGGCGCGGGCGATTTCCAGCTTGAAGAGCCGGTTGGTGAGGTTCGGCAGCACGATGCTCTCTTTCTTCACGTCGGCGTAGCGGCTGTAGTCGAACAGCGGTTCCGCGGCGCGCAACGGCGTCCAAGTGCCGTCCGCGCCCTGGATCGAGACCGTCACGCTCTGCTCGTAATCGCGCAGCGGCGTGCGCACCGTCAGGCGCGTGAGCGTGAGCGCGTTGGTGCCTTCCAGTTCGCACACGACGGCGAGCCCGCCGTCGGGGAGTTGCTCGATGTCTTTGAGGACCGCCTTCCGCTCGGCATGGCTCTCCTCGAAGCGGTAGACGCGCTCGGGCTCGACCGCGCGCGGGATGTCGCGCCCGCCGACCTCGGTCACGCGAAGGTCCGCCCACTGCGGCTGCGTGTGGGCGAACACGTGCTCGTCCAGCGGCACGGCGACGACCGCAGTGGCGGCGGCCTCGCCCTGGATCGCGCGCGTCACCCGCGCGCCGTCCGCAGCGGCCAGGCCCAGCGCAGCCGCGCAGCAACATCCTCCCGCACAAAACAGCATGCGCATGAACGGTCCCTCCTACCTGTCGGGATCGGCGTGTCCATCCGTCTCGAACAGGGGTTTGTAGGTCAAATACACGAACGATCCCAGCACCAGCAGCACGCCGGTGGAGACAAAGGCGATGATCCGGTAGAGCGTGGCCAGGCCGACGAGATCCAAGAACAGCAGCTTGGCCACCGCCAGCGCGAAGAGCGCCAGCCCGCACCAGCGCAGCCAGCGCCCGCGCAGGCGGATCCCGGCGAAGACCAGCGCGAAGGCGAAGAGGGTCCAGGCCAGCGTCACGGCTCCGCCGCGGAATCCCGGCGCGAACACGCGCGCCAGCAATCCGGCTTCCAAGGTGAGCAGCAACCACGCTTGCAGCAGCACCAGGCCCAGCATCTTGGCGGCATGCCGGTGCGTGCGCGCCAGACGCCACGCCACGGTCAGCGTGACGGGCAGCACGCCGCAGAGCAGCGCGCGAAGGCCCGCCGCCTTCCAGAAGGCGGCGCCGGTCAAACTCCAGGGACGCAACGTGTCGTAGAAGCATTGGAGATCGACAAACAGCCCGCGCGCGCTGGCCAGCGCAAAGAGCGCGACGGCGGCCTTGGCGAGAAAGGGCTGTCCGATGCGCCGCGCGATCCAGAGCATGGCCAGCGCTTGAAGGCACCAGGCGAAGGTCAGCCACTGCGCCGTCAGCATGAAGACCGGGCTCATGGCCAGGAAGACCGCCGCAAACGCGACAAAGAGCGCGAGCGCGGCGCGGTCCAGCACCGTACGGCGGATGCAGGCGTAGACCAGCGCCACGTAGACCGCCGCCACGGCGAGCGCGACCAGCCCCGTCCCCGTGCGTCCGAAGACCGGCTTGAAGAGCAGGAAGGCCCATGTCCAATAGAGCACGGCGTTGAGGCTGAGCGCGGTCCACTCGAACGCGCCGGTCTTGCGTTGCGCGCGCAGGTGCAGCGCGACCACCGAAAGCAGGTAGAGCAGGTGGATGCCCGAGGTGAAGAGCAGGTCGTGGAAAAGCCGGCCGGCCTCCGTGTGGCGCGAGCAAAAGAGGAACGACAGCCCATAGGCCGCCAGCATGCCGAGTCCGTTCAGCACCGGCCAGCGGCGCACCCACGAGATGCCGAGCACGCCGACGCCCAGCGCCAGCACATAGGCGTAGAAGAAGAGCGGATTCGCCGAGGCGCCGCCCATCATCAGCGGCGTGGCGTAGCCGCCGACCACGCCGAGCAGGGCGATGCCGAGCGACCGGTAGAGCACCGCGAGGGTGCCGGCCGCGGCGGTCACGCAGGCCATCAGGGCAAAGGCCGCGGGCTGGGGCATCAGGCGGTAGAGGATCGAGGCCGCATAGAAGGCGAAATAGAGCATCACGAAACCCGCGCCGGCGAGGCCTTGGCCCAGCAGATGGTAGCGCTTGAAGAGCAGGCGCAGGCCCAGCACGATCAACGCCACGCCGGCCGCCAGGCACAGGGCCACGCGCCCGAGCGGCCCCATCAAGCCCTTCTCGATCGAATACTTGAGGAAGAAGGCGACGCCCGCGAGCACGATCAGGATGCCCGCCCGCAGCAGCCAGTGGGTCGCCGCCGCATACTCCCACGACTCGCCGGGCTTGCGGTACGCTTCGCCGAGGATGAGCCAATTCCATGCCCGGGCCACGATGCGCCCGGCCGCGCTCCGCTCCTGCGGCGGCGCGGAGTCGGCCGAACGGGCGGGCGCCACACGCGACGGTTGCGGTATGGGCGGCGGAGCAGCGGCGGGAACGGGGCCGGGCTCGGGCGCCGCTTGCCGGATGGGTTCGGCCGGGCCGGCGCGGCGCCGCGCGCGGCGCGGCGGGCTTTGCGGGTTCGTCCAGCCGCCCCTCCAGCCGGATGAGCCGCCGTTGCAGCTCCTTCACGCCGCGGCACAGGCTCGAAACGCGGACCAGCAGGATCACCGGAATCACAAAGAGAATCGCGATGATTCCCAGCCCGATCATCAACCCCAGCAGATCATCGAATATCATGGCCGATTCCTCGAGCACCCTCCGTCAACCGACAGCCGACGCGGCATCGGCCGCCGGCGAACGGACGAACGTTTCCTTACAGGTGCAGGATGGACGTTAGTTTGACACGCAGGCGAGGTGTCGGCAAGGGCGAACCGCGAGGGCATCACGAGAGGGGTCGGGCCATTTGCTGGCCGCGTCCACGGATGTCAGTCCGGCAGGAGGACGAGGAAGGTGGGGAGTCCCAGCACGTTGAGGTCTTCGAGCATCTGGCGCGGGGCGGGGTCGCGCGGGCGTTCGGCGCGCACGCGAAGCAGGGTGAAGCCTTGCAGGCGTTCCCGGATGTCGGGATCGGATTCGAGCCGTTTGTCCATGGTGCCGCAATTGCGGCACCAGGAGGCTCCGAAATCGACCAGGACGGGGCGGCCTCCTGCATGGGCGTCGTGCAACGCCGCATGCCAGGCGTCGCCATCGCCCGCCTGGATCTCGATCGGACGGGATGCGCCGTCGCGGGCCATGCGGGCGGGTTTTCCCGCTGCCGGGCTGTTCCGGAAGCCGATCCATGCGAGGCGCGCATAGTGGATGGCGAGGAGCAGCACGAACAAGGCGAACGCGCGCTTCACCCAGAGCATCCACGCGCCGGGGCGCGGCATCCGCGCGAGTCCCGCGCCAAGGAAGGGCCAAGGGAGGGCCATGCCGAGGCCGAGCGCGAAGGGGAGGAGGACGGCGGCATGGATTCCGGAGGCATAGAGGTCGCTCGCCAGCAACAACATCGCAAGGGCGACCGGCGAGACGCATGCGCTGGCGAGAAGCATGGAGAGCACGCCGGCGGCCGCGGCGGCGAAGAGGCCCTTCGTGGCGCCTCCGCCGGTACCGCGCCAGCGGGCCAGATCGATCACGATGACGTCCAGCAGCGCCAGCCCCAGCACAAGAAAGAAAAGCGCCGCGCCGAGGCTGAAAAAGGGTGAAGACTGGAGTGCGCCCAGGAAGCCGCCGCCCGCCGCGACGAGCAGGGCGCCGGGGATGCCGTGGGCCAGGGCGATGCCGGCTCCGTAGGCCCCGCCCAGCGTTGCGCCGCGCCGGCGCGTCGCGCCTTCCGTGCCCGCGCCGATGAGCGCGAGGTTCACGGGAATCATGGGCAGCACGCAGGGCGTCAGGTTGAGGAGGATTCCCGCCAGCATCGCGAGCAGCAGCGTCCAGCCCAGTCCATGCCGATGGAGGTATCCCTTGGGATCCGAGACGAACTGCCGGAGCCCGCGCGCGTCCGCGGATGGAGCGAGTGCGGCGTCCGCCGAATCCGCAACGCCGGCGGAGCGGTCGAGAAACTCGCAGAAATCGGCCGGCGACATCGCGCCCGCGGAGCGTCCCGTCTCGCGCCAGCCGTCCAGCCACTGCCCCCGGGCGGCACCGCAGGCGAACACCAGCATCGCCGTGACCGCGATCGCGGCACGGAGGGGGAGGCGTCTCCCGGTCCCCGGCAGAGCCCGGGGGGCGGCGTCCGGAGTGTCCGGCGCATGCCGCTTCGTCATCCCGTTCATGGCATTGTCCTTGCTTCGGGGTTTGCGTGCGCCGAAGGCCTCACTTCCCGATGAGGCTGAGGAATTCGGCCCGCGTGGGACCATCCCGGTGGAAACAGCCGAGCACCGACGAGGTGGTCATGACGGAGTTCTGTTTTTGGACGCCGCGCATCATCATGCAGAGGTGGCGGCATTCCATCACCACGCCCACGCCCTCCGCGCCCACGGTGTCGCGCATGGCGGCGGCGATTTGCGCGGTGAGGCGTTCCTGGATCTGGAGACGGTGCGCGAAGGTGTCGACGATCCGCGCGATCTTGCTCACGCCCAGCACGCGCCCCTTCGCGATGTAGCCCACGTGGCATCGTCCGTAGAACGGCAGCATGTGGTGTTCGCAGAGGCTGTAGACCTCGATGTCCCGCACGACGATCATGTTGTTCGTGGGGGAATGGAAGACGGCGTCGCTCACGACCTGGGAGGGCGAGATGCCCTCGCCGCTCACCAGGAAGGAAAGCGATCGCGCGACGCGCTCCGGCGTACGCAGGAGCCCCTCGCGGCCGGGATCTTCGCCCAGTTCCACAAGGAGGGCGCGCACGAGTTCGGCGATTCGCCGGGGATCGGGCTTGCGGACGGAATCGGATGGCGGGTCGCCGGGAGATTTCTTTCGGGTGGCCATGGTGGAAAGCATAGCGCGGCCCGGGTGCGAAGTAAAGACAGGGAACGCCGCCGCCGCGGAGGGTGCGTCCGATCCAACGGGACGCATCGCCGGGTTGTGTTGCTCTCCCGGGTGTGCTACCCTTCCCCTCAAGCATTTCAACGCATTCCCTGCCCCCATGCGTGGCGATCCCCGCCCCCGCGAGTGCGGACGGACGGTCCGGAGAGGCACGCCGGGCGGCAATTGCGCGGACTCGCGCAGGAGCAGGCATCATGGCACAGAAGAGCGTCTCCACGGCGATGGAAGCCCCCAAGAAAGCCTACAAAGGCAAGAAGCTTCGCGTCGCGATCATCGGGTGCGGCGGCATCGCCCAGACCCACCTCCACAACTTCAAGAACATCCCCGAAGTCGAAGTCGTCGCGGGCGTCGATGTGGACATCGAACGCCTCAAGATCATGCGCGACACCTGGGGAATCCCCGAGGACTGCCTCTTCGGAGCCAGCTTCAAGACCGGCAAGACCACGTCGCAGACCGGATGGGTCGAGATGCTCAAGAAGATGGGCGACCGGATTGACGCCGTGGACGTCTGCACGCCGAACGGCTGGCACTGCAAGCCCGTGGTCGATGCCTGCAACGCCGGCAAGCACGCCATCGTGGAAAAACCCATGGCGATGAACCCCGCCGAGTGCGAGAAGATGATCCAGGCCGCCAAGAAGAGCAAGGTCAAGCTTTCCGTCGGCTTCCAGCACCGCTACCGTCCCGGGATGCAGGCGCTCCTCGAGGCGCGCGACAATGGCGTCTTTGGCGACATCCTGTTCGTGAAGGTCCAGGCCCTCCGTCGCCGCGGCATCCCGAACTGGGGTGTCTTCGGCCAGAAGGAGAAGCAGGGCGGCGGCCCGATGATCGACATCGGCGTGCACATGATCGAGGCCGCCTACGAGTTCATGGGCTGCCCGAAGCCGGTGGCCGCCAGCGCGAACTGCTGGACCTACATGGGCAACAAGAAAGAGGCCACCGACGTGCGTTGCCCGTGGCCGGGATGGGACTGGAAGACCTACACGGTCGAGGATCTCGCGATCGGCCAGATTCGTTTCGCCAACGGCGCCATCATGCAGATCGAGTCTTCCTTCGCCGCCCACGTGCCCGAAGAGAAGCACTGCTTCTCCGCGATCGGCACCCGCGCCGGCTGCAAGTGGCCCGACCCGGTTGTCTACACCGACCAGAACAACACGATGGTCGACATCACCCCGCACTACCTCGGCGATGACGGCTGGGATGCCATGTTCACGGCCAAGCTGAAGGACTGGGCGAGCGGCTGCCTCAAGGACACGGAGCTGAGTGCTTCCGGCGAGGACGGACTGAACGTCCAGAAGATCCTCGACGGCGTCTACCGCTCTGCCGCCGCCGGCAAGGAAGTCGCCATCAAATAGGGTGTTCTCCACCCCGGCACGGATGCCTGCGGCGCGCCGCAGGCATCCCGGAAACGGGAAACGCGCGTTCGACGTTCCTGCGTCGGACGCGCGTTTCCTTTGTTTCCCCGCCCCTACTTCTTGCCTCGGGCGTGGTCGAGGGCCTCGATGGGTTTCGCGGCTTCGGCGGCGGCCTTCCGTGCGGCCGACGCGGCTTCGCGGCGGCGGCTTTCCTCCACGGCCTCGGGTTCGGGCGCGAGCGTGGCGGTGCACAGCGACCCGATGCGGAGTTCGCCCTTGCCGTCGGGCGAGGGGATGGGGACGATGGCGAACTCGTGTCCGGCCGATTCGCCCGCCTCCCATCCTTCGAGATTTTGGGCGCGCCAGATGAAGAGGCGCCCCGGCCCCGCGCGATGATAGGCGTCAAAGCGCGCGACGGGTGCGCCGTCGCAGAGGACATCGAACTCCAAGGCGTCCTGATCCGCCTCGCCGAAGAGGCCGAAGAGATTCCCCTTCGCACGGAACGAAAGCGGGGAAGGCTCGGTGCCGCCGAAGGCCGCGACATCGCCCATCCAGCGCGAAGAGAGGCCGTCGTACCAGAGCGAGGTCCGGTAGGTGAGCTTGCGCGTCCACCCGGCGGGGAGCGGCGCGTCGACGGGATCGAAGCGCCGGACGTCCCGCACGGTTCCGAAGACGGGGCGTTCGGGCACGCGGCAGACGAGCCGGGCGGCGACCGCGCGCTCGAAGCCGGCGATGCCGGCCTGCGCGAAGTAGGCGTAGCCGAGGTCGACGGGGTGTCCGCCGTCGATCGGCCAGAGGGTGTCCAGCGCCTCCTGGCGGGTCGGGGCGATGGCGCCGGATTCGATGGCGTCGATCAGGCCGTCCCGGTAGACGTTGCCCACGCCGGTGGCGTAGGCTTCGACGAGCCGGGAGTAGGGGACCAGGCGCGGGTGGCAGTCGTCCGCGTCGAACGGCGCGCCGTGGGCGGCCCAGAACTTGAAGGTGAAGAACATCTGGACCACGGGGACGCCGGCGCCGATCATCCGGCGGAGGAGGGACTCGTAGCAGCAGGTGTTGGAGAGTTCGAGGCCTTCGCCGCCGTCGTTGCAGATGAAGTCGAGGAAGACGAGGTCCGGCTTCTTCGCGAGCACGTCGCGGTCGAGGCGGAAGATGCCGAGTTTGGAGCCGGTGCCGCCGAGCGCGGCGTCCACGAAGGTGAAGTGCGCGGCGGGATACTTCTCTTCGAGGTAGTCCGCCATGCGGCCGCGGAAGCCGGTCCGGTTGGGGTCGCTTGCGTTGGCGCTCCAGGTGAGCGAGCCGCCGAAGAAGGCGACGACGAGGCGTTCGCCCGCCCGGGCGCGGGCGTCGAAATCGGCGAAACTGGCGGGATTCATGGTATTTCTCCGGGATCGGGGTGGTTGCCGCGGCCGCGGGAATCGCGGCGGGGGCGGCGGGGGCGGGGTTTCTGCGTTTTTCCGCCGCGGGGGCGCCCGGACGCGCGGGGCGCGGGGCGGGAGGGCGGCATGCCGCGGGCGTCGCAGACGGATTCGACGGCGAGGCGCGCGGTGGCGAACGCGAGCGTGATGTTGTAGCCGCCGGTGGGCCCGTCGATGTCAAGCACCTCGCCGGCGAAATAGAGCCCGGGGAGCTTGCGCGATTCCATCGTGGCGGGATTGACGTCGGAGAGCGAGACGCCGCCGATGGTGACGATGGCCTCCTGGATGGGCCGGGGCGCGGGGGATGCGAGGCGCAGGACGGGGCCGTCGCCGAAGCGGACCTCCAGCGTCCAGCCGCCTGCGGGCGGGTGGCGGGCGACGTAGCGGGAGCAGTTGTAGACGGCGGCGCCGCCGACCCCCCACGTCTCGCACGCGACCTCGCCGGAAGCCTCGAAAAGCGGCGCGCCGTTTTTGTCCAGCACGCGGGCGCAGGAGTCCGCGATGCGTTCGCCGGCGCGGCGGACGGCCTGCGGGTCGGCCGTCTCGTATCCGATGAGCCCGGCGCGGCATGGTTCGACCGTGTGGCCGGTCTCGCGCGCCATGCGGAACCCGTCGCCCACGGAGCCCGTCTTCGGGAACGAGAGCCCGCCCGTGGCAACCAGCACCTTCTCGGCCCAGACCGTGAAGAAGCCGGCGGCCACGAGGAAGCCGTTCTTCATCGGCTGGATGCCGGTGACCGGGCAGTTCGTGCAAAGGGGGACGCCCTCGTCGCGCAGGAAGTCGCCGAAGGCATGGACGATGGTCCTGGCTTCGCCGGAGGCGGGGAAGAGCCGGCCGTCGTCCATGCGCCGGAGCTTCACGCCGAGGGCGCGGAAGCCGCCTGCGATGAGCGAAGGAGGGCACGCCTCCAGCGCCGGGAGGACCCAGGGGCCGACCGGGTCGCCCAGATCCTGCGCCATGGCTTCGGGCGAGAGGTCGCGGGTGAAATTGCAGCGGCCGTTGGCGGTCATCAGCAACTTCGTCCCGAGGCGGGCCTTCCGCTCGAAGACGAGCGACGGAAGCGCGCGGCCCGCCGCGACGGAGGCGGCGAAGAGGCCCGCGGCGCCACCGCCGACGATGGCCAGCGGAATGGGGGTGTGCTTCAGCGCCATGATGGGCTCAAGACGCGGGGCCGGCATCGAGCGGCTTCGTCGAGAGTTCGCCGCTTGCGGATTTCACGAGCACTTCGATTTTCTTCTCGACCTCGTCCAGCTTCGCGGTGCAGAGGGAGACGAGCTTCTGGCCCCGCTCGAACGAAGCGACCATCTCGTCCAGCCCCATCGTGCCGGATTCGAGTTGCCGGACGAGGGTTTCGAGTTGTTCGAGGGCGGTCTCAAAGGACGGTTCGGCGTTTTTCTTTTCGGGCATGGAATCCCCCATTCGACAGGAGAAGGTCGGGGTGTCGGTCAACGGCAGAGGCAGGATGCGGGCCGGGAAGCCTGCGGGGAACCGGCCCGTACACTGCCGGGCATCGGAAGGGCCACGTGGTCCGCCATGTGCTCCGTGTCAAGCCGGTGGGATACGACGATGCCGGCCACGTGGCCCGATGTGAGCGTAAGCTTGTTTGGCGTTGGAGTCAAGGGAAGCGTGTTGCTCCTGTCGCGGGATTTTCGAAAGGGCGCCTTGGATTCGCCCTGCCTTTCCAGGCGCCCGTGACGCGGTTTTGCCTCTTGTCCCTTTGGCGGGGATGCGTTACACTTCCGCCAATTTCCCGGGCGATTGCGAGCAATGGGCCGTTGCACGGGCGGGCGTCTGTCTGAAGAAGCCCGTGGAGAAGCGAAACGAGCATGGGCGAAACGATTTCCATTCCCGAAGGATGCGTTGGCGTGGTCGAGCCGAAGACACTCAAGCTTCGGCTTCCGCCCGGCGGATTCCAGTTGGAGCGGGGCGGGATGCTCCCCGAGGTCGACGTGGCGTACGAGATGTGCGGCACGCTCGCCCCCGACTGTTCCAACGTGGTCTTCGTGTGCTGCGCGCTCACCGGGGACGCGCACGTCGCGGGGTTGCGGCCCGGCGAGACGAAACCCTCCGGCTGGTGGGAAGGGATGGTCGGCGAAGGCCGCGGCATCGACACCCGCCACTACTGCGTCATCTGCACGAACTTCCTCAGCGGATGCAAAGGCACCACCGGGCCTTCCTCCATCAACCCCGAAACCGGCCGCCCCTACGGTTCGAGCTTCCCCGAAATCACGGTGGGCGACATGGTGGCCGTCCAGCGGATGTTCCTCCAGCAGCTCGGCATCCAGCGCCTCGCCGCCGTCATCGGCGGAAGTTTCGGCGGCATGCAGGCCCTGGAATGGGCCGTCCGCTACCCCGACGCGATCGACCACTGCATCGTCATCGCCTCCGCCGCCTCCTTGAACCCCCAGGCGCTCGCCTTCGACATCATCGGCCGCGAAGCCATCACCCAGGATCCGAACTGGCAGGAAGGCGACTACTACGAGAGCGGCCGCTCCCCGATGCACGGCCTCTCCCGGGCCCGCAAGATCGCCCACGTCACCTATCTCTCGCTCGACCTGATGGAGGACAAGTTCGGCCGCGAGCGCCGCCCGGAATGGGTCCATGCCGATGCGGACGCCCACGAAAAGGCGCGCCGCGAGTTCCGCACCACCTTCCAGGTCGAAAGCTACCTCGCACACCAGGGCGACAAGTTCGTCAACCGCTTCGACGCGAACTCCTACCTCCACGCCACCCGCGCGCTGGACGAGTTCGACCTTGCCGAACGTTTCGGCTCGCTGGAGAAGGCCTTCGAATCGGTACGGGCGAAGTTCCTCATCGTGGCCCTGAGCGGCGACTGGCTCTTCCACCCCGAACAGTCCGAAGACATCGTCCGCGCGCTCATCGCCTGCCGCAAGGAGGTCTCGTACTGCCACCTCCACACGCGCGCCGGGCACGACGCCTTCATCACCCACCTCTCCGAACTCAAGGTGGTCATCCGCTCCTACCTCCCGTGGGTCGGCCCGCGCACCGCCCTGGTCCCCCCGGATCCCCCGCTCGGGAAGCACAAAACCCTCGAGCGCGCCGCCGTCCTGGACATGGTTCCGCCCACCTCGCGCGTGCTCGACCTCGGATGCGGCGACGGCTCCCTGCTCCGCCAGCTCGCCGCCGAACGGAAGGTCGTCGGCACCGGCGTCGAGATCGACCTCGACAAGGTGGTCCGCGCCATTGACCTGGGAACCAACGTGCTCCGCCAGGACGTGGACGACGGCCTGGCGACCGTCCCGGACGACAGCTTCGACTTCGTCGTGCTGAGCGAGACGCTCCAGGCCATGAAGCGCCCGCTCCACGTGCTCCGCCAGATCCTGCGCGTGGCCCGCACCGCCGTCATCGCCTTCCCGAACTTCGGCTACCTGCCCGTGCGTTCGTATCTCTTCTTCCGGGGCCGCATGCCGATGAGCAAGCACCTGCCCTTCGCCTGGTACGACACGCCGAACATCCACCTCTTCACCCTGCACGACTTCCTCGATCTCTGCAAGAAGGAAGGCATCCGCGTGCTCGAACGCCGCTACGTCACCACCAGCCTCCTCGGCCGGTTCCTTCTCGCCCTCAACGCGCCCAACTACGGCGCGGAGCATGTGATCGTGAAGATCGGCCGCTCCGACACGCGCGCCTAGCCCCATGGACTCCCCCGCCGCCGACTCGCCGCCCCCCTCCCCCGACGCCGGATCCGGCGCCGCCGAAGACTGGCTCGGACCCCGCCTCCAACGCCTTTCGCGCGCCCTCGCCCCCTGCGCGAACTGCGCGGGAAGCAGCCGTGCGCGCCGTAGCGACGCCCTGCCCGGGCAGCAGGCGATCGTCGACGTGCTGAAACAGCTGATCGGCCTGCTCTTCCCCGGCTGCCACGGCCGCGGCGAAAGGGGCGGCGCCAACGATCCCGCCCTCCACACCCGCGCCCTCGCCGACGTCGCCCTCCTCCTGCGCGACCAGATCTTCCAGATGCTGGCCTTCCACCGCCCCTGCCCCTTCTGCCGCGACTGCGGAACCTGCCGCACCGAGGCCGAAACGGCCGTCGGCTTCCTCCTCGACGCCCTCCCCTCCATCCGGGACATGCTCCAGGAGGACATCACCGCCGCCTACGAAGGCGATCCCGCCGCGCGATCCACCATGGAGGTCGTGCTCAGCTATCCCGGCCTCTACGCCGTGATCGTCCACCGCATCGCCCACGCCCTCCACCAGGCCGGCGTGCCCATCATCCCGCGCGTGATGAGCGAACACGCCCACTCGCTCACCGGCATCGACATCCATCCCGGCGCCACCATCGGCCCCGGATTCTTCATCGACCACGGGACCGGCGTGGTCATCGGCGAAACCTGCACCATCGGCCGCCGCGTGAAGCTCTACCAGGGCGTCACCCTCGGCGCCCTCAGCTTCGCGAAGGACGCGGACGGCAATCTCGTGAAGGGCATCAAACGCCACCCGGACGTCGAGGACAACGTCGTCGTCTACGCCGGCGCGACCATCCTCGGCGGCAACACCCGCATCGGCCACGACTCCGTGATCGGCGCGAACGTGTGGCTCATCCACTCCGTCCCCCCCTTCTCGAAGGTCTACAACCAGGAGCCCGAGCCGGACATCCGCACCCACGCCGGGCATTGATCATGCGGCGCCACGACCGGACCTTCGCCGTCCTCGCGTTCCTCCTCCCGCTTGCGCTGTACGCGCTGACGGCCCATCGCGGCATCGGCCTCCCCGACTGGGCGGTCCTGGCGGATGCGGCGCGCCGCCTGGAACCCTCCGTCGCCGCCTGGAACCATCCGCTCGCGAACCTCCTCGGGTGGCTCGTCACCCGCGGCGCGCCGCCGGAAGCCTTCCCCTCCCGTCTGGTCTGGATTTCGATCCTCCCGATGGCCGCCGCCATCGGGCTTTTCGCGCTCGCCCTGGTGCGCGCCGGCGTCCCGCGCATCCTCGCCCTCGCCTGCGCCCTCGCCCATGCCACGGGGCACTCGGCGTGGTGGCATGGCACCGTCGCCGAAAACTATGCCATCGGTTCGCTCTTCGTCTCGCTCGCCCTCTACGCCGGCGTCCGACTGGTGCAGGAAGACGCGGGGCAACCCTCGTCCCGCGCCTCGCCCGCCCTGTGCCTGCTCTGCTTCACCGCCTCGCTCGCGCTGGCCAACCATATCGCGCTGGGCGTGCTGGGCCCGGGCTGCATCCCGTGGCTGCTCCACGCCGGCCGGCGGCGCGGCGCACGGGCCGTCTTCCCCGCCCTGCTGGCGGGCCTGCTGGGGCTGACTCCCTTCCTCGCGCTGCTCGTCCGCGACATCCTCCGCCATCCGGACGCCCTCTCCCTCCTCGCGGGCGGCGGCTTCCGATCGCAGATGTTCCAGCCCCTCTCCGGAACCGAAATCGCGCGCCGCCTCGCCGACCTCTGGACGCTCGAACACCCGACCCCCTTCGCGCTGGCCGCCGGCGCGGGCTTCGTCCTCGCGCTGGTCCCCATCCTGCCGGCCCCCCTCTTCGCCGATCGCCAGGGAAGCCCGGAGAAGCGCACTTCCGCATCCGCCGGACGCGCCTTCCGCTGGCACTGTTCCCTTCTCGCGCTCCCGACCGCGCTCTTCGCCCTTTCCTACGGCGCGTGGGATCGCTTCGCCTTCTTCCTCCCCGTCTTCGCCGTCTCCTCCTTCCTCGGCTCGCTCCTGCTGGCGCGCGTCCGCTTGCCCGGAAAGCGCGCACCCCTCCTTCGCGGCCTCCGAATCCTCCTGCCCGCCGCCTCGGTTCTCCTCGCCTTTGGGATCTATCCCCGCATTCCCGCATGGTCGAAGTCGGGTTCCGGCTACTGGGCCAAACGCTTCGGCGCCATCGCCAGGGACTACGAACACCGCGGCGACCTCGTGGGAATGCTCGCCGATCCCGTCTTCCACGACCGCGGATCGCTCGAACGGACGGCCGCCATCCTGGTCGCGACGGCGCCGCACGGCGCGCTCGTGGTGGACGACATGGCCTTCCAGCACTCCATGGAATGGATCGCCCGCCTCCCCTCCGTCGACCGCCCGGACCTGGACTTCGTCTCCGTGGTCCCCCCCTTCCTCGAAGGGCATGGGCTCGAACCCCGCGCCGCCGCCGCCCGCATCGCCTTCCACGACGCCCCCGTGCTCCTCACCACCACCAACGGACTCTGCGGCGAAGCCCTTTCCCGCCTCCGCCCCTATGGACGAAGCGCCGAGGCCGTCGAACTCCCGGAAGGCCGCAGGGCGTTCCGCATCCGCCCCTGAAAGCGGGGGACAGCCCCGACGGGCGGGCGGACGGGGCTACATCGCCTGGCGGATGAAATCGGCGGCGGCTTCCCGCGACATGCCTTCGAAGGACATGCGGTGCCAGATTTCGAGGTTGATGAGGATCCAGAGGCGGAAGTTGTGGTCGGCCTTGCCGCCGATGTGCTCGTCCATCAGGCGGTCGATCTCCTCCTGCCGGAAGAGGCCGAGCTCGACGAAGCGGGACTGGCGGAAGAGATTCCGCTGGAGGTTCACGAGGTCGCCGCGGAGCCACTTCGCGACGGGGAAGCCGAACCCCTGCTTCGGGCGGTCCACCAGGTCGGCGTCCAGGTACCGCTTGGCGACATTGCGGAGGATGTACTTGAGGCCGCGCCCGGTTCCGCGCAGCTTGAGGGAGCACGGGAGCGACGCGGCGAACTCGGTGACCTTGCAGTCGATCAGCGGCGCGCGGATTTCGATGGAATGGGCCATGGCCATGCGGTCGGAGACGGCGAGCAGCTGGTCGGGGATGCGCGTCATCAGATCCGTGTAGAGCATCTTGTCGAGGTATTCGGTCGCGGTGCCGTCGTCGAAATAGCGGAGGATCTGCCGGATGGAATCGGTGTCCGCGATTTGCCGCATGGCCTTGTCGGTGAAGAGCGCCTCCTTCTGCTCCTGGGTGAAGCGGAGGACGCACATCGAGCGGGCGTAGGCGTCGCCGGGGGTCGTGGCGTGGCCGCCGACGTCGTTGAGCCAGCGCAGTTTCCCGGCGAGCGACTTGTAGCCGAAGGATTCGGGGATGAGGCCGATGAGGGGCGCAAGGACGCCGCGGCGGAGGAAGCCGGGGATGAGGCCGTACAGACGGGCGAGCTTCTGTCCCGCGAAGCGGTCGTAGCCGGCGAAGTTCTCGTCGCCGCCGTCACCGGAAAGCACCACCTTGTCGAATTTGGCGGCGACCTGGGAGACGAGGTACACGCCCACGCCGAAGGGGTCGGCGGGTTCGTCCATGTGCCAGATCATCGAAGGGAGCATGCCGATGACGTCCGCCTCGACGGTTTCGGTGCGCCAGTCCAGGTTGTACTGCCGGGCGACCCTCCCGGCCCAGGGGAGCTCGTTGATCTGGTCGTTGACGCCGATGGAGAAGGTGTTGAAGGGCTTCCCGGTGATCCGGGCGGTCATCGCGGTGACGAGCGAAGAGTCGACTCCGCCGGAGAGGAAGGTCCCGACGGGCACGTCCGAGAGCAGGTGCATCTCGATGGTTTCGAGGAGGAGCTGCTCCAGGCGGTCGGTGAGTTCCGTCTCGTCGCCGTCGAGCTTGTCCCGGAAGGTGTCGAGCTTCCAGTAGGGTTCGATGCGGATCCGGCCCTCTTTCCATACGGCATAGGTGGCGGCGGGCAGTTTTTTCACGCCCTGGAACAGCGAGCGATCGTCCGGCAGATAGCGAAGCGACATGTAGTGCCAGAGGGCCTCGAGATCGACCGCCCGTTCGACGATGCCGGAGGCGAGCACGCTCTTGGGCTCGGAGGCGAAGGCGATGGAGGCGCCGTTCGTGGCGAAGAAGACGGGCTTCTGCCCCATGTGGTCGCGGGCGAGGAAGAGCTCGCGGGATTCCGTGTTCCAGATGGCGATGGCGAACATGCCATGAAGGCGCGCGACGGATGCGGGGCCTTCCTCCTCGAAGAGGTGGAGGGCGGCCTCCACGCTGGTGGAGGTGCGGAAGACGTGGCCGCTCGCCTCGAGCTCCCTGCGGAGGGCGGGGCCGTTGTAGATTTCGCCGTTGGCGACGATCCAGAGCGATTCGTCCTCGTTCGGGATGGGCTGGCGTCCGCCGGAGAGGTCGCTGACGACCAGGCGGCGTTGTCCGAGGGAGATGGTGTCGTCGGAGTAGTAGCCTTCCTCGTCCGGCCCGCGGTGGGCCATCAGGCGCGTCATGGGGCGGATGAGTTCCGGGTGACGGGGTGCGATAAGACCGGCGATGCCACACATGGCTTGCGTGTCCAGTAGGGATGGGAGATCGGGGGGAATGGGAAGGGCGGCCCGCCGCGTTCTACAGCGAGTTGTCGCGGAAAACGACGTCCTTGTTGCCCTTTTCGATCTTCCCGATCACAGTGGGGAAGGCGTGGACGGCGTTGAGGGCGGCGAGGGCCTTCGAGGCGTCGGCGGAGCGGACGATGAGGATGAAGCCGATGCCCATGTTGAACACGCGGTACATCTCGTCGGACTCGACGCGCCCCTGGCGCCCGATGAACTGGAAGATCGTGGGGATCCTCCAGGAAGCGCGGTCGATCACGGCCCGGCACTTGTCGGGGAGCACGCGCGGGATGTTGTCGATGAATCCGCCGCCGGTGATGTGGACCATGCCCTGGACGGGCACCTTCTTCCTCACGGCCTCGACCGGGCGCAGGAAGCTCTGATGAATGGCCAGCAGGGCGTTTCCGATGGTGGTGCTGGTGCCGGGGAGGGTGTCGTTCACCGTGAAGCCGCACTGGTCGAAGAGCACCTTGCGGGCGAGCGAGTAGCCGTTCGTCTGGAGACCGTGCGAGGGAAGGCCGATCAGAACGTCGCCGGGCCTGATGGTTTTCCCCGTGATGACCTTCTTCTTCTCGACGACACCCACGATGGTGCCCACGAGGTCGTATTCGCCGGCGGGATAGAGGCCGGGGAGTTCGGCGGTCTCGCCGCCCAAGAGGGCGCATCCGTTCTCGCGGCAGGCCTTGCAGAGGCCGGAGACCACGGACTTGAAGAGGTCGCCGTCGAAGTACGACATCCCCATGTAGTCCAGGAAGAAGAGCGGACTGGCGCCGAGCACGAGGATGTCGTTCACGCAGTGGTTCACCAGATCCTGGCCCACGGTGTCGTGCCTCCGGGCCATCACGGCCACCTTCAGCTTCGTCCCGACGCCGTCCGAACTGGCCACGAGGAGCTTGCCCTCGCCCGGAGAGGCGAAGAGCCCTCCGAAATGGCCGATGCCCCCCACGACGCCGCGCGTGGCGGTGGACTGGACCATCTCGCGGATCGCCTTCACGCCGTCCATCTTCGAATCGATGTCCACCCCCGCCATCGCATAGGAGGATTTCGCGGCAGGTTTCGTCGAAGTCTTGGCGGCAGGTTTGACACCGGATTTCGCGGCGGGCTTCGCGGCAGGCTTCGCCGCAGGTTTCACGGCGGGCTTCGCGGCAGGCCGTGCGACGGATGCCGGAACGGACGGTTTCGCGGCGGGCTTCGCGGCGGAAGGAGATTTCGCCGCCTTCGCGGAAAGCGGAGCGACCTTCCTGGGAACGACGACCTTCGGAGAGGAAGCGGGCTTGGCGATGGACTGGGCAGTCTGCTTTTTTTTCGTGGGCATGGCCGATCTCCTGGGTCGGGGTATGGGCGTCGGAACCCTGCGGGGAAATCCGCAGGAAAGGGCTACTTCGCAGGATTCTGCTCACCCTGGCGGAAGTCCATGTGGACGTTCCGCTTGAAGTGGAGATCCTGCGACCGGATCTCGCTGCGGCCTGCGCCGGGCCAACGGACCTGCGCCTGCATGGCGCTGTAGTACATCTTGAAGGTGACGGGCGTAGTGCCTTTGAATTCGGCGCGATAGATGGAACGGCCCTTGCCGCGGGCGTACACGGCGGCACCCGGCGGATCGGACGTGACGGTCACGTGCGTGGCGCACCCGGCGCCGAGAAGGGCGGCAAGCCCCACGATGGGAAGGAGGGTGGCGGGGCGGAATGGAAGTCTGTTCATCGATCGGAAATCCTTCTGGAAACGGCGGCGTGCCGCGAAACCCGGTGTCGGGGTTGAATGGCCTGAATAAAATATGTCGCAGGATACCAAGTGCCCTCCCCGAAAGCAAGCGAAATGGATCGGGGGCGAACGGGCGTTCTGGCGAAGGAGGGGCTGGCGAGACGGGAGCGTGGGCGCACAAGGCACGCACCCGACTCGCCCGTACCCCCTGTCACCAGCCGATTACCACCGGGGCGACGGAAAGGACGTCGCTAAAAAACAGGATCCCCTGGCTCCAGGGGTTCGTCACGCTGTCGAAGAAGGCGAGGTTGTCGTCCGCCAACGCATTCGCGGCGCAAATCGCCAGCACAAGAAACAGCGTTTCCATATACGTTCTCCAAGAGGGCCTCGGTGTTGACACGACAGCCATCATGGATGATGCGAAGGGTAATTGGTAACCAGACCGTCGAGGCAAACAAGCCGTAAATCCGCTTCCGTCAACAAAGGTTTGTGCGGAATCTGGGCTTTGGCCCTTTCAGCGTCCAGGTTTTGAATTGGGTGGAGAGCGATTGAATCCATCAGATCCTCCAAGTCAGCCTTGAGTTCAGGGTAACGGATTCGAAATTGAGGACTGGATATATCCGAACCAACGCAAATGATTCGTTGAATTCCGTTGGAGATAGAATCGGCATTCGTAAACTCCAAGTCATATTCCACCTTCAGGATCAGTCCCGCGATGTCATTACTGTTGCAGGCGAGCCGGTCCTCGGCGATGGCAAGGACGTTGCTTTTATGCCCCTGGTACCAGAGGTTCGTCACGTTGTTGAAGAAGGCGAGGTTGTCGTCCGCCAACGCATTCGCGGCGCAAATCGCCAACACAAGAAACAGCGTTTTCATGGGCATCCTCCGCAAGGTCATTATAAAAACAACCCAGGGCACGCCGATCCTCTCGGCGCACCCTGGGATGCCAACTCGCCGGGAACGGGATTATTCCGGACGGATCCGGGTCACACCGTTCGAAGCCGTCAGCACGCGAACGCGCTGGCCGACGGCGAAGGTGTCCGGGCCGGGGTTCTGGACCAGGCTGAATTCGGTATCGGAGCCATCGAGGAGGATGGTGAACTCGACCACATCCTGCGTGCCGGCCTTTTTCTGGGCCGCGGCGCCGATGGCCGCTCCGCCCACCGTCCCGACGGCCGTGGCGAGCACTTTGCCGGAACCGCCGCCGACCGTGTGGCCGAGGGCTCCGCCAACGACACCGCCGGCGATGCCGCCGAGCGCGTCGGCTTGACCCTGGACCTGGGCGTATGCCATCCGCGTGATCGTGCCGTATTGGACGGAATGGGGCTGCCGCACGAACTCCGGATCGTAGGCCGAACCGGAATAGTCGGTGGCACAGCCGCTGGAAAGGATCATGCCGAGGGCGAACGTCGTCGCAAGGCAAAGAGAAAGGAGTTTTTTCATGGTGGCGACATCATAGCGCATCGGGCCTGTCCGGTAAAGGGAAAACGGCGTGCCGCAAGGGGAAAGGCCACTTTTCCTTCCCGCGTTGTTCTTCGTCGGCGAAAGATGGTATAGTGCGGCTCGACACATGCCTCCTTCCCTTGACTGGTCCGCGGTCGGCCCCTACCGATGCTGGGTGAATCCCCCGTTTGCTTCGCCCGCGCTGGAAGCCGACCTCGCGCAACTTTCCGTCCGCCTCGCTTCGCCCGCCGTGCGCGTGTTGCAGGAGGGGCGGCATCGCACCGTGCGCCTTCCGCTCGGCCCGGCCGACGCGCCGCTCGACGCCGTGGTGAAGGCCTTCGGACGACAGTCTCCGCTGATGGACCGCTTCGCCCGGGCAGGCCGCGGGACCAAGGCCATGCGCACCTGCATGGCGGCGGTTCATCTCGCGGAACACGGGATCGACACGCCGCCGCCCATCGCCTGCCTCGAACGCTGGGAGGGCTCGCGCCTCGTCGAAAGCTACTTCCTTTCGCGGCACGTGGACGGGATGACCGACTTCCGCGACGAACTGATCCGCCTTTTCCGCACCCGCGCCGAGTGCGCCTGCTTCATGGAGCTTCTGGACCGCGTGGCGCAAGCCGTCCGGCGGCTCCATGACGCCGGCTTCCAACATCGCGACCTCGGGAACCAGAACATCCTCCTTGGCCCCGGCGCCACCATGGCCGAACGGCGCGTGTATTTCATCGACCTGAACCGCGGCGTGTGCCATGCGCGCCCGCTCACCCCCAGGGAACGGGCCCGCGACCTTTCGCGCATTGCGCTTCCCACGGACCTCCTGCGCGTCTTCTTCGCGATGGTCTGGGGGGAAACGCCCCCTCCCCGCGCCTTCGCGAGGGCCGAGCGCTTCCACCGTCGCGCGTTCGCCTTTCACAGTGCCACCCGCCTCGTCCGCCGCCCCCTCCGCACCCTGAGGCAGCGCGCCGCGGCGAGGGAGGCCAAGGCGGCGGGCGAGACGCCTTCCGGCGGATGGGAGGCGATGCCCCCTCCGCGCGACTTGTGGATTTGGGACTCCCGCACCGAGCAGCCCGTGCAGGCATGGCGTTCGCCCGAGCGCCGCAAATGGATCGATCCACGCCTTCCCTTCCAGCTCGCCGCCGCGACGGCCGCCGCGCACGGCGCCACCTCGCGCGCCGCCCGCGCGCTTCGCGCCGCCGCCTTCGCCGCGCCGGTCGGGTTCGACGGGCGCATCGCCGTGGCCCTTTCCGGACGCGCCGCCACCTTCGAACGCGAACGTTCGCTGCTCCGCGAACTGGGCGCGCGCGACACGCTGGTGCGCTTCAATCCCCAGGACGCCCCCGCCCTCCTCCGCGACGCGCTCGACATCGCCGCCGCCCTTTCCCGCGAAGGCTTCCGCGTGGCGGGCGCGCTCCTGCAAGACCGCGCCAGCGTGAACGATCCTTCGCGCTGGAGGGAGTTCTGCCGTCGCGTCGTCGATTCCGCCGCACCCCACCTTTCCTGGCTCGAGTTCGGCCATGCCATCAACCGCGTGAAATGGGGGCTCTGGAGCCTCCGTGAATACGAGACCCTCCTCGCCCCGCTTCCGGAACTGCGCGCCGCCCATCCGGGATTGCGCATCGTAGGCCCCGCCGTAATCGACTGGGATCCGCCTTTCCTCCAGGCCGCCCTCCGCCGCCTGCCGGACGGCTTCTCGTGGGACGCCTTGTCCATGCACCTCTACGTGGATCGCCGCGGCGCGCCGGAAAACCTCCAGGGCCGCCAGGACGCCCTTGGAAAGTTCATCCTGGCCCGCGCTGCCGCCCGGGCTTCGGGAGGGCGTTGCGCGGATCGCTTCATCGTCTCCGAAGTGAACTGGCCGCTGCTCGGAACCGGCGTCTATTCGCCCGTCGGATCGCCCTACGTCACACCCGGCCCGCGCTTCAACGACCCCAGCGTCTCCGAGCGGGACTATGCCGACTACCTCATCCGCTATCTGCTCATCGCGCTTGCCTCCGGGATGGTCGAGCAGACCGTGGTGTGGCGGCTCGCCGCGCACGGCTTCGGACTGGTCGACGCCCCGCCCGGCGGGGACTTCCGCCGCCGCCCCGCCTTCGAGGCGCTGAAGCGGCTCTTCGCGGAACTCGCGGGCGGCACCTTCGTCCGCCGCCGTCCGGTGCCTCCGGGAGCCGATCCCCGCACCGCCTATGAACTGGAGTTCGTCCGTGCCGACGGCACGCCGCTCCGCATCGGCTGGGACCGCTCCCCGCCTGAAATCCGCGGGGTGGGCCCCCTGGTCCCGCCCGCGCAAGGGAGATGAGGATGCCCCGCCCCCCCGCAAAACCTTCCGCATCCGCAAAGGGCGATGCACCCCCCCGCCGGCCGCGCCCCTTCCTTCGCGTCGTCTCGGCGCTGCTCCTGCTGCCGGCGTGCTGGTCGCTCACCGCCACGCTCTTCCTTCTGCTCCGGCCGGCTTCGCCGCCGGGGGCCGGCGCGCCGCGGCTGACCTGGGAGATGGTGGCGCTGCCCGGCGGATTCCTGCTGTGGCTCGTGGTCTATCTCGTTCTGCCGCTCTCCGCCCGCTCGTACATCTGGGCCCATGAACTCTCCCACGCCATCTGGGCGCTCGTGCAAGGCGTGAAGGTGGGGAAGATCCGGGTCCGCGACGACGGCGGATACGTGACCCTCTCGCGAACCAACGCCCTCATCGGGCTGGCCCCGTATTTCTTCCCGCTGTACGCGATCCTCGCCATCCTGGCCTGGTGGATCCTCCACTTTTTCGTGGACCTCTCCCCCTGGCGGCCGCTCTGGCTTTTCGTGGTGGGGGCGGCGTGGGGGCACCACGTGACCTACACCCTCGCATCGCTCGCCATCCGCCAGCAGGACATCCTCGAGAACGGCCGCCTCTTCTCGTACACCGCCATCTACCTGCTGAACCTCCTCGGCGTCTGCATCTGGGTCGTCGCCACCACTCCCGCGACCTTCTGCGAATTCGGCGCCATCTTCCTCGGACAAACGCTGGACGCATACCTCTGGACCGGCGACGCCCTCGCCGCCATCGTCCGCTGGACGATCACCGTGGCCCGCAAGGCCATCGGAACGATGCCAAGCCCGCGCAAGGCGTGAGGGACAACGGACCGCATAATCGGAAAGGGGTTGCGCCGCTTCCTTCCCCTATCGTATGCTTTACCCCGTATCGTCCCGCTTCCCTGTCGTCCACCCCCCCAAAAAAACAAAGGAATCTCCATGAAGAAACTCCTCGTTGTTTCGTCCGCGCTCCTCTGCGCCGCCGCGCTCTTCACCGGTTGCCGCTGCAAGAGGGGCGACGCCCCCGCCGATACCTTCACCGTCGGCTTCGATGCCGAATTCCCCCCGTATGGCTACCTTGACGAAGCATCCGGAGAGTACAAGGGCTTCGACCTCGACCTCGCGCGCGAAGTCTGCGCCCGCACCGGCAAGACCTTCGTCGCCAAGCCCATCAACTGGGACGCCAAGGACATGGAGCTCAACTCCGGCGCCATCGACTGCATCTGGAACGGCTTCACCATGCAGGGCCGCGAGGCCGGCTACACCTGGACCGACGCCTACGTGGACAACTCGCAGGTCGTGATGGTGAAGGCCGGCTCCGCCATCCAGACCCTCGCCGACCTCGCCGGCAAGAACGTCGCCGTCCAAACCGACACCCCCGTCCAGAAGGCCCTCTCCGAAGGCGGCAGCAAGGCCGAACTCGGCGCCACCTTCCAGCGGCTCGTCGTCACGCCCAACTACAACAACGCCGTCATGGAGCTCGACTCCGGCGCCGTGGATGCCGTGGCCGTCGACATCGGCGTGGCCAAGCAGAAAATGGCCGACATGGAGGGCAAATTCGTGATGCTCGATGAAATCGTGATGACCGAAACCTACGGCATCGGCTTCAAGCTGGGCAACACCGGACTCCGCGACCTCGTCTGGGCCACCTACCAGGACATGCTCGCCGACGGCACCGTCGACAAGCTCGCCGAGCAGTACGGCATCGACGGCGTGATCCACTGATCCGCCACGCCGCGTCGCCCCACCCACGACGCATTGCCCACGCAAGCGGCCGCGGGAGCCCAGCCAGCCCCCGCGGCCGTTTCGGCAACGACGGACTCCTCCCCATGTCCCCCTTCCTTTCCATGGTCGTGAAACTCCTCGGCGGGTTTCGGGTCACCGTGGCGATCTTCTTCCTCACGCTCCTCTTTTCGCTCCCCCTCGGCCTCCTCGTGGCCTTCGGGCGGATGTCCCGCATCGGCGTGGTGCGGTGGATCTTCCGCATCTACATCTCGATCCTGCGCGGCACGCCGCTCATGCTGCAACTGCTCTTCGTCTATTTCGGCCCCTACTATCTCTTCAACATCCCGTTGGGCCCCAACTACCGCTTCATCGCGACCATCATCGCCTTTTCGCTGAACTACGCCGCCTACTTTGCCGAAATCTACCGCGCCGGCATCGAATCGATCCCCATCGGACAGTTCGAAGCCGCCCACGTGCTGGGCTTCACCCGAACCCGCACCTTCTTCCTCATCATCCTCCCGCAAGTGGTGAAGCGCATCCTCCCGCCCGTCACCAACGAGGTGATCACCCTGGTGAAGGACACCTCGCTCGCGTTCGCCCTCTCCGTGCTCGAGATGTTCACCCTAGCCAAGATGATCGCCAGCGCAAACACCACCATGGCGCCCTTCCTCGTGGTCGGCCTCTTCTACTATCTCTTCAACTTCCTCGTCGCCACCGCCATGGAACGGATCGAAAAGGCGCTCGACTACTACCGGTAGACAACCGGGACCACACGCGACATGCATCCGAACCCCTCCACATCCGAAGGACGCGCCGCGGCCCTCCCCGTGCTCTCCATGCGGCGCGCCGCGAAATCCTTCGGAGACGTCCGCGTCCTCCGCGACATCTCCCTGGACGTCCGCAAGGGCGAGGTGGTCTCCATCCTCGGCCCCTCGGGATCCGGGAAGTCCACCCTCCTCCGCTGCGCCACCGGCCTGGAGACGCTCGACGCCGGCGATCTCGCATACGGCGACCTGCGGGTCGTCGAGAACGGCCTCTACGCCCCGAAGCCCGTGCGGCGGGCCGCGCTCCGCCGCTTCGGGCTCGTCTTCCAGAACTTCAACCTCTTCCCGCACTTCTCGGTCCTCCGGAACATCACCGCGGGGCAGACCTCCGTGCTGCGCCGCACCCCTGCCGAAGCCGAAGCCCGCGCCCACGACCTGCTCAAGCGGATGGGGCTCTCCGACAAGGCCGACGCCTACCCGTACGAACTCTCCGGCGGACAACAGCAGCGCGTCTCCATCGCCCGCGCCCTCGCGATGGATCCCGAAATCCTCTTCTTCGACGAGCCCACCTCCGCCCTCGACCCCGAACTCACCGGCGAAATCCTCCGCGTGATCCGCGACCTCGCCACCCAGCATTGGACGATGGTCATCGTCACCCACGAAATCTCCTTCGCCCGCAACGTCTCCGACCGCATCGTCTTCATGGACGGGGGCGTGATCGTCGAAGAAGGCACCCCTGCCGACGTGATCGACAACCCCTCCAACGAACGCACCCGGGCCTTCCTCTCCAACCTCGCCGGCTAGCCCCGCCTGCGGCACGCCCCCGAAGACCCTCCCGGAACGGCGATCCCTTCGCGGCGGGCGGGCGCAAGCGCCGGCGCGACGGGGGCGTTGAGGGTTGCCCGACGACGCACTCCATGCTGCGAATGCGGAAGCCGGGCGCTCTTGCCGGGATGCCGTTCCCGGTCATCCTCCTGGTTCGGGGGGCATGCTTCACGTCCCCGTCGACGACCCTCTCCATGGGAAGCGACAGGCCCGGCAAGGCGCGGCACCGCCGGCGTGAAACGCCATGCGGCACCCGGCCGCGGAAATTGGCGTTTGACATCCCGGCCGTCCAATGGCATATTCCCCACCGTTTCTTTTCCCCTTTTGGTGGGGTACTCAAGTGGTCAACGAGGGCAGACTGTAAATCTGTCGCCAACTGGCTTCCAAGGTTCGAATCCTTGCCCCACCACCATGTCGACAACCCTCGGAACCCCGCGGAAACCCACGGCTTCCGAGGGTTGTCCGTTGTCCTGGAGGGGCGCGCGGAACACCCTTGACCCGCAACCGCGACATGCGGACAATAAACCGCGACATGCGGACAAGAGCCCGCTTCTTTGGGGAAACATGAACCCACCTTCTTCGACGAGGCACGTGGCCCTTCACCCATGAGTGTAAACCGGATCATCGCCTGGAGCCAGCGCGGGGCGAAGCGTCCGCAATGGACACCCGTAAAGGCATTCCTCGTCGTCATTCTCCTGGGCGCGCTCCTGCTGAGGCTGCCGGTTGCCGGCGCAGCCGGCAGGCCGGTGGCGTCGGGGGAGGCGCTGTTCACCGCGACCAGCGCGACCTGCGTGACGGGGCTGAGCGTGGTGGACATCGGCAGCCGCTTCTCCACGTTCGGGCAAATCGTCATCTTGGCGCTCATCCAGATCGGCGGGATCGGCACCATGACGTTCGCCACCTTTCTCCTGGTTCTGCTGGGGCGCCGTCCGAGCGTGCGCAGCGAGTCGATCCTCGCGGCTTCGTTCGGCGACAACGCTTCCGGCGGCATCCTGCCCCTGCTCCGCGAAACCATCGCCTTTTCGGCCGTGATCGAAGGCGCCGGCACGCTGTTGCTCGCGTGGCGGCACTGGGAGGGCGGCCATCCCCCGCTTCGCGCCCTCTACCATGGATGCTTCCATGCGGTCAGCGCCTTCTGCAATGCCGGATTCTCCCTGTTTCCAGACAATCTCCTGTCGATGCGCGACGACCCGGTCTATGTGGTCACGATTCTCGGGCTGGTCGTGCTGGGCGGCCTCGGCTTCATCGTCCTGCACAACCTCGGCAGCTACCGGTTCTGGAAGCGCAACCGGATGGAGCGCGGGCGGATCAACACCCACAGCCGGATGGTCTTGCAGGCCTCCCTGCTCCTGATCCTGGCAGGCGCCCTGCTGTACGCCATGCTGGAGTGGCGGCAGGCTCTGGCGGACCGGTCGGTCGCCGGGAAAATACTCGGGGCCTGCTTCCAGTCGGTCAGCGCGCGCACGGCCGGATTCAACCTCGTGGAGATGCCCCGGCAGACGGAGGGGAGCCGACTTCTCCTGATCGTCCTGATGTTCATCGGCGGTTCGCCGGGGTCGACGGCGGGGGGCATCAAGACCACGACCTTCATGGTCCTGCTCCTGACGGTCCGGGCCATCATCCAAAACCGCCACGCGACCCACTTCGGCGTGCGCGCCATCCCCGAAACGATCGTCCGCGAGTCGATCGCGATCTTCCTGCTGGGACTCTTCTTCGCCATGGGTGTTTTCGGCCTGCTGCTGATCACCGAACAACCGCCACCGGGGGGCAATGCGTCGCTTCCGCTCCTGTTTGAAACGGTCTCCGCCCTGGGTACGGTGGGCTACTCGCTCGACCTGACGCCGCAGCTTTCGTGGATGGGGCGCATTCTGATCATGCTGGCCATGTTCGTCGGCCGGCTCGGACCGCTCACCATCGTATGCTTCATCGGTTCTCCCAGGAAGGAAGACCATATCCACTATCCCGAAGAGGAGGTTGTCGTCGGATGAAACGCATTGGCATCATCGGCTCCGGCCGTTTCGGCCAGGCCCTCATCGAAAGCCTGGTCCAAAAGGGCACGGAAGTCATCCTGCTGGATAATTCCGAGGAAAGAATCCGCGACCTCGCCGACTATGTCGCCAAGGCCGTGCAGGGCGATGCGACGAATGTGCGCACCCTCAAGGAGGCCGGCCTGGACTCCTGCGAAGTCGTTGTCGTCTGCATCGGCAACAACATGGAAGGGAGCATCATGGCGACAGTCAACTGCAAGGAGCTCGGGGTCCCGACGGTGGTGTCCAAGGCGGTCTCGGACCTGCACGGCAAAGTACTGAAGCGGGTCGGCGCCGACATCGTGGTCTATCCCGACCGCGATCGTGCCCTGCGGCTGGCCCGTTCCCTGCTCTCCCGGAGTCCCATCGACTTGTTTGAAATCGCCGATGGCGTCAGCGTTTCCGAAATTATCCCGCCAAAGGAACTGGTCGGCAAGACCCTGGTCGAAGGACAGGTCCGCCAAAAGCTCGGCGTGACGGTCCTGGCCATCCGGCGGCAGGCCGAGGACCCGCGCCTGCCGCGCAAAGTCATCCTCGCGACCGGCAACGATATCGTGCAGGACGGTGATCGCCTGGTGGTTTTCGGGCCCGATCTCAAGATCGATGAATTGGCGCACGATTGACCCGCCGCACGCTGCCGCCATCTTTCCAGGCTCGTTTCCCCGGAAGGCATCGGCCGGCGCGCGACCGCGCGGGGCGCAGCCCTACCCGCGAGGCGGCTCGAGCACGGCGTCGACGGGCTTGGTGTAGGCGAAGATCCCGGCCTGGCGGCCCGCGACGCCTTCGCGGAAGCGCTGGAGGGCGTCCATCGCCCGCCGGGCGCGGGCGTCCTCCGTCACCGCGACCACCGCGACGTTGAATCCGGGCCAGACATGGTCGTCCTTGCGCGGGCCGGTCCCCTTCCCCGTGCCGTGGCAACGGGGGAAAAGCGTGTATTCCCCGATGCCCTGCGCCCGGAGCAGTTCCTCCACTTCGCCGGAGATCGAGACGTTGAAGACGACGGTCAGTTCTTTCATGCGCGGGCTTCCTTTCCCAGGCGGGCCTGGTGGCGTTTTTCGCGGAATGCTTCGACGATGTAGTACAGGACCGGCACGATGAACATCGTGACGAGCGTGGAGACGGACAGGCCGCCACACACCGTGACGCCGAGGGGACGCCACATCGCGGAGCCATCGCCGCGCGAAACCGCCATCGGGAGCATGCCCAGCAGCGTGGTGAGCGTGGTGATCATCACGGGGCGCAGGCGCAAGCGGCCGGTCTGCACCACGGCCTCGCGCAGCGGCACGCCGCGCGCGCGCATGAGGTTGATGTAGTCGATGAGCACGATGCCGTTGTTCACCACCACGCCGATCAGCAGGATGATGCCGATGTAGGCGCTCATGCCGAGCGGCATGCCGGCGAGATGGAGCGCCAGCGCCACGCCGCTGCCGGCGAAGGGGATCGAGAACATGATGAGGAAGGGGTGGACGAAGGACTCGAATTCGCCGGCCATCACCATGTACACGAGGATCACGCCGAGGATGATCATGAGCTGCATCGAGCGCTCGGACTCCTCCTGCTCCTCGACCATGCCGCCGTACTCGATGCCCACGCCGTCGGGGATGAGGATCTCGTCCTCCACGCGCTTCCGTATGTCCGCCACGACGTCTCCCTGGGGGCGGTCCAACGCGTCGAACTGCACGGTCACGACGCGCTCCTGGTTCTTGCGCCGGATGGTCACGGGGCCGGCGACCTCCTCGATTTCCGCGAAGGAATCGATGCGCACGCGGCCGCCGGAGGGGAGTTCGACCTCGGCGCCCCGGATGTCCTCGATGGAGCTGCGGTCCGGCGCGGCGAGCCGCAGAAGCACATCGTATTCGTCGTCCTCCTCGCGGTACATCGTGGCGCCTCCGCCCTGGAAGAGGGTCGAGAGCGCGGAGGTGAGGGTGGTCATCGAGAAGCCGAAGGCCGCGGCCTTCCTGCGGTCGATGCGCAGGGCGAACTCGGGCTGTCCGAGATCCTGGGAGATGCGGACGTCGCGCGAGCCGGGCGTTTCCTCGGCTATCCTCGCGATACGCTTCGCGATGTCGGTGGTGACGTCGAGATCGAAGCCGTAGATGTCGATCGCAAGGTTCGCGCCGCCGCCCATGAGGATGCGGTTCATGAAGTTGTCGGACGTGGCGTAGACCTTCGCGATCTCGGGCCATTCGCGCACCTTCGAGGTGATGGCCTCGCCGTACTGGTCGGTGGAGCGGTCGCGTTCGGACTCCTTCACCAGGCGGGCGCGGATGGTGCCGGAGTGGGAATTGCGGCTCCCGCCGAAGCCGCCGCCGCCGCCGCCGGCATTGAAGGAGTACGACTGGATGTACTGGCGCGGGATGGTCTCGTGGACGAGGTCGAGGATGCGGCGCCCCACGGCGGCGGTGTTCTCGTAGCGGGTCCCCACGGGGAGCTCGAAGGTGATGCGAAGCTCGCCGGTGTCCTCGGAGGCGATCATTTCCGATCCGAGCCGGCCGAAGAGGAAGACCGTCCCAGCGATCACGGCGGCGGAGGCGAAGACCACGGCCCAGCGGGCACGGATCGCCTTGTCCACGAGCTTCCCGTAGCCGGCCTCGAAGCGGAGGAACAGGTCTTCCGACCAGGCCACGAGGCGCCCGTGCCACTTCTTCGCGTCGCGGGAGCGCCGGGCGCGCGTGCGCAGCAGCACGGAGGCGAGCATGGGCGTGAGGTAGAGCGAGCAGAAGAGCGAGGCGACGAGCGTGATGGTGACGAGCCCGCCCAGCTGCTTGAACAGGATGCCGGTGACGCCCTTCACGAAGACGAGCGGCAGGAACACGACGATGGTGGTGAGCGTGGAGGCCATGATCGAGAGGCCCACCTCGTCGGCTCCGAACATCGCGGCCTCGCGCTTCTTCGAGCCGCGCGAGATGTGCGACAGGATGTTCTCCAGCACCACCACCGCGTTGTCCACCACCATGCCGATGGCCACGGCCAGGGCGGACATCGACATGATGTTGATGGTCCAGCCCATGAGGAACATGAAAATGAAGGCGATGATGAGCGAGAAGGGGATGGTGAGGGCGATCACGAGCGAGGCGCGGAGGTTGCGCAGGAAGACCAGCGTGGTGAGGATCACGAAGAGCCCGCCCCAGAGCACCGTGGAACTCACGGAATGGATGGAACGGACGATGGTTTCGGAAGCGTCGCTGATGAGCACCACCTCGTAGTCGGCGGGAAGGGTGCGGGCGATCTCGTCCATGCGCTTGCGGACGCGCCCGGCCACGGCCACGGTGTTTTCGCCGGACCGCTTCTGGACCATCATCATCATGGCCCACTTGTCGTTGGTCTCGACCACGCCGTCCATCTCGACGAAGCCGTCCTCGACGGTCGCGACATCGGAGAGGCGCACGAGGGTGTCGCCGCGTCGCTTCACCACCACGTCGCCGATCTCCTCGGGGCGGGAGAACTCGCCGGGAACGCGGATGGTGTAGTCCACGGAGCCGATCTTGAGGCTGCCGGCGGGATCGGTCTGGTTGTCGCCGTGGATCGACCGGGCCACCTCCGCCAGCGAAAGCCCGTAGGCGGAAAGCTTCGCGGGGTCGAGATGGACGTTGATCTGGCGCTTGAAGCCGCCAAAGGCCTCGACCGAACCCACGCCGGAAACGCGCTTCAGCACGTCCACGATTTCATCGTTGACGATTTCATCCATGCTCTCGCGATTCTCGCGGGCGGTGATGCCGTAGAACAGGATCGGCATGTTCGCCGTGTTGAACTTCAGCAGGATCGGTTCGTCGGCGTTGTCGGGAAGGCGGCCGCGCGCGCGCTCGATGAGGTCGCGCATGTCGTTCGAGGCCTCGCCCAGGTCGGTCCCCCAGACGAATTTGCAGGTGACGGCCGAGAAGCCCTCCCGGGTGAGGGAGGAGATTTCGTCGAGATCCGTCACGCTGCCGAGCACGCTTTCGACGACGCGCGTGACCTTGGTCTCGACGTCCTGGGGGCTCGCGCCGTCCCAGCGGGTGATCACGGACACCGTGGGGCTTTCGATTTCCGGCATCATGTCCACCGGAATCATCGTGTAGGAGACGTAGCCGAGGAGGAGGATGGCGAAGAAGACCATCAGCGCCGTCACCGGCCTTTTGACGCCCAATTCGGAAATTTTCATGGTTTTGCCTGCGCGGGGGCGCGGGGAGGGAAGGGCTGGGGGAAAACGGCGCGCCGCTACGGGGCGGCTTCGAGCTTCACGGGGACGCCGTCGGAGAGGCGGTGCTGGCCGGCGACGATGATTTCGTCCGTGTCGGCGAGGCCTTCAAGGACTTCGACGATGGCGTCCTGCCGGATGCCGAGCTTCACCTTCACGGCCTCGGCGCGCCCGTCTTTCATGCGGTAGACGATGCGTTCGTCGCCGTTGCGGATGACGGCGTCGTAGGGCACGGCCAGCGCGTTCTCCCGGCGGTCGAGGGCGATGACGCCGGTGGCGTACATGCCCGGCATGTAGCGGCCGTCGGCGTTGTCGAGGATCGTTTCGATGCGGATGGTGCGGGTGGCGTCGTCTGCCACGGGGTAGATGCGGGAGACGACGCCGTCGACGGGCTGTCCGGGATAGGCGTCCACCTCGATGCGGATGCCGGTCCGGTCGAGCGCGAGCTGGGCGAAAAGCGTGGTGGGCACGGCGAGCTGGAAGCGAAGCGGGTTCAGCTGGGTGAGGGTGAGGACCTTCGATCCGACGCCGAGGAGGGTGCCCGGTTCGGCGTGGCGGGCGGAGACGACGCCATCCATCGGCGCATAGAGCACGGTTTCGTCGAGATCGAGCTGGGCGAGATCGAGCTGGGCCTTCGCCTGGGCGACGTCGGCCGCGGCGCGTTCGAAGCTGGCGCCGGCCCGGTCGCGCTCCTGTTCGGTGGCGGTCCCTTCCCGGAAGAGCGTCTCGGAGCGCTGGAATTCGCGCTCGGCGTCCTTGCGCATCGCCTCGGCGGCGGAGAGCGCGGCTTCGGCGGCGGCCTTCCGGGCGGCGTAGTCGCGCGCTTCGATCGTCGCGATGCGCTGCCCCTTCACGACCTTCACGCCTTCCTCCAGGCGCGTGCCGTCCTCGAGCTCGAGCGATTCCAGGCGCCCGGCAACGCGAACGCTGACGTCCACGATCGCGGGCGACGACAGCTCGCCGGTCTTGACGATCGAACGCGCGATGGTCGTGCGGAACGGATGGGCGGTGCGCACGATGAAGGTCCGTGCGGGACCGGGGCCGGGGCCCTGGGCGAACGCCGCCGATGCGAGCAGCGCGGGGAGCAGGAAGGATGCCGGTGATTTCATGGGAGGTCTCGATGGGAAGGACGGAACAAACGGTGTGGGGAGGACGGGGGGACGGGGCGGCGGGTCCGGGGCATGCGCGACTAACGCACTTCCACCCCGTTTTCCGAAGCCACGAGGGTTTCCGCCGAAAGGGTCCCGATGGCGAGCTGGAGACGCAACCGGGCGGTGGCGAGGTTGTGGAGGGCCTGGTGGTAGCCGCCCACGGCCTCGGTGAGGGCGGAGCGCGCGTCGAGCACTTCGATCTGGGTGTTGCGCCCGATGCGGTGCCCGGACTCGACCATGCGGAGCGCTTCCCGGGCGAGGTCGATGTTCTTCTTCTGCGACTGGTAGAGTTCGTCGGCGTTGCGGAGGGCGAGGACGGCCTGGGCGACCTCCACGCGGACCGCTTCCTCGGCGTTTCGCAGCTCGGCCTCGGCCTGGCGCTGTCTGGCGATCGCCTGATCGAGCTTTCCGCGGCGTTCGAGGCCATCGAAAAGGGTGAAGGCGAGCGTGGCGCCGGCCTTCCAGGAGTCGCCCCACTCGTCTTTCGTCCCGTCGTAGGGGTCGGGGTTCCGGAAGACGCCGCTGGCGTAGAGGTCGGCGGAAGGGCCGTAGGAGGATCGGACGATGGAGACGTTCTCCTCGGCCATCCGTACCGCGGCCTCGGCCTGCACGAGGTCGGGGCGGTTCGCCAGGGCGATGGCGACGAGTTCGCCCCGGTCGGCATCGCAGGGCGCGTAGCCGATTTCGCCGGAGATCGAGATGTCGCTGTCCTGGTCCACGCCCATCGTGTGGAGAAGGGCGACCCTCGCCATGAGGAGGGCGTTCTGCTTCTTGAGGAGATCCGACCGGGAGCTGGCCACCTCGACTTCGGCGCGGAGCACCTCGTAGTCGGCGGCGATGCCGGCGGCGCGCTTGTTGTTCGCCGTGGCGAGCATGCGTTCGGCCACGGCGACGGACTCCTCGTAGACGGCCACGAGCTTCTGCGCGAGAAGCACGTCGAGGTATTCGCGGGCGGCCTGTTCGATGGTGGCCTGCGTCTGGGCTTCGATGGAGGCGTCCGCGGCGGCGGCGTAGAGGCGGGCGTAGCGGATGCCGGCGGAAACCGCGCCGGAACGCCAGAGGGGCTGGGTGATCTTCGCGCCGGCGGAGAAGGTGTCGGGGTTGCCGTCCCGTTCGCCGAGGTCGCTGTCGACGCCGGCGGAAAGGCCGAGATCGGGATAGGCGGCGGAGCGCGCGGCGACAACCGCGGCGGACGCTTCGTCGCGGCGGAAGAGCGCGGCGCGGAGGGAAAGGTTGTTCCCGAGGGCGGTTCCCACGGCGTCGGGGAGCGAAAGTTCGCCCGCGATGCGGGGAAGGCGCGCCCCCGCGCTCTCGGCCAGCACCCACGCGGGCCGGCTTCCGGACGCTTCGTCGGCCGTGCCGGCCGGCGCGGGAAGAACGGCGGCGGCCGCAATCTCCCGCGCGGCCTCGCGGCGGGCCGCGGCGAGCTCCCCGGAGGTCCGGGAGGAATCGATCGAGATGCAACCCGTCGCCACAAGGGCCATGCAGGACAAAATCGGAGTGGGTTTCATGGCGAGAAAAAACAGTCGGGATGTGAAGGAGGACGACACCCCCGTCGCGCTACCGGCGGAAGAGTCGCGCAAGGAGGTCGTAAAAGGTCTGGTCCAACGGTTCGGCGACCGCCAGGGGGCTTCCGGGACGATTGTGGTGGTAGAGCATGGAGCGGCCGACCCCTTCGAAGAGGTGGTGGCACTCCGTGGGGGTGAAATCGCGGATGCCGGCGTCCCGGACGAAGAGCGTGAAGAATTCCAGCGACCGGCGGGTGTAGGTTTCAACGAGACACTGGCCCTTGTCGTCGCGAGGCAGCCCCTCGGTTCCGCCGGACATCTTGCTGCCGATGACGACGTGCAGGAAGACGAGATGCTTTTCATGATGCGCCACCCACAACCGGCACAGCAGCCGCAGGGCCTCCCAGGGGCGGCCGGCCAGCGGGAACACCCATTGGTCGAGATCGTCGATGCGGCTCTGGGCAATGCGATGCAACACCTGGTCGAAAAGGTCCTGCTTCCCCTTGAAGAAATTGTAGATGCCGCCCACGAAGAATCCCGCGCGCCCGGCAATGTCTTCGATGGTCGCGCCGCTGTATCCACGCGTACTGAAAATCTCCTCTGCAGCGTCCAGGATCTGGAGCCGGCAATTCTCGCGTTCTCGCTCGTGGCGCGATATCGTTGCAGGGCTCATGCGTTCCACCGCCTGTTCAAGACAGGGCTCGAAATCCTGTTCTTGAATGGACGTTCAGTTTTTTGAACGAGCGTTCAGCATCCCACATCGGCCGGGCTGATGCAAGGGTTTTCCGCCAAAAAAACGCGCGCGGGATTTTTGCCGGAACTTCCAAAATTTCCCGGATGTGGCTTGACAAATCAAAAGGGCTTTCCGCATACTTCCCTGCGAAATCAATGGATTTCCATGATTGTGGGCTTTGAACGGCCGCGATCGTTTGGTTTCTTGTTTCCTGCGAGGTCCTGGTGAACGAAGACAGTCTGGCGATGGTGCGTCATAGCACCGCGCACGTGATGGCGGCGGCCATCGGCAAGCTTTTCGACAACGTGAAGTACGACATCGGCCCGGCGACGGACGACGGCTTCTACTATGACTTCGACCTCCCGCACCGTCTGGCACCCGAGGATTTTCCGGCCATTGAAAAGGAGATGGCCAGGATCGTCGCCGCCGACCTCCCCTTCGAGCGCATCGAAGTCTCCCGCGACGAAGCCGCGACGATGCTCGCCGACCAGCCCTACAAGCTCCAGCGCCTCGCCGACATCCCCGAAGGCGAGACCGTGTCCCTTTACCGCACCGGCGATTTCGTCGACCTCTGCCGCGGACCCCACGTGGCCTCCACCGGGGAACTGGCGGCCTTCCGCCTGGCCTCCGTGGCCGGCTCGTACTTCCGGGGCGACGAGAAGAACGCGATGCTCCAGCGCGTCTATGGCATGGCGGACGTCTCGCAAGAGGCGCTCGACGCCGTGCTGGCGCGCATCGAGGAGGCCAAGCGGCGCGACCACCGCAAGCTCGGGCGCGAACTCAAGCTCTTTACGACCAGCGACGAGGTCGGCCCCGGCCTCGCCCACTGGCTCCCCAACGGCGCGCGCGTCCGAAGGGCCATCGAGGACTACTGGCGCAAGCGGCACGACGAGGCCGGCTACGAGATCGTCTACACCCCGCATGTCGGCAAATCCAGCCTCTGGGAGACCTCCGGCCACCTCGGCTTCTACAAGGACGGCATGTTCCCGCCGATGAAGGTCCAGGAAGGCGATGACGACCGCGCCGACATCCAGGACTACTACGTCAAGCCGATGAACTGCCCCTTCCACATCCAGATCTACCAGTTCGAAAAGCACAGCTACCGCGACCTCCCCCTGCGCTACGCCGAGCTCGGAACCGTCTACCGCTACGAGAAGGATGGCGTGCGCCACGGCCTCTTCCGCGTCCGCGGCTTCACCCAGGACGACGCGCACATCTTCTGCACCCCCGATCAGATCGTGGGCGAAATCCGCGACACCGTTCGCTTCGCGAAGACGATGCTCGCGAAGTTCGGCTTCCACGAGGTGCAGGCCTTCCTCTCCACCAAGCCCGAAAAGGCCGTGGGCGCCCCCGGGCGCTGGGAGCAGGCCACGCAGTCGCTCCGCGACGCCCTCGACGCCGAGGGGATGGACTACGAGGTGGACGAAGGCGGCGGCGCCTTCTACGGCCCGAAGATCGACCTCAAGATCAAGGACGCGCTGGGCCGCCCGTGGCAGCTCGGCACCGTGCAGTTCGACTTCAACCTCCCCGAGCGCTTCCAGCTCGCCTACGTGGGCGAAGACGGCCGGGAGCACCAGCCCTACATGGTGCACCGCGCCCTGCTGGGCTCCATCGAACGCTTCTTCGGAATCCTCATCGAGCACTACGCCGGCGCCTTCCCGCTGTGGCTGGCCCCGGAACAGGTGCGCGTGCTCCCCATCACCGACAAGCAGCTGGACTACGCGAACCGGGTGCTCGCGCAGTTGCGGGCGGCGGGCGTGCGGGCGACGGTGGACGCCAACTCCGAGAAGATCGGGGCGAAGATCCGCCATGCCCAGATGGGGAAGATCCCCTACATGTTGATTCTCGGCGGCCGCGAAGCGGAAGCGGGCGCCGTCGCGGTGCGCAGCCGCGAACAGGGCGACCAGGGCGCAATGGCCCTGGACGCCTTCCTGGCCAAGATCCGCGAGGAAATGAAGGCGTAAACCGCGCCGAACCCGGAGGTGTCCTATCGCAACGTTCGTTCGTACCAACTTCAAGATCCGTGTCCCCAGCGTCCGCGTCGTCGCGGCCGATGGGACCATGCTCGGCGTGATGCAAACCCGCGACGCCCAGCGCATGGCGCAGGACCAAGGCCTCGACCTGGTGGAGGTTTCGCCCAACGCGGAACCGCCGGTCTGCAAGATCATGGATTTTGGCAAGTTCCGTTATGACGAGGGCATGCGCCGCAAGGAAGCGCGCAAATCGCAGCAGAAGACGCAGGTCAAGGAGATCAAGTTCCATCCGAACTGCGAGGAAAACGACATCCAGATCAAGCTTCGCAAGATCCGCGAATTCCTCGCCGATGGGCACAAGATCAAGCTGACCCTCCGGTACCGCGGCCGCGAGAACGCCCACAAGGACATCGGTTTCGACTTGATCAACCGCATCATCCGCGAACTCGAGCCCATCGCCGTCTGCGAGCAGCAGCCCAAGCTTCTGGGGCGTCTCCTCGGCGCCATGCTGAGCCCCCGCTCGCAAAAGGGCATCGCGAAACCCGCCGCGGCAAAGCCCGCCGCCAAGGCGGGCGCCGAAGCCTGAATCCCGGATTCCGGGATCCCCGACGCGCCCCTCCCGCGAACACGGGGGAGGGCGCGAAGCCCTGCATTGACTCCCCGCCCCGCAGGGACGTCAGGGGGACGGGGCTTCCGGCGCGGACGGCGCGCCGCGAAGCGGAGGCCTCTGTTTCCGCGGGACGACGATGTCCAGGATCTGCGACGCGGCAACGGCCAGGAAGACGAGGCCGCATCCCGCCACCTGGCGCGGAGCGAGCACGTCGTGGCGGATGAAATAGCCGAAGAGGGCGGCAAAGACCGACTCCAGGCTCAGCAGGAGCGCGGCGACTGCCGGCGGAGTCCTCGCCTGCGCCATGTTCTGCAACGTGTAGGCAACGCCCGAGGAAATCACGCCGCAGAAGACGATCGCCGGAAGCGCCGGACGAAGGTTGCCAAGGGCGAGCCGGGCCGATTCGGCGGGCAGGAGCAGGAAGGGAAGCCCCAGCAGGGCTCCCGTGAAGAATTGCACGCACGTCATGGCCACCACGTCCGTACGGTAGGCGTAGCGATCCACCACCAGGATCTGCACCGCGAAAAGGAACGCGCCCGCCAGCGTCAACCCTTCGCCCCGCCCGATGGAAGGGGCGAAGGCGGCCCCGCCCGGAATGCAAATGTGGTGGAGGCCGGCGACGGCGAGGAGAGCCATGGGCCAGATGAACGCCCGGGGAGCGCGCCCCGCGAAGATCCCCAGCAGGGGCACAAGCAACACGTAGGTGGTGGTGAGAAAGGCCGAAACGCCGGGGAGGGTAGTCTGAAGCCCCGTCTGCTGGAACATCGACGCCACGAAGAGCCAGAACCCCGACCCGAAGCCGCCCAGGAGGACATTCCTCCAGTAGCCGGGCTCGTCGGCATGGGGCGCCCGCACGCCGCACGCACGGCGAACCGCCAGCACCCCAAGGAGCGCGATCCCGCCCAGAAGGCTGCGCGCCACCGTGAAGGCGAAAGGCCCCAGATAGGTGCCCCCCTCCTTCTGCGCAAGGAAGGCTCCGCCCCAGATCAGCGCGGTCGCGACGAGCAGAAACGGGGAAAGGACGTCTCTCATGGGGCGGACGAGGGAACTTCCGGAGGTTCGGCCGGAGCGGCGTCGGTGGCGGCGGCCGCCGGCGGCGGAGGCGCGGCCGTGTCGCCGGAGGCGTCGGAGGAACCGCCCAGAAGTTCGACGACCTGCCGCTGGACATCGGCGATGGCGTCGAGACGGAGGTGCGGATCCAGCACGGTGAAGACGTCGCCCGTCTTGCGGTGCTCGTACACCCGCAAGGTGCCGCCGGACTCATGCGGCCGCGCATCGCGCTCCACAAGCTGGCGGCTCCGTTCGAGCATCACGGCAAGCACATACGCCACCGGGGCCTGGGCAGGATCGTCGAGCCCGATGAGGCGGCGGAGAAGCTGCTCCGCGGATTCCTTTGGAACCGGTTCGGTCTTTCCCGCCTCGTCCGGAGCGGCGAAGGTCCCCTGCCAGACGCTGATCGGCTGCTCCCCGGAGGATGTGGCCCTCCCTGCCCAGCAGGGCATGCAACTGTCTTCGCGGACAAACCCGTCGATCCGGTCGTACAGGGCCGAGACGCATTCCTGCCCGTCCTCGAAGGGCTTCCCGCAAAGGGTGCAGAGGCGCCCCCTGGGGCGGATGTTCCATTCATGCGCCATACGGAGAAGCCTTCGCGTCCGTTCCGCGGCAACAAGCCGGAAGCGGGATGGTCCACAGTTGCATGGCGGGAAAGGATACCGCTTCCGACCCCCCGGTTCAAGGCTTCTCTCCCATCCGTGCCGGCGCAACGGGCGCATCCCATCGCGAAACGACGGGCTTCCGTTCGGAAGGGGAGGAGGGACGGGGTGCCGGGGCCAAACGTGCGGGGCGTGGGGTCAGAGGACGTCGCCGAACGATCCCTCGGCCCGTTGGAACACGAAGAGCCCCGCCGCGAGCAAGACCAGCGACAGGCCGAAGGAGAGGAGGATCCCCGTGCAGGAGCAGCCGCCGCCCAGCAGGGCCTGGCGGTAGGCTTCGACGATGCCCGTCATCGGGTTCAGATAGACGAGCCAGGGAGGCCCGTTCCATTTTTCCGCGACAAGGTCGAGCTGCATCTGCGTGGGATAGAAGATGGGCGTGAGGAAGAACCAGGCGAGCGAGGCGACGCCCACGATGTGCTCGGTGTCGCGGAAGAAGACGTTCGCCGTGGAGACGAGCAGGGCGAGGCCGAGGCCGAGGGCGAACTGGGCGGCCACGGCGGCGGGAAGCCAGAGGAGCGAAACGCCCTGGAACGAGACGCTGGGCTCGAAGAAGAGATACAGGGCCAACACGGCGAGGGTGAGGAGGAAGTTCACGGTGTTGGCAAGCGTCATCGACACCGGCAGGATGAGCCGCGGGAAGGCGGCCTTCTTCACGAGGTTGGCGTTGCCGGTCACCGCATGGAGACCGTCGTTGAAGCAGGTGGCGGTGAACTGCCAGACGACGATCCCGGTCACAAGGAAGGGAAGAAACTGGATCTTCGTGGAACCGTCCACGCCCAGCAGCTCGCCGCGCATGCCGATGATGCCGGCGAAAACCGCGTAGATGAGGATGAAGCATCCGGGCGTGAGAAGCGACCAGAGGAAGCCCAGCGCCGAATTCTTGTACCGGATCTTCAGGTTGCGCACGGCGAGCATGCGCACCAGTTCGCGGCGGCGGAAGAGCTGCGCCGCCAATCCGGAATCGGAAGAGGGGGTCATGGCCGCGAGTATACCGGAAGCCATGGCGGGCGGCAAACCAAATGACATGCGTCCGCATGATACCAAAGGATTACATACAAAGTATTAGTTGCGCCCCTTCCGCCGTTCTGCTACCCTCCTTGGCGTTTCTCTTTCGTCCGGGATGGCGGGTGTCCGCCGGGGCGGAAGGCACGGCAATCCCCGAGGATGTTGAAATGGATGCTTATGCGGTTGTCATGACCGGCGGGAAGCAATATCGCGTGTCCGTCGGCGACACGCTGGAAATCGAGCGCCTGGAGGCCGAAGCCGGCCAGGATGTGGCGCTGGACCAGGTTCTCGCGCTTTCCGATGGCGCGGCACTCAAGATCGGCGCCCCCACCGTCGAGGGCGCGATGGTCACGGTCACCGTCAAGGAGCACATCCGCGGCGACAAGGTCGTCAACTTCAAGCGCCGCCGCCGCAAGGGCTACGAGCGAAAGGTCGGTCATCGCCAGGAGCTGACCGTCGTCACTGTCAAGGCCATTGGCTGAACAACCGCGCCGGACTCCGGTCTGGCCAAACGATATAGAGGAGCAATACCATGGCACGCAAAGGCAAAGGCGTCAACAACCGCGACAGCAACGCCAAGCGCTTGGGCGTAAAACGCTATGACGGCCAGGTGGTCACCGCCGGCTCGATTCTCGTGCGCCAGCGCGGCACGCGCATCCACCCCGGCCTGAACGTGGCCCGGGGCAACGACGACACCCTGTTCGCCCTCAAGGACGGCAAGGTCAAGTTCACGAAGGAAGGGCGCGTGGTGACGATCGTCCCCGAGGAGCCCGTTGCGGAATAGCCCGGGGCGGGAGACG
Organism: Kiritimatiellia bacterium; assembly: GCA_050950285.1. Classification (GTDB taxonomy): domain Bacteria; phylum Verrucomicrobiota; class Kiritimatiellia; order RFP12; family JBMNHG01; genus JBMNHG01. The sequence goes on along the minus strand of JBMNHG010000011.1, from coordinate 190,059 downwards.
GATCCTCCCGAGGTGAAGCGTTGAAAGTCCGGCAGTTTGTCGACTGCGTCACCATCTCCGTGCGCGCAGGGAAAGGCGGATCCGGCAGTCTCAGCTTCCGGCGGGAGGCGTTCGTGCCCAAAGGTGGCCCCGACGGCGGCGATGGCGGCCGGGGGGGCCATGTTGTTTTGATCGGCGACCACGACGAAGACTCGCTCCTCCGCGTCTACTTCATGCCGGAGATCAAGGCGGAAGACGGCCGGCGTGGCGCCGGACAGCGCCGGACGGGCCGCGACGGCGCGAACGTGGAAGTGCGCGTCCCCTGCGGCACGCAGGTGTTCAACGACGACACCGGCGAACTGGTGGTGGATATCACCGGCCATGGGCAGCGCGCCGTCGTCGCCCGGGGCGGCAAGGGCGGCTGGGGCAACGTCCACTGGAAGAGCTCCACCAACCAAGCCCCCAGGGAGTACACGCCCGGGCTTCCCGGCGAGGAGTTCCGCCTTCGCCTCGAGTTGAAATGCCTGGCCGACGTCGGCCTCGTGGGATACCCCAACGCCGGCAAATCCTCCCTCCTGCGCGCCCTCACCGCCGCCACGCCCAAGGTCGGGGCCTACCCCTTCACCACCCTTCGCCCCGTGATCGGCACGCTCGTCAACCCCGACTACACGCAAATCCGCATCGCGGACATCCCGGGCCTCATCGAAGGCGCCCACAAAGGCGTCGGCCTCGGCGTGGAATTCCTCCGCCACCTCGAGCGCACGCGGGTGCTGGCCTACGTGGTGGACATGGCGGGCGTGGACGGCCGGACCCCGTGGGACGACCTCCGCTCGCTCCGCCGCGAGATCTCGCTCTACGACAAGGCGCTCGCCAAACGCCCTTCCATGATCCTCGCGAACAAAATGGATCTGCCGGGCGCGGTCGAGAACCTCGTGGAGTTCCGCAAGCGCATCCGCAACGCCCCGATCCAGGTCTCGGCCCTGGACCGGACCGGGCTCGACGACGTCCGCGAAAAATTACGGGGCCTGCTCCAAAAGGCCGGCTGATTCGGCCGCATCCTCCGCCGTCCCCTACCCTCCCCGAAAGACGGCGGTCTCCCTGCCCGGGTGGCGGAATGGCAGACGCAGCGGACTTAAAATCCGCTTTCGCAAGAAGTGCGGGTTCGAGTCCCGCCCCGGGCACCACTCCGAAGATTTTGATTCCGATGGGTCGGGGGATTAACGGGGTTTGCGCGATCGGGGGCTGTTTGCATGAAAGTGTCGATACGTGTCGATAGAGCCTCTCCATGGACCCAATCGCGGAATCCCGAGGACTGGCATAGTCTTTGCTTCTTTCCGGTCGAATCGAAAGGAATCCCGTTCCCATGAGCAAGCAGACGAACGAACCCGAGGTGGACCTGGCGCTGGTGGAGGAGGCGCAGACCGTGCGCGATCGCGTGGTGGCCGAAATCCGCAAGGTCATCGTGGGCCAGGCGGATCTGGTGGACAAGGTGCTCGTCGCGATGTTCGCCGGAGGCCATGTGCTGCTGGTGGGCGTGCCCGGACTCGCCAAGACCCTCCTCGTGAACACCCTCGCCAAGACCCTTTCCATCCAGTCCAAGCGCATCCAGTTCACGCCGGACATGATGCCCTCGGACATCACCGGCACCGAAGTGCTGGAGGAGGATCGCGAGAGCGGGAAGAAGTCGTTCTCCTTCGTGCAGGGGCCGATTTTCACGAACCTCCTCCTCGCCGACGAGATCAACCGCACGCCGCCCAAGACCCAGGCCGCCCTCCTCGAGGCCATGCAGGAGTACCGCGTGACGGTCGGCAAGAAAACCTACGAGCTCGAGGCGCCGTTCATGGTGATGGCCACCCAGAACCCCATCGAGCAGGAGGGGACCTATCCGCTGCCCGAGGCCCAGCTGGACCGCTTCATGTTCAACCTCTGGGTGGACTACCCCTCCCCGGAGGAGTTCAAGGAGATCGTGCGCAACACCACCGCGGGCGACCTCGCCGAGCCGGAACCCGTCATCAACGGCGACGACATCGTCCGCTTCCGCGCCGTCGTCCGCCAGGTTCCGGTCAGCGACCACGTGCTCGACTACATCGTGCGCCTCGTGACCGCCACGCACGTCGACGACTCCACCGCCCCGGACTACGTGAAGAAGTACCTCGACTGGGGCGCCGGCCCCCGCGCCGGCCAATACCTGAGCCTCGGCGCCAAGAGCCGCGCCCTCCTGCGGGGCGGCCTGCAAGCCACCGTGGAGGACGTGCGCTTCGTGGCCAACGCCGTGCTCCGCCACCGCATCGTCACCAACTTCACCGCCGTCGCCGACGGCGTCACCACCGACAAGATCGTGGACGAGCTCCTGCGCATCGTCCCCGAAAACGCCTAGCCTCCCTTCCCCGGCCCGCCGCCCATGCCCGCCCCCTCCAGGCCCCTGCGCTTCCTCGACGCCGACACGCTGCGGGCGATCCAGTCGCTGGAACTGCGCTCCCGCCTGCTCGTGGAAGGGATGTACGCCTCGCGCCACCGCTGCCCCTCCTACGGCTTCAGCGTGGAGTTCAAGGACTACCGCGAGTACACGCCGGGCGACGAACCGCGCATCATCGACTGGAAGCTGCTCGCCCGGACCGAACGCACCTTCGTGCGGCGCTTCGAGATGGAATCGGACATGAAGGTGGTCGTGGCGCTGGACACCAGCGCCTCCATGGGCTACCGGCCGGCCGACGCCCCGGGCCGTCTCACGAAGTTCGAGTTCGGCTGCACCCTCTCCGCCGCGCTCGCCTACTTGGCCTCGCGCCAGCAGGACGCTGCCGGGCTCGTGACCTTCGACGAGGACTTCCGCGTCTTCGTCCCCCCGCGCCAGGGCCAGCGCCACCTCTACGCCCTCCTCTCGCGCATGGCCGACGTCGTCCCATCCGGGAAAACCGACCTCCCCGCCGTCCTCCACAAACTCGCGCTGCGCCTCGGATCGCGCGGGATGGTCGTGCTCGTGAGCGACCTCCACGGCCCCGAGGAACGCGTGGCCGACGGCATCCGCCGACTCTCCGCCCGCGGCCACGACGTCATCGTCTTCCACCTGCTCGACGAAGACGAAGAGTCGTTCCCCTTCCAGGCGCTCGCCCGCTTCCGGGATCTCGAAACCGGCCGCGAAGTGATGTGCGATCCCCTCCGCCAGGCTCGCGCCTACCGTCGGCGCGTGTCGGCCTTCCGCTCCGCCATCCGCTCCGCCTGCCTCTCCGCCGGCGCCGACTACCAGCCGCTCTCCACCGCCGCGCCCATCGAGACCGTCCTGCGCGACTACCTCCTCTACCGGCGCCGGTTTTCCTAGGGAACCGGCCGTCCGGCGGACGTCCATTCCGCGGCACGCCGCGCCCGGGCGGCGGCTTGCGGCGTCAATGGCCCTGCGGGCGGACGGGTTCCGGCAAAGCCTCCGCGAACTGCAAGACCGAGTCGTAGGCCGGCACGCCGCGCCCGGCGGAAAGCGCCTTCATTTCGTCGTCCAGTCCCTTTTCGGGGCGGATGAAGGCGGCGCGGATGCCCGCTCGGAGGCCCGCGAGCGCGTCGCTGGCACGGTCCCCCAGCATCCAGCACTGCTCCGGGTCGAGCCCGAACTGGTCGATGCACTCCAGGATGAAGCGCGGCGACGGCTTGCGGTAGGTCGCAACGCCGCCGGGCATCTCGGCGGCGATGCACGAGGCCGCGAAGAGATCCGGCCCCATGCCGATCAGGCGCGTCATGCGGGCGATCACCTTCTCCACGTCGTCCCAGCCGAAGTATCCGCGCGGCACGCCGCTTTGGTTCGTGAACAGGAAAAACAGGAAGCGGTCGCGCAAGAGCCGCAACCCCTCGCGTGTGCCGGGCAGCAGGCGCACGCGCTTTGGATCCTTCACGAAGACCAGGTCGTAGATGAGCGTTCCGTCGCGATCCAGGAACAAGCCGGCGCGCGGCGTCGACTTCCCTCCCGCGCTCACGCCCCCACCTCCGCCGCGTAGGCCAGGATCTCCTCCGGCGTGGCGGTTGCGGTGCCGACCTTCCCCACCACCACGCCTGCGGCGAGGTTCGCAAGGCGCGCCGCGACCTCGGGCGTGGCGCCGGCGGCGAGGGCGGCGGCGAGCACGGAGATCACGGTGTCGCCCGCGCCGGAGACGTCGAACACCGCACGGGCCGCGGTGGGCATCGTGCACGACACCTCCCCGCCGACGGACAGCAGCATGCCGTCCGCACCCAGGGTCACCGCCAGAAGTTTCGAGCGGTAGGTCTCGTGGAGCCGGCGGCAGATTTCGGCCGCGGGGAAGCCTTCGTCCGGCGGGCCGGGAAGGTAGTTCGCGAGCTGCAGGGCCTCGGCGCGGTTGGGCGTGACGAGCCCGAGACCGTCGAAGGCGAGCCCGGCGCGGGGCTTGGGGTCGAGCGCCACCAGCTTGCCGGGGCCGGCGAGATCGCGGACGCGCGCGATCATCGCGTTGTCCACCACTCCCTTCGCATAGTCGGAAAGGATCACGGCGTCGGCGCGCGCAATGGCGCCGGCAAGGTCATGGGCGATCCATTCGCCCGGAAGGCCGCACCGGGAGGGCGGGGGTTCGCGGTCGAGACGGCAGAGCTGCTGGTTCCGGCACATCACGCGGGTCTTCACGATGGTGTGGATGCCGTCCAGCAGGAGGCGCGGGTCGAACTCCACTCCCGAATCGGCAAGGATGGCCCGAAGACGCCGCCCGTCCGCGTCGTCTCCCGCGACGCCGGCGAGTTCCACGGAGGCACCCAGGGCGCGAAGATTGAGCGCCACGTTTCCGGCGCCGCCAACGGTGAAGGTATCGCGCTCCACGCGCACCACGGGAACCGGCGCCTCGGGCGAGATGCGGGTGGCGTCTCCCCACAGGTACTGGTCGAGCAACACGTCGCCCACCACCAGGACATGCAGGCGGGCGATGGACTGGAGCAGATCGTTCATGCCATCCACTGTAGCCTCGAAAACGCTCCGGGGAAAGCCGATTCCATGCCGCATGGGGCGATTGCGGGGAACGGTCGGCCTTATCGGCAGCGGGAGTCGTACCACGCGCGGGCGGCGGCGTAGATCTTGCGGTTGATGTCGATCAGCTTCGGCTTCTTGCGGAGGGCGGACTCGATCGCCTTCTGGATTGCGTCCTCGGGAACGCCGGAGGCGCCGGTGGCGGCGAGGATGGCGAGCATGGCGGTGTTGGCGGCCTTCGGCGCACCCATCTCCCCGGCGAACCGGGCGGCGGGGAAGGCGATGAGCCTCACGCCTTCGGGGACGAGGCCGGGGTCGGGATTCTCGAGGTCCACGAGGATCACGCCGCCGGGGCGGACGTCCTTCGCGAAACGCTCGTACGAGGGCTGGTTCAGGCAAACGAGCACGTCCGGCTTCTCGACCGTGGGGGAGCCGATCAGCTCGTCCGAAACGATCACGGAGCAGGAGGCGGTGCCGCCGCGCTGTTCGGGGCCGTAGCTGGGAAGCCACGAGGAATGGGCGCCGCAGGTGTGGGCGGCCTCGGCGATGTTGATGCCCATCGTGAGGATGCCCTGGCCGCCGAAGCCGGCGAATTTCATCTGCCGCTTCGGGAAGTCGGCGGCGGGAAGCGGGTCTTCGGCCTCCCGGATGACGCCGAAGTACTCGTCGAGCGACGGGGGAGCGGGCTTGGGTTCGCGGGGCTGGACCTCCGCGGAACGGTCGCGCAGGCAGCCGAGGGGGAAGACCGATTCCATCTGCTCGATGCAGAACTTCGCGGCGTCGATGGAGTTGAGCCCGAGGTTCGTCGGGCACGGGGAGAGAAATTCGACGAAGGCGTAGCCTTTGCCGTCCCGCTGCATTTCGAGGGCGTGGCGCACGGCCTTCTTGGCGGCCATGATGCGCTTGGTGTCGGCCAGCGAGACGCGCTCGATGTAGACGGGCGCCTGGAGCTGGTCGAGGAGCTCGCAGACGGGGATGGGGTAGCCGGTCGACTCCGGATCGCGCCCGTACGGGCTGGTGGTGGTCTTCTGGCCCACGAGGGTGGTGGGGGCCATCTGGCCGCCCGTCATGCCGTAGACCGAGTTGTTCACGAAGAAGGTGGCGATGTGCTCGCCGCGGATGGCGGCCTGGAGCGTATGGTTCATGCCGATGGCGGAGAGGTCGCCGTCGCCCTGGTAGGAGATCACCTGCGACCGGGGGAGCAGCCGGTTGAGGGCGGTGGCGACGGCGGGCGCGCGGCCGTGGGCTGCGCCGACGTTGCCGACATCCCAGTAGTAGTAGCCGAAGACCGCGCAGCCGATCGGGTTGACGATCACCGCGGTGTCCTGCATGCCCAGCTCCGAGAGGGCCTCGGCGACGAGCTTGTGGAGGATGCCGTGGCCGCATCCGGCGCAATAGTGGGTGGCGCGCGTCTCGGTGCCGCCGCGCGTGAAGACGGGGTAGAAACCTTTTGCTTCCTTGATGCTCATGGAAGAATGCCTCGAACGTGGGGGTGAAAGGGGGAGGATCAGGCCTTGGCCGGACCCGCGGCAACGGCGTCGACGATGTCCTGGACGGCAATCAGCTCGCCGCCCATGCGGTTGACGAGCTCGACCGGAGGAACGGTTCCGGTGGCCTTGCCGACCTGGAGGCAGAGGTCGTCGCGGAACTGGCCGTTGCTCAGTTCGACGGAAATCACGCGGCGTCCGGCGACCGCCCGGCACGCGGCCTGGACGGGGAAGGGCTCGAGGGTGATCGGGCGGAAGAGGCCGGCTTTGCGGCCCTGCGCGCGGAGCTCGTCCACCGCCGTGCGGGCGATGCGGGCGCTGACGCCGTAGGCGCAGAGCACCGTGTCGGCATCGTCGAGGAGATAGGTCTCGGAGCGGGCCTCGCCCTGCCACCGCGCGTACTTCTCCTGGAGGCGCACGTTGTGCCGGCCGAGGGCCGCGGCGTCGAGGAAGATCGACGTGACGAGGTTCTGGCGCGTCGCGGCATCGCCTTGGACCGCCCAGGACGTCACGTCGGGGAGCGCGGGGGCTTCGGAGGGATAGCGCAGCGGCTCCATCATCTGGCCGAGCATGGCGTCGGCCATGACGGTCACGGGCGTGCGCCATTGGAAGGCGAGCCGGAAGGCGAGCATGGTGATGTCGCACATCTCCTGCACGTTGCCGGGAGCGAGGACGATCATCTTGTAGTTGCCGTGGCCGCCGCCCTTGACGACCTGGTTGTAGTCGCCCTGCTCGGGGAAGATGTTGCCGAGGCCGGGGCCGGCGCGCATGACGTCGCACACCACGCCGGGGAGCTCCGCGCCGGCCATGTAGGAGAGACCCTCCTGCATCAGGCTGAAGCCGGGGCCGGAGGTGGCGGTCATCGCGGCGATGCCGGCGGCCCCCGCGCCGTAGAGCATGTTGATGGAGGCGGTTTCGCACTCGGCCTGGAGGAAGGTGCGGCCCAGAGGAGGGAAGGATTTCGCGGCAAAATGGGCGATTTCGCTGGCGGGGGTGATGGGATAGCCGAAGAAGGCCTTGCAGCCGGCGTAGGCGGCGCCCACGACGACGGCCTCGTTGCCCTTGATGAACTGGATCATGGCGACTCCTTGTCTAGTTGGCCTGTCGCACGCGGATGGCGTACGGTTCCGGGCAGTTGTAGAAGCAGATGGCGCAGCCGATGCATCCCGATCCGGTGTAGGAGGCGGCGCGGACGCCGCGGCGGTTCAGCGTGTCGGTGAACTCCAGCACATGCCGGGGACAGGCGGCTATGCAGCGTCCACAGCCCTTGCACTCGTCGGTGTCGATGATGGGATGCGGGGCGGCGCATCCCGGTTCGGTTTTGGTTTCTTCAGACATGGGATCGTGTCCTTGGCGTAGAGAGGCGAAAGGCGCCATGAAAATGACAAATGCGGGAGTATACCATACGACGTCCATCCTGGACAAGGACGGAACCTCGGAAGCGCGGTGGCGCGGAAACGGACCTATCCGGCGAAGCGGACGACGCGGGGGGTGGCCGCCCAGGGCGTCCCGCGTTCGGAGAAGAGCGCGCCGTGGCGGTAGGCTTCGCGGGCGGCGTCGGCCATGCCCTCGCACCACGTCGTGGGGGCGGCGCCCGGCGCGAGGGGCGCGCTGCGGAGAAGGGGGCGCGGGAGGTCGGCGACGGGGATCTCCGCGAGGCCGGAGACGACGGTCGCGTGCGGGGTGGCGGTCTCGATCCCGCAAGGGGGGCGATCCTCGAAGCGGCCGGCACGCGCGGCGGCGAGGCAGCTCCACAATTTGCCCGTGTGGCCGCCCGCGTCGGGGGAACCGAAGTCCTCTTCGCGACCGTCGCGGAAGACGGCGTGGAAGGTCGATCCGGCGCCTTCGAAGGTCACCGTCGCCTCCTCGAACTCGAACACGGATGCGGGGCCGAAGGAGACATCCGCGCAGTGCACGGCGACGAAATCCACCTCCGCCCCGATGTCGGTGGCGATGCGCATGCAGGCGGCGTCGAAGTTCTCGATCGGGTTCGCCCGGTAGAGTTCGGCTTCGACGGAAAGCGGCTTTGCGGAGCGATCGGCCTCGCCGCCGATCACGAAGAGCATGTTGTGGAGATAGTGGGCGGCGGCGTTGTTCACGGGGCTGTCGAGGACGAGGCGCCCGGCGTCGTCCCGTATGCGGCCGGCCCAGCGGTTGCGGGCGTAGTAGGCGGCGTCCCGCGGCCACACCACGCAGGCGCGGAGCCGGCGCGGCGCGCCGAGGCGGCCTGCGGACACCGCGGCCTTGAGGGCCTGCACGGCGGGGGTGAACGACCACTGGTAGCCGATGGCCACGAAACGCTTCGCGCGGTCGCGGGCCTCCGTCATGCGGCGGATGTCGTCGGCCGATCCGGCGATCGGCTTCTCGCAGAGCGTCGGCATGCCCGCCTCGAGGGCGGCGCACACCGGACCGGCATGGAGGGCGATGGGCGTGGCGACGGTGGCGAGGTCCGCCCTGGCTCCGGCGGCAACCGCCTCTTCCACCGTGTCGAAACGCGGCACGCCGCGTTCCGCGAGGGCGGGCCAATCCTCCGCGCGCTCGGCGAAGGGATCGACCACCGCCGCGACGCGCATCGCCCCGGAGTCCAGGAAGGGAAGCGCCGCACGCGCATAGGTGCGGCCGTAGCCGCCCAGGCCGACGAGCAGGAGGGAGCCCTCGCGGGCGGACGATTCAAAGGGGAAGATGGCGGGCATGGTCGGGAGAAGGTGCGATACGACGCGACAGAGACGAGCCGCCGCAGGCGCTAGAAGCCGAAGTCCAGCTGGCCGGAGACCACGACCTTCCGCCCATTGGGAAGGCTCGCGTCGGAGGTGTCGTACACGCAGAATTTGATGGATGGGAAGTGGATGGAAAGCTCGCGCTCGATGTAGGCCTGCACGGCCGCGACGTTCCGGGGGTCGTCGTCGGAGAAGCCGATCGAAAAGGGGCGGCGTTCGCCGGGCGCGGTGCGGCCGACCACGCGCACCACATGCTCCACGAAGTCGCGGATGGCCACGCGCTTGCCCTCTTCGGCGTTGCCGTAGAGCGGGCGCCCGCTGTTGAGCTTCTCGGCGAAGTCCGGGGAGGTCACGGGATGGTACCGGTTGAGGCCCAGGTAGTAGTCGAGCTCCTGCTCGTCGGTGCCGAATTTCGACACATGGTCGAAACAGGCGCGATAGCCGCGCAGGTTGGCCATCATCTCGGCGCGTTCTTCGGGAGTGAGGACGATGTCGATGAACTCGATCACGGCCTGGCGGATCGTCTCCGGCGCATGGCCCCGTGCGGTGACGATCGCGAAGATGCGCCCCTCCACGAGGGTCTGGCGGAAGGTCTTGAAACTGGGGCCGACGGAGGCGGGGTCCTGCTTCGCCTCCAGCAGCGCGCGGCGGGTGTCCTCCAGGAAGATGGGGTCGCCCGCGGTGCGGAACTCGATGAAGGCCTCTTTCCAGTCCCCGCCAGGGGGGCGGTAGTGCTCGGTGTCCGTGCGGATCACGCTGAAGAGCGAGGTGGAGACCTGGTGGGGCGCCCACGTCCCGTCCGGCTGGAGGGCCTCCAGGTGGATGCGCGTGGGCATGTGGAGGATGTTGTCGTCCCAGTCGAAGATGTAGTATTTGAAATCGCGGTCTCGAACCGCGTAGTTCACCGATGGCGGGGAGGTGTCCATGAAAGGGGAAGCATGGAAGGCCGGAGCGCCGGCGGCACTGTGTGCCCGGCGCGCCGGCCCTGTCGGAACGGATCTTCCGGGAATCAGACGCCCGTCAATCCGGAGAAGTCGAGGTACAGGCAGAGAACGGTGGCCACGCCGACCACAAAGGCGAGAATCGCTACGATGCCCGCCCAGATGTCGCCGGTGTTGCCTTTGCGGACCGCAAGTTCGGCAGGGTTGCGGTGGCGGTCCGCGATGAAGGGGACGCTTTCTCCCTGGGTGGTGTCTTCGTCGGCCATGTTGGATCATCCTTACTGAACGCGCGCCGCGAAGGGCGCGATTTGGTGCGTATTGTAGCGCAAGATCCGCGTCCTCCGCAAGCGCGGATTCGTGCCAGGCCAGGGCCGGGGTGCGGGGAGATCGTTCGTTTCCGGCGAAGGGGATGGCGCGACCCGGAGCCATGGCGTTCCATCGCGTGCCTACCGGCAGGTCGCCAGGAAGTGGAGGAAGGGGTGGCGGCCGTGGCGCGCCCAGCCGTCGATGGCGCGTTGGTATCGGGTGGCGGTTGCGGTGTCGCCGTTGGCGAGGCCGTCCACGAAGGCGCGGAAGACCTGTTCGTCGACGGGGTAGCGTGTTTTCGTCCGGATGCGCATCCGGCAGAGGGAGCGCATGGCGAGGGTGAAGCGCATGGGGGCCGTGGGTGCGGCGATGCGGCGGAAGGCGTCCGCGTCGAGCAGCGCGATGCCGCCGGTGCCGTCGGGAATGAAGCTTCCGGCGGACGGGCCGGGGAGGAGGAGCACGTTGGTGGGGTCGAGGTCGATATGCGTGAGGCCTGCCGCATGGAGCCGTCCCACGAGCCCGCCGAGCTTCCGCATGTACGCGAGGTAGGCGGGGCGCGTTTCGGGGATGGGCGCCCCTTCTTCGCCATTTTCCCAAAGGGAGGCCAGGGGCACCCCTTCCAGATAGGAGTAGAGGAAGCAGTTTCGGGGGCCTTGCCGGACGTCCGTCCAGAAGGCCAGGGGGGTCACGGTGGGCACGCCCGCTTCGGTTGCGGCGAGGGCCAGGCGCATCGCGCGCAAGCCGCGCCGGAGGAAGCGCAGTTTGAAGGCGAGTTCCAGGCGGCGGAGGACTCCGTATCGGGGCGACACGAAGGATTCCTTCAGCACGCACCGTCCGGCTCCGGGCACATCGATGCGCCAGAGGCGCGATTTCCGGTTCAGCGCGGGAATCGCGGTTTCGTCGGGCGGCGAGCGCCAGGCCTCCGATCGGACATAGCGACGGACGGCCTCGGCGGTGGACGAGGAGTCGTTCGTCCAGAGGGTGCCGCGCGGCGCGGGATGCCGTGTGATGGGCGATGGGGGGCTCATGGGGCGGTTCGGCGCGGGCGCCATTCGGCCCAGTTCCCGTTGGGGAGGGGAAGGACGTCCGGGCCGCCTGTGAGGAACATCTCCCCGCCTTCGAGGGTGCCGGGGCCGAGGGTCTCCCGCAGGAGGTTCTGGAGCACGCCGGGGGAGAAGCCGGGCGTGTGGGAGGTGAGAAGCACGAAGACAGGGCGGACGGAAAGCACTGCGGACACTTCGCGGAGGGTGTCGAGCAGGTCGCGCTCGATCTTGTAGAGTTCGCCGCGCTTGCCGCGGCCGAAGGAGGGCGGGTCGAGGATGACGGCGTCGTAGGTGCGGCCGCGGCGGATTTCGCGGCCGAGGAACTTCCGCACGTCGTCCACGATCCATCGGATCGGCGCGTTCCCGAGTCCATTGAGGGCGGCGTTTTCACGGGCCCAATCCACCATGCCGCGGGCGGCGTCGAGGTGGCAGGCCTCGCATCCGGCGCGGGCTGCCGCGAGCGTGGCGCCGCCGGAGTAGGCGAAGAGGTTGAGCAGGGAGGGGGCGCGGCCGCCGCCTGCTGCGGCACGGGCCGCGGAGAGCGAAGCGGTGATGCGATCCCACAGGGCGCGGGTTTCGGGGAAGACCCCGATGTGGCCGAAGTCGGTGGCCGCGAGTTTCATCCGGATGCCGTTGATCGGCACGATCCAGGGATCGGGGAGGGCCGGACGCCCCCTCCAGTTCAGGCCGTTCTCGCGATCGAAAGACGCCGTGGCCCGCTGCCAAAGGCCGGGGCGGCGCGGCGCCCACACCGCCTGGGCGCAGGGGCGCGCGAGCGTCACGGCGCCAAAGCGCTCGAGCTTGCGGCCGTCGCCGCTGTCCAGCAGTTCGTATTCGTTGGGGCGGGATGTCGTCATGCGCCGGGTCAAAGGCTGGCGAAGGGGTTGTTGTGGAATCCGCCGCCGCGCGGCGGGCGCGCGCCACGGGAGGGGCGGCCGCGACCGGCGGCGCCGGGCGGCGCCGTTCGGGAGGCAGGCCGCGAGCCGCTGCGGGCGGAGAGGGAGATGCGGTTGCGCGCCACGTCCACGTCCAGCACGCGCACCGTGATGCGGTCGCCGGTCTTGACCACTTCCGAGGGGTCCCGCACGAAGCGGTCGGCGAGCTCGGAGACGTGGACGAGGCCGTCCTGGTGCACGCCGATGTCCACGAAGGCGCCGAAGGCGGTCACGTTGGTGACGATCCCTTCGAGCGTCATGCCGGGTTTCACGTGGGAGATTTCGGTGACGCCTTCGAGGAACTTCGGGGGCTCGAAGGTGGCGCGGGGGTCGCGGCCGGGCTTCTTCAGTTCTTCCACGATGTCGCGCAGGGTGGGCTCGCCGACTTCGCCGGAGACATAGCGGGCGATGGGAATTTTCGCGGCGGCCCGGGGGGAGCCGGCGAGTTGTTCGAGCGGAAGGCCGAGGTCGGCGGCCATGCGTTCCACGAGGGCGTAGCGTTCGGGGTGCACGGCCGAGGCGTCGAGCGGGTTCGCGGCGTCCCGGATGCGCAGGAAGCCGGCGGCCTGTTCGTAGGTCCGGGGACCGAGGCCGGAGACCTCGAGAAGCTCCTTGCGGCTGGCGAAGGGGCCGTTGGCGTCGCGGTGGGCCACGATCTTCTTCGCGAGCGAGGGGCCCACGCCGGCGACGCGGGCGAGGAGCGGGGCGCTGGCGGTGTTGAGCTCGACGCCCACGTGGTTTACGCAGCTCACCACCACCTCGTCGAGCTTGGAGGCGAGAAGGGGCTGGTAGACGTCGTGCTGGTACTGGCCCACGCCGATGGCCTTGGGGTCGATTTTCACGAGCTCGGCGAGCGGGTCCTGCAGGCGGCGGCCGATGGAGATGGCGCCGCGCACGGTGAGATCGAGCTCGGGAAATTCCTCGCGGGCGACCTCCGAGGCGGAGTAGACCGATGCGCCGGATTCGTTGACGGACACCACGAGGATGTCCTCGAAACCGGCCTTCGACAGGGCGGACCGCACGAAGGCCTCGGTTTCGCGGCCCGCCGTTCCGTTGCCCACGGCGAAGGCGCGGGGCTTGTACTTCACGGCGAGCTTGCAGATTTCGACCTGCGCCTCCATCGCCTGCCGGTCGGACTGCGAGGGATAGATGGTGGTGCTCGCGAGAAAGCGCCCGGTGGCATCGAGCGCGGCGCATTTGCAGCCGGTGCGGAGGCCGGGGTCGATGCCGATCACGGGATGGCCGCCCAGCGGGGGCTGCAAAAGGAGGTTGCGGAGGTTGCCGGCGAAGATGTCCACGGCGGCGCGGTCGGCCTTGAGTTTCATCTCCGCCGCCACGTCCACCTCGACGGAAGGGGAGATCAAGCGCCGCCAGGACTCTTCGATGGCCTTGGCGAGAACGGGGGCCCAGGGCGAGGCGGGGTCGAGGCCGAACAGCCGTTCCGCATGGCGGAGCACGGGTTCGGAATCGATTTCGAGGCGCACCTGCAGGACGCCTTCGGACTGGCCGCGGCGGATGGCGAGGTAGCGGTGCGAGGGGATGGCGCCGGCCGCCTCGCGGAAGTGGTAGTACGGCTCGAACTTCGTGGGGACGGCGGGAGGCGGGTCGACCACCTCGGAGACGATCTGCGCGGCGGTGGCGTAGGTCTCGCGGGCGAAACCTCGCAGGTCGGCGTTCTCGGAGACCGTCTCGGCCACGATGTCGCGGGCTCCGCGCAATGCGGCGTCGACATCCGCGATCTCCTTCGCGGGGTCGACGAATGCCGCGGCCGCGGTCTCGGGACCGTCCCCTTCGATTCCTTGCGCGAGAATGAGGCCGGCGAGCGGACCGAGGCCGCGTTCGCGGGCGATCATGGCGCGGGTGCGGCGCTTGGGCCTGTAGGGGAGGTAAAGATCCTCCAGCGCCGCCTTGGTGTCGCAGGCCTCGATTCTCGCGCGCAGTTCGTCGGTGAGCTTGCCTTGCGACCCGATGGATTTCAGGACGGTCTGCCGACGGTCCTCGAGTTCGCGGTGGTAGGCGAGACGCTCCTGGATCTTCCCGATCTGGACCTCGTCGAGGTTGCCATGCGCCTCCTTGCGGTAGCGGGCGATGAACGGGATGGTGTTGCCCTCGGCAAGGAGGGTGGCGACGGCGGAGACCTGGCGGGGCGCGATGCCAAGCTCGTTGGAAAGGGTCGGGATGAAGTCGGTCATAGGACGTGGCGGAAAAGCGGACGTATGGGAAAAAACGATTGTCCGCAAAGAAAACGCGGGAAGCAAACGAATTCCGCACGGACGACCGGAACCATTGCCTCACAATTCATGGCGCCGGAACGGTGAGGCAACGACGTGCCACGACAGACAGCCACGACAGGCTCGACACCCGGCAGAAATTCCAATATGATGATTGCCCTTATCGAAGTCTCGATTATGAGCAGGATTAAGTTGGCGATCAACATGGCAAGCCAGGGAAAAAGCAAAAAACAACTTTCAATCTCCTCTCCGCCCTATCCCAGCGCGGAGTCGCTGCTGGCGTTTGCCTCCGCCCATGCCGGAAAAATCCTGCCCGCCAGCCTCGTGCGCGAAATGGCCGATGTCGGGTCGCCCCAAACACACGACCTGTTTCGGCAAAACGGCATGAAACTGCTGACCCATCGGGAATGCCCCGGGCTCCTTCACGCCGAGCAGATGCTTTTTTGGCCCCAGGACGCCGCGCTGCCGCCAGATGCAAAGAAAACTGCGCCTCAGGCCCCTGTTTACAATCCGACCGACGGTCGGCGTTACACGCCAAAAAAAAACTTGTCGGCATCGGAGTTGACAAACACGCTCTTCGAGGGAGACTGCCTGTCCATACTCCCTTATTTTCCAGCCCAGAGCATTGACATGATCCTTTGCGATCTTCCCTATGGGACAACGCAAAACAAATGGGACAGCCTCATTCCACTGGAACCGCTTTGGGAGCAGTACCGCCGCATTCTAAAGCCTGCAGGGGTCGTGGTTTTGACCTCCCAGGGCATTTTCACGGCAAAGCTCATCCTGAGCAACGAGTCCTGGTTCAAATACAAAATCGTTTGGGAAAAATCAAAGCCGACGAATTTCCTCAACGCAAAAAAACAGCCCTTGCGGAAACACGAAGACATCTGCGTGTTCTACGCAAAGCAACCTGTCTACAACCCTCAAATGACCCAGGGCGCACCCTACGACAAGGGAATCAGGAAGAACCAGTTGTCCGGCAGCTACGGGGACTTTCTGCCTGCGCGCGTCCGCAGTTCGGGCGAACGGTACCCCACCGACGTCGTCTATTTCAAGACCGCCGAAAGCGAAGGGGAAGTCTGGCACCCCACACAGAAACCCGTCGAACTCGGACGTTATCTAGTCCGAACCTTCACCGATCCCGGTGCGCTTGTTTTGGACAACGCCTTCGGAAGCGGCAGCTTTCTCGTTGCGGCGGCAATGGAGGGACGCCGCTATGTGGGCATTGAACGCAACCAGGACGTCCATCTGTTCAAACGCATTCAAATAGACTACGTGGGCGTTGCCCGCGAACGGCTGGAAAAAGCTTCGCAGCCAATGGCAAGCAAGGAGAAAGAGGCATGACTCCAGCTTCGGTCTCCTACAATGAGCGTGCATGGGCAACCGATGTCATCGGTGAAATCAACCAATGGCTTTCGACTCGTTCCCTCGTCGTCCGTTCCGCAGGCGGAGAGTGGGGCGTTGCAGCCCAGGACGAAGCGAACACGCTGTTCCCCGACGTCTTGCTCTTTGGCGACATGAAGCGCGCCGCCGTCCTACAAGGCTGGGAACTCAAGATGCCAGACACGCCCATTACGGACGAAGCGTTCACTGACAACGCAAGGAAAAAGGCATTGCGTCTTGGGTTGAATCGTTTTTGCTCTGGAACGCCACGGAAGCCGCACTCTACGATTGCGATGAAACACATTGCCACATCGTCAAGACATGGCATTGCGACAGCTTGAGGTCAAGGGAGGATGTCAGGGAGCGCGCAGGCGAATGGCGCTCGATGTTGCACGAAATCCTCGAAGGAGTTTGCGCTTATTTGAACGGCGTCGATTCCACCAGGCAAAAGCCTTTGCCGGAAAAGTTGGCCGAGGTCGTTTCCGCTGTTCTCACGCAAACCGTCGGAATGGTTGCAGATGCCGCAGCCGCAAAATACAAGCAGTCCCGACAGTGGAGGGCACGCGTCGATTCCTGGTGGATGGAAACACGTGCCGCCCATTGCGGAGACAAGGTGGACTTGAAGCCGTCCGAGCGATTCCAGATGCTTGCATCCGAGCTGTTGTTGCACTGGATCCACCGATTTTTATTTGCCCACTACCTCAAGCGGTTTGCCCAGGAAGCCATCGGCGTCGAGAGACTGACGGGGACGAGCTCCTTGCAGGATGCCGAACAGTTCTTCGCGACCCTTTCAAGCAAGCGGGACTACGCCCAGGTTTTCCGCACGCGCCCAGGGGCGGAAATCATTCCAAAGGCGGCTTGGCAAACGCTGACAACGTTCAACGGGTTTTTGAATACGATTCATCTGCCGACGATTGACCAGGATTTGCTTCAAGAGTCCTTGCAAAGCGTCACGAGAGCAAGCCAGCGCAAATTGGCCGGCCAATTTTGCACACCGATCCCATTGGCTCGCCTGCTGGTTTCACTTGCCGTTGACGACCTTGAAAAAGCACTTGTTCCCGTAAAAGACCATTTCACCATCGCACGCGGGGAGCGCAGAGGCTGGGATGCACTTTTCTACCCTCCCGAAGGAAGCGGGATAGAACCCGAGTACCTCCAGCCCGTGCTAAAGACATCCGCCTCCGTCAAGCGGCTCGATGCAAAGCCAGACGCCCATGCGTTCTGTTGTTCCGCCACAATTGACGAATTGCAGAATCTCGGCCACCACGGAGCAATGGCTTGGATAAAGAGATTCGAACAAGCGGTAAATGAAAAAGGACGCCCCCTTTCCACCGTCCTGAAACAACCCGGCAAACTCTGGTATGAAATGCGTCCTGATGCCGTCGCCGATCTCGCCATCTCCATCAATCCAGGCAATCGGTTGTTCTTCATTCGCTTGACCCCCCGCGCTTTCACCAACCAACGGCTCACGCGGCTTGTTGCAAACGCAACAACGGACGTTGATTTGTGCCATGCCCTGCTTTGCTCCCTGACCGGATGCCTTTATTTGGAGGCCATTGGTTTTGGAAGAGGACTTGGCGCACTGGATCTAAGCGCATCCCGGCTTCGCAACAACCTCTGGATGCTTGACCCCGCCCGTATCGCCCCATCAGACCGCACACGAATTTTAACCGCGTTTTCAACACTGAAAAACCGAGATGTCATGGATTTCGAAGACGAAGTCATGCGCACGGATCGCCAGACATTTGAAACAACCGTTCTCGAAGCGTTTGGATTGAATGCCTGGAAAGACCAGATTCAAAAGACTGCGCTCGACTTGCATCGAATTCGGAACGCCGCCAACTTACACTCAAGAGAGAAGGAAACATGAAAAACCAGCAGGAGAACATGAGCCACGAACGCTACGGCGACTGACCCCCGAGCCACGGCTGCGGCAGCGGGAAAATCGGCTGGAACGACGAGGCTTTACAGCCTCCGGGATTCCCTCTACAATCGCGGAAATGGCGGTGGCCCACCCACTTCCTCCTCAACCCGATCATGGCGATGGGCGCCGACGCCACCCTGGGCACCGTCCTCCTCCTCCTGCTGCGGCGGGGGCGCGCCGTCCACGAACCCTCCAAAAAGCGGCACGCCGCGAAAAAGGAGACTCCCCATGCAGACACCCCGCGAGGTCGTGCAGAACACAATCGCCTTCACCGGTCCCGACCGCTTCGCCCGGGACTTCCCCGACCCCTATGGATGCGACTTCGCCGGATGCGGGATGCGGCCTTCGCCCGACGACCGGCCGCCCGGCGGCATTGGCGTGGACGAGTGGGGCTCCGTATGGGACAACATCGGCGTCTGCCAGCTCGGCGAAGTGAAGCGATACGCCCTGCCCACGTGGGACGATCTCCCGAAGCTCCGCATCCCGGACTTCCGCGACCCCGCGCGCTACGCCGGACTGAAGGAGGCGCGGAAGAACGCGGGAGACCGCTTCCTGCTGGGCTACGGCGTCTCCATGTACGAGCGGATCCACTTCATCCGCGGTCTCGAGAACACCTGGTGCGACATCTACGAGGAGCCCGAAAAACTCTGCCGGCTCATCGACCTCCTGGCGGACATGAACCTCCACGCGATGGAGCAGTACGCCTCCGCCGGCGTGGACGGGTTCATCTTCTGCGACGACTGGGGCCTGCAGGACCGCCTCATGATCGCTCCCGAAACCTGGCGCACCTTGTGGAAGCCCCGCTACGCCCGCGTCTTCGGGCGCTGCCGCGAACTCGGCCTGCGGACCTTCCTCCATTCGTGCGGCTACATCGTGGACATCCTCGACGACCTCATCGAGATCGGCCTGGACGTCATCCACATGGACCAGCAGGAGAACATGGGCCTCGAAACCCTCGGGGAACGCTTCCGCGGACGCCTCGCCTTCTACAGCCCGGTGGACATCCAGCACACGATGGCGCGCGGAAACCCCGGCGAAATCCGCGCCTACTGCCGCAGGATGGCCGACGCTTTCGCCACGCCCAAGGGCGGCTTCCTCCCGCGCTGGTACACCGACCCCAAGGGCGCCGGCCACACCCGGGAAGCCATCCAGGCCATGTGCGAGGAATTCCGCGCAATCAGCCACGAACGCTACGGCGACTGACCCCCGAGCCACGGCGGGCCGATATCAAAAAAGGAAAGTGCGTTACTAACTCGGCCGCAATTCATACCGCAAAACAGGGGCACGGGTTTTCCAACCCGTGACACGGACAGGAATGTCCGTGCCCCTTCCCCAGCTCCAAATTCCAGCTCCCCATGCCTGAATCTCCGTGCGCAGCGCTATTTGTGGCCGGGTTCGTAAACAATGCTATGCATTGTGGCGTGTTTTAATTTTGGCATACAGCAGAAAGTCGTAGAAAAAGAAAAAGAAACGGGCGCATCTCCGTTTTGCTACCGGCTACGCTGGGACTGCTGCCTGGGCGCAGCAGTGGTGGAGCTCCCCGTTGACGTACCATATGTACGCCTTCAGGAATGACTCGAGCCCGACTGCGGACCAGAACTGGCCGCACCGCTTGAAGCGGTTCTGCAACTGCGAACAAAGCGATTCGACCGCGCCGCTTCCGATGGGGCGCCCCAGCCTGCGCTGCCTGAGGTAGTCCATGTGGTCCTTGTGCTTCATGAAATATTCCGTCTCGCGTTGCACGGCCTTCGCGTCCCAGCATCCATCGCCTTCGTGCGCCTTGAGGATATCGAGTAGCGTCTTCCCCCCGTACCGCTTGAGCTTCCTGCAACGCTCCGAAAGCCATGCCTTTCGCGCGGGCTCGTCGTCCGGGAAGAGCGCCGCGGCGAGCGCGCCGAGATGCTCGGTGGCGTGGTAGTAGTCCAGCGTCCCTTCGGCGATGGTGGCGAACCTGTCCTCGAAGATGTTCCAGAGGTAGGTGCCGCCGTCCATGACGATGTAGACGAACTTCGCCTGCATCATCCCCATCCGCCGCGCCTCGAATTCGACCTTCCGGCCGAAGTCGACCGGATCCGTGCCGGCCGGCATGCAGACTGCGTGCTTGGTGACAAGCACGCGCCTTCCCCCGCTTGTCTCCGCGGCGTGGGCGAGCTTGAAGATTGTCGCCGACTTCATCTCGCGCCATTCCACGCGCTCGGCGGCTCTTGGGTTGCGCTTCCCCCATCCCGCCCCGCGGTGCCGGGCGAACCAGCCGTCCATCATGATCACCAGCGTGTCCTCGCTCCCCGCCGCCTCCTCGCAGAGCCGGGGAAGCTTCCCTTCCTCGCAGCGCCCGGCGATGTCCCTGACGACGTCCATGACCTTGTCGTCGCTGACGGGGCACCCCCATTCCCTGCAGAGCTTCGAGGCTTTCTCGAACGATCCCGTCTCCATGGCCGTCGCCGCGATCCTCATCTCGAACGCGGGGGAGACGCAGCCGCGCCTGCCGCCGAAAAAGCGCAGGCGCATCGGCGTCTCGTACCGACCGGACGACCGGCAGAGCCCGTTCTTCACTTTCAGTTCAACCGGCCCGAACCCGGTCGCGACCCTCATGCCGATCGTCCTGGTCTTGACGAGCGGCTTCCCGTCGCTTCCCTCGGAGGGGGTGCTCTCCGCGAGCCTCTGCAGGTAGTCTTCGTACTCCCTGCGGGCCAGTTCCATGTGTTTGCGCTGGATTGCCTTTTCGGCTTCGATCAGGTTTTTGCAGGTTTCCATTGTCTTTCCTTCCTTTCGCGCTTGATACTATAGCATTCGAATGCTATAGTATCAAGCGCGAAAGGAGAAACCAGATGGAAAAAGACACCTCAGGCGATGAAGAGAAGATTCGTGCCATCAAAGAGCAGATCGTGGCTCTCGGGCCCATGCGCCCCGGACGGCTCAGCGTGCAATACCAAAAGCCCAAGGAGAAGGCCGGGCCGTTCTACCAGATCAGCTACACGATCCAGAAGCGAAGCCGCTCGGACTATGTACGCGAAGCCGATCTGGAACGTGTGAAGGCAGAACTCGAAAACTACCAGACGTTCAAGCGCCTTTGCGAAGAACTGGTTCTGGCCTCGCTGGCACTGGCAAAGTCGCGACAACGCTAGCCCCTCAAAACCTGCCCCAGTCTTCCCGATGGACGAGGTGGGGAGCAAAACGGAGATGCGCCCAAAAGAAACGGCGGCGGGAAAATCGGCTTCCCTGCGGGGAGGGATCTGCGATAAACTGGGGTTTTCTGTGTTTTTCGGAGACATCCCGACATGGCGAACGATACCTGCCCCTGCGGAAGCGGCCTCCCTTTCGAAGAGTGCTGCGAGTCCATCCTGATCGGCCAGACCCAGGCCCCCACCGCCGCGGCGCTGATGCGCGCCCGCTATTCGGCTTTCGCGATGGCGGACATCGACTTCCTCTTCAAGAGCGCCGGCCCGCGGGTGCGGCGCGAATTCGACGCCGCCGGCAACAAGAAGTGGGCGGAGTCCGCCGAGTGGACGGGCATCGAAATCCTCTCCACCGAGGCCGGCGGCGAGGACGACGAGACCGGCATGGTGGAGTTCATCGCCCACTACAACATGAAGGACAAGGTCTTCGACCATCACGAACGCGCGCAGTTCGCGAAAATCAAAGGCGAATGGCGTTTCATCGACGGCAAGATCATCGGATCCGACCCCATCCGCCGCGAAGAACCGCGCATCGGCCGAAACGACCCGTGTCCCTGCGGAAGCGGCCTCAAGTACAAGAAGTGCTGCATCCTCAAGGAAAAGACCCCTGAACCCGAGACCTGATTCCGCCCGGCCTCTTCGGAAAACGGCGTGCCGCGAAAAAAGCGGCGCGCCGTTTTTTTTTGGACTTGCGTCCCGCTTCGCGTGCGCGTCGCGGGGGCCGGGGAGGGCGTCAGAGCTTGGCCTGGGCGAAGTCGAGGACGTGCCTCCAGTCGGCGCCGGTGAAGTCGTGCGGGCCCGCGTGGATGTGGTAGCCGATGGAACCTTCGTGCAAGGGCGTGTCGTCCGGCGGAAGCGTCCCCCCGGAGACCAGCCCCCGCTTCCCATACCGTTCCCAGGCCGGGGAGGCCAGGAACGCGGAGGCGAATTCGCCGGGCGGTCCCGCCCAAGGGTCTTCCGAAGCCGAAAAGACGTACAGCGGGCGCGGTGCGACCAGCGCCAGCAATGCATGATGGTCGAAGGGCGTCTCGGCGTCGCGCCCCGCGAAGGCGCGGTAGTTCCTGCAGAACCAGTGGGGGAACGTCCGGGTAATCTGCGCGATGTGCTCGGATTCCGGGAGGTTGGCGCGGTTCAACTTCGCGCCGCCGCATCCGGAGCAGCTCGAGACCGCCATGGCGAACCGTTCATCGGTGGCCGCGCACCAAAGCGCCGTCTTGCCGCCCCGGGAATGGCCCGCGACGCCCACGCGCCGGGCGTCGATTCCGGGCTGCGTCTCCAGCCAGTCCATCACCCGGCTCGCGCACCACGCCCAGGCGGAAAGCGTTCCCCAGGAGGCGTCCGTGCGGTCGGCGGGATCCTTCGCGAAGAGCGACTGGAGATGTCCGTCGAACCCGTCCGCCTCGTCGGGCACCACGGAACCCAGGTGGAAGGCGATCGCGGCGAACCCCCGGGCGACGATCTCCTCGGCGGGCCAGAACTCGCTTTTCACGGTCCGGTCCGGCTCGATGTGCTCCTCCTTGGGACGGTTGCAGAGGAAGACGATGGCGGGCACGGCGGACTCGCGGATGGGGAGGAAGGCGACAAGGTCGAAGTGGCCCGCCCCGCCGGGGCCCGCATAGCTTGCGCGAACGGATTTCCGGATCGCCGCGCCCTCCATCATCACGCGGTCGGGCAGAACCGGCGCGAAGGCCAGCGAGGCGGGGCGTTCCACGGGCCGCACGCCGAAGACGTTCTCCGCGAAAAGGCGAAGCAGTTCGGGGCGACGGAGGGATTCCCATTCTTCGATGGTCCGGACGGGCGTGCCGTCCTGCATGCGGAAAAGATCGGGCGGAACGTCCGAAACGAAGGGAGGCAGGGAGTGTGTTCGCGTGTCCATGGGGAGGGTTTCCTATGGGGGGGGGGTGTGCTCAGCAGGCGCGTTCCAGCATGTGCCCGGCGAGGGCGCGCAGCGGGGCGGTCGGTCCGGGAAGGCCTTCCAGCGCCTCTACGGCGGCGGAGGTGCGGCGCGCGGCCCGGGCGCGGGCGTCGTCCGGCGACCAGATGGAGAGGCAGGTCAGTTCGGCATCCTCCCCTTCGCGCGGTTCGCCGGCATCGAGCAGGTCGTCGATGATCTGGAAGGCGAGGCCGAGGTTCTCGGCGTAGACGGCCAGTTTCGCGAGCGTCTCCGGCGCCGCGCCTGCGGCGAGGGCGCCCATGCGGACGGCCGCGCGGAAAAGAGCGGCGGTCTTGTGGAGGTGCACGTAGGCCACGGTGTCGGGATCGGCGCATCCGGCGAAGGCGAGATCCTCGACCTGGCCCCGCACCACGCCCACGGCGGCCGCACCGAGTTCGGCGGCCATGGCGCGGACGTCCGCGCGAGGCGCATCCGTGGCGGCGAGCATCTGGAAGGCGAACCCTTGCAGGGCATCGCCGGCAAGCAGGGCGACGGTCTCCCCGAACTTGGCGTGGACGGTGGGCTGGCCGCGGCGGACCAGGTCGTTGTCCATGCACGGGAGGTCGTCATGCACGAGCGTGTAGGAGTGGAGAAGCTCGATGGCGAGGGCGGCGGGGAGGGCGTCTTCCTTCGTACCGCCCACCGCCTCCGCGGCGGCGAGGCACAGGATGGGGCGCACGCGTTTCCCGCCCAGCAGCACGGCATGCCGCATCGCCGCGGAGAGGGAGGCGGGCCGCTCGGTCCCGGAGGGGAGGATCCGCCGCAGCGCCCCTTCCACGAAGGCGCGGCGTTCGGCCAGATAGGATTCCAGGCGGAATTCGTCGTTCATGCTGGAAGCATATCGCGAACTTCCAAATTCGGCAATCGCCCCGTGGTGTTTCCCGGACGAAGTCGGGATTTGACACCCCGAACGCCGGATGGGTATTGTGTCTCCCGTCGAAGCCCCCTGCCGAAGCCGCCCCATGTCCCCAGGATCCCTCTTCATCGTCTGCGCCGATCTTGCCGCCACGTCCGAGACCTTTGTCCGGCGCGAGACGGAAGGGTTGCGGGAACTGGGCTGGAAGGTCGCTGAAATCGGCCTCCGCCAAACCGGAACGGGCAGGCCGGGGACCCGTCCCGGCATTTCGGGTTCCGTCTTCGTCCCGGCATTGCTCCAGACCATCCGCCACCTCCCCCTCCGGCAGAAGGTTGCCCTGGTTCGCCATTCGCGGGACGCCCTCCGTCTTGCGGGCGGCAATCCCCGTCCGGATCTTTTCCTGGCGCAATTCGCCTGGACGACGGCGGACGCGTGCGCGCTGGCCTCGCGGATCTCCGGGATCCCCTGGGCCTGCCGTATCCATGCCTGGGACGTCTTCGCGCAACCCCTCCCGCTCCTCCGCCACCGTCTTGCCTCCGCCTCCCTCCTGCTGCCCTGCACACAGGCCGCGGCAAGCCGTTTGATGGAAGCGGGCCTGCCCCCCTCCCGGATTCGCCGGATTCGCCACGGCGTCGACATGCCGGAACCTGCCCCCCTTCCCAGACGGAGAAGCGAAGCGGGGGAGCATCCCGCCCGGACCATCCTCGCGATCGGGCGACTGGTTCCCAAAAAAGGCTTCGACACCCTCCTCCGCGCCTGTGCCCTCCTCCCCGAAACCCCGAGACGGAGCACGACGTTGAGGTTGATCGGAGAAGGCGGGCAACGCCTCCGATTGGAACGGCTCGCGGAAGAAGTCGGGCTTCGCGGGAAAAAGGGGGAGACCCGGAATCCCGGGGAGTGTCCCCGGTCCGTGGAAGTGGAGTTTTCGGGGGCCCTCCCCCATTCGCGGGCGATGGAGGAATTGCGGAAGGCCGACCTGCTGGTGCTTCCGAGCCGCAGATTGCCGTCGGGGGATTGCGACGGGGTGGCGAACGTGCTTTTGGAGGCCATGGCCAACGGAGTCCCCGTGGTCACCACCACGGGCGGATGCGCCGGAGAGGTTTTGGAGCACGGGCGGAATGGTTGGCTCGTGCCGCCCGACGATCCGCCCGCGCTTGCGTCCGCCATCCGCCAACTGCTGGATGACGACGATCTCCGGGCCTCTCTCGCCGCCGCCGCACGGAAGACCCTCCTCGCCCGATTTTCCCCCGGGGAAACCCTCCACAAACTTTCCGCCGCCCTGTCCGGCGTCGTCCGGCAGCCCGATGGCTCCGTCCGGGACACGGGCTTCTGACGTGAAACGGCCTGTCCCGGCGGGGGCACGGGAGCGCGGTGTGACAGAACGTCGCAAGTTTGCTGGACGGCGACCGGCACGATGTCGTA
Organism: Kiritimatiellia bacterium; assembly: GCA_050950285.1. GTDB lineage: Bacteria > Verrucomicrobiota > Kiritimatiellia > RFP12 > JBMNHG01 > JBMNHG01. The sequence continues at coordinate 164,775 of JBMNHG010000011.1, read as the reverse complement.
CAATGGAAGCCATGATGAAACGTTTTCTCCTGGCATGGGGCGTACTGGCTGTCGCCGGCGCAGGCGTCGTCCGCGCGCAGACGGTCGAGTTCGAGCTGCAGCTTTCGCACGCCACCTACGTTGTCGGCGAGCCCATCGACTTCACGCTCCATCTGGCCGATGTCGGCTCGACGCCCGTCGTGGTGGACACCGTAGGCCCCTACGCCCAAAACCGCCTTTTTCTTGAAATCTCCGCGCCGGGCGGGAAAAAGATGGATCCGCTCGGTTCCCCGGAACTGATCGACTCTCTCATGCTCGCCCCCGGCGAGGTCTTCCGCGACACCTTTTATGTGGACGACCTCTTCCCGATCCTCCGCCAGGGCACCTACTACCTCCGCGCGAAGCTCATCCTCGGCGACCGCCTGTACGAGACGAATCTCAAGACCTTCAGCGTGGTCCCGGGCATCACGCTCGCCACCGCCGTCCAGCCCATCCCCGACCGTCCCGGCCATCTGCGCGAACTGCATCTCGTGTACCTCGCCCGCGCGCGCCGCGAATTCCTCTTCCTCCGCTGCCTCGACGACGGCGGCGAGCAGACCAGCCCCACCCTGCGCCTCGGCCCCGTCGTGCGCATCACGAAGCCCACCCTCTCCTTGTCGCCGGACGGAACCATCACCGTGCGGCATCAGGCCACCCGCAACCGCTTCCAGGAGACGCGCATCCGCTCCGACGCCGACGGTCTCCGCGTGATGGAGGAGCAGCAGAAGGTCAACCGCAAATCCTCGCTCCTTCTGGACGCCATTCTTCCCCCGGAGCCGGACGCTCCCGAACCGCCGGCCAGACCGGCCTCCCCCGCCGCACGCCGCACGGAACGCCCTGCGGACGGCTGGTAGAAGCATCCCGGACGCCACTCTTTTTTGCACAAGGAGAACCCATGAACGTCGCCATCCTCGGTTTCGCCCACGCGCACATCGGCGCGTACCTGGAAGTCTGGAAAGCCCGCCCCGAACTCGACATGCAGGCCGTCGCCTGCTGGGACCACGATGCGGGCCGCCTCGCCGAATCGGCGGAGAAGCATGGGCTGGAGGCGGTCTCCGACCTCGACGCCCTGCTCGCCCGCGCGGACATCGACGTGGTCTTCATCTCGTCCGAAACCTCGTGGCATGCGCCGCTCGCCGAGAAGGCCGCCGCCGCCGGCAAGGCCATCGGCATGCAGAAGCCCATGGCCGTGACGATGGAACAGGCCGACCGCATCGTCGCCGCCGTCGAAGCGCACAACGTCCCCTTCACCATCGCCTGGCAGATGCGGACCGACCCGCAAAACATCGCCATGCGCGACATGCTCCGCGCCGGAACCCTCGGCAGGGTGGCCCAAGTGCGCCGACGCCACGGCCTCCCCACCCACAAGTGGGGCGAGTGGTTCGAGAACAGCTGGCACGTGCAGCCCGAACTCAACCGCGACATCTTCGCGGACGACTGCTCGCACCCCGCCGACTTCATCCTCTGGCTCCTCGGCATGCCGGAGACGGTCACCGCCGAAATGACCACCATCTTGAACCCGAAGATCCCGAACGACAACGGCATCGTGATCTTCCGCTACCCGGACGGAGGCCCGCTCGTGGAGGTCGCCTGCTCCTTCACCTGCACCGCCGCGCAGAGCACCACCGAAATCATCTGCGAAAACGGCACCATCCTCCAGGACTTCGGCGACGTCCCCGGAACCAAGGCCCCGCGCCCCGCCGACAACAAGGGCCTCCGCTGGTATGACGCCTCGGACGACCGGTGGCACTACTCCGACATCCCCAGCCCCGCCATCCACTACGAGCGGCTGAAGGGCCTCGCCGAACCCCTCTCCGACTTCTTCCACGGCAGACGCCCGGCCATCTGCGACGCCCGCGAGGGCCGCGATTCGCTCCGAATGATCCTCGCCTGCTACATCTCCAACGCCGAAGGGCGCCGCGTCTCCATCGACGACCCCGCGATCCCGAACGTGTAACCAGCCGCCCCTCCCCCGCCCACCACCCGAACCATGGCCTCCGGATTCTTCGACCGCTTCATCGCGCGGGTCGACAAGATCGACCCCGAACGCCTGCAGACGCACCTGATGCGCTTCGAACGGGAACGGGGCCTGCTCGAGACCATCTTCCAGACCATCCAGGAAGGCGTGCTCGTGGTGGACGCCGGCGCCCGCCTCGCCTACGCCAACCGCGCCGCCGCCGCCCTGCTCGGCTTCGACCCCGACCGCTCGATCGACCGCCCGGTCGACATCCTCCTCCCGGACTTCGACTGGGAACGGATGCTCGAAATGAAGGCGGATGCCGAATGGTCGCACCTCCTGCGCCGCGAAATCGAAGTGATACGCCCGGACCACCGCATCCTCGACTTCTACGCCGTGCCGCTGCCCGAAGGCAACGACATGCCCGGCGGCCTGCTCGTCATCCTGCGCGACATCACCCGAGACCGCGAGCAGGAGGCCTCCGCGCTCGAAAGCGAACGCCTCAACGCCGTGAGGCTCCTCGCCGCGTCCGTCGCCCACGAAATCGGGAACCCCCTCAACGCCCTCGACATCCATCTCCAGCTCCTCGAGCGCGAACTCGACCCCCTGCCCGAGGAATCCCGCGAACCCATCCGCGAACTCGTGAAAGTGGCCCGCGACGAGGTCGGCCGCCTCGACGCCATCATCACCCAGTTCCTCCACGCCCTGCGCCCGCAAAAGCCGGACCTCGTCCCCGCCGACATCGGCGAAATCCTCCAGCAGTCGCTCCGCATCATGAAGGTGGACATCGCCAACCGCCGCATCGACGTGACCGTGCGCTACCCCGACAAGATGCCCAAGCTCTTCCTCGACCCCGCGCAAATCAAGCAGGTCTTCTTCAACCTCGTCAAAAACGCGGTCGAAGCCATGCCGGACGGCGGCCGCCTCGACATCACCATGGCCAGCGGCGACGTCTGGTTCACCATCGACTTCCTCGACTCCGGATCCGGCATCGCCCCCGAAGGCTTCGCCCGGATGTTCGAGCCCTACCACACCACCAAGGTCAAGGGCAACGGCCTCGGCCTCGCCGTCGTCCAACGCATCGTGCAGGAGCACGGCGGCGAAATCGAAGTCTCCTCCAAGGCCGGCGCCGGGACCTGCTTCCGCGTCCGCCTCCCCGTGGGCAAACCCCGCATGCGCTTGATCAGCGACAAGAGGGAGAAACCCCACGCCACCCGATCCGCGAAGGGGAACCGCCATGGCTGACACCCCGTCCAAGCCCCGCCGCCACGTCGTGCTGGTGGTGGACGACGACAAAAACACCCGCGACGGCCTCCAGCGCGCCCTGCGCCACCGCTTCGACGTGCGCACCGCCGAATCCGCCGACGCCGCCCTCGCCGCGCTCGCCGACGGCGCCGTGGACGTGATGCTCTCCGACGTGCGCATGCCCGGAGAGGACGGCATCTCCCTGCTCAAGCGCGTCCAGTCGCGCCACCCGTCGGTCTCCTGCATCCTCATCACCGCCTACGGCAGCGTCGAGACCGCCGTCGAGGCCATGAAGCAAGGCGCCTTCGACTTCCTCACCAAGCCCGTGAACCTCGACCGTCTCGAACTGCTCATCGACCGCGCCCTCCACACCCGCGACGTCGAGGCGAAAAACCAGGCCCTCGAGGCGCAGCTCGACAAAAAGTTCGGCCTCGAATCCATCATCGGCTCCTCCCCCGCCATGCAGGAGCTCTTCGACGTGATCCGCCAGGTGGCCCCCACCCAGGCCTCCGTGCTCATCCAAGGTCCCTCCGGTACCGGCAAGGAACTCGTGGCCAATGCCATCCACCGCCTTTCCTCCCGCTCCCGGGGCCCGTTCGTGGCCGTGCACTGCGCCGCGCTGTCCCCCACCCTTCTCGAAAGCGAACTCTTCGGCCACGAGAAAGGAGCCTTCACCGGAGCCGTCTCCCGGCGCAAGGGCCGTTTCGAACAGGCCGACGGCGGCACGCTCTTCCTCGACGAAATCGGGGAAATCGAACCCGCCATACAGGTGAAGCTCCTTCGCGTGCTCGAAGAACGGCGCTTCGAGCGCGTCGGAGGCGACGAAACCATCGAGGTGGACATCCGCCTCCTGACCGCCACCAACCGCGACCTGAAGAAGCTGGTGGAAGAGGGGATCTTCCGCGAGGACCTCTACTACCGCCTCTCCGTGGTACCCGTGAACCTCCCCCCCCTCTCGGAACGCGCGGGCGACATCCCCTTGCTCGCCGACCACTTCATCCGCGACTTCGCCGAACGCAACGGCCGCGCCATCACCGGCATCACCCCCGACGCCGTGAACCTCCTCTGCGCCTACTCCTGGCCCGGCAACGTGCGCGAACTCCGCAACACCATCGAACGCATGGTGGTGCTCTCCTCCGGCGGACGCCTCACCGCACGGGACGTCCCCCCGCAGATTCGCGCCGCGGGGAATGCCCCGGCAGGCGGCGGGACGGCCGCAAACAACGCCTCTTCCCCCTCAACGCCGCAACCCGCCGCCGGCTCCCTCGCGGAGACCGAAAAGCGGAAAATCCTCGACGTGCTCGCGAAGCACCGCGGCAACCGCACACGGGCCGCCGTCGAACTCGGCATCAGCCGGCGCACCCTCCATCGCAAGCTCAACGAATACGGCATCCCCGGCGTCCGCGAAGCGTAGCCCGCCGGAGGCACCCCCGCGCACGCTATCGCGCCCAGGGGGCGAGAACGGCCGCCACCACGAGCACGTAGAGCACGATGTCCACGAGAAGCACCCGGTCCGTCAGCAGGATCTGCTCGGGACGCCCCCCTTCGCGGTGGCGGTAGACCAGGTCGAGATAGCGGAAAATGCCGAAGATCACGAAGGGGATCGTGAGTCCAAGACGATGCGTGCCAAAGCGCTCGACGGTCTCCTCGGACAGCGTGTAGATGGCATAGCAGACGATCGTGGCGGAGGCCGTGATGCCGATGAGGCGGTCGAGCAACGGCGCGTCATACCCCTTCAACGCCGCGCGGTGCGAGACGCCTTCGGGGTCAACCGACTCCACGCCCGTCTCGTGGCGGCGCTTGCACAGCGCGAGGAAGAGCGCGAGCAGGAAGGTGCAAAGAAGCAGCCAGGGGGAGATGCGCACCTGCACGACCTCCGCGCCCGCGACGGCGCGCAGCACGAACCCGATCGCGATCACGAACGAATCCACAAGCGGGATCCGCTTGAGGAACGTGGAGTAGGCAACCTGGAGCACCACGTAGGCGGCGGCCACGCGCGCGAACTCGCGCGACAGCGCCGCCGCCGCCGCAAGCCCCCCCACAAGCAGCGCCCCGCTGGCGACACGCGCCACGGAAACCGGAAGAGCCCCGCTGGCAATGGGCCGAAGACGCTTCACGGGGTGCGCGCGGTCGGCCTTCACGTCGAGCAAATCGTTCAGCAGATAGATGCCGCTGGAAATCACGCAGAAGAGCAGCGCGGCGGCCGCCACGCGAAGCACGGGACCCAGGCCCGCAGTGTACGCCGACTGCGAAGGGTCGCCACAGGCGAAGAGGAACGCCGCGAGCACCACGGCGTTCTTCGTCCATTGCTTCGGCCGCAACGCGTGGAACAGTGCCGCCGTCATCCCTTCGTCTTCGATCCTTCCGCGCGGCATGCCGCACGCTTCCGCGGACGCCGCCGCAGGCCGTTCCGGAACCACAGCGCCCACACCTTGTAGAGAGCCTCGTGCGCGATGTCGAGCGACATCTTCGACTGGCCGGCCCGGCGGTCTTCGAAGGTGATGGGCACCTCTTTCACCCGGAAGCCTTTCATCCACGCGGTGTGGGTCATCTCGATCTGGAAGGAATAGCCGCTGGAGGTCACGCGGTCGAGCTCGATGGCTTCAAGCACGCACCGGCGGAAGCACTTGAAGCCGCCCGTGGGATCGCACACGGGCAGGCCCGTGACCGCCCGCACGTACACGCCGGCGCCCGTGCTGAGAAGCAGGCGCGAGAGCGGCCAGTTCATCACGCGAATCCCCCCGATGTAGCGGGAGCCCAGCACCAGATCGGCCTCGTCCGCCGCCGCGATGAGCGACGGAAGCGCCTTCGGGTCGTGCGAGAAGTCCGCGTCCATCTCCAGGATCAATTCGTAGTCGCGCTCCAAAGCCCACTTGAAACCCGCGATGTAGGCCTTGCCGAGACCCGACTTGCCGGGACGGTGCAGAACGTGCACCTGCGGATTTCGTGCGGCCAGCGCATCGACGATCGCGCCGGTTCCATCCGGCGAATTGTCGTCCACGAAGAGGATGTCCGCCTCGGGCACGTTTTCCAGCACGGCGGCCGCGATCGGCTCCGCGTTTTCCTTCTCGTTGTAGGTCGGAATGATGATGAGTGTCTTTTCCATGGCCTTGATGACAGGAGGATAATGGCACGAGGATAGCGTAACTGCCCCCGCAACTCAACCGCAATCCGCACGCAAAAACAACGGACATGGTGTTCCGCTCAATCACGACCCCCTCCCTTCGGGCGGGGCCGCTTGGCCGCGGGGGTGTCGCTTCGGAGAAACAGCACGTATTCGTTCTGCACGTCGAGGGCGAGGGTCTGGCCGGACTCGAGGGCTACAAGGTGGGCGGGAGTGAGGGTGGCGACATCGCCACCCCAGCGGTGGCCAAACGGGGTATCGGCGCCGTCGGTAGCGTCATAGGGTTGATCCACGATGTGGATATCGGCCGTTCCATAGCGCACGGATTTTTCACGTACCGTGCCATCTCGTTTGCCGTGTGCGCGCTTAGCGTTTGCCTGCTTTGCCACCTCGCTCAACTCGGCTTCGATTTCTTCGACGGTGGGGAGCGAGGACTTCATGCTCTTGGGCAGGGTGCGGGTTAGTTCGTAGGTGGAGATGCCAATGGGCTTGTCTATGCCGGCGAAACTGTATTCGGCCAACAGGCGGCTCCGTTCCTGGCAGAGGATCAGCCCGATGGTCGGGTTGTCGGACGGCTGTTTCAGCCGGTCGTTGACCACATTGCAGTAGAAGTTGAGCTTGCCGGCGTATTCCGGCTTGAATTTGCCCTTCTTGAGTTCGATCACCACGAAGGCCCGCAGGCGCAGGTGATAGAACAGCAGATCAATGTAGAAATCCTCGTCACCCACCTCGACCTTGTACTGCCGCCCGACAAAGGCGAAGCCCTGGCCGAGTTCGAGCAGGAACTTTTCCAACTGCCGTACCAGTTCGTTCTTGAGTTCGGCGGCGAGACGGGGGATGACGCCTGCGCCCCAGCCTTCGAGTTTCTGGCGGGCGTCAATCATGCGTCCGATGTCCCAGTAGAGCCGGATTTGAGGGCTACAAGGTGGACCGGGGTGAGGTTCATGGTTTCCATCCTCCCTGCCGATTCCGTTCCGCCAATCGTGCGCGGGTCATTCGTTCGCGCAATCCGCCTTGTTCCACAAAGTCTTTCTCAAGGCGCTTCAGTTGCTGGTCCAGAAGGTAGTTGGCGACCTTGATCAGGCCGATGATGGCATTCGCCCGAATGGCCGGGTCGGCATGTTCGACGGCTTTGCGAAAGGTGTCGTAATTGGCATCCGGCGTTCGGTTCAGTTCCTGGAGGCGCTTTACGTACGGGTGGTCCTTGGGCCATTCTATCGCCCCGCGCGTCCTTAGAAAGTCGCGGTAGTCCGTCAAGAGTTCTTCGAGACTTGCCCGCGCCACATTCGTGAGTTTGATTTCCGTTTCTTTGGATGTTCCGGAAGCCATGCTGGCTTCCACGATATTCTGCTTGCCGGAACGCGCCGCCTGCACCATCTGGTCAACCGTGCGGTCGCGCCGATCGAGGAGATCGGCGCAAAACTTGACGGTGGCGTCATAGACGATTTCCGCCTTCTGGAAAGACAAAAGGGCTTTGTAGCCGCCATGAGGCGGGATGAACTGCTTATTCATGCGGCGGGGGCCTCCCGGAAAGAGACGCAAGGGACCTCAGGGACATCAGCCTTTGGTCGTTGTTGTCCCTTGGGTCGCTTCGATCTGGCTGTTCCTTGCTCGCCATAGCCCAATGCCTCCAGGTTGGCCCAGATGATCTGGTCGAGCTTCCCTGACTCTTCAGTCTGCTCGCGCAGGGCGGCGGTCAGGCGGGCCATCTGCTCCCCGAAGGCGTCCGAGATGTACTTAGCGTATCGCCGCACACACAACACCGCAACCCCAAAATCAAGCGCCGAAGCCGGGCCTCACTTGTCAAAGCGAGGCACCGCGCCCTCGACCCGATCGGAAAATCCAGTTGCAATGCGCAGGAAGAAGGAGTACAGTGTCTCCCGTTTCGCACCTGCTCGGGTGGTGAAATTGGCAGACACGTATGCTTGAGGTGCATATGGAGAGATCCTTGGGGGTTCGAGTCCCCCCCCGAGCACCACTTTCCGCCGTCGCTTGCGGCTGGAACGCCGTCCATTCACGACGGCGTTTTTGTTTTTGGCGGCACCGCTCACACGGCCGAAGGATCGACCAGCACCGTTGCCAGAAGCTCCGTGCAACGCCCGCAATGGGTGCAGTTCGTGGCGCAGGCTCCCGCCGTGGTGTCCAGCCAGTCCGATGGGAAGCGCCGGTTGTCGATGATCCGGGGCGCGAAGGCGGCGGAGAGGTCGGGTTCGGTCAGCGCGGCGAGGTTGCCGTCGAAGCGTCCCGCGGCGTAGGCCGCGACAATCATGCGCGGATGCGAATGGACGCGGGTGGCGAGTTTCATCACCGACACATACGGCTCGTAGCGCGACACGTCTTCGGGGCGAATCCACGAGCCGCGGAGGAAGTCCTCGTAGCGTTTGGCGACGAGGTAGTTTTTCCAGCAGAGATGCGGGAGGAAATCGCCGGCGGACGGCGTCCGGGCGATCTCCGCGTCGTGTGCCAGCAGGTTGTCGTGGAAGGTCTGGTAGGGGCAGTTCCGGAGGCAGCCGCTGTTCGCAAGCAGGCACAGCCGCTTGCCGTGGGCATCGGCCCAAGCATGGAACCGGGCGACGGTGGAGAGGTCGCGCTGCAGGTCGCGCCGCAGGTAGAAGGAATCGAAGGCGTCTCCCAGCATTTCGAGGGCGAGCGTCGAATCGAGGCGGAGGTTCACGGAAGCCCGGCGGTCGATGGCGGGCGCAAGGCGTTTGACGCAATCGGCCACATAGGGCGACGTGGTGGTCACGACGTCTGGAAGCAGTCCCCGCGAATCCAGATGCTCCAGCAGTGCGGCAATCATCTCGCCCAGGGCCTTGCCAACGGCCTCTCCGCCCGTAGCAATTCGCGTTGAGGAGCAGGTCGAGGCGGAGTCCCGACGCACGGCAGGCGCGCACGTCGCGCTCCAGTTCCGCCTGCGCCTCGGCTTCGGATCCGGCGCCCAATGCCGGACGCCCCGAAGGCATCCCCACCCAGGGGAAATACACTTCGGCGAGAGACTCCCGGTAATCCTCCACGATCCGGAGGAAGCCGCCCTCTTCCTCCAAGCGCTGGTATCCGATGGCGAATTTCACGGCAGGCCCCCCTCCGTCCCCCCCCGTTGCCCTCCGGGAGGATCCATCCGGCCCCCAGGACCTCGTCGCCGGCATAGAGGACGGCGGCCTGGCCGGGTGCCACGGCGAACTGCGGCACGTCGAAGTCGAGGCGGACGCCGCCCGCACCCATCCGGAACGCGGCATCGGCTCCAGCGTGGCGGTAGCGAAGAAGCGCCCGCACACGGGTTCCGTCCCCTGGCGGCGCACCCGCAATCCAGGAGAGGCCGTCGAGGCCGCACGAAGCACGGAAGAGTTCTTCGCGCCGGCCGACGACGACCGTGTCGGTCGCCGCGTCGATGGCTTTCACATAGCGCCGCTCTCCGGCGGCGACTCCGATGCCCTGGCGCTGCCCCACGGTGCAGTGGACGATGCCGGGATGACGGCCGAGCACGCGCCCGGCGGTATCCATTACGGGGCCGGGGCGTTCGTCGGAAGGGTCGAAAAGCAAGTCCTTGTTCGTCCCGGCGATGAAATCCTGGCTCTCCTCGCGCCCGGCGAGATCGCCGAACCCATTGCTTCGCGCAAGGGCGAGGACCTCCGTCTTGGCGAGCTCGCCCAGCGGGAAGAGGGCCTCGGCGAGTTGCGCCTGCGAAAGACGGGCGAGGAAGTAGGACTGGTCCTTCCCGCGGTCGCGGCCGCGGAAGAGCCGCATCCGGCCCGTGGCTTCCTCGCGCTCCATTCGGGGCGTAGTGGCCCGTGGCGAAGCGGTCGAAGGCGATGCCGTGCTCGCGGGCCAAAGCGGGCAGGCGGCCGAATTTGACCGCCGCATTGCAGAGCACGCAGGGATTGGGCGTTCGTCCGGCGCGGTACGTGTCGCGGACGGGGGCGAGGACGTACCGGGCGAAGGCGTCCGAAAGGTCGATTTCACGATGGCCGATTCCCAGCCGGCGGGCGAGATCGCGCGCCCGGACAAGGGAGGCCTCGGCACAAGGGCCAAAACACCCCCTCCGGGAAGAAGCGGATGGAACGGGGGCATCCGCCGCGGCAGGCCAGGTGCGCATGGTCACCCCGACCACCTCGTGTCCCTCCCGCAGGAGGAGCCAGGCGGCCATTGCCGAATCCACGCCGCCGCTCAATCCCACCGCAATCTTCACGGCGTGCCTCGCGCGTCGCCGTCGAACCCTGGAAGGAAGAGATCCGCTTCCGAAGCACGAGGCGCACGGCGCCGGGCGGGAGGCTTCGCCGGAACCGCTCCGGACACGGCGGGAGGCGGGACGGATGCGGCGGCGCCCTCCACGACGGAAGCGACCTCCCCCTTTGCAAGGCGGGTCACCAGGCGCAGGCCGGGAGTGGCTTGCGCCGGGGAGGTCAGCAGCGTGCCGTCCCCGAGGCGGGTCAGGCTGTAGCCACGGTCGAGCACGGCGAGAGGGTTCAACGCCTGAAGGCGCGCCGCCTCGGTCGCGACACGGCGCGCCGTCCGCTCTTTGGCGAGCAAAACGGCCTGCCGCAAACGCGATTCCAGTTCCGCGACGCGGGCACGGATGGCGGGGAGCTGCGCGCCGCGCTGCGATGTCAAGGCCGCAGCCGCGGCATCGAACCGGCGGTGCAACGCCGCAAGGCGGGCGGTCAAGGCGCCTTCCATGCGGGAGGAGAGCAGGTCGACCCGCTGGGCCTCGCGCTCGACCGCGTGGCGGGGTTCGCTGAAAACACGGTTGACGCGCGCGGCGTCCACGCGCCCCCGGAGGAGGGCGATGCGCTGCGTGACGGCACGGCGGATGCGGTCGGACGCTTCGGCCAGGCCGCTCTCGAAATCCTCCTTGCGCCCCACCAGGATCTCGGCGGCGGCAGAGGGCGTGGCGGCGCGCAGGTCGGCGGCGAAATCGGCGAGCGTCGTGTCGATCTCGTGTCCCACCGCCGAAATCACGGGAAGCCCCGAGTTCGCGATGGCATGCGCGACGACCTCCTCGTTGAAGCACCAGAGATCCTCGAGGCTTCCGCCCCCGCGGGTCACCAGGATCACATCGAGCGGCGGACACGGCGAATCGGCGGGGCGGCCGGGGCCGCCGACTTCGTTGAGAAGGCCGATCGCCGCGGCAATCTCCTGCGCGGCCCCGTCACCCTGCACGCGCGACGGGGCGATCACGATGTGGAGATTCGGAAAGCGGCGGCCGATCACCGACAGCACGTCGCGGATCGCGGCGCCGTCCGGAGAGGTCACCACGCCGATGCGCTGCGGCAGGAAGGGAAGAGGACGCTTGCGGCCGGCATCGAAGAGGCCTTCCGCGGCGAGGCGCCGCTTGAGTTCCTCGTAGCGCCGCATGAGATCGCCCACCCCGGCGAGCTGGATCCGCTGGACGATCATCTGGTAGTCGCCCCGCTGCTCGTACACCGTCATGCGGCCGAACGCATGGACCTTCTCGCCGTCCCGCGGAACGACGTTCCCTCCCGCTTTCGCGGCATGGGCGAAGAGCACCGCCTTCAGCTGGGCGCCCTCGTCCTTGAGGGAGAAGTAGGTATGCCCCGAGGCATAGGTCTTCACGCCGGAGACCTCGCCTTCCACCCAGAGCGACCCGCAGGCATCCTCGATCGCGCCCTTGACGAGGGCGGTGACCTGCGTGACGGTGTGGATGACGGGAGAGACGGACATGGGCGGGAGGGACTAGGCCTGGGGCGCGGAATCGTCCGGACGACGGGTGGGCTTGCGGAAGGAATCGCGCGAAGCATTGGCAGAAATGCCGGGCGCACCCTCGGGACCGAGAATGGAACGATCGTGGCCAAGGGCGGCAAGCACGGCATCGGTGGTGCGGAAGTGGCACTTCACGCATTTCAGAAGGATTTCCGGACCGTGCCGACGGGCGATTTCAATGGCGGTCTCCCGCACGGAAGGCGCGGAGGAGCCCTTCGGAATCGGCACGCCGAATTCGGCCCTCATGCGGTCGAGCGCCCGAAGGAAGCTCTCGCGGGCAAGGATCGACGCCGCAGCCACCGCGATGTCCGATTCGGCCTTGTGGTGCTGTTCCAGCTTGATGGTACGCCCCTTCTCCATGAGCGAACGCCGGATGAGGTGCTCCGCCGCAAACTGGTCGGCCACGGCGCGGGGACAGTCCGGAACGCCGGCAAGAAGGTTCTCGATGCACCGGGCATGGCCCCAGGCAAGCAGGCGGTTCACATTCCGGATCTTCGCGTAAAGGCGGTTGTAGGCCTGGGGGCCGATCACGACGAGCGCATGGCGCCGAGGCCCGAGGAGCGCACGGAGACGCGCCCCCACGGCGAGCACCTGCGCATCGCCCATCTGCTTGCAATCCCTCGTGCCCAATTCCTTCATCTTCTCCGAAAGCTCAGGGTCGGTGTAGGCGGCAGCGACCACGAGCGGCCCGAAGAAATCGCCCTTGCCGCTCTCGTCTATGCCCATGTGCGCGGCGACGCCCTCGGGGTTCAGCACGGTCTCGTACCCGCGCCGGGCGGACTGGAGCACATTCGGCTCGAGGTAGAAAAGCACGAACTCCTCGGCACCCTTCCCCTGCACGAGGCACTTCCCGCTCGTGTAGAGGTTCACGCGGCAGTCTTCCGCCTCCACGGCGATATCGGTATACGGCACGGAAACCGGACGGAAATTCCCCGTCGAAAGAAGGTCGAAGAGCTTCTTCCGCTGGTCCGGCGTGAGCTTGTAGGTAAAGGAAGTCTGCGGCTGGGACATGGTGGAACCAAGGATATCCCACAAGGGACGCCGCTGGCAAGACGGATCCCGAAAGACGATGGGCCTGGAGCTGGAGGCTTCGCGAAACAAAAGATCGTCTTTACAATGAAACGATTTTCTTTATACTGCCTGCGTATTTCCGCCATCGCGGCGTGGCAGTGGCGGAAGCGTTGGCAACCATGACGGAAGAGGCGCTTGCAAAATCCCTTGCGTAAACCGGTCGGGACAGAGCCCGACCCTCCAGATCCGCCCCTGGCTGGGGACCGCCGTCCCCGGCGGGCTGGAGGGAGGGACGACCTCCGTGTCGTCCGGCTTTGTTTTGCAAGAACCTCGGAAGGCATGGTATCCTGGCCGACCATCAACTTCAACGAACAGGCATCGCTCATCCCCAGGCAGTTGTTTCTCGGAGTCATAACTTGAAAATAGGCATCATCACAATTTTCAAGGCCAACAGTTATGGCGCTGAGCTGCAGGCTTTCGCCCTTCAGAAGAAGTTGTCGTTGATGGGGCACGACAGCGAGCTGATCGACTACCCGTTTTACAAGCACCCGAGCCATGTCGCAAGCCGGCAATCCAGGCCGATATTCGATATGGGGTTTAAAAACAGGGTGAAAGAACGGGTTTATCCGTTTTGGACCGCACTCCAAAGCATCTCGATCGGCGAGGACATAAAGCGCAAACAAGAAAGAATGGATGCTTTCCATCGAACGCACTCCCGCTTGTCCGAGGTCTGCTACAACAGCATGGAAGCCTTGTACGCTGCCGATTGGCCATACGATCTGTTTATTACGGGCAGCGACCAGGTCTGGAACCCGCGGATGAACAGTTCGCTTGATCCCTACTTTCTGACGTTTGCTCCCTCTGGCAAACCGCGTGTATCCTATGCGTCGAGCTTCGGGGTTCCCACGTTGCCGGATCATACGAAACGCGTTTACAAAGAACGTTTGTCTGCTTTTGAAAGGTTGTCGGTACGAGAAGCGCAGGGCGTGAAAATTGTTCATGATTTACTCGGGTGCTCCCCGGAGCACGTTTTGGATCCCACGCTGCTCTTGACCGACGTCGAATGGTCGGACGTGGCGGTGGCCGTTGATCTGCCGACACCCTATGTGTTGATCTATGATTTGGTTCCCCATAGCAAACTCGCTGTTGTCGCGCGATACGTGGCATCTCAGATCAGGGGTGCGCACATAGTTCGCATCCGGAACCAGCGAGGGGTTGGGTTCAGATCGCAGCCTGACATTCTCGATGTTGATGATGCCGGGCCTTCTGAATTTCTCGGGTTGTTTCAAGGGGCATCGGCCGTCGTCACGAATTCTTTGCATGGCACAGCCTTTTCAATCAATTTCAGAAAACCGTTTTACCCGGTGATCTCGCCCCGCATGCGCAATGCAGGACGAAATGAAAGCCTACTGGAGACCGTCGGATTATCTGAGCGCATTATCTACGAAAATTTGAATGTGGATATGACGCGGCTGGCAGAGATTGATTATGACACCGTCCTGGGACGGCTTGAGCGGGAACGCGACAAGTCGGTCAACTATCTTGAGCAGGTCTGCAGCCAATGAGAATTGATGCAACAGACAAATACAGGTGTTGCGGCTGCGGGGCTTGTGCCGTGGCCTGTCCGCAGTCCTGCATCCGCCTGGTTCCGGACGAGGAGGGATTCGATTATCCCGTTATCGACGAGGCGAGCTGCACGGATTGCGGGCGTTGTCTGCAAGTCTGCGGAATGCAGAATGAGCCCTGTCTGCACGAAGTACAGCAAACGCATGCGGCATGGCACACCGATTCCGGCATCCGTGCCGCGAGTACGTCGGGGGGGGTGTTCAGCGCATTGGCGGATGTCGCGTTTGCGGGAAAAGGGCTGGTGGCCGGGGCTGCCTTTACCGATGACTTCAAACATGTCGAGCACCGGATTGCCGGTTCCTGGCAGGAAGCCGAAGCCTTTCGCGGCTCGAAATACGTGCAAAGCCAAACGCAGACTTGCTTCGCAGAGATCGTGAAATTGCTGGGTCAAGGCCAAACGGTCTTGTTCTCGGGAACGCCGTGTCAAGTGGCATCCCTGCGCCTCCTGACGGGGGATCCGGATCATTTGAAGACATGCGACATCGTGTGCCATGGCGTACCGTCTCCGGAGGTGTTTCGGTCGTATTTGGAAGAAGCCGAGCAAAAAAACAACTGCAAGGTGGTGTCGTACGGATTTAGGGAGAAACGTCACGGCTGGAATTTCCCCCAAGTCGTCCTCTCTTTTGAAAATGGCGTTGTTCGGCGTTTTATCCCATGGGCGGATTCTTTCTTTTGTGGATTCTCGTTGAATGTGTTTTTAAGGCCGAGTTGCTACCGCTGTCCTTTTGCCATCGGAGAGCGTGCAAGCGATATCACGTTGGGCGATTGTTGGCGGGTTGCGGCAAGCCACCCGCAGTATGACGACAATCAAGGCACGTCGCTTTTGCTGGTGAATACGGAAAAAGGCCACAAGATGATGGCTCAGGCTGCCGACCGATTGGTTTGTCATGACTATGATTTTGAATTGGCACGGAAGCGGAATCACACATTGCACGCGCCATCGATTGAATCGGGTCGACGAGAGGCCTTCTTTTCAAACTACAAGCAACATAAAAACTTCGAACTTGCCTCCAGTGAATATTATAAGCCATTGTCCATCATGCGGAAAAAAGCAGAATGGATACTGAAAAGACTTCTATGGCCGTTACTGCGGCGTTTTCAATGATGGTTTTCCCATGCGCGAGCAAATACAGCCTTATACGAATCGACTGCCTGTCAGAGAGCGGCTGCTCAGGCTTTTATGGAATGTCGTTTGGATTTCCTTTTTTAGGCCAACTCCAAGTTGGGGCTTTCGTCGTTGGCGGCTGTTCTTGTTGAAATGTTTTGGTGCCAAGGCTGGGCGGGGATGCTCGATATATCCCAGTTGCAAGATTTGGGCACCTTGGAATCTGGAGATGGGTGATTATGTCTGTCTGGCATCCAATGTGGACTGTTACACGGTAGCCCCTATAAAATTAGGGAACAAAGTTTCTGTGAGCCAACGTTCCTTTTTGTGTACGGCCTCGCACGACATCTCGGATGTCAATCGTCCGTTAACCTTTGCACCGATTGTTATCCAGGATTTTTCTTGGATAGCCGCGCAAGCGTTTGTCGGTCCCGGAGTGACAATCGGCGAAGGAGCAGTGGTTGGAGCCTGCGCGGTGGTCACCAAAAATGTTGAGCCGTGGACAGTCGTTGCCGGTAATCCTGCTGGGGTTATCAAAAGACGTGAGTTGAAGGAACAACAGCCGTGAGGGCAGTTATTATCAATGCCGATGACTTTGGCTACTCAGAACATACTGTCCATTGGACGGTTCAATGCTTTGAGGCCGGAGTTTTGTCAAGTGCCACGATCATGGTGGGTGCTGATGCCGTCGAAAAAGCGGTGTCTTTTGCGAAAGCAAACAACCAATGGAGCTACGGACTTCATCTGGTTTTGTCGGATGAACGGCCGATCAGTGCGCCTGAAACCATTCCTACCATGGTGACGCCCCATGGTTTGCTTTGGCCGACACGGATGTTTATGCTTCGATCAGCACTTGGCTTGATCAAGAGGGCAGACTTGGAAAAGGAAATCCGTGTTCAAGTTCAGCGTTTTCGTGAATATGGATTGGACATGTCGCACCTTGATGGGCACGGCCACATGCACCGTATGCCGTTTGTCCTGAAATCCCTTATCCGCCTGTCGGAAGAATTGAAGATCCATCGGCTGCGTCCCGCGCAAGACGTGTACTTCTCCACTCCGCGTGTGCCTGTCGGACAATGGCTCAATCGATTTGCCAACCGCACGCTCAAGCAACACTTTAAAACGCCGGATCATTTTTTGATGACGAGCGGGAAAGTCGGTCCGAACCAGTCGGAGTGGTTCCGCGACGCTACCCAGAATCTGCCGGATGGCATCACTGAGATCGGTATTCATCCCGGTGTTGATGAGCCGTGGCGAGAGCTGGACACTTCCTTTGTTCTAGAACACGGGAGGAGCGTGTTGGAGCAGGCGCAGGTTCGACTGGTGTCCTATCACGATGTTAATTAACGCAGAATGACAACTCGGGAAAAAAGATGACGAACAGTCGAATTGTTAACATTGCCGTCTATCTGCCGGAAATTCGGTTGCCGAACTCGACGTTGGCTGAAATCTATCCAGGCTGGACCGCAGAAAAAATCTTTGAAAAAACCGGCATCCGAGAACGTAGAGTCTGCGCCGAAAGTGAAACGGCAGGTGATCTGGCGGAGCTGGCAGCCAAAAAACTATTGGCTGGACATGGCGTTGATCCGACAACCGTTGATTTCATTATCTTAGTCACGCAGTCGCCCGATTATTTTTTGCCGACAACCGCATGTATGCTACAACACCGTTTGGGACTTCCGACGCATGCTGGCGCGCTGGATGTCAACTTGGGCTGCTCGGGGTTTATTTATGGGCTGTCGCTGTGCAAGGGCTTGATCGCGGCTGAAATCGCTCGGAACGTGCTTCTTGTAACGGCTGAAACGTACACCAAGCATATTCATCCGATGGATAAAAGCGTCAGGACTATTTTCGGTGACGGCGCGGCTGCAACGCTGGTTTCAGCGGCTGCGACTGAAGGGATCGGTAATTTCGTGCTAGGCACCGACGGGAGTGGCTATGACAAACTGATCGTTCCAGCCGGCGGAATGCGCCTTAAACCGTCTGAAACAACGGCGTTGGAGTACACTGATGAGTCTGGAAACACGCGGTCGCAAGACAACGTGTTTATGGACGGCGCGGAGATTTTCAGTTTCACGATCTCTACGGTACCGCAGACCGTAAAGGAGACGTTGGCGAAGAACGGGGTAACGCTGGAAGAGGTCGACCTCTTTGTTTTCCATCAGGCCAACAAGTATATGCTCGATTTCCTGCGGAAAAAGTGCAAAATCCCAGAAGAAAAGTTCTACATGAACTTTGAGGATTGCGGTAACACGGTTTGCGCATCCATACCAATCGCTTTGGCACATGCCCGAGCGGACAGAGTGCTTCGCCCTGGGATGAAGGTGATGCTGGTGGGCTTTGGTGTTGGCCTCTCGTGGGGCGCGGTTATCGTAAACGTGTAGAAGTTTCAACACTCAAAAATCTCCCAAATGTCTTTGGGGGATTAGGGAGTACACAACAATGAGGAGTCACCTATTATGACAAACGAAGAGAAAATCAGTTTGCTGGAAGAGATGTTCGATGTGGATGAGGGAACCATCCAACTTGATATGGCTTTGGACTCATTGCCTTGGGACTCCATGGCGATGCTGTCTTTGATCGCACTCGTCAACGAACGGTTTGGCAAGAAACTGGCCGGAGCTCAGCTCAGAAGCATGAAGACGGTTGCAGACATCGTGGCCGCAATGGAGTGAAGCGATGGTGAACCCATTGGACTTAACCGGAAGACGAATTCTGGTGACGGGAGCCTCTTCAGGGATCGGGCGGGCATGTGCCGTCTTGATCAGCCAGTTGGGTGCGTCGGTTGTGCTTGTTGCCCGTGATACGACAAGACTTCAAGAGACTCAGCAAATGTTATGCGGTTCGGGACATGTTGTCCTGCCGTTTGATCTCTCCGACACAGATCACTACGACGCCCTTTTTAAGCAGGGCACGGAAGGATCGAAACTACATGGTTTGGTTCATGCGGCGGGGTTATGTCCCGCTTTCCCCTTGCAGGCTCTTTCACATGATATCGTGAGACAGGCCTTTGAGATTAACGTTTTTGCATTTATTGAACTGGCCAAACAGTTCTCCAAGAGAAAATACTCGGAGGGTGGAAGTTTGGTCGCTGTTTCCTCGGTTGCGTCGCTGTCGGGCTGGGCCGGCGGAAGCCTCTATTGCGGCACCAAGGGGGCTCTGGATGCAACGGTGCGTTCATTGGCAGTGGAGTTGGTATCTAAAAAGATCCGTGTGAACAGTGTGCTCCCCTCTAACATAATGACTCCTATGCTGGAGGAGATGCTTTCGGTCGGGGGAGAAGCGGCGAAAGCCGCGATTCTTGCGAAGCAGCCATTGGGGATTGGAGAGCCTTTGGATGTTGCTAACGCCGTGGCTTTTCTTCTAAGTGATGCTTCACGGTTCATCACGGGTACGCACCTAGTGGTGGACGGCGGATATCTAGCCCAATGAGTGAGCGGTTGTTTGTTCGTCCTTTGTCTACGCTCAGCCGTTCTGTTGCTCAGCTCGGGCTGATTGACCGGTATGGCCTGTGCGAGTTTACGGCATCGAGGACTCGCGCACTTGAGTCTAATCCCGAAAAAATGTCATCGGATGTCCCTGTTCAAGTGCTGGGTCTCGTTGATAAAAAGGTGGTCGGACAGGAGATCGTTTTCCCCCTTCGAGTTCAGGCGCATGGTGCCGTATATTTGGCTTTTGCCGGTTCCGGTCTTTTTGTGCATGAAGAACACCGGAAAACGATGTTGGGCATTGATCTTGTCGAGGTGCGCGAGACGTTATCAGAGAACGGTGTCGCATTGGGGTGCGGTCTTTCACAGATGGCATTACCGTTGCATCGTATGCTGGAATATGTCTGTTTCCCGATGCCGCGTTTCGTGTGGCTTTTCAAAAGTCGCTCAGTGGTTGAACAACGCCTCGGTGCGTCATTCGCGAGCAAGTGTTTGTCCTGGTTGATTGATGGTGGCTTGTGGGCGTGGACGTGGGTGTTGAAATCAATAATGGCATTTCGAACGCGTGGCTTGTCCCTTCATGAGTTGGAATGCACGACAGAAGAAGTTGTCTCACTGATTCAGCGTGACGTGCATTCTTTTTCCTGTGTTCGCACTGTCGAGTGGTTAAACTGGCAGTTGAAAGGCGGATTTTCGGGAGACCCGAGTGGCCGACAGAAACTTTTTGTCGTCAAGGACGGGCAACAGGATGTTGTCGGGTTTTTCATGTATAAAGTCCGATTCCATGAAACAGCGTCGCATCATGGCTATAAAAATCTGACGTTAGGCTCGCTGATGGAATGGCAGTCTGCCGAACCGAATCAAATCACTCCGTCAACATTGGCTCTGATGGCTGTCATGCAAATGAAACGTGACGGAGTGGATGTCGTGGAGGTTTGTACGGATGATGAAGAGATGGGCCGCTCCCTGAAAAGAGCATTGTTCCAAAGAGTTGGAGAGTTGAGCTTTGTCATCCGTGCGTCCGAGAACAGCCCGTTGAGGAGGCATGCGGGCTGGGATCAGCAAGCCAATTGGAGGTTGCGCCCGATTGAAGGCGACAACGGATTGTCGTGAATTATTCGTGAACGACCTGAAGTGCTGTAACGGTGTGTCTCGGTGTAGATTATGGATGTTTCGGCCATCATCTTGACTTTTAACGAGGAGCTTCACATCCGCCGTTGCGTGGAGAACGTCGCACCGTTGGCGCGTGATGTGTTTGTGGTGGATTGTTTTTCAACGGACGAGACGGTTGCGATTGCGAAGGAATGCGGGGCGTCGGTTGTCCAAAACCCGTGGCCAGGGGCACAATCTTTGCAATTCAACTGGGCTTTGGATCACCTGCCGATCCGAACCAAGTGGGTGTTGCGGCTGGATGCGGACGAGTATCTGTCGCCAGAACTGATCGAGGAGATCAAGAGCAAGCTTGAGACGCTGCCGGAGGAGGTGACCGGCGTGGCGTTTTACCTGCGGCGGGTCTTCATGGGCCGTGTGATTCGGCGCGGCATGCCGCGTATCAAGATGGTCCGCCTGTTCCGCTACGGCAAGGCACGTAGCGAGCAGCGGCTGATGGACGAGCACATCGAGCTTCGGGAAGGGCGGTCGGTGACGTTCGACGGGGATTTCGCGGACGATAACCTGAATGACATCGGCTGGTGGACGGCGAAGCATAACGGGTATGCGTTGCGGGAAGCGGTGGATCTGCTGGATCTGGAGTTCGGGTTGCTGGAGGGGGACGGGGAACGGGCGCCGCGACTGGAAGGTCAGGCGGCGGAGAAGAGGCGGAAGAAGATGAAGTACGTGCGCCTGCCGCTGTTCTGGCGTTCGTTTGTGTATTTCTGCTATCGCTATTTTTTACGGGGTGGGTTTCTGGAAGGCAGGGAGGGCTTTCTGTGGCACTTCCTGCAAGGCTGGTGGTACCGCACGCTGGTGGATGCCAAGGTCTGGGAGATCAAGCGCGAAAGCGGCGGGGATCCGCAGAAGATGCTGGCGCTGTTGCGCGGCAAGTACGGCATGAAGGTGTAGAGGGCGGACGCCGGCTTCGGGGGGATTGCGTCGGTATCGTTTCATGAGGTATAGTGCGGGCATGTCCATTCGTCTTGCTCGAACCATCCTCTTCTTCGCCATGTCCACCCCGCTTCTTCTCGCTGCCGCGCCGCTTCCGTTCATGCCCGCCGCGGAATGGATTGTCCGGCCCCAGGGCGAAAACGCCCGGGTGTCGCTGGCCGATGCGGAGGGCGTCTTGCGCATGGACTTCGACATCACGCCGGACACCCAGGCGCGCAGCGGGCACGAGGTCTTCTTCCAAGGGCATGCCGATCTCCTGTGGAAGGAGCCGGTCGTGCTTCCGGTCGACACGGAGCGCATCCTGTTCGAGACGAAACTCGCCGCGCCGATGCACGATACGCGCGTGCTGCTTCTGCCCATCCTGCGCGACGAACAGGGCGAGCGCTTCCTCTTTGGCGCGCTGCCATTCCCGCATTTGAAGGGCCCCGAAGAGGCTTGGCACGGCAACATGACCCCCTGCTTCTACGCCGGCGAGGCGGGCGCTCCCACGCAGGATGTCTTCGAAATCCTCGACGATCCCATCGACTACGCGCCCACCGGCGCCCTCGAGCTGCTCGGCTTCCGCCTTCTCCTCCGCCAGACGGATCTCCGGCCGGAGATGGACCGCCGGCGCCAGGGGATGCTTGCGCTCGGCGAGGTCTCCACCTGCGGCGCGGTCATCGGCTACTTCCATCCGTACACCTACGCCGACGCATTGCTCGGCGACAGGACGGCGGGCGAGTACCGAATCGCCTCGCAGATCCTCGACGCATTCCAGGGTGTGCCCGTGGCGGAGCGCACGGAAACCTTCGCGTACAATCCCGCCAATCTGGCGAGCCGCAAACATCGGCTCGTCTTCGAACTCGGCCCGGACGGAAACTACTGGATCGACTACCACGTGACGGCCCCCGACGGTGCCGTCGCCGCCGCCGGCACCATGCGCCGGCAGGTTCTCGGCAACGCGGATGCCGCGCCCCTGCGGGCGGTCGACACCCGCACGCCTCCCGCCATCGGCGTGCTGCGCGTGAACCCCGACCACGCCGGACGTGGCGTCTATGCCCGCGACGAACCCGCGGAAATCGAACTGCGCGTCTTCCCGGAAGACGGCCAGGCGCTTCGAATCGACTGGAGCGTGCATCCCTGCGGCGAGCTGCTTTCGGACGTGCTCGATTCCGGCGCCATCACGCTCCCGGCGGACCCTGCCGCAAAAAACGGCGCGCCGTTTTTTGCGACGGTCCTCCATCCGGCGACCACGGCGGACCGCGACGCCTACCGCCTGGACGTCCGCGTCTTCGACGGCGAGACGCTTGTCGACTCGAAAGCGTACTTCTTCGGCTTCCGTACCGATCCCGCCGCGAGCCACGACCGCGCCGGGGAGCTCGTGAATCGCCGCGAGGTGAAGAAGCACCCCTACCACCGGACCACCTACGTAGGCCGCGGCGACGTCCGCACCCCATGGACCGAGGACGAGGCGGTCGCGCATTTCCGCGCCTACCTCGCCGAATCGCGCGCCATCGCGTCGAGCCTGACCCACATGATCGACCTGCGCGACTTCGAGGTGCTGCCGGGCGTCTTCGATTTCTCCATGCTCGACCGCCTCCTCGACGCCGCCGCAGACGCCGGATGCAAGGTGACCGTCCGCCTCGCCCACTGCGACAACAACGGGCGCAACCTCTACCGCTGGCCGACCTATTCACGGCAGTACGCCTACGACGGCACCATCGCCGAGGGCCACCCCTACTACGGCGCCTACTCCGTGCTCGACCCCAACACCGGAAAGCTCTGGCTCGACGCCTACCGCGCGCTCTTCAACCGCTACCACGCCCACACCGCCTTCGAAGGCTACTACATCATGCAGCCCGGCGGCGAATGGACCGTGGTGGACCAGCCGTGGAACGGCACCGTCACCGGCTACGATCCCGCCACCGCGCAGGGCTTCCGCGACTGGCTGCGCGAACGCCACTCCCTCGGCGAACTGAATCGCCGCTGGGGGACCTCGCTCGCGGACTTCGGCGAAATCCGGCCGCCCATGCCCGATTTCCGGGGCGGCGCCGAGCCCGACCTGCGGATGGAATGGATCGACTTCTGCCGCTTCAAGGACGACCTGAACGCCGAATGGATGCGGCGCGCCGTCCGCTCCATCCGCACCTTCGACGACGACCGCGTCATCCTCAGCTACGGCGCCCCGAACCTCCTGGCGGGCGTCCTCGGCGACCAGATCGACTACGGCCACAACGGCGGCAACCACTACGGCCACGACCTCGGCGCCTACCTCGACGCCTGGAACCACCACCGCGTGGGATGGATCACCGAGCCGCACCACCCCTACTTCTGGGCCGCCTATGGCGAAGTGCCGAACCGCGGCTGGGTGCTCGACTGGTCCATCTGGGTGATGACCGCCCAGGCCGGCGGCGGCGGCGCGAACCTCCACGTCTACTACTTCCCCAGCGGACCGCGCACGGAGGATCTGGCGCGCGTCGGCACCTATGGCGGCATCCAGGCCTACGATTCCTTCGAACGCTTCAAGCCGCTCCTCGCCGAACTGCACGACATCGAACTGCTCGCACCCCCTGCGCAGGCGGCCTTCGTGGCCGACCCCACCACCCTCTACGCCAAGCACCGCACCACCTTCAACGCGCGGCTGGACGACCTCCGGCGCTGGCGCGAACTCCTCGAGAACGACTCCGTGCCCTACGAGGACTACGTCCCCGGACATGCCCCGGGCTACCGCCTCGTGCTTCCGAACCCGCTGGACGAGGTCATCGAAGGCGAAACGCTCGATCGCATCGTCGCGGCGGCGAACGCCGGCGCGAAGGTCGTCCTCTCCGCGAACACCGGCAAATTCGTCCCCGAACGCGGCCGCGAGCCCTTCGCCTTGCTGCGCGCCCTCGGCATCGATCCGCCCGTGCGGCCCTTCGACCGCAAAGGGACGGGCCTCTTCGCCACCGCCCTGCCGGGCAACCCGCTCTTCGACGAAGGCGCGGCCATCCCGTTCCTCACCGGCGACGACTTCCATGAGCAACTCGAAAGCGCCGAAGTGCGCGCCCGCTTCTGGGAATATCCCTACCGCTGGATCCCCGAGACCGACTACTTCGGACGCTATCCCGGCGTGCAGGTCGCGGAAGACGGCGGCGCGAAGGTGCTCGCGCGTTTCGCCGACGGCGGCGCGGCGCTCACCTCCCACCCCGTCGGCAAAGGCGAAGCGCTCGTCTTCTGGGGCATCCCCGACATGGGCATGGGCGGACGCAACCTCCGGGGCATGATGGCCCGCGCCGCAACGTGGGCCGGCATCGGGAATCCGCTCGCCGGCAATCCCGTGCGCCGCTACCTCGAAGGCCGCAACAGGCGCCTCGGCCGCCACTACCTCGTGCTCTACCACCCCGAACCCGGCACCTTCGCCGTGCCCGTGCCAAACGTCCCCGATGGCGACTTCTTCCTCGATGACGCCGTCTGCGGCGAGCGCATCGGCCTCTATGCCGGCTCCGTCCTGCGCAAACACGGCCTGGAACTCGCCTGGCAGGACGGACGATCCCCCCTCAAGGTCATCCGCATGATCCCCGAAGCCAAGGCGAAGGCCGACTGGACCCGCTCCTACAAGGTCGTCCTCGAAACCGGAGACGACAAGACGGATTGACGGAATCCCGGCCGCCCCCTATCTTCCTTCCGACCCCCATCCGCTCCCGACACGCCATGGCCTTCCCCCTCTTCCTCGCGCTGAAATACCTCAAGCCGAAACGCTCGTTCACGTCGGTCGTCATCGTCGTTTCCGTTCTTGGCGTGGTGCTCGGCGTGGCCATCGTGATCATCGTGCGCGCCGTGATGACGGGATTCGGCGACACATGGCGCGAGAAGATCCTCGAGTTCAAGCCGCACCTGGCCGTCTTCTCCCCCGACAGCGTGATTGACGACGCCTCGGACCTCTGCGACCGCATCGAGGTCATCCCCGGCGTGCTTGCGACGTCGCCCTCCGCCGAGATGCGCGTGCTCGCCGAACACGACCGCCGCATCACCGCCCCGATCGTCATGGGCGTCGATCCGGAGCGGACCACCCGCCTGCTTCCGCAGATGACCCATTCCATCGTCGACGGATGCTTCGACCTCTCCGGCGACCAGGCGGCCATCGGCATCGACCTCGCCCGCAACCTCGACGCCTCGGTAGGCGACACGATTCTCGTCTATTCCCCCCTCACCCTGATCGGCAAGGACGAGATATACCTCCCCGAGGAACTCGTCGTTTCCGGGATCTACGAGATGGGGCACAACGAATTCGACAGCGGCTTTGTGGTGACCTCCCTCGGCGTCGTGCGCGACCTGCTGGCCATGGAGGGCGACACCGCCTACTCCGTCCAAATCAAGGTGGCCTCCCCCGACGACCCTGCCGCCTTCGCCGCCACGCGCGAAGCCGTGGAAGCGTGCCTCGGGGACTTCGCCCCGCACCTCCAAGTCCGTTCCTGGCAGGAGATCGACAGCCAGCTCTTCAGCGTCCTGGCCGTGGAGAAGAACATGATGGTGATCCTTCTCATGTTCATCACCATTGTCGCCATCTTCTGCGTGATGAACACCCTCATCGTCGTCACCGTGCAGAAGACCGACGAAATCGGCCTCCTGAAGGCCCTCGGCTTCTCGAGCTGGCAAATTCTCTGCACCTTCGTGCTGCACGGCTGGATCCAGTGCATCGTGGGGACGGGCCTGGGCATCGGGCTCGCCGTCCTCGTGCTGCGGAACCTGCACAACATCGTCGCCTTCCTCGCCACGATGGGCCTGGACGTCTTCCCCAAGAACATCTACGGCCTGGCCGAAATCCCCTGGCGCATCGTCCCCGGCGAAGTCGCGCAAGTGGCGGCGATGGTGATTTTCTTCTGTACGCTGGCGAGCATCGTGCCCGCCTGGCGCGCCGCGTCGATGGACCCCGTGAAGGCGCTCCGGCGCGAATAGGTTTACGCCATGAACCGTCTGCTTCTCCAGGCCCAGGGCCTTGTCAAAGACTACCGCCTCCCGCATGGGGTGGTCCACGTGCTGCGCGGCGCCGACCTTTCCGTGTCGGGCGGCGAAAGCGTCGCCATCATGGGCCAAAGCGGATCCGGCAAGAGCACGCTGCTTCACGTGCTGGGCGGGCTCGACCGCCCCGAAGCCGGCACGCTGTTCGTGGACGGACGCGACTTCTTCGCGATGTCCGCCGGCGCGCGGACGCGCCTCCGCGCCCTGGCCATCGGCTTCGTCTTCCAATCCTTCCACCTCCTCCCCGAGATGGATGTGGCGGAGAACGTGCTGCTCCCCTCGATGGCCGTCGGCGAGCCGCGCCGCATCGCCCGGAAACGCGCCCTCGAGCTGCTCGACGCCGTCGGCCTCGCCGATCGCGCCGCCCACACCCCCCTCGAACTTTCCGGGGGCGAGCAGCAGCGCGTGGCCATCGCCCGCGCATTGATCAACCAGCCCCGCATCATCCTCGCGGACGAACCCACCGGCAACCTCGACGGCGACACCGGCACACAGGTGCTCGACCTGCTCTTCTCCCTCGTCGGCTCGCCCAACCGCGCCCTGGTGGTGGTCACCCACGCCCCCCAGGTCGCCGCCCGCTGCGGGCGCACCCTGGAACTCCGCGACGGCGTGCTGTCCCGCCACGAGGCCTCCTGACGCGCTCCGGCCAAGCGGGCCGGGCACAACACCGGCGGGGCGCCCGGCCTAGCGGATCCCCGCGTACCGGCGTGCGCGGCGGCCGCTTCGCCGGGCGGGAAGGAAGACGACGTGCAGGAAGGCGTGGAGCGGACGCGCCAGGCGCAACCGGAGGAGGATCACGAGGAGGGCGGCGACGGGGTGCCGTACCGAAAGGGGAAAGCGGGAAAGGGCGCGGCGGACGACGGGATCGGACGCATAGTCCGCAACCACGCGATGCGATTCGGCGAAGGGGATGTCGATGACGCGCGTCAGGTGCAGGAGTTCCATCAGGGAGAAGACGCACGAACCGGCGTAGGCGGCCTCGAGGGCGCCGCCTTCCCTTCGGTCGAGTTCCCGGCGTTTGCGCAGGAGGCGGAGCTTGTTCCCGAACATCCGGCGATCGCGGTCCACGGAGATCATCGCGCCCGTCGCGTGGATGGCGTAGAAGTAGAGCGGCTCGTCGAGCGACGCCATGGACGCCGCCGCGAGGGCGGCCTCGCTGAGGAACATGGCGTCCTCGTTCAGCACGAGCGTCTCGTCGAAGCGGATGTCCGCCCGCCGGAGGAAGTCGCGGCGGAAGGCGCATCGGCAGACGCTCCCCAGTTCACGGCGGCCGAAAAGCGGCGCGCCGCGATTCCACTCGCGGACGCGGTCGAGGGAATAGCCGAAGACGCGGGGAAGGAAGTGCGCGCGGATTTCGGCGTTGGAGGCGAAGTCGTATGCGGCGCGGAGGGGACGGGGCGTGAAGTCGCGCTCGCCGTCGCGGCGGGCCGCATAGGCGAAGATCACGAAATCGGCTCCCGTAGCGTCGAGACGGGCGAGCGGCTTCGCAAGGAAATCCGGCGCGACGGTGTCGTCCGGATCGACGAAGAACACGACGCGCCCGACGGCCTGCCCCAAGCCGAAGTTGCGGGCGGCGGAGACGCCGCCGTGGGGGCGGCGGAAGGGGCGGATGCGCGGATCGGAGGCCGCGGCACGGGAGAGCACCTCGAAGGTGTCGTCGTCGGAACCGTCGTCCACGGCGATGATTTCGAAGTCCGCGCAGGTACCGTCGCGGAGGCTGTCCAGACAGGCGCCGAGGCAGGCGCTACTGTTCCAGCAGGGCACGATCACGCTGGCGGAAGGCGTCATGGGCGTCCCCTCCCCTTCCGAAGGGGGACGGTGCGGGCGGGGATGTCCCGCGGGAGGAGGGCTTCCCGCCGACGCACGGAAAATGTCGACCGAAGGAATGGCATGGGAGGATACTTCCGGGAGAATCCACAGTAGCAGGTTCGCCCGATGGCGGGGAAACTATTTCGCATGGATTGCGGTCGAAGGGATTCTGGGATATTCTTCCGCACATGAAACCATCTCTCCGCGACATCTTCCTGGAAAACGAGAAATGGGGGCGCCTGCTGGGCGTGACCGGCGTGGAGGACTTGAACCGTCTCATCGAAAAGGGCGGCATCGACGACCACATCCGGGCGGTCGAAGCCATCCACGACCAGAAGCTCGTCCAGCTTGCCGACACCGTCAATGCCCGGCCTGCCGTCCGCATCGTGTTCGTGGCCGGACCCTCCTCGGCGGGGAAGACCACCTTTGCGAAGCGCCTCGCGGGCCATCTTCGATCGAGGGGCGCGGAGCCGCTCGTCCTCTCCACCGACAACTACTTCGTGGGAGACGCGCGGAATCCGCGCGACGAAGAGGGCCGGCTCGACTACGAGCATGTCGACGCGATGGACATTCCCCGGCTCGACGGCGACCTGTTGGATTTGCTTGCCGGGCGGGACGTCTTCCTGCGCCACTTCGACTTCACCCGGAAGCAGGGCTACGACAGCGATGTCCCGACGCGCCTCCCGCCTGGCGGCATCGTCGTGATGGAAGGCCTCCACTGCCTGAATCCCCGCCTTTCCGAGCATCTCCCCGCCGAAACGCTCTTCCGCATCTACATCAACGCGGTCACCCAGCTCGATGCCACCGACGGCGGGCGCATCTCCACCACCGACAACCGCCTGCTCCGCCGCATCGTGCGCGACAACCAGTTCCGGAATCTCCGGGCGTTGGACACCCTGCGCCTCTGGCCTTCCGTGCGGCGTGGCGAGGAGCGTTGGATCTTCCCCTTCGAGGATCATGCGGACACGGCCTTCAACTCCGCGCTCGGCTACGAGTTCGCCGTGCTGAAGCCGCTGGCCGATCCGCTTCTGCGCGAAATCGACCCCGCCACGCCCGAAGGGAAGACCGCCGCCCGGCTGCTGGACTTCCTGGAGGATTTCCGCACCCTTCCACCGATCGACGCCATTCCCGGAAATTCGATCCTCCGGGAATACATCGGCGGAAGCTCCCTGGACTATTGAGGGGCGGATTCGCCGGCGCTCTAGAAGGCGCCGAAGAAGATGGTGGCGAAGGTGCTGATGGGAGAGGACTCGCGCATGTCGTCAAGGGTGACGCGCGCGTCGCGGACGAGTCCGCCGATGTCGTTGTAGAGGTCGTCCTCGTTCATGAGCTTGCCGAGCGACCCTTCGCCGCGCTCCAGGCGGTCGGCGGCCTCCTTGAGGGAGGCCACGGCGGCGCTGAGGTTCGTGTAGACGGCGTCGTCGCTGGAAAGCAGCTTGCCGAGGGATCCTTCGCCACGCTCCAGGCGGCCGGAGATTTCCCGGATGTCCGCCACGGCGCCGGCGAGGTCGTCGCCGAGCTTGTCGTCGTAGAGGAGGCGTCCGAGGGCGCCTTCGCCGGCCTGGAGTCTTGCGGTGGCGTTCGTGAGGTCCGCCGCGATGATGCGCAGGTTCGCGACGGCCTCCTCGATGTCCGAGGCGAAGGCAGTGTCGTAGGCGATGCGGCTGAGGAGGCCTTCCCCGGAGGTGACCTGCGCGGTGAAGTTCGAGAGATCCGCCGAGGCGATGCGGAAATTGGAGATGAGGCCGACGAGGTTCGAGGCGACCGATTCGTCGTAGACGATCTTGCCGAGAGGGCCTTCCCCGGAGGAGACGTGGTTCACGATTTTCGTGGCGTCGGCCATGAGGTCGGCGGGCGGGGAGCCCTGGAGCGACATCACGTCCTTCACGAGCGGGCGCGAAGGGTCGCCTTCCTTGAGCACGAGCTGGCGCCCGCCGAGGATGGAGGTGGAGACGACGGTCACGTGGTAGCCCTCGTGGATCTGGACCTCGGCGACGAGCTGGGCTTCGACGTGGACCATGCCGTGGTGGTAGTACACGGTGTCGACCGTGCCCACGGAGACGCCGCGGACGATCACGGGGTCGTGGTCGCGAATGCCCATGCCGTCGGGCAGATCCACGCCGATGCGCATGGGTTTCTTCCCGAAGAGCGTGGCGCCGGAGACCACGATGGTGAAGACGGCGAGTCCGATGAAGACGATGGCCACGAAGAGGCCGACCATGGCCTCCATGGTCACCAGCTGGCGGCTGGAAGAGGGGGATGCGGAAGTGCTCATGTCGATGGCTCCCAGGAACCTTTGCGGGTGATGAACTGCGCGTCGAGGAACGCCTTCACCTCGGGAAGCGAGGATCGGACGAATTCGGCGGGTGGGGCCAGCTCGACCACGTGGCCGCCACCGAGCATAAGGATGCGGTCCGAGACCGCGAGGGCGCTGTGCATGTCGTGGGTGACGACCACGCTGGTGATGCCGAGCCGGTCGCGCAGGCCGGCGATGAGCTCGTCGATGCGGCGCGAAGTCACGGGGTCGAGTCCGGAGGTGGGCTCGTCGTAGAGGACGATTTCGGGCTCGTTGACGATGGCGCGCGCGAGTCCGGCGCGCTTCCGCATGCCGCCGGAGATATCGGCGGGATACTTGGCGCCGTGGTCGGCAAGCGCCACCTTTTCGAGGGCGTCCATGACACGGTCGTGGATCTCGGATTCGGCCATGCGGCGTGTCTCGCGCAAGGGGAGGGCCACGTTTTCGTAGACGGTCATCCAGGCAAGCAGCGCGGCGCTTTGGAAGAGGTAGCCGAACCGGGACCGGATGCGCGGGAGTTCTTTGGCGGTGGCGGCGCTGATGCAGTCGCCGTCCACCCACACGGAGCCGGAGTTGGGCGTGAGCAGGCGCACCATGTGTTTGAGGGAAACGCTCTTCCCGGTACCGGACGGCCCCACGATCGAGAAGATCTCGCCCTTGCGGATTTCGAAGGAGACCCCGTCCAGGACGGTCTGGCTCCCGAAGCGCTTGGTCACGTTTTCGAAGCGGATCATGGCGCGCGGGACCTAGTAGAAGAGGCGGGTCACGAAGTACCCGACCACCAGGATGAGGAGGAAGCTGGTCACCACGCAGCGCCGCGTGGCGAGGCCCACGCCGACGGCGCCGTGCTTCGTGGAGAAGCCTTCGTAGCAGGCGACGGTGGTGATGAGCACGCCGAAGACGAGGGCTTTCAGGAGGCCCACGTAGAGGGCGCGGGTGTCGGCGAAGTCCATCGCGTTCTGGAAGTACGACGCCCAGGGGACGAGCAGTTGCGTGCGGCACACCACGGCGCCGCCGAGGAGCCCCATCATGCAGGTGTAGAAGGACAGCACGGGCACCATGACCACCATGGCCACCATGCGCGGCATCACGAGGAAGCGGATCGGGTCGATCGACATGATTTCGAGGGCGGCGATCTCCTCGTTGATGGTCATCGTGCCCAATTGCGCGGCCATGGCGGAGCCGACGCAGGCGGCAAGCACGAGCCCGCTCATGAAGGGCCCCATCTCGCGCAGCATCGTGGCCATGACGGCGGGCCCCACATACGCCTCCTGGCTGAACTTCCGCAGTTCGATCCCGATCTGCAGCGCGAGGATCATGCCGATGAAAAAGGCCACCACGGTCACCACCGGCAGGCTCTTGATGCCGGCGACGTACATCTGGGCGACGATCTCCCTCCGGCTGCGGCGCGTGAAGGCGTGACGCATCGCCGCGAACGAGCCGGCGGCGATGACCGTGGCATGCCCCACCTCCTCCAGGAGATGGAGCACGTCTCGCCCGAGCGCCTGGAGCCGAGTCGCGGGCGGCGGCAGGATGGGGGTTTCGCGGGTGATCATGGGAAGGCTCGGAATGGCATTGTTCGACCCTCCGGGCGGGGTCGGCACGTCCGTCCCGACTGCGGCGGCCCCTGTCCCCGGGCGTGCGCCGGGGCCCTCAGAGCGCGTCGAGCTCGAGGGGGGCGGAGGAGGAGGAGGAAAGGGCGGCGGGAGGCGGAGGGGGGGGGAGGATTCCGCCGACGGGCACGGAGCGGCCGCGGAGGAAGCAGCCGATCGACATGCGTCTTCCGCCTTCCGCCTGCACTTCGAGGATGCGGACGGCACCCGATTCGGCGGCGATCAGGAGCCCGTCCGCATCGGAGGCTGCGAGTACGGTTCCGGCGCAGGCCCCCCCCGTGCCGCGTGGACGGGCAACGGCCTCGGCGCGGAAGATGCGCACGCGGGTGGGACGCACGGTGTCGCCGGACTTCACGGGCAAGAAGGTGCACGATCCCGGCCAAGGCTGGAAGGCACGGATGCGCTGGACGATCTCCTTGGCTTTGGAATCCCACGCGATCCATCCGTCGTCCTTTGAAAGCTTCGGCGCGTAGGTGGCCTCGTTGGAGTTCTGCGCGACGGGCTCGGCGGTACCCTTGACCAGCTGGCGAAGGGTGTCCACGAGCAAGATCGCGCCCCGTTTCGAAAGGCGTTCGGTAAGCGTTTCCGACGTGTCGCCGGGGAGGATGTCCTCCATCGACTGGGCGAGGATGCAGCCGGTGTCCATGCCCTCGTCCATCTGCATCACGGTCACGCCTGTCCGGGTGTCGCCATCGGCGATGGCCCACTTCACGGGGGCGGCGCCGCGATGCTTTGGAAGAAGGGAAAGGTGGAGGTTCACGCACCCGAGGGGCGGAAGATTGAGAAGGGGAGCCTTGAGGATCTGCCCGTAGGACACCACGACGATCACGTCGGGCGCCCAGGCCCAAATCTGGGAAAGCACCTCGGGCTTGTTCACCCGGGCGGGGGTGATCACCGGAATGCCGTGCTCCACGGCGCATGCCTTCCCGGGACAGGGCATGGGGGGGGTGTTGCCGCGGTTGCGGCCGACCGGCCTGTCCGGCTGGGCCACGGCGCCCGCCACTTCGAGCCAGGGCGCTTTGAGCAGAGCCTCGAGCGCGACGCAGGAGATCCGGGCGGAGCCCATGAAGACGACGCGTGTTTTCTCTTTCATGGGATCTTCTTCGCGTCCGCAGAAACCCCGCTGCGGCGCTCGTCAAGGGAAACATAGGGGAAATTCTGCCCGACAGCCTTGTAGGCGGGCCGGATGATGGGGCCTCCGTTGACCAGCTCCTCGAGACGGTGGGCACACCATCCGATCACGCGGGCGACGGCGAAAATCGGAGTGAAAAGTTCGCGAGGAAGCCCCAGCATGTCGTAGACGAAGCCGGAATAGAAGTCGACGTTCGCGCAGATCGGGCGCGGGGTGGCGCGTCGGCTGTTGATCACCGCGGGGACGATGCGTTCGACCCGTTCGTAGAGCGCGAACTCCTCCTCGCGGCCCTTCGCCTTCGCAAGGTCGCGGGCCTTCTCGCGGAGGATTTCCGCGCGCGGGTCGGAGAGCGTATAGACGGCGTGGCCGAAGCCGTAGATCAATCCGTGGCGGCTCTCACCGACCCTCTGCGCGAGGATGTCGCCGAGGTACTCCGTGATCGCCGCCTCGTCGGTCCAGTCCGCGACGGCCGTCTTGAGCGCGTTCATCTGGTCAAGGGCGCGGAGGTTGGCCCCGCCATGGCGCGGGCCGCGCAACGACAGCGTCGCGGCGGCGATGGTGGAATAGGTGTCGGTGAACGCCGAGGTCATCACATGGGTCGCGAAGGCGGAGTTGTTTCCGCCGCCATGCTCGGCGTGGAGGATCAGGCAGAGGTCGAGCAGTTCCGCGTCGAGGCGGGTGAACTCGCCGCTCTCCTTCGCCAGGTACAGGAGGTTCTCCGCCGTACTCCTGCCGGGCATGGGCTCGCGCAGCAGGAGCGGCTTGCCGCGGTGGCTGTGGACCATGGCCTGGTAGGCGTAGGCGGCGATCACGGGGAAGCGCGCGACCAGCTCGATGCACTGGCGCGCGACGTTGGGGAGCGAGGTGTCGTCCGGATCGGGATCGTAGAGGAATGCCGCGAGCACCGCACGGGCGAGGCTGTTCATGATGTCCGCGCCAGGGACGCGCAGGATCGCATTCTGCGTGAAGGCCTCCGGCAGGCTGCGGAAGGCGTCGAGCGTATGCTCCCACTCCGCCAGCTCCCCGCGGTCGGGCAGTTCGCCAAAGATCAGCAGGTAGGCGCATTCCTCGTACCCGAAGCGGCCATCCGACTCGCAGCCGGCGACCAGATCCTTCACGTCCACGCCGCGATAGAAGAGACGCCCGGGAACGGAAATGCGCTCGCTTTCGGAGATCATGTAGCCGTGGACGCTTCCGATGCGCGTGAGACCGACCAGGACACCGGTGCCGTCCGCATTTCGGAGACCGCGCTTGACGTTGTATTTCACGTAGAGGGCGGGGTCGATGAGCCCGCCCTCGCGGATCCGGTCGGCATAGGCATGCAAACGGGCCATGTCCATCTGTGGCTGTGGATTCTTGTTGTCCATGACGATGACGCAAGTCCCCCGGGTTTCGCAACGTCCGCGCCAGGGTTGGGGGTCCGGGCCGTTGGCAAGTTGGGAAGTGTATAATGAGTAGAGTACGAGCGGAAGCCATGACAATACAACTTGCCCCGCCCGGCGTCAAGATTGCATGGTCCTTACTCCGCGCCGATGCCGCCGCCGATGGCGACGCCGAGTTTTTCGAGTTCCTGGTGGGCGGTGGAGGACTGCCCGGAGGCGGGATACTTCTTCATCACCGCGCGAAGGGCCGCGATGAATTGCTTCTGGTCGCCGACGTCGCGGTGCACCCAGGCAATGCGCAACGCCGCTTCGGGCGCCTGGTCCGGGAAGAAGTTCTCGAGCTCGCGGTACTGGGCGATCGCGGAATCGGGCTTGCCGATCCCCTGGTAGCACTCCGCCATGCGATAGATGCTGTGCGGCACGTGTTCGCTGCGGCGGTAGGTCTGGATGGCCTCCTCGCGCTGTCCGTGGTGCTGCTGGATCGACCCCTTCATGTACAGCGCCTCTTTCGCGGCATCCGGGTAGGCGGCGGCGACCTCTTCGGCCAGCTTGGGACCCTTTTCGAGGTTCTTGCGCCAGTCGTAGTAGCGCAGGAGTTCCAACTGTCCCCACGAGCGGTTTTCGAAGGAGTTGTAGAGATCGACCAGCGGCGGCTCGTCCTTGTGCCACATCCAGCGGCCGAAATGGTACTTCGCGTTGTCGTCCATCTTCTCGAGGGGGAGATGGGCGAAGGTGTTGCGGCCCAGGTCCTCGCCCAGGCCGTTGTCGTAGATCACGCGCACGAGCCGCTCGATGGCGGCGGGCGACATCTTTTCGAAGTTGAGCTTCTTGTAGTACTCGTCGAATTTCGCGCGTTTCCGGTCGCGGGCGAAATAGCCGAGGAAACTCACGATGCGATCGTAGGAGTCCTCTTTCTGGTACTTCGCGAACTGGTCGTCGAGCGCCTTCTCCCACTTCGCGTTGTCGCCGTCCGCCTGCCGCTGGTAGCAGATGCGGGAGTACTGGAAGTCGTCCCACTCGGGGTTCTTGCCGGTGAAGACCCGCGCCCAATAGGCGTAGAAGCGCTCTTTGAGCTCGCGCTGGGCCTCGTTGAACTCGCCGTACTTGGCGATGTTCTCCATCACGCGCGTCCAGTAGAGGGAGGGATCGGCCGACTCGGCGTCGCGCGGGTCCCATTCGAAGGTCCCGGCGACTTTGTAGAATTCGGCGAGTTTCGCCTCGTTCGGCTCGGTGCGGATGTAATGGGCGATCACCTGGTTCATGGCCTCGCGCGCGGGGTCGCGGGAGGAATAGCGGAAGTTCTCCGCCACCTTCCACCAATACTTCACCGCCTCGCCGGGCTTGCCCTGCTCGCTCAAGTTCCGGGCCAGCGCGTTCAGCGCGGGCGCGGCGAGGTAGTGCCGCGAGTAGTCCACATCGTCCGCCATCTCGGCCCAGGCCTTCATGGCCTCTTTCACGTCGCCGTTCTGCCAGTGGCATTCCCCGATGTAGTAGAGGGCCGGCGCCGCATATTGGACCGTGTCGGGGAAGTAGTCGAGCACCTCCCCCTCGTACACGCGGATCGCCTCGAAGCGCTTGCCGTCCAGCTGCAGGCTGCGACCCTTTTTGAGCATCGCATAGGGAAGCGCCTCCGACCGGTCGAACTCCTGGATGAAGGACTCGTACGCGGCGACGGCCTGGCGGTAGTTGCGGGCGGCGAAGCACTTGTCCGCCTCCTGCATCCGCTGCGCCTCGAAGGCGTCCAGGCGCTTGAAGTCGTTGCCGTCGATCGTCACTTCGGGAAGGTTCTGGGCCATCGCCGCGCCCGCGACGAGCGCCAGCACGATCGCCCGTACCGGAAAGGATTTCATGTCCACTGCCATAAGGTCTCCATGGGGTTCCTGCGTGAAGGATGAAGTCGAGCAGAAATCATGCCGCGAAAAAAACGGCGCGCCGTTTTTCCTGCGGCGGGCCGTCAGGCCAGCGTGTAGCGCGGGCTGTCGAGGTGGCGCGTGGCGGCCGTGACCGTGTGGACCGTTCCTTCGGGGGTGTCGTCCACGAGGCGGCATGCCGCCTTCGAGCAGTCGCCGTAGGCGCGGAGTTCGATTTCGAGGCGGGTGTCCGGCCCCACGTACGGCACCGGCCTCGCCAGCGGCAGGAGCGTTCCGCCCTTCACGAACACGGGGATGTCGCCGGTCTTCACGCGGTGTTTTCCGCCGGCGTATCCCGCGCCCGTGAAGAAGTCGTGCCACTCGCCTTCGGGGAGCCACACCTCGCGCTCCTCCGACGGGTCGTCCGGCTTCGCGGGCGCGAGGATGGGCGCCACGAGAAGGGAGTCGCCCAGCAGGTATTCGTCGTCGACGTCCCAGCTTTCCGGCTGGTCCTGGTAGTCGCACACGAGGGCGCGCACGGGCGGCTTGCCCGTGTCCCGGTAGTCCGCGAAGGCCGCATACAGGTAGGGGATCAGCTGCATCCGGATGCGCAGCAGGCGCCGGATCTCGCCGGTGCACTGCAACGCCACCCAGGGCATCTCCTCGAGGTACCAGGCGTTGACCAGCGAATGGGCGCTGAAGACCACGCACTGGACCCTGCGGACGAGGTCGCGCGCGCTGGAGGCATCGCGCACTTCGGGGGTCCAGAGAAGACCCGAGAAGCCGGCGTTGACCACGCCCGTGACGAAGTCCCTGTGTTCGTACAAGTCGGAGTAGAGGACGAAGGGGTAGGACGCCGCCAGGGCGCCGAGGTTGCGGATTTCGGAGAGCGTGGGGCGGCCTTCGAGGGCGCGGAGCGCGGTCTGCGCGTAGAGCGTTCCGAAGAGGGCGTGGTACTGCTCGCCATCGAGTCCGGAGGGGAAGGAGGCGCAGTCGGGGAACGACCAGCTCCCCGTGAAGTCGCTGCCGTCGCATTCGTCGAGTTTCACGCCGTCCACGCCGATGTCCACGAGGGTCTGTTTCTGGTAGTCCGCGAAGAGACGCCTGGCCTCTTCGGTGGCGAAGTCCGGCACGAGGCCGTTCCAGACGAGGGTGTCGCCGCTGTAGGGGAGCAGGCCGGGGTAGAGGGGCGAACTCGGATGCGTGAAGGCGTGCTGCCAGAGGTTCACGTGGAAGCCGAGCCGCTTCAGTTCCGCGAGGGTGGCGGCGGGATCGGGGAAGCGCACGGGATCCCACACGTACGAGGAGGAGTAGGCGGTGGTCTGCCAGCCGGGCTCCAGCCCGATCACGTCGCACGGGATGTCGAGTTCGCGGAACCGCCGGGCCATGGCGAGCACCTTGGGCGCGTCGAACTTGAGCCCGCAGCGGTAGAAGTTGCCGAGGCCCCAAAGCGGCGGCAGGCATCCGCCGCCGGAGAGGAGGTTGTACTGGGAGACGATGTCGAGGATGGATTCGCCGGTGATGACGTAGAGGTCGACGCCCTTCGCCACGGGGATTTCGACGACGAGGTCGCGCTCCGCATCGTCCACGCGCACGGCGTACAGTTCGTCCAGGTCCGTCGTGAAGCCATGGCGCCCGCCCTGCGCCGCCTCTCCGCCCGCGGGGGGGCGGCGTTTCAGGCCGCAGTAGACCGTGGCGGTGCGCGCGGTGTCCACGTAGAGGCCGAAGCCTTCGGTGGTGGCGAAGAAGGGCGCCGGCGCATGGGAGTCGCCGCTGTTCGACCGCGGATCCGCGTTCACGCACAGCCGTTTTTTCGTGCCCCGGTGCTGGAAGCCCTTCAACTGGAGGCCGAAGCCATAGACGCCGGCCTGGGCGCGGATGGGCATCGTGAGCCGCGTGCCGCGCTCCGAGACGGAGAAGCGGATGGTCTTCGCGACATCGGGCGCCTCCTCCGAAAGCGCGATCTTCGGCGGGGGGGCGAAGCGAGTGGGGACGAACGGTTCGGGCGTTCCAAAGCGGAGGCGGCAGATGGGCATGGCTGGATTCCTGTGGGCGGGGCGGACGGGCGGGAAGACGTTGGAAGGGGGCGTGCCGGGAGGTCATCCGCCCGACAAGTCGCACGTGACGGACTCGCTTCCGACCGACACGTCGAGGCGGCCGGTGGCGGGGTCCCATGACGCCCGGACGGGGGTGTCGCGGGCGCAGGGGACGAGGAGCGCCACCATCTCCCCGCCTTGCGGCACGCGGAAGCCGAGCGAGAACAGCGGGCCTTGCCGCCGGTTCTCGACCACCTCGCGTGTCGCGGGCGTGGGCACGAGGATGCGCAGGTGCGGGGCGTCGGCGGGACCGCACCGGAAATCGCCGGGGGCCTGTTCCACCGGGCGTTCGCGTGGATGGAACCACGATACCGCCGGGCCGTGGCTTTCCTCGAGGGTATCGCGCAGCGCCACCACGCCGAGCCGCTTCTCGTAGAGGTAGCGGCGCACGTGGATGGTGGCGGGAGCGTGGATCTGCTGGTTGTAGGGCAGGCGGGCGAGGTCGCGGAAGTTCGTGTTGACGATGCGGTGGACCACGCGGTCGGTCTCCGCGCCGAGTTCGACGCATGCGGGTTCCGGCGCGAGTTCGAGGCCGAGGTATCCGGACGAAAGATCGGGCCGGGGCCCGTAGGTGAGGGTGTTGTGCAGCCAGGTGGCGGCGGCGGGAAGAGGCCTCCCATCGGTGTCGGAGGTGTGGTATCCGTGGTCGCCGAGCATCGATCGGCCATAGGCGAAGATCTGGAGGTTGCCCTGGTCGAAGTCCATGTGATGGGTGGCGCGGCCCGCCCGGAAGAGGACGAAGCGGGCGTCGCCGTCCCGCGTGACGGACTTCGACAGCACGCCGAGGCCGCGGCGCCATGCGCTCTCCCACGGGAGGGGGACGGCGGGCGCGTCGGGCTGGAGCAGGGCGAGCGTGGCAAGCGGGTGCTCGCTTCCGAAGAGGGGGCGCCCGGCGGCGTTCCACGCGGCGGCGAGGGCGGCGGCGAGGGCGGGGTTGGATTCCGCATAGGCCGTCGCCGCGAGGGGGAGGTCGTCGCGCACTTCCTGGGCAAGGCCGTGGCCGCCGCTGTTGCCGTCGGCCGGCCAGGCGGCGCGCCGCCCGGCGTCCGAAGCGGCGCCGTAGTAGAGGGGCCAGTCGCCCTTCGCGGTGCGGCAGCCGTCGAGCTCCGCGATGCCGTTCTCCAGCGGAGGCGTGAGCAGTTGGGCGAAGTGGCGGTAGCTTCCTTCGACCACCGGATGGCGGTACCCGTCGCGCCCCCCCTTGTGGCGGAGCGCCTGGAAGTAGCAGGCGAACTCCGAGAGGGCGTGCGAGTGGTAGTTGATCGACTCGTGATAGGTGCCGTCCGGCTCGAAGTGCGTTTCGAGGAAGGCGAGCGTCTGCTCCTCGGCAAAGGCGCGCCACGCGGCGGCGGCGGGGTGGCCGGGGAAAAGCTCCGCCATCATGCCGACGGTGGTGAAGTACTCGGAGGCGAAGTTCGGCGGGACGGGCGTGTCGCCCATCTCGTCGCGGAGGGCCATGGCGATGCCCTCCTCCGGCTCGCGCCCGGGCCAGAAGTCGCCGTAGCGGCAGTAGTCGGGGTCGGCGTACATCGAGGCGGTGGCGAGGAAGATTCCGCGGACGCGGCGATAGCGGGCTTCGTCGAGGAGGCCGAGCGCCCAGAGCAGGTCGAGGTCGTAGGCATCTGCCTTGTACTGGCGGCCGTGGAAGATGACCAGCGCCTCGTAGCCGCCGTCGGCGACGGAATCGAACATTCGCGCGGCCCGCTCTTCCAGCCGTCCGCACTGCTCCCGGAGGAGGTCGTCGCGCCCGGCGGCCCAGGCGGCGGCGGTGAGGCGCGAATCCCGCAGGCGCGGATTGGAGGCGGCATCCGCGAGATAGGTTTCAAGGGCTGTGCGGATCCCCGGATCGGCGAGCAGGCGGGCGCGCTGGGCCTCGAGCGAAGCGGCATCGAGCAGGCGGAGCGAACGCGGCTCGGGCGGCGGATCGAGAATCCAGCGGCTCGTCTTGCCAAGGCGCAAGTCGGAGAGTTCGACCTTGCGCGCGTTGGGCAGGCAGCGGCGGTCGGAGGCGTCGACGCCCGCCGCGGCGCGCGTGGAGAAGACGAGCCCGTAAAGGCGGCGTCCGGCGCGGATGGGGAAGCGCAGGAAACAGTCGGCGCCGTCCGGAGCGCCTTCCAGGAGAAGCGGGCGCTGGAAGCCGCGCTTCCGCCACGAACCGCCAAAGGCGCTGAAGAGTCCCGCGAAGGGCGCATCCGGCCCCTCGCCGCCGGTGAAGCCGCACCAGGCGAGGTTCCATTGGTTGTAGTAGCCGATGTGGGCGATCGGCTGGATCACGCGCGGCGCGCCGGCGGGCGAAGGCCGTGCGCCGGGATTCGGGCGAAAGGCCGCACGACGCATCGGCCCCGGCTGTTCCCCGCCGCCCCACGTCCAGGCCTGCGCTGGAACGGCCGCGAAAGGACGCCAGTCGAAATGTGCGTCGGCATCCTCGACGGCGGTCTCGCACACCAGCAGCGCGTCCGCCCCGGCGGCCCAGCGCCCCACGACCTCCCAGCGCCCTCCGTTGCCCCAGCGGCAGACCGTGCGCCACTGTACGCAACACGGTCCGGCGGCTTCGACTGCGGTGTGGATCGACCCGCGCGGCAATGCGCCGGAAACGACCCCCGCACTCGCCCACGAACCGTCTGCGGCGAACGGTTCGAAGGGTGCCGGGAAGGGCGGATCGTACGCGCCGTCGGCGGGAAGACGAATTCCCCAGGGGCCGTTCGCAACCTCGATCGTGCCGTCGGCGAGGCGTCGCACGGCAGGACCGGGGCCGCAGTCGGCAGGATGGGCGTCGAAATCGAAGTCGAGCCGTTCGAGCGGGGCCAGCGTGGCGCACAGGAGGGCGACCGTTCCGTCGGGGGAAACATCCGCCGCCTCGTCGAAAGGCGTGGCCGGAACACGCTGCACCGGGAAAACGCGCCCGTCGGCGGCCAGGGCGCGGGTGGCGCCCGCCGGCGCAGGGACGGGGACCAAGGCGGACGGATACGGGCGGTCAAACCAGTTGCGAAGCGGCACTTTCATGGTGGAGAAGAATAACCCG
This sequence comes from Kiritimatiellia bacterium, assembly GCA_050950285.1. Lineage (GTDB taxonomy): Bacteria > Verrucomicrobiota > Kiritimatiellia > RFP12 > JBMNHG01 > JBMNHG01. Next base: position 123,263 of record JBMNHG010000011.1, on the reverse strand, counting down.
TCCCCGCCCGATACGGCAATTCACAATTCCACCCGTCCTCGCCTCCGCCGCGCTGTCGCTCCCCACGCGGCCGCGGCAGGCAGCTCGGCGGCCGGATGCTCCAACGGCATTGTTCGGCCGCCAGCCGCCAGGGCACTAGCGGCCAGGGGCGATGTCTTTGCGGTTTTGGGCGCGCCAGTCGCGCATCGTGGTGCCGAACGTGCGGCGGAAGAGAACGTCGAGCCCCGCCCGGTTCTCGAACCCGCAGGCCGCGGCGATCTCGCCGATGCGCATCTTGGAAGTGGCAAGGAGCCCGCAGACGCGCTCCAGCCGGCTGCGGTGGATTTCCTCGAGCGGCGTCCGCCCCGTCGCGGCCCGCAGGCGCTTCTCCAGGAGGCGTCGCGAACACTTGACGTGCGCCACGACGTCGCCAACGGAAATCGCCGACGTTGCGGTGGCGTATCGGATGTAGCGGAGCGCCCGCGCGACCACGGGGTCTTCGGCGGCGACGAAATCCGTCGAGAGCCGGGTGGCCACGGGCGCCGCCTGCGTCTTCCAAACGACCCGGTCGAATTTCTTGCCGGACATTCGCGCGTTCAAGATCTTGATCACGACCTCGAAGTTCGACTCGAACGGGATGCTGGAGAGGGCCGGCATCGTCGTCTTGCACACCGTGGGGTCGTTGTCGACGCCCAGGACGGCGACGCTTTGGGGAACGGCGATGTCGGCGGTCAGGCAGGCTTCCAGCACTTGCCGGGCGCGCTTGTCCCAACTTGCGAAGACGGCCACCGGCTTGGGAAGGCGCTGGAGCCATCCGATCATGCGGATTTCCTCGGAAGGCCAATCCCCCTGCATGCGCTTCGGCACGGCAGGATAGCGTTCGCAGGGAAAGCCGGCATCGCCTATCCGCCGCGAAAATCGCACCCAGCGCTCTTCCGACCAATAGCAGCGGTCGACCTCGTCGACAAAGGCAAAGCTGCGATACTGGCGATCCAGGAAATAATCCGCCGCCGCATCGGCGATACTGGCGTTGTCGGCGAACCCATAGTCCCAGGGGAGCTTTTGCAGGAGACCGCGGCGCATCTCCGGCGGAGGTTCGAGGACCACGGTCGGCACCTGCGCGCGGCGGGCCGCCGCGACAACGGTCGGATTTTCCGGATAGAGGATGATGCCCGAACAGCCCCACTCGACGAGTTGCGGCAGCGCCGGCTCCCTGTTCGATTCGGAATGAAGGTAAAGCTGCCAGCCCCCCTGTTTCTCGATCAGGTCGATGATGTTCTCCAGCCGGTCCAGGTGGGGATAGCGTGGGAGCAGGAGCGCGACCTTTTTGAGCTTTGCCATGCCCCAAGGGTACCATCGTTCGAATGGTACGCAAAATAAAACTTTTTTTTGCGCATTACGCGCTTTTTTAAAAAGAAGGGATGGAGTATGATCGGATTGTTGAAGATCGCTTCCGCCTTTGGGGCTCGAAGGGCGGCAACATCCCGACAAAACTCCCCGAAACATCCGCGCCATGAAAACTCCTGCCATCCTTTTCGAAGAAATCAACGGGATCCGCCTCGGCGAGGTCACGCCCGCCGCCTGCGGGCCCGGCCAGATCGCCGCTCGCACCCTCTTCTCCTTCGTCTCGCCCGGCACGGAGCTCCGCATGCTGGCCGGCCATTACGGCACAGCCGGCAAGTACCCCTTCGTGCCCGGCTATTCGTCGATCGGCGTCGTGACCGAAGTCGGCGCCGAGGCGAAAGGCTTCCGGGTGGGCGACACCATCTCCTGCCGCAACACCTGCGACTTCGCGGATTGCAAGGCGCTCTATGGCGCGCACGCCGGCGCGCACACCCTTGTCACCACCGGCGAAGACGCCCCCGTGCTGCTTCCCGACCTCCCGAACGAGGAAGACTACCTCCCCTATGCCACGCTGGAGGTCGCCGCGATCTCGCTTCGCGGGCGCATCGCCGCCGACCCCAAACCCGGCGAAAGCTGCATCGTCATCGGCCAGGGCATGATCGGCGTGTTCTCCGCGCTGCTCTTCCACGAGGCGGGCTGCCGTGTCGTCGTCGCCGACATCGACAAGCGCCGTCTCGCCTTCGGGCGCGGGCGCGGCTATGCAACGGCCGATCTTTCCGAACCCGACGCCGAAGACCGCATCGTCCGTCTCGGCGACGACGGCTACGACATCGTCGTCGAGGCAAGCGGCTCGATTCCCGGCGTGGAGCTCGCGTTCCGGCTCCCGCGCTGCAAGCCGCCGGTCTCCAGGCACGAGTTCCAGGTCAAGCCGATCCACTTCTACAGCCACAACTGGCCCCGCATCGTCATGCAGGCCAACTACCTCGAAAAAGTCTCGATCGATCCGTGGGATTTCATGGAAGGCCAGGGCGTGACGATCCTCACGCCGTTCGATCGCGGTTTCGACGAGCGCCAGAAGATGGTCGACCTGATCCAGCGCGGCGCCGTGAAGATGGACGAATTCGTTTCCGTCGTCCACAAGCCCGCCGACATGGTCGCCGGCTACCGTTCCTTGCAGAATCGCGAGATTTCCGCGCTCGTCGGCGACTGGCGCCCGGTCGGTCGCTAGGCGCGGCAGGCGCCGCTTTCATCCGGAAAGGAGCACTCGATGCAGAGGATCCGTCTCGCCATTCTCCCTGTGACGCCTGCGACGCTCGACCCCGCGGCCGAGTGCCTGCCGCGACTCTGAACCACAACAGCACAAACCCCATGCCACACACTGTCTGCTTCCCCGAAAACAGCGATGCAGGATGAAAGCGAGTCCTCGAATCCTCCTGTCTGAGCAGGGAAACGCAAAGACCTTGGAGAACCAACGAAAGGATCCAAACATGACAACGAAATTGGCGACAAACCTCAATGTATCGGTCAAACGGATCGCGCTGGCGCTTGCCCTGGCGCTGGCGGCCGGCGTTTCCTCCGCCGTCCCGCGGACGCTCACCTGGGCGGCAGCGGCGGGCGGCGACATCGACCAGGGCGGCAGCGTGTGGGGAAGCCCCGACATCGCGGCGCCCGATGAAGAATCGACCCTCCAGTTCCACAAGACCGTCTCCTCCCCCTTCACCCTCGGGGATTCGCTGACGGTCGCGAAACTCGGTTTCGGGCAGTGGAACTACCGCACCACGAACACGCTCGCGCTCGGCGTCGGCAAGACGCTTCTCGCGACGAACAAATTCGAGGTCGCGGGCGGATCGCGCATCCGTCTGGCAAGCGGCACCGTGGGCTCGACGCCGTCCGCCAGCCAGGCGGAAATCGGCGACGACTACAACAACGGCAACACGTTCATCATCGACGGCCCGGACGCGAAATACGTCACGCCGCTCGCCAAGGACACCGGGCTCCGCTTCGCACGGAGCAAGAGCCGCGCCAGGCTGGAAATCATCAACGGCGGCCAGTTCGAGGGCTACGTCCATTCGATGGGCCTGTATCGAAGCAGCGTCAGCAACACGGTGCTCGTCTCGGGAGCGGGTTCGCGCTTCACGATCCCGCCGGAGGCCAACTTGTATGTCGACGGCTATTGCGAATACTCGCGCATGGCCGTCGGAGGCTCCGGCTGCTACAACGACTTCATCGTCGCCGACGGCGCGGAGATGGTCGTCGACAACACGGGGGCGATGATTTCCGTAGGCGCGCGTCATGGCGAAGCCAGCGGTGGCGACGGCAACCGGTTCATCGTGCGCAACGGCGGCAAGGTCCGGACGAAGAGCGCGGTCTGGGCGGGTCGGCACGGCTCGTCCAATTCGGTCGAAATCGTGGACGGCGGCTCGCTCGTCATCCATGGCGCGAATCTCGGCGTGTCCTTCTTCCGGACGTGGTGGGACAAGCCGCTGCTCGGCCAGCCGCTCGTGGGCAACCGCGTCCTCGTTTCCGGCGAGGGCTCGACGTTGGACATCACCAACGGCGTCCTGATGGTGGGAGCCGGCACGTGGGAAAAAGAAGCGGATCGCGGGCCGGCCCTGGGCGCCCGCGTGGACATCGAGGACGGCGCCCGCATGTATGTGACAAACGGTCTCCTGCGCGTGGGCGGCTGGGGCTACACCAACAGCGTGCTCTCCATCCGTTCCGGCGCGACGCTGGAGCTATGCCGAACAGGCTACAACCCGAGCGACATCGGTTTCGGCGGCGCCGGCGCCTGTGTCGAGGTCGATGGCGGCACGTTCGACTCGTATCGGCAGCCGTTGCGATCGGGGCGATACGGCTTCGGCACGAATGCGTCGTGGCGGGTCGATGTAAGGAACGGCGGGCTTTTCCGGGCCCTTTCCTTTGCGGTCGGCTGTGCGAACGGCGGCGTGGTGGCCGTCTCCAACGCCACGATCGAAGTCAGCCCCAACGGTGCGTTTAACATCGGCCCCGACGGTGGCACGGGCAACGTCGTGTCGCTTGCGGGGACGAACTCGCTCATCCGGCCCTACGGCGATTTCGCCGTCCAGGGCGACGGGACGGAAATCCAGTTCCACATCGGACGCGAGCCCACCGAGCGATTGCAAATCAACGCGTACCGGTTCAATTTCAACAAGCCGACACGGATCAAGGTGACAGACGATCCCCGGCGGATGGATGGCGGAAGGATCACGATCCTCAAGGCGAACCACCCGGATCACACCATCGACCTCTCGAACGTCACCTTCGACCTGCCCGATGACGTCAGCGTCGAGATTCCGGGGCCGAAAGAGGTCGTTCTCCACATGCACAACCGGCATCGGCTCATCCTGCTCGTCCGGTAGCGAGGGGGCCCCGGCAGCCCTGTCGCAGGACACCGCCACGACACACCGACCCACGCACAGCCCCGACGAACCATGATGAAGACCATTGCGCAAGCTTCCCTCCTCCTCTCCTGCAGTGCGATGATCGCCCTCGGCGATGCGCCGGCCCCGGCGTTCAAAGTCGATTGCCGCGGTTTCGGCACGGTCGAGGTCGCGCGCTCGACGGACGGGGCGCTGGAGATCACGGAGTTCAAGCTCCGGGATGCCGCGACGGCGATGCGCCTCGCGTCGAAGCGCAAGCGCGATCTGCAGGGGTTCGGCGACCTGCGCGCCGAAGGGGGTGGCGCCACGGTCCTGTCGCTCGACGGCGTCGGCGCCTGGGGGCTCGGCGTCGTCGGGGAGAAGACCGTCGAGATTTTCGGCTCCGACGCGGACGCCGTCCGCAAGGCGCTCGCCGCCCGCGCGCTCGCGCCGGTCGCGGACGGCGCGTATCCGCGCTATCTCGACTGCTTCGACAATGCGGCGGCGGCGCTCTGGATCAGCGGCGGCGGGCAGAAGGACGATCTGCCGTTCCAGTTCGAATACCTGCGGGACCAGGGGCTCGCCATGTGCACGTCGATGCCCGGCGTGGATCGGCTGCTGGGCCCGGGCATCGCGGACTACACGCTCTTCGACTACAACGACGCCATGGCGCGGAAGTACGGCATCGGCTACCGGCAGCTTCTCTTCGGCGATGTCGTGTCGCGCGGCTGGTTCTGGAACCGGTACCCCCTCCCCTACGCCCTGCCCGCAGAGGGTTTCCGCGACGCGCCGTACTGCTTCCGCTCGCTCCAGGCGCTGGTCGGGTACTACGAGCCGACCGGCTTCGAACGCTACGAGTGGGATTTCCGCCGCCGCCTCGCCGAACGCTACGGCGACCCGGAGGGCCCGCTCCTCGGCTGGCACGGATGCGATGAAATCCCGACGGCGACGATCACCGACCTCTCCTCGGTCGCCCGAACCCCGATCGTCATCGAACTCTGGAAGCGCAACCACGAGGGCGACGTCCCGGTCGCCGAGGACTTCCTCGGCCCCGGCCCCAAGCTCGACCTCCGGGGAAAATGGGAGCTTCGCCACGCCGCGACGGACCTCGCGACGGAAATCGATTCGGCGGACATGACGGTGCTCCTCGCCAACTCGCTCGACCGGAAGGCGCCGTCGCCGTTCACGCTCCTCCGCACGTTCACGGCGCCCGACGGCGACCTCGCGCGCTGGCGCTTCCTGCACAGCGCCGTCGCCCACTGCCATGGCTCGCGCACGCTGCCGCCGACGGTGACGGTGAACGGCGTCGAGTGCCCGCGCGTCGCGCCCGAGGTCGATTGGTCGTTCTGCTACGATCTCTCGGCCGCGCTCCGCGCCGGCGAAAACGAAATCGTGCTCGACACGCGCGGGGCGAACCTCCCCGGCTATTGCTTCCTCAACGCGACGCCCTTGCGCGGCTACTTCGACATGACGGAGGAAGAAAACCGCCGCTTCTTCGAGGCGATCGAATTCTCCGCCGCCCTGCGCTGCCACTACATCGAAGGGAATCTCCGGGCGATCCGCTCGGTCGATCCCGAACGGCCGATCAAGCTCATGGCGACGCACAGCTTCTACGACCATTCGCTTGCGCTTTGCCGCCGCTACGGCGCGTACCAGCACGACACCGGCGGCGCCGCCGCGTTCTGGGCGCCGATGCAGGGCGACGGCTATTCGCGCTCGCACCGCCTGCCCTTCAGTTGCGAACAGGGCGGGCCGCCGCAAGACGCCGCGCAACTCCGCGCCAACATCTCGCGCTATCTCAACTACGGCAATTCCGCCGCGGACCTCGTCTTCAGCGTGCAGCACTACACGCGCGACCCCGAAATCCGCGCCTGGCTCGAAGACAACATCGAGCTCGTCCATGCGCTCGGCAAGATGCGCCAGCCCGCGCCCCGCATCGCCGTGCTGCGCTCGACGCGGATGGAACGACTCGGGTTCCACGACATCTGGGACTGGGACATCGGCCGCGGAACGGTCCAGGCCACGGGACGCACGCTCTCCTACATCGAAACCTGCGACCTCGCCGACCCGGACATCCTCGACCAACTCGACGTCATCGTCGACGACGCGACGTTCCTGCTCACCGATGCCGAATGCGAGGGGCTCAAGGCCTGGGTCGAGCGCGGCGGCACGTTCGTCGCCCAGCACCACACCGGACGCCATTCCATCGAGAAGCGCGACGCCTGGCCGCTTCCACGCGTCTTCGGCATCGAACGGAACGACGCCGACGCGACCGAACACCCCATCGGGAACGGCCGCCTCATCCGCCTTGGAACGCCCAGGCACGCCCTCGACGCGACGTGGTTCGCCGCGCTCTTCGACCGTCTGGACATCCCGCGCGACTCCGTCCCGCCGCATCCGCGGTTCTGGGGCGAGGCCTTCGAATCCAAGAACGGCCTCTACGACCTCTACCTCGCCACCTACATGACGAGCCTCCACGGTCGCGAGAACATCGACAAGGTCGATTCGTTCCGCGCCACGTTCCGCCGGGCGGCCCCGCCCCGCGAGGTGCGCGACTTCGGCGTGAAAGGGCATCCGCGCGTCGATGCCGCCTGGGCCGACGGCGCGTTCTCGATTCCCGAGCGCGAGTACGCCGGCATGGAGTCGAAGCTCTATGCCGTGCCGGCCGACGACCCGGGCGGCGCGGCCTGCCGCTGGATCCGCGCGTTCGCGGAGACGTGGCACCCCGTCGAAACCGTGGAATGGACCGAGCCCGCGGTCGCGCCCGATCCCGATCGCGTCGCGCTCGACTCTGGATGGATCCACAACGGCCGCGAAGTCGATCTCGGCACCTACGCGACCATGGGCATCCCCGAAAACGAAGATGCCGCGTTTTCCCGCACGGTTGCGGTCCCGGAGGCCTGGAAAGGACGCCGCGTGGAGCTCGTCTACGACGCGCGCTTCTGGTTCTGGGGGCTCTATCCGGCGGCCGAGCTCGACGTGAACGGCCGGCCCGCCGCGCTCGAACAGCCGATCCGCCCGCAGCGAAGCGGTTCGTTCGCGCTCGATGTGACGGAAGCGGCCGCGACCGGCAACATCCGCCTCGATCTCCGCATCCTTCCCTCGCTCCGCGCCCCCGGCCACACCACGTCGCCGACGGGGTCGACCGGCCTGTTCCTGCTCGTCTGCCATCCGCCGGTGGACGAGACGATCCCGCTCGACGGCCCGTGGTTCGCCTGCCTGCGCGTCGGCGAGCGCGAGCCCGTTCGCCCCGGCGAAACGAAAGTGCATAACTTCTACGAAACCACCTTCACGCTCCCCGAATCCGCGCGCGGCAAGCGCATCCGCCTGCGCTACTCGCGCTCGCTCTCGGGACTCGCCCTGAACGGGTACCTGCTCGACATCGACAAGTCGCTCCAGACGCTCGACATCACGGGGCTCGTGCGATTCGACGGACCCAACACCCTTCGCCTCGTCCGCTGGGTCGATCGGCTCTGGCCGAGCGTCGGAGCCGGCGTCCCGAAGATCGAGGACTGCAACGAACTCGGCGAAGCCTCGCTTGAAATCCTGAAATGAACCTCGAACAACGTCCTGAAAACACCGCCCGCTTCCGCCCCGGCGACCGCAACGTGCGGCGCACGGAAACGTTCCCCCCGCGCGCCTTCTTCCACGAGGGCGTCGGAGGGGAGGTGCTCGACGTGACGAAGCCGCCGTTCAACGCGAAGGGCGACGGCGTCGCGGACGACACGGAGGCGCTCCGCGCCGCGCTCGCCTTCTGCCGCGACCACATGCCGCCGGCGTCCTCCCCCGAAGGCACGCATTGCAACCAGGGCCAGCAACACCACTGGTTCGTCTTCCTGCCTCGCGGCACGTACCTCGTCTCCGACACGGTCTCGCAACCCTGGCCCGCGCTCGCGCTCGACATCCACGAACACGGCTTCGCCGACTGCCGCTACCGCCGCGTCGAATCGCTCGAAGCGGAGCAGGCGCTCTACGAGAGCGAAGGCCACGCCCCGGGCGTCGTGCCGAACCTCCACGGGAACGCGAAGATCTTCGCCGACGACAACAACGACGGCCGTTTCGACAGGGGGCAGTTCTACGAATCGCTCGTCTATGCCGAAGCCAACTGGCACGTCATTCTCCTCGGCGAAAGCCGCGAGGGAACCGTGATCCGCCTCAGGGACGGCGCGGCGGGGTTCGGAGACCCCGAACGCCCCCGCCCCGTCCTCGCGAACTACCTCCTCGTGCGCGGATCCAACGTCAACAACAGCAACTTCTTCGAAAACTTCACCATCGACACCGGCCGGGGGAACCCGGGCGCCGTCGCCGTGCGCTGGAACGTGTCGAACTACGGCGCGCTGCGCAACATCCGCTGCCGGTCGGCCGACGGGCGCGGCGCGATCGGCGTGCTGTCCGACGCGAACAACTGCACGGGGCAAATCCGCGATCTCGCGATCGACGGCTTCGACACCGGCATCCGCATCGCCGCCGGGCGCGAGACGAGCGTGACGCTCGAATACGCGACGATCCGCGCGCGCCGCATCGGCATCGACCTCGGCGCCAACCGCTCGACGGGGGGCGGCGATTCGCTCAGCGCGCGCCGCGTCCGCATCGAAGCCGGCGAGACGGGGCTCGTCGTCCGCCGCGCCGCGCTCGCCTGCGTGCTGGAGAGCGACGTCGCGGCCCCCACGCCGACGCGCACCGAGGATGGAGGCCGCCTCTTCCTCCCCGGCGCGGACTGGCGGCCCCTCGTCGAGGCCAGGGACGAAGGCGTGCTCTACACGCCGGGCGGCCTCGACGCATGCGCCGTCGTCGAAGACTTCGGCGCCGCGGGCGACGGCCGCGCCGACGACACGGCGGCAATCCAGCGCGCCATGCGCTCGGGGCGCCCCCGCATCCTCTTCGCCCGCTCCAACTACCGCATCGACGGCACCGTCGAGATCCCCGCGACCGTCCGCGAGATCGACGGCCTCTACTCGACGGCCTACCGCGTGAAAGGCGAAGGCCCCGGCGCCCGCGCGCTTTTCGAGGTGGCGGAAGACGCCGACGCCGTCCTCTACATCCGCCGCTTCTACACCGCAGGCGGCGTGCTCGTGGACCAGACGGCGCCACGCACGGTCTGCTGCGAAGACATCTTCTGCGAATTCAACCACGGCCGCGGCTTGGTGGCTCGCGACAACCTGATCACCGTGCTGGGCGCGGACGCGTCGGGCGACATCTGGCGCGTCTGGCGCAATCCAAACCCCCGTTCCTCGCCACGCAAGACCGTCTTCATCAACAACTGCGTCATGCCGATCGCGGAAAACGCGGCCGGCACGCTTGCCGTCGAGAACACGGACTTCTACGCGCGCTACATCAACACCGAACACGTCCCGACGGGACTCTATTCGTTCCGGAATTCCAACGCCTGGATCCTGGGCTTCAAGTCGGAGAACGCCGACCGGCTCTTCATCGCCCGCGACGGCGCCCGGGTGCAGGCGCTCGGCGGCACATTCCTGCAATTCGCCCGGCACGAAGGCCCCGTCCTGTCCCTGGAAGGCGAATCGCGCATCGACGCCCGCTTCCTCCTGTGGCACTGCGCGATCATGCCCCGCATCCTGGCCATGCGCGACGGCAAGACCCTGCTTCGGGGCGAGGATCTCCCCCGCCTGCCCGGCTCCGACACCGCCGCCTTCGAATTCCCGCCGTGCGCAAAATGAAACGTTTTTTTACGCATAATGCACTTGTCCCGCAAACGGGAAACCTTACGATGGTGGCGTGGGAAGAGCCATTCACCGACAAGGAACCATTCACTGAAAGGAAAGGAAACGTTCGCCATGAAAAGAACTCGCCCGGGATTCCAATCGACCTTGAAATCGGCCATCGTCGTCTCGACGATCCTCGCCTCCGCCGCACAGGGCGCGATCCTTTACGTCTCCGACGGCGCGTCGCTGGATGATCCGGCGAAATGGGGCGGAACCGTGCCGGGGAGCGCGGACAAAGCGATGATCATCTACGGGAGCGCCAGCGACCGCCTCGTCCTCGCCAACTCCACCTCGCTTCTCGTTGGCGAGCTCGACTTCGGGTACTGCTACCAACAGCATGGCGTCTGGGCGACGGTCGACCTTGGAGCCGGGAAAAAAGTGCAGGGGCAGAACCGGTTCCGCATGGACAGCAACCGGAATGCGTCCTGGGAATACGGCGCCGGATCGAAACTCACCCTGGTGAGCGGCACCATCGGCCTTGCGGACGACAGCACCGGCACGGCGTACGTCGGCGACTGCGGCGCAGGCGGCACGTACGTCGTGGACGGCCCCGACGCCTGCCTTTCGCTCGGACGTGGCGTCCTGCAATTCGGGCAGGGCAGAGGCTGGAACCGCCTTACGGTCCGAAATGGCGGCACCCTTTCCGGTGGACTCAGGATGGGGTGTTGGAACTACGCCGCCAGCAACAACGTCGTCGAAATCACGGGGGAAGGACCGACGTTCATCATCCCGGAAGACACGGTCGTGCCCTGCACGGGCATCGGCGGGCTGGGGCCGGGGAGCGCGCTGGTGGTGTCGAACGGCGCCACCTTCGTCCAGCGGAAGAACATGCCGCTCCAACTGGGCTGGGATCTGGACAATGGCAGGGATGTATCGAAGTTCAGTTCCGAGAACCGGCTCGAAGTCCGGGACGGCGCCACGGCGTCGATTCGGGGGAGGCTGTATGCCGGCTACGTCACCCATTCCAACCTCGTGGCGGTGTCGGGGGGAGCCCATCTTTCCGTGTCAAACGGCGTGACCGTCGGGGCGACCCGCTCCGGTCGATCCGCGGATCCGACTCCGCCCACCGGGAACCGGTTCGTCGCGACCGGGAGCGGCACGAAAGTGGATGTCGCCGGCGAAGTCTACATTGGCGATGTGGAATCCGTGGACAGCGAAGCCGTCCTCGACGACGGCGCCGAGATGTCGATCACCAACGGCACCCTTCGCATCGGCATGCAAGCAAAAAGCACCAAGGGCGTCCTCCGAATCGAGGATGGCGCAAAGCTCTCCATCCGCAACGAGGCGGGCACGACCTGGACGAGACGCTCGTTCGTCGGCAACAGCGGCTCCGGCGCACGGCTCGTATGCGACGGCGGCGAGTTCTACAGCCCGGGCAACAGCCTCAACTGCAGCGGGACCGCCTCCGCATCGAACAGCGTCATCGAAGTGGTCAACGGCGGGTTGCTGCGCGTGCCGTACATGTACATCGGCGATTACGCCGACGATTGCAGGCTCGTCGTTTCCAACGCCACGGTCCTCGCCAATTTCGTCGGCTTCGGCAACACCTCGGGCAACCGGGCGCACCTCGTCGTCGGCGGGACGAACTCCGTGCTCCAACTCATTGACGGCATTCAGACGAGGCGTTCGGCCGTCCTTTCGTTCAACATCCCGAAGGAAGGATTCGGCAACGTCCCCGTCACGGGATATCGCCTCAACCTCGAGGCGGGCACGACCCTGCGGGTCGCGGTGAGCCCCAAATACCTGGATGGCGGGCGCATCGTCCTCTTCTCGTCGTCGCGACGCCTGGCGGGGACGGACGAAGTCGATCTGACGGATGTGATCCTCGACCTCCCGGAGGATGTCTCGCTCGACACGTCGGATCCGTTCGAACTCGCCATCGCCGTTCCGGAGCGCAACGGCACCATCCTGCTCGTTCGCTGAGGACAACGAAATTCCGCCATGCCGAAAATCCAGGGGCTTCCTGCCATGTTCGCCACCCTCGCCATAGGCGCTGCAGCGGCTTTTTCACAAGACGGGGGCGCTCGGCCGGCTTGCGGGTTTCCCGTACAGCCGGGCGAGGCGCTCCGGCTCGCCTTCGCGCTGCCGGGCGACGCACCCGCCGTGACTGCCGAGGTGCGCTTCTTCGACGAAACAGGCAAAGACACGGCGGAGATCGAGCGGGCGCTCGGTTTCGCCGAATCCACGGTGCGCGCGCCGTTCCCCGCCGGGGGCGGCGACTTCGAGATGACATGCCAGGCGCCCCAGACGATCGGCGTCGCCCCCGTGCGGGGCGAGCTGCGTTTCGATCCGCCTGTCGCCGCGCAGGCGTTCCGCGTCCTGCGCGGGACCACGCTCGGCGCAGACGAAGGCGGCATCGACGAAACGCTCGTCGCCGAAGGAACGTATGCCCTCAACCTCGTTCCCAATCCGTCGTTCGAGGAACTGGAAGGAGGACTCCCGAAAGGGTGGCGCTATGTCGGCGAGGGGCCTGCGCGCGTCACCCGCAACGCCTTCGCCGGGAACTACGCGCTTTCGCTCACGTCCGAAAACGAAAAAGGGCGCTGGGAGTCCGATCCGATGCCGCTGGCCGGCGCCGATCCGGTCCACTGGATCTACTCCATCAAGTTCAGCCGGCATGCGCGTCCCCACGGCCATCTGGCGCCGGTCCGGATCGAATTCCTCCGCATGCGGGAAGACGGCGGGTTCGACGTGTTCCCCCTGAAGGAGCGGGAGGAGTTCGGGTACTGGCACTTCGGCACGGAACTCTACGGCACGTGGTTCACCGCCGTCCAGCGCGCCTACGATCCGCCGCAGGGCGCGACGCACGTGCGCGCCTTCGCGGAATTCCGAAACACCGCCCGAATCTGGCGTGGCGACGTCCAGGCGAACTGGGAGGAAATCCGCATCGACAACGTGGCCGTCTGGCAGCAACCGCGCCGTGCCCCGACGGCGCGCTCGCTGTGCACCCCCTACGGCCACATCCTCGCCGTGGAGGGATCCGGGCGGCCTCCGCTGCTCCCCGCAGGCATGAACCATGAAAACACGGCCTGGTGCGCAACGGCGCGAACGCCCGACGGCAACCTCGTCTTCCAGGAGGACAACCGCGACCCCATCGCCGTGATCCATGTCGTGAACCTCCTCGGCTATCGGCGTTCCCTTGAAATCAAGGGCACCGTCGAAGATGCGGAGGGGAAGCTTCTCGGCGAACTCTCCCAGTCCATCGAACTGGCGCCATGGGAGCCCGGCGACGTCCAGGTGAAAATGCCGCCGCTCATGCGTTTCGGGATGTACGTCGTGCGGTATGGAATCTTCGATGCAGGACGAAGGATCTCGGGCGGCGTCACGCGCGTCGGCTATCTGGCGCGCCGCCCGCGCCTCACGCCAGAGGAGCGCCTCTCGCCCGCCAACCCCTTCGGCATCCATCCGCGCAACTGGGACCTGAACCGCTCCCCCACCCCCGCGAACCTGGAGGAGATCGAGCGGCAATGCCTGCTGATGGAGACGATCGGCGCATCCGGCGCACGCATCCAGTCGCGCTACACCGGGCTCGATCTCGCCGATGGCGCGGCGACGGAGTCGTGGCTCGGGGAAACGCTGGAAAACTGGAACGAGAAAATCGAGCCGATCCTGAAGCGACACCACATCCGCCCCTGGGTGTCGCTCATGGAGCAAGGCCGAAACAATCTCCCGCGCTGGCCGCAGACCGACGACGAGTTTGCCGTCTGGAGGCGCTACCACGAGATGTTCGCGGCGGGAATGAGCGACTTCGTGGGGTACGTCGTCTTCGGCAACGAGGGCATTGGCGGGCACACGGCGCACTTGAAGCCCGACGACGACGCCTTCGCGACAAGCGCGCTTTGCACGACCACGCGCCATTGGATGAAGTGCGCGGGCGAAGCGGTCGGCGCCATGAAACGGGCCAACCCCGGCCTCAAGGTCGGCATTTCGCATGCCAGCGACGAGAACGGCTGCGTGGAGCGCCTCTACAAGGAACTGCCCGAAGGCGGCTTCCCGGTCGACGTCTTCGGCATGAACCATTACAACGAACCGTTCGACGGCCTCCGGAAGGCGGCGGAGGTCTTGGGGCCCGACCTTGTCGCGGACACCTTCGCCGTGCTGCCGGAATGCGGGATGGGGACGAAATACGATCCGGCCGGCGAACGGAGAAAGGCCGAGTTCGTGCCGCAGCTCTATACGGGGATGTCCGCCGACGTCCCGTGGGTGCGGTACATGCCGTGGTTCACCCTCATGGAAGGCGGATGGGAAGGGCACGGGCTCTTCATGGAGAACTTCGCCCCGCGCGCGGCGGCCGTCGCCTATGCCGTCATGACGGACACCCTCGGCCCCGGGCGCGTCGAGTGGCAGATGCGCTTCCCGTCCGGAGGCCGATTCGTCCTCTGGCGGAGGACGAACGGCCGCGTTATCGGGTTCGGGTTCTCGGAAGGCGGGGAGTCCGTGCCCCTTGCGACAGGCGCGGAGACCTACACCACGACCGATGTGTTCGGCAACGCATCCGAACACGCTTCGCCCGGCGCGCGCGCCGATGTCAAACTCGGCGGAAACGGCCTCTACGTGCTCGCCCCGGATTTGAAGTACGCGCCTCGATACACGTTTTCAGGACATCTCGAGGACGACGGCATCGCCATCGACCTTGAAAACCGCACGGACCATCCGCTGCCGCTTTCCGTGACGGTGAAGGCGCACGCGCTTCTTTCCGTGGAGGGCAGCGCCTTCCCCATCGAACTCGAACCGCATGGCACGGTGCGAAAGCGCCTGCCCGTCACCCTCCGCAAGCGGATGCCCGGCCTGCGCTATGCGGTCTCCATCGAAGTGCGCGACGCCGCAGGGAACCTGTCGTCGTTCGCCTTTGCCGACGCCTTCGAGAACCTCCGGCCGGGCGAGCCCCCCCGGGATCTCGTCGTGAACGGGACGCTGGAGGACTGGGACGATGCAGGCCGCCCCGTCGGCTGGTCGCCCCGGTTCGATCCCCAGCCGGGGATTCCCGATCCGGACTGCTGCCGATTCGAAGACATCGGCGGCGCCATCCGCATCGCCCGGACGGGCCCCTGCCTGTTCGCCTCGGTGGACCAGGAGGCGGGAACGCTCCCGGCACGGGGGCGCTTCTATTTTTCCGTTCGGCAGATTGTCGACGACACCTGCGTTTCGGGATGCTGGGCGAACCCCGTCATCGCGCTGCGCGACACCGTCACCGGCGCGGAGCGCCTCGTTTCCGCGCCGGCCACGAAAGACTATTCCGGCCCCGGCGCATTCCATCAGTGCGAATTCACCACGGGCCCCAACCCCGAAGAGGCGACGATCCAGCTCCGCCAGCAAGGCCCGCACGACCGCGCCGCAAACATCTATACCGCACCGCAACTCCTGCAAATCCATCCATGAACCTCGAACAACTTCCCGAAAACACCGAACCCATCCGCCCCGGCAACCCCGAAACCGGCGCGCCCTTCTGGAACGGATGCTCCCCGAAATTCATCTATCCGCCCGCCTTCGACTTCGAGGAACAATGGATGGCGAAGCAGTACCGCTTCCAAATCTGGGCGGCCGACGGGTCGATCCGCACGTTCTTCGCCGACAAGCCGTGGGCTCCGCTCACGCCCGTCTGGAAGGATCTTCCGGTCGGGCGCACCGTCGTCCTCTGCGAAGGCATCAACGCGGAGAACGTCGTCTGCATCACAAACGAACCGCGCCTCTTCTGGCGCGACGCCCCCTTCACCGGCGACCATCCGCCAAAGGCGCGCCCCTATGCCGATGCCGCCCGGCTCGCCTACGACTTCATCCTTTCCTGGCCCCCGTTCACGAAATTTCTCGAGACCGGCGAGCCGGACCGCGACTACGACAAAAACGGCTACCCGTCCAAAACCCATGCCGCCACCATCCAGGCGATGGCGACATGCGCCGACAGGATGCCCGGGTGCCGCGACAAGGCGCTCCGGCTCGCCCGGCTCGCGGGCGAGTTCCTGGTCCGCACCGCATGCGCGCCCGGCACGCCGCTCGAACACTGGCCGCTCACCTACACGACCGCCCACGGACAGGCATGCCAGCACCCCGAGTGCGAGGGGACGATCATGCTCATCTACCCGTTCGACGTGGGGATGGCCTTCCTCGACCTCGCGGAGGCGACCGGCGAGCGCCGCTGGATCGACGCCGCCGAGCGCATCGCGGCGACCGCGATGCGGACGCGCCGCGAGGACGGCTCCTGGCCGCTCGTCCTCGACATCGCCACCGGACGGCCCACCACGCCCAACACCCTCGTGCCGGACAGGCCGATGCTCTTCTTCGAAGCGCTCGCGCGCGCCACCGGAAACGACGCCTACGAACAGACGGCCCGGGACTGTTTCACCCAGATCGAAACAGGCATCTTGAAGGACTGGGCCTGGGAGGGGCAGTTCGAGGACGTCCAGCCCGGACGCAAGTACACGAACCTCACCAAGCATAGCGCCTGCAACGTCATGAGCTATCTGCTCCGCCGCTTCCCGGGCGATGCGCGCTACCTCGCCATCGCACGCGACATCATCCGCTTCGCCGAAGACCAGTTCGTCTTCTGGGAGCTTCCCTACCGCCCGGAGGACGCCACCTGCGTCTTCCCGCGCTTCAAATCGGGGAGCGGCGGACGCGGCGCCAACTTCCACGTCCCCTGCTGCGTGGAGCAGTTCGACTGCTTCAACCCGGTCGACGCCTCGGCGGCAAAGCTCGTTCGGAGCTGGATCGACTACGGGAAGGCGGCGCACGACGGGCGCGCGCTCGCGAAGGCGCGCGCCATGGCCGACTCGATGACGCGCATCCAGATGCCGAACGGCTTCATCCCGACGTGGTGGTGGGCCAAGGCGCCGTGGTGGAACGGCGGCAGGACCGGGCTCGACAACGACCCGTGGATCAACTGCCACATCGCTTCCGCGAACACCCTCGCCGCCGCCGCGGAATCCCTGGGCGACTAGGCACGGCTCCGTTGGGGCTGGACGGGCGAAAAGATGCTCAAGGCGCTGCTACTTCTGGTTTCGACCGGATTCTCCTGGGTCGTCGTCGGGGCGATGGTGGGGCACATCGGGCGGAAAGGGCTGAGCCTCCTCCACTACCAGCTTTGCAGCGGCCTGCTTTCCCTCCTGATCAGCCTGACGATCGGGTTGTGCAGCCCGGAGCGGCTCCTGCCGCCCGCAGGCATTCCGGCATCGACCTGGATCTGGACGATCGTCGGCATGCTCTGCAACGGCCTCTTCAACTACCTGATGATCCGGTGCATGGGTCGCGCGATGAAAAACGGGCCCAACGCCATTGTCTGGGTGATCATCCAGTCGGGCTTCATCTTCCCGTTCTTCATGGGCTGGATCGTCTTCGGCGTCCCGATGGACGCCCTGCGCATCACGGGCGTCGTCCTGATCATCGCGAGCATCTTCCTCTATGCGTTCCGCGAGCGGGGCAAGCCTGCGAATCCGGGACAAGCCGATCGTTCCGTTTCAATCTGGCTCGTCCCGTCGGTGCTCGGCATGATCTGCTGCGGGATCAACCAGTGCGGCGCCAACCTGCCGTCCTATCTGGAACGAGGACAGGAGATGCCGAGCGTCTTCCGAAGTCTGGTCACCACGACGGGCAGTCTCGCCGGATGCCTGTACGCCTTCGCGCGGCAACGCCTCGAAGGAGCGGAAGCCGCCCCCCGGCCCACGTGGCGGGAACTCCGCACGATCGCCGCCTACGCCGCCACCGTCGTATCCGTGAACTACACGGTGGTCGTGCTTCTCATGTTTCCGGGGCTTGACCTGCTTCAGAGCCTCGGACGCGGCCCGATGGGCTTCCCGATCATGGTCTGCTCGTGCGTGATCGGCTTCTTCCCCTACGGGCTCTTGATCCTCAGAGAGCGGCTCAACCCCGTCCAGGCGCTGGGCGTCGTCGTCGGTGTCTTGGGCATCGTTCTCGCCGCCATCTGAATCAAAAAACGAAAGGACGTTTATGACAAGCCCCATCCGTTTCGATCGCAACGGCTACTGGATCGAGAACCGCCCGACCTGGCTGCTGTCCGGCGAGATGCATTACTTCAAGATGACCCGCGGCGACTGGCGCCGGCGGCTGCTGCAGCTCAAGTGCGCCGGCTTCAACACGGTGTCGGTGTACATGCCCTGGAACTACCATGAGCCGGGCGAAGGCGAATGGAATTTCACCGGCGATCGCGACGTCGGGCATTTCCTGCAGCTCGCCGCCGAACTGGGGTTGTACGTGGTCGCCCGGCCGGGCCCGTACATCTGCAACGAATGGCAGGCCGGGGGGCTGCCCGTCTGGCTGTCGGGAAAGACCGGCATCCGCCTGCGCACCAAAGATCCGAAGTTCCTCGCCTATGTCGACACGTGGTGGGATCGCATCGCGCCGCTGATCGCGCGCTACGAGCTGGGCCGGGAGGGAACCGTCATCCTCGCCCAGGTCGAAAACGAATACGGCCACTATGGCGAGGGGCAGGAAGCGGAATACATCCATCATCTGCGCGACGGGCTGCGCGCGCGGGGCGTCACCGTGCCGATCATCAACTGCGACAGCTTCATCAACTTCCCGCGCCTGAAACCCAGGGTCTACGAGGGCGTCAACCTGTGCTGCAACTTCGGCGGCGACGGGTTGCGCAACCTCGCCCGAGCCCGCGGCCTGCAACCGGACGCCCCGCTGTTCGTCACCGAATACTGGATCGCCGCCTTCGACTGGTGGGGACGCCATGGCAGCGCGGTCTACGACGACGCCCGCGCTCTCAACGGCGCCCTCGAGATCGCGGCCGGCGGGGCGGGAGGCCTGACCGCCTTCGTTTTCGCCGGCGGCGCCCACTTCGGCTATTGGCACGGACGCTCGATCTGCTCGGACGCCAATTTCATGACGACCCTCTATGGTCCCGGCGCACCCATCCTCGACGATGGACGTTTCAGCGGCAAGTACGACTTGTTCAAGACCCGGTTGGCGCCGATCAACCTGCCCGCCCTGGCCCAGGCCGGCATGCCCGAGATCGTGGAACTGCAGCCGGGTTTGATCCAGGCCACCCGCCGAGGGCCGGACGGGACGTTCGTCTTCACCCTGAACCGCAGCGCCGAACAGATCCGCATCGCCGATGCCGCGAAAGACCAGGCCTGCGTCGATATGTCGATCCCGGCCGGCGCCGTCCGGTGGACGGTGCGCGACCTGCGCCTGCCCGGCGGCCAGCGGCTCGACCGGACCAGCCTCGATCTGCTGGCCGTCGAACCGGCGCTCGTCCTCTTTGGCGAAGCCGATTCGGAGGGATGGCTCGAGCTGGACGGGGAGCGCCTCGACGTCCACGTGCCAGGCGGCAGCCTGCCGCTCCACCTTCGCCATGGCAAGGTGGATATCCTGGTGCTGAACCGCGCCGCAGCCGGACGATGCTGGCCGCTGGCGCTGCCCGGTGCGCCGGCGGTCGTCTTCGGCGGGCCCGAGCGCATCGAGGATGCCGTCGTCCGAGGAGGGCGGATCGACATCGCCGCCAGCTCGCCGTCGCAGGCCGAGGTCTGGCGGTTCCATGACGGCCGGCTCGCCGTCGAGTCGCCGGCCTATGTCGCCGCGCCCGCACCCGACGCCGTGGCGCTGTCCCGCATCCGCTTCGGCTGCGGCCTGCCGGAATGCGCTGCGGATTTCGACGACTCCGCCTGGTTCTCTGCGCCGCAGCCCCGGCGCATGGCCGCCTTCGGCCACGGTCATGGCTACGCCTGGTATCGGACGAACTTCGACGTGGTGGACGAAGGGCCGCAGACCATCGTCTTCAGCGGCGCCGACGATCGGGCCCATGTCTGGGTCGATGGCCGCTACCTGGGCTGCCGCGGATGGGGCAGCAACCACGGCTGGCACCTCATGCCCAACCTGCCGGCCGGCGTCCACACGCTGGCCGTCCTGGTCGAGAACCTCGGCATGTTCAACAGCGGCGCCGAGTACGACATCCCGCTCGGGGAACCCAAGGGGCTCTACGGCCCGGTCTGGCTGAACGGCGTTGAACTCTCCGGCTGGCGCATGCGCGCCGGACTCGGCGCGGACGAGGGGATCGACCGTTGGGATCGTCCCGGCGGCGACCTGGACGAGCCGTCCCCGGACGGCGCCACGCTGGCCGGGCCGCTCTGGGTGGCCGGGGAGTTTGCCATTCCCGGAGGGTTCGACGGCGCCGTCCGGCTCGAACTCGGCGAACACGCCGGCAAGGGCAGCGTCTGGCTGAACGGCCGCAATGTGGGCCGCTACTGGAACCTGGGGCCGCAACAATCCCTTTGGCTGCCGCTGGGCTGGCTCAAGCCCCGGAACGATCTCGTGCTCTTCGAGGAAGTCCGAATCGCCCCCGACCGGCTGAGGGTGGCCTTGACCCCCTTCGGTCCGCAATGCAGGATTGACGGCGTCACGTTTTAGGGGGAGCCCTTCGCCCGTTCACGCCGTGCTTCGGCAGGCGCTCAATCGGGCGGGCCATCGAATCGAAACAAAGGGGCTGATGGAACGAAAGCAGTCTCGTCGTCCGATTAGCAGGGTGCGGGCGCAGACAACGGGGGCGAGTGCGGAGCCTCGCGTTCCCGGGGCTGGGCGGTTCCCCGTAGCGCGCCATGGCGCGGAACGAAACACGGCGGGGACGCCGCGTCCACGGCGCTGCGAGAAATCAACGATCGGTCTGATCCGGCTGATCTAACCCCCAGCCGCTTCTTTGCGACAACGTTTTTCTCGCTTCTCACTTCCCACTTCCCGCTTCCACCACGCGCACGGCGTTGCGCGCCTCGATGTCGCGGGCGACGGCTTCCCACGGCTTGTCCGCCAACGAACCGCGGCAGCCAAAGATCGGCGCCTCCAGTTCATCCGGGCACGTCCACGACTCCCCCGGCTCCAGCCGGACGCGCACCAGGCGGCAGAGGTCGGGATGCTGGCCGCCAGATTCATCGACCCAGAAGCGGCTTCCAAACATGCCGCGAGGCCGCACCACGCCATAGCCCGCATCCGCCTCGGCATCGTGCCACAAAAGCGAGGGATTGTAATACTCCGTGACCATCTGTCCGTTCTCCGGCGTGTCGTCCGCCTTGTCGCCTCCAATGAACGAAGCCATGTAATGATAGTAGCGGTCGAGCACCCAGGGGAAGTCCGCCAGGTTTTCAACGCCGCGGAACTGGGCCGTATAAAACGGAACGCCCTTTTGAACCCGCACGCGATACTCCACGAGGAAGGCGCCGACGGCGGGCGGGAGCCCCGGCGGCGGCTCGATTCGCTTCCCGTCGCGCCCCACTTCGGGAAGCGCGTCGGCCGACGCACCGTCCGGCAAGGCAAGCGCGTAATGCAGCGTCGTCCGAACCGGCCCGGCAATCCCCGTGAACCGGACGAGACGGTTGGGCTTCAAAAACTGGTTTCCGGGGGTCTTCTGCCACAGGAGCGCCTGAAGCTCGCCAAGCGCGACATCGCCGAGCGACACTGCGTCCAACATCGTGGCCGACGCGTCTTTCTTCTCGAGCCGGATGACGCCGTTGTCGCAGGCAAACGGCAAGGCGATGTCGCCGGGGCGCAAAACGTCCACGTCGGAAGCCGGGTCGATTCGAAACGTCTTCGCCCCGCGCGGAGGAAGCTCGTCCACCAGCACGAGCAGGGTCCTCCTGCCGTCTTCCTCCTCGATTTGCTGCGAGGGCGCAACGCCGTCCTCCAACCCTACCGCACGGACGGGCGTTCCGTCTTCAAGCGCGATTTCGGCGAGATACTGCTTGACGGCCCTGCCCGAGGGATTGGCCACCGTCACCGTCCGCACGTCTTTGGCGGCCAGAACCGGCGCACGCCAAACCGTCTCGACAAACGCCGACTGGCGGTCCGTCGAGGGAAGTCCCTCGACCTTGACGCGCGCCATCGCGAACACCACGCTTGCGCCGGGCCCCCGAACGTCGTTCCAAATGGAAAGGAAAAAGTCGCCCCGTTTTCCAAGCGTCAACGGGATTTCTCGCCTGACGCCATTGCACCAGATCTCGACGACGGCCTTGCGGGGCGTCTCGCAACGATTCTCGACGACGAGCGTCGATCCGTTGAACCGCAGCGTCGGCACCACTTGGTCATGGAGCGGGACGGCGAGGCGGTTGATCTCCGTCGCGGCCTTCACCAGCAGCGGATAGGGTTCGTCGTTCTCCTTCACCAGCCCATAGCTGCAATCCTCGGGATTCGAAGCCGACGGCATGCCGCCCGAAGGCTGGTCCACCCACATGAAGTAGTCGGAGCCGATGCAGAACGGAGTCTCCATCATCATCGACTGGTAGATCTGAAACGCCTTCGCGCGCTGCGCTTCGGTGTCGAAGCGTTCGCCGGCGCCATGCCGGCACGGCAGGCCGGAATCCAGGCTCACAAAGCTCCATTCCGAAAGAAGGATCGGACGCTTGCAGAGCTTCACGACGCGATGCAGCATCTCGCGGGCGCCGTCGACCGTCCCCTCCTCCAGCTCGACAAACGGATAATGGTTGACGCTGACGACGTCGCAGTACTTGCCGCACATTTCCCAAACCGGCTCCTGCGACCATCCGGCGAACCGGGTGCCGAGAACGAGGTGGTTGGGATCGGCCTTTCGCATGGCGGCGGTTGTCGCGCCGTAGTAGCGCTCCGCAATGATGCGGAGGAATTCGCGCATGTCGGGATGGCTGCCCGGAACCGGGTCGCCGAGGACGAAGACCTCGTCGGCTTCGATGGCGTCGAATCCGGAGAAGCCCGTCCCCCACGCGGCGTTCAGCCTGGCGATGTCGCCATGGCGTTGGCGCAGAAAGTCCAGGAAGGCCACGCGCGCGGAGTGGTCTTTCGGTTTGCGGAGGATGTCGAGCATGAGCCCGTACTCCAGCGGTCCGTCGCCGCCGGCATGGGTGTGGATGAAGAACGCGGCGCAGTTGCTGCCGTGCCAATCGAGCTCGTTGTCGATGTAGTAGCCGAGAATCCACGGGTTGTCGCGGAACCTCGCGCAGAACTCCCGGGCCTTGGCGTCGCAATGCTCCTGCCAGCGCGGATGGAACACGTTTGGGAAACCGTTTATGGTGATCGGCGAGAGATCGGAATAGGCCACGAAGCTCTGTCCGATGTTCGCGATCATCGTCACGGCGATGCCGTCCAGAAACGCCTCGCCCCCGCCGGGTGCGACCGCGTAGGGCATCACGCTGGCCGTGTTGAAGCCCCATTCCCGCAGCCGGGCGCTCGTGGCGTCCGCCCATTTCTGCACCGTGCCGTACTTCGCGAGAATGTTCCGGTTGTAAGGCGAATAGCCGAGCGCGGGGCTGAAGTGGCCGCTGTACTTCACCTGCTCGACGCCGACCGAATAATAGGCATAACCTTGGGGATCGACAAACCAATGGACGCCATCGGCCTCGGCCACCGTGAAGAATCCGGGGGCTTGTTCGACAAGCTTCCTGCCCATCGGCGCAGCCGTGTAGGGCCGCGCCTTGTAGGGCGTGAAATCCTCCTTCGGGCGGATCTGCGAAAAGGGCGTGCCGTCCTTGGCGCCGTCAACGACGAACTCCACGTTGTCGAACGAACAGTCGAACCCCTGGTTCCAGAGGATCGGCGTGCCTTCCCGCACGGCCTCCACGCCGTCCTTGAAGCGATAGAGTCCATGGAAGACGACCTCGCCGTGAGCCCCGAACACCGTGCCTTCAATCAACGTCGGCGTCAGCTCGATCCGCATCTTGTACTGCGCATGCTTGGACCACTGCGCGAAACTGCGGCTTTCGACGACCTCCAGCGTCGTGCCCTCGCGGTTCTGCGCCTGCCATTTGTTGCCGGGCAGCATCTCGCTGAGCTCGATCATGTGCTTGGCGCCGGCATGGTTGCCGGGCTCTTCGACGAGGCAGAGCAGCCAGTACCGGTCCGGCGCCTGGGCGATGGCCAGCCCGGCCTGCTTCCACGTGCCGCCGAGCGACTGCTCGACCACGACATCCGCCTCGACGCGAACGGACGTGCCGATGGGCGCGCCATCGACGGTGGCATGGACGCGCCCGCCGTCCGCGCCGCGCAGCGCCCCGCGCTTCGTTTCCCAATACCGGCTGGTCGCATGCCACGGCGCAACGAGCGCATGCTCGTTCGCCGTCTTGTCGAAATCGTCGCGGAATCGGTAATCGGCGCCGTCGGCCGTCACGCGCGGGGCCGGTATCGGCTTGCGCCGGTTGATGACGTCTTCGGGCGGTTCCACGGCATCGTCCACGACGAGCGCCACATCGTCGAAACGCGTGTCGAACGACTGGTTCCACAGCACCGGCACGCCGGCGCGAACCGTCTTGACGCCATCCTGGAAACGGTAGCCGCGTTCATAGATCCGCTTGCCCGTCGAATCGGCGATCGTTCCGCGGATGCCTTCGGCGGTCATCGCCAGGCGCATCGTGCAGGTCTCGCCCGTGCGCCAGGTCCCTCCTTGCAGCGGCGGCCATTCCTCGAGCGCCGTGTCGCCCTGCACATTCGCCTGCCAGACTCCATCCACCATCGCATTGAGCTCGATCAGATGCTTGGCGCCGTCCTCCTTGCCGGGGAACTCGGTGAGACACAGCAGCCAGTAGTTCTTCGCATCCCAGTAGACGGCAAGCCCCGTCGTCTTCCAGTTGGAGCCCGTCGCGCCGAGCGGCGTGACCCTGGCCTCCAGCGTCACCGTCCTGCCGTAGGGAACATCCGCCGGCGCGGCCGCGGCCTGCCGGACGTCCCCGCATTGAAGCCCCCCTCGTTGCACGGTCCACCCCCCTTGCGTGAACCAGGCCTGCGAGGGCGGCATCCCCTCGCGATACGCGCGGAAATCATCCTTGAACGAAACGGGGGCGGCATGGACGCCGCAGGCAAGCAGGATGGCGGCCAGAGAGGCGAGCAGGCGCATACGGCAAGGACGATCCATGGCAAACGTCATGCCCATCAGCGAACCATGATCGTGGTGCCGCGGTCTCTCAAGGTCAGCGTCAGCGTCTTCGCCACGGGATCGAAGTCGAACTTCCAGCGGGCGGTGTCCACCGAGGGGTCGAAGGCGAAATCGCATCCTTGAGACTGGACCAGCGCGCTGGTGTACTGCAGAACGGTGTACGTGCCGGGCTTCGCGTCCTTTGTATGATCCGGGACCAGCGTCACGGGCGAGAGGACCTCGAGGTAGCCGTTGACCGTCACGGGGTTGAGCCCCTTCCCGTCGATCGTGGCTTTGATCGTGGGGGCGTTGCGCAGATAGAGGTTCCCCTGGAATTTTCGCTCGCCCGTGCCGCCGCCGCAGACGTGAAGCGTGCCGCGGGAGTCCGTGTCCTCCGCCCCGATTGTCGTCTCGCCGAGGAACGTCGCGTTCACCTCGCCGCCCAGGAGCAGCGTGCCGCGCCCCTGCCGACCCAGCAGGTTCCCGTTGCCGACGAACACGAAGTTGCCGAACGTGGCCGTGCCGCCCAGCAGTTCCAGACGTCCGCGTCCGCCGCCGACCCCCAGCCTCGTGAAGCCGTCGTTCCGCAGCGTGCCGCCCGTCATGCGGTAAACCGACTCGACGCCAAAATTGTAGGCGTCCTTGTTCTGGAACGGAAGATGGATGTTGTTTTTCACATAGACGTTGCCGCCCGACTGCTCGAAGGCGCCGAATCCACTAAACCCCACGCGCAAAACATTCGAGACGGAAAGGGAGCCGCCCTCCAGGACGTAGCGGGCGACGGCGTTGCTCTTGCTGGCGAGGTTGAAGATGGGCGTCGTCAGCGCCCCGGCCTTCTGCGTCAGGGTCGCGACGCTGCCATTGCCGCTGGAAAGGTAGATTTCGCCGGAGGTGGCGAACGTCGTGTCCGCGCCGTCGAACAAGGCGTCGACGACGCTGTAGGCGCCAAGCCCGAAAACGACGCCGCCATTGCCGACCCGGACGTCACCGCCGGTCTGGCTCCAGTTGCAGCTCCCGTTCTGCCCGGCAAAGAGCTTGTTCGAGACGACGAGCGTCCCGCCGGAAATGTCGGCGCTGCCCTGGCTCGGGACCGTGCCGTTCACGCCGGATCCAAGGGTCAGCGTGTTCCCGATCGAGACGAAGCCGCCCGACTGCCGATAGGCCGCCCTGCCCATCCAGTGGCCGATGCTGCGGCCAATCCACATCGAGCCGCCGGAAACGTCGACCGTGCCGGACGCCGTCGGATTGTTGCCGGGAATGAGATCGCCGACCGTGCGCAAGGTGCCGGATTTCATGCGGAGAACGCCGCTTCCGTTTTCGCCAAGCTTGATGTTGTAGTCAACCGTGGGCGCCGCGGAGACTGCGGCGCCGGCGATCTCGACCACGCCGGTGGCGTTGAGTTGCTGGCCGCAGGTGATGCCCCGGCCGTAGGTGACGGTGCCGCCGGAGAAACGAAGCCCCCCTTGAGCATTCTGGGAGTTCGCAACGGTGCTGGCCAGCGCATTGAGGTCGGACTGGACGTCCAGCCATCCGGAATCGCCCGCGCCCCAGCCCAGATGCAGGAAGGTGACGTCGGCCGTCTCCGTTGCGCTGTGGAGAATGGCGGGCGATGTCTCGCTCGTCTTCTTGTCCGCCGCCATGGCGGAATTGTTGATGTACGTCCAATCCGAGGGAAGCGGGAGCGTGTTTCCACTCCAGTTCAACGGATTGAACCACAGATAGTCGCCGGTGGCGTTGTTGAAATTGGCGTCCGCCAACGCCGAGGGAGCGGCAAGCGCCCACAGGACGATCATCGGAATCGCGAAACAAGCGCTGCGCAATGGTTTCATGGCATCATCTCCTGGTTTCCAGTTCTGCTCTTATATCCAATCTCCGGATGCGAAACGGAGTCGAACGCATCGCCGGGATCCTTCATCTCGCGGGACGGCGCCTTGAGCCGGACCACCGGCGCATCCGGCCGATCCCGCACGACGCTGCCCCGGTCGTTGACCGTGACCACGCCGTCGCGGCGCATGCCATGGCCCTTCGCGCTTGGCGAAATGATGCAGCGCCCCAGGTTGAGCGTGGAGGCCTGGTCATCCGTCCTGCTCTCGACCGACACCGGCACGCGGTCCTCCCACGCCGTGCAGCGATCGAGCGTCGCCTCGCCCCCCGCCTGAATCCAGAACCCCACGTCGTGCCCCCGGTCGCCGTAGTCGATCGAGTAGGCCGAGAGGCAGTTCTCGAAGATCGCCTTCTCGCCCGCGGGCTGCGTCCAGACGCGGAAGTTGCGCTTGTTGGCGATCCCCACGCAGTCCACCCATTTCGGACGCGTCGACTTGATGTCCCACCCGCCGTCCGTGTTGCCGAACGCGCGGCAGTTGACGAAAGTCAAATCCGCCGTGTTGCGCTCGGCGGCGTAGCCGTCGGCGTTCCAGTATTTGTCCGGGCCGGCGACATGCCAGTTGTTCCGCGCCTCGCAGTTCACGAACTCGATGTGGTGGTCCTTCTGGGCGGGCAGCTTGCCGCCGAGGATGTGGAAGCCCACCGGGAAGATCTCGATCGCGTAGTCCCGCCCGCCCGCGTCGGCGACGCAGTTCAGCACCTTCATGTGATGGACGCCGTTCATCGTGCGCAAGGCTCGTTTCGTGTAGAGGATCACGTCGCAGCCATCCATCACGATGCCGCGCGAACCGCTGTCCGGCACCGACGGCGCCGCCCCGCCATCGATCCAGAACGCATCGCGGCATTCACGCGCATCGACGTCGAGGATGCGCAAGCCGTGGTTCGGCCCCTTTGCCACGAGCGCGCCCTTGTAGCCGCGCAGCTCGATGTTCGCGATTTCGATGAAACACGCGCCCGGCGACATCGAAATGAAGGTGGGGCCGGAAGCCGGCTTCTCCTTCCTCCACGTGCCGGTGAACACGGGCCGCTTGAACCCCGGCACGCCGCGGTCCACGCCGACGAGGCGCTTCGGCTTCTCCGCGCTTGCCCCGCCCTCGGCCATCTGGAGCGAAACGACGCCGTATTCGCCGCCCGCCACGAACACGGTGTCGCCCGGCCCCGCCGCGTCCCAGGCCTTCTGCAAACCGCCATCGGCGGCCGCGAGCGCATGGTCCCAGTCGCGCCCGTCCCGACGCCCCGCGCCCGTCGGCGTCACATACATGTCGACGCCCGCCTTCGCGACCTTCGGCTCGACGGGCTTCGGCGGCTCGAAGGGTGCGGGCGGCTCGTCCCCGTCGTCGAGGGCGACCAGCGAGGGCTGCGCCAGGAAAACGGACTTGCCCACGCAACCGGCGTTCATGCGGAAGCGGAACAGCACTTGCAGCGCCGTGGTGTCCGGCGACGTGGTCAGCTCCCTCTCCACGACCTCCCAGGCGCCGGCCTTCTTGTTCGTGTCCGTGGACAGCCTCTCGCCCTCGCTCTTCCCCTTCATCTGCTTGATCTGCATGTAGGCGATGTCGGGAAGCCCGGCGTTGACC
Organism: Kiritimatiellia bacterium; assembly: GCA_050950285.1. Classification (GTDB taxonomy): domain Bacteria; phylum Verrucomicrobiota; class Kiritimatiellia; order RFP12; family JBMNHG01; genus JBMNHG01. The sequence continues at coordinate 94,555 of JBMNHG010000011.1, read as the reverse complement.
AGCGCCTTGACGCGGTAGGCCACGCCCGGACGCACCGGAACGAACTGGATGATCTGGCCGTGCGACTTGCCGCCGTCCGCGACGATGTCGACGCGCAGGGCGTTGACGCCCTCGGGAAGACCGTCCGCCTTGCCGGCGGACACTTTCTGGCGCTTTGTCGTGCGGTCCGTCCAACCGTTGGTCAGGCCGTCCTTGAACCCGGGGTTGACGAGAAGATTGCGTTCGGCGGCGGCGGCGCAGCAGACGAGGGTCGCGGCACAAAGCGTCATCCAGGGGATTGCGAAGTTTTTCATGGATGTTTTCATTTAGGGATCAGGTGTCGGGGATTAGGGGCTGGGGGCGGCAAAACTTTGTCGAGAGAGCTTTGTCGAACTGTGGAAGGACAGGCGAAAACGGGTGTTTTTCAACTACTGAATGCACGAAGAATTTTTGTGGTTCCTTATTTCTTGTGGCCATGATGGAGCTTTGGGATTGGGCTGTGGCGGCTTTGCCGAATCGTCCACGTACACGTTCGCGTTCACGAAAGGGCGGTTTGCGCGCCGATGGGGAAAACTTCGATGGCCCCTAAGCCACGGTCCATCGTCCTCAACCGGAGGCAGGCTGGCGGCTAGCGGATGATCACCAGGGTTTTCCTCGGCGGGAAGGAGAGCGAAACGGTGCCGGCATCGGCGTCGACATCGATGATGGGCGTCCCGCTTCCGTCGGGAATGCTGCCGAGCTCAAGGCCGTTGTCGGTCAGTTCGCCGGGAGGGCACGTGAAAAGCGTATAGTCCCCTTCCCGGATGTGACCGCTGGGCGCGGAGACGTCAAGCACGCCGTCGAGCGTCAACGGGCCGCCGACATGAACCGAGTCGTACCCCATGCCGCGCCCCTCCTCCGCGTCGTGGAACTGGAAGTCGAGCGTCGTGGCGCTGGAGAGAATGAGCGCGTTGGTGAATGTGAGCAACCCGAAGGTGGAAACCCCGGTGCCATTGGTCAGAACGCTGCCAAACGCATCCTCCGCATGGAGGTCGCCCGGAGAAAGAACGGCGTTGTCGTCGAGCTGGAGCGGGCGCAGCGTGTGGAACTCGCCCCCGCCGGCCCAGGTGCCGGATTGGACAAGGATCTCGGGGATGTCGTAAATGCTTGTGCCTTCCCCTTGCGTGGTGTTCTTGCGGAACGAGATGAAGGCGCCTGTCCGCGCCTCCAGCAACCCGTAGTTCTCGAAGCCGTTTGGACGCCTGTCTTTCGTGTCCGTATTGCCGATGAAGAGCCCCCTCCCGCCGCCGCCGGCGGCGACCATGCGCCCCGTCGGCAGGTTGATGATGCGCTTCTGCCAGCTCGACAAGGTTCCAGAATAGTCGTTGTACATCGTCGGCTGCCTCAAGTCGAGGTGCCCGTTCGTCCCGGTCTGCATCACCAGCCCCGCATTCATCAGGCAGATTCCGCCTTCGATGAGGCCGGAACCTTCGATGGCGTGGGCGACGTCGTTCGTGAGCGTCAGCCAGGTGGACGAGGAGTTGATGCGGACTTGCCGGGGATGGGCCGGATCCTTGTTCCGCTCCTCCATCCAGATCCGCCCCGTTCCCGTCAACGTGCCATGGATGTTGTGCGTCGCGGCGGTAAAATACAACCCGGCGTAAGTGGAATTTCGTCCATCGTTGCGCGACCCGCGGGCGCTCAGCCAGACCAGGCCGTTGTTGACGAAGGTTCCGCCATCGCCGGAGAGCGAGAGGGTCGCCGTGTTCCGATCCGAGACTTGTTGGATCATGTGGACGTCGCCGTGATTGACGAAGCCTTCGAATGGCAGCGTCAACGCCGCGTCGTTCTGATTGCGGCCAGTGGACGGCACTTGGACATGGATCGTCGCGCCGGGGAGATTGGTCACGGCGGAGGCGATGGTTGTGTAGCAATCCCTGCCGTTCTTCGAGCCCGAATAAGCGAAAACCTCGAACGTTCCCGCGTTCCGCAAGCCCTCGACACGGTGCCACACCGTCGCATTGGCATTGCGAAACTCCACGGTGTCGTTTTCGGAAACGGTGACGAAGCCGTATGCCGTGGATGGATTCGCCGTCGAGAATTCCACAACGGAGTCCTGTTCCGAATTGCCATCGATGACGATGTCGTACTGGCCGACGTGGTTCGTGACGAAATCGACCACGTTGGTTTGCAGCGTCCAGTAGTTGGTGGTGAACACGCCGTAGCCGTCGAGCTCCTCGATCCAGTTCGTGAAACAGTCCGTGTAGTCGATGAAACTGGAGACGTCGAGGACGTCGTAGCGCCCATGGACGGATTCGACCGTGTTGGTCGGCACCTCGTCGACGTCCCAGTTGGCGGCGATGAAGCCCGAGCTTTTTGTTTCGGGGCCGACATACGTCGCGAGGTTGGTCGTGACGACGGTTTCAAGCACCTCCGTCTCCGCTACGGCGACGACGGCGTTGTTGGTCACGTTGACCGTGCTGTTGGTCGCGATTGGCTGAAAGTCCTGCGCCGACAGGCGTGGAACGGCGAGACAGCCGATTGCGAACAAGACTATGGCGTATGCTGGTTTCATGGGTTTGCCTTTCTTTGGAACGATTTTGCGCCTGGCGGATGGTCACCAGGGTTCTTCGCGGCGGGAAATAGAGCGAAACGGCGCCGCCGGAGAAACGAAGCCCCCCTTGAGCATTCTGGGAGTTCGCAACGGTGCTGGCCAGCGCATTGAGGTCGGACTGGACGTCCAGCCATCCGGAATCGCCCGCGCCCCAGCCCAGATGCAGGAAGGTGACGTCGGCCGTCTCCGTTGCGCTGTGGAGGATGGCGGGCGATGTCTCGCTCGTCTTCTTGTCCGCCGCCATGGCGGAATTGTTGATGTACGTCCAATCCGAGGGAAGCGGGAGCGTGTTTCCACTCCAGTTCAACGGATTGAACCACAGATAGTCGCCGGTGGCGTTGTTGAAATTGGCGTCCGCCAACGCCGAGGGAGCGGCAAGCGCCCCCAGGACGATCACCGGAATCGCGAAACAAGCGCTGCGCAATGGTTTCATGGCATCATCTCCGGTTGCTTATCGTCCTCGACGGCTCGGCCAGCCCGCGGCACACGCACAAAACGCATGCCACGATGGCGGGTCAAGCGGACGGGACGATGAACTGACACGTCAAACGACTGGATGCACGATAGCACATTTCCCCCCGGAATCAATGGAAAAGCGGCGGAGAGATGCACGGCTGACGCTGAAGGGCCGCTTCGAATGTTCTCCAGGATCCGTCCGGTCGGACGGAACGGCCTGATCGGCCTGCGTTCGCGTACCCGGCGAAGCGGCACGGGCTTGAGGCTCCATAGGCAATCTGCCTTTCAATATTCCCCGGGGTTGGCGTCGGGATAGTAGCCGTCCACCGGCTTGCCCTCCTTGACGAGATCGGCGACATGCCCCTTGTCGGTCCAGAGCTTCTCCTCGGTTTCGAGGATGTTCTCCGCCGCCCCTGGAGCCGCATGCAGCGCGATGGCGTCCATCGTCTTTTTCACGATTTTTCCGCGATTTTGCAAAAAGACGAGCGGACGATCGGTGCGGTTCTCCTGCACGCAGTCCCGCACGACAAGATTGGCGATGGTCGTGCCGCTCCCGAAGGAAATCGTCGGGGCGGGATCGGAACGTTCCACACGATGCAGCCCGCGCTGTGGGAATAGCTGACGAAGACGCCGTCGATCCCGATGTCGGATATCGGCCCCTCCTCCCGGGCGCAGAAGCCGTCGTTCGCATTGAGCGCGATCAGGTCGTCGACGGCATCTGGATCGACCGACGCCCCGAGCGCCCGGACGACCTGCCCGACGGCACGACCGTCTGCATCGACCTCGCGGCGGAGCTCCCCGCTGTCATTCCTGTCCGTTTTCCTCGCCCTCGGCCGATCCTGGGCTCCTTCAAGCCCATCGCAATCAATCCAAGGAAAACATAGGCGAAAAACCCAGGCCATGACAAGGGGAAGCGTGGGCCGTTGGGACGGTGTAAGGCGTGTTTCCGAAGGGCGTCATCGACGCACTCGTTTCCGTACCGCTTCGCCGGGAACGCGAACGAGAACGGCAATGGACAACTCCCATACCCCCATGCGCACATGCTTCCATGCCGCGAACGGCTTTCAGAAACTTTGTCGCGAACTTTGTCGAACCAACGCGTCCTGCCCCACACCACTATAATCTGGAACTTTCCTTCAAGATCCTGAGCGTCAGCGAACGATAGACGGGGAATCGTCCCCGAATGGTCAGTTGAGCGTCCGTCCACGCCGCCTCCGCGGCACGCCAGGATCCGTCCGCCTCCAGTCGCTCGACCCGTCCGCCAACCCAATGCGGCGAGACGGCAAACGCATAGCCCGGCCGCTCGTCGCATGAGAGGTTGACGGCATGGACGAGCAGACGGGTTTTCGCGGCATCCTCGTTGGCAATCAACAGGACGGCCGCCTCGCGATCCGCAACGACCGGGAGCGCGTCCGCGCCGCCAAGCCACCGGATCGCGGACACCAGCAGCTCGCGCTTGCGGAACGAAAAGACGTTGGGCGATTTGCACCACGCGAGATTCGCCGCCAGCGTGACGACGCGTCCGCCCCGCGCGTTTTCGAACCGCACGAGCGACCCCTGCACGTATTCCGCCGGTTCCGTGCGGTAGTAAACGGAATCCTCGTGCGCGCCACACGGCAGCACACGCGAGACGGCGGAGCCGTCAAGGCCAAAGTTCTGATGGAAGTAGCTTGCCAGCAACGCACCGTCCTCCACAACGCGCTCGCCTGTGAAATCGATCTTGTCGCGCGGCGTCGCGCGTGCGCCGATATCGGACGAAAACCCCCTCGCCGTCAGCGCTTCGGCCGCCGCGCCGTCGAGGAAGACGCGGCCGGAGAGGATTCGGCGGACCTCTTCGTCCGATTTCCCCTCAAACGCGGCGGCGCCGACATACGCCGTCACGACCGACGGCTCCGTCGTCATCGGGATGCCCAGCAGGTTGAATGTTCGAGCCGCGGCCTCGACCTCGATCCGGCGTTCGTTCGTCGAGGCCCTGAAACGCAACGATGGCTCGTAGGCGACGCCGACGCCGACGCTGCGTCCCTCCTGCGCCCGTCGCATCAGCTCGTGCCAGCGCGTCGATTCGCGGCGGTATTCGTCCAGGTACTCGGATGTGCGAAGATCCTCGGCCGTCAAGCCGACGCCAAAGTGGTAGATGCCGTCGAAACCAAGCGCGCTCACACACGAGCACAGCGCGGCGGTGCGCGCGCCGGACGCATAAAACGCCGAGTGCGGAACGGGGTCGCTCTCGTAGAGGGCCTCGATGTCCCTCGGCAGGTTCTCGCGCGCCCACTGCGCGGAGAAGAGGATCCCCGCCAGGTCGACCGGACGGTCGAAGTCGTAGATCGCACCCCACCAACGGACGACCGGGCGGTGCCTGCCTGCGAGGATGCGAGCGAGCGCCGCCGTCTCGTCCTCGGGATAGGCGCCCGGCGCGCAAATGCCAATACGCGTTTCCGGCGACGCCTGCGCGATGGCGGCGGAGGCGGCGGCCGCAACGGCCCTCACATCGTCCGCCTGCATTCGGTGCCAAGCGGCACGCAGCGCATCGCCTGCGGGCGTGGAGAAAAGGGCCGCAAGCTCCTCGCGGGTACGGCCGACGCCTGTCAGATCCGCGAAGCGCCTCACATGTTCTTCGCAGAAGCAGCCGTCGAAGAAATAGCGGAAGTCGTCATCCATCATGAAGAGAAAGGGACGGAACTCTGCGGAGAACGCCGCGAATTTCTCGGCGAAATGCGCTCGGAACCCCGGATCGGCGGGGCACGGCGTAAAAGGGCGCTCCTGTCCGTCTGCGCGGACGTACGCCCGCCAGGGGTGGTTCACCCCCACATTCATCGTGGGCATCGCAAAAAAGCCGGTCTGGATGCCGTCCGACCGGACGAGGTCGGCGACGGCGCGGAACTTCCGCCCGAGCTTGCGATAGTCGTCAACATCCCAATAGCCTGTCTGGCGGACGACGTGCGTCGGGCCGTAGAGAACGAAGTTCGCGATGCCGCAGCTTGCTTTCAACCGCCGCAGCTTCTCGGCCACGGCCTCCGCATCTTCGTCCGGCAGGCAGCCGTTGACCGGCATCGCGTCGCGATTATCATGTTCCATAGGCAATCTGCCTTTCAATATTCCCCGGGTTTGGCGTCGGGATAGTAGCCGTCCACCGGCTTGCCCTCCTTGACGAGATCGGCGACATGCCCCTTGTCGGTCCAGAGCTTCTCCTCGGTTTCGAGGATGTTCTCCGCCGCCCCTGGAGCCGCATGCAGCGCGATGGCGTCCATCGTCTTTTTCACGATTTTTCCGCGATTTTGCAAAAAGACGAGCGGACGATCGGTGCGGTTCTCCTGCACGCAGTCCCGCACGACAAGATTGGCGATGGTCGTGCCGCTCCCGACGGAAATCGTCGGGGCGGGATCGGAACGTTCCACACGATGCAGTCCGCGCACCGTCAGATCGCCGATATCGACGCCGTTGTCGCAGAAAACGACCGGCATGTGGGAAAACCATCCGCGAACCAGCGGCGGCAGGTCGTCCGGCCACGGCGCCAAGCCGCAGTAGCAGTCCTCGATCACAATGTCGTCGATGACGCCGCGGCCGGGGCGTTGATGGAAGAAGCGCGTCAGGCCGACCATGTAGCGGTAGAAGTTTCCGTGGATGCCTCGGATGGTGACACGCTCGACCGGCGCCTCCTTCGACGCGGACAGAATGCGAACCGCGCTGTGGGAATAGTCGGCGAAGACGCCGTCGATCTCGATGTCGGATATCGGCCCCTCCTCCTGGGCGCAGAAGCCGTCGTTCGCATTGAGCGCGATCAGGTCGTCGAAGGTCGTCCCCCGGATGTTCGCGATGCGTCCATGGTGGCAGTTGCCGTCGAGATGGATGCCGTCCATGTTCGACTTCGCAGGATTCCACTTGGACTGGTCGCACTCGATGTCCTCGATCGTGAAATACGAAACGTGGCAGAACTTGGCGGAATACATGACGGGATTCCGGATGGTGAGGTTCCGCACGGCGATCCCCTCGACCTTGTAGAAATTCATCCCGACGCCGATGTAGCGCCCTTCGTGGTACTTGCGGTCGGGGTACTCCGTCGGCTTGTGCTTTTCGGGGTCGTCGGCGAGCTTCCAGAGCCCGGGATTGCAGCGCTGGCTGACGTTGTCGCAGTCCCAGATGCCGCCGGTCACCGCAATGCGCTTGTCCCCGGTCTTCTGGTTGCGGTTCTCGAGCATCGGGCAGTTGGACCACGGCGCAAGGCGGATGCGCGTCATGCGATCAAGCCGCAGCTCCTGTTCGGAACCGATGAGCAGCGTCTTCGAGATGAGGTATTCCTTCGCCGGCGGCGGAAGATGGACGCAGCTCAGCCCGCTGTCGAGCCGCGCCTGGATCGCCGCCGTGTCGTCGTTCACGCCGTCGCCGTGAAGCCGGGGCAGGTCTGCCCTGTTCGCGCCGGGGCTCGCCGGCGCCGCGCCGGACAGGCAGGAAGCATTCATGTCGATCCCTTCCTTCGGATTCATCGCTCGATCAAACCAAACACCATCGGCACGTACCTCAGCGTCAGGTTGCTCGTCTGATACGACATGGGTTGAAAATACAGTTCGCGCCGGACGCCGGCGCCGTCAACGGTCTCAAGCCAGGCGGGCGCCAGGAAATCCGTCCCGGTGCGGGAATTGCGGCCGTCGTCGTATGCCGGCCACTCGGGAAGTCCGGCGGCGCCGCCGCGGACCTTCCAGAAGCCGTTCCCGTCCTTTTCCTTCGGTTCGACGACGGCGAACCCCTCGGGCTCGATCGATTCCGGGACATACCCTTTCGGGACGTCTTCGGAGACCTTGCCGACGTTCTTCCAGTAATAGATCATCGGCGCCAGCATGAGCGGCCCGTACTTGACCGTCCAGCCGCCGCGGCGTTTCTCCGCATGGTGCCCGATATCGCCTTGCAGCGTCCACACATCGCCCTCCCGAGACGTTTTCGCGTTCTTCACATAGCCCGGTACGCGAAAAACGACCTCGCGCCCCCCGGCGCCGACCGTCTTCACCGTCGCCTCGTAGCGGGCGGGATAAGAAGAATCGAGATCGACGGTCATCGCGTCCTTCCCGTCATCCAGGCGATAGATGCCGGGGACGAGAAAGTTGATGCGAATGACTCCGTCCACGAGCTGGACCGCGTGCCGTGCGAATTCGCACATCGCCATGCCGCCGGACATGGTGCAGCACCACCAGGCCTCCTCGACTCCGCTGTCGTAGCCTCGGCCAAGGAAATCCCGGTGGCCGAAGCCTCCGGTCACGAACTGGTTGAACCAGAGGGCGTTGACAAGCGTATGTTCGGCGCGGTCAAGCGATCGCCCGTCCCGAAGCAGATCCCATCGGCGGAGATTCAGGATCAGCCAGTCGCCAATGCTGCAGCCTTCGGTCCGGAAACTGTCCGGCAGCGTCTCGGCGATCGAGCCGTCCGCATGTTCCGCGTCGAGAAGCTCCGGATATTCGGATTCGACGCGATCCAGGAACTTCCGCTCGCCGCTGACCCTCGCCATTTTCAGGAGCGCCCGCAAGACCGTGAGCCGTCCGTGCGCATGCCGTCCCGCCGTCTTGAGCGAGGGTTCCTGGTAGGCCTCGGCAAGATCGAGCCAGCGGCGGTCGCGGGTCTCCGCGTAGCGATCGGCCATCCCCTCGATCACGCTCGCCCAGGGGCTGTCAAAGGACGCCGGACCTTCCGCCGACTTCGCGGCAGCCTCGCACCTTTCGAGGTTCTCCAGGATCGTCGCGAGCGCACGGCGATCTTTCGTCAGCCGGTAATACGGATAAAACCGTCGCGCAAGGTGCGGCGATGCGGGAGCTGCCTTCAGCATGCGTTCGAAAAGCATTTCCGCAGGCTTCCGGTCAAGATCGGGCAGAAGCTGCATGGCCTCGCCAAAGAACTCGATCGTCCGCCCCGTCATGTCCGCCGTGCAGTGGTGCGCATGGCGTATGGAATCCTTCGGATGCTCGAGGTCCTCCATGATGAAGTCCAGTGAATCCGCAGGATAGGAATGGAGACGCTTCACGGCGAGGCGAATCCGGAATTCCAGTTGCGAGGGTTTCAGCGTGGGCGCAAAATCGCGCACGCCGGCTTCGTGCGGGGACGTCCCGGAACTCGCGGATGTCAACGCGATCTTGTCCATTCGTCTGCCCTCCGCCCATCGCCCTGGTCAATATTCCACGAACATCGGCATGCGCGACTTGAGCTCGAACGACCTTGCGGTCTTCTGCCCCGTGATGAGATCGACGCCTTCCGATTCCAGCTCGACGGCAACCGGTTTCCGGAGCTGGTTGCACAGCGCGATGCGCCGCCGGCCGTCCTCCGCGAGATAGCCGCGCGTTTCGACGCCGAAAACCGGCGCCGCGAGCCGGGGCTTGCCATCCAGGGCGAGCCGGTCCATCCGCGCAACCAGCACGTCGAAAATCTCGGCGTCGTCCGTCCCCGCCAGGCTGGGCCAAGGGGACGCCGCCTCCATCGGCCTGTTGCAGTCGTCCGCACGAAGCTCGTCGCCGAAAGCCAGTATTTGCACCCCCTCTTCCTCCAGCTTCCGCAATGCGTCAAATGCCTGGCGCGGCAGGTGGGTGACGGACGGCAGCAGGATCACCTTCGCGGTGTCGAGTGGAAGTCCGCGGACGCCGTCCCGGGCGTATTCCTCGAGCGTGTCGTCGGTGATGAAGCCGACCGTCTCGCCGAGGAAGGTGGCCGCGGCGTATGCGGAAAGCGCATCCTGTCCATCCGTTCGGTCCCGCAGCACCGCGCTCGAAAGCGATCGCAGGACGAGGATCGTCGGGCGCTGCGCCTGCAAGGGCGCGATTTCGACCGAAAGCCGCTTCAAGTCGAGCGAGCAGCGTCCTAGCGCCTCGAGGCAGTTCGGATGCTCGGGGGCGAGGCCGACCATGATCGACTTCTCGTCCAGCCCCCGTTCCCAGCACCAGATCGCGGCCGCGGTCTGCCCGTGGATCGCCTGCTGCCAAAGCGTCGCGTAGACGTGTTCCGACGGCACTTCGCCCCTGTGCTTGTCGACAATGTTGTGGTTCTCGGTATTGACGAGGGGCTTCGCCGCGAAACTCTTCAGGAAATCGTAAGCGGCCTCGTTCTCCTTCCAGCGCGCGGCGTATCGCTCGTTCGGATCGTCGAGATGGAAGCACAGCGCATCCTGGTCGAGGTAGTCGAACATCCTCGCAAAGGCGACGAGGTCGATCGACCAGAAGGTCTCGAACGCCTTGCCGAAGAACTCCTCGTTCGCGACGACCTTGCTGTGGACGGGCACGTCGGGAGCCGCGGCTTTCGTGGCGTCGATCAGCTTCTTGTGGAAAGCCGTGCTGAGCGCGCGGTCGAAGCGGATGTACTCCAGCGCCGCCGGCGTCGCCGCGAGTTCGGGGAACGCCTGCAGCTCGACGTCCTCGAATTCCGCATGGGAGGTCCCCCAGGCCGCGTTCAGCGACTCGACCGAGTCGAACTTCATTTTCAGGTGTTCCGCCCATTGGCGCCGCACCTCGCGGCATTCCTGGATCCTGCCGCTATGCGGTTCGTTGGTCAGGCAGAAGGCGTGCAGCGCGGGGTGGTCCTTCGCCAGGGAGGCGATCACCGAGCAATAGCGCGCGATCACGTCCGACACCGCGCGGTTGTGGATGCAGCAATGGATGAAGCCGTTCTTGCATTCGCCGTTGTCCTTCGGCACGAGCGCGTTCACCCAGCCGGGGATGTAGTGCGGGGAAAACAGGAGGTCGACGCGCGTGTTCGCGGCGTAGGCCCGGTCGGCGACGGCGATGAACTCGGCAATCGCGTCTTCGTTCGTCGTGGTCGCGTTCGGCAGGAACCGGTAGAGCCCGGACTCCATCTGGATGAAATCGAACCCCATCTTCTCGAGGATGGGCGTCTCCTTCTGCGCGCGGCCGAAATGCCCCCATCCCGTGAAGATGAGCGGGACGTCCTTCTCGACGCGTCCGTCCGGCCAGACGCGGTCGCCTCGCAGCAGCGAGCCATCCGCTCGCACGGCGCCGCCGGACTTGAAACGCGGCACGGCGGGATCGGAGAGCCTTCCCGCATCGATCTCCCGCGCTCGCGCCAAGGCCGGCCCCAAGAAGGATTCCAGTTCGCGGATCTCGCGCCGGACGCGATCGACGAACCCTTTGGGGAGTTCCTCCTTCTCCATGCCGTCCAGACACCACGCCGCCACCTCGCACTGCATGCGCGAATACTGTCCGACGCCCCTCGCCTCCAACCGGGACTGTATCGCGGACAGCTCGGCCAGATCGCGGCGGGCGCCGGCCAGCAACGCATCCAGGCTGGCGGCACCGTCGTCGGCGGTCGAAACACCCTGGAGCAGCAGGGTGGCGGCAAGACAAGCGTACATGGCGTTCTTCATCGGAGGATCACCGTCGTTCCGAAACCATTCGCGAGCGAACCCGTGCCCTCCACCCAGTCGCAGGTGGCGGCATTCAGGACGGCGCCGACGAAGGCGCCATTGCGCTTGACCCGACGCAAAGGCATCGTACCCACGAAATCGAGGTCAAGTTTGGCATCGTCGAGCAACAGCAATTCGGCATCGCGATCCAACGCCGCCACCGACGTCAGTTTCAGGGTGCCGGACTCGACCGTGACCGTCTTCGCCCCGGAAAACGTCTGCACGGACACCGTGGCGTTTTCGTCGAGGGCCAGCGACGTCCGCCCATCCGCCGTCGTCGCGAGCGTTCCCACCTGGAGCGTGGCCGCCGCGTACGGGGCCGCGACCGCCAGGCCGCCGTTTTCCGGCAGCGTCACCGTCTCGATCGCAAAGGACGAACCCGCGACGGACGCTTCGCAACGCACCGGCAATTCCGCGACGGACGAAGCCAGCGAAGCCAGCGAATCGACCGAAACGGCCTCGCTCTTGCCGTCCAGGCGTTCGAACTTCATGTTCGCAAATTCGCAGCGCATGCCTTTGGCGTCTTTCGTGCCGATGCTCAGCGTCAGATGGGCCAGCCCCGACCGGATGCGTGCCGAGAGATCGTCCGCAAAGGTGACCGTTTGCCCCTCCTCGTCGTTGTGGGCGACCCAATAGGTCATGACCTTCGTGGCCGACGAGTACTCCATCGTCACATGCACGACGTCGCCATTCACGATCGCAGTGGGGGTGAAGGGCGTCGTCCCGCCGCTGTAGTTGGGATAGGTGCAGGCGTGCTCGGGATTGGACGGATTGAAAAAGAGCGCACCGAACCGGCGATTCTCGCCGCACCAGATGCACGGGCAGGCCACCCATCCGGCACCGTATTTCAGCGAATTGCAGAGACCGGCCGTATGCCCCGTCGACGGGGTGTAGCCGACGCCGCGCGGATCATCGTGGAAGGCGAGACCGAAGGCGTAGCCTATCGCATCCGTGGCCACCGAATCGTCCGCATTCAGCCCCGTGGGATACACGTCGACCGAAAACCTCCAGTCGCCGGACACGTCGAACTTGTCTTTCGTGGTTGCGCAGAATCCCGCGTTGTAGGTGCCGCAGCCGACGACCACGCCGCCATGATCCCCGACGGTGCGGTAGTCGGAGCCCTGGCGGCCGTCGGAATACACCCAGTCCCAGCCGGTGGGATCGGCTCCCGCTTTGCCGTCATGGAGCACGACGCCGCCCTCCGCCACGTTCAACGCCACGTTTTGGGCTGCGGAACCGGCGAAGCCGATGTTCCCGGCGCCGCTCTTCACCAGCGTGCCGGAGCCGGAATGGTTCTCGAAGCCGACATACGAGGAGGCGTCGTCCTTCTCGTTGAGTTTGGCGATGTCCAGCGTGGTGCCATTCCCGTAGACGAGCGTGTCCATCAGGAAGCCGTGGTTGAGTTCGCTTCCGTTTGTCCGGAAGTTCCTCGTCGCCCCGGCGGACAGATCCATCGCGCCGCCGACTTTGGAGACGCGAGGCGCGCTCTCGGCCAGCTTGTAGTCGACCTGCCCGATCACGTGGACGCCTTCCTTCCATCCCCCGTAGGAAGAGCCGGTGAACCCGAAATACGCCTCCCCCGCCCCGACCAGCGCCGCCAGATCGAGATCGAACTCGAAAGACTGCACGGCCGCGCCGGCATCCTGCGAATCGACGATCGCAACCGAGCCCCGCTTGTTGACGGCATCGTAGTCGAAGGTGAATCGGACCGGCGCATTGAAGTTCCGCTTGGTGATGGTGTCCCAGGCATTGAAGCCGCCAAGCTCCGTCACCGTGGAACCCGTGCCCAGGAACACCTTGCGCACGGCGGGGTTGGGAATGTCGTTGGCCGTGAAGATGACCGCCGCGGCGTTTTGCTGCACCGTCCCGGAATAACCGCCAAGCGACGCCCCGGCGGGACCGGTCGCGGTCGACACGGCGGCCAGCCCGGCGGATGAATTGTGGAAGACGATCGCGAAGCCGCCCGCCTGATCATACCACGATCCTCCGCGGTTGTTCATTTCGATGGCGCTGAACGTGACCGTGAACGACGTGTCGACCGGGAACTTCTCGCGACGGAAAACGGAGCCGTTGGACAGTTTGTCGTTCCAGGCCTCATTGGAATCGCCGAGCTGGAGATAGCCGTCGGGCCGGATCGTCGCCCATCCGTTGCGCACCCAGTTTCCGCGCTCGGACTCGAGTCCGGCGGAATGCAACAGGATCGTCTGGGCGGACGACACATCCATTTTCGCGGCGGAATGATCCCCGGAAAGATGAAGCGTGGTTCCAGGAGCGAACGCCACCGTCCCGGCGAGATTCCGGGTGGAGGCCATCGTGTCGCGGACGCCGAAACGGACGCCGCCCGACGCCACCGCCACCGGCAGCGCCGTGGAGCGCATGCCGAGCGCCGCCGCGCCGTCGACGGTCACCGACGCATTCGTGGCGCCGTCGGCGGCCACGAGCCGGGGCCCGAGGGAAGCGAGTTTCGAGGGCGTGAGGAAGGTGGCGCCGTTGTTTCCGACGGCGATCGAATCCACGCAGGCGAACCAGGAAGCCCACGGGAGCAAGACGCTCGAGCCAGACGGGTGCAAGGCATGCAGGTCGAACCCGGCCACGGAACCTCCGTCGATCGACACCGTGCCGAACTTCTTCGCGCCGGAAAGGTCGGCATCCAAAAACGGCCGCGAGTACGCGAGGGTCGAACCGCTGTTGATCGCGATGGCGCTGCCGGTGTTATGCCGGAGGCCGACCGTGGAAACCCGGGCGCCGTTCTTCAACTCCAGCGTCCTGCCCGCCTGGATCAACGTTCCGCTGTCGACCAGGCTTTCGGAATCGTCGTTGGTTCGAACTTTGACCCAGGCCCCGTCGACGATCGTCGTGCCGGAAGCCAAAGTCCACGAGAACATCGCCGTGTCATCGACGATCGTCGTGTCGGCGGCCGCCGGGGCAGGCGCCAGCAAAGCCATCGCCGTAAAAACACCCGAGAACACCGTGGACAAGAATCGATTGCGCATAACGTCTCCCTTCGGTCTTTGTAGGCTCGTGCAAAGCCCCTGCTGCGCAGCACCATGCCACGCCTGAAACGACAGGTGGATTGTCGCACATTCCGGGGCGTTTGTCCCCATGTTTTTCTGTAGGCTGTTTTAAATTGTTGCGGCGCAATATGTTATGATACACATACCATCGGGCGGACGGGCTGGGCTCGCGGGAAGGGGGACGGAAGCTCATGCAGGAAAAGCGACGTCGCACACCGGCAGGTCCGTTGTGGGACGGCATGCCGTTCCGGCCCTTCCCGTGCCGGCCGCGCCTACCTGCTTGCCCTTCGGATGGTCCGACGGGAATCCGCATGGGCAGGATCTCTTTCCGGCCGGCCGCCCGGACCGTCACCGGTCGGTTTCCGATCGATCCGCAACTCGTCCACGCGCTTCTGCTCCAGCGTGAAAATCTCGCCTTCGCCCAGTTCGCGCCGCACGCCGTCCACCAGCAGCGATGTCGCCGCCAGATGCCGAAACCGGACCAACGGCTGCCGTTTCTCTGCCGGTGACTCCGCCAGATCGCAGCGATGACGCATGTTGCGGAACACCACGTTTGTCCCGTTCGACTCGTATGTCACCAGCTCCCTCGCCCGCTCCGGATTCCCCCCCGTGTTCCACAGATCGATGTTCTCAAACAGGATGTCCCGCAGCGCCCCGACCCCGTGCGGACGATCCTGGTCATGAAACATCGGATGCATGCAGTATCGCGCGGCATCCAGATTCAGCCCGTGTATCCGGAATCCGGCGCGGATGTTGCGGAACGTGCACCGCTCGATCGGCTGGTCGACCGTCAGCAGACGCACCACCGTGAAGCAATCCGGAGCATCGATGTTCTCCACCGTGATGTCGCGGATCGGCAGCGCCTGCTGCTGGTCGTTCCAGACATAATGAAACACGTCGTCGGCATTCAGCGCGATCAGGTCGTCGCCCATCCCGCCGGCATGCGCGATCAGGTTGTGGATCTGCCCCCGCTCGCAGCCGCCGCCGACGTGGATGCCGTCCTGGCACATCGGCCTGCGGTCGCCGCCGATCCGCAGATTCGCGAACCGGAAATCCGTCACACGCGCCAGCGAGAAATGGTAGGTGACCGAATCAAACGCCTCCAGGTCAGAGACGTGCAGCCCTTTCAGGTTCACAAAATGGAAGAAACGTCCGCCATATCCCTTCTCCGGATCAAAAGAATTCTCGTCCCGCTCCCCGCAGTTTCCGTCCCAGCGTCCGCCGCGTATGGCGATATCCCGGTTCCCCTCTTTCCAGTCTGCATTCGTGACCAGTTCGTTCGCCCGGTTTCCGGCGATGGAAAAGACACGCGCTTCCGCGTCCGCCTCGACATGCGTGCCGGACGGCATCCGCAGCGTTCCGTCGATGCGGTAGTCGCCGCGTGGAAAATAGAGCTTCCGCACACCGGCCGCAAACGCCTTGGAAAGCGCGTCCTCGATGCCCTGCGTCCCGTCCGGGCGGACGCCAAGCGCCGTCACATCGCGATATTCCTGCCGATCCGCCCTCTTCATGCAGACATCTCCTCGTTTCGAAGCAACCGTTTGAACAGGCATCCGTATTTTAACGGGAAGTCCCCTTCCCATGCAAGTTCAAGTGACCCCTGCGAGGAAAAAGCCCTATAAAATGCGGCTTTGGATGTCGGGCTTTGATTGACGATTTGCGCTTGGTCGGATAAAATTATGTTTTCACTGGAGGAGCATTCCCCAACTGCCGACAAACAACCTCGACCCAAGGATGACCGCCATGAGCCTGCCTGTTCTCCGTTTCCGCGTCCTTTTGTCTGCCATTGCATTCGCCTTTGCGATGGCCTTGTCCGTTCCGGCCGCCGTCCGGGCCGGCGGCGCATCCGGCGGCACGATCACCGTCTCGTCCGGCGCGGTCTACACCAACTCGCTTGCCGGGGTCGGCACCATCGCGGTGGAAGGGGGGCTGCTCCGCTACACCGGGCTTCCAGACGGCGCCTGGCTCCACATCGACGCCGCGCGCACCGACACGTTCACGTTCCAGATGGTGAACGGGACCAACTTCATCACCCGGGTAGACGACACGACGCGGAACGGGCGTTATGCGTCGAAGTCCTTGACCCTCACGCATGACCGGAAGAATCCATGGATCGAGCCGGATTACACGAACGGGCTCCCCGTCATCGACTTCGGGCTCGTCGGCGGCTCCAACGCCAGGACGAACGGGGTTTCCCTCAACTGGGAGGGGCGCTGGAGCGCCTACCTCAGTTTCAGCGAGGCCTGCACGGATGTCGGCGCCTATTTCCTCGTGTTCGAGGATCGTCCGGAGTGCGCGGAGCTGGACGACAACAGCGGATTCCCGACCTTGCTGGGGAATTGTCCCCTCAACGTGTTCCTGCGCGGACAGTACCGCCGCATGATCCATACGAGCTATTGCCCCTCGCGCGTCTACAACAACGTCGTGCGGCTCAACGGGGAGGCGAGCGTCGGCTGGGCGGTTCCGCCGATGGGGCGTCTCAACGTCGCCGTGTTCATCCCGACGCCCTTGGAAGAATGTCCCGAAAACGAGCGAAAACTGATCGGCGCCTCCGCGTTCGCCAATTCACAGAACTTCAAGGTCGTAGGCGGCATCCGCATCGCGGAGGCGCTCATCTGTACGAACACGCCGGATCTGGCGACGGCGCTCGCGGTGGAGGACTATCTTCGCAAGAAGTGGAACGGCGCGGACGTGCCGGCGACGAACAGCTGGTCGTTCGATTCGCTTTCGATCGCGTCGGGGGCGGAACTCGACCTTTCGCTTGCGCCGCTCAACCTCGCCGCATCGCGGACGGATGCCCTCTCGGGCGCGGGCACGCTCCGCACGGTCGGAATGGGCGTCGCCTCGATCGTGCCCGGTGGCGCCGGCTCGATCGGTCTCCTCACGGTAGACGGCGACCTTGCGCTGGAAAACGGCTGCGCCATCGCGGTCGACGCGGGCGGGGCGTCCTGCGACGCGGTGGCGGTCTCGGGCGAGCTCGCGATTTCGGGCGCGGGCTCGGTCGCCGTGACGGTTTCCGAAGGCATCCAGGACATGCCCCGCGATTTTCCGCTCTTCACCTGCGGCACGCTCTCGGGCGCGAACCTCCTCAAAAACTGGACGTGCACGGCGACGGGCGATGGCGGCTATGTGGCGAAACTCAAGGCGGAGGGCTCGACGGTCTACCTGACGGTCGAGCGTCCGTCCGGAACGCTCCTGTTCGTGAGGTAGGAGGCGGGTCGAGCCGTTGATTGGGTCGAATGTCGCACATGAAAAGGATACTTCCCGTCTTCTTTCTCGCTGCGTCCGTCTGGGCCGACGCGCTGTCCATCCCCGGCGCGCTCCGCGTGTATCCGTTCACGGAGACGGAGGGGGAAGAGGTCGCCAACATCGCCGATTGTTTCCCGGGCAAGATCGCCGTCACCGGCGGGCCGAAGGGGTCGATGACAATCTGGGAGGCTCCCGTGCGGGTACCGGGGCACCGGGCGGGATCGCACGCGGTGCGTTTCTGGCACCCCCGTTCGCATCGCTGCCTCTACCGCGCGGGTATCACGGGCAAGGAGTTCGCCGGCGGCGCATCGTTCGCGCTCTGGTTCCGCGTGCCCGACGCGGGAGGCGTCGCCGTGCCGCTCAAGCTCGGTTTCAACGGCGACCGGGCGACATGCGGGTTCGAGCTTTTCGTCGAGCGCGAAGCGTCCGGGGCCCCGGGGCGCCTCGTGCTTTCGCTCGCCCGCGGCAAGGGAGCCGAACCGCTGGAACTGGTGCGGGAGGGCGTTGCGCCGGACATCTGGCACCAGGCCGCGTTCACGATCGACGGCCGGATGGCGCGGCTCTACCTCGACGATCTCGCGGCTCCTGCCGCCGAAGCGCCCTTCGGCGTGTTGATCCCGCCCGACTTCGCCGGCACGTACGGTGCGCAGCCGTTCTTCGAGAACCGCTACTACACGCCGTTTCTCCATGTCGGCGCACAACACACGGCGGGCACGTTCGACGACCTGTGCCCCTTCGACATCGACTTCCTCGCCGTCTATGGTCGCGCGCTCGCGTCGGCGGAGCTCGCCGGGGCGCTCGGGCCGTCCGCCGAGGGCTCGCCCGACGAGCAGCTCGCGGCGGCCGCTGCGGCCGACGCCGCCGTGGCCCGCGCCCGCTCGTTCCGCGTCAAGGTGCCGGACGAGCAGGGCGGCTATGTCCGCCGGGGCGAGGCGGCGGCGTTTTCGCTCGCAATCCCCGCCTCCGAAAAGGCGGACGGGCCGTTCGTCGCGCGCTTCACCGTGCGCGCGCTCGACGGTGATCCGATCGAGACGCGGGAGATCTCCGTCGAGGCCGACGGGGTGGCCGAGACGAGCTTTGCGTTCGAGACCTGCGGCGTCTACCGCGTCGAAATCGAGGCGTCGGACCGCACGGGCGCCGTCGCCTACCAGCATCCGCGCACGGTGTTCCTCGGCGTCGTCCCGCCCCGGCCGGAGCGCCTCGACAGCCCGTTCGGCCTTTGCACCGTGCGTGGACGGTGGGGGTACGACACCAACCTGCGGCGCGTCCAGTTGCACGAGCCGAGCGCGCCGGGGCGCGCGTTCGACATCCATCCCTTCGACTACGCGGGCCCGGACGGCCTCACGGGCATGGAGCGCTGGCAGGGCGTGAAACGCGATGAATTGCGGCGCTTCGTCTGCGGCGCGTTCTGGTCGCAGGGCGATTTCTCGCAGAGCTCCCGCTTCGTGAACGAGATGCCGCCCGACGTGAAGGCGCATTACCGGGCGTTCTACGAACGCGCCGCCCAGTTCTTCAAGACGAACGGCGTGCACGAGTTCGAGGCGACGAGCGAAGTGAACACCCGCACCACGGCCGGCGCGTACATGGACTGCTTCCGGATCCTCCACGAGGCGTACACGAACGCGATCCCCGACGCGAAGTTCTATCCGCCCGGGGCGACTCCGAACTACATCCCGTTCACGGCGGAGCTGCTGCGGCTCGGGATCGGGGAGCTTGTGGACGGCCTCTCCCTGCACAACTACATCACCGATCCGATTCATGAGCTGCACTGGAACGGCGCGGGATGGAAGCTCCGCGCACTGCGCGACGAATGGAGCGCGAAACTGGGCAAGCCGCTCTCCTTGCACTGCACGGAAGCCGGCGTGTTCTCGCTCCCGCGCATCCGCGACCGGCCGATGACGCGCGAGGAGGCGCTCGCGGCCGGCTATCCGCAGGAGGGGAACACCGACTACCGCGTCTTCGCGACGATCATGCCGACGCTCCCCGAACGAGAGAGCGCCGCGTTCCAGCAGCAGGCCGCCCTCGTCACGCTCGCGATGGGCTTCGAGAGCTACATCAAGAGCGAGGGGCCGATCGCGATCGGCGTCGAGACCCCGAACGAGCAGGGCGTCGCCATCACCGCCTTGTCCGGCCAGGTGCTGAACGGCTTCCGCGCGTGCCGCGAGGTGCCGCTCGCGTCGAAGGACGACGCCTGCGTCATCGTCGAGCGCAAGGACGGGTCGCGCGTCGCGGCCGTGTTCGCCCGGCGCCCGGTTCCGCTCACCTTCCGCGCCGAGCCCGGCGCCGTCTATCGGACGATGGATCTTCTCGGGAACTTCTCCGGGACGCGCGCGTCGGAGGAGGGTCTCGTCCTGGTGCATGCCTCGTTCGAGCCGGTCTACCTCTTCGACGTTCCGCCGGACTTTGCGCAGGTGACGCCGCTCGCGCTTGCGACGCCCGCCGACCTCCCGGACGACGGCGTCCTGCCGTTCACCGCCTCCGTGACGAACCTCTTCGACCGACCGCTTGCCGCGACGCTCGAGATCGCCGCGCCCCCGGGCGCCACGATCGAACCGGCCGCCCGGACGCAGGTCGCGCTCGCGCCGGGGGCTGCGACGAACGTCGCCGGCACGATGCGCGGACCGGCGCTCAAGCGCCGCGAATGGTCGCTCCGCGCCACGCTCCGCGCGGACGGCGCGGAGCCGGACGCGACGCCCCTCGCGGCGGCGGAGTCGATCTTCCGCTCGCCGGGCGCGCTCCGCATCGTGCAACGGGCCCCGCACCCGATGCCGCTCGACGGCGACACCGCCAAATGGGCGTTCGCGCAACCCGTCGCCTGCGCCACCGAGGCGGACGTGGTGCATGGCAAGCCGGACATCGCCCGCCTCTGGGATCCGCAATGGCGCGGGCCGGACGACCTGTCGCTCACGCTCCGCACGGCGTACGTCGAAGGCCATGCGATGGCCTTCCTCCTCGAGGTTCGCGACGACGCCTGCGTACCGCCCCCCGCCGGACGGGAATCCACCCCGTGGAACTACGACTGCCTCGAGCTCTTCATCGACATGCGCCAGGGCAGCGAGCTGGGCACGCAGTCCGAGGAAGGCGCCGACCAGGCGCTCGTGACGCCCGCGCTCGGCGAAACGGTCGGGCCGTGCCGCGTCCTCCAAGTGCGCGGCGCGCGCGCCCATGCCGATGTAAAATGCGTCGGTCGCCGGACCGCGGACGGATACCTGATCGAAGGCCGCATTGCCCCGAACGAGAAAAGCGGCTTCCGCGTACTCCCCGGCAGCGTCTTCCGGATGGATTTCCTTGTCGACGACACCGATGGCGACACGGAACTGCGCAAGGCCGCGATCGCCGTCGACGGCGTCTTCCGGAACTACGCCAACGTTGCCGCATGGGGGAGGTATGAGCTCGGGGCGGACTAGCGCGAGCCCGGCAGGGGGACAAGGGGCGGGGGCGGGGAGTCCCTGGCTCCGCATGTGCCTGTTGCCTTTCGCCGTTTGCCTGTCCTCTCTTCCGTTCCACGCCGCCTGCGGCGCCGATCTTTCCTTTTCCTCCCTCCACCCGGGCCGGATCCTCGACCGCGACGCGCCGGACGCCCCGGGCTGCCGCGTGCGCACCCGAACCGCCTGGGGTCGGCGGCTGGGCGATGCGACGGCGATCGACGCCTGGGGGCGAACGCTCCCGGACTACGGGCTCGACCGCTCTGGCGGCTGGAACGCGTTGCGTCTCGGGACGCAGCCGGGCGCGCCGCTCGTCGTCCCGAGCGCGGTGATCCCGACGAACGGGCCGTTCACGGTCTCCCTCTGGTTCCGTCCGTCGGGCGAAGACGTCCTCGGGCCGTGGCAGGACGGCATGAAGCGCGAGTCCATCGTCCTCGCCGCCGTCTCGCCCCGGGAGAGAGCCGGATTCCGCCTGTACTACATACGCTCCTCCTGGTGCCGGGATGGACGGATGGTGTTCCAATGGTTCGTCCCGCAGGGCGGGAACCCCGACGGCCTCCAGGCGAGCGAGATGCCCTGCGCCTCCGGGTTCTGGCATCACGCGGTTCTCGCGAGCGAATCCGACGCCGTCTCCTGCTACCTCGACGGCCGCCTTGTCGCCCGCCGCGCCGAAGGGCCCGTCGCCGTATCCCCCCTCGCGCGCGTTCTCGAACTCGGCGGGCGTTCCGGTGGCACGAGCAATCCGCATGTGGTCGACACGCGGATCGACGCATGCGCCATTCGCGCGACCGCCGACACGCCGGACGAGGTGCGCGCCGCGTGGGAGGCCGGCCGCCCGGTGCTGGACGGCGCCGAGGCCGAGGCCGCCGAGGCCGGGCTCCTCGCGGAGCCGCTCCCGCCCGACCTTCCCGCCGGCTTGTTCGGCTATCTCGACCGTCCGCCCGCGCACCCGTGCATCGTCGAGGAGGGCGTCCGCTGTGTCGTCCTCACGAACACCGCGGCCTCTGGCCTTGCGCGGCGTGTCCGCCGCCTTCCGTTCGTCGTCTTGCCCCGTCGCCCCGCCAATCCCGCGATCGGCGTCGAGGAAGCCGCCCGCCGCCAACCCGAGTCGGCCGCGCTCGGGATCCGCTTTTCGCGGGTCGCAATCGACTGGGCTCGGCTTGAACCTGCGCCCGGCGCCTACGACTGGCGCTTCGCCGACGCCACGCTTGACGCCGAACGAACCGCCGGCAGGGCCGTCGTGCTACGCCTTTCCGGGCGCCCCCGCTGGGTCGGCCGTGACCCGCGGACGGGGCTCCCGGCGGACCTCGCCGCCTGGCGCAAGGCCTGGGGGCTCCTCGCCGCCCGCTATCGCGATGTCGCCGCGATCGAATTCGACGGCTTCCTCCTCCGTCCGCCCCGCACGGCCACGCCGGAGGATCGGAGGATGCACCGCGCCACGCTCCTCGCGCTCTGGACCGATCTCGCGCCCTTGTTCCGCAGCCGGGCGCCCGAAGCCCGGCTCCTCGTCGATCTTCCCGATGCCTGGACCGATCCCGCGGCCGCCAACGATCTCTTCCGGAGTCTCGATCCCGCCCCCGACCTGCTCGGCGTCGAGACGCCAAGCGCGGACCGGCTTCGTTCCATTCGGGGGAAAACCCTCGGTCCCGTTCCCGGAATGGTATCGACGCCCGTCTGGGACATCGGTGGAGGCCCGGCGGGGACGCCCTCCGACCTCGTCCGGCAGCTCGTGCGGGAGCGGGCCGCAGGCGTCGCCCTGTCCTTCCTCGCGCATGGCCCTTCGGTGCCAGACGGCGATCCCGCTTCCCCGGCCACCGGCATCCCCGGCGACCGGGGACGCGCCGTCGCCGCCTACGGGGCCGCCATCCCCGCCGACGCCACGCTCGAGCCGGCCGATCCGCCGGCCCCGGGATGGGAAGCGTGGCGGATCCGCCTTCCCGGCGATTCCTCCGATGCCTGGGTTTTTCTTGCGGACGATGCCCCGCAGGACGTATCGTTTCCCATCCCCGCCGGCTGCGACGCGACGGATCTGTTCGGAAGCCCGCTTCCCCCCGGACGTACCTCCGACATTGTGTATCTGAGCCGTCCGCAGGATCCGGCATCCCCCCAGGAGATCCCGTCTCCATGAACGATCATCGACGAAACCCTTGCCGCGCCAAGCCCGCTTGCGGACCACACGAAGCGGATCCTGTACGCACCCACAGTCCCGACGGACGCATCCAGCGGGGCGAGAACGAGCCCCGCGTCCGCACGGCGAAACAAGAACCCTGCAAAATGGAAGGCCCTCTCCCATGAAACTTCCGATCCCCATCGTCGCTTCCTGCGACGTCCTGTTCATCGGCGGCACGACGCCCGCAGTGCGCGAGGCCCTTGAGGCACGCGCCGCCGGTGCGTCGGTCTTCCTTGCGACGCCGTTCTCCTCCTTCGGCGAGGACCTCTGCCTCACGCTCGACCTCCAGGGCGCCGCCGCCGACGCATTCCGCCGCGCGGCCGGCCTCGACCATTTCGCCACGCCGTTCGAGGTGAAGCGAACGCTCGACCGCTGGGTCATCGACGCGGGAATCGGGTTCCTCTTCGGGATGCATCCCGTGCGCCCGCTCGCCGGCGCGGAGGGATCCTTCGCCGGCTGGGTCTTCGGCACGCGGAGCGGGTTCGTCGCCGTGAAGGCCAAGACCGTCGTCGACGCCACCTCGCGCCTCCAGGCCCTGGAATCGGCGGGGGTCGCGATGGCGCCGTTCCAGCCCGGTCGCCGCACGGTCTCGCACATCCTCGCGGGCGGCGCCGCCGAACCGCGCGAGGGGCTCCGCGTCGAGGCGCTTCCGGTCCGCTTCCCCGACGGGCCCGACCACGACACGCAACTGTTCCGCGCCTCGATCGAGTTCGATTTCACCGACGACACCCCCGCCACGTGCGCTGCCGCCACTGCCGCGCTCCGCTTCGCCTCGTGGTGCGGGCGGACGCGGGCGATGTCCGCCGTGCCGTCCTTCGGGTTCGAACGCCGCACCGCCGCGCCGCTCGCGCCCTGCGCGGAGCGCCCGCTGTTCCTTCCGGTGGCCGGCGCCGGGCGCGCCGCCGCCGCGCTCGCGAAACGCCTGCCGGACACGGCGGCGTCTTCGCTCCGGGCCGCCGGAGGAGCCGCGGACGCCGCGCCGCCCGCCGCAGGCGAGGAAATCGTCCGCAAGGATCCGTCCTGCCGCTTTGGCGATCGTCCGACGGTCGATTTCGTTCTCGCGGGCTTCCCGGTCTTCGACGAGGTCGACGTGCTCGTCGTGGGCGGCGGCACGGCCGGCGCGCCCGCGGCGATCGCCGCCGCCCGAGCGGGAGCGCGCACCCTCTGCCTCGACGCGCTGCACGCGCTGGGCGGCTGCATGACCGTCGGCCGCACCAGCTCGTACTACTACGGCCGTCGCGTCGGATTCACGCGGGAGGTCGACGACGGGGTTTACGCGATGGACGCGGATCCCTTCTGGAAGCGGGAGGATCCGTTTTTCGACGGCGGGTGGAAGGAGGCGTGGTTTCTCCGCGAGGCGGTGCGCGCCGGCGCGTCGGTATGGTTCGGCACGCAGGCGGTCGCCGCGCTTGTCGCCTGCGGCGGCCGGCGCGTCGCGGGCGCCGTGGTCGCGGGTCCCCACGGATGCGGCATCGTGCGCGCCCGCGTGGTCGTGGACGCGACCGGCGCGGCGGACGTCGCCGCAGCCGCAGGCGCCGGAACGTCGTCCGGCGACCTGGCGGTCGAGCCCGCCCTCCAGGGCGCGGGCATCCCGCCCGTCCGGCTCTATTCGACCTACACCAACACCGACTACCAGTTCATCGTCGACCAGGACGTCGTCGACGCGACGCGCGCCTTCGTGATGTCGCGGGCGAAGTTCACCGACGTCTTCGACGTCTGCCCCAACCTCAACACGCGCGAACGGCGCCGCATTGTGGGCGACCTCACGCTGCAACCCCAGGATTTCTTCGCCAACCGCCGCTACCGGGACACGATCAATGTCGCCTACAGCAACTTCGACACGCACGGGTTCATCGTCCATCCGCTCTTCATGATCCGTCCGACGGCGCACGACGGCCACCTCGCCGCGATTCCGCTCCGTGCGCTGCTGCCGCGCGGCCTCGAGGGAATCCTCTCGACCGGGCTCGGCATCGCCGCGCACCGCGACTGCATGCCGCTTGTGCGCATGCAGGCCGATGTGCAGAACCAGGGCTATGCGGCGGGGCTCGTCGCCGCCGCGGCCGCCCGAAACGGCTGCCCGCTCCGTGCGCTCGACCTCCGGCCGATCCAGCGCGAACTGGCCGCCGACGGCCACTTCGACGCTTCCGTC
Organism: Kiritimatiellia bacterium; assembly: GCA_050950285.1. Taxonomy (GTDB): domain Bacteria; phylum Verrucomicrobiota; class Kiritimatiellia; order RFP12; family JBMNHG01; genus JBMNHG01. The sequence continues at coordinate 69,134 of JBMNHG010000011.1, read as the reverse complement.
GCGGAGGACGTCGACGTCGAGAGCGCGTTCGCGCCGGACGACCCGTGGCGCGACGCGGCCGCGCTTTTTGTCGGTGACGGATCCGCCGCCCGCGCCGACCTCGCGGCGCGCTTCGCCGCCGCCCCCGACGATCCGGAGCTCGCGCTCGCGCTCGCCTTCACGGGCGACGCCCGCGGCAAGGCCCTTCTCGCCGCCGCCGTGCGCGACGGCGCGTGGGACGACGGCTGGGATTACCGCGGCATGGGCCAGTTCGGCCCCTGCATGAGCCGGTTCGACGCAAAACTGATCGCCCTTTCGCGGATCGGCGGCGACCGCGACGCGGTGCTGGCCTGCTTGCGTTCCCTCGCGCCCGAGATGCCGTTTTCGCATTTCCGGGCGATCGGCCTCGCGCTTCTCGCGAATCCCGATCCCGCCGCCGCGCCCGATCTCGAGCGCCTGTTGCAGGCGCCGGGCATGGGGGACCATGCAACGACGGACTTCAAGAAACTCATCGAACGCACCGATGCCGACGCCTGCAACACATCGCTCCGCAACAGCCAGCTCAAGGAGCTCTACCTTGCCCGCGCACTCGCCGCCTGCGACCCTGCCTCGTCCCTCGCCCGTACGACGCTCGCCGCCTACGCCCGCGGCCTCGACGGCGCCTACGTGCCGTTCGCCGCCCAAGGACTCGATCGAACCTTCCACACGGTGATAGCATGAAGCAGAAAAGTGAATTGGCAAGTCCATTGAAGCGTGATCCTCATCCGGAGTCGTCAACCATGTCCATTGCATTTGAAAACGGCCTTCCTTTTGCCGCGTCGGGCTTCGGCGTCCGGCGCAACTTCTACCTGTCCGGGCGCATCTCCGCCAAGGTCGCCGACATCGCCGGCGTCTTCGAGCTGGACTACGTCGGGAAGCAGCCCTTCAAGAGCCAGCGCTTCTTCAGCTCCAACGAGCAGTGCGCCTTCCTGCGCTGCATGGTCGTGCAGGCGCTGATCGACGGCCGCCCCTACCGCCTGACGTTCGAGAACACCGTCCATTATCCCTTCGGCTATCGCAGCGAATGCACGCTTGAAGACGTGCGGCTCCGCCACGAGCTCGTGCTCGACCGCAACGCGCTCTTCCGGCGCGTGACGGTGCTGTCGAACCCCTCCGGCAAGGACGTCCGCTGCCGCCTCGTCCAGATGAACCCCGGCATGGGGCAGGGCGCGACGTGGCGCGTCGACCGGGAGCGCGGCGTCCTCGTCGCCGCCGCCACGTTCGACGGCGGCGCGGTCGTGACGATGGAAATCGGCTCGGCCCATCCCGTCGCGTTCCCGATCAACTCGACCGTCGATCCCCGCACCTTCGCCCGCAGCCCCGACCTCACGCAGGACTTCCGCTTCGAACTGGAGGAACGCGCTCCCTTGCCGGCCGCGGACGGTTCCACCCATCTCTTCTGGTGGGTCTTCGACCGCGCGCCGGACGAGGCGCTTTCCCCGGCGCGCGTGGATCGCGTCTTCGCCGATTTCGCGGCCCGCCGCGCGCCCGACGTCCGCTTCGAGACCGGCGACGCCTTCGTGGACGGCCACCTCGGCTTCGTCCCGGCGATGGCGGCGGCGTACGAAGTGGACGGCCTCGGCGCGTTCCGCGCCTCGCCGACCTACTGGGTCTGGGGCTGGGACGCGCTGGTCCATTCGGGCGCGCTGGCGCTCTGCGGCCGCGCCGCCGAGGTGCGCCGGATGCTCGCCTTCTTCCGCGACAACGCCGGCACGGACGGCATGATCGAACACGCCTACACGACGGATTTCGCCTTCCAGGAGGCAAACGCCTCCATGCCGGGCGAAGTCTGCTTCAACCCGGTCAACGCCGCCTTCTGGCTGATCCTGTTCGATGAATACGTCAACGCGACCGGCGACGAGGCCTTCAAGGCCGCGTGCATGGATTTTGCGCGGAGCCTCGTGCGCCGCGTCCGCGAGGAAGTCGCGCCGTTCCACCTGCCGCGCGGACAGGGCTGGATTCCCGACGAGCGCTACCCGCTTGAACAGGAGAAGGACGACTTCTGCCTGGCCAACTGCTCCGTTTATTGGCAGGGGCTTTGCGCCTGGCGCGAGCTTTCCGGCGAGGACGAGGGCGTCGACGAGGCCGCCGCCGACCTCGTCGCGAAGTTCTGGGACGCCGACACCCACTATTGGTTCGACTCCTGGGACGCCCGGGCCGCCCGCCCGCGCCCCTACCGTCCGCTCCACGGCTTCTACCACGTCTCCCGCTTCGCCCGCGACATCTACCGGTGGGTCGAGGCCGCGGCGGGCGGCGTCGACTACGGCGAATCCGCCGCCTACATGGAGCGCCGCTTCCTCGTCGGCGACCGCCTCGCCATGTACGCCGCCGACTCCTCGATCCGCTGCTCGGACGGCAACCAGTTCGGCGCCTACTACCCCGTGCAGGATCGCACCTTCTGGAACGTGCAGAACGCCGCCGGCCGCACCGGCGCGCTCGCGCGCTTCCGGCGCATCGTCGGCTCGCACGGCCGCGTCCTCACCTATCCGGAAGGCCAGACCGCCGACGTCGTCAACGCCGACCCGGCGGACTATTCCGACGAGCTTGGCAACAAGCAGTTCTTCGCCGCCAAGGGCTGGTTCGCCGACGCGCTCGACCTCTGGCTCGGGCTCGGCGTCTCCCGGGACGGCGTCTCGTTCCGTCCGATGAACGACGGCATCCCCTTCGCCGTGCGCGGGCTCCATCTGCGCGGCGCGACGCTCGACATCGAGATGACCGGCCGCGGCGCGGCGGACACCGCCCGCCTGACACTCAACGGCAAGCCCCTTGCCTCGCCGTTCGTCCCGTTCGACGCCCTCCGCGACGGCGCCAACACGCTGTCGATCACCTTCGACACGCATGGGGACGCACCATGAAAACCTTTGCAGCAGCGCTGTCCGCATGCGGCGGCGTCGAGACGGCCCGCGCCGAAATCCCGGAAGGGCTGCGCATCGACTACGCGCTCCGCCCTTCGTCCGATTCGCTGATCCGCTGCCAGGTCATTTTGCCCCCGCCGGAGCGCTGGACGGGCCGGCTCTGGGGGCAGGGCAACGGCGGCGGGGGAGGCGGCGCGCCGTCCGCCATGCCCGCCTTCGCCCGCGTGGGCGACGCCGTCGTCCACACCGATCTCGGCACCTCGGACAACCGCGCCTTCGGCAAGCCCGAAGTCTGGGAGGACTTCGCCCACCGTGCCACGCACCTCATGACCCGCTCCGCCAAGGCGCTCGCGGAGACGTTCTACGGACGCCCGCCGGTCCGCGCCTATTTCTACGGCGCTTCCACCGGCGGCAACCAGGGGCTCATGGAAGCCCAGCGTTATCCGGACGACTACGACGCCGTCCTCGCCATCGTCCCCGCCCTCGCCCGCGTTTCCTACCACGTCAAATACGTCTGGAACATGCGCCAGATTTCCCGCCCCGACGGCGCCCGCGCGATTTCCGACGCGCAGATCGCCGTCGTGGAGCGCGCCGTCCTCGATTGGTTCGCCGACAAGGACGAACCCTACGCCGCCGGGCGATTCCTCACGGACGGCCGCTGGACTCAGGCGGACGAGGACGGCATCCTCGCCCTCGCCGCCTCGCGCGACGCCTCCCTCGGCGACCCGGACCTCCGCGCGCGGTTCCACCGCATCTGGACCGGCGCCGTCGTGAACGGGCGTCGCGCCTCCTACGGCCTGCCCTTCGGCGCGCGCCTCTCCGTCTGGATCGGCAAAGACTACGCCGACAGCGAATCCTGGCTTTGGAACTGGCTCGACGGCCGGAACCGGCCGCTGCTCTCCATCACGGACGACGAACTCGAACGCTGGGCATCCGGCCCCGGCGCGGTTTTCAACGCCATGGATCCCGATCTGTCGCGCTTCGCCGCACGCGGCGGCAAGCTGTTGATGACCGCCGGGCTCGAAGACGACATTTGCGAGCCGACCGCCCACATCGCCTACGCCGAAGCCGCCGCGCACGCCGCCGGCGGCGTGGAGAAGCTTTCCGATTTCTTCCGCCTCTACCTCAATCCCGGACGCGCCCACGGCTCCGGCCACCACCAAGGCATCTGCGACCTGGCCGACATGTGGAGCGCCCTCGTCGATTGGCGGGAAAAGGGGATTGCGCCCGACATCCTGCAAGGCGTTTACGACTGGTCCGAAGCCGGTTTCCCCGACCGCGTCTACGGCGGCCCCTCGAAAGACCCCCGCGGCTATCCCGTCGCCCCCTGGCCCGACAAGATGGCCGGATCCGCCGAAACCGGCTGGCGCCGCGTCCCCTTCGGACGCGGCGGCGTCCCTTGCCAGCTTGGCGGCCTTGGCGGGATACAAGGTTCGCGCAATGCCCGCAAAACGCGCAAAGACCCTGTGGCAGAGGCGGAAACATTCCTGGTTCCCTGATTTCAAACTGAAAACGATCCCTTCTCCCGGAGCCACAGACTCCCGTCGATTCCCGTCGGCTGCTTCCCAAGCCGCTTCACGCGGCATTATGCAAAAAAAGTTACTATAAAATTCGCGCCTGGGTTGACAATGCCTCGCTTGGTTTGATAAAACCGTGTTGCTCAATGGAAAAGGTTTTTTCTCTTGCAACGTCAACAACCTCAACCCAGGTTGGGCTGTTTTCCACAACAAACCGCGTCAACGGTTCGAACAAGAACGGAGGAGTAGCAAGCATGAACAAAGCATACAAAACTCTGATGACTTTCGTGTTGGGAATGGCGGCGTGCCTCCTGCATGCCGCGCAACCCCTGGCATTGGACGGCGGGACCTTCGACCTCGCCGGGGCGGACACGACGGTCGGCGCGCTTTCGAGCACCAACGCGAACTCGGCCATCGTCAACACCGGCGCGCCGGCCACGCTGACCATCGGCGCGGACGACGCGGAGTCGTCCTTCCTCGGCTCGATCGGGGCGAACATCCGTCTCGTCAAGACCGGCGCGGGCCGGATCGACCTGGGGACGTCGACGCTCGCCGTTTCCGCCGTCGAGGTGCAGGGCGGGACGCTGAGGATCGCCCAGACCAAGACGACGTCGGCCCGGTACTTGCGGTTCACGCCGCGCGCGAAAAACCCCTGGCGCACGCAGAACGCCGGGACGATGACCCAGATGGGGTATTTCGGCGTGACGCTCGCCAATGCCGACGTCGCGTACCCGGCCGGAACGACCGCCGTCAACTCCGACAACACGGACGCTTCGAAAATCCTGACCGTGGGGCATTCCGAAGCGACGGACTGGTCGGTGAACTACTGGCCGGTCTATGTCACGATCGACATGGGGGCGAACGTCGTCTTCGACGGCTACCGCATCGCCGCCGCGACGATTTCCTCCGGTCGCACGCCGTATGCGTTCAGCGTGGACGTGGGCGTGGACGGCGCGGAGGGTATTGACTGGTACCGCTTTGACGACCAGGAGACGTTCTGCACGGCAGGCTATGGACGAGACATGGTCGATGGCACTTGGGGCTACGGCCCTCGCATGGATCCCGTCAACTGCCTGAACCCGATTCCCGTCTTCCCGGCGTCCGCCTCGGTGTCGATCGCCAGCGGCGCCACGCTCGAACTCGACCGCGTTCTACCTTTACAACACGGGCGCCGCGCGCACGTGGACGCTTGCCGGCACGGCGGAGAACCCGGCGGCGATGCCGCTCGCCTTCGACAGCGCGGCGGCGCCGCTCAGCCTCGACATGCGCGGGAACATCCGCTGCCGCCGGATGCCGACGCTCGTCGATCGGTTTGAAAACCCGGTCGCGAACGCCTTGCATGGCACCGTCGATTGGGCCGGGGCGACGGTGGACTATCCCGAAACCGCGCCGACGGTGGCGCGCTTCATCCGCTATGCGCCGATTTCAGGAACCAGTACAAAGGTTTCGCAAACCGCCGAGCTCGAATTTTCGCTCGACGGGGAGTTCATCGCGGTGCCGCCGGTGCTGCATGGGTTTTACGATGGCTACATGACCACGAACTACACCGGCGGGTCGCTCAGCGATCAGAACGCCTACGGCTATTCGCATGAAATCACGACGTACCGGAACCTGCTCGACGGCGCCACGAACAACTACTGCCAGGTCAACATCCAGAACGAGTTCGGCACCGGCGTCCGCGACAGCCCGGCCCTCACCATGACCCTCGACGGCATGACGACGTTTGACTACTTCGGCGTCCGCGTGCCGTCGTTTTCCAATGCGCCCAACCCCGCCTACTGGGCCGGGAAATGGGCGCTCGAATCGAGCCTGGACGGCATCACGTGGGAAGTCGTCAACGTGAACTACGAGACGTTCGATTTCCAGGCCTTGTACGGTTGGCCGCCGCGCGACCACGACGCCGACGTCCAGGGGCCGCTCCCCGGCGCCGAAACGCTGCCCTCCTTCGAGGGCAACCGCATCTCCGGCGCGTTCGACTCGACGGGGGCTTTCCAGTACATCCGCATCCGGGTGACGGAAATCAGCGGGGGCAATTCGGGCGCGGGCGAGGGGGTTATGCTTCAGTTGAGCGAGCTTGAAATCAACAAGAACGGCGAGAAGGTTCCGTGGCCCGCCGGAACGGTCGCCTACCGGGCGGACGGTCTGAAGACGCCGGCCGCAGGGCTCATCGACGCCACCGCGCGAATGCCGAGCGAGGAGTGGAACGGGTACGACGCCAACAAGGCGGTCGGAGGTGCGATGGCCACCTGGGGCGGCTTGGACGCCGCTTCGGTGGCGAACGGGTACGCCTTCGTGATCGAGCTGGGCGGGCCGGTCGATTTCGACCAGTATCGTCTGTTCTGCGGCGACAACGTGCAAGGGCTCAAGCGTTGCGTGACCAAGTGGACGCTCGACGTGTCGTTCGACGGCGCGACGTACCATCCGATCGATTCGGCCGACCTCTATGGAAGCTGGAACGGCAACGTTTACATGGGGCACACGTTCTTCTACAAGAAAGCCGTGGATCTTTCCGCCGTCGCCGCCGTGGAATCCTTTGATGCGTTCCGCGACGACCGCGTGCTGGAACTGGGCCCCGCCGCCGACTACACGATGGCCCATGCGGCCGAAACGGTCGGCGGGCTGGATGGCGCCGGCGGGATCGCCATGAGCGGTTTTTCCGTTCTCACGCTCAACGGCGTCGATCCCGACGCGGTGTTTTCCGGCGCGATCACGGGCGACGGCACGCTGGTGGTCGCCGGCGGAACGAACGTCTTCGACAACGCCGACTTGAGCGGCGTGAGGCGGATCGTCCTGAAGGACGGCGCGCGGATTGCGGGCACGGCCAATTTCGGCGGCGGCGATCTGACCGTCGAGTCCGAAGGCGGCGAATGGGCGGCGGCGTTCTCCGGCATCGGCGCCTTCGCGCTCGAAGGCGATCCGCTCGCGATGGTCGCCGACAACGCGACTGCGCAGGAGCGGACGTGTTTCGCGTATGCCTCCACGGATGCGGCGTCCAAGGCGTTGTTCCGGGCGTCGGTTGTCGATCCGGACTTGGCGAACCATTTTTCCGTTTCGCTGAGGGCAACCGACACGTCGATGAGGTTTGCGCTCTCGGCGCCGGCGACGCTCCTGATCATTCGTTGACGTCGACAACGGGATCACAGGCGATGACGAGAAAGTGTCTGGGCGTCGCCGTTTCGGCGGTGGCGGTTTGCGCGGTCGGCTTTGCGGACGGTGTGAAGCTGCGCGGGTACGGCGGCGCCGTGGCGGCGGCGTTTGAAAAAGGCGCGGTCGAATTCACGTGCGAAAACGCCGCCGTGGCGGAAACGGTGTATGCCAAGCTCCTCCGGGATCTTGCGGGCATCAGCGCGCTCCGTCCGACGGTGGAGACCGTCGAGACGGCGCGCGGCGCGGCGCGCGTGTTCACGTTTGCGAGCGGCCGCGCCGCCACCGTCGCGATTGCGGACGAACGCCTCGTGAAGGTGCTCGACGCCCCCGACGCCGGGACGCTCAAGCGAGCCCTCGCGAAGGACGGCGGGCTTCGCTTCCCCGAGCCGAAGACGTATCCGCCCTACCTCGACTACTACGACCTCCGGGCGCTGAAGTTCTACAAGCGCCCGATGGATTCCTTCCTGGGCTACGGCGTGGAGAACCACTGGACGTTCGCGGAGAAGGTCGGCATCGGCGGGCTCGTCTCGCACGGCATCGACGTGGCCGGCACCAAGGGCCCCGGCGTCTATTCGTACCTGCCGTGGGACTTCGGCGTCGACGAAGCCGCCAGGGCCGGCTCCATGCTGACGCTTTGCCCGACGTTCGCGGGGCAGATGCCGCCGTGGATGCGCGACGCGAACCCGGAGAAGTGCGCGAAGGTCCAGACGCACACGCTCGTCACCGAATGGATCCAGGGCGTGGAGGGCATGCCGTTCGACAACGACGGTCCCGGCTTCCCCGAAGCGACGTCCCCGATGCTCGCGTTCCAGAAGCAGACGATCGAGCGCTACGTCGGGAACCCCGGCCTCGGCGGCTGGCAGTTCTACTGCGGCAAGCCGATCGGCGACCAGTTGGGGAAGGGGATGTTCGGCATTTTGTGGGACGCCTCCGAGGAAGGCCTCGAAGCCCAGCGGCACTGGCTCATGTCCCGGTACACGCTGGCGGAACTCTCCGAACGCTGGACGGGCGACCGGAAGGCGTACCGCCGGTGGCGCGACGTGCCGCCGATGCAGCTCATCGACCTCAAGGGCGGCGACTGGGATCCGGATCGGCTCGACATCTTCGGCCTGGACTGGCAATGGGCCAAGGCCCCCGAGGCGCGCACGTGGCAGGGTGCGAAGGGCTGGGTCGAGGACAAGACGGTGGAGACCGGCGTGCCGCCGTCGGCGGACGCGGTCTGGGTGGACGCCCCGATGCCGCCTTCGCAGCGCTGCAACTACCTCGAATCGGGGCGCTGCTGGTACAAGGCGACGCTCCCGGCGAGCGACTGGCTCGCGGCGAACCGGTCGAAGACGCTTTACGTGCGGCTCGTCGGGTTCCTGATGGACGGCGGGCGCTTCCACCTGTGGGCGAACGGGCGGCATTCCGTTTCCGACGCCGGCGGCGTCTGCACGCTCATGGGCGCGGCGATCGAGCCCGGCGCGCTGCGCAACGACGGCACGGACGAGCTGGTGATCGAAATGCCCGGCGGCCGCTGTTGCGGCCGCATCACGGGCCCCGTCTCGCTTTCCCCGAACCCGGCGCAGAACTTCCCTTACGCGGATCCCCGCGCGAACGCGCGGCACCTCGACAACATCAACTTCCAGGACGGCAAGATCATCGAACGCAACCTGAAGGTGTTCCTCGCCGGGCGCGCGCTCGATCCCGACCGCCCGATCGCCATCTCCGGCGCCGACATGCCGATCCTGTCCGAAATGGCGCCGACGTTCGCGGAAAACGGCTTCGCGATGCAGTCCACCGCCACGGACGGCTTCTACTTCCCCTTTTTGCCCGACATGGGGCGCCAGTACGGCTTCTACTTCATCGGCGAACCCTCGCGCGACGTGGCCGCCGACGATCGCTTCGACCGCAACTTCGGGACGATCTTCTACACGGGCGCGTCGTCGACCGCCGTTTTCATGGACATCGAGCAGTACATGGACTTCGAGGCGAAGACCGGCGGCATGACCGCGCGCATGCCGATCACGCGCCTCGTCGGCAAGTACCTGGTGGACGAGCCGCGCGTGGCGCTTTTCGCCTCCACGCTCTCGAGCCTGTGCGGCACCGAAGGGGTCTACCAGTGGAACCTCGCCCGCGGCGAGATGCAGTCCGTCCATTACGACGCCACCATGACCCACGAGAAGGCGCTCCGGCGCGGACTCGTGACGCCGGAGCAATATCCGCTCCTGCTGGACTGCGGCGCGGACGTGATGAACGACGGCATCGTGGACGACCTCCGCCGGTACGTGGAGGCGGGCGGCACGTTCGTCGCCTTCACGGAAACGGGCCGCCACACGGAAACGGAGCGCGACGCGCATCCGCTGGCGGCGCTGTCCGGCTTCCGCACGACGGATCTCAAGCCGGGCGTGAAGACGCTTTCGTTCGCGGCCGGCAACGCGACGTTCCCCCTCTGGGCCGGCAGGACGTTCAACGCCAACGGCTACGGCAAGCACACGGCCGCGAACTGGCGCTGGAACCGCGCGCTCGAAAAAACGGCGTCCGACGCCGACGTCCTGGCCACGTGGGCGGACGGCACGATCGCCGCCGGCGTGCGGAAGGTCGGCAAGGGTCGCGTCGTCACCCTCGCGAGCGGCTTCTGGCGCGAAGCGAGCGACATCCAGGGCAAGTGGGTGCCGTCGCGGTACAACGACCTCACCGACCAGCTCTTCGCGCAGCTCGGCGCGGAACGAAACGCGGACGCCTCCTCGTACAACGTCTGGACGCGCAAGGCGACGTCCAAGGACGGCCTCGAAGACTGGCTCATCGCCTTCAACGTGGCGTACGACACGGCTTCCAACGCGCCGTACGCGGTGACGAGCGCGCTCGCGTTCAAGACCGCCGAAAAGCCCGTGCGCGTGTACGACGCCTTCACCGGCGCGGACGTCGCCGGATGGATCTACTCGGACGGCTTCGTGCGGCTGCCCGAGATCGAGCTGGGGCCTTGGAAGACGCGCATCTTCGCGGCGGCGAAACCCATCCCCGTGACGGACGCCCTCCAGACGTGGTGGGACGAGAAGGTCACCTACTGGAAGAAAGGCCCCGACCACGCGTTCCCGCAGGTGAAGGCGCCCGGGAGCGACATCCTCACGTTCGACGAATGGGAGTTCACGACCGACCCCTCCAAGGGCGACTGGCGCCCGGCGAAGAACCAGACGTGGAAGCTGCAATTTCCGGATCTCAAGGACTACCGCGGCCCCGCCGTCTATCGCGCCCGGTTCACGATCCCGGCGGAGAAGAAGGGCGCGACGTTCGTCGTCCGCTACACCACGAAGACGATCTACGACCAGGCGACGCTCCTCATGAACGGCACGCCGTTCCGCGATTTCGACCAGGCGCGCGTCCACCGCGAGCTGAACGGCGAACAGGCGACGGACGTCAGCGCGCTGCTGAACTACGGCGGCGAAAACACGCTCGAAATCCGCGTCGAAGGCGGCAAGCTCTTCACGGCGGGCATTTGCGACGTCGTCTGGATGCACGAAGAGAAGCCGTTCGCCGAAACGATTTCGCTGGACGGCGACTGGACGTGCGTGATGAAGGACTTTGTCACGGAGCAGCCCGGGAAAATCCCCGGCCGCAATGCGTGCCGGTTCTTGCGCCGCAAATTCACGATCCCCGCGTCCTGGGACGGGAAGGACGTCTACTTCCGCATCGTCCATCCTGAAAACACGGTGTCGTCGGTCGTCATCGACGGCGTGGGCTACAACCTCGGCGGGCTCAAGCCCTTCGGGAACCGCGAGCTGATCAACGTGACCGAGCTCGTCAAGCCCGGCCAGGAGCAGACCCTCGAACTGTGGCACCGCTGGACGGTGCCCGTCGACTGGAAGGGCAAAGCCTGGGGCTGGCCGCCGGAAGCCACGATGACCATCGACTCGGTGGCGCTCGGCTGCGTCGAATGACAATACGAACTCGGCCACAATTCATACTGCACGGATTTTCCAACCCTTGACACGGACGGGAATGTCCGTGCCCCTTTCCCAACTCCAAATTCCAGCTCCCCATGCCTGAATCCCCGTGCGCAGCGCTATTTGTGGCCGGGTTAGTACTATAAAATTCTCGCCGACTTGACAAATTCGTTGGTTTGATAAAAATAGGCATACAATGGAAGAGGCTCTTTCCCGATTCACAACCAACCCCCAACCCAACGAAATCGCCATGAATCTACTTGTTCATCGTTCCTGCGTCTTTCCGTTTGCCGTCGCACTCGCCTTCGCGATGGCCTTGTCCGCTTCCGCCGCCGTCTGGACCGGCGGCGCGTCCGGAGACATCAACGACGCCGCCAACTGGGACGGCGACATCACGACCTCCACGATGGTGTTCACCAACGACTGCACCGTTTCGCTCTCCGCCGACGCCACGGTCAAACAGCCGCTCACCGATGGCAACAGCACGGACGTTCCGCCTGGCCCGATCAAGTCCAACTACCTGAACAACAACGTCACCTTCGACCTGGACGGCCATGTCCTGACGGCGAATTGGGCGGGATCACAGTACTGGCGCAACCTGGGAACGTCGGCGACCTTCACGGGCGGCGGGACGGTGCAGTTTGTCAGCGGCACGACGACGAATAACGTTGTCGCCGATAACGGCAATCACCCCGGCATGACGCTGACTGTCACGGGTTCCGGGACGCGCTTTGTCGGCTCCTACGTCAACCGCATTATGGCGCCAGACAAGCTTGGTGTGCGGTTTCGTCTGCTCGACGGTGCGGAGGCCGAGGGAGTCCACTTCATGTTCGGCGGCTTCAATTCGACGAACGAGATTTCGGGCGGTTCGCGGCTGCGTTACCATGCGGCGACGGACGCGTCGTCATGCGGCTTTAGCCTCGGCGGAAATCTGTGGAACGTATCCGAAGGCGGGTGCGGCGACGTCCTGACGATCTCCGGTGCGGGAACCGTCGTCGAGCCAGTCCCTGCGGCCACGACAAACGGCAACTTTCGCTTCGGCTACGGCGGCAACTACGGTGGCAACCGGCTGATCGTCGAGAATGGCGCTTCGCTCGTCTTGCCACGGCAAACGGCGATCGGCTACGGCGGGATCTTCCAAAACGTGGACTACCACTCCAACGGGAATGAACTGGTCGTGACAGGCACGGGGTCGTCAATCCGGAACGACAGCAGCGACACCGATGTTCCGACGGCGGTGGGTCGGCGCGGCTCCTTCAACCGCCTTCGGGTCGATCACGGGGCGTTTGCAAAGCTGAAGGGGCTTTCGTGCGGCGGCGAGGTGAAGGGCGCCCTCTCTGACGCGGCGAGGATTGTATCCTACGTGTCCGCATGGAACACCGTCACGGTGGATCATGGTTCGACGGTCGATGCGTGGGCAGTCCTTGTCGGCAACCAGCATACGGACTTCAAGCAGCGTGTGGCGCAGCACGGCGGGCAGTGCTACTCCAACCGGGTCGAGATCCTCGGCGGCTCGACTTTCTACGCGACGAACGGAACGACGATCGTGGGCACCATCGCTCCCTATTTCGGCAATGTCCTGTCCGTTTCCGGCGCGGGGACGACCGCGAAGTTCGGCGGCGGCTCCTATGCCATCAACATCGGACAGGGGGGGTCCTGCTCCAACCGTTTCGAGGTCCTGGACGGCGCGCAGGTCGAAGTCAATGGTTCTCTCTATCTCACGGAGGCCTATAGCGAATCCCAATGGGGCTACGCCCCGGACGGGACGACGATCGTGCGCGGCATCGGCAACGAGCTGCGCATCGAGGGCGCGGGATCCACGCTGACGGGTGTCCATCCCACGAGATCGCTCGTCCTTGGCTCGCATACGAACGGCAACGAGAACGTCATTCATGTCGGTGACGGCGCGACACTGACATGGCCGTTCTTCTTGACCATCACCGGCTTCGACAACGCGGTCGTCGTCTCGAACGGCACGTTCAACCTCGCGGGGCCACTTCGCGCGGTCTGGAACAACCCCGCGGCGGAGGTCGCGGGCCGGACACGCTTTGTCTTCGCCGGCGCGGCGCCAAAGCTCGTCACGCCCAGCCCGTACAATTCCACGTTCCAGAACGGCGCGATCCTCCGCTTCGAGGTTCCGGCCGCCGGCTGGCTCGAGGCGCCTCTCCAGATGACCGGGGGGGACAGCAGCGTCCAGTTTGACGACGACACGCAGCTCGAGATTGACGCAAAGGCTTTCAACAAGGCGGGCGGCGGCGACGTCCCGCTTGTCTCGACAGGCAAGAAACTTGACATTTCGGACGCGTTGCTTGCGTCCTGGAACGCGGCGATCGCGCCGCAGAGCGCCACCGTGCACCTCTCCGACGACGGCAAGGAACTCTGGATGAAGACGCACGCTCCGACGATCGTGATCATCCGATAGGGATCGGGGCCATGAAGTTCTTCCTGCCCGTTTTCGCAGCGGCGCTAGGCGCGGCAGCCTCCGCCCGCGCCGGGATTGTTCCGCGCCGGTGACCGCGTCGCCTTTCTCGGCGACTCGATCACCGCGGGCGGAGGCTGCCACCGCATCCTCGCGGACTACTATCCGATGCGTTTCCCCGATGCCGACATCCGCTTCACCAACGCCGGGCGCGGCGGCGACTCCACGCACGGCGCGGCGCTCCGCTTTGCCGACGACGTAGCGGCATCGGCCGTCGAGTGGGACGACCAGGAGCGGCTTCTCGCGGGATGCGACGCCGCCTGGCCCGGTGTCCGCGCCCTCGCCAAGCCCGTCCCGCACCGCTACGAGCTTTCAAGAAAGGAAAACTGAAATGAGGAAAGCCTTTGGAATCGCCGCCATGGCTATTGTCGCAACGGCAGCCACCGCCGAAACGTCCGACCTCCGCGGCTTCGGCCGGACAGAGGTGAAGCGGAGAATCCTCGCGCCAGACAAGGAGGGATTCGGGGATGGGCAACACCCCTCCCCCGTCACCGTCCTCGACTTCGCCTGCGAGACGCCGGAGAAGGCCGAAACGGTTGCGGGCAAGTTCCTGTTGGATCTCTACGCCGACCCGGGCGTGGTCTTCGAGGGCGGCATCCACGCGACGTCCGGCGGCGCGGCCTTCGCCGTCGAGCGCGACGGCGCGCGCACCGCGATCTATGCAGCCGAGAGCCGGGCGGCGCTGGAGGCGGTCTTGCCGCCAGGCGGCTCGCTCGTCGCTTCCGCCGCCGTGCCGGAATACATGAAGGCATTCCGTTGGGGCACCTACGGCATGGGCGGGCTGGAGAACTTCCACAACTGGATGGAGAAGGCGAAAACGAACGTTGGCATCGATCCGAAAACGGATAGGAAATGCCTCGATCCGCGCGAGGATTTCGCCTTTCTGCGCGACATGGGGCCATTGCACTTCGACAACTGGCTCGAACTGCAAGGCTTCGACAATTCCGACGGCATCGTCGCGCCGGGGGTTTGGTCGCGCCGGAAGCTCGCCGGGGATTTCGGCGTCCCGATCGGCTACCGCCTTTACATGCCTGACGGCAGTTGGGGATGGGCGGCGCGGCGCTTCGCCGCCCGCATGGAGAAGCCTGCGCCGTGGATCGAAAGCGGCTGGCACGGCGTCCACGAGCATCGACCGCATTTCTCGTGGAACGATCCCGACATCTACGGCTACGTCGCCGCGAGGACAAAGGACGCGATGCTGGCCGTCAAGACGCCCGGCGCGCGCTCGTGGATGCACCCCGTCGGCGAGCTCGTGCACTGCCCGTGGTACGACTGGCACAGCGACTATTCCGCCGTCGCCACCAACTCCTGGCACGACTATCTGCGCGGCAAGGGTGTCACGCTCGAAGAAACCGCCGCGATGTTCAATCGCCCGGACAGGCCCTTCGCCTTCTGGGACGAAGTGCCGGTGCCGGAATTCGCGCACTTCGCCGGTCTTCCCGGCCTCGTCCTCGACCTCGCCGGCGCCTGGCGGACGGCGGCGATGGACGAAACCGAATGGGTGGATCTTCCCGACTTCCCCGGCAACTGGGACTTCCTCTGGCTCTACCTCAAGAAAGGCGAAATAGCCGATTCTCGCTACCGAGACGGGCGCCAGGCGTGGCAGCGCGACATCAAGCGCCGCTTCCGCCGCGTCTTCGAGTGGAGTGGCGCCCTCGCAGACGGCGACCGCGTGTGGCTCTACTTCTTCCCGATGAACATGGGGGCGCTCCGGCACGCCGTTTCGCTCAACGGAGGCGAGCCGGTCGAAGTCGGGGCGTGGTGCGCCCTCGACGTGACCGAAAAACTGGCCGAGGGGTCGAACGTGCTCGACATCGTGCTGCAAGGGACGGTCTGGGACGGCCGCGTCTTTCTCTCGACCGAGAAGCCGGCCGTGTATCCGAACATGTCCGAGGCGCGCTGCCGCCTCTGGACGCTCTGGCATTCGTGGCGGCGCGACACCAAGGCCGCGCGCTGCGAACAGGTCTTCGACGCGATGCGCCAGGCCGATCCCGACGCCCCCGTCGAATTCATGGCGCCTCTGCACTTCGGGCAGCGCCTCACAAACCGCCTCATGCGCGACTGGGGCGCGTTCGCGCACTTCACCGGCGAAGGCGTCTGGTTCTTCCCGTGGTACAAGCGCTACGGCAAACTCTACGGCTACCAGGGGACGAGCGAACAGGCGGGACCCTGCGACACCGTCGCCAAGGCCCGGACGAGCGCGCTCCGCGTGTTCCTCGCCGGCCTCGACATGCACAAGCCGGTGTTCCTGACACAGACCTACTCCCGCACCCCCGAGGTGCGTGCGTGGTGGCTTGAACACAAGGACCTCTTCGCCCGCATGGGCACCTACGACATCGACCTCAAGCAGCCGCAGGTCCTCATCTACCGCCGGACGGATCTGACCGGCGACGCGTTCCCGACGCCGTTCCCGGCCATCGACGAAACGATCCGGGACGTTCGCAGCCCGTGGGACTACGACATCGGGCGCGGCGAGCTGCAGTCCATCGGGCAGTCGCCGCTCTACCTCGACGACGACGGCATCGAGGACGGCAAGATGGAGGGCTTCAAGGTCCTGTTCGACTGCGGCAACGAAATCATCCCGGAAGCGGCGGTCGCCCGCATCCAGGCCTGGGTCGAGAGCGGCGGCGTCTTCGTCGCCTACCCCTTCACCGGACAATCAACGCCGCTCAAGGCCGACGCCTGGCCGATGGCGGCCCTCTCCGGCTCGAAAATCAAAGAGCCCGCCTGCCGCCGCGGCTACGTGCCGAAGGTGGTCTTTCCCGACAACTCCACCCTGTTCCCCTCCTTCGCCGGGCAGACGATCCACGGCGCGACGCGGCGCATGCACGAAAACGACTTCGCGCTGGAGATCGTGGCGGACGGCGCCGAGCCGGTCCTGACGTGGGAGGACGGCCGAATCGCCGCGACGGCGCGGCGCGTCGGCAAGGGAATGGTCGTGCATCTCGGCTCGATGTTCTGGCGCGGATCCGAGGACGTGAAGGGCATGTGGAACCCCTCCGACGAAGTGGAGCGCGTCTTTCTGCGCGATCTCCTTGCCGCAGCCGGGCATCCGCCCGCGCTCGTGGAAACGGACGACCGGCTCGTCCTCGCGCAGCCCTACCGCTCCCACAATGGACTCGACCTCGTGGCCGTCCTCTGCAACTTCAATGAAACGAACGCCACAAACAACGCCGAAGCCGGCAACGACCCCAGGATGGACGTGACGATTGCCTTGCGCACGGGCGCGCGACCGCGGCGGTTCGTCGCCTACGGCGGCGACGGCGTGACGGAGCCCGCATTCACGTTCGCGGACGGCGTCGCGACGGCGACGATCCCGCTGCCGATGCAGGAGGTGAAGATCGTCGAAGCCGAGTGCTACGCCCCCGGCGACGCGCTCGACCACTGGTGGGCCGAATCGCAGGAGCAGTGGCACGAAATCAAGAAGCCGTCGCACGACTTTTCAATGTACGCCGAGGGCGAATGGAGGGATCCGACCCAGGATCTGAAGGACGGATGGGAGGTCGGCCCCCTCGCGGCGGCGGAGGAGGAGGAGGGCGACGCGTCCCATCCCCCGGGCGGATTGCGGGACGTACCCTTGGACGCCTTCCAGTTCTGGGGATGGCCGGCGGGGCGTGGAGCGACGGCCGTGAAAAGGTTCGACCTCTCCGTCCCGGAATGGCTGGAGGCGGGCGGCGAGATCCTTCTCGTCTGCGGGGCGTGGGTCGGCCCTTGCTTCAACACGCCTGCGACGATTCGCCTGAACGGGGAAACGCTGGCGACCGCCACCGCGGCGAGCTATCTCGACATCGACGTGACGGCGCGCCTCAAGGCGACCGGCAACGTCCTCGAGGTGGACTTCACCGACGGCGATGCCTTCACGGGGATGAACGGCTCGATCCATCTCTACCATCGGCCCCGTCCGACGGAGAGCATCGACCTTCTCTCGGGCGGCCATGTGCGCAGCGCGGAGGAGGGGCGGGACTTCATCGAGTTTGAAGTTCCGCGCGCATGGGCCTCTGGCGTCCGCGTGCGGCTCTACATGGAGGGGGCGCGGGAGGTGCCGAAGGGGGTGCGCGTCGGCAACCGGTTCGTCCGCAAGCACCACCACAACTTCGGAAACATCACCGACATCGACATTACGGGAATCCTCCGCTTCGGCGAAACGAATCGCATCGACCTGGGTGCCAACTCCCCGGGAGAACACTCCGACCGAACCTCCGCCCAACGGCTCGCCGTCCTCCGGTTCGACCTCTACCGCTGACGGGGAAGGCCATGCTCCACATCCCCCGCACCGTCTGCCTCGCCCTCCTCCTTGCCGCCGCTTGCGCGGAAGGTGGATCGCTTCGCATCAACCGGATGTTCTCTTCGCACGCCGTGCTGCAGCGGGACGATCCGATCCGTTTCTCCGGCGAAGCCGCGCCTGGAGCCCGGATCCGGCTCATCTGGAACGGCGCGGAGGTCACGTCGGCCACAGCCGACAACGACGGTTCCTGGCGCGCCGCCCTCCCCGCGATGCCTCCGGGAGGCCCGCACGTCCTCCGCATCGAGAGCGACGGCGAATCCCCCGTCGTGCTCGACGATCTCATGGTGGGCGACGTGTGGTTCCTCACCGGGCAGTCCAACGCCTGGTGGCCGCTCCGCAACGCGGGCGATCCCGAGAAGGAGATTGCCGCCGCCACCGATGGCGGCATCCGCTTCTTGGACCAGGGGCTTTGCGGCTGCACCGTCGAACTTGACGAGCCGCCTTTTGTCATGGGCTGGAACCGCTGCTCTCCCGCCACGGCACGCGACTTTCCCGCGCTCGGCTACCACTTCGCGCGAACGCTTCGCGAAACGCTGGGCTCGAACATCGTCGTCGGCGTCGTCAACGCCGCGTGGCCGGGGCCGCCGATCGCGCATTTCCTCCCGCAACAACGGAATCCGGGGGCCGACGCCCGTTCGCTGGCGTGTCTTGCCTCCAATGTCGCCGCGCGCGCCGCGGCGGCGCTCGTGCGCGAACGCCTTCTGGCACTGGGCGACGACGACGAGGCGCTCGCCGCGTTGGCCGCCACCGATCCCGATCCCGCGCGAGGCGGCGTCCTCGACATCACGACCGACTACAAGCGCAAAGAGCTCCTCGACTGCTCCGGGCTCCTGCGGTTACGCCGGACCTTCACGCTGCCCGAGGAGCTGGCGGAACAAGCGCTCATGCTCCGGCTCGGCCCCTTCCAGCTTCCCGACCGGACGTATCTCAACGGCGTCCGCGTTGGCGGACTCCGCGATTTCGCCGCGCCGGTGCCGGGGTCGCAGGCGAACATGGTCCTCCCGCACGACTATGCGATCCCGGACGGTGTGGCGCGTCCGGGCGTCAACGTGCTCGATGTGTTTCTTGCGGCGATGGAGCCCGTCTCCTGGTGGTGCGGCCCCGGTCGCGACGCCGCGCTCGTTGCAGACGGCGAACCGGCCATGACGCTTCCGATCGCGGGCGAATGGCAATACGAGCGGACGATTCCGATCCCGACGCCGCCTCCCACGTTCGGAAACGCCTGGGGCGGCATGATCCACCCGTTCTTCCGCATGGGCGTCAAGGGCGTGATCTTCTACCAGGGCGAATCGGACCGGACGCGCGCGACCGACTACCTCGCGTCGCACATGCGCCTCATCGAGCTCCTCCGCGAGGGATGGGGCAAGCCCGACCTTCCGTTCTATTTCGTGCAGCTTGCGATGCACGCGCCGGGCACCGATGTCGCCACGGGTGACGGCTTCGCGCAGGTGCGCGAGGCACAGCGCCGCACGCTCGCGCTACCGCATACGGGCATGGCCGTCACGATCGACATCGGCGATGAACGCAACATCCATCCGGCCGACAAGCGCGAGGCCGGACGGCGGCTCGCGCTCCAGGCGCTCGTCAAAACCTACGGGCGGACGGACCTCGTGGCGGACGGACCGCTCCCGATCCGCTTCGACCCCACGCCGGACGGGGCAACGGTCATCTACGACCCCGCGACGCTGCCGCTTGTCCAGCGCGGAGACGGACCCCTCCCCGGCTTTGAGACGGCTTCGGACGATGGCGTATTCCAGCCCGCCGCCGCATCCATCCGCGACGGCGTCGTGCGCCTCACGGCTCCCGCGACACCCGTCCGCGCCGTGCGCTACCTCTACCGGAATGTCCCCGACCCGCCGGCCGCGCTCTACAACGCCGCCGGCCTCCCGGCGACCCCGTTCCTTCTCCCGAATTCCTGGGACTGATCGATGGTTGACATGTTGAACACCGTTTGCAGAAATAGGAATTGCCTCTGAATACGATTCCCTGCTTTCCCGTTCCCGACCGCGAACCGTCCCTTCTCCCGGAGGATCGTGAATGGCGGCTTGCCTTTCATGACGAATTCGATGGCGATGCGCTCGACACCACGACATGGTCGTATCGGACGAATTTTGGGGGCCGCCGTGCCTCTTGGTTTGCGGTGCCGGAGGACGGCTGCTCGTTCTTCGTCGATGGCGTCCAGCGAGGCCCCAAGATCGGTCGGGAGCCGGGGGAAGCCGTCTCCCGCACCGAGTGCTTCCTGCTCGTCTCCACCGAACTCAAGGGGTTTCGCGGCGATGGTGCGGTCGAGACCAGCATGGACGGCGCCCCTGAAGCCACCTTCGCCGCGCTTGCCGACGCCGACGCCTTCGAAGTGGACTATGTCCGTGTGTTCGACCCCATGGAATGAAAACGATTTGTTTCAACGAGCACTTCTACGCGAAGCACCCGCCGGAGGACATGACCAGGCGGGGATGCCGCGCGCTGGTGGACGCCTACGCGCGCACCGGGACGATCCGATCGCCCCTCTTCTGCGTGAACCTCCAGCGCACCCTCTACGAAAGCGAGGTCTGGGAGCGCTTCCGCGACCTTCCGCCGGACACGCAATACGTGCGCAACTTGCGGTTGCTCGCCGAGCGCGGGGTCGATCCATTTTCCGAATGGCTCGCGCGTTGCCGCGAGACTGGCATCGAGGGCCGGCTTTCGATGCGGATGAACGACGCGCACGGGCTCAAGGAGGCCGTGCGCGAGATTCCGTCGCCACCCGTCGCGCTTTGGCGGCATCTCCTCCGACCCGGAACGCGCGTCAACGTCGCCGTTGGGCAGGCCGCCACGCCACACGCCGCGTTCCCTCCGGACGCGGCGGCGTCGCAATGCTAAATATGATATTGACACCGCTTCGCTGGATGTGGTTGGCTTGTATTGCTTGCATTCGGCATTGGCATGGCCATTTGCCGTTGCAACCCCAATCCGCACAAGCACAAGGAGGCACGGTGATGAACGCGATGAAACGACTGTTGGGCAACGGTAGATCGATCGACTGTTTCAGCGGGGTGAAACTCGCGTTCTGGGCATTGGCCTTTCTCGGGGTGTGCGCCCTGCCCGTCCGGGCGGACTGGGTGCAGGCCACGGGTGGCACAGTCAGCGAAATCAATGGCTACCGCGTCCACACGTTCACAAGCGACGGCACGTTTGAAATGATCTCCGGCGGCGATGTCGAGGTTCTGATCGTGGGCGGCGGCGGTGGCGGCGGCGGCGGTGCCGGCGGCGGTGGCGGCGGCGGCGGCGTTCTCTTCAAAAGCCTCACGCTCGATCCGGGCAGCACAACCGTCACCGTCGGTGCCGGCGGGGCGGCTGGATCATCCAATGGAGCGGATTCAACGTTCGGCTCCTGGACGGCCATTGGCGGCGGCAAGGGCGGCAACGTCCGCAACAAGGGGGGCGACGGCGGATCAGGCGGCGGAGGAGGAGGCTTTGGTGGAGAAGCGCATCCAGGCGGCGCCGGAACTCCCGGCCAGGGCTATGACGGAGGAACAAACAACACCGTAGCCGGCCAACAAACGGGCGGTGGCGGTGGCGGCGGCGGCGGCCGTGGCGAAAGCGGCACCACGAAGGGCGGCAACGGCGGCGGAGGCTATGCGCTTGACTTTGGAGGCCCCGTGCTCTACTTCGGCGGAGGCGGAGGCGGAGGCAAGCGCGATGGCGCAACGCTTTTCGGACTTGGCGGAAACGGCGGCGGCGGAAACGGCGGCGGTGGCGCCAATCCTGGCGCCTCGGGGGAACCGAACACGGGCGGAGGCGGAGGCGGAGGCGGCCAAAGCGGCAATACGCCCTACCCCGGCGGTGCCGGTGGCTCGGGCGTCGTCCTGGTTCGCTATCCCCTCCCCCCTCCAACCGGCTTCGTCGAGGCCACGGGCGGCATCGTGGAGGAAATCAATGGGTATCGCATCCACACGTTTACGAACAACGGAGAGTTTGTCGTCTCGAACTACGGCAAGGTCGATGTCCTCGTCGTCGGCGGCGGCGGCGCGGGCGGCGATGCTTCGGGCGGCGGCGGCGGTGGCGGCGGCGTGCTGTTTTTGTCCGACTACATCGCCGGCGGTACGAACGCCATCGTCGTCGGCGGCGGCGGAACGCCAAGTTCAAGCAACCCCAATGGCGGAAACGGGGGAGACTCTTCCTTTGGCGTCATTCAGGCTTCGGGCGGCGGCGCAGGCGGCAACATCCGCGCCAGGGGGCGCAACGGCGGATCGGGCGGAGGAGGAGGAGGCTTTGCCAATGAAGCGCATCTGGGCGGCACCGGAATTCCCGGGCAAGGCCACGACGGCGGCAGAAACAGCACCGTGGCAAATTACACGGCCGGTGGTGGCGGCGGCGGAGGCGGCGGCTGTGGAAATGACGCCACGGACAAAGGCGGAGACGGGGGCATCGGCTACGAGATGGACCTGTATGGACTTGGCGTCGATTTTTCCACCTTCCACTTTGCCGGCGGCGGAGGAGGCGGCAGGCGCGATGGCGCCAACAGCGGCGGTGCTGGCGGCCTCGGCGGCGGCGGTCAAGGCGGCAGCGGCGCTTTCGCCGGCGTCGATGCAACACCCAACACGGGCGGAGGCGGAGGCGGAGGCGGCCAAAGCGGCAATACGCCCTACCCCGGCGGTGCCGGTGGCTCCGGCATCGTGATCGTGCGCTACGCGCTGCCCAAAGGACAGGTTGTCGCGACCGGCGGAACGGTGAGCCGGAAAAACGGCTACATCATCCACACGTTCACCCACAGCGGCGACTTCGTGGTGTCGAACCGCGGCGACGTCGAATTTCTCGTTGTCGGTGGTGGCGGAGGCGGCGGGGCGACCGGTGGCGGCGGTGGCGGAGCCGGTGGCTTTGTCACGAACTCCGTCGTCGCCAAGCTGGGTACGACCCCGGTCGTCGTCGGCGCGGGCGGTGCGGGCGGAGTCGAAAGTTGCGGCGGGAAAGGCGCCAGCTCGTCCTTCGGCCTCTGGGTGGCCCAAGGGGGCGGCGGGGGTGGCTTCCAAGGGAATCCAGCGCTTTCCGGCGGCTCGGGCGGCGGCGGAAGCCGCTGGAGCAATACAACGGGCGCCGCAGGAAGCGGCACCGCCGGACAAGGCCACGATGGCGGCAGTGCGCCTTTCGTCAGCTACCAGGACATTGCGGGCGGCTGGCGGCGGCGGCGCGGGCGAAGACGGCGAAAGCGTCGCGTGGGACTCCCGAAACGGCGGCGCGGGCGGCGACGGGCTGGTGTCCGCGATTTCCGGCACGCCCACCTATTATGCCGGCGGCGGCGGAGGCGGATCTCGCAATTGGGGCTCTCCGAGCGCCGCAGGCGGCCTCGGCGGCGGCGGCAGTGGCGGATGTTACAGCAACCTCGTCGGTCGCGTCGGCCTTCCTGGCACGGGCGGCGGCGGCGGCGCCGGCGGTATGTCCGGCAACAATCACTCGCCCGGTGGCGCGGGCGGATCGGGCATTGTCATCATCCGCTACCTCGCGCCCGGAGGGTCCGTGATCATCGTCCGATAAGCGCATCGACTCCAACCCCACCGCTCACGCAATGCGGGCATACGCAGGGGACTCCGCAGGCCGCAGGAGGGATGAACCCTCTGAAGCGATCCACGAAGAGCCCGCCGCAGTCGTCTCGCGCGCCGGGATTTGTATCCGTGCGGGGCAAGGCGGAAGCCTCGCGGTCCCAGGAGGCGATGGCCAAGGCAGGGCATCCAAGCCTGTCAGCCGCCAACCGCTGTTTTTGCCCCCCCAAAAAAAACCACCCGCCTTTTGAGCCGACCTCCAGATTGGAATGCGGTATAATCGGCGACAGAAGAAAGACCGGCTTGTTGGAACCATTCAAACCAAGTCGTCCTGCCCTTTCCCTCCCCTCGTCCATCCATCTGTTTCCGGAAGGAGACCCACCATGAAAAGGCATTCCCTCATTGCTTCGATCGCCATGCTGGCCGCCGCGTCGGCCCCCGCCCAGGGATTCCTGCAGGTGAAAACGGCCGACGGCGATTCGCCGGTCCGCCTGGAACGGCTGTCGGTGAAAGCCGCCGTCAAGGGGCTGCACGCCGCCGTCGATTCGGAGTTCACCTTCCGCAACCCCAACCGCCGCATCCTCGAAGGCGAGCTGGAATTCCCGCTGCCCGACGGCGCCACCGTCAGCGGCTACGCCATCGACATCAACGGCGCCATGACCGACGGCGTCGTCGTGAAAAAGGAAAAGGCGCGGGTCGTCTTCGAAACCGAAGCGCGCCGGCGCATCGACCCGGGCATCGTCGAACACGTCAAGGGCAACCTCTACAAGACGCGCATCTACCCCCTGCCCGCCAACGGCACGCGCACCGTGCGCGTCTCCTACACGACGCCCCTGGCGATCGGCCCCGACGGCGACGCCGCGCTCCGCCTGGCCATGCCGCGCGAGCGGATCGGCCAGCGCAACATCCTGATCGAAGTCGACGCCGGCGGCGACGCCGCGCCCGAGCTCGGCGGCCTCGGCGACCGGCGCTTCGAAAAGGCCGAGTCCTTCTGGCGCGTCTCGGCGGAGGAAACGGACGTCGAACCGGCCGGCGACGTCGTCGTCGCCCTGCCCAAGCTGCCCCCGCAGCTCGCCGGCGTCGAGAAGGATCGCGACGGCGCCGTCTGGTTCTACGCCTCGACCCTCGCGCCGAAGCCGGCCGAAAAATCCCAGCCGCCCCCCGCCGCCATCGACATCCTCTGGGACGCCTCCGGCAGCCGCGAAAGCGACGAGCGCAAGCTCGACTTCGCCCTCGTCAACGCGCTGCCCGCCTCGGCGAAGTACCGCGTCACCGTCTTCCGCAACACGCCCGAGCCCGCCCAGTCGTTCGCCTCGCCCGCCGAGGTCGTCGCCTACCTCAAGGACGTCCCCAACGACGGCGGCACGGACTTCGCCGCGCTCGCCGCCGCGCTCGACGACGCCGACCCCGCCGCCTGCCGCCTGCTCTTCACGGACGGCCTCGACACGCTCGCCGACCAGCCGCTCGCCTTCGCCGGCGCCAAGCCCGTCGCCATCGTCTCGTCGATGGTGGCCGACCACGAAAGCCTCCGCCAGGCCTGCGGCGGCGCGCTCATCGACTTGCAGACGACCACGATCCCCGACGCCGTCGCGCAGATCGTCAATCCCCCGCCCCGCGTCGCCGGCATCGTCGGCACCGGCGTCGCCGACGTCCAGGGCGTCGGCCGCCCGGCCGCGGGCCGCGTGACGATCCTCGGCCGGCTGACCGCGCCCGAGGCGCAGATCAAGATCGACTTCGGCAACGGGGCGGAGTCCGCACCCTTCCACCTCCGCGCCGAGTCGGCGCGCGAGGCCGCCACGCTGCGCCAGGCCTGGGCCGCGATGCGCGTGGCGCAACTGGCGCCGCGCGCGGACGACTTCGCCGACGAGCTCCTCGCCCTCGGCCGCGCCTACGGCGTCGTGAGCCCGGCGACCTCCCTCATCGTCCTCGAAAGCCTCGACCAGTGGGTGCGCCACGACATCGAGCCGCCGGAATCGCTGCCCGAGCTGCGCGAACGGTGGCGCGCCGCGCTCAAAGGCCGCGCCGACGAAACCGAATCGAAGCTGTCCCGCCACCTGGCCATGCTCGAACGGC
The DNA here is from genome assembly GCA_050950285.1 of Kiritimatiellia bacterium. Lineage (GTDB taxonomy): Bacteria > Verrucomicrobiota > Kiritimatiellia > RFP12 > JBMNHG01 > JBMNHG01. The sequence goes on along the minus strand of JBMNHG010000011.1, from coordinate 43,321 downwards.
TCTGGAAGGAGCGCGTGGACTGGCTCAAGCGCGACTTCTCCAAACTGCCCCTGCCCGAAACGCAGCCGGAAGACGGCGCGCCGCGCCCGCCGGTGGAGCCGAGACGACGGCTTTTCTCTTTGAGCGGCTCGTCACGCCGTTCTGAAGCCAGGATGCCTGCCAATGCAATGGCGGACGCCGATCTGGGGGAGCCCGTGGCTCTTGCGGCGATAGAGGAAGAACCTGCCGATGAGATGAACATGAGAGCGGCAAGAGCGCCGTCTGGTACTGGCAGGGCAATCCACGCCTACGGCGGCGGCGCCCCGTCCGCGAAGGCGGCGCCCGGCGGCAAGCCGGCCGGCGCGGTCTCGTCGATCGAAATCAAGGCCTGGGATCCGAAGACGCCGTACCTCGACGCGCTGAAGAAAGCGGACGCGGCCGGCCTGTACGCCGCCTACTTGAAGCAGAAGGAGACGTTCGGGAAGAGCCCCGCGTTCTACCTCGACTGCGCCGACCATTGCTTCAATCGCGGCGAAACGGCGCTCGGCACGAAGATCCTGACGAACCTCGCCGAGCTGAAGATCGAAGACGCCGCCCTGCTGCGCGTGTTCGCCTGGCGGCTGCGCCAGGCCGAGCAGTACGAGCTGGCGGTCCGGCAGTTCCGCCGCGTCGTCAAGCTGCGCGGCGAGGATCCGCAGTCGTACCGCGACCTCGCCCTCACGCTCGCCGAATGGGGCAAGGCCACGCGCGACGCCGCCAGGCTCGAAGAGGCGATGGCGCTCTACGTCAAGGTCGCCTTCACCCCCTGGACGCGCCATGCCGACACGCTCGGGCTCTTCGCGCTCGAAGAGCTGAACGCGCTCGTCTCCTGGATCGAGGCGACGGAGTGGAAGGACGGCGCCAAGCCGGCCGTGCCGGCGTTCGACGCCAAGTTCCGCGAGCCCCTCCAGACCGACCTGCGCATCATGATCGCCTGGGACGCCGACAACACCGACATCGACCTGCACGTCGTCGAGCCGGGCGGCGAAGAGGCCTTCTACGGCCACAACCGCACCACGCGCGGCGGCCTCGTCTCCCGCGACGTCACCGACGGCTACGGCCCCGAGGAATACCTGATCGCCAAGGCGCCCGCAGGCGACTACAGCGTCCTCTGCAACTACTTCGCCTCCCACCAGCAGACCGTGCTGGGGCCGGCGACGGTCACCGCGACGATCTTCACCAACTGGGGCCGCCCCGACGAAACGCGCCAGACCCTGGCCGTCCGGCTTGACACGCCCAAGGACAAGGTGCCGCTCGGCACCGTGCGCTTCGGGAAGGACGACGGCGCGGGCGGCGTCGCCACGCCGCAGTCGCTCAAGGATCTCGCCGCAGGCATGACGACGGCCGACGCCGAGGCGATCCTCGGCGCACCCGCCAGGACCGACAGCGGCCTGCGCGAATACCCCGGCGGCGGCGGCAGCGTGATCAAAGTCCAGTACGACACCGAAGGCCGCCTCCTTCGCGCCGAACGCCACTTCCCCGGCGGCGTCGTGATGATCCTGGCGCAATGAGTCCCGCGCCGGAAGACCCGACAGCGACACCCCCCGCCATCGCCGTCCGCACCCTCGCCTTCGGGTGGCGGGGTGCGGACGCTCCCGCGGTGTTTCAAGACCTCTCGTTCGACATCGCCCCCGGCGAGCACGTCGCCCTCATCGGCCCCAACGGCACCGGCAACTCCGCCGCGCCGCGAGCCGGCGCGGCGGATCGCCCCCCTGCCGCGATAAACCCCTAATCTTCAAAGTCGATTTGCACCCAACCGGCGGGATGGAGGCGGGTCTCGGTGGGGACGTCGTCGACCATGGTCGTGGCGGAAGAGTCGGGGGTGTGGAGATAGGCTTTTTCGACCGTCTGCAAGCCGCGGCCGCCGTCGCCCGAGAGGAGCGCCTCGGCGTCGCCGTAAACGGGCTTCGCGGCGTCGAGCTCGAAGAACGGCCAGGGAACGGCGATTTCCGCCGTGTAGCCGGCGCCGTCCGCATCGAGCGTAAACGTCGCGGTCGCGCCGGGGATGTCGCCGACGAACTCGAAGTCGCTCGTGCCGCCCGCCGGGGTCGCATACGTTTGCGGACGCTTCTCGCCGTCCGTGAACGGCTTGAACGCGATCACGCGGTCCTTGCCGTCCATGCGCGCGGCAAGCACGCGCGTGAAGCCGATCGGGCGTCCGGTCGGCCGGCGCTCGGGGATCGTGGCGGGCGTCGTGGCGGGGCCGATCTCGAAGCCGACGGCGTCGCCGCCCTTGAAGACCGCGTTCGCCTCGGTCGCCGCGTTGACGAGCGGCGTGGGGTCTTTGACGTGCGCGCGGAAGACGAGCCGGCCGTCGCGGCGGGCGAAGGAGACGTCGCCGATGGGTTTGGGCTTCGCGCCCGGGAAGACGAGCGGCATCACGCGTTCGAGCCGGACTGTGCCATCGGTGCGCCATTCGCCGTTGACGCGTCCGTTCGTGAAGCCGGAGACCTTGAAGGTGTGCCCGGCGTTGTACGCCCACACTTCGTCCCGCTCGGGGAAGTAGTGGATGCGCCCCGAGAAGTCTTCGCCGCCGAACGAATACGGGATGCCGCGGCCGGGGATCCCCGGGATGTCGAAGAGGTGGTCGACGTAGAAGCCGTCCTTCGTGTAGAGGGTGAAGACGCCCCATTCGGACGCCGCGACGGAGTATTCGTCGTTCAGGAGCCCCGCGTAGCACCAGTGGTGGAGGATTTCGCCGGGCTTCATGCCGCCGACGGCCTTGCGGCCGACGCGCCAGAGAAGCCGTCCCTCGGGATCGTACTTCGTCATGAACACCGCGCCGACATCCGCCGTGTGGCCCATGCCCTGGTGCATGTACTTCGTGTAGGCCTCGGTCGCGTATGGCGGGCTGCACGCGACGGCCGCGTAGAAGTTGCCTTCGGAATCGCGGCGCATCCCGACGAGTCCCAGCCGCCAGGTGCAGTAGAGCTTGTCCATGCCGGGGATGATTCCGGGAATCGCGATGTACGCCGCGGCGGCGTCCCACTGCGGCACGCCGCTTTCCGAGAACCCGCGGCAGGGAACGCCGATGACGAAGTTGTCCATCGTGAGGATGAAGAGGTCGCCGTTCGCGGTCATGTGCAGCGCGCCGGTCGTGTTCGCGAGCCGGAACGTGCGGCCTTCGACGGACGAGACGGCGACCTTTTCCTCCGGCTGCATGCGGTGGTCGCCGTTTGCGTCCATCCAAAGCTCGAAGGCGTGGGTCTTCGGGTTTTTCTCCTCGGACGGCAGGCGGTAGTAGCCCGCGACCGGTTTCATGGCGTCGCCGTCCACGAGGCAGACCGTCATGGGCTGCGTGGGGTTGCGGTGGTCGGCCGTGCCGTCCGGTACGAGGTACTTCCTGCCGTTGTCCGCCTTGAGGATCTCCGGCATGGTCATGGTGTTCATGATGGCGCCGAATTCCGGGATCCCGGCGCCGATGAAATCCCACGAGGCGTCCGGGAATCCCGCGCCGCCCGCGTCGGGCACGCGCGCCCGCGCGAAGGAATCGGGGCCGGAAAGCGAATAGTACTGGAGCAGCGGGTCGTCCGGGTCGGGGATGTTGGAGGGCGAATAGGCCGTGTAGCCGTAGTATTTGCGGAGCGTTTCGCCCGTGGCCGCATCGAGGAGCGTCACGATTTTCGGCGTGGACGCCTCCGTCACCATCAGGACGCCCGTCTTGTCGACGGCGAGGCCGAACGGATATTGGAAGGACGTCGTGTCGATCTTGCCGAGGAAGCCGCGGCCGCCGCGCTTGCCGAGCGTGCGGACGAGCTTGCCGCCCTCGAACGTCTTGATCTGCTGGCTCGCGCCGAGGTCGCTCACGTGGATGCGCCCCGCCGCGTCGACCGCGACGCCGTAGGGGGCGTCGAGGCCCTTCCGCGACGAGCGTCGCCGTCGCGCCGGTTTCCGGATCGACGCGCACGACCGCGCCCGGCAGCGTCGCCACGACGAGCGCGCCGTCGTGGAGCCAGAGGCCGCGCGGGCCTTTTACCGGGATCTCGCGCGTCTTCTCGCCCGTCTCGGCGTCGTGGACGAGGATGCGGTCGCCGTTGAAGTCCGAGATGAAGAGCTCCTGGCCCTTCACGGCGATGCCGGCGATGTTGAAGGCGTAGGCGGGCCGCACGGCGGAGCCGGGCGGCAGCGCCGGCGGCGCGGGATCGATGGCGATGTCCATCGTGCCGGCGCCGGAGGGCCAGATGTCGTAGTTGCCGGTCGCGGCGTCGACCTTTACGAGTTTCACGACGGGCGCGTTCTCGTCGCGCCGTTCATAGACGAGGTAGACCTTGCCGTCGGCCGCGGCGAGGCACGAATAGTTGCCCCAGCCGTCCACGACGAACGGCATGGTGCGCCAGACGACCTTGCCGTCGAAATCGGTCTTGACGATGCCTTTGCCGCTTTCGCACATGTGCCAGACGTAGTAGCGCCCCGTTTCGTCGCAGGCGGCGTCCACGACGGGGCCGTGGTCGCTGCCCCAGCCGCCGAGGCGGTCCTTCGTTTCGTACGGCGGCTCGCCGCTCGTGCCGACGGTGCCGAAGTAGGCGACGTCGAGCCCGTCGTGCGCGTAGGCGCCCCAGCGGTAGTCGCGGCCGGCCTCGCACGGGAAGCCGAGCGCGTCGCGTCCGTCCCAGTACACGGCCACCTCGCCCGCCTCGCGCTCCTCGCCGCCGATCAGTTCGCGGATGACGCCGCCCTTTTCATCGAAGATGTTGACGGAGACCTTCGCCTTCTTCGGCAGATTGAAGCGAATCTCGGCATAGCCCGTCGTATCGACCGCGTTTCGCTGCCGTGCCGCGGCGGCGATGGAGGCGAAGGTGACCCCGGACGGCGGGAGGTTGCCCGTGGCGTGGAATTCGATCTGCCCCCAGGTGTCGATGTTCAGGAATGCGAACGATCCCGGGTCCCTGTGGTAGATGGCGGCGGTGGCGTGCCCGTCCGACCCCGGGAACCACTTGATGTCCGCGACCGCCGCCATGCGGTCTCCCGGCGCGAACGGGCATTTGCCGTCCTTCACGCCGAGCGCGCTCCAGGGGATGCGCGCCTCCATGGTGAGCGACCGCTCGCCGACCGTCGACTTCATCGCCGAGCCTTCGGGGAAGAACGCGTTCGGGCAGTCGAAGAACGCGCCGGGCGTCACGTACAGGTTGTCGCTTCCGTCCACGGAGTTCCGCCAGAGGTTGATGCAGGTGACGTCGTCCTTGCCGCGGAAGGGCGAATCCGGATCGCGCCGGTTGGCGCGGGGCAGGGGGTGCGGGAGCGACGGATCCGTGCAGATCCGGATCTGGACGAGGTCGCCCTGCCAGTAGCGGTCCTGGGGGCGGTTTTCGTTCGTGTTGTCGTGATCCCCGAGCGCCATCTCGGCGCCGACGTAGAAGTTCGCCTCGTCGTACATGAAAAAGAGCGCCACATTCTCCGACTCGGCGAGTTCTTCCGCGTTCCAGGCGAGCACGGCGCCCGAGCGGTCCCAGTCGTCGAGCCGACCGTCGATGACGGGCGCCCGCCCGTCCTTGAGCGGCAGCGCCGCCGCGACGCCGTCCAGGCACGACGTGCCTCCGGAGGCGGTTGTAGCGAACCAGGCCATAAGTGCACTCCCCAGTAGTAGTGGCGACTGTTTTTTCATGGAAAGTAAATCCTTATTCATGATGGCGAAGTATAGTCGATTCAGGAGGATGACTCAAACCCGTTTTATTTGATTTAATCGCGCAATGTTTTGATAGTTTGGCTTGATGGTTGATTGTCTGCCCAATTTGTGTAAAATTGAAGGACAAAGAAGGGGTTCTTTTATCCAATTGTTTCATGAAGCAGAAAAAAACAACAAAATCGGCAAACACAAGCCGTAGCCAGGTTGTCCGGGAAGAAGTGAATTTTTTCCCGGTGTCTGATTTCTTTGCTGGCAGCGGACTCGTAACGGAGGGTTTGTCGGATTATTTTTCCGTTGTTTGGGCGAATGACATTTGCGAGCGCAAGGCCAAGGTGTACCAGGCCAACCATGGACAGGCTCATTTTCTAACCGCCCCAATACAGCAGGTTCGAGGCTCTGATTTGCCTGAGACCGTCATGTCATGGGCCAGTTTCCCTTGTCAGGACTTGTCTCTTGCCGGCAATATGGTTGGCATCAAATCGGCGAGGAGCGGACTTGTCTGGGAGTGGTTGCGTGTTTTGGACGAGTGCGATACTTTGCCGCCGGTTCTCGTGGCCGAGAACGTTGTCGGGTTGATTTCCGCGCATGGAGGCAAGAACTATCTGCAATTGCACAACGCGTTGCGCCAACGAGGATATTCGGTTGGCGCGGTCGTTCTTGACGCTGTGGATTGGGTGCCGCAGTCCCGTCCGCGTGTTTTTGTCATTGCTTTCTCGACACAATTTGAAATTCCTGCGCGATTGCAGTCTTTCAAGCCACTATGGTGTCACACCGACGCGATAAAAAAAGTAGCTGAGAAATGTCAGGACTGGGTATGGTGGAACCTTCCGAAGCCATACCCGAGAAGAAAAGGGTTGTCAGACATCTTGGAATGGGATGCCCCCGTAGATCCACCTGATAAACGCGACAATTTATTTGCGATGATTCCTCCTTCTCATCGCAAGGAGCTCTTTTCAGTTTCAAAACCGGGCGTCTCCGTCTTCCCAGGGTACCGCCGAACACGCAATGGCAAGCAGGTGCTTGAGCTGCGGTTTGACAACGTCGCGGGATGTTTGCGGACGCCTGAAGGCGGGAGCAGTCGTCAGATCGTCGTGATCCATGATAAAAACGGCATGTTGAACACTCGTCTTTTGACCGTTCGCGAGACGGCCAGGCTGATGGGGGCTCCGGATTCGTATCAGCTTCCCGGCAGTTACAATGACGGCTACAAGGCAATGGGCGACGCCGTTGCCGTTCCTGTTGTGAAATGGCTGGCGCATCATTTGCTCAATCCGCTCTGCAACATTGCCTCGAAAAAGGAGCTTTATTGTGTCCAAGTACAATAAACGGCTTGAAGCGTTCGCTATTGATTCGAAAATGAAGGGACGCGGGGCTCTCTGCGTCGCCTTGGTTGTCCACACGCCATGCCAAGCGAAACGGCCTGCCGCTGGATGACGCCAAATTGCTGACCGAAGGCGGCGGACAGGTGCTTGGCTTGGGCAAGGGAGCGGTTCAAGCCATTCTTCGCGATCATGGCATTACGAAGGTTTTAGCCGAAGAAGGAGGTCGCACGAGTCGTGGAAGCATCGGAAACATGCAAAACTACGTTCGATTTCTCAACCGGCTTGCACAATCCGAAGAGGTTGATCTCGACGCCATTGAGAAATGGTGGATCGAGCGTGTGAAAAAGTTTTTCGAGGCGAAGCCCATGGTGTTTCGGCTGGATAAGCAAAGTTCCTTGCGGACGGCGGTCCGTGACCTTCTGGAACAAGCTGAAACCCGTCAGAAACAAGACCCCGGAACGATGTTTGTGGGTGTCGTCCTTCAACATTTGGTCGGAGCCAAGCTTGAGCTGATCCTGGGACGTAAAATCGAAACTCACGGGGCGTTTGTCGCTGATGATGTGACAGATCGAGTCGGCGACTACGTGGCCGAAGACGTTGTCATTCATGTAACGTCGTCGCCGGGCGAAGCCTTGCTGCGGAAATGCACCGAGAACATCGAGCAGGGGCTTCGTCCGTTGATCATTACAACATACCGCAAAGTTTCCATTGCCGAAGGATTGGCGGAGAATTTCGGGATTTCGGAGCAAGTTGAGTTTTTCGATGTCGAACAGTTCTTGGCTTCGAATATTTTGGAGTTGTCTCGGTTCAAGCCATCGTCGCAACGGATGACGGTTTCGGAGCTCGTCAAGCGATACAACCGTCTCGTCTCATGCGAAAACAATCCGAGTCTGCTCATTCGAATCTGAACGTGCCCCAGAGATCGGGATTGACCATCACTTCCGTCGGGAGGTCGCTCATGATGGCGGTGTTCTTGTTCGACCAGTAGTGTCGCACCGCCGCGCGGGTGCCGCTTGCATCGGAAAAGACGCGCCCGACCGTTGCCCTTCACCTCGCCCGAGGGTGTGAAGTGGATCGCCGCGAGCGGCACCGTCGCCGTCAGCGTCACGCGGTTGCCGGAGCGGACGACATCCGCCGTCACGTCGTCCAGGATGTGGACGCGGTCAACGTAGGCCGTGCGCCAGGGGCTCGAGAATCCGACCTTGGCCTCTGCCGGCGTGCCGGGCACGAGGTAGTCGTAGAGGACGCAGGTCGTCTGCCTTTCAAACGGCGCGAACACGAAACGGATGTCGCCGAGCTGTACGCCCGAGCCCATTTGCGAGCGCGTGCGCCACGGGAAGGCGCGCATCAAGAGGGCTGACGGCTTGGGCAGGCACACGGTGCCCGCCCCAGGGAGATGCTATGCAAAAGGTTTGCAGTGCCGCTGGGGACCGCGGTCTCCAGAACACCCGCCGGGACGGCGGTCCCCACCGTTTCGGCGCATCGTTCGCCCGTCGTGGGCCATGCCATCCGTCAACCTCGTCCTCCATGGCCATCCGATCGACCGCAAACTCCAACAACCTCCCGTTTACAATTCCGACACATTTCTTGCAAATTCTTAACCCGAAGTTCCAGCGATTTCCAACAGCCTGCTCATTCGCAAACCCTTGCAGGCAAGCATTCTACGCGCTTTCTGGCGCCATTTTCCCGTTCCGCTTACATGGAAACGCCCCTTGTTGTTCCGCCAGCAGGCGTGGTCCGCCTCGAGCAGTCGGAAGGCTTTGGCCTGGAAGGCGTTGGGCATCGTGTCGCGGGTAAAGCGCACGGCGGTTCTGCCTTCTCCGAAACAGCATGTGTTGCGCACCTGTGTCGATAGCGCGCCAAGCAGCCCGTCCCAGCGCCGGAGCCGCAGTCCGTCCTGCGTGCGTTTCCGGGCGCGCTTGCGCTTGAGGTTTTCCGAGGGCTGCGCCTTGGCGACGGGATCGCGGCTGGCGCGGGCGGCTTCCAGTTCCTCGTCGGCGTAGAGCAGCGGGGCCAGGGCCTGGCGCATGTGCCATTCCACGTAATAGGCGAGCATGCACAGCAGCACGTGCGCGCGCACGCGGTCCTCCAGGCGGTGGTAGATCGGGCGGACGAGCAGATCGACGCCCTTGAAGGTCCTGAAGGCCTGCTCGACGTCGCCCAGGCTCTTGTAGGCGCGCACCGCGTCCTCTGCGGAAAGCGACTCGGGCGTCTCGCTGGTGCGCACGACGTAGATGCCGTCCAGGCGGCCTCGCGGGCGATGGATTCCGTGTCGCGCTCCCAGCCGAAGTGGTTGTCGGCGATGTCCAGCCTGAAGTGCTTGGCGACCTTGTAGCGGTTGATCACGCGTCCCGCCCTGACGCCGATCCCGGCTGCCGTCAGGGGTTTCCTCCTCCGGCGCCCCACATGGTCGCGCAGCTTGACGAGATCCTTCTCGGTGGACTCCAGCAGCTCGCCGCGCATGCGGGCGCGGTCCATCGCCAGCACCGGGTTGTAGCAGGCCACCAGCCGCTCGCCGGGGAAGTCGGGATGGATGATCTCGGCCAGGTTGCCCTGCGTGAACAGCGGCGCACCGGAGGGATCGCGTGTCTCCAGCAGCCTGCGGATGTCCGAGCTTCGCAGGCAGGATATCCAGCCGCAGCCCTCCTGCTTGCCGCAGGCGGTCGATCTGCGTGTTCGTCAGCATGCCGCGGTCACCCACGAAGACGAACCGCGCTATGCCGAAGCCCCCGCGCAGCCGGTCGATCTGGTCCGGCACCGTCACCGGGTCGGCGGTGTCGCCGGGATACACCCGCACCGCGACCGGCCTGCCGTCGGTATCGGTCATAAGCCCGTAGACGATGCCGGGCAGCTTGAGGCCGTCGCGGTTGTATCCGCGCTTTGCCAGGGGGCATTGCTTGCCGTAGTAGGAGCTGCTCGATACGTCGTACAGGACTGTCGCCCCCTCGGCAAGGTGCCGCCCGGCCAGCTTGCGCTCGATGAAGGGCTGGCGGGCCGCGAGCCAGTCCATCGCCGCATAAAGGTCGTTCTCGTCCACGTCCTGCACGCCGAACTCCTGCGCGAGCGTGGAGTCCCCGAACAGGGAGACCGTCTCCAGCTTCGAGCCCGGCTCTATTATGCGCTGGGCTATCATCGCCAGCACGATGTCGCGCTCCGGGCAGGGCTTGGACGACACCAGATCCCGCATGCCGAGCCGGCTCATTGCCGTGCGGACGGCCCTGACGTGGCCGCATGGCAGGGATCGCTCGATCTCGAAAAGGCTGTCGGCCTCCACAAGATGCTCGCCCTTGAGCGCGGCGCGCAGCGCCGCCACCGCCTCGGGCGGCAGCATCGACAGGTTGGCAAGCGTGCGCTTGACGGTGCGCCCGCCTCGCGGCAGCTCTCGCGCAGCAGGATTGCGGGCGGGGATTTGCGGTTCGGCACGATGTCAATGTACATGGGCTCAATTTAGCAGACCTTTCAGTCTCATGCAAGCGTAAAAATGGTGTTTCGTCAAAAAAGTTATTAACAATTACATGGGCGCAAATGGAACGGATTTTGCTGCCTTAGGGGTGCCGGAATGCCGCTAAATCAAGAAAATATGGCCGTTTCGGGCATGAAAGAGCCGCTGGAACTTCGGCTTAACTTTCAAATTCCCCAAGGGTATGGCAAGTATGGTGAAGTGTAAACGGGCGGTCGTGCGTTCACATGGAGTTTTCGCCGGTCCGTACCTTTCCACGGAGAAGAAAAATGAAAAAGAAACTGCTGGGTTTTGTTTCGCTGATGCTTTTCGGCGCGACGGCCGCCACGGCGGCGGACTGGTTCTTCGACCCGGTCGAAGGGACCATGACCGACGGCGTCTGGACGTTTACGAATGTCACCGCCACCGCCACCGACCTCACGGTCGGGCCTTGCGGGAATTGGCCGACGGTCGTTTTCCGAATTGGACTTCGCCAAGGCCGGTTTTGGACGCTAGCAACACGGTCTATGCCATCGTTGGGCTCGACACGAAGTTTGCGTATGCAGACGACAAATATGACAGATGCACCATAACCTCGGTGAAAAGCAGATCCGCCGGCGGTGAATATGTCGGTTCGCTGAAGCTGCCGGAAACGAATCTGACGTCCATTGCTCAATGCGCATTCGGTTGGTGTACGTCGCTGACGAACGTTGTTCCCTTTCTGCCTGATTCGGTGACGTCGGTTTCTCCGGCCGCCTTTTACAATTCGCCGATTGCGGGGGATTTGTTCCTGAGAGGGGTCGTGGGCATGCAAACGGATACGATCTTCTTGGGAACCAAGATAACCTCCATGACGTTTGGTCCCGATCTCGAGGAGTTTGAAAAGCCGCGGCCACAAGTATCAAATGTTAAACGGCGTGACGACGCTCACGAACATCGTATTCGACGCTGCATGTTCCAACGTGAGCATCGCATCGTGCGTCTTTGATTGCTCGATTACACTGGCAGATCCGCTTGTTCTGAACGGCGTGGTGTCGCTTGCTGATCGTACGTTTCGTGGCGTGAATGTTGAAACGGTTGTGTTCCCGGTTATCGACGGCAATCCAGAATATTGGAAACGACAGGACATTTGAAAACAACGCCTCGCTGACGAATGTCTGTTTTCGCGGCAAGCCGCCTGCGTCGCTTGACCTCACGTATGCCGGCACGGCGCAAAAGGTCACGACCTACATCCGCCGCAAGTATGCGAACGAGTGGGCTCCGTATGCCGAGAACGGGGTGCTTAACATGAAAGACTCGACGTTTTCGGCGGCAGCGGTGCCGGCGGGGACGCCGCTTGAGAACCGCCTTCTGCTGATTGAAGGACAAGCTCGTCGGCACAGTGTTTCGTGGTGGTGAGGTGAAAATGAAGCGCCATCTTGTTCTTGCCTGTGCCGTCGCGGCGTTTCGCGTCGCGGCATGGGGGGCGTCCATCACGCTCGTCGCACCGGAAGACGGCGCGACGTACGACTTGCATTCCCCGTGCGTGAAGGAGGTTTCTGGCCAACTTCGAGAAACGCGGCGTGAAGCCGCCGCGTCCGGAGCTGACGAAAGAGGAGATCGAGGCGCGCGACAAGCAGAACGCCGCCTATGAGGCCTGGGTGCAGGCGGGGCGCGACAAGGCGACCAAGGTGAAGCCCTGGCAGGATCGCTTCAACTTCTACATGAACAACGACTGGACCGCCGAGCTCATGAAGCGCGCGGAACAGGAGGAGCGCGAGTACAAGCCGTTCCAATGGACGTCGGACGACGCGCTCACGAGCGTCGTGGTCGAGTTCTCGGAGACGCCGGATTTCGCAAAATCCGATCGTCGAGAGGATCGTCTCCAACAAGCCGGTTTCGGCGATGCGCCCCGCCTTCCTCAAGCTCGGCAAAACATACCACTGGCGCGTGAGCGCGACGGATGCGGACGGCGCGAAGTCGGTTTCGGACGTCCGGTCGTTCACGACCACCGACACGCCGCCGCGCATGATCGGCGCGCCGTCCTGGAACATGCGCGACCTCGGCGGCGGCGTGAACGCGGAGGGCGTCCGCGTCCGCCAGGGGATGCTCTACCGCGGACAGGCGAGTTGGGCCCGGGCGAGCCGGGAGACGCTCGAAGAGCTCTATGTCGGACAAGCTCGGCGTTCGTTCGGGAACTCGACCTGCGCAACGAGGAGGAGTTTTTGACGCGCTGCCGGCAATGGGGCGAAACGGATCTCGCGACGCTTGGCATTCGCCACGTCTTCTTCCCGATCATCCCGTATCACATGTACTACCAACCGAACCTGCCCGAGCTGCGGAAGATTTTCACGTTCCTGGCGGATGCGGAAAACTATCCGGTGTACATCAACTGCGCCGTCGGGTCGGACCGCACGGGCACGCTCGCCTTCCTCATCAGCGGCGTGATCGGGCGCGACGAGCGGTATTTCTACGACGACTACGAGCTGCCGTCGTTCAACGTCAACCTGCCCCGCTACCGCTACAGCCGGAAGGCCGTCGAGCTTTTCGAGGACGTTCGCCCCTGAGGACGGCGCCACGGTCCCCGAGCGCGTCGTCGAGTACCTGCTCAAGATCGGCGTCAAGCAGGAGGAGATCGATTCGATCCGCAACATCATGCTGGAGAAGTGAACATGAAGACGACCAAGACAATCGCCGTCCTGCTGCTCGCCGTCGGCGCGTTGGCGCCGGCCGTGGAAGGCGGACGCCGCGCCGCCCTCGAAGGACAAGTTCAAGATCGTCGTGCTGGCCGGGCCAAAGCAACATGGCGGGGCGCGGGACGCCCGACGCCGAGAGCGCCAGGCCGCATCCGCGCGTGCTGATGATGAACCGGGCGGGCGGGGTGGGTGCCGTGCGTCGACCCCATTCATTTCGACGTCAACGATTCCGGGCGTCGGCCCGGGCAAGACGTTTGCCGAGGCGCTGGCCGAGAGCGACCCGACGATCACGGTCGGCGTCGTCCCCTGCGCCGTCGGCGGCCTCGCCTCTCGCGGTGTGGGAGCCGGGCAAGTCGATGCGCAAGGGCAAGACCGACTGGCATCCCTACGACGACTGCGTCTGAGCGGACGAAGAAGGCGATGGAGCAGGGTACGCTGGCGGCGATCCTCTGGCATCAGGGCGAGTCGGACTGCATGCGTCGCGGCGGCTACCTCTACCAGGTGCGCTTCCCGCTGCTCGTTTCGCGCCTGCGCACGGAATTGGACGCCGAGGGCGTTCCGCTCATCGTCGGGCGGACTCGCCCAGAAGAACGCATCGGGTTGGTTCGGCAAAATCATTTCCACACAACCAGACCCTGACCTGCGAGTACCTGTACGGCCCGGGGCGGTTCGTCCCGTCGAAGGAAGAGTACACCTTGCAGCCGGACGGCATCCATTTCACGACGGAGGCTCAGCGCGATTTCGGCAAGCGCTACTTCGAGGCGTTTCGTCGAGGTGGAGAAGGCGCTGGCGGCGGATCCGCAGTACTGGAAGAAGCTCGCGCCGCCTGCTTCGCTGGCGCCCAAGGACATTCCCGCCGAGCAGTTGCAGGACGTGCCGTTCGACCTGCTCCCGCCCGAGGTCATCCGGTATGCCTTCCCCAAGGGCGTTCCGAAGCCGCAGTAAACTTTGTCGATCATCATCAAAAATGAAGTTTGGTCTGCGAAAGGAACCTCCGAAGATCCCGCCCGCCTCGACGTGGCGCGGGGTGGGAAAAGGGCGAATTGCAGATCCACCTCATCTACACCGGCGTCGGGGAGTCGATGTTCTGGATTTTCCCGGACGGCACGACGATGCTCCTCGACTGCGGCGCCATCGACACCACCGGCCGCGAGCCGGCGCCGATCCTGCCGGATGCGTCGCGCCACGCCGGCGACTGGATCGCGCGTTATGTGACCCGGGTCAATCCCGCGGCGGACAAGACCCGGGTCGACATCCTGATGCTCTCCCACTACCACGCCGACCACGCGCTCGGCTTTCCGGTCGCGGCGCAAACGCTCCGCTTCCAGCGGGCGTTCGACCGCGCGTGGCCGGACTGCGACGATCCGTGCCGGATTTCCGATTATGACCGCGATGGTTCGCTCGACGCCATGCGCGCGCTTTACGACGCGCTCGTCGAGCGCGACGGGCTCGTCGTCGAGAAGTTCGTCGAAGGCCGTCGCGACCAGGTGCGGATGCTGCATGGCGGGGCGGAGGGGTTTTCGATTTTCAACCTGTGCGCCAACGGGCGCATGGCCGACGAGAGGACGGGCGCGATCACCAACCTCTACGAGGACTATCCCGACTGCCAGCCCGGTTTTTCCGGCAGGCAGTGGATCAACGAAAACGGGATGAGCCTCGGGATGATCGTCCGCTACGGCGCGTTCAGTTTCTACACGGCGGGCGATTTCTCGGACAAGGCGCAGATGCCGGAAGGCGTCGAGCGCTTTGAAATCGAAGACCGTCTCGCCGACGTGGCGCCGCCCGTCTCCGTTGCGAAGATCAACCACCACGGCTATTTCTCGATGCCCGAAAAGCTCGTCCGGGCGTTGCGTCCCCGGGCGTGGGTGAACTGCGTCTGGAACCATCGCCAGAACAGCGCCGACACGATCGAGCGCCTCGCCGACCGCGCGCTTCATCCCGGAGCGCGGTCGATCTGCCCGACCTTCATGGCGCCGTCTCGACCCTGCCACGACGTCCCCGAACCCGCCTACGCGGGCGCGCACGTCGTCCTGTCCGTCCCGTCGGGCGGCGAGACCTTTTCGCTCGCGTATCTTTCCGCCGACGACGAATCCATGCGCGTGCTTGAGGCCCGCGAATACGCCAGCTCGTAAACGCTTGCATTTTCTTCGCAATCCGTGCAAATTATGTCAATGAAAAGAGGAGAACGAGAACCATGCCTTTTTACCCTTTCTACCGATATTTTCCCACGCTCGCGATCAACGAGACGCGAAGCATCACGCTGCTTGCGCCCCAGCACGGGCTTCCGCCGGGCGAATACGCCTTCATCGAACAGTACTGTACCGAAGAAGGGTGCGACTGCCGGCGCGTGATTTTCACCGTGATGCAGAAAGGGCGGAAAACCCAGATCGCCACGATAAGCTGGGGCTGGGAGCCACGCGAGTTCTACAAAAAATGGATGCGCTGGGATCCCAGCCCGGAAGAGGTCGACCAGTGCAAAGGCCCGTCCCTGGATCCCCTTGGCGAGCAAAGCGAACTGTCGTCCGGAGCGCTGGAATTATGCCGCGAAGTTCTCATCGAGGATCCCGGCTACGTAGAGCGGATCAAAGGGCATTACCGCCTGATTCGCGAGCGCATCGACGGCGGATACGAACCGCGCGACCCCGGTTCCCGGGCAGGTGCAGGCTCGGCCGAAAAGAAGAAACGCGAAAAGGCGAAAAAGGCCAGGAAAGCCCAGCAAGCCGCCCGCAGGAAAAACCGGAAGTGAGGCAATACGATTTGGGGGGGCTGTCTCCTGTGCGCCTAATACAAGCATCCGAAGAGCCAAAGCGGAATCTTGTTGCCGAACCCCAGTTCGATCCCGTCGCTCGCGATATAGGAATCCGGGATGTCCTTGACTTGTGAAAAGCCCTTTTGGCTCCCGCCGATCTCGAAGAGAAACTTGCCATCGACCAGGAAGTCGCCTTTGTCCGGCGCGAGAACATCGTGGCCGCCGGCACGAAGCTGATTGGCGAAAAAGGTCTCGCGAAGCGCCCCGACATCCGGCGCGGGAACGAGCGCATGCATCAGGTTCGTGTCCCCCGGAAAGATTTTCTCCGGCTTCGACATGCGCTTGAGTTTTGCGGCGCCCGATTCAAGGAGGAGAAGCAGTTCCGCCCGCTGAAGCGCGTCCAGGATCTTGAGGCCGAGGTTCCGGTCGGTTCCCAGCTCCCGGTAGAGCGCCGACATGTTCGGCTGCTGGGGACAGCTCTTGGCGAGAATCACCAGCATTTTCTTCGCCTTTCGGATGGTTGAAGGTGTCACGTCCTCGACCGCCGGGAAGTCCACGTCAAGAACCGTGTTCACGACCTCGGCAAGCCGGTCTTTGAACTGGCTCGACACGGAGCGATAGAACGGATAGTACCCCGAGGCGAGGTATTGGGCGAAGAGCGGAAGAATCTTGACGGAACTCACAATGCCTTCGGCCAGGCTTCGATGGTCGGAAAGAACGTCCTCCAAAGGAAGGACGGGCACCTCGATGCCTTGTTCAAAAGACAGGAACTCCCGGAAGGAAAGCCCCTTGAGCGAATAGACGGCCTGCCGGCGCGAAAGATCCGCTCGCGACTCGCTGAGCTTCAGGAGGGACGATCCGCTGTAAACGACGAACAGGTCGGGATAAAAGTCGGAAATCGTTTTGATCAGGCTGGCCCAGTTCGGGAAATGATGGACTTCGTCGAGAAAGAGGTGCGTGAATCCGTGGGAGTGGAAGTATTCGATGGCCTCCAACGCATCGTGCGTTGCAAACCAGATGTGGTCGAGGGCGACATAGATCGCTTTGTTGCCGCCCGTCCCGAACGTTTCCCGGATATGCTGGAGGATGAGCGTCGTCTTGCCGGTTCCTTTCGGCCCCTTGATGCAGATGAGCCGGTCGTTCCAGTCGATCCGAGAACAGAGGTAGCGACGGAACGTCATGGCAACGGAACGGATCAGCCGATCCGAGGCATTCAAAAGGGAAAGAATTTCAGAGTCGTCCATACGTTGACCTTTCGTGTTTGTAAACACTAAATACGACTTGTTTTTAATGTTTCAAAACACGAACAGCCTAGCAAAAGTCACTTTTGCCGTCAAGCGACAGATTTTGTCCTGCACACTTTTTAGTGTTTTCAAACACGAATATTGGCTCGTTTTTCATGTTTTCAAACACGAATCTAGCTTGGCAAGCTTACGTTCAGCCTAAATCCCGTACTTTTTTTGGTGCTTTTCGGGGCCTGTCCCCTACGAGTAACCGATTACCCACATTCCCCTTGCAAACTCTTAACTTTCAATTCCCCAAGGGTATGGTAGTATAGTGAAGTGTAAACGGGCGATCGTGCGTTCACATGGAGTTTTCGCCGGTCCGCACCTTTACCACGGAGAAGAAAAATGAAAAAGAAACTGCTGGGTTTTGTTTCGCTGATGCTTTTCGGCGCGACCGCCGCCACGGCGGCGAACTGGTTCTTCGACCCGGACGCCGACACCATGACCGACGGCGTCTGGACGTTTACGAATGTCACCGCCACCGCCACCGACCTCACGGTCGGGCCTTGCGTCGGCTGTCCGGATGAATTTTCGACGCTTGATTTTTCCAAGCCGGTCACGAACGCAGCAGGGACATCCTTCACAATCGATTCGTTGGGAGCCCTGTTCGGCAAGACGACCAACAACTGGAGGCCAAAATCGGTAACCACGACAACGGGAATGAATCTCCGCGAGCTTGTGCTTCCGGCAACCGGCTTGACTTCGATTGGCGAGGGCGCATTTGGCGGGTGCGTCAATCTGACGAATGTCGTCAACTTCCTTCCCGATTCGGTGACGACGCTTGGCGCCGGCGCATTTCATTCCGTGAAAGCGCGGCAGTCGTTGGTTTTGCGCGGCGCCGTGACCCTGTCGCAAGCCTGCTTTTACGACTCGTCCATTACCGACGTGACGTTTGGCAGCGCACTCAAGACGCTGCAGGGCAACTATGAGAGAGGTTGCTTCGGTTCCTGCAAGGAGTTGACCACGGTCAATTTCGATCCGGCCATGTCCGAAGGCGCGATCAGCGGCGAAAGTGTTTTCGCCTATTGTTCCAAGTTGACGGGAACGATCGACTTTTCCGGTTTCACCAGTCTCGGTTCCCGACCCTTCTACGATTACAAGGGCGACATTAAAAAGCTCATCCTTTCCTCGTCGCTAACCTATATTTCGGACTCTTTTCTCCACAGCATGGACAGTCTGGATGTCATTGAATTCACGGCGGGGCCGCCCGCCATCACGGGGACGTCGCTGTACCGGATCTACAATTACACGACGAAAACCTCGCTTTACGATCTTTACACGGTCGTTCCCGAAGCGTACAAGGACGATTGGGCGCAGTATTGCGAGAACGGCGAGATCAACGCCCTCGATTCCCATTGGGATTCCGCGCTGGTGCCCGACGCCTATTCAAAAAACCTTTTCCTGGTTCACATGAGCGACAGCGGCGGCGAGCTCGGCGATTGGGTTTACGACGGAACCACCGTCGAAAGCACGCGGCAGGGGTGGAAATTCAACGCCTCGTTGAACGGCATCAAGGCGTTGACGGTCGGCGCCTGGGTTTCGCATCCGTCCACGGTGTCGGAGCTCGATTTCTCGACATCGGTCACCGACACCAACGGGAACTGGCTCGCCTTTGTCAATGTGTCGCCTGCCTTTGGGTATGCAAACGGCAAGACGCGCGTCGATTACATCGAACCGACCTCTGCGGCGGGTTACGTCGGCAGGCTCGTCTTGCCGGAATCCTGGCTTCATACGATCGGGGGATACGCTTTCAGCATGTGTACCAACCTCGCTGAAGTGACCCCGTTCCTTCCAGACTCCGTAAAGGTTGTCGGGGACTATGCGTTCCAAGGGGTTCCGCAGACGACGGGGCAGAAGGATCTCCGTCTTTACAGCATCTCGTCGATCGAGCGCGGCGTGTTTTATGGTGTGCCAATCACGTCCGTCGTCTTCGGCCCCGATCTTAAGAGGCTGAGTTGCAACTGGCTCAACGCGGCGTTTCTCGACTGCGCCACGTTGACCAACATCGTGTTTGATCCCGCGATGAGCGGCGGGTACCTTGACGGCACGACCTACGGGCCGTTTCAAGGCTGCCACAATGTCGGCAAGCTCGATCTGAGCGGGTTCGATTCGCTGGCCTTTCATTTCAACAAAGACACTGGCATTTATTCGGGCAGTTTCGGCTCGATGGAGGGTGTCGGCGAAATCATTGTCGGGCCGAATTTCTCTCTGCTCGGCCATACCATTTTCAACAACATGCCGGCGTTGACCAACGTGACGTTCAAGGGCGTCCCGCCGGCTTCGCTCGAAACGCCGTACCTCGACGGCCAGTCCGCAACGAAGAAGGTGACGACCTGCATCTACCGCGCGCAAAAGTCGATCACGAACTCGACGGGGAAGTGCTGGCTGGATTATGCGGCGGATGGGGACATCCGCGGCAGGGACACGACGTGGGCGGCAGCGTATCTCGTCGATGGCATCGATCCCGCCTTCCGTCCGCTGGTGACGGTCGAGCCGGACGTCGGCACCTGCTTCATTCTTCGGTAAAGGTTTTCCCGTGAAGACTTTTTTACTAACTCGGCCACAATTCATACTGCAAAACAGGGGCACGGGTTTTCCAACCCGTGACACGGACAGGAATGTCCGTGCTCCCAGCTCCAAATTCCAGCTCCCAATGCCTAAATCTCCGTGCGCAGCGCTATTTGTGGCCGAGTTAGTAGCCCTTGCCTTGTCCGTTTTCGTTGTCGGCGATGTTTTCGCCGACGAAACCTACACCGCGAAATTCATCTCGAACTGGAAGGAGCCCGTTTTTGTCGAAACGACCGGCAGGCTCGTCCTCGAACATCCCGGCAACTACAACGGCAAGATGTTCGTCGGCTGGAGGGATTCGCGGAAGAAGCTCCATCCGAAATGGGCGGAGGTGACGATCACGGCGGATGCGGAGTACCGCGCGGAATACGCCCCGCTCGACCTTTCGATTTGGACGGCGGGCTCGGACGGCAAAGTCGTCGGCAAGCGGAAGACCGGGCGGGGCATCGTCTACGCCATCGGCGATTCGATGACGTTCGGCACCAAGGCGGGCGGCCCCGGCAAGGCGTGGGCGAAGCAGGTCGCGGACGGGCTCGGACTGGAGTACGTGAACGACGCCAAGGCCGGCAGCCGCCTGTCCGCGTGGCGCAGCGTGCTCACGCGGAGCGCCAACCACAACCAGGCGTTCGATTCGGACGTCGGCGGGGTCACGCGAGAGCGGATGCTGGCCGGGATTCGCCGGGCCGGCGTGATCGCCTTCACCATCGGAACGAACGACCTGCTCTACAAGAACAAGGGGGAGGACGTCGCCTACCGCCTGTTCGAATTCGTCGAGGCATTGCATCGCGAGAATCCGCAGGCGCTCGTTGTCGTCGTGGGCGGCGACAATGTCGAGGCGTTCCGCGAGGGCGGCAAGTATGCCGAGCACGGGCGGGAGGCGGCCGTCCTGAACGACGCGCTCGCGAAGGCGCTCAACGGCCCGAAGTTCCGCGACTACGCCGTCTATGTCGATGTCACCGACCTCTTCGGCGATCCCCGCATGTACGAGCCGTGCGAACGCGCGCCCGACGGCGTGCATCCAGGGTTTGAAGGGCATCGGAGGATTGCGCGGAAGGTCCTCGCCGTGGTCGAGGCCCGGCCCGGGGCGAAGGCGGCGCCCGTGTTCGACCTGCCGCCCGCGACCGCCGTCGCGGCCATCCCGCCGATGGTCGCGATGCCGTCGCGCGAGGCGATGTGGAGCTTGGCGGATGCGGGCAGGGTCAGGACCCTGACACGCGAGAAGATCTCCCTCAACGGCCTCTGGGCGTTCAAGCCCGAGGATCGGCCCCAAAGCCTCGATGCGGCGCCGAAGACGGCGGCGATGAATCTGTTCTTCAAGGTCCCCGGCAAGTGGCCGTCGAAGGGAGGCCACGTCCGCAACGGCATGGCCGTCTACGACGAACGGGGCGCGGATGTGTTCGGACGCGAGGTCGGCGAGTTCGACGGCGCGTGGTACGCGCGCACGGTGGCGATTCCCGACGCGTGGCGCGGGCGCGAGGTGAAGCTCGGTTTCGCGTGGATCCCCTCGGCCGTGCTCGTCTATGTGGACGGCCGAAAGGCCGGCGAAGTCTTCTTCCCCGGCGGGGAGATCCGTCTGACGGACGCGCTTGCACCCGGCGCCCATGAAATCGCCTTCTACACGTCGGCGAAACTTCCCGAAACGCTCGTCACGGCCTTCGACGCCCCCGACACGGCGCGCACGTTCACCAAGAAGGCGGTCAACTGCCGCGGCGTCCATGGCGACGTCTGGCTCGCCGCCGAGCCAAAGGGCGTGCGGATCTCGGACGTGCAGTGCCGTCCTTCGGTGAAGGACGGCCGGCTCGACTTCTCGGTCGGCTTTGAATGCGCGGATGCGGCGGCGGACGCCGTCCGCGGGCTCCGCGCCGTCGCCGAGGTGTACGACGGCGAGAGGCGGGTCAAGACGTTCGCCTCGGAGGCGTTCGCGGTCGAGGAAGGCAAGCGCTTCGTCTTTGGAGGCGCCTGGACGGACCCCAAGCTCTGGGATCTCGATGCGCCGCAGAATCTCTACACGCTCAAGATGCGTCTGGAGCGGAACGGCAGGACGATCGACGAGGGGTACCCGGAGGAATTCGGGTTCCGCGAAATCCGGATCGAGGGGCGCAACCTGCTGCTCAACGGCTCGGTCGTTCACTTTCGTCCGCGGAACACGCGCTACCCCGTCGAAGGGGCGGTGAGCGGCGAGGACGTCCGCCAGGCGGCGCTCAAGATGAAGGCCGCCGGGTTCAATTCGCTCGTGTCGGAGGCGAACTACGGCTTTTCGGAAGGCGACCTTTCGATGATCGAGCTGACGCTGAAGGAGACGAGCCGGGTCGGCATGGCGATGACGATCGGCCTGCCGCACCCGAACCGCTTCGACAATCCCGACAACCCCCACCACTGGCAGTACGGCCCCGCCTACGACCGCCTCGTCCAGTACATCGTCAAGCGCTTCCAGAACGTGCCCGGGCTTCTCTACTGGTCCTCGACGCACAACCAGACGGGGTACGAGAGCGACCAGAACCCGGAAATCATTTCCGGGAAGCCGGAGGAGATTCCCACCGGCATCATCGACTGGCGCCAGCGGTTCCGCAAGCTCGCGCTCGTCGTGAACGAAAAGATGGGCGAGTTCGACCCGACGCGCCCCGTCTATCACCATGAATCCGGCGCGCTCGGGACGTTCTACACGCTCAACTGCTACTTGAACTGGGCGCCGATCCAGGAGCGCAGCGACTGGTTCGAGCACTGGGAGCGGCACGGGGTGGTGCCGCTCTTCCTCGTCGAATGGGGCACGCCGCACATCGCGAGCTGGTCGAGCTACCGCGGCGGGCCGAAGCAGGTCAACATCTGGTCCGCCCGCGACTGGACGCAGCAATGCTGGATGAACGAGTTCAACGCCTCGTTCCTGGGCGAGCGGGCGTTTGGCGATTCGCCGTCCAAGCGCCTGCTGATGGACCGCCACCAGTACAAGCTCAAGGGCAACCGGCCGTCCTACTACGGCGGCAACTTCACCCAGCCGCTCATCGAGGAGGCCGACACCCACGAGGTGCTCTCGATGTACGCCCGGCGCAACTACCGCGACATGCGCGCCCGGGGCGTGACGTCCTTCCTGCCGTGGGACATGGACGGCGGCACGTTCTTCACCAACAACCCGGCGCTTCCAAGCGGCGGCGTCCCCCGCGCGGGGGCGCTCGACGGCATCAAGGCTTTCGGCGTCGTGAAGAGCGACTACTACCACGGACTCTTCGACCAGGCCGACGAGCTGCCTCGCGGCGTCGGCTGCGTCCTCCGCGAAACCCATGCGCCGCTGCTCGGCTGGATCGCCGGGCCGACGGATCGCTTCACCGTCGTCAACGACGCCTGCCGCGCCGGCGAGACGCTGGAGAAGTCGCTCGTGATGCTCAACGACACCCGCCGGAGCCAGACGATCGCCTGGCGCTGGGTGGTTCCCGGCGTGGGCGCGAAGGCCGAGGGGCGCGTCGAGATCGCGCCCGGCGGGCGCGCCGATGTCCCGATCGCCGTCAAGATTCCCGCCACGCATGCGCCCGGCAGGGCGCAGATCCATGCCGACTTCCGCGTGGTGGAAGGGACGGAGGCGGGCCAGTGGAGCGCGCAGGACGCTTTCGCCCTGCGCGTGCTTCCGGCGGCGCGCAAGGCGCGCCTCGCGTCGTCGGTGCGCG
This sequence comes from Kiritimatiellia bacterium, assembly GCA_050950285.1. Taxonomy (GTDB): domain Bacteria; phylum Verrucomicrobiota; class Kiritimatiellia; order RFP12; family JBMNHG01; genus JBMNHG01. The sequence continues at coordinate 19,985 of JBMNHG010000011.1, read as the reverse complement.
TCGTCGATCCCGAAGGCACGGCGAAGGCGTTGCTGACGGCGGTCGGCGTGCCGTTTGAAGAGGCGAAGGCCGCGCCCGGGGACGGTCTGCTCGTCATTGGGCGGCGGGCGCTTGATCGCGTGCCCTTCGATCTGGCCGCCGTTGCACGCGCCGGCGTGAAGATCGTCGTTCTTGAGCAGGACGCGGCGACGCTCTCCGCGCTCGGGTTCCGTACGCAGGAATATGGCCTGCGCAATCTCTTTTCGCTCGACGGCGCCTTCGATTCGCTCGACTTGACCGACTGGCGCGGCAATGCCACGCTCCTGCCCGAGACGCTGGACGAAGACAAGATGAGCGGACAGTTCCCCGTCCGCCAGTGGGAGGGCTTCGAGAACCGGCGCGTCTGGCGCGCGGGCAACCGCGGCTTGGTCGCGGGCGTGCTCCCCGAGAAGCCGGCGGTTGGCGACTTTCGCGCGCGAGTCCACGGCGGCTTTGATTTGCAGTACGCCCCCGTCCTGGAATACACGGAGCCCGGCGTGCGCGTCATGCTTTGCCAGCTTGAGGTGTCCGGACGCACCGAACGCTCGCCCGAAGCCGAAGAGGCGTTTGCCGCCGTGCTTGAGCAGGCGGATCGTCCTTTGCCCGCCGCCGCCGCCGCCACGACCTGGGTGCTGGAGGGCGGCGACGCGGTCGCCAAGACGCTGCACACCCTCAAAATTCCCTTTGCCGCCGCCGCATCCGCAGAGGATGCCAAGCCCGGCGACGTGCTGGTCTTCGGCCCCGGCGTGAAGGTGGGGGGGAGTCTGACGCCGCTTGTGGAGCGCGGCGTGAACGTCCTCGTGTTGGGCGTTTCGGCGGTCGAAGCCAACACCCTGCTTCCCGGACTGGGGGCGCGGGCTTGTTCGCGGCATGAATATCCGGCGTTCCATGCTTCGCTTCGCGCCCATCCCGCGCTGCGCGGCGTGTCCAATGCCGACATCCAGTGGACCTATCCGTCCAACCTCGACGGACTGGCCCGGTTTGGCGACGACGTTCTGCTGGCCCGGTCGATCGGGAAGGGGACGATTGTCTTTTCGTCGATCGCGCCGTGGGTGTTCGACGACGCCGAGATCGCCCTGCGCGTCAACCGCCGCCGCGCCTCGCAGCTTGTCACGCGCCTGGCCTGCAACCTTGGCGCAACGCCGGCTTCCGGCTTCCTCGACCGCCTACGCGACCCTCCCGCCGACGGCTTCCGCCTCTACGCCGACACCCCCCGCCAAGACGACGATCCCTACCGCTACTACCGCTGGTAGCTCGTCAGTCTTCCATGACGTAGGATCCGTTGCCGCCAGAATCCGCCACCGGGGACGTCCGGGGCGCAAGCATCGGACAAGCGCAAGAACCGGCGCAAGCATGGCGACGAGATAAGAGGCGAGAATCATGGCGACGCTGTCTCGCACGAACAGGGAGAGCAGGGTCGCCGCGAGAATGGCAATTCCGCTCGGAACCAGTTTTTGGATGGTGTCCATCGCAGAAGCTTACCCGTCTGAAAAAGGCGGCGTTCCGCTGGGAGGCGGGACGGGTGGTTGACGCGAGGCGACCAGAAACCGGAGCGGCATGTGCGTGGGCAGATGCCGTGTGTGGACGCGGAGCGGTTGCGATGGCACGAGCTTGCGAGAGCAGACGCTGATCCGGAGGAAGATCTCTGCTTGCCGATCACGGACCCGTTATCGTGAACAACTGCGACCACATGCCGTCACTTTCCGATCAGGTAAATCGGTCGTTCCGTCAGGAGAATGCGCCTTCCGTCGATGATGGGCGCGGGCTGCGGATTGCCGCAAAGATCGCGGCACTCGTTCAGGGGGCCGAAAGGCGCGGGCACCTCCCATTCGCATTCGCCCTCGATGCTCCAGACCGCCAGAATGGGCTTGCCATTTTTGACAAAGCCCGCCACGCGATATTTGTCTGGCTCCGTCGAAAGGTCCTTTTGGAACGTGGCCGTGCCCAGAAGGCGCGTCAGGTAGGCGACCGCCGCGAAGGACGGCTTGGGGGTGAGGTCTCGGTGCAGCATGCCGAAGCTGTCTTCGGCCCCCGATCGCTCGCCCCCGTCGTCAATGAAGTCGTATTGGCAGGCGAATTCGCACCCCGCCTCCTTGGCCGCGAGATACATGCGGACGATGCACTCGGCCTGGCCGGCGTAGCTGGCTTTCGGATAGCAGCCGGCCACTTCCCAAAACTGCCCCTCCCCGTCAAAGGTCGGCCATCCGGCCTCGGTGACGACCCAGCGATCCGCCCCGCCGTGCTTCTTCGCCAGCGCCCGATGCTTGGCGCCGAAGTCCTTGAGGAAATACTCGCGCTCGGGGCGGTGCTGCGTGTGGCAATACGGGTGGAACGAAACGACGTTGTGCGCCTGGGCCATGCCGTTTGTGAGCATCATGTCGAGATAGAACTCGACATCCTCGCCGCTCAGCGCAACGTTCGCCTTCGGGTCCACCGCCCGAATCGCCGCATCGGCCTTGTGGCAGAGCGTCACGAAGTTCGTCACCCAGCAAACGCCGCTGTCATACGGTTTCTTGTAGTATGGTGCGAACGAGAAATTCTGCGGCTCGTTCCAAATCTCGTACCACTCGACCTTGCCCAGATGGCGCTTCGCAAGATACGAGCAGAAGTTCGCGTACGCGTCGGCATCGACGGGGTTGTCGTAGATTGGGTTGCCGTAGCAGACGAGCATGATCAGCTTGATGCCCCTGGCGTTCAGCGCGTCGACATAGGCGTCGAGTCCACGATAGGGGGTGTAGACGCCCTTCTGCCGCTCGCACGCATCCCAGTGCGGCCCGTCGCGGACGACGCCGATGCCGCCCGCAGCCAGGACGTCGACAAAGCGGTTGTCGCCGTAGTACCAGCCATGGTGATTGTGCGTGCCGACCCCCACCCAGGGGCAGGGGCTTGCCTCGCGCGAGGTCAGACGCGCCAACCAAATCGAATTGACGATCTTGCCGTCCTCGTCGAGGGCTTCGTACCGAAACGCCCCGTACTTTTTTGAGAAGTCGCGCTCCTGCACCCACGATGTCGAACAGGTGACTTTTCCGGTCGCGACAATCTCGCCGTCCATGTCGATCGCGCGCCATGCCTTCACGCCGCCCGGCACCTTCAGGACGATTTCCTCGCCTGGATAGTAGAGGGCATACGGCCGATAGGGTATGATCGTGTCGGGCTTCCCGTCCGGCGCGGCGAGAAGAACGGTTGGCGCGAGGACGGCAAGCCCTCGAAGAATGGATGTTTTCATTTGACTACCGAATGTCCACCGCCAAGCGGAACCCATAATGATCGTTAGCTCCCGTTGAGGAGATGGGGTAGGCTGCGATATGCGCACTCCGACAATACTGGGCCTCATACCAGTAGCTGCCACCACGAATGACACTGTTGGTGGCATCGTTGCCGGCATAGCCCGTCGGATCAAGCAGTTTCTTGTTGAGATGCGACGGCAAGCCCAAAACCGGATCGACCTTGTCGAGGCAGTGTTCCCAGACATTCCCGTGCATGTCATGGAGGCCGAACGAATTTGCATTCTTCGTGCCGACGTCGTGTGATGCACCGCCGGAATCACGGTTGCACCAGCAGACATCGTCGGCCTCGTTGGAATTGTTGTGCGCCAGGCTCCGACCGTTGCAGAACGCGCTCTCGGTACCGGCCCGGCAGGCATATTCCCACTGCGCGGAAGTCGGCAGCGTCAGGCCGGCTTCGCCGAATTTGGCGTTCCAGGCGGCAAGCTTGCCCATCATCCAGTTGTAGTTGGATCCGGTTTCACAATAGGGGCGCATCCCGTCGCCAGCCGTGCCGGCGCCGCCGTCGAGGCACTCGATCTGGGCGCGGGTCAATTCGTAAATCCCGATGTAGTAATCACCGGAGAGCGTCACATGGCAGACATCCTCGCCGACCTTGCCCGGCCAGTGCCCGACTTCCCCCCCGGGCGTCCCTTGCACCTTCGACCCCATTCGCCAGTCACGGTTCCGAGGGGTGATTTTTTTGAGGACAAGGCATTGGCGGCGGTACTTGTCGTTGGCGAGGCCGCCATCGGGCAATTGCTCCAGCGACTCATAGTACGTGATGGCCTCGGTTCCCGAGCCCTTGCAATCGACGACCATGATCGCGGGCGGCGCGTATGTCGGATGCGCCGTCAGCTTGACGCTGACCGACCCCCGGGGGATCTTGACATCCCTCAACAAACCCACCCAAGGACGCCATTCGATTGCGCGAGCCCCCGGCGCGACCTTGTGTCGAACGTCGCCAGTCAGCTCGGCAAGAACGTCCTTGCCGACGGAAACGCCGTTCGTCAGGATGTCGACCGTGACAATGGCGTCGGCCCCCGTCAACTGATAGGCGATCGTGGCCATCTCGTTGTCTTGTGAAAACGTCAGGCTGTCGTCGACAATCCTTGGAACTGCGGCGAAGCCGGGCGCCGCCAGCAGAACCAAAACCGCAAAAACGGAAATCCTGTTCATCTTTTTCCCCCTGTCTATTTCAGTCGATGTTGAAAACCAAACGGACGCCGACAAAATTGTTCGGGCCTCGATCTTTCTGCTCTGACGCAATGGCCCAGACCAGCAGATAGTCGGGGCCGGCCCAGCGGTGGGATCCGCGAAGCACGATGGACGTCGCATCCGTGCCCTGATACCCCTGCGGATCGGTCAGGACCTGCCCCGTGCGGTCGGTCCATCCAGACGGTGGAACCAGGTCGAGGCACATCTCCGCGACATTGCCCTGGACGTCGTAAAGCCCGTAGTTGTTCGGCTGAAGCAGTCCGACCTCATGCGATGCGCTTCCTGCGTTCTTGTTGTGCCAGGCGATGGCCCGGAGATCCGGGTAGTCGCCATTGCCTGGAATCCAGAAAGCCGTTGTGCGAATTGGCGCGCTCGCCCGCACGAGCCGCGAACTCCCACTGCGCCGAGGTCGGCAGATTGAAGTCGGTCGTCCCCGTGCGCGAACGCAACGTGTCCAGCAGGCCATTGGCGCCCGTGTACGCATTGAAGTTCGGCCCGACATTCGGATGCGAGGCGACATCGGGCGTCGGCTGGACGGCATCCGTGATAAACGCGGCCTGTGCGCCGGTCAATTCGTAAATTGCGCAGTAGAAGTCCTTCGTGAACATGACATGGCAAGGCGAACAGCCATTGTTCTTCTGCCAACCGACGCCCGATGGCTCGCCGCCGTCGTATCCCATGCGGTAGGTCGTGCCGGCCGAAGGGATGCGACGAAAGACAATGCGCGAGGTCTTGTAGATCGCATTCGTGAGACCGCCTCGAGGAAGATGGTCGAGCGATTCGTAATACGAAACCGCCGAGGCCGTGTCGAGCCGATCGAGATTGACGACCATGTACTGCGGCGGCGACGACGGCGGAAAGGCCTTCAGTTCCACGCTCGCGGACGCAGGCGACACCTCGTGCATCGGCCAGGCGAGATCGGCCCGCCATTTGACGACCTTGTCCGGGCCTGCCGCGACGAGCGCGTTGACATCCCCCGACAGGTAATCGAGGTTCGCGCCGCCGATGCTGACCCCATTCGTCAGAATGTCGGCGGTGACGATCGCGTCTTCCCCCGAAAGCGTGTAGGCGATCGTGAAAAGGTTCCCTTCGGCCGTCACCGAGACGTCGGAAATCGACGGCACGGCAAAAACAGACGCCGGAACCGTGAATGCCGCAACGAAGAATCGCGGACTTGACTGCGGACAGACGCATGGCCAATCCTCCTTCACAGGATAAAGAGAAGCGTTCCAAGTGCGCGAGGTGCTGACGGACACCCCCGTCAGAATCTGCCAGACCGGCAGCCAGGCAATGATTCCTTGATTTTGGGTCTGAGTGACTGTCGTCGGTTCTTCCACGACCCTGCCGCCGTCATCCCACGTCCATACCGTTGTGTCCACGGCACGAGCCGTGGACATCAAAATGGCGAGCGACGACACGGCGACGGCCATTCGTTTGCAGAGTGGCGCCCCGCGCCTCGGCCTTCCCGATGCGACGGCTCTCCCACCAAGCCTAACGTGCGGGTTCCCCGCGTCCGGCTTCCCACACGGATTGTAATTCATCGTCGTCATTTCTTTTTCCTCTTCTTGCTTTGGGTTGGCAATGGAAGTCAAACACCATTAGGCTGGGGCATCGCCCCAGTCGGGCACAGACACCGTTTCGCCATCTTTCAAGGCCGACTGGTGCGCCGCCACGCCCATCGCCATGTAGCGGACGGCTTCCCAGACGTGGATCGCGGGGATGCGATCGTGTGCCACGGCATCGACGAATTCATGGACGAGATAGGGGTGCGAACCGCCATGGCCTTCGGGGGTGAACTCCATGCTCAGCAACTCGCTTTCATCCTTGTCCTGGTGCATGGCCTTTTTGAAGGCGGACTGGACTTCGGGCGGCAGCGGATCGACCATCTCGGCGGAGGTCAGGTGGTGGGTTTCCGTCACCGGGAGGTTCGACAGATCGAGATTCTCGAAATCCGGACGCTCCGTCGCGAACCAGCGGTTCTCGGAAAAGCTGCCGCGCGTTCCAAAAATGCGGAAGGTCTCGCTGTCGGCTCCTGCCGTGCCGGGCGTCTCCCGCGTCTCGAGAATGCGGACGACTGCTCCATTGCTCATTTTGAACAAGGCCATTTCATTGCTGAAGGCGTAGTTTTTGAAATGCGGATCGCCGGTCCGGTTCGCATAGCCGTAGGCATTGACCCGCACGGCATGGGCGTTCATCACGCAGACGGGGCCGCTGACCGAATGGGTCGGGTAGTGCATGGGGCCGCTGCGAACGCCCCGACGCCAGTACCGCTCGCTGTACGCCAGCCATTCCTTTCCGGATTGGCTGGACGTTCGTGCATGTTGCACCTGGCGAAGGTTGGACAAGGAATAATCGACGTCGTGCATGTAGTCGCCCTCGGCATAGACGAAATCGCCGAAGGCGCCCTCCCGCGCCTTCTTGCGGCAGAACATCGCCTGCGGGCGATAGTAGGTCGTTTCGCCCAGCATGTAGTGCCGCCCGGTGCGATTGACGGCGGCGACCAGCTTGTCGCACCAATCGAGGATTTCGTCGCCGTCGGGAACCGACGTGATGGGCACCGCGCTCAGGACGTGTTTGTCGTGCTCGAGCGCCTGGATGCACTGCGGGGCATGCAGCCACGGCTGCGTGAAGATGGCGAGCGCATCGAAATCGGCCTTGCAGATGTCGTCGAGCGCCGGGTAGAGATCCCGCTCCCGGTCGAGCTTGTCGGCGTAGAAGGGGTCGTTTCCGAACCTCTCCAGCGGCCCCGGCTCCCGGTCGCACAAGCCGATGCGATCCACGAGCGGATGTTGTTTGAAAAGGGGGACGAAAGCGCTTCCAAACCCCCCGAGACCGACGAACCCGATGCTGATGCCCATGACAAACTCTCCTTGATTGCGCCGAAAAGGAAACCCTTGCCGGCCAGTAGCGTGCTACTGGCCGGCGGGGGGGGACAGGTCGCCGGGAATCCGTTGATGGCCGGAACCGCCGCACCAGCCCGAACAGCCCGACGAGCGAGAAAGACGTTGCACTTGCAGCTGGGGTTTGGATACTCGGGGAAGCGCTTCGAGCAGGGAACGCATCGCATCCATCTCTCGAACAAACCGGCGGACTCGGGGACATAGACCCGCGTGATCGAACACGAACCCCTTGTACATCAGAGGGCCGGAATCGTCAAGAATGGATTTGTCCATGAATTGACTTTGCCTTGCTCCTGTGGTTTGATCGACATGTTTTGAAAGTTGGGATCCTTCTTTGGAAGTGCGTCTTGCTGAAACGACCTTCGGAGCATGATATGCAGCAGGAATTTTCATCGTTTTTTGAAGCGGCCACCGGCCACCGGCCGTACCTAGTTTGTCGTAGGCATTTCATTGCGGGATGCTGCCAGCAATGAATATGACCTACAGGAAACGATCAACCACAACAAAAAGGACAAAATCATGAGCACACTCACTGTTGACCTCATCAGAAACGCCGTCGCCGGAAACGCGGCTGCCTTCCGTACAAGAAACCGCCTCCAACCCGCTGAAGGCGAAGGAGCTAAAGTATTCCCGCCGACCTATGCAGAGGGGACTTACGCATTGGAAAATCGTCGCGTCAAACAACCCGACGGTTCAATCGCGACGATCCCATGCGTCCTGATTGATTCCGTTCAGTCACAGGCCAACCGCCATGAGGAAGCCCTCCAAAACGCGATCGACGCAGGGCAGATCTCATTACCGCTCGTTGTAGTAGATTTTTCCGGTGAGCAATTGCCGAATGCGGTTGGAACAGTAACCAGCCTCACAGCACCTCATCGCATTGCTGATGCGATTCTGCGTGACAGTGAAATTAATGGCGTACGATTCAGGCAGACAGATATCGGAAGGTCTCTCGACAACGCCAGTCTTCAGAATGCAACACCGCTTTACGAACTCTGCCCCACAGCACTCATCTTCGGCATGTGGGACTCGACAGGACCTAGAGGTGGGCTTGGAGCAAAATTTCAGCGCGCTTTCGTGTCAGAAATAGTTGGGATCAACGCAATTGTCGGCAGAAAGACATCTAGTCGTATCGACCCCCTGCAGATCAGAAAAGAGGCCGGCCCGATTTTCCGCAAACCGGATGGCACGATGACAACGAATGCAAATGAAGCCGTGAGGGATCAAGAAGGCAAATGCTTGCTATATGGAAAAAGCAAAAAGAAGGATGTGTATATTTTAGCCGACGCCACTGATTTTCCAGATGCGGGTAAACCCTCGACGGCGAATCACGGAAACGTCACCCCAGATTACAGGGACGAGAACAAGAATGAAATACCTGGCGGTGTGACACTGGACTACGCCGAGCAAACGGCTGTCTTGTCTTTAGCCGCCCTTCGTCGTTTGCATTTTCCCGTTAATGGCGATCGCTCAGAAGAACGCGATATCGCTGGACGGACTGTTCTCGCAACGATCGCACTTGCCTCTGCGGCACTTGCCTACGAAACCGGGTTTGACTTGCGCTCACGCTGTTTGCTCTGGCCTGAACGCGTTTCCGAGTGGGAACTGCTTGCAACGCCGGGAGAGGTTCCGCAAAAGTTTAGGCTCGTCGCTGCCGAAGCACTTGAAGGCGTTGAGGAGGCAGTCGCCGCCGCCGAGGCACTTGGACTCGTGTGGCGTAGTGAACCGCTTGTACTGACCCCTTCCACCTCGCTTGTTACCTTGCTCCGCAGAAGTCAGGAAATCGCCGCAACTACCCCCGAGGAATAGTCTTATGTTCGCTCTTGGCATCCACTACCTCACGGGCTATGCCACGGCCACGGATTCGAGTGACTACGGATGTGTTGAATGGCCGCCCCATCCGGCTCGCGTTTTCATGGCAATGGTAGCTGCTCTCCATGAAGGCTGCACCTCGGCACCCGATGGCGCCGAGCGTGCAGCGCTCCTCTGGATCGAAGCATTGCCACCTCCCGCCATCAGCGCCAGTCATGCAGACCCACGAACCGTCGTTGAACAGTTTGTTCCGGTTAACGACTCGCTTCCGTCCGCAAGCAAGCCGGCGGAACTTCGGAAAAGGCTGCCCGGGGCTGTTGGCGTGGCCCGAAACCGCCAACCGCGCTCCTTCCCAAAAGTCCACCTCCAAGATCCGTATGTTTTCCTGATATGGCCGGAGGCAGATGCATCTTCGCATGTTGATGCGCTTGCTCGGCTCTGCTCGAAGGTCACACGGATTGGACATTCGTCCTCGTTCGTTCAGATGTGGGTTGCTGACGATCCACCATCGCCAAACTACCTGCCCAGAGCCACCGGCAACCTGAATCTGCGTGTTACCAGCGCCGGATTTCTGGATCGGTTGGAGTCCTGCTTCAACAACGACACGATAGAGGAGTACTTTGACCTTTCTGCGCAAATTGCCGCCGCAAAAGGAAAATCCAAAAAACTTTTACAAGCCGATCTGGAGAAACGTTTCGGCGGCACCGTGCCCCTTCGACAGTATCCCTCTGCCAGCCTCAATTGTGCTTACGTCTGTAACGCAGTGCAAGAAACACCCGATCCGTTTCCCGGCCCGTTCGACCCTAATCTTCTGATACTCACAAAGCTCGATGGTCGTGTGCTCGGCCTTGAAGCCACGGCTCGTCTTACAACCGCTCTTCGCGGCAAGATACTCAAAGACTGTATCGGCACGAAGGATCGTGAACATGCTCCAGAGTGGCTGACAGGCCACACCGCAGATGGTAAGCCCGCAACCGACTCCCCCCACATTGCTCTTCTTCCCCTTGCATTCGTTGGCCATGAACACGCAGACGGCCATCTTCTCGGTATGGCCATCGCATTCCCTCGTTCGGTTTCACCTCGTGAACGTGGTCAAGCGCTTGCCCAACTCCTCTACAAACAAGGAGTGCCAACCCCGATCAAGCTCACACTCGGAGCACTTGGAGTCTGGATGCTTGACCGCGAAGAACGTTCATCAAGACCTCTTGCGCTCCGAGCTGATACGTGGTGCCGCCCATCAGATACTTGGGCTACCGTCACGCCCGTTGTTCTGGATCGCCGCATCAAGAGCAAAACACCGCAGGCCCGCTTCGCAGAAATTACCGCATCCATTGCAGAGAGCTGCGAACACGTCGGACTGCCGAATCCCGTCGAAATTGACATCGACAAAAACGCTTTTTTGCGGGGCTCACCCCGTTCTCGTCCCGACAAAAGCGGCTTTCCATTGCTTGTGCCTGACCGCCAGCAAATTCATGTGTGGTTGCGTTTCCCGTCTGTTGTTGAAGGTCCGGTGTTGCTCGGCGCGGGGCGGTATCGCGGTTATGGCTTTTTCAAGCCAGTCCCTTCTGACCGGCACAGGGAGGTGGCCTTATGAACTTTGAAGCATTTTTCACACAACTCCACAACTATTCCCCTTTCCCTTGGCAATCCGAACTGGCCCGCCTCGCCTGTGCTGACGAGTGGCCCGAATTTATCGCCGTGCCCACCGGCAGTGGAAAGACCGTCGCGATCGATGCCGCCATTTTCGCGCTCGCTGTAACAGGTAGATGCCGCAGAATATTCTATACGGTCAATCGGCGCATCATCGTCGACGAGGCATTTGAGCGAGCCCAGCGCATCGCCGCCGCCCTTGCCAATCCGCGCCCCGATCAACCGGAGGTCGCCAAAGTCGCCGCCGCATTGCGCGATCTTTCCGGGACAGATTCTCCCCTAGACTGTGTGCAGTTACGCGGTGGCATCTACCGAGACTCCACATGGGTTCGCTCCGTCACCCAGCCCCTCGTCGTCTCTACGACCATCGATCAACTTGGCTCGCGGATGCTCTTCCGCGGTTACGGCGTCTCACCGTCCTCTTGGCCGATCCACGCAGCATTGACCGCCAACGATGCCCTTGTCTTGCTTGACGAAGCGCATATCAGCCGCCCCTTTGCCCAGACACTCGCCGCCATCTCTCGATATCGGCAGCCCTCGACGACTCCTTTCGCCTTTGTGCAGATGACCGCAACACCACCTGAGGACACCCAATCGGTTTTACACCTTTCGGATGCCGACCGCACCCATGACGTCCTTAAGCCCCGTCTCGAAGCCTCCAAGCCAACTCGCCTTGTAGAGTCTGACAAAGGAAAGCTGGTCGACGCGCTTGTCAAAGAGGCGAATGAACTGCTCGATGGCAAACCCCGTTCGCTTGCCGTCATGGTGAATCGTGTCGCGACTGCAAAAGCGGTTGCTGCAAAGCTCAAGGGCTCTACGCTCCTTGTCGGTCGCATGCGTCCATTCGATCGCGATGAATTGACCGCCACCTTGCAAAGCGAATTGCGCACGGGGAACGATTGCGCACTCAACGGAACTCGCATTGTCGTATCGACGCAGTGCCTTGAAGTCGGCGCCGATTTCGACTTTGACGCCCTCGTCACCGAATGCGCCAGCCTGGATGCCCTTCGCCAACGTTTTGGGCGTCTCAACCGAGCAGGCCGTGACATTGCCGCCCAGGCTGTCATCGTCTTCCCCAAGGAAGCCTCTGATGACGACTTCATCTACGGCCCAGCGCTCAAGGCCACATGGGCGTGGCTCAAGGGGTTGCCGAACGTCGATTTCGGGCTGTCCCGGTTGCCCAAGGGTTCCTCCGACTTGCTGTCACCCACACAAGACGCCCCTGTTCTGCTGCCCTCCCATCTCGACGCACTCTGCCAGACCGCTCCCGAACCGGCCGCCCAACCCGAGGTTTCCCTCTTCATTCATGGCTCCCAACGGACATCTGCCGACATTCAACTTTGCTGGCGGGCCGATCTTCCCGACGATCCTGAAAAGTGGGTCGCAACGTTGTCCATGCTGCCGCCTCTTGCCGTTGAATGCCTTCCCGTTCCCATCCACCAATTTCGACAATGGGCGCAAGAAGGAAAATTGATGGACTTCGGCGATGTCGCCGGCGTCGTTCAGGACGAGGCGGATGGCGGGAAAGTCCAGGAAACGCTCCTTGTCTGGCGCGGGCCTGAAGACAGCTTCATTCTCTCCGACCCGATGCACCTCCGTCCGGGCGATACGGTTGTCATGGCGGAAAGCACGGCTTTTGATTCGGCGTCTTATTCCGATCAAGCTGAAAAAGCCTATTGGGTCATGAGGCGTCGCCGCGTGTTCCGCATCCCTCCCGCCCTTTCAAATCCGGAAGGCGCCGAAGGTGCCGTGGCGACGCTCCTCGATTTCGCCAAAACGCCGGACAACGACATCGCCGCACGGGATCTGCCTGCCATCCTTCACCAAGCCGCATGTGAAGATCCCGACAGATTTGCTCCGCTGGCGGATTTTGTCTCTCCCGTCCGCGTTGATCGGTATCCCGGAGGATGTGGCATCATGCTTTCATGTGCAGGACAAGCCTCTGGCGGAGACGACGAAGACGACGCCCTTTCACATGCTTCCGTCTCGGTGTCTCTGAAGGAGCATCTTGATCATGTCCAAGCCGCGCTTCCAGACTTTGCTCAGACGGCTGTCCGAGATGCCGCGGCCTATCATGATCTCGGGAAGGCCGATGAACGATTCCAGGCCATGCTCCTCGGGGGCGACCTCAATCTTGCCTGGGCGCAAGACACGCTTTTCGCAAAGTCGTCGTCCATGCCGAATGCGCTTGCCGACCGAGAAAGGGCCTTGCGAAAATCGACGCTCCCGCGAGGGTTTCGCCATGAGATGCTGTCCGTCCAGCTTGCGCAGAAACTGGGTGTGAGCGACGACCTCACGCTTCACCTCATTGCAGCGCACCACGGCCACGCCCGCCCGTTTGCGCCGCCTGTTCGCGACGATGATCCGCCCCCCGTGGACGTGGGGGGCGTGGCTTTGAGTCGTGAAGAACGCATCGCCGCGCCTGCGCACCGCCTCGACTCGGGTGTCGCCGAGCGTTTCTGGTCCCTCACCCGTGAATGCGGATGGTGGGGGCTGGCCTATCTTGAAACCGTCTTGCGGCTTGCCGACTGGCAGGTCAGCATGGAGGAGAATCCATGAGCGACTTTGTTCTAACTGGCATTGATGGCGCGAATCCCCTTGGGTTTCTCGCAGCCCTGGGTGCTTTTCGGGTTCTCGATGAAGCCGGCTCCGCCCAGATGTTTTGGATGCAAGATGGCGGCAAGTGGACGCCTGTTCTCAAAACAAAAAAGCAACCCTCGATCCTTTCCCTTGCTCGGATTCTTAGAGCTCGCAAAGACGCCCCGCCGCTTACGATGGCCAACAACCCGCAGATGCCTGTCGATAAGTTTCGCGAGGCTGTTTTAGCGGCTCGTGAAAAATGGTTTTCTGGTTCGACTTGGGATCTTGAATTCATTGCCGCATTGGGGGACGCTTCAGTTCCCGATCGATACAAGCCTGCAATCAATTCTGATACCGCATGGCGTACGATGAGCGGTTCCGGCCACCAGCATTTTCTTAAGTTCATGAATGAGATATGCAAGCTTACTTCGCTCAAGCAGTTGCGAGAAGCGCTTTTTGGCCCATGGCGTTATGCTGATGTTGATTTCTCCATGCGTTGGGACCCCGCCGACGATCGCCGCTACGCTCTGCGTTGGAAAGCCCCAAGCGATGAAAAGGCAACGAATGTCCGCGGCGCCAACCGTCTGGCGATTGAGGCGCTTCCCCTTTTCCCGGTGATGCCGACAACGCGCACGCTCGAGACGACGGGTTTCAAGGGCAGAAAAAGTAACGACACTTTCTTTACATGGCCGATTTGGAATGTTCCGATCACTTTGGACGTCTGCCGATCGTTGCTTGCTCACGCAGAACTTCAGCGGGACGAGCCAGATGCGGCAGCGCTTTCTTTGATCGGTGTTTCCGCAGTCTTCCGCAGTCAGCGAATCGTCATCGATCAAAAACGTAATTTCACTCCTGCGAGGCAAGTTTAGGGGGCGATAGAAAGAAACCGCCCCACATTGCTGTTGGAAAAAGAAAACCAAGCGGAGATGTTTCACGATGAGCGAATCCCCCGCCATCCTGCCCGTGCGCATGGTGAACGAGTACGCCTACTGTCCGCGCCTTTTTCACCTCATGTTCGTAGGGGAGCGATGGGAGGATAATGACTATACGGTTCATGGGCGCTCCGTCCATTCCCGCATCGACGGCGAAGACGATCCATTGCCGCCCCCGCCCGACGACCCCGACGATCCGCCCGTCATCGCCCGCTCGGTCTCGCTGGGCTCCGAAACCTTGGGGCTGTCCGGCAAGATCGACCTGCTGGAACTCGAAGCGGGCCAGGCGGTGCCCGTGGATACCAAGCGCGGCAGCGTGCCGCCCACGCCCCAACGCTGCTACGAGCCTGAACGTGTCCAGCTCATGTGCCAAGGGCTCCTCTTGCGCGAGCACGGCCACGCCTCCGATTTCGGCATGCTTTATTTTGCCGCGTCCCGCCGACGTGTCCGCGTCGATTTCACGCCCGAACTTGAAGCCCGCACCCTGCACCTGATCTCGGAGGCCCGCGCCGTTGCCAACAACTCGCATCCGCCCCCGCCTCTTACCGACTCGCCGAAATGTGTCGGCTGTTCACTGTCGGGCATTTGCCTTCCGGATGAAACGAACCTCTTGACCGGACGGCAGGGGGAGCCTCCCGACATCCGCCGTCTCTATCCCGCGCGCGACGACGCCCTCCCGTTGTACGTGCAGGAGCAAGGTGCCCGCGTCGGCAAGTCCGGCGAAGCCCTGGTTGTTGAAAAAGGCCATGCGAAACTGGGCGTGTTCCCCCTGAAAGACGTGTCCCAGCTCGTCCTTTGCGGCAACATTTCCGTTTCCGCGCAGTGCCTCCACCTGCTCTGCCAGCGCGGCATCCCGGTCGTCCACCTTTCGATGGGGCACTGGTTCTACGGAGTCACGGCGGGCATCGGCCTGCGCAACGCCTATGATCGCGCCGCGCAGTTCGCCGCCGCGGCGGACGACGGCCGCCGCCTCGCGCTTCGCGCGGGCGTTCGTCCGCGCCAAGGCGCTGAACCAGCGCACCCTGCTGCGGCGGAATACGCGACGGGCGACATTGACGCCCCGCTTGCCGAGCATGCGCCAGCCTGACCGCCCGGATCGACGCCTGCGCGGACGCCGACCAGCTCCTGGGCGTCGAGGGCTCCGTGGCGTCGCTCTACTTCGCCAACTTCGGCGCCATGCTTGCCGAAGGGCCGGCTCGGGAAAGCTTCTCGCCGACGTCGCGCAACCGCCGCCCCCCGAAAGACCCGGTCAACGCCATGCTCTCGTTTGCCTACGCCATGCTCGTCAAAGAGGCGACGGTCGCCCTGCTCGCCGAAGGCCTCGATCCTTTCTGGGGCTTTCTCCACCGTCCGCGCCACGGGCGCCCCGCGCTGGCGCTCGACCTGATGGAGGAGTTCCGCCCGTTGGTCGCGGATTCCGCGGTCCTCTCCGCCATCAACACCGGCATGGTGGCTCCGCCCGATTTCATCACGGGACCCGCAGGCTGCGCCATGAACGACACCGCCCGGAAGGCGCTGATTCGCGCCTACGAGCTGCGCCTCGACCAGATGATCACGCATCCCGTGTTCGACTACCGCTGTTCATGGCGGTCGGTGGTCCGCGTGCAGGCGAAGCTGCTCGCCAAGGTTCTTCGCGGCGAAATCCCGTCCTATTCAGGCATCACCACACGCTGAAGGATTCCGCCATGCGCCGTTTCTACTTGGTTTCCTACGACATACCGGACGACAAACGCCGGGCGCGCGTCTTCAAGCTCATGCGCGGGTGGGGCGAACGCGTGCAATACTCCGTCTTCTGCTGCCAGCTCAACTCCGCGGGAACGCCTGGAGCTGATCGAGGAGCTGAAGAGCGCGCATGAACGCCAGCGAAGACCAGACCCTGCTCGTCGACGCCGGCGCCGTTGAAGGGCGAACGCCCCGTCCCGGACATCGCCTACGTCGGGAAGGTCTGGCGACCGGAGCAACGCTCCCAGATTGTCTGACCTCCGCTGTCTGTCGGCTGGCCAGTCGCACGCATCCGCTTTCGAGCGGTCCAATGGTGTGGAATTTGCGGACGCCGCTCGACGCTCTTTGAAAATCGACTTTTTCTTGCCCTATCAAGCGCTTTTGGCTTGATCGGGAACCCCGTTTGGGGTACTGTTTCCAAGACCGCTCGAAAACGGCTTTGCAACGCCCTGACAAGCAACGGCTTGTCGTAGGCACCATTTCCGCGCCTTCATCGGCGCGGCTCCATTGAAGCTTGGTTTTGTCCGTGGCTCCCGACGCCGTGCGCCACGTGGGTCATTTCCGCGCCTTCATCGGCGCGGCTCCATTGAAGCGGCGAACGCCGGCGGCTGGATACTGTGCCGACAGTAAGTTCCGCGCCTTCATCGGCGCGGCTCCATTGAAGCTGCTCGAACTCGTGTTGCCGTCAGACCAGTTACTAAACATTTCCGCGCCTTCATCGGCGCGGCTCCATTGAAGCGCTTGCTTGCCCGGCGACGTCGCCGCCTCGAACGCCGATTCCGTATTTCCGCGCCTTCATCGGCGCGGCTCCATTGAAGCGCGCTTGCTCGCTCGTAGCCCAAGAACTCCCTGCCGATTTGGAATTTCCGCGCCTTCATCGGCGCGGCTCCATTGAAGCCAGCCCGACTCGCCGCTCGACTGCTCTTCAGCGCGCCGCTGATTTCCGCGCCTTCATCGGCGCGGCTCCATTGAAGCTCTTGCGGCGCTCGGACGCCACTCAGCGGCACGACGTGTCGCATTTCCGCGCCTTCATCGGCGCGGCTCCATTGAAGCCGACCCAGGGGACAACCAGTTCCGGCGCAAAATGGGGTCGTATATAGCCATTTCCGCGCCTTCATCGGCGCGGCTCCATTGAAGCCTCTGTCGCACATGATACGCTTGGCTCATTTTCTGCCCTCCGTATTTCCGCGCCTTCATCGGCGCGGCTCCATTGAAGCTTTGGTTGAAGAGCGTGTCGCTCGGCGGCGAGTCCTCAAGGGAATATTTCCGCGCCTTCATCGGCGCGGCTCCATTGAAGCCGCGTCCTGCGCGGTTCTGCCCGTCACGCGCTTGTTCAACGGCCAATTTCCGCGCCTTCATCGGCGCGGCTCCATTGAAGCCGGCCGGCCGCTACGTCCGTCGGGCCAGAACGCCGTGGAACGCGAATTTCCGCGCCTTCATCGGCGCGGCTCCATTGAAGCCAGTTGCGCGATTCTTGCCTGGAGGCGACCGGCTTGCGGCGCATGAATTTCCGCGCCTTCATCGGCGCGGCTCCATTGAAGCATTGGCGGCTCGGCGCGTCCTCCTCCGTGATCTCCATGCACCCGCGATTTCCGCGCCTTCATCGGCGCGGCTCCATTGAAGCAGCTCGCTGATCTCGTCGCGCGTCCGCCCGTTGTTCGCGCCTAATTTCCGCGCCTTCATCGGCGCGGCTCCATTGAAGCAGGCGCGATGCGCGGTGTGGGACTGGCGCGTTTCCGACGGAGGACATTTCCGCGCCTTCATCGGCGCGGCTCCATTGAAGCGGCGCCATGCTCAGCGACGATGCTGGCGGTACCTTGTCATTTCCGCGCCTTCATCGGCGCGGCTCCATTGAAGCCGCGCCTACGTGCGTGCTGGCCCGTGCGCGTGCCAGGACGAATTTCCGCGCCTTCATCGGCGCGGCTCCATTGAAGCCCGGGGGCGCGTCCGGCGTGCAGTGCTGCGCCCTCCGCGGCATTTCCGCGCCTTCATCGGCGCGGCTCCATTGAAGCTCGTTGAAGTGCGCAACACCGGCTGGACCCTTGTGGATTTCCGCGCCTTCATCGGCGCGGCTCCATTGAAGCCCGGCGCGAAATCCCCCGGCCCGAAGGCCGGATTATCCTATTTCCGCGCCTTCATCGGCGCGGCTCCATTGAAGCAGCCAGCCGATCACAGCATCTCTCCACAGCTCGGGGATTTCCGCGCCTTCATCGGCGCGGCTCCATTGAAGCTAATCCTTCCGGGGACGGAAGATGGTGGTCAGCTCGTCATTTCCGCGCCTTCATCGGCGCGGCTCCATTGAAGCGCGATTGTGTTTTCGCGGGTGTTTTGTCTTCTGAGGCGCACGGTGCAAAGGGGCGCGGGCGAGGGGCGGCTCGCCGGGACGGCGTCGCCCCACCTCCGAGGCGCGGGCAAAGGGGCATGGGTTTTCCAACCCGTGGACAAACACGGACAGGAATGTCCGTGCCCCTGTTGCAGAGGTGCTTGATCTTGGGACATTTGCCTGCGAAATTTCCGCGCCTTCATCGGCGCGGATCCATTGAAGCGTGATTGTGTTTTCGCGGGTGTTTTGTCTTCTGAGGCGCACCGCGCCGGGGCGCGGGCGAGGGGCGGCTCGCCGGGACGGCGTCGCCCCACCTCCGAGGCGCGGGCAAAGGGGCATGGGTTTTCCAACCCGTGGACAAACACGGACAGGAATGTCCGTGCCCCTGTTGACGGAGGCGACACGCGGCGAGGACGCCGCGTCCACTTTGGGCGCGGCTCCATTGAAGCGGCGATTGAGGTGGCCTTTCAGGCCACGGTGGGTTTTCCTTGCATCCCAGGGCGGCGCGGCGCTTGCCCTGGGCTAAGGTGAGACCGCCCCTTTGGGGCTTTGTGCAGGTCGCCATAATCTCGAAGCCTTTTTCAAGATTATGGTGGAAAGGGTGGGGGGAAAGGCGGCTCGCCGGGACGGCGTCGCCCCACCTCCGAGGCGCGGGCAAAGGGGGCACGGGTTTTCCAACCCGTGGACGAACACGGACAGGAATGCCCGTGCCCCTGTTGACGGAGGCGACACGCGGCGAGGACGCCGCGTCCACTTTGGGCGCGGCTCCATTGAAGCGGCGATTGAGGTGGCCTTTCAGGCCACGGTGGGTTTTCCTTGCATCCCAGGGCGGCGCGGCGCTTGCCCTGGGCTAAGGTGAGACCGCCCCTTTGGGGCTTTGTGCAGGTCGCCATAATCTCGAAGCCTTTTTCAAGATTATGGTGGAAAGGGTGGGGGGAAAGGCGGCTCGCCGGGACGGCGTCGCCCCACCTCTGAGGCACCCTTCGTCGTTCACGTTCCCAGCGGAGCGGTAAGCGAAAACCCTCACTCAAACACGCCTTGGCGATCAAGAAAGGACTTGGACTGTGAAAAAACCGATGACAAAAAAAGAACGCGAAGCCTGGATGAAGGATCGCATGGTTGTGACGAACGCGTTGACTCGGAAGGCGGAAGCCATGCCGGGGTACGCGGATGTCCTCGCCGAGACGATCGCTGAAAACGAGGCCGCTGGGATTGCCCGGCAAATCGCTAAAAAGTCGAAGCTCACGCAAAAGGAAATCGCGAAGCGGATGAACGTCAGCCAGCCGCGCATCTCTCAGATCGTCAATGGCGAGGATCTTTCCCTCTCCACCCTTTATCGCTACGCCGCCGCTTGTGGGGCAAAACTTCACATCGCGGCCGTCTTCGAAGCGGGTCTTGGCGAGGATCGAACACTAAAAGAATAAGACAGCGACACCCGTACACGAAAGCAGAAACGGTAGAGTCGTCAACGTGAACGAGGGGGCGAAGGCGACGGGGCGAGTGCGGCGCCTCGCGTTCCCGGGGTTGACAGGCTGCCACGGGGTCGGACACGCTTGATCTTGGGACA
>JBMNHG010000010.1:0-56671 GCA_050950285.1 Kiritimatiellia bacterium | reverse complement strand
CGGAGAGCAGAAGAGGGAGAGGAGGGTTAGACGAGGTACTTCTCCGGAACCTCGATGATTATGGTGAGGGATTTGAGCGATTCCGAACGGATGATGAAGTAGTAGTCCCCATACCCCTCCCTGATGGTGAACGTCTCCTTCTTTTTTTCGGAGTCTTCCCCGGCGCTGAGGATATCGTGCCGGGAGTACCGGATCGTTTTGATGATCCGGTTCGGGTCCTCCGGGTCCCGGACCTCCATCACGAACCAGGGATATTCGTTCGTCGGCGTCATCTCCACGGTCAGGTCCCAGTACGGGAAGGGAATATGGTAGACCTCGGTGGCAAGAACCCTGGGAGGGCGGTCGACGGTTGCCGTTGCATACTCAACCATCCTCTCTGAGACCCGGACGTCGTCGGGCGGTCTTCTGAGCGCGATCGTGGGCGTCGGGGTCGGGACATGGTAGGTCGCGGGGTCGACGAACCCTACCTTATATGGTGGCACCGCCTCCTGCCGGGCGGGTGCGGGCAGTGTGGGCGCCGGGAGACTTCCTCCCACCGCCTCTCCCTCTGTCACCTCAGGTGCAGGGGTGGGAGAGAGGGGTTGTGCGTCTCCGTCAGCCTCAGGCGACGTGCATCCACTGACGATGACCGCCGCCGTAATGAGGATCAATTACTAAAATATCTAATATAATATTCGAGTGAAAGTACAAAAAAAGGATGGGGACGCCTTTGCCAATTCCAGACTACCAATCATTCTTCCTTCCATTTTTTTTGCTTTCTTCAGATGGAAAGATCCAAATTCACGTACAATTTAAGCAAAGTCATCATTTTGTAAAAAACTTTATTAAGTAAAGTAGATTCATGTCTTAAGAGACTTAAGATCTAGAAATTAAAAAATTAAAAGACGAAATTTTATTATCATGGTTTTATTCTTATCACACTCATATCACCCCTTCTCCGCCAAAATAGAACATAAAGGAGGTAACGAACCTGCAATGGCTTTTTTCAAATGGTTTAAAAAACCAAAAGAAGAAAAACAAGAGCTATTTGAGAGTAAATTAGCAATGGTGAATCCCAAAGATAATAACCAACCACTCTTCCAAACAGGGAAATATGTTGAATGGGTAAAACTTCCTTTATTTGAAAAGATTGGATCATTTCAGTTAAAAATGATTGATATTGATAATTGGGAAAGCATATTTACTACTGAAAAAAAAAATAGATAAATACCCTAATTTTTCTTTCAGATCCCGAGAAAAGATTAACCTTTGTTTCCACAGCAACTTTAACTTTTTCGTTTTTGAAAAGTCGAATGTTCTCCACATTGTTCATTCTCAAGGAATCAAAACCATCTCTATTGGAGAAAACTTACCCTTTCCGATGTTTATAAGTAAAACTGGAGACAAGGGTGCTTTACTAAGAACTGATTCTCATATAGGGTATCTTGATTTTCAAACTGGAGTTGTATCACTTTTTCGCTTCAATTGGCAACCTTTCACATCGACTATTGGGAATCAACGATGGTTGGTTGGAACTCGAGAAACTACCGAAGGTCCCGGAGAGCTTTACTGCTTTAATCCACAAGGAACTCCTGCGAAGGGATTAAAACTAAATTCACTCATTCCAGTTAGACTAGATAACATCTTAGAAGTTTCATAATATATTTTTAATGCGCCTTGAGTAGTTGAGGTAGGTTGAAGTGGATGAAGGCAAGTAAAATTAGACATGCTTGCTGCTACTTCATTAATTTTAGGATTATATTTCATTGTACAAGACCCAAGCGGATATAATCCTTGATCAACACCATAATTTTTAAGTGATAAATTAGTGTAATGCCTTACAACATCAACTTCACTTAAATTAGGTAAATCTAAAAAGTTTCTTAAATATTTCTTATCTATTTCATAAGTTTCACTAAAATTGCTTTTCTCGCAAATATCTTTATCTTTAATTTCAAATATTAATTTATCATACATTATTTTATACCTCTTACAACTTTTAAAAAGTTATCTAATTCTTCTTTAGTTTTAGTATAAGTTACACAAAGAAGCAAATGATTTTTTAATTCATTTGAAACCTTAGAAAGATTTAGTCCACCTAAGATATCATTTTTTAATAATTCGCTATTTAATTTTTCAATATCACCATCATAATAAATAACAAACTCATTAAAGAATTCATGATTAGTTACCTTTTTAAATCCTTTTATCTTTAGTAATTCATTATATAAATAATGTGCTTTAGATAAAGATTCTAAATTAGAATTTACTAAGCCATTTTTTCCCATTAACATCGCATATAATAAAACTTGTAAAGCCATCAAAGATTGATTAGAACAAATATTAGAACTAGCTTTTTCTCTCCTAATATGTTGCTCACGAGCCTGCAATGTTAAAACAAAGGCACGATGTCCTTCGATGTCATTTGTTAGGCCTACAATACGTCCAGGTAGTTTTCTTACTAGGTAAGATTTACATGCTAAATACCCCAAATATGGCCCTCCAAAAGCAAGTGACAGTCCCATACTTTGAGCCTCTCCGCAGGCAATATCAGCCTTCATTTCACCTGGAGATTTTAGAATACTTAAACTATTTAGAGGCGAGTTAACAATAAACAAACTTTTATATTGATCTAATAATTCTCTTACTTCAACATCTTCTAAAAGACCAAAAAAGTTAGGAGTTTGAAGCACAAAAGCGGCTACATCACTATCTAACTTTTCTTTTAAATCATTTAAGCATACTAAAAAGTTATTGTTTTTAACTAAAACAATCTCAATGTTTCTATATTTTAAATAAGTCCTAATAACCTCTAATGTATTAGGATTAATAGTATCTGCAATTAAAACTTTATTTCTTTTAGTGTGAACAACAGCCATAAAAATAGCTTCAACTGTAGCAGTTGCTCCATCATACATTGAAGCATTACTTGCATCCATTTCAGTTAACTCACAAACTAAAGATTGAAACTCAAAGATATATTGTAAAGTTCCTTGTTTTGGATGCAAGATGGCGGCAAGTGGACGCCTGTTCTCAAAACAAAAAAGCAACCCTCGATCCTTTCCCTTGCTCGGATTCTTAGAGCTCGCAAAGACGCCCCGCCGCTTACGATGGCCAACAACCCGCAGATGCCTGTCGATAAGTTTCGCGAGGCTGTTTTAGCGGCTCGTGAAAAATGGTTTTCTGGTTCGACTTGGGATCTTGAATTCATTGCCGCATTGGGGGACGCTTCAGTTCCCGATCGATACAAGCCTGCAATCAATTCTGATACCGCATGGCGTACGATGAGCGGTTCCGGCCACCAGCATTTTCTTAAGTTCATGAATGAGATATGCAAGCTTACTTCGCTCAAGCAGTTGCGAGAAGCGCTTTTTGGCCCATGGCGTTATGCTGATGTTGATTTCTCCATGCGTTGGGACCCCGCCGACGATCGCCGCTACGCTCTGCGTTGGAAAGCCCCAAGCGATGAAAAGGCAACGAATGTCCGCGGCGCCAACCGTCTGGCGATTGAGGCGCTTCCCCTTTTCCCGGTGATGCCGACAACGCGCACGCTCGAGACGACGGGTTTCAAGGGCAGAAAAAGTAACGACACTTTCTTTACATGGCCGATTTGGAATGTTCCGATCACTTTGGACGTCTGCCGATCGTTGCTTGCTCACGCAGAACTTCAGCGGGACGAGCCAGATGCGGCAGCGCTTTCTTTGATCGGTGTTTCCGCAGTCTTCCGCAGTCAGCGAATCGTCATCGATCAAAAACGTAATTTCACTCCTGCGAGGCAAGTTTAGGGGGCGATAGAAAGAAACCGCCCCACATTGCTGTTGGAAAAAGAAAACCAAGCGGAGATGTTTCACGATGAGCGAATCCCCCGCCATCCTGCCCGTGCGCATGGTGAACGAGTACGCCTACTGTCCGCGCCTTTTTCACCTCATGTTCGTAGGGGAGCGATGGGAGGATAATGACTATACGGTTCATGGGCGCTCCGTCCATTCCCGCATCGACGGCGAAGACGATCCATTGCCGCCCCCGCCCGACGACCCCGACGATCCGCCCGTCATCGCCCGCTCGGTCTCGCTGGGCTCCGAAACCTTGGGGCTGTCCGGCAAGATCGACCTGCTGGAACTCGAAGCGGGCCAGGCGGTGCCCGTGGATACCAAGCGCGGCAGCGTGCCGCCCACGCCCCAACGCTGCTACGAGCCTGAACGTGTCCAGCTCATGTGCCAAGGGCTCCTCTTGCGCGAGCACGGCCACGCCTCCGATTTCGGCATGCTTTATTTTGCCGCGTCCCGCCGACGTGTCCGCGTCGATTTCACGCCCGAACTTGAAGCCCGCACCCTGCACCTGATCTCGGAGGCCCGCGCCGTTGCCAACAACTCGCATCCGCCCCCGCCTCTTACCGACTCGCCGAAATGTGTCGGCTGTTCCTTGTCGGGCATTTGCCTCCCGGATGAAACGAACCTCTTGACCGGACGGCAGGGGGAGCCTCCCGACATCCGCCGTCTCTATCCCGCGCGCGACGACGCCCTCCCGTTGTACGTGCAGGAGCAAGGTGCCCGCGTCGGCAAGTCCGGCGAAGCCCTGGTTGTTGAAAAAGGCCATGCGAAACTGGGCGTGTTCCCCCTGAAAGACGTTTCCCAGCTCGTCCTTTGCGGCAACATTTCCGTTTCCGCGCAGTGTCTCCACCTGCTCTGCCAGCGCGGCATCCCGGTCGTACACCTTTCGATGGGGCATTGGTTCTACGGAGTCACGGCGGGCATCGGCCTGCGCAACGCCTATGATCGCGCCGCGCAGTTCGCCGCCGCAGCGGACGACGGCCGCCGCCTCACGTTCGCGCGTGCCTTCGTCCGCGCCAAAACACTGAACCAGCGAACCCTGCTGCGGCGGAATACCACAAGCGACATTGACGCCCCCCTTGCCGACATGCGCCGCCTGATCGCCCAGATCGACACCTGCGTGGATGTTGACCAGCTCATGGGTATCGAAGGCTCCATTGCTTCGTTCTATTTCGCCAACTTTGGCACCATGCTTGCCGAAGGTCCGGCTCGGGAAAACTTTTCGCCGACATCGCGCAATCGCCGTCCCCCGAAAGATCCGGTCAACGCCATGCTCTCGTTTGCCTACGCCATGCTCGTCAAAGAGGCGACGGTCGCCCTGCTCGCCGAAGGCCTCGATCCTTTCTGGGGCTTTCTCCACCGTCCGCGCCACGGGCGTCCCGCGCTGGCGCTCGACCTCATGGAGGAGTTCCGCCCCTTGGTCGCGGATTCCGCAGTCCTTTCCGCCATCAACACCGGCATGGTGGCTCCGCCCGATTTCATCACGGGACCCGCAGGCTGCGCCATGAACGACACCGCCCGGAAGGCGCTGATTCGCGCCTACGAGCTGCGCCTCGACCAGATGATCACCCATCCCGTGTTCGACTACCGCTGTTCATGGCGGTCGGTGATCCGCGTGCAGGCGAAGCTGCTCGCCAAGGTTCTTCGCGGCGAAATCCCGTCCTATTCAGGCATCACCACACGCTGAAGGATTCTGTCATGCGCCGTTTCTACTTGGTTTCCTACGACATACCGGACGACAAACGCCGGGCGCGCATATTCAAGCTCATGCGCGGCTGGGGCGAACGCGTGCAATACTCCGTCTTCTGCTGCCAGCTCAACTCCCGGGAACGCTTGGAGCTTATCGAGGAACTGAAAGCGCGAATGAATGCCAACGAAGATCAAACCCTGCTTGTTGAAGCCGGTGCTGTTGAAGGCGAACGTCCCATCCCGGAAATCGCCTACGTCGGCAAAGTCTGGCGACCGGAGCAACGCTCCCAGATTGTCTGACCTGATTTCGAGCGGTCCAATGGTGTGGAATTTGCGGACACCGCTCGACGCTCTTTGAAAATCGACTTTTTCTTTCCCAATCAAGCGCTTTTGGCTTGATCGGGAACCCCGTTTGGGGTACTGTTTTCAAGACCGCTCGAAAACGGCTTTGCAACGCCCTGACAAGCAACGGCTTGTCATAGGCACTATTTCCGCGCCTTCATCGGCGCGGCTCCATTGAAGCTTTCCTGCTATTTCCCCGGCCGGGAAATAGTGCCGGGATTTCCGCGCCTTCATCGGCGCGGCTCCATTGAAGCCTACCGAAATGGGTAGTTATGGTTGCTGAGTGCAAAATTTCCGCGCCTTCATCGGCGCGGCTCCATTGAAGCTGAAGGCGCATCCGCCAGCCCTCATATTCCGCCTCCATTTCCGCGCCTTCATCGGCGCGGCTCCATTGAAGCAAAATGCCGAGGGAACGGTGGGTGGTGAGGTTCGCGATTTCCGCGCCTTCATCGGCGCGGCTCCATTGAAGCAACTAGCGAAGAGGCACACCCATGGAAATCACGATCAGATTTCCGCGCCTTCATCGGCGCGGCTCCATTGAAGCGCGATTGTGTTTTCGCGGGTGTTTTGTCTTCTGAGGCGCACGGTGCAAAGGGGCGCGGGCGAGGGGCGGCTCGCCGGGACGGCGTCGCCCCACCTCCGAGGCGCGGGCAAAGGGGCATGGGTTTTCCAACCCGTGGACAAACACGGACAGGAATGTCCGTGCCCCTGTTGCAGAGGTGCTTGATCTTGGGACATTTGCCTGCGAAATTTCCGCGCCTTCATCGGCGCGGCTCCATTGAAGCACGATTGTGTTTTCGCGGGTGTTTTGTCTTCTGAGGCGCACCGCGCCGGGGCGCGGGCGAGGGGCGGCTCGCCGGGACGGCGTCGCCCCACCTCCGAGGCGCGGGCAAAGGGGGCACGGGTTTTCCAACCCGTGGACAAACACGGACAGGAATGTCCGTGCCCCTGTTGACGGAGGCGACACGCGGCGAGGACGCCGCGTCCACTTTGGGCGCGGCTCCATTGAAGCGGCGATTGAGGTGGCCTTTCAGGCCACGGTGGGTTTTCCTTGCATCCCAGGGCGGCGCGGCGCTTGCCCTGGGCTAAGGTGAGACCGCCCCTTTGGGGCTTTGTGCAGGTCGCCATAATCTCGAAGCCTTTTTCAAGATTATGGTGGAAAGGGTGGGGGGAAAGGCGGCTCGCCGGGACGGCGTCGCCCCACCTCCGAGGCGCGGGCAAAGGGGGCACGGGTTTTCCAACCCGTGGACGAACACGGACAGGAATGCCCGTGCCCCTGTTGACGGAGGCGACACGCGGCGAGGACGCCGCGTCCACTTTGGGCGCGGCTCCATTGAAGCGGCGATTGAGGTGGCCTTTCAGGCCACGGTGGGTTTTCCTTGCATCCCAGGGCGGCGCGGCGCTTGCCCTGGGCTAAGGTGAGACCGCCCCTTTGGGGCTTTGTGCAGGTCGCCATAATCTCGAAGCCTTTTTCAAGATTATGGTGGAAAGGGTGGGGGGAAAGGCGGCTCGCCGGGACGGCGTCGCCCCACCTCTGAGGCACCCTTCGTCGTTCACGTTCCCAGCGGAGCGGTAAGCGAAAACCCTCACTCAAACACGCCTTGGCGATCAAGAAAGGACTTGGACTGTGAAAAAACCGATGACAAAAAAAGAACGCGAAGCCTGGATGAAGGATCGCATGGTTGTGACGAACGCGTTGACTCGGAAGGCGGAAGCCATGCCGGGGTACGCGGATGTCCTCGCCGAGACGATCGCTGAAAACGAGGCCGCTGGGATTGCCCGGCAAATCGCTAAAAAGTCGAAGCTCACGCAAAAGGAAATCGCGAAGCGGATGAACGTCAGCCAGCCGCGCATCTCTCAGATCGTCAATGGCGAGGATCTTTCCCTCTCCACCCTTTATCGCTACGCCGCCGCTTGTGGGGCAAAACTTCACATCGCGGCCGTCTTCGAAGCGGGTCTTGGCGAGGATCGAACACTAAAAGAATAAGACAGCGACACCCGTACACGAAATGCAGAAACGGTAGAGTCGTCAACGTGAACGAGGGGGCGAAGGCGACGGGGCGAGTGCGGCGCCTCGCGTTCCCGGGGTTGACAGGCTGCCACGGGGTCGGACACGCTTGATCTTGGGACATTTGCCTGCGGAGACCGCACCAAGGGCGCGGGCGAGAAGGAGGGGATTTTTCACCGGCTCTTTTCATTTTTTGCGATTTGTGTAAACTTGCACTTTACACAAACCCGAGAATATGGTTAAATTCTGGCATGGATTCAACACCTATCATTGAAAGGGATCTCTGGCCTGCCTTGAGGAACGAGCTGGGCAGTCGGGAGATTCTTGTTATCACCGGCCCTCGCCAAGTGGGGAAGACCACCACCTTGAAATGGCTGATCGGGCAGATTCCGGACAATACGCTCTACCTCGACCTGACCCTTGTCAGCGCCCAGCGTCTCTTCGAATCCGAGGATTTCGATGGTGTCGCGAATGCTCTGCGCGGGTTTGGACTGGATCTTTCCCGCCGCGCTGTGGTCGCCGTCGACGAAATCCAGTACGTCAAGCAGTCCCCGCGGGTCGTCAAATACCTGTACGACCACTACGGCATCAAGTTCATTCTTTCGGGGTCGAGCGCCTTCTATCTCAAAAACCATTTTTCGGAGTCTCTTTCGGCCCGCAAGATTGTTTTCGAGCTCCTTCCGCTTTCATTCCGGGAGTTCCTTGCGATCAAGGGAGCGCGGTTCATCCCTCCGAGGGTGGACTTTGCCGCGCTTGCGGAGATCAAGTTCGACACCTTCGCCTATGAAGCGCTCACGGCGCTTTACGAGGAGTACATCGCCTACGGCGGGTTCCCGGCCGTGGCCTTGAGCGACACGGGTGAGCGCAAGCGACGGATGCTCGATGTCATTTACAGCTCTTACATCAATCTGGACGTCATGCAGCTCGCAGACTTCAAGTCCATCGCCGACCTCAAAAAACTCGTTGTCCTGCTTGCGGCGCGCGTCGGCTCGCGGCTGAACATCGATGAGCTGTCGAAGATCATCGGCCTGTCGCGTCCGACGGTCATGAACTACATCGCTTTTCTTGAGCAGACCTACTTGATCCGCCTTTTGCCGGCGTATGCGAAAAGTCCGTCTGTCCGTGAACGCATCCCCAGGAAGGTGTTTTTCGTTGATACCGGCATTGCCAACATCAACGCCGATTTGTCTGGCGGTGCGCAGTTTGAAAACACGCTCTGTCACCAGCTCCAGCCCTATGGTGCCGTCACATTCTCCAACCGGGGCGGCGAGATTGATTTCGTTCTTGCCCGTGACGGCCGCACCTTCGCGCTTCGAAGCCAAGATGACTCCCGTGGAGCGGCATCTCGTCGACTTGCGAAAACGTGCCGCGCGAATCGAGCCCGACGGCTTATGCCCTCGTGGGGCGCCATCCTTCCGCAACGTTCGACAATTGCCTGTGGGGAGGGAGCCTTTGAAGACATTTCCCGAGTTCCTTTGAACGAATCCAAGGATCGCGATTCCCCTGCTTTTCCAGGCAGGACAGGCAAAAGAGCCTCGGGATTGACGGGATCCATCAATGCTCGAATCGGAAGGTGCCCCAGAGGTCGGGGTCAATCATCACTTCCGTCGGCAGGTCGCTCATGATGGCCGTGTTTTTGTTCGACCAGTAGTGTCGCGCCGCCGCGCGGGTGCCGCTTGCGTCGGAAAGGACGCGCCCGACGTCGCCCTTCGCCTCGCCCGAGGGCGCGAAGTGGATCGCCGCGAGCGGCACCGTCGCCTTCAGCGTCACGCGGTTGCCGGAGCGGGCGACCTCTGCCGTCACGTCGTCCAGGATGCGGACCCGGTCGACGGTGGCCGTACGCCAGGGGCTCGAAAATCCGACCTTGGCCTCTTCCGGCGTGCCGGGCACGAGGTAGTCGTAGAGGACGCAGACCGTCTTTCCTTCGAACGGCGCGAACACGAGGCGGATGTCGCCGGGCTGGACGCCCCGCTTCAGGCCCGCGTCCTTCCCGGTGCGCAGCATGACTTCCAGCGTGTCGCCGCTTTTGAAAAGCTCGAAGGGATTCTTCCCGTCGTTGGCGAACGGCGCCGCATCGTCCCGGACCGTGGCGTACACGTAGAGGGCCGTCTCGTCGTATCCGAGGCGGAAGCCGTCGATGGCGGCGTCCTGCTCGACCGGCGCACCGCGCTTCACCGTGTAGACCTTGGGCTCGTGCCTCTTCGCCGCGGCCTTTTCCGTGCGGGCTACGGCGGCGGCGATCTGGTCGGCCGTGACGGCGAAGGTGCCTCCGGCGAGCCGCCGGATGCCGTCGAGCCCGGCGAGCTCGACGACGGCGCAGTGCCCCTTGCCGACGACGTACGTGTAGTGATGGCGTCCGTCCGCGCCCTGGATGCGCTGGAAGGTGCCGCCGAAATGTTCGTCGTAGAGCGACGTCTCGGCGAGCGTGCGGGAGTCCGGGATGTCGTTGTAGTTCCAGACCGTCGCCGCGACGCGCTGGTCGCGGAAGATCCGCCCGAGGTAGAGCCCGTCGTCGGCCGTCATCAGGTACGAGCAGCCGAGGTTCGAATTGAACGCGACCACTTCGCCCGCGTCGCCGTCCGTCGGCACCATGCCCCAGATTCGCGTCGGCGCGATCAGGACGCCCGGCTCGTTCCCGGCTGCGGTCGTGCGGTGGCCGGCGTGGAGGCCGGGCCACTGATTGAGGTAGCGCCAGCGTTCGACGCCGTCGGGCGTCAGCGAAACGAGCGGACGCCCCAGCGCGATGATGTTCCCGTTGGAATCCGGCATCAGCGCTTGCGCCTCGATGACGCCCGGCTTCGTCTCCTCCGGAATCTCGTAAACCGGATAGCCCCGGTCGGTGAAGCTTGCCGGTTTGAAGGCGATGAGCCGCCCGATCTTGTAGAGGTCCGTCACGCCGGCGACTTCGAAGGCGGCGTTCATGCGCCAGTTCCAGGATGCGGTGACGCTTTCGATCGGCTTGCCGTCGTACTCGAGGACACGCGTCTTCACCTCGTCCTCTGAAATCCCGCCGTCGTCGTCGAGGTCGGTCCAGGTGAAGAGCATCCCCGGTTCGGCCTGTATCGACGGGATGGCGTTGGTGATGTTCCCGGTTTCGCGGAAGGCGCTGCGGAAATCCTTGACCGCGCCGACCGCCGCCACGGGGCGCACCCGGTCCTTTTCGTACTTCCAGAGCACGCAGTGGGGGTGGCAGTGGGGCGGCTGGAAGCTCGTGAACCACAGCTCGCCGCGCGAGCGGAAGCAGTAGCTCGGATAGTCGGCCGGGGCAAACGGCGGGAACTCGGGCGCGTCGGGGCGGTAGACGAGGTTCACGGGCGTCACGTCGCCCGTCGAGGGGTCGCGGCGCAGTTCGAGGCCGCGGTAGAAAAGTCGTGTGCTGTCGGCGGGATCGATGCACCCGTCGCCGCCGTACTGCGTCGGCCCGAGAACTTGTTGCACGCAGCGCGCCGTTTTCGGATCCCAGATCGAGACGCGCTTCTCCCAGTGGGTGTGCTCGGCGACCCAGACGCGGCCCCGCGCGTCGACCTCGACGCCGGCGGGTTCTTCGAGATCGTCGTTGTCCCATGCGCCGATCCGCCGCTTGCCGGGCTTGCCGAGCGTCTTCACGCGGCGGCCGTCCGGCGTGTAGGCGAAGACCTGGTGCAGCGGTTCGCCCGCGCCGATCCAGACGAGGCCGTCGTCCCCGACGCCGAGTCCGAGGATGTTCTCGATGTCCGTCGTGAAGAGCGTCTGAGTCTCGAACGTCTTGACGTCGAGCGTCAGGACGTCGCGCCCGGACGTCGTCAGCAGGAGGCCGTCGCCGTACGGGCGCAGGCGCCCCGGCGTCGGCAGCTCGATCTCCTTCACGAGAACGGGCTTCCATTCGTCGAACTGCGTATGCACCGTGGCCCACGAGAAGTGCCGGTGCGGCGCGGCGTTGCCCTTCGAGATGTCGTAGATGCAGATGCGGTTCTCGCGGCCGAGCGAGACGAACGCCGTATCGCCGCGCACCTGGAAGCCGGACACGGTGACATCGAAGAAGTCGATGGCCTTTTGGTCTTTCTCCGGCGGCGGGTTCTTCTTGAGGAACACCTTCCTCGACTGGTAGCCGCGCGCCGGGTCGATGCGGATGATCTCCTCGTCGGTGCCGTTCCATCCCGCCTGCGAATAGCCGTAGCAGAAGCCGTTGTCGATGCAGATTTCCTGCGGCACGGCCACCCAGAAGCGCGTTTCGCCCCACAGCTTCCTCATGTCGATGTCCGTGAGGATGACGCTGTCGCCGTGCTCCGCCCAGGCGTTGAGCCACATGTTGGAGCCGTCCCGCACGACGCCGCGCGGCGGGTCGTGGTCGGCGAGCCAGCCGCCCGTCTCGTCCACGGTCTGCCAGGGGCGCCGGTCGGACGGGATTCCCAGCGGGTAGTACGTGTAGCGGTAGTCGAGCGTGAGCGGCGGGATCGCCACGCCGCGCCACGAGTAGGCGCCCGGTTCGAGCACGGGATGCCCGTCGATGTCGGTCAGATCCCACGTCGCCTCGCAAGCGCCGGCGGCGAAGGGGAGGTCCGCGACGGGGTTGGCAACGACGCGCCCCGCGCCGTCGCGGATTTGGATGGTGGCGGCGCCGTCGAACGGCATGTCGAACGCGATGCGGATACCGTCCGTGCCGTCCGCGCCGTCCGTCCGTTGCGGCGGTTCCGGCTCGGTCCACGGCGAGAGCACGGCGATTTCGCCGAGGCCGGGCACGGGGATTTCGTGTTGCTGTCCCCGCAACGCCCATCCGCCACCGACGAAGCGCAGCCGGAGCGCCGCCGAGGAAAACGGCGCGTCGGCCGTCCAATGGCGCCAGCAGCGGAAGTTGGCGTTGTCGTTCTTCGGCATCGGCGACCAGGCGCCGGCCTGTTCCTGCCAGGACGCCGGGGCGCCGTCGATGCGCGGGTCGCCGGTGCCGACGTAGGTTTCGACGCGGACGCTGTCATGGTGCGGGAAGGACTCCCACTGCCCCGTCATGATGAAAAGCCCGCCGATCGGCACGTCCTGCTTCCAGCTGAGGACGATCCACTCCGGGTCGTCCTCCGTCGGCGGCGTCTCGCGCGCGGCGAATTCGAAGTTCTTCGTCGCGTTCACCCGCTCGTCCACCAGGGACTCGGGCATGTTCTGGCCGGGCGTGGGACGGAAGCCCCGGCTCGGGTCGCCCTTGGAGGAGACGGTCACATGCGCCAACGGCGCGATGTTGACCACGCGCTCGGGGAGGAAGAGGCAAAACGGTTTTTCCGCCTTCATCTCGACCGAGCCGTCCTGCCGCCGGGCCGGCTTGGCCTCGGCCTCGACGGTGAACTCCTGCGCGTCCGCATCGAGCGGCACGATGTCAAGCCGGTCCGCATAGACGACGGCCGTTCGCCCTTCCACGGGAAAGGCGAACGCCTCCGTCCGTGCGTCGGCCCTGCCGGACATGGGAGCACCGGCCAGGGCCAGCAACACGATCAGCAGATTTCTCATATACACCGCACGTTTAGCGGATGATCACGATTGACCCTGGGGGCGAGAGCTGGTAGCGGATGATCACGATGCCGCTGCCGCCTGCGCCGCCCGAACCATTTTGTGATCCGCCGCCGCCGCCGCCGCCGGTGTTGGGTTCGCCCGCCGTGCCGTCCACGCGTGGACCGCCGCTGTTCGCATACCAGCCGCCGCGTCCGCCGCCGCCCGCGCCGCCCGCGGACGACTGCGATTCGGAGCCATACAGGATCGCGCCGCCCCCGCCGCCGCCGTACCACTTTTCCTCGCCCGAAAACGCGCACATCACGCCGTCGCCGCCGTGCCCCTTCTTGACCGCATCGCGCCAGGTATGCCCCGGCTCGCCCGCGCCGCCGCCGCCGCCCGCATAGCCGTAGCCCCAGGAATTCGGAGCTGCCCCACGCCGCCGTCATGCCCCCACCCGAGGTACGCGCGGCCGCCGCGAAGGTAATCCCGCTCATAACCGGGGAGCGCCTGGCCATATTGATTGACGCCCGGCGTGTTTTTCCAAGCTGGATTGGACACATAGGCGCCGCCGCCGCCCGACGCGCCGGCCATGGCGTCAAGCGACTGACCCGTCGAATAGCGCGAGAATCCGCCGCCCGGCACCGTGAATCCGAACGCCCGCGTGGGGCAGCCGTTCGAGGCGAAATTGCTGCCATTGTGCGGCGGTCCGCCGGCGCCGATTTCGATCGGGTACGTCCCCGCGTTGACGAAGAGGTTGCTGACGATCAGGACGCCGCCCGCGCCGCCGCCGCCGCCCGAGCTCGCCGCCGCCGCCACCGCCGCCGCCGACGGCCAGCAGCTGGAGCCGCCGGTTGCCGGCCGGCAGCGTGAACGTGCCGTTCGTGCGGAAGATGTGCGCCTGCCACGTAACGCCGTTTTCCTTGTAGGCCACGATCTCGTCCCCTCCTGTCGCACCTTGCAGCGTCTCGCCGAATCCCTGGCCGTTCGAACGATAGCGGATGATGACGACGCCGCTGCCGCCATGCCCGCCGAAGAGTTTCGCCGCCGCGCCCTGGAAGCCGCCGGCCGCGCCGCCCGAGCCGGCCCCGTCGAGACCGTCCAGCCCGACGCGCTTTCGCTCGTCCGCGAGGCCCCCGCATCCCATGCGGGACACGCTGCACATGCCGCCCGCGCCGCCGCCGGCATAGCCCACCTCCCGGCCGGCGATGTCGAACCGGCGGCCGATGCCGCCCTGGCTGGGATGCCCCTGCGAGCCGGGGGCGCCCGCGCCGCCGCCGCCGCCGCCCGAATAGCTCGTGCCGTTTCCGCCGGCAAACCCCTGGCCTTCCGTCCCTGCGCCGCCGTGTGTTTGCTGCGGGTAGAGACGCGAGTTGCCGCCGCCGCTGCCGCCGGCGGCGCCATGCGAGCCGGCCGGTGCGCCGCGACCGCCGCCGATCGCCGTCAAACCGAACGCGGACGAATTTCCTCCCGACGTGTTGGAACGGACGATCGTCCCCGAGTCTTCCGCGCAGAGCGCCCCGATGCCGCCCGCGCCGACAACGATTTCGTACGGTTCCGCCCGCGCCGAGACCGGCAGGGCCTCGCGGTAGACGACGCCGCCCGCGCCGCCGGCGCCGCCCTGGCCGACCGCGCCGCCACCGCCGCCGGCGATGATCAGCACTTCCATCGTCCCTTCGCCGGACGTCACGGTGAACGTGCCGCTCCCGCCGAACGTGTGCACGACGTCATCGCCGATCCGCGCCTTCGCTCCGCCCGAGGCCGAGAATGCGCCCGTCAGCGGCACCTGGGCCCGGTAGCGGAACTCCTCCGGCGTCACGCTCCGCGTGATCGTCGCGCCGTCGCTGGCGCCTGCGACAGGCGCGGATTCCAGCAGCGCGAGAGTTTCGGACGAGGCGGACGCATAGGAGAAGAAGACCGTGTCGCAACCGAGGAAGGGAACGGCGAAAGCGGGCGTCCCCGAAACCGCGAGCGCGCCGACGACGTCGATCTGCGCCTTGTTGACGCCATTCGACTGGACGACGGCGAGATCGTCCTTCGCCGTGGCGTTTCCCGAAAGGGTGCCGCCCTCAAGCCGGATCGTCACGTCTCCGACGAAGTGCGTCTCGTCCAAGTAGAGGGCGCCCGAGCCGACCTTGCGCAACACGACGGGGCCGTAAAGCGCGCCGCCCAGCCAGGAATCGGCGTCGCCGTCGCCGACCGTGAGAACCACCGTTTCCGACGTCGCCGTCGAGTTGGTGATGATGGCCGCGTCGTTCAGCGTCTTCAGCGTGCCGACGATGAAGTTCGTCCCCTGGAGATCGAACGTGTCCCGATACTCCAGCACCGCCACGGTCTGCTCGGGCAAAGCCGCCCATGCGGACAAGCCGGCGGACAGGACGGCGCCGACGAGCAGCGCCCGCGCGGATTTCAGCATCATCCGCCTCCCCGGAACCCGATGTTTCCTGCGTACGCATTGAATGGATGGTTTCATGGTCACTCCTGTTGTTTGCGTGTGTAACGGGTGTCTTTTGACTCCGGCACTTCCGACATCCCGGCAACCGCCGTGTCGTCCGTGTCGTCCTGGAAAGGATTCGGATCGCCGCAGAAGGCGTCGCATCACTGCCTTTTGCCACGTGCCGCCCTTTTGTTTTGCACAGGCAAGTGTAGTGGATTCCGGCGGATGACGCAAACTTTTTCCGATTTTTTTTCAATGGACGTGGGTTTGGTGTGGTGCGCAGGTGCTTCCACAGGGTTGCCGTGCGCCAAGGGGTCGGGATCCAGGGTTCAGCTTGGCACATGCCGGCGACGAGAGGTTTGTTCGCCGAAGGCGCGGCTGAGCTTGAGAAATTCGTCGCACATGGCATCGATCGACTCCTGCTTGTGGCCCGCCCCTTTGGGGTCGGCATACCATTGCGCGATGAAGCCGCCCGATGGACGCCCCAGCGTGGCCACCAGCTTCCGGCAGTAGGCGCGGATTTCCTGGGGGGTGCCGTATGCCATGGTCGCCTGGATGTCGACCGGACACCAGAAGGTCAGGCGGCCGCCGAAACGCTCGCCCAGCAAGTCGACGCCCATGTTCTCCTGCTGGTCCATTTGGATGACGTCGAGTCCGGCCTCGATCAGGTCGTCGAGGATGTCGACGATATGGCCGCAACTGTGCAGGAAGGTCAGCAGGCCGGCGTCGTGCGCGGCGCGGTAGACGCGGGCGTAGCGCGGCTTCCAGATCGTGCGCCACGAGTCGGGCGAAATCATCAGGCTGTGTTGCAGCCCCCAGTCGTCGCAGAACATGTAGCCGTCGGCCCCGGCCTCCGCGAACCGCCCGATGGCGTAGAGGTTCATCTCGACCAGCACGTCGATCAGGCGTCCCAGTTCGTCCGGGGCCGTGTAGATGTCGATCCAGGTATCTTCCAGTCCTCGCAGGAAATGGACGCGTTCGTAGAGCGAGATACCGTGGGCCATCAGGAACTTGTCGCCTGCCTGCTCGCGCGCTTTGGCCAGTGCGTCCCAGCGGCGAGGTTCGCGGATGTCGGGGATGCGCAATTCCTTCCAGTCGGCCCAGTCCGCCAGCACGGGCTGTTTCACTTCGCCGAGATTGGAGACGCCGATGTTTTCCCAGGCGCAGCCCCACTCGTCGGTTCCGGACCGCGGCCGGGCATCGGGCGAGGGGGTCATGCCCACGTGGGCGAAATCGGTGCCGTAGGGCGGCGCCAGGTTGTAGGGGATGCGATCCGCACCCGTGAAACGAACGGTGTGCCGAACGACTTCGCGCGGCGTCATGCCCATGAGGATACTCCTTGGAGATGCAGACAAGTAGATGCAACAGCGGCAATCCGCCCCGCGAGCGACTCGTCGGCCTGCTCATGCGCCACCAAAACCTTGTCCAGCCTGTCCGGCATCGCCTCTTCCTAGCTGCCCATTCCCATCTCCAACGTGCGGAGGATTGCATCAGGGCATGGATTGTTAAAGCGTCATAAGGGATTGTACCGGAGCGTCATGAAAAGAGAAAGCGTTTTTTTTGCGCCCTGTTTCCCGCCCGCCTGACTTGCAATACGGAATGCACGCAGGCGGACGGGCCGATGGAGCGCTTTCCGCTCGACAGAACGGCATCGGCCGTCGTATGTTTCCGCGAAGCAATTGTTGCCACGCGCCCATCCTCCTATCCTCCCACCCACCCTCCCCGTGAAACCCGGCAGAAAATCCCCGGCCTCGAAGCAGGCGGCCGCGGCGGCGCCTCCTCCCGCGCCTCCATCCGCGCCGCCGTCCGGCTGGATCCGCACGGCAGGCTGGGCGGCGGTTTCCTTCACGCTGTCCCTCCTCTCCAGCGCGGCGGGCGGGCGGGCGCTCTGGTGCGACGAAATCCTCCGCATCAAGGGGCAGCACTATCCGATCGCCGACTTGCTCGCCCTCAAGCATCTGGTCGAATTCTGCACGCAGACGCCCACAGCCTACCTTTTCATGCGCCCCTTCCAGCTGCTGTTCGGCTACGAGTGGGGCGGATGCCTCGTGAGCGCGCTGTCCGCCGCCGTCATCACCGCCGCCACGCTGCGAACCCTGCGCGCGCTCCGGCACGGCGCGATGCCGGGGTGGATGGCCTCGTCGATCGTGGCCACCAATCCGCTTCTGGTCTACTACGGCAGCGAACTCGGCTTCTACGAGATGTGGAGCGCGGCCTTCGCCTGCGCCTTCGCGCTCCTGGCCACGCGTCCCGGGGCGGGGGAAGGGCCCGGCTGGCGGAGCTTCCTCCACCTGTTCCTGCTCGCCGTCGCGGGATCGCTCTTCGTGACCTTCCACTTCGCCGGACTCTTCGTGTGGGTGGTGGTCTGCGCGGTCGCGCTCCTCGTCGAATGGGTGCAATGCGGCCTCGTCCGCGCCCTCCAGCTGGGCATCCCGCTCGCGATTCCCGTGCTGGTGAACCTGCAGATGTACCTGGATTCCCAGGGCAAGGCGATCCACCTCGGGACGCGCACCATCCAATGGGCGAAGGCGTCCGGCCTGCCGAAGGAGCTGGCCCGCTATGC
This sequence comes from Kiritimatiellia bacterium, assembly GCA_050950285.1. Taxonomy (GTDB): domain Bacteria; phylum Verrucomicrobiota; class Kiritimatiellia; order RFP12; family JBMNHG01; genus JBMNHG01. Next base: position 38,372 of record JBMNHG010000010.1, on the reverse strand, counting down.
GGCGACGAACTTCCCGTCGTTCACCGGCGGCTGGATCGCGGGCGTCGCGGTTTGCCTCCTCGGCATCCGGGCGCTCTACAGGCGGAAATCGGATCCTGCCGCACAGCGGATCGCCACGCTGTGCATCGCCTCCATCCTGGCCGTCGCCTTCTTCCTCTCCTACTCGGCGTTGCGCGACTACATGCCGAACGTCGCCCGCTACTGGATCTACGCGCTCGCCCCCGTGCTCGTGCTCACGGGCGCCGGCGTCCAACGGTGCGTCGACGCCGCGGCATCGCGCCCCGGCCCCGCGCGGCTCCTCTGGCTCCTCCCCGCGACGATCCTGGCCGGGAACGTGCTGGCCGACACCACGCTCGTCCTCCTCGAGGGGCGCCTCGAACCGTACAGGAAGTTCCAAAAGGCCCTCGAAGGCGACGCACTGGCGCACAATGGGCTCCTCTTCCCCAACCACTACGAGGCGCGCTTCCTCGGCGACTACTACGCGCTCCCGTCTCCGCCCGACGGCACCAACATGCCCGTCTCCCCCTGCTACTGGGAGCAGGGGCGCGACATCGCCATCGCCGGCATCCGCGCCATCCACGGGCTGTCGCCCCTCCTCCCCGTCTACGTCACCAGCGAGGAGCACATGGAGTGGGTGTCCGCCGGCGGCATCCATACGACGAACGCCGTCTTCGAAGTCCGCCCGCCGACGCTGGCATGGACCGACGCCCTCCACCTCTTCCCCGAGGTCCTCGGCGTGAAAAGCTATCTCTCCCGCATCCTGCTCCCGACGATGGACGAGGCGGTCGCGAATGCCGAAGCCACGCACGAGCCGCTCGTGATCCCCGGCCCGACCTGGGGCATGAGCTCCCTGAAACCCAGGTCCTTCGACGAGCCCTTCACCCCCTGCCTCTACGCGAAGGCCGGCGTGCCATCGACCTTCGAAATCTACTTCCCTGCCACCTGGGAACCGTCGTCCCCGCTCTTCCTCGAACTGGTCATCGCCTCCGAATCCCCCTCCAGCGCCCTCGTCGAAGAGGTCGGCGGCGAGACGGGCATGTTGTCCCTCTCGCAGCAATACCAAAGGATACGCAAGCCCCTCGCCCAGGCAGCCCCCGGGACCTGGGTCACAACCAAGGTCACGTCGAAAACCGCGCCTTGCGCCATCCTCTCCGCACAAATCCGCGGACCCTGAGGCCGCCATGCGGCAGCACCTGCCGGGACCGGAATCCGATGCCGATGCCGGAACAGCCGTGTTTGGGACAGGGGCAGGCCGTCCCTCCAGCCCGCCCGCGCGCCCGCATTCAAACGGCCTCCCAGTGGAACGCATGTTTCACCTGCGGCGGTCGATCCGTCCGCTCGCGCGTGATATTGGATCACAGACCATGAAAGCCAGCAACCTGCGACCACCGGGGGCCCTGCCCCGCATGCTCGCCGCCTGCATCCTCTTCCCGATGGGGGCCCGTGCCGATGCGATCAACTTCGGGTTCCTGGCCGTCGCCGGGGTGGTTGTTGTCGTACCTCTGACGCTCTTCGTCGTGCTTGTCGAGGGGTTCATCCTGTCAATCGGGCTCAAGATTCCGTCCAGGCGCACGATCTGGGCGATGGGGATCGCCAATCTCGTCCGGGCGGTGCAGACGCGGCGCGCCGCGTTTCTCGGAAATGGCTTGTCGGACCGCAACGCGGCGGGGGACGCCGCGTCTGCCGCGAATGCGGATCGGCCCGCACTTCCCATCGCCTGTTTGACGTGATGCGCCGGGGCGATATACAATGAGCTTTCCTGAAGCCGCAGTGCCGCGCGCCAGGATTTTTCAGGACAATCGAAGGAGACCCGAAAATGAAGAGACTAAACGAATTCGTCAAGGCCGACGACTGGAAGAACGAGAAGCATGTCCCGATGATCGATGCGCCGGAGTCCGCCAAGGCCGGCGACTGGATCGAGATTTCGGTCGCGGTCGGCAAGGAGATCCCCCACCCCAACACCACCGAGCACCACATATGCTGGATCGCGCTCCACTTCGTCCCCGAAGGTGCCGCCCTCTCCTACGAGCTGGGCCGGTTCGAGTTCTCGGCCCACGGGCAGTCGGCCAAGGGCCCCAACGAAGGCCCGGTCTATGCCGACAGCCGCGTGACCGTGCGGGTGCGCCTGCTTTCCTCGGGAACCCTCTTCGCCACCACCTACTGCAACATCCACGGACTCTGGGAATCGAGCCGGAACATCACCCTGGCGTAGGCGGGCTACGAACGCCCGTCGACCACCGTTTTGACAACCTGGCGTTTTGTCGCCTCCCTCTCCGCGCCGAACGGCGAGGGTGGTCGCAAGCCATTGCGAGTCGCCCGAACCCTCTGGTCAGGATTCCTTCTTGCTGAATCTTCGGTAGACTGCGACGCACCACACTGTGGCCAGCACCATGTATCCTCCCATGGCGTCCCAGACGTGATCCAGCCTTGTCGCGTTGCCCAGGTGCACCTGGAACGACTGGTGGAGGATGCCGAGCAGCAGAAGCATCGTGAGCGAGCCGAACCAGAGCAACGCGGCGAGCATGGAGTCCATCGTCTGCCGCCGCCGTTCCGGTGCCAGCCAGTAGTCCTTGTTGGGAAGGTTGATTGCCCGGTTTGGGAGCTTTGGCATGAGAAGGCCGATACCGAGAAACGTGACGGCCGTCACACCGATGGTGGCGAGGTAGCTGGCCAGGAAGTCAAGTTTGCTGCCCCAGGCGTCCGGCCGGCCCGATGCGTCGAAATGGTGTGCCACCTGCGCAGGCAAACGGGGGTAATACCATAGCGCGTGCGCCACACAGGCTACCGTGAGAAGAAGGAATACGGCGATTGCGATTGTGCGCTTGTTCATTCTATTTCTAACGCCAGCGTTATTGCGGCGCGACGGTCTCCGCCGCATGATGTGACCGCATTGACTTCATTGACCTTGTTGACAAGGTTGACGGTGGCTCACGCCGGAACACTGCTCCGTCAATAGGGTCCGCGAGGTCAACCTCGTCAATGCGCGTACTGTTTTCTGTTGGTCCGTTGCCACGTGTTCCTGCCAGATGTCCTGAAGACGGTGGATGGCATCAAGCGGGGATGTGGCTTCGCATACCGCCCGGACAACGGCAAAGTTGATCGCTCCGGCCGCCAGCACGGAAGGCAACGTCGCAGCGTCGATGCCGCCGATCGCCACGGCCGGCACATGGCTGGCGCGGATGATGCGCCCGGCCCCTGCGCAACCGAGGACGGGATCGGGAATCGCCTTGGTGGGGGTGGCGAAGACAGGGCCTACGCCGATGTAGGCGGGTGCAGCCCGATTGGCACACGCGGCCTGCGCCGCGTTGTGGGTGGAGAGCCCTATGATCTTCAACTCAGGATAGCGTGCCCGCACCGTTTCGATCGGAGCGTCCGTCTGGCCGAGATGGACTCCATCGGCGCCCACCTCGGACGCGATCGAAGGATCGTCGTTGACGACGAAGCGCGTGGCCGTTCCGGCGGCAATGCCACGCAGAGTCCGCGCAACCGCGACAATCTCGTCGCGGGGCGTCTCCTTCATGCGCAGCTGGAGATAGCGGACTCCGGCTTGAACTGCCGCCTCGGCACAGGCTTCGTAGCCCGCACGGGGGTTGGTGAGAATCAGATAGAGACCAAAACGCGCCTCGTCCGCCGGCACTCCGGGAGTCGTGCTCACGATGCAAGATCCCGGGCGATCAGGCGGGCGACCTTGCGGCCGCTTTTGAGCATGCCGCCGAAAATGGGCCCCATGCGGAAGCCTCCCTGGACATTGTTGGCCGCCATGCCGCAGGCGTAAAGCCCGGGACAAAGTCGCCGGGTGTTCTCGACGGTCGTACGTTCGCCATCCTCCATCCACATCGGCTTCTCGCCGACGATGCCGCCCGTGGGGGAGTCGATCCTCATGCCGGCCTTGGTCACAACCTTGGCGACAATCTCGCTGGGATGTCCCGTGCCGTCCACCAGCGCGCGCGAGACGACCACGAGCGGATCGACATGCATTTCCAGCCGCCGGATGGGATTCCAGTTGATGACGACGCCGCTGACGACACCGTCATGGATCACGACATCTTCGGCGCACATGGCGTTGAAGATGACGGCACCGGCGCGGCGCGCGCCGAAGATGAGTCCCGACGCCATCTCGACGGAATCCAGCGTGTGGTAGCCGTTGCCAAGAGCAACGGTCGTGATGCCGAACTCGTGCAGGATTGCCGCGGCATCGTCCTGCACGACGGCCTCGTTCATCATCATGCCGCCACCCCAGGTGCCTCCGCCCGGGGCAAGCTTGCTTTCGTAGATGGCCACGCGGAATCCGGAACGCGCCAGATCGTGCGCGGCAACCAGGCCCGAGGGCCCTGCGCCGATGATTGCCACGTCGACGGCAAGGTGCCGTTCGAGCTTGGCGGTGAAACTCCGGACGATCGCGCCGGAGATGGTTGTTTCCATGACGGATGCGTGCATGATGCTCCTGTGTTGCGGATGGATGGGATCAGTCGGAGCATCGTGGCCGGCCTGTTCGGCGACCCACGCCATCAGTATCCCTACGCCAGCATGACCTGGTTCAGGTTCTATGGGTATACTCTCAGACTGCCGGACGGCAGACACCCCAACTGGATACGGGCGCCATGATACGCTTTCCGCGTCCTTGCGGCAAGCTTTTGGAGCGCTGTCTCCGTGTCCCGCGCGTCGCGACAAACGGCGAGACTTGCGCTTGCCTTCGGGGGGAATCCCTTCTACGCTTTCCGCCATGAAAGATTACGCCTCCTACGACGACCTCACCTCCACTCTCGCGCAGGGCTGGAACACCTGGTATGTCCACAGCATGCTTTCGCATGTGCTCCTCCCCGAGGGGATGCTCCTGCAGATGGGCATCAAGGAATACCAGGACGGCACCTATTCGCACAGCTTCCTCAAAGGGCCGACGGACATCAACCCCGGCCTTCGCTCCTACGATGGCTCCTACACGGAACTCGTGCTCCACTGGCAGAAACTCGACATCCGCCTCCAGACCGGCGTGACGGACGGCGATTTCATCGCTCTCGCCACCCCGCTCCACAAGCCCGTGAAGAAGGCGCCGCTGCTCGTGGTCGAAGGCGGCTTCCTCTGGAACCGCCCCGGCGTCTTCCGTCTCGATGGCGGCGTGCTGCGCGGCGAGGCCCCCGCGCAAACGATCGACTTCTTCCCCACCTGCGCGACCGCGGACGAGCCCATCGTCTGGTCGTCCTCGCCCTATCTCGCCATTCCTCTCGACCGGCCGCAGGGCCTCTCTGCGGGGCGCCGCCGCACCGTCGCCGGGATTGCGGCCGCGCTGGACGCCCTCAAGGCCGGCCTCGATGCGAAGGCGGCGGAATACGGCGACCTCGCCGAGGTCTACAAAGCCTCCCGCGCCGTGCTCGCGTGGAACACCGTCTACGACCCCGTCAAGAAGCGCGTCATCACCCCGGTCGCCCGCACCTGGTGCCAGCATGGATGGGTGCTTTTCGAGTGGGACACCTACTTCGCCTCGTACATGTTCTCCCTCGAGAACGGCGAACTCGCCATGGCCAACGCCGTGGCCATGACCGACGAGATTACCGAGTCCGGCTTCGTCCCGAACTTCGCCTACGCCACCGGCGCGGCGAGCCGCGACCGCTCCGAACCGCCCGTTGGGTGCTGGGTATGCCGCGAGATCTACCGCAAGTGGGGGCAGCGCTGGTTCCTCGGGCGTGTCTACCCGAACCTGCTCCGCTGGAACCAATGGTGGTGGACCGACCGCCAGAAGGACGGCCTCCTCGCCTGGGGCTCCACGCCCTACGAGCCCGTCGTGGGCAACATGTGGGAGACGTGGGGCGTGAACGAGCGCTTCGGCGCCTCGCTGGAGTCCGGGCTCGACAACTCCCCCATGTACGACGACGTCCCCTTCGACCCGCAGACGCACCTGCTGCAGATGTGGGACGTGGGCCTCACCTCGCTCTACGCCTCCGAGTGCGACGCCCTTGCGGACATCGCGCGCGAGCTCGGCCGAAGCGGGGACGAGACCATGCTGCGCGCCCGCGGCGACCGGGTGCGCGACGCGCTCCGCAAGAACCTCTGGGACGAATCGGCCGGCATCTTCTGCAACCGCCGCGCGGACACCGGCGCCTTCTCGCACCGGCTCTCGCCGACCAACTTCTACGCGATGCTCGCCGGCGCCGCCACGCCCGGACAGTGCGAACGCATGATCCGGGAGCACTTCTACAACCCCGGGGAGTTCTGGGGCGAATGGGTGCTTCCCTCCATCGCCCGCAACGACCCCGCCTTCCACGACCAAAGCTACTGGCGCGGCCGCATCTGGGGGCCCATGAACTTCCTCGTCTACCTTGGCTTGCGGCGCTGCAAGCTCGACCAGCCCCGGAAGGACCTGGTCGAGCGCTCCGTCGCGCTGCTCCTCAAGAACTGGCTCGCCAGCGGTTCCGTGATGGAGAACTACAACGCCATCACCGGCGACGGCACGGTGGAGAAAGGGCGGCTGGGCGGCGACAGCTTCTACTACTGGGGCGGCCTTCTCGGAACGATCGCCCTCATGGAGGCGGGCTTCTACGACCGGTAGGCGCCCCCTCGCCGGACATCCTCCCCATCCAAAAACGGCGCGCCGCGAAATGTGCGGCGCGCCGTTTTTTTCCCTGGGCGCCCGGAGCGGACGGGCGCGGGGAATCGCATCAGATCAACGCGTATTTCGCGATGAACACCACCGCGAGCACGTACATGATCGGGTGGACCTTCTTCGCGCGGCCGGCGAAGAGGTTGATGACGGCATAGGAGATCACGCCGAACATGATGCCGTTGGAGATGGAATAGGTGAGGGGCATCGAAGCGATGCAGATGAAGGCGGGGATGCCTTCGCAGGGATCCTCGAAGTCGATGCCCGTGATCGCCTGGATCATGTAGAAGCCCACGAGCATGAGGGCCGTGGCGGTCGCGAAGCCGGGAATGGCGAGGAAGATCGGCGAGAAGACCAGCGCGAGGATGAAGAAGGCGGCCGTGGTGACGGCGGTGAGGCCCGTGCGTCCGCCGGCGGCGACGCCCGAAGCGGATTCGACGTAGGTCGTGACCGTGGAGGTGCCGAAGACGGCGCCCACGCAGGTGGCGATCGAGTCGGCGCAGAGGGCGCCGGAGATGCGCGGGAGCTTGCCGTCCTTGTCGAGCATGTCGCCCTTCATCGCGCAGCCGATCAGCGTGCCGAGCGTGTCGAAGAGGTCCACGAAGAAGAAGGCGAACATCACGGCGAAGAAATCCAGCGACTTGACCAGCGACCAGCCGGAGCCCACCACGGCGCCGTCGACGGTGCGCGTCCACTGGTCGGAGTGGAAGACGGCTCCGCAGGTTGTGCCGAACTCCCTGAAGGTGTCGCCGAGCGTGGTGAAGTAGTTCCCGAAGTGGGGGATGGTGGAGAAGCAGCCGGCGGCGGGATCCGGGCGATAGAGGCCGATCCGCTCGCAGGCCATGCCGAGGATCCAGGTGATGAAGATGCCAAGGAGGATGGCGCCAGGCACGCCTCTCGCGACCAGGATGGCGGCGACGAGCGTTCCGGCGATGGCGAGGATGGCCCACATGCCGGTGGAGTGGAAGTTCGCGCCGTTGAACTTTGCGAGGTCGACGAGGGTGGCGGGATTGTCCACGACCACCTTGGCGTTCTGGAGGGCGATGAAGGTGATGAAAAGCCCGATGCCCACCGCGACGGCCTTCTTCATGGAGAGGGGGATGGAGTTGAAAAGGCCTTCGCGCACGGGGGTGAGGGACAGGGCGAGGAAGAGCAGGCCTTCCACCAGGATCGCCAGCAGCGCGAACTGCCAGCTGTAGCCCATCGCGCCGCACACTGCGAAGGCGAAAAAGGCGTTGAGGCCCATGCCGGGCGCGAGGGCGAAGGGGTAGTTTGCAAGGAGCGCCATCAGCATCGTCCCAACGAACGAGGCAAGGGCGGTGGCGACGAAGACGCCCCCCTTCGGCATTCCGCAGGCGGAAAGGATGTCGGGGTTGACGGCCAGGATGTAGGCCATGGCCATGAAGGTCGTGATACCCGCGACGACCTCGGTCTTGACCGTCGTCTTTGCTTGGGACAGTTTGAACATGAGAGCGTTTCCTTGTGTTCAGGGGAGTGTGGGGACTGCCGGCACGCGCCGGTTGCGGGTAACGTACCTCTTTTCGCTCCTTCGCGCAATCCCGTTCCTTCGCACGGGCGATGCCGGCGGAAGCCCCGTCCCCGCCTCGAGCCGCCTCTGTGCCGCAGGCCGACGGTCCGCCGCCGGGCGGATCGCGCTATCGCTTCCGGACGGCCTCGAGCAGGGCGCGGGCGTGGTCGTACGCGACCGTCGTGAGCGAATCGCCGCCCAGCATGCGCGCGATCTCCTCCGAGCGCCCTTCGCCTTCCACGGTGGCGATCCGCGCAAGGGTGCGCTCGCCTTCCTCCCGCTTGGACACCACGAAATGGCGGTCGCCAAAGACCGCCACTTGCGGGAGGTGGGTGATGCAGATGACCTGGTGCGACGCCGCGACGCCGCGCAGCTTGAGGCCCACCACGTGCCCGGTTTCGCCGCCGATGTTGGAGTCGACCTCGTCGAAGACCAGCACGGGGATGCGGTCGTGCCCCGCAAGCACGGCCTGGGCGGCGAGCATCACGCGGGAAATTTCGCCGCTGGAGGCGATGGCGCGCAGCGGGCGCACCGGCTCGCCGGGGTTGGGCGCGAAGCCGAAGGAAACCGCGTCCGCCCCGCAGGCGCGGACCGGCGCAGGGGCGGTCTCCACCGTGAAACAGGCGCGCAGGAAGCCGAGGTCGCGAAGTTCGGAGGTAATGGCGGAGGCGAGTTTCTTCGCGGCGGCGGCCCGCATCGTCGAGAGACGCGCGGAGCACTTCGCAAGGCCGGCCTCTCCCGCCGCGATTTCCGCGCGAAGGCCCTCGGCGCGTTCGTCGCGCGACGCAAGCTCCTCCAGGCGCGCCCGGCTCTTGTCCAGCACCGCCAAAACCTCCTCGATGGTGGCGCCGTACTTGCGCTTGAGTCGTTGGACGAGCGCCATCCGCTCCTCGAGCTGTCGCAAGCGCGTGGCGTCGCTCTCCACGCGGGAGAGGCGGTCCGCCACCGTGTTGGAGAGCTCCTGGGCCTGGATGGTCATCTGGCGCGTCTCCTCGCGCCATCCGGCGGCTTCGGGAAGGATGTTCCCGAGCTCGCCGAGGAGTTGCTGGAGGGAGGCCAGGAGATCGAAGACGGACCCTTCGCCCTCGGTGAGCCGGTCCATCACGGAAGACCCGGCCCGGAGAATCGCCTCGGCGTTGGCCGCCTCGGCGTGCGACTGGACGAGGTCGGCCTCGTCCTCCGGCGACAGCCCGGCCGAATCAATCTCGTCCACGATGTACTGCAGGCGGTCGATTTCCGCGGCGACGTCGCCCGCGCCGAGCAGGTCGTCGAGCCGGCGGCGCAAATCGGCGAGGGCGCGGAATCCCGCCTCGTGCGCGGCCCGTTGCCCGCCGCACCCGCCAAAGGCGTCCAGGAGGTCGAGCTGGAAATCGGGCTGCAGAAGGGACTGCCCTTCGTAGGGGCCGTGGATGTCCACAAGCAGGGCGCCGAGGCGCCGAAGCGTCTGGGCGGAGACTGCGGCGTCGTTCGCCACGCAACGGCCCGAGCCGGAGGCGGAAATCACGCGGCGGACGATGAGCTGCCCATCCTCGCAGGCCGGCACGCCCGCCTCCGCAAGCAGTCCGTCGACGGCGCGGACGGTCTCCCCGTCCAATCCGAAGACGGCCTCGCACAACGCCTCCGGCGCCCCCGCACGGACGGCATTCCGGTCGGCGCGCTCGCCCAGCACAAGGCCCAGGGCGCCGATCAGCACCGATTTGCCCGCGCCGGTCTCGCCGGTAATGACATTCAAACCCGCGCCGAACTCGACGCGGACTTCCTCGACGATCGCCAGATTCTTGACGTGGAGTTGCTGGAGCATGGCATGCCGCGGGAGGGAGGGTGCTGGTTCCTGGCCGGCCCAGGCCTGGCGCAGGGTTCGTTGTTCCATCAGGATACCATGGGAACCCAGCCCAAGACAAACCGGAACGGGGCGATCCGGTCATCCGTCCGGTCGGTCCGTTGCCCGTTCCGTTTCATCCCGCGAGTCCGGCACCGTGTCCTGCGGCCGGCGTCGCTCCCCGGGCGCGGGCTTTTGCGGGCCGTCAGCAGGAGAGGGTTGGCCGATCGTCTTTTCCATTCGATAGTCGTCCATCCAAAAACCGCCGCCGATATCCTGCACGAGCGATCCCGCGTTCCTGAACCCCATCCGGGCATACCATGCGATGGAAGACCGGTTGTTCTTGTTGACGGTTAGATAGAGGGCGTGGAACCGGCGTTCCCGGCAGAGGTCCTCCGCGAATTCCAGCATCGCCCGCCCCAATCCATGGCCGCGTTCGGACTTCAACACATAGATTTTGCTGATCATGAGCATGCCTGCGCCGGCATCCGGGGCAACGGCCAGATAGCCGACGATCCGACCGTCGCGCGACACGGCGTAATACTCGTATCCGTCTCCGATCTGGGCGGCAATCGCCTTCTCGCTCTGGAACTTGTCCAGCATGTAGTCGACCTGGTCCCGCCCGATGATCGGCGTAAAATGATCCGTCCAGATGACACGGGCCAGTTCCGCCACGTCCGAGATCTGGCTTTCCGAGCAAACCCTGGAGATGTCCATCCTGCTTCCTCCTCGCCGCCAACGCCATCCTCCACACGCCAGGGAAACCGCGTCGGCGCGGGTCCCAAGGTCGCGTGCGAGGCTTGGCCAACGTGCGGCCAAGATACGCCGGGAGACGGTCGTTGTCAAACGGGCGGTCGCGGAAGGATTCGGCTGGCGACAGGGGCGCGTGCCGCGTCTCCGCGCGATTGACAGGCCCCGGCGTACCCGTTACCTTTCGATCCATCATGACTCCATCCTGCCGCCGGGGCTTCCGCCCCCTCCCCCTCCTGCTGGCGCTCCTGCTCCTCCAGGGCGCCGCCGTCGCCCACACGATGCGCGCCATCCCGCTTTGGCCGGAGGGCAAAACGCCCGACTTCCGCGAGGGACAGTGCGTTCCCGAACTCGAATGGTGGACGCCCTCCTTCCCGCAATTCGACGCCTGCCTCATCGTCGCCCCCGGCGGCGGATACGGCGGCTACTCCTACGACGGGGAAGGCATCCCGGTGCGCGACTACTTCCTCGACAAGGGCGTCCCCGTCGCGATGCTGCGCTACCGCGTCCCCCGCCCCGACGGACTCCCCAAGCACCTCGCCGCCTGGCAGGACGCCCAGCGCGCCGTCCGCATCGTGCGGTCGATGGCGGCGGAACAGGGCATCCGTCCCGGAACGATCGGCTTCCTCGGATTCTCCGCGGGCGGGCACCTCGCCCTGATGGCCGCCACCTCGAGCCAGACGCCCGCCTACGAACCCATCGACGCCATCGACGAACTCCCCTGCAACATCGACTGGGCCGTCCCCGTCTACCCCGCCTACGTCCTCTCCGACGGCGTGGACGGCATCAACCGCGACAAAGGCAACGGCGCGTGCGAACTCAACCCCGAATTCGCCTTCGACGCCGCCACCCCGCCGATGTGCCTCCTGCACGGCGACGACGACGTCTTCTCCGCGATGGCGAGCGTGAAGGTCTACCACCGCCTCCGCCAAATGGAGATCCCCGCCGAACTCCACATCTTCGCGAAGAAGGGCCACTGCTTTTTCATGCGCGCCGCGGATGGCGAACCCGCCGCGAACTGGCGCGACCGCGTCTGGGAGTGGTGCCGCTTCATGGGCTTCCTCGCGGCAAAGCCGTCCGGCACGTGAAGCCGCCGCCTGCGGCGACGATTCGCGGCGACGATTCGCTTGCATTCCATCGCGAAAAGAGCCAGAATCCTCCCATTTCCGTTTTCATCAAGGAGTTTTTGCCATGGCCAAGTCCAAACCCACGCCCAACATCGACTGGAAGAATCTCGGTTTCGGTTTTTCCGACGTGAACTGCCACATCCGGTACACCTGGAAGAAAGGCAAGTGGTCCAAGCCCACCTTCGTGAAAGAGCCCTTCATCACGATGCACATCGGCGCCTCTTGCCTGCACTACGGGCAGGAGTGCTTCGAGGGGATCAAAGCCTTCCGGCAGAAGGATGGCAAGGTCGCGATCTTCCGTCCCGACGAGAACGCGAAGCGCATGTACCGCACCGCCGAGCGCACCTGCATGCCGCCCGTCCCGGTCGACATGTTCGTCGACGCCTGCAAGCGGGTCGTGAAAAAGAACATCGAGTACGTTCCGCCCTACGGCACGGGCGGCTCGTTGTACATCCGTCCGCTCCTCATCGGCACGGGCCCGCAGATTGGCGTGGCGCCGGCCAGCGAATACACCTTCCTCATCCTCGTCATGCCCGTCGGCGCCTACTACAAGGACGGCATCAAGCCCGTCCGCGCCGTCATCTTCGACGACTGGGACCGTGCCGCGCCGCAGGGCATGGGCGACGTCAAGGTGGGCGGCAACTACGCCGCCGGCCTCTACGCCCACGAGAAGGCGAAGCGCGAAGGCTGGCCGGTCGAGCTCTATCTCGACGCGAAGTCCCACAAGTACGTCGAGGAGTTCGCGACCTCCAACTTCGTCGGCATCTCCAAGAGCGGCGCGTATGTCACGCCCGACTCCCGTTCGGTGCTCCCGTCGATCACGAACATGTCGCTCAAGCAGTGCGCGGAGGATCTCGGCATCCCGGTCGAATGCCGGCCCGTCCCGTACGCCGAAATCAAGAAGTTCGAAGCCGTGGCCGCCCTCGGCACCGCCGTCGTCATCACGCCCGTGTGGGAGATCACCCGCGGGAAGGACGTGATCAAGATCTCCGATCCGGATGTCGTCCACCCCACGCTCCAGAAGCTCTACGATCGCGTGCGGGGCATCCAGTACGGCGAGATCAAGGACAAGCACCGCTGGTGCTTCGAGGTCTGCTGACCCGGCTCCGGCCCGCTTCGCCCGCGCCCGCCTGGCGGCCTTCCCCTTCTGCGCTCCCTCCCTCTCACCGGAGGAGGCCGAGTTCGTCGGCCTTCTCCAGGAGGGCGCGGGCCACGGGAACGGCGGACTTCGCGCCGTAGCCGCCGCGTTCGACGATCACCGTCACCACGATTTTCGGATTCTTCCCGGGCGCGAAGCAGGTGAACCAGGCATGGTCGTCGCCGCCCGGGGCCTGAGCCGTTCCGGTCTTGCCGCACACGTCGAGCCCTGGGAGGTGCGCCCCGCGGCCCGTTCCGCGACCCACGGCGTCGCGCATCATGGCCTTCACGGCGTCCGCCGCCTTCGCGGAGACGATGCGCTTCGCCTTCGGGCCGCCGGGCGGAAGCGCGGCCTTCAGGCGCGGCGTCGCGAGTTCGCCGCGGTTCGCGACCGCGGCCGTGAGCATCGCCACGTGGAGCGGCGCGAGCAGCATCTCGCCCTGGCCGATGGACATCTGGGCGAGCGCCCGCCGGTCCTTCTCCCCCAGTTCCGGGACATGGGCGGGGCTCGCCTGGATGATGCCGTCGCCGCTGTCGAAGAAAACGACGTTGTCGCGAATGCCCAGACGGTCGATGAACGCGTTGAAGGCCGCCGGGCCAAGATGGGTCCCGAGACGCGCGAAATAGACGTTCGACGAATGGACGAAGCCGTCGGCGAGCCCGATGACGCCCCATCCCGTCCAGGTGCGCCCCTGGCGCTTCCAGCTCGTGTATTCGCTGTCGCGGATGGGCTGGGCCTTGGGTTCGGCGCGGAAGCCCTCGGCGGGACAGTCGAAGCGCGGCGCGATGCCGAGGTCGGAGGCCAGCAGCGCCATCGCGATCTTGAAGGTGGAGCCGGGCGGATAGAGCCCTTGCGCCGTGCGGTTGAGCATGGGGGCGGAGCGTCCGCGCAGGCCGGAGGCGGGCTGGGCCGGATCGAAGGAGGGGGAACTCGCCATGGCGAGGATGGCGCCGTCGGAGGGGCGCAACGCAACCACCGCGCCGGCGCGGCCGGCGAGCAGGTCGTAGGCGGCGCGCTGCAGGCGGGCGTCCAGGGTGATCCGCACGTCGGTCCCTTCGGGCCGCTTCAGGTCGAGCATGTTCCGGCCCAGCCGCGAAAGTTCGTCTCCCCCCGCGACGCCGCAGCCGCTCAGCGCGGCGTCCGCGGCGCGCTCCACGCCCGACCAGCCATAGACGGGATGGGCGTATCCGACCACGTGCGCGGCGGCGGGCCCCAGCGGATAGGAGCGCCGCCACACCGTCTCCGGCGACGTGCGGGCGAGGATCTCGCCGTTGGCATCGAGGATCGAGCCGCGGAGGACCTGCTTGTCCGCCGCGCCCTGGCGCATGTTGTGGCCGCGCATGAACCGCTGGAGGCCGCGGCTGCGGAAGCCCGTGAGCTGCCAGACGCCCTGGTACGCGAGAACCGCCGCGAGCGCGAGGCCGACGCCCCGGGAGAGGGCGCGGAAATCGGCCTTGTTGTCCCGCCGCTTCGCCTTGCCGGAGGCGGCGCCCCGCGGCGTGCCGCCGGATTTCGCGGCACGCCGCGAGGCGCCGGCCAGACGGAACACGAAGAGCGCCGTGAAGACGAGCAGCAACGCATGAAGCGCCGTAAGAATACCGTGTCCGGCAGGGCCGTTCAGGAGATCGGAAAGGGCGTCCAGCATCAGGGGCGTCCAGGACCGGGAAGGGGGTTGCGGACGGCGCGCCGCAGAGACTCCGCCTGCGGCGCGCGAGGGAAGAGGATGACCACGTACCCGCCATGCTTCGCGAGACAGAGCGTCATCTTGTCCTGCCGCGTCCAGGGCGTTCCAACCGGCGGCAGGACCGACGGATCCTGCGGAACGGGCGCGCCGGACTGGTCGTCCGCCACGCCGTCCATGTCGAACTCCACGCCCGGAGGCAGGAAGTCGAGCAGGAGGGTGTGCACGCGGGCGTGGGAGTCGTTGAGGGCCGCGACGATCCAGACGCCGCCCGAACGGCGCGCCACCGTAGCGTACTCGCCGGGGGCGAAGCGCAGCCAGCGCTCCTCGTCCACCGGAAGGCGCAGCATCTCCGCGAAGGCGGCGTCCGCGCAGTGCTCCGGCGTGCGCCAGAAGGCGGCGGCTGCGGGGCTTCCGTTCCCCGGCAGGCCCAGCGCGACGCCGAGCGCGGCGCGCCGCCCCTTGCGCTCCTGCCCCGAAATCGCCGCCGCCAGCTTGCGGGGGTCGGAATCGGCGAACAACCGCACCCACGGCGTCGCGGCGCCGCCGCCGGAGACGGGCCGCAGGAGCGTCTCGAAGAGCCAGCGCGGCGCGCCGTCGCGGCCCAGCCCAAGGGCGCGTTGGACGCCGGACCCCGGCGTGTCGCAGTCGAGAAGGGCGAAACGGCCGTTCGGATGCCGCAACAGCAAGGGGAAGAGAAGAGCGGCGGAGCCCAGCAGCGGGGCGCGGAGGAAGCCATCGCCCGCGCGCACGGTCGCGTCCGTGCCCGCGGGATGGCGCCAGGAGAGGGTCACGGGCAGGCGGCGCGTCCCGGCGCCCTCGTTCCGGACGCACGCCTCGAAAAAACGGCCCGCCGTTTTCCGGGGCACGTGAAGCCGCCAGGCGATGCCGCCCGGAAAGCGGCGGAACTGCATCGCGACGAAGCCGCGCGCCGCGTCGGGAAGGACGGGGGACTCCAGCGCGAGGAGCGGCCTGTCCCCGTGGGAGAGGCGCCATCCGCCGCCGACGCACTCCAGGGATGGGGAAGAGGCGTGCCGCATGCGTGTGGCCCGGAATCAGCGGTAGCCACGGAAGAGGGCGATGGCGCGCTCCAGTTCGGGCAACGGATCGCTGGCGATGAACTCCATGCCCACGTAGCCGTCGTAGCGGTTGGAGGCCAGCGCGCGGAGGATGGCGGGATAGTCGATGCCGTTGTCTTCGCCGGGGAAGGTCCGTCCGTGGAGGGCCGCCACGTGGAAGTGCGCGATCCAGGGGAGTTTCTCCTCGAGGCCGTCGAGGAGGTCGCCGCCCGACACGGCCATGTGGTAGATGTCGTAGCACAGGCTGAAATCCGGATCGTCGAGCATGCGGGCCAAACGGAAGCCGAAGGCCTCGTTGTCCGCCTGATAGCCCGCATGATCCCGGGCGTTGAGCATCTCGAACTGGAGGGCCACGCCCGAACCGCGGATTTCCCCGAGAAGCCGGGAGAAGGCTTCGCGGCAGTTCTCGATGGCTTCCTCGTCGCCCACGCCGTCCACGCGGTTCCCGCTGAAGACGATGAGGTTCTTCACGCCGGCGGCGGACAAGGCCTCCACCTGGCGCAGCGCCGAATCGAGAAGTTTCCCGTGGTTGGCGCGCACGTTGAAACCGTCCGCCATGCCGTCGGAACAGGCGTTGACCAGCTCGAGGCCGACGTCCTTCGCGGCCTGCCAGCGCTCCGGCGCCACCATCTCGGCACCGGTGTAGCCCAGCTCGAAAAGTTTGCGGTAGTAGGTCTCCGCAGGAATCGAATCGCGGAAAAAGCACCAGTCGGGTGCGCTGAATCGGAAGTTGTGCTGTTGCATGGCGGGGGCTCGTCATCCACGGGTTCCCGGAACTCGTCGGTTCCCGCGTGGAAGAAGGACGCAGGAAAGGGGAACCATGGAACGGTGTTACCAAAAATCGGGGGAAAGCGCAATGGCCAAGGCGATGGAGCGGGGAGGATGCTCCCGGCAATCATGCGCCTTGGGGGACAGGCAGGGCGCGGTCGCGTTTTGTTTGCCCGACGGAATCGAGGTGGGGTATATTCCCTGTCGAACATCCCACTCCGGAAAGGTCGCCTTGCCACCATGCCCTCCCCTCTTCCCTCCGTCCTGGGGCCCGCCGATTCGGGCCGTCTCTTCGCCGATGCCGGGATAACCCGTTCCGTCGTGCTCGACCCCTCTTCACGCATCGACATCCCGGACTGCTCGAACCCGCCCGCCGGCATCCCGCCGGAGGTGGCGGCACGCGCCCCGCGCCTCCCGTCCCTCTGCGCCTTCCCGATCCCCGGCGACGTCCCCCTCCCCGCGACGACCCCCTTCGGCTGGAAAGAACCCCGCGACCCGGAGACGGCCCCCGCCCCGACCGGCTTCCCCATGGTCTCCATCCTGCCCCCCGAAGGCGTCCGCCGCTTCCTCTATCCCGCCGCGTTCCCCGATTTCCCGCTCCAAAGCTGGAACGCCGGCTTCCTCGACTGCCCGAAGGCGGCGGACGCGGACGGACAGGTCGACTGGCCGGCGCCCGCGCCCTTCGACGCCCGGACGCTCTCCCGCGAGCCCGACCTGATCGTCCACGGCTTCTACCGCTACGAGTGGGCGGACCTCCTCTCCCGCGCGAAAGCCATCGAAACGCCGGACGGCGGGACCCGCCTCGCGCTGGACCCCGCTCCCTCGTATGGCTTCTGCGACATCAACCGCTGCCGCGTCGTGAACGTCTTCCAGGCCCTCCACGCGGGCCGCTACTACCTCGACCGGGCGAACCGCCTGCTCTTCCTCGCGGAGCCGCCCGACGGAACCCTCTCCTTCGCCGGAGATGCCGCGCCCCCGCGCATCAGCCTCGACGGCGCCCACGACGTCGTCTTCCGCCGCTGCGTCTTCCACGACATCCGCGGCACCGCCCTCCGCGCCCGCCGCTGCCGGAACCTCGTCTTCGAGGACTGCGTCTTCGAATGCATCGGCGGGTGGGCGCTCGACATCAAAAACTGCACGGGCTTCCGGATGGAACGCTGCCGCCTCCGCGACACGGCAGGCGGCGCGCTCTCCCTCCACGCGGGCGACCGCCGCACCCTCGAGGGCGGCGGCGCCCTCGTGCGCCACTGCCTCTTCGAACGCATGGGCCGCCTCTCCAGCACCTACGTCCCCGCCATCCGCCTCGACGGCGTGGGCACCACCATCGAACGCTGCGAGTTCGCCGACATGCCCTCCAGCGCCATCCGCTACCAGGGGAACAGCCACGCCATCCTGCGCAACTTCTTCCACGACTGCGTGCTCGTCTCCGACGACCAGGGCGCCGTCGAAACCTTCGGCGACCCCTCCGCGCGCGGCACGCGCATCGCCGGAAACGTCTTCCAGGACATCGGGGCGAACGGCGACACCCTGAAGTGCGGACGCGCCGGCGTCCGCTTCGACGACATGATCTGCGAGAACGTCGTCGAGGACAACCTCTTCATCCGCTCCTCGTGGAAGGGCTTCGGCGCCGTCCAAAGCCACGGCGGCGGCCTCAACACGGTACGCGGCAACCTGCTCCGCGATTGCTCGCCCCCGCTCTCCATCACCCCCTGGCCCCACGAGCGATGGACGGCCGCGCTGGCCTCGGACCGCGTCCGGAAGCTGATCCACGGCGAGGCGGAAATCGACTCGCCCGCCTACCGCGCCGCCTGGCCCGCCCTGGCGACCCTCGCCGACGGCCCCGGCGAAAACATCGTCGAAGGGAACATCATCCTCCCGAAATAATGGGTTGCCGCCGCCGTTGGCCCGTGCTACGCTCCCCACCATGGATGCAGGTTGCATTTCCCTTGGGCCGCGGTTCCGGCGGCGCGCCGTTTTTCTCCGGGCCGTCGCCGCCTGTGCCGCCGCGGCGCTTGCCGCGACCGCGCCGGCGCTGACGCTCGACGTGCCGCGCCTTCCCGCGCCCGCTTTTGCCGACCGCGAGGCGTCCGCCGACGCCGCCATCCCCGCGTCCGCCGCCGGCAACCTGCGGCGCTTCCGCCTGGAGCTTTCCTTCGACGCCACCCCCTCGAACAACGTGCAGGCCGCCTTCGGGCGCGACGCCGCGCCGCACGACGGCGCGCTGGCGGCGGAGGAGACGGCCTTCGTCGTCGGCTGGGACGGCGGCGAGTGGTTCCTGCGCCCCGCCGGCCTGAAGGAACGCTTCGTCCACGCCCCCTCCGACGGCCCGGCACCCCGGAGGCGGACCCTCCACGCCGCCATCCGGGTCGACGCGGCGGGCGTCCCGGCGTCGGTCGCGTTCGGCGACGATGCGGGCGCCTTCGCCTTCGAGGGGCTCCCAGCCTCCCCGCCGCCCCCCTGGCTTTCCCCGGGGGAGTGGGACCTCCTGCGGGTGACCGTCCGCGGCGCGGCGGCCGCGGAGGAGGACGTCCTCGTCCGCTTCCTGCCCGACGGCGCAGTGATCCTTCTGCGGTAGCGCCATGGGACTCCTGCAGTCGATACGCCATTGGATGTTCGCGGGCGCCTGCCTGCTGGCCGGCGTGCCGCTGCTCTTCTGCATCGGCGCCTGGGCCGGGACGTCGCCCGGCCTGCGCCGCCTCTTCCGCGCTCTCGGCGACCGGTTCCGCTCGCTTGCGCCCTCCGTCAGGGCGGCGCTCTCCGCCCTCCTGGCGGTCGCCACCCTGCACGGCGTCCCGAAGGTGCCGCCCGGAAGCAACGCCCCGTCTTCCGGCCCTCCCCCGGCGGGCATGGTTTCCGGCGGCCTCCCGGCGCGGCCCGCGCGCGGCCCCTCCTCCGGCCCCCGCCTGACCGCCGGCCAGTACCGGGCCGGCTTCGCGCTCGCGCGCGTCGCCACCAATCCGTCTCCCGCCCTGGCCTCCGTCCCGTCGAACGCCGTCGTCCACGCCCCCTGGGCCCGCTACGGGGTGGCCGAGGACACCTTCTGGCTTCCCGCCACCAACTGGTCCTTCACCCTCGGCACCAACCGCGTCGGGGGGCTGCACGTCTCCAGCAGCGGCACGCTCTCCTTCGGTTGGCCCAAGGGCTCGCCCCGCGCCCGCCGGATGCCCGACGGCTCGGGCCTCGACTTCCTCGCCCCCCTGCAGACCTCCCTCGGCATCGTCCCGCCGGCCGGACGCTTCTGGCACGCCCCGACCGCCTCCAACAGCCTGCTGCTCGCCTGGCAGGACGTCTTCGCCGGCCGCGACGCCGGCCTCCCCGTCACCTTCCAGGCCGAACTCTTCCCCTCCGGCGACTTCGTCTACCGCTACGACTTGTCCCGGCTGTCCGCCACCAACGCGCTGCCCGCCACCAACTGGGTCGTCGGCGCCCAGCACGGCGGCGGCGGCGAGACCTTCGCCTTCGGCGGCACGGGCGTCCTCGTCCACGGCCTCGAACTCCACTGGCGCGCCTTCGGCATGCTCGACCCGGACGTCGCCGACCACGACGGCGACGGGCTCTCCACCTGCGACGAGGTGATGGTCCACGGCACCGACCCCCGCCTGCCCGACACCGACCTCGACGGCGTTTTGGACGGCGCCGAAACCGCCGCCGGAACGAGTCCGCTGCTCCGCGACACCGACGGCGACGGGCTCGTCGACGGCTCCGACCCCGACCCGCTGTCCCCGACGCCGCCCGACGACCTCGACGGCGACGGCATCCCCGACGCCTACGAGACGGCGAAGTTCGGCGGCACCAACGCGGTGGACAGCCTCGCCTTCGACCCCGGCGGGACCGGCTTCCCGCTCTCCACGAAGATCGCGGCGGGCATGGACCCCTTCGCGGAGGCTTCCGCTCCGACGAACCTCGCCTGGAACCTCGCCTCCCTCAAGCTCTTCGACGCCTTCCGGTGCGACCTCCCCGCCGACGGCACGAACCGGGTGTACGAGCGCACCTTCACGATCGACCGCAAAGGCGGCTGGCAGCAGTACTTCCTCTCCGCCGAGCCCGGCAAGGCGGCCGCGGCTGGTCGCTCGACGGCATGGCGCTCGAGTGGGCCGACTCCGAAGGCGGAAGCGGCACCGCGACCGCCTCGCCGCCCGACGACAGCCTCTGGCTCCCCGTCTCGACGAACGCGCTGCAACTGACCCTCGCGCTCCGCGCCACCTCGACGAATTCGACCTGCCCACAGCCGCTGTACCTGCTGGCCTGGGCGCCGGGCGTCCTCGTGGACGGCGCCGGGGCGGCGGCGGAAATCAACGGCGCGCGCTGCCAGGCCGTCGAATGGACGGGCGGCGGGACGTCGGTCGGCGTCCGCTACGACTTCTCCAACCGCCCCTGCCGCGCCGCGCCCTCCGAGATGGAGCAGGCCGCGCTCCTCGACCCGTTCCCCGGCGAAGCCCGCCTCGTCTTCACGCCGGACGGCGGCTTCACGGGCGGCTCGCTCGCGGCGAAGGCGCCCGGCATCTACGACGTGCCCGGATGCACGATCGCCCCCGCGCCGCCCCCGGCGCGGCGGGGCGGCGCCCGGGGCGCGGACGACAGGGGCGACCCCGGGGAAGGCCCGGTCGAACGCCTCCTCTTCTTCGAACCCCGCATCGCCTACGGCGACGGCCGCCACGGCGGATGCGGGACCACGCTCTTCTTCGACGCCGCGACGGGCGACTACGAGCCCGCTTCCGACTACCCCCTCGACAGCCGGTGCCTCCGGGAGGGCTGGCGGCAGGATGCCACGGGCGGCCACCCGTGCGACTGCAGGGCCGAAATCGGCTACGGCGACCCGGCGCTGGCCGCGTACTTCGACGAAACCGTCGAAGACGACGGCCTTCGCGCCACCGGCACCATCTTCTTCGACGGCAGGCCGGTCTGGAGCGGGGAGGCCATCCACCGCGTCGGCGAAAGATGCCACGACCCCTTCTACGACGAATGCGGCGACTGCGCGTCCGGCTGCGCCGACGGCGACTGCGACGGCCTCGAAGGCGACGGCCTCGGCTCGCTCGCCTTCCGCATCCCCCTCGGCATCCCCCGCGACGGCCAGGTCTCCGGCTTCCTCTGGTTCCGGGCGACGGAGCCGCTGCTCGTCGCGCCCTCCACCTTCAACCTGCTCGCCCGCGACGACGCCGCCGTCGCCGAAAGCGCCGCCGGCGGAACCCGCACCATCGCCTGCTCCGACGCCCGAGGCCGCACCGTCGTCGTCGAACCGATCGCCCATGGCGTCCGGATCGCCGTCCGCAAGACCGCCGGCGACGAACTGGAGCACGTCTGGGAGATCGCCAACGTCGGCGGGAGCCCGCGCCAAGTCGCGTTCAAGAAGATCAGCCGCCGGGACAACGTCATGCGCGACGTCGTCTACTCATATCGTGGGGATGGGGAGTGGGCGTGCTTCGACAACATCGCGCAGACCTCAGAGCAAGTGCTCCGCACCGACACGCTCGACGACGGCCCCCACGGCGTCCTCCGCGAGGAACGCATCGTGCGCGACGCCGCCGGCGCGATCCTCTCGCGGGACGTCGCCGAGTCCCGGCGCTTCGGCTGCGGGCAGGACGCGACGCTCCGCCAGACCTACCACGCCACGCTCGGCCTCGAGCCCGACGGCGAACCCGGCCTGGTCGAAGACCACGCCACCTGCTGGACGGACGACGCCCACCCCCGCCGCAACGGACGCCCCCGCCTCGTTTGGGGCGAGTCGCGACCCTGGAGCTACCAGGCCTGGGACGACGAAGGCCGCGAGATATTGCGCCTCGACCAACTCGACGGCTCGGCGGCTCCCGGGCAATTCGCCGATCTGGCCGCCCCGACCGCTCTGTTCGATCTTTCCAGATACCGCAGCCTGGTCGCCATCGCCACCGTTTCCGACTACGCGCCGCTGGCGGGCGATTCCAATCCGCTCGCCGCCCTCGATTCCGTCCGCACCGAGTCGCGCCACCTCGTCCGCGACGGCGCGGCGACGTGCATCGGGCGCACCTGGCACGTCCACACCGTCGGCACGGACACGGTGGATCGCGCCTTCGCGACCGTGAAGACGATCCGCGCCTGCTCCCCGTCCGCCGCCTTCGACGACCCCGGCAACGCCGTCTCCACCGCCACCCGCTTCGACGCCGACGCCCCCGGCATCCCGCTGCTCCTGCGCGGCAGCCCGCTCGAATCCACCGACGAAGACGACGTCACCACGACCTACGACTACGCCCTCGGCGACTACGACCCCGCCACCCGCACCTTCGCCCCCGGCGGCGCAAAAACCGCGCTCCGCACGATCGCCCGGCGCTGGTATCGGTCCAATCCGTCCGACACGTCCGATCTGACCATCCAGGACGCCGCGCACGGCACGACGCTCTACTCCGCCACCCTCCTTCACGCCACCGGCGCCACGCTCGACTGGCAGGCGCACCTCTACGACGACAAGAACCGCCTCCGCTCCACGCTTTACTCCGACGGCTCCATCTCCACCAACGCCCATTCCTGCTGCCGCCTGCTCTGGACGCAGGACCGCAACGGCTTCAAGACCCTCCGCTCCGCCGAAACCGGCAAAGACCACCTCTACTATGCCATCGAAGAGGTATCGCTGCGCGAGCTGCCGCACGACGACCGCTATGTCCCCTACGACAACTGGTACCCCTCGGACTTCAACGCCTTCCGCGTGACCCAGCACTACTTCGACGCCCTGGGCCGCGAGACCAACACCGTGGTGCGCCCGGCGAAAATCGAGGGCGCGGCCGTCGATCCGGACTTCGTCTACAACAAGGGCTGGCGCACATCCGAGACGACGGAGTATCCCCGCGGAACCTCCGATTACTCCATCCATACCGACATGCGCGGCGTGCGGACGGTCACGACGCGCACGTCGCGCGCCGACCGCGAGGAATACCAGACGCACGTCTTCCACCCGACCAACCTCGTCACGCCCGTTTCAAGCAGCCTCTCCACCTCCTACCGCAACGGCAAATCGGTCGCCGGGCACTGCTGGGGGACGGAGTGGACACGCGACATCCGCCTGACGGACTACGACGCCACCGGATGCCGGATCGACATCCGGGTGTCCGAATCCAGCGACCATCCCGCCGTCACGAACAGCGTGACCCGCCACGACTTCCTCGGGCGCGTCGCCGAAGCGGCCACGCCGCTCTCCTGCATCGCCTACTCCTACGACGGCGCATCGTCGCGCGTCGTCTCCGCCGCGGACTCCAAGACGGGAGTGGCCACGGTTTATCTCCACGGCGATCTCGGCGAGCGGATCGGCCAGGTGCGGCACGGCGTCACCAACCGCTCCGAGGTCGCCTACGAGCAGATATCCAACGAGTGGTGGCGCGTCAGCACCCAAGCCACCATCGGCAGCCACACGGGCGCGGTTTCGGTCACCCGGGAACAACTGACCGGCCTTTCCGACGACCTGCGCCGCCGCACTCTCACCATTGCGAACGGTGTCGCGGTCGCCGCCGCCACGGCATCGTACGATCCCGGCAGCGGCGTCCTCACCGAGACCGGCGACTCCGCCGCCAGAGGAACGGTCGTCCGCAAGAGCAAGTTCGGACGCACGATCGAGACCGCCTCGCCCGCCGGCACCCTGCATGGCTTCTTCGACCCCTACGGGCGCCTCTTCTACAGCGAGCGCTCCGATCCCGGCTCCGGCATCCGGAAATCGGTCGAGTGGATCGGCTACAACGATTTTGGCGATGTCGGGGAGCATGACGTCTTTCATGCCGCCGGCGACAGCGTCCATGCCGGGTTCCATGCCTATGACGCTTTCGGACGGCGCGTCGCCGCCACCAACGCGCTCGGTTTCGCGGAGACGGCGGCCTACGACGCGGCGCAACGCCTCGCCGCGGCCGGCGGCGCCGCCTACCCCGTGGCCTACGGCTACGATACGGCCGGGCGGCGCACGTCCATGCGCACCTTCCGCGACGAGAGCGGCGCGGGCGACGAAACCCGCTGGTTGTACGATCATGCCACGGGACTGCTCACCAACAAGGTCCATGCGGACGGAACGCGCACCGCCCACACCCACACTCCCGACGGCCTGCCTGTGCGCACCACCTGGGCTCGCGGCGCGTGGCGGGAAACCGGCTACGACCGGCAGCGCCGTCCCGCACGCACCGACTACGCCGGCGATACGCCAAGCGATTTCACCGGCTATGACCAGTTCGGCGCGGTTGCGGCGGCGTCCAATGCGGTTTCATGCGTGTGGTACGCCAGAGACGCCTTCGGTTCCGTCACCAACGAGACCGTTGCGGTTGATACGGACGTGCTGGCAATCACCCGCGGCTACGACCGCTACAACAGAATCTCGGCCCTGGGCCCGCTGTCCTATGCGTATGCCGCGGACGGCAATCTGGCGGTCATCTCCAACGCCGGGATGGTTGTCGAATACGGATACAGCGCCGACAGGCTGGATGCCGGATACACCCTGACGCTGGCGAACGGCAATGTGTTCAGCCGTTCGGTGGCGCGGGACGCCTACCGCCGCCAGCTTGTTGCCGCCGTCACCAACGCCTGCAATGGAAACACCATCAATCAATACAGTTACACCTTCGACGCCGTCAATCGTCCCACCGCGCGCAATTCCGACACCTTCGGCTACAACGCGCGTTCCGAAGTGACATCCGCCGTTATCGGCCCGCACACGGCCAGCTACGTTTACGACGCGATCGGAAACCAGCGCAGCAACACGATAGACCTGGTAAACACCGAATACACCGCCAACAATCTCAACCAGTACACCTCCATCCTCCGCGCCTCCGCGCCTCCGTGCGACTTGTCCTACGACTTGGACGGCAACATGCTCACCAACGGCGTCTGGTCCTACACGTGGGACTCCGCCAACCGTTTGCGCACTGTGACCTCCAATGGCACCCTGCTGGTCGAAAACCGCTACGACGCCCTGTCCCGCAGGGTGAAGAAGATCACGCCGGATGCCACCCACACCTACTTCTATGACGGCTGGAACCTGATCGAGGAGCGCATCGCCCGCACCAATGGCACCAGCGAGGCGATCGACTACGTCTGGGGCAAGGACCTCTCCGGCACGCTCCAGGGCGCGGGCGGCGTCGGTGGACTCCTGGCGGTACAGATGGGTAGCGCATGGTACTTCCCGCTCTTCGACGCCAACGGGAACATCACGGCCTATGTTGACGAGAACGGCACCATCGTGGCCGAGTATCTTTACGACGCCTTCGGGCGTACCATCTCGGCATCGGGTTTGCTTGCCGACGCCTTCCGCCACAGGTTCAGCACGAAGTACTGCGATTACGAAACCGGGCTCTACTACTACGGCTACCGCTTCTACGTGCCGGAGTTGATGCGGTGGCTGAACCGGGATCCGATTGGGGAGCGAGGTGGATTGAACATGTACTCCTTCTGCCATAACCATGGGCTTGGCAGATTTGATCCGCTGGGTTTATACGAAAAGGTTGCGTTTGGAGCGGGCATCGCCTTTTCGATGAATTTCAGCGGACAGGGGGCACCGCACTTTAATGCCATGTTGATCGGCTCGCTGAAACAGTCGCCCTGCGAACATCTCCGCTTCAACGCCGATGTGGGCATCAGGCTCATGCGCGGCGGTGCGATAGGTTCACCAAGAGGGTCGGATCGCTGGATTTATGAGATTTTCGGCGCGATCTCCGGGACAATTGGAAAGAGTACTGGCAAGGCGGTGCCATTCTATTTCAATGGAACGCAGTGGGGGTCGGCTCTCGGGGACACTTATGACAGTTCGCTTTCCCTCGGCCAGACGCTTTACTATAACTCCGCCCTCAACGAAATTCCGCGCATGGGACTTATACGCTTGCAAGGCGGAGGCGCGTTTTTCAACTATAATAACGACCAGTGGGCACCTCCCTATGGCCTAGGCGACGGCGACGACCGCGGCTGGACCGGAGGCGGAGCCCTTGGATTCTCCATCGGAGACGGCAACTTTGCGATGATGGGGTTTGATGATTTTACAGGTAGGGCGGACAGAACATATCGTTTCTCGCCACATAAGCCTAACGAACAAACGCAATACTCGAAAAGCCTGAATCAAGCGCAGTGGTCTATTGGGGTTAGCGGACAGTATGGGAATTTCTATGGGGGGTCGATAGACGCTTCTGATCGCTTCAATGTACAGCATTGGATACATTCTACAATTAGCCCGATGGCGGGGTATTTTGAATATCCAACGGACATACAGGTCAGATTACGCATATCGGGGAGCATCGCTGAAAGGGAAAGCAAATGAATACCACGAAGCTCAGATCAGCATGCGTAAATAGGACTGAATACGCCAAACCACCATTTGTGAGGCCAGTAATAATAGCAATGATTCTATTGTGTCTGTGTTCTTGCGTGTCACCCAATCGGACATTTGTATCGGAAAGGTATGGAGTGTCTGCCGATAAGTTGTCGCTTGTCGAAGGACGGTGGCGCAACAGTCCCAAGAACATGAATGATCCATCACTTTGGGAGAGTCTCAGATCGGACTTACGTCGTACGTCTGGATCACAACTACACCCCGACTCCATAGTTGAATTGAGAAAAATGGATAATCGAAAACTTCGTGCCACATTGCTGGTAGACGGCTTAGTAAAAGACTCATACACTTTCACTATCAAGCAGCGCGAATTATGGTTGGAGCTGTCACCTCAACATATTGCACACCCATTTTTATGGTATGCCTTCTGGGGATTGGAAACCAACAAAATAGCCCTCAGTATAGAGTGTAATGGTGACCTGTTAGTGAATACGATAGGCAATGGAGTCTTTATGGTTTTCATTGTGCCGACTATTGGCGGAGGCGGTGGCCCAGGAGCAGTGTCTTTTTATGAGAGGGCTGCAGTGGTATCTGGAGAGCCTGGGAAGCATGTCCCATTGGGCATGGATAAGCAACACACAAATCCGTACCCCGCCAGCCAGTAGCCAGCGCGTTGCGCTGGCTACTGGCTGGCGGGATATGTCGTTTTGGAGGATAAGTATGAAATCAAAGACTAATCGGCTGTATGCCATTATTCTACTATTTGCACTGGCATCATTTTGGATTAATGTGGGTTGCGGGCCGAAACGTCCCAGATATAAAATTGGAGAGCGTATTGTGGCCACCCTTGATGGGACAGCAACTGGAACCGTTGTGCAGATTGAGTGGGGGCAAGATGCGAGGTATCCTGAAGAACCATATTACCAAGTTGATTTTGGCCCTCTTACAAACGGGGCACAGGAATCGAATACTATTTGGTTCCCAGGGAAGTTCCTTCGAAAGTCATCAACTTCAAAAGGGTCGTCTAACTCGGTGAGCGCGGTTAAGTTTGCAGACGAAATCTTTGGCAAGATGAATTGACATCATGGTTGCCACCACCTACACATACGCCTACGACGCCCTCGGCAGGGAGACCAACACCGTCGTGACGGCGGTCGGCGACCCCGGAAGCGCCTATCGTCCCGATTGCTGGACGCTCGGCTTCGTGGCTTCCGAAACGACGACATACCCCGACGTCTGCGTCGTGGCGAGCACGAACATCGCCTACCGGAACGGGCGTTCCATCGCCATCCAAAGCTGGGACGGCGGCTGGACGCGCGAAACCTCGTGGGTTGACTACGCCGCCGACGGGACGCGGCGCACCTTCTCCGTCACCGAGGCGTCGGATTCGCCGGGCGCGATCACGAATCAAATCGCCCACGGCGACTTCCTCGGGCGGACGGTGGCGACGCTGAGGCCCGGCGCCGCAGGCGCCTGGCTCGTCACCTCGAACGCCTACGACGGCGCGACCTCGCGCCTGGTTCGCTCGGAAACGACCGGTCAGCCTGCCACGACCTACCTCTACGACGAGCGCGGCGAGATGGCGGCGACGGTTCAAAGCGGCGTCGAGACCGCGTCGGAAACCCGCTACGAGAACATCGCCGGGGCATGGTGGCGGGTGGACGTCCGCAGCACGTCGCGCGAGGGCGTCACCAACGCCGTCGCGACGACCCGCCGACAGTTGACGGGGCTTTCCAACGCCCTGCGGAGCCGCACGGTGAACACCGGCCCGAACGGCTCGACGACGACGGAATCGGGCAGCTACAACCCGCAGACCTGCGAGGTGACGACGGTTCGCGCCACCGATGCGGCGACGCCGCTTGTCGCCGTCTCGAAGTTCGGGCGTCCGATTGTACGCGAATCGCTGCGGGAAACCGTTTACAACTACTTCGACCCGCTCGGGCGTGTTGCATACTCGGAAACGCGCGACCCTGAAACGGGCGTCTATTCCCATTTCCGCTGGTCGGGACTCGACGAGTCCGACAACGAGACCCACTACGGCATTCACTAGCATCCCATAGGCGGCTGAAAACGGGCATATTGCCCCCTTTCCCCCATTGATTTGCAGGGATTTATCGCGATTTCAAAGGCGTTCCCGGAAAACGTGTTTGCCTGCGCGATCGGCCCGGATGCCCGAAAACAGGGGTTTTGGGGCATGTGCTATCCCACGGGCCGGCTCGCGAATGGCTCGAATCCTTGGAAATAGAGCTGTTTCCCGGAAATTACAGGGCGCTTTGGGCCGCCTGCTGTCCCATACTTCCGCAGGGCGTCGAGCAGGTCGATCTTCATCCAGACGGCGGACCTGACGACCCCGGCGAGCCGGGAAAAGCTCAGTCCCCATTCCGAGACGTGCTTGAGGAAGCGCAGCAGCAGATGCGCCAGCAGCCCGACCCAGACCTGCCACTTGACCGCGTTCTCGTTGTACCCGACGAAATCCTTGAGCTGGAGCGTCTGCTTGAGTTCCTTGAAGAACGACTCGATGACCCACCGGGCGCGGTAGAGCTCGGAGACGGTGCGGGGGCTCCACGCGAAATGGTTGGTGATGAACGTCATTTCCCGATCCTGCCCGTCCACCTCGACGACGGCGGCGACGCGGCGCAGGGTATTATTACGACGACGATCTGCACGTCACCGGATCGAGAACCTTCGACGCCTTCAATCGCGAAACGTCCCGCACCGACGCCCTCGGCAACACCGTCACCA
The DNA here is from genome assembly GCA_050950285.1 of Kiritimatiellia bacterium. Lineage (GTDB taxonomy): Bacteria > Verrucomicrobiota > Kiritimatiellia > RFP12 > JBMNHG01 > JBMNHG01. The sequence continues at coordinate 8,887 of JBMNHG010000010.1, read as the reverse complement.
ACACCTACGACGCCCTCGGGCGTCCGGTTGCCGCCACCGGCGCGGCCTACCCCGTGGCCTACGGGTACGACACCGCCGGCCGCATGGCCGCCCTCGCCACCACCCGAGGCAACGCCGTCGGCTTCGCCGCCCTCGCCGTCCAGCTTGCCGGAGGCGCGTCCCTCGCATCCCTTGCGTCCCCTGCGTCCCTCGATCTCACCGCCTGGAACTACGACCACGCCACGGGACTTGCCACCAACAAGGTCTACGCCGACGGCTCCGCAGTGTCCTATACGCACACCCCCGACGGCAAGCCGCTCCGCACGGCATGGGCTCGCGGAGCGTGGAAGGAGAACGCCTACAACCCCGACGGGCTGTTGACAGGCGTCTCGTACTCCGACGCCACGCCTGCCGCCGCGCTCGGGTACGACGCTCTTCCAGCGCCCCGCCTTCCGCCTCCAACGCCGCCGCGCGATACGCCTACCAGAACAGCCACCTCGGCACCGCCACCAACGAGACGGCCATGGTTGGCGGCGACACCGCGACCCTGGCCCGCACCCTGGACCACCGCCACCGCCTGGCGGAACTGCGCAGCGGCAATGCCGCCCCCGTCCATTACGGCTACGACTCCGAAAGCCGTCTTTCCACCGTCTCGAATGATGCCTTTTCGGCAAGCTACGCATATACTGATGACGCCTGGGACGCCGGATACACCATCACGCAGACCAACGGGATAGTTCTCTCCCGTACCGTCATCCGCGACCGGTACCGCCGCCACCTTGTCACGGTCATCACCAACAGCGTCAGCGGCGTGCCGTACAATCCGCTGGCCTACACCTACGACCTGCTTAACCGTGTCACGTCACGAAACGCCGACACCTTCGACTACAATGCCCGCTCCGAGGTCACATCCGCCATCATCCAGCCCGCCCACACCAACCGCTACGCCTTCGACAACATAGGCAACGCGCTGTGGGCCTCGCTTAACTCCGTCACCAACATCTACACCGCCAACGAACTGAACCAGTATTTCCTGATTTCCAATCATGTCAATCACGTCAATCCTGTCCAAATTTCTCCCGTATACGATTTAGACGGCAATATGACATGGGACGGGCGTTTCAACTACACGTATGATGCCGAGAACCGCCTCGTCGCCGCCTATTCCAACGGCCTGTGCGTAGTCTTCAACGCCTACGATCATCTTAGCCGCCGCGTGTTGAAAATCTCACGCGGAGGCGCGGAGACACGGGGATTTGTTTATGACGGCTGGCTGCCGGTTCTCGAAATCGTCGCCACCGCCTCGGGCGTGACCACCAACCACTACGTCTGGGGACGCGATTTGTCTGGAAGCATGCAAGGCGCGGGCGGCGTCGGCGGCTTGCTGGCGGTACAGATGGGTAGCGCATGGTACTTCCCGTTCTACGACAACAACGGGAACATCACGGCCTATGTGAACGAACAGGGCGCAATCGTGGCGGAATATACCTACGATGCCTTCGGCCGCACCATAGAGGCAACGGGTCTGCTTGCCGATGCCTTCCGCCACCGTTTCAGCACGAAGTATTACGATGCCGAGATCGGCCTCTACTACTATGGTTATCGCTTCTATGCACCGGAATTGATGCGGTGGCTTAGCAGGGATCCCGTCGAGGAAGAGGGAGGGAAGAACCTATATGCATTTTGTCTGAACCGTCCCATTAATACGATAGATCTTCTGGGCCTCGACACATTTCTGTTATTCTGGGGTGACGAACAGGGTGTTCCGTTCCAGCAGGCAGCCAATGGAATGAAAGCCAAGATTGAAGCCTCGAGCGGATTCAATGCAGGAACAGACAATGTGGTTGTAATTGGCATCAGATCGTTCAATGACATACAGAACGCCCTTAAAAACAACACTTGCATTAAGGAAATCCACTTCTTCGTCCATTCTGGTCCTGGAATTCTCTATTTGGACATGTTGGCAAAGGATGCCGATTCAAATCTGAGCATAAACGGAGGCAAGCATGATGTAACGGATTATCTTCCGTTTGGATGGTTGATGAGGCCAATAGAGTTTAACTCACGAGGCGTCTCAGAATTGGATGCTTCCAATATGAAGAGATACAAATGTTGGCAGATCGCTAGCAATAATCGCGTATACGTCCACGGCTGCAATTCTTCGGAGATTGCAGCCAGCCTGGGACAACATCTCAGGGCGATCGGTCAAGGTGTAAGTGGCACATGTTACTATCCAAAGGTCAACGGAACTCCCACGCCTGCTACAGGGTTATATTATTTCTGGTTGATTGCTACTGGCCAGGTTGATCCCGTGAATGGAGGACAGAACAAGAACAACAAGGATTCGCCTTCATTACCACCCAAGCCCAAAGGACCATGATCCCATGATTTCGTATACGAAGCTTTTTGTTGCTGGATGCCTTCTTACACTTGCGGGATGCGTGAGACATCCACACTGCACCATTTGCAACCGTGCATTTTTCACGACAGGCAAGGAATCATCCGGCATTTCAGGACGAAAGATTGCATCCGAGTCCGAGCTTCAAGGCTACCTAAGTCAATATGAGCATGGACCTTTACGGCGGCATTTAACTAGCCTAACAAATATGACATTCGTGACTTCGTTTATCTACGTTACGACAGACTCGGAACTCATTGAGATTCGTAGCCTCTGTGGAGTTAGCGTGCATGCAGCTATCCTGAAACCATCAGTTCAACCTGGTGTTGGTGTATATGTTGTCAAGGGCGATCCGCAGGTGGCGATCAAGCCAACGGATCAATGATCCCTTTCTCTCTGAAACGGAGTCTCCATGAAAACCTCTTGGTTGGTACGCTTTGTGTTGTAAACCTAACAGAGGAGTTTTTGTACATGGCTGTAATTCGTATTCTATTGCCGACAGTTCAACACCTGAAAACCAAAGGAAATCCGATTAGAACGACACAGGGACAAGCGCACCAGTGAGGAATCCCTTTGATCGAGGCTATAGTGAAGTTCACAGTGCCAAGTCAATTTTGCAACAACCGGGATGCGGGGTATTCGGTGAACTTGACGAATGGCGTCGTACTGGATCGCGTTGTCGCCCGCGACCCCTACCGCCGCAGTCTGGTAAAAGCCATCACCAACAGCGCCAGCGGCGTGCCGTACAATCCGCTGGCCTACACCTACGACCTGCTTAACCGTGTCACTGCACGCAACACGGACACCTTCGATTACAACGCCCGTTCCGAAGTCACATCCGCCATCATCCAGCCCGCCCACATCAACCGCTACGCCTTCGACAACATAGGCAACGCGCTGTGGGCCTCGCTTAACTCCGTCACGAACATCTACACCGCCAACGAACTGAACCAGTATTTCCTGATTTCCAATCATGTCAATCATGTCAATCCTGTCCAAATTTCTCCCGCATACGATCTCGACGGCAATATGACATGGGACGGGCGTTTCAACTACACGTATGATGCGGAGAACCGCCTCGTCGCAGCCTATTCCAACGGCCTGTGCGTCGTCTCCAACGCCTACGATCATCTTAGCCGCCGCGTGTTGAAAATCTCACGCGGAGGCGCGGAGACACGGGGATTTGTTTATGACGGCTGGCTGCCGGTTCTCGAAATCGTCGCCACCGCCTCGGGCGTGACCACCAACCACTACGTCTGGGGCAAGGATCTCTCCGGTACGCTGCAGGGCGCGGGCGGCGTCGGCGGACTGTTGGCCGTCTCGCTCAATGGTGCATGGTACTTCCCATTCTATGATAATAACGGCAACATCATAGCCTATGCCGACGAACAGGGTGCCATCGTGGCGGAATATACCCACGACGCCTTCGGCCGCACCATCGCCAAGTCCGGCACAATGGCCGATTCATTCCGTCATCGTTTCTCGACCAAGTATTACGACTCCGAGACCGGGCTCTACTACTACGGCTACCGCTTCTACGCGCCGGAACTGATGCGGTGGCTGAACCGGGATCCGATTGAGGAAAGGGGTGGTGTCAATGTTTACGCCTACTGCCGGAATTCTCCCGTCATCCTCCTTGACTGGCTTGGTCTTCTCGACATAGATGTCATGTTCTATGGCACTGCGCTAACCGATATCCTTCCGTTCTTGGGCGGTCGTACGGTTGGCAATTACTACATGGATTTCATCGCAAACAGCCTTGGCATCGCCAATCGGTACCGGCAGAACCAAGGACAGGGGGCCTCCGGGGCACGCACCTTTATACTGCGAACTATTGATGTGAATGGAGACATGGTTATTACAAAGGATGAAGTACGGGATCTCAACCTGAAACTGATTGGGTACAGTTGGGGTGCCATCACAGCTATCAACATAGCCCACGATTTGAGCAAGTCGAACGAACGAGTCGAAAGCTACTACTTATGTACAAAGGTTCCTGTCAAACGACTCATCACGATAGATCCAATCACGTTTTTGAACCCTGCGAGATCAATCAAGAACAACGTTCAAGTCTTTCGGAACTACTATCAGCAGAAGGGGGGCGAATATCGAGTGTGGCTGAGGCGCACAGATGGCATCGTCGAATTCGAGGACGGGGGCACTGTCCTGAGTCGAGGCCTCTGCGGGGCACGCATTGGCGGCATTGACGTTGACGTTAATGCCGTGCAAGTCCGCATTGACACAGACCGCCGAGGCGTTCAGGTGAGCGACGGCATTCCTGGTGGAATGTTGTACAGTGAGATGTGGAGTTACGGTGACTTTATCAACCACGACATGGTTCCCTGGTACGTGAAGGCGGATGTCATCAATGACTATTTCTAAGGCGGTCGCCTTTTTGATTGCGCCGATTTGCCTTTGGTGCCTTATGGGGTGTGTTGCTGCGCCCCGTGCCAAGGGTTCATGGGGCGGATCAGCAAGATATGTCTCTCTCTATGACAAAGCAGGAAATACCTCAGAATGTCTTGAATTCGTTATCGCCGAGGAACAGCCAGTTGCGGATGGCGAGTTGGTATTTGCATTGCATTACGCTGCCGATTTTCCTCTTCTAACTAAACGCAACGGTGAATGTCTCCCGATCAACACCATGCCAACGAACGTTCACATACGTGTATTCGGGACTTTCGGCGTCCATCAGCAAATACTGATGCCACGCACTAAGGAGCACGCGTACCGCTTGCCCGGGCAGGCCTGCCTGTCATCGATCCAAGTCGACAAATGGGAACTGCTGGGAGATGAAGAGAAGTGCGGCTCGAATGGCAACCGCCAATATTTCATTCCACTAGCATCCCATAGGCGGACCGGCAACCGGACGGTTCCCGCAGTTGGCACACTTTAGGGGCGGGGAGTTGCCTCTAAAGATTTTCAAAAAAAGTGTCGGCTTCGGAGGCGTCTGCCTGTAACCTACAGGCATTATGAAAAAAATAATTCCCCAATTGCTTGGGTTCGCGCCTCCGAAACCAACGAAGACAGTGTACACCGTGCTGCGGCAGCTCGTCCAGTGGATTCCCGCCGGGATGATCCAGCGGCTCGCCGAAGAGTATAAGCTCGACATCCGCAAGTGGTCGGCGGTGAGCCATGTGGTCGCGCTGATGTACGGCCAGCTCGCGGGCTGCGACAGCCTCAACGGGATCGTGGACGCGGCGCGCGTCCACGAGAGCGAGTGGCGCAACATCCGGGGGGCGCAGCCGCCGAAGCGCAACACGTTCTCCAACGCGAACCGGCACCGCGACGCGGCCATGGCCGAGCGGCTGTACTGGGAGGTCTTCGACCATCTGGTCACCGTCTGCCCGGGGTTCGGGCAGTACAAGAGGCACAAGGGCTTCCTCGCGCGGATGAAGCGCGGCATCTTCGCCATCGACTCCAGCACGATCAAGCTGTGCCTGAACTGCATCGACTGGGCGCGGCACCGCAGGAAGAAGGCGGCGGCGAAGCTGCACATGAACCTCGACGTGGGCAGCCGCCTGCCCGCCGCCGTCGTCGTGGAGGACGCGGGCCACCACGACTCCACCCGCGCGAAGGCGCTCTGCGCCGGGCTGAAGGCGGGCGACGTGTGCCTCGCCGACCGTGCCTACACGGACTTCTCCTTCCTCGCCGACCTGCGGGCGCGCGGCATCTTCTTCGTGGTCAGGCAGAAAACGAACATGAAGTTCAAGCGCGTCAAGCGCCTGCCGGAGAGCCGGGACGCGGGCATCGTCGGCGACGAACTCGTCGAGCCCGCCCTCGCCCGCTCCAAAAAGCTCTATCCCGTCCCCCTGCGCCGCGTGACCGCGAACGTCGAGGTGAACGGCAAGATGAAGGAGATGACTTTCCTGACGAACAACCTCGACTGGAGCGCGCGCACCATCGCGGAACTGTACCGGGCGCGGTGGGCCGTCGAGCTGTTCTTCAAGGAAATCAAGCAGACCTGCCAGATCCGCGACTTCGTAGGGTACAACGAGAACGCGGTCAAGTGGCAGATCTGGACGGGGATGCTCGTGCATCTCCTGCTGCGGTTCATGAGCCATGTCGCGGACTGGAAGCTGAGCTTCTCGCGCCTCGCGGGCGTCGCGCGCGCGGCGGTGTGGGTCAAGCGCGACCTGATTGAGATGCTCAAAATCTATGGGACAGCACCGCGGCCAAAACCGGGTGAATCCCGCGAAAAACCCCCGCCCATACAGGCCTTTTTCGATTTCTGGCGGCTCGACTATGGGACAGCAGGGCCGTAAAACCCAGTAAAAACGCGAAACGGCCGGTCGCTCCGGGAAAACCTCAAACCTGAAACCACTAGCATCCCATAGGCTTGCCGAAATCACTCCTGCCTTCCCCCATTGGAAGTCAGCGCACGCGCTCAAGACGGGAGCGTCGGGCCGGATTGAAAAAAAGGGCTGACCTCCCGGCCGTCTGCCTGTAGCCTACAGGCATTATGAAAAAAAAAGCGACCAAGGCGCGTAAACGCGCAACCAAGAGGCCAGCGAGAACATCGTACACCACCCTGCGCCAGATCGTCCAGTGGATTCCCGCGGGATTGCCGGACAAGATCGCGCGCGACATCGGGGCGGACATCCGCGGATTCTCCTGCGCCAGCCATGTGCTGGCGCTGCTCTACGGCCAGATCGCCCGCGCGGGCAGCCTGAACGAGATCTGCGACGCGGCCCGGCTGCACGAGCCGGAGCTGAACCGCATCCGGGGCGCGACGGCCCCGAAGCGCAACACCTTCTCCAACGCCAACCGGAGGCGCGACCCGCAGATCGCTGAGAAGCTCTACTGGGCCGTGTTCGCGCACCTGCAGTCGATCTGCCCGTCCTTCACGCGGTACGCGAAGCACAGCGGCTTCATCTTCCGTCTGAAGCGCGACATCTTCGCCATCGACTCGACCACGCTGAAGCTCTCGCTCGACTCGATCGACTGGGCGCGGCACCGCAGGAAGAAGGCCGCGGCCAAAACCCACATGAGCCTCAACGTGGGCAACAGGCTGCCGACGTTCGCGGTCGTCGAGGACGCCGCGCACCACGACTCGAAGCGGGCGGACGCGCTGTGCGCGGGGCTGAAGGACGGCGACGTGCTGCTGGCGGACAGGGCCTACGTCGACCTCGCCTTCCTGTTCGGCCTCGCGCGGCGCGGCGTCTTCTTCGTCCTGCGCGAGAAGAAGAGCATGGTCTTCGAGGTGCTGGAGGAGAGGCGGCACAAGAACCCCCGCATCCTCTCGGACCAGACCGTGCGCATGTCGCGCAAGGGGTCCGGCGAGAAGTATCCCGAAACCCTGCGCCGCGTCACCGCCGTCGTCGAGGTGGACGGCAAGGATATGGAGATGACCTTCATCACCAACAACTTCGTGTGGAGCCCGCGCACCATCGCTGAACTCTACCGCGCCCGCTGGGCCATCGAAATCTTCTTCAAGGAACTCAAGCAGACGCTCCAGCTCGCCGACTTCGTCGGCTACAACGAGAAAGCCGTCAAGTGGCAGGTCTGGACCGGGTTGCTGGCGCACCTGCTGCTGCGCTTCCTGAAGCACGTCTCGAAGTGGGGACTGAGCTTTTCGCGGCTGGCCGGAACCGTGAGGACCGCAGTCTGGATGAAGATCGACCTGCTCGACCTCCTGCGCGGAAATGTCCAGCTTCATCCTCGTCTCCCTGTTGCCGGCGTCCGCTCTTCGCAACGCCATCGCAGCCTTACAACCTTCGCTCGCTGCACGATTCAGCGAACAGTCCCTGCTTCGCCCGGCGCTTCGCATGGGCTGCGTCGGGCATCGTTCGCTCTCCGTTGCTCGGCGGGCGAAAGATGGTCGGGGCGACTGGCGCTCGTTTGAACCGTACCCCCAACTCATCGCGCCCATCGTGACCATTTTCGACGGCCCAACACCGCTTTTCATGGACACCGCCGAGCGCCTCCTGCGCCTCTGATGAACCAGGTTCATCGGGCTGATTACTGCTGTGCCCGGAGTCCATCCCGCAGTTTGTCCACGATCCGATCCCGTAGACTCTTCGGGGCGAGCACCTTCACGTCCGGCATCCAGGACAGGACCCAGCGTACCAGTTCCTTGCGTCCTGTCGTCTCCATCCGCATCTCGACGCAGCCGTCCGCTCGTGTCCGGAACTCCTGCGTGGGGTGCCACTGCCGCTCGGTGATGTAGACGGCCAGTTTCGGTTCGAAGAGGAGCCGGACCTTGATCGGCTCCTCGCCGCCCACGATACCGAACGCCTGCCGGGCGTACGTCTCGGGGTTGAACTCGGCCGACCGCGTGAAGTTCTGCCCGGTGGCCTCAAGACGCCTGAACCGTGACAGGGCGAAGGTCTCGACCCGGTCCTTGCCCACGTTTCGCGCCAGAACATACCAGTTCCCGTGGTAGGCGAGCAGGTGGTAGGGGTGCAGCTTGTACTCGGACACACGCCCGTCGAAGGTCTGGTATGTCGCCCGGACCGCCTCGCAGCGCTCGATGAGGTCCGCGATCTGCGCCCACACCTCGGGATCGAT
>JBMNHG010000009.1:0-5854 GCA_050950285.1 Kiritimatiellia bacterium | reverse complement strand
ATTGGAGGAGTTAAACGTATTGATACATTGAAAAACAAAAGTACATGAAAATTGAGGTATTTCCAAGCGCACGAAAATAAAAATCAAGGCCACAGTATTTATAATTATCCCCGAATTTTAGACAACACGTACGTAAGTTCAATTTAGCAAACCGTCGGAATTTCGGGTTGGTATCTTATTGGGATGGCAACGCTAGTCATGTTGTTATGTTTCGAAAAATATTGTATAAATTATCCTGAAACAAGGGAGGAGTATGTATTTCTTCCCTCTCAGCCACGCGATGTCGATAGAAATGTATTTTTTCAATTTTCCCAGTTGGTAGGTATTCGGTACTTTCTGTTTGTCCGAAGAACTGCTTCACCGTAAATTTACGGTTGCCACGTCTTTCCAGGGAGCCTCGTAATATTTTGAATATTTCCCCGGCATGTTCAAGATAAGGAACTCGGCTGCTTTTAGTTTCAAACTGTCTTCCGGGTCTTTGCTGTAATGTTTGATTACCCGTTCCGGTTCATGTCGGTTGGAACCCTCTTATGTCATTTAAAACAAGTATTGAATGGGCTCATAATTTTTTTTAATTATTTATACTCAATTCCTTAATTAATAAGGTCGGATAGGCGGCTTACCGGAATAGAAGATAATTACAGCCGCTCAACTTCAGGTAGGCAGGAGTGCCCTTGGAATCCGGAAATCCAAAAGGCAATCCTGCCCCATAAGGTAAACCCAAAACTTTGTAAATAAAGCTCCATAAATACACTTCTGAAGGGAATTACCCTCTAACTGCGTAACCTTTGTAACGCCGGTTAAAAATCCGGTCTTTCCTTGTATGCTTTCACAATTTCCTGCCATAAAGAATCTAAATTCAATTTTACACTTTGCCCTGTTTCTAAATAACGATTATTATCTGCAATATTCTTCATTAACAAATCGTAATATTTTTCAGGGATACCCATATTGAGAAAACTATCCTTGTCTAATTTGAATGCGAATTTATTATTCTCAACAGTTACATTCTCGTATAGGACTTTTTCTAATGTGTGAAATAATTCCAACTCCTCAGCAGACAGACTATCCCGAGGTTTAATATGAACATAGTCGGAATAATCTATTTTTGCAATCACATTTTCAGCGACATCTCCGGTCGCCGTTTTCCACAGTTTTGTTTGATTGCATGAGACGGTAAGCAAAGCGAACATAATAGATAAATATTTTACTCTCATGTTTTTAATTGATTTTAATGTTTTTCTTTCTTATTACATTTCCGTTGAATACTCTTATAAGATAGTGAAAGCTGGAAGTAATAAAGCGCAGCTCCTATAATTGGAAAAAGAATAATAATGACTATCCATAAAATCTTCACTCCTGATGAATATCGTTTCCTTTTTGTTAAATCCCAGATAGTTAAACAGTCGAAGGCAATTACCAAAGGAATGAGAAATAAACTCCAATCAGTCATAATGTTTTAAAATTTAATTTTATACTTCATTTAAATATAAAGAACTTGGTAATCGGAAGCTAACGGAACTATTTGTAACTGTTCCATTTTTGAAATCCAAACAAATTGTTGCGGTTAACTCATCATTATGACCCGAAACACATGCAGTGTTCACGTTTTCATTGTTTTCCGGTTCAGAACTACGTAAACGAGGGGCTGGAAACTCTGAAAATACTTCGTTTTCGATAGAAAAGGTAGATCTTTTTATTTTCTGTAACGAAGCTAATATGAATTCTAATTCTAATTCACTAATTGAGATTGTTTTATCAGTGATAGTCATTTCTTTACTTTTAGAAGGAGTGATAGTCTCATACGTTAAGTCATATTGCTGCACTAATTGATTAAATTGATTATCAGTAGGACGATCCTGCCATGAGGAAGTCGTTGCCGGTTTCATACTCTTATTTCAATTCAGTTTGCAATGATAGAATAAGCAGATACCAAAATAAAAATCAAAGAGGAAATAAAGCAAAATAAAAGACTTATTCTGTTTTTTATACTCTTTTCTTTCAAACGATGCAAATCAATTATACTCGTTATTGCCATAATTAGAGCTCCTAAAGAAAATAAAATATAGTAAAACAAATCACTTGGATCTTTAAAGGACAAAAAATTACGATTGGTTACAATGTAATATGTTAATATTAGAAATATTATTGAAAATATTATGTCTCTACTTCTCATGTCAATCATTTAATTAAATAAAAACTACCATAGATTATACCATCCCATACAGTCTCCAAAGTCGGCTACTACTATTGCTGCTGCCGCAATTCCAAGAGTACAAGATGAAACTCTTCCGGCAATGCCTAATGCAGTAGATAAAGTGAATTTAGTAGCTGTGCCTGAAATAAATTCTGATAAATTTACACCTAAAAAAACTCTGCCTAAGCAGTCCATTACCTGACCATATGAGAATTCTTGTTCTTCTGAAGAACTTTTCAGTCTGACTATATTTTTGTGAGGAGTTATATCTTGTTCTATCAGATGTAGGAATACTATTCCCATGACAGCAATGCGAGGATCATTTTCATTATCAATATATTGCCCTATATCTGAGTAGTTAAATCCGTAAGATGCAAGCATGGATAATGATTTTGAAGATAATTCATTAATAATATCAGATAGTTTTGATTCGATTTGCGTGTCAATTGATTTTAAATTAATCAATTGTTCCTTGTTGCTGTCTATTATCGATTTTAGATCTTGCATTTGTTCTTTTTGACAACTGTGCATTACGATCCCAAAGGTAATAATACTTACCAAAATAACTCCTAAACCAAGAGTTCCGTTTTTGTTAATCTGTCTTATAATAAATTATTTAAAACAATTAGTTTTTATTCTTTGTATCTATTTCAAAACCGATTAATTAATCAGTTCTTCAGAAAGGCGGCGGCTTACCGGGATAGAAGATAATTACAGCCGCCTAACTTCAGGTAGGCAGAAGTGCCCTTGGAATTCGGAAATCCAAAGGACAATCCTGCCATGAGGAAGTCGTTGCCGGTTTCATATCGGATTGAATTATTTGTGACGAATCATTCAAACTGTCCGGTTTATTCAATAAATTTCTCATTTTACTCTTGATATTGTTTATAACCGGAGAGAGAATCTTTACTTTCTTGTCCAATATTTTTTGGGCCAATACCCGTGCTTCCTCTCTTCGCCCTGTAGCCCATAACGGAATAACAATCAACAATAATTCAGGCATATTCATTATAAATTTATTTCGTCAAGTAGTTTCAGGTATTTGGACTCGTCTATTTTATTATCGAAACCATCCGCTATGATTTGTCGGAAAAGATCAGATAATTGAAGCGCTTTTCTTTGAGGGCACTGAATGGATAAAGTCCATAATTCATCCTCCACGACACAACGGAATGTTACATTATATCCGTCAAAAATATCCGAAGGTATTCCTTCCGCTTTGAAATTGTCAATCAGTATCGCAGTTTTTCCGTGAAGTTTTTCGGCAAACTCCTTGCTGAGCCGAAATGTTTTGGGCTTGGGACGGTAAGGTTTATATAAATCATCCCTGTATTTGAAGATTTCGGCTTGTTTATTGTGCTCTTTTATCTGATCCACGGTTTCCTGTGAAATCGCTGTGGATAGCCAAAATGGCACAATAATCGACGTTGTCTTTTCCAATAACTCATTCCGTATTTTATACACTTCATGCAGGTTTTGCAAGCGCATCGCTTCCAATTTGTAGGAATCATCCTGCGGGTTTTTAATGATGCGGAAAGCTGTAGCCTCATTACTGCCTTCAGGCGAATCTTCGAATACAAATTCTACAAAGGAGTTTTTAGTTCCGAAAAATATTCGGTCGAGTATGGATTTATGTTCCAGGTTATACCTGCCAGATTCTTCCGTAACGCCACGGGTAATCACATTATATTCGATCGTTTTTACATATCTCCCTCCCTCTATATGGTCTGCAGGTTGGGACATAATGATATTCTCGGAAAACATGAATACGATGAGTAAAGTAATAATTATTTTTATTTATTTATATATTTAATCGAAAGTTTTTTGTGACTTCTTTGTGTTGTTAATTATTGCTTAATCATTTTTAGTTCATTCCCTAAGTTATATTAATTAATAGTAATAAAAAGCGCCATTATAGTAAATTGAGTGTTCAATACCTGGATATTGATTTTAAAAGCAATATTATTTTCACTTGTATCAGTATCCTCCAAGGTCGTAATGCCAAATACAAAATATTGACTCTTTTGGGGAATCGTAGATACAACTACCTTGTCGTTAAAAATAATTTACAACCTTTGCATAATTACTATAATCCATAGCAAAAACTATATGTCATCTGATAATAATCCCTCCTGTATCAATTCTTTCTTTAAACGATGATAATAATCCAAATCAAGTTTATCTTCGTCTAATGAGTTATAGTTAACGACTTCCTGAGGTTTTGAAAGACTAATAATATTTGTAAAACTGATTTTTAGACGATCGCCTATTTTTGAATCAGTTGCATACCATATGTAAGAGTGCATTCCCGATTTATCCAGACTACCGAAATACAACCTGAACCGGTCTTCCTTGAGAGTTAAGAGAATGCTCGTAATACCGTCCTTTATTGCGCCGGATATGTATTTATTGTCGACTTGTAATATGAATCCAGTCATAACAACCCTTTCTGTTTTAGCTTGTTTTCTAATTCCTGAAAAATTTCCAGTTTATTCTTAGGTCGCTCTATTTTCATATCATGCTCTATTTTAGCAGGAGTAGAAGGAGCCTCAATTTCAGAAACCTCAATTTCGAGCTCATCACCAATCTCTATTTCAGAAAAATCACGCCATTCGATTCTTCTATTTTCTGCATAATCGATAGCTCCAATATATAAGTGGCAATTTTGGTTGTTGTTAAATAAATTAAAAGTGTTCATGCCGTCCGAAACAGCCGCCTTTATTGTTTCCTGTCTGTAATATACCTTAAATCCTTTCATATCAATCCTTCGTCTTTTAAGAGCTTTTCTAAAACATAGAAATTGTTTAGTTTTTCAATAAACATATCTTTTATCTCACTGTCAGTTAGTGAGGGTGAATCAATAAAAGCTACTTTTGTTAACCCCCTCAGGTCCACTAACATCTATTCTTGCTGTGATTCCGCTTCCACTATAACCTGTAAATTTAGCAGTGTTATCAGTATATGGAATATAAACAACCCCTTAGTGCTTATTAGCCCCCCACGTAGTGGAACTCTACTCCGAACAGAGGTAACACAATAATTTTCAATATATTATCAATAATACATTTCTAATCTATCTGACATCTCATTAATACCGAAAAAGTTGTTCGCTACCCAACACAAGATCAAATATCCATGATACAAACGGATAAATAACCACGCACATTAAAAAAGGCTTTAAATATTTCATTTTGTTTTCTTATTTACCTAATTCATACATTCACTATAATTGGTTAAACTCATAGCACATTTTATGTACCCCGCTAATTCGAGCAAACCTGTGAGGAGGTAACTCTACTTACAGGAAAATGAGATAGAAAATAATTAATAAACCGGATGAAGATACTAACGCTATTTCTCTTTTAAATTTGTTTTTCCTAAACAATAAATGGAGTAAACCAAATAATAGCGGGAACACAAGACCAAAAATGCCAAGATCAAACTCTTTTTGCAACGGATTGCCAACATAAACATAGGCATATATGGCAAACAGCACGATTACCGCTACCCATAAGATGACTCTTGTTTTTTTAAACTTATCCATATTAATGATATGTAAATTGATATGCTGTATATGTCATTCCTGTGGGAGAATATGCAGTGTATTTTTTTGGCAAAGTTGCAAGAATTCAGTAACTTACATAGAATAAAAAGAAA
>JBMNHG010000008.1:0-834503 GCA_050950285.1 Kiritimatiellia bacterium | reverse complement strand
GTGGACAAAAACCCCGACGGCTCCATCGCCACCATCCACTGCACCTACGACCCGCAGTCGCTCGGCGGAACCGCGCCCGACGGACGCAAGGTGAGGGGCACCATCCACTGGGTCAGCACCAGGCATGCGGTCAAACTCCCCGTGCGCCTGTACGACCGCCTCTTCAGCGTGCCGGACCCCGATGGCGACGCCACCCGCGACTTCCGCGAGTTCCTGAACCCGGACTCGTGCCAGGAAACGGCCTGCTTCGCCGAACCCGCCCTGGCCGAGACGCCCGCCGGCGAGGTGGTGCAGTTCGAACGCCTCGGCTACTTCTGCGCCGACAGCGTCGAGTCCAAACCCGGTGCGCCCGTCTTCAACCGGACCTCCACCCTCAGGGACTCCTGGAGCAAAGTCGCCGCGACCTATTGATTTGCGCGCCGGTCACCCGTGCAAGGGCATTTTCATAAACGGCTTTGGTTCCCCTCCGAAGCAATTGCGCCTCATCGCCACCCCTGGCTGCGACATCCGACATCGCATATGCGTCCAGTAAAGCTGTGGCAACTGCTTTACCCTAACCCGAAGTTCCAGCGGCTCTTTCATGCCCGAAACGGCCATATTTTCTTGATTTAGCGGCATTCCGGCACCCCTAAGGCAGCAAAATCCGTTCCATTTGCGCCCATGTAATTGTTAATAACTTTTTTTGACGAAATGCCGTTTTTCCGCTTGCATGAGGCTGACTGGTCTGCTATAGTGAGCCCATGTACATTGACATCGTGCCGAACCGCAAATCCCCGCCCGCAGTCCTGCTGCGCGAGAGCTGCCGCGAGGGCGGGCGCACCGTCAAGCGCACGCTTGCCAACCTGTCGATGCTGCCGCCCGAGGCGGTGGCGGCGCTGCGCGCGGCGCTCAAGGGCGAGCATCTTGTGGAGGCCGAAAGCCTTTTCGAGGTCGAGTCATCCCTGCCATGCGGCCACGTCAGAGCCGTCCGCACGGCAATGAGCCGGCTCGGCATGCGGGATCTGGTGTCGTCCAAGCCCTGCCCGGAGCGCGACATCGTGCTGGCGATGATAGCCCAGCGCATAATAGAGCCGGGCTCGAAGCTGGAGACGGTCTCCCTGTTCGGGGACTCCACGCTCGCGCAGGAGTTCGGCGTGCAGGACGTGGACGAGAACGACCTTTATGCGGCGATGGACTGGCTCGCGGCCCGCCAGCCCTTCATCGAGCGCAAGCTGGCCGGGCGGCACCTTGAAGAGGGGGCGACAGTCCTGTACGACGTGTCCAGCAGCTCATACTACGGCAAGCAATGCCCCCTGGCAAAGCGCGGCTACAACCGCGACGGCCTCAAGCTACCCGGCATCGTCTACGGGCTTATGACCGATACCGACGGCAGGCCGGTCGCGGTGCGGGTGTATCCCGGCGACACCGCCGACCCGGTGACGGTGCCGGACCAGATCGACCGGCTGCGCGGCGGCTTCGGCATAGCGCGGTTCGTCTTCGTGGGTGACCGCGGCATGCTGACGAACACGCAGATCGACCGTCTGCGGCAGCAGGAGGGCTGCGGCTGGATATCCTGCCTGCGAAGCTCGGACATCCGCAGGCTGCTGGAGACACGCGATCCCTCCGGTGCGCCGCTGTTCACGCAGGGCAACCTGGCCGAGATCATCCATCCCGACTTCCCCGGCGAGCGGCTGGTGGCCTGCTACAACCCGGTGCTGGCGATGGACCGCGCCCGCGTGCGCGGCGAACTGCTGGAGTCCACCGAGAAGGAGCTCGCCAGGCTGCGCGACCATGTGGGGCGCCGGAGGAAGAAGCCCCTGACGGCAGCCGAGATCGGCGTCAGGGCGGGACGCGTGATCAACCGCTACAAGGTCGCCAAGCACTTCAGGCTGGACATCGCCGACAACCACTTCGGCTGGGAGCGCGACACGGAATCCATCGCCCGCGAGGCCGCCCTGGACGGCATCTACGTCGTGCGCACCAGCGAGACGCCCGAGTCGCTTTCCGCAGAGGACGCGGTGCGCGCCTACAAGAGCCTGGGCGACGTCGAGCAGGCCTTCAGGACCTTCAAGGGCGTCGATCTGCTCGTCCGCCCGATCTACCACCGTCTGGAGGACCGCGTGCGCGCGCACGTGCTGCTGTGCATGCTCGCCTATTACGTGGAATGGCACATGCGCCAGGCCCTGGCCCCGCTGCTCTACGCCGACGAGGAACTGGAAGCCGCCCGCGCCAGCCGCGATCCCGTCGCCAAGGCGCAGCCCTCGGAAAACCTCAAGCGCAAGCGCGCCCGGAAACGCACCACTGACGGACTGCGGCTCCGGCGCTGGGACGGGCTGCTTGGCGCGCTATCGACACAGGTGCGCAACACATGCTGTTTCGGAGAAGGCAGAACCGCCGTGCGCTTTACCCGCGACACGATGCCCAACGCCTTCCAGGCCAAAGCCTTCCAACTGCTCGAGGCGGACCACGCCTGCTGGCGGAACAACAAGGGCGTTTCCATGTAAGCGGAACGGGAAAATGGCGCCGGAAAGCGCGTAGAATGCTTGCCTGCAAGGGTTTGCGAATGAGCAGGCTGTTGGGAATCGCTGGAACTTCGGTCTAAACCCTCTCTTAATCTCACTCTTAATCGGCACGCTTACTCCACCCGCTTAATCTTTCGTCTTCGACAAAGTTACCGACAAAGCTCGCGACAAAGTTGATGAAAGCCCTGAAGGGGCGAAATATACCAGCCCAGGGCAACGCCCTGGGGAATAGGCAAATGAACGACTAGCCCTGAAGGGGCGGGACATAGTTTTAGGGACAGGGGCTATCTGCCGGTTGCCCGCCGTTGTCGATTGTCGTCGGCGGGGTGTCGTCGGCGGTCGTCGATTGTCGTTGCTTTCCCGCCAAGCGTTGTGCTACCCTGCATCATACCGGCAAGACGTAGTTCACATCCGCGGGAGATGGCTCATGAGGAAACTTGCATTCTTGATTATGACGATGGCTGCCGCCGTCTCGATTCTCGCGCCCTCGAACGCCTCCGCCGACACCTATGGCCCCTACACCTACACCATCGCCGACGGCAAGGCCATCATCACCGACTTCAGCTCCTCGTATGCGGGCGCATTGGCGATCACAAACGAACTCGGCGGCTGCCCCGTCACCGCCATCGGCAACTACGCGTTCTCCCGCTGCACATCCCTGGCCGGCGTGACGATCCCCGACAGCGTCACCACCATCGGCAACGACGCTTTCTCCCACTGCACCAAACTGGCCAGCGTGACGATCGGCGGCGGCGTCACCACCATCGGCTACTCCGCGTTCTCCTGGTGCAAATCCCTGGCTAGTGCCCTGTCCCGCAAATGGGGTTGTCTAATTGCGTCTCCGCGAGTTTCTGTCTGGCGCGCCGTATCTTTTCCAGGATCGCCCTGCCATCCGCCCTCCAGACATACCGTTTCGGCTCCAGATTGTGCGCGGCGATGTAATCCAGTATGCGTTGCGCGAGCTCCCTGACGCTGCCGAAGCTGTCGTTGAGCAGCGCCTGCTGCGTGATGTCGCCGAAGAAGCGCTCGACCAGGTTGAGCCAGCTGCTTGACGTCGGCGTGAAGTGCGTGACGAAGCGTTTCACGCCGTGCCGCTTCTCGTACGCGGCGTTCCGCCTCTCCATCCAGGATGTGACTTCCTCCTTCTTGTGCGTGGCGTAGTTGTCGAGGATCAGGTGCAGCGTCACGCCCGCGGGGCACTCGCGGTCGATCTGCTTCAGGAAGAGCAGCCACTCCTTGTGGGTGTGGTTCTCCCCGAGACGCCCGACCACCTTGCCGTCCAGATAGTTCAGGGCGGCGAAAAGCGTGAGCGTGCCGTGCCGGATGTAGTCGTGCGTGAAGGTCTTCGCATGGCCGGACACCAGCGGAAGCGCCCGCTGCGTGCGTTCCAGCGCCTGGCACTGGCTCTTCTCGTCGCAGCACAGGACGAGAGCGCGCTCCGGCGGATCCAGATACAGCCCGACCACGTCCCAGAACTTCCGCTCGAAATCCGGGTCGTCGGACAGCTTGAACCCCTTCTTCAGGTGCGGCTTGAGGTCGTTCGCGCGCCAGATGCGGCTCACGCTGCTGCGCGACACGCCGGATTCCCGCGCCATCGTGCGTACCGACCAGCGGGCATGGCCCTTCGGCGGCCGGTTCACGCGGGTGATCACGGTCTCGACGCGCGACGGATCGAGGTACGGCTTCCGCCCGCGACCCGGCGCATCCTTCAGGCCGGCAAGTCCCTCCCTGCGGAACCGCGCCGTCCAGCGGGAGACGCACGCCTCGCTGCAGCCCAGCGATTCCGCCGCCTCGGCCTGGCCCATCGCCGCCCGCTTCAGGACGATGGAGGCGCGGAGGCTGTCCCGCTTGCTCGCCGTCGGCGCCTTGATCCGCCGTTCCAGCTCGGCACGATCCTCGTCGGACAGCGAAAGGAGCGATATGGGGCGCCCCGGTTTCCGGTTCTTTTTCATGCCGCACATCATAGCATGCCGGCCAGACTTTTGCAAGCCTATTTTCGGGACAGGGCACTAGCGTGACGATCGGCGACAGCGTCACCACCATCGGCTATGGGGCGTTCTACAACTGCACCTCCCTGACCAGCGTGACGATCCCCGACAGCGTCACCACCATCGGTTCCAGCGCATTCTTCAACTGCACCTCCCTGACCAGCGTGACGATCCCCGACAGCGTCACCACCATCGACGACCAGGCGTTCTACAACTGCACCTCCCTGGCCAGCGTGACGATCCCCGACGGCGTCACTACCATCGGCTATGGGGCGTTCTACAACTGCACCTCCCTGACCAGCGTGACGATCCCCGACAACGTCACCGCCATCGACGACAGGGCGTTTGAAAACTGCACATCCCTGGCCAGCGTGATGATCGGCGACAGCGTCACCACCATCGGCGGCTCCACGTTATTCGGCTGCACCTCCCTTGCCAACGTGATGATCGGCAGAAGCGTCACCAACATCGTAAACAATATGTTCGAATACATCACATCCATGACCAACATCACCGTTGTTGCCGCAAACCTCAACTACAGCAGTATAGACGGAGTTCTGTTCAATAAAGAGCATACCACCCTCATTTTTTGCCCCAGAGGTAAGACCGGCGCGTACACGATCCCCGACAGCGTCACCAATATCGGCTCCTCCGCGTTCCACCTCTGCACCAAACTGACCAGCGTGACGATTCCCGACAGCGTCACCAACATCATCGACCACGCGTTCTGGTGCTGCTCCTCCCTAGTCAGCGTGACGATTCCCGACAGCGTCACCAACATCGGGAAATACGCGTTCATCGGCTGCACATCCCTGAGCAGCTTGACGATCCCAAACAGCGTCACCAATATCGGTTCCTCGGCATTCTGGAACTGCGGTTCCTTGGCCAGCGTGACGATCGGGAGCGGAGCCACCACCATCGGCGACAGTGCGTTCTGCAACTGTACCGCCCTGAGCAGCGTGACGCTCCCCGACAGCGTCACCAACATCGGTTCCTCTGCGTTCTCCAGTTGCATCTCCCTGACCAACATCACCGTCGCTTCCGCAAACCCCAATTACAGCAGTCTTGAAGGGGTGTTGTTCAACAAGGAGCAAACCATCCTAATCCAATGTCCCGGCGGCAGGATCGGCGCCTACACGATTCCCGACAACGTCACCACCATCGGCGACAGTGCGTTCTGCAACTGTACCGCCCTGAGCAGCGTGACGCTCCCCGATAGCGTCACCACCATCGGCGACGGGGCGTTCTACGGTTGCACATCCCTGACCAACATCACCGTCTCTTCCGCAAACCCCAATTACAGCAGTCTGGAAGGGGTGTTGTTCAACAAGGAGCAAACCACCCTCATTTTTTGCCCAAGAGGTAAGACCGGTGCCTACACGATCCCCGACAGCGTCACTGCCATCGGCGGCTCTGCGTTCTCTGGCTGCACATCCCTGACCAGCGTGGCGATCTGCAGCGGCGTCACCAACATCAGCGATTACGCGTTCTCCCGCTGCACCTCCATGGCCAGCGTGACGATCCCCGACAGCGTCACCACCATCGGCGACTGCGCGTTCTACTACTGCACCTCACTGGCCGGCGTGACGATCCCCAATAGCGTCACCAATATCGGTTCCTCGGCGTTCTGGAACTGCACCTCACTGGCCGACGTAACGATCCCCGACAGCATTACAACCATCGGCTACGACGCGTTCTCCGGCTGCACCTCCCTGACCAGCGTGACGATCCCCGGCAGCGTCACCACCATCGGCAACTACGCGTTCCGCAACTGCACCTCCCTGACCAGCGTCTTTTTCGCTGGCAACGCCCCAACACACGGTTACTGGGTGTTTGATTCCTGCCCGACCACCGTTTATCACATCCTCGGCACCACCGGCTGGGATGCCTACTATTGCGACTGTCCAACGGCGCCCTGGGTGCATGAAATCACAGCCACATCCAGCCCGGGCGGCAGTATCATGCCAGCCGGCACGATAACGGTTGCCCATGGTGCCAGCACCAATTTCATGATCCTTCCCGATCCGAATTTCTACCATATTGATGTGCTCGTAAACGGCGTTTCCGTCGGCTCAGTAAGCGAGTACAGCTTTGTAAGCGTGACCAGCAACCAGACCATTCACGCCAGCTTCGCAACCATTGTTCCAGTTGGAATTAGTTCCGCAGTGAATCCGTCTGACGAGCACTCCGGGGATGGCGGCTCGTCCATGAAACTCGGCGGTATCGGGCTGCTTGATGACGGGGAAATGGCCGGCATCGAATGGTCGGTCACAGGCCCGGGCTTTCTGGGCTTCGACTGGAAGGTCTCCAGCGAATTGGATTACGATGTTTTGAGTTTCCACGAAGTCGGGGCGGGCGCCACCAACCAGATTTCCGGAACAGGAACTGGCTGGATTCTCGTTTCGGTCGAGGTGTTCGGCGAAGCCGAAACGGCGCATACCTTCAGGTGGGAGTATGAGAAGGATCCAATTGGCGAGTACGTCGGCGATGATGCCGGGTGGGTTGACGCGATTACCTGGACTCCTAAGTTCTCCCTGACCGTCGAGGCAGGCACCGGCGACGGCTGGCACACGAACGGCAGCCCCGTGGCGATCTCCGCCGATGCATCTGCGCCGTACTACGAGTTCGACCGCTGGACGGGAGACACGAACGGCGTGGCGGACACCCTCTCCGCCAGCACGGTGCTGGTCATGCCGCCTACCAACGTGGTTTTGGCCGCGACCTACAAGCCTATCCTCTATCCCCTGACCGTCCTGGGCGGCAATGGCAGCGGCGAGTATCCCTACAACAGCCAGGTCGTTGTCTCGGCACCGGATATCCCCGGCAAGCGGTTCTACCGCTGGACGGGCGATGTGGCTTTCGTCGTGTCCGCCGCCTCTGCGACGACGACGGTGACGATGCTCGGCGTTCCAATCTCCATCACGGCGACATATTCTGTTCCGTTGACGGTCAATAATGGATCCGGCAGCGGCTGGCACCCCGAGGGTTCCGTCGTGACGGTAAAGGCCGCTCCCGATCCGCTCTACATGGAATTCGCGGCCTGGACCGGCGACGCAGCGGCATTCCTTGAGGACGCCTCGTCTAGCACAACGACACTGACCATGCCGACAGCGGCCAGCACCCTGACCGCCACCTACCGCGATTCGATCGCGCGTGTCTCCGGTTCCTATGGGCGCACCTACACCCAAAGCGGCATCGAGAACGGCATTTCCGCCGATACAGCGGCGGGTGCGCCCTCGGGGAATGCGGCTGTCAAGCTGGGGGGCTCCGGTGTAGTGCCCGACAACGGTTTTACAGCTTTCGAAACAGAGGTATATGGCAGCGGTTCCATCACATTCTGGTGGAAAACTGTCAGCGAAGTTAACGATCACCTGCGGTTTCTTGTAAATGGGGTGCTGGTTTCCTCGATCTCCGGCACCAAGACCCCATGGACATGGGTATCGAACAGGGTTGAGAACGCAGGTGTTACCAACGTATTGCGATGGGAGTACGTCAAGAACGGGTCGGTGGCCAGTAGCACGGACGCAGCATGGGTTGATGATATCGTTTGGATTGGCGATGTCCCCATGCCGGTCGTTGCGCCGGATATGGTTTCCACATCCGCCGACGGCATTACATTCAAGTTCTCTTTCTGGGGAGAGCGCGGAATCCCCTATCTTGTGTACACGAAAGACGACCTCAACGATCCGGTTTGGCGCGTTGCGGATGCAACGATCCAGGAAACTGGTGAAGAGAATGGGGTTTTCCTGTATGAAGCCTCCGTCGCCATGCCCGCAGGGCAGCCCAGACAATTCTTCCGTATTTCATCGTCACCGCCATAATCACCGATTTCGCGGATGGCGCGGAATGCTTCGCGCCGGATCATTCGCGCTGCCGGAGCTGCGACTGGTGATTTTTTTGACAGGATTTCCCGCTGCGCGGGCGCATATTAGCAGGATTACAGGATTGCATGATTGTTCTTTTAGGTGGTAAGGCGGGGATGGCGTTGGTTTCGGTGCGGGGCGGATGAGGTAGGGGGAGTTTCGCGCTGGCTCATTCGCGATGCGGTGGCTGCGACTGGTTTTCAGCTACGGATTTCGCGGATGGCGCGGAATGCTTCGCGCGGAATCATTCGCAACGCGGATGCTGCGACGGGTATTTTTTTGACAGGATTCCATGATTGCATGATTGTTTTGGTTAGCGGTAATGCCGGGGAAGGCGCTGGTTTTGGTGCGTGGCGGGGGGAGGGGAGGCAGCAGGCAGTGGCGACGAGCGTCGAGGGCGTTGATTGCAAGCTTCGATGGGGGTCGACGGGGGTCGCCTGGGGTCGATGGGGGTCGATGGGGGTCGAGTGTTTGGGGTGAACTTGCAAAAGCGCGCCAGCACAGGGCGACGCCGCTTGTCCTACGAAGCTTTAGCGAAGTAGGATCCCGGCTAGCCGCACGCGGGGTACTGTGCCGCCAGTTGGCTATGCCTGCCCTCTTTTCCTCTCGCATGTTGATCATACGACTCAGTCGTATGATCGAAGAGTGTAAAAGGGGGGATGATCGACGCGGCGACTCCGCCGCGTGCGGGATGGGGTGGCCACGCGGCGGGGACGCCACGTATGCCAGGCAAGGTGTTGGTGCTGATGCAAATACGGCTTGTGCGGTCACCCCGCGTGGCGCACTACGTGCGCAAGCGGTTTTGAGTGCGCGGACCCGGCCGCGCTTTCTACCGCGGGACCTGGCCCGCGCAGATGAGGAAAATGACAAGGCGCCGGAAACGTCAAAGGGGCTCTTATTTAACCGCGAAATACGCGAAAAGCCGATACGCCGGCGCGACAGCGTGGTGGGGCGACGCCGTCCCGGCTAGCCGCACGCAGGGTGCCAAGCTAAGCGCCAAGGCCGCAGCCACGGGAGGGACGAGCGTCTGCTCGTCCGCGGGGCCGCAGGCAAGCCGACGCTTGCCTACCCGCGCAGACAGGAATGTCCGCGCCACACTGTGGGCTTGATCGAATCTATCGTTCCCGTCGATACCTGTCGATACCTATCGACACCTGTCGACTCTTCCGGCGGTCTCGAGGACGAGGAATCGCGGTAGGGACGCCCGTTGCCGGGCGCCCCCCGCACGGATCCCGGCGTGCGGAATTCCCGCACCGGGCTCTTCGGGACTGCTCGCTTTGCACTCGGTCTTCAACGCGCCCCCATGAAGGAAAACAGCATCTGCCCGCTCTCGGTGATCCGCGGTCCCGGCACCCCGTGGCGCTTGAGGATCGCATTGAGACGGACCCAGGTCAAGCCCCGCTTCTGGCTTCTGCGGTTGAGCCACTTGTAGAGCCCAGCCACCACCTGCCTCCAGAACTTGCACAGGCTGCGCCCGTTGCCCGTCACGCCGTAGTACTGCCAGTACCCCGCGAGCTTGCGCCCCAGCCGTTCCATGAGAACGGGCAGGCGTTCGCCCCGGTTGGCCTTGATCCACTCGGCGAAGCGTTCCACCGACCGCCGGAGACGGCTCGGAGCCGTCCGGCGCTGCACCTTCCAGCGTCCGTTTCGCGTACGCTCCCAGTGGTACTGGAACCCCAGGAAGTCGAAGCCGCCGTTGTCGCCCGACGGGTTGCCCCGCTCGAAGCGCACCAGCCGCGTCTTCTCCCCCGACAGCTCCAGGCCGAACTTGCCCAGTCGCCCGGGCAGTTCCCCAAGGAAGCGTTCCGCGTCCTCGCGCCGCTCGAAGGCGACCACGAAGTCGTCGGCGTAGCGCAGCATCACACAGCGGCCCGACGTCGTCCTCCTGACCACGCGGTCGAACCAGAGATCCAGCGCGTAGTGCAGGTAGACGTTCGCCAGCACCGGCGAGACCACCCCGCCTTGGGGCGTCCCCTCCGTCGGATGCAGCACCCGTCCGTCCGTTTCGAGCACCCCCGCCTTGAGCCATTTGCGCACCAGCCGCAGAAACGGCTTGTCGTCGATGCGAAGCTCCAGCATCCTGAGCATCCAGTCGTGATCGACGTGCTCGAAGAAGCCCTTGATGTCCGCATCGACCACCCACGCATAGCTCCCCCCGCCGAGCCTCGCCGCCCATTCGCGGCTGGCCTCGCGGGCGTCGCCGCCGGGACGGTAGCCCCGGCTCGCCGGCAGGAAGTCCTCTTCGTAGATCGCCGTGAGCACCTTCGCCACGGCCATTTGCAGAAGTTTGTCCTCCAGCGCAGGGATTCCGAGGGGACGCAGTTTCCCGCCCCCCTTCGGAATGTTCACCCTGCGCACCAGTCGGGCGTGGTACC
This sequence comes from Kiritimatiellia bacterium, assembly GCA_050950285.1. Taxonomy (GTDB): domain Bacteria; phylum Verrucomicrobiota; class Kiritimatiellia; order RFP12; family JBMNHG01; genus JBMNHG01. The sequence continues at coordinate 823,776 of JBMNHG010000008.1, read as the reverse complement.
GCTTGTGCTTGAGCCGCTCGACCAGCGCCGCGAGGTTGGCGTCGAGGTCGCGTTCGTAGTCGTCGAACGTCACCCGGTCAACCCCCGGCGCGGCGTCCTTGCGGAGCGCCCGGAAGCATTCGCGCAGGTTCGCCTCGTTGAGCAGCCTGTACACGTCGCGGAATCGCGCCTTCGGGTCGCGTCGCGCCCGATCCGCTATTCCCCGCAGTGAGGTTTGCAGTGTTTGACAGCCTGTCGTGTCCATCTTTCCTGTTCCCTTTGCGGGCTTCGCAGCCCCGCCGCCCCCTTCCCCGTGTGATCGGCTCGCCCGTCCCGGAGTACTATGGGGCGGTCTGACTCCCGCCGCCGCGTCGCGCCGCCTTCCCTTCCGGCTCGGCGGCCGCTACCGCGCCCTCGCGGACGCGGACGGCGGCGGGTCTCCCAAGTTCCCGTTCGCTTCTCTCTCCGCATGCCGCGCGCCGTAGACCCCGGCGCAGTCACCGGACGCAAGCCAGTTGCGCGTTCTTGTTGCTGGCTTCCATGTAGGCAAACATGTCGCCCTGCGCATGATCAATTAACGGGGCTGAACCGCTTCGGGAGGGTGCATCCTCCCTGCGGCCTGCGAAGTTCCCTGTGTACGCTTACACTACTTCATTCGGATTCGACTCCTCTTCCATAGTGCCAACACTCGGTACGAGTGGATGGCTGGTCCTTACTCGGCGGGGACTTCCACCCCGCAAGAAGCGCCGAGCTTCGCTTGGCGCACATCGCGGTAGGGACGCCCGTTGCCGGGCGCCCCCCGCACGGATCCCGGCGTGCGGAATTCCCGCACCGGGCTCTTCGGGACTGCTCGCTTTGCACTCGGTCTTCAACGCGCGCCCATGAAGGAAAACAGCATCTGCCCGCTCTCGGTGATCCGCGGTCCCGGCACCCCGTGGCGCTTGAGGATCGCATTGAGACGGACCCAGGTCAAGCCCCGCTTCTGGCTTCTGCGGTTGAGCCACTTGTAGAGCCCAGCCACCACCTGCCTCCAGAACTTGCACAGGCTGCGTCCGTTGCCCGATACGCCGTAATATTGCCAGTACCCCGCGAGCTTGCGCCCCAGCCGTTCCATGAGAACGGGCAGGCGTTCGCCCCGGTTGGCCTTGATCCACTCGGCGAAGCGTTCCACCGACCGCCGGAGACGGCTCGGAGCCGTCCGGCGCTGCACCTTCCAGCGTCCGTTTCGCGTACGCTCCCAGTGGTACTGGAACCCCAGGAAGTCGAAGCCGCCGTTGTCGCCCGACGGGTTGCCCCGCTCGAAGCGCACCAGCCGCGTCTTCTCCCCCGACAGCTCCAGGCCGAACTTGCCGAGTCGCCCGGGCAGTTCCCCAAGGAAGCGTTCCGCGTCCTCGCGCCGCTCGAAGGCGACCACGAAGTCGTCGGCGTAGCGCAGCATCACGCATCGGCCCGGCGTCGTCCTCCTGACCACGCGGTCGAACCAGAGGTCGAGCGCGTAGTGCAGGTAGACGTTCGCGAGCACCGGCGAGACCACCCCGCCCTGGGGCGTCCCTTCCGTCGGATGGAGCGACCCGTCCGTCCGTTTCGAGCACCCCCGCCTTGAGCCACTTGCGCACCAGCCGCAGGAACGGCTTGTCGTCGATGCGAAGCTCCAGCATCCTGAGCATCCAGTCGTGATCGACGTGCTCGAAGAAGCCCTTGACGTCCGCATCGACCACCCACGCATAGCTCCCCCCGCCGAGCCTCGCCGCCCATTCGCGGCTGGCCTCGCGGGCGTCGCCGCCGGGACGGTAGCCCCGGCTCGCCGGCAGGAAGTCCTCTTCGTAGATAGCCGTAAGCACCTTCGCCACGGCCATTTGCAGAAGTTTGTCCTCCAGCGCGGGGATTCCGAGGGGACGCAGCTTCCCGCCCCCCTTCGGAATGTTCACCCTGCGCACGAGTCGGGCGTGGTGCCGCTTGCGCTTCAGCCGCTCGACCAGCGCGGCGAGGTTGGCGTCGAGGTCGCGTTCGTAGTCGTCGAACGTCACCCGGTCGATCCCCGGCGCGGCGTCCCTGCGGAGCGCCCGGAAGCACTCGCGCAGGTTCGCCTCGTCGAGCAGCCTGTACACGTCGCGGAATCGCGCCTTCGGGTCGCGTCGCGCCCGATCCGCTGTTCCCCGCAGTGAGGTTTGCAGTGTTTGACAGCCTGTCGCGTCCATCTTCTCTGTTCCCTTTGCGGGCTTCGCAGCCCCGCCGCCCCCTTCCCCGTGTGACCGGCTCGCCCGTCTCGGAGTACCATGGGGCGGTCTGACTCCCGCCGCCGCGTCGCGCCGCCTTCCCTTCCGGCTCGGCGGCCGCTACCGCGCCCCCAGCGGACGCGGACGGCGGCGGGCCTCCCAAGTTCCCGTTCGCTTCTCTCTCCGCATGCCGCGCGCCGTGAGACCCCGGCGCAGTCACCGGACGCAAGCCGGTTGCGCGTCCTTGTTGCTGGCTTCCATGTCGGCAACCATGTCGCCCTGCGCATGATCGGTGTTGACGGGGCTGAACCGCTTCGGAGGGGGTGCATCCTCCCTGCGGCCTGCGGAGTTCCCTGTGTACGCTTGCACTGCTTCATTCGGTTTCGTCTCCTCTTCCATAGTGCCGACACTCGGTACGAGCTGGATGGCTGGTCCTTGCTCGGCGGAGACTTCCACCCCGCAAGAAGCGCCGAGCTTCGCTTGGCGCACTACCAATGTTGTCGTAGGCATACCGGCTGATGGTGGCTCCAATGTCCGCCGCAGTGACCTCGCTTCTGGCATTATAGTCAAAAGTGTCATTGTTACGACTGGTGACGCGGTTCAGTTTGTCGTAGGCGTAGGCTAATGGAGCTGTCGCTATGCTATTAACGCTGTTTGTAATGGCCTTTACCAGACTGCGGCGGTAGCGGTCACAGGTAAGGTCACAAGTGAGCGTAACGCCATTGTACAGCATTATGTCATACCCTGCATCCCAAGCGTCATCAGTATATGCGTAGCTTGCCGAAAAGGCATCATTCGAGACGGTGGACAGACGGCTTTCCGAGTCGTAGCCGTAATAGACGGGAGCGGCACCGCCGCTGCGCAGTGTTTTCATCCGATGGCGGTTGTCCATGTTACAGAGCATTGTCACGGGGCAGAGTGGCGATATTGCCACCAACCGTCGCCGTTTCGTTGGTAACCGTGCAGAACGTATTGGTGGCGTAGTCTAGTATTTGGCTGTTTGTAAATGTACTCATAGCGTCATGCAAGTAATTCGATTCGATTGCAGCAATTGCTTTGGTTACTCGCTCACGTTCACATTGTATTTGCTCCTTTGCAATTTGACGAGCACGAACGGTTGCAGTTCGATTATAATGGAGTTGAAAAATTACAGTTGCAATTTGGGTGACTAGCACATAGAAAACAACAATTAAGAAAACCCAGAAAGCTATTCTTTTAATTGTTGTCATTGGTGCCCTCGCTATTCACAGGATCACTCCACCACCAAGCCAAGCCATGATACCCCACGTACTCGGCACCGGCTTCTATCGCAACATGATCTTTCCAGGATCCCAATGTGTCGAATTCGCCTGTACCTTCATTATCTGAGTAGCAGGCATAGAACAAGCCAATTGCTAACTTATGAGGCGGAGACACTTCACACGGAAAGACGGCTCCATCAGCACTACTGTTAATTCGTAACCCTAACGGGTATGCTCCATGCCCCGCATAAACAAACCCGTATATATCCGGCGATTTCCAAAGCGACTTGAATACTGCAACATTGTCATTGTGTTTTCTGAAGATAACTTTATAGCCATTCGCCTCGTAGTGTTTAGATAGTTTTTCTGCTTTACTACGAAAGTTGGCAACTACCGACAATGAGCTGTCATACCATGATGGTTTTGACGTAAACACAACAATCTCGTTTGGCACGGAAACTTCGCATGGAATTTTACCATCGGGGCTACTGCTGTCGTTATGAATCTTTGCCCATTTGTGAACCTCATTTAGGTCTAGCTTCAAAAGACAGGCCAAACTTTCAAATGAGTCCTCGCTTTCTCGAATGTAAACTCTGCGCTTGCCGCCATCAATAGTTTTCCCTTTTTTCCAAAGTCCCAAAACATCGTTGTGGTTAACAAGATTGTTTCTAACAACCTCATATAAATTCCATCCATCACCTTCCTCAATCGGATCCCTGTTGATCCACCTCATCAGTTCGGGTACGTAGAAACGGTAGCCGTAGTAATACAGTCCTGTCTCGGTATCATAATACTTCGTGCTGAAGCGGTGACGGAAGGTGTCCGCAAGCAGACCCGTTGCCTCTATGGTACGGCCAAAGGCGTCATAAAGATAGTCGGCCACGATTGCGCCTTGCTCATCAGCGTATGCTATGATGTATCGCGGTAGGGACGCCCGTTGCCGGGCGCCCCCCGCACGGATCCCGGCGTGCGGAATTCCCGCACCGGGCTCTTCGGGACTGCTCGCTTTGCACTCGGTCTTCAACGCGCCCCCATGAAGGAAAACAGCATCTGCCCGCTCTCGGTGATCCGCGGTCCCGGCACCCCGTGGCGCTTGAGGATCGCATTGAGACGGACCCAGGTCAAGCCCCGCTTCTGGCTTCTGCGGTTGAGCCACTTGTAGAGCCCAGCCACCACCTGCCTCCAGAACTTGCACAGGCTGCGCCCGTTGCCCGTCACGCCGTAGTACTGCCAGTACCCCGCGAGCTTGCGCCCCAGCCGTTCCATGAGAACGGGCAGGCGTTCGCCCCGGTTGGCCTTGATCCACTCGGCGAAGCGTTCCACCGACCGCCGGAGACGGCTCGGAGCCGTCCGGCGCTGCACCTTCCAGCGTCCGTTTCGCGTACGCTCCCAGTGGTACTGGAACCCCAGGAAGTCGAAGCCGCCGTTGTCGCCCGACGGGTTGCCCCGCTCGAAGCGCACCAGCCGCGTCTTCTCCCCCGACAGCTCCAGGCCGAACTTGCCCAGTCGCCCGGGCAGTTCCCCAAGGAAGCGTTCCGCGTCCTCGCGCCGCTCGAAGGCGACCACGAAGTCGTCGGCGTAGCGCAGCATCGCGCAGCGGCCCGGCGTCGTCCTCCTGACCACGCGGTCGAACCAGAGATCCAGCGCGTAGTGCAGGTAGACGTTCGCCAGCACCGGCGAGACCACCCCGCCTTGGGGCGTCCCCTCCGTCGGATGCAGCACCCGTCCGTCCGTTTCGAGCACCCCCCGCCTTGAGCCATTTGCGCACCAGCCGCAGAAACGGCTTGTCGTCGATGCGAAGCTCCAGCATCCTGAGCATCCAGTCGTGATCGACGTGCTCGAAGAAGCCCTTGATGTCCGCATCGACCACCCACGCATAGCTCCCCCCGCCGAGCCTCGCCGCCCATTCGCGGCTGGCCTCGCGGGCGTCGCCGCCGGGACGGTAGCCCCGGCTCGCCGGCAGGAAGTCCTCTTCGTAGATCGCCGTGAGCACCTTCGCCACGGCCATTTGCAGAAGTTTGTCCTCCAGCACAGGGATTCCGAGGGGACGCAGTTCCCCGCCCCCCTTCGGAATGTTCACCCTGCGCACCAGTCGGGCGTGGTACCGCTTGTGCTTGAGCCGCTCGACCAGCGCCGCGAGGTTGGCGTCGAGGTCGCGTTCGTAGTCGTCGAACGTCACCCGGTCAATCCCCGGCGCGGCGTCCCTGCGCAACGCCCGGAAGCACTCGCGCAGGTTCGCCTCGTTGAGCAGCCTGTACACGTCGCGGAATCGCGCCTTCGGGTCGCGTCGCGCCCGATCCGCTATTCCCCGCAGTGAGGTTTGCAGTGTTTGACAGCCTGTCGTGTCCATCTTTCCTGTTTCCTTTGCGGGCTTCGCAGCCCCGCCGCCCCCTTCCCCGTGTGACCGGCTCGCCCGTCCCGGAGTACTATGGGGCGGTCTGACTCCCGCCGCCGCGTCGCGCCGCCTTCCCTTCCGGCTCGGCGGCCGCTACCGCGCCCTCGCGGACGCGGACGGCGGCGGGTCTCCCAAGTTCCCGTTCGCTTCTCTCTCCGCATGCCGCGCGCCGTAGACCCCGGCGCAGTCACCGGACGCAAGCCGGTTGCGCGTCCTTGTTGCTGGCTTCCATGTCGGCAAACATGTCGCCCTGCGCATGATCAATTAACGGGGCTGAACCGCTTCGGGAGGGTGCATCCTCCCTGCGGCCTGCGGAGTTCCCTGTGTACGCTTACACTACTTCATTCGGATTCGACTCCTCTTCCATAGTGCCAACACTCGGTACGAGTGGATGGCTGGTCCTTACTCGGCGGGGACTTCCACCCCGCAAGAAGCGCCGAGCTTCGCTTGGCGCACTGCCTATGTTGTCGAAGGCGTAGCGGTTGGTGTGGGCGGGCTGGATGATGGCGGATGTGACTTCGCTTCTGGCGTTGTAGTCGAAGGTGTCGGCGTTTCGTGACGTGACGCGGTCGAGGAGGTCGTAGGTGTAGGCCAGCGGATTGTACGGCACGCCGCTGGCGCTGTTGGTGATGGCTTTTACCAGACTGCGGCGGTAGGGGTCGCGGGTCAGGTTGCGGGCAAGTACGACGCCATTCGTCAAGGCCACCGAATACCCCGCATCCCAGCCGTCGGAGGTGTAGGCGTAGGTGGCGCGGAAGGCGGTGTTGGAGACGGCGGAGTGCCGGTTCTCGGCATCGTAGCCGTATTGAACGGGTGGCGCATCCTCGACGCGCAGTTCCGCCAGGCGGTGGCGGTTGTCCATGGTGCGGGCCAGGGTCGCGGTGTCGCCGCCGACCGTGGCCGTCTCGTTGGTGGCGGTGCCGAGGTGGCTGTTCTGGTAGGCGTATCGCGCGACGGCGTTGGAGGCGGAAGCAGGGCGCTGGAAGAGGTCGTATGTCAGCACGATGTCCGGCGTGTTGTCGCTGTAGGTGGTGGCGGTGAGCAAGCCGTCGGGGTTGTAGGCGTAGGCGGTGGCGAGTCCGCGCGCCCAGGCGCGGGCGGCAAGCCTGCCGTCGGGGGTGTACGCGTAGGACACTGCTGATCCGTCGGCGTAGACCTTGTTGGTGAGCAGTCCCGTGGCATGATCGTAGTTCCAGGCGGTGAGATCGAGGGACGCAGGGGACGCAAGGGACGCGAGGGACGCGCCTCCGGCAAGCTGGACGGCGAGGTCGGCGAAGCCGGCGGCGTTGCCGCGGGCGGTGGCGAGGGCGGTCGTGCGGCCGGCGGCGTCGTACCCGTAGGCCACGGGGTAGGCCGCGCCGGTGGCGGCAACCGGACGCCCGAGGGCGTCGTAGGTGTTGGTGACGGTGTTGCCGAGGGCGTCGGTGCGGGACGTTTCGCGGCCGAAGGCGTCGAAGGTTCTCGATCCAGTGACGTGCAGATCGTCGTCGTAATAATAAATGCCGTAGTGGGTCTCGTTGTCGGACTCGTCGAGTCCCGACCAGCGGAAATGGGAATAGACGCCCGTTTCAGGGTCGCGCATTTCCGAGTATGCAACGCGCCCGAGCGGGTCGAAGTAGTTGTAAACGGTTTCCCGCAGCGATTCGCGACGAATTGGACGCCCGAACTTCGAGACGGTGGTGGATGGCGTCGCCGCATCGGTGGCGCGAACCATCGTCAGTTCGCAAGTCTGCGGGTTGTAGCTGCCCGATTCCGTCGTCGTCGAGCCGTTCGGGCCGGTGTTCACCGTGCGGCTCCGCAGGGCGTTGGAAAGCCCCGTCAACTGCCGGCGGGTCGTCGCGACGGCGTTGGTGACGCCCTCGCGCGACGTGCTGCGGACGTCCACCCGCCACCATGCCCCGGCGATGTTCTCGTAGCGGGTTTCCGACGCGGTCTCGACGCCGCTTTGAACCGTCGCCGCCATCTCGCCGCGCTCGTCGTAGAGGTAGGTCGTCGCAGGCTGTCCGGTGGTTTCGGTGCGAACCAGGCGCGAGGTCGCGCCGTCGTAGGCGTTCGAGGTGACGAGCCACGCGCCTGCGGCGCCGGGCGTCAGCGTCGCCACCGTCCGCCCGAGGAAATCGCTGTGCGAAATTTGATTCGTGACCGCGTTCGGTGAATCGGACGCCTCGGTGACGGAGAAGGCGCGCCGTGTTCCGTCGGCGGCGTAGTCGCTCCACGAGGTTTCGCGCGTCCAGCCGCCGTCCCAGCTTCGGATGGCGATGGAACGCCCGTTCCGGTAGGCGATGTTCGTGCTCGCCACGACGCAAACGTCGGGGTTCGCCGGCGAGAACGTCAGGGTGACGCTCTCCTCGCGGTCGGCGTGCGACGTGCGCGTCGTGACCGTGCGAACCCCGCGCCGGTCGACATGGACGACGTGGTCGCCGGTGCCGTGGGGGTACGCCGTCGTTTCGGAAGCCGTGAAGCCGAGCGTCCCGCAATCGGGGGTGGCGGCGCTTCCGGGCTCGCCGACCGCCGTCACGACGGTGTTGGTCTCCCTGCCGAGGGCGTCCATGAAATGCGGGGTGGCCATCCGGTTGCGTTGCACACCAAATTCATGAACAACTAAAACGATGGACAACTGCGTCATTTCAACCTCCCACTTTCAACGGTCAATAATAGAAGTACACCCATGCCTGGCCTGTGAATTTCACGACGCCGTTTGTTCCATAGTTCTCTTCGACGAATCGGCGTTCGATCTCCAAAAGCTCCTCATAGTCCTTGACCGAAGTCGTCAGGGGCACGGTTCCGTCCCAAAGCAGTATTCCCCTGTCCCCGTTCAACAGATCGACCCATGTCAGCCGACTTCCCCAACGGAACTTGGGGCCGTTGCACCATGTAGCAGTTGTATAAAAAGGCCCGTGGACATGGTGGGCGCTGACTGGATTTCCATTCGTATCGATGCAATAGACATATCTGGCGCTTTTGCTTTCAAGCTCCTTCCTTACTTCTTGATTCACATTCGTCGGCATGGCGATTTCTGGAAAGTCGGAGGGATCGGCCGACACGAACGCAAGCCCATTGACAAACTGCGGTTCGTAATTCACCCCCCACATCCAGGGATTTGGAATAGTGGCATGTAGCTTTTTCCCGACCAGTCTGACGCCGTTCGTGTCAATAAAGTCGCCAAGGGACAGATCGTTGTAATCGGGAATGCTGTCGCCTTCATAACCTAAATCCACCCAAGCATATCCTTGAAAAAATGTTAGGCTGCAAACATAATACTGGGGCTTCAACATAACATTGCCATTGGTATTCGCATAGCCGAACAACCCTAAGTTTCTGTCTTTAAAGCGAAGAAATCCATTTGTAATCCCCAACTTTTTGTAGTCGGCCAGATCCGCTGCATTAAACTGAACTGCATTGCTATCATTGTCTTCACTGGAACAGCTCACAAGAAGAAAGAGGAGGAGGCACAAAGCCAAGCATTTAGTTTTCATACATTGCTCCTGTCATGACATTACTTGTTAATTTTTTTTTGAATCATCTCAAACAGGAGAGACGCCACATGTCGATTTCCTGCGTCGCTGAAATGAAAGCCGTCGTCGGTAAACGAAGGATTGTCAATGAACAGGTTTTGCAAGTCGAAGACGGTCGCCCCAAAAAACGACGCTTCGCTGCCGACATGCTGATTGATGTATTTGATGGGAAGATTGACATTCGTAGGGATGTATTTTGGATTTCTGTCTTTTGCCAAATCGGTAATGTAGGGGATTTTCCCCCAGAGAAACAGCGCGGGATCGTCCTCACGAATTGACGTGGCAATGCCAGTCATGGCGCTGAAAGTTGGATTGATGTCCACTTTGCCTTTTGCAAGATCTACACCAAGGTTGAGCGCATCGTTCATCCCTATCAACAAGATATAGATGTCGTCTTCCTTACAGACAATCTGACCTCGTTGAATTCTTTCATAAGTCTTCCCCGCTTTGTCTCCCGGATAGCCGTCGTGGCGGATGTTCCCGGGATCATCGGAAGCTGGATAATTCCCCGAGAACTCAAACCGATACGCCTTCCCCGAACTTGCGCGATCAAGCTTTTGCTTCAGATATCCGCGCCAACCTTGGTTCTGTATGTTTTCCAGGCGTTTCCTATGGGCAAGGTCCAAAGGGTCTTTGGGTGCCCTGTCGAGTGCCTCGAAATCTGCTATCATCCAGTATTGTCGTTTGTAACAATTCATGGTAGTCGCTTGTCGTTCATGCGGATGTTGTCATATCAGTGAAAACAATCGTTTGGCAATCGGTTTCATCTGAAACCCGAAGGCATTTCATAGTACTCTTCAAAAAGAAGGACAACATTCCCGTCCGTGATTTCAAACATCAAATCTCCTTTAAAACCTCTTGGCATGTTTTTTTTAACCTCGACATTCTGCCGGTGAAAGACACCGTCTTCTGTTTGCCACTCGACTTGTGCAACCTTGGGTATGGGGACTTCTGGAAAAAGATGCACAGATGTTCCTCCTGCTATTAGAGTGCCTCCAACCGACTGAAATCCATCGTATGACACATGGGTTTTGTAGATGATGTTTCCGGTTTTGTTTCTTATACCGACCGCATAGTCCTGTGTCATGCATCCCCCAAGCGCCAACATCATAATCGAAATCGTTGCTGCTGGAAAAAAACGGATTGGCTTTTTCTTCATGGCATCTCCTCGTTTGCTGATCCTTATGGATAATAGATGTCCCGAGGCCCCGTGCCTCCGGTGTCGTGAATGACCGGATCGCTTGCGCCAACGTCTTCGGGACTGAGCGGCCCAAAGGGCACGCCGACTCGGATGGCCTCGTGATACATCCAATTCAGGGCGAAATTCGACCGGTCGCCAACTTCATATCCTCCGCCGACATCAGAGTGCGAGCCCCGGAAGGGACGTTCAACGATTCTTGGATCGACACCGGTCCCGTCCGGATCCAAAACGGGCGAGAGGGGGAACATGCCGCGATATTCATCTTGGGCAATCGCATGGCGGACGTTTTCCACATTGCCGGGGATGGAGAGATCGTATCCGAAATTTATGTCGTTTCCGGGTATTCCAAAGGAGGCCACCGTGTCAAAAAGACCCAGGAAGCGAATCTTCACGGGGCAAACAATTTCCTTGCCGTTTTTCGTCGTTCTGGGCACGCCGCCTTGCTCGTTGATGTAGTTCACGAAATCGCGCGCAAGCGCTGCGCCACGACTGAAGCCGATGACATCAATTTTTTGATTTTCGCCAGTTGAATCAGGTGTATTGTAAAATTTCACAAACCTACGATACATAGCATGAACTCGGCTTTTACCACCAGCGCCCGTTATGCCGCCGATCACCCTTGTCAAGGAGGCTGTTCCAATTCCTTTCATGTATACTTTGCTTGGATTCTGGTAAGCTTCATATAGCTTGGCGACATTGGTCGGACGCTTCATTTTGTCCTTGTCATTCCAGGTTCCATCAAAGGCATACAAGGCAAGCCCCAGCAAATCCACGGCGTTCACTCCATCATTTCTGCAAAACGCATACAGATTCGCCCCTCCTTGTTCTTGGATCGGATCACGGTTGAGCCAGCGGTGGAGCGTTGGCGAGTAGAACCGGCGTCCGTAGTAGTAAAGCCCCGTTTCTACGTCGTAGTATTTTGTGCTGAAACGATGGCGGAAGGCATCTGCCATGCTTCCGGTTTGGGCAATGGCGCCTCCATAGGCGTCATAGACATACTCTGCCACGACAGAGCCAGTTTCTCCAACATAGGCGGTGATGTTGCCGTTGTTGTCAACGCAGGGCAGGTAGAACTGCCCGTTGATGGAAACGGCCAGCAAGCCGCCGACGCCGCCCGCGCCTTGGAGCGTGCCGGAGAGGTCAGGCCCCCAGAAATACTGGATTTCCGACACGTCGCCGTTGCCTGCCGTCACGGTTTCGTGAATCAAGTTCCAGCCGTCGTAGACGAAGGCGCGAACCGCCTCGGGCGTGGCCTTCAGGACGCGGCGGGAAAGGTAGTCGTAGGCGTTGGAAACAACACAGACGTTGTTTGAAAAGACGGAAACAAGCCGATTCTCGCAGTCCCACGTGTAAGACCAAACACCATTGGTCAGCATGTTTCCGTCGAGGTCATAGATTGGATTGTCCACAGAAGGCACAGAAGACACAGAAACCTGGGTGTATTGGTTGAGATTGTTCGCCGTGTAGGTTGTCGTATCCGAGTTGACCGAGGCGGTTGTATGGTTCCCTATGTAATCGTAGGCATAGGCGTATTCGTTGGATGCGACGGTGGCGGACACGATTTCGGAACGGACGTTGTAGCCGAAGGCGTCGGCGTTGCGGGCGGAAAGACGGTCAAGCGCATCGAACGTGTGCGCGTATCGGCTGACCTCCACGCCGTCGAACGCATGGACAATGGACGTGACGCGGTTCGGGCGGTAGGCGTCGCGCGCGAGCGTCCGCGTGAAGACCGCGCCGGAGGGCAGTTCGACCGAATGACCAAATGAGCGCCCGGCAAAGTTGGTGTAGGCGGCCACAAGCCCGCGCCCCTGGGCGTTGGTGGCGGCGACCTGCGCCAGCCTGCCCGAGTCCGCATAGGCATGCCACACCCCGCCTCGCGGTGCGTCGTTGACGCGCAAGGTCGTCGAAACCGGGTGGCCGTTGGCGTCGAGGACTCGGGCGACGGCGTTCGTGGCGGAGTCCGCGACGGCGGTCTCGTTCGTCGGCGAGGCGGCGGAAGCGCCGTAGGCGTAGCCGTGGCGGCGTCCGGCGGCGTCGGCTACGGCGACGAGCCGCCCGAAGGCGTCGTAGGACAATTCATGGCCCGGCGTGCCGGGGTCGGAGTGCGAGACGGCGGCGGGAAGCCGCCGGTCGTTGTACGCGACATGACGCCATGCGCCGCGCGCCCAGGTGGTGCGCTCCGGCAGGCCGTCGGGCGTCCAGCCATGCGCAAGCGTGGAGCCGTCGGCATAGACCTTGTTGGTGACCAGCCCCGTGGCGGGGTCGTAGTTCCACTGCGTGACGTCCCACGTTGCGCCGTCGCGGGTGGTGAAGAGGGACTTCAGGCGTCCCGTCGCGTCGTAGCCGTAGGCCACGGGGTAGGCCGCGCCGAAGCGCGCGGCGAGGCGTCCGGCGGAGTCGAAGAGCGAATGCGTGACGTACCCCATTTCATTGGTGGAGGCGACGAGGTTGCCGCGCGAGTCGAAGCCGTTGAACCGGGCGACGTTGTTCCAGTGCGGGGTGCCGCCGATGAAGCGGGCCGAGGCGTAGACGTCGCCGACGCTGTCGCGCATGGCGAGGGTGCGCCAGTGGAGGCGTTCGCCCGTGAACTCCCGCGTGAGGTAGACGCGACCGTAGGGGTCGAAGTAGTTGTAGCGGGTGACGCCGTCGGCGTCCGTCGCCTCGATCTCCCGCCCGAACTTGCGCTTGCGCGTCGTGGTCGCCATGCCGGTGCGTTCGAGGGTGTCGGTGGACACCTTGGCGACCGGGTCGAACGACGTGGCGACGCGCGTGGTCGCGCCGTCGGCCTCGGTTTCGACGCAGGAGCGCAGGGCGTTGGAAAGCCCCGTCAGGCGCGTGCGGGACACGGAAAGCCCGTTGGTCCGGCCGTCGGCCGTCAGGAAGGAGGTCGCGACGCGCCACCAGACGTTGGAGCGCAGTTCGTAGGTGGCGAGCGACATCGACGCCACGCCGTCGGCCACGCTGCCGATGGCGTCGCCGAGTTCGTCGTAGAGGGGCGTCGTGACGCGACCGGAGCGGACTTCCGTTTCCGACGCGATGCGGCGCGAACTGCCGTGGTAGGCGTATTCCGTGCGGGAGAGCGGCGTTTCGGAAGCGGCGATGCGCCCGAGGAAGTCGTATTCCACCACGCTGTTTGTGACCACGGGGGCGTCGGACGTGGCAAGGGTGGCGATTTCGATTCGCCGCCCGTCCGGAGCGAACGTGGTTTTGCTGGCTGCTTCCGTCCATTCGCCGTCCCATTCCCGGCGGGTGGTGGAACCGCCGCCGCGCATGGTGCGCGAGGTGGTGCGCATCAGAAGCGCGGAGCCGTCGAAGGTGTCCACTGTTTGGATGGTTTCAGCGGGGGTTTGGGTGAACGCGGTTTGGGTGACGAGTCCCCGCGCGTCGGTGTGGACTTGGAAGTCGGATATGCCATGGGGATAGCTGGTGGTTTCCGACGCTTCCCATCCATAGCTGGTTTTGCGAAGCGTCGCGATGTCTTGCGAGCGATCGGGGTTTGTCGCGAGTTCACGGGTGCGGATGCGCCGGCCCATCGCATCGAAACTGTGCTCCGTCGCCCGGAAGTCGTAGGTGCGGGCATATGAATAGGCACCCGGCACGGCGAAGTAGTAGCCGGAAGGACCGCCTTCGTTTTGCGGGAGCTCTGGAAACGACACGTCGAGCATGGCGTATCGCAAGTGGTCTGTGCCGGTTTCGGCGGAGCGGAGAGTCTTGAAGCCGTCGCGATCCTGCGTCCAGAGCAGGCGGCAGCAGGAGTAGGCGTTGGTGGAGATGGAGCCGTCGGAGTAGAGCGTGGAACGGAGGCGGTTCCTGTCGTCGTAGGTGTGCGCCTGCCAGTCGAGGGTGGCGCCGGTGGCGTGAAGGAGGGTGGCGGAGTAGAGCGTCGTGCCGTGCGCGGCGTCCTGGATGGTCAGGTCGGACGTATCGGACGGATTGGACTGATACCAGCGTTGGGCGATCGTGCGGAGCGCGGTTCCGGAACCGCCGGGGGCGAAGGTGCGGGTGGCGGGGTCGTAGTCGCCGAGGGCGTAGTCGTAGGTCGTGGTCACGCCGTCCTCGTCGGTGGATTCGAGCGGGCGGCCGCGCAGGAGCAGCGGGATGCCGGGGGCGTCGGCGTCGAAGCGGGTGGCGGTCGAGACGGCGTTGCCGGGGTCGTCGAAGGCGGCGGTCCGGGGAGCAGGCGCGGACCGTCTTCACGGTCGCGAAGGCGCGGCCCACCGTGTCCGTGCCGACGGTGTGGACGTGCCACGTGCGCCCGATGCACGCCGCCGCGCCGTCGCGGACGAGGTGGCGCGACTCGGTGCGGACGGAATCGAGGGCGGCGAGCGGATTGTCGTCGCCGGGCAGCGGCGCGTAGTCGGAGACGGTGGCGATGGCGGCCAGGCCGGGGTGATCGGACAGATCGGAGAGATCGGACGGGGCGGCCCAGTTCGCAAGCAGCCAGGGGACCTCCGAGCCGTCGAATTGGTCGAGGCGCAATATCTCGCGGCCTTCGTCGTCCCAGGCCTGGTAGCTCCAGGGTCGCGACTCGCCCCAAACGAGGCGGGGGCGTCCGTTGCGGCGGGGATGGGCGTCGTCCGTCCAGCAGGTGGCGTGGTCTTCGACCAGGCCGGGCTCGCCGCCGGGCTCGAGGCCGAGCGTCGCGTGGTAGGTCTGGCGGAGCGTCGCGTCCCGGCCGCAGCCGAAGCGCCGGGACTCGGCGACGTCCCGCGAGAGGATCGCGCCGGCGGCGTCGCGCACGATGCGTTCCTCGCGGAGGACGCCGTGGGGGCCGTCGTCGAGCGTGTCGGTGCGAAGCACCTGTTCGGAAAGTTGGGAGATGTTGTCGAAGCACGCCCACTCCCCATCCCCACGATATGAGTAGACGACGTCGCGCATGACGTTGTCCCGGCGGCTGATCTTCTTGAACGCGACTTGGCGCGGGCTCCCGCCGACGTTGGCGATCTCCCAGACGTGCTCCAGTTCGTCGCCGGCGGTCTTGCGGACGGTGATCCGGACGCCGTGGGCGATCGGTTCGACGACGACGGTGCGGCCTCGGGCGTCGGAGCAGGCGATGGTGCGGGTTCCGCCGGCGGCGCTTTCGGCGACGGCGGCGTCGTCGCGGGCGAGCAGGTTGAAGGTGGCGGGCGCGACGAGCAGCGGCTCCGTCGCCCGGAACCAGAGGAAGCCGGAGACCTGGCCGTCGCGGGGGATCCCGAGGGGGATGCGGAAGGCGAGCGAGCCGAGGCCGTCGCCTTCGAGGCCGTCGCAGTCGCCGTCGGCGCATCCGGACGCGCAGTCGCCGCATTCGTCGTAGAAGGGGTCGTGGCATCTTTCGCCGACGCGGTGGATGGCCTCCCCGCTCCAGACCGGCCTGCCGTCGAAGAAGATGGTGCCGGTGGCGCGAAGGCCGTCGTCTTCGACGGTTTCGTCGAAGTACGCGGCCAGCGCCGGGTCGCCGTAGCCGATTTCGGCCCTGCAGTCGCACGGGTGGCCGCCCGTGGCATCCTGCCGCCAGCCCTCCCGGAGGCACCGGCTGTCGAGGGGGTAGTCGGAAGCGGGCTCGTAGTCGCCCGTCGCGGCGTCGAAGAAGAGCGTGGTCCCGCATCCGCCGTGGCGGCCGTCGCCGTAGGCGATGCGGGGTTCGAAGAAGAGGAGGCGTTCGACCGGGCCTTCCCCGGGGTCGTCCCTGCCGCCCGCGCCCCGGGCGCCCCGCCGCGCCGGGGGCGGCGCGGGGGCGATCGTGCATCCGGGCACGTCGTAGATGCCGGGCGCCTTCGCCGCGAGCGAGCCGCCCGTGAAGCCGCCGTCCGGCGTGAAGGCGAGGCGGGCTTCGCCGGGGAACGGGTCGAGGAGCGCGGCCTGCTCCATCTCGGAGGGCGCGGCGCGGCAGGGGCGGTTGGAGAAGTCGTAGCGGACGCCGACCGACGTCCCGCCGCCCGTCCATTCGACGGCCTGGCAGCGCGCGCCGTTGATTTCCGCCGCCGCCCCGGCGCCGCCCACGAGGACGCCCGGCGCCCAGGCCAGCAGGTACAGCGGCTGTGGGCAGGTCGAATTCGTCGAGGTGGCGCGGAGCGCGAGGGTCAGTTGCAGCGCGTTCGTCGAGACGGGGAGCCAGAGGCTGTCGTCGGGCGGCGAGGCGGTCGCGGTGCCGCTTCCGCCTTCGGAGTCGGCCCATTCGAGCGTCATGCCCTCCAGCGACCAGCCTGCGGGCGCATTCGAGGAGGCGGAGAGGAAGTACTGCTGCCAGCCGCCGTCGCGGTCGATCGTGAAGGTGCGCTCGTACACCCGGTTCGTGCCGCCGGCGGGGAGGTCGCACCGGAAGGCGTCGAAGAGCTTGAGGGAGGCGAGGTTCCAGGCGAGGTTCGTCGGAGCGGAAGCCTCCGCGAAGGGGTCCATGCCCGCCGCGATCTTCGTGGAGAGCGGGAAGCCGGTCCCGCCGGGGTCGAAGGCGAGGCTGTCCACCGCGTTGGTGCCGCCGAACTTCGCCGTTTCGCAGGCGTCGGGGATGCCGTCGCCGTCGAGGTCGTCGGGCGGCGTCGGGGACAGCGGGTCGGGGTCGGAGCCGTCGACGAGCCCGTCGCCGTCGGTGTCGCGGAGCAGCGGACTCGTTCCGGCGGCGACTTCGGCGCCGTCCAAAACGCCGTCGAGGTCGGTGTCGGGCAGGCGGGGGTCGGTGCCGTGGACCATCACTTCGTCGCAGGTGGAGAGTCCGTCGCCGTCGTGGTCGGCGATGTCCGGGTCGAGCATGCCGAAGGCGCGCCAGTGGAGCTCGAGGCCGTGGACGAGGACGCCCGTGCCGCCGAAGGCGAAGGTCTCGCCGCCGCCGCCGTGCTGGGCGCCGACGACCCAGTTGGTGGCGGGCAGCGCGTTGGTGGCGGACAGCCGGGACAAGTCGTAGCGGTAGACGAAGTCGCCGGAGGGGAAGAGTTCGGCCTGGAAGGTGACGGGGAGGCCGGCGTCGCGGCCGGCGAAGACGTCCTGCCAGGCGAGGAGCAGGCTGTTGGAGGCGGTCGGGGCGTGCCAGAAGCGTCCGGCCGGCGGGACGATGCCGAGGGAGGTCTGCAGGGGGGCGAGGAAGTCGAGGCCCGAGCCGTCGGGCATCCGGCGGGCGCGGGGCGAGCCCTTGGGCCAACCGAAGGAGAGCGTGCCGCTGCTGGAGACGTGCAGCCCCCCGACGCGGTTGGTGCCGAGGGTGAAGGACCAGTTGGTGGCGGGAAGCCAGAAGGTGTCCTCGGCCACCCCGTAGCGGGTCCAGGGGGCGTGGACGACGGCGTTCGACGGGACGGAGGCCAGGGCGGGAGACGGATTGGTGGCGACGCGCGCGAGCGCGAAGCCGGCCCGGTATTGGCCGGCGGTCAGGCGGGGGCCGGAGGAGGGGCCGCGCGCGGGCCGCGCCGGGAGGCCGCCGGAGACCATGCCCGCCGGGGGAGGGCCGGAAGACGGGGCATTGCCGCCGGGCGGCACCTTCGGGACGCCGTGCAGGGTGGCGACCACCAGGAGGGCGGAGAGCGCCGCCCTGACGGAGGGCGCAAGCGAGCGGAACCGGTCGCCGAGAGCGCGGAAGAGGCGGCGCAGGCCGGGCGACGTCCCGGCCCAGGCGCCGAGGCAGAAGAGCAGCGGCACGCCGGCCAGCAGGCAGGCGCCCGCGAACATCCAATGGTGCATCGACTGCAGGAGTCCCATGGCTCTACCGCAGAAGGATCACGGCGCCGTCGGGCAGGAAGCGGACGAGGACGTCCTCCTCCGCGGCCGCCGCGCCGCGGACGGTCACCCGCAGGAGGTCCCACTCCCCCGGGGAAAGCCAGGGGGGCGGCGGGGAGGCTGGGAGCCCCTCGAAGGCGAAGGCGCCCGCATCGTCGCCGAACGCGACCGACGCCGGGACGCCCGCCGCGTCGACCCGGATGGCGGCGTGGAGGGTCCGCCTCCGGGGTGCCGGGCCGTCGGAGGGGGCGTGGGCGAAGCGTTCCTTCAGGCCGGCGGGGCGCAGGAACCACTCGCCGCCGTCCCAGCCGACGACGAAGGCCGTCTCCTCCGCCGCCAGCGCGCCGTCGTGCGGCGCGGCGTCGCGCCCGAAGGCGGCCTGCACGTTGTTCGAGGGGGTGGCGTCGAAGGAAAGCTCCAGGCGGAAGCGCCGCAGGTTGCCGGCGGCGGACGCGGGGATGGCGGCGTCGGCGGACGCCTCGCGGTCGGCAAAAGCGGGCGCGGGAAGGCGCGGCACGTCGAGCGTCAGCGCCGGCGCGGTCGCGGCAAGCGCCGCGGCGGCACAGGCGGCGACGGCCCGGAGAAAAACGGCGCGCCGCCGGAACCGCGGCCCAAGGGAGGAAATGCAACCTGCATCCATGGTGGGGAGCGTAGCACGGGCCAACGCCGACGGCAACCCTTGTTTTCCTTTCCCGAGGTTCTTGCGAAACCGAGCCGGACGACTCCATCCATCCAGCCCGCCGGGGACGGCGGTCCCCAGGCAGCACCCGCCCGCCGGCCCGCCGAGGACGGCGGTCCCCAGGGGCAAAGGGTTTTGCAAGCGCCTCTTCCCTTACCTGGAAATCGTATCCGGCTGGTGGCAAGGGTGCGGGACGGGGCGGGAGCGTCCCCGACCGCCATTCCGGATTGCGGACGAGCGGACGCCCGTCCCGGTCCCCCTGGCGCACCTGCCCCTGTCGCCAAACCGATTTAGGAACCTCTTTTGACTGGACTTCATGCGCTTGCAGCGCATATCCTGACTTTCCTTTCCTTCCCTGCGGTTCTCCCCGCAACAATCCGTCAAGGCGATAGTCCCACCATGGCCGATTTCTCCGATCGCAAGGCCTCGATGGCCGATTTCGAGGCGCTCCTCAACGCCCAGCTCGACTCCTACCGCAAGGGCTTCGACCCGGGCGAGCGCGTGAAGGGCGTCGTCATCTCCACCAAGGGCGAATACGTCGTGCTCGACGTCAACGCCAAGAACGAAGGGCTCGTCCCCGCCGCGGAACTGCTTGATTCGGATGGCGACCTGATGGTGACCCCCGGGCAGGAAATCGAGGTGATCTTCTCGCGCGTGGACGGAGGGGCCTTCCTTTTTACGACGCGCATCGCCGACGCTGTCGCCGCCGACCGCAGCATCCAGGCCGCCCGGGAGGCGGGTCTCCCGGTCGAAGGCCTCGTCAAGGCGGAGATCAACGGCGGCTACGAGATCGAGGTGGATGGGCAGCGTGGCTTCTGCCCCTTCTCGCAGATCGACCTTTTCAAGCGCGAGGGCGCCGTCTATGTGGGCCAGCGCCTTCCCTTCCTGGTCGTCGAGTACGATCCGGAGGAGAAGAACCTCGTCCTCTCCCGCCGCCAGTTGCTGGAGCGCGACCGCGAGGCCCAGCGCGAAGCGTTGCTTGCGCAGCTTGCCGAAGGCCAGATGCGCGAGGGGACGGTCACCCGTCTCGTCGACTTCGGGTTGTTCGTGGACCTCGGCGGTATCGAGGGTCTTGTGCCGCTCAAGGAGATTTCGTGGGATCGCAACGCGAAGCCCGGGGACGTGGCGGACGTCGGGGACCGCGTGCAGGTGCTTGTGCGGGAAATCGACGCCGGGCGCAACCGCATCTCCCTCTCCCTGCGTGGCGTCACCGCCGATCCGTGGGACGGCGTCGTCGCCCGCCATCCGGTCGGCTCCTCCTTCATCGGCAAAGTGGTGCACCTGGAGCCCTTCGGGGCCTTCGTGCAGGTCGAGCCCGGCGTGGAAGGCCTCGTCGCCATCGGCAAGCTCGGCAGCGGGCGCCGCCTCTCGCATCCGCGCGAGGCGGTCGCCGTGGGCCAGGAGCTGCTCGTGCAGGTGGAGACCGTGGACGTCGAGCGCCGCCGCATCGGCCTCAGGCCGGTGGACGAGCGGGTGGCCTCGCTTCGGCCCGGCGCGCTCGAGCCCGGCGTCGAAGTCGAAGGCATTGTCGAGGGCATCCGTGATTTCGGCGTATTCGTCCGGCTTTCGGAGACGCAGACCGGGCTGTTGCACATCGCCGAGACCGACGTGGGCCGGCGCGGCAACCCCTCCGCCCTGCTGGAGCGGGCCTTCGAGCCGGGAAGCAAGCTGAAGGTGGTTGTGAAAGAGAACGACGGCCAGCGCATCTCCCTCACCCTCCCCTCCCGCTGGAACGCCTCCCGGAACACCGACGAGGCGGACACCGCCGCCTTCCTCGCGAACCAGCGCTCTTCCTCGGAATCCTTCGGTTCGCTCTCCGGCGCCTTCGACTCGCTCGGCCTGTGAGCAGGCTTGCCTGACGGAGGCGCGGAGGGTACAATCGATCGCGCCGATGGAGAAAGCGTTCCATCCACAAACCGCCATGTCCAAAATCATCCTCCATGACGGGACCGGATCGGGTTCGGCCTCTGCGCCGCCTCCGAAAAAGCCCTCTTTCCTCTTCGTCCTGCTCACCCTTGCGATACTGGGCGCGCTGTCCGGCCTGTCGATCGCGATGATGAAGCGTTCCCGCCAGGCGGCGCCGCCGGCGCCCGCGGAAGGCGGCCCCGCCGCTCCGGCGCTGCTTCCCGCGCCGGAGCCCCCTCCCTCGCGACCCGGCACGGAGGCCGCCCGGCCGGACCGTCCCCCGCCCGCCGGAGGGCCCGCCGCCCGCCGGGCCGCCGAGACTGCCGGAGCTTCGGAGGCGTCCGCGCCGGAATCGGGAGGCGCGGCTTCCAACGAGACCACGGCCGAGGCGGCCGGGGAGGAGCCCGCCGCCCAGGCGAAAGAACCCGCCTTCAAGACCCACACCGAGCAGCTCATCTCCATGATGGAAGGCATCCCTGCGGGCGTCCCCGTTCCGCCGCTTCCGCTTTCCGACATCGACGACCTCGAGGCGGACGCCGACGAGGCCGCCGTCACCGACATCGTCATCAACGAGGACGACTCGGAGCGGCTCGAGGCGCACAAGGTGAAGGTGGGCTGGACGAAGCTCGACCTTGCGGAGGCCCGGAAGGAAGGCTGGACCACCGTGGAATACCTCAAGGCGCTCGAACAGGTACGCAACGAAGACGCCCAGTTCGCCCACGAGAAGCGCCAGGAGTTCGACGCTTTGCTGGCCGACGCGGAACTCTCCGACGACGAATGCCTCGCCGGGCTCGAGGAAATCAACGCCGAGCTCGAGGAACGGGGGCTTCCGCCCATCAAGCCGAGGTTCGAGGGCGAGACCCCGGCCGGCGGCCCCCGATCGGCCCAATAGCCGGAGGGAAGCCCTCGTTTCCCCTTTTTTCGAATCGGTTGCAGCGTGAAACCCGAAAGGAACCCGACAATGAAATGGTGCAAGACGATGGCGGTTTTCGCGGCGTGCGGAATGCTCGCCGCCACCGTGGCGAATGGGGCGGAAGCCGCCCCGAAGCCGCCTCCGAAGGGAGGCCCCCGCGCACTCATCGAGGCCCAGGGCGGCCTGGTGGAGCGCATGGGCAAGGGCCCCTCGATCGCCGTGTTTTACCCGGCCGGCTCGGCCGTCGCGAAGAGCGCGGCGGAGGCGTTTTCGGCGGAGATCCGGCAGGTCTACGGCTTCGCGACGCGCCCGGTCGCCGCGGAGTCCCCGGACGGTTTCGCGGCGGCGGTGGAGGACAAGGCGGAGAATGGCGCCGTGCTCTGGATCGGCCCGTCGGCCGGTCTCCCCGCCACCCCGCTCCTCGTGGCCCCGGAGGCGCCCTGGGCACGCCTGGACCTCGATGCGCTGTCCGCCGGCGCCAGCGA
The DNA here is from genome assembly GCA_050950285.1 of Kiritimatiellia bacterium. Taxonomy (GTDB): domain Bacteria; phylum Verrucomicrobiota; class Kiritimatiellia; order RFP12; family JBMNHG01; genus JBMNHG01. The sequence goes on along the minus strand of JBMNHG010000008.1, from coordinate 801,564 downwards.
CGAGGTGCTGTCCGTGCGCATCCAAAAGGAGCTGTGGCGCGGTTTCGCGATGATGCTGGGCGCCGCCAACAACCGGATTGAAGGATGCCTGATGAAGAGCGCCCTTTCCCTCCAGGAGCTGGACGACCTCGCCGGCCGTGCCGTCTGTCCGCAGCCCTTCATGGAAATCCGCGACACCGCCGCGAAGCTGGGGCTCGCCCGCGTGGAGCGCATGACCTACGCGAGAGCCCTGGAGGAAGGCTGGGCGCCCGAGCCGGTGAACGACGTGCAGCGCAAGCTGAAGGAAGCCGCGGGGAAATAGTTCCGGCGCATGGTCTCCACCATGGCCAAGAGCACCGACAGAAACGTGGCGCTTGCGACGCCGGCCCTCCTCCTTGCAGGCGCGGGCGTGATGTTGCTCGAGCTGATGGCGGCGCGGGCGATCGCCCCGGTCTTCGGGCATTCGGTCGCGACCTGGGCCGCCATCACCGGCGCGATTTTGTCGGGCGTGATGCTGGGCAACGCCGCCGGCGGACGGTTGTCCGACCTCCGCAAGAGCGACCCCGCGCTGTGGGCGGTGGTTGGCCTGGCCGCGGGCGCGTTCCTCTCCTGGCGGATTCCCGCCCTTGCGCGCGCGCTGGGCGGGTGGGCCGCGGCGCGGTGGGGCTACCTGCCGGCACTGACCTTCACGGCGGTCGCGCTGTACGTGCCGCCCACCTTCGTGCTGGGATGGGTGTCGCCCTCCATCGCCGCGGCGGCGGTTCGTGCGGGCCACACGGGCCGCGATCTCGGAAGCCTCTACGCGGCCTCGATGGCGGGGTACTGCCTGGGTTCGGTCGCGGGCGGGCTGGTTCTTCCGCTGTCCATGGGCGTGGTTGCGACCCATTCGCTCGTGGCGGGCCTGCTGGTTCTCGGCGCCGTCGCGGCCTGGGCCTGGCGTCGCGGCGCGCGCGCTCCGGCCGGGCAGGAGGCCGTTGCAGACGTTCCGGCGCCGGCGGCGGGCCGCGCCTCGTTGCCGCGTCTCCCGCTGGCCCTCGCCGCGTTGGCAGGCGCCCTGGGCATGGTGGTCGAACTGGCCGGCGCGCGGCTGGCCTCGCCCGTCGTGGGGGGCTCGCATCTGACCTGGGGGGCGCTCTATGCGACCTTCATCCTCTTCATGGGCGCCGGCGGCCTGCTGGGCGGGCGCATTGCCGACCGTTTCGGCGCGGCGCGCACGGCGTGCGGCGCCCTGGCGGCATGCGGTGCCGCCACGCTGGCGGAACTCTTCATCTCGGTGTCGCTGGCGCGCTGGACAACCCCCATGGGCTGGCCCTTCGCCGTGCGCCTGCCGCTGCATGCCGCGCTTCCGTTCGTTCCGATGGCGCTGGCCTCCGGTGCGGCGGGAACGGCCCTGGCCGCGCTCGTGAACGAACGCGCCATCCGCGAGGGCCGCCGCTCGGGCATCGGCTACTGCTACGCCGTGAACGGGGCCGGATCGGCGGCGGGCTCCTTCCTGGGCGGCTATTTCCTCGTGGGGCGCATCCCCACCCCGACACTGCTGGGGGCCTCGGCGGCGCTCTTCGGCATCGGCGCCTGGCTGCTGGCGGACGACGGCTCGAAGGCGCCCTGGCAGAAGACCGCCCGCCGCATCGTGGCGGGGCTGGCCGTTGTTGGCGCGGTCCTCTGGTTCGCCTGCGATGCCGGCGCCGGCGTACGGCCCGCCGCCGCGGCCGAATACGGCCCCATCCTCGCGGATCGCGAGACCCGCTACAACCGCGTGATGGTTGTCGAGGGGAAAGAGCACCCCTTGTGGCGCTCGCTCTTCCTCGACCGCATCCCCCACACGGCGGTCGACTTGCGCGATCCGAACCGCCTGTTCGCACCGTACACCCGCATGCTGGCGGCGTGCGTCGAGGCCCGCGCCGATACGCTTGCCGCCGCCGAACCCGCCCGCCGCCCCGACGTCTTCATGATCGGCGGCGGCGGTTACGCCCTGCCGCGGCGGTGGCGCGAATCCCGCCTCTGCCAATCGCTCGTGGTGGCCGAAATCGACCCCGTGGTGCAGGCCTTCGCCGAGCAGTACCTCGACGCGGAGCCCGGCGAGGGCGAAATCCGCTTCGCCGAAGACGGCCGCCGCGTGCTCGACCGCCTCGCGCGCGACCGGGAGGTCTTCGACATCGTCATCGGCGACACCGTAAGCGACATGGCCGTGCCCTACCACCTCACCACCCGCGAATTCCTGGAGCGCGTCCGAGCCGTGCTCCGCCCCGGCGGCCTCTACCTCATGCACGTGCTCGACGTGCAGGACTCCCCCGGCTTCCTGGGTTCGATGTTCCGCACCGTGGAGGCGGTCTTCCCCGAAGCCCGGATCCTCGGCTACGCGCCGCAGCCGGACACACGCACCTCCTTCATCCTCGTCTGCTCCGATGCGCCGATGGAAACTGCCGCCATCGAGGCCCGCCTCGCCGCGGAATGGTCGGATTTCGAAGGCGGCTTCCTGCCCGAAGCCGGGCACGAGGCGCTCCGGACCGCAGACGCCGTGGTCTACACCGACGATTTCGCCCCCGTGGAGCGCCATGTGCTCCGCACGGCCGAACACCTGGCCGTCTCCCGGCGGGCCAATGAACTGGGCAAGCGGGCGGACGCCCTCTGGAAGGCCGGCGACCGCGCGCTCGCCCTCGACCACGCCCGCCGGGCGCTCGCGCTGTGGCCCGAGGTCCCTCCCGCCCTCCAGCTCGTGGATCGCGCCATGAGCACCGGGGCATTCCCCCCGGACGAAGGGCTCGCGCTCCTGCGCAAGGCGGCGCTGCGCAAGACCGGCGACCGCATCCGCTTGGGCCTCCTCTACGTCCAGGCCGCGCACCGCGAAGGCCGCGGCGCCGAAGCGCAGGACGTGCTGGCCTCGCTCGCCAAGGCCTTCCCCCGGAATCCGGACGTGCAACGCTGGCAGGAATTGCGGATGAACCCTTCTCCCGATTCCAACGTTTCTTCCGATGAATGAGGAAAGGGAACCGCTCGACGACCGCGAGCTGATGATGCGGGCGAAAGGCGAAGACACCGAGTCGTTCGCCGAACTCGTACGGCGTCACCAGCGCGCCTTGCTGAACCATTTCCTCCGCTGTGGCGCCGGAAGCGACGCGGAAGACCTCGTGCAACAGACGTTCGTCCGTGTGTTCCGCTACCGCGACCGCTACCGGCCCACCGCGAAGTTCACGACCTTTCTTTTCCTGGTCGCCCGGCAGGTGTGGATCGACGAGTTGCGCAAGCGCAGGAACGTGTTCCGCCTCCAGGAGGCCTGGAAGGAAGAGCATGGCGACGACGAGATGGACACCTCCAGGGGGCCGTCCGCCGCAGCCGATGCCGTGGACCTCGCGGAGGCGCTGGCCCGTCTCGGCGATGGAGCCAGGGCCGTGGTGGACCTCGGCGTGATGCAGGGCCTCGCCTACCCGGAGATCGCCCGGATCCTCGGGATTCCGGTGGGAACCGTGAAATCGCGCATGTTCAACGCGCTTCGAGCCCTTCGGGAGTTCATGCATGCGAAAGACAAGACATAGCGGCGGAAGCCGCACGGCGGAAGCCGCCCCCGGCGCCCCGCCTCCCGGATGCGAGGCCTTCGCGGACGTGGTCGACGCGCTTCGCGCCCTGCCCGGGCGCGACCCTTCGCCCGACCTCGCGGACCGCGTGATGGACGCCGTGCGCGCCGAAGCCGCCGCGGAAAAAACGGCGCGCCGCTGGCGCCTCTTCCGCCACGCGCTGGCGGCTGCGGCCTGCCTCGCGATCCTCGCCTACGCGGGATTGCGGCACGCGCTTTCGACCGCCTCCCCCCCCGATGCCGTCGCCTCGCTCCCGCCGACGGGGCAGGTCTCCGGCGCATGCGACTGGCTCGCCGGATGCCAGGAGGCCGACGGCACGTGGATTCCCTCCCGTTTCGGCGGAACCGACAGCTACCTCCCCGCCCTCACCGGACTGGCCGCCATGGCCCTGGGCGAAAGCCCGGAGGAGGCCCATCTTGCGGCGGCATGCCGCGCGGCGGACGCGCTGGCCGCCCTGCAGCGTCCCGACGGCTCCTTCTCGTCCCACGGGCTCTCGCAGCTCTACAACCAAGGCATCGCCACGCGCGCCCTCTTCCAACTTCGCGAACGCACCGGTTCCGCCGCGTGGGACGGGGCGCTCCGTTCCGCCGTGGCCTTCATCCGCGCCCGCCAGTCCTCCGCCGGCGGCTGGGATTACACCGGGCAATCCCCGGGCAACACGGCCCTCACCGTATGGCAGCTCGACGCGCTCGCACAGGCGCGCAACGCCGGATGGGGCGACCCGGAAGGACACCTCCGGCGCGGCCTCCGCTGGCTGGGCGCACAGGTGGGCGAGGATGGTTCCGTGGCCTATCGATCCGATGGAGACGCCGTCTCCGGAAGCTCCACCCTCTCCGCCATGGGCGCTTGGGGGCTGCTCGACCTCGGCCGCGAATTCGCCTCGCTCGCCCCCGCCGCCGCACGCGCCCTCGACCGCCTCTCCGAGGCGGGCGACGTCTCCGGCATCGAGCCGTCGAAGAACCTCTACCGCGACTTCTTCGCGATGCGCGCCTTCCGGGCGGGCAACCGCGCCGAAGCCGGCGAAGTGGCCGCGCGCGTCGCCGCCACCCGCGACTTCTCCCCGACGGGGGGCGGTGGGGCCTGGCGCGCCGAAGGCGACCCCTGGGACCGGGCCGGCGGCGACCTCTACGCCACAACCGTCGCCCTTCTCGCCCTCTCCGGCCCGTGAGCCCGCGACAACCGCGGGCGCCAACCCATGGCCTTATGCGCAGGCTTCGGATGCGCGGGCTTCGGATGGCCGCGTAAGGTCCTTCACCCAGAGGTAGCGCCTGTAGTGGGCCGCGACCCACGGGAGTTTCCCCACTTCGTCCACGCACGTGCAGGCGTAGACGAGCACCGGATGCCAGTGGAAGACGAACACGCCCAGGAAGGCCAGCGGAACCGCCAGCCCCCACATGCATACGGCCAGGCTGTAGAAGTCGAAGAGCGTGTCGCCGCCCGCCGCGAAGATGCCGTTGATCACGATGGTGTTCACGCAGCGCCCGACCATGTAGATCGAAAGGACGACCATCATCTGGCCCAGCAGCTCGCGCGCTTCGTCGGTGAGGTCGATCGGCAGGAAGCGCGTGACGGGGAGGATGGAAAGCAGCACCATCGCCATGGCGACGAATCCGGTGACGACGGAGATTTTCGCGAGCTTCCCTCCGTACCGCTTGCCCCTCGCGAGATTGCCCGCGCCCAGCTCGTTCCCCACCACGATGCCGCCGCCATAGGCGGTGCCGTCGCAGAGGCAGCAAAGCAGGTCGCGGATCACGGCCGCGACGGCGTTGGCGGCCGCGGCATCGTCGCCGATGTGCCCCATCGCCGCCGTGTACGACGAGAAGCCGATCCCCCAGAAAAACGCGCCGCCCAGCAACGGAAGCGCGCACTTCCGGAAGTCTTTTGACAACAGGGGGTAGCGTTCGAACAACCGGCGCCATCCGGCGCGGACGTAACCCCGCTGGTGCGAGGAGGCGGCCGCTGCGCCGAACTCCAGCACGCGCGCGACCACCGTGGCGATCGCCGCGCCCTCCACGCCCATTCGCGGCACGCCGCAAAGGCCGAAGATGAAGATCGCGTTCAGCACGATGTTCACGAGCACGGTCCCGATGCTGATCGCCGTGGCGCGGTTCACGTGGTCCGTCACCTTCATGCTGGCCAGATAGCACTGCGACACGCCGGTGAACAGGTAGGAGACGCCCGCGATGCGCAGGTACCTCGCGCCGATGCCCACGAGCGGGGAGTCGCTCCTGGCGAAGAGGCGCATCAGGACGTCCGGGAAGAAGATGCAGGCGGAGGCGAAGACGACGGACACGCCGAGAACCGTGCGCAGGCTGATGCGGAAGAGGCGCCCGATGGAGTCGGCATCTCCCCTCCCCCAGTACTGAGCGCCCAGGATGGACAAGGTGCCGGCGATGCAGGAGAGGAGCATGTTCTGCACGAACTGCACCTGCGTGGCGAGCGACACGGCGGCCATCGCGTCCTGGTCCAGGCGGCCGAGCATGAAGGCGTCGCACGCGGCGACCATCGCCAGCATCAGCGTCTGGAAGGAGATGGGCAGTGCCAGGCGAATCAACTTCCTGCGAAAATCCATGGAGGGGGTCCGTCGGAGGGAAAACAACGCCCCGCTCCGCGCCGTCGCCTGGCCCAGGCGGAACGCGGGGCGGGGTGCGGGGAACGGGGATGGATCAGGGAACGTCCGTCCAGACGCCGGCGGAATAGTCCTCGCCGAGGCTGGCCTTGTGCGACAGGATCGCCCCGTCCGCGCCAAAGGCGAAGTTCTGCTGGCCGCTGCCGTCGGCGGCATGGATGGAGACGCTGCCCGCGGCGTCCTGCGGGAGGGCGTCGAGGGGATTGCCGTCCGCATCGAAGAATTCGAAACGGGCGCCTTCGCCGGCCTGGGCGATGAGCTCCGCGACCGGCTTCCCGACGGCGGAGGCCGGGGCGGGGGTGGGGGTGGAGATGGAGACCGCGGGGGCGGCGGGACGACGTCCGTCCGTGGCGCATCCGGCGGCAAGGAGGGCGGCGAGCGGTGCGACGAAAACCAAGTGGCGAGCAGTCATGACGGTTCCTTCGGTTGGGGGCCTTGTAATGGGGGTAATGTCGCCCATTGCGGGGCGCAAGGCAATCGAATTCTTCGCATGCCGCGGATCGCGGGCGCATCGTCGGGGGCGCTCCGCCTTCTTTCCCGGCCCTACGTTTCCCCAAGCTCTGGGGGCGGTGGCGGGAACGAGCCGTCCAGGGCGTTTTCGACGAGGGCGCGGGTGTCGAAGGGGAAGTCGCTCTTGAGGATCCACTTCAGGAAGCCGGGATCCTGTTCGACGAGGTCGCGGAGGCGTTCGCCGCGCTTCTTCCCGAAGTTCACGACGATTTCGCCGTCGGCCCAGCGGAGGCGTCCGGCAAGGTCTGCGTTGCGCGGGTCGCGGCGGTCGTATTCGGCGGCGAGGCCGGCGAAGGAGCGGGGGAGGCCGGCATAGCGGGCGCATTGGCCGGCGAGGACGGCGACGATGGCGCGCACGCCTTCCTCGGCGCCGTCGGACGGCGGGTGGCCGGGGGGACAGAAGAAGCGGACGGCGGCGGGGAGGTCGCGGGGCTCGTACGAGTGGAAGATGCGCTGGACGTCGAGGATCCGGCGGTCGTCGACGGAGAAGTCCATGCCTGCTCGGGAAAACTCCTCGCGGAGGAGGGGGATGTCGTAGTAGCTCAGGTTGAAGCCGCAGAGGTCGCAGGGGTCGAAGAAGCCGGAGATCTCCAGGGCGCAGTCCGCGAACGGGGGCTGGTCCGCGACGTCGGCGTCGGTGAAGCCGTGGATGGCGGTGGACTCCGCGGGGATGGGGATGGTGGGATGGAAGAGCCAGCGGCGGGAGACGCGGGTGCCGTCGGGGTCGACGCGCGTGGCGGCCAGTTCGATGATGCGTTCCGTGCGGACGTCCAGGCCGGTGCCTTCGATGTCGAAGACGAGCAGGGGGCGGGTGAGGTGGATGGGGAAGACTTCGCCGGGGGCCGGGGGTTCGCGGGTTTCGGGGGCGGTGGGGCCGGAGAGTCCCAGCAGGCCGCCCAGGTCGATCGAGGGGCCGGAAAACGCGGCGCGCCGCGCCAGGCCGGCCAGTTCGCGTCCGCCGTACGCCCGGTCCAGGGCCTCCATGTCGCGGGGGAGTTCGGGATGGCGCTGGAACATGGCCAGAAGCACGTCGAGGGTGGCGCGGACGTCCGCCAGGGCGCTGTGGGCGTCGTCGTGGCCGTCTTTGCAGTAGGTACGGACGGCGGCGGAGAGGTCGCGGGGCTCGTGGCGGTGGAAGATGCGCTGGAGGTCGAGGATCCGCCGGGAGACGGGGGCGAAGTCCTTCACGCCGGCACGATGGAGTTCGCCGCAGAGCAGGGGGATGTCCTGGCGGACCAGGTCGTAGCCGCAAAGGTCGCACGGGGCGAGGAACCCGGCGATCTCCCGGGCATGCGCGGCGAAGTCCGGGAGGGTGGCGAGGCTTCCCGCGCAGACGCGCAGCCGGGATTCCACCTCGGGCGCAAGGGGGACATCGGGATTGAAGCGCCAGGACCGGAAGGTTTCGCCGGCATCGGGGTCGAAACGAGCCGCTGCAAATTCGACGAGACGCTGGGTGCGGACATTGCCCCCGGTGCCTTCGGCCCGGATGACGGCGAGGGGTTTGTCGATTTTCACGGGAAACATGATGGTTGCAGTTTCCCATGAAGATGATATGCTTATCAAACCTTTTCCGCACACGAATAAGCCGATAGGAACGAGCATGAGCCAGCATCGCAGCCTTAAATCGAATGCCAAGATCACCGTGAAACGCAACGTCCTGAAGCGTTACGAGCGCATCAACCTTCTCAAGGAACGCGGCCAGTGGAAGGACGGAGACCGCGGTCTCGGATTGGTCAAGACCAAGCCCGCCGAATAGTATCGTCCTGCCCAGGAGGCGCTTTCCGATGCGCGTTTTCAGGTTTGCAATGGCTACGGTCCTGGCGCTTTCGCTTGCCGGAAGCGTCGCCGCCGGCACGCGCCTGCGCGTGACCGGCGATTCCGTTGCATTGCGCCCGCGCGGCGACCTCCGCTCCGAGGCACTCGATATGATGCCCTTGGGGCAGGTTCTCGAGGCCGTCGAATGGCCGGGCGAAGGCGAATGGGTGCAGGTGCGCCCGCCTGCGTCGCTCTCCGCCTGGATTTCCGCGGAACTGGTCGACCAAGACGTCGTGATCGTGAACAAGGCACGGATCCGGGGCGGCCCGAGCCTGAACTACAAAGACATCGGGATGCTCGTGAAGGGCGACCGCGTGGAGGTTCGCGGCAAGGCGGGCGATTGGCTGCAGATTGCGCCGCCGTCCTCCGCCTCCGTGTGGATTTCCCGCCAATACGTGACGCCCGTCGGCGCTCCTGCAGCGGCCACGCCCGTGAAGGTGGAGCCGCCCGCTCCGCCGCCGGTTCCGCCGGCGCCTCCCGTTGTGCGGGCGGATTCCGCGCCGTTCATCGACCCGCCGGCATCCGTGTTCGCGCCGGTTCCTCCCGAGGCGGTCGAGGGGCGTCGCGAGACAACCCCGCGGCAGGACCGGCCAGCCGTGGCGGCCGCCGCGCCGGCTGCCGCGCCCAAACCCGCCCCCGCCCCCGCGCCGCGCGTGAAAGCGGCGCCGCACGCCGCAGTGGAACGGGAGGTCCGCCAGCCCGCCGCAAAACCCGCGCCTTCTCCCCGTACGGTCACGCGGACCTACGCCGAAACGCGCCCCGGCGCGAGTTCGCGCCGGAGCGCCTCCCGGCCAACCCGCCGCGAGGTCATCACCGTCTCGAGCGCCAACGCCAGCTACACGGGCGAAATCGCCGGCACCCAGCGCTTCTCCCTTACGAACCGGGGCGAATACCGCCTCGTGCGGCGCGACACCCAGGGACGCGCCCTTACGCTGTGTTTTCTTTCCGGCCCCCCGGAGCGCTTCGAGGCGCTTCGCGGAACCACCGTCCGCGCCATCGGAACGGAAACCTGGAACACCGGGGCACGGTATCCGACCCTGCAGGTGGACAGCATCGTCCGCGTTCCCGTGCAGGAATGACGAACATGATTGTCTTCACCACCCCGTCCGACATGCAGGCCTGGGCGCTCGCCCGCCGCGCCGGGGGCCGAACCCTCGGCCTCGTGCCCACGATGGGCTTCCTGCACGACGGCCACCTCTCGCTTGTGGACAAGGCGCGCGGCCTGGCCGACCTCGTGGCGGTCAGCATCTTCGTGAACCCCGTGCAGTTCGGGCCGAACGAGGATTTCGACCGCTATCCGCGCGACCTGGATCGCGACCTGGCCCTCTGCGAGGCGCGCGGCGTGGATGCGGTGTTCGCCCCCCGCCCCTCCGACATGTACGCGCCCGACCACAGCGTGTACATCGACGAAGAGCGTCTCGGCTCCGTGCTCTGCGGCGCACGCCGCCCCGGCCACTTCCGAGGCGTCTGCACCGTGGTCGACAAACTCTTCAACATCTTCCAGCCCACCGTCGCCGTCTTCGGACAGAAAGACGCCCAGCAGGCGGCCGTCCTGCGGCGCATGGTGCGCGACCTCAACATCCCCGTGACGATCGTGGAAGCGCCTATCGTGCGGGAAGCCGACGGCCTCGCCCTCAGCTCGCGCAACACCTACCTCACCCCCGACTTCCGCCGCCGCGCCCTGGGCCTCCCGCGCTCCCTGCGCCGCGCCCGCGCCCTCTTCGATGCGGGCGAACGCTCGCCCGCCGCCCTCTACGCGGAAATCGAGGCCATCCTTTCCGCCGGATGCGGACTCCGCGTGGACTACGTCACGGCCAGCGACCCGGACACCCTCGAGCCCGAAACCACGCTGAAGACCGGTTCGCTCCTCGCCCTCGCCGCCTACGCCGGCGACGTCCGCCTGATCGACAACACCCGCCTCGGCCTCCCGGACGCGTCGCTCGACGTGCCGGACTGACCCCGCCCCGCACTCCGGCCCAACGATGAAGACGCCCTTCGGAACGCTACGCACGGGAACGGGCTGCGACGGCGGTGGAAACGCAACCGCGGCCACGTGCGGCATCCCTTTCCCACCCATCCGGAAAACCTGAAAGAAGAAATCCCATGAGCAAACCCACTTGCGAAGAACTCTCCCTCGCCGCGAACGTGATCCGCGGCCTCTCCATGGACGGCGTGCAGGCCGCCAACTCCGGACACCCCGGCCTGCCCATGGGCATGGCGGACGTCGCCGCCGTCCTCTGGCTGAAGTACCTCCGGCACGACCCCCACGATCCCACATGGGCCGATCGCGACCGCTTCGTCCTCTCCGGCGGCCATGGCTCCATGCTCCTCTACAGCCTCCTCCACCTCGCCGGCTACGACCTGCCGATCGAGGAGCTGGAGAACTTCCGCCAGTTCGGCAGCCTCACCCCCGGCCACCCCGAAGTCCACCACACCCCCGGCGTCGAGACCACCACCGGCCCGCTCGGGCAGGGCCTCGCCACCGCCGTCGGCATGGCCATCGCCGAACGCATGGTCGCCGCCCGCTTCAACGACGACACCTTCACCGCCTCCGACCACCGCACCTTCGTCTTCTGCGGCGACGGCGACCTCATGGAGGGCGTCAGCCACGAAGCCTGCTCCCTCGCCGGGCACCTCGGCCTCGAACGGCTCGTCGTCTTCTACGACTCGAACAACATCACCATCGAAGGCCGGACCTCCCTTGCCCTCTCCGACGACACGAAGAAGCGCTTCCAGTCCTACAACTGGCACGTCCTCGAATGCGACGGCCACGACATCGCGGCCATCGACAAGACCATCCGCAAGGCCCTCAAGCTCGCCGGAAAGCCCGTCTGCGTGATCTGCCGCACCATCATCGGCAAGGGCTCGCCCAACAAGGCCGACACCGCCGGCGTCCACGGCGCGCCGCTGGGCGACGACGAAGTCCGCCTCGCCAAAGCCGCCCTCGGCCTCCCCGTCGACGAGTCCTTCCACGTGCCCCAGGCCGTCTCCGACCTCTTTGCCGCCCGCGCGAAGAAGCTCCGCCGCCAGGCCAACGCCTGGAAGCGCGCCTTCAAGGCCTGGGCCAAGGCGAACCCCGGCAAGGCCGACCTCTGGGAGCTCCACATGTCCGGCAAGCTCCCTGCGGACCTCGAGAGCCTTCTGCCCGTCTTCGATCCCGCCAAGGCCGTCGCGACCCGCAGCGCCTCCGGCGTCGTCATCAACGCCCTCGCCCGCGACCTGCCCAACCTCGTCGGCGGTTCGGCCGACCTCGCGCCCAGCAACATGACGCGCATGGACGGCCTTCCCTACGTGTCTGCCGATGATTTCGCCGGCCGGAACTTCCACTTCGGCGTGCGCGAGTTCGCGATGGCCGCGATCATGAACGGCATCGCCCTCCACGGCGGCTTCCGCGTCTTCGGCGGAACCTTCTTCGTCTTCTCCGACTACTGCCGCCCGGCCATGCGTCTCGCCGCGCTCATGAAGCTTCCCGTGATCTACGTCTTCACGCACGACAGCTTCTACGTGGGCGAGGACGGCCCCACCCACCAGCCCGTCGAGCACATCGCCAGCCTGCGGTGCATGCCGAACCTCACGGTGATCCGCCCCGCCGACCCCACCGAGACCGCCGCCGCCTGGGCCGCCGCCCTCCGCAACGGAAACGGCCCCACCGCCCTCCTCCTCACCCGCCAGAACATGCAGGTGCTCGACCGCTCGGTCTACCCCGCCGCCCGTTCGCTCGAGAAGGGCGCATATGTGCTGTGGCAGAGCGGCGCCGGCAAGCCCGACCTGCAGATCCTCGCCTCCGGGTCCGAAGTGGAGCTCGCCCTGGCCGCCGCCAGGGAACTCGCGTCCGAAGCGAACGTGCGCGTGGTGAGCATGCCCTCCTGGGAGCTCTTCGAAGCCCAGTCGCAGTCCTATCGCGACAAGGTGATCCACCCCGGCTGCGCGAAACGCCTCGGCATCGAAGCCGCCTGCTCGTTCGGCTGGGAGCGCTACATCGGCGCCGCCGGCGAGATGGTTTCGCTCGATACCTTCGGCGCTTCGGCGCCCGGCAAAGAGCTCGCCCGGCACTTCGGCTTCACGGTCGAAAACGTCCTGGCCCGCGCCCGCGCCCTCCTCGCGGAGTAATCGCGGCCTCCCACCCCGCCATCCGGCGGGACGAAAAAAAAACGGCGCGCCGCTTTCGGGCGGCCGTGCCGGGCCCGCCGCCTCGCGGGCCGGAGACGCCGGAACGCGAGGGCGGACTTGACGCCCCAAAGAGCCACCGCTATCATTCAACGCCTCATCCCAACGAACGAAGGATATTCCCCCATGTACACCGCTTCCGATTTGCGCAAGGGACTCAAGATCCAGCTCGACGACCAGCCTTGGATCATCACCGACTTCGAGTTCAGCAAGCCCGGCAAAGGCCAGGCCATCTACAACTGCAAGATGCGGAACATGCTGAGCGGCACCACCCAGAGCCGGAGCTATCGGTCGGGCGACACCTTCGAAAAGCCCGAGCTGACCACCCGGACCCTCCACTTCTCCTACGTGGACGGCGACAACTACGTCTTCTCCGACGACGAGGATTTCTCCGAAGTCGTCATCCCCGCCGACGTCCTGGGCCAGAACCGCTTCTTCCTCACCGACAACATGCTGTGCGAGGCGCTCTTCTTCCGCAGCCAGCCCATCGAAGTGACACTTCCGAACTTCATCGAACGCACCGTCGTGAAGTGCGAGCCGGGCGTCAAGGGCAACACCGCCTCCGGCAAGGTGATGAAGCCGGCCACCCTCGAGGGCGGCTACGAGCTTCCCGTCCCCCTCTTCGTGAACGAGGGCGACGTGGTCCGCGTCGACACCCGCAGCGGCGAGTACCTCGACCGCGTCCGCTCCTGATTGGCGGCGCGGGGGCGCGCCCCCGTCGCCGCGGCGCGACGGGATCAGGACAACGATTCCTTCCGCGAGAAGAGGGCGGCGCCGAGTGCCGCCAGCACGAGGGGGGCCGCCAGCAGATTCCAGCCGATCGAGGCGCCGATTTCCGCGGCAGGGACGCGTTCGCCTTCCGCCAGATGCTCGATGGGACTGGGCGCAAGCAGGGGTTCCGTGATGGACGTGAGGGCGACGGCGGTGCTTTGCGAGAGGCGCGCCATGGCGGTTTTCGGAGGTTCCTCCGGATCGATGACCTCCGACATCGCGTAGGCGCTCACGAGCGTCGAGAGAAGCAGGCCGGTGGCGCAGAAGGCGGCCACGGGGAAGGCGAAGAGCATCCCGAAGGTCACCCCCAGCGCGGCGAGCGCCGCGAGGATGGAGGCTTCCACGAGAAGGGCGCGCACGAGGTTGGGGGCGAAAGGTCCGACCGGCTCGAGCAGTGCCAGGCCGCGACGGGGCTGGATGAGCAGCGCGCCGGCGTCGGGCGTTTCCGGCGCGTAGGTGAATTCGAGGACCACCGCGGAGGCGCCCGCCAAGGGGGCGGCGTCGACGGGCAGGGTGAAGTCGCTGCTGGTGAAGTCGTCCACGCGGAAGAGGCTTTCGCCGCCGTTGTCCCCCAGCAGGCGGCACGCCGCGGAAACCTCCTGCCGGGAGAGGCTGTCGGTGGCGAACTGCATCCGCAGCCAGAGGGTTTCGTTTTCGGGGAGGGGACGGTCCAAGGCGAAGGACCAGCGGACGGTTTCGCGGGCGGGGATGGCCTGGTAGCGTTCCGGCAGTTGCGCCATGACGACCTCGAGGGCGGTGGCGGGGTCGATGTCGGGGGGCGGGGGATGTTCGGCAAGCAGCTGCCCGGCCTCGTCGCGCAAGGAAGGGAGCAAGGGGGCGTGCCGTGCGCGCGTGATCAGGCGCGGCGCGGGGGCGTCGGCGGGATGCGAGGCGATTTTCCAGGCGATGGCGGCGCGGGTGGCGATGCCGGCGCCGGCGAGGAGGAGGAGATCGAGCGCGAGGATGCCGAGCCACTTCCCGAACCACAGTTCCAGGCTGCGCACGGGTTTCACGCAGGTGAGGGCGAGGCGTTTCGACGAGGTTTCAAGCGAAACCGCGCCGCAGGAGGCCCAGAGCGTGGCGAGCACCAGCAGCCCCATGCCGGTGCCGAAGGCGTAGCGAACGGCCACGCGCAGGTCGCCTTCCGGTGTCCCGTCCCCCCCCACCAGCAGCGGAAGGCCGAAGGTGGCGGCGGCCAGCAGCACGGCCAGCGCCGTCACCAGGCGGGAGCGGAAGGCGGCTTGCAGGGTGAGCCGTGCGATGGCGCCGATGCGGCGGAGGGAACCGGGGATGGCCACAATGCCTTTCTGGGTCGATGGGGTTGGCGAAGAAGGGGCGGACGAACCGTCATTCCGCGGACGGCTCCGGGTCGATGAGGAAGGGGGCGGGCGCGAATGCGGCGGCTTTCCCGGCACCGCCGTCGGAGGAGGCCGCCACCGTCTCGAGGAAGAAGGTTTCGAGGTCGAGGGACGGATGGTCGACGGCCACGGGGAGGCCCGTGGCGGCGGCCAGGGCGGTGCGGGCGGATTCGGTCTGGTCGGACGGGAGGCCGTCGACGGTGAAGCGGGTGGATCCGGCTCGGCGGAGGAGGTCGGAGAGCGTGCCGCAGGCGCGGACTTTTCCGGCATGGATGATGGCCACGCGGTCGCAGATGTCCTCGACATCGGCGAGCAGGTGCGAGGTGGTGAGGATGGTTACGCCGGTGCCGGCGAGGAGGAGCAGCAGATCCTTCACGGCGCGGCATCCGATGGGGTCGAGCCCGGAGGTCGGTTCGTCCAGGATCACGAGTTCGGGGCGGTTGATGAGCGTCTGGGCGAGGTCCACGCGGCGCGCCATGCCCTTGGAGAACTCGCCCACGGGGCGGTCTGCGGCGGCTTCCAGGTCGAGCATGGCGAGGAGTTCGTCGGCGCGGCGGCGGCATTCCCTGCGGTCGAGGCCGGCGAGGGCGCCGTAGTAGTCGAGCGTCTCGCGCGGGGTAAGGAAGGGATGGAGGAGGGTGGATTCGGGGAGGTAGCCGAGCCGGGCGCGGGCGCGGGCGTCGCCCGGCGGAGCGCCAAGCACGCGCAACAGGCCGGCGGTGGGGCGCAGCAGGCCGAGCAGCATCTTGATGGTGGTGCTCTTTCCGGAACCGTTCGGGCCCAGCAATCCAAAGATTTCGCCGGGGCGTACGTCAAGGTCCAGACCGTCCACCGCCATGACGCGCGGACGACGCCAGAAGTCGCGAAAGACCTTGCGGAGGTTGCGGGCCTCTACGACGGCCCCCGGGGAAGATGGAGAAGGGTTCGGCATGATGACGGGCGGGCTAGGGTTGCGGGGTATCGTACAGGGCCTCTTCCTGGGAGGCGAGAAATTCCTTTGCGAGGGCGAGCCCTTCGACGGTGTCGAGCCCGCCCACGGCGTCCGCAAGTTCGCTTCTCGAGACGGCGTACTCCCCGTCCCCCTTCCGATGGGTGAAGACGAGGTCGAAGTCCCCGGGGTAGTTGAAGAGCATGAGCACCATCCGGGCGAGGTCGCCCATCGGGGGAAGGTCGATGTGCCCCGCGGAGAAGAAGTAGTCCAGCCGCGTGCCGACGCCTTTCTTGCTCTCGAGGGAGACGCCGCCGTCGGTCGCCTCGCAGATCTGCCGGAGGAACGGGAGGCCGAGGCCCACGCGCCGCTTGTCGTGCTTGCCGGCCTCGGAGTAGAAGGGGTCGAAGGCGCGGGCTACCGTGGCGTCGTCCATGCCTTTGCCGTTGTCGTGGATCGATACGGACACGCGGCCGTCTTCTTCGACGAGCGTCACGGCGATGTTCCCGGCACCCGCCTCGATGGAGTTCTGGGCGGTGTCTGCAATCACGTCGGCCAAGGTCGCATGCATGGTGGCGGGGAGGGGGTCAGAAGTGGGAGATCGCGGGCGAAAGCGTGGTGGAGCGGGTGGCGAAGGCCTCGCGGAGCGCCGCGACGGTGAACTCGGGGAGCGCCGCCTCGGTCCAGGCGCGCGCCACATCGTCGGGGTTGTGGGCGTCGGAAGAGCGTATGACGGCGTATCCCTCCGCCCGGGGCAGCCAGGCGCCGGCGTCCGCCGTGCGGGACAGTTCGACCGCGTCGAAGTAGCGCCCGCCGCCCTCGAAGGGCTCGGGGATCGCTCCAAGCGCGGAAATCACGGAAAAGGTGGAGCGGTCGATGTGCGCCGCGAGGTAGAGTCCGCCAAGTTCGTGGACCTTTGCGGAGGTTTCGGGGATGGAATGCCGGCAGGGCATCGCGAGGATTCGCCATTCCAGCTCGATGATCTCGTCGTCCCAGGTGACGACCGGCTGATCGCCGAAGGTCTCGGGATCGTTCACGCGCTTCGGGAGGGCGGCGTAGACCCAGTCGGTCATCGCGAGCGCCTGCCCGACCGTGTCGAACAGGGCGAGCGTGTGCGCCCCCTCGGAAGTGGACACCTCGAGCCCGAAGAGGCATTTCAGGCCGGCGTTCCGCGCACAGGTCTCCATGGCCGGCGCGTTGCGGGCGCTCTGGTGGTCCGTGAGCGCGATGCCGTCCATCCCCGCCTCCGTCGCACGGCGGACAATCGCCGCAGGCGACATCTCGAGGGATGCGCACGGGGAGAGGCAGGAGTGGATGTGGAGGTCGAAGCGCACGGTCGAACGACGATGGAACGGGATTGGGCGGGACGGTCCCTCGGACGGAGCTCAGCACGGAGGCAGCCCGGAAAGGGCGAGGGAGGCGGCGTACTGCGAAAGGGGGGTGGTGACAATGGCGACCCCCTCGCGGGCGGCGGCTTCGGCCATGTCGGGCGGGATGGGACGATCATGGCAAACGACGATCACGGAACAGCCGACGAGCGTGCAGACGGCGATGGTGTTGAGATGGTTCTGGACGGTGACGAGGGCGCATCCCTCCCCGGCGTGCGCCATTACATCCGAAAGCAGGTCGCCCGTGTAGACGCACGAGGCGTGTGCGCCATCGGCGGCGACGGCAAGGACGCCGGAGACCTTGGAACGGATTTCATCGGGTGTCATTACGGAATTCTCCCATCGTACGTCGCAACCCCAGCACCTGCGCCAGACCGGCATGGTTGCCCCGTTTCATGGGAGCGTCCGGCGGCGGCGGGGGCCACGGGCTTCTTGGTTTTGCCTGCCATGGTGCAGCTCCTAGGCGGCGATTTGCCACCCGTAGGCATGGATGGCGTCGGCAATGGCCGCGATCATGTTCTCCTCGGCATCGGTGATGGTGTGGTCGTGACGGATGATCCGCATGCCGGTGTCCAGCAGTTCGCGCTTGCAGATCGGCGTCAGGCGGATGAGCCGTTCGAGCGCGTTCTCGATGGCCGCGAGGTCGTCGAGGGCGTCGGGGTCGAAGGCGATTCCGGGAAAGAGCGACGCGCCGTCCGCAGGATCGGCCAGCCCCCTCGTGCCGGCCTCCCATGCGGCGGCGGCGTCCTGCGGGTTGGTCTGGCCGGTGTGCGCCAGCATCGAGAGCACCAGCGAGATCTCGCCGGCCAGGGCGGCGGGAGGCAGGCTCGACATCCGTGCCTCGGCCGGCTCGGGGCTCAGACGGCGGCGGATGAGATAGCCCAGCGCAAACTCGAAGTCGTCGACACTGCCGTCGAGGTGGCTCAGTGTCGTGATTTGGGCGACGATCTGCTCCCGCTCCTCTGCGGGATGGTGGCGCAACTGCTCGGCGGCCAGTTCGCAGGCCATGCGGCGCTGGCGCGCCGTCCGGTCCCGGTGCCGCCGTTGCCAGCCGGTGGCGGCCTGCACGATGGACTGTCCATGGGCGCCGTGCGCCGCCGCGATCGAGGCCGTCTGGCGCTCGCGCAGTTGGGGTTCGCCCTCCGGCGCCAGCAGTGCGCCGTAGATGCAGCCGATGGCTTCGGCGGGGTCGCGCAGGGCGGCGCGCTCCTCCGGCGCGAGCCATGCGGATGGAAGGTCGCCTGCGGTGGCCTCGGTTGCGCGCAAGGCCTGGTGGAGTACCCCGCCAAACGCCAGGGAATCCTCGTCGCGATCCGTCTCGTCCGCCTTCGTCTGCTTCCGGGCGGCCAGCAGGTTGCCGACGGCGCTGAAGTTGCCGTCGAATGCGGGCTCGATGCGCCGGATGCGTCTGACGAGCGGCGGATGGGTGGCGAAGAGGCTGGCCATGCCGCTGGCGAAGAGCATGTGCGAGACCTCGGTGGCACGGCCGGCCCGCACGCGCGCGCCCTGCGGAACGGCGCCGATGATCTTGAGCGCGTTGGCCAGCGCCGTGGGATCGCGCGTGAACTGGATGGCGGAGGCGTCGGCGAGGTATTCGCGCTGGCGCGAGATGGCGCTCTGCAGCAGGCGTCCGAAGAAGACGCCCACCGAGCCGATGATCCAGACCGCCAGGCCCAGCAGCACGAAGAAGAGGACGGCGGCCGCACCGTCGTCCTTCTTGTCGCGGCTGCGCCTGCCCGAGGAGTAGCGCAGCGAGCGGACGGCCGTTTCCATGATGAGGCGCCCCGCCACGGAGATGCAGAGGATGCCGCCCAGGACGCCGATCAGGCGGATGTTGAGCCGCATGTCGCCGTTCAGGATGTGGCTGAACTCGTGGCCGATCACGGCCTGGAGCTCGGCGCGGTTGAGCGTGTCGAGCAGGCCCTGGGTCACGGCGACGGCCGCATCGTCCGGCGAGTAGCCGGCGGCAAAGGCGTTGAGCCCCTTCTCCTGGCGGAGCACGAAGACCTGCGGCACGCGGATGCCGGCGGCGAGGGCCATCTCCTCGACCACGTTGTGGAGCCGCCGCTCCGCGAAGCTGCCGGTATCCGGGCGTATTTCCGTGCCGCCCATGGCGCGCGCCACCGCCGCTCCGCCGCCCCGCAGGGAGTGGAGCTTGACCAGGGTGCCCACCAGGATGATGCCGCCGCCGAAGACCAGGGTGGCGAGCAGCAGCCTCGGCTCAAGCAGGACTTGGGACAACTGCGCCGGCGGCTCTTCGGCCAGCATCAGCCAGGCCGTGCCGCCGAGCAGGTGCAACACGAACAGCACGCCGAGCACCGCGAGGGCGACCAGCCACACCATGCGCCGCGAGAGACGGCGTGCCCGTTCCTGATGCTCGAAGAAATCCATGCGGACGACCGGAACTAGAACTGGACCTTCGGCGCGTCACGCTCCGAGTCCCGGGTGATCTCGAAGAGCGAGGCCGGCAGGAAGCCGAAGAGCCCGGCGAAGAGGTTGGCGGGGAAGAGCTCGCGCTTGGTGTTGTAGGCCGTGACGGCATCGTTGTAGGCCTGGCGCGCGAAGGCGACCTTGTTCTCCGTGGCCGTGATCTCCTCCTGGAGCAGGGCCATGTTCTTGTCGGCCTTGAGTTCGGGGTAGCGCTCGACGACCACCATCAGGCGCGCCAGGGCGCCGCTGAGCTGGCCTTCGGCCTGGTTGAGCGAGCGCATGGCGTCGGGCTGGCCCACGGCGGCTCCGGCCTGCTGCGAGGCGTTCATGGCCAGGTTGCGCGCCTGGATCACGGCCTCGAGGGTCTCGCGCTCGTGCTTCATGTAGCCCTTGGCGGTCTCGACGAGGTTGGGGATCAGGTCGTAGCGCCGCTTGAGCTGCACATCGATCTGCGAGAAGGCGTTCTTGTAGCGCTGGCGCAGCGTGACCAGCGAGTTGTAGATGCCGATCGCGAAGACGGCCAGCACGACGACGACGACGACCAGGATGGTTAAGACGTTCTGCATGGTGTTCTCCCTGTTTGGACGTTGGCGGTCATTATCGGCTATCAGACCCGAAAGCGAAAGCCGAAAGGGTCGCGTCCCGCGGGCCTTCGCAATTTCGGCGTCATGCATTGCGAGCCGTCCGCGCAGGGGCTGTTTTCCTGCTTGCGGCGGAGGCTTCGGCACGATATACTTTCGCCTGTTTTTGACCCTGGGGCGGTAGCTCAGTTGGTAGAGCATCACGTTCGCAACGTGGGGGTCAGGGGTTCGAATCCCCTTCGCTCCACCAGTATCGAAAGTCACGGAATCGACGGCAAAGAGGTTCCGTGACTTTTTGTCTTGCGGGTGAAGGGGGCGGGGGTGTTATCCTTACGCCCCGGCGGATACGTTGGCGGATCCGCCTAAACAGCGGAGCCCCCCATGCGCAAGCGAATCATCGATATCTCCTGGGACGATTTCGAAAAACTCCCTCTCCTCGAGAAGAATCCCTATTTGGCCCGCCCCGACGACGGCGGAACCTTCCACACCCTCTTCGCCCAGCAGTTCGACCGCGCGCGCCTGGAGTCCCTCGCGGCCACGGCCAACGCCATCCGCGCCATCGCGAAGACCCGGGACGGCACCCTCTTCCTCCACTCGCTGATCGGCCACAAGCGCGCCATGCTCTACTTCTCCCAGCCGAGCTCGCGCACCTTCCTCTCCTTCCTCTCCGCCTGCCAGATCCTGGGGCTGCAATGCGGCGAAGTGCGCGACTCCGCCATCTCCTCGGAGTTCAAGGGGGAGTCCCGCGAGGATTCGGTGCGCACGTTCAGCTCGTACTTCGACCTCATCATCATGCGGTCGCCCGTACAGGGGCTCGCCGAGCGCATGGCCTGGACGCTCTCCAACTCCGACCGCCCCGTCCCCATCATCAACGCCGGCTCCGGCAAGGACCAGCATCCCACCCAGGCCCTGCTCGACATCTACACCCTCCTGCGGAGCTTCGAGCGCAAAGGCGGGCTCCGCGACTGCACCGTGGTGTTCGTGGGCGATCTCGCGCGCGGCCGCACCGTGCGCTCGCTTTCCTACCTGCTCACCCTCTTCCCGAACATCCGCCAGCGCTTCGTGGCCCCCGCCGCGCTCCAGCTCGGCGAGGATATCCAGGACCTCCTCCGGCGGAGCCACGTGGATTTCGCCCTCTCCGACAACCTGCGCGAAGAACTCCCCGGCGCGGACGCCGTCTACATGACCCGCATCCAGGACGAGTGGGATGCCACCGCAGGAGAAAGCAAGGCCATCGACACCTCGCACTTCCACATCGGACCCGAGGAACTCCAGCTCCTCTCCCCCACCAGCATCATCATGCACCCCCTGCCGCGCCGAGACGAAATCTCCAAGGAGGTCGACAACGACCCCCGCGCCATGTACTGGCGCCAGATGCGCAATGGGATGTGGATCCGCGCCGCCCTCATCGCGTCGACCTTCGGCTTCGAAAGCCGGATCAAGGACTACTACCGGGACCAGTTCTAGCCCCGGCGGCATGCCGCGAAAGGGGCCCGGCGGAACGGACGAAACCAG
Source organism: Kiritimatiellia bacterium (assembly GCA_050950285.1). Lineage (GTDB taxonomy): Bacteria > Verrucomicrobiota > Kiritimatiellia > RFP12 > JBMNHG01 > JBMNHG01. Next base: position 779,921 of record JBMNHG010000008.1, on the reverse strand, counting down.
GCCGCCGCACGCAAGGCGGTACCCCCTTCCGGAACGGCCGGTCGAAAAAAAAACCTTCGCCTGCCCCTGCGCGGCATGCTATCGGTATGTTTCTGCCGAAAGAGACCGTGACATGAAAGACTACCATCATCCCGCGGAAACTTTCTCCCGCGACGAACTCGCCGCCCTCCAGCTCCAGGGCCTTCGCAACTCCCTCCAGCGCGTCTGGTCGAACGACTGGACCCGCCGGCTCCTGATGTCCCGCGGGCTGGAGGATCCGCGCGAAATCGCCTCGCTGGACGATCTTTCGAAGATCCCCTTCATGACCAAGGACGATTTCCGCAACGCCTATCCGCTTGCGATGTCCACCGTGCCGCGCGAGGAGTTGCTCGAATTCCACCAGTCCTCCGGCTCCACCGGGACACCCGTCGTGATGGCCTACACCCGGCACGACCTCGACCAGTGGGCGGACTGCATGGCCCGCTGCCTCGTGATGGCCGGGCTCGGCCCGGGCGACGCCTTCCAGGTGATGCCCACCTTCGGGCTCTTCAACGGCGGCTTCGGCTGCTACCACGGCTGCCGCGCCGCCGGACTCTTCTGCGTGCCCGCCTCCTCCGGCAACACCGAGCGCCAGATCAAGCTCATGCGCGACTTCGACGTGAAGGGCTTCTGCAGCGTCGTGAGCTACGTTCCGCGCCTGATCGAGAAGCTCGACGCCGATCCCTCCGGCCGCCACGACCTCCCCTCCCTCCGCGTCGGCATCTTCGGCTCGGAGACCTTCTCGGACGAGATGCGCCGGAAGATCGAGCGGCGCCTGGACATCGAGTGCTTCGACATCTACGGGATGACCGAGACCGGCGGCATCGGCACCACCGGAATGGACTGCAAGGCCCACGAGGGCATCCACGTGTGGGAAGACCAGTACATCACCGAGGTGATCGACCCCGCCACCGGCGCACCCGTGCCCGACGGCGGGCACGGCGAACTGGTCTTCACCTCCCTCGCCCGCGAGGCGATGCCCATCCTCCGCTACCGCACCCATGACATCTCGCGCATCCTCAGCCGAGAACGATGCGCCTGCGGGCGCACCTCGCTGCGCATCGACCGCATCACCGGGCGCACGGACGACATGCTCATCGTCAAGGGCGTGAACTTCTACCCGCGCCAGGTCGAACAGGCCCTCATGGAAATCCCGGGCGTGAAGGACGAGTTCCAGATCCTCCTCGAAGAGAAGAACGGCCTGACGGACATCACCGTCCACGTCGAAGCCGAGCCGGGCGTCACCGGACACATGGTGGCGAAGCACCTCCGCAATCGCCTTGGCTTCCTGCCGAAGGGCGAGGTCTTCCCCGTGGGCGCCCTCCCGCGCACCGAAGGGAAGGCCAGGCGGGTCGTCCGCAAGACGCCGGATTGACGCCGGACGCCCGTCGCCCCCGTCATTCCCCGAAGTGGATCCTCGGGTCGATCCACATGTAGCAGAGGTCGGAGAGAAGGTTGCCGAGCAGCTGCAGGGTGGCGGTGAGGGAGAGAATCGCCATGAAGACCGCGTAGTCGCGGCCTTCCAGCGCCGACAGGCTCAGGAGGCCCATGCCGGGGATCTCGAAGATGCGCTCGATCACGACCGAACCCGCGAAGAGCACCATCAGCAGCGAGCCGAAGCCCGTGGCGATGGGGATGAGCGCGTTGCGGAGGGCGTGCCCCCACATGGCGCGCCGCGTGGACGCCCCCTTCGCGAGAACGGTCCGGATATAGTCCGCGCCCACCTGGTCCAGGAGCGAGTTCTTCATCATCAGCGTGAGCACGGCGAAGTTGCCCATCACGTAGCAGAGCACCGGAAGCGCCATGTGGCGGGCGCGATCGGCCCAGATCCGCCACCACGGGCCTTCTTCGAGCGAGGAGAGCCCGCCCAGGGGGAACCAGTCCCACAGGCCGTCCACCGTGCCGCAGAAGAGCGTCTTCAGGATCATGCCCGCCGCGAAGGAGGGAAGCGCGTAGCCGGCGAAGACCAGCAGGCTCGACACGGCGTCGAAGCGCGATCCGTGGCGCAGCGCCTTGGCGATGCCGAGGGGGATGCAGATGAGATAGCTGAGCAGCGCGCCCGTGATGCCGAAGGAGAGGGAGACCGGGAAGCGCGAGCGGATCAGGTCCCAGGCCGTACGGTTCGGATAGTCGTACGAGGCCATGCGCAACCCCATCCGGTCGTGCACGAGCCAGCGGGCGTACTGCTCGAGGAAGGGGCGGTCGAAGCCGAACTGGCGGTTCAGTTCGTCCCGCTGCGCTTCGGTGACCGCCGCCACGCGGGCCGCCGTGGCGCCGCCTTCGCCCCCGATGGCGCGCATCCGGGCGAGGCGGATCTCCACCGGCCCGCCCGGCAGCATCCGCGTGAGGGCGAAGCACGCCAGCGTGATCCCGAGGAAGGTCGGAACCGCGAGAAGGAGGCGCCGGAGGAGATAGCCTTTGCGGTCCATCGTTACGGGGCGGAGAAGATCGTGTCGAAATCGATCACGTCCGGCCGCGGCGGGAGCGCCTCGCCGACGGCCATCGCGGCCTCGAGGTCGGCCTGGGAATCGGCGTCGAACCACCAATAGGCGAGCAGGGAGCGTTCGTCGCCGTACTTGGAAAGCACGGTGGGCGGCATCCCGAACTTGTCCCAATAGAGCAGGCGCGTGGTTTTCGTGTTCCAGAGCAGCACGTAGGGCACCTGGTCGGTGACGATCGCGTCGATCAGCCGGCAGATGTCGTTGCGTTCGCCCGGGTCGAAGATGGACTTCTGCTTCTCGATGAGTTCGTCCACGTCCGGGCTCCGGAAGCCGGTGATGTTGTTCCCGCCCGGACGGTCGGCCTCGGCGGAGGACCACATGCCCTCGGGATCCTTGAAGATGCCGGAAGACCACGCCGCCCAGGTCATGTCGAAGTTGTAGGCGTCCATGTCGCGCGTCCAGGCGGCCCAGTCCTTCCGCTCGATGCGCATCTCCACGCCGATGTCCTTGAGGGCTTCGGAGTAGGGGGCGAGGAACTTGTCGGTGGAGGCGTCGCGGGTGAGGAAGGAGAAGGAAAGCGGCACGCCGTTTTTGCCGAGCATCCCGGTGGCGGGATCGGGCTCGTAGCCTGCCTCGGCGAAGAGGGCGCGGGCCTTGTCCTTGTCGAAGTCGTACTCGGTGTTGTCGCAGGGATGGAACCGTCCGTAGAGATCCTCGTAGTAGGACTTGTGCAGGAAGTAGGCGCTGTGCATGAGGGTCTTGTTGAGCGTTTCGCGGTCGAGCGCGTAGGCCATGGCGCGGCGCACCCGGACGTCGTCGAAGGGCGGGCGGCGGAGGTTCATGGCGAAGCCCTGGAAGCCGACCGGGCGGTGGTTGGTCACGATGCGGCGCACGATCCAGTTGGTGTCGAACTTCGGGCCGGACGTCTCGTTGGCCCAGATGCGGGCGGTATAGACGGGGTAGACGTCGATCTCGCCCTTCTTGAAGGCCTCGAAGGCGTTCTCCTGGTCGGCGAAGAAGCGGTAGACGATGGTCTGGAAGTTCCAGGTGCCGCGCGTGGAGGTGCGGGCGCGGGCCCACCAGTCGTCGCGCCGCTCGAGGCGGAGTTCCACGCCCTCCCGGATGGAGCCCATGGCGTAGGGCCCTGAAACCACGGGGAAGTGGAAGTTGATCTTGTTGAAGTCCGTCCCCTCGAAGTCGTGCTTCGGAAGGATCTCGAAACCGCCGATGGCGCCGAGGTTGCGCCAGTGCACCTCCGAGGCGGTGAACCGGATGGTCCGCTCGCCGAGGATTTCAGGCGGCGTGTTCGTGAAGGTCTGGAGGATCACCTTGATGGGCCCGGTCTGGCTGGCGGGATCCATCAGCCGGTCAAACGTCCACTTGACGTCTTCGGCGGTGACCGGGCGCCCGTCGCTCCAGCGCGCGAGTTCGTCGAGCGTGAAGGTGAAGACCTTCTTGTCCGCGGAGAGGGTCCAGGACTTCGCGAGGCCGGGCGTATAGTCGCTGGTGATCGGATCCGCCCAGAGGAGCGTCTCATACAGCGAACCGAAGACCTGCGCGGAAAAGGTGTTGTTGTCGAGGTAGGCGTTGAGGCTCTTCGGGGGCTGGGGTCCGGCGATGCGGATCTCGCCGCCAGGCAACGCGTCGGGACTGGCGATCGGATCGGGCGCGTCGCGCCAGTTGGACGTCGGGAAGAAGAGATCGTCGCCACTCCTCGTCTCTCCGTCGACGGCGGGCGGAGCGGCGTCCACCGCCACTCCTTCCATGCCGTCCTCCGCCACGGGGGCTTCCGCCCCATCCTGCGCGAAAGCAGGGATGGAAAGCGCGGCGCAAAGCAAGGCAAGCGGAATCAAGGGGATCGTACGCATGGGAGATAGTATACGAAAGGGCGGCTCCCCCCTGCAACGGCGAAAGCGTCCGGCGGAAGCCTGTGAATTGACACAGCAACTGCGCCCCCGGCATCCGCAGGGGACGCAGGACGTCGATCGGAGCGGGTCGCGGTACGTTTTCCGGAGATGTGACGGAAACACCCATCAGCCTCCAATAGAACGAGGCGCTTGCAAAACCCCTTGCCCCTGGGGGCCGCCGTCCCCCGGCGGGCTTTGCAAGAGCACCACAAGGACAAGCCATGAAAATCGACTGGAAGAACGAATCCGCCTGGACCGCCGTCGGAGGCGGCTTCGTCCACCTCCAGGGCCTCACCCCCAATCCATAAACCTCGCCCATGCCCTGCGACCTGCCCAGGATACCGCTGCCAGGTGAAGGAGGGCGCCTGATGAGGCCGGCAAAGACCAGCATCCTGATCCCCGGCTGGTGGACGCGCGCATCGGCGGATGCACCCCGCGCGGCACCGTGAGGCAACTGTAGCATACCGGAGCCATGGGCGCAAACACCCTTATTACAGTCGCGATAGACGCGACAGACGCGCCCGCCAACTCCTCCGCCTCCTCCCGGGCTTGATGCCGGGGGGTCGCCCGTGCATAATAAGGGGCATGAGCTACAAGGCATCGTTGCGCATCCACTACCCGACATGGAGCGAACCGGCCCGCCTGCAGAATCTTCTCGAAACGCTCGACTGCGTTCCGGGACTTTTCGAGGAGGTCGCTCTCTTCACCGCGTACACCCACACGCCCATGCCGCTGGACGAACTCAAGCGGCGCGCCGCCCAGGCCGCCGAGGTGCTCCCCGTCTTCAAGGCGCGCGGCCTCTCCGCCGGCATCAACCACCTGCCCACCATCGGCCACCTCGAGGAGAACGCACCGAACGCCCTCGCCGAACCGTGGCAGCGCCTGGTGGACAAGTCGGGCGCGGTCTCGGCAGGATGCTACTGCCCCGCCGACCCGGACGTGAAGGGCTACATCCGCGACTCCTACACCCTTCTCGCCGCCGCCCATCCCGACTTCATCTGGGTGGACGACGACCTTCGGCTGGAGTCGCACGCCCCGTTTGTCTCCTTCGCCTGCTTCTGCCCCCGATGCCTCGAGGAGTTCTCCGCCGAGACGGGGCGCGAATGGACGCGCGAGTCCCTCCTCGCCGCCTTCGCCGGGGCCGAGCCGGCCGCCGACCGCCTCGCCCTTCGCCGGAAGTGGCTCCGGCGCAACCACCGCCTCGTCACGGACACCCTCGCCCTCATCCGCAAGGCCGTCGACGCGTCCGACCCCACCGTGGAGCTGGGCCTGATGACCGCCGAGATCAACTACACCGGCTACCTCGACGACGACTGGATCGACGCCATGGCGGGGCCCCGCCGCCTCCCCGTCCGCCACCGCCCCGGCGGCGGCTTCTACCTGGACGACGTTCCCGGGCAACTCTTCGACAAGCTGCTCTCCGTGGGCCGCCAGATGGCCTTTCTGCCGGACACGCTCCACGACGTCCAGTACGAGCACGAGAACTTCCCCTACCAGGGCCTCGGCAAGAGCCGCACCCTCTTCACCGCCGAAATCAGCGGCGCACTGGGCGCGGGCTGCACCGGCGCGGCGCTGAATCTGCTCGACATCTGCGGCAACCCCGCGGAAGAGGCCCTCCCCTTCCTCCAGGCCGTCGCGGCGATGCGCCCCTTCCACGAGCAGATCGTGGCCACCTGCGGACGCTCCCCCTGCGAGGGCTTCTGGACGCCCTTCACCCCGCTGCATTTCGCGGCCATGGTCCCCGAAGGCGAATGGCCGGGCTGGGGATGCTGGGGCGGCGACATGAACGCCGTCACCGGGCTCTGCCGCTTCGGAACGCCCTCCGCCAGCCGATCCGACGCCGCGCTGGGCGCGCTCCTGACCTCGCATGCCCTCCGCGAATGGAATGCCGAAGAGTTGCGCGAAATCCTCTCCAAGGGCGTCATCCTCGACGGACCCGCCCTCGCGTACCTCAACGCCGCCGGACTGGGGGATCTCACCGGATGGGAGGTCGTGGATCGCCAAACCGCCGACATGCGCGAACGCTTCACCGACGACCCGCTCAACGGCCGCTTCGCCGGCTGGATACGCGACTGCCGGCCTTCTTTCTGGCCTCGGGAGACCCACTTCCTCCGGGCCACGCGCGACGGCGCGCGCCCCCTCGCCGAAGCCGCGGATTTCTCCGGCCAAAACCCGCGCGTCTGCGAAGGCGTCTACGAAAATGCGCTGGGCGGGCGCGTCGCCGTGCTCGGCTACTACCCATGGGACATGATTGCGGGCCTCCCGAAGGTGACGCAGCTCCAGAACCTCGCGGACTGGGTCACCGGCCATCGCCTGCCCGTCCAAATCACGAGCTTCCATCGCGTGGCCGTATGGGCGCGCCGCGACGCGCAGGGGCGCCCCGCCGCCGTGCTGCTCAACCTCTCCAACGACGCGGCGGAAGGCGTTCGCCTGCGCGTCCGCCACGACGCCGCGCATCCGCTCGGGATGCTCTCCGACAACGCGACGTGGGAAATCCTCTGCCCGGCGAAGGACTGGAAACAGGGCGAAATCGTCGTGACCCTCCCCCCAATCCCCGCCTGGCACGCCGCCCTCGTCCGCGTGCCGTAGACGCGCCGATCGGGCAATCGGCGGACGACAGGGGCGTGCGTAAAGGCTGCGCCTTCGGCCCACACGTCGTCATTCGAATCGACAACGTCTGCCAACTGGCTGCGACAAAGCCTATGGTCGCCCCCTGCTTTACCTTCTCGAGGAGAAACCATCCACGTCCCGCCAATATCCCATGTGCTTCCCGCGCCCCTTCGCCACCCGATTACCCTTGTCCCGATGTCGGCTTTGCGTTATGTTGAATGAACAAGAATGCAGGTATCGTCGACGATATCCTCTGGAATAGGGAACCATGAAGGGATGTAGGCAACGGGTCAACGCCACAAGCTTTCGGAAGGTCGGCAGGAAGCGGACTCCACTCGGTTTGTTGTTCGGATTCTCCCTGTCGATCTTCTCCTGCGCCGTACAATCCGAGGCTGCGGAATACACGAGCTTCAACTTGAGGGTTCATGATTTGAAGCCGGACCTTCGTCTCGGATGTGATGTGGCGGCATCTCGTGAAACGTTGGTGATTGGTGCTTGCGGCGACGACGAGTTTGCCGGCGCAGCCTATGTCTTCTCCCGCTCGAACGGGCTGTGGACTCAAATGCAGAAATTAAAGGCTCCCTGCCCTCTTCCTGACGACTGGTTCGGGTCTGCCGTCGCAATTGACGGCTCGAATATCGTGTGCGCATTAACCGGTCCCAGCGACGATGTATATACCGGTTCAGCCCATGTCTACCAACAAACAGGCAATGGATGGCAACATACCGCCGAACTGACGGCTACGGATGGAGAAGCCTGGGATCTTTTCGGTGTATCACTAGACATTTCAGGAGAAACGATTGCGGTCGGGACACCGCGTGGATGGTGGACCGATCCTCCCGGTTCGGTCTACATCTTCGATCTGGAGGGGGGAACCTGGACTCAGAAGGCCACGCTCCGCGCCAACGATGCAACGTTGAACGACCGCTTCGGACAGTCCGTTTCCCTCGACGGCGATATCCTCGTGGTCATAGCTGGGGGAGAAATGTTTACAGATGCAATCGGCAAGGTCTATGTGTTCGAGCGGACCGCAGGAGTCTGGCGACAGACTAAAACATACCAGCCAGAGGACGCCCAGTCTAGCGATGGCTTCGGTAGTGCTATAGCTTTGTCGGGCACACGAATTGTCGTGGGCGCCCCCGGGAAAAACGGCGGAACGGGCGCCGTGTATGTGCTGGAAAAACGGGGCGCATCGTGGTTCAGGACGGCAACTCTGACGCCAGCCTGTCACGGCAAGCGGCTTCGGCGCCACCGTGGCGGCGTCCGGGGATCTCATCGTGGTCGGCACCACGGGCGAGCGCCCCGAGGCCCACGTGTTCCAGCGCGGTTCCGGGATCATGGACCCAAGTGGCCGTGTTGCGTCCTGACGTCATCGGCGTGCCATCGTGGTGCGACTCTCCCGTGGCGGCTGCCGGGGATGTGATCGTGATGGGGGTTTAGGGAGATGGCGACGGCGGGATCGGTTCCGGTTCTGCGCACGTTTTCGAATGGGACAGCGACTCGGACGGCCTCGGCGACCCAACGGAGCACGCCATAGGAACGGACATGTCCAACCCTGACAGTGACGGTGACGGTGCCTTGGACGGCCAAGAGATTCAGGCGGCAACGAACCCGCTCGACAGCGGGGACATCTTCCGTATCATCGCCTTGGGTCGGCTCGAATCATTCAACTGGATACGATGGAACGCGAAAGGCGGCAACTTCTACCGGGTTGAGCGGAGCATGGATTTGCGGACTTGGAGTCATGCGCCCAGCAACTCGCTCGACACGATTTTCGAGAGTTCCCGATGGCCGTCTAACGATGCGCCGCTGCTGTATATCGACACGTCCCCAGCCAATGGAATGACCTTCTATCGGGTCTTGACGGAGCGCAACTGGTTGCAGTAGCCCCCCTGCGGCCGGGTTGGACGGAGCCTGGCGCATGGACCGGGTGCGCCCGGTCATGCCACCTGGCCATGCGGTCGCGAAGCATATCGCCGGGTTCGCCGGAGTGGGTGTCGGGCTCTTGGCTTTCTTTTCGGGAAATGTTGCATCCGCTGTGGCGCAAGGCTTGCACCCGACGAGCGGGGAATCTAGGCCGATGTGCCGCCAATGGCATCCAGCGAATACATGCCCGTATCCGGCGCGCCGCGGTTGATCCAGGCGCCATGGGTGAAGTCGGGCACCGGAACCGGTTGTCCGCCCAGGGCCACCGACTGCTCGCTCAGTGCGGTGATCACCATCCAGGAGGCGGCGTCGTAGACGTCGATCGGGGTCTGCCTGCCCTCCTGCACGCTCTCGATGAAGGCGCGCAGCACGAGGTAGTCCATGCCCCCATGGCCGCCGCGCAGCCCGTACTCCTCATAGGCCTTCCAGAGCGGATGCTTGTATTTCTCGATGTACTCCTTGTCGGACTCCCAGCGGTGCGTCCATTCGCCGGCATGGGCCGGCGAGCGGCCTTCGAGGCAGATGCTGCGGTTGTCCTCCATCCAGATGCCGCGCGTGCCCTGGATGCGTCCGCCGCGCGAGTAGGGGCGCGGCAGCGTGCAGTCGTGCGTCAGGAGGATCGTCTCGCCGTTGGCGCAGGAGATCATCGTGGTGACGATGTCGCCCTGGTTGACCTGCCTGCCGGCCAGCGGCGAGTCGGGGCGGTGTTCGCGGAGCCAGGCCTTGAGGCCGACGGCCTTCGAGGCCATGCTGGCCAGCGCGAGCATGCGGTTCCCGCGGTTCAGGCCGAGGTATTTGGCGATCGGCCCCAGCTCGTGCGTGGGGTAGAGTTCGCCATTGCGGTGCAGGAAGTTGTCGAGCCGGTAGTGCCGGTTGACATCCCCCATGCCGATCTCCTCGCGCAGGTCGTGCTGGTAGCCGCCCCGGCAGTGGACCAGTTCGCCGAAGAGCCCCTGCCGCACCATGTTGAGCAGGGCCATTTCCTCGAGGCCGTAGCAGCAGTTCTCCAGCAGCATGCAGGGCTTGCCGGTCGCCTCGCTGGTGCGCACCAACTGCCAGCACTCCTCGACCGAGGCCGCACCGCCGACCTCCATCGCCACGGTCTTGCCGCACAGCATGGCATCCACGGCGATCTGCACGTGCGTCTGCCAGGAGGTCAGGATCACGACCGCCTCGAGGTCGTCGCGACAGACCAGCTCGCGGTAGTCGGCGAAACCGTCCGGCTTAAATCCCTGTTTCTCTTCCGCGCCCTTCCGCGCGCGCTCCACGCGGTCGGGATAGACGTCGCACACGGCGGCGACGCGCACGTCCGGCATATCCAGCAGGGTCAGCATCTGCCCATAGCCGCGCCCGCCGACGCCCACGATGCCGATCCGCACCTCGCGCCCCTTCTCGCCCATTCGTTTCGCTTTCACCGCCAGCTCCTCTCTGTTCGCCCATGGCGAAACGCAGGATACGTTACCCCGTCCGCGGTCGCAGCACAAGCCCGCCGATGCGCACGCCCCCCACCAAACCAACTGCGCGATTGCCATTGGCGTTGACGACAAATCGCGCTTTGTGCGAGAATCGCGCCCTTATGGGAAGGTGTCGTACAACATTCGATCGCGGGAAAGGACATCCCCGTTGTCCCGCGATTTGTCAATCCAATGGCGATGACACGGGGACGGCGAACCGGGATGCTTGCGCGTCGGAAGAGATGCTCTTCCCCTTTCAGCGCCGCCGCGACCGCCTGTATTCGGCCGGCGAGCTGTTCGATGCGTTCGACCGCCGGAATCCGGCCAGCCTCGAGCAGTGCCTGGATTCACGCATCGCGCGCCACATGCAGGAATCGGGCGGCCTCAAGGCCCCCACCGAAGAGCTGTGGGCACGGACGGAGCATGATTTCCACATCCGCCAGGCCATGACCCGCTTCCTCGCGGACTTCGATCCCTCCCGAGTCGTCGCCATCCTGGGCGGGCATGCGCTACAGCGCACCGACCCCTGCTACCGTCTCGTCGTGGAGGTGTCCAAGCGGCTGGCCGAACGGGGACGCTTGATGCTCAGCGGCGGCGGCCCCGGCGCCATGGAGGCGACACACCTGGGGGCCTGGTTGGCCGGGCGCGGCGATTCGGCCATGGACGATGCGCTTTCGATCCTCGCGCCGGCGCGCGACCACCATTCCGGATACTGGCTCTCCACCGCCTTCGAAGTGATCGAGCGCTTCCCCCAGGAGCACGGATTCGCCAGCCTCTCCTTCCCCACCTGGCATTTCGACAACGAACCCTCCACGCCGTTCGCCACCCACATCGCGAAGTTCTTCGAAAACAGCCTTCGCGAAGATCTCCTGCTGACGGAGGCGTACGGCGGCACCCTCTTCCTGCCGGGAGGTCCCGGAACCCTCCAGGAAATCTTCCAGGAGGCGGTGCAGAACCACTACGTCACCCTGGGCTTCCCCAGCCCCATGGTCTTCGTGGGGAAAACCTTCTGGACCGAAACGGTGCCGGTCTTCCCGCTGCTGGAGACCCTCGTCCGGACCGGACGCTACAACCACAACCATCTCTCCTTGTCCCTCGTGGACGGAGCGGAGGAGGCTCTCGTGGCCATGGGCGTCGAGGCGCCATGACCCATCCCCCCGCCCCTGTCCCGGATACACCCCCTTGAAACCGGAGCTTCCCATGCGCGACTCCTCTCCACGATGCCACATCGCAGACGCCCTTTCCGCACGAGGCGTGCGGGTGCTGGATCCAGCGTCCACCTGGTTCGACGAATCCATCGATCCGTCCCGCTTTGGCGAAGGCACCGTGATCCATCCGGGCTGCCGCTTCTCCGGAAAGACCCTCTCGGTGGGCCCCGGGTGCATCCTGGGCGAAGAGGGCCCGCTCACGTTGCGCGACTGCCAGCTGGGCGCGAAGGTGCGCCTGCGGGGCGGATCGTTTGATCACGCCACGCTTCTCGACGGTGTCGACGGAGGCGTGGGCGCGCACGTGCGCCCCGGAACCCTGCTGGAGGAGGAGGTGGCCTTCGGCCATTGCGTCGGCCTCAAGCAGACCCTCCTGCTGCCCTTCGTGACGATGGGAAGCCTCGCGAACTTCTGCGACTGCCTGATGGCGGGCGGCACTTCGCGCAAGGATCACTCGGAGGTCGGCTCCTCCTACATCCACTTCAATTTCACGCCGCATGGCGACAAGGCGACGCCCTCGCTGCTGGGCGATGTGCCGCGCGGCGTGATGCTCGACCGCCCCCCCATCTTCCTCGGCGGCCAGGGGGGGCTCGTGGGCCCTTCGCGCCTCGAGTTCGGCACGGTGCTGCCCGCCGGCCAGATCTGCCGGCAGGACGTCCTCGAGCCCGACCTCATGGTGGTGCCGCGGCCCGTCGCCGAGTGTGCCCGGCCGTACGACATGCGCGTGTACGGCAAGGTGGACCGTCTCGCCGCCAACAACTTCGCCTACATCGGCAACCTCCTCGCCCTCGATGCCTGGTACCGCCTCGCGCGCGCTCCGCGCCTCCGCGCCACGCCCCACGGCGCGGCCTGCCTCGAAGGCGCGCTCGCCCGCCTGGGCGAATGCCTGGAGGAGCGCGCCCGGTGGATCGGGCGCCTTCGCGAGAAGGTCGCCCTTTCGGCGGACGTGCTCGCGACGCAGGCGCCCGGCTCCGACGCCCTCGCCTCGCAACGCAACTTCCTCGAAGAGGCCCCGGCCTTTGCCGATCGCCTGGCGGAACGCCTCGAACGACGGTCCGAAGTCGCGGTCTCCGATGCCGCCGCCGCCGCCCTCGAACGCCTTCTGGCCATCGAAGGGACGCATGTGGACGCCGTCCGCGCCCTCTCGCCCGCCGACCGCGAAACCCTCGCCACCTGGCTTCGCGCCATCGTGGAAATCGGATCCGCCTGTCCCGGCCCCGGAAAATTTTCATCCCGGCGGAACGCCTGCGATTGACGGCGGGAAGCGGGGTTTGATACCTTCGTTTCCATCATGAAAAAGACCTTCGCGCTTCTTCTCGCGGCCGTCTGTGCCGCCGTCGCGGCCGCCGCCGATTTCACGAACCCCGTCTCGATCGACAACCTCGATCCCGAGGCCTTCTGCGAATGGGATCCGGGCGCGGAACCCCGCGAACGCACCATCCCGAACGAACCCCGCAACGCCATCTGGACCCGCGAGCGGATGCCCGAATGGGCCGGCATCGCCTTCGCCGGATCGAAGACGCCCGGCACCCGCCATCTGCGCGTGGCCTTCAAGGAGCCCGTTGACATCGGCTCGGTGCTGGCGCGCGGCGCGCTTCGCGTGAGCGTGCTGAAGCCGGACGCCGCCTATCCCGGCGACCTCGCCGACGAGACGCAGTGGATTCCCGCCGGGCGCCTGGACGTCGGCGGAACGACCAGCGACGAGCCGGGCGCGCGCGACGCCGTCACGCTCTGGACGCTCCCCTCCGTGATCTCCACCCGCGCCATCCGCTACACGCACGAGGCGGCCTCCGGCGCGAACGAATACCACGGCGCCCTCGGCATCTCGATGGCCTTCTCCGAACGGTGGGCGAACTTCTCCCGTGTCGCCACCGCCGCCGCGAAGTCGAACAACAGCATGGCCGGACGCATCCTCGACGGGTGCGACAATTCCTGGAACGCCTGGGAGAACGCCAACCGCGAACAGGCCGGGAACCGCCTGCCCGTCTCGGAGGATCCCGAATGGCTCGTCGCCTACTGGCCTTCGGAAATCCCCCTCGACGCCATCCTGACCGTTTGGACGGGCTTCGGAAGCGCGGACGTCCAGGTCTACGCCGGCCCCGAATCCCTCCACCCGCTCGACGCGTCCGATGCCGGATGGAAGAGCGTCGCCGCCGCAGAGGGCTTCCAAAGCGGCTACCCCGTGCAGCTCTGGCCCTGCATCGCCGGCTTCGAATCCGCCGCCACCACACGCGCCGTCCGCCTGCGCCTCACCGGGCCCACGCCCGTGGGCCACCCCCACGTGATGGACAACACCGTTGACGGCAAGCGCGTGTGGCTCGGCGAACTCTTCGCCCTGCACGATTTGGGCGACGCCCCGCTCGCGGCGCCCGCCTTCGAGAAGCCCGACGACATCCATCCCCCCATCCCCGTCGAATTTACGACCCCCGCCGACGGATTCGTCACCCTGGTCATCGAAAAGGAAGATGGCACGCGCGTCCGCAACCTCGTCTCCGACGCCCCGTTCCCGAAGGGGCGCAACGTCGCCTGGTGGGACGGCTCCGACGACCTGCTGCGCGACGAAGACGCCCAGAACCACGGCCTCTGGCACATCCCCACCCGCTTCGTCGAACCGGGGACCTATCGCGTGCGCGGCCTGTGGCACGCCGCGATCGACGCCCGCTACGAGTTCGCCGTCTACGCCCCCGGCAACCCGCCGTGGGATGTCCCGGACCACACGGGAGCGTGGCTTGCCAACCACTCCGCCCCGCAGTCCGCCGCCTTCGTCCCCGCCGGGCGTTCGCCCACCGCCGCGCCCGCCGTCTTCCTCGGCGCCTATGTCACCGAAGGGCCGGATGGACTCATCTGGACCGACCTCGACGCCACCAAGCGCGGCGGCCTCAAGTGGCTCGGCGGCCACTGGACGGCGGCCCCCTTCCTCGCCCACGACGCCGGACCCGAGGCCGATCCCGGCATCAGCGTCTACGCGGCGGCGGCCTGGACGGAAGGGACGAACCCCACCGAACTGCGCCTCACCGCGCTCCGGAACAACGGCCGGGGCTGGCTCGACGCCGCGGGGGTCTTCAACGGGCCCTTCAATCCCTTCCTTGCCGCGGACCGTGCGCCTACGAACCGCTTCGACCTCGGATCCATCGCGGCGTGGAACCGGAACGTCTACGTGAGCGTGCCGGCCCTCGACGTCGTGGCGCGCGTGGACGCCTCCGGCGCCGTCGCCGACTTCCTCGGCCTGCCGTCGCCGCGCGGTCTCGCGATGGAGGCGGACGGCACGCTGCTGGTCGTGGCCGGCAACCGGGTCGTGCGCGTCGCGCCCGCCGCGGACGGGGCGCTCGCCGGCGCGAAGGCCGACGTCGTGGTGGCGGGCGGCTTCGCCGATCCGCAGTACCTCGCGACGGGTCCGGACGGCGCCTTCTACGTGAGCGACTGGGGCGACTCGCACCAGGTGAAATCCTTCGCGAAGGACGGGACGCCCGGCCGCGTCTTCGGCCACGCCGGCGCCCCGGCGGCCGGCCCCTACGACGAACTCCACATGAACTGCCCCGCCGGCCTTGCGGTCGATTCCGAGGGCCAGCTGTGGGTCGCCGAATGCGACTACGTGCCCAAGCGCGTCAGCGTGTGGTCCATCCCGGACGGAAGCCTCCAAAAGGCCGTCTACGGCCCTGCCAAGTACGGCGGAGGCGGCTCCCTCGCCATGGACAACGCGAATCGCTTCGTCTACGCGGACGAGAACCGCGGCACGCTCGAGTTCGACATCGACTGGAAGACCGGCGGAAGCCGGCTCGTGAACGTGCCCTATCGCGCCGTCCCGAACGACCTCGTCCACCGCATCGGCTGCGCCGCCCCCGAGCATGTCTTCACCCGCAAGCGCCGCCGCTACTACTCGAACACCTACAACTCCAGCCCCGTCGCCGGAAGCCCCTCCGTGGTGCTCTTCCAGGAGCGCGATGGCATCGCCGTGCCCATCGCGGCCTTCGGCAATGCGAACTGGGGGTACCTCCTCAAGAACGAAACCTTCGCCGATTGCTGGCCTCCCCGCGACGACTCGACCACCGAGCCCGACCGCAGCTTCCAGGTGCCGGCCTTCTTCCTGTGGGTGGACCGGAACGGCGACGCCGACGTCCAGCCCGGGGAAATCCAGATGCGTCGCGGCGGCGTCCAAGGCGTCAACGTGATGGAAGATCTCTCCTTCGCCATCTCGCGCATCGACTCGACCGCCTACCGCCTGCGCCCCCGATCCATCGACCGGGCGGGCGTGCCCGACTATTCGCTCGAAGACCTCGAAACCGTCGCCACCAACGTCTACTGGGCCTACTCCTCCGGCGGCGGGCAGATGCTCTGCGACGACTCCGACGAGGCGGTCGTCACCCTTGGCGTGCAGCCCTTCAGCCCCTACTCCGTGACCGGCGTGAAGGACGGCAAGGCCGTCTGGTCCATCCCCAACCCCTGGCCTGGCCTCCACGCCTCGCACAACTGCGACGTCCCCACCGCGCCCGGGCAGCTGATCGGCGTCACCCGCATGATGAACGGCTTCTTCGAGCCGAAGAAGTCGAAGGTCGGCCCGCTCTGGGCGGTCAACGCCAACATGGGCAACTTCTACATCCTCACGCGGGACGGCCTGTTCGTGACGACCGTCTTCCACGACGTCCGCACCGCGCCGCTGTGGCGCATGCCCACCGCCGAACGCGGGATGCCCGTGGGCCACCTCTCGTTGCACGACGAGAACTTCTGGCCTTCGCTCACCTGCCTCCCCAACGGCCGGACCTACATCGTGAACAGCGGATGCATCGTGCGGCTTGACGGCCTCGAGACCCTCCGCCCGATCAAGCCCTTCACCGTGGAGGTCACGCCCGAACGGATCCAGGCGTCGATCGAATTCGAGAACCGGCGCGAGGCCCTCCGCCGCGCCGCGCAGGGCTCGGGCGTGATGCGCGCGCGCATCCTCGACACCGCTCCCGCCGTCGATGGCGACCTCGCCGACTGGCAGGGCGCCTCGTTCGTCGAAATCGTCAAGGCCGGCATGGGCGCGAACTTCAACTCCGACTCCCGCCCCTACCACATCCTCGGCGCCGTGGCCGCCTCCGGCGACCGCCTCTACGCGGCGTGGGACACCGCCGAGCGCCACCTGCTCCGCAACTCGGGCGAAATGCCGAACGCGCTCTTCAAGACCGGCGGCGCCCTGGACCTCATGATCGCGGCCGACCCCGAGGCCGACCCGAACCGCACCGAACCCGTCCCCGGCGACAAGCGCCTGCTCGTGACGCGCGTGGGCGACACCGTCCGCGCCCTGCTCTACACCGCCGTGGTCCCCGGCACGCCCGACGACGCCAAGGTGCCCTTCAGTTCGCCTTGGCGCACCATCACCTTCGACCGCGTCGAGGACGTGGGCGATCGGATCGAGCTGGCGGACAACGGCCGCGGCGCCTTCGAACTCTCCGTGCCGCTCGCCGTGCTCGGCATCACGCCGAAGGCCGGCCAGGCGCAGGCGGCGGACATCGGCGTCCTCCGCGGCGACGGCTCCACCACCTCCGCACGCCTCTACTGGAGCAACAAATCCACAGGCATCACCGCAGACGTCCCCTCCGAAGCCCAGCTCCAGCCCGGCTTCTGGGGCAAGCTCGTCTGGGAATAGCCCCGCCTCCATGTCCGCCCCATCGCCTACGCCTGGCGAAGAGTTCTTCGAGGAGCTCTTCCGTCTCGCCTTCCCCGCCTCCACGGCGGAGACGATCCACGAGATGACGGCGGAATTGTCCGCGGGCGGAAAGCCCCTCCTTGCGCCGCCCGCAGGAACGGACGAGCCCCGTGCGCAGCTTCTCGAACGCGCCTGCGCCTGCCTTGCGAGGCGATTCCAGGACTGGCCCGGCTGGGCGCTCTCCACCGTGCTGGCCATCCACCGCGAACTGGGCGACACGCGCGTCGCCGGGCTCCTCGAGGACGTGTGCGCCTCGATGGATCCCGAAGCCGGCGCGAAGGCACCGCACGGCGACTGGGCGGATACCTTCGCCCCGGACGGGCCGTGGCCCCCGAAACGCCGGCAGCTCGCCCCGGCGGACTGCACGCCCATCGACCCCGATGCCGTGGCGGCCATGCTCGATTCCGGAGGCGCCCTGGCAGAGTCGATCCCCGGATACGAGCCCCGCAAGGCCCAGCTGGACATGGCGAAGGCCGTTGCCGAGGCCTTCAACTCCGGCCGCCACCTGCTCGTCGAGGCCGGGACCGGAACGGGGAAGAGCCTCGCCTACCTGCTCCCCGCCGCGCTGTGGTCGTCCCTCAACGACGCCGCCGTGGTGGTGAGCACCAACACGCGCAACCTGCAAACGCAGCTGGTCGAGAAGGATCTGCCCCGGGTGCGCCGCGTGGTCAACGCGCTCGCCAAGGCACAGGGGCGCGAGAGGACGTTGCGCACGGCCCTGCTCAAGGGACGATCGAACTACCTCTGCCTCCGACGCCTCGAAGCCCTGCTCGACCACGGCATCGGCGGCATGGACCGCCCGCGCCTTCGGCAGTTCGCCCGCGCGATTTCGTGGGCGGTCTCCACGCCCGATGGCGACCTCGACGCCCTCGTGGGCTCCGCCGCCTTCGACGCTTCGATGGCCGCCGACCTCTGCTCTTCCGGCGAAGAATGCCATGGACGCAGCTGCCGCCACGCGCGCCGCTGTTTCGCCCAGAAGGCCCGAAACCGCGCCCAGGCCGCCGACGTCGTCGTGGCCAACCATGCGCTTGTCTTCGCCGACATGGGCCATCCCGGCTCGATTCTCCCGGCATACGCGCAGGTGGTCTTCGACGAGGCGCACAACCTCGAAGAGGCCGCCACCAGCCACTTTTCCACCGAACTCTCGCGCTTCCGCCTGCGCCTCCTGCTCCGGGGGATCGTCCCCATGCGCCGTCGCCCCGGCGGGGTGCTCGAGACGCTGCGGAAGCACGTCGACAAGCGGACCCTGGCGTGGAGCGACGAGGAAGCCCGCTCCCTCCGCCGCAGCCTCCGCCTCCTTCGCGAGCACGGCGAGGCCCTGCTCGCCAACGCACGGAATCTCTTCGACCCCTTGGCCGAGGTGCTCCGCGGCAGCCAGGAACAGGTGCGCTTCGGCGACGCCGTGGGCACGGACTTCGCCGCCGACCCTTGGCCGCGGATACTCTCCGCCGCGGACGAACTCAAGAAGGACCTTGCGCAGATCGCCGGCGAACTGCTGGCGCTGGCGACGAGTCTCCAGGCCGGCAGGGACTCCGAACTCCCGCTCCTCCAAGGCGAAGCCGGCGAGCTCGAAGGAATCGCCTCGATGATCGAGGAGTTCATTTCGGACGTGACCTCCGTGCTGGCGGCGGCCGACCCGCAGCGCGTCTTCTGGGTCCAGAAAAGCAGGGGGCGGACGGCGGAGGCCGAGGCTTGGTCCGCCCCGCTCGAGGTGGGCGAAGCCCTGGCGGAGGCGCTCTACAAGCCGAAGGCCAGCGTGGTCTTCTGCTCCGCCACCCTGCGCATGGCGAATTCGTTTTCGTTCCTTGCGGGACGGCTCGGCCTCGGGCACATCGAGGACGAGCGCCTTCTTGCCTGCGTCTCCCCCAGCCCTTTCGACTACATGAAGCAGTGTTCCGTGATGGTGCCGGCCTTCCTCCCCGAGCCCGTCGGACCGGACGTGTCCGGCTACACCGAGCAACTCGCCGGACTCTTGCGCGACCTCGCCATCCGCACGCATGGAAGGATGCTGGGACTGTTCACGAGCATCGAGATGATGCGGCGGTGCGGGCGGCTCCTCGCCGGGCCGCTCCGCGACGACGGCATCCGCCTGCTCGTGCAGGGCGAAAGCGGCTCCCGCGACCAGATCACGCGCATCTTCCGGGCGGGCGGCTCGTGCGTGCTGCTCGGCACACACTCGTTCTGGGAGGGGGTGGACGTGTCGGGCGACGCCCTGAGCTGCGTGGTGATGGCGCGCCTGCCCTTCCCCGCGCTGGGCGACCCGCTGGTGGAGGCCCGCTGCGAACAGCTCGACGCCATGGGCCGGAACTCGTTCGCTTCGCTGATGCTCCCGTCGGCGGTGATCCGCTTCCGCCAGGGATTCGGGCGTCTGATCCGCCACCGGAACGACCGTGGCATCGTGGTCGTCGCCGACAGCCGCATCGCGACCAAGGGCTACGGCGGCTGGTTCCGCCGCAGCCTCCCCTGCCCCGTCGCCTCGATCCCCGACCGTGAGGGGCTTCTCGCCCGCGTGGAGGACTTCTTCGGCGCGGGGGGCGGCGCTGGAACTTCGGGCTAGCGCGCGCGGACGAGTTCGGCGGCGGCCTTGCGGGCTTCGGCGACGATCTCCGCCTCGCCCGGGACGCGGCCTCCCCGCATGAGGATGCGCCCGGCGCAGACCACGGTGTCCACGCACGAAGGATCGGCGGCGTACACGAGGTCGCTTTCGGGATGGAAGCCCGGAACGAGCGCGGGCGCGGCGCGCCGCAGCAGGAGGAAGTCGGCGGCGGCGCCTTCGCGGATTTCGCCGGCGTCGATCCCGAAGACCCGTGCGCCGTCGCGCGTGGCCATGCGGTGGATGCGCTCGGCGGAACCGGCGGTGGGGTCGCCGCTCTCCATCTTCGCGAGCAGGGCGGCCCCCTTCATCTCCGCGAACATCGACAGGGCGTTGTTCGAACTGGCCCCGTCGGTGCCGAGGATGGCCCGGCAGCCGCCGCGTTCGACGGCGTCGCGGAAGCGGAACATCCCGGAACAGAGCTTCTGGTTCGATTGCGCGTTCACGGCGATGACGGCGCCGCGGTCGGCGATGAGGCGGATGTCGTCGTCGGTCAGGTGCACGCAGTGGGCCATCACGGTGCGGGGGCCGAGGATGCCGCAGTCGTCGAGATACTTCACGGGCGTGCGGCCGCCGTGGGCGGCGCGGCACGCCGCGACTTCGCCGGCGGTTTCGGAGACGTGGATGTGGAGAAGGGCCTCCTCGGCCTTCGCCTGGGCGGCGATGGAGCGGAGGGTCTCCTCGCACACGGTGTAGATGGCGTGCGGGGCGAAGGTGGCGAACACGCGCCCTTCCGAAGCGGAGCGCGGGAGGGCGCCGGCGAGTTCGCGGTTGGAGGCGATGTTGCGGGGGTCGTTGCGGCCGGGGCCGCCGGTTTCGATGGTCTGCATGGAGACGGCGCAGCGGATGCCCATCTCCTCCGCGGCGCGCGCCACGGCGGGGGCATGCCAGTACATGTCGTTCGCGAAGACGGTGCCGGAGCGGATCATCTCGAGAATGGCCAGGCGCGTGCCGGCGTAGACGATGGCGTCGGTGAGGTGCGCCTCGGCGGGCCAGATGTGGTCGCGAAGCCAGGGCTCCAGCTCGATGTCGTCGGCGAAGCCGCGCAACAGGTTCATGGCGAGGTGCGTGTGGCCGTTGTAGAAGGCCGGCGCGAGCAGGAACCCGGGCTCGGCGGAGGCGTCCGCGGCGGGCGCGATGCGGGCGATGGCGCCGTCTTCGACGGTCAGGTCGACGGCTTCCCCGCGGAAGAGGAGGTTGGAGAAGGTCATGGGATGAAGGTGGCGCTTCGGCCTTCCCCTGTCAAGCCCGGGTCTCGCGGCGCGCCGCGAAACCGGCGGGAAAAAGCGGCGCGCCGTTTTTGGCGGGGAGAGCGTCAGTAGAGGAAGAAGAGCGTGCCGGTTCGAGCCGGAAGGATGGTCCAGTTCTGGAAGCGGACGGGGTTGTGCGGATCGTTGCTGTCGAAGCAGATGTCGGCGGAGTCGCCGCGGGGGACGGCGGAGCCGGCGAAGCGGAGGAGGTGCGTCGCGGCGGAGTCCGGGGGAACGGAGCCGGAGGTGTCGCCGAGGAGCCAGGAGGGGAGGGAGCCGGCGATGGGCCCCACGCGGATGTCGTCCACATACCACCCCTCGAGGTCGGTATTCGAGTCGCCGCCGTTGGTGAAGCGCAGCACCACGGATTGGCCGGCGTAGGCGGAGAGGTCGAAGGAGATGTCGCGCCAGCCTTCGGTGCCGTCGCCCGCGAGGCAGGGGGTGCCGTCGGGCCAGGGGGAGAGTTCCCAGCCGGAGAGGACGTGGGTGTACGGTCCGGGAAGCTGGACGAAGGATTGCCCGCCGTCCGCCGAGATTTCGACGATGCCCCCATCCCAGGCGCCGGTGGCGCCGTCGAGTTCGGAGTGGATGAAGTAGCGGAAGGACAGGCACGCGCCGCTTCCCGGCGCAAGGGGGGGAAGGTCGAGGGAGGCGAGGGAGGCCTGGGCATCCGAGACGAGGGCGGAATGGAAGGAGCGGGAGCCGGAGGCGGCGCGGTTCGTGGAGACGCACCAGGCCTGGCCGGAGGCGTTGGTGGACAAGCCTTCGGGGAGGTCCGCCTCGGCGCCCTCCGCAAAGGCGGGGTGGATCGCCCAGTGGAGGACGGCGTTGCCGGAGTTGGTGAAGACGAAGGGGACGGGTACGGGGGTGAAGCGGGCGCGGACGGAAAGGTCGCCGCCGGGGGTGATCCCCAGAGTCGGATAGTAGAGGATGCTCGCGGGGTCGAGCGGGTCCGTGCCGTCGAAATACTCCTTGGCGTTCGTGGCGCCGTCGCCGTCGGGATCCGCGTCGGGGTCGAGGCCGATGAGGCCGACCCACCGCAGTTCCCACCAGTCGGGGAGGCCGTTCCCGTCGGAGTCGAGGGACGCATCGAGATAGTCCGCCACGGCGGTGCGGGGCGTCGCCATGTCGATGCCGTCGAGCCGCAAGGGCGAGGCGGCCGGGGCGGCGGGCGCGCGGACGCCGTCGAGCGTCCAGCCGCAGAAGGCGTAGCGGGTGCCGAGCCACGTGACGGACTCCGGCGCGGCGGGCGTGGAGGCAACGCGGTTCGTGGCGTGCCAGGTGGTCAGGCAAAGGTTCGTCGGGATGGCCGAAGAGAGGGTGAGGGCGTGCTCGACATGCCAGTTCCAGACGAGCGTGGAGTCGCCGGACATCGTGAACGAGACGGTGGCGGTTTCGCCGGAGGCGGGGACGCTTCCGGTGCCGGAGTAGCCGCGGCAAGCCCGGCGGACGGTGTCCGACACGGGGACCGGATCGCCGGCGGAGGCGTCGACGGTCGCGCCGGTCGCGATGGCGTGGGTTCCATGCGCGGGGGAGGACGCGCCGAGGTCGGCGGGGGAGGAGGAGACAACGAGCGTAACCGGCGAGGTCACCGTGAAGGCATGCCAGGACGTGGCGTCCGCAGGGGAGGAGTGGGTCATGCCGGCGAGGGTTGTCGCGGTGATGCGGTATTCGACGGTGGTTCCAAGGGGCTGGCCGGGAATCGTGGCGGCGAAGCCGTTGGGCCCGGTGCGGGTCATCGGCAGCGCAGTGCCTGGGCCCGTTCCGGCGATGCGCCACGCGAAGGCGGGCGAAGCGGTGTCGACCAGGCCGGCGGGGCCGACCGCGCAGGCGGCCGTGTAGGAGTCGAGTGCGTCGGACTGGTTCTGCAGCGGCGCGTGGGAGATCTGGGGCGGCGCAAGGCGGAGCGACGGCGCGAAGGGCATGGCGGGATCGCCGAAGTGGTTGCTGGAGTAGTAGCACCAGCGCATCACGCTCCCGCTGTCGCCCGGGACCTGGTGGAGCACGGCTTCGCGGGCCTGGCAGAAGGCTTCGCCGAGAAGGATGGCGCGGTCGGAGAGCAGGGCGTCGATGAAGCGGCGGTGGAAACGGTGCGATGGGCCATCGGTGGAGTCCTGCGTGCCGAAGCCGTAGCGGGTGTTCGCCACTGCGGCAACGCCGGCGCGGGGGGCGGTGAGAAGCTGTTCGACCCAGCAGTTCGGCCTGTCGTCCAGGCGCGCGATTTCGCAGGCCTGCGAGTAGAGGATGAAGCCGACGTCGTTGGTGAGGCTTGGGAAGGTGGTCCGGTCGGTGGACGTGACCGCGACCTTCATGCATTTCGTGGCCGATCCGTGGCCCAGGTGGTTGATCAGGCGGGGGCCGTCGTTGAAGAGGCGGAGGCCGTCGATCCGGGTCCACGCCGGGATGCCGGGCCCGTCGTACAGGGTGTGCGAGTGGTCGATGAGGTCCGCATAGGGCGAATCGGCGAAGCCGAGCGTGGCGTAGCCGTCGTAGGTGCCGCCAAGGCGGATCTGTTCCATGGAGGTCGAGCTGTATTCCGCGATGCCGCCGAAGCCGATGTATTCGCCGGCGTGCGCGACGCTTCCAACCTCTTCCGGCGAGGCGGCCTCGTAGCGGAGGATTTTCGCGACCACGTTCGCGACTTCGTCGGTGGTGGCGACGGGGAGGCGCCCCACGAGGACCTCCGAGACCAGATCGACGTCGCCGCCGAAGGCTCCGTCCCCGATCTCGCCGAAGATGTTGTCGCCATCGAAGTCGAAGTCGCCGTCAAGACAGCCGTAGTACAGGTCGCTCGGGATGTGCGCCGAATAGACGGTCGAACCGCTCGTGAACGAGGTGTACAGCTTGCGGATGGGAACGATGGTGGGGCTGTAGGCCGATCCGGCGAGGAGGAGGTAGCGGAGACCGTGGTTTTGATGGGCGTCGATGACGAAGTTGCGGATGCGCTCCGGGTTGTCGCGTCCCGGATAGGCGAGGTAGATCCATTCCGTGGAGATGAGGGCGGAGGCGAGGCCGGACGCTTCGCGGGCGGCGCACAGGGCCTGGAAGTTGTCCGGTGCCGGCGTAGTCGCGAGGAGGTTCGAGGAGGAGACAATGGCGTAGTCTACCGTCCCGAGTCCCTCCAGGGAGAAGAGGGCGGGGGAGGCGGCGTCCCGGGTGCGAGGCAGGAAGCGGCCCTTCGCCGTGGGGGACCGGCTCGCGGCTTCGGTGTCCGCCTCCGGCGCCGGACGCCAGACGGCCTCGATTTCCAGCGTACCGGGAACGAGCAGACGCCGCATGGCGGGAACATAGCGAACGGGGTAGAGGATCGCGCGCCCTTCCCGGACGCCGTCCCGGAAGTCGATGCGCAAGGGGATCTCGTCCCACGCGGGCCAGGGCGTGTCGAGGGCGTAGAGCGCCGCGTCCGCAGGGGTTTCCGGCACGGTGCCGAAATCGGCGGAGAGCGGGGCGATGGTGCCGGTGTGGCGGACGGGCGCGCCGAGGGCAAGTTCGCGCGGAGCGTCCGGCATCTTCACGCGGAACGACGCGAGACCGGCCCCCGCGGGGACGTTGAACGCGAAGCCGTACGCCGGAAGGGCGGGCTGGCCAGGGGAGAGCAACGGTTCGCAGCCATCCACCCGCACGTCACAGGAGGCACCGTCGGCGGAGAGCGTCACATGGGGCTCGTCGAAGGTCACGCGCCATCGCGCCGTCCCTTCGCCCGACGGAAGAGACTCGACCCTGGGCAAGGCGGCGTACACGCGCAACGCACCGGCTGCGGCCATTGCGACGATGGCCCATCCGATCCATGGATTGTTCGGTCGTTGTTTCATGGGAACCAGGAAATCCAGAAGACACCGGAAGTATAACGTTTCCAAGCGAATGATGCCAATGCGAACTAGGCGAACAAATAATGGGTTGCCGTCGGCGTTGGCCCGTGCTACGCTCCCCACCATGGATACAGGTTGCATTTCCCTTGGGCCGCGGTTCCGGCGGCGCGCCGTTTTTCTCCGGGCCGTCGCCGCCTGTACTGCCGACGGTGCCGTGATCCTTCCGAGGTAGAGCCATGGGACTTCTGCAGTCGATGCACCATTGGATGTTCGCGGGCGCCTGCCTGCTGGCCGGCGTGCCGCTGCTCTTCTGCCTCGGCGCCTGGGCCGGGACGTCGCCCGGCCTGCGCCGCCTCTTCCGCGCTCTCGGCGACCGGTTCCGCTCGCTTTCGCCCTCCGTCAGGGCGGCGCTCTCCGCCCTCCTGGCGGTCGCCACCCTGCACGGCGTCCCGAAGGTGCCGCCCGGAAGCAACGCCCCGTCTTCCGGCCCTCCCCCGGCGGGCATGGTCTCCGGCGGCCTCCCGGCGCGGCCCGCGCGCGGCCCCTCCTCCGGCCCCCGCCTGACCGCCGGCCAGTACCGGGCCGGCTTCGCGCTCGCGCGCGTCGCCACCAATCCGTCTCCCGCCCTGGCCTCCGTCCCGTCGAACGCCGTCGTCCACGCCCCCTGGACCCGCTACGGGGTGGCCGAGGACACCTTCTGGCTCCCCGCCACCAACTGGTCCTTCACCCTCGGCACCAACCGCGTCGGGGGGCTGCACGTCTCCAGCAGCGGCACGCTCTCCTTCGGTTGGCCCAAGGGCTCGCCCCGCGCCCGCCGGATGCCCGACGGCTCGGGCCTCGACTTCCTCGCCCCCCTGCAGACCTCCCTCGGCATCGTCCCGCCGGCCGGACGCTTCTGGCACGCCCCGACCGCCTCCAACAGCCTGCTGCTCGCCTGGCAGGACGTCTTCGCCGGCCGCGACGCCGGCCTCCCCGTCACCTTCCAGGCCGAACTCTTCCCCTCCGGCGACTTCGTCTACCGCTACGACCTGTCCCGGCTGTCCGCCACCAACGCGCTGCCGGCCACCAACTGGGTCGTCGGCGCCCAGCACGGCGGCGGCGGCGAGACCTTCGCCTTCGGCGGCACGGGCGTCCTCGTCCACGGCCTCGAGCTCCACTGGCGCGCCTTCGGCATGCTCGACCCGGACGTCGCCGACCACGACGGCGACGGACTCTCCACCTACGACGAGGTGATGGTCCACGGCACCGACCCCCGCCTGCCCGACACCGACCTCGACGGCGTTTTGGACGGCGCCGAAGTCGCCGCCGGAACGAGTCCGCTGCTCCGCGACACCGACGGCGACGGGCTCGTCGACGGCTCCGACCCCGACCCGCTGTCCCCGACGCCGTCCGACGACCTCGACGGCGACGGCATCCCCGACGCCTACGAGACGGCGACGTTCGGCGGCACCAACGCGGTGGACAGCCTCGCCTTCGACCCCGGCGGGACCGGCTTCCCGCTCTCCACGAAGATCGCGGCGGGCATGGACCCCCACCATGCGGCCGAGCCGCCGGCCTTCCATTCCGGAAGCCTGGCCTCCTGGCAGCTCTTCGCTCCGTTCGCCGCCGACGTCTCCGGCGGCACGAACCTGGTGTACGAGCGCACCTTCACGATCGACCGCGACGGCGGCTGGCAGCAGTACTTCCTCTCCGCCTCCTCGAATGCGCCCGCAGGCTGGTCGCTGGAGGGCATGACGCTCGAGTGGGCCGACTCCGAAGGCGGAAGCGGCACCGCGACCGCCTCGCCGCCCGACGACAGCCTCTGGCTGCCCGTCTCGACCAACGGCCCCGCGGAACTCACCCTGCGGCTTCGCGCCACCACCGCCGGACTGGCCCGGTGCGCCCGGCCGCTGTACCTGCTCTCCTGGGCCCCCGGCATCAGCCTTTCCGGCGGCATACAGGCCTCCACCAACGGCGTGGAGTGCACGGTGGTCGACCTCGGAAGCGGCGGCACGCTCTCCGCGGACTTCGACCGCTCCACGCGTCCCTGCCGCGCCAGGCCGGACGACATGGAACGCGCGGCCACCGCCAACCCCTTCGCGACATGGGGGGACGGCATCGGCTTTGCCGCCGCCTCCGGCCCGGACGGTGCGGCCGTCGGCGGCACGCTCTCGTTCCGGAAGCCGGGATGCCACGCCCTGCCGCAGGCCCTCCCCATGCCGTCCTCCGGCGATGCGGGCGACGCGCCCGCCGCGGTGGTCCTGGCGATATGGCCCGTCTTGACGTGGGGCGACGGCCTGCACGGCCGGGGCGGCTGCGAGCGCATCGGCTACGACCCCGCCACCGGCGAATACGGCGAGACATCCGAATATCCGCTCGACAGCGGCTGCCTCTGGCGCAACTGGTGGCGCGACGCCACCGGCGGCTGCACATGCACCTGCGAGCCCCGTGTCGATTTCGGCGACACGGAACTGGACGAATGGTTCCAGACCCTTTTCCAATATCCGGAACCCGGCCGCGTCGAGGCGACCGTGGCCCTCGGCGGCACCCCCGTCTGGAACGGCGGGGAATGGCACGATCCCGCCACCGGCGAAAGCTGCGTTGAAAAGGGTGTCGGGCTGCTCTCCTCCGATCCCTGCGACGACTGCTCCGGCTGCGAGAACGGCGACTGCGACGGCTTCGAGGGGCCGGAGACCGGCTCGCTGGCCTTCCGCATCCCGCTCGGCACGCCCCGACGCGGACAGGTCTCGGGCTTCCTCTGGTTCCGTACCGATGCGCCGCTGACGGTCACGCCCGCCGTCTTCAGCCTGCTGGCGCGCCCCGACGCCGCCATCCTGGTCGAGAGCAACAACACCGGACGCACCCTCGGCCGCGTGCTTTGCGGCGACGCGCGCGGGCGCGACCTGCGGGTCGAGGAACTGGCCGGCGGCGTCCGCGTCACCGTCAGCAACGCCCCCTGCGCCGTCCTCGAGCACGTCTGGGAGATCGTCAACGAGGACGGCGCCCCGTCCCGCATCCGGCTGCGCAAGACCAGCCGCCGGGACAACGTCATGTCCGACCACACCTACGTCTGCGACGGCGGCACCTGGACCTGCACCGACAACATCGCCGGGACCACCGAAACCGTCGCCAGGACCGGCGACCTCAACGACCCCGAGAACAACACGCTGGCCGAGGAGCGCATCGTGCGCGACGCCGCCGGCACCGTCCTCTCGCACACCATCGTCGAGTCCCGCCGCTTCGGCAGCGGCCGGACAGCCGTCCTGCGCGAGATATCCCGTTCCGAAAAGGGCTCCGGCGAGGACAACTGGAAGACCGCCCACGCCGACTACTGGACCGACACCGGCAACCCGCGCCGCAACGGGCGTCCCAGGCTGGTCTGGGGCGACGACCGCCCCTGGAGCTACCGGACCTGGGACGAGCGCGGGCGCGAGACCCTGCGCCTCGACCAGTGGGACGGCTCGGCCTGCCCGGTGGAATTCCATTCCGGCACCCCGTACACCCTGGCGGAGATCGCGGCGATGGGCATCGCCTGCACCGCCACGGAGACCGGCTACGCGCCGCACCCCGGCGACGCCGGCCACCCGGACGACCGCGACCGCCCCCGCACCGTCACCACCTGCCACGTGCGCGGCGGCACCGCCGTGGTCATCGCCCGCGCCTGGCACACCTACAGCCGCGGCACCGCCGGCGGCAGGCCCACCGTCACCCGCCGCACGGTCCGCGCCCATGCGGCGGACGCCGCCATCGGCGACCCCCGCAACGCCGTCTCGTCCGTGACAAGCTACGACACCGACGCCCCCGGCGTGCCGCTGCTCCTGCGCGGCAGCCCCGTGGCCGTCACCGGCGAGGACGGCGTCACGACAACCTGCCGGCACGACTACGGCATCTTCGATCCCGCCACCCGCGCCTTCACGATCTCGACGAACGGCCCCCACCTGCGCACCATCTCCATGCGCACCACCGCCGCCGCGCCCAACGGCATCCCCGGCAAGTCCGTCAGGCAGTTGACCATCCGGGACGCCACCCGCGGCACGACGCTCCACACGGCCGCGGCGGCCATCCTGCCCGACGGCACGCAATCGGAGGCCTTCGGCTGGCAGACCCACGCCTACGACGACAAGAACCGCCTGCGCTGCACCGTGTATGCCGACGGCTCCTCCATGACCAACGCCTACTCCTGCTGCCGCCTGCTCTGGACACAGGACCGCGACGGCTTCAAGACCCTCCGCTCCGCCGAGACCGGCACCGACCACCTCTATTACGCCATCGAAGAGGTGTCGCTGCGCGAGCTCGCGGAGGCCGACCCCTACTACTACGCGCCGGCGCGCTACTTCAGGGTGACGCAGCACTTCAGGGACGCCCTCGGCCGCGAGACCAACACCATCACCCGCACCTCGCGCTTCGAGGGCACCGCCACCGTGCCCGGCTTCACATCCCCCGCCTACCCCTGCTTCACCGAGACCACCCTCTACCCCGCCGGCACCTCCGACTACCGCGTCCACACCGACCGGCGCGGCGTGCGCACGGTCACGACCAGCACACCGTATCCCGACCGCGAGGTGACCGAGACGCAGACTTTCGCGCCGACGAATCCTGTAAATCCTGTGATCCTGTCCCGGACCACATCCTACCGCAACGGCAAATCGGTCGCAGAGCGCGAATGGGCCGGCGGCTGGACGCGGGAAACCCGCCTGACGGAATACGACGCCACCGGGTGCCGCCGCGACGTCACCATAGCCGAATCCAGCGACCATCCCGCCGTCACGAACAGCGTGACCCGCCACGACTTCCTCGGGCGCGTCGCCGCAGTCCGCACACCGCCCGGCGTCACCTCCAACTTCTACGACGGCGCCTCCGCCCGGCTGATCCGCACCGAGACCGCCGGGCAGCCGCCCGTTTTCAACATCCACAATGCGCTCGGCGAGCAGACCGGCACAATCGTCTCCGGCATCACCAACCGCACCGACACATCCTACGCGACCGTTGACGGCGAAGTCTGGCGCGTCTCGGAAAGCCTCGCGGGCGCGGCGCGTTCCATCGCGCGCGAGCAGTTGACGGGACTCTCCGACGCCTGCCGCGCCCGCACCGTCGCCATCGCCGCCAACGGCGCCGTCACCACCACGCAGACCGCCTTCAACCCCGCCGACAAGACCGAGACAACCACCACGCGGACGGACGGCGCCACGCCCGTTGTCCGCAGGACCAAGTTCGGCGTGACTGTCGAGACGCACGACCTTGCCGCCCGCACCGTAAGCTACTACGACGCCTTCCTGACGCCCTACCACGTCCGCAACTACCATCCCGTCACCGGCGCCCGCCGCGTGCGGCGATTCCTGGGGCTGGACGAGGCCACCTGGGATCCCTGCACCACGGAGACGCGCTACGACACGCTCCATGTGACCACCGGGGCGCACTTCGACGCCTTCGGCCGCGAGACCGTCCGCATTGATGCGCTCGGCAACGCCGTCACCAACGCCTACGACGCCCTGGGGCGTCCGGTTGCCGCCACCGGCGCGGCCTACCCCGTGGCCTACGGGTACGACGCCGCCGGCCGCACGACCGCCCTCGCCACCGCCCGCGGCAACGCCGCCGGCTTCGCCTCCCTCGCCATCCAGCTTGCCGGAGGCGCGTCCCTCGCCTCCCTTGCGTCCCCTGCGTCCCTCGATCTCACCGCCTGGAACTACGATCATGCCACGGGACTGCTCACCAACAAGGTCTACGCCGACGGATCAGCAGTGTCCTATACGCACAACCCCGACGGCAGGCTTGCCGCCCGCACCTGGGCGCGTGGACTCGCCACAACCTACGCCTACAACCCCGACGGCTTGCTCACCGCCACCACCTACAGCGACAACACGCCGGACATCGTGCTGACATACGACCTCTTCCAGCGCCCTGCTTCCGCCTCCAACGCCGTCGCGCGATACGCCTACCAGAACAGCCACCTCGGTACCGCCACCAACGAGACGGCCATGGTTGGCGGCGACACCGCGACCCTGGCCCGCACCCTGGACCACCGCCACCGCCTGGCGGAACTGCGCAGCGGCAATGCCGCCCCCGTCCATTACGGCTACGACTCCGAAAGCCGTCTTTCCACCGTCTCGAATGATGCCTTTTCGGCAAGCTACGCATATACTGATGACGCCTGGGACGCCGGATACACCATCACGCAGACCAACGGGATAGTTCTCTCCCGTACCGTCATCCGCGACCCCTACCGCCGCCACCTTGTCACGGTCATCACCAACAGCGCCAGCGGCGTGCCGTACAATCCGCTGGCCTACACCTACGACCTGCTTAACCGCGTCACGTCACGAAACGCCGACACCTTCGACTACAACGCCAGAAGCGAAGTCACGGCGGCCATCATCCAGCCCGCCCACACCAACCGCTACGCCTTCGACAACATAGGCAACGCGCTGTGGACCTCGCTTAACGCCGTCACGAACATCTACACCGCCAACGAACTGAACCAGTATTTCCTGATTTCCAATCATGTCAATCATGTCAATCCTGTCCAAATTTCTCCCGCATACGATCTCGACGGCAATATGACATGGGACGGGCGTTTCAACTACACGTATGATGCGGAGAACCGCCTCGTCGCCGCCTATTCCAACGGCCTGTGCGTCGTCTTCAACGCCTACGATCATCTTAGCCGCCGCGTGTTGAAAATCTCACGCGGAGGCGCGGAGACACGGGGATTTGTTTATGACGGCTGGCTGCCGGTTCTCGAAATCGTCGCCACCGCCTCGGGCGTGACCACCAACCACTACGTCTGGGGCAAGGATCTCTCCGGCACGCTCCAGGGCGCGGGCGGCATCGGCGGACTCCTGGCGGTACAGATGGGTAGCGCATGGTACTTCCCGTTCTACGATAACAACGGGAATATCACGGCCTATGCCGATGAAACCGGTTCTATCGTCGCCGAGTACGCCTACGACGCCTTCGGCCGCACCATCGCCAAGTCCGGCACAATGGCCGATTCATTCCGTCATCGTTTCTCGACCAAGTATTACGACACCGAGACCGGTCTCTACTACTACGGCTACCGGTTCTACGCGCCCAAACTGATGCGGTGGATCAATAGGGATCCGATTCAAGAGAAGGGTTTCGTTTTCAGTTTGTATAACGAGAAAATTTCAGACGCTGAGACACTGGCTATTCCCTTCCCAGATTTCGAAACATATTATTTGTACAATGTAGAAGAATTGACGAAAGGTGGGAATTGCAATCCAGTTATGTTTATCCTTAACAGTCCACTAAATGGTTGGGATGACAGGGGACTGGATATTACGCTTGAGACCGGCAACAATGGTGCAAATGACCTTAACAACAAGTATCATCAAGCGGTTTGTGTCGACACGTGGGTTAATGGCAATGGAAGGAATGCCTGTAACGAACAAAACAAGTGGCAATGTTGTCATTTGGGGAAGAGATGCTTTTCGTTTGGCAAGGTACCAGGATTAGAGGGCGGTCAACTGCCCCATTTTTCATCGAGTTGGCTGGGCTGGAGCAGTACTGTTGTTGGCGCAATTCTTCAGGGAGAGATTTACTCTCTTGCCGCCGTTCCGGGGGCAACGATTGATCGACGTTACGTCACAACAATGACACAAGACTTCAACTGGGAGCGCTACATGTGGCGAAGTCGAATGTACACACGCGATGCGTATTCTGTTGCACGGCATAATTGCCGGAAGTATTCCCAATGGGAATTTAGAGATGCGCCATATCATTGGTAATGTAGGAGATGCTACTAATGCAAAAACGCACTTACTGGTATTGGGGCGGAACGCTCGGAACGCTCATTATCATTGGATGTGCCCTAATTGTCTTACAGGGGGACACAATAACACCAAAGGACAGGACGATTGGAAACTTAGGGCGGATTGAGTTCCTCCTTGTTGAGTTTGTTGATGCGTTTTCGCACTTCCCTGACACATTAACCGAACTGACTAATTCCCTAACGTCTAGTTTTCAACTGGACGATGGGTGGGGCCACCCCATTTGCTACATAAAAACGAATGACATTGTAATCTTGCGCAGTTATGGGAAAGATGGATTGCCCGGTGGAAGTGGTGACAATGCGGACATTGATCTCCATTGTCGAATACGGCTTGGGCCAACCCTTGAAGAGATCAAATAACAACATGCCAAGAGGTTTTAAAGGGTATTTGATGTTTGAAATCACGGGCGGGAAGGTTGTCCTTCGCTTTTTGGAAGACAGGGGGCAATAAAGGATGTGAAGAGTAAGGTGTCCGGTTTTTTGATATGATTTTACATGCTATGAAACGATTTCGCATTTTTCTTGGTTTTACGTCTCTTGTTTTATTCCAGTTCGCTATTGCCTGCGCCATGACATGCATAGCAAACACATTGAATGTCAGATATATGGCTTGGGTGGTATTGGTGCTATGGCTGGTGTCGGTTGGGTTGTGCATTGGCTTTTTTGCCAAAAATTCGATGACAAAAAAAAATCTTGTATTCATTTTCCCTCATCGTTTCCTTGCTAATTTATCTTATTATGGACGTAGTGTTTAATATTTTCCCGCGGGTTTTCTATTGAGCACGGCATTCGAAAAAGATTACAATGATTTTATGATCCCACAGTCATTCAGAACAAAACGCAAACACACCGTACTTGCGACCACCCGCGACGGTACGATGTGGGACTCCACGCATTGGCACTACGACCCTGCCACGGGGCTTGCCACCAACAAGGTCTACGCCGACGGCTCCGCCGTCTCCAACACCGCCTTCCGCGCCACCTACGCCTACACCTCCGACGGCTGGGATGCGGGATATTCGGTGAACTTGACGAATGGCGTCGTACTGGATCGCGTTGTCGCCCGCGATCCCTACCGCCGCAGTCTGGTAAAAGCCATCACCAACAGCGCCAGCGGCGTGCCGTACAATCCGCTGGCCTACACCTACGACCTGCTTAACCGCGTCACGTCACGAAACGCCGACACCTTTGATTACAACGCCAGAAGCGAAGTCACGGCGGCCATCATCCAGCCCGCCCACACCAACCGCTACGCCTTCGACAACATAGGCAACGCGCTGTGGACCTCGCTTAACGCCGTCACGAACATCTATACCGCCAACGAACTGAACCAGTATTTCCTGATTTCCAATCATGTCAATCATGTCAATCCTGTCCAAATTTCTCCCGCATACGATCTCGACGGCAATATGACGTGGGACGGGCGTTTCAACTACACGTATGATGCGGAGAACCGCCTCGTCGCAGCCTATTCCAACGGCCTGTGCGTGGTGTCCAACGCCTACGACCACATGAGCAGACGCGTGTTGAAAGTCACCCCAACCGCGACGCACACCTACCTCTATGACGATTGGAATCTGGTGCAGGAAACAATTTCAACCGCATCCGGCACGACAACCAACCATTACGTTTGGGGACGCGATTTGTCTGGAAGTATGCAGGGTGCCGGCGGCGTCGGCGGACTGTTGGCCGTCTCGCTCAACGGCGCATGGTACTTCCCGTTCTACGATAATAACGGCAATATCACGGCCTATGTTGACGAGAACGGAACAATCGTCGCCGAGTACGCCTACGACGCCTTCGGTTGCACCATTGAGGCTACCAGCTCCATGGCCGACACCTTCGCCTTCCGTTTCTCGACCAAGTACCACGATTCCGAGACCGGACTGGTCATGTACCAACTCCGTAACTACTGCCCTCTATTGGGGAGGTGGCTATCCAGAGACCCATTGGGTGACGAAGCCTTCTTGCAACAGTACACGAGTGACATGAATCGTTCCGAAAGCAAACATTGGCGAGAACGCTCCTTGCGTCCAACTTACCTGTTTGTTCAAAACAACCCACTGCTGTTTTCCGATTATCTCGGCTTAGATTTGACATATAGCGGCTGTAAATGTTGTCCAGAAATCGACGATGCTGTCCGCCGCGCAAATCGTGCGATTAGAGAAGGCACATGTAAGGAATGGTTTAAAGAACATGGCCATAATTATTCTCTAGGGACCCCAAGCAGGTCAGTGGCGTGTCATGGAAACTGGAAGATCCCTTGTATGTTGGGTTTCGCCGCATGGACAATGCCAGGGATGGGTATCGGTGTGTGTGACAGCAAGTGCAAAGAATTGGACAGTGTTACCCTGGCTTCCCTCTTAGTGCATGAACTTGCGCACCATTACTGCACTTATGGGCTAGGGCGTGAGAACTGTGCGATTTCTGCGCAACAGGCTTGTTCAGAGGCCTTAATGGATTAAAACCATGCGAAAAAAAACTTTTTATTTGTTGTCCATGTCTTTCTTTGTTTTTGCTTTGATTACAAATCTTGTTTCTAAAACAAGGTTTTCCAATGTGTCTATAGGTGTCGCAACTGCAAGTGAAAGAAACCGAATACTTTCGGCCATGCTTAAACGAGCTCTTAACGAAGGACAAATGTTTGAGAAGCAATCCTATTGTTTTGCTATTCTGGGTGTTTTTTTCTGGGTCACGTCTGTTGTCCGACGAGAGCAAAGTTGCCATGCGGTTTTATTTGTCCTCCTTTTTGCTTTCTTACTTGCCGAATTCCTTTTTGTTTAGGGAAACTATCGTGTTATCAAAGGCGCTTCGTGACTTTCGTAGACGTGCCGTGTCCGTCATTGTGCCACTTGGCATAATCTCCAACTTCCACGACGGTTCCTCCTCCCGATTCCTGTGCGCGACCCGCACCGGTCGGCCCGGCACACTTCACGCCTACGACGGCTTCGGCGGCGTTATTTCCAACGCCTACGACCACATGAGCAGACGCGTGTTGAAAGTCACCCCAACCGCGACGCACACCTACCTCTATGACGATTGGAATCTGGTGCAGGAAACAATTTCAACCGCATCCGACACGACAACCAACCACTACGTCTGGGGCAAGGATCTCTCCGGCACGCTCCAGGGCGCGGGTGGTGTAGGCGGTTTGCTGGCCGTCTCGCTCAACGGCGCATGGTACTTCCCGTTCTACGACAACAATGGAAATGTGCTCGCCTACGCCGACGAACAGGGTGCCATCGTCGCCGAGTACACCTACGACGCCTTCGGGCGTACTATCGCCGCCACCGGCTCCATGGCCGACGCCTTCCGCCACCGCTTCAGCACGAAGTACTACGATGCCGAGACAAGGCTCTACTACTACGGCTACCGCTTCTACGTGCCGGAACTGATGCGCTGGCTGAACAGGGATCCGATTGAGGAAGGTGATGGATGGAATTTATATGAGGTTGTTCGAAACAATCTTGTTAGCGACAACGATGTTTTGGGCCTTTGGAAAAAAGGCGAAACGGTTGACGGCGGCAAGCGCAGAGTTTACATTCGAGAAAACGCGGATACATTTGAAAAGTTGGCCGAACTTTTGAAGCTAGACATAAATGAGATTCATAAATGGGCAAAGATTCATAACGACAGTAGTAGCCCTAACGGTAAAATTCCCTGTGAGGTTTCCGTGCCAAACGAGATTGTTGTGTTTACGTCAAAACCATCATGGTATGATAGCCCATTGTCGGTAGTTGCAAACTTTCGTAGTAAAGCAGAGAAACTATCTGAACACTACGAGGCGAATGGCTATAAAGTTGTCTTCAGAAAACACAATGACAATGTTTCGGTATTCAAGGCGCTTTGGAAATCGCCGGATATATACGGGTTTGTTTATGCGGGTCATGGAGCATACCCGTTAGGGTTGAGAATTAACGGCAGTGCTGATGGAGCCGTCTTCCCGTGTGAAGTGTCTCCACCTTATAAGCTAGCTATCGGCCTATTCTATGCCTGCTACTCAGATAATGAAGGTACGGGCGAATTCGACACATTGGGATCCTGGAAAGATCATGTTGCGATAGAAGCTGGTGCCGAGTATTTGGGTTATCATGGCTTGGCTTGGTGGTGGAGCGCTCCCATAAAAAGCGAGGGCAACGATGGCAATCATTAAAAGAATAGTATTCTGGGTTTTCTTCATTCTTGTTTTCTATGTGCTAGCTACTCAGATTGCCACTGTAATTTATCAAATCTACTATGATCGAACTGCTACCGCCCGTGCTCGTCAAATCGCAAAGCAACAAGTACAACGTGAACTTGAACGAGTCACCAAAGCAATTGCCGTAATCGAGTCGAATTACTTGCATGATGCTATGAGCACATTCACAAACAGCCAAGCACCAACCTATGCCACCAATACGTTCTGCACGGTTACCAACGAAACGGTGACGGTTGGCGGCAACATCGTTACTCTGCCCCATGACAATGCTCTGTGACATGGACCACCGCCACCGCCTGGCGGAACTGCGCAGCGGCAATGCCGCTCCCGTCCATTACGGCTATGACTCCGAAAGCCGTCTTTCCACCGTCTCGAATGATGCCTTTTCGGCAAGCTACGCATATACTGATGACGCCTGGGACGCCGGATACACCATCACGCAGACCAACGGGATAGTTCTCTCCCGTACCGTCATCCGCGATCCCTACCGCCGCAGTCTGGTAAAAGCCATCACCAACAGCGCCAGCGGCGTGCCGTACAATCCGCTGGCCTACACCTACGACCTGCTTAACCGCGTCACGTCACGAAACGCCGACACCTTTGATTACAACGCCAGAAGCGAAGTCACGGCGGCCATCATCCAGCCCGCCCACACCAACCGCTACGCCTTCGACAACATAGGCAACGCGCTGTGGACCTCGCTTAACGCCGTCACGAACATCTACACCGCCAACGAACTGAACCAGTATTTCCTGATTTCCAATCATGTCAATCATGTCAATCCTGTCCAAATTTCTCCCGTATACGATTTAGACGGCAATATGACGTGGGACGGGCGTTTCAGCTACACGTATGATGCCGAGAACCGCCTCGTCGCCGCCTATTCCAACGGCCTGTGCGTCGTCTCCAACGCCTACGATCATCTTAGCCGCCGCGTGTTGAAAGTCACGCCAAACGCCACGTACACTTGCATCTACGACGGCTGGAATTTGGTGCAAGAGACGATTTCAACCGCATCCGGCACGACAACCAACCACTACGTCTGGGGCAAGGATCTCTCCGGCACGCTCCAGGGCGCGGGTGGTGTAGGCGGTTTGCTGGCCGTCTCGCTAAACGGCGCATGGTATTTCCCGTTCTACGATAATAATGGGAACATCATAGCCTACGCCGACGAGACCGGCACCATTGTCGCCGAGTACACCTACGACGCCTTCGGCCGCACCATCGCGGCAACCGGATCTCTAGCCGATGCCTTCCGCCACAGATTCAGCACGAAGTATTACGATGCCGAGATCGGCCTCTACTACTACGGCTACCGCTTCTGCGCGCCAGAGTTGATGAGGTGGCTGAACCAAGACCCCATTGGGGAAGAAGGCGGTGTGAATTTATACGCGTTCTGTGGGAACGATGGGGTGAATGGTGTGGATTTACTGGGGATGGAACCAGAATTCGGTATAATGGCAGGACTCATTTTGGCTCCGTCCACACGGGGAGGGGTTGAGATGTCTTTCAATCTGATAGGTTCGGCCAGATGGGATGCATGCGACTGGGCGACATTCAGTGCGGACATCGGAGTAAGCGTTCTAAGGGGCGGGATGATTGGCGCCCCGCGAGGCGCAAACGGGAAGTCCTACAACATATTCGCCAACGTGTCTGGCACGGTTGGATATGGTGACAGCGAGGGGCTTCCGTTCGCATTCAACGGTTCGC
The DNA here is from genome assembly GCA_050950285.1 of Kiritimatiellia bacterium. GTDB lineage: Bacteria > Verrucomicrobiota > Kiritimatiellia > RFP12 > JBMNHG01 > JBMNHG01. The sequence goes on along the minus strand of JBMNHG010000008.1, from coordinate 741,346 downwards.
AGTGGGTGTCGGCATTGGATGACACGTACAGCAGTTCGGCTTCGTTTGGTCAGACTTGGTACTACAACGAAGCGCTAGGTGAGAGTGTGCGCATGGCAAACTTGCGATTACAAGGTGGCGGTGCCGTGTTTCTAAATTACAACAACGATATTTGGAATCCCTCGCGTCTCGGGTTCGGAGACGGAGGAGATCGTGGGTGGACTGGCGGTGCCATGCTCGGTTTCGCATTGGGTGGTGGTCAGACATTGTCGCTCGCATTTGATGACTTCACAGGAAAAGCTACTAATCTCAAAAGTTTCGAGCCGCAAAATCCCAATGAACAGACGGATTCATCCCGGGCTCTCAATCAGGCGCAATGGACTATACTTGCAACTGGGCTGGACGGCATGAGCTTAGGATTTTCTTTTGACAGCCCGGACATGCTGAACGCACAGCACTGGATACATTCGACGATCAGCAAGGAAGCGGGATATTTCTCATATCCGCAGTCGTTCGACTTGAGAATCAAGATGCAGGGAAGCTTTGGGGGAAAACGGCGATGAAGAGTCTTTTCAATAAAAGGCCACTACATGTATGTCTTATTATGGCCTTGACGTTGTCGCTCACGGCGGGATGTGCCGTATTCAGGGCATATTGGGAATGGTCTTCCTATTATGAGAAGGTTTCTGAGGATCGAGTTTTTCCAAAGAAACCTAGGTTTCAAATAACCGCAAAAACTATGATCAACCCACTTGTAGTTATTCCTGCCGTTTACGCGAGGCAATATGTTTCCACCAATCAGACTGGCGACATACATGTCAATTATGATTTCATTAGGCTTTGGAGTTCCGGGCATTGTTATGGGCGTAATGTAAAGGGAAAGGCTCCAACCATCGACGACGTGGAATCTTTTAAACAAGCTTACCTTGGGTTTTATACAATTGACGGAAACGAGTTTTCTATGGAACTATATTTCCCCGATATATATCAACGGGTATGGGGTCAGATCGACAACAATAAAATCGAGATTACACATTCGGAACAGCGTTATAACCATAATGGTCCAGTCTACAAGGCACAGGCAAGTGTTGCATACTACCGCCTTCCAATTAGTGGTGTGCACCGCCCCCCGGACTGGTCGCCTACTGGGATGCTGCAACGTGCAACTTGGACGCATGAAGAACATGAAGCAGACCGGAAATCAAACACCCCGTAACAAGAGACAGGGAATTATTTTTGGGGCTGTCCCTTGTTTTGTTTTCACTAGTGCATTGTTGCGATTAAAAACCAACCAACAGCTATGCAAACTCCGGGTACAGGTGCTTGAGCTTTATCCTCGCGTCCGCCGTTTGAAACCGCCAGACAACCTTTTCGCGCCTCTCATTTCTATCCGTTTCCCACGCGAGTACATGCCTCTTCATTTCCTCCTCTGTGGCTATCCTTCTGTGCCCAGGACGCTGAGTTCGATTTCCGCAATGTTCAGCCATGATCCGTGTTTCGGCGTATGCACCAATTCGAAGCGCTGCATCAACGCATGAGCCTTGTCGGGGGCAAAAGTCTCATACAGGGAGCCGAAGTCATGGGTGCTGAGATTGTCGCAGACAAGCGTGATGCGCTCCGCATCCGGATACATGCCGGCAATGTCCTCGACAAAGTACGCGAAGTCCTGCATCGTCTTGCGCCCGGACACCTTGGCCATGCACCTCCCGGCCAGCGGATCCACCGCCATGAATATGTTCGTGGTGCCGTTCCGGACGTATTCCGTGTCAAAATGCCTGACCCCGTGCCCATCCGTGTATGCCTCGCGGCATTCGCCGATCAACTGCTTGGGCATCTCGTCCATGCAGACCACCGGATGCGCGGGGTCTGCCGGACGCGTGTAGACATCAATGACATTCTCCATCGCGGCGACGAAAGCCCCGCTTTGCCCCGGCGGGATGACCCATTCCTTCTTCAGCCAAGGCTTAATCTCTTTTTTTTTAACACGCGTGAAACAGTGGAGTACGATATCCCATCGACAATCCCCAGCTCCACCATGCGTTCCGCCAGAAGACGGACAGTCCATCTGACCCTGCCCTCGGGCGGCTCGCCGCAGGCCATGGCCATAAGCTGCGCCTCCTGCGCGCCGTCCAAGGCGCAGGGGCGGTGCCCGCGCTCCTCAATGCGCCCCGTCAACGCCTCCTCTATCGAATGCTCCACGCAGTCCCGCTTGACCCTGTATATGCGCGACCGGTCGATATCAAGGACTTGGGCGATGCATTCGTCCGTCTTGCGCTCGGGGTTGAACTCGCTCTGGTCAACCGCCAGCAGAATCAGGGCGTTCTTGATCTTCTGCGGCGCCCCTTTCGTTGTCGAGGCCAGGTGGCTGAGCCCGGCACGTTCATCTTCGCTCAATACAACACGGTACCTGATCTTCGGCATGGCGTCTCCAGTTGCGTTCGGTGTTTAAGGACAGGGCACGCGCCCGGAGAATAGCATGCCATTTATTTTGTCGGTTTACAAGCGCAACAATGCACTAGAAGTACTAAGACGGGATATTTTGACAAAGCGGATGTAGACCCACAGGATAAAGGAGCAATCGACCTACAGATTCCAATAGTGCATGAAACTGGGCACATGCTAGTGCCCTGTCCCGCAAATGGGGTTGTCTAATTGCGTCTCCGCGAGTTTCTGTCTGGCGCGCCGTATCTTTTCCAGGATCGCCCTGCCATCCGCCCTCCAGACATACCGTTTCGGCTCCAGATTGTGCGCGGCGATGTAATCCAGTATGCGTTGCGCGAGCTCCCTGACGCTGCCGAAGCTGTCGTTGAGCAGCGCCTGCTGCGTGATGTCGCCGAAGAAGCGCTCGACCAGGTTGAGCCAGCTGCTTGACGTCGGCGTGAAGTGCGTGACGAAGCGTTTCACGCCGTGCCGCTTCTCGTACGCGGCGTTCCGCCTCTCCATCCAGGATGTGACTTCCTCCTTCTTGTGCGTGGCGTAGTTGTCGAGGATCAGGTGCAGCGTCACGCCCGCGGGGCACTCGCGGTCGATCTGCTTCAGGAAGAGCAGCCACTCCTTGTGGGTGTGGTTCTCCCCGAGACGCCCGACCACCTTGCCGTCCAGATAGTTCAGGGCGGCGAAAAGCGTGAGCGTGCCGTGCCGGATGTAGTCGTGCGTGAAGGTCTTCGCATGGCCGGACACCAGCGGAAGCGCCCGCTGCGTGCGTTCCAGCGCCTGGCACTGGCTCTTCTCGTCGCAGCACAGGACGAGAGCGCGCTCCGGCGGATCCAGATACAGCCCGACCACGTCCCAGAACTTCCGCTCGAAATCCGGGTCGTCGGACAGCTTGAACCCCTTCTTCAGGTGCGGCTTGAGGTCGTTCGCGCGCCAGATGCGGCTCACGCTGCTGCGCGACACGCCGGATTCCCGCGCCATCGTGCGTACCGACCAGCGGGCATGGCCCTTCGGCGGCCGGTTCACGCGGGTGATCACGGTCTCGACGCGCGACGGATCGAGGTACGGCTTCCGCCCGCGACCCGGCGCATCCTTCAGGCCGGCAAGTCCCTCCCTGCGGAACCGCGCCGTCCAGCGGGAGACGCACGCCTCGCTGCAGCCCAGCGATTCCGCCGCCTCGGCCTGGCCCATCGCCGCCCGCTTCAGGACGATGGAGGCGCGGAGGCTGTCCCGCTTGCTCGCCGTCGGCGCCTTGATCCGCCGTTCCAGCTCGGCACGATCCTCGTCGGACAGCGAAAGGAGCGATATGGGGCGCCCCGGTTTCCGGTTCTTTTTCATGCCGCACATCATAGCATGCCGGCCAGACTTTTGCAAGCCTATTTTCGGGACAGGGCACTGGTGATTTGTCTTCTATAAACACGGCGGGGGGCGTGTAGGATCCCAAATCGCGTACCTTCGAATGAACTCATTGCGAATTTTCCAAGTCGCTACAAAACGCAGTGGGTAGTACCATAAACACCAGAACAGCAGGCCGACGAAACCAAAAACAAGAATAATTTCTATATTGTAAATATCCCTGTAACTACAAGCGTGCGAAATATAGGCCAAGGAGGCATATAATAACGTTGGGCCCGCAAAAATACCCGGCAATATGCCCATATACCAGAACCGTCTGTCACGATAATATAGGCAAAATGCCAACACCCCCCCAAAAGTCGATAATAAAATTCGTAATAACGGATCAATCCAGTCGAACATAAGCGGATTAGACAGCAACAGAACGCCAACGGCAATGATACTCGCCACCATGGAGATTCGATCCGTGTTTTTGAAGCTTTCTGAAAACAATGCACGAGCCGCACCTTGAGGATCACATTTGGGACAAGGCGCAGCCACAGACTCGGAAATCAGTTTTTGTAGTTTTTTAACGGCAAGATCCCTAGACCCCGACGTCGCTTCTCGGGTCACCGTATATTGGTAGTCCGTGCCACAAGTTCTGCACCTCGCACTCATTGGGACGGTCGCCCTTACTGTTATTCTTCTATTGAATCGATTGTCTGTCTCTTCAAGCGCCAGGGTAAGTTGCGGATGCTTTTTGTCACGTACTTTCTGATTCTGATCCCGATTCCGAATCGCTTCAGGTGTCGCAAATCTCGCCTTGCAAGCCGGACATAAGATTGTTTTTGGAACAAGTACAAATTTGATTCTGAACTCTTTATTACATTTGGGGCAGCAGACGTTTTCAATACTCATAGAACCATCTCCTTTGGCCACGCGAACCAGAAAGGTCTTTTAAACCGAAGTTCCAGCGGCTCTTTCATGCCCGAAACGGCCATATTTCCTTGATTTAGCGGCATTCCGGCACCCCTAAGGTAGCAAAATCCGTTCCATTTGCGCCCATGTAATTGTTAATAACTTTTTTTGACGAAATACCATTTTTACGCTTGCATGAGACTGAAAGGTCTGCTAAATTGAGCCCATGTACATTGACATCGTGCCGAACCGCAAATCCCCGCCCGCAATCCTGCTGCGCGAGAGCTGCCGCGAGGGCGGGCGCACCGTCAAGCGCACGCTTGCCAACCTGTCGATGCTGCCGCCCGAGGCGGTGGCGGCGCTGCGCGCCGCGCTCAAGGGCGAACATCTTGTGGAGGCCGACAGCCTTTTCGAGATCGAGCGATCCCTGCCATGCGGCCACGTCAGGGCCGTCCGCACGGCAATGAGCCGGCTCGGCATGCGGGATCTGGTGTCGTCCAAGCCCTGCCCGGAGCGCGACATCGTGCTGGCGATGATAGCCCAGCGCATAATAGAGCCGGGCTCGAAGCTGGAGACGGTCTCCCTGTTCGGGGACTCCACGCTCGCGCAGGAGTTCGGCGTGCAGGACGTGGACGAGAACGACCTTTATGCGGCGATGGACTGGCTCGCGGCCCGCCAGCCCTTCATCGAGCGCAAGCTGGCCGGGCGGCACCTTGCCGAGGGGGCGACAGTCCTGTACGACGTATCGAGCAGCTCCTACTACGGCAAGCAATGCCCCCTGGCAAAGCGCGGATACAACCGCGACGGCCTCAAGCTGCCCGGCATCGTCTACGGGCTTATGACCGATACCGACGGCAGGCCGGTCGCGGTGCGGGTGTATCCCGGCGACACCGCCGACCCGGTGACGGTGCCGGACCAGATCGACCGGCTGCGCGGGGGCTTCGGCATAGCGCGGTTCGTCTTCGTGGGTGACCGCGGCATGCTGACGAACACGCAGATCGACCGCCTGCGGAAGCAGGAGGGCTGCGGCTGGATATCCTGCCTGCGAAGCTCGGACATCCGCAGGCTGCTGGAGACACGCGATCCCTCCGGTGCGCCGCTGTTCACGCAGGGCAACCTGGCCGAGATCATCCATCCCGACTTCCCCGGCGAACGGCTGGTGGCCTGCTACAACCCGCTGCTGGCGATGGACCGCGCCCGCATGCGCGGCGAGCTGCTGGAGTCCACCGAGAAGGATCTCGTCAAGCTGCGCGACCATGTGGGGCGCCGGAGGAGGAAACCCCTGACGGCAGCCGAGATCGGCGTCAGGGCGGGACGCGTGATCAACCGCTACAAGGTCGCCAAGCACTTCAGGCTGGACATCGCCGACAACCACTTCGGCTGGGAGCGCGACACGGAATCCATCGCCCGCGAGGCCGCCCTGGACGGCATCTACGTCGTGCGCACCAGCGAGACGCCCGAGTCGCTTTCCGCAGAGGACGCGGTGCGCGCCTACAAGAGCCTGGGCGACGTCGAGCAGGCCTTCAGGACATTCAAGGGTGTCGACCTGCTCATCCGCCCGATCTACCACCGCCTGGAGGACCGTGTGCGCGCACACGTGCTGCTGTGCATGCTTGCCTATTACGTGGAATGGCACATGCGCCAGGCCCTGGCCCCGCTGCTCTACGCCGACGAGGAACTGGAAGCCGCCCGCGCCAGCCGCGATCCCGTCGCCAAGGCGCAGCCCTCGGAAAACCTCAAGCGCAAGCGCGCCCGGAAACGCACGCAGGACGGACTGCGGCTCCGGCGCTGGGACGGGCTGCTTGGCGCGCTATCGACACAGGTGCGCAACACATGCTGTTTCGGAGAGGGCAGGACTGCCGTGCGTTTTACCCGTGACACGATGCCGAACGCCTTCCAGGCCAAAGCCTTCCAACTGCTCGAGGCTGACCACGCCTGCTGGCGGAACAACAAGGGCGTTTCCATGTAAGCGGAACGGGAAAATGGCACCAGAAAGCGCGTAGAATGCTTGCCTGCAAGGGTTTGCGAATTAGCAGGCTGTTGGGAATCGCTGGAACTTCGGTTTAAAACAATGCTATGCATTGTAGCGTGTTTTATTTTTGGCATACAGCAGAAAGTCGTAAAAAAAAAGCCTCGCCTCGCTTGTCAAGGTGAATGCGACTGGGGAGGTCGCATTCATCACGTCCGAACGGGGTCGATGCGATCGGTGGCATTTAGTTGCTCCAGGGGGGGCGGGGAGGGACGGGCGGGGCGCCTTCCCTTCCCCCCGGGGGAAGGTCGCATTTACTTTGAGAACATGTACAGTTGGCGCACGTCCCCGTCCGCACGGAGCGGGACGGGAAAAAGCGAAGGAGAAAAGGTAAGATGAGAAGGCGGTTCTCCATCCAGCCCGCCGGGGGCGGCGGTCCCCAGGCAGGTCGCCCTCGCTCCGGATCGGCCACCCGGAGCGCGGACCAGGCCGCGTTGGCCCCGAACTTCCGGCTGGGCCAGCGCGCCGCCGCCAGATCGTTCTTCATTTCGTCATGGACGTGCTCGACCGTGCCCGCCTTCCCGCAGTGCCACCCGACGAACTCGTCGCCGAGACAATCCAAAATCAACGATCGCACATCACTGTGTCTGGGGGCGTGATCTGCCGGAAGCATGCGAGGCGCGGGCGACGTCTCGCCCGAACGCGTATTCGTGTAGACGATCATCCGGGGGATCTCCCATCCCGCCGCATGGTATTCCTGCGTCCCGCCTGCGGATCCCGCTCCAGCATCTTCGAGATGTCCCGCGGCGGGAGCAGGATGGACGGAGCCGCCGGGAAGAGGAGCGCAGGGAGCATCGTATGCCGCTTTACCTGATGATGAAGACAACGCCGCAGGCGACGACGAGCGAACCCGTGGCGCCATCCCCCGAATCCGCGAGACAGTCCAGATCGGCGGCCGTATAGGTCCCCCGGCGACAGGCGGATGCCGTCGATCCGGGCGCCCTCGACCTTGAGCCGCCGGCCGTTGAGGTCCAGCGACGACGCGGTGTCCAGGACGAGCTGCTTCATTCTGAGATCGGCGTAGAGCTTGACACGCGCCGCAGCCGCGATCTCGAGCGACGACAGGCGGAAGTCCTCCGCCGCGTCCCCGCGCGTACCGGACGGCAGGCAGGTGACGGAGTGCGCCCAATCCTCTTCTTCGGCCGCGCCCGTGTTGCGGACGACGACAAGGCCCCTGCCCTCCGGGACCCCGGCGGCCTGGAGATAGACCGTGCCCGCCGAAGACGCCAGGGGCGTGCGGTCATATTCGCCGGCCGCATGATGATTCGAATAGCGCCCCGTCGCCGTTATGCGCTCCGCGCCGAAACCCGCAAAGGTCGCGCCCGTTCCCGTCAGCCGCACCGCGACGCGGCCTCCACCGCCGCGGGCATACCCCTTCCAGAGATTCCATCGCAGGTTGTCGTCCGCGGGGAATCCTTCGCCGCCGTTCGCGGAGATCGTCCCCGTGCCGGCCAGGGAGCCGGCGGTGATGTCCAGCGATCCGCCGCCCTGTCCGCACGAAGCGCCGAAATACGGCGAGCCCACGCCATCGGCGGAGACGGCGCCGTCGACCGTGAGCAGCCCCGAAACGGAGAACACGCGGCGGCGCCCGCGCCGATCTGCGGCAAATCCTGGTTGCCGCCGCTGTTGCCGGAGCCGAGGCACGGATGGAACACGCTGTCGTGCGTCCTGTTGCCGCCATACGCGGCGTTCTGTCCGCCATGCCCGCCGGGCGCGGTCGGCGAAGTAGCCGACATTGTAGGCCTCGCCGCCGACGCCGCCGAGGGAGACGTCGATGCGTCCGCCTCCCGCCACCGTGAGGTTCCCGTTCACGGTGAAGCGGCAGGCAAAGGACTCGTCCGGCACGTCCTCGTCTTCCTCGTCCTTCGTCCAGGTGTGGCGAATCGCCAGCGCGCCGATCGTTCCGCCGTCCGCGACGGTCACGTCGCCATCGAAGGCGAAGTCCGAGCGCGGGAAGAAGAAGGCGCCCTCGCCGAACGCGTGGACTCCGTCCGTCTTCGCGGCCGCGATCGCGCCGCCGTCCAGCATCAGGCCATAGGTCGCGTAGCGGCCGCCCAGTCCTGAAACGGAAGCGAAGCCGTTCGGCAGCACGAGCGTGGAGCCCGGGCCGACGCGCAGGGTCGCGAAGTCGCCGATCGCGACGGCGTCGAAGGTCCAGGTCGCGTTCGTCGGCAGCGTCGTCAGCTCCCGGATGCTTGCATGGTACGCATAGGCCCAGCGGTTGAACGGACGGTTCGGATCGTTGCGGACGAAGAGCGTGCCGTTCGCCTCGCCGGGATTGCGCACGGCGATCGTTCCTGCGGCGCCCGTAAACGCCGAACCGGCCCCGCCGTACGCGGTGATGCGGGAGAGATGTCCGCGCGCGTCGAACGCCGTCTCCGCGAGCGCGAGCGCAATGCGTCCGCCCGATCCGCTGTTGTGGTCGCCGACGACGCCGTTTGCGGAAATCGCGCCCGTTTCCGCGAGATCGAGCGACTTCGCGGCGATCGCGATCGAACCGCCGCTCGCGCCGATGTGCTCGCCGGGAACGCCATCGGCCGAGATGCGTCCCGCGACCTCGACGGCGCCCGTGACGGCGAGCGCGATGGCGCCGCCGCCATGCGACGGACTGTAGCCGAAGGGATCGACGCTTCCGATGCCGTTCCAGTAGGGGTTCTTCGGATCGCCATAGGCCGCGCCGTCGCTCTGCGCATCGCCGCCATGGGCGCACGCCGCGCGCCCTTCCCGCGTGACGGGGCCGAGCCCGTCGGCGGCGATCGCCGCGTTTTCGCCCACCGCGAGGTCGCCGTTGATCCGGACCGCGAGACGGTACGTGTCGACGCCGCCCGCGCCGGGATTGGCCCGATGCGTCCACGTGCCCGATTCGAGCAAGACGTCGCCGTCGATGACGAATTCGTGGCGGCCGGCGGGGACGGCTTCGAGATAGGTCGTCACGAACTCGACGCGTCCGGTGAAGCCCTCGCGCTGCTCCCAGCCCTTCACGGACGGTACGACGGCCGTGTCCCAGGTGAAGCTGGCGGAGGAGAAGCGGGGGTCGAGCAGGACGATGTCGTCCTCGCCCGGCAGGGTGCCGCCGGACCAGTTCGCGGGGGCGGCCATGTCGGCATTGCCGCTCGCATCCGCTTCGGCGATCCAGGTCTTGTAGCCTTCCTCCGGCGCCAGGTTGGCGATGGTCATCGCCGCCGACGCGCCGACGCCGAAGTACAGGCCTTCGGCCAGGGTCAGCACCAGGGTCGTGTCTTCCTCCGTTCCGGCATCCATCAGCGGCATGACGTCGATCGCGACCGAGGTCGCGCCGCGGGGGATGACCGCCGAGCCGGACAAGGCGAGGTAGTTCGTCCCCGCCGCGGCCGTGCCGGACAGCGTGTAGTTCACCGCCAGATTGCCGTTCGTATCGGCACGGGAGACGACAAAGGTCCCGGGCACGGAAAGGTAGGTCTCCGAAGCGTCCGCCGTTTTCGCCACCGTCAGCCCGCCCATGTAGAAACAGTCCTCCGCCGTCCGGGAGGCCTGCCTGCCCGAGGCGTCCGTCGCGACGACCGTGCAGGAGTAGGTGGTGTTCGTCGGGAGCGGCCGCACCGGCTCCGTGAACTCCTCGGGCCCCGACGCCGACGCCGACAGCTCCTGCTCCGCGGTTCCGTTGTAAACCGCCTTCACCGAACCAACGCCCGTTTCCAGCCTCGCATGGACCTCGAACGCGCCCTGCGCGTTCTTGGACACGACCGGCTTCTCCTCGATCCAGACCGACTCCAGATGCACGAGGGCGGACGCGACGTTGACGGCGTCGGGATGGCAGCCCCTCGCGACCACGGGCCCCGGCACGAAGTCCTCGAAGCCGTCTTCCAGGAACGAATGATGGATCGTGCCGGAAATCTTGTCGTAGAGCGCGGTCTGCCCGTTCCACCCCACGACGGGAATCGCCTGGTAGACGTCGCCGTCCACATCGTTGTGGCGGATGTTGATGAAGTAGATCGAGCCGTAGTCGTAGGTGGTCATCAGAGTCGCCGGCTTCTGCAGCGTCTCGAACGGCATCTTGCCTTCCTGCCCCCAGTACATGTTGACGTTCGCATTGTAGACATAGGCGTTGCCGATTTCGAAGAGATACGCCGTGGCGGGATCGACCGGGCCGCACCAGAGGCGGCCTTCGCCCTCGTTGTTGATGTCGAGGATCACGTTGGAGGGGATCGCAAAGAACCGGAAGTAGTAGCCGCGCGTATCCGTGCCGGCGCCGTTGCCGAAGAAGAGGCCGCCGCTCTGCTGGGCATAGCGGAAGCGGAGCACGACCTTCGAGGTCGGCGTCATGGTGTAGCCGATGTCGGCGAACGTCGAGTTGCCGTTCGAATGCAGGTATTCGACTTCCATGCGGTACGGCAGCACGATGCCGTCGGCGACGAAGAAACGGACGTTGAAGGCCGTCTCGCCCCACCCTTCCGGCACGGGCACGTCGACCTCCTGGCGTCCGGCCCCGAGCGTCGCGACATTCGTGTAGTCCGCCCAGCTCGAGGGCGTTTCCCCGCCCGGCATGGCGCCGTAGGCCATGAAGAGGGAATTGCTGTGCCCGGCTCTTCCGCCGTCGACCACCACGTTGAAGTTCGTGATTCCGCCCGCGCCCTCAAGCGGCGTCACCGAAATCGTCCGCTCGGCGACATAGTCGCCCACGGGCCGGACCGGCGTGCAGCCCGTGAAGCCCGCCGTCCCGCCGATCGCATCCTGCCCGTCGACGTACACGGCGACATGGGGTTCCGTCCCGGCCGTCCACGGCACGCTCACGGTCTTCTCCTCGTAGAACTCGTCGAACTGCACGGACGCCGTGGTCCAGTCCGTCCCCAGGGTGCCGCCGACGGCGATGTCGCCGCCCGCGGCGCGAAGGCCGACGGTCGCGGTGCCGGTGGCCCTTCCGGCAAGCGAAAGCCGGATGTCGTAGCCGGACGCCGTCGGCTTCGCCTTCACGATGTGCGCGGGGGACGCGGACTCGTCCACATGGCGCAGCACCGACGCATCGCCCGAGTCGCGGATCGTCGTCCAGCCTGCGGTGGCCGGATTGCCGTCGCCCGTGATGCCGTTCGTATTCCAGGCGAGGCCCATCGCCTCGCCCCAGTCGCCGCCAACGGGGCCTTTCGAACCGCCGACCGAGTACGCGCGCACGTCGAAGGAATGCCAGCCGGTCTCCGCGGGCACAAAGACGCCCGTCGCGAAGTCGGAGGCCGTGCCGTTTTCAATGACGTTGGTCCCGTCGATCTGCACGCGCGCGCCATCGGCAAGGTATTTGCCGAAGGCGTAGGTCGTGCCGGCCGTGAGGTAAATCTGCCCCTTGTAGCTCCACATGGTGGGGCTGCCGTTGAACCAGGCGATGGTCGTGCCCGTCCAGGGATTCACAAGGCTCTGCCGCGTGTCGCACATCACGGGTCCCGGCGCGCATTCAAGCGGGATCGCCGACGCGGCGAAATTTTCGGCCCCCGCGGCCGTCTGCTCCCAGGTGTTCCAGGCGCCGGTCTTGGCCTGCAGGAGCCCCGGATGGATCGTCCAGGCGTTCGCGAGCGACGCGAGCGTCGCCGCGGCCGACCATGCCAATGCGAATCGTTTCATTTTGCCAACCTTTCCTCGAGCTGCCACACGCGCACCCAGTCCACGACGAACTCGTCGGGCAGCTGCGCGTCGTCGATGGGTTCGTTCGCCCAGCCGCCGTCCACCATGTAGAAGATCATGTGCGCCGGGACGCTGGAGATGCGTTCGCTGGTCCATTCGGCGACGGGTTTGCCGTTCGCGTAGTAGACGGCCCTGCCGGGCTCCCAGAGAAGGCCCGCCGTGAAGAAGCCCTCCTCGTCGGGCAGGATGTAGATGTTGCTCGTGCCGATGGTCCTGTGCTCCTCGCCGTAGCCGTCCCAGTGGAAGGCGATGTTGTAGCGGTACGGCCCCCATGTCGAAAGCTGCTCGACGACGTCGAATTCCATGCCGCCGAACTTGGTGTCGATGCGCGCCCACCAGGGCGTGTCGTTGCCGTGCTCGTCCTTCGACGGGCCGCGGTCGGGCATCATCCAGAAGGCGGGCCAGATGCCGGGCGCGGACGGCAGCTTCATGCGGGCCTCGAAGTAGCCGTACGCCTGCGTGAACTTGCCGTACGTCTGGCAAAAGCCGGTCGCGTAGTCGGTGACCTTTCCGTCCGGCTTGCCGTTCTCGTGCCCGCGGCGCTTTTCGAAGACGATGTGGAGCTTGCCGTCCCGAACCTGCAGCTGGTCGTCGTGGAAGTGCGCGAGCGGCCCCCAGAACTGCTCCTGCTCGCCATAGTCCCAGACGTTGCGGTCGAGTTCCTCGCCGTTGAAATTCTCGTCGAGCGTCATCTTCCACTCGCCGGGCACGGGCGGGCGCTTCCCGCTCCACTCGGGCGGCGTCTGCGTCACCTTCTTCGCCACGAGCGAGACGAGCTCGAACTCCGCGCCGTCGTCGGCGGAGCAGAGCACGATGCCCGTCGTCCGATGCGTGTTGAGCGGCTGGCCGAGACCGGGCGTGTACTGGACGTCCGTGTCGCCGGACGCCTGCCACTGGAGGCCGTCCTTGAAGAAATCGAGCGCCACCGTGCCCGTCTGGCCGGCCGCCACGGGTTCCTCGCGCGTCACGGCGTCGGTGTCGTGGCCGCTCTCCAGGCGGAGATAGGGACGGAACGGCGCCGCGCCCGTGTTGCGCACCGTCGCCTCGAGGCGCATGTACAGATTGAGGTTGTACCAGCCGTTGGGCTTCACGCGGATCGCCGAGACCTGCGCCCTCGGGAGCGCGACCTCGATCGTCCCCTGGTCCGTGAACGCCGCCGTCGCCCCTTCGAAGCAGTCGACCGACGTATCCGTGGCGGCCGTGCGCGGCACGATCACGCCCGCCTTCGGCTTGATCACCTGCGGGCCGACCCCGGGCGGCAGCGGCAGGCCGAGGTCCACGCCGCCCGCCTTCCCGGACTCGGCGACCATGCCGGAGACGATGAAATCGACGGCAGCGGACGTCCCCTCGCGCACGTCCGCGAAAGGAAGCTCCAGGACGATGCGCTCGTTCGCCTTCCGCCCGTCGACGACCGAGCACCGCAGCCTGGCGCCGTCGGGGGCCTTGACCTTGAGCGTCGTGCCGTCCTTGGCGACGAGCCGCGCGCTCCGCGCCTCCGTCTCCGGAACCAGCGCGTCCGCGCCCGAATAGGCCGATCCGAGCGCCACCTCCTTCCCGTCGACGACGGCAACGCCGTCCGCGAACTCCCCTGCGCCGACCGCCATCTGCAGGACGGCGCGCTCGAGCTTCATCGGCCCCCCGTCCTGCGATTCGAGCTGGTAGCGCACCTTCATCGCCGGCGCCCCGTCGTCCGCCACCGCCTCGACCGTCTCGCGCACGAAAATGTTGGCGCCGTTGCACTCGAGCCTGCCGCAGTGCTCGCCGCTCGCGTACGCATCGCCCGCGGCGTTCAGCTTCCGCCCCGTCCGCTTGACGTCGTGGATCATGTAGTCCTGCTGCCCGTAGGCCCAATCCGGACCGAACACCACCAGATTGCAGCAGCCCCAGTCGGCTCCCGTGTCGCAGCGCCCCTGTTTTGCGGGAGATTTTTTGCGAGGGTCTCCGAAGTGCTGGAATGGAGCGGGAAAACGGCGATAATTTCCCGCTTGTTTCATCAAGGCTGTCTTGATAGAATATGCGCCCATGAGACCGAAAACCCCTACCCAATGGAAAATCCCCTACGAAATCTCCCCGGACCCCGTTCCCGGCACCGTGACCGGCCTTGGCGGCATGGCGGTGGCCTCCCGCGTCTTCCGCGGCATGGGGCTTCCCGGGGCGTGCGACGCGAACCTCGGCGCCCTGCGCCGCATCAGGCTCGGCTTCACGGCGGGCGAGTTCGTCGAGTCGGCGGCGTGCGCGCTGATGCTCGGCGCGGGATGCGTGGAGGACGTGGACCGGCTGCGCGGGGATCCGGCGGTGTCGAAGATGCTGGGCTTCCAGGCGCCGGGCTCCCGCGCCCTTCGCGACTGGCTCGAGCGCTTCCACGACGCGGAGGCGGTGGCGCGGGCGCGGGAGCGGGCGCTCGAGCTGGACTTGAAGTCGAGCGTGCCCGAGCCCACGGAGGGGCTTCGCGGCCTGCAGGCGGTCGTGGGGGTTTCGGCGCGCGCCGCGGCGGCGCGCCAGCCCGGGGGGAGCCCCGCGGTGGCGACGGTCGACCTGGACGCGACGATCGTGGAGAGCAACAAGCGCTCGGCGACGGTCGCCTACACGGGGGAGCGGGGCTACCAGCCGGTGGTCGCGGTCTGGGCCGAGGCGGGCGTGGTGCTGGCCACCGAGTTCCGCGACGGCAACGTGCCCGCCTCCAAGGACCCCCTCCGCTGCGCGCGCCTGGCGTTCGCCGAACTCCCCCCGAGCGTGCGCGTGTTCGGCTTTCGCGGCGACAGCGCCTGCGACAACAACGACCTGTACGGCTGGCTCGAGGATCCGGAGCGCGAGGGCGGCCCGCGGGGCAGGATCGACTACGCGATCAGCGTCCGGATGGTCCCGGAAGTGGCGGCCGCCGCGCGCCGCGTCCCCGAAGATGCGTGGAAGACGTTCGACCGCGAACCGGACGGCACGCTCAAGCAGTGGGCCGAGCTCGACTACGTCCCCGGCCTGCGCTCCGAGAACAAGCATGCGCGCCCCCGGCGCTGCATCGGGCTCCGCTTCCTCAAGCCCCAGGGCGAGCTCTTCGACGACGGGAACGACCGCAAGCACTTCGCCGTGGCGACCAACCGGGCGGAGTCGGGCGAAAAGGTCGTCGAATGGCACCGCGGGAAGGCGGGCACGGTCGAGCACGTCCACGACGAAATGAAGAACGACCTGGCGGCGGCCCGCCCGCCGAGCCAGAAGTTCGGGGCCAACGCGGCCTGGTTCGCGCTCAACGCGGTGGCCTACAACATGGCCGCCGCGCTCCGGGCGGCCGACCCGGAGCCGGAGAACCGCGTGCGGCGCGTGCGCGGCGTGCGCTTCCACGTGCTGACGGCCGGCGCGCGCCTTTCGCGGCTCAGCCGCAAGATCGTCCTGCGCTTCGCCGCCCCGAAGGAGTGGGTGAAGCGCGTCCTGGAGCTGCTCGAGGCGTTCCCCTGCCGGGTGCAGCCCACCGAATCGACGTAGCGCGAGGCAAAAGCCGGAACCGGACGGCTCCGGACGGACGGGCGACAGCCCGGCCGCGGCGGAGCCTGCCTGGATTTCGCCTGGAAGGGCGCCCGACGCCCTCCCCAAGGCTGGAAACGCCTGGAAAAGGAACAAGCAGGGCGTCGACGGAGAGCCGGCACCCTTCGATCCCCCTCCCGACAGCCGTCAAACCGTGCTCCCGGCCCTTCGAAACGCCCTCGCGCCAAATCTCCCGCAGTTTAGGGAGCGCAGAACCCCCTTGACGAGGATGAGCCCGCGGCCTTCGACGCTGATTTCAGCCGGGGAAACGGCGACCGCCTCGGACACGGCCATCGCCAACAACAGGGCAACCATCTTTTTCATTCTTCGCCATCCCATCAGGGTAGACCGGCAACCCACCGGCTTCATGGTGGTACACGTTATGCGGAGGGGTGGAAAAGTCAATCCAAAAAAAAAATTTGCATCGTACAGGCCGTATCGGAAGGCTGTCATTGTGTCGGGTCCCATCGACACGGCATGGGCGGGGCGACGCACCGGTCCCCTGTTTTAACTTGTTGCCAGCGAGCATGCAAAAGAATACAATGGACCATCATTGCTGGAAACTCATTGCGTTGGTCTTTGGAGGATTGTCATGAAGGCGTTGTATTCGGCGATTGCGTGTGGACTGATGGCGGGCGCGGCTTTGGGCGCGACGATTCCAGTGTTTCAAGGCGACGATCTTGCCGCGGCCATCGCGGGAGCAAGCGCCGGCGATACGATCGAGGTTGGGCCGGGCACGTACGAGTGCACATCGCAGTTCGTCGTGGACAAGGCGATCACGCTTGTCTCTGCCGAGGGTCCCGAAAGCACCATCCTCCGCGCGACGAGCGCCACCGCTTCCGACGATACGAAGCGCGTGCTCCTCGTGACGGGCGCGGCGACGATCTCCGGCTTTACGCTCGAACAGGGCGCCACGTCGATCAATGCGACCCGTAGCGGTCTCACGGTCTACATGAACGCGGACAACGCGGTTCTCACCAACTGCATCGTCCGGAGCACAGGCGCGTGGCTTGGCGGCCAGCGCGTGAAGGGCGGCGGCATCCTGATGGACAAGGTCGCGACCATCGTCGATTGCGTTGTCTCGAACTACTACATCCATGGCGCGTATGGGTGCGGCGTCTACATGACGAAAGGCACGCTCGCCGATTCGACCATCAGCGACTGCCGCGTCGGTTGGAACGATAGCGGCGCATGGAACTTTGGCGCGCTGGGTTCGGGCGTGATGCTGCATGGCAGCTGCATGGCGACCAACTGCGTCGTCACGCGCAACACGTCGGGATACTACATCGGCGCGGGCGTCTTCCTGGCCCACAACGGCGCGAAGCTCGTCGACTGCACGGTTACTGGAAATCGCACGCGCAACACAAGCGGTGCGGGCGTCTTCAACCTGATGGGCAAGGTCATCGGCTGCACGATCTCCGGCAACACCATGATCGCGACGGGGCTCCGCTCCGACTATGACTGGCTCAACGGCACGGTGACAAACACGACGTCCACCTCGCTCCTTCCGCCGGGCGCGGACAACGTCTGGACGCGGGAACTGCCCGCCACCATCCCCACCCGGGTCTATTGCGCCCCGGACGGCGCGCACGAGTTCCCGTTCGACTCGCCTGAAACGGCCGCCACGAACGCGACCGAGGCCATCGAGGCGGCATGCGCGTTCGCACGCGCTTCCGGGACGAAGGTCCGTGTCGATGTCGCCGCTGGAATCTACGCCATCCACGCGTGCCCCAACGTGACCGACCCCATCGACGTCGTGGGCGCGGGGCGCGACGTGACGCATTTCCTCTCCGAGTCGAACATCAGCCGCGCGTTGAGGGTGACCGCGAATGGCGCCTCCGTTTCCGGCCTCCGTCTCAGGGGCAAGCAAAATGTCACCTCGAATGGCAATGACCTTACCATTCCGGCGATCAACAACAATTACGGCCTCCGCGGCAATGGGATCTGCCTTGAAGGCGATTCCGTCGTGTCGAACTGCCTTTTCCGCGGGAACAACAGCGGTGCGCAATCCCGCATGACCGGTGGCGCGATCTACGCCTCCGCGGGGCGCGTGGCCGATTGCGACATCAGCGGCAATACCGGCGACCCCATCGGCATGGTCTATCTCGAGGGCACCTCCCTCATGGAATCGTGCTTCGTCACGAACAACGCGAGCACTTGGGGATATTCCCCCCAGGACGGCATCTACACGCCCGGCGTGACGGTCGCGGGCGGAGCCGAAATCCGCAACTGCCTGGTTACCGGGAACAAGGGCCTTTACGGCGTTGCCGGCCTCACCCTTTCGAGCAGCGCCGCGAAGGCGTACAACTGCACGGTCGTCTCGAACATCAGCACCAAGTTGAACAGCACGGACGGCGTCGGCCTCACGATCGGAAACGGACAGGTCCGCAACTGCATCTTCGCGCACAACTATGCGGGCATCTCTCTCGCGAACGTGAGGAAGAATGGCGGATCCATCGCCTATTCGATGAGCGACACGACGGTTTCGGGCACGGGCAACATCGTCGCGACGCCCTCGTTCGTGGACTTCGACAACAACGACTTCCACCTCGCGCTCGGCTCCGCCGGCATCGACCAGGGCAACGACTACGCCACCATCACGAACGACCTGGACGGCGTGGCGCGTCCGCTCGACGGCGATGCCGACGGCACTCCCGCGACCGACATGGGATGCTACGAATTCAAGAGGCCGGACAACAGCGTCACCTTCACCGTTGCCAATGGCTTTGCGATCGACAGCGCAACCGCGACATTCACCGCGACCGTCGTCGCCGATGGCGTGACGCTTTCCGACTATACGGGCGTCGCATTCACCTGGACCTTCTCGTGCGGCGACACGACAAACACCGTCGGCGGCTCCGGCAACGACTACGCGCAGATTGAACGCGCCTTCGGCCATGGCTGCCACGATGCCGCCCTCGAAGTGACGTTGCCGAACCACACCGAAGTCGGGTACGGGCTGCCCGGCGCGGTGAAGGTCTTTGCCGAAGAGATGTTCGTGGCTTGCGACGGCGGCTCGCCGGCGCCTGCCTTCCCGTACGCGACGATCGACACCGCCGCCGCGCGCTTTGACGACGCCATCGCGGCCGCCGAAGAAGCGCAACTCGCCGCCGGCCTCACGAATGCCGTCTTCCATCTTGTCGGCGCGGGGACCTTCCCGCTTGGCAGAACGCTCAACGCCTCATTCGACGCCAAGGTCATCGGCGAGGGCCCGGAGCGCACGGATGTCGCCCGCGCGCCGGGGTTTGGCTCGCGCGCCATGGCCGCCTCCAAGAACTTCCTGCTGCAGGGCGTGACGCTTCGCGGTTTCGCGCCGACCTCCGCCCAGCCTGGCGGCGGGCTGTGCGTGACATCGTCGCACAAGACGACCGTCCTGATCACGAACTGCGTTTTCGACGCATGCCTCAACGCTGGCAATCCGGAAGCCGCCGCACTGTATGTGAACGTCAACTCCGCGTCCGACGTGGACGTGGTGGATTGCATCTTCCGCAACTCCATCAGCAGCAACCCGCAGTGGCGCTCCACGGTGTATCTCTGTGGCGCCGACGTCCTCATGGACCGTTGCATCGTCACGAACAACTGCTCCGGCGACGCCGGCTGGTTGGGCCATTGCATTTCGGGCGTCCGGATGGCCGGCTCGGCGATCGTGCGCAACTGCCTCATCGCGGACAACTATACGATCCAGGTCGATTCGGCCAGCGGAGCCACGGGTCCAGCCGTCATGGCCGATGGCAGTTCGGTCATCGAGAACTGCACGATCGCCGCCAACCGCACGTTGCGCGATCGCCTGACCACCGCGGTCGGCCTCTACCTCAATGGCGGAAGGGCGGTGAACTGCGTGGTCGCCGACAACTACGACGAAGGCAAGTCGGAGATCCGCGACCTCACCGACGCCAACCAGCGCATCGCCTATTCGGCCGTCGAAGGCATCGGCTACGGCGAGGGCAACATCGCGACGCACGTCACCTTCAAGGACGCCGCCAATCGCGACTGGCGTCTCGCCGGCCCGTCCGCCGGCGTCGGCGCCGGCTTGAATGCGGATTGGATGCTTGGCGCGACCGATCTCGCCGGCAATCCGCGCAAGCTCGGCGCCCGCGTCGACATGGGCTGCTACGAAGCCCCCCTTGTCGGCACCCTCTTCCTCCTGAAATAATCCGGGGACTGTGCGCCGGAAAAACGGCGCGCCGTTTTTCCGGCTCAGGACGCAAGGGCGAAGAACGCGACGTCCTTCGCCCTTCGCCTTTCTTCGATCGTCTGTCCCCGACAACGCGCCGTTTCTGGTGTCCGCCCCCCGCGTTCCATGCTATCTTTCCTGCGGTTCGGGCCGGATTCCCCGCCGCGATCCATGTTGCCACGCCGCCGCCATGACCTCGAAAGAACGTGTCGTCTCCGCCCTTCACTGCGCCCTCCCCCTTGGCGAGAGGGTGCCCGTCAACTACATGGCCAACGCCGGCATCGACGCCCGGTTGAAGGCGCATTTCGGGTTGGAGGCCGGGGACGACGAAGGTCTCCGGAAGGCGCTCGGCGTGGATTTCCGCGGCGTCGGCGCCGGATACACCGGTTCGAAACTCCATGCGGACATCCCGGAGCGCGGCATTCTCGTGGACGACTGGGGCATCCGCCGCCGCTGGGTCGAGCACCCTTCCGGCGGATACTGGGACTACTGCGACTTCCCGCTCATGGACGCCACCGAGGAGGAGGTCGCCGCCTGGCCGATGCCCTCCCCCGACGATTTCGACTACTCGCATGTCGCCGACGCCTGCCGCGAGTACGCCCCCTACGGCGTCGGCGCCGGCAACGCGGGCCTGGGCGACGTCATCAACGGCACCTCGATGCTCCGCGGCATGGAGCAGTTCCTCGTGGACCTCGTCACGAGAGACCCCGCCGGGCTGCTCCTCGCGAAACGCCGTTGCGGCATCCTCCTCGAAATCCTCTCCCGCACCCTCGAAGCCGCGAAAGGCGGCGTCGATTTCGTCTGGATGGGCGAAGACCTCGGCACGCAGATCGGGCCGATGATTTCGCTCGACCTCTACCGCGAGCGCATCCGCCCGCTCCACCAGCCCTTCATCGACTGCGCGAAGAGCCACGGCCTCCCCGTGATGGTCCACACCTGCGGCTCCAGCAGCTGGGTCTACGAAGACTTCATCGAGATGGGCGTCGACGCCGTGGACACCCTCCAGCCCGAAGCCGTCCACATGTCCCCCGAGTACCTCCGGGACCACTTCGGCGGGCGCCTCGCCTTCCACGGCGCGATCTCCACCGCCGGTCCCGTCGCCACCGGCACCGTCGCCGAAACCATCGCCGACTGCCGGCGCACTCTCGGCATCCTCGCCCCCACCGGCGGCTACCTGTTCTCCCCGGCCCACATGCTCCAGGACAACTCCCCCACCGAAAACGTCCTCGCCCTGTACGAAACCGCCCGCGAGTGGCGCGGCTAGTACTCGTTTCCTCCGAACCCCCCGACACGCAGGCTCCCCATGATTTGCGAAAACCCCGTCATCCGCGGCTTCTATCCCGACCCCAGCGTCTGCTTCGCGCAGGGCAAGTACTATCTGGCGACCTCCTCGTTCGAATACTTCCCCGGCGTCCCGTTGTTCGAGAGCGACGACCTCCTGCACTGGACGCCCATCGGCCACGCGCTCACCCGCCCGTCGCAGCTCGACATCGCCGGCATCGGCGCCTCCGGCGGCATCTACGCGCCGACCCTCCGCTTCCACGACGGCCGCTTCTACATGGCGACCACCAACGTCTCCAGCCCCGACGGGAACTTCTATGTCTGGACCGACGACATCCATTCGGGCGCCTGGTCCGAACCCATCCGCGTGAAGCGCGGCGGCATCGATCCTTCGCTTCTCTTCGACGACGACGGCCGCGTGTACTTCGCCTCCAACGGCCGCGCGGACGACGGTTCCCACGGCATCTCCCTCTGCGAAATCGACATCGCCTCCGGCGGACTCCTCTCCCCCGCGCGCCGCATCTCCCCGGGCTCCGGCGGCCGGAATGTCGAAGCCCCGCACCTCTACAAGATCGACGGCTGGTACTACCTTCTCACCGCCGAGGGCGGCACCGAATACGGGCACATGGAGTGCCTCTTCCGCTCGCGCGACGTCTGGGGCCCCTACGAGGGCTGTCCGTGGAATCCCATCCTCACCTCGCGCGACGATCCGGGCAACCTCCTCCAGGCCACCGGCCACGCCGACCTCGTCGAAGGCCCCGGAGGCCAGTGGTTCCTCGTCCACCTCGCCATCCGCCAGAT
The DNA here is from genome assembly GCA_050950285.1 of Kiritimatiellia bacterium. Taxonomy (GTDB): domain Bacteria; phylum Verrucomicrobiota; class Kiritimatiellia; order RFP12; family JBMNHG01; genus JBMNHG01. Next base: position 719,237 of record JBMNHG010000008.1, on the reverse strand, counting down.
TCCCCGTTCCGCCCGCTCGTACCACACCCTCGGCCGCGAGACCTGCCTGATGCCCGTCTTCTGGACCGACGACGGCTGGTTCCGCGTGGGCGACGAAGGCGTCGCGCGGGAGCGCTGGGAACTCCGGGACGGCGTCTTCTCGGTCCTTCCCGCCGCGGCGCGCCGCCGCGCCGTCTGGGCGCTCGACCCCGCACGCGCCAGCTACCTGCGCGTGCCGGACGCCTCCGCCTACCGCTTCGGTCCAGCCTCCTGCTGCGGGATCCGAGGCTCCTCCGACCGCCTCGGCTCGAAGGGGACCGTGAGCTGGATCGGGATGCGGCAGTACGAGTGGGACACCTCGATGCGCGCGACCCTCGACGCCTCCACCCTCGCGGAAGGCCAGCGTGCGGGCGTCACCGCCTACATGAACGAGAACGACCACTACGTTCTCGCCGCCACGCGCCACGGGAATCGCGTCGACGTCCTCGCGACGCTCCATCTGGGCGGGCTCTCCATGCCCGGCGGGACGCTCCCGCTCCCTGCCGGTCCCGTCGACCTCGCCATCGAGTGCACGCGCGACGACTACCGGCTGCTCGCCGGCGCCGCCGGAAGCCCCCCGCGCCCGCTGGCCCAAGCCCCCTCGCGCTACCTCGCCACGGAGGTCTCCGGCGGATTCACCGGCGTGTATCTCGCCCTCTTCAGCGACGCCCCGGCCGACGCCTCCCCCGCCTTCGCCCGCTTCACGTGGTAGGCGGCGCGCCGCGCGCCACCCCGCCCTCCCCCACGCCATGTCCGCCGAATCCTCCCTCCACACGCTCGCCCCCGACCTGCGCGAAGTCGTCCTCGACGTCGCGCGCCGGGTCCGCGACGCCGGCGGACGTGCGCTGATGGTGGGCGGCGCGGTGCGCGACCTGCTGCTGCACCAGCCCGCGAAGGACATCGACCTCGAAGTCTTCGGCATCCCCCCCGACACCCTCCAGGCGCTGCTCTCCGGGCGCTACGCGCTCAACCTCGTAGGGCTGTCCTTCGGCGTGCTGAAACTCCAGGGCATCGACCTCGACCTCTCGCTCCCGCGGCGCGAGTCGAAGCGCGGGCTGGGCCACAAAGGCTTCGAAATCGATTCGGACCCGTCGCTGTCGATCCAAGAGGCCGCGAGCCGGCGCGATTTCACGATAAACGCCCTGTACCTCGACCCGCTGACCGGGGAGTGGATCGATCCCTTCGGCGGGCGCGCCGATCTCGGCGCAAAGCGCCTCCGCCACGTTTCGGGGAAATTCCGCGAGGACCCGTTGCGCGTCCTCCGCGGGATGCAGTTCGTGGCGCGCTTCGATCTCGATCCGGCCCCCGAAACCATCGCCCTCTGCCGCACGATTTCGCCCGAGGGCCTTCCGCCCGAACGCCTCTTCGAAGAATGGGCGAAGCTGCTCGTGAAGGGCGTGCGTATCTCGAAGGGGCTCGACTTCCTCCGCGCAACGGGCTGGGTGCGCCATTATCCCGAGCTCGCCGCGCTGATTGGCTGCGCGCAGGATCCCGCGTGGCACCCGGAGGGGGATGCCTGGACCCACACCGGGCTTTGCCTCGATGCCTTCGCCCGCCGCCGCACGGGCGACCGCCACGAGGATCTCGTGGTGGGGCTCGCCGTGCTCTGCCACGACTTCGGAAAACCGGCGACCACCCGCATCGACCGCGGCCGCATCCGCTCGCCGGGGCACGACGCCGCCGGCGTGGCGCCCACCCTCTCCTTCCTGCGCCGCCTCACCAACGAAGAGCGGATCCTGCGGGAAGTCCCCCCTCTCGTGGCCCTCCACATGCAGCCCTTCGCATTGTGGCGCGCCGGAGCAGGCGACGCCGCCATCCGCCGCCTGGCGCTCAAGGTCGGGCGCGTGGACCGCCTCCTGCGCGTCGCGCAGGCCGACGACGAGGGCCGCCCTCCCGAAGTCGCGGGCGGAAGTTCCGGCGGGCAGGACCTCGTCTGGCTGGCCGAAGCCGCCGAACGCCTCCGCGTGGCGGCGGAGGCCCCGAAGCCCATCCTGCAGGGACGCGACCTCATCGCCCTGGGCCACACGCCCTCCCCGCAGTTCGGCGCCTGGCTCCGCGCCTGCTTCGAGGCCCAGCTCGACGGCGCCTTCGGCGACCTGCCCGGCGCCATCGCCTATTTCCGGGAACACGTGGCGGACGCACCGCCGGGCGACGGCTGAATCGCCGCCGCGCGTCCGGCGGAGAGAGGGGCGGCCCCCTCTTCCGTCTTCCCTCCCTGTCGCGCCTATCGCGCCGGGGGCGGGGTTTCGCGGATGAGGGCCCCGGAGGACTCGCTCGCGAAGAGGAGCGCGAAACGGCTGACGTCCACGAGGTCGTCGGTGCTGAGAGAGGCGTAGTCGAAGCGGCCGCGCAGGTCGGTGTAGCCGTCCTTGTAGAACTCCACGCCGCCGTCGTGCCGGCGCGCGTAGACCTTCACGTAGACGCCCGGCATCGGCTTGCCTTTCGCATCGAGCACGGTGGCCTGGCCGTAGGAGGACACGATTCGCACGTCGAGCTCGTTGGGCGTGTGCACCGCCGTGGCGGAGACGCCGCCGCCCTCGGCCTCGACGAGCAGGTTGCGTCCGCGGAAGGCGTCGGGAATCCGGACAACGCGGCGGTCCCTGTCGGCATCGAGGCGGAGGGTTTCGCGCTGCGCGGGGCGCACGAGGGCGAAGCGCTTCCCGACGTCGCTCGAGAAGGGGCTGCGGGAGAAGAGCAGTTCGAGATCCATGGGATAGAGGTTGATCGCGACATCGGCCAGGTTGCGGTAGCGCAGTTCGAGGCCGCGGTCGGTCTCGGCGAGTTCGAGGGACGGTGCGGCCGCCGCCGGATCGCCGGCGCGGCCGTCGTCCTTCGCGGGGGCGCGCCCTTCGGCTTCGTCGGCCTGCGCGAGGGCGTCGCGGAAGAGGGTGCGCCAGCGTCCGACGGGCGTGTCGCGCCAGGGTCCGGCGAGCGCGCGCGCGGTCTTGGCGTCGCCCGCGTCGAAGGCGAGGTACACGCGCAGGTAGTCGAGCTGCATCCGTTCTTCGACATCCTGCGGCGCGACGCCTTCGAGCATCGCCGCCGCCTCGGCGTCGCGGTCCTGAAACAGCAGATACACCGCAAGGGCGAGGCGGTCCTTCGCGTCGAGCCGGGGCTTGTAGCCGAGGTAGCGCAGATAGGCGGCATACTGCCCGGCAAAGGCGTCGTCCAGAATCTGGCGGCGGTCGCCGAGCGCATGGGCGCGGGCGTTGACGAGCGGCCAGTATTCCTTGTGTTCGTACCGGCGGTCGGCGTTGGCGTCCACGGAGAGCAGCGGGCTGTCGAGCCACAGGCCGCAGGCGCCGGACAGCGGCGACATGCGGAGGGCCTCGCCCATGGCGGCCGCATCGCCGTGGTGGAAGCCGTAACTCCAGAGGACGGGGTCGTAGACGTGCCGGGAGCGCAACAGCCCGAGCGTGCGGAGGAACATCGCCTTGTCCGCCATGCGGAAGGCGATGGGCGCGAGGGGGACGCGGGCGAGGTTGTGGGTGGAAAGGTAGGCGAGGACCTCGTCGTCGGAGCCTTCCTGCGAGACGTAGGCCCAGGCGGTACGGTCGACCTCCGTGGCCTCGGCGACCACGTGGAGGGGGCCGGACGCGGCGGCGACGGCGACGGCGTCGTCGGCGACGGCGCGCATCGCGGCGTGGCGGAAGTCGCCCGGCGCGGGGAAGTAGAAGAAGTATTCGAAGGTCCGCACGGCGTAGGGGTCGAGCGGGAGCGGCAGGCTCTTCGCGTAGAAGCCGTCCGAGAGCGGCACGGCGCCTTCGGGGATCTGCACGAGAACCTTGCAGGCGCGCTGTTCGGAGGAGAGGTTCGCCACGGAAACGCGGGCGCCGTAGGGGCGGCCGACCACGAACTCGCCCGTCACGAACTTCTCGCGGCGGCGCGTTCCGCCGGCGTCCTCCGCGTAGACGTAGCGGTCGGCCACGTCGAAGAAGTCCTCGCCCGCGAGGAGGCCGCCCGCCGCGGCTCCGGCGTCGATCGGCTCCATCTGCTGGTGGAAGGCGAGCAGCGGGGCGGTGGCGGCGAGGACGAGCCGCGTGCCGTCGAGCTCGCGTTTCGCCCCGTCCGCGTCGAAGGGGAGGCCGAGCACGGCGAGGGCGCAGAGGATTTCGCTCCGCGAAGAGCAGGCTTCGAGGAGGGCGGACGAGAGGAAGGGGACGCCTTCGTCCGCGGCGGCGAAGTCGCGCCAGAAGCCGTTGCACGGGACCAGCGACGGCGAAGCGTCCGCGAGCGGCACGCGGTAGTAGTGGCTTTCGGCCCATTCCTTCGTGAGCGCGGGCGCGTGGTAGCGGAAGACGGCGGCCTCGCGCTTCGCCTTGTCGCTTTCGAGCCGGAAGGCATTGGCGCCGTCCTTGCGTCGGGCGAGAGCGTCGACGGCGGCCGGGGCCGCGGCCTGCGGCGCGGCAAGGCGGGCCCTGGCGGCGCCTTTCTCGACGCCGCCGCGGGCGAGGGCCCGCTCTGCGGAGCGGTCCTCCGCCTCTTCCTTCGCCGCGCCGGCGAAACCGGGTGCGGGCGGGGCCTCGCCGTCGAGGGCGCCGCCTTGCAGGGCCGTCCGGAAGCGACGGTCGAAGACCTCGTCCTCCAGGCGCGCCAGTTCCGCGGCGTCGGCGAGCTGGCGCACGACGCCTTCGCGCGAGCCGGGGAGCCGCCGGGCGATCAGGGCGCGTTCGAGGGCGTTCAAGGTGTCGTACCGGCCGGTCTCCAGCCAAGGGGAGAGGTCGCGGCCGAGCAGGTATTCGTCGAGGAACTGCTTGTCGCGCTTGTTCTCGAGGAAGGGACGCACCACGCGGTCGAAGAAGGCACGATCCTTCGCATGGAGGAAGAGGTTCAGCTCGTGGCAGGCGAAGCGGGAATAGAGTTCCTCCTGGCGTTCGGGCGCGAGCGAGGGCCAGTCGGCGAGGAAGGCGAAGTCGTCCAGCGCCTCGTCCGGCGCGAGGGCGCGGAAGAGGCGCAGGGCTTCGCCCACCGTCTCCACCGTGGCGAGGCGCGTCGAGCGGATGTCGTCGATCACGAGCCGGGCGCCGGGGGCGACGGGCGAGACGCGCTTGTGTTCGGCCACGACGGGCTTGTCGGGCAGCGGATTGCGCAGGGCGCGGTCGCGCGGTTCGAGGGAGGTCTCCGGCAGGCCGATTTCGCGGGCGCTCCACGCGGAGCCATCGGAGAGGATGGCGACAATCTGCCCGCGGAAGCCGAGATCGGCCAAGGCCACGGCGACATTCCCGTCCGCATCCGGCACGAGGTTCGGCGCAATGAGGGCGGGGCCGGGAAGGAAGTCGAAGGTGGACTGTGCCCCGCCGTCGGCGGGCGCGTCGAGGGCCATGCCGCCCGCATGCATCGCGGATTCCCTCCGCGGCGCGCCGAAGACCATCTGCTCGTCGGCAAGGACGGCGTGGTAGTCTTCGCCTTCCCGTGCGGTCTGCCGGGAAGAGCGGGTGGTGCGGACGTCCCACGGCGCGAGCAGGAGGCTGGGACGTGCGAGCAGGTTGCCGATGCGCGATCCAGCGAAGCGGCGTTCGAGGACGTAGCGGACCTCGTCGCCCAGGCGGCGGCCGGAGACGGTGAGGGTGCGCGGGGGGAGGCGCGCGCCCGGGAGGGCGGGGGAATCGGGCTCGCCCCAGGCGGCGGGGAGGCCGTCGGAACACGACCAGCGCGCGAGGAGCTGCACGCGGGTGTCGGCGTTGGCGTTCGCGACGCGCACGCGCACGTGGCCATCGGCGCATTCCAGCGAGGCGATGCGCGGAGGCGCGGGATCGGAGAGGAGGGAGGGCCCCGCGCCGCCCACCACGCGGATGGGGAACGCGCCGTGGCCGTAGGGAGGCTTGAGGTCGAGCCGGTAGTCGCCGGGTTCGAGCCCCGCGATTTCGAGGGCGCCATCCGCGAGGCGCAGGGAGGCGGAGGCATCGGAGAGCGGGACGACGGAGGCGGAAGGGCCGGCGAAGCGCATTCCGCCCGCCAGGCGGTGCAGGCCCGCCACGGCGGAGAGGGGGACGTCGGCGGCGGGAAGGGCCGCGAGCGGGATCTCGAGGGTCTCGCCCTCCCGGACGACCAGGCTTCCGGGCAGACGGACGGCGCCGTCGGCGAGCGCCCAGGAGCGGTGCCATTCGGCGGGCTGCACCACGGCCACGGAGGCGATGCCGGGGAGGGCGCCGAGGTCGAGGGCGCCGTCGTCGCCGGTCTGCAACAGCGCATGGCGCGGCTGCGTGTAGTCGCGGTGGTAGAACTCCAGCCGGACGATGACGCCGGCCAGCGGCTCGCCGTTTTTGCCGCGCGCCTCGATGCGGTAGCCGGAGTCGGTGCGGCGCAGGTAGGCGGCGGCGGCCTGCGGCGTGGCGTCCTGGCCGTTCAGGGCGACGCCGTCCACGACCTCGAGGTCCTCGTCCTTGCCGAGGGAAAGGTTGCGGACTTTGGCCGTGAAGCGGAAACCGATCGAGCGGGTGCCTTCCGGAACGGAGAACTCGATTTCGGTGGCGTCGGTGTTCGAGAGGGCCAGGTCCGTCAAGCGGCTTTGGGTGGCGACGCCCTCCGCGTCGGTGGCGGTGATTTCCAGCACGGGCTGGCGGAGGAGCGCGATGTCGGCGCGTTCGCCGGCGCAGGCCAGGCGCGGGTGGAACAGGACGAGGGCCTGCGAGCCCGCCACGAAGGATTCGCGGTCGAAGGTGAAGGTCGCGTCGAGGTCGTAGCGTTCTTCGGGCGAGAAGAAGGGGACGGGCTCGGAGAAGTCGCCGTGGCGGAGGATGGCGCGGCCGGCGAAGGGGTCGACGGAGACGGGACGGTCGGACGGCGCGCGGTAGGGGACGGTGACGGAGCCGTCCTCGTCCGCCGCGTACTCGTGCCCGGCGAACCAGACGCGGGCGTCGGGCACGGCGGCGCCGGTTTCGTCGGAGACCGTGAAGACCGTGCCGGCGGAGCCATTGCGCGTTTCGGCGTAGAGCCGTCCTTTGCGCACGAGCGCGCGGGAGCTCACGCCGGTGTCGCCGATCAGCTCCACGACGTAGGCGCCGCGGCCGCGGATTTCGGGGACGTCGATCCGCTCGACGTGGCGGCGCAGCGGCGGGACGTCGTAGTGGATGGTGCGTTCGAAGGTGGGCGAGAGGCCGTCGAGGTCGATGGCGGTGGTGAGGTCTTCGTTCTCCCGATAGAGTTGGAAGGGGTTCAGTTCGAAGACCTGCACGGTGAGGCGCGCGACGTTCTTGACGGCCACGTCGAAGGCGACCGGATCGTCCACGCCGAAGACCTCGGGGCAGGTGGGGAGGAATTCGATGTCGACGCGGTCGCGCAGGGCGGCATGGGAGCCGGCGGGGAGGAGGGCGTACCAGCGGTCGGCGTCCGGATCGCCCTGGAGGAGCTTCGTCTCGGCCAGGACGCGGTTCAGGAAGCCTTCCTCGAGGGTCTCGGCGAAGGCGGAGGCGTCGGGCGCGTCGGCGAGGAAGTGGGAGAGGTAGGCGCGGACGAGGGGGGTGTCGTCGGCGTCGGGCCGCACGGGGTTCCAGGCGCCGGCGGCGGCGAGGGCGTCGCGCCACTGGGGGCGCACATACGGGACGTCGCGGGGCAGGCGGAGGTAGGCGTCGAAGAGGGCGGGGTCGTGGACGTCGAGGGCCAGGTCGCACTCCAGCGCGTGGAAGAGCACCTTCGCCTTGAAGGGATTCTGGGCGGGCGGCAGGGAAAGCGCGAACTCGAGCAGGGGCGCCAGTTCCGCGCGGCGGATCCCGGGATCCCATCCGCCTTCGGAATCCGCGGCGGGGGAGAGGCGGGCGGCCATGGCGCCGACGAAGGCGTCGTTGGCGAGGAGCGCGGGAGACTGCCCGGCGAGGAACCGGAGATCGTCGAGGAAGAGAAGCGAATGGACGCCCAGCGACCCGAAGCCCCCGCTGTGGGGGGCCTGGAGGTCCGCGAGGACGATTTGGGCGAAGTCCGGGACATCGGGGCGGCGCGCGAGGCGGGAGAGGACGTTGCGCCGTTTGGCGTCGGAGAGTTCGCCGGCGAGCAGGGTTTCCAGGGCGGAATCGGCGTAGCCGTGGACTTCGTCGCGCCCGGCGAGATCGCGCGCCCAGGCGTCGCCGGCGACGAGGGCGGGGTCGAGGCGCGCGGGATGGGCGTTGCGCGGGGCGGCCTGCCGGCGGGCGTGGTGGAAGGAGAGCCCCTGCTCGCGCACGAGGAAGTCCCGGGTGCCCTCCGGATCGCCGTCGTAGTCGAGCAACGCCTGGCGGAGGCGCATTTCGCGGAAACGCGGGGTCTCCTTGTGGGCCTTCTGCCAAGGGGCGAGGAGGTCGCGGGCTTCATCGAGCCTGCCTTGCTGCTGGAGGACGAGGCAGGAGTAGAAGTAGTGCTCGTCCGAACCCGGCACCAGCTTCGAGAGCGTGGCGGCGCGATCGGCGGACAAGGCGAATTCCTCTTCGAAGCCGATTTCGGCGGCGGAGGCGGCGAAAGCGGCCAGGGCGGCGAAACAGACAGGCAGAAGCTTCTTCATGGCGGGCTCCTTCGGAGGGCGCCGCGAACATCGCGGCGCGCCGTTTTTCGTTCGGGACATCAAGGGGTGGACGAAAGGGTCGCACGGAGGATGCCGGCGATCCGGTCGAGGTCGCCCTCGGAAAGCGCGGTGCCGGAGGGCAGGCAGAGACCGTTCCGGAAGAGGCGTTCGGCGGCGCCGCCGCCGTGGACCTCCGCATCCGCGAAGACCGGTTGCAGGTGCATGGGCTTCCAGACGGGGCGGGACTCGATGTCCTCCGCCTCCAGCGCGAGGCGCAGATCCTCCGGCACGACGCCGTGCGCGGCCTGCGGATCGAGCTGGATCACGGTGAGCCAGCGACTCGCGCGGCCGCCCGGCGCCTCGGGCATGAACGAGAGGCCGGGGAGGCCGGAGAGCCGGCGCACGTAGCCGTCGAAGATGCGGCGTTTCGCGGCCACGCGGCCGTCGAGCACCCGGAGCTGTCCGCGCCCGACCGCCGCGAGGAGGTTGCTCATGCGATAGTTGTAGCCGGCTTCGGCGTGTTCGTAGTGGGCGGCGGGGAGGCGGGCCTGGGTGGCGAGGTGGCGGGCGCGGGCGACGGTGGCGGGATCGTCGGAGACGAGCATCCCGCCGCCGCTGGTGGTCAGAATCTTGTTCCCGTTGAAGGAAAAGACGGCGGCGGCGGCGCCCTTTCCTGCGGGGCGTCCGCGCCAGGTCGCGCCCAGGGCCTCGGCGGAATCGGAGAGGAGCGGCACGCCGTGCCGGGCGCAAATCGCGGCCAGGCGGTCCATGTCGCAGCACTGGCCGTAGAGATCCACGGAGACGACCAGCCTGGGGAGGCGTCCGGCGCGGGCGTCCGCGGCGAGCGTTTGCTCCAGCAGGCCGGGGTCCAGCGTCCACGTGGCGGGATCGACATCGAGGAACACCGGCGTGGCGCCGAGATGGATTGCGGGCGCGATGCTGGCGATGAAGGTGAGCGTGGGGCAGTACACGCGGTCGCCCGGGCCCACGCCGAGGTGGATCATCGCGAGATGGAGGGCCGCGGTCCCGCTGGCAAGCGCCACCGCGGCCCCGGCGCCGACGCGTTCCGCGAACTCGCGCTCGAAGGCGTCCACCATGGGTCCGCACGGCGCGACGTAGTTGCTGGCGAAGGCTTCGGCGAGGAAGGCCTGCTCCTCGCCGCCCATGTGGGGCGGGGAGAGGAAGATCCGGCCGTTCATGGGGAGGCCTCCCGGCCCGTTCCCGGCGCGGCGGGCCGCTCGCGGTGGGAGAGGCGGACGAGGGTCTGCCCGGCGGGCACATCGGCGAAGGCGGCGGCGCCGGCGGCAACCACGGCCCACGCGCCGACACGCCGCAGGGGCGTGACAGCGGCGTTCGAGCCGAGCAGCGCGCCCTCCTCCAGCACACAGCCGCCGGACAGGCGCGCGCCGGGGCAGAGCTGGCAGAAATCGGCGGCCTGCGCGTCGTGGCCGACCGTCGCCTGGTGGTTCACGAGCACGCCCGCGCCGAGGCGCGAGCCGCAGGAGACCACGGCGTAGGCGCCGAGGAAGCATCCGGGGCCGACAACGGCGTCCGGCGCGACGACGGCCGTGGGATCGGCGACCGTGCGGGGCGTCCAGCCCGCCGCGATCGCCTGCGCCGTGACCACCTGGCGCACGCGGTTGGCGCCGATGGCCACGAAGAACTCCGCAGACGGATGCGCCGCCGCCGCGGCGGCGATCGCGCCCAAAAACGGCACGCCGCATTTCCGGGCGGCTTCCGCGCCGTTCTCCGGCGAATCGTCGCAGAAGCCGGCGAGTTCCAGTCCGGCGCGGCGCGCCGTCCAGGCCGCCTCGCGGCCGAATCCGCTCGCTCCGATGATGATGACGCTCATGGCAAAATGGGTGGGTGTGGAGGGGGGCCGGATGCGTGGAAAAAGCCGTCGATGAGACGCCGCGCGATGCTCACGGGGCCCGGGATCGGCGGGAGGGGGGCCTCGCGCGAAAACCAGCCCGCCTCCGCGATCTCCACGCCGTCGGGGCGCACGACGCCGCCCGCGTAGGCCGCGGTGAACGCGATCATGAGATTGTTGGGGAACGACCAAGGCTGGCTCCGGACGTAGCGGATGTCGCGGACGGCGATGTCGACCTCCTCGCGGATTTCGCGGGCGACCGCCGACTCCAGATCCTCCCCCGCCTCGACGAATCCCGCGAGAAGGCTCCAGAACGGCAGCACGCCGCCGGCCTTGCGCGCGAGCAGCAGCCGGGGACCGTCATGCACCAGCACGATGACCACCGGGTTGACGCGCGGATAGACCAGCGCGCCGCACCGGGCGCAGTACATGGCGTGTTCGTTTGGATGACGCGCCAGCGGCGCGCCGCAAACCGCGCAGAAGCGGTTCGTCCGGCGCCAATGAAGGAGCTGCGACCCGCGGCTCGCAAGAAGGAAGTCCTTTTCCGGCACCTGGTCGAACAACGACCGGAGATCCACCTGCCGCGCTCCCGGCGCCGGCGCGTCGGCGCATTCGCCCACGCCGAGGCCGGGCTCGACCTCCTCCACCGCCCTCCCGCCTTCAAACACGATGCGCGCGCCGCCATCCGCCGATGGCGACGCCCAGACTTTCCCGTCATGGAACAGCACGTTCCCCATGCCGGAAAGTATACACGTCCCCCGCGTTTTCGCAATCGCGAAGACAGGCGCCGACGCAGGGGGCGCATCTCCGTTTTGCTCCCCACCTCGTCCATCGGGAAGACTGGGGCAGGTTTTGAGGGGCTAGCGTTGTCGCGACTTTGCCAGTGCCAGCGAGGCCAGAACCAGTTCTTCGCAAAGGCGCTTGAACGTCTGGTAGTTTTCGAGTTCTGCCTTCACACGTTCCAGATCGGCTTCGCGTACATAGTCCGAGCGGCTTCGCTTCTGGATCGTGTAGCTGATCTGGTAGAACGGCCCGGCCTTCTCCTTGGGCTTTTGGTATTGCACGCTGAGCCGTCCGGGGCGCATGGGCCCGAGAGCCACGATCTGCTCTTTGATGGCACGAATCTTCTCTTCATCGCCTGAGGTGTCTTTTTCCATCTGGTTTCTCCTTTCGCGCTTGATACTATAGCATTCGAATGCTATAGTATCAAGCGCGAAAGGAAGGAAAGACAATGGAAACCTGCAAAAACCTGATCGAAGCCGAAAAGGCAATCCAGCGCAAACACATGGAACTGGCCCGCAGGGAGTACGAAGACTACCTGCAGAGGCTCGCGGAGAGCACCCCCTCCGAGGGAAGCGACGGGAAGCCGCTCGTCAAGACCAGGACGATCGGCATGAGGGTCGCGACCGGGTTCGGGCCGGTTGAACTGAAAGTGAAGAACGGGCTCTGCCGGTCGTCCGGTCGGTACGAGACGCCGATGCGCCTGCGCTTTTTCGGCGGCAGGCGCGGCTGCGTCTCCCCCGCGTTCGAGATGAGGATCGCGGCGACGGCCATGGAGACGGGATCGTTCGAGAAAGCCTCGAAGCTCTGCAGGGAATGGGGGTGCCCCGTCAGCGACGACAAGGTCATGGACGTCGTCAGGGACATCGCCGGGCGCTGCGAGGAAGGGAAGCTTCCCCGGCTCTGCGAGGAGGCGGCGGGGAGCGAGGACACGCTGGTGATCATGATGGACGGCTGGTTCGCCCGGCACCGCGGGGCGGGATGGGGGAAGCGCAACCCAAGAGCCGCCGAGCGCGTGGAATGGCGCGAGATGAAGTCGGCGACAATCTTCAAGCTCGCCCACGCCGCGGAGACAAGCGGGGGAAGGCGCGTGCTTGTCACCAAGCACGCAGTCTGCATGCCGGCCGGCACGGATCCGGTCGACTTCGGCCGGAAGGTCGAATTCGAGGCGCGGCGGATGGGGATGATGCAGGCGAAGTTCGTCTACATCGTCATGGACGGCGGCACTTACCTCTGGAACATCTTCGAGGACAGGTTCGCCACCATCGCCGAAGGGACGCTGGACTACTACCACGCCACCGAGCATCTCGGCGCGCTCGCCGCGGCGCTCTTCCCGGACGACGAGCCCGCGCGAAAGGCGTGGCTCTCGGAGCGTTGCAGGAAACTCAAGCGGTACGGGGGGAAGACGCTGCTCGACATCCTCAAGGCGCACGAAGGCGACGGATGCTGGGACGCGAAGCCCGTGCAACGCGAGACGGAATATTTCATGAAGCACAAGGACCACATGGACTACCTCAGGCAGCGCAGGCTGGGGCGCCCCATCGGAAGCGGCGCGGTCGAATCGCTTTGTTCGCAGTTGCAGAACCGCTTCAAGCGGTGCGGCCAGTTCTGGTCCGCAGTCGGGCTCGAGTCATTCCTGAAGGCGTACATATGGTACGTCAACGGGGAGCTCCACCACTGCTGCGCCCAGGCAGCAGTCCCAGCGTAGCCGGTAGCAAAACGGAGATGCGCCCCGACGCAGGAGGCGCCGCCCTTTTGAATTGCGGGAGGACGGGGGTGCGGGTATGATGTCGCGCTACGCAGGAGAATACCTATGGATCTCGAACGACTTTCCGCCATGCAGGCCGCCTCGCTGGCGGAGATTGACGCCGCAACCCATGCCGACGCGCTGGAGCAGGCGCGCATCAAGTACCTGGGGCGCAACGGGGCCATCCCCGCCGCCATGAAGCAGCTGAAGGAGGTCGCCCCCGCCGACCGCCCCGAGTTCGGCAAGCGCGTCAACGGATGGCGCACGGCCTTCGCCGGACGCCTTGAGGCGCGCAAGCTCGAACTCGCCTCCGCACCGGCCGCCGCGGGCAAGGGCTTCGACTGGTCGCTCCCCGGCTCCTGGCCCAACCGCGGCACGATCCACCCGCTGTCGCTCGTTTCGGCGGAAATCGCCCGCATCTTCTGCCGCCTCGGCTTCACCGTGGCCGACGGCCCGGACATCGAGACGCGCTTCAACAACTTCACCGCCCTCAACACGCCGGACCACCATCCCTCGATGGACGAGTCGGACACCTTCTGGTTTGACGACAACCTGCTGCTCCGCACGCAGACCTCCCCCGTGCAGATTCGCGCCATGCTGGCCAAACCGCCGCCCATCCGCATCATCACCCCCGGCCGCACCTATCGGCGCGACACCACCGACGCCACGCACAGCGCGAACTTCCACCAGTGCGAAGGCCTGTACGTGGACACCCGGCCCGTGTCGCTTTCGGACCTCAAGGCCACCCTGCGCTACTTCGCCCGCGAGATGATGGGCCCGGACGTGGCCGTGCGCTTCCGCCCGCACTTCTTCCCCTTCACCGAGCCCAGCGTGGAGGTGGACTTCTCCTGCCATGTCTGCGGCGGCAGGGGATGCCCCGTCTGCAAGCAGAGCGGATGGATTGAAATCATGGGCGCGGGGCTCGTCGACCCACGTGTCTTCCGGTACGTGGACTACGACCCGGCCAAGGTCCACGGCTACGCCTTCGGCATGGGCATCGAGCGCATCGCCATGATCCGCTACGGCGTGACCGACATCCGGATGTTCTACGAGAACGACGTCCGCTTCCTCGGCCAGTTCGCCTGATCCCGCCCGTCCCCCGAAACACGCAAAGAAGAATCCCCCCATGAAAGTCCCCCTGAGCTGGCTGAACGAGTACGTGGACCTCTCCGGCCTGTCCACGAAAGACCTGTGCGACAAGCTGACCGCCTCCGGCGTGGAGGTCGAGGGCGTCGAGACCCACGGCTGCGCGTACGAAGGGTTCGTCGCCGCCGAGGTGCGACGTTGCGACGCCCATCCGAACGCGGACCACCTCCGCGTCTGCACCGTCTTCGACGGCGGGAAGGAGTTCCCGGTCGTCTGCGGAGCCCCCAACGTGGCCGCAGGCCAGAAGGTCTGCCTCGCCCAAGCCGGCGCAAGGATGCCGGACGGCACGGTGCTCAAGCCCGCCAAGATCCGCGGCGTGGTCTCCACCGGCATGCTTTGCGCGGCCGACGAACTGGGCCTTGGTTCCGACCACAGCGGCATCCTCGTGCTCCCGCCCGAAACGATTCCCGGCACGCCCCTCGCCCAACTTCTCCCGAAGCCCGAGACCGTCCTGGAACTTGAAATCACCTGGAACCGCCCGGACTGCCTCTCGATCATCGGCATCGCGCGCGAATTCTCCGCCCTGCTCGGGCGCCCGCTCCGGATGCCCGCCACCGGCTTCCCCGAAGGCGGCGCGCCCGCGGGCGACCTGGCCAGCGTGACGGTCGAGGCCCCCGACGCCTGCCCCCGTTACGTGGCCCGCGTGATCCGGGGCGTGCAGGACGGCCCCTCGCCCGACTGGATGCGGCGGCGCCTCGAACTCTGCGGCGTGCGCGCCATCAGCCTCCTCGTGGACGTCACGAACTACGTGATGCTCGAATGCGGGCAGCCCCTCCACGCCTTCGACCGCTCCCGCCTGGCCGGCCAGGCCATCATCGTGCGGCGCGCCGCCCCCGGCGAAAAACTCCGCACCCTCGATGAAGTCGACCGCGTCCTCGACGAGCGCACCCTGCTCATCGCCGACGCCCGCGCCGGCGTCGCCGTGGCCGGCGTGATGGGCGGCGCGGAAAGCGAAATCGCCGCCGAAACCGCCTCCACGGGAGACGTGCTCCTCGAAAGCGCCCTCTTCGCACCGCCGGACATCAGGCGCACCGCCGTCCGCCTCAACCTCCACACCGAAAGCTCCCGCCGCTTCGAGCGCGGCGTGGACGTCGACCTCGCGGACTGGGCCTCCCGCCGCGCCGCCCACCTGATGACCTCCCTCGGCGGCGGCACCGTCGCCCCCGGCGCCCTCGACGTGGACCACCGCGCCCCCGCCCGGCCGCCCGTGGACCTCCGCTTCCGGCGCGTCCGCGAGATGATCGGCGTGGACATTCCAGACGACGGGATCGTCGCCATCCTCTCCTCCCTCGGCCTCGAGCCCGTCGCCCGCGACCCGGAAGGCGCCACCTTCCGCGTGCCCTCCTGGCGCCGCGACATCGAGTGCGACGCCGACCTCGTCGAGGAAGTCGCCCGCATCCACGGCCTCGACGCCATCCCGGACACCGCGCCCTTCGCGCTGGCCGTCCCCGGCGTGGACGACGCCCCCTTCCGCGACCTCGTCCGCACCGGCGAACTGCTCGCCGGCATGGGCTTCAGCGAGGTCATGCACTACAGCTACCTCTCCGCCGCCGAACTCGACGCCTGGGACTCCCGCACCCCCGAAGCCCGCGTGGTGCTGCCCAACCCCGTGAGCCAGGACTACGCCGTGATGCGCGACTCCCTCCTGCCGCAACTCGTGCAGTCCATCGGCCGCAACATGGCCCGCCAGATGGAATCCGTGGCCCTCTTCGAACTCGGGCGCGTCTTCCTGCCCGGCAACGACGGCACCCCCCGCGAGGAGACGCGCCTCTCGATGGGACTCTGCGGGCCCGTCGGCCGCGCCGCCCTCGACCGCAAGCGCGCCGTCTCGAACGAAGAGGCCGCCATGTGGCTCAAAGGCGCCATCGAACGCCTCGTGGCGAACCTCCGCGCCGGACGCGTGGAGTTCACCCCCGCCCCCCACCCCGGCTGCCAGCCCGGCTGGAGCGCCGCGGTGAAGCTCAACAACCGCGAAATCGGCGCCATCGGCCTCGTCTCCGCCACCCTCCGCCACGCCTGGCGCGTCACCGCCCCCATCGCCGTGGCCGAGATGCGCGTCGAGCCGCTTTGGGCGAACCTCCGCCGGATCAAGTCCGTGAAGCCCGTGCCCGGCTTCCCGTCCGTCTCGCGCGACCTCGCCTGCATCGCCCCGGCCGACCTCCCGCAGGGCGACCTCGCCGCCGCCATCCGCAAGGCGGCCCCCGCGACGCTCGCGGGCCTGCGCCTCTTCGACGTCTTCAGCGGAAAGGGGATCCCCGAAGGGAAACGCAGCCTCGGCTACACCCTCGAGTTCCGCGCCCCCGACCGCACCCTCACCGACGACGAGGTGAACGCCGCCATGGCCAAGCTCACCGCCTTCCTCGCCGAAAAACTCCAGGTCGAAGTCCGCGCGTCCTAACCCCTCCGTCCGCCACGCCCCGGAAAGCATGGCGCAGCCCTCGGGGCTGGGAGCGTAAGGCAGGGTGGCCTGAAAGGTCGCTTCAAAAATCGGTTGCGTTCGTTTCGTGCCGCTCGTGCAGCCTGCATCGCGGCCGGGTTAGCCGGACTTCCTGTATCTCTGGAGCATCGCCGTAATCTTCTCCGGCGAGGGGCCGTCCAAAAACGCATGCGCCTTCTCTTCGGTCATCCCCGACATGGCAAACGCCCAATCCATGGATTCGTTTTTGAAATCCTTGCGCTCCTGCTCCGACAGTTCAAGCCATTTCCTCAATCCGTCGCACAGGCACCCCAAACTCCAAGCCCCTCCGCAATCCTCGATCGCATTGCACCCCTTGGACTGGATGCAGGTGAAGGGCTCGGCCTTCGGCTTGTCTGCCATCCGAGTCACGACGATTTCCCAGCCATCGCCAAAATCGTATTCGATCATGGCCTTGACGCCACGCGCCGGAAAGAAGTCGCCAAGCGAGATCGTCCAGACACCATCGTCTCCATCGTCATCGTCATCATCGTCATCGTCGTCATCGTCGTCGTCACAAGGATCCCACATCGAACAGGTGGTGGACATCCAGTCGTCCTGGCGGTTCACGACGCTAAGGTGGCTGCCATCGAAACCGAAGGCTTTCAGGGCGATGTCATGGAGGTCGCTTACGGTGAGGGATTGCGGCACCACCATCATGCGCACGCTTCCCGTGTTCCGCAAAGCCAGTTTCAGAACCATGGTTTCCACCATGGCTTCCGTTGGTTTCGTTGCCTTCGCTTCTGCTTCCATGACCGTCTTCCTCTCCTGATGCAAGCGGCCCGCCGCCGCGACGCCGCACCCGCGACGCCGCACCGGGCGAGCCAAACCGGCGACAGTATAACGCCCAGCCCCCATGGCCGCAAGACGATCGGCAATCGGCCCGCGGAAGGGAGGCGCGACGATGGCGCCCTGCCCCCCGTCGCCAGCCGGGGGCGCCGTCGCTTTGCCAATTCATCCGCATGAAATTCGCATGCAATTCGTATGCAATTCTCATGCATTCCGATCCGGAAACGGTTATACTTGGGATGTTCCTTTCTTGCATCGTGCCTTCGTTGTGTGCGATCCACCACCCCAAACCCCGAGGATCCCCATGCATTCCGTCGCTCGCGCCGCCGCCTTGTTCGTGTCTTTCATTCTCGCCTTCCCCGCCTTCGCGATCGACGCCCCGCTGGCCGTTGCGGCAACGGACGTGACCACCACCGGCTTCACCGCGAACTGGCAGCCCGTTACCGGCGCAACCGGCTATCGGCTGGACGTGATGGCCGTCACCGGCACGACCCCCACGCGCACGGTCGAAGCCTTCGATGGCCTGGTGTCCGGCGACGCCACCACCCTTCCCGACGGCTGGAGCGCCAGCGCCGGCTTCGAGGCCAACTCGACCTCGGGCTACTACGGCGGTGCCGCCCCCTCCCTGAAGTTCAGCGCCGATGGAATGGCGGCGACCACCTGCGCCTATCCCGCCTCCATCACCAACCTCTCCTTCTACGTCCGGGTCACCTCCACCAAGTCCACCTTCTCCATCGAAGGCCAGGATGCGGGCGGAACCTGGACCACCCTCGTCGACCACTACGCCACCGGGGGAACCGGCAACTACACCCCCTCGTTCGACATCGACGCCGGCCAGGGCATCCGCCGCATCCGCCTCACCTTCCACCGCGGCGGCGGCGCCATCAACATCGACGACCTCGCCGTCGCCTACGACGTGGAGAGCTACTCCCCCGTCCTCGCCGACGCCGACGCCGGCGCCGCCACCGCCTACGAGGTCACCGCGCTCGCCCCGGCGACCTACCGCTACGTGGTGCGCGCCACGGACGGCACGGACACCTCCTCCGATTCCAACCCGGTCTACGCCGTCGTCACCGGCCAGGCCCCGGCGCCCGACGCCCCGGTCGCCTTCGAGGCCACGGACGTCTCCGCCTCCGGCTTCACCGCGAACTGGAGCGCCGCGGGAGGGGCCACGGGCTATCTGCTCGACGTGTCCCGGATGTTCCAATCGCCCGTCGTCCGCCTGACCGAAGGCTTCGACACCTTCACCGGAAGCGCCGAGACCCTCCCCGAAGGATGGTCGATCAGCGGCACGCCCGCCTGCTATACCTCGGACCTCAATTCCGGCGCATCCCCCAATTCGGTGAAACTCGCCACCGGCGGGCAATCCATGACCTCCTGCGACTATGCGGGATCCATCACCAACGTGACCTTCTGGATGAGGGGCAACAGCGCGGGCAGCAACTCCACCGTGACCCTCGAAGGGCTTCCCCTGGGCGGTGACGCCGCAGTCGACACCGACTGGATCCTGCTGCACACGGAGCCCGTCACCGGATCCGGCAAGACGGCGGACGCCGACGTCGCCCGCGCCCAGGACATCCGCCGGCTGCGCCTCACCTTCCAGCGTGAAAAAGGCGCCGTGGCCATCGACGACGTCTCCGCCGCATATGGCGGCACCTACTGCGAGAGTATCGGCGCGCCCCTCCCCACCTCCGGGAACACCGCGACCAACGCCGTCGTGACGGGCCTCGCCGAAGGCAGCTACGAATACACGGTACGCGCCACCTCGAACGTCGCCACCTCCGAGGTCTCCAACGCCATCGCGGTCGTCGTCGGCACCCCGCCGCACGCGCCCCCCGTGATTCTTCCCTTCGCCGATGGTCTCAGCGTGCGCCTGGGCGGCTCCATCGACGTGCCCGTCGTCCTCTTCCAGGAGGATGGCGACCCCATCACCGGAACGAACGTCGCCACCACCGTCTCCGCCGACCGCTGGGCGCTGGCCGACGGCGTCTTCACCTTCACCCCCGCCGAAGCCGATCTCGGCGCGCAAACCTTCTCCTTCACCGCCGTCTCCGAAGGCGGAACCTCCGACGCCGCCGTGCTCACGATCGCCGTGAAGCGCCCGGTCGTCCCCGCGATCCCCCTCTCCGCCTGCGCGATGCACCGCTACGAACAGGACTTCGACGCGCTCGCCGGCGCGAACGGCGAGTGGGACAACCAGGCCTCGCCCCTCCCTGCGTGGCAGGCCGCCATCGGTGGAAGCGCCATCTCCTCCTACACCCCCAGCCGCGGCAACAGCACCTCCTCCGGCTTCTACTCCTTCGGCGCCGACGACAGTGCCGACCGCGCCCTCGGCACCCTCGCCGGCAACGGCAAAACCCTCCGCTTCGGCGTCGCCTTCACCAACGACACCTCCTTCCGCGTTTGCAGGCTCTCCGTGTCCTTCACGGGCGCCCAGTATCGCGTGGGCAGCCAGAACAACAGCACCAACACCCTTGCTTTCGCCTGGCGCACCACCGGAGACGCTTCGGACCTCTCCCTTTCCGCCGGCACATGGAACGACGTTCCCGCCCTCGCCTACAACACCTCCGCCACTGCGGACTCCCACGGCGTCGGCGCGGTCGAAGGCGTAGAGGCCCCCCTCTCCCAGACCCTCGACATCTCCCTCCCCGCCGGCGAAATCCTCCTCCTGCGCTGGATGGATGTGGACGACACCGGATCCGACCACGCGATGGCCATCGACGACCTCGTCGTCTCCTGGAACTTCGGCGGCGGCACGCTTATCCTGCTTCGATAACCCCGGATGAAGACCTCCTTCACCGTCGCCCGCTTCAAGGGCGTCCCCATCCAGGTCGACCTCTCCCTCCTGGTTCTCGCCGCGCTGCTCGCCATCGAAGCGATTCACGCGACCCGGAACCTGCTGGCGGGAATCGTCATCGGAATCGTTGCCGCGCTGCTCCTCGTGGCCAGCGTGGCCCTCCACGAGCTCGGACACGTCGCCGTCGCCCTCCATTACGGGTGCCGCGTGCGCGACGTCACCCTCATGCTGATCGGCGGGCGGGCCACGCTGCTCGACATGCCCCGGAAGCCCTCCCGTGAATTCTGGCTGGCCATTGCGGGTCCCGGCGTGAGCGCCGCCCTCTGGCTCCTCTCGATCCCGCTGGCCAACCTGGTTCTCCTCCCGGGCCGCATCACCGGCACCCCCACGCTCTCCGGCACCATCCTGGCGGGCATCCTCGGGTATTTTTCCCTCATCAACAAAAGCCTCCTCTTCTTCAACCTCATCCCCGCCTTCCCGATGGACGGCGGCCGCATCCTCCGCGCCCTGCTCGCCCGGCGCTTCGGACGCCTCTACGCCACGTGGATCGCCTCGCGCATCGGCCTTGCCGCCGCCGTGATCATGGGCATCCACGGGATCTTCAGGGGCCACTGGATCCTCGTCTTCATCGCCTACTTCATCTTCCAGTCGGCAGAGGCCGAATACCGCCTGGTGCGCTACGAGGAATCCTTCTGGCGCTAATCCCCCCTCCCGGCACCGGGTCCCGCACGCTCCGCTCGCGCGCGGGACCCGGCTCGCGACAGGGGCGGACAAGCGGACGCTTGCCCGTGGACGAGCGGCGGTTGTCCCTCCCGCCCCCCTGACGCACCCTCCCTTGCCACCGGTCGAATGCACGGGCGCGCTTGATTTCCGTGCCGTCCCCCGCTACGCTGTCTTTTGTCATCCCGGCGGAACGCCCGGAGCGTGCCGTGTCTTGATCCTTCCCCAATGCAAGGTGCCTCATGAAAGAAAACGTCCTCATCGCCCAGAGCGGCGGTCCTTCGATGGTCATCAACCAGAGCCTGGTCGGCGCGGTCACCGCCTGCCTGGGCATCCGTTGCGCCGGCAAGATCTACGGCGCGCTGCATGGCATCCAGGGCATCCTCGACGACCGTCTCATCGACTTCCGGAAAGAGTCGCGCAAAAACCTCGAACGTGTGGCGGCGACGCCCTCCTCCGCCCTCGGCTCCGTGCGCCGCAAGCCCGACGAGGCCGACTGCGCGAAGATCCTCGAGGCGCTGCGCGCTCGGGACATCTCCCACTTCTTCTACATCGGCGGAAACGACTCCGCCGAAACCGCCCACCTCGTCGCCCGGGCCGCCGAAGCCGCAGGCGACTCCCTCTCCTGCATCCACATCCCGAAGACGATCGACAACGACCTCCGCGCGAACGACCACACGCCCGGATACGGCTCGGCCGCGAAGTTCGTGGCCTGCGCGGTGCTGGGCGACGACCTCGACAACCGCGCCATGGGCGGCGTGAAGATCGACGTCATCATGGGCCGCCACGCCGGATTCCTCGCCGCCGCCTCCGCCCTTGCCCGCGTGGCGCCGGATTCCGGCCCCCATTTGATCTACCTCCCCGAACGCCCCTTCTCGATGGAGAAGTTCGTGAAGGACGTCCAACGCGTGATGAAGCGCCTCGGGCGCTGCGTGGTGGCCGTTTCCGAAGGCATCGCGGACAAGGACGGCGTCCCCGTCGCCGCCGCCTTCTCGAAGGAAACGGACTCGCACGGGAACCTCCAGCTCAGCGGCACCGGCGCCCTCGGCGACCTGCTGGCCAATCACCTGAAGAAGGCCACCGACATCCGGCGCGTTCGCGCCGACACCTTCGGCTACCTCCAGCGCTCCTTCGTCGGCGTGGTCTCCGAGACCGACGCCGAGGAGGCGCGACGCGTCGGGCAGGTGGCCGTGGCCGCAGCCTTCAACGGCATTTCCAGGGGCTCGGTGACCATCCAGCGCAAGCCCGGCAAGCGCTACGAGCCCATGTTCGTCATCCAGCCCCTCGAAGAGGTCGCGAAGTTCACCCGCCCGATGCCGCGCGAGTTCATCTCCCGCTCCGGGAACGACGTGACGCAGGCCTTCCTCGACTACGCCCGCCCGCTCGTGGGCGCGCTCCCGCCCGTCGGCTTCCTCGCCGCCGTCAAGGCCTGACCCCGGCGCCGTAGATGAAACAGCTCTCCCTCCTCGATGCGGCGGACGACGCGGCCTCCGCCGGCACCCAGCCGCTCGCGAGCCGGATGCGCCCGGCCACGCTCTCCGAGTTCGTCGGGCAAGAGCACCTCGTGGGGCCGGGGAAGCTGCTCCGCTCGATGATCGAACGCGACCAGATCCCCTCGATGATCCTCTGGGGACCGCCCGGCGTGGGCAAGACCACCCTCGCCAACGTCATCGCGAACATCACCAAGGCCGAGTTCGTGAACTTCAGCGCGGTCACCAGCGGCATCAAGGAGATCAAGGAGATCATGGCGCGGGCCGAGGAATCGCGCCGCATGGGCGTTCGCACCGTGCTCTTCATCGACGAGATCCACCGCTTCAACAAGGCGCAGCAGGACGCCTTCCTGCCGTATGTGGAGCGGGGGAGCATCATCCTCGTCGGCGCCACCACCGAGAACCCCTCCTTCGAAGTGAACTCCGCCTTGCTCTCGCGCTGCAAGGTCTTCGTGCTGAATGCGCTTTCCGAGGACGACATCGTCCGGCTCCTCCGCAACGCCCTCGCCAGCCCCAAAGGCTACGGCGCCACGCCCGTCGCCGTGGACGACGAAGTGCTCCGCAAGATCGCCATCCATTCGAATGGCGACGCCCGGAACGCGCTCGGGACCCTCGAAACCGCCGTGGCGAACTGCGTGCACGTCGAGGGCGTCCCGACGATCACCGGGGAGGTCCTGGCCGAGTGCATCAGCCGCAAGATCCTGCTGTACGACAAGACCGGCGAAGAGCACTACAACATCATCTCCGCCCTCCACAAGTCGATGCGCAACTCCGACCCCGACGCCGCCGTGTACTGGCTCGCCCGCATGCTCGAGGCCGGCGAGGACCCCCTTTACGTGGCGCGCCGCTGCATCCGCTTCGCAAGCGAGGACGTGGGACTCGCCGACTCCAACGCCCTGCTCCTCGCCAACGCCGCCTGGGAGGCCTGCCACCACATCGGCATGCCCGAGTGCAAGCTCGCCCTCATGCAGGTCGTGGTCTACCTGGCCCTCGCCCCGAAGTCCAACGCGCTGGATGCGGGCTACATGGCCGCCGCGCGCGACGCCCAGCAGCGGATGGCCGAGCCCGTCCCCCTGCAAATCCGCAACGCCCCCACCCGCCTGATGAAAGACCTCCGCTACGGACAGGGCTACCAGTACGCGCACGACACCGACGACAAGATCGCCCGCATGACCTGCCTGCCCGAAGACCTCCAGGGCCGCCGCTACTACGAGCCCGCGGGACTCGGCGCCGAAGCCCGCCTCAAGGCGCGGCTCCAGGCCGTCCGCGACTGGCGCGAAGGCCGCACCGGCACCCCCCCCCTTCTCTTCCGGCGCCTACCGCCCCACGCCGCCGCCCGAATCCGGAAAGCCCGGAAAAGACGCCTGACCCGTACGCCGCACCAACCACACATTCGCGGCGCGCCGCAAAACGATCCGTTGGCCCTCCCGCTCCTTCGCGGCACGCCGCAAAACTCGAAATCATATCTTGCAAGTTCGCACTTCTTTGTGCTATCGTCTCAAAAGCTAAACACGGCGCTAGCCGGAGAAGGGTATGCTCCGTTGTCGCACAATGTGTTTGGCCAGGGAAGTTATGAAGGGTATGGTTTCCTCCTTCATGGCGGCGGGAGCGGCGCTCGCGCTGTCCATTGGCATTGCATCGGCCTACCAGGACGATCTGATCTCGACCGCGGATTCGTCCGTCGCGAAGATTACGCGAACGGACGGGACGTCCGTATACGTCTTCACCAATGCGGCGGCGGGCGCGATCACGGTCACGCCGGAGACCGCCCTGATCCTGGCGGAGGCGCTCGTGGTGGGCGGCGGCGGTTCCGGCGGCTGCACGATCGGCGGCGGGGGCGGCGGCGGCGGTGTCGTCTCCATGGCTCCCGACAGCCTGGTCAGCAGCAACATCTCCCTTTCCGTCGGCGCCGGCGGCGCCCGCGCCAACGCGGGAAGTTGGGGCAGGGGGAACAGCGGTGGCGCTTCCACGCTGTCGGTCCCCGGCCTTTCGACGGTGACGGCCTACGGCGGCGGCGCGGGAGGCGGCTGGAACGAAGGGGTCGCCGTCAGCACCTCCGACCAGGCGCCCATCGCGAACGGCGGCGGCGGTTCCGGCGGGAACAATGCCAGCGGCGGTACCGGCATCGTCTACAAGGGCGGCAATGCACGGGCCAACGGCGGCAACGACAACGCCCCCGGCGGCGGCGGCGGCGCCGGCGGCGACGGCGCGAACGGTTCTGCCGACAACAAGGCCGGCCAGGGCGGTCCCGGCGTGGTGTCCGACATCACCGGGCAGTCCCTCGACTATGGCGCCGGCGGCGGCGGCGGCGGCGGAAACGCCATCACCCACGCTTCCGGCGGCGGCGCCTCCGCCGGAGCCGGTGGCCCGAAGGACGCCAACCTGCCCGGCGACGACGGCGTGGACGGCCGCGGCGGCGGCGGCGGCGGCGGCGGATTCAACCCCGCGACCATCGGCGGCAAGGGCGGCGACGGCGTCGTCGTCCTGCGCTTCCGGCCCGCAAGCTTCTATGTGTGCGATTCCTTCCAGGGCAACCCCCTCTATACGGCGTGCGGAACCGTCGTGGCGGGCTACCTGCCGGGGATGTCCGCCGGCGACGACTACCAGCTCTCCCTCGAAAGCGACCCCGCGAACCTCTCCGCAGGGGATTGGATCGCGTACAGCGCGTCCGCCCCGATGCCGATGTACTCCTTCCCCTCGGGGACGCCCTACGGCGACGTGACCGTGTGGCTCCACGTCCGCTCCGGCGGGCTGGTCTCGTCCTCCTCCTCCACGATCGAATACGTCGATCCCTCCACGGTCGCGCCCGTCGCCCTTGCGAAGGGCTATTCGGTTCCTGCCTCGGCCGCCGAGAACGGGGCCCCCGTCACGGCCGCCAACATCGACAACGGAAGCCATGACGACCTCGTGGGCCTCTACGGGATGGGCGTGAGCCCGTCCGTGGTCTACGGGCCGACGGCCGTGACGCTCTACGTCACCAACAACCTCGGGGTGGTGGCCACCGCGACCACCAACGTCTCCATCCTGGTCCTCGACTACTACGTTTCGCCCGAAGGCAGCGACGCCACGGGCACGGGCTTCCCCGAAGCGCCGTGGCGCACCCTCACCCACGCGCTTTCGGAGGTCGGCGACAACGGCCTTACGCTCCACCTGGCCCCCGGCACCTACGACGCGGCCGCCGGCGAAACCTTCCCGATCCAGCCCGGCAGCAATGTCCTCCGGGGCACGGGCGCCGCAGCCGGAACCGTGATCGACGGGACCGGTTCCTCAGCCAGTGTCCTGGCCTTCTCCGGCGCCAGCGACGCCCTGCTGATGGCGAACCTGACGGTCCGGGGCGGCAACGGAGCGCACTTCTCCGCTTGCGGCGACAGCCTGGTCTCGAACTGCGTCTTCACGTCGAGCGCGGCCGCCGGCGCCTCGGTCGAGGACAGCCCCCGCGCCGCCTTCGTGGACTGCGTCTTCTCCGGCAACGCCTCGCACGGCCTCTCGCTTTCAAAGAGCGCGGAGGTCGCCGTCTCGCGCTGCGTCGCGACCGGCAACACGGGCAGCGGCATCAGCATCGGTATCGGCGGCTGGTTCGAAAGCGGCTACAACAACATCCACATGTCCTACTGCTTCATCGCCGGCAACGGCGGCCATGGCATCGGCATGGCGGCGTCCGGCTGCAGCGGCTGGGTCGTCGACCACTGCACCATCGTGGGCAACAACGGCTACGGCTTCGGCAACCAGGATGCCAGCCACTACTGCAACAACCACATGCTCACCAACAGCATTGTCGCCGCCAACGGGAATGCCGGCTACTACATGCACGCGAGCCAGCACTACACGGCCGACACGATCTTCTACGGCAACGCAGTCGCCGCCATCGCCGGCAGCGATCCGAACCACGTCCTCAACGCCAACCTCGGCGGATGCCTCTTCGACCAGGATCCATGTCTCTGTTCGTACGTGAATCGCGCCGACGGCGCCGTCTATGTCGGCTCGCCCGCGCTCGGCGCAGCAGCCGACGGCTCCAACTTCGGATGCTACCAGGGCCCCGGCGTGCCGGTCTCCGCCGGCACCCTCTACTACGTCCGCCCCGACGGGAACGACGCCAACGACGGCCTCGCCAACACCTCCGACGGCGCCTTCGCGACCCTCGCCCGCGCGGCTTCGGCGATGACCGGCGCCGGCGACTCCGTCCACGTCGCGGCCGGCACCTACACCGGCGCCGTGACCTTTGAAAATCTCCAGGGGTCCAGCCTGGTACCGGCCAGCATCATCGGCGAAGAGGGCGCAATCGTCTCCGTGCCCGGCGTCAATGTGGGCCTTGCGATCCAGGATTCGACGTATGTCAGGGTCTCCGGCCTCACCGTGGCGAACGGCGGCGGCCTGCTGGTCGCCAACTCCCCGAACACCTTCGTGACGAACTGCGTCTTTGCCTCCTGCGCGTCGTCGGGCGTCGAGCACCACGATGCGAACTTCGGCACGTATGTCGACTGCGTCTTCTCCAACAACGCCGCCCAGGGCCTCTGGTTCGATCGTTCCGCCGGCATGGCGTTCCTGCACGACGCCTTCGTCGACAACGGCCAGTGCGGCCTCGTCGGCGGCGACGGCGGCTGGGACGGCAGCAAGAACCCCTGCGTGGGCACGTACGGCCGCTACTGCTACTTCGCCGGAAACGGCATGCTCGGCGTCGGCCTCAACGTGAATGCCTCGCCCTGGTCGTTCGACCACTGCACCTTCGTCGAGAACACGGGTTCCGGCTATGGTTCCAATGGCGGTTCCTTCCCGACCGGCATCTATCATGAATGCGCGCCGCTCGCCGACTGCATCTTCGCGTTCAACGACGGATGCGGCCTCCAGATGATGTGGGGCACCCTCTATGCCACGAACTCGCTCTTCTGGACGAACGCGCAGGGCGATTTCGGCGGCAACGGCTTCGAGTCTGCCGATGTGTGCGACCTCGGCGACTGCCTCTATACCGACCCGATGCTCTGTCCGACAGCCGGCCGCATGGACGGCGCCGTCTTCGCGGGTTCGCCCGTGCTGGGCGCGGCCTCGGACGGCGGCAACATCGGCTGCTACCAGGGCGCCGGCGTGGAGATTGTCTCCGACGCCCGCGAATACTTCGTGCGCCCCGACGGCGACGACTCGAACACCGGCCTCGAGAACACCTCGGTCGGCGCCTTCGCCACCGTCGCGCGCGCCCTGGACGCCGTTTCTTCGGCGGGCGACATCGTCCACGTCACCGCCGGCGACTACGAAGGCCCCGCGGCGCTTGTGGATGCACCGGGCACGAGCGTTCTGCCCATCCGCATCCTGTTCGAAGCGGGCGCGACCATCGCCTCGGCGAACGACGAGCCGGCCCTCTCGTTTACGAACTGCTCGCAGGTCATCGTCGAGGGCGCGACCGTCCTGGGAGGCCCCGGCATTGCCGCCCTCAACGGCGCGAACCTCCTCTTCACGAACTGCGTCGTCGAAGCGGCGGCCGGCAACGGCCTCTCGCTCTCCGGCTGCAACGCCGCGAAGGTCGTGGACAGCGCCTTCCGCGATTGCTCCGGCAACGGTCTCGCGCTGGGCAACTCGGTGGGCGTCTCGCTCCTCCGGTGCGTTTTCGCCGGCAATGCCCTTGCCGGCGTCCGCGCCGGCATCAACGGGCAGAACACCTGCCCCAACCTCCGCGCGGCCTACTGCACCTTCGTGCGCAACGGAGCCGTCGCCCTCGGCATGAGCGACACGAACACCTCCGGCTGGTTCATCGACCACTGCACCTTCGCCCGGAACGATTCCTTCGGCGTCGGCCCCTATGTGGACCAATACGGCGACTACGGCCTCTGGCCGCAGGGCCCGGTGGTCACGAACAGCCTCTTCGCCGCGAATTTCTTCGGCGGCGTCTTCTGCAGCCACGGCAACGTCCCCACCTACGCCTCGCACTTCTGGGGCAACGGCCACTTCGCGATCACCGACTGCAACAACGGCCAGAACGCGGCGGCCTCCGCCCATGAGAGCAACGTCCTCGACGGAGCCGACCCGCTTCTCGCCGCCATCGACGTCCGCGACGACGGCGCCGTGTACATCGGCTCGCCCGTGATCGGCGCCGCCGCCGATGGCTCGAACCTCGGTTCGTACCAGGGCGCCGGCCTGGCCTGGCCCGCCTCCGCCACGTACTACGTGCGCCCCGACGGCAACGACGCCAACGACGGCCTCGCCAACACGGCCGACGGCGCCTTCGCGACGCTCTCCAACGCCTGCGCCAGGGCGCTGGTCCCGGGCGACACCATCCGCGTCGCCGCCGGCGTCTACACCAATCCGGCGGTCCTCTCCGCCGTCGGCACGGAGGCCCGCCCCGTGAAGATCGTCGCCGCCCCCGGCGCCGTCCTTTCCGCCGCCTCCGGCACCGGCCTCCGCCTCGTCGACTGCTCGGAGGTGGAAATCGAAGGCCTCGCCGCCGCCGACTGCGCCGGCGACGGCTTCTCCATCGAAGGCTCCGCCGGCGTGCGCTTCGCGAACTGCTCCGCCAGCGGATGCACGAATGGAGTGGCCGCCGACGCCACCTCCTTCCGCATCGACTTCGTGAACGGATCCCTCGTCGGCAACATCGCCGCCGGATGCACCGTGGATGGCTCGCCCGGCGTCTTCCTCGACCGCTGCCGCATCACCGGGAACGGCGCGGACGGCGTCGCCTCCGCCAACTACCAGCCGGCGAACGGGTGGATCCAGGAGCTGGCCGAAGGAACCACGCTCCGCCAATGCCTCGTGGCCGGGAACGCCGCCGCAGGCGCCGGCGCGGGCGGCGCGGGCGACATCCGCCTCGAGAGCTGCACCGTCGCGGGCAACGGCGACGGCATCCTCTTCGGCTACAACCGCCACAAGAAGGGCAACGCCGTGCTCAACACCATCACCGCCTTCAACGGCGGCTATGGCCTCCTCGTGGACGGCGACCCCGCAAACGAGAACTACGCTTGCGGCGTCGCGTCGGCCTGCTCCTACGGCAACCCCTCCGGGAACTTCGTCGCCCGGCCGGCCGGAACCGACACGAACCTCGCGATCGACGCGGCCTCCTTCTCCGCCGACCCGCTCTTCCGCGATGCTTCGGCTGGCGACTACCGCATCACGGGCTCCTCGCCCTGCGTGAACGCCGGGACGAACATCGCGTGGATGGCCGCCGCGACCGACCTCAACGGGCACAACCCGCGCATCGTCGACGACCGCGTGGACATGGGCGCCTACGAGATCTTCCTCCAGGGCACCCTCTTCCTGCTGCGGTAAGCCCGGGCCTTTCCGAAGGCGCAATGGCGGCCTCGATGGGAGAATGCTCTCGCAGGATCCCCATCGAGGTCCGCTATTTCTTGTGTTGCACCGTTCCCCAAGGAGTCCCATGCCATCCCCCCACACGCCTCCCCGCCCCCTCGTCATCCTGGGCAGCACCGGTTCCATCGGCGAAAACGCCTTGCGCGTGGCCGCCGCAGAGCCCGGCCGCTTCGCCATCGCGGGCCTCGCCGCGAACCGCAGCGTCGCGCGCCTGCTGGAGCAGGCGAGGCAGTTCCGCGTCCCGCGCATCGCGGTGGCCGATCCCGCCGCCGCCGCCGCGGCGCGCCGCGAGGCCCCCGACGGCGTCGAAGTCCTGTCGGGCCCCGGCGGCGTCGATGAACTGGCCGGGGGCGGCGACGTCGGAAGGGACGCCCTCGTGCTCTGCGCACTGGTGGGCATGGCCGGCCTCAAGCCCGTCCTCGCGGCCATCGCCGCCGGGCGCGACATCGCGCTGGCCACCAAGGAGACCCTCGTGGCCGCCGGAGCCCCCGTAATGGCCGCCCGCGCCGCCGCCGGCGTGCGGATCACGCCCGTGGACAGCGAGCACAGCGCCATCTTCCAGTGTCTCTGCGCCGGGCCCGCGCTTCCCGCGTGCGTGCGCACCGATCCCGCCGCGCCCCGCGCCGAGGACAATGTGAAACGCCTGATCGTGACCGCGTCCGGCGGACCCTTCGCCGCCCGCCCGGAGGTCGATTTCGACCGCGTCACCGCCGCCCAGGCCCTGGACCACCCGCGCTGGTCCATGGGGCGGAAGGTCACCATCGACTCCGCCACGATGATGAACAAAGGCCTCGAACTCCTCGAAGCCCGCTGGCTCTTCGACATCCCCGTCGACCGCATCGACGTGCTGGTCCACCCGGAAAGCATCGTCCATTCGCTCGTGGAATACGCCGACGGGTCCGTGCTCGCGCAACTGGCGCCGGCCGACATGCGCTACGCCATCAACGCGGCCCTGAACTGGCCCCGCCGCATCCCCTGCGGCCTGCCTTCGCTCGATCTCGCGCAGGTGGCGTCGCTGCACTTCTCCGGGCCGGACGAGAACCGCTTCCCCTGCCTCCCGCTCGCGCGGCGCGCCGCTGCCGGGGGCGGACTCCTCCCGACCGTGATGAACGCCGCGAACGAAGTCGCCGTGGAGGCTTTCCTCTCCGGCGCCATCCCGTTCTCCGGCATCTGGAAGCTGGTGGGCGAGGTGATGGATTGCGCCCGCGTCGGCTCCGCCGCGCCCGACCTCGACGCCATCTTCGCCGCCGACGCCTGGGCGCGCGGCGAAGCGGCGGGCCGGCTCCCCCGCGGATAAGCCCCGCCCGGAACGCCGGCGCCGCCCCGGCCAGCCCCCCAAAAAACGGCGCGCCGCTTTTTTCGCGGCACGCCGTTTTCCCGCGCATGTCCACCGTCCATCGGCGTCCGGGAGGCGGCGCGGGCAAAAGGCGTCGCCCCCTGCTATTTCCTGTTGACATGTCGAGAGATATGGGGGTACTCTCCCAGTATCATGAATCGTGGGATTCCATCATGCGCACCCGCCGACGAATCGGGCGCTGGTTTCCACTCACAGGAGGTTCCATCATGGGAAGCAGGTTGAAGTTCGCAACGCTGGGCGCGGTGTCCGCGCTTGTCGCTACGGTCCATGCCGCCACATGGCATGTCGCTCCAGCCGGAGACAACGCGGGGACCGGCTCGCAGGCCGACCCCCTCGCCACCGTCGCAGCCGCCGTGAACGCGGCGTCGAACGGCGACACCATCCTCATTGGCTCGGGCCTTTACGACGCCGCGGGGTTCACCGTGGACAAAGCGGGATTGACCTTCGTGGGAGGCTACGACACGAACACGTGGACGCAATCCGCCTCGCCCACGATTCTCCGCCACGGAGGAACCGTCGCCACCCTCGTCCAAGGGGCCTCCGACACCACCTTCCGCCGGCTCACGCTCACCTCGTCGAACCCCGAATGGGGATGGTGCGACGGCATCCGTCTCCAGGCCGCCGCCGCCACGACCACCATTGCGGACTGCATCCTCACCAACTGCTCGCGCGCGGTCCACAACGCAGGGAACTACCATCCGCAGGACATCACCGTCGAGAACACGCTGATCGCCCGGAACGCCTACGACGGCATCCTCTACAACAACAGCAACGTCGGTACCCTGGACATCGGCACGCTGGTCGTGCGCAACTGCACCATCGCCGACAACGGAGCCAACGGCATCCAGTCCAACACCGGCAATCCCGACCACTACGACGCGCACTGCGTGATCCAGAACACCCTCTTCGCCGGCAACCGGCGCGCGGGCTTCTACAAAAAAGGCTGCCGCCCCGGCGCAACCGTCGAGAACTGCCTCTTCGACGCCAACGGCGATGGCGCCATCAACGCGCACCTCGTCTCCCCGGCGATGACGGCATGCCGCTACGGCGCGCCGCGTTTCGCCGATCGCGCCGCGGGCGACTACCATCTCCTCGCGGATTCCGCCGCCGGCGCCGCCGGCGCAGACCTCTCCGCATACTTCACGACCGACCTGGACGGCGCCCCCCGCGGCGTCGCGGGCTGGGACATCGGCGCCTACGAGACCGCAGGCGCCGGCGCCCCGGCCGAACTCCCCCTGGCGTACGTCGACGCCGCCACGGGCAGCGACGCCACGGGCGACGGCTCCGCTTCCGCCCCCTTCGCGACGGTCGCCTACGCCCTCGCGCGCACTGCGGCCAACGGCGAAATCCGCGTCGCGGGCGGGACCTACACCGCCGACCGCCTCTCCTTCTTCGGGAAGGGAGGCATCACGGTGAAGGGCGCGTATGTTGTCGGATCGCCCGACTGGACCTACTCCCCCGCGACCACCGAAACCATCTTGGACGGCGCGGGCGCGACCGTCGCCTCGCTTTCCTGCGACGCCACGGGCTGCCGCCTCGTCTCGCTCACCCTCCGCAACGCCACGGACGGCTACGCCGCCGGCCTCCGCTTCGCCGTCCATGGCCATCTCGTCGAATGCGACGGATGCCGCTTCCTCGGCAACTACCACGGCGTCTACGGCGCGTGGAACCAGAAAGGCGGCGCGACCCTCCGCAATTGCATCATCGCCGGCAGCTCCTCCCATGCCGTCCATTTCGAACACATCGCGCAGGTGGCCCATAGCGCCAACCCCGGCCCCTTCACCTTCCTCAACTGCACCGTCGCCGACAACGGCGGCTCGGGCTACTGGCACGGAGGCAACCAGGACTGGGCCGACGTCCCCCCCGTGGCGAAGAACACCATCTTCGCCTTCCACGGCGGATACGGCATCACGAAGCGCGGGGGGAGCTCCGGCGCCTCCATCCAGAACTGCCTCTTCTACGCCAACACCGCCGGCGACATCTACGACTACGGCCAAGGCAAGTTCGAGTACCTCGGCGGCATCAAGAACGGCGTCGATCCGCTCTTCACCGACGCCGAAAACCGCGACTACACGCTCGTCGCCGGATCCGGCGCCGCCGCGGCCGGCGTGGACCTCTCCGCCGCCACTCCGGGCGTGACCGACGACATCCTCGGAACGGCCCGCCCCGACAACGGCTGGGACATCGGCGCCTACGAATGCCCCGTCAGCGGCGAACCCGCGCGCCTCGCCGCAGTGCACGTCGCTCCATCCGGCGACGACTCCACCGGCGACGGCTCCGCCTCCGCCCCGTTCGCAACCGTCGCGAAGGCCCTGTCGCGCGTCGCCCCCGGCGGCGTCGTCCGCATCGCCGGCGGCGACTACGCCGAATCCTTCGCCGTGGGCAATTCCATGACGGAACTCTCCATCGAAGGCGCCTACGACCCCGCCACCTGGACCCGCTCCCCCGCCACGCATCCCACGGTCTTCACCTCCGCCGCCGCGAACAAGCCCGTGGTCCAGATCGCCGGCGGCGCGAGCTCGAATTCGTTCAGCCGCCTGACCTTCACCGGCGCGACCTCCTCCTCCGGCGTCGAATTCACCGGAAGCGCCCCGTACTCCTTCTTCGAATCCTGCATCTTCACCAACAACTACTACGGCGTCTACTCCGGCGTTCGCATGCCCCAAACCGCAGTCTACAAGAACTGCCTGATCGCGAAGAATGCCAGGCAAGGCATCTACTACTTCTTCCGCCAGGAGGCCAACAAGGGCTACATCACCTACAACACCCTGGTGAATTGCACCATCGCGGACAACGGCGCCAGCGGCTACGAATCCTCCGGCAACGACGACTGGGGCGTCATGGCGCCCCAGGTCATCAACTGCATCGTCGCCGGCAACAAGGGGTATGGCATCCGCCGCTCCGGCGGACCCAAGGGCGGATTCGTCACGAACTCGCTCTTCTACGCCAACTCCTCCGGCGACTGGTACGACGCCGCCGGCCGTTTCACCTGCACCGGCGGGAACAAACTCGCGCGCGACCCGGAGTTCGTCGATCCCGAGAACGGCGACTACCACCTGAAAGGAACGTCGCCCGCCGCCGCCGCCGGCCTCGATGTCTCCGCCGAATACGGCGTGACGGACGACCTCGACGGCCTGTCGCGCCCCCAGGGCGACGACTGGGACATGGGCTGCTTCGAGTCGGACGGCCTGGGCGACGCCTCCGTCACGCTGCTCGACGACGCCTATGTGAGCATTGCCACCGGAAGCGACGCCACCGGCGACGGGTCGCAGGCGAAACCCTACGCCTCCATCGCGAAGGCCTTCAGCTTCACGACCGCCACCTCCACCATCCACGTCGCCGCCGGCACCTACGAGGAATGCATCTCCTTCCCCGCCGAACGCTGCGGCACAACCGTCGCCGGCGGCTACGATCCCGTCGGCTGGACCCGCACGGCCAATCCGCTCCTCACGGTCATCGACGGCAAGGGGACCTCCGCCGCCACCCTCGCGACGGATGCGAACGACAACGTCCTCCGCAACCTCACCCTCAAGGGCGCGACCGCCTACAATGCGGCAGGCATCGCCTTCAACGCGAACAGCAGCGGGTTGCTCGTCGACAGCTGCATGATCGTGAGCAACTACTACGGAATCTACTCGGCCGACCACCTGTCCATCCATTTCACGATGGTGAACACGGTCGTGGCGCAGAACAGTTCGCACGGGTTCTACTTCGGCGCGATGCACAGCAATCCCGCTCTCGGCGGCGTCGGCAATGTCGTCAACTGCGTCATCGCGGACAACGGGGGCGACGGCTACAGCAACTACGGCAACACCGACTGGTACGATGTCATGCCGAACGTGAAGAACTCGATCGTCGCCGGCAACGGCGGTTTCGGGCTCCTGGCGCGCGGCTCGCGCAATCCCCGTCCCAGGGTCGGGAACAGCCTGTTCTTCGGCAACACGCGCGGCCCCGTCTACGCCAACAGCTACAGCGGCCAGAAGTTCGAAGATCTCGGCGGGAACATCACCGGACGCGACCCGCTCTTCGCCGATCCCCACGCGCTCGACTACGGCGTTCGCACGGGCTCTCCCGCCATCGGCGCGGGCCTCGACCTTTCGGCCGACTTTGGATTGACGACCGATGCCTTCGGCGCCGTCCGTCCGTCCGATGCCTGGACCCTCGGCGTGAAGGAAAGCTCCGGCGACCCCGCCCCCGCCCTGCGCACCGAGACCTTCGTGGCCACGACCGGCAGCGACGCCACCGGCGACGGTTCGGCCGCCGCCCCATACGCCACCCTCCGCCACGCCATCGGACAGACCGCCGCCGGCGGCGTGCTGAAGATCGCCGGAGGCACGTACGCCGACAACATCGAAATCGGCCTCGACAAGCACGGCATGACCCTCCAGGGCGGATACGACCCCGCCACCTGGGCGTGCAACCCCGCCGCGAACCCCACCACCGTCACGGGCGCAAACAACGGCTCGCCGCTCGCCTTCTTCGTGGGCGGCTGCTCGAACCTCGTCGAGAACCTGACGCTGACCGGAGGCACGTTCGTCTTCGCCAACAACCTCCAGCTCTATTCCGGCGGCGTCGGACTCTTCGGCGAAGTCGAGGGCAACGTGATCGAAAGCTGCCGGATCACCGGCAACCACTACGGCGTCAGCAGTCCCCACGAATCGAAGGAGGACATCGAGTTCCGGAACTGCGTCATCGCGAACAACGCCGGCTCCGGCCTCAGCTTCGACCACAACTGGGTCACCTACGGACGCTCCAAGTCCGGCGAATGCCGCCTCTTCAACTGCACCGTCGCGGACAACGGCGCCCACGGCGTCCTCTGCAACGCCAACGGCGGCGCCGAAGACCGCGACTACACCGAGCCCATCCTCGTGAACACCATCGTCGCGAACAACGCCGGCTACGGCGTCTACAAGGCCAACGCCGGCGTGGGCGAATCGCCCCCGAACACCGACGTCTGCGGTTCCCTCGCCTGCTGCCTCTTCTACGGCAACACCGCCGGCGACGCCTACATCCCGCACGACGCCCGCTACACCCGGGACGGTCCGTTCCTCGACGACCTCGGCGGCAACCTCTGGGGCGACGCAAGCGTCGATCCGATGTTCAATGCCGCCGACACGGCGAACCCTTATTCCCTCGCGGAATTCTCGCCCGCCATCAATGCCGGCACGAACTCCGTGGCGGAGGCGGGCCTCTTCCGCGACATCCTCGGGAGGCGCCGCCCCTCGATGCGCCGCTACGACATCGGCGCCTACGAGTTCCAGTGCCCGCAAGGCACCATCCTCTTCATCCGATAGCCGGCCGCGCGGCCGGCGGGCCTCCCGCCCGGCTCCTCCCATGGCAGGCTCGATGCTCCTCGACAGGGGCATCGAGCCTGCGGGGTCGTTTTTTCCCCCGCGCCGGAAAATGGGATTGCATCTTCGCCCGCCTTCTGCTATTTCTCTATGCGCAACGTTACATCGTGGCGAAAGTAGCTCAGTCGGTAGAGCCCCAGATTGTGGATCTGGTCGTCGCGGGTTCAAGTCCCGTCTTTCGCCCCACCCTTTTATCGCCGTAAGTCTTTACATAGCAAGAGTTACGGCGTTTTTTTTCGCGCAAGGGTATCCCGAAAAGCCGGAACCTAACCGGCTAGAAATCGGAGGTGAAGCGCGGCAGTCCCGGGGCGGGGGCGTTCCGGATGCGGAAGAGGGATCCGGCGGCGACGCCGTCGGTCGGACGAAGGTGGCCGCCTGCCGTGGTGGCGTAGATGTCGGCCAGGTCGGGACCGCCGAAGCAGAGCGAGGAGACCTTGCGTACGGGGAAGGCGATGTTCTCGACGACCTCCCCGTCTTCGGGCGAATGGCGGAGCAGGCAGTTGCCGTCCCAGCGGGCGGTCCAGACGAAGCCCTCGGAATCGACGGCGAGGCCGTCGGGGTTTCCGGGGTCGTTGGCATGCTTCGCGTCGCGCAGGGCGCGACGGTTGCAGAGTTCGCCGCAGGAGCGGTCGTAGTCGAAGGCCCACGTCGTCCGGAAGGTGGCGTAGGAGTCGTTGAAATACAGCGTCTTCAGGTCGGGCGAGAAGCCCATGCCGTTCGGCGTGCCCAGGCCGTCGAAGATCCGCGTGAGGGTGCCGTCGAGCTCCAGGCGGTAGAGCCGGCCGAAGTGGTGGAGGTCGGCCATCGTGCCGCAGAAGATTCGTCCTTCGGGATCGACGCAGACGTCGTTGAAGCGCGTGTTGCGAAGGTCGGCCACCGCATCGACGATCGTGCGCTCCTTCCGTCCCTGCCGCCATACCACGAT
Source organism: Kiritimatiellia bacterium (assembly GCA_050950285.1). Lineage (GTDB taxonomy): Bacteria > Verrucomicrobiota > Kiritimatiellia > RFP12 > JBMNHG01 > JBMNHG01. The sequence goes on along the minus strand of JBMNHG010000008.1, from coordinate 682,029 downwards.
GTTGCCGCCGTCGCGGAAGAGCAGGAGCGATCCATCCTTCTGCAACACGAGGCCGCCCACCGGACGGCCTTCGTAGCAGACTTCGCCCGTACCGGTGGCGGGGGTGTAGCGATAGAGCTTCCCGGCGGGGATGTCGGACCAATAGACACACTGTTCGTCAGGGTGCCAGAGCGGCGCCTCGCCTACGTGGCAGGGATAGTCGGCGATCAATTCGACGGGGGACATGGGATGATCCTGGATGCGGAGGGTTTGGACGGGAGGGGCATGGAGGCTTCCATGCGACGCCTAGGAGGCGTTGGGGGTGGAAGCCTTGGCGAGTGCCTGGAGGAGGGTGCCGGGCTTCTTGAGCTGGGCTTCGACGAGGGCCTGGGTGATGTGGGCCTTCTTGAGGGACTTGTTTCCGGGGGCCTCGTACATCACGTCCGTCATCAGGGTCTCGAGGAGGGAGCGGAGGCCGCGCGCGCCGGTCTTGCGTTCGAGCGCGGCGCGGGCGAGCGCACGGAGGGCGCCGTCCTCGAAGGAGAGCTTCACGCCGTCCATCGCCAGCAGTTTGCGATACTGCTTCACGATGCAGTTGCGGGGCTCGACGAGAATCCGGACGAGGTCGTCCTCGGTGAGTTCGTCGAGCCGGCAAACCACCGGAAGGCGGCCGACGAACTCCGGGATCAGGCCGTGGCGGATGAGGTCTTCGGGTTCCACGCGCAAGGCGGTGTCCTCGACGGGGGTATCGCGGAAGCCGAGCGCGGTCGATCCCATCCGGCGGCGGATTCCGTCGTCGAGGCCGATGAACGCGCCTCCGCAGATGAAGAGGATGTTCCGCGTGTCGATTTGGATGTACTCCTGCATCGGGTGCTTGCGGCCTCCCTGGGGCGGGACGCGCGCAAGGGTGCCTTCGAGGATCTTGAGGAGCGCCTGCTGGACGCCTTCGCCGGAGACGTCGCGGGTGATGGAGACGTTCTCGGTCTTGCGGGCGATCTTGTCGATTTCGTCGATGTAGATGATGCCGGTCTGGGCGCGTTCCACGTCCATGTCCGCCGCCTGCAGCAAGGTGAGCAAGATGTTCTCGACGTCCTCGCCCACGTAGCCGGCCTCGGTGAGGGTGGTGGCGTCGGTGATGGCGAACGGCACGTCGAGCATCCGCGCGAGGGTGCGGGCGAGCAGGGTCTTTCCGCAGCCGGTGGGGCCGATGAGGAGCACGTTGCTCTTTTCGATTTCGACCCCGTCGAGGTCCGGGTCGACGGGCTTGCCCGCGAGATCGGGCTGCAGGCGCCGGTAATGGTTGTGGACGGCCACGGCAAGCGCTTTCTTGGTGGCGTCCTGGCCGATCACGTGCTGGTCGAGGAAGGCCTTGATTTCGGTGGGAGGCGGAACAGGGATCCGGATGTTTGCGGATTTCGGTGCGGAAGGCCCGCGGGCGCCCATGGTTTTCCCATGGATCACCTCGTACACCAAATCGGCGCAGTCCGTGCAGATGTTCGCATCCCGGGGGCCGGCCACGACATCGCAATCGCTCCGTCCGCAGAACGAGCAAGCGGGAGGATCGAAGCGGATGCCGTCATCTCCCGGGCGTTTCCTGCCACGACCTTTCTCCTGGCTCACTCCGAACCTCCGGGGGCGGGCTTCCGGACGAGCACTTCGTCGATCAAGCCGTATTCGCGGGCCTCCTCGGCGGAGAGGAAATGGTCGCGCTCGGTGTCTGCCGCGACGGCCGCGAAGTCCTTGCCCGACGCGTCGGCGAGAATCTGCGTGAGCGTCTGTTTCAGGCGAAGGATCTCCTGCACCTGGATGTTCATGTCCGTGGCCTGGCCCTCGGCGCCGCCCCAGGGCTGGTGGATCATGATGCGGGCGTTGGGCAGCGCGTAGCGCTTGCCTTTCGTCCCGGCGGCGAGGAGCACGGCGCCCATGCTGGAGGCCTGGCCCACGCAGTAGGTGGCCACGTCGCACGTGACGAACTTCATGGTGTCGTAGATTGCGAGGCCCGCCGTGACGGATCCGCCCGGGGAGTGCACGTAGACGGAAATGTCCTTCGTGGCATCCTGCGCCTGGAGGAAGAGCAGCTGGGCGATGATGGCGTTCGCGACCTGGTCGTCGATCGCAGTTCCGATGAAGACGATGCGGTCCTTCAGCAGGCGGGAGTAGATGTCGTACGCCTGTTCGCCGCGGCTGGTCTGCTCGATCACCATCGGCATGGGGATGTAGATGCCGCGCGCGGGCTTGCGCGAGGCGGAGGGGGGGATGTCGGAGAAGTTCATCATGATATCCTGGCTTTCTCGAGGAGGAGGTCGAGAACCTTGTTGGCTCGGATTTCGTCGCGGATGGATTCGATGGCGTTTCGTTCCTCGAGCATGGCGCGGAGCTGGGCGGCGTCCATCCGGTACTGGGCGGCCATCTCGCGGATGCGGGTCTCGAGGTCTTCGTCGGTCTCTTCCACCCTCTCCTCCTCGGCGATGCGGGCGAGGATGTAGCGGAGGCGGACGCGGTCGCGGGCGGAAGAGGAGGCGGTGCCGAGGAATTCCTCGCGATGCTTCTCGATCTCTTCGATCGGCATGCCGCGGCCGGAGGCATCCTGGAGCATGTCCCGGATGATGGCGTCGGTTTCGGCCTCGACCAGGGACTGCGGGAGATCGAATTCGGTCTTCTTGAGCAGGTGGTCGATGACGACCTGGCGGCGGCGCGCCGTTTCCTGGCGGTCGGCGGACTCCTGCATGCCCTTGGCGACGCGCTCCCGGAGGGCATCGAGGGTTTCGGCGCCATACTGCCGGAGGAAATCGGCCTCGTCCACGGGCTGACGCTTGTGGATCCGTTTCACGGTGGTGGAATAGTCGGCCGTCTGCTTGCGGAGGGCCTCGACCGGATAGTCGTCCGGGAAGGAGACGGGGATGGCGCGCGTCTCGCCGGGGGCCATGCCCTTCACGCCGTCCATCAAGCCCGGGATGTAGGCATTGGCGGATGGATCGACCTGGAACCAGCGGTCGGCGCCGGCGCCGAGGTTGCGGGGGTCTTCGCCGCCGAGGAACTCCGAAAGGGGCCGGTCGCCGATCCGGGCCTCGAAGTCGAGCTGGACGAGGTCGCCCTTTCCGACGGTTTCGCCCTCCTTGGCATCCTCGAACCGGGCGGCCATGTCGCGCATGCGGTCGATCTGCCCGTCGATCTTGTCGGCGCCGACGGTGGCGTCCTCCGCCTTCACGGCGATGCCTTCGTACTTGGGCAGCTTGAAGTCGGGTTCGACATCCACGGTCATCGCGAAGGTGATGCCGGTTTCGGGGGAAAAGACCACGTCGGAGAAGCCGAGGAAATTCGCGATGGCGAGCTTCTTCTCCTCGATGGCCTTGGGGAAGAACCTGCCGATGAGCCGCTGGCGGACGTCCTGGTCGATGTCCTGCCGGTAGGTGCGGAGAACAACCTCGGTGGGGGCCTTCCCGACGCGGAAGCCGCGGATGCGACTGTGGGCGACGTATTCTCCCAGGACCCTTTCGTAGTCTTGGCGCGTCTCGTCGGGATCGGCTTTGACGACCACGCGCATGCGACAGGGGGACAGAGTGTTGGTCTCGACTTTCATGGGGATGCGGATCCTAGGGATGGGGTGGGTTCCCGCGCGGGGTGCCGGGATGGGTCGCAGGTTAACTCGAAAGGGACACGTCCTTCACGCTCAACAGGAATTCGGTGTTGCTGTGGGTGGTCTTCAGCCGCTTGATCACCGCTTCCATGGCCTCGGGCGGCGGCGTCGCGCTGAGGGCGCGGCGCACCGACCAAATCCGGCCCAACTCGTCGGGATGGAGAAGGAGGTCCTCCTTGCGAGTACCGGATTTTTCAATATTTATTGCGGGGAAAACGCGTTTGTCAACCAAAGAACGGTCCAGGCACAGCTCCATGTTGCCGGTACCCTTGAATTCCTCGAAGATCACCTCGTCCATGCGGCTGCCGGTGTCGATGAGGGCCGTGGCGATGATGGTGAGGGATCCGCCTCCCTCGATGTTGCGGGCCGCGCCGAAGAAGCGCTTGGGCTTCTGGAGCGCATTGGCGTCCACGCCGCCGGAGAGGATCTTGCCGGAGTTGGGCTGCAAGGTGTTGTAGGCGCGCGCGAGGCGGGTGATGCTGTCCAGCAGGATCACCACGTCCCGGCCGTCTTCGACGAGGCGGCGGGCCACCTCGATCACCATGTCCGCCACCTGCACGTGGCGTTCGGCGCTTTCGTCGAAGGTGGAGCTGACCACCCGCGCCTTGGTGTTGCGCTGCATGTCGGTGACCTCTTCGGGGCGCTCGTCGACGAGCAGGATGAAGAGTTCGGCTTCGGGATGGTTGGCGGAGATGGCGTTGGCGATCTTCTGCATGAGCACGGTCTTGCCGGTGCGGGGAGGCGCCACAATCAGTCCGCGCTGGCCGAAGCCGATGGGCGTGAAGAGATCCATCACGCGCATGGAGATCTCCCCGGGGCCGGTCTCCAGGAGGATGCGGCGGTCGGGATAGATTGGCGTGAGATCCTCGTAGATGATGGCCCGATGGTTCGCGGCGGGGCCGCCGTTCACGGTGTCGACGCGCGCGAGGGCGAAATGCTTGTCCTTGTTCTGCGGCTCGCGCATCACGCCTTCGATCACGTCGCCGGAGCGAAGGTTCGATCGGCGGATCTGCGTGGGGGAGACGTATACGTCATCGGGCTGCGCGACGTAGTCGGCCTTGGCGGAACGGATGAACCCCGATCCGTCGTTCATCACCTGCAAGGTGCCGTGCGTGGCGACCAAGCCGCCCATGCGGATGTAGCCGCGAAGGATTTCGGCCAGCAGGTCGTGCTTGCGAAGGGCGAGGAGGCGTTCGGGGTCGTGGGTCTCCTCGAGCATCGCCTGGAGTTCGGGCAGCTGCTTGCGCTGGAGGTCGGCATAGACCAGCGGCGGAAGGTCGTCTCGCAACGGGACGGGCGGCGGGAGGTCGTCGTAGTCCATGGGCGCACGGCCGCGTCGGCCGTGCTTGTCATAGCGCTGCTGCCGCTGTTGCTGGAAGTTCTTCTGCTTCCGCTGTTGCCGGGACTGGGCCTCCGGCTGCTGCTGGGGCTGGTTGCCTCGGCTTCCATGCTTCCGCCCGAAACGCGACCAACGCGCCTGCGGACCGCCCGGATACTGCTGGGGGTTCCCCGCGGAAGAGGACTCGGCGGAACGGGAGGAGTCCGCAGGGGCGGGGTCGGAAGCCTCCGGTGCGGCGCGGTCAGGCCCCGCCGCAATCGGAGCGGAATCCGAGCCGGGCGCGGCATCCGCACCCTCGGCGGGGTTCGCCTTCCTCGGACGCCCCCGGCGCTTGGGGGCGGAAGCCTCCCCGGCATCCGTCGGCCCGGAAGCGGATTCGACGGGACGGGCGGAGGTGTCTGTAGCGACATCTTGCCCAACGTTGTCCACTGCATCGCTCATGCGGTTTTCTCCAAAAGCGCGACAACGGCTTCGTGCGCCCTTTCGCGCAACTCCGCCACGTCGCCATCGTTGTAAATCACGAGATCCGATCGTTTCGTCTTCATTTCGACGGGCCACTGCGCCGCCACGCGGCGACGCGCTTCGTCCTCGGCCAGCCCCCGTCCCATCATCAGACGGCGGAGCTGCGCGCCCGGCGAGCAGGCCACGCACACCACGAGATCCCACTCGTCCGTCCCCCACCCCACCTCGAAGAGCAGCGGCACCAGTGCGGCCTTCGCCACGCACCCCGCAGGAAGCGGAGCGGCGCGCCACGCATCGAGGGACTCGCGGATCAGCGGGTGTATCAACGCGTTCAGCCGGGCGAGCGCCTCCGGATCCGCAAAGACCTTCCGGCCCAAGGCGCTTCGATCGACCCCTCCGTCCGCCGCGAGAACGCCCCGCCCGAAGAGGTTGGCGATCGAATCGACCGCGACTCCGCCCGGCTTCTGTAAATCGTGGGCGGCAGCGTCGGTGTCGAAGATTTCGATTCCGAATTCCCGCAGGAAATTCGCAAAGGTGCTTTTGCCACAGGCGATGCCGCCCGTGACAGCCATGCAGAGGATGCGGGAACCGGAGGCCGGAAGGTGCCGGTTCATGTGTAGGAGGAGGACAGGGACCATCGCGGCGTGCCGCGAAACACACGGCATGCCGCGAAATCGACCCTGAAGGAGGCCTTGGGGCCCCTGAGAGATCGGCTAGTCCACCGATCCCACGATGGCGTCCGCCGCGCCAAGGGTGGAGGCGGTGTCGCCAGTCGAGGACTTGAGGGAACGCCCGGCAGGATCCACCAGGCGGGCGGTGACGAAAATGAGCAGGTTCTTCTTCTGGCTGTTCGTGGAGTGGCTGCGGAAGAAGCGGCCGAGGACCGGGATGTCGCCGAGGAAGGGGACCTTGTCCTCCAACTCGTAGCGCTTCTCCTCGATCAGGCCGCCCATCACCACGGTGGCGCCGTTGTAGATCGAGATGCTGGTGTTGATGCTGCGCACGTTGAAGAGCGGCTGGCGCATCGGGAGTTTCCACGCCACGCTTCCGTCGGCGCGGTAGGACTCGATGCCGTAATCCTCCCAGCTTTCGAACTGCACCACCTGCGGGTTCAGGGTGAGGTTGATCATCTGGCCTTCCGTGCTGACTTCCGGCACGACCTGCAGGATCACGCCCACCTCGCGCATTTCGAAGTCCTCGGGGGTCACGATGCCGGGCACCATGCTGTCCGCGAAGACCGCGCTTCCGTCGCCGTCGAGGTCGATCGTCTCGGTGGAGTAGGAGGTCGGGTAGATGTACTCGGTCACGACCTTGATGATGGCTTCCTGGCCGGACTTGGTCACCACCTTCGGAGCCTGCAGGAGGTCCGTGTTGGTGCGCTGCGAAAGGAGGTGGAGGACGAAGGAAAGTTCGGGGTTCGTGAGCACGGAGGCCACGGACACCACGCTGTCCGCCACGGCGGAATCGAGGCCAAGGGCCGGCGCGGCCGTTCCGGTGGAGGGATAGCGCAGGCCCGCGGAGCCGCTGCCGGCCTTCATGACGATGCGCTGGCTACCCTCGTGGATGCCGGTGCCCTTCTTGCTGGCGATCTCCCAGTTGTCGGAGAGGAGCCACTCCATGCCGATGGACTCGAGGTCCTCCTGGCAGACTTCCACGAAGCGGGCTTCGATCTCGATCTGGCTGGGGGTCACGTTCAGGTCTTCGAGCACGCTCTCGAGCTTGCTCAGGTTCTCCTCGGTGTTGGCGACCTGGAGCTTGCCGATGCTGGGCACGTAGGCCACGGACGAGCCGTCGGGCCATTCCACGCCCATGCTCTTGAAGAATTCCTTCCAGTCGGCGCGGGTGTCGTCGAGGTCGGCTATCGGCTCCATGAAGCCGCCGGTATCCCTCTGGGAGCTCCCCATCTCGCGGCGCACGCTCGAAACGCGCTCCTGGAGGGTGGGAAGCACGTTGTACGAGCGGGAGATGATGTCGTCGGTGGCCATGCTGCGAGGCATGATCATGACGATGTTGTCCTTGATGCGGTACTTGAGGCCCGTCACGTCCGTCACGGTCTCCAGGGCGCTCATCAGGGTGATGAAGCGGGCGTTGAAGGTCACCGGGCTGCCGAAGCCGGAAGGGGCCGCCGACGATTCGATGCCGGAGAAGAAGGGATCGAACGCGGCGGGGGCGGGTCCTTCGGCGACATCGCTGGCCGGCTGCTTGAGCACGAAGTTCACCCCGCGCTGTTCGGGCGGAAGCTCGGGGTCGTCGTACTCGCGGCTGGCCTGTTCGAAGAAGGAGATGACGTCGTTGATGTTCGCCTGGCGGAAGCTGATCTCGGGGATCTCGATGCGGGTCATCTTCTCGCGGACGACCTCCTCGGGGGTCTTGCCGTCCTTGGTGACGTCCCTGCGGCCCGTCTTGGCGCCGCCTGCGGGCATATCGACCTGCACGGTGTCCACGGCGTAGTTGCGGGGGTTCCACGTGTCGCGCACGTCGCGGATCATATGGGAGCGGGTCGTGCGGTACTCGGTGCTCGCCACGTCGAAGGTGCGGTCGCCCACCTTGCGGAGGAGCTCGATCGCGTCCAGTTCGTCCGGGTTGTCGCGGAGGATCATCTCCAGCTCGGCGCGGGCGCGGTCGTATTCGCCCGTGACATAGTGCTGCCGGGCGCGCTTCATGCGGCGGGCGACATTCGCCCGGACATTCTGGTAGTCCTTCTCGTGCCAGCGCTGCACGACGCGCGGCGGAGGGGGTTCGGGGGGGTTCTCGATCTTGTCCTCGAGTTCGGCCACGAGCTTGGGGGCCTTGGGATGGCCCTTTTCACGGGCCACACGGGCCTTCTGGACCGCGCCCTGGAGATCCTTCTGCTTGTACAGCATGATCGCCTGGCGATAGATCGATTCGGCGACGCCCTCTTCCGCCTCGGCGCGCAAGGCCTCGTTGCCCTCGCGGTTCCCGATGAAGCGGTACGCCTCGGAATAGAGCTTCTCGGCTTCCGTATAATTTCCGTTGTTCAGGGCCTTGCGGGCGGCGGCCAGGCTCGCGGCGCCATGCTCCTCCAGGGCCTTCAAGCGCATGCGTTCGAGGGTCGCCATCTCGGAGATGAAGGCGGCATCGCCGTTCACGGCAGGGGGAGTCGCAGCCTCGACGGCCGCTTCGACCTCGACGGCATCTCCCGCATCATCGATGACGACCTCGACGGCGATGGCCTCGACCTCGGCGGCCTCTTCGGGCTCGTCGGCGAAGTCGACGACCGCTTCGGCTTCGTCAACGGCCTCGACCGCTTCATCGTCGGCGGCCACGGCGGCCTCTTCGGCCTCGTCGGCGAAGTCGATGCCAACGACCTCGGCGGCGGCCTCGACCGCTTCATCGGCGGCCTCGACGGCCGCTTCGGCATCGGCCGCTTCGGCGGCGATCACCTCGGCGGCATCTTCCGCATCGTCGGCGGCGGCGACGGCGGCCTCTTCGGCCTCTCCTGCCACTCCAAGAAGGGCGAGTACATCTTCCTGCGCTAGGGAAGGAATGGAGGCGGACACCGCGACAACGGCGGAAAAGACAAGCAACGTCCGCATGGAGGGATTCATCATGAGGGAGACTCCTTGCTCTTGGAACAAAAAACGGACTGAAACGAGGGAACGCCTGTTGGATGTCCGGCGAGAATCATCATTCGGACGGAATGGTAACTTCGTTGCCATCCGTTTCGTCGAAAATTACAACAGACTGCCGGTCGATGTCAACGCCTGAAACACAATAAAGCCGATCGCGAAGCTTGAAGGTGCATTCGTTCGAGGTCTTGATTTCCGTGCCGTCGAGGGTAAACACGAGGGTGATGTCGTAGTCGGTGCAGGTGGCTTCCTCGTTCATCACGAGCACGACCTTGCGCCCCTCGCGCTCCAGCGTGGCGCAGGAGACGTCGATCTCCCGTTCCATTCCGCCGAACTTCTCGTCGGCGCGCTTCTCGGAGAGCGCTTCGAATCCCGCGAGCTTGAAGCCGGTTTTCCCGACCTCGCCTCCGATCTTCACCCAGGGCGACTGGATTTCCCCGTCGACCTGCACGTTGATCTGGCAGCGGTAGGCGCCGTCGGGGCCCATCATCTTTCCCCGGAGCCGCATGGGGAGCTTGTGGCCCTGGATGCTCCTCACGCGGAGCGCGGAGGCGAAGTCCGGGTGGCTCGAGGCGTCCATCGGATCGGTCCCGGCGAGATACTCGTCGAGGTTCGAGAAGCCGTCGCCGTCGGAGTCCATCGTGTCGTCCCGGGGGTTGTACTTGTCGAGGCCGTACTTCTCCTCCGCCGCGTCGGGGATTCCGCCGCCGTCGGAGTCGAACAGGGGGTCGGCCTCAGGGGGCTTGGGTTGTTCGAAGCCGCAGAAGACGCATGTTTCACTGAGGAAAGGGATGGGCTTCTTGCATTCCACGCACCAGATGCGCGCCTCGGGCGACAGGAATCCGGTGGCGTTGTTGCTGGAGATCCCCGCCTGGTAGGGTTTGGCCAAGCGGGCCAGCGTGATCTCGTACGGGGAGAAGTCGACGGGAGAGGCCTCCGCGTGCTTCGGGCGCATGCCATCGAGCCGGTGGCGGAAGGCGACCCGCTCTTCGGCGGCGGAGGAGCGCGCGAGGAAGAGGTTGGCGATGGCGCCTGCCAGGAGCAGGACTGCAACGGCGAGGATGACCTTGTCGTAATGGCGCAGGATGAAATTCGATGGGACGGCCACGGCTTATTCCCCCTTGCTGTCGTCGGCTGTGGTAGCAGCCGCGGGTTTGGATTCCTCAGCGCCCACGGCCCGGGACGCGGGTTCGGCAACGGGTTCCGGTTCGGCGAAGTGATAGACTTCGACAACGATCCTCGCCTCTACGATGGCATCGACTTCGGGTCCGGAAACGATGCGTTCGGACTGCGGGATGAAGTCCGGCTCGGGCTTCGCCGCTCCTTCGGCGGGCTCCGCCGCCCGCGCACGGCCGCCGCGGCCGGCGGGCGCGGCCGCCTTGGCATCGGGGGCGACGTACTTGCGGATGGAGGGCGAGCGACGCGCGAGGCTTACATCCGAAACCACCATGCAGGTTGGGCTGGCGGCAATCCGGTTGAGCAGATCGAAGAGGGCGAGCTGGCGGCCTGCGACCTGCAACGTGTAGGCCTCGAGAAGTTCGCAGCCTTCCAGGTCGCACTCCATCGCCCCGACGCCCGGTCGGCCGGAAGCGCCGGTCTCTCCAAGGGTTTGTCTCCGACGCCCGCGCCTGCCCCGGGGGGCCTCCTCCTCCTCGGCGGCCTCCTCGCTGCCGACATCGAAGGCTTCCCGCTCGACGGACTTCCATTCGCTCAGGCGGGCGGCGTAGATCATCTGGGCAAACTCCTTGATGGTGGCGAGCTGCTGGCTGAGGCGCCCTACGTTCTCTTCCTCCGGCATCATTCCGGCAACGCCGAGGTAGCGGTCGAAGCCGAAGTTGAAGGTTCCCGCGATCACGCGCGTGCCGTCCACGATCGGCGCCTGGTCGCGCAGGGCGAGCACCTCGAACTCGAGGCGCTGTTTGAAGCCCGCCGGCGTGGCGGATTCGTCGGAGCGGGGGATGCGTCCCGCAGAGAGCGCGGCGAGAAGGGCGTCGGAATGCTCTTCCACCTGCCCGGTGAGCCCTTTGAGGATTACGACGTTGGTCGGCGCAGGGAAGGGCTCCGCGTCGTAGAAGCGTTCGAGTTTCTTCAGCGCGCCGTCGCGCGAACTCTTGTCCGCGGAGGCCGTGGCCGACTCCTTCACGAGGAAGGCGACCCCTCCGGCGACCAGCACCGCGAGGACCGCTCCGGAGACGATCAAGATGATTTTCTGCTTGTTCATGGTCTACTTGCCGGTCTGCTTGCCCGAAAGAAGGGCTGCGGTCATGGGATCAAAGGTGGCCTCGATGGTGAATTCGCGAAGGCCTTCGCTCTCCAGCATGCGCTGGTTGTTCACCTTCACGTCGTCCTTCCCATCCAGGAATATCCGCTGCGAGCCGCCGGGGAGCGTGCGTTCTTTCAAGCGGGCGCAGAACAGTTCGGCCGCGGTGCCGGCTACGGTGCCGGCCGTTTCCGAAGCGGCCTTCTCGGCGGCCTTCTGGCGATCCTCGAAGCCGTACCCTTTCAGGAGGATTCCCTTGAGGGCATCGCCGTCGCGGATGGGTTGGATCTCCGCGAGCCACGCGCCATCGTCCATGCACTTGCGAATGCCGTCCAGCATCCGCACCCAGGCGGAGCGCCGTTCCGCCAACATCTGGTAGGAAGCGGCCAGGTCGTTCGCCTTGTCGAACTCCGCCCGGGCGGCCTGGATGCGCTTGTCTTCTTTCCCCAGCTTCTGGGCGCGCTGCTCCACCTCGCCGGCCTGGTCGCGATAGAGGGTGGCGTTGTACTTGGCCTGCACGGCGAAAAGGGCAAGCGAGGCCACCACGGCAAGGCCCGCTGCGCCGAAGTAGGGCAGGCGGGACTGGAAGACGCGCTTCTGGACCAGTTTCGGCGGAATCAGGTTGATCTCCATCGGACAGCCACCCGAACGGCGGAGGGCCAACCCTACCACCTCGGCCAACTGGTAGAAGTCCACTGCGGCCTGGTCGGGATCCACCCTGCCGCCCACCGGGATGTTCTCGAAGGGATTGAGGTAGTCGACATCGATCTTCAGCTTCTCGCGGAAGAAGGTGTCCATGTTCGGGATGATCGAGGTCCCGCCCGTGAGCAGCACGCGCGCGGGCGGCGACCCGCTCTGCTGGCTGCGGTAGAAGCTGATCGAACGGTTGACCTCGGCATACAGGCGGGTGACCACGTTGCGGACGATCTTGGAGACCTTCTCGGCCACCTCGTTGTCGCTCATCGCATACACGCCGCCCAAGGCGACCACCGCATGCTTCTTCTTCAGGGCCTCGGCCTCGTCGACGCCGATCGAAAAACTCTTCGCGACTTCGTTGGTGATGGCGTTTCCGGCCACCGGGATGCTGCGGCTGAAGACGCGCCCCTCTTCGATGAACACCAGGTTCGTCGAACGTGCGCCGATGTCCAGCACCATCGTGCAGCCGTCGGCGTCGGGATAGTTGCAGCGCACGCAGTTGTAGAGCGCGAGCGGCGCGACGTCCACCAGCACCGGATCGAGCCCGGCGGACTCCACGCAGTCGGTGAGCATCGCCACCATCTCGGTCTTCACCGCGACAATCATCGCATTCTGTTCGCCGGCCTCCGCCTCGCCCACGAACTGGTAGTCCCACACGACCTCGTTGATCGGGAAGGGCACATTCTGCTCGGCCTCGTACTGCAGCATCTGGCGGAGCTTGTCCTTCGATACGGCGGGAAGCCGCACGTAGCGCGGGAAGACCATCTGGCCGGAAAGCGTCATCATCAGCGGCGCCGGCTTGATGCCATTCTCCTGCATCAAGTCCCGGATCCCCGCAATCACGTAGGCCGAAATATCGGACTCGCCGTCGGGCCTCACGCCGAGCGGGGCGATGCCGTAGTTTACCAGTCTGGGCGGCTGTCCCTCTTTGAACTGGAACTCCGCGAGCGCCAGCTTGCTGGCGCCTATGCTCAAGGCAAGCATGCGGCTGAAGGTAAACACTATCTCACCGCCTCGTAGTCATCGGGGTTGACGAACTGGAACAGGGTCTTCGAACGATCCACCAGGTATCCATCGCGCGGGACCATCCGCTCGGTGAACTTCTCGTTGGTCCACCATCCGTCGGGAGCCTTGCCATCGGACGACTTCGCCACCGGCTCGTTGCCGTCGTCGGAGACCTCCACGGCGAAGGCGACCGGCATGCCGTAGCGCGTGATCGCCACCGGCGGCAGCACGACCGCCGCCTGGTGCTTGCCCTTGGCGATGTCGCCGTAGTGCACCGTGGCCTGGAAAAGGTTGTACTCGGGATTGCCTTCCAGGTCGATGCCTTGCGACATGACGTAGTAGGTCACGGCCAAATCGTCGATCCACTCGGGCGCGGTCTCGTATTCGAAGGAGAAAAAGGCCCATTCGCCCGGCTTGGTGCTTGATGTCCGGATGTCCGACCGGACGGACACCGCGGGCGTCTTCACCAGAAGATGCTGCTTGGAAAGCTTCGGCATGTTGCCGATGCGAAGCGTCTTCGATGCCGCAACGGCTTTCTGCTGTGCGCAGACGGGGACGGCCAAAGCGACGACAGCCAAAAACACGGGGAAGGACGAGGACAAACGCATAACGAAACCTCCGGTTTGGTGGCAAACCACAACGTAATGAGAAGAAGTGTAACGAAGACCGCCCCCCATGGCAAATGAAAACGTGACGCCCGCAGGAAAAACATCCCGCATGGATACCAGAAAACCACCCCCGACGGCGCGGGGTGCGCCGATGGGGGTGGCCTCCGGGTTGCAGGCGGGGGGCTACTGGCCGGCTTCCTGCGTTTCGATACGGGAGAGGGCTTCCTCGGAGAGGCGGCCGCGGGCGTACTTGGCCCAGACCGACTCCGGGTAGTTCCAGGTGAGGTTCTTGAACATGCGGTAGGCGCGCAGGAGGTCGCCCGCCTTCATGAACGCGTCGCCGCACCAGTACATCGCCTGGGCGCGGAGGTCGCTGTCGGCCTTCTTTTCTTCGATGACGGTCTCGAAGGTCGCCACGGCGCGCTCGTAGTCTTCGGCGCGGATGTAGCACTGTCCGGAGATGACGAGGGTCTTCCACGCGAGGGCATGGTCGGGGAAGCGCTCGTGCATCCGTCCGAAGACCTGCGCGGCGGTCTTCGCCACGAGGCGGGCCTGGGCGAGCTGGGTCTCGCGCTGGACGAGGTCCGAGATGGCGCGGGCCTCTTCGACCATCGTCTTGTTCTTGTTCAGGAAGTACTGGCCGAGGCGGGCGATGGTCTCCGCGACGAGTTCGTCGTCCGGATAGCGGTAGGAGAGCTTGACGTATTCCTCGCAGGACTGGTCGATCAGCCCCATCTTCTCGTAGGCGAGGGCCTTCTTGAACTGGGCCTTGGGCGCGTACGGGCTGTCCGGGTAGGTCGCGACGATGTCGGTGAAGCGCGCGACGGCGTCCTGGAAGTGCCTGCCCTTCTCCTGCGGATCCTCGGTCTCGTCCGCGAACTGCATGGCGAGTTCGGCGAGGAGGTAGTTGGCGTGGGCGCGGGCTTCGGACTTGGGCGAGTCGCGCAGGGACTCCTCGAGGAGCTTGCGGCCTTGGCCGATCTCCTTCCTCGCCACGTCGCGGCGGCCGAGTTCGCGGTGTTTCTTGGCCATCTCGAAGTAGGCTTCGGCCATCGTGAACTGCGTCTGGATGGCGATTTCGGGGTCCTTGAACTGCTTCGTGAAGGGTGCGACGGAGCCGTCGGAGCCCTTGAAGAGGGCGACGGAGCCCGAGAGCGTCTCCCCCGTGTTGGGGGCCACGTAGGCGACGCTCACCGTGTCGCCGTACGCCACGGGGATGGCGGAAGGATCCGCGAGCGATTCGGCGTCGCCGTTGAAGGCGAGGAGGGCGGATCCCTTGAAGACGCCGGAGTGGGCGAAGGTTTCCATGAGTTGGTATTCGCGGGTGGCGCCGGACGCGGCGGCGACGGAGACGGTCACGGCGTCCTTCTCGTCGGTGACGTCGAGCACCTGGTTGATGACGCGCATGTAGAGGGTTTCGCCCACGTGGGTTTCGGTGACGAGGTTCTGGTAGCGGCGGTCCATGATGTGCAGGAACGGGTCGGACGCGAGGCGGATTTCGCGGGTGGCCCAGGCTTTGGAGCCGTCGGAGCGCTCGTAGGGGATGCCCACGAAGACGGTGTCGTCGCCGCGTACGGCGAGGAACTGCTCCTCGGTGCCGACGTTGATCTCCCAGCGGTTCCAGGGGTGGAGGTAGTCCTTCGTCCTGCGGAGGGCGGCGCGCACCTTCTTCTCCTGGTCGACGGCCGGGGAGTTGGCGGGAACTTCGGCGAGGCGGAGCGGGAGGGCGTAGCCGTAGCGGCCTTCGTCGAGGGCGTCGCCGGCGTAGGGGTTGCCGTGGATGGCGATCTCGCGGTAGCCGACGGGCGGGCGGGCTCCGGGCACGTTGCCGGGGAAGGCGTAGAGCCGGACGGTTCCAGGGACGCGGATGTCGAAGTCCTCGCTGTCGGCGGGAACGCCGGCCATGGCGCGGCCGGAGGAGGTTTGCGCGTAGGCGACGAGCTCGCTTTCGGCGGTGGCGGCGTTGGCGGGCCACGTGACCTCCACGAAGAGGGGGGAGGCCACGAGGGTGGTGGAGACGTTGTCGGCATAGCCGCGCATCGGGCGGAGGGCCGTGATGGTGCGGGTGACGGGCACGACCTCGTCGCGGAGGTTCTCGCGGCGGTCCTCGGCGGCGACGCGCGCGAGCTCGTTGTCGTCCAGCGCGCGCGAGACGGAGGAGTAGAGGCGGATTTCGGGCGGGGCGGCGGAGACCTGCTCCACGATGGCGCGGCGTTCCCACGGGATGCCGGGGTCGGTGTTCTCCTCGTCGAGGTAGATGAGCGTCATGTCCTCTTCGGGCTCCACGCGCACTTCGTCGGGGCGGGTGGGCTCGTTGAAAACGGGGAAGACCTTTCCGATGAAGATGCCGGAGTGGGGTTCGGATTCGAGGGCGAAGATTTCGTCCGACAGCACGCCGGCGCACTGCACGCGGAAGGGGACCTTGTCGGGCTGGTCGGTCTCGTCGCAGTCGGGATCCTCGATGAAGACGGCCACGGCGTCGCCCGCGGTGAAGCGGCGGAGCGGGATGTAGACGGGCTGGCGGACGTTGTGCTCGTTCACCCAGGAATCGACCACGCAGGCGGTGATGACGGCGTCGCGGAAGGTGGCGGTCATGCGCGCCTCGCGCACGGTGTTGGCCTTTTCGAGGGGGGTGGGATCCGTGTAGGTGACGGTGATGTCGTCTCCCGGCACGATTTCCAGGATGTCGTTGCGCTTGAGGCCGAGCACGTCGGTATCGGGCGGCAGGAGGGTGGCGCCGGCGGCGTCGGTGAGGACGAGGCGGTTGATGGCGGGCGCCTGGCCCTCGAAGTCCGCGAAGTAGAGGCGGAGGGTGCGGGCCTTGGTGCCGGGGGCGAAGGTCACGCGGAGGTTGTCGCCGTCCCCGGAGACTTCGAATCCGGCGGGGGTGAAGACCTCGGAGGCGAGTTCGGGGTTGGCCTCGCCGGAGAAGAGGTCCGCGGTGCACGGGCGGATTTCGGGCGGGGTTTCGACGTCGCTCTGGAGCACGAAGGCGGGCTGGGCGGAGCGGTGGGCGGCGAAGTAGACTTCGACGCGGTGGACGCCGCGCCCGAGGGTGCGGGTGAGTTCTTCGGCGCGGTGATGGGGTTCCGCGCCCTCGCCGTCGATGGCGAGCCAGTAGCGGATGTTGTGCTGGCGGCCGAGGTTGTCGATGCGGAAGACGCACACTTGGCGGCGGGCGAGCACGAACGAGGCGGAGCAACGGCCGACGACCCACGAGTTCACGCCTTCGGCGGAGAGGCCGAGGTCCTGGGCGGCGCCGTTGAGGCTGCCGTCGAAGTTGGTGGAGACGAGGGCGCAGGGGCCCTGGATCTTGGGGGCGTTGTGGACGGCGTAGCCGGCATCGAGGTAGTCGCGCACCTCCGCAAGGGAGTTGGCGAGGTGGTTGCGGTCGGCGAAGCGGACGAGCTCGAACCAGGGGGAGGTGCCGGTGGAGGGGAGGTTTTCGGGCCAGGCGCCGACCGTGGAGAAGGTCTTCCCGCTGGGGGAGGTCTGCACGAGCAGGCGGCGCGGGCGGCGGCCGGCGATCGCGGAGGTGATGTCGAGGGTTCCGAGCTCGACCATCTTGTTCAGGTCCACGCTGAAGGACTTCGGGCGGCGGTTGTCGGGCTGGCCGATCCAGGGCTCGTGGTCGCCGGCGGCGATGACGTTCACGGGATCGCGGCCCTCTTCGGTGTCGGAGGCGAAGGCGGTGGCGGGGGCGGAGCGGGTGGGGATCTTGCCCTCGAAGACGCCGGTGTCCGGGCCGGTCTCGACAAGCTCGAAGGCGTCGATGCGGTCCCCGCTGGAGGTGGCGACGCGCACGGTGATGCGGTCGGGGGTGGCGTTCACGGAGCGGTCGGGGTCGACCACGCGCACGTTGATGGGGTTGCCGGGCTTGATTTCGTCGGCCTTGCGCACGGAGGAGAGGGAGCGGCCTTCGCGGTCGAGGCCCTTCACGCGCAGGCGGTCGCGCACGAGCTGCTCGAGGGCGAGCTGTTCCTGCTCCTCCTGCGAGAGGATGCGCCCGGAGGAGATGAAGAGGTCGGCGTCGGAGCGAACCTTGATGGCCGTGATCTGCGATTCGGTGATCTTGTTGGCCTCCTTGAAGCGATCGGAGAAGTCGTACTGCACGGTGTCGCCGCCGCGGACCTGGAGGATGCGGTCGCCGGGGTTGGGCTCCCCGAGCGCGGTGGCCACATGGCCCTCGAACTTCGTCTTGGAGTCGCCGAAGGGCAGGAGGTTGAAGATTTCCTCGTCGCCGGAGGAGGCCCAGGCGCGGACTTCGATGGCGGAGGACTGGCCGACCACGGCGAGGGTGCGGTCTTCGATCTGCACCTTGAGGGACTTGCCGGGCACGAGGGTCTCCTGGGAGCCTTGCGTGCCGACGGTGACCTCGGTGGCCTCGACGAGCTTCTTCATGCGGAGGTGGAGCTTGCCTTCGAGGAGGCGGGCGTCGGTATGGCCGGGCATGAGGGCGAAGGTCTTCTCGAGACAGTCGCGGGCGTCGGCGTACTCCTCGCGGTCGTAGTGGATGAGGGCCATCTGGAAGAAGGACTCGGCCTGGAGGATGGAGTCGGGACGTCTGGAGAGCTTGTCGAGGCGGTCCAGGGCGGCGTCGTACTGGCGGGTGAGCCGGTCCACTTCGGCCACGCGGAGGGAGGCGGCGCGCTGGGAAGCGGTATCGTCGTACTCGCGGGCGAGCGCGATTTGCTCGTACTGGGCGCGGGCCTTGGGGTATTCCTGGCGGGCCTTCGCGATGTCGGCGTAGGCGAGGTCGAGGGCGGCGCGGGTCTCCTTGTCGAACCCCTGGGGCGAATTCTTCACCCAGACGAGCATGTCGCGGGCGATGTCCTCGGCGATGTCGTAGTCGGCGACGTCGGTATGGCGCTGGATGATCCAGAGGACGAAGCCGGGGTCGAGCTCTTTCATGATGGAGCGCATGAGGTCGCGATAGGGCGTGTACTGCGCCCAGGCGGATTCGAGCTTGCCGAAGAGGTAGTCGGCCTGCGCGGCGAAGACGGGGTAGCGGCGGTCGCCGCGCTCGACGGGGATGGCGCCTCCCAGTCCGGACATGGCCTTGGAGCGGACGGCCATCATGGTGTTGCGGATATGCTCGGGCAGGTCGTTGCCGATCATGTTCAGGCCGACGCCGGCGTGCATGGTGGCGAGCTCGGCCTGGCCGGCGTCGGCGATGGCGGCCCCGACGTTGGCCATGGCGTCCCAGTAGTGGTGGTGGCGATGCTCGCGGAAGACGCGCCAGCACTGCGGGGTCACGTCGAAGAGGTCGTCCCAGCGCTTCTTGGAGAGGAGGGCGAGCTGGAGGAGGTAGTCGACGTGCTCGGTGTTCCAGCCGCCGTTCCAGGAGTAGGACGGGTTCAGGAAGACGCGCAGGAGGATGTCGCACTCTTCGTCGGTGAGCTGCGCGGCATGCTGGTGGGGGATGGCGGCCACGCCGCCCACGTAGGCGGGCGTCTCGCGCCACGGCAGCGCCGCGATGCGGTCGGTGTAGGCGGCGATGCGGTCGAAGCAGGCCTTGCGCTGTCCGGCGTCGGCGGGATCGAAGCCCCCGATCAGGTGCAGGCCGGCGGAATAGCTGTCGAAGAGGGTGGTGCCGAACTTCGGCAGGGCGGCGGAGTAGCGGGCGGCGCGCGCCTCGGGGGAGGAGCGTTCGTGGATGCGCCACAACATGTTCCAGTACGTGTTGCGGTCGCAGCGGTTGCAGATGTCGTCGTCGCCGAAGTACGGATACCCGTCCATCGCGGCGAGCAGCTCGCTGGCGACGTCGGCCGCCTTGTGTCCGGTGTCGGGGCTGTAGTCCCAGAAGCGGTACTCGAAGATCATCCCGCGCTCGCGCAGCTCCTGGGCGTACATGTCGTCGAACCAGGACTGGACCGGATATTTCTCCTCGAGCACATTGCACTCGTTGCGGACGAGCCACTGGTACGTGACGGTGTAGGACGACCCGTCGGCGCGGAATTCGGGGTGGTCGCGGAGAAGCCGCTTTTCGATCAGCGCCTCGTAGACCTCGGGGTGCCAGGAGTGTTCGACGCGTCCGCCCTCGAAGGTTCGGGCATGGCGGAACCACTGGAAGAAGTGCCTGTCGAACTTGCCTTCGGAGAAGAGGGCGGCGTTGGCGGCGGCGAGGGTGTCGCACAACTTGGAGACGGCGGGGCGCTCGTCCCAGCGGGCGGAGCACCAGCCGTTCCAGTTGCCGCGGCCGCGGCAGAGTTCCTGCATCACGAGGTGCGCGCCCAACCCCGTGCCGCGCTCGCGGAAGAGGTCCAGCTGGTCGGCCAGCATCTCGAGCTGGAAGTCCAGAGTGTCGAAGGCCTCGAAGCGGTTCGAGGCGAGCCAGCGGATGAGCCAATGGCCGAAGGGGACGCGCGACGACTCGAAGTCGCGGATGCGGCCGTAGAGGTCGCGGGCGGCGGCCACGTAGGCGGCCTGGTCCTTGGCGGCGATGGCGGCGGCGCACTGCGAGAAGGCGCGGCAGAGGTCGTCGGGGGCCTTGGAGGGGTCGATCCGCGCCTCGCGGGCGGCGCGGAAGGCGTCTTCGAGCGGCGTGACGAGGGCGGAGTCGGCGAGGGCGGCCTCGGCGGCCTTGGCGGTTTCGTCGCGGCGCGCCGCGAGCTGCTGGAGCTGGTCGGCGAGCTGCTTCACGCGGTCGGCGGCGCCGGCGTCGTCGGGGTTCGCCTGCTGCTGCCGGACGGCCTCGTCGTGCTGCGCGCGCACCTGGGCGATCTGTTCGTTCGCGGCGGCGTCGGCCGTCTTGGCGTCGGCCTCGCGCTGGCGCGCGCCGTTGGCCCACTGCTGGAAGTGGTCGTACGCGCCGCCCAGCACGTACGCACGATCGTCGGGGGAGTACGGAACCCACGCGAGCGAGCCCAGCGCACCGATGAAATCCTGGCGCGGGAAGCCGGGCGTCCCCCAAAGCGTCTGGAAGGCCTCGCGGGCGATGTCGCGCTCGCAGAGGGCCACGGACCGCAGCGTGCGCTCGCGGCAGAAGCGCGCGAAGACCTCCTGCCACTGCGGCTGGATCGCGGCCTGCCGCTCTTCGGGCCGCTCGAAGCGCGAGTAGATGCTCCATGCGTTCCACAGCGTGTCGCGCTCCTGCCGGAGTTCGAGGAACCAGGCGTAGCGGTCGCGCACGGTTTCCACGCCCTTCCACAGGTCGTCGCCGCCGTCCTTCGCGGCAATCGCGGCGTGCGTCGCCGCCGCCAGGAACGAAGGCGCGTCCTCGAGGGCGGGCAGGAAGTCCCGGTAGAAGGATTCCCCGGCGATGGAACCGTCCAGTCCGAGGCGGGAAACGCCCGTCGTGCCCTTGAAAGCCTCGGGGAAGCGCTTGGCGAGGGCCTGCCAGCCGGCGGTGGTCTCGAGCCAGCCATGCGGGGCGTAGGCATCGACCATCGCGCGGCGCTCCTCCGGCGAGACGCGCTCGAAGGCGTAGGCCAGCACGGAGCGGCACTGCGCGGGGGTGCGGTTGTACCATGTGGGATCCCATTGGCCGGGGCCGCCGAGCCAGCAGCGGAGGATCTCCTCGAAGACCTCGTGCGTCGGACGGGCGTCGATGTATGCGCGGGCGGCGGCGACCACGGGCTCGAACTCCTTCATCACGCCATCGGCATCCTTGCCCACGGCGGCGGCACGGAAGGCGAGATGCGTCACGATGTAGTGGTAGCGGGCCTTGCGGGCGGGGTTGTCGCGCAGGCGCTCCACGATCTGCCGCAGGAACGGCAGCGCGTCGAGCATCTCCGCGCGGCTGTACCCGGCCTCGCGCATCAGCCAGTCGATCGGTTCCCAATAGGCGTAGCGCTCCTGCGCGAGAGGAAGGCCGTCCGCCATCACCGCGGCCAGGCGCCGCGCCATCGGGAGGTAGGCGCGCCGCTGGCGGGCCATCTCCACGAACCAGCCGTCGAACTTGCGGGCTTCGGCGGACTGGCGGAACTTCCCGCCCTCTTCGTCCATGAAGCGGAAGGCCTCGTCGTTGCTGGCGAGCAGGTCGATCAGCACCACGAACAGGCGCGCGGCCACCTTCGAGTTCTCCTCGTTCGGCTCGGCCACGCCCAAATACTGCTTGTAGCGGCTCGCCGCGGTTCGGAAGTCGCCGGCGCGATCCGCCGCCCGGGCCGTCGCGAGCACGATCTCCGGCGCCGGCGCCGGCGTCTGGTTCAGGTAGAACTTCGCCACGGCGGCCACGGAGCTCGGCCGCCCCAAATCCATGCCGAGTTGCATGCCCTGCAGCATCTCGTCGCGCGTCATCCCCGCCGGATCACGCTGGGCGCGCTTCAGGAAGCCGTCGAAAAGCTCCACGCGCGGATCGGGCGGCACTTCGGCGACCGCCTCCGCCGCAGCCTCCTGCGCAAAGACGGGGACGGCGCCCAGCACGACGGCGAAAAAGCCGGCGAGAAAAGAAAACCGAATGCATTTCGTCCTGTTCATAATGGCGGATCTCGATAACGGCCGATACGTCCGGAATCGCGCGACGCGTCCGCGATTCCCAAGAAGAATCATGAAAAGCAATAAGCATGCCAGCGCACCGGCTCCGAAGAACGGGGGACCGCCGGGCGAAAACGGAATATACTAACCCGGCCACAAATAGCGCTGGCACGGAGATTCAGGCATTGGGAGCTGGAATTTGGAGCCGGGAAAGGGGTACGGACATTCCTGTCCGTGTCACGGGTTGGAAAACCCGTTCCCCTGTTTTGCAATATGAATTGTGGCCGAATTAGCAGCCCTTGGGGAGGACGGCCTCGCGATACGGGAGCGGCGTCCGCATCGGCCTTGTGCTGGTGGATCGACTTCCCGCCGGAGACCGGCACGTTCATCGCCGGCGCGCGCGAGTCTGCTGTTGCGCCGGCGGCGTGAAAAGCCGGCGGAATGGCGGTTCGGGGCCGCAAAAAAAGTTGCGAAAAGCCGTTGCGGCGAAAACCGCGGGGGTGTACAGTAATGCCGGAAGGCGTATGGTGGCGCCGTGTCGCGACCGGACGTCTGTTTTTGTGCGGCGGAAAGGCATGCCGACGCGACAGGGTCTTGAAACCGCCGGTTTCGGATGTCGGAAGGAACGATCGTGGAGACTGTGGAAGGCAACGGGACAAGGAACGGCAAACGGGGCCTTTTGCCCCTTCTCGCGGCGGCGCTCGTGGCTGCGGGCATCATCCCCGCATCCGAACGCGCGGCGGCGCAGGGAGGCGCGGCTGTCGCGCTCCCCGTCCGTGCGCCGCGTCCGGCGCCCGCCACGCCGCTGGAGATGGCGCTGCGGCTCGAGCGCGAGCTGGCGAGGGGCGCGGGCAGGCTCATGCCGGATCCGGAGCGACGGCTTGCCTTGGATGGCGGCCTCATCCCCCTGGATGACGCGGGCGGGGAGTTCCCGGACGATTTTCTGGCGGGGCTCGTTCCGGAAGAGGCCGACGGCATCGAGGTGTGGCGCGTGGTGCTGAACGTGGACGACTCGACCGGCGGCGTGCTGTTCTACAACGCATCCGGCGGGCTTTTCTGGTCGGTCGCCGCCGACGTTGGCGTCTGGTCGGCGGATTGGATCGCCAGGCTCCACTCCCCCGACGGCACGGCCGCAGACTTTTCCGGCATCGAAGCAAGGTGCGGGGAACTGCTGGCCAAACCGTCGCGCGCGGAGTGGTCTGATCTGGCCCTCTACCATGCGGCATGGCTGGACACGCGGCAGTTTTTCCAGCCCTCGCATGTGGAAATGGCGTTCACCTTCATTCTCCAGGAGGACCTTGAAGCCTTCCGTTCCGCCGGATCGGCCGCGGGGGCACAGGCCGCGGCCGGCGCACCCATGGCGGCGCCCGCCTCGCCGGCCGGGCTGGCCGCGACCGGCATCGAGGCCGGCACGAATGGCGTCGCGCTCTCCGCCGCATGGCCGACAAACACGGTGATCGCCGGCGGCGCGCTGGACATCTTCTTCAGCCGTACCCTGGCCCCGCCCGCCTGGACGAACCTCTGGCAGGTCGAGGTCAATCCCGTGGCGGGCGGGGTGGACATCGTCATCCCCCGCTCCGAACTGCCTCCGCCGCCGGAGATCCCGGCCGCCGCGTACACCACGAACATCGCGGCGTCGGCTTACGATCCGGATGTCGTCTACACGAACATTATCTGCACCAACGCCGCCTGGATGGTGGACTCGGGCTTCTTCCGCCTCGCCGATCTTGCCGACTCCGACGGCGACGGGATTACCGACGCCGGCGAAAAGTGGATGCACGGGACGCGCTTCGACCTTGCCGACTCCGACGGCGACGGCATGCCGGACGGCTGGGAGGTCGCCAACGGGCTCGACCCCCTCGCCGCCGACGCGCTGTCCGATCCCGACAACGACCGGGCGCCCGCCGTCTACGAGTTCCACCACGGCACAAACCCGAACTGTCCGGACAGCCACCTGATTCCGACGTTGCGCGTCGACCCCGCCGCGGCCGCCACCAACGCCTCGTCTCATGCTTCGATCAGGGCCGCCTTCGCCGCCTCGGCGCCATACTCCGTCATCGAAGTCGCCGACGGCCTCTATTCGGGGCGGGCCAACGCCGGACTCTGGTTCCCCGCCCATCCCGTCCTGCTGATGTCGGAGGACTGGGGCGCCTCGCGGCTGGCGACCGTCACCTACGACGGCAACCTGGCCGCCTTCTACATGAACGCGCGCCAGGACAATCGCACCATCGTCCGCGGATTGAACCTGCGCCTCGGCGGCGCCACCCCCTACCAGATCGGCTTCTGGCTGGGCGACGGCCCCCCCATCGCGCCCGACAAGGGCGCCGCGCCCGTCTTCGAGGGGGTGACGGTCGAGCTCGGCGCCAGCGACGTCAACGTCGGCTTCTTCTGCCGCCACTCCGCCCCCGGCGCGGTGCGCTTCGAGAACTGCGTGATCCGCGGGAAAAGGGGCGCGGGCAAGTCCATGCGCGGCATCTACGCCATCGACAGCCCGGCACTGCGGCTGGTCAACTGCACGTTCCTGGACTTTTCGCCGTCGTACGCCGCCTACGGCATCCAGTTCGAATCCACGACGGGCAACTTCGGCTCCGCCGACAACCCCGTCGCCGCGGACCTTGTCAACTGCGTCTGGGACGAATCGTTCGCCCACCCCGACGTCCACGCCTTCGTCCGCCTGCAGCGAAGCGCGGCCTACCACGTCGGCATGACCCGCTGTCTCGTCCCCCGTGCGCTGGACTGGTTCCCGCCCGACGCCTGCTCCGGCCTGCTGGTCGCCAACGCCCGTCTGGCGACAGACGGACACCTGCGCGGCGGCTCGCCGGCGATCGACGCGGGCTGCGACGCCGCGCCGCCTCTCGACTTCGAGGGCCAGGCGCGCGACGCCGCCCCCGACATCGGCGCGGACGAATACGCCGGCTTCGCCGCGGGCGACAGCGACGGCGACGGCATCGGCGACGCGGTCGAGGTCGAAACCTGTGGCACCAGCCCCTACGAAACCGACTCCGACGGCGACTCCGTCGGCGACGCGGACGAACTGGCCGACGGCACCGATCCCGCCGATCCCCGCTCGGTCAACCGCCCGGTTTCCGTCGCGGTCGCCAACCGCTTCTCCCAGGCGCTCACCAACATCGTGTCGTACGCCTTCGACGACGCCCCCGCCATGGGCGCGCACACCGTCACCCAGTTCGCGGGGAACGCCTCGTTCTCCTTCCCCTTCTCGTTCGCGCCCGGCACAAGCCTCTGGGTCAAGGCCGCCTGCGACATGGACCGCGACGGCGTGATCGACCCCGCGGCCGAGCCGGTCTACGGGGCGCTGTTCCTGACGTTTTTCCCCCGGGTCTCCATCGAGATCGGCGACTTCGACGGGGACGGCGTGAACGACTGGCTGGAGAACCAGTACGGCTCCAGCCCGACCAACCCCGCCTCCTGCCACGTCACGGTCGGCGGCGCCATCACCAACCTCTACTCGGACATCTTCACCAACCACGTGACCTGGGGCCTCTCCGCCTCCGGATGGAACGAATCCAACGCCGTCCGGATCGTGAAGGAGGGCGGTTTCCAATTCCCGTCCGTCCCCGCCAACAGTGCGCGCTCCATCTACGTCAAGGCGTTCTGCGACCTCGACGGCGACGGCATCCGCGATGCCGCCACCGAGCCGCTCTATGTGGCCTGCGTGACGGATTTCGCCAGACCGACCGTCTCGATCTGCATCAACGACTTCGACAGGGACGGCGTGCCCGACAACGAGGAGGTCGCCGAGGGCACCGATCCCGCCGACGGCAACAACTACTGCTTCTCCGCCAGCGGCGTCTTCACCAACAAGCTGTGGCTGGAGACCGACGTCCGGCTCGCGTTCGAGCGGGTTGAGGATACCGTCGTCACGACGCTGGTCGACTTCGCGCCGACGAACGGCCCCTTCGCCCTGCCCCACGTGTCCACGACCGTGCCGGTTGCATGGCGCCTGCGATGCTACAACGACGACGACGGCGACCACGCCTGCGGCACCAACGAGTTCAGCCGCGTGTACCACCTGGTGCGCCGGCACCACGACGTCCGGTGCAACATCACGGTGGACGACCGGACCTTCGACACGGACGGGGACGGCATGTCCGACCTGTGGGAGAGGCTCTACGACGCCGTCGCCATCGGCGTCCCAGACGCGCTGGAAGACCCCGACGGCGACCTGCTCGTCAATCTCCACGAATGCTGGAGCGGGACGGACCCCGGCATCGCCGACGTCACCACCAACACCAGCGCGCTGGCCAACGCCGCCTTCGCCATCGACAGCCGCATCGCGGGCAAGGATCCGGCCGTCGCCCTGCCGCTCTTCGAGAACTACCTCGCCAACGGGGCCGACGGCGTCTTCCTCCGCAACACCAACTGCTGGGCCGCAGACCTCGATTTGACCTGCTGCAGCCCGTGGAACAGCTGCGAAAACAACGAGAAAGCCGGTACGCTCATCAGCCCGCGGCATGTCCTCTTCGCGGCGCACCATGCATTGCCGGCGGGCTGCTTCGTATACTTCGTCGACCGCCAGAACAACGTCATCACGCGGAAACTCGTGGCGAAGAGACAGCATCCCCGCTACTCTGGCCCTTCAATGCACGCTTATGATATTACCGTGGGCCTGCTTGATGCCGATGTGCCGACGAACCAGATCTCGTTTGCCAGGGTGCTTCCGGACAATTACGCCGACTATATCCGCACCGGGGCGCGTCTTCCCGCCATACGTCTCGACCAGGAGGAGAAGGCGCTGGTCGGTGATTTGTGGAATGTAACGGCAAGTGATCCACGAGGAACCTCCAAATTCCAGTCCCCCGCAGACCCCTCCAGATATTCGTTCTATGAGCGCGTCATCGGTGGCGACTCGGGCAATCCCGCTTTGATTGTAGTTTCTGGCGAACCGGTTTTGCTTACGGTGTGGACTTTTGGGGAGGCAGGCTCCGGCACCTCCGTGGCCGCCATCAAGGACGACATCAACCGGTTGATGTCCGATCTCGGCGGCGGCTACCAGCTTACCGAGGTGGATCTCGCCGGCTTCACCCCGCTTCCGTGACACGAAACACGAAGAAGGAGTCTCCCATGAAACGATGCAGAAAACTCCGATGCGCCGCTTTTGCTCTGCCCCTGCTTCTGGCGACAGCCGCGCCCGCCGCGACGGTCGTGTGGGGCGCCGTCACGCTGGGCCCCAGTTATTGGCCCCCGTCAACCCATATCCTTGCATCGGAAATATCTCCAGGCGGCGGTGCCGGCATTTTGCTTGAAATCGTACGTGGCCCTCGTTTAAAGGCTTCCTTGCAGGCAACCGACATGACGATCGGCATCCGCCACTGGTGGTTCGAGACGCAATACGGCGCCGCCTTGGACGCGGCGGCCATGGAGAATGCCGAGTATCTGGGCAGAAATGACACGTACGCGCTTGGCTCGATCGAAATGCCTTACAACCGGATCTTTTATCTTGGGTTCCGGCTGGCCAGGGGCGGCGCGGACTATACGAAGTACATCTACGGCTGGGCCTCGCTGCTTTGGAACGGCACGGATCTGGTTCTGGTCGACAGCGCGGCGGAGACGACCGGAGCGGGCATCTATGCCGGCACGTACAATGCGATCCCCGTCCCCGAGCCGTCGGCGCTCGGATTGCTGCTGGTTGGTGCCGGCGTCCTGGCCCTCCATCGCAGGCACGCGCGGAGGGCTTGACGCATTCCCGTCCGCCAAGCCGTGGCGCACGGCGTTGGTGGAGGGGTTTACTAACTCGGCCACAATTCATGCTGCAAAACAGGGGAACGGGTTTTCCAACCCGTGACACGGACAGGAATGTCCGTGCCCCTTTCCCGGCTCCAAATTCCAGCTCCTCATGCCTGAATCTCCGTGAGCAGCGCTATTTGTGGCCGGGTTAGCGGGTTAGTAAGCATAATAGGGAAAAGACAGGCCAGGAAAACGGGGCGAAAGGAGGGTGCCGTCCGCCTTCCGCCCGGCGGGATGTGTTTTCGGTGGCAAAACGCTTTCCGGGATGGTATGGTTGGCCTATCGCTCATCCTCATCGGCCCCGCCGGTTTTCTTGAAAGGGATTCCCATGGATTTCGATACCGCCCGAGACGTGCTGGAACGCAATGGACAGGCGCATGTGCTGCGCTTCTGGAACGAGTTGGACGAAACGCGGCGCGCCGCTTTGCTCGCGCAGATCGAAGCGCTGGACTTCGAGGCGCTCGCGCGCATGCGCTCGATGCTCGCGGAAGGTGGTTCCGCCTCCGCCGGCGGCGACTTCCCGCCCGCACCGGTCGTGGAGCTGGACGCCGCGGCCCGCGCTGCCGCCGTGGAACGCGGCGAAGCCGAACTCCGGGCGGGCAAGGTGGGCGTGGTGCTCGTGGCCGGAGGCCAGGGGTCGCGCCTTGGATTCGACGGCCCCAAGGGCGCCTATCCCATCGGGCCGGTCAGCGGCATGCCGCTTTTCTACTTCCACGCCCGGAAGATTCTCGCGCTGGTCCGCCGCTACGGCAAGCCCGTGCCCTGGTATATCATGACCAGCCACGCCAACCACGACGCCACGCTCGCCTGCTTCGAGGAGTTCGCGTGGTTCGGCCTCGACCCGGAAGACGTCTTCCTCTTCCGACAGGGCATGTGGCCCGCGCTCGACGACGACGGCCGCATCCTGCTCGCGGACAAAGGGACCCTCTTCCTGAGTCCCGACGGCCACGGCGGCACCCTCGCCGCACTCCGGTCGAGCGGTGCGCTCGCGGACATGCGGGAACGCGGAATCTCCACGGTCTTCTACTTCCAAGTGGACAATCCGATGATCGAGATGTGCGATCCCGCCTTCCTCGGCGCCCACCTTGCGAAGGGCGCGGAGATGTCCGTGAAGGTCTGCGCCAAGCGCAACGCGGAAGAGGGCCTCGGCGTCGTGGTGGAACGCGACGGCGCCTGCGCGATCGTCGAATATTCCGAACTCACCCCCGAGCAGATGGCCCGCACCACCGCTTCGGGCGAACTCTACTACAAATACGGCAGCGTGGCCCTGCACGTCTTCTCGCTCGACTTCCTCCTCCGCGAAGCCGATCGCCCGATGCCGATCCACCTCGCCCACAAGAAAATCGCCTGCTGCGACCCGGACGGCGTCGTCGTGGCGCCCGACGCCCCGAACGGCTGGAAGTTCGAGAAGTTCATCTTCGACCTCCTGCCCGCCGCCGCGAACGTGCTGAACCTCGCCTTCGACCGCCGCGAAGAGTTTTCGCCCGTGAAGAACGCCGAAGGCGCCGACTCCCCCGCCACCTGCCGCCGCGACCTCGTCGCCAAGTGGGCCCGCTGGCTCGACGCCGCGGGCATCGACGTCCCCCGGGACGCCGGAGGCGCCCCCGCGTTCCCGATCGAGATCGACCCCTGCTTCGCCGATTCGGGACAGGCGCTCGCGGCGGCCGGCCTTTCCGGCATCCGCGTGGACGGTCCGCTGTGGCTTGCGGAAGAGGCCCCGGAGCCGGGTTGCGGCGACCTGCCATGAGCGCGTCCGGCAGCCCCTTCGACGCGATTGTCCGTGCGCTCCGCAAGGAATACGCGAGGCACAAGGCGCCGGTCATCGACCTTCTCGCCGCCCAAACGCGCGATCCGCTCAAGGTGCTGGTCGCGACACTTCTCAGCGCCCGCACGAAAGACGCCACCACCGCCCAAGCCATCGGACGCCTCTTCGCCCGCGCCGGAACGCTGGAGGAACTTCGCGCCCTTCCCGAGGACGAGATCGCAAGCCTCATCTTCCCCGTGGGCTTCTACCGCGTGAAGGCGCGGCACGTGAAGGCGCTGGCCGAGCGCCTGGCCCTCGATTTCGGAGGCGAAGTGCCCCGGACACTCGAAGGGCTGTGCTCCCTGCCCGGCGTGGGGCGGAAGACCGCGAACCTCGTGCTCGCGCAAGCCTTCGGAATTCCCGCGATCTGCGTGGACGTCCACGTCCATCGCATCAGCAACCGCCTGGGCCTGGTCGAAACCTCCTCCCCCTTCGAAACCGAAATGGCGCTTCGCGAACGCCTGCCCGAACGCTACTGGATCGAATGGAACACGCTGCTGGTCTCCTTCGGGCAAACCCGCTGCCGCCCCGTCAACCCCCGTTGCGAAGGCTGCCCCTTCGGCGGGCGCTGTCCCGCCTCGAACGCGCCCCGCGCCCCGCGCTAGCCCGCGAAGGCGCCCCTCGCGCCCTCGCACCTTTTGATATTGGGGTTTGCATTCCCACCCCGCAAACGGGATAATTCGCCGTTCCGTCACATTTTGCCTCCAGCTTTGCGAATCTTCATGAAAGTATCCCCCTTTGCCGCCCTCCGCCCCGCCCCCGGCAAGGCCGCCGCCATCGCGGCCGTCCCCTATGACGTGGTCGACACCGCCGAGGCCCGGATCCTTGCCGCCGGCAATCCCGACAGCTTCCTCCATGTGTCCCGCCCCGACATCGACCTGCCGGACGATACCGACCCCTGTGACCCCATCGTGTACGAGACCGCCGCCAAGGCGTTCGCCGGCCTCCAGGGCCGCGGGTCGCTCGTGCGCGAGGACCAGCCCCGCTTCTACCTCTATCGCCAGGTCATGGGCGCCCACAGCCAGACCGGGCTCGTCGCCTGCTGCGCCGTGGACGACTACCTGGGCAACGTGATCCGCAAGCACGAGAAAACGCGCCAAGACAAGGAAGACGACCGCACGCGCCACGTCCTCGCCCTCCGGGCGAACTCCGGCCCCGTCTTCCTGACCTACCGCGACTCCCCCGCCATCGACGCCCTCGCCGCCCAGGCGCTCGAGGCCGCGCCCGTCTACGACTTCACCGCCCCGGACGGCGTCCGCCACACCGTGTGGATCGTCGAAGGCTGCCCGCAACCGTGGATCGACGCCTTCGCCGGCATCCCCGCGGCCTACGTGGCGGACGGCCACCACCGTTCCGCCGCCGCCGCCCGTGCCGGGAAAATCCTGCGCGAGGCAAATCCCTCCCACACCGGCACCGAAGAGTACAACGGCTTCATGGCCGTGATCTTCCCCGCCTCGCAGCTGAACATCCTCCCCTACAACCGCCTCGTGCAAGACCTGAACGGCCTCTCCACGCAGGACTTCCTCGCCAAGGCGGGCGAACGCTTCGACATCCGCCGCGAAGACGCGCCCGGCGCGGACGCGCCCGGCCAGGCGGACATGTACCTCGCCGGGGAGTGGTATCGCCTCTCCTGGACGCCCGACGCCGCCGATCCCGTGGGACGCC
Organism: Kiritimatiellia bacterium; assembly: GCA_050950285.1. Lineage (GTDB taxonomy): Bacteria > Verrucomicrobiota > Kiritimatiellia > RFP12 > JBMNHG01 > JBMNHG01. The sequence goes on along the minus strand of JBMNHG010000008.1, from coordinate 650,821 downwards.
TCGACGTCAGCGTGCTCCAGCAGCGCCTGCTCGCGCCCGTCCTGGGCATCGACGACCCGCGCACCGACACCCGCATCTCCTTCCTGGGCGGCGTCCGCGGGAACGCCGAACTCGCCGCCCGCGTGGATTCCGGCGAGGCCGCCGTGGCCTTCGCCATGGTTCCCGTGACCGTTGCGCAGATGATGGACATCGCCGACGCCGGCCAGATCATGCCCCCCAAGAGCACCTGGTTCGAACCCAAACTCCGTTCCGGCCTGCTGGTGCACACCCTGGACTGAACTCCACGGCCCCGCGCACCATCCGGCCTTGCTTCCCCCCCGTTCAACAAAATTGCTCCACCATGGCTGACACACCCGAAACCAAACCCACTCCGGACGACGAACCCCGCCGCGAGCCACCGCCCCTGCCCGAAGAAGACTTCCACCGGAACGACGACCCCGGCGGAAGCCACTACGGCAACCGCCCGCCCCTCCGTCCCCCGCCCCCCAACCAGTTCCGCTCGCTTCTCTTCTGGCTGCTCGTGCTGGCCTTCGTAAGCCTCACCCTCTTCCCGTTCCGGGCGCCCCGGCATCGCTACCAGGAACTCGAGAACGAAAGCGCCCTGCGCCAAATGGCCCAGGAAGGGTTGATCGAATCGTGCGAGCTCGTGCGCGAGGCCAATGGGAAGACGATCGTGCGCGGCATCCGGCGCGGCGAGGAAAACGACGGCACCGGATACCCCAAGGAGTTCATGGTCGTCGTCATGCCGGACACCGAAGAGCTCCGCGCCTTCCTGCGCGAAAACGACGTCTGGCCGAAGGTGGTCTACGGAAGCGGAACCCTCTTCCGCATCCTCGGCGAACTCGTCGTCCCCATCCTGCTGATGGGCCTCATCTGGTTCTTCCTCTTCCGCCAGATGCGGGGCGGCATGGGCGCCGCGAACTTCGGGAAAAGCCGCGCCCGCCTGGCCTCGAACACGAACCGGGTGACCTTCGACGACGTCGCCGGCGCAGACGAGGCAAAAGAGGAGGTCGCCGAGGTGGTCTCCTTCCTCAAGGATCCCAAGAAGTTCTCGAAACTCGGCGCCCGCATCCCCCGCGGCGTGCTGCTCGTGGGTCCCCCCGGAACCGGGAAGACGCTCCTCGCGCGCGCCATCGCCGGCGAGGCCGGCGTACGGTTCTTCAGCATCTCGGGCTCCGATTTCATCGAAATGTTCGTGGGCGTGGGCGCCTCCCGGGTGCGCAACATGTTCGAGCAGGCGAAGCAGCAGGCGCCCTGCATCATCTTCATCGACGAAATCGACGCCGTGGGCCGCTCCCGCTTCTCCGGGCTCGGCGGCGGGCACGACGAGCGCGAGCAAACCCTCAACCAGCTGCTGACCGAAATGGACGGCTTCGAACCCGCTTCCGGCGTCATCGTCATGGCCGCCACCAACCGCCCCGACGTGCTCGACCCCGCCCTCCTCCGCCCCGGCCGCTTCGATCGGCAGGTGATCGTCGACCTCCCGGCCCTCGACGGCCGCGTCGCCATCCTCAAGGTCCATGCGAAGAAGGTGAAACTTGCCGAAGACGTCGACCTCGAGCGCGCCGCCCGCGGCACCCCCGGCTTCTCCGGCGCCGACCTCGCGAACCTCCTCAACGAAGCCGCCCTCGGCGCCGCGCGACAGAACAAGGAGGCCATCGACAACGACGACCTCGACGAGGCGCGCGACAAGGTCCTCTGGGGACGCGAGCGCCGCAGCCGCGTCGTGGACGACGAGGACCGCCGGGTCACCGCCTTCCACGAGGCCGGCCATGCGGTCGTCACCATCCTTTCCCCCGCCGCAGACCCCCTCCACAAGGTCACCATCATCCCGCGCGGGATGGCGCTCGGCGCCACCATGTTCCTGCCGGAGAAGGACACGACCCACGTGTCGAAGGCGAAGCTGCTCTCGCAGCTCGCCATCGCCCTGGGCGGGCGCGCCGCCGAGGAACTCTTCCTCCCGGACATCTGCACCGGCGCGTCGCAAGACCTCAAGAATGCCACGGAAATCGCCCATTCCATGGTGTGCAAGTGGGCCATGAGCGACCGCTTCGGCCCCCGTTCGTTCGGCGCGAACGAAGAACACCTGTTCCTCGGCCGCGAAATCTCCCGCTCGCGGGACTACAGCGAAAAGACCGCCGAAGCCATCGACGAGGAGGTCGACCGCCTCCTCCGCGAGGCCCACGAGCGGGCCCGCTCGCTCCTCGAGTCCCATGCCGACCGCGTCCGCCAGCTTGCCGACCTGCTCCTCGAAACGGAGACCGTCGACGGCCGCGTCGCCGAGAGGCTCGTCAAGGAAGGCACCCTCCCCCCGGAGCCCGATCCCTCCGAGCCCGAAGCGGAAGCCAAAGCGGATTGATCCGACGACGCCGTCACGGCACGGCGGTGCGCCCGGGATGGACGCAAAAAACCCGGGTGCGAGGGGGCTCGCACCCGGGTTTTGATTGTGTCGAATCGCCGGGGATTACAGCTTTTCGAGGCTGGCGAGCTGCTCGAGGAAGCGGTAGTTCTCCTTGAAGTCGGCTTCGGCCTGCTTCAGGAGGTCCATGGCGGCGTCCTCGCCGAGGACCTTCACGAGCTGGCGGAAGCGGTTCTCGCCGACCTCCTTCGAGACCGCCTTCTCCGCGAAGGAGACGGTGTCGCTCTTGTCCTTGGAATCGATCGTGAGGCCGTTCTTGCCTTCGAGCTGGGCCATCGGGTTGTAGCGCCACAGCGGGAAGTGGACGGAGTCGACGGCGGCCTGCTGGTGGGCGGGACCGGTCTTCGTGAGGAGGCCCTGCTCGATGCAGTGCGCGTAGGCGATGATCAGCGCGGGGCCGTCGTAGGCTTCGGCTTCGTTGAAGGCCCTGACGCACGCGGCGGGATTGGCGCCCATCGAAACGTACGCGATGTAGGCGTTCCTGTACTGCATCTGCATCAGGCCGAGGTTCTTCTTGGCCTGGCGCTTGCCGGCGGCCGCGAACTTGGCGATCGCGCCGGTCGGCGTGGCCTTGGAGGCCTGGCCGCCCGTGTTCGAGTAGACCTCGGTGTCCAGCACGAGGATCTTCACGTTCTTGCCGGAAGCGATCACGTGGTCGAGTCCGCCGTAGCCGATGTCGTAGGCCCAGCCGTCGCCGCCGAGAATCCACACGGACTTGCGGACGAGGTCGTCCGCGACCGAGAGGAGCTGCCTGGCGACGGGGCATTCGCAGCTGCAGCCGCCGAGGAGCTTCTTGAGCTCGGCGACGGCGGCGCGCATGGCCTCGACGCCCTGGCCCTTCTCGTCGTACTGGTCGATCGTCTTGATCGTTTCGCAGACCGCCTTGACCTCGGCGGGGGTTTCGCCGTTGGCGAGCACCTTGTCGACGAGTTCCATGGCGAAGCCGTAGAGCTTGTCGGCCGAGACGCGCATGCCGAGACCGAACTGGGCGTTGTCCTCGAAGAGGGAGTTCGACCAGGCCGGGCCCTTGCCATCCTTGCGCTGGCAGTAGGGCGTGGTGGGCAGGTTGCCGCCGTAGATCGACGAGCAGCCGGTGGCGTTCGCGATGAGGAGGCGGTCGCCGCAGATCTGGGTCAGGAGCTTGACGTACGGAGTCTCGCCGCACCCTGCGCAGGCGCCGGAGAACTCGAAGAGCGGGCGCTTGAGCTGGGAGTCGAGGAGTTTCCGGGTGTCGAGCTTGGCGGGATCGACCTCGGGCAGGTCGAGGAAGAACTTCCAGTTCTCGGACTCGGTCTTGCGGAGCGGGATCTGCTCGACCATCTTGAGGGCGCCCTTGGCGGCCATCGGGCACTTCACGACGCAGAGCTCGCAGCCCATGCAGTCCTCGGGGGCGACCTGGAGGGTCACCTTCTCGCCGAAGGCCTTGAGGGCGGGCTTGGCGTCCGCGCTCTTGAAGGTGGCGGGAGCGCCGGCGAGGTCGGAGGCGGCGTAGGCCTTGATGCGGATGGCGGCGTGGGGGCAGATGGCGGAGCACTGGCCGCACTGGATGCAGGCGGCGGGATCCCACTGCGGGATGAAGGCGGCGACGTTGCGCTTCTCCCACTGCGTGGTGGCGGTGGGCCAGGTGCCGTCGTCGGGGATTTCGGAGACCTTGAGGTCGTTGCCCTTCTGGGCGATCATCTTGGCGGTGACGTTCCGGACGAACTCGGGGGCCTCGGCGGAGACTGCGGGCGGCATCTTGAGCTTGCCGGCGGGCTTCGAGGGGTAGTTGACCTCCTCGATGGCGGCGCTTGCGGCCTCGATGCACCGGTGGTTCATCGCCACGACCTCTTCGCCCTTCCTGGAGTACGCCTTGGTCGCGTAGTCCTTGAGGACCTGGACGGGGTCGAGCAGCGTGCCGTCGGCCTTGGTGAGCGTGATGCCCGAGAGCTTGAAGAAGGCGGTCTGGAGCACGGTGTTGGTGCGCGTCCCCATGCCGTTCTCGCGGGCGATCCTCGCGGCGTCGATCACGTAGAACCGGATCTGCTTGTCGATGATGGCCTGCTCGACCTCGTCGGGCATGTGGTCCCAGATCTCGGCCGCCGGGTAGGGCGAGGCGAGGAGGAAGATGGAGCCCTTCTTCGCGGACTGGAGCATGTCGTACTTCTCGAGGTACGGGAAGCAGTGGCAGGCGGTGAAGTCGGCGGAGTTGATGAAGTACGGGCTGCGGATCATCTCGGAACCGAAGCGGAGGTGCGAGATGGTGACGCCGCCGGACTTCTTGGAGTCGTACTCGAAGTAGCCCTGCGCGAAGTTCTCGGTGTAGTTGCCGATGATCGTGATGGAGTTCTTGTTCGCGCCGACGGTGCCGTCCGCGCCGAGGCCCCAGAACATGCACTCCTTGCGGTCTCCGGTGGGGACCACGAAGGAGTCGTCGCCGAGGAGGTAGCGGCCGGTGACGTCGTCCACGATGCCGACGACGAAGTGGTCGAGGGGCTTCTCCTTCTCCATGTTCGCGAAGACGGCCGCGCACATCTGCGGGGTGAAATCCTTGGAACCAAGGCCGTAGCGGCCGGCGACGATCGTCGGGTACTTCCAGGGGACGAGGCCGTCCTGCTTGGCCTGGCCGATGGCGGCGCAGACGTCGAGGTAGAGCGGGTCGCCGATGGCGCCGGGCTCTTTCGTGCGATCGAGCACGGTGATGGCCTTGACGGTGGGGGGGATGGCCAGGGCGAAGTCCTTCATCGAGAAGGGACGGTACAGGCGGACCTTGACGAGGCCGACCTTCCTGCCCTGCCTGACGAGGGCGTCGACGGTCTCGTGCAGCGTGTCGCAGCCGGAGCCCATGGCGATGGCGACGTATTCCGCGTCGGGGGCGCCGACGTAGTCGTACAGCTTGTAGGCGCGGCCGGTGAGCTGCGCGAACTTGTCCATGGTCTTCTGGACGATCGCGGGCGTGGCGTCGTAGTATTTCTGGCACGACTCGCGGCCCTGGAAGTTCATGTCGGGGTTCTGCGCCGTGCCGCGCATCATGGGGCGCTCGGGGCTGAGGGCGCGGGCGCGGAAGTCGGCGACGAACCGGTCGTCGATCATCTCGCGGATGGTCTCCATCGAGATTTCGTCGATCTTCTGGATCTCGTGGGAGGTGCGGAAGCCGTCGAAGAAGTGGAGGAACGGCACCTTGCTCTCGAGCGTGGCGGCGTGGGCCACCATGGCCATGTCGTGCGCTTCCTGGACGCTGTTCGAGCAAAGCATCGCGAAGCCGGTCTGGCGGCAGGCCATCACGTCGCCATGGTCGCCGAAGATGCAGAGGCCCTGGCAGGCGAGGGAGCGGGCGGAGACATGGAAGACCGTCGGGCTGAGTTCGCCGGCGATCTTGTACATGTTCGGGATCATCAGGAGAAGGCCCTGCGACGCCGTGAAGGTCGTCGTGAGCGAGCCGGTCGTGAGCGCGCCATGGACCGCGCCGGCGGCGCCGCCTTCGGACTCCATCGCGACGACCGTGGGAATCGAGCCCCAGATGTTCGTCTTGGCACGGGCGGCGAGCTCGTCACACGTCTCGGCCATGGGCGAGGACGGAGTGATCGGGTAGATCGCGGCTACTTCCGAGCACGCGAAAGCGACTTGGGCCGCGGCGGTGTTGCCGTCGACCATGATTTTCTTAGCCATGGGGATCGTTTCGGGGGATGGACGGCGTCCGGGCCGGAAGTACGTGCGCCGCATGGCGCGAAAGCCCGCGTGTTCCGTGAAACCGTGGACGTTTGAAATTGACGTGCAATTATACGGACCCCGGCGGATGATGTCAAACACGCTTGCCATGCTTCGGACAAATCCGCTACGATCCGCATCGAGTCGATACCCAACCGATCCCAAGGAGAGTCCCCATGAACGTGTCCCCACGCCTTCCCCTCCCCTTCCTCGCGCTCGCGGTCGCCGCCCTTCTCGCGCCGGACGCCCGGGCGTCCGGCCGCGGCCGCCACAAGCAGATCTACGCCACGCCCGCACCCGGGGAAATCACCGTCGACGGCGACCTCGAAGACTGGGATCTCTCCGGCCAGATCCTCAGCTACGTCGTCCCCGAAACGCAGGACATGCAGTCCGCGCGCACCGCGATGATGTACGACGGCGACGCCCTCTACGTCTCCGGCATCGTGCGCGACACCTCGCCCATGATGAACCGCCACGATCCGAAGACCGATGCGGACAAGGCGTGGGACGCAGACGTCTGCCAGATCTTCTTCGGCGCCGACCCCGACGCCGCGTGGCCGCTCCACTTCTCCTCGTTCGACCCGCAACACAAGTCGGTGGACGCCGGCACGATGATGCTCTGGTATTTCACCGACCGCCAGGAGCCCTGCCTCGCCGTCTTCCGCGCCATGGGCTTCAACAAGCCGATGCGCCCCGACCTCGGCGCCAACGGCGTCATCCCGCCCGGCGAGTTCTCCGGAGCCTTCCGCCGGCAGGAGGATGGCGGCGGCTATACCTTCGAGTACCGCATCCCCTGGGCCGTCATGGGCATGAAACGCACGCCGAAGGCCAACGACATCATACCGCTCTCGCTCGCCGTCTTCTGGAGCCGCCCCGACGGACTCAAGACCGCCGGCGGCGCCGCCTGGGCCTACGACGTGATGAACGGCTCCGGCTTCTCGTTCCAGAACGCGAACGTCTGGGGCAAGCTCATCCTCTGGCCGGAGAACAACGTGGACCGGAAGCTCGTCGCCGCCGGCCTCCCCCCCGAAAAACCGCTCCCCCTCAAGTTCTCCTACGACGTGCCCGAAGACAGCGAGGTCACCGTCCAGCTCTTCGATGCAAAAGGGGAATCCGTGCGCATGCTCGTGGCCCAGCAGTTCCGCCGCGCCGGCGCGAACACCGAGCTCTGGGACGGATGCGACGATTCGGGCGTCCCGCTCCCTCCCGGCACCTACGCCTGGAAGGGCGTCTACCACCAGCCCGTCGCCGCCGAATGGCGCTTTTCCGTGCACAACTCCGGCAACCCGCCGTACCCCACCGACGACAACCGGGGAGGCTGGGGAGGCGACCACGGCACGCCCGCCGCCGCATGCCGCATCGGCGACGACATGTTCCTCTCCTGGGACGGCTGCGAATACGGATGGGGGGTCATCCGCGTGGACGCCAGCGGCCGAAAGCTCTGGGGATCGAAGTATTGCGCCGCCCACATGGCCACCGACGGCCGCCTCCTCTTCCTGGCAGGCCCCGGCGGCTTTTTCTCCGCGACGGGCGTGCAGATCATCGAAGCCGTCGACTCCCGCCCCGCCTCGCTCCCCAACGGGAAGCCCTCGTTCTTCGACCCCGAAGCCGATGAAGCCGCGAACAACGGCGTCTCGGGCCTCGCCTGCGCCGCCGGGAAGCTCTACGTCTCGTACGCCGCGCGCGACCTCGCCGTCGTGTACGATGCCGCCACCGGAGACGTGCTGGAGCGCCTCCCGCTGCCCGCGCCCGGACGCCTCGCGATCCGCCCCGCCGACGGCGCCCTGCTCGCCATCAGCCAGGGGAAGGTGGTCGCCTTCGAAAACGGCGCGCCGCGCGACCTCGTCCCCGCGGACGCCCTCGACGAGCCCGTCGCCCTCGATGTCGCGGCCGACGGCTCCATCGTCGTGGCCTGCCGCGGCGCACGCCAGAACCTCGCCGTCTTCGCCGCCGACGGCACCCCCCTGCGCTCCATCGGCAAGGCCGGCGGCCGCCCCGCCATCGGCGCCTACGATCCCTCCGGAATGTATTTCCCCGGCGGCATCGCCCTCGATGCGCACGGGCGCGTGTGGGTCGCCGAGACCACGGACGGCCCCAAGCGCGTGAGCGTCTGGAACACCGCCAGCGGCGCCCTGGAGAAGGAGTTCTTCGGCGGCTCCGGATACTTCGGCTACGGGTGCATCGACCCCGACCGCCCCGACCAGATCTACGCCCACCACACCCTGTGGGACATCGACTGGTCCGTCCCCTCCGGAAAACCCGCCAGCACCGCATGGCGCCCGACGGCGCCCAACCAGATGCCGCCGCCCGGCCCCGAAGGATACAATGCGACGCCGCGCGTCATCACCGCGAACAACGGCAGGCAGTACATCTGGGGAAACGGCAGGTTCAAATCCGTGATCATGCGCGCGGAGGGCGACCACTTCGTTCCCTTCGCCGCCTTCCTCTCCATCAACCGGGGCTACGTCTTCTTCGGCGAGAAATCCGAATTCCCCCTCTTCGAGGCCGACACCGAACGCTACTCGAACGGCGCCTACTTCTGGCAGGATGCCAACAACGACCAGACGATGCAGGAGGAGGAAATCCAGAAACTCGCCATCCCCTGGGGAGCCCCCGTCTTCGTGTGGCTCGACAAGGACCTCAACGCCTGGCTCTCCGACGGCCGCATCCTGCGCCCCGTGGAAGTCACCCCCGACGGCCAGCCGCTCTACGACTACGACCAGGGCGTCGACACCCCCTTCTCCGCCGAAGGCTCCCCCGCGAAGGGCAACCTCTCCCATGGCTACTTCGCCATCGACGCCGACGGCTCGTTCTACACCATGCGCAACGGGGAAGGCCCCTGCCTGGTGAAACGGGCCCCCGACGGAACCCTCCTCTGGGACTACCCCGACATCGTCGGGTGGCACAACGCCCTCAACATGCCCATCACCGGCCCGGGACGCCTCTGGGGAACGACCGGCATCATGGGCGTGGGCGGCGACTACGTGGCGCTCATGACCTATTTCGGCGTGAACCACATCATCCGCAACGACGGCGTCTATATCGCCGCCGTGCTCAAGGACGGCCGTGTCGCCGGGCAGGAGAAACCCGCCCATGGCACCAACGAAGGACAACCCGAAGGCCAGAACGGCCAGTTCGTGAAACTCGCCGTCGACGGCCGGGACCGCTACTTCGTCATCCATGGCGGCCAGGACTCCCGCGTGTGGGAGGTGGTCGGCCTCGACACCGTGAAGGACCTCGAAGGCGGCACCTACGAGCACACCGAAGCCCTCGCCGCGCAGGCCGCCGACGGCCTCGCCGAATACAACCGGCTCCTCGCGGAAACCAAGGGGATGCCCATCGTGCGCGGACGCGAAGCCCTCTCCGCCGCCACCGCCGTGGGCAAGCACATCGATTCCACCCGCTCCTTCGAGACCCGCCTCGCCTACGACGCCCGGAACCTCTACGTCGCCTATTCCGTCGCGGCGCCCGCGGAACTCGTGAACGCGGCGGCGGACGAGAAGCTGCTCTTCCACAGCGGCAACTGCCTCGACATCCAAATCGCAACCGACGCCAACGCACCGCTCGAACGCGGGGAGGAGGCCGGGAAGGACCTGCTGCCGGGCGACATCCGAATCCTCGTGACCCGCCGCGACGGCCAGCCTTTCGCGCGCTGCTTCGCGCCCAAGGTGGCCGGCTTCGAAGGCGAGCCCGACAGGGTCTACCGCTCCCCGACCGGAACAGAGCGCTTCGACCGCATCACGGAGGTCGCCGGCCTCGCGCTCGACTACCGCCCGACCAACGGAGGCTTCGAGGCCACCGTCACCCTCCCCTTCGCGTCCATCGGCATGGCTCCGCTCCAGCCCGGACAGAAGGTGCGGATGGACGTGGGCTACATCTTCGGCAACGCCGAAGGAACCCGCGCGGCACTCCGAGCCTACGCCCGCAACGAAGGCTTCTCCGCCGGCGTCGTCAACGACATCCCGAACGAGTCCCGCCTCGAGCCCCGGCACTGGGGCGTCGCCACCGTCGAATAACCCTGCCGCTTCCCCGCCCCTTCCCGCAGGGCCTGCCCCCGCGCGCGCCGGACCAGAGGAATTCCGGTGCGCGCGCAAAGGGGGAAATGCCGCTTCAGGAGACAGGCTCGCGCCGGCTCCTCCTGCGGGCGCCAACCCTGTTTTCAGTTGCCGCTTGCCGTGCCGGTGCGCTACACTTCGGCCCATGACGGTCAAACGCATCCAACATCTGGGCCGGGAGGCTTGGGAACTCTCGAACGGCGTCATCCGCGTGGTGGTTCTCGGAGGCGGCGGCCACATCGCCAGCCTCACCCTTGCGGACAAGCCGGCGATGAATCCGCTCTGGACGCCGCCGTGGCCCACCATCGAGCCCTGGCGCTACCGCAAGGCCGCGAACAAAGGCGACTGGGGGGAATCCCCGCTCCTCGCCTCGATCGCCGGGCATTCGCTATGCCTCCACTACTTCGGCGACCCCTCCACCGCCGAGAAGGAGCTGGGTGCGGACGGGCACGGAGAGGCGGGCGTCGTCCGCTGGAAACAGCTCGAACGGAACGTGACCTCGCGCCATGCGCGCCTGCGCGTCGGCGCCGAGCTTTCCAACGCCGGCCTGCGCGTGATCCGGAGCATCACGCTCCGCCCCAATTCCAACATCGTCGAGTTCAGCGAGGAGATGGAAAACCTGCTCTGGCGCGATACCCCGTTCACCTTCGCCGAGCATGTCACCTTCGGACCCCCCTTCCTGAAGCCGGGCGTCACGCTCTTCGACATGTCCTGCGACGTCGGCCACACCTTCCCCAAGACCTTCAGCGAAGACCAGCGCCTCCTGACCGACACCGCCTTCGACTGGCCTATCGGCCCCGGCGTCGGGGGCGAACGCGTGAACCTCCGCACCATCGGCAAGCGCCCCCGCTCCAACTCGGACTTCACCGCCCAGCACATGGACCCCGGGCGCGAAGACGCCTGGTTCAGCGCGGTCAACCCCGAGGAAGGCGTGCTCGTGGCCTACCACTGGGACCGCCGCGACTTCCCCTGGGTGGGCAGCTGGGAAGAGAACTTCTCCCGCGACTTCGCCCCGTGGAACGGGCGCACCCTCGCCCGCGGCATGGAATTCGCCAATACGCCCTTCCCGACCAACCTCAGGGAACAGGTTTCGCGCGGCACGATGCACGGCGACCCCGCCTTCGCCTGGCTCCCCGCCCGGGAAAAGATCCGCGTGGACTATCGCGCCACGATCCTCAATGTCACGCGGAAGACGCTCGGCGTCTCCGACGTGCGCCCGTCCGGCAACGGATTGAAAATCGACCTGATCGTGTAGGCTGCGGGCCGCCGCCGCGACGAAGCCGCCATGTCGCCCATCGTCCTCATCCGCCGCCCCCTCCAAGCCATTTCGCTCCTCACGCGCCTCCCCGTCCGGGTGCGCTGGGAGGAAGGCCTGCGCTGGGGGAGCTTCGCCGGATGCTTCCCGCTGGCGGGATGGGTTGTCGGCGCGATCCTCTTCCTTCCGGCCTGGATGCGCCTGCGCCTGGCTCCGGACGGCGGCGTGCCGTGGCCGGGACCGCTCGCGACGGCGGCGCTTCTCCTCGGCCTCTGGGCCTGGGCGACGGGCGCCCTCCATCTCGACGGCTGGGCGGACACCTGCGACGGCTGCTTCACGGCGGCAAGCCGCGAAAAGCGCCTCGCCATCATGGCCGATCCGCGTCTCGGCGGATTCGGCGTGACGGGGCTCTCGCTCTTCCTGCTCCTCAAGTTCGCGGCGACGGCCTCGCTGTCCGGAATCGCCACCGCATCCGCGCCCCCCTTCGCGCTCCTCGCGGCACCCGTCGCGGCGCGCTGGGGCGCGACCATCGCCCTTTGCCGGACGAGCGTCCCCCTCGCGAACCCCGCAGGGATGGCGGCGCGCATGCGGGAGGGGCTCACAACCTTCCAGCCCATCCTCGCGACCCTTTTCCTGGCGCCGCTGTTCCTGCTGGACCCGCGGACCGCCGCCATCGCGGTCCTGGCCTCCCTGGGGACGACGACGGCGCTGCTCGCCTTCGCGAAGCGCCAGCTGGGCGGCATCACCGGCGACATCCTCGGCGCCATCATCGAACTGTCCGAAGCGGCCACGCTCCTCGTCGCCGCCTGAACCCGCCCCCGCGAAATCGAGCCGCATGCTTTCGAAGCCGACACCGAAGGACGCCGCGGGAACCCCGGCCTTTCCGGAGCGGATCGCGACGTTGCGCCGGCGCGTGCTGGATGCGGACAACGGCGACGGCTTCCTCGAACGCGAAACCCTGCTGGCCGATGCCGCCGCCGGAACCCGCTCCCTCCCGGAAGGCGAGCGCTATCTCGCCGAACTCGAACTGCTGCTCGAGCGCCTCTCGACGCCCCTGGAGCCGGAAGACGAATTCGCCGGCCGCATGGTGATGGGGCGCTGGCCCCGCACCGAAGGCTTTCGCGACATCCCCTGGGGCCTCGGCAGCGAAGGCCACATCACGCTTCCTCTCGAAACGCTGTTCGCCCGAGGCCTCGAAGGCCTCGCCCGCGACGCCCGCGACGCCGCCGACCGCCTCGATACGGACGACGCCCGCTTCTACGCCCGCCAGGCGACGCGCGCCGTCGACGCCATCCGCCGCTTCGCCCTGCGCTATGCGGACTCCGCCGAAGCGGCGGGGCGCACCCGCATGGCGGCGGAACTCCGGCGCGTTCCGCACGGCCCCGCCTTCGACTTCCATTCCGCGTTGCAATCCGCCTGGATGCTGCATTTCGTGATGAGCTGCGTATGCGGATCCCGCGATTTCGCGCCGGGGCGCCTCGACCAGTCGCTCCTCCCCTTCTACCGCGCCGACCTCGCGGCAGGCCGCCTTACCCGCGCGGAAGCCGTCGAAAGCCTCGCCCTCTTCTTCGTGAAGTTCAACGAAATCGCCGGCACCGCCACCGACAACTACCGCTGCCAGCCCACCCCCTGCTTTTCAAGCAAGCAGTACCTCACCCTTGGCGGATGCGACGCGGAGGGCCTGTGCGCCTTCAACGAACTCACCGAAGTCCTCGTGGAGGCCGCGGAACTCGTCCAGCTCCCCCAGCCCACCTTCAACTTCCGCATCGACCCGGATTCCCCCGGCTCCGCCTGGGAACTCGCCGGGCGGGCCGCCGCCTCGCTGGGCCCGCAGTGCAACTTCTACCACGACCGCCTCCCCATCGGCGTGCTGGCTGCCGCAGGCATCGCGCCGGACGTTGCGCGGAACTACACCTTCACCGCCTGCAATCGCGTGGACCTCCCCGGCCTCCTCCACAACCGGATGTGCCGGATCGACGTCTGCGAGAACTCCCCGGCCTGGTTCCGCGAGGCGCTCCTGAGGGTCGCAGGGCGGCAGGACGTCCCGGAGTCCGCCGCCGAAGCGATCCTCGGCGAGTTCCGCGAAATCGCAACGGAGCGGATGATCCGGGAAAACCGCGAACGCGACGGCTTCCCCGCCAAACGCCCGGTCTTCCGCCTGGAGTCGCTCTTCCTGCCGGAGTGCAACCGCGCCTGCCGCGACATCCTGTACGGCGGCGGCGACAGCCTCCGCTGGCGGCACGCCATGTTCCCGGGCATCGCGACGATAGGCGACAGCCTCGTGGGGATCGCCCGGATGGTGGACGCGGAAAAACGCCTTTCGCTCGCGGCCTTCGCGAGCCTCCTCGAACGCGACTTCGAGGGCGCGGAAGATTTCGCCCGCGAACTCCGCGAGCGAATGCCGAAGTTCGGAAACGGGAACGAAGAGGCCGACGGCTGGACGCGGCGCGCCGCGGAGGCGCTCCTCGACGCGGCAGGGAAGGCGGGCCGCGAAACCGGCTTCCGCATGATGTCGTCGCTCTACTCCCTCGAGCATCACAACGCCTTCGGGGCGGCGCTCGGCGCGACGCCGGACGGGCGGCGGGCGGGCGAGGCGGTCAGCGAGAACCAGTCGCCCGTCCACGGCGCCGACCGCCAGGGCCCGCTTGCGCTGTTGCGCAGCGTGGCGCGGCTCCCCCTGGACCGATGCATCTGCGGCGGCCTCAACCTGCGGCTGGCGGTCCGCCCCGGGCCGGACGTGCTCGCGGCGCTGGCGAAGGGGTTCTTCGCGATGGGCGGGCAGCACGTGGGCTTCACCTTCGCGACCCGCGAAAAGCTCGAAGAGGCCCGGGCGAACCCGGAAGCCCACCGCACGCTGATGGTGCGCAAGACGGGCTTCAGCGAATTCTTCGTCGCGCTCTCCCCGCAGGAGCAGCAGGAGACGATCGACCGCACCCCGCACGTCTGGCCGTGAGCGCCGGGCGCGGCCTGGGGGCTACTCCATCTCGGAGACGTGCACCAGCCGGCTGCCTTCGTCGATCGACCGGATGGCGGCATGGAGCACGCGCATGGCTTCGAGGCCGTCCGCGCCGGTGCCGTCGATTTCGTCCGGCGCGACGCCGGCGGCGACCTGCTCCAGGAAGCGGTGCAGGCGGGCGCGGAAGGTGTCGTCGAAGTTGGAGTAGCCGCCGAAGACGGGGTTCGTGACCACGCGCTTCTCCAGGTCCCCCGCCGGGTAGAGCGTGGCTTGGCGCCACATGTCCTCCACCACGAAGCGGCCCTTCGTGCCGGCGACCTCGCATCGTTCCATGGGATGGCCCCGCTCGATGTCGTAGCTGGACGTCAGATGGCCCACCATGCCGCTGGCGAAGCGCATGTTGATGGAGGCCGTGGACCAGATGTCGCGGCCCGCCGCCTTCTTGGCGAAGCACTGCACGGACTCGATGGGGCCGCAGTACCACATCATCATGTTCACCGAATGGGGATTCAGCGCCTTGATGTGGTAGTTGGGCGACTCGAACGAGCCGAACTTCCCGATCCACAGGGCCATGTTGCAGAAGATCAATTCGCCGAGACGGCCTTCCTCCTGCCACTTCTTCGCGGCGAGGGCCACGGGAGTGAAGCGGTGGTTGAAGTCGACGGCGAGGCAGCGGTCCAGCCGCTTCGCGGTCTCGACCATCTTCCTGCCGGTGTCCAGCTCGTTGCTGAGCGGCTTTTCGCACAGCACGTGCGCCCCGGCCTCGAGCGCCTGGATCGTGGGCAGGCAGTGGTCGCTGGAGTACTCGAAGCCTCCGGTCGCCACGCTGACCACGTCGGGGCGAAGCCGCTCGAGCATCCCGGCGGCATCGAGGAAAAACGGCACGCCGTTTTCCTCGCCGCCGGCCTTGGCGCGGTCGGGAAGAAGATCGCACACGCCGACGAGCTCGGCGAGCTCGTCGGCACGGTAAAGACGCGCGTGCAGGCGGCCGATGGGGCCCTGCCCGATCACGGCGACACGCAGTTTCTTCACGTTACGCCTTCTTTTCCTTGTTTCGTTCCTGGAGTTTGCGGGCGCCGTCGGCCGAGCCGATGAACATCCGGTCGTAGGCTTCCTGGGAGCTCTTGAAGGGCCCGCCGCCGCAGCCGTGCCAATTGAGGTTGGTGTACATCGGGTTCGGGCGTCCGGTGGCGGCCTCGCGCTCCCGGATGTGCGCCTGCATGCGTTCCTCGAGCCTCTTCACGATGTCGGGGCGCGCTTCGGCGAGGTTGTGGTTCTCCTCGGGGTCGTCCACGAGATGGTAGAGTTCCACTTCGGGCTTGAAGTGGAAGTCCGGCTCGAGGGCGTGGATGAGCTTCCACTCGGGGGTGCGCCAGCCGTGCTTGCGCATCCAGGTGGCCTCGGTGATGTAGAACTCGGAGGTTTGCGGACAGGGGAATCCGTCGATGGCCCTGCGGAGGCTGTGGCCGTCGATCGGGTGGTTTTCCGGGACGGGCACGCCGAGGAGGTCGAGGATGGTCGGCACAAGGTCGGGGTGCCGGGTGTAGAGGCCGTGGCGGCCGGCGGGGACGCGTCCGGGCAGGCGGAAGGCGAGCGGGATGGCCAGGGTGCAGTCGTAGAGGCCGTGGTGGTCGAAGTAGCAGTCGTGGTCGTAGAGGGTCTCGCCGTGGTCGGAGGTCAGCACCACGAGGGTGTTCTCCTCGAGGCCGAGATGGCGGATCTTCTCGAAGAGGAGGGCCAGGCAGGTGTCCATGTAGGCGATTTCGCCGTCGTACTGCGCGATGACGAAATCCTTGTCGGTGCAGCCGGGCGGGAACCAGCTGGCGAGGTACTCGGCGAAGGGCTTGAAGGCGTAGACGGGATCGAGCGAGCGGTTCGCGGGATCGGCGTAGTCGCCCTGGTAGAACATCGTGTCGAAGGGCGGCGGCGGCAGGTAGGGCGAGTGGGGGTCCATGTGCCGCATGAAGAAGAAGAAGGGCTGGTCCTGCTTCGCGAGCTGTTCGAGTTCGGGAAGCGCAACGGCGTTGAGGTTCTCGGCCTTGCGGAGGGGGCGGCCCTCCCAGCCCTTCCATGCGCCTTCGAATTCGAGGTATTTCTGGAAGCCGCGGGAGCCGACATTTCCGGAGAAGCCAAGGCAGGTGGTGGTGTAGCCGGCGTCGCCAAGGGTTTCGGCCAGCGTGCGGGCGCCCGGCGCGAGACCGCCTTCGTGGCGGAGGGCGACGACGCCGCAGCCGAAGCAATCGAGCCCGGTGAGCATCGAGCTGTAGCCGGAGGAGGTGGGGACGGACGGGCAGAAGTGGCGGGTGAAGACCGCGCCGTCCTTCATGTACCGGTCGATGTGCGGGGTCGTCAGCTTGGGATAGCCGTAGAGGCTCATGTGGTCGGCACGGAGGGAGTCGATGCCGAGGAGGATCAGATTGGGACGCTGGGTCATGGGCGGCTCCGTTGGATGGGGGATGGGGAGGTATGGGGAGGGGCGGCTATCGCGCGCCAAGGGACTTGAGGACGGCGTTGAGGTAGCCGTAGCTTTCGGCGGCGATGGCGGTGGTCTGGTCGAGCGGAAGTTCGCCGGCGCCAATCACCTCGAGGCAGACGGGGCCGTCGTAGCCGCTTTGGACGAGGACCTTGCAGTAGGCGGCGAGGTCGATGTCGCCGCGGCCGCAAGCCTGCATCTTCGGGATGCCGGGATTCATCTGGCGTCCCTTGCAGTCGCGGATGTGCACGTGGCGGACGCGCGAAACCACCTGTTTGAGGGCGTCCTGCGGCTCCTCGCCACCGCGCCAGATGTGGCTGGGGTCCATGTCGACGCCGAAGCTGTCGTCCGTGATGGTCTTCATCATGCGGAGAGTGGTCGGGGTGTTGTAAATGGCGCTGCCGACGTGCGCCTTGCAGCAGAGGGTCACGCCGTACCGGGCGGCGAGTCCGGCGCGCTTGGCGAGGGTTTCGAGGCATTCCACCACGGTGGGCTCGTCTTCGGACTTCCCGCTGGGGCCCACGTTGATCACGGGGATGCCGATGGCCTTGCCGGCGGCGAAGGCCTTCTCCAGGCGGGCCTCGTCGAGCGACGCGACCTCCATGGAGAGCAGCTGGAGCCCGTTCTCCTCCGCGATGCCGCGGATGGCGTCGGCCTGCTCTTCCCATCGGTCGAGCACGAGGTGCTCGCACATTCCGGCGATGGCCGAGACCTCGATGCCATCGTAGCCGCAAAGCTTGGCCTGACGCGCCGCCGTGGCGAAATCCACGGCGCCAAACAACACCGAATTCACACCGAGTTTGATCATGACGGGAAAGCCTCCTGATTTTAAAAAAGGGATTGGGGCATTGTACGCAAAGCCCCGGCAAAGGGGCAAGGCGCAAAAGGGGGACCGGCATGCGCGGAACGGGCTTAGCGCGAAAGAAGCTCCGCCGCAAGGCGCACCAGTTCCACGCAGGGACGCCTGCGGTAGTATCCGGGCGTACGGGCCTCGGGCGCGCCGCCCTGCGTGGCGCCTGTCCCGGCGAGCAGTTCGCGGCAGACGACCGATCCCGTCTCGGCCCGGAAGGCGGCGTAAAATTCTTGCACGCCGGGATAGACATCCGCCTTGTCGGGTCCGTGCCGCATCCCGAGCACCAACGCGGCGCCGGTGACCGTGCCGCACGTCTCGCGCATGCGCCCGATTCCGCCGCCCAGGCCGCTGGACACCTTCCTCGCGGTTTCGAAATCCATGCCGAACTCTTCGGCGAAGGCGCAGAAGACCGATTGGGCGCAGTTGAAGCCGCTCCGGAACAACCGCACCGCACGGTCCGCAGGCGTATCGGGAAGGGAGGGTTCTGTCATGGTGTCCTTTCGGGGCTTCAAGGCGCCGGACGCGGCGTGATGGAGAGGAAGAGGCGATGGGCATCGCCGTTGCGGACGCCGGCGATGCAAAGGTCGCCGGAGGTGGAGAGGTCGCGCGACACGGCCGACACGCCCTGGAGGGTGGCGAGGAGGGATTCGTCCAACAGGTCCGGCTGGAAGGTCGCGACGAGGCGCACCAGCGCGAAAAGGCGTTCGTACTCCTTGGAGAGCGCGGGAAGGTCGAGCCAAAGGTAGGCGAAGGCATCGCGGTTCGCACAGGCGGCCTGCCATCCCTCCCGCCAGACGGAGCGGCCGGTCAGCGGTGCGGCCCGGAGTTTGTCCAGGGACGATGCGGATGTGGCGGCGGTGAGCCATCCCCCGCGTTTTTCGGCGACGAGGTCGAGTCCCGCGAGACGGGCGATCGGAAGATCGGCGAGCTCGATTGCAAAACGGGATCCCGCCGAAGGACGGACGCGCGCGCCGGCACCCGGGAACAGGTTCCAAAGCGTGGCGAGGGTGGCCGCCGTGGCCGCATCGTCCTCCGCCCAAGGCAGCGAGGCCTGGATGGACGGTACGTCCACGCCGAGGAGCCTGGCGCCGTAGGCGGAGCCGACAAGGGCGAGGCAGGCGTCGCCTTTCGCAGGCGCGAGCCGGATGCGGAAGGCCCGGAGCGCGTCTTCCACCACCCTGCGGGGAAGCGCGAGCACGGCGATGGGCGGATCGTCGGGAAGGGCGTCCAGCATCGCGCAGGACCGTTCCAGCGGGGTGCCTCCCGGAGGATCTTCCAGCCGGAGGTCCACCTCCATCTCCAACGCCGATCGATTCCAACGGCGGACGGCGCACCGGACAGGGTGGTGCGATGCCGCCAGGCTGCCGTCGCTCCCTGTCCATGGGGAGCCAGGCGCCCGTGGAAGTCCAGGCGCGCACCGGCTGTTGCAGGGGGGTGCGCCAAGGCTCGTCTCCCGCGAGGACGGGTGCGACGGGAAGGGCATCCTGGGCGGCGCGCCACGCAAGGGTTCGGATGGCGTCGGGGTCGGTGGACCATGCGGCCAGCAGCACGCCGTCTTTCAGGTCGAGGCCAAGGACGGGGACGGGGGCGTCCTCTTCGTCTTCGTCGGAGAAACGCAGGAAGAGCGCGCCGCTTTCGCTCTGCTCCAGGGGGCCGAGCCCGGGCACATGCCGGATGGCCAGCAAAACGCGCATCGGCCAGGCGCGCATCCCCACGTAGCTTGCGCCGACGAAGGCGGGGGCGCGCGTGGGGCCGATCTCGGGGACATACCCCAGCACGGCGCGCTTCCCCGTGAGGATGCGCAGGGTCGCCTCCAGGTCGGCGTCCCCGGCGATGCTCCGGGGCTCCTCCACGCCCGCGATCCGCATCGCGGCGATCGCCAGCGGATTCGCGAGGCGCTCATGCCAGTTCCGCGCAAGATCGAGCGTCTCCGCCACGATCGGGCAGCCGGGCGGCATCGCGCGGAAGGGGAGCTCCCGCTTCTCGGGGATGCGGGCGAACCAGGCGAGAAGGACGAGCACGAGCGCGCCCAGGCCCAGTCCCAGCCAACGTCGATTCTTTCCCGGCATCCGGGGGGACGGATTCATGAGGGGCGCTTTTTCCCTGGCGTCTGGATGCACGTTGGCGTCGTCCTTCCGGAAGAGGCATGGCTTCAGGCGCGACGGTCGAGGGCGTCCAGGAGGGCATCCATCTGGGCGTCATCGCCCAAGGTGATGCGGAGATGGGAACCCGTTCGAGGCCCGGGGAAATAGCGCACGAGAATGCGCTCGCCGCGAAGATAGGCGAAACACGAGGCCGCATCGCCGTCCGGCGGCGAGGCGAAAAGGAAGTTCGTCTGCGAATCGACGACCTTCCATCCCCGCTCGCGAAGCGCGGAAGCGATGCGGGCGCGCGTGGCGCGAATGCGCGCGACGTTCGCGAGCATGTGGTCCCGGTCCTGGAGCGCGGCCAGGGCAAGCGCCTGCGTGACGCGGTCCAGGTTGTAGGAGTCCTTGATTTTGTAGAGCGCGCCGATGAGCTCGACAGGCCCGACAACGTAGCCGCAACGGATGCCGGCCAGCGAATAGGACTTCGAGAGCGTGCGCATCACAAGCGTATTGCGGTTCTCCGCCGAAAGGGCGAGATCCATGCAGTCGTCGTCGGCGAAATCCCCGTATGCCTCGTCGATGACCACAACGCCAGGGAAGGCCGCGCAGAAGGAGGCAACCGTCGCCTTGCCGTAGGCGATGCCCACCGGCGCGTTGGGGCGCGTCATGAAAAAGAGGTCGGTGCCCTGGACGGGCGGATCGGCCCACGCAAACCCGTCGGCCAGCGGCACGGGGTGGCGGACGGCGTTCCGGATGTCCGCGAGCACGGGATAAAGCGAATAGGAGGGCTCGAAGAAGCCGATTCCGCCGCCGTCTTCGACAAAGGCCCGGGTGCACAGGGCGAGGATTTCATCCGAACCGTTCCCCACGAAAACCTGTTCGGCCGTGCATCCGTGGATGCGCGCGACCGTCTCCCGGATCGCCATGCACGTCGGGTCGGGATACAGGCTCAGGAGCTTCCAGTCGAGCGACGCGAGAGCCTCGCCCACGCGAGGGGAAGGCGGATAGGGGTTCTCGTTGGTGTTGAGCTTGACGAGCCCCGGCACCTTCGGCTGTTCGCCGGGGGTGTAGGCGTCGAGGTTCTGGACGTTGCGTGCAATCATGGCCAAAAGATGCAAGGGCGTTGGGCGGGCAAGGAGAGGGCGCAGGAAGCGGACATTGTGGATCATTCCCTCCGCGATCGCAAGCCCTGCCAGCGCGTCAGCAAAAAGCCGCCGCAAACGGCTTGCGGCGGCTCTTTGGAAACTGGTGCACCCGGAGGGACTTGAACCCCCATGTCTCGCGACATAAGAACCTGAATCTTACGTGTCTGCCAATTCCACCACGGGTGCGATAGCGGGGAGCACCATGCCACAACGCCCCCCTGCGCGTCAATCCATTTCTGGGGGACGCATCGGTCGGGGATGGCGCGGAGGACGTTGGCGGCGGGCGGTTCCGGTGCACGGCCGTTTGCGCCGGGCGCGGCGTGCCGCGCCCGGCGCAAACGGCGGGTCAGTTCATCTTGGGCTTGAGGTCGGCCAAGAGCTTGTCCACTTCCCTCCTCACGGCGTCGGGGAGCTTGTCGCGCTCGGCCTGGACTTGGTTGGCCAGCTCGCGGGCGCGGCGCAAATCGCCCTTCTTCTGAAGGAAGCGGGCGAAGTGGATATGGGCGCGATAGTCGCCATTGAAGAGCTGGATGGCGCGTTCGAACAGGGGCTCGGCCTCGTCCATGCGCCCGGCGTCCGCGAGGATGCAGGCGAGGGTGTCGTAGCCTTCGGCGAACTCCTCGCCGCCCAGTTCGATGGCCTTGCGCCCGCATTGTTCGGCCTCGTCGAGGCGGTTGCGCTGGCGGAGGAGCTCGCCGAGGTCGTTGTACGCGGCGGCGGTGGGGAACGAAGCGATGCTTCGGCGGAGGTATTGCTCGGCATCCTCGATGCGGCCGTAGTCCATCATGAGGGAGCCCATGATGTAGTTGCCGAGGTAGTTCTCGCGGTTGAGGCGGAGGAGGTCGAGGGCGTGGAGCTCGCCGCGCCGCTTGTCGTTCGTCATCCAGTCCAGGCGGAGGAGCCACTCGAGGATCATGGACGACGAGGGATGGAGCGCGTAGGCGCGCTCGAAGGCGTCGCGGGCGTCGGAGAGGCCCTCGGCGCCCCGGCGGTAGGCGATCTGTCCGCGGGTGACCTGGATGAGGAAATGGTCGGGGCCGCCGGTGATGGATTCCATGCGGTCGAGCGTCCTCTGGGCGTCGTCCATCTTGCCGAGCTGGATCTGGGCGAGGGCCATGAGGCCCCAGGCCTTGAGGTTGGTCGGCTGGATTTCGGTGACGGACGACAGTTCGGCCAGGGCCTTCCCGGGCTCGCCGCCGGCGAGGTGCACGGAGGCCCATTCCACGGCGAGGCGGGTGGTATCCACGCCGGCGTCCTGCGCCTTTTCGAGCCATTCGAGGGCCTTGTCGAGCGAGCCTTGGCTGGTGGCGATGCGCGCCATCGAGAGCAGGGCGCGCTGGTTCACGGGGTCGTGTTCGAGGATTTCCGCGAGAATCGCCTCGGACTGCTCCTGCTCGTGCTGCATCAGCAGCATGTCGGCCAGGATGCCCTGGATGTCGGCGCGGTCGGCGTCGGGGGCGAGCTCGATGGCGCGGGCGAGGCCGCTCAGCGCGAAGGAGGGCTGTCCGGAGATGGCCCAGGAGAGGCCCAGCTGGGCGAAGGGCTGCGGAGACCGCACGTATCCGAAGTGGCGCGAGAGCGCCCAGACGGGGAGGCGGCTGGGGAGGTTCTCGATGAAGTCGTTCGCCTCCCGCTGGATCTCGTCCTTCAACTCGGGGTGGTAGCCTTTGCTCACGACCATCTCGACCAGGTTCAGGAGCGCGCTGGCGTTCTCGCGGTCGATTTCGCGGACGCGGCGGTACACCTGGAAGGCTTCTTCGGGCCGATCGAGATCCTCGAGCAGCACGCCCAGGTTGTTGGCGACGAAGCCGACCTGGCGGCGGAGGTGGCTGCGGAGGAAGTCGGCGGCATCGGGGGCGTAGTTCTTGGCGGTGCGGGGGAGGAGCTTCTCCATGCGGTCCCAGAAGGGCCCGTATTCGGCGAGGAAGTCGTGGTCCTTGAGGGATTCGCGGTCGCGCACGCCCACGAAGCCCAGGCGGCAGGGGGCGACGGTGAGGCCGGATCCGAGAAGGATGTCCGGAGTGTTCAGCATGACGATCTTCTTGCCGATGGATTCGTCGTCGGCGCACCAGTCCTGGAGGAAGGCCAGCGAGCCGAGCTGGGTCGAATTGCCGAGGCGGAGGCGGTCGAGGGATTCGAACTCCGGATCGTTCTCCACGTAGCTGCGGAGGCGGCTGAGGTAGGCGGGATTGCGGTCGTGCGCGAAGGACACCAGGCGGATGTCGTAACCCATGCGGCGCGCCTCGAGCAGGATGTGGGAGTCGAAGATGCCATCCCCGACAACCCACCGGCGGCCGTCGAGCCCCGCGATGAACTCGCGGGCGCACGTTCCGGCGAAATCGCCGCGGGGGCCGTACGACCGGGCGGCGTTGACGAGCACGGTGGCGGCGATCAGGACCATCAGGGGCACGGTGAAGACGTAGCCGAGCACGACGCCGACGCGGACGTTGGGCTGTCGCCCGCGGCTGTCGCCGGCGGGCCGGTTGGCCATCAGCAGGTACCAGTACGCGACGAGGTAGCCGGCGGTCGCCGCCGCGCAGGCCTGCAGGAAGACGGGCACGCGGTTGTAGGTGGCCAGTGCGGCCCAGGGGGAGCCATAGGCGTTCCCGATCACGACCAGCGTGAAGATCGTCCAGGCGATGTGCATCACATAGAAGACCCAGTCGCGCGTCTCGTTGAGGCCGCGCGAGGCGGTGACCAGCACCACCAGCCAGGGCACGAAGGCGAAGAGGAGCACGAGGAGCCACGGGATGTTCCTGTGGAAGAAGGCGCGCGCCCACTTGAACTGTGCGAGGAGGTATTTCCACACCACGTCCAGGAACGAGGAGTATTCGAAGTCCGCCAGGTTGTTGGCCGCGGCGAAGCGCCATCCCGCGACGAGGTACATGCAGAGGCCGAGGATTCCGAAGATCAGGATGATCGCGAGATAGCTTCCGCGGAAGCCCCTCGGCGAACGAATCCAGTAGCTCATGAGCCAGGTCCCGATGACCGCCGCGAAGGGGATGAAGGCGGGCGTCTCGACGATTCCGACCCCCAGCAGGAAGGAGATGCCGGCCACCCATCCCGGATTCGAGGTCTTCAGGTAGCGACCGAGCATCGTAAAGGAAAGGAGCAGGAGCAGGAGATCCCAGGAATAGGGCAGGAAGCGCGTGGAAGCAGTCCATACCGCCATGCTGAAGGCGAGGGCCACCGACGCGAAAAGGCCCGCGAACACGCTGGCGCGCACCGCGTTCCTCTCCATGCTGATCTGCTGGTTGATCGACGCGAAGACCGCCCTGGAGACCAGGCCGTAGAAGAGGAAAACCGAAAGGGCGCCGCAGACCGCGCTGAAGGAGTTCAGCAGGAAGGGCGAAAAGCCGAAGACCTTCAGCAGGCCCTGCGCCGCCAGCGTCCACAGCGGATGGTCCGGCAGCGGGGCAAGCGTCAGCCCCGTGACCTGCGCGGCGAGCGTGGCGGACAGTCCGGGATAGAAGCCGCGGACCATGGTGGCCAGGTAAACGAGGAGGGCGACGCCTCCGACCAGCAAGCCTACGGTCCAATCCAGACGGGATTTGTTCTGGTTGGTTGCTGAAAACAATGCCATGGGAGCCTCCTGGAAATGATTCAAAAAAAAGAAACGTTCGAATTGCCTCTGGGCAGGGAATTCCGGATTACGGTTCGACGGGGGCGGCCGGATCCGGCGGGGCTTCTTCGCCCTCCGGAGCGCGGATCACCAGGATCGGCGCGGAAGCCACGGGCACCTCGACGGCGGGCGCTTCCACGACGGGGGCGGCAGGCACCTCCGGCTCCGCCGGAGCCGCAGGCGCTTCCGGAGCAAGGGGGGCCTCCGGAACGGGCGCCTCGACGGCGGGTGCCTCCGGAACCAGGACGACGGGCGCCTCGACAACCGGCGTCTCGACAACCGGCGTCTCGACGGCGGGCGCTTCCGGTACCGCTTCCACGACGGGGGCCTCCACGACGGGGGCCGGGGCGGGAGCATCGGCGACAGGCGCGGCGGCGGTGGGGATCTCGGCGCCGCCACCCATCGGAACGGGGCGGAGGATGGTCAATGCGGCGGCGCGGGCTTCGGCGGCCTCCCGTTCCTTCTGTTCCTTCATCCGGCGGCGGTAGCTCTTGCGGGGCGCCCCGGCGTTCCGGTCCTGCAGCGTGAAGCCGTAGTCCCTGGCCAGGGACTTCCATTGGGCGCGCGTGAAGTCCAGCTCGGAGCCCACGAGGTTGGCCACGTCGCTCAACCGCTCCCCGCGGACGGCCTGGACGTTCTTCCCGGCCCAGGTCGTGCGCTGCATGGCCTCGGCCATCGCGCCTTCGCCGACGACCACGAGGGAATCGGCGCCGCGGAACAGGACGCCGCTGCGCCAGGCCTCGCCGCCAACCTGCCTCCAGCGGTTTTCGGCGGCGTCGAACAGGTTGATTTCCATCGTCGACGGATCGTCCGTGCCCGTGCGCGTCCCGTAGCAGACCAGATCCATCCGGCCGCCCGCGAGGCGATGGGCGTCGAAACCGAAATTCACGAGCATGTGGCGGGCCGGCACGGCCAGCACCAGATGTTCCGCGGCGGAGGCGGAAAGCGTGGCCGCGACCGCGGCGGAGACGAGAACGAAGATCAGCTTGCGCATGGGGCGACTCTCCTTGAGGATGGATGGGCGGATCGGTCAAATGGCTTGGAGGCAAACAGTCCAGACAGTTTACACGGCGAAGGCATGGAACGCACGCATACGGTGGAATTTTCCACCATCCCGGCTTTCCTTGTCAATCCGATTGTGGGCGCATCCGGCGTCGACGGACGTGGACATCGCGCCCGGCCTGTTGTACAGTGCCCCGTGTTTTTAAGGAGATGCAGGGGATCCCGCCGTTGGACGGACGCCGTATCCCAGGGCATGGAAACCGTATGGATGACAAACCGATTCTTCTGGGGACGGCGTCGGCACGCCGCCACCACGTGCTGCGCGGCCTGGGCTTCCCCTTCGATGTCGCCACCGCGGAAACCGAGGAAATCCTCTTCCCCGGCGATCCCGTGCGCACCGCCGTCGAGAACGCACGGCGGAAATTCGACGCCCTGCGCCCGCGTTTCATGGATCGCTGGATGCTCACCGCGGACACCGTCGTGTTCATCGACGGGGCGTGCCTGGGCAAGCCGGCGACCGTCGAAGAGGGCGTGCGGATGCTCCGCTCGTACTCCAACCGGGAGCAACTCGTGGTGACGGGCATGATCTTCGCCGCCCCCCACGGCGCACCGGAATCCCGGGCGGAGCGGTCGTGGATCTCCTTCGGCGCCATTACGGAGGCGGACGCCCGGGACTACCTCGCCCGCTTCGGCACGATCGACCGCGCCGGCGCCTACGACTTGGACTCGCTCCGGCCCTTCGTGCGCGAAATCCGCGGGTCCGCCTCGAACATCCGCGGGCTTCCCGCCGAAACCGTCCGCGACTGGTTCGCCGCCCGCGGCGCGCCGTTCGCGCAAGACGGGCGACAGCCTCCGCGCCCACGCGCAGGGATTGCGATGGCTTGACTTTCGGGGGAGTACCTTTCAAACTGGTTCCATTGGCAAAACGATGCCGAAAACCCCAGGAGATGACACCATGAAACCGTTCACGCCCCGTTCCCGTTTTCTCTTCGCCCTGGCCGGCCTGTGCCTTGCGGCGACTCTCGCCCGCGCGGAGATGATCTACCTCATGAAGATCACCGATTTCGCGAAGCAGCCCTCCTACGAACTGATGACCGGCCCGGAGAGGAGCGCCCTCCTGAAGGAAATCCAGAAGGAGGAGCGGTGCTTCCCGAAGGTCCTCGCCGAGCTGAAGAAGGAGTGGATGGAGGACGAGCTCTCCAAAGGCGAAATCTTCCCGGCCGCGAAGCTCGCCCCCCGCAAGGCCGAGGTGAAAGGCACCTTCACCGACCGGCAGTCCGCCCAGAAGAAACTCGACACCCTCGAAGAACGCGCCATCGACGACGCCTTCGAAAAGGGCGGCAAGAAGAAGAAGAGAAAGAGCATGACGGCCAAGCAGCGGGAGAAGGCCAAGATCCGCGAGGCCAAGGATGCCCAGAAGGAAGCCGCCGCCGAACTGCTCGCCGAGAAAATCGAGGAGCGCATCCAGGCCATGCTCTATCCCGCGGCCGCCCCTGCGGAAGCCCCCGCGGGCGGAGAGGCCGGGGAGTAATCCACCCTGGGGCGACGGCCCCGGCCTTCCCCCCGCGCCGTTGACCACCGATCCGCGAGCCTCCCGCATCCCCCATGAAACGCACCTTCCCCCTCCTCGCCCTCGTCCTCCTTCTCCCCGTCTTCGCGGCCGCCCAGGCGGCGGGGGACGCCATCGTCCGCGAAATCGACGTGCGCCATCTGGACGACGACCTCCCCGCCGACAGGCAGTACGTGCTGGCGCTGGCGTCCGTGCGCGCCGGCGCCCCGGTGTCGCAGGAGGTGCTGTCGCGCGACGTCCGCGCCCTGCTGGATTCGGAGCGCTTCAGCTACGCCGGCGTGGAGGTGGAGGCGCTCGGGGACGGCGGCGCGCGCGTCGTCTTCGTGGTGCGCCGCCGCCTGCGTTTCTCGGACACGATCGTCGTGCGGGGCAACGACGCCTTCGGCAGCGGCAAGATCCGCAAGTGGCTCGACATCCCCGCAGGCAAGTTCCTCGACGACGCCGTGCTCGCCACCCACTGCGCCAAGGTGCGCGACCGATACCGCAAGAAGCACTACCCCGACGTCCGCGTCGAGGGCCGCGTGACCCCCAGTCCGGACGCGCCCGGCTACGGCGATGTGGCCATCCGCATCGAGGAAGGCGAAAAGAACAAGGTGCTCGGAATGCGCTTCGAGGGCAATTCCGCCATCGCTTCCCCGAAGTTGCGCGCGGGACTGGGCATCCCCTCGCCGTGGCATCCGCTGTACTACTTCCGCAAGAAAGACTTCACCGCCGGCGAACGCGAGGGGGTCCGGAACGCAGTGCGCGAATTGTACTTCGACGCCGGCTACCTCGACGCCCGCGTGGCCTCCCCGCGCGTCGTGACCGAAGGCAGTGGACAGCACCTCGTCTTCGCCATCGAGGAAGGCCCGCTCTACCATGTCGCTTCGGTGGACGTGTCCGGCGTGACCCTCTTCGACAAGGCCATGGTGCTCGACGCGGCGCGCCCCGTCGCCCCCGGCGCCGTGGCCTCCCGCTCCGGCATCCGGGAAGCCGCCCGCCGCGTCCGGGAGGTCTTCACCTCCCGCGGCTACGTCGACACCGACGTCCGCATCGCCACCGAACCCGTCCCCGGCGGCGAGGCCGCCATCGCCATCCGCTTCGAAGTGCGCGAAAGCGCCCTCGCCTACGTGCGCAACATCTTCGTCCGGGGCAATTCCGCCACGAAGGACAAGGCGATCCGCCGCGAAATCTCCCTGAACCCCGGCGAGGTCTACGACGAAGTCGCCGCCGCCCGCGACCAGCGCCGCCTCCAGAACCTCGGCTTCTTCGAAACCGTCCGCTTCTTCGATACGCCCGTGCCAGGCGACCCAAGCCGGCGCGACCTGGTCTACGAAGTCACCGAGAGGCGGACCGGCCAGTTCATGGTCGGCGCGGGCTTCTCCAGCATCGACAACCTCCTCGGATACGCCGAAATCTCGCAGGGGAACTTCGACATCGCCAACTGGCCCACCTTCCGCGGAGCAGGGCAGAAGGCGCGCGCCAGCATGGAGGTCGCCAAATCCCGCACCTCGATCGATGTCTCGGTGAGCGAACCCTGGTTCCTCGACCGCCGCCTGAACCTGACCGTGGACGCCTACCGCCGCGAAAACCGGTACGACGAGTTCGACGAATGCCGCATCGGCGCCGGCGCGAGCCTCGCCTTCCCCGCGCGCATTGTCCCCGGACGCCTCACCGTGCGCTATGGAATCGAGACCGTGGAGTTCGACGACTTCCCCAAAGGCGCCTACGTGCTCTCCGAAGACCCCTCCACGCCCTTCTTCTTCACGGACATCGAAGACCGCCAGCTCAACGGCAGGCTGCGCCTCGCATGGTCGTTCGACACCCGCAACAGGGCCTTCGTCCCCACCCGCGGCATGCAGACCTCGATCTTCTTCGAGACGCGGAACGCCTGGCTGGGCTCGGACAACGAGCTCTACAGGACCGGCATCACCTTCAACAACTGGTTCCCCCTCTGGTTCGACCACGTGCTCAGCGTGAAACTGCGCGCCGAAACCGTCGACACCTACGACGACGGCGACGTCCTCCACGTGGCCGACCGCCTCTACCTCGGCGGCGGGCGCACCCTGCGCGGCTTCGACTACCGCGGCGTGGGCCCCAAGGCCCTCTACGCCGAACCCGGCTTCGAAGACTCCGGCTACTACCGCTCCGTCGGCGGCCAGACCCTCGCGATGGCCTCCGCGGAGTACGGCATCCCCCTGGGCAAGTGGTTCCGCCTGGTCGGCTTCTTCGACATCGGCAACGTCTGGTCCGACCCCTTCGACGCCGACTTCGGCGAATACGCCGCCTCCTATGGCGTCGGCATCCGCATCGACCTCCCCGGCTTCCCCATCCGCTTCGACTACGCCATCCCCATCGAAGAAGACGACGAATACACCGACACCCGCCACTGGGTGGTCTGGATCGGCTTCGACTGACCGGCCGGCGCGTACCGAATGTTCGATTCCGTCTCCACCTTCCTCCGCCGCGTCGCGGGCGTCTTCCGCCCCGCCGGACGCCCAGGACCTGCGCCCGTCGGCGACAGCGCCGCCTTCGGACGCTGGGGGGAGGACGTTGCCGCCGCGTTCCTGGAGCGCGAGGGATGCCGCATCCTCGGCCGGCGCGTGCGCCCCAACCGCCACGACGAAATCGACATCGTCGCGCGCGACGGCGACTCCATCGTCTTCGTCGAGGTGAAAAGCCGCCGCAGCGAGGCCTTCGGCAGGCCCGCCGCGGCCATCCGCCACGACAAGCGCCGCGCCCTCAACCGCGCCGCATCCGCCTACCTGCGCCAGGCCGGCTTCCCCAAATGCTTCTACCGCTTCGACGTGGTCGAGGTGGTGGCCGACCCCGGCACCCCCGATGCCCCGCCCGAAGTCCGCCGCATCCGGAACGCCCTCCCCTTCGACCCGCGCCGCCGCACCCCGCAACCGGCGGTGGCGCGCCTCCCCGGCGGCGCGCCGCGCGGCGCGCCCCCGAAGCCGCCCCGCAAGCCGGCGGCGAAGGGCATGCTCGGCTTCTCCTCCCGCATCGTCAGGCGCCCGCCCCCATGAAACGCTTCTTCGACCTCGCCACCGTGATCGCGACCGCCCCGCTCTGGCTCCCGGCGCTCGCCATCGTGGCGCTCGCGGTGCGCCGGCGCATGGGGGAACCTGTCCTCTTCCGCCAGCCCCGCGCAGGCCTCCACGGCCGCGTCTTCACCATCCTCAAGTTCCGCACCATGCTCGCCGGCGACGCGCCGGACGCCGAACGCATCACCCCCTTCGGCCGAACCCTGCGCCACACCAGCCTGGATGAACTCCCCCAGCTGCTCAACGTGCTCCGCGGCGACATGTCGCTCGTGGGCCCCCGCCCCCTGCTCGTGGACTACCTCCCCCTCTACTCGCCCGAACAGGCGCGCCGCCACGAGGTCCGGCCCGGCATCACCGGATGGGCGCAGGTGAACGGACGGAACGCCGTCTCGTGGGAGGAGAAGTTCGCCCTCGACACCTGGTACGTGGATCACCGCAGCCTCTGGCTCGACCTCCGGATCCTTTTCCGGACCGTCTGGAACGTACTCGCCCGGCGGGGCGTCGCAACGGCCGCCGCGGAAACCCCGCCCCCCTTCCAGGGCACACGATAACTCCCCATGCGCCTCAACATCCTAGCCAGCGGAAGCTCCGGCAACGCCATCGTCGTCACCTCCTCCCGCGGAGAGTCCCTGCTCATCGACCAGGGGCTCTCCTTCCGCGAACTCCAGGCCCGCGCGAAAGCGGCGAGGTGCCCGCTCGACACGCTTTCCGCCCTCCTCGTCACCCACGAGCACGCCGACCACATCTCCGGCATCGCCCCGCTTCTCCGCAAGACCTCCCTCCGCTGCTTCCTCACCGAAGGAACCGCAACCGCCGTGGAAGCCGTCGTCCGCAACCGCGCCCGCATCGCGCCCGCCGGATTCCTCTGGGACATCTTCGAGGCCGGACAGTCGTTCCAGGCCGCCGGAATGGACGTGGAGAGCTTCGCCACCTCGCACGACGCCGCCGACCCCGTGGCATTCGCCGTCTCGGACGGCGACGCGCGCATCGCCTTCGCCACGGACACCGGCGTCGCCACCCAGGCCTTCCTCCGCCACCTGCGCGATTGCGACGCCCTCGTGCTCGAGGCGAACCACGACCCCGGCCTGCTCCGCGACTCGAAGCGCCCCTGGTCGCTCAAGCAGCGGATCGCCGGCCGCCAGGGCCACCTCTCGAACGAACAGTGCGCGGACGTCCTCGAACACGTCGCGGGGCCACGCCTGAAAGCCGTCTACCTCGCCCACGTCAGCTGCGAATGCAACTCCTACGAACTCGCCCTGCAAACCGTCCGCGGCCGCCTCCACCGGATCGGCCGCGACGACGTCATCGTCCGCACGGCCTTCCGGGACAAACCGTCCGACCCCCTGTCGCTGTAGCCCGCCCCGTCCCGTGAACTCCGTCGCCGCCATCGTCCTTCACTGGAACAAACTGGAGGTTACCGCCCCCTGCTGCGAGTCGCTGCGGCGCATCCGCGCGCCGGGCGCGCTCCGCCTCCTGGTGGTGGACAACGGATCGACCGCCCACGACGCCCCGGCGCTCCGCGCGGCCTGCCCCGGCGCGGACATCCTCCGCCTCGACGGCAACCTCGGCTTCGCCGGCGGCATGAACGCCGGCATGCGCGCCGCCCTCGCCGCAGGCGCGGACTTCGTCTGGCTCCTCAACAACGACACCCTCTGCGAGCCCGGCGCGCTGGAGGAGCTTCTCGCCCCGATGGCGGCCGACCCCCGCACCGGCGCCGTCTCCTCGCGCCTCCGCCAGGCGGGCGCGCCGCCCTCCGCCCCGCCGTCGGGCGGCCTGCTGCGATTGCGCCCCCCCCTCTGGATCCCGCGCGAAACCCGCCCCGGCGAAGCGGGCGACTACCTGTGCGGCACCTCGCTCCTCGTCCGCGCCGCCGCCCTGCGCGAGGTCGGCCCGCTGGACGAAGGCTTCCCCTTCTTCTTCGAGGACGCCGACTGGTCGTTCCGCGCGCGCGCCGCCGGATGGCGCCTCGCCGAAACCGCCCGCGCCGCCGTCGTCCACGCCGGTTCGGCGTCCATCGCCCTGCTGGGCCGCCGCCAGGCCGCCTGCTACCGCGAAGGCCACGTGCGCTTCCTCCGCCGCCACGCGCGCCGGCCGCTTCCCCCCGCCCTGGGCGCCTTCCTCTGGCGGATCCTCGTCCAGGCCGCCACCCTCCGCCGGGACGCCCTCCGCGGCTCCATCGACGGCTGGCGCGGCGGCTGGCGCGGCGACCTCTCCATCCGGGGCGTCCTCGACCCCGCACGCCCGCCGCCCGGAAATCCCGCCCCATGACCCGTCTCCTCGCCATCCTCTCCTGCCTCGCCTTCGTGGCGCCGATGCTCTTCTTCCTCGCGCGCGCCCTGCCGGACGCCGCGGCGAGGTGCCGCTCCTCGCGGCCTCTCGCCGCCGCTGCCGCGCTGGCGCTGGCGCTGGCCGCCGCCTTCCTCTTCCTGCGGCCGCAGGACGATTCCTTCGCCGGGCTCGATTGCTCGGCCACGCGCGACCTGGCCGAAGCCTTCGCCGCAGGCCGCCCCATCGTCGGCCCGGACCCCGTGCTGGCCGCCGTCCCCGCCCCCCTCCAGAAGGCCTTCTGGTATCGGACGGCGAAACCCAGCCGCCCCACCCGCGACCTCGCCTTCCAGCTGAAGCGGGGCGAAACCTCGCAGACCGTCCCCTTCTTCACCCCCTTCCTGTCGCTCGCCGCCGCCGGAAGCGGCATGCCGCCCGTCTTCCCCGCGATCCCCGCCTTCCTCTGGTTCGCCACGCTGCTCGCGACCGCCATCGGCAAGGCGGGCTTCCGCGGATGGGCGCTGGCGCTCTCCCTGATCCTGTGCACGCCCTGGATCTGCTGGTTCTCGCGCGGCTTTTACGCGGAAGGCGCAGGGGCGTTCCTCGCCACCGCCGCCTTCGTCTCCGCCATGGCGCGCCCCTACCGCCATGCCGCCGCGTTCGCCGTCGCCGGCTTCGCGCTCGGCTTCGCCGCAAGCGTCCACCCCACCCTTCTCGTCCTCTCCGCACCGCTGGCGCTGGCCCTCCTCCCCGGCGCGACCTCCCGCGCCCACCCGACCGCCCTGGTCGCGGGCGGCATCACGGGCGTGCTCCCCGCATGGGCGATGACGCGCTACGTCTGCCAGCCCTACGGCGACTGGACGCGCCGGGAGAGCCTGGCCCGCCTCTTCGGCGCCACTCCCGAACACCGCGCGCTCGCAACCGCCGCCCTCGCCCTCGCCGCGCTGGGGCTCGCCGCCCTGGCCATGGCAACCACCCGCCGCGGACGCGCCTTCTGCGCCCGTTGCGACGCGCGCCTCCAGCCGTGGGGG
The DNA here is from genome assembly GCA_050950285.1 of Kiritimatiellia bacterium. Taxonomy (GTDB): domain Bacteria; phylum Verrucomicrobiota; class Kiritimatiellia; order RFP12; family JBMNHG01; genus JBMNHG01. The sequence continues at coordinate 617,372 of JBMNHG010000008.1, read as the reverse complement.
TGGCTCGCGATCGCGCTGCTCCCGCTCCTCCTCTTTTTCGCGGCATGCCGTTTTTCCCTCCCTCCCCTGCCCCCGCGGGCGGCGGCATCGGTCTTCACGACGCTCGCCGGCATCCGCCTCCCCGGCTTGCTGCTGGGCGCGCTCGCAACCGCCGCCACGCTGCGGAGCGGCGCGCCGCCCGGACGCCGGATCGCCTTCTGCGGACTGTGCTGGGCGACGGTGCTCTTCCTCTTCGTCAAAGCCGCCGAAACCCCCGCCGGCGTGTGGAGCCAGCGGCGCCTCCTCCCCGTGGCCATCGCCTTCGCGGCGCTGTCCGTCCCGTCCCTCTCGGAGGTCTTCGAACGCCTCCGCTCCGGAAGCGGCGTGGCGGCCTGCGCGCTCGCGGCCGCGCTCGGGCTCGCCAACCCGGTGCGGTGGCCGGCCGCCTACTTCGCCGTGAACGAAGAGGGCGCACGCGCCTGGTGCGAGGATTTCCGCCGGACGCTGCGCGGCATGGGGCGCCCCCTCACGGTCTTCGACTACCACGCGCACTCCGTGCCCCACGCCGCCACGCTCGAACTCCCCGTCCTCGGCCTCGGCGAACACCAGCGGGACCGCTGGCCCGACGTCGCGGAATGGCTCGCATCCGTGGCCTCCACCGGGAACGTCTGCGTCGTGACTTCCTACGCGCCCGCGACGCTGGAGGAAGGGTTCGCGCTGGAACCGGCCGCTTCCCGTTCCGGACGCTTCCCCACCGTGGCCACACGCGGCTATCTGCCCGTCTTCCCCGGCGAACGCGTGGTGGAAAACACCCTCCTGCGCGTCATCCCCCTGGCGGACGCCGCGAAAAACGGCGCGCCGCTTTTCCAGGAGAAGCAGCTCGACAACGGCCCCATCGGCCTGCGCGGCCCCTGGGGCGCCTCCCGGAAGGGCGGCCGCTGGACGCGCGAAGGCTCGGGCGTGATCGGCCCCGTCCCTGCGGACGGACGCGTCGCCCTTTCCCTCGACGCGGAATGGTTCCCGCCCTCCGACGACCCCGGATGGGCCGTCCAAACCGTGACCGTCCTCCCGCCCTGGGGCGGCGAAGGCGCGACCTTCCACGTCGCCGGAGGCCGCACCAACCTCGTCGCCGAGCTCCTGGCCCCCGGCGGCGCGCCGCATCCCGCCGGCGTCTATCGCTTCTTTTCCCCGCGCCCCTACGACCCCGCGCGATTCGGCGAGCCGGGCTGGCCGTCCGACATGGGGATCTTCCTCCGCTCCGTCCGCATCGAATGCCGCTAGCCCGAGACGGCGGCAGGCCCCGGTGAGCCCGTGGCCCAGGCCGAGGCGATGGCGTCGGCCGGGGCGCCGTCCTGCAAGGCGAGGCGCGTGGCGTCGGTGCCGAAGAGCCGGTCGAACCATCCGGGGCGGGCGCCTTCGGAACGCCAGAGGCGGTCGCCCCCGTAGAGGTCGCGCAGGGCGGCGAGGATGGCGACGCCCGTGCGCACGGGGCGGAAGGCGGCAGGATCGACAACGCCGATGCGCAGCCCGTGGATCGTCGTGCCGCCGTAGGGTTTCGTCCCCGCCACGTAGGCGTGCGGATGGAAGCGCACGCCGGGGAGGGCGGCGTCCTCCAGGCGTTCCCGGAGGGCTCCGGCGTCAATCCACGGCGCGCCCACCAGGCGGAAGGCGAGGCTGGTCCCTCGGCCGACATCCAGGACGGGGATGGCCTCGGTGGAGACCGTGGCGAGGTAGGTGGCGCCCGCCTCCCAGCTGCGGATGCCCGGCGAAGGCGGGATGAAGTCGGGCCAATCCGCGGCGCGCCGCCCCTGGCCGTCCCATCCGTCCATCGGCGCGACGCGCAAGGGAAGCGACAGGTCGCGGTGGCGGCAAATCCACCGGGCGGCCTGTCCGGGCGTCATGCCGGTGCACATCGGCAGGGGGAGCGGCGCGACGAAGCTGAAGAAGCGCTCCTCGGCGATGGGGCCGTCCTCGACGCCCGGAAGCGGGATCGGGCGATCCGCCACCACCACTTCCACGCCCGCGCCGGCGCACGCCTGGAGCGCAAGGTCGAGGGTGGCGAGGTAGGTGTAGCAGCGGGCGCCGAGATCCTGCAGGTCGCAGACCAGCACGTCGATGCCGCGAAGCATCTCCGGCGTGGGCTTGCGGGTGGCGCCGTAGAGCGAATGGATGGGGATGCCCCAGGCGGGATGGACGCCGGACGCCGTTTCCTCGCCCGCGCCGGCCAGCCCCCAGAAGCCATGTTCGGGGCCGAAGAGCGCGACGAGCCCCTCCCCCAGTTCGGCGTGAAGGCGTTCGGCGGAGGTTGCGCCGAAGCGGTCGAGGGCGGCGGGGTGGCTCAGCAACGCGGCGCGCCGCCCGGCAAGCCAGTCGGGATGGTCGTCCAGCAGCACGTCCAACCCGCAACGGAAGGCGTTTGTCCGCAGGCTTTCCATGGTCGGCATCCTCCGCCCTACCCTTTCACGGGGGTGCGGACGGGCGACAGGGGCGCATCCTCGAAGACGCCCTGGAGATCGACGTCCACATCCGCGAGCCAGGCGGTGCCTTCGCCGTCGAGCACCACCTCGATCCACACGAGCAGGTCCTGCGAGTCGGCCGGGACCTCGAGCGCCGGCGTGGCCACGCGCACCCAGTCCGTCGTGCCCCGGACGGGTTCGGACTCGAGCGCCGGGCCGTACTCCACGTGCGGGGCGGGACGCCACACGAAGCGATGGGGGCGGAGGCGGAGGAATATCCCCTTGCCCGTTACGCCATCGGCCTTCGCCAGCGCGGAAAGTTGCAGGCGCGTGGAAGGGGGGACCTGGTTGGGCGGTTCGGCGGCCCATGCGGTCTCGCGCGGGGAGTCGTTGGAGAGGCGGAGCGAGCCGGAGCCGGCGGGGCCCGTCTCGCGATCCCAGACCTTCACCGGGGGCGCGGGGCGGAAGCAGTCGCCCTCTTCGGGGGCGTCGATCGCGATGGGGTTCTTCAGGTCGTTGCGCCCGAGGGAGAGGCGCGGGTAGAAAAAGGCGCGGTAGTCGTCGGCCGCGACGGGGATGTGGCGCGCGCGGCCGGTGACGGGGGCGGATTCCGCTTCGTCGAGGTACTTCACCCGGTAGCGCCAGAAGAGCGTCTCGCCGGGCTGGATGGGGCGCGGCACGCGGCACATGCAGTGGAGGTCGTAGTACATGTCGCAGATGGCCCAGTCCGGCTCGAAGGACGACTCCTCCACCACGACCACCGGATTGAGCTTCTCGCCGAAGAAGCCGGCCATCGAGCCGGCGGCGAAGCGGAGCGTCCGGATCTTGCGCGAGTAGTGCATCGAATGCTGGTGGGGGAACTTCCAGGGCACGCCGTCGCGGTCGACCAGGATGGTGCTGGAGTGGGTCTTCTGCGGGGCGAAGAGCATGCAGCGGCCCACGGTGCCGGGATAGACGTTGTTGTACTCGAGGCTCTCCACGTCGATGGCGCGGTCGCCCAGGTACTCCAGCGACGTCTCGAAGGCCCATTCCAGGCGGCCGGTCGCGGGGTTGGGGGAGAGGGTCGCCGCCGTGTGGCCCCGCCAGAGGTCCCCGGGGTCGCGGGAGACGCCGGAGAGCCGCACGGAACGCCCGTTGTCGAGGAGCTCGCGCTCCAGCGCGACCTGCTCGCCGCAAGGGGATGGCAGGTTCAGGAGCATCTTGAGGCCCATCACGTAGCAGAGATGGGTCTCGCACGGGACCTCGCGGATGAGCGGGCCGTCGTCCGCCGGGGAGACGAGCACCCAGTCGATGTAGCCTTGCGGGGTGACCGTCGCGACGGTGCGGCCCTGGCCGTCGATGGCGAAGCAGCCCAGGTTGATGTCGCGGAAGGTGAAGGCGGGAGGCGGGACGGCGGGGGTGTTCATGGGGACAAGGGTACCCCGCTGCGCGGCCGGGGTTCAACGCGAAAGATCGCGGGAGGGCCGGCTAGAGGCCCAGGGGGGCGAAGAGGGCGCGAAGCTCCGCGTCCACATCGCGGCGGCGGAAGGCGTCGATGCGGCGGTTCTGCCGCCCGACGATCGAAGCGCGCAAGACGGGATCGGCCAGCACTTCGAAGGCGGTTTCGGCAACCAGGCGCGGATCGGGATCGTGGAAGAGCACGCCGACGCCGTCGAGCGTCTCGGCCACGGCCCCGGCGTCGCGGGCGAGGACGGGCACGCCGTGGAGCATCGCCTCGAGCAGCGGGGCGCAGAAGCCTTCGTGTTCGCTCAGGCAGAGGAAGAGCCCCGCGGAGGCGTAGCAGGTGTTCAGGGCATCCTGGGTGACCGGCCCGAGGAAGAGGGTGTCGCGAAGGCCCAGCTCGCGGTTCTGGGCCAGCAGGAGGGTGTAGTAGGCCTCGACGCCGGCGTACGACCCCACATGGACGAACCGCGCGGAGGCACCGAGGTTCTTCTGGAGGTAATGCACGGCAACCAGGATATCCTCCAGCCGCTTGTTCGGCACGCAACGGCCCACGAAGAGGATGTTGGCATGGCCTTCGCCGAGACGCCGGAGGGTGGCCGGGTCCCGTGCGTTGGACGGGAACTCGTCGAGGTTGAAGACCAGCGGGAGCACCTTCGTGTCGCGGTAGCCCATGGCCTCCAGCTCGCGCGCGTTGAAGCGGCTGTCCGCAAGGTTCAACTCGGCCACGCCGGCGAGGGCGGCGGCGTCGCGGCGGCCTGCCGCGAGATCGTCGTGGAGCGCGGGGTTGTAGAGGCGGAAGTACTCCGCCGGAGTCACGTTGTGGTAGAGGATGACCTTCCGGCAGGGCAGTGTCGCGAAGAAACGGTTGATGGCCGTGCCGATGGAGAGGTGGAGGAGGGCGACATCGCCGGGGCGCAGGGCGGGAAGGATGTCGGAGGGGGTGCGGATTTCGGCGCGCACCTGCGGGGCGGCGCGCTGCGCCTCGCAGACAATCTCCGAAGGGTGGCCCCAGGCCCGGAAGATCTTCCGGAGCGCGCGGGCCTCGTTGCTGATGGCGTCGCCCTGGCGATAACCGGCGACCAGCTGATGGATGGCGGGAGGCATGATGGTGGACGATGAGGGACTCGAACCCCCGGCCCGTTGCGTGTAAGGCAACTGCTCTGACCAACTGAGCTAATCGTCCGCATAGGGGCGTTTTGCGGGAAAATCCTCGGCGGATGGCGCGATTCGCCCCGCCTGCGGAGAACGCAGGGGACAATACCACATCACCGGAACGACGCCAAACGATTTCCGCCAGCGGTGTCGATCGCCTCACTTGGCAAAGTGAGGCGGTTTAGGGATGCTGTATTGTGATTTGACAATTCGCGCACCTAAATGTAAATTGCTTGTAATTTCTTTGAAGCCATGCATCGGATTGGTTCCCATACGACATCCCAGGAGCGTGTAGCGCGCGCCCTGCGCGAGCAATTGGCGAACGGCGTCTGGACCTGCGGCGAGCGCATCCCCACGGAAATGACCCTTTCCGAGGCGCTTGGTGTCTCGCGCCCCACGCTCCGCGCCGCACTGGCAAGGCTCGAAGACGAAGGCCTGCTGGAGAATCGCGGACGTCGCGGCCGAGTGGTCGCCCGCAGCGCGCAAAGGGCGGACAACGGCGTCATGTCCGGAACCGTCGTTGTCGCGACACACCGCTCGCTCGATGCAAAGCCCGGAGACCATGGCGGCACCATCGATGCCATCGAGTCCGGGATGCTCGATGAAGCCAGCGCGCGAGGATTGAGCATCCTGCGTCTTCATCGCGACAGGCTGACCCCTGAAACCTGCACCTGGTTGCGCGAGAACCGCCCTGCGGGTCTCGTGTTGACGGCGCAGGTCGCCTATCTCCCCGTGATCGCCGGACTGGCCTCGACACTGCTTGCGGCGGGAATCCCCGTGGTCAGCAACGAAGCGGCGCCGGGGCTGGATGCCTGCGACCAGGTGCTGTTCGACCACGCCGGTGGCGCCGCCGCGCTGGTGCGCTGGTTTGTCGCCCAAGGCTGTCGCCGCATCCTTCCCTTCTGGAGCACGACGGAGCGGGGTGTCGCCTGGCTGGAAGACCGCGAGCGCGGTTGCCGGAACGCCGTTCTCGAGGCGGGGCTTGCCCCTCTCGAGCCCATCCGCTGCGACCTTCCCGCCAGGGGCGCCGAGGGCGATGGTTCGGCCCATTGGCATCGCACGCGCCATGTGCTGGGCTATCTCTACGAGGAACTCGCGCGCCCGGACGGTGCCGATGCCGTGATGCTTCTCGAGGACGGCTCCGTCTATCCCTTCCTCGGCGCCTGCCGTATCGCCGGATGGCGCGTCGGCCCTGGCGGCATCCGCGTTTCAGGATTCGACGATTTCTGGGCCGAGTGCTGGGAGCGGTCCATCGAACCGCTGGACAACCTGGCGACCGTCGACAAGCAGAACCATCTCGCGGGACGGGAGATCGTGCGACTTCTTGCCGATCGAAACGGGCTGCTTCCGCCGGGCTCCGACCCCATCCATCGCATCATCCCCAGTCTTCCCAGTCTCCCCTGAGCCTTCCCCCTGTTCGACCATAACCCGGAGCTGCCTCCATGAAACAAACGCTGCTGCTATCCGCGGCCATCGTCCTCGCCGCCTCCGGCGCGGCCCATGCCGATCTTCTCGCATACGAGAACTTCGACTACCCTACCGACTGCAACCTCCATGGACAGAACGGTGCATCGGGATGGCTCGGAGCCTGGTCCGCAGGCTGCCCCGGCCAGGGCTACATGAACCAGGTCCGCGACAATATCTACTCCTTCTCCTACGCGGGATACACCCCGGAAACCGAGCCAGCCCTTTCCGGCGGCAACTACCTCAACCTCGCTGCGGGCTACGGCGGCCCCAACTTCAATTACGCGCAGCGTACGCTCGACCTCGTCGAGGGCGGCGTGTTCGATCAGGCCGGGCTTCGGGTCGTCAACTCCGCCGGATACGCCTGCGTGGGTGCCGACGGCGCCACGCTCTGGGGAAGCTTCCTCCTGCAAAGCGCCTCCAACTGCGCACACCTCTGGCTTCAGGAGCAGGACGGCGCCTCCAGCACGCGCTCGACCGAACTCCAACTCCCCAACCTCGGATCCGTCGGCGCCATCGCGCTCGTCGTCTTCCGCATCGACTTCGGCGGGAACGACGCAGACGCCATCCATTTCTGGTACAACCCGGACCTCTCGTGCTGGCAGCCCACGGATGCGCCGGCATCGACCGTCCAAGGCAACCTGACCTTCCGCAACTTCGTCTTCGTGCAGAACGGGCAAGACACCGAGGCGCGCTATGACGACATCCGCCTCGGAACCGCCGCCGAGGATGTCGTCCCCTACTACCAGCCCCCGGCGGGCACCGTGTTCATCCTCCGCTAGACGCGCCGCCACGGCCGGCTCCGCACCGGAATGCTCCTGGCCGTCCCGGCGGCCGTTCCCCTTGACGCCCCTGCGCATGACACGCCCCTTCCGCTCCATCCTGCTTGCGCTCCTCCCGATCGCCGCATCCCTTCCGGCCGCATCGGTCGTCTTTCGTGCCGAACCGGAGTTCCACGGCATGGAGCTGGCGCGGCGCACATGCGGCCCCGCCGGTTCCGTGGATGGGCGCGACGCCTGGATTTCCGCGCACGACTCCGTCCCGGGAGACCCCTGGCTGCGTGGCTTTTTCCTCGACGTAACCGATCCTGCGCTTCGCGGCGGGGACGCCCCTGCGGTAGAAGTCGACGTGCTTTTCCACCATCCCGGCAATACGGCGGTCGAACTCTGGGCCAACACTGCGGACGGCTTCGAAAAGGTCGCCTCCTCCTGGGGCAATTCGCGCGACTGGAAACCCCTCCACGCGCGCATCGAATCGCCGCGCTTCGGCGAAGGCGGGGAGAATCCGGACCTCTTCGTGAAGGCATGGGCCGCCGATTTCGCCGTCCATAGCGTGGTCGTGAGCGACGCTTCGCCCGCGAATCCCGCCAACTGGGCGAAGTCGGTTTCCGTTGCGTCCGTAGACGGGGGGCCGTCCGGGCTCGTCGCCGAACCGGGGCCGGAGGCGTCGCTTGCGCTCGTTGCGACCCTGCGCAACGCCAATCCCGTCGAGGTCCAGGGAAACCTCCGCTGGACGCTTCTCACCCTCATGGGCAAAGAGCGAGGATCGGGCGCCGTCGAGGCCTCTCTCCCGGCCTCCGCCGATTCCGGCATCCCCGTTACGCTGCCCCTGCACGGCCTCCCCGCCGACCCTTACCGCGTCCGGCTTGCCTTCGAGGCCGCGGAGCGCGAGGGGCCCGCCGACGAAACCCTTGTCGCCGTCGCCACCGAGGAGGACGCCTTCGTCCTCTTCAACCGCGATCCCGTCCTGCATGGCCTCGATTTCCGGCGCGAGGCGATCCAGCCCAAGGAAATGTCCTCCAACGGCGCAACGGTCCACTACTGGGAGGCCAACGGCGCACATTTCGGATCGGACCCCTGGTGGAACAGCGTGCTGCTGGATGTCACGTCCAAACGCTTCCAGCATGGGGGCCGCCCTGTCGCCGACATCCGGATCTACAAACGCCACGAGCCTAACGCCCCGATCTGGCTCTCCGCCGACACCGCCGAAGGCTCCGTCCGCATCGGATCGGGGTGGGGGAACTTCCCGGAGTGGGACCTCTTCTACGCCTGGACCGACACCGCGCGCTTCGCCCGCTCGCCATCGGACATCGACCCGAAGGAACTGCCCGCCAACGGGGTCGACCTGCGCTATGGAGCCTGTTCCGGCCCTGCGCAGATTCGCGCCGCATGGGTGCGCGGATATCCCCTGGACTCCGATCCGGACTTCCATCGCCTGATCCGCTTCGACGGCCTGCGCGCCGACCGCGACATGTTCGTCTTTGAAACAGGCGTTTCCCATCCCATCCGCCTGGCCTTCCGGAATCTCGCCCGCGTCGATTTCCCCGCGCGTTGTTCGGGTGTTCTTTCCGACGACCTGGACAACCCCGTCGAAACCTTCGAGATCCGCCGCACTCTCGCCGCCGGTGCCGACGACGAAATCGCCATCGCCTTCGACGCCACGCGCCTTCCCCAGGGCGTCTACCGGCTCGCCATCGAAGTGCGCCCTGATACCGACGGCGATGCCGCCCCGATCCTTTCGCGCGCCGTGATGCTCATGGCCAGCGACCGCGACCCCCTCCCGCGCGCGCGCGACGGCGAATTCTTCTACGGCGTCGACCCCTGCAACGGATTCTCCGACGAGCGCTTCTGGAAGTGGGCCGATTTCATGGGCGCCGACATCCTCAGGGGTTTCGGGTGCGACCAGGACGACGAGGACGCAATGGCCCGCGCAACCGCCCTGCATGGACGCTACGGCTTCCGCCCCTATTTTTTCATGGATATCGCCTGGCATGACGACCCCGACGCGCGCCATGCCGAAAACCTCCGCCGCGCAGCCCTCGCCGCCGCCCAGGCGCGCCGCTACGATCCCGACGGGCGCGCCTTCTGGGAACTGGGCAACGAGCCGGATCTCACGTTCTTCTACCCCGGCCCCCCCGAGGCATACGCCGATGGTTTCGCAACCATCGCCCGCGCCATCAAGGAGGCAACGCCGTCCGCCATCGTCATGAACGGCGGCTTGTGCTTTGCCGGGGAAGAAGGCGCGCGCCGCGCCCGGCGGCTCGTCGAAATCCTTCCGCTCGACCTTCTCGATGTCTGGGCATACCACGGGCACGGGCCCGGCGCCGCCGCCGAACGCGCCGCGCACAACAGGCTTCTCGAGGCGGCCCGCGCCGCCGATCGCCCGGAGCGGCCCTGCGCCGGGACAGAATCGGGATTTGCCGCCTTCACGCCCATGCAGCAGCGCATCCAGGCGCGTACTGCCGTCCAGAAGCTCGTGTATGCCCAGTCCGCCGGACTGAAGCTGTTCCACTGGTTCCGCCTTCTCATCGGCGGAGGCGATGCCAACTACAGCTCCCTCAACGGCTCTCTCGAGGAGCCACGCCCCGTCATTCTTGCCTACCGCACGACCGTCCGGAACCTTCGCCATGCGACCCATCGCGCCTCGCTCTCCAACGCACTCCCCGCCGGCGCGGAAGCGCACTGGTTCGCCGATGCCGACGCGCGCCGCCACATCGTCGTTGCATGGTCCGACAACGAGACCACCCTTCGGCCGCTGCATCTGGGCGAAGGCGCATCCCATCCAACGCGTTGCGATCTCTTCGGCAATATCGCGCCCCTCGGCTTCCTCTCCCCCGGCACTGTCGCCGTGCCGCTTTCCCCCGATCCGGTCTTCGTCCGCTGGAATGCGCCTGCCGATGCCGCACCCCCGTCGTTCGCCCCGACGCCGCTGCACCTGCCCCTCCCGTTGTGCCTTGCCTCGGATGCGACGGACACCTTCCCCATCACCGTCGAAAACCCCTCGGACAAGTCCATGGAGCTCCGTCTCGATTTCGTCCCCGGAACCGAAAGCGGCATCGCCTCCGTCGATGCCCCTGCGCCGTTCACCGTCCCCGCAGGCGGAAGCGCGCGCCTCGACGCCACGGTCCGGACGAAGGCGCATGCGCCGGACATCCGCTGGCCACGACGCTGGCGCGCCTTCTTCAATCTCCCGGAAAACGCCGATCCCACGACGCTGGACCATGTGCCCGAAATCGTGGAAGGCGTACGCGGCATCGAAATGGAAGCCAACGCCGAAGGGCTTCTCGACCTCGCGGAAGCGGGCGGCGGCGTGCGCGAGCACGCGCCGGTTCTGCTCGTCGCCGCCATCACCGCCGCGGAAGACCTCGCCGTGAACGTCGGCGCCGCGGCAGACTGGTGGATGGAATGGTTCGTCAACGGCATCCGCGTCTACGACACGCTTGAAAACGGGAACCAAGGCGGCCGCTTCACCCTTGCAGACCATGTCTTCCCCGTGACGCTCCGGCACGGACTCAACATCGTCGCGGTACGGGTGCGGAGTGGGTCGCAAGGCTGGAAACTGCTGAGTGGCGGCCCCGCCGAACTCGCTCGATACGACCGTGGCGACAACCCCGGATCGACCCTTCTCGTCCGCCTCCTTGACCCCGACGGAAGGGTGCTCGCCTCCGAACATGCCGTCCTCTCGTGGCGTCGCCCCGTCGCGGACGCATCCATCGCCTGGGAAGGGACCACGCCCGATCTGGTCTTCGCGGACGATGTGGAAAACCGCTTCGTCGGGCAGCCGGACGCCACGCGCTGGTGGAGCGGACCATCCGACCTTTCCGCCGGAGCGTGGTTCAGGACCGACAACCGCGAGCTGATCGCGATTCTCGAGGTGACCGACGACACGCACCGTCCGACCGGCGCCGATTCCGGGCCCGCCATCGACGGCGCCTCCCCCGGCGATGCCGCATGGATGGTCCTGGACGACAAGCCCGTTTCTCCGATTCGCATCGCGCGCCATCGCGAGAAAACCCGCTACGAATTCCGCGTCCCCGCCTCGGGGAAACCCGACGTCTCCTTCCTCGTCGCCGACGACGATTGGGGCGAGCGCAAGCAGACCCTCCGCTCCCCCGTGGAACATCTGCAGATCGCCATCGTCCCATAAACCGCAATCCCCGTCGCCATGGGAGACCTGCGCGTGCAGCCCCGCGCGACGCCCGCGAAAACATGGCGAAGCGTGCCGACGACGGCTTCCGGCGGCCGTCAGAAGAGCATCAGCTGCGTTCCGCGGGTCTTGTCGGGCAGGACCTCGAAGACCATGAACGTGGCGACGTATCGCCGTCCGTAGGCATCCAGGGGATCCGTGTCGGGGATTTCGATGCGAAGTTGCGAGACGGTGACGGGAGACGTCAGCCGGAAGATGGTGTACCGGCTGTCGCCGAGGTCGTCGATCTTGACGATCGATGTCCAGCCGCCGTTCCCGTCCGGCGCGAAGATTTCGATATCCTCGGACTGATATGCCATGTTGCGGTTCTGTACGAGCATGGCATCGATGGTTTTGGGGCCGTCCGCGATGTCCAGGACGGTCCAGTACTCGCCTGCGGGCTCTCGTCCGTCATCCTGCCAGGTTTTATCCGGGAACAGGTTCAGCATGTGGCTTGGAAGGCCATCGTACCAGTCGGTTGCGGCATCGAACGAAGAGCTTGCCACGGTCATGTCCAGTTTCCGCAGGCGGTCCGGGATGGGGTGGACCAGCGTGAGGGTGCCTTGCCGGAAGGTTTCGGACTGCCATGCGGGCATGGACGTGAACTGGACGAAGAGGTTCGTGGTTGTCGTTGCATACTCCAGTTCGTCCAGGAAATAGGCGCGGGGCGAACCGATGTCCATCTCGAAGGAGCCCACGAACAAGTTCCCGACGAAGATTTCGTAGGCAAGGCTTCGGTCGTATCCGGCATTGGAGACATTGGAGTGGAGGAGGGTGCCTGCCTTGAAACGCGAGCCGTCGGCGGTGGAAAGGGAAATCCAGGCGTCGTTCGTCTCCAAATCGCCGTTCTCCGTGACGATGGAATCGCTGGAACCGGAATGGTAGGAGACCGCATTGTTCAGCCATGTGGGGAAGCGGAAGTGAACCCTCGGGTCCACCTCGGCGGCGTAGTTCCCCTGGAAGGGATTCTCGTAGCGGACGGGATTCGCGGAGCCCGAGAGGGTTTCCGCGCGGACGTTCGCCGCAGCGGAGAGGGCGAGAAGCACCAGCGCACCCACGACATTTTTCCGGTTCATGGTCAAGACCTCCTCATCAACGTTTCACGACATCTGAACGTCCATTGGCTTCATCATATTCCAAGACGCTGGAGCCTGCAAACGGAAAGGCAGGCGCCGGGCGGCTGTGCCGTCCCTGCCGCGAAACGGATGGGAGCGTCGTTCCCGGCGCCCTTTCGTCTCGCAAAGGCGCGTGGGACTATGGCATACTTCCGCTATCTTTCGACGGAGACAACCCATGTCCTTTCCCTTTCCTTCCCGCATGCGTTCCTGGCTCTTTGGCGGCATGCTGCTTGCCGCGCTTCCGCTGGCGGCGGCGACCGATGCCGTGGAGCAATTCAACTTCGCGACGGGGCTCCTGATTCGCGGCGAGCCGTCTCTCGCGGCGGACGAGTTCCAGAAGCTCGTGCGGGATCATCCGGATTTCGCCGAGCTGGACACCGCCCTGTACCGCTGGGGCGAATCGCTCGCCCAGGCCGATCGTCCTGCGGAGGCCGGACCCATCTTCGAGCGCCTGCTTCGCGAGCGGGCCGATTCCCCGCGCGTTCCCGAGGCCCACTATTGGCTGGCCCGTCTTTCCTCGAAAGAGGCTCCCCGAGAAGCGGCCGGGCACTACGCGGCCGTTTTCCGCGAAGCGCCCGAGAGCCCCCTCGCGGCGGCCGCCCGCATCGGCTGGGCCGATTCGCTCTTCCAGTCCGAACAATGGGCGGAGTGCGCAAAGGCCGCCGACGAGCTCCTCGCCGCCGAACCGGAGGGGCAGTACGCTTCGCACCTCCGCTTCCTGCGCGCCGAGGCGCTCTCGAAGACCGGCGACACCGCCGCGGCCGTCGAGGCCTACCAGGATTTCGCCGCACGCTTCCCCGACGACCCGCAGACGCCCCGCTGCCGCCTCCGGACCGCGGACGGCCTCCGCGAACTGGAACGCCACGAAGCCGCGGCCGAAGCCTACGCCGGCCTGCTCGATGCCCCGCCCCCGCTGGGCGGCGAGGCCCGCATCGGCCGGGCCTTCTCGCTCCACGCCCTCGGGCGTTCGGCCGAGGCGGCCGAAACCTTCCTCGCCGCAGCCGCGCAGCTGGACCCGGACGATGCGCGCACGGTGGTCTGCCGCATGAACGCCGGCCACGCCTTCGCCGCGGCAGGGGAGCCCGTCAAGGCCGCCGACGCCTTCGACACCGTGGCGAAGACGGAAGCGGCCGATGCCGGGACCCGCGCCGAGGCCGAACGCTGGCGCGACCTCTTCCGCGCCCGTTCGGCCGGCGACCCGGTCTTCGCCCGCTGGAACGAGAACGACCACGCCGGAGCCGCCGAAAGCGCCGCCGCCTTCCTGAAGGACTTCCCGGACGACTCCCGCGCACCGCAAATCCGGCAGATCCTCGCCTACAGCCTCCTGGAACTGGATCGCCCCGCCGAGGCCGCCGACGCCTTCCGCGCCCACCTCGCCGCGCTTCCGCCGGAGGAGAAGCCTCCCGCCGACCTGCTGTACAGCCTCGGGACCTGCGAACTCCGCCGCGAGCCGTCCGACCCCGCCGCCGTGCGCGACGCGTTCGCGAAACTGGCGGAACTCCATCCCGACAGCCCGCTCGCCGCCGAAGCCATCTTCCGTACGGCCGCCGCTTCGGACGCCGCAGGGGAGCGCGACGCCGCGGAAGCCGCCTACCGCCGCCTCCTCGACGTCGCCCCGAAAAGCGACTTCGCGCCCCGCGCCCTGGCCGAGCTTGCGCGGCGTTCGCTGGAAGCGGGACGCTTCGACGAGGCGCTCGCCTTCGCGAACCGCGCCGCCACGGAGTTCCCGCAGAGCGACCTCGCCCCCTTCGCCCGCCTCTACGCCGCGGACGCCCTGATGGCGCTGGAACGCTTCGAGGAGGCGCTGGAAGCCTATCGCCAGGCCGGCGAGGCCGACGGAACCGCCCGGGACGCCGCGCTGGGCGCCGGCTTCGCGCTGCGGGCGCTGGAGCGTTTCGACGAAGCCGCGGCGGCCTTCGCGCCCGTCGCGGACGACGACGTGCCCGGGCGCTCGGAAGAAGCCTTGTGGTGGGCCGCCTGTTCGCTGGAAGACGCCGGCAAGTTCGACGAGGCCGCCCGGCGGCAGGCCGCTTTCGCCCGGCGCTTCCCCGGCTCGCCCCGCGCCGCGGACTCCGCCTTCCGCCACGCCTCCTGCCTCTACCGCCTGCAGGACTGGGACGCCGCCGATCCCCTCTACGATGCCTTCCTGAAGGCGCATCCGGACCACCCGCTCGCACCGCAGGCCCGCTACGACTGGGCGTGGATCGCCCTCGAACGCGGCGAGACCGAAGCCGGCGAAGCCCGCTTCCGCGACCTGGTCGGACGCCATCCGGGCGGGGAACTCGAGGCGGACGCCGGCTTCCGCCTGGGCGAAATCGCCTTCGACGCCGGACGCCATGCCGACGCCGCCAAGGACTACGAGGCCGCCCTCGCCATCCCGGACCTGCCCTTTGCCGACAAGCTCCTCTACAAGCTCGGCTGGGCCCGAACGCACCTCGACGAAAAAGAGGCCGCGCTGGAGGCCTTCCGCCGCCTTTCCCGCGATTTCCCGGACAGCGAGCTCGCCGGCGAGGCGCGCTACCTCCAAGGGAAGCTCCTTGCGGAACTCGGGCGTCCCGACGAGGCCGCGGCCGCGCTGGAAGGCGTGGCCGACGAAGCCTTCGCCGGACGCGCCCTCTTCCTCCGCGCCGAATCCCTCCGCGCCGCAGGACGGCACGCCGACGCCATCGCCGCCTATTCGAAGATCCTCGAAAACCCGGCCGAGGGAGGACGGTATGCCGCCGCGCTCCTCGGCAAGGGACACAGCCTGCGCGCCTCCGGCGCCGCCGCCGACGCCATGGACGCCTACGCCGCCGCGGTCGCCACCGATCACGAATCCGCCGAAGCCGCGCAGGCCATCCTCGGCCAGGGCGACCTCCACTTCGAGGCCGAACGCTGGACCGACGCCGCCAAGGCCTATCTCAAGGTCGACATCCTCTACGGGTACGAGGAGTTCAAGCCCCGCGCCCTGCTCATGCTCTCCCGCGCCTGGGCCCGTGCCGGCGAAGAAGGGAAGGCCGCCCAATACCTCTCCCAGCTCCGCGCCCGATATCCCGACTCGCCCGAGGCGAAGGAAGCACCCTAGCCCCCGGCAGAAACACCATGGATGCACTCCCCCTCCAGGACCGCGCCCGCATTCGCGAACTGGCCCGCCGGCAGGCCGAAATCGCCGCGCTGCCCGTCCAGGCGGCGCGCCGCAAGGTCTGGACCGACGCGAACGACGGCGTGCCCGGCGCCCGCCCGCCGTTCGCCATCGAGAGCTGGACCTTCGACCGCGACTTCATGCCCGCCGCGATCTTCCAGTGCGAAAGCGAACTCGGCCGCCGCTACGAGGGGCCGCTCCTCCGCAACATCCGACACCACGAAATCCTCGGCGACGACCACGTCTGCCCCGACACCTTCGACATCGGCTGGCACTTCTGGTGCGACGAGTTCGGCATCGAAATCCCCACGAGCCGCGTGAAAGACGCCGAGGGCTTCGAACTCGGCTACCACGTGGAGTGCCCCATCACCGACCTCTCCGAGGGCTTCGATCGCGTGAAGCCCGCGACCTTCGGCGTGGACCGCGAAGGCACCCTCGCCGAAAAGGCCTTCCTCGAGGAACTGCTCGGCGACCTCCTCCCCGTGACGCTCCGCTCCGGCGTGTACGGCAACTGCTGCCTCACCCAGCGCCTGCTCCGCCTCATGTCCATGGAGACCTTCTTCATGGCCATGTACGACGCCCCCGGCCAGTTGCACGCGCTGATGGCCCTGCTGCGCGACAACGCGGCGCGGGCGGCGCGCTGGGCCGAGTCCGAGGGCCTGCTCGAACTCAACAACGGGAACCAGTGCACCTGCGGCACCTGCATGAACTTCACCACGCGCCTGCCACGCGCCCCCGTCCAGCCCGGACGCGTCCGCCTCTCCGACATGTGGGCCGGCATGGACAGCCAGGAGACCGTGGGCGTCTCGCCCGAACTCTTCCACGAATTCTGTTTCCCGTACTACCGCGACCTCGCGGCGATGTTCGGCCTCGTCTACTGGGGCTGCTGCGAACCCGCCGACCCCCTCTGGGAAACCTCCCTCTCGAAACTCCCCAACCTGGCCGCCGTCTCCATCTCCCGCTGGGCCGACCAGCGCAAGATGGCGGAATACCTCGACGGCCGCCGGATTCTCTTCTCGCGCAAGCCGGACCCCAACCTCCTGGGCGTGTCCCGCGACTTCGACGAAGCCGCCTGGACCGCCGAAATCAACGGCACCCTCGACGCCGTGGCCGGCCGCGACGTGAACACTTCGTTCGTCGTGCGCGACGTCTACTCCCTGCACGGCAACCTCGCCAAGGCCCGCCGCGCCGTGGATCTCGCCCGCCAGGAGATCGACAAACGGTTCCCGCCCCTCCCCCCCGCCTGACGCCGGACCGCACCCGTCGCGTCCACCCCGCCTTACGCCGTCCACGATGTCCGCAAAACCCCCGATCGCCCCTCCCCCGCCCCGCCCTGGAGAGCCCCTGCGCTGCATGGTCCTCGCGGGCGAAGCGTCCGGCGACATGCACGCCGCCGCCTTGGTCCGCGCCCTCCGCGAACGCTGGGACGGCCCCGTCGAATTCCGCGGCACCGGCGGGGAGGCCCTGCGCGCGGAAGGCGTCGCCCTCCTCGGCCATGCCGACCAGATGGCCGTCATCGGCCTCTTCGCCGTGCTCGGCCGCGCCCGCTTCTTCCTGCGCCTGCTCCGGACGGTCCGGGACGAAATCGCCCGCTGGCGCCCCCACCTCGTGCTGACCATCGACTATCCCGGCTTCAACCTCCGCGTCGCCGCCCGCGCCCGTGCGAAGGGCTTCACCACCGTCCACTACATCTGCCCGCAAGTCTGGGCCTGGCATCGCGGGCGCATCCCGAAAATCGCCCGCTCCCTCGACCGCCTGATCACCCTCTTCCCCTTCGAGCCCGCCTGCTTCCGCGAGACCGGCCTCGCCGTGACCTTCGCGGGCCATCCGCTGGTGGATCGCGCCCGCGAGTCCTTCGCCGAGCCCCTGGCGGACCTCCCGTGGGGCGATGCCCCGCGCCGCGTGGCGCTCCTCCCGGGAAGCCGCCGCGGCGAAATCGAACGCATCCTGCCCATCCTGCTCGCCGCCGCCGCGGAACTCGACCGCGACCCCGGCGGATGCACCTTCCTGATCCCCGCATCCACCCCCGCCATGCGGGCGCTGGCCGAAGCGATCGTCGCCCGTACGCCGGAGGCGCCGCGCTCCTGGCGCATCGTCGATGGCCAGGCGCGCCAGGCGCTGCGCCAGGCGCATGCCGCCGCCATCGCCTCCGGCACCGCAACGCTCGAGGCCTGCCTGATGCGGTGCCCGTCCATCCTCGTCTATCGCATGGGCATGAACTGGCTCGTCGGGCGGGCGGCGCGCCGGATCCTCGCGACCCCCTTCGTCGGCCTCGTCAACATCGTGGCGGGCCGCGCGGTCATGCCGGAACTCCTGCACGGCGACTGCAACCCCGCCAACGTGGCGGCCGCCCTCCGTCCGCTTCTCGCCGACGAAACGCGGCGCGCCGCGATGCTGGCCGAGTTCGATGCCGTCGCGCACGCCCTGGGCGACGGCAACGCCTCCGGACGCGCCGCGGACGCGATTCTCGAAACCCTGCGGGACAAGGCCGCCGCCGCCCCGGTCCCCCCGCCCGGAGGCGACACGCCATGAGGACCCACTCTCCGCGACGCGACTGGATGCTGCTCCCCGCCATCCTCCCGGTGCTTCTGCTTTCCGCCGCAACCGTCTGGTTCGGCGCGTTGAACCAGGACGAAGGCTGGTACCTCTACGCCGCCCGGCAGGTGGCGCGCGGCTTCCGCCCCTACCGCGACTTCTTCTTCACCCAGGGACCGCTTCTGCCGTGGGTCTACGGGCTGCTTTCGCCGCTCTGGTCGCCCTTCGGCATCGCGGGGGGCCGCCTCTTCACCGCCGTCCTCGGGCTCCTGTCGTCCCTGCTCGCCGCCCGCCTCGCGTCCGGCGCATTCCCGCGCGACGGCGGAAACCGGGCTCCCTTCGCCGCCTTCGCCGCCGGAGCCTCCGCCTTCCTGATGCTCGCGTTGAGCCCCTACCACGTCTATTTCACCACGATCCCCAAAACCTACGCGCTCGCGGCCTGCTGCCTCGCGGGCGGGCTCATGGCCCTGGACGCCGCGCTCCGCCGCGATCGCCTTTCCGCCGCCGCGCTGGGCGGCTTCCTGCTGGCCTGCGCCGCGGCGGCGCGCCTCTCCCTGGGCGCCGCGCTTCCCGTGGCCGGCGTGTGGCTGGCCGTCGTCGGCTGGCGCGCGCGGGGCGCCGGTTCGCGCACCCGCCCTTGGCTGTGGCTCGCCTACGGGATCGGCGGAATCGCGGGCCTGCTCCTCTTCTTCTGCCAGCCCGTCGCGCAGTCGTTCGAGGCCTTCCGCTTCGCCAACTCCTTCCACACGGGGCGTGCGGCGGGAGGCCTCGTCTTCGCCGCCGGATCGCTCGCCCGCCTCGCCCGCGGACACCTCGCGCTGGCGGCCCTGGCCGTTGCCGCCGCGACGCTCCTCTGCGGCGCGCCGCGAAACGAGCGGCGCGCCGCTTTCGCGAGCGCCGGAGGCGGCGGCCCCGCGCTCTGGCTCGCCTGCTTCGCCGCGATCTTCGCGGTGCACCTGTCGAGCCCGTTCCCGTACGACGACTACCAGACGCCGGTCATGCCGGTTTTCGCCGCCGCCGTGTCCGTGCTCTTCTGGAAGCTCCTCCCCCGCGCCGTCCCCGGCGCGGAGAGGGACGGCCGCGCCCTTCCCGCCGCGCTGGGCGCCCTGTGGCTCTGGGCCTGCATCGCCGCCGCCGCGTCCCCCATCTGCCAGGACTGGGTGCTGCTGCGGCAGGACCGCTTCTGGTCGGTCACCAAAAAGACCTCGGACCTCGCCCTCCTCCGCGAAGTGGGCGCCCGCATCCGCAAGGAGACCCCGCCCGACGTCCCCCTGCTCACCCAGGACGCCTACATCGCCGTGGAGGCGGACCGCCTCCTGCCCTCCGGATTCGAGATGGGACCCTTCGGCTACTTCCCGGCATTGTCCGACGAAGACGCCGCCGCGCTCCATGTGCTGAACCGCGCCGGCCTGGAGACGCTTCTCCTGGAAAGCCCCTCCCGCCTCGCCGTCTTCTCCGGCTACGGACTCGCCATCGGCGCACCCTCGATGGCCGAGCTCCCCATCGAGGAACAGCGGGAACTGCGCGCCCTTCTCGAGACGCGCTACCGCCCCGTCGCCACGATCCCCGACTTCGGCCAGGGCCATACGACCCTCGGCATCTGGGAACTGCGGCAGGACCTCCCCGCGCCCCCCGCCGCCGCCCCTTCCGAACTGTAGAAGCATTTCCTGTTGGCATTCCCGTCCGGCCTTTGCTACCTTCGCATCAGCCGCCCCCCGCCAGTAGGGGAGCGCGGCGGACGCGGACGTTCGCGTTCTGCGGGAGAATCGCCATGGCGGAAAAGAAGATCGATGTCGAAGTCACCCTCGAATCCGTGCAGATCGCCCCGAAGGCGTTGAAGAGCCCGACGGGCCCGCGCCTGTTCCAATGCACCTTCCTCTGGCCGCGCATCGGCGCCGCCGCCCGAGCGGTTTCGATCCCCATCACGCTCGCCAAGGACGGCACCTGGAGCGCGGCCGACCATCCGTGGACGGAGACGCTGCTGTGCAAGGACAGCCTGCAAGGCCGCTTCGGCGTGGTTCTGGGCGTCACGGGCAGGGTCCCCGATTCCGTCGCCGCCTCGTTCGGGCGCGCCCTGGCCAGCGGCGCCGTGAGGCTCATGGCCGGATTCGCGGACGATGCGGCGGGCGGCGGCCTCCTCGGCGATTTTTTCGGGCTGCCCTTCTCCGCGGGGGCGAAGACGGCGGCCAAGGACAGCCCGCCCGCCGCCGTGTACGGCGCCACCGGCGACTTCGACGCCGCGGCGCTCCCCGCCCCCGGCGACACGTACTGCCTCGAACTCCCGCTCGTCGCCAACGAGGCCGTCGAAAAGAACGCCGCCCGGTCCGGCCCCCGGAAATCCTCGTCCGTGACCGCCCGTCGCGTCCTCGCGAAAAAAGGCGAGACGGTCGGCCGCTGTGTTTTGGCCCTGAAAGTGCTGTAGGAATCGAACCCTCCCCATCCCTTTTACGCGGCGGCGGAGGCCGGTGCGTTCCCGATTTCCGCCACTCGCCAAACCCCCAAACGAGGTCGCCATGAAATCCACGACGCTCCACCGAATGCTTCTCCTGACGACGTTCGCCGGCGGCGGCGTCTTCGCCGGGACCGCCGTGCGGCTCCCCGCGGGGCGCATGTACTACCAGACGAACGAGCGCATCCCCGTGGCCGTCACCCGCAGCGCGGAGGCGGGCCTCGCGCCCGGACGCCTCGAACTCGCGCTTTCCTGCGAAGGCGCCCCCGACTTCCGGTGCGCCTTCAACGTGGCCGGCGGCGCCGCGACGCGCGTCGAGCACGTGAGCCTGGACGCCCGCTTCCTCAAGCCCGGCGCCTACACCCTCGCCGCCACGGCGGACGGCTCCTCCGCCTCCCTCTCCTTCCAGCTCTTCTCCAACGTCCGCCAGAGCGACTACAAGCTCATCCACTGGGGCGGGTCGAAGAACGACCAGATGCTGGTCGAGGGCAAGGACGGCATGGGCTTCAACCTCGCCCTGGGCGAATTCGGCGAGGAATCCATCCCCTCCGGCCAGGACGTGATGGGCTGCTGCCTCATGGGCGGCGGCCACCAGCACTGGCTTCGCCAGTCGAACGACTGGTCGGATCCCTACGTGACCATCGGCGCCATCCAGCTCGGCCTCGACCGCGCCCAGAGCTTCCGCACCATGCCCAACGCCATCGGCGCCCACCTCCACGACGAGCCGGGCCTCACCTGGCTTCCCCACCCCTACCTCAAGAACGAGGACGGCACCCCGAAGTGGACCGCGCACGACATCGTCTACCAGCGCAACGCCTACGCCCGCGCCTTCAACGAGGAACAGCCGTACATCACCGACCTCCATCCCGCCGAAAACCCCGAAGACCTCGAGGCCTGGGCGAAGGTCTGCCAGTTCAAGCTCGGCTTCATGGACGCCCTTTGGAAGACCACGCGATTCGCCGTCGAACGCCTCAAGCCCGGCTTCCTCGGCGTCACGCAGTCGCAATACGGCTGGACGGCGCTCCACGACGGCTACTACTTCAACGTCGCCCGGTCCATGCCCGTCATCAGCGGCCACGGCGGCTACAACGACTTCTGGCTCCGCAACTTCAACCCCTCGTTCTTCCTGGAGTTCGCCCTGCCTCGCCAGACCGACAAGCCCACCTGGTATCTGCCCGAATGGTACGCGATGAGCGCCGAGGCCTTCCGCGAAGAGCACCACCTCTCGTTCGTCACCGGCATCCAGGGGATCTCCACGCCGCCCCACCTGGACGCGCAGAGCGAAGCCGCCCCCGGCATCGTCGAATGCAACCGGCTCTACGCCTGGCTCGGCACCATCTTCACGCGCCCCGCCTACACGCGCCAGCCCCTCGCCCTGCTCTACTCGCGGTCCAACGTCGAATACCTCCGCGGCGGGAACAACACGCAGCTGAATCCGCTCGTCTTCGCCTACATGGCCACCAAGCTCCTGCAGCAGCCGATCACCGCCGTGCTGGACGAGGACATCCTCGACGGCACGGTGGCCGCCAACCACAAGGCCATCCTGCTCACCGGCCTCACCTACCTCGACCCCGCCGCCATCGACGCCCTCGCGGCCTTCGCCGCCGCCGGCGGAACCGTGATCGTGTCGGAAGACTGCAAGGTCGCGGTCCCCGGCGCCGTGGCCATCGCCGCCTCCACCGCCCCCCTGTGGGAGGCCCAGCTCGAGGCCGCCAAGGCCCTCGAAGGCGACGCCCGGCGCGAGGCGAACCTCAAGGCCAACTCCTTCCGCAACATGATGGAGATCGCCACGCCCGTGGCCGACGCCCTGCGCCCCGTCCTCGCACGGGCCGGCATCGCCCCCGCCTTCTCCTCCGACCTCGCCACCATCGCCCCCGGACGACAGGTCCGAGGCGAAATCGAATACCTCTTCGCCGTGAACTTCACGCCCGTCGACGGCTACAATCCCGAAGGCCACGGCTACGGCGCCCCCGTCGCCGCCACCGCCACCCTCGGCATCCCGGACGACGGACGGCCCGCCTACGAAATCACCGGCAACGTCGCCGCCGCATTCGCGAAGAAGGGCGGCGAACTCCAGGCGACCGTCGACTTCCCCGCCGGCCAGATGATCGCCATCGCACGCCCGGCACGCCCCGTCGGCGGCGTCTCCGTCGGCGCACCCGTCGTCGAACGCGACTTCACCCGCGAAACCGGAACCCCCATCGTGCTGCGCGTCTCCGCCATGCTGATGGACGACGCCAACGGCCTCCTCGCCGGCACCGCGCCCATGCAGGTGACCGTCGCCGATCCCTCCGGCGCGACCCGCTTCGACCTCTTCCGCGCCACCGACGGCGGACACCTCGCCGTCGAACTCCCCCTCGCCGCCAACGACGCCCCGGGCAAATGGACCGTGACCGTGAAGGAACTCCTCACCGGCACCTCCGACACCGCCGCCTTCTCCTACGCGCCCGCCGCGCAGTGCGGCGCCCTCGCCGGAGTCGACCGCCGCGCCCTCTACTTCGCGCCCGACAAGGAAAACGTCTTCCGCTTCTTCCGCGACCACCGCAGCGTCTCCGTCGTGGCCCCCGACGACCCCGTCTCCCAGGCCGCCGCGAAGCGCGTGCGGGAAATCTTCCTCCCCTACAACGTCAACGTCGAAATCCGTCCCCTCGCCGAAGCCGTCAAACCCCGCCCGCTCACCGACCTCGAGGCCGAAACCTGGTGCGGGGCCTCCCTCGCCGGCCAGCTCGACGAGCAAGCCCGCCAGAACGCCGCCGCCGTAGGCTACAACCTGCCGCTGCCCACCATCCTCCTCGGCAATCCGGACGACAACCCCATCATCCGGCGCCTCGCGGACGCCAAGGTCCTCCCCTTCGCGCTCGCCCGGGACATGCCCGGCCCCGGCCGCGGCATGATCGCATGGAACCTGATGACCCTCGGCCACGACGTCGAAGCCATCGCCTGCATCGCCGGCGACGAAGACGGCCTGGACGAAGCCATCGGCACCCTCTTCACCCTCGCCACCGGACTCGACCCGCTCACCCCCTTCGCCCTCCCCGTCGAATCCAGCTTCGAATAGCCCGTTCCCAAAACCCCTGCAAACAGCGGCGCGCCGCCCCAAAAACGGCGCGCCGCCTTTTTGTCCCGCAAACCCCGGGAACCGTACCCGTCCCGTCCTCCGATGGGGCGGATGAACCCTGGCCCAAGCCGGGCGCGGGCTCGACAATCCGCCGCCCGGGTGCTACCATCAAAGGCACACGAGGTTGGGGGAAAGCAAACCGATTCAAACGAAAACGAAACGGAAAGGTGTAGCCATGAAGGTTGTCGCATTCAACGGGAGTCCGCGCGTGGACGGAAATACGAGCCTCCTGATCCGTCAGGCGCTCAAGCCGCTCGAAGCTGCGGGCATCGAAACCGAGATCGTGCAGGTCGGCGGCAGGCTGTTTCGCGGCTGCACGGCGTGTTTCCAATGCTTCGCCAACAAGGATGGGCGCTGCATTCTGGATTCGGATCCGGCGAACGAGTGGATTGCCAAAATGCGCGAGGCGGACGGCATCCTGCTCGGATCGCCCACCTACTATGCCGACATCACGCCCGAGATGAAGGCCCTGATCGACCGGGCGGGTTTTGTGTCCGGAGCCAACGGCAACTTCCTCAGGCGCAAAGTCGGCGCGGCGGTGATCGCCGTGCGGCGCGCCGGGGCGATCCATGCCTTCGACTCCATCAACCACTTCTTCCTGATCAACGAGATGATCGTGCCGGGGTCCTGCTACTGGAACATGGGCATCGGGCTCGAGCCGGGCACGGTCGAAGGCGACGCGGAGGGGCTCCGCACCATGGACGTGCTGGGCGAGAACATGGCCTGGCTGCTCAAGAAACTGGCCTGACGGCGGGGGCTGGCGTGCAGGGGTGGAAGTCCTGCACAGCGCAGGGAATCAACAAACCTTTGGACGCAAGGGCAACTTCTGGCAGAAGGAGCATTTCGATCCTGTTGTTCGCAATGCGGACGAGATGTCGCGATAATAGGGCGGGCAACCTGCCACTGCCTACTGCTACTCTCCTGCCCCCTGTCTCCTGTCTCTTGACATTTTGCCCAAATGCCCTTATTTTGTGACATCAAAGAGAGCAAAAAGGGTTTACTTTGTGACAAGCACGCTTTTTTACCGGCCTCTGATAGAGGATTTGCGGCGCTGGCGGGACGATCCGAACCGCAAGCCCCTGGTTGTCCGCGGTGCGCGCCAGGTCGGCAAGAGCTGCCTCGTGCGGCTCTTTGCCGGGGAGTATCCGCGCTATGCGGAGCTGAATCTCGAAAAGCCCTCGCACGCCGCCCTGTTCCGGCGCGGGCTGACGCTGTCCGAACTGATCCAGGCGATTATGCTGGAGTGCCGGGTACCGGCAGGCTCCTCGCCGCTGCTCCTGTTCCTCGATGAGATCCAGGAGGTGCCCGAGGCCGTGGCCATGTTGCGCTTTTTCCAGGAGGAACGCCCGGATCTGCATGTCATTGCCGCCGGATCATTGCTTGAGACGGCGCTCGAGGCTGCGGCGATCTCCTTTCCGGTGGGACGGGTGCAGTATTTGTACGTCAGGCCCCTCACCTTTGCCGAGTTTCTGGCGGTCATGGGAGAGGATGCCGCCAGAGAGGCGTTGTTCACCGTGCCGGTACCCGCGTTTGCCCACGCCCGCCTGCTGAACCTGTTCCACTCCTATGCGCTTGTCGGCGGCATGCCCGAGGCCGTCCTGTGCTACCGCGAGAGCGGCCGCGACCTGCAGGCGGTTAACCGGGTCTATGCCGATCTCCTCTCGGCCTTCCGCGACGACATTCCCAAGTACGGCCGCACGGCGACGCAACGGCGCCTGCTGCTGCACGCCTTGGAAAGCGCGCCCTTTGTGGCGGGATCACGGGTGACGTTCCAGGGGTTCGGCGGCTCGGACTACCGCTCCCGCGAAATGGGCGAGGCCTTGCGTACGCTTGAGCGTGCCCGCCTACTGGAACTCATCTATCCGACAGTCCAGGGGGTGCCGCCGCTGATGCCGGACCGCCGGAAGGCCCCCCGGTTGCAGTTCCTCGACGCTGGTCTTGTCTGCCACATGGCCGGATTGCAGCGGCACCTGATCGGCATCCGCGACCTGTCGGATGTGTACCGGGGACGCCTGATCGAGCAGATCGTCGGCCAGGAGCTCAAGGCCATCGATGCCCGTGCCGATCTGCCGCTGATCTTCTGGGTGCGCGACAAGGCGCAATCGCAGGCCGAGGTGGATTTCCTGCTGCAAACGTCCGCAGGAGTGGTGCCGGTCGAGGCCAAGTCCGGCACGGCCGGCAAGCTCCGTTCGCTGCATGAGTATCTGTCGCGCTACCCCGCGCCGCTGGCGGTGCGCGTCTATGCCGGGATGTATGAGGAACACCCGGTTCAAGTTGGCGAGAAGACCTGCCGCCTGGTCAATGTGCCGTATTACGCAACAGGGCTGCTGCCCCGCTATATTGCCCGGACCGGATCCACCCCGGATCATGGCGCATGAATCCTACACGGCCGGCTCTCCATCAGTAAAATGCAGTTTAAACTACAAGCTACTCAAGAAAGCACGAGGCGTGATAACGTTTACACCCCGGTAGCCGGATATGCGCAATAGCGCTTTGTCGCCGCTTACAACGACCTGACTGTTGCAGGCGATTGCACAAGCCAGAAACATATCGTCTGTCGGGTCTGTGCAGACTGTCTCTGGCAGCGGTGGAGCGTAAACCATGCGTGCATGGATGGCCAGAAGTTCCAGAGGCGGGGCCGGATCGACAGAGGGAAAGTCAGATGCCAGTTCATGCATCACGCGTCGGTACTCCTCCATGATGGGCGGTGACACCATTAGCGTGAAGCGTCCCTCGCGCCAGGCACGCAGGATCGCGGCGGGCGGCCCCGAGAAGAAGATGCCTGCAACGAGGACGTTTGTGTCCAGAACGACCTTCATGTGCGATCCCGTACCTTGGCAACGGCACGAGCGATGTCGGAGGGCTTCATGCCGGCCTGCCTGGCCTGCCTGCGGGCGCGGGTCACAATGGTGTCGAACTCCGCCATCGATGGCGGTGTGATGGACTTCAAGATCACGACATCGTTCTCACCCATCACAATGAACTGTGTGCCGGGTTCAAGCCCCAGTCGAGTGCGTATCTCTTCAGGGATCACTACCTGTCCCTTGGATGACATCCGTGTGGTTGCAATGTTGCTCATGGCGCCTTGATCCTTCCTGCTTGTCTTACCGGTAAGACTGTAGCACAAAGCCCGGATCGATGCAACCGGTAAGGTAATGGGTTAGTGACAGGGGAGCAACAATACACTTTGTCTCAACCCTTTGCCTTCGCACTTTGCCCGCCAGCCAGTAGCCAGCGCAACGCACTGGCTACTGGCTGGCGGGTGTTGTTATCTGGCTCCGGCGGGGCGAATCTGACCGATGCGGGAAAAATCGCCATGCGGTCGCGCGCCGCGCGCGCGTTGGCATGGCGATTTTGCTTGCGCTGTCCGGTTCTCCTCACCATGGCAGCCGCATATCACGCGGGGGGGCAGTAGGCAGTGGCAGTAGGCGGTAGGCGGTGCCGCCTGGTAGACGCCGCGTCTACTACGGGTGCGTCTGCTGCGGACAGCGCCGCAGCTACGCCTTGGCCTGCCGTCCCTTCCCGGCGTGGATCAGGATGAGGTTGCGGACGTAGACGAACAGGCCGACCGACTGGCCCAGGACAAAGATCGGATCCCGCCGCCAGACGGCATAAATCAAAACCAGCAGGCTGCCGATGATCGAGAGGTACCAGAAGGAGGTCGGCACGACGGAGTATTTCTTCTTCTCGGACACCACCCATTGCACGAGAAAGCGCGAGAAGAAGCAGGCCTGCCCAAGCAGGCCCAGGATGGCCATCGGACTGGCCAGAAAATCGAGGAGTTCCTTCATGGCTCTTCTCCGTTCGTCGTCACGCGGAAGCGGCGGTGCCGCTTCTGCATCCACCGCACCGCCCAGAGATCCCAGCAGGTTTCCTTCAGACGTCCCCAGTTGGTGTACTTGCTCCGACCGCCGGCGCGCGGACGATGGTTGACGGCTATCTGGCGGACTTTGGCACCCCGCATCAGCCACAGGGCCGGCAGGAAGCGGTGCATGCCGCGGAAGCACATGGGCAAGCCGCGGATGAACTCCGACTTCACCGCCTTGAGACTGCAGCCCGTGTCACGGATGCCGTCGTGCAGCACGGATTGCCGAATGCGGTTGGCGATGCGGCTCCCCAGCCGCCTGCTCAAGCTGTCGCGCCGCACCTGCCGGTAGCCGCAGCAGGCGTCGCAGTTCTCCAGCGCCTCCAGCAGCGCGGGAATGTCGTGGGGGTCGTTCTGGCCGTCGCCGTCCATCAGGACGGCTGTGCGTCCGCGGCAGGCGGCAAAGCCCGCCCCGAAGGCCGCGCTCTGGCCGGAGTTGGGCACAAGGGTCAGGATACGGATGGAGGGATGGCGGCGGGCGGCCTGTGCGAGGACATCGGCGGTATTGTCGGTCGAGCCGTCGTTAACCACGATGATCTCATGCGGCAAGGGCAGTCCGGCGAGAACTCCGGCCACCTCGTCCAGCACCGGCCCGATAGTGGTCTCCTCGTTGTATGCGGGAAGGATCACCGACACGTCGGGCACTGTCTGCGGAGACTGCTTGTCGGTTGCCGCCTCTCGGTGTTCATTCATGGTTCATGGTCTTGCAGCGGTTGAACTCCAGCCAGACATAACGCTTGCTGCCGGAACGGAACGCATGGACGGAGTCCGCCAGGGGCGGTGCATGGGTGGGCCAGTTCTCGTAATCGTGTTCTCTGAAAACGACGAATCCGCGCTGTTCGCGCCGCATGGCGTCGTCCAGTTCCTCCGGCGTGCGCACCACTTCGCCGCGGCGGTTGGAATGGTAGGCGGGGAGCTCGTCGTTCATGGCGTAGAGCAGCAATGGGCGTTCGGCAGGCAGGCGTTCCTGCACGGCCCGGGCGAGCGCCACGGGCGTCTTGAGGGGATTGAGGGCGGGAAGGACGAACAGCCCGACAGACCATTCCGCGAACAGCAGGACGACGGCGGTCAGCAGGCAGAACGACGGCGGATGGCCCCAGCGGACTTCGCGCCAGAGCGCGACTCCGCCCACCAGGGCGACAAGACCGATGTGCCAGAGCGATTTGACATGCAGGGACAGTCTCGGCCAGAAACTCAAGGCCATGCAAACGATGCCAATGCCGAGCAGCAGGACCGTGACCGCGCCGCGCGCGAACCGGGCCCAACGGGAGGTTCCCGCATCAAGGTCGGGCCAGGCCGCCCCGATCAGGATGGCGAAGGCCGGCGTGGCGCCCAGGATATAGACGTTGCGCTTGGTGGGAAGCAGCGAGAAGAAGAGCAGGATGAAGCCGATCCAGCCACCCAGGCGACACAGCAGGCGGCGACGCTTCGGATCGCGGAAGAGGGCCATCACGGCGGCCGGCAGGCAGAGCATCCAAGGCATCCAGTCGGCCGCCATGCTCGTCAGGTAGTAGTAGAAGGGCCGGACATGGCCGAATCCGCCGACGGCGCGCTCCAGGTTCTGGCCGATCAGCAGCTCATGCAGATAACCCGCGGGCGCTCCCGTCAGGCAGACCAGCCCCAGCCACGCCGCCGGCCACGCGAGCGCCAGCGCGGGTCCCCAGATCCAATGGCTTTTGCGCAGCATCGCGCCCTCGCCGGCGGAGAGGCGCGCGGCGGCATACGCGCCGACCGGCACGATGAGTCCCACGGGTCCTTTGGTCAGGATTCCCAGCCCCATGAAGGTCCATGCCAGCGCGGGCTTCCAGAACGCCGGCTGGTCGTCGTTCCAGAACAGCAGGGCCAGTGCGCCGGTGGTCCAGCCCAGCAGCAGGGCGTCGGGCCGACCGAACCCGGTTTCATGCCAGAACAGACAGGTGGTGAAGAGCGTCAGCACGGCGGGCCAGGCGGCCCTGGCGCCGGCCCAGCGTTCCGCGAGGCGGGCGGTGGCCCACAGGACGAGCAGGCCGGCGAGGAATCCCGGCAGGCGCACGGCCAGGCGGCCTGCCGGTCGGGCGATCATGTAAGAAGGCACGCTGATCGCGCGGCAGGGCAGGTCGATCGCGTGCGAGGACAGGTTGATCAGCCAGTAGAGCAGCGGCGGCTTGTGGGCATAGTATTCGCCATGGCGATGGGGCACCAGCCAGTGGCCGTCCTGCGCCATTTCACGGGCGACGTACCCGACGCGCGCCTCGTCCGGCTCCCAGAGATCGCGGCGGAGGCATTCGCCGCCCCACAACGCAAGCGACAGCAGCAGAAGCAGCCATATGGAAGGGACAGGACTGAGCCAGCCATGGCACCGCATGTCTTGCTCCCCCGCAACGGGCGGGGATGCAGGCATGTCAGGCACGGCCTGCGGCACCATCCGGGCGTTTGGCGGCTCTCCGCATATGTTCATGGTTCGGCCTTCGGTTGTGATTCAAGGGCTTGTTAAGCTGGATCTATCCGGAAGAAACAAGGCGATGATAAGCGGCAAACCTTAAGATTGTATTAGCGGATGGCGATAAATTCCGCGCCGGAGTACCGCCTTCGGGGAGTGTTGGCTTATTGCACATCCCTGCTGCTATTTTTTATCAGGAACTCATGAAATCAGGAATTTGTTTGTGGATACCGCGCATTCTTGCATTCTTCTTGAGTTCTTGAGTTCCTGATTAATACGCGCGGGGAATAAATCACCAGTCCCATTATCTGCAACCTATCCGCACGGTACAGCGATTGCCGTTTCGGGATGCGAGTGTACCGCTAGTCCGCCAATGCATCGGGCGTGGGGATGGATGAGGTGTTGCTATTCCAAGGTTTGCTCTGGCAGCCGTTATTAGTCTGTGTTAGATGTAATATCCAATTCCCAAAGCGATTGTCTGTCAAGTCGGTGCGCATGGACGCGTTCAGGTTGCGGAGCGACACAGGGCATCGCGGTTGAATAGGGACTCCAGACGTGAACATCAAAGAGTCGGTTCTCAAGGTGCGGGTTGACGGGGCCGCCGTCCGGACGGGGCGGCTTTTGAGCAGCTTTTTCTGAAATCCCGGCAATCGCCCCTAAGGAGTTTTTTCTGTGAGTAGCAAGGTCACCACCAGCGCAAACCTGGGCTTCGAGAGGGATCTCTGGGCGGCGGCGGATGCGCTGCGGTCGAATATGGACGCGGCGGAGTACAAGCACGTCGTTCTGGGCCTGATCTTCATCAAGTACATCTCGGACGCCTTCGAGGAGCAGCACGCCAAACTGGAAGCCGAACGCGCCAAGGGGGCAGACCCCGAGGATGCGGACGAGTACCGCGCCGTCAACATCTTCTGGGTGCCGAAGGAGGCACGCTGGTCGCACCTCAAGGCCAACGCCAGACAGCCGGCCATCGGCAGGGTCGTTGACGATGCCATGCTGGCCATCGAGCGTGACAATCCCTCGCTAAAAGGTGTGCTGCCCAAGGACTACGCCCACCCGCGACTAGACAAGGAGCGCCTTGGTCAGCTCATCGATCTGGTCGGCAACATCGGTCTGGGTGACAAGGTCAATCGCTCCAAGGACATCCTTGGCCGGGTGTACGAGTACTTCCTTTCGGAGTTCGCCAGTGCCGAGGGCAAGAAGGGCGGACAGTTCTACACGCCCCGCTGCGTGGTGCGCCTGCTGGTCGGGATGCTCGCCCCCTACAAGGGCCGTGTGTACGACCCCTGCTGCGGCTCGGGCGGCATGTTCGTCCAGTCCGAGAAGTTCGCCGAGGCCCACGGCGGCAAGATCGGCGACATCAGCATCTATGGTCAGGAGTCCAACCACACCACCTGGCGGTTGGCCAAGATGAACCTGGCCATTCGCGGCATCGAGGGCAATCTGGGCAAGGAGCATGCCGACACCTTCCACAACAACCAGCACCCCGACCTCAAGGCCGACTACGTCCTGGCCAATCCGCCCTTCAACGCCAGCGACTGGCGCGGTGATGCGCTTGCGGATGACAAGCGCTGGCAATTCGGCACGCCGCCCGCATCCAACGCCAACTTCGCCTGGGTGCAGCACTTCATCTACCATCTGGCGCCGACCGGTCTGGCGGGCTTCGTGCTGGCCAACGGCTCGATGTCGTCCAACCAGTCCGGCGAGGGTGAAATCCGCAAGGCGATCATCGAGGCCGATCTGGTGGACTGCATGGTGGCGCTGCCCGGCCAGCTCTTCTACTCGACGCAAATCCCGGTCTGTCTCTGGTTCATCGCCCGCGACAAGAAGAACGGCCGCTTCCGTGACCGCCGCGGCCATACGCTCTTCATAGATGCCCGCAAGCTGGGCACCATGATTGACCGCGTCCATCGCGAGCTGACCGACGACGACATCCGCAAGATCGCCGATACCTACCACGCCTGGCGCGGCGATAAGCAGTGCAAGGCGAAGTACGGGGACGTGCCGGGCTTCTGCAAGAGCGCCACAACAGAAGAGATACGCCAGCACGGTCATATCCTCACCCCCGGACGCTACGTCGGCGCTGAAGAGGTCGAGGACGACGGGGAGCCCTTCGGGGAGAAGATGGCCCGCCTGACCGCCGCCCTGCGCGAGCAGACTGAAGAGTCAGGGAAGCTCGACCAGATCATCTGGGCCAACCTGGAGGCATTGGGCTATGGCAAGTAAGGAACAGCCAGACCGCAAGGGCTTTGCCGCATTGCTGGCCGACGTGAAACTGCGCATACAAACCGCGCAGACCCGCGCCGTGCTGGCTGCCAATGCGGAACTGATCCGGCTCTACTGGGACATCGGGCGCATGATTGACGCCCGCCAGAAACTCGAAGGCTGGGGCGCAGGCGTCATCCCCCGTCTCGCCGCCGAACTCAAGAACGAACTGCCCGAATTGAAAGGCTTCTCCGAACGAAATATTGGCCGGATGATCGCCTTTTATCGGGACTATCCCGACCCGGCGGCAATTTTGCCGCAAGCTGCGGCAAAATTAGAGTCTAACGCCGCATTATCAACGCAACCTGTTGATAATCAACGAAATACAATTTTGCAGCAGCCTGCTGCAAAATTACCGAAGGGCGCATTTTTGCAACAGCCGGTGACAGAATTAGCTCAAAATCAATTTTTGCCACAAGCTGTGGCAAAATTAGGAGAAGCAGAGACTAGGCAAGTCGACGCTGCACAATTCGACAACAATCCGTTCTGGAATATTCCGTGGTTCCACCATGTCGTCCTGATGCCACTGATGGGGCCGACACGCCCTTCGGCCACCGCTGGGGCGGTGAGATCGCCACCCTCACCCCGGCCCACCTTGCGGCCATCAAGTCCGGCCAGACCCTCGCCCTCGACGTGCAGAACGAATATGTGCTGTTTCTCCGAAGCGACACCCCCTCGACTAAGCGGCTGCGCCCAAAGCGCGGGCATGATGATTGAAAATACCCACCGTGAATTGGCAGGCGGAGCAATTTTGCCGCAAGCTGTGGCAGAATTTGGCGGGTTTTACTTTCTGAGCGAGCCGCACACCGGGAATGCCTGCCGTTCCTGGCGGGTCGCAAGAGGTGTTTTTCGATAGAATCGATAGAATCGATAGATTCGATTGAGTCGATTCGCTCGTTCATTCTACATGCTCCTGTCTCCTGTCTCCTGCCCCCTGTCCCCTGTCCCCTTTCCTACTGCCTACTGCCTACTGCCACTGCTTACTGCTACTCTCCTGTCCCCTGTCTCCCATTTGTACCGCCATCCCCGCCCATGCATACCCTCGGTACGGCCATTACTGTTCCGGGAGGGGCAAGCGTCTGCTTGCCCAAGGTGGGTGAAGACGCGGCGCTCCCGCCGCGAGCTGCACAGATTCTTGGGGTAAATTATGGGAAACACCCCGTCAGAAGCCCGTCAAATGCGCCGGATTTCCTCTGGCATCCGGGAGTGCAGCTTGCTACATTATCCTCACCAGTAACAGGACGCCGGACTAATGCCACGTATCTTCGACAACATCACCGAGTCCCTGCTGCCGGCCTTGCGGGAGACGCTGGAGCGCTGCAACCGCGCGGACTTCTGCGTCGGCTATTTCAACCTGCGCGGGTGGCGGCAGCTCCATGACTATGTCGAGAGGTGGCCCGGTGGCGAGGGCCACTGCTGCCGGTTGCTGGTCGGCATGCAGACGCTCCCCGCCGACGACCTCCGGGAGGCCCTCAGCCTCGCCGCTCCCGACGAAGCCCGCATGGACAATGCCACGGCCCTGCGGCTTAGGAAGACGCTGGCACAGGAGTTCCGCGACCAGCTCTGCTTCGGCGCGCCGACCGATGCGGATGAACAGGGGCTGCAACGCCTGGCCAGGCAGATCAGGGCCGGGAAGGTCGTGGTCAAACTGTTCGTCAGGTACCCCTTGCACGCCAAGCTCTACCTGCTCTTCCGCCCCGACCCCATCAACCCCGTCACCGCCTTTCTCGGCAGCAGCAACCTCACCCTGGCCGGACTCGTCAAGCAGGGCGAGCTGAATGTGGACGTCCTCGACCATGACGCCACCGGGAAACTGGCGCAGTGGTTCGAGGACCGCTGGAATGATCGCTGGTGCCTCGACATCTCCAGGGAACTGGTCGAGATCATCGAGAATAGCTGGGCGCGCGAGACGCCTGTTCCCCCGTACCATATCTACCTGAAGATCGCCTATTGCCTGGCCCAGGAGGCCCGCACCGGCCTCACCGAGTTCCGCATTCCCAAGGATTTCGGCAACAAGCTCTTCGATTTCCAGATCGCGGCGGTCAAGATCGCCGCCCACCATCTGAACAAGCGCCAGGGTGTCATGATCGGCGATGTGGTCGGACTGGGCAAGACCCTCATGGCAACCGCCGTGGCGCGCATCTTCGAGGATGACCACGGGCTGGAGACCCTCATCATCTGCCCGAAGAACCTCGTCCGCATGTGGGAGGACTACCGGGATCAGTACCGCCTGCGCGCCAGGGTGCTCTCCGTCACCCGGGTCATCAGCGAGTTGCCCGGATGCCGCCGCTACCGCCTCGTCATCGTGGATGAGAGCCACAACCTCCGCAACCGCGAGGGCAGGCGCTACCAGGCCATCCGCAACTATATCGAGGCGAACGAGAGTCGCGTCATCCTGCTGTCGGCCACCCCCTACAACAAGAGCTACCTCGATCTGTCCAACCAGCTCCGCCTCTTCGTCCCCGAGGACCGCGACCTCGGCATCCGCCCGGAGCGGATGCTGCGGAACATCTCGGAGAGCGAATTCCTCAAGCGGCACCAGCGTCCTGTGCGCACGCTCGCCGCCTTCGAGCAAAGCGAATACCCGGACGACTGGCGTGAGCTCATGCGCCTTTTCCTCGTGCGGCGCACACGCAGCTTCATCCAGGACAACTATGCGGAGTACGACCCCGTGCGGAAGCAGAAGTACCTGACCTTCGAGGATGGACGCCGCTCCTACTTCCCGACACGCGTCCCCAGAACCCTCAAGTTCAGCGCGAACGAGAACGACAGGAACGACCAGTACGGCCGCCTCTACTGCAAGGATGTCGTCACCACCATCAACAAGCTTGATCTGCCGCGCTACGGGCTGGGAAATTACATCACGCCCTCCCCGGCCGTGGAGCCCTCGCCGGCCGAGGCCAAGCAGATCGAGAATCTCTCGCGCGCCGGCAAGCGCCTCATGGGCTTCTGCCGTACCGGTCTCTTCAAGCGCCTGGAGAGCAGCGGTGTGGTGTTTCTCCAGTCCGTCGGGCGCCATATCCTGCGCAACTACGTCTATATTCACGCCATCGAGAACGGCCTGCCCATTCCCATCGGCCCGCAGGAGGTGGAGATGCTCGACTCCCGCGTCAACGACGAGGACGCCGACGGCATCAGGGCACGCCTCGACTTCGACGAGGATGCGCCCGAGGAAGCGCCCGGCGACGAATGGCAGACGCTGCGCACTCCCGGGGAGTTCCGCGCCAGGGCCCGGGAGGTCTATGAGTTCTATGAAACGGCCGGCAAGCGGCGCTTCAAGTGGCTGCGTGCCGATCTCTTCATTCCCGAACTGCGCACCGACCTCGAGGCCGACGCCAGGCGCCTGCTGAAAATCTTGAAGAGCGCCGGACAGTGGGATCCGGCGGCGGATGAGAAGCTCCGGACGCTGGCCGCCACACTCACGCGAGACCATCCCGACGAGAAGGTCATCATCTTCACCCAGTTCGCCGACACCGCCCGCTATCTGGAGCGCCAGCTCACCGCGATGGGCGTGAGCCGTGTCGCGGGGGTGACCGGCGACTCCAGCGACCCGACCCTCATCGCCTGGCGCTTCAGCCCCGTCAGCAATGGCAAGCGCGACGAGATCAAGCCGCGCGATGAGTTGCGCGTGGTCGTGGCCACCGACGTGCTGAGCGAGGGCCAGAACCTCCAGGATTGCCATATCGTCATCAACTACGACCTTCCCTGGGCCATTATCCGGCTCATCCAGCGCGCCGGCCGCGTGGACCGCATCGGTCAGCAGTCCGACACCATCACCTGCTACTCCTTCCTGCCGGCCGATGGGGTCGAGAAGCTCATCAATCTCCGCGGCCGCGTCCGTCAGCGCCTCAAGGAGAACCAGGAGGTGGTCGGGGCCGACGAGCTCTTCTTCGAGGATCAGCGCGACGAGGTCAGGGTGCTGTACGATCTCTACACCGAGAAGGCCGGCATCCTCGACGGCGAGACCGACAACGAGGTTGACCTCTCCTCCTACGCCTACCAGATATGGAAGAATGCCATTGATGCCGACCCCGCGCTGGAGAAGATCATCCCCGGCCTGCCGCCGATCATCTATAGCTCACGCCCCTGGAGTCCCACCCCCGACAAGCCCGAGGGCGTGCTGGTCTATCTCAAGACTGCCGACGGCAACGACGCCCTGGCATGGATGGACAAGGCCGGGGAGAGCGTCACGGAGTCGCAGTATGCCATCCTGCGCGCGGCCGAATGCGAGCCCGATACACCCAGCGTTCCCCGCCTCGCCGACCATCACTACCTGGTGCAGGAGGGGGCCAGGCTGATTGTGAGGGAGGAGCGCTCCATCGGTGGCCAGCTCGGTCGCCCGTCGGGCGCGCGCTACCGCACCTACGAGCGCCTTAAGCAGCATGCGGCCGATAACAAGGGGACGCTCTTCGAGTCGCCGCTGCTGAACCGCGCCATCGAGCAGATTTACCGCCACCCGCTGCGCCAGTCCGCCGTTGACACGCTGAACCGTCAGCTCCGCGCCGGCATCACCAACGAGGCGCTTGCCGACCTCGTGATCAGCCTCTACGAGGAGGATCGGCTCTGCATCGTCCAGGAAAAGGAACAAAGCCGCGAGCCGCTGATCATCTGTTCCATGGGATTGGTCGCCGTGGATAAGGACATCTGACATGCACCTGAATCTCGAAAACGCGCGCACGTGTCTTCAGGACTTCGATTTTAGCCGCCTCTTCGTCGAGGAACTCGGCTGGTCGAATCCATCCTTTGCCGCGCCATCCGCCGTCACGGCCAGGGGCATTGACGCCCGCAGCCGCGCCGTGGCCGAGCTTTCCGGTGTCGCGGTGCTGGAAATCGAGACTGATGACGGCACGGTGCCGAATGCCGCTTGCCGCGCAGCGATTCACAGGGAAATCACGAAAAGGCACCACGAGAACATTCTCATCTTCGTGGATGCACAACGCTCGCAGAGCCTCTGGTACTGGGTGAAACGCGAAGACGGGAGACCAGTTCCACGGTCGCATGTATATGTACGGGGACAGTCCGGCGACCTCATCTTTAGCAAGTTGGCGACCCTTGCGGTAGATTTTGAGGATTTCGACGCCAGCGGCGAGGTTCCGCTGCTGGAGGTGACCGACCGGCTCAGGCAGGCTCTCGACATCGAGCGGGTCACGAGGAGGTTCTATGGCCAGTTCCAGGAGCAGCACCTCGCGTTTCTCAACCTGATCGAGGGCATTGATGACGAACGCGACCGGCGCTGGTATGCCTCGGTTCTGCTCAACCGTCTCATGTTCATCTATTTCCTTCAGAAGAAGTTCTTTCTCGATGACGGAGACGAACTCTATCTCCAGCACAAGCACGCCGAGAGCCGCAAGCGCGGGGCGGATCTCTTCTATAGCCAGTTCCTGCAGGCGCTCTTCTTCGAGGGGTTTGCCAAGCCGGAGGACAAGCGCTCGGCAGCGACCAACGCCTTGCTGGGCAGGATTCGCTACCTCAACGGCGGCCTCTTTCTGGAGCACCCCATCGAACAGCGGTGGCGCGGCAGGATAGCCATTCCCGACGAGGCATTTGAAAACCTCCTGAAGCTGTTCGGGGATTACTCATGGAATCTCGACGATACGCCCGGCGGCAAGGACGATGAGATCAACCCCGACGTCCTGGGCTACATCTTTGAGAAGTACATCAACCAGAAGGCGTTCGGCGCCTACTATACTTGCCCCGAGATCACCGAGTACCTCTGCGAAAGCACCATCCATCGCCTGATTCTGGACGGTGTGGCCAAGGGCGAGGGCAAGGCCGCCCGCACTTTCGACTCGGTCGGGGATCTCCTGCTGGCCCTTGATGCGCCGCTCTGCCGCAAGCTGCTGTCCGATGTGCTGCCCAATCTCCGTCTTCTCGACCCGGCCTGCGGTTCCGCCGCCTTCCTGGTCTCGGCCATGAAGACGCTGATCAACGTCTATGCCGCCGTGATCGGCAAGATCGAGTTCCTGGGCAACCGCGAGCTGCAGGAATGGCTCAAGAGGACGCAGGCGGAGCACAAGAGCATCGCCTACTACATCAAGCGCAGCATCATCACCAACAACCTCTTCGGCGTGGACATCATGGAGGAGGCCGTCGAGATCGCCAAGCTGCGCCTCTTTCTCGCTCTCATCGCATCCGTGCGCAAGGCCGAGGATCTGGAGCCCCTGCCGAACATCGAGTTCAACATCATGGCCGGCAACTCGCTCATCGGCCTGATGCACGTCAACGACGACGACTTTGACCGGCGCCATCCGCCGGATCTTTTCCGCAAGAGCTACCGGGATCTGCTGGAAGAGAAGAACGAGCTTATAGACGTCTATCGCCGCGTCAGCGGCGGCAGGGCCGACGAGCTCGTTGAGATGCGGGATGAGATTCAGAGGCGCAAGGACTTCGCGATCGCCACGCTGAACAGCATCCTACTCTCCGAGTTTCACCAGCTCGGCATCCGGTACGAGGAGGCCACATGGAACGACAGGAAGAACGCTGCAGGCAGGCCTAAGAGACGCACCCTGGAAATCGGGGATATCGAGGCTCTCAAGCCATTCCACTGGGGCTATGAATTCGACCAGATTCTTGCCCGGGGCGGCTTTGACGCCATCATCACCAATCCGCCATGGGAAATCTTCAAGCCCAACTCCAAGGAGTTCTTCGAGGACTTTTCCGATCTGGTCACCAAGAAGAAGATGACGATCAAGGAGTTCGAGAAGGAGCAGGCCAAGCTCCTCAAGGATCCCGATATCCGTGCCGCCTGGCTGGAATACCTCAGCGGGTACCCGCATGTAAGCGCCTTCTACCGTTCCGCCGCGCAGTACGAAAACCAGATCAGCATCGTTAACGGCAGGAAGGCCGGATCGGACATCAACCTCTACAAACTCTTCACCGAGCAGTGCTTCAACCTGTTGCGCTCCGGCGGCTACTGCGGCATCGTCATCCCCAGCGGCATCTACACCGATCTCGGCACAAAGCAACTGCGCGAGATGCTGTTCGGGCAGACTACCGTCACCGGCCTTTTCTGCATTGAGAACCGCAAGGAGGTCTTTGAAGGGGTGCACCGCAGTTTTAAGTTCGTTGTCATGTCCTTCAGGAAGGGCGGCTCGACCGAGAGCTTCCCCGCCGCCTTCATGCGGCATGACGTGGCCGAGCTCGAACGCTTCTCGCACGAGGGGGTCATCGAGATTTCCGTGCCGCTTATGCGCCGTCTCGCCCCCGACTCCCTCTCCATTATGGAGTTCAAGAACCAGATGGATGTCCGGATTGCCGAGAAGATGGCGAAGTTCCCGCTGCTCGGCGAACTGATTGAAGGCGCGTGGAATATCTCTTTCACGCGCGAGTTTGACATGACCAACGACAGCTACCTGTTCAAGACGGCACCTGGCAAGGGACGCCTTCCGCTGTATGAGGGCAAAATGATCTGGCACTTCGACCACCAGTTTGCAAAGAATCAATGGTGGGTTAGCGAGGCTGAAGGACGTGCAACTTTGAAGCCCCGCGAAAACGGGCGATACGAT
Organism: Kiritimatiellia bacterium; assembly: GCA_050950285.1. Classification (GTDB taxonomy): domain Bacteria; phylum Verrucomicrobiota; class Kiritimatiellia; order RFP12; family JBMNHG01; genus JBMNHG01. The sequence continues at coordinate 577,521 of JBMNHG010000008.1, read as the reverse complement.
TACGAATACTACCGCATAGGGTTCCGTGATGTCGCCGCAAGCACCAACGAGCGGACGTTGATAGCCACAGTGATACCGCCGTATTTCTTTGCTGGAAACACGATGCCCACGTTGGTTGAACCGACGGAACCAAAAACAATGGCCGCCGTTGTTGCGTTGTTCGACTCATTTGTTGCGGACTGGTTCATGCGGCAGCGTATCACGAATCATTGCAGCTTCTTTTATATGAAGCAACTTCCCATTCCCCGCCTGACGGAAAAGGATGCGGCATTCCGCCTGATTGTGGAGCGGGCGGCGCGGCTGATCTGCACCACGCCGGAGTTCGATGATTTGGCGCAGGAAATCTTCGGCAGGCGGGCGAGTGCCGCGAGCGTCGGGGCGACCGCTCCCGCCGAGCGCGCGAGGCTCCGCGCCGAGCTTGACGGCCTTGTCGCCAACCTCTATGGTCTGGACGAGGAAGAGTTCGCCCACATTCTCACCACCTTCCCGCTGGTTTCCGATGAGGTGAAGATCGCGGCTCACAACGCCTTCCGCAACGTCGAGAAAGGGCTGGTCAAGTGAACACAACTCATGATCCGTCTGATCAGACGGATCGGACTGATCAGCAGAGCAAGGGAGTAATGAAGACATGAACGAGAGCACCCCAGGCAACGTGTTGAGTGGCTTCGAAATCCTTCTGGAGGAACTCGAGGCCGAGATTGATATTTGCACGCGCAGCGGTGCCCGTGCCTTTGAGAACCGGGACTTTGGCAAGGCGGAAGCTGCCATCGCCCGGGCGAAGATGGTCACTGAGTTTCGTGACAAGGTGGCCGACTTGCGCAAGCAGTGGGATGCCATCGGTGGCGCGGATGACGATCAGGATGAGGAGGCCAAAGTAGAGCGACAGAATCTGGGCCGTCTGCGCAGGGGGCTGCGCACAACGGAGACCGATTTTTATCTGCCGATTCTCAAGGCGCTTGATGAGCTTGGTGGCAGCGCCAAGATGCAGAGCGTCCTTAACAAGGTTCACAAGGCCATGAAGCCTGTCCTCAAGGACGTGGATTACGAGCCGCTTTCCAGCAACCCCGACATGCCGCGCTGGCGCAATACGGCCCAGTGGGCACGCAACACCATGCGCCAGGAGGGGTTGCTCAAGGACGACTCACCGCACGGCACCTGGGAAATCTCGGACGCCGGCAGACTGCGACTCGCGCAAGGCAAGCGACCATGAGCACTGATCCAAATAACAACCACATGCCCAATTCCAGCATTATCCTCTACCAGACTGAGGATGGGCGGAGCCGGATTGAGGTCCGGCTGGAGAACGAGACCGTCTGGCTGACGCAACAGCTTATGGCGGAGTTGTTTCAGACGACTCAACAGAACATAAGCCTTCATATCCAGAACATCTACGCGGAAGGGGAACTCCACCCCGAGGCAACTCACAAGGATTTCTTGTCAGTTCGTCAAGAAGGCACCCGCCAAGTCCGGCGAAAGCTCGACTATTACAACCTTGATATGATCATTTCCGTCGGCTACCGGGTGAGGTCTGCTGTAGCAACCCGTTTTCGGCAGTGGGCGACGGAGCGTCTGCGCGAGTACATCGTAAAAGGATTCACGCTCGACGACGAACGGTTGAAGGGCAGGGATCGAATGGTTGACTACTTCGACGAACTGCTTGCCCGCATTCGTGAAATCCGCGCCAGCGAGAAGCGGGTGTATCAGCGTGTCCGCGAGATATTCGCCTTGGCCACCGATTACCGGGAAGGCGAGCGGGAGACGCAGGTCTTCTTTGCCACCATGCAAAATAAGATGCACTTCGCCGCCACCGGCATGACGGCAGCGGAAATCGTACGGCGGCGTGCAGATGCCACGCAGGCCAACATGGGACTAACCACATGGACTGGCGGGAGAGTCCTGAAGCGCGACGTTCTGACAGCAAAGAATTATTTGGGCGAGCAAGAAATCGATATACTTAACCGCATTGTGGTCATGTTCCTCGATCAGGCCGAGTTCCGCGCCCAGCGCCGAACCGACATCAAGATGCGCGACTGGACCGCGTTTCTTGACAAGTTCCTTCGCGACACCGAACTGCCAGTCTTAGGAGGCCCGGGAACAGTCGGCCAGGAAGAAGCCCGAATATGGGCCGAGTCCCAATACGATGCCTTCGCCGAGCGTCGTCGTCTGCACGCGGAAGAGGCCGCTGAAAAGCAGTACATCGAGGATTTGAAGTCTGCAACCAAGGCATTGGAGGCGACGAGAAAGAAGCCTTCTTCTAAACGCAAGCGCAAAGGTGGAAAGGCATGAAACAGTTCGACATTCAGGTCTATGGCGGTGCCGAAATTCCCGATCATCCCATGGTCGGGCTGCTGTGCTCGCGCAAGTGCCCCGGCAGGCTCATTCTGGGCACCTATGATCTGGTGGGGCTGTTCCGCAGGCTGGGCGTCACAGTCATCAGCGGCTTCCCGCTAGTTTCCGATGAGGTGAAGATCGCGGCTCACAACGCCTTCCGCAACGTCGAGAAAGGGCTGGTCAAGTGAACACAACTCATGATCCGTCTGATTGGACGGATCGGACTGATCAGCAGAGCAAGGGAGTAATGAAGACATGAACGAGGACAACCCAGGCAACGTGTTGAGCGGCTTCCATTCGGCGATGGAGGAGGAGTGAGGGCGATGGAAGAGCGGCAGAGCGCGTTGCCGGATCAAACAGATCAGACTGATCAGGCTGATCGGACGGATCGGACGGATCGGGCGAATCAGCCGATGAGAGGGCGCAGGAAGTTGCGCCCGAGCGGCGGCTATCGCAAGACGGCGAGCTTCCAAGCGACTACGATTATCTACGACGCCACCTATTGGTTCTGCGAAAAGTTCCTCGACCCGCGGTCGCGGATGGCGGACCAGATGGTGCAGGCGGCGCGGTCGGGTCGCCAGAACATCGCCGAGGGCAGCCGCGCTTCGGCCACATCGTCGCAAACGGAACTGCGCCTGCTCAATGTCGCCCGCGCGAGCCTGGAGGAACTGCTGCTCGACTTCGAGGATTTCCTGCGTCACCGGCACCTGCCGCAGTGGAAACGGGACAGCGCAGAGGCGCACACTGTACGCGCGGTCCCGCGACGCTTCAGAGAAGATCAGACTGATCCGTCTAATCCGTCTGATCTGACCGATCTGACCGATCAAGAGCGCTGGGCGCTGTATGAGCCGTGGCTGGAACACGCCGACCCCGCCGTGCGCGCGAATGCGCTGATCTGCCTGATCAACCAGGCGAACTACCTGCTCGACCAGCAGATCGCAACCGTCGAAGAGCAGTTCATCGAAGGCGGCGGCTACAGCGAACGGCTCGCCGCCGCGCGCCTGGCCGAGCGGGAGCGGCGCAGGCATGATCAGGCCGATCCGTCTGATCTGTCTGATCGCATTCCCGCCTGCCCGCAATGCGGCAAGCCCATGGTGTTGCGGACGGCCAAGAGCGGCAGGAACGCCGGTCAGCAGTTCTGGGGCTGCTCAGGCTATCCCCAGTGCAAAGGGGCGGTGAACACATGACCGGGTATCCGAACATCTACAGCAGGGGCGACACCCCCATCCCCGATCGTCCCATGGTGGGGCTGCTGTGCTCGCGCAAGTGCCCCGGCAGGCTCATTCTGGACACCTACGATCTGGTCGGGTTGTTCCGCAGACTGGGCGTGACGGTCATCAGCGGCTTCCATTCGGCGATGGAGGAGGAGTGCCTGCGCATCCTGCTGCGCTCCCCTTATCCGGTGGTCTGGTGCCTGGCCCGGGGACTCTTCAAGCGCATTCCGGCCAAGCGGGCCTATTGCCGCCTCGCCATTGCCGAAAGGCGCTTGCTGGTCATCTCGCCATTCAAGCCCGAGGTCGCTCAGGCTAATACCAGAACCGCCATGGTGCGCAACCGTGTGATTGCCGATCTGGCCACCGCCGTCCTCGTGCCGCACGCCGAGCCCGGCTGCAAGGTCGAGGCGCTCACCTTCGAGCTTCTCGCGGAGGGCAAGCCCGTCTACACCTTCGACCACCCCGCCAACGCCGCCATTCTCGCCCGCGGCGCGAAGGATATCAGCGAGTTTGAACTGGCGCCGTTCGCGGCGGCGCTGGCTGATGGTGGGCAAACCGCTTGAAGATGACCTTATTGACGAGATTGACAGTAGCTCACGCCCAGGCACCAGCCCGTCAATAGGGTCAGCAAGGTCGATTTATGCGCCCGCGCAGCGGGAAACCTCGTCAATAGGGTCAGCTTGGCGGCAGGCATGGGCTATGCGTACTGTTCCTTGCATGGGGTTCGCAGTCGGGTCGGAGTACCGGCTTCAGCCGGAAGTCAACAAGGGCCTTCAGGCCCGCGAAGCCCTTTTTCCCATGAAAAAAGGGGGCATGGGAACGGGGCTGAAGCCCCTGAACCACTTCCGCCTGAAGGCGGTACTCTGGCCGGGGGACAGACGTTCTTGCAGGCGGCATGAGCGGGTATGGGGTACATCCGTCGCGGCCGACACGGCCGCGACGGCATCTGCCGCCGCAGGGGGCGGGAAAGAAAGCGCGGCCAGGCCGCGCAAAACCGCTTGCGCACGTAGTGCGCCGCGCGGGGTGGCCTAATTTAGGTGTAGGCGGCGGTACCGGGCGTCCGGTCGGGAGGGACGAGCGTCTGCTCGTCCCCGGTTACTTTCGACATGCCGCGTGCCTATGCTCATATGCAAGCCCTGAAGGGGCGAAACATACCAGCCCAGGGCAACGCCCTGGGGAAAGGGGCAAAGACGACTAGCCCTGTAGGGGCGGGACATAGTTTGGGGAAGGGGGCTTATCTACCGGTTGCCCGTCGTTGACGATTGTCGTTGATTGTCGTCGGCTGTCGTCGAGTGCCGGGAATGCTCCGGCAAAGGCGCGCCAGCACAGGTGGGGCGACGCCGTCCCGGCTAGCCGCAGCGATGGAGCGTGGTAGTGTGGGGCAGACATTCCTGTCTGCCCTCGTGGACGTGCGCAGACAGGAATGTCCGCGCCACTCTGGGGCCGCTCCCGCAAGGGCGGATAGGTGGCGGAATTGGCGGGGTTGGCGTTACAATGCCTTGTGCACGGCTCGCCGGTCACACCGCGTAGCGGCGTGACGGGGACCATACTTCGCCAAGGCTACGTATGACAGGCGGCTCGCCCTACCTTCCGGTTCGCTGTACCGTGAGCTTGCGCTGGCGCGGCTGACGGGGTGGTTCGGTACAGGCGCAGGCCTCTAACTTTAGAACTTTAGAACTCCCGAACTTTAGAACTCTTTGCGGCTTTGCGGCTTCGCGTGGGCTTTCCCTGTTGCTTTCGACGAAGGCGACAAAGTTACCGGCAAAGCTCGCGACAAAGTTTAGGATTGAACCCTGAACCCTCGCGCCTTTGTGATTCAACTATTTTGAATCGCACCCCTGCATGGATGCCCGGGCGGGGAACCGGAGGCGGATGGTGAAAACCCCGTTGCCGGCGAGGTCGGCTGCGACCCGGATGCCCAGCGCCCCGGCGAGGGCCTCGACGATGGACAACCCCAGCCCGGCATGCCCGCCCGCCGTACGGGCCGCATCCTTGCGCCAGAAGCGCTCGAAGAGGTGCTCGAGATCCTTCTGTTCGAGATCCTGCACGGGATTGCTGAAGCACAGCTCCCATAGTCCTCCGTCCAGTTCGCCGGTGCAGACAACCGCCGCCCCGGGCGGACTGTACTGTGCCGCGTTGTCCAGAAGGTTGAATACAATCTGCTCCAGCTTGGGCGGATCGATGGCGAGGCGCAGTGCGCGGTCGATGCGGTTCTCGAACGGGTGCCCCGTGCCGGCGCCGCTGCTGCAGACGCGCGCCCAGCAGGAATCCGCGAGCGCCGCCATGCCGGTGGACACCGGGGATATCTGCACCGCGCCCCTGTCCAGCCGGCTGAGATCGAGAAGATCGTTGAGCATCTGTTCCATGTTGGCGGCCGATTCGCGGAGATTCGCGAAGCGCCGCGCTACCAGCGCCGGATCGTCGGCCCACTTCCCGCCCACCTCGCATGCCGCCCGGAATTCCGCCACGGGCGTGCGCAGCTCGTGCGCCACGTCGCTGATGAAGCGCCTCTCATGCTGCAGCGAGGTATCGAGCCGGTCGAGCAACTGGTTCAGCGAGGAGACGACGGCCTCGAGCTCGCCGGGAACCGTCGCCAGGGTCACGCGTCGGCGCATGTCCTCCGGCCCGAGCCCGCGGATCTGCGCGTTCATCTCCTCGATGGAAAGGAAGCCGCGGCGCAGCACCCGGCGCAACAGGATGGCAATCAGGCCCAGGATGAGCAGTACCATGCCGGCAAGCGTCAGATAGACGGTCAGCAGCAGGGCGTCGAGCTTCTCGCGGCTGTGGGCGAAGCCGAGGACGGCAATGGACGATTCCGCCTGCAGCGCGCCGGGGATGGGAACATGGAAGGCATCCGGGTTCCCGGCTCCATGGATTTCCACATGCGTCTCGCACGTTTGCGGTGTCAGGGCAAACTGGATCATGCGGCCGCGGCGGCCATCCGGCAGACGGGTGTTGATGATGGACGGCTTGCCGGCTACGGACGGCAGCAGCGGCAAGTCTCCGTCGCCGAGGCTTTCGGAACGGAGGATGACCGAGCCGTCCGTAAACCGGAACTGGAAATAGCCGAGCACCGCTTCCGTCTGGAACTCCGGCCAGTACTCGCGGTTCAGGACGAACACGAGGGAGTTGCCCTCGCGTTTCATCTGCGAGGCCAGCAGCCGGGCCCTGTCTTCCAGATGCTGGTCAAACTCATGGATGTCCAGGCGGCGTATGGCCAGCGCCAGCACGGCGAACCCCGCGGCCAGGATCACGGCGGATCCCAGCAGCACGCGCGTGCGGAGATATTCGCGGATGGATTTCATGGTGTTCGCAAACCCCGCGGGCGTCCGGTCATGCGCCCGGGGGAACGGTTTTTCAGCGCAAGCCCCGCCAGTGCAAGGGCGGCAAAACCCGCTCCGGCATAGAAGGTGGAAGACGCCCCCAGCCGCGCCCAAAGTCCTCCCGCGACAACGCTGGCCGCCAGCGCGGCGATCCCGCCGACGAGGTTGAAGAATCCGTAGGCCGTGCCGCGCAGATCGGCCGGGGCGGCATCGGCGACCATCTTGGCGAACAGTCCCTGGGTCATCCCCATGTGCACGCCCCACAGGGACACGCCAGCCACCGTGAGCGGCCACCGGCTTGCCAAGCCCAATACCACATCGGCGACCACGAGCATCAGCAGCCCCCAGGACAGAAGCCTTTCGTGGTTCACGCTGTCCGCCAGCCGTCCGGATGGATAGGCGGATGCCGCGTAGACCGTGTTCATGATCACCATCACCAGCGGCACACAGGCGGTCGGCACGCCATTCTCCCGGGCCCGGAGCACCAGGAAGGCTTCGCTGAAGCGCGCCAGCGCGAATACCGCGCCGATGCCGACGACCCACCAGTAGGCACCGCCCAGGCGCTCGAGGTTCTCGCGGCGGATCGGATTGGTGCGCCTGCCGCAAACCTGCCGTTCCGGTTCATGCACGCCGGACAGCAGCAGGAGCACCGACAGGAGGCCGGGGAGGACGGCGACCCAGAACACGGCCCGGAAATTGTCGGCCCAGAGCAACATCAGGCCGGCCGCCAGCAGGGGGCCGAGAAACGCGCCTGCCGAGTCGAGCGACTGGCGCAAGCCAAAGGCCGCCCCCCGCATCTCGGCCGGCGCAAGGTCCGCCACCAGCGCATCGCGCGGGGCACCCCGAATGCCCTTTCCAATCCGGTCCAGCAGGCGCGCCGAAAGGACGGTCCCCGCTGTCGGCGCGATAGCGAACAAGGGCTTGCTCAGGGCGCCCAATGCATACCCGGCCACCGCCAGCGCCTTGCGCTTGCCCAGGTAGTCGCTCAGTGCACCGGAAAACACCTTCACGACGAGCGCGGTTGACTCGGCCAGCCCTTCGATCAGGCCGACCATGACGGTGCCTGCGCCCAGTGTCCCGACCAGAAACAGGGGAAGCAGACTGTGGATCATCTCGGAGGAGACATCCATGAACAGGCTGACCAGGCCAAGCACCCAGATGCCGGACGGGATGCGCGCGAGCGGCGTGCGTGTCTTCACGCTGGCGCGTTCCCCTCATGGGCGATGTAGTAGCCATGGCCGCGGCGGGTCTTGATGACGTTGGCAGCGCCCGATGCGGCGAGTTTCTTCCGCAGGTTGCACACCATGACCTGTATCACGTTCTCGCCGGGCGCGGCGTCGCTGTTGTGCGCCATGTCGAGCAGCTGCTCCGCGCTGATGACCCGCCCCCGGTTGAACGCCAGGAACTCCAGGATCGCGTACTCGCCGGGCGTCAGCGGGATCACCGTACCGCCGTGGCGGGCTTCGCGGATGGCCGTGTCGATGGTCAGCCCGCCGATCTCGACCTGCGGGTTCTTGGTGTCATATCTTCTTCGGATCAGCGTCCCGATCCGTGCGCACAGCTCGTCGAACGAGAACGGTTTGATCATATAGTCGTCGGCCCCCAGATGGAGCCCCCGCACGCGATCCTCGACCTGGTCCTTCGCCGAGAGGATCAGGACGTGCGTCTTCCTCCCGGCCGCGCGCAGCTCCCGCAGCACGGAGAGTCCGTCCTTGCCGGGCAGCTTCAGGTCCAGGACGATCACATCGTAGTCCCTGGCCAGGGCGTAGGCCAGCCCCTCCGCGCCGTCGCCCGCCGCATCCACGCCGTAGCCCAGCTTGGCGAGGCCGTCATGCAGCGTCTCGCGCAACGCCCTTGAATCCTCGACAACCAGAATGTTCACGACCGCCGATCCCCGTTTGTTGGAACCGAATCATACGGGAGCAACCTTAAGGAATGCTGAAGATGCGACGGGAACCGATTATGGGATATCGCCCCGGAAGCGGTCAAGGATTCTGGGAAACTCGGGGACAGTCCGCTGCGGATGCCGATGGACTGGCATCAAGCACGGGAACAGGTCGTTCGTTTTCCGTGCGTCATGGCACTGGGCGGCCGGAAAAACTCACGTCGCGAAGAGTCCCGACTTGGGGGTCGCTCCCATTGATCCCGTCTCCCAAACGGGGCGTAAGATTGCCATACGCCCGCAACGGAGGAAGCATCGCCTCGCCTTGCAATTCGCCATCCACGTGCAGGCTGAACCTTTTTCCGTCGTTGACCAGCTCAATCCTCGCCTCGCGCCCCATCTCCAATGGCTCCAGCGACTGGACGTTGTAGCCGAATTCTCCGGTTCCACGGCCGCTGCCTCCACCATACGACGCCTCAATTCGTCCGTCCGCAAGAAGTCTGAGTTCCGGAGCTTCGTTCCAGCCCTCCCGAATCAAAACCGGGTGGCTTTCCCCATCGTCAGCCAGCCGCGTGAAATGGCACGTCAGGGCGAAAGGCCCCATCGGCCAACGGCGGTGCGGCAACACCGGACGCAGCATCGGCTGGCCGGAAAAATCAAAGCGTTCGTTTCGGATCGCCAGCGGTGAAACCAGGGCTTCGACCACTTTCGTCTCGCGAACGGGCCACTTTTCCTCCTCCGTCAGGAACACCGTCGTGTCGGGCGTGCCGGAGGCGCCGGTCGTATGTTCCAGGGTGATGGCCGTCTCGACGACATTCATTCTGATCGCTTCACGCGTCGTCGCAAACGGATACTGGATCGACGATTCGGCAAACGTGCCGTCGGCGAACTCGAATTCGATCCAAAAGGCATCCGTCGGTTCGGGCGCGGGCATCCAGACCGACAAAAACACGGGGCCGCTCTTCCGGTCAAGGGTCGGCAAATCGTAAATCGTGCCGTCAGGCCCGAGCCGGACATGGCTTTCCCCGACGGCCAGCCGCTCTTCCTCCAGCAATTCGGGCACGCCGAAAGAACGGCTCCGATCGTTGTTGGCCAGCGTCAAAACGGATGACGCGTCCGCTTCGATCCGCGCCGTCAGATGCATCCAGCCGGGCGTCATGGTCGACTCGATGCGCTTGTCGGACCAGGCGAAATGCGGCGCGCCGTTCGTCTCGAAGCTCTTGACCGCGCACTCGATCCGACCCTTCTCGACACTGAGGGCGATGTCGTTCACGCCGCCCAAATGCACGGGAAGAACGGTCTTCTTCCTGTGGTCAAACGCCGTTACCGGACGTTCGTTCCGATAGAGGACGGCCCGCTTCAGCATCGCATCGCCCGTGAACTGGCACTCGCCGGAAAGAATGCCGTCCTTCCAATCCAAGGCGAACGAATTGTCGACGGTCCGGCGATCCCGTTCGGAAACTTTCACGGTGTCGTTGCATTTCAAGAAACCCGTCACGAGAAATGCCGCTGGAAGTTGCAGGGTTCGGACCTCCTTCCCGCGCGTGATCGTCACTTCGGGGACAAGGACGGGCGAGGCTGCCAACGCCGTCGTCGACACCAGCCATTCGCACCGCTCCCAGTTGTCCGACAACTTTCGGGGTGCCAGCCTCGCCACGGCGTTCCCGTCCACATCCAGCAGGCGCCCCTCGACACTCACAGTCTCCGCCGAGGCCGACGGCAGGCGAATCCCTTCAATGCGCAAAACCGTGCCGGCCATTGTCTCTCGCAGATAGGCGAACGCGATCTCTTCCTTCGCTGCCGGCGGCAGCCCCTTGAACTCGCGAGACATCGCGCGGATGAGAGCCGGATTGGCCGTTGCCAGCCGCCGGGACTGGAGCGTCGTCTCGTCGTGGTCGTTCCACGTCGTAATATGCAGCCACGGCGTGTCTATCGCGCGCGAACACCCATACCGCCGGAGCAACATGTCGAAACCCAACAGCGGCTGATAGAAGCAGTTCCTTCCGGAGAGCCAGCCGCCGTAATAGCCCGGCCAGAGACATGGCATGAACAGCGCGCCGTTCCGCGCGCAAAAGTCGGCCGCCTCCCGCTGTTCCTGCTCCAGTGGCTTCGTATCGTTCCATGCGCATCCGGTCAGGGCAAAGAAATAGGCGCTTTCGAACGTGCCGAGATACGGTTCCAGCCGGCTGTCGTCATAGTTGTCAAAGCCGCTTTCGATGTTGGCGACCACCCCTATCGGATATCCCGCATCGGCGCACCCCTTGCGAATGGCGCGCCACTCGTCCGGCGTCCAGGCGAAGAACGAGTAGGTGGCGACCACATAGCGGCCCTTCCACTTCGGGTAATTCGGATGGTCGCCATACGTCGACAACATCATCACCAGGTCCTTGGCCTGCTGGTCGGCCGTCGACTTCGCATCCAGGCAGATGCCGAACAGGAACGGCGTCCCCTCCGCCGCCTTCAGATAGGGGCGCAAGTCCCAAAAGACGGGCGCGCCGCCCGTCTGCGCCACCATGTCGTTGAAGAATCCGTCAATGCCCATGTCCAGGGCTCGCAGGACCTCTGCGCGGAACGGATCCGACCCCGGTTCAAACTGCGGGAAACAATAATACCGGTCGGAAAGCTGCGACGCATTGTCAGGCGTATGCCACGGCACGTAATGCGCCCAGACCATCTTGCGGCCGGCGATATCGGCGCCGCGGGACAACAAGGCAGACACAACTCCCACAAGCGACACGCACAAACGAGGAAGCAGCCTTTTCATATCAGCGGAGGATGAAGGCGGTGCCTCCCCTTCCCGACAACACGCGAATCGTACCCGTGCCCAGCATGCGGGCGCCAAGCGCCGTGCCGTTCCCGGCCTTGTAGTCGCCCGGCGCGACATTTCTCGTCACGCCGTCGACGGTGACGGAAGCATTCTTCACGACAAGCAGTCCGTTCGCCCCGACGCTGACGCGGGCGTCGCCCGTCGTGAGACCGGTCTCCGTGATCTCGAGCGTGCTCTTTGCGCACTGGACGGTCGCATTCTCGGGGACGACAAGCCGGGGCTTCGGCCAACCCTCCGACGACACGCGCAACGTCGCCGCATTGACAAATCGGACGCCGTTCGCCAAGGTGAGTTCGCAGTCGCAATACGCCACCTGGACAAACCCGGTCGTCGTATTGTTGGCGCCCGCCAACGTCATGCTTCGGTTCGGACTTTCCCACGGATGATAGGCGAGGGAAACGGCTCCGTCCAGATTGCCGAGCGTCCGATTCTCATACATCGCCTGAAGCGTGAGCGTCGCCGGCTTCTCGCTCGTGATGGTTACATTGGATTCCGGATACAGCAGGATCTTTTGATCCCACCCGTTGAGATCCAGCGTTGCTGCGGCTCCCGAAAAGGCCACGGCCCAGAGAAGGGCGTTTGCGCAACCGAAGTGCACCGTGCTCTGGTTGATCCAGATCGGACCCGTCACGACGCTGTCAATCCACACGGGAGAACCGTCGTTGGTGAACTTCGCCCAGGACGGCACGCTGGCCCCGCCCGCAATGTGAACGTCCCCCGAGGCGTAGAGCCAGGCATCGGACGTTATATACCCCGTGATCTTGCCGGGACCGAAAACGCGGCCGCCGCGCCACGTAACCGCGCCGGCCAGTTCCGTATCGACATGGTTGAGCTTGAGGCCGCGATTGGGCCACGAGGTGGTTTGCACTTTGAAATCGCATGCGCAGTCGTACGCGCCCTGTCCGTCGAAAACGCACTGCGACATGGGCGTATCGAGATCGGCATCATAATCGGCCGTAAACTGCCGGGCGTTGCCGATGGCCGCAGGCGACGACACGTAAAAGGCCACGTTCGTGAAAAAGAAGCCGCCGGAGAACGCGGGCGAATCCCCTGAAAGCGTCATGCGCCTCTCCCCGGCGGAGGCCGCCCTGCAGACGAAATTGCCGCCGCCCGAGAGCGCACCCGTAAAGGTGTAGTCCATGTCCGGATCCAAAAGCGTCAGCGACGCACCCTCTGCGATGTGGATGTCGGCGGCGGTGTAGGCCGCAATGTTCGTGCCCGTCACGGTCGTGTCGGTTGTGATGTCGATGGCCGAAGCGCCCAAGGCCACCAGGCAGGCGGAAAGAAAGCCGAGCGCCTTGCGGCAGCCCTGCCTGTTCATGAGGGATCTCTTCATGTCTGTACCTCTACCTTTTGGAGTTTTGGAGTTCCTCGTGGGCCGGATGGCGGCCCGGTTCAGCCAAGAGGTTCCGGGGGAAGCGTCTCCGGCACGATTGCCGTGAACATAGTATCCAGGCTGCGGATTGTCGAGCGTTTTATCGGGCTCGCTCCCGGCCCGTTTCGCGGCCGACGCGGAGGGGCGACGCACCATGGGCGTGGTGTCGTGAGGAAAACATGGCGGGGCGGCAGTCGCCGCGCCGGCTGCCGCGAAACAGCGGCGCGCCGCGGGAAAAACGGCGTGCCGCTGTTTGGCTTGGGCGCCCCGGCGGCGGGGCGTCCGGATGGAATCTGGCGTTAGAAGGCCAGGTCGCCCCAGTTGGCGGGGGTGATCTGCAGTTCGAAGACGACGTCGTCGACGAGGCCGGTCTGCTGGTTCGCCCAGTGGGTGCGCAGGCGGGTGTCGTCGCCGGAGGGCGTTCCGTGCGTGGCGCCGAAGTCGCCCCGGTAGACGTCCCCGGCGACCGGGTTCAGGCCGAGGGTCGCGAGCGGGACGGTGGCTTCGACCACGTACTGGCCGGCGCCCACCTTCACCTGGACGGTTGCGTTGCGGAGCACTTCGACGGAATCGACCCGATAGCCCTGGACGACGCCGGAGGAGAAGGTGCGCGCGCGGGCCTGGTCGTCGGCGACGAAGCGGTAGAGCACGGCGACGGGCTCGCCCTGGAGGTTGCCGATGGAGAGGCGGAGGTCGCCCTTGACCGGCTTGCCGCGGTCCGCGGGGGCGGAGCGATCCGTGCCGATCTGGAAGTCGACCGTGTCGCCGCAGGCGTAGATTTGGGCGGGATCGACCGCGCCGTTCACCCAGGGGGTGGCGTCCCGGACCTCCCATCCGAGGTAGAGGAGTTCGTCGTCGTAGGCCAGCGACGCGCGGACGCGGGCGTCGTCGGACTTCTGGAAGGAAAGGATGTCGCCGTTGCGGAAGTCGTTGCCGAAGTTCCCGGTGAAGGCGACGGCGCCGGCGCGCACGTCCATGCGCTTCGCGCCCGCGCCGGCCTGGAGGGCCTCCTCGCGCAACGCGTGCGCCCGTGCGACGTCCGCCTCGTCGAGGACGACTTCGCCCCGGCCGATTTCGACGGTCTGGTCGAGTCCTTCGAGGGCGAGGTTCCAGATGGCGGACTTGCCGGCCTGCACCAGCAGCGAGCCGTCGGCGGCCAGCGTGGCGGAGCCGCCGAAGTCCTCGCCGCCGCTGCCGGGGGGAAGGCGGGTCATGTCGACGCCGGGGACGGGCTTCTCGGGCCACACCCATTCGAAGACGTTTCCGCTGAAGAGGCGGGCGAGGAAGAAGCCGCTGGAGGTGAGGCAATACCATTCTCCGAGGTTGCCGTTGATGACCCAGAAGGGGCCGGTGGCGTCGGTGCGGAGGGTGCCGACGGGGCCGTACGCGCCGCGGAAGAGGCCTGGGTCGGGCGCGGGGGCGCTGTGCGAGCCATGCACCTGGAAGAAGGGGTTCGGGTAGGTCCAGAGCAGCTCCCAGGTTTCCATGTCGAAGGCGTGCCACACGAAGCCGGCCGGATGGTCCTTCACGCGCAGGTTCGCGAGCAGCACGCGGTTGTCGCAATCGGGCAGGGCGCAGCTGTAGTTGTTCTGGTAGCCGTCGGCGACGGCGGGAGGCAGGGCGCGCAGGGCGGCGAGCGAGTAGGCGGGGGCGCCGTTCGGGGCGAAGCCGTCCGGGACGAGCGCGTAGAGCAGGTGGCTTTCGGGCGAATAGGCGTAGAAGGCCAGGTCGGGGCCGAGGTTGAGCGACCAGCTGTTCGAGCCGGCGAACCCGAAGAAGCCGGGGATGGACTCCACTTCGCCGGGCTGTTCGAGGCCGTCGCCGTTGCGGTCGATCCAGAGGTCGGTGAAGGCGCTCTTCCTGCCGTTCTCTTCGATCACGCGGTCGTTGCGGAGGGTGGCAAGCAGCGCGTAGTCGGCGTCGCCGCGGCGTTCGAAGATCTTGATGACGCCCGTGCCGTAGTGCATCTGGTTCACGACGAGGTAGAGCTTGCCGTTGGCGCCTTCGCGGTAGGTGGCGAAGGAGTGGGTGGCCGTGTCGAAGGCGCCGAGGCACTCGGACTTGCCGGTGGCGGGGTCGAGGCGCCATTCGCAGCCTTCGCCCACCATGAGGTTCTTGTCGCGCGGGTTGATGGCGGCGCCGGACGCGCCGTAGTGGGCGGGACCGAAGAAGTCGCGCACGAGCGAGCCGTCGTCGAGCTTCCACACGCTCACGCGTTTCGGGACGTTGTAGTGCTCCATCACCCAGAGCTGGCCCATCCGGTCCACGGCGATGCCGGCGGGATCGATCATGCCGTCCGGGTTCCACTTGCCCACGCGGGGGTGGCCGCCGGGGACGCCATAGCGGCGGAGTTCGCGGCCGGTGGCGGCGTCGTAGGCCGCGACCTGCATGTCGGGGGCGCCAAGCGAGGCGTAGACGGTGGCGCCGTCGGCGGAGGCGGTGACGCGCCGGAGGTTCGCGACGCCGGAGACGATCGCCTGCATCGAGCCGTCGGCGGGATTGAGGGCGAGGATGGAGTCGCCGGAGATGGCGAGCACGCGCCCGGGGTGGACGTAGTGGAGGGCGCCGGGGTCCGGCACGGGCCAGCCTTGGAGGTAGGCGCCGGTTTCGCCGTCGAGCATCGCCACGCCGGCGGCGGCGCCGTCGCTGGCGGAAAGGAAGAGGCGTCCGCCGCCGGCAGTCGCTCCGGAGAGGGTGACGACGCGCGCGGGGTCGTGGCCGGCGGCGCCTTCGACGTCCTTCACGGTGAGCAGGTGCGAGGAGCGGCCCTTCCAGGCGACGTAGGCGCCGGTCGCGGCGTCCGCCTTCGCGACGGCGTGGCTCTCGCCCGGCCGCCAGGTGGTATGGAGGATGTAGACCGACCCGTCCGCGGCCGCGATGTGTTCGGGGTCTCCCATGCCGGTGGTGTTCTGGAGGGACCAGACCACGTTGCCGTCGAAGTCGGTGCCCAGAAGGTGGCGCCCGCCTTCCGCGCCATTGCAGGCGAGGTAGACGCGTTCGCCGTCGGCGACAACGTCCGACGGCACGCCGTGATCGCCCAGCCACGTGTCGTTCGGCCGGCCCTGCCAGGGGGCGGCGCCGCCGTAGCAGGCGTAGCCGCGGAAGGTGAGTTTCGCGCCGGGGTGGGCGATGGCCTTCCACGTGTAGGCGCCTGCGGGGACGGGATGGCCGGGCGTGCGGTAGACGGCGTCGTCGAGGCCGTCCCAGCGGGTGACGTGCGAGCCTTTTTCGCGGTTGTCCCAGTTGAGGAGGTGGCGCACGATGCGCCCCTGCCCGTCGAAGAGGGCGAGCGAGACATAGCCGTCGAAGGGCATGTCGAAGGCGATCTCCTCGAACCCGGGCCACTCGAAGCGGCGGATCAGGCCGGTCCAGTCGACGACGGGCGCGCCGTCCTGCATCGAGACGGGGAACGAACGGCCGTCGGCCGTCAGCACCGGCTGCGGCTCGACGGGCGTTCCGGGGGGAACGAGCGTGGCGGTTCCCCAGTGCTGGAAGGCGCGGAAGGTGAAGATTCGGTCGGGGGTGGCGACCCGTTCGTTGAAGAGGTCCTTGATGGTGATGCGGCCGAAGCTGCCGGCGGTGAAGTTCGGCTCCACGGTGAACCCGATGGTGTCGCCGGCGGCCGGCGCGCGGCCCGCCACGCTGAGGAGCTTCCACGGGATGGAGATCTCCTGGGCGTAGCCTTTGCCGTCGCCATCGACGAGGAAGGCCTGCTTCACGCCGAGTTCGGCGGCGCGGGGCATGGGCGCGAGGTTCTGCTGGCGCCATCCGTTGCGCTCGCCGGGGGAGGCCCCTTCCGCGACGGACGTGCCGAGCGAGTCCTGCCAGAGCGTCCACCACGAGGCGGTCGCGTCGGGGGTGTCGGGGAAGAGGATGAAGCGCACCTGCAGGCAGTCGCCGTTGAAGCCGTGGCCGCCGACGGTTTCGGTGTTGTTGAGCGGGGTGGGATCGCGCCAGCGGGCGAGAAGGTAGAGGTTGTCGGCATCGTACATGCCGTGCATCCACACCGCGTACTGGTCGCGCAGGTGCTCCAGTTCGCCACAGGCGAAGAAGCCGGCGCGGAGATCCCAGTCGTCGATCCGGCCATCGATGGCAACGGCCCGGGAGACGGGAAGGAGGCGGAACGAGGTGTTCTGCGTCTCGGTGGCGATCGAGGGGAGCGCCGCGAGCAACATCGCGGCCGCGAGGAGATGCTGGAGTTTCATGTTGGAAAGAATACGACATGAAACGGCCGTTGCACAGGAGAAAATCGCGACGGGGGAATACGCGACGGGCTGCTTCGAAGCGCGAATCCCCTGGCCCTGCGCTGCGATAAAGCGCGATCCCGTTTGGCCTGTCTTCCATCCGCCTGGTGAAGCGGCAAGGGCGGGCTTACCGGATGTCGCGGGGTTTCACGACGTACAGGCCGGTGAGGATGGCCCAGGCTTGGTCGGCGGGGATCCGCTTGAGCTCGTGGCCCGGCCCCCACGAGTCGCTGTAGAGGATTTCGGAGGTCTTCGGGTTGTATCCCACGATCATCCGGAGGTGCCCGCCGGAGCCCTGGAGGGCGAGAGGCGGATTTTCGGGGAACTTGCCCACGATGCACGACCAGAGGAGCGGCACGCCGTTTCCGATGTAGGTCCGGATGTCCTGCTGGAACTTCTGGAAATCCGTCTTGCGGCGCAGGCGCGCCCCTTTCAGCGCCAGCGCATCCATGTCGGCGTACAGCTGGTTGATGTCCAGCACGTTTCCGTAGTCGGGCAGCGGCGGGAGGCGTTCCATCTTCGCCTGCCGGTTGTAGTCGGAGATGAGGCGCTGGTAATCCTTCCAGTCCGGATCCCGGAGCTTCTTCACGTCGAGCTGGTACTGCCGGGCGATCTCGTGGAAGGCCTGGAGCATGCCGTCGGACGAGGTGCCGCTGGCGCGGGCGGTATCCGCGAGCCGCGCGACGTCATGCTGGTCCATCTGGCGCCCGTAGTACCGCAGGAGCCGTTCGGCGGTGGCGGCGGCGCAATAGCCCTTCTGCCCCTGGTCCACCATCGGGACGCCATACAGCAGCACATCGCCGTTTGGATGGCGCACCACGTTCTTCTTGAGTCCATAGCCCGTGATCTGCTGCTTCGCGGAGGTGAAGGAGGCGGCGCTCGAACCTTTGAAGGGGATCAGCGTGACGCGCACGTATTCGGCACGGAAGGGCGTGGAGGCGTCCCTGCCGCGCGGGGGGGCCGTGTAGGCCCACTCCAGCAGCACGTGGACGGGGCGGCGGCCCCACTGGCGACTGCGCTTGTGCTGCCTTCCGCTGTCCTCCGACAGGGGGCGGCCGGCCCGGCCCGCCCATGCCCGGAGCTTGTCGTCGAGATCCCGGGCGAGCGCGGCGAAGGCGGCCTCGTCGAGCTCCTCGGCCGCGTCGCCGCGGTTGTAGACCGTGAAGCGCATCCGCACGACCTTGCCGTCGCGGAAGTCCGCGAAGGCCTCCGCCACGGGATGGCCGAGGAACGACAGCGCGGCGTCGGTGGAGCGCGCGGTGTCGCGCCCGGAGGCGAACGCGAAGCCCAGGGGCGCGAAGTCGTGCATGAAGACCTCGTCGCCGTCGGCCCAGACGGAGGGGGTGTCGAGCGCGCGGTCGAGCGACAGCTCCCCTTCGAGGGCGAAGGCGGACGCGGCGGCGGCGAAGACAAGGAGGGCGACGGGCAACCGGAGCATCGGCGGGTCTCTTTCTTTGGGGAAGGCCTAGACTTCGAACGAGAGTTTGCCGGAGACGCCCTCCTGCCTCGTGCCGGGCAGGCGGACATCGGCCGTGACGCCTTTCGGGAGGTTCGCCGTGTAGACGATCGTCCCGTTTGCGCCGCGCTTCCACGAGACGCGGATCGTGCCATGCGGCGTGTCGTGCTTCGCTTTGAAGTGGTCGAGGTCCGACGGGAAGATCGGCTGCAGCAGGACGTGCGCGAAGCCGGGATGCTCGAAGGAGGGATGGATGCCGCCGAGGAACTCGTAGGCCCAGGCGGAGGGGTCTCCGAACATGATGTGGTTGAGCGAGGCGGAATCGTTCCACTGTTCGTGCAGCGTGGTCGCGCCCCGGGCCACCCAGTGGCCCCAGCCGGGGTAGTCGGTCTGCGTCACCAGCCGGAAGGCGTCGTCCGCATAGCCGTACGCGGCGAGGACGCGCGGCACGTACTTGGCGCCGAGGATGCCGAAATCGGCCTTGTGGGCGTTGGCGCGGACGGCTTCGGCGAGGAGCTTCGCGGTCTTCGGCGCCCATTCGGACTCGGCCAGGCCGAAGAAGAGGGCGGCGCCGAGCGAGGTCCATTCGTCCTTGGCGTAGTGGCCGTCTCCCTTGTGATAGGTCCGGTTGAAGGCGTCGCGGATTTTTCCGGCGTTGCGGGCGAGGCGGGCGCTTTCGGCATCCTCCCCGAGCAAGCGGGCGAACGCGGCGGTGCGCAGGGTGTCGAGGTAGTAGTAGCCGGTGTTGAGGAGGGGGCCGGGGGCGGCGCGCGATTCATCCGCGGGGCACCAGTCGCCCAGGCCGAAATCGACGATGCCGCGCCAGGCGATGTTGTCGAGGTAGCGCAGGTAGAGGAGCATCGCGGGATAGAAGCGGCGGATGGCGGTATCGTCGCCTTCGAAGCGGTAGAGCTGGTAGGCCACTTCGAAGAGGAGCGAGTCCCAGGTGGGTCCGTTGCCCCACTCGTAGCCCCAGCCTGCGGTGGGCGCGATGCAGCAGAGCGAGCCGTCGGGGCGCTGGGTGTCCACCAGCATCTGGGCGTAGTGGAGGTAGCCGGGGGCGGCGTGGAAGTTCCACAGGCCGGTTTCGCACGCGAGGGCGGCATCGCCGGTCCAGCCGTTCTTCTCGCGGTGCGGACAGTCGGTGGGGAAGCCGGTGAAGTTCGAGAGATAGGAGCGCAGCGTGATCTCCTGCAGCTTGTCGAGCACGGCGCAGGAGGAGGAGAACGATCCCGCCGAGGGGAAGCCGGAGTGGACGAAACGCGCGCGGATGGCCCGGAGTTCCGCGGCGCCTTCGATGCGGACGCGCACGTACTGGAAGCCGTGGTAGGTGAAGCGCGGATGCCAGGATTCGCCTTCTTTGCAGCCCGCCAGCACGTATTCGTCGTGCTGGAATTTTCCGGACTTCACGAAGAGGTCGATGTTCGAGGGGTCGATGTCGCCATTGGGGAGCACCTTTTCCGCATGATCCAGCGTGATGCGCGCGCCGGCCTCGCCCGCGACGTCGATTTCGCACCACCCGGCGAGGTTGCGCCCGAAGTCGAAGACCGTGGCGCCGTCCGGAAGCACGATGTGCTTCACGGGCTTGCAGCGTTCGCCGGCGCGGCAGGGCGCGGCCTCTTCCTCCACCACGAGGCCGCCGGGCGAAGGCGTGCGCGCAACGCGCTTCCAGCCGCGTTCGCTCGCATCGGGATCGGCGAAGCCGGGCGTTTCGAGGCGGGCGTCGTAGTGCTCGCCGTTGCGAAGGGCGTTGAAGACGATGGGCGAGGGGCGCGTCTTCCAGGTGTCGTCCGAACGCAGCGCGACACGGCCGTCCACAACCAGTTCGCACAGCATCTTCGGCGACGAGCGCCAGCTGGCGTGCTGGAAGAGCCAGACATTCTCGGTGAAGCAGTTGTACCAGCCGTTGCCAAGAAGCACGACGATGGCGTTCTTCCCGGCGCGAAGCAGCGGTGCCGCATCGTAGGCGATGTACGAGATGCGGCGGTCGAACTGCGTGGCCACCGGCGCGAGCACGCGGTCGTCGATCTTCTCGCCGTTCACGTACACCTCGTGCCAGCCGGCGGAGCAGAGGAACAGCGTGGCTTCGGCGGGCTTCGCCTCCAGCGTGAAGGTCTTCCGGAGATAGGGCGCTGGAGCGTCGGCGGCAAGGGTGCCGGCGGTGATCCAGCGGGCGGTCCAGGTGCGCGTCGCGGGTTCGCTCATGACAAGTTCCTTTGCAATTGGCGCCCGCGGCGGAACGCGTCTTGCGAAATTCCGTCCTGCAGGCGGGCAGACGTAAGGATAGCACACGGAAAACAGTTGGCAAAGGGCTTCCCCCTGTGCTTTCATCCCTGTGCTTTCCCCCCACCCCATCCATCCGCAAGAAATGCCATGAAGCACTCCATTGCCCTCTTCGCCGCCCTCCTCGTCGCTCCTGCCCTCTTCGCCCAGACCGCCGTCCCCGTCCCCCCCGCCGCCGTCCCCCCCGCCGGCACCGCTGTTGCCGGCACCGCTTCCGCCATCCAGGCCGCCCTCGAGGACGGAAAGGCCCTCGATGGCCCCAAGGAGTGGACCACCACCTTCTCCTTCGGAGGCTCCATAACCCGCGGCAACAAAGACACGCTCGTCGCCAACACCCGGCTCGCCACCGAAAAGCTCGTCGGCGACAACCTCTTCAACGGGTCGGCCGAGGCGGCCTACGGCGAGGCCGAACAGACCGGCGCCGACGGTGCCTCCTACACGGAAAAGAACATCGACAACGCCAAACTCCTCCTCGGCTACAAGCGCCGCTTCGGCAAGCCCTTCCTCTTCGTGGACGGCCTGCTGCTCACCGACGACATCGCCGACATCGACTACCGCGCCATGCCCAGCGCCGGCGCCGGCGCCTTCCTGGCCGACACCGGCGCCTTCCGTCTCTCCGCACAGGCCGGCGTGGGCTTCCTCCGGGAGCAGGTCGACGGCGTTACGGACAACTACGCCACCTACCTCTTCGGCGAGCGTGCCACCTACGCCCTCTCCGAGACGGCCTCCCTCTGGGAAGACGTCTCCTGCATCTGCAGCTTCGACGACTCCGACGACTACCTCGTGACCGCCAGGATCGGCGCCGACGCCGCGATGACCACCACCCTCAAGCTCGGCGTCGTCTTCCAGTACGCCTACGACAACACCCCGGCCCCGGGCGCCGAGAAGGAAGACCTCTCCCTCGCCGTGCAGCTCTCCCTCCTGCTCTGACGCTTCCGCGGCCCGCCGCGCGGCCCGCCGCCATCCCCGCCCGATCGTCCGCTTCCCGGAGACCTCCGCCATGTCCAAGAACGCCTTGCATCTCGATGCGGCCCGCAAGCAGTTCGAGTCGCTGCTGCTCGACCCCGCGAAACTCCCCGTCTCCTTCACCTACGACGGGAAACCCCGCCGATCCTTCGCGGGCGCCGAGTTCACGGGAAGCACCGTCTCCGCCACGCCGGCGGGCCGCAAGGCCACCCTGCGCTTCCGCCTCGACGACGTGCTCGAAGCGCGCGTCGAAGCCGCCTTCTGCGCCGAGTTCGGCGAGATGGAGTACACCGTGTGGTTCGAAAACACGGGCGACCGTCCCTCGAAGACCCTGGAAGACGTGCGCGCCCTCGACATCGACTTCCCCGGCGGCGACCCCGTGTTGCGCGGATGCCTCGGCGACCACGAAAACTTCTACGCCGCCTACGAGCACGACCTCCTCAAGGCCGACCGCCATTTCCTCTCCACCAACGGCCGCGCCACCCACATCGTCTTCCCGTACTTCGACCTCGTGCACGGCGACGGCGGAACGCTCGTCGCCCTCGGCTGGGCAGGCACGTGGGAGGCCCTCTTCGCGGCGCATGACGACGTCGTCTCCCTCTGGGCCAAAACCTGCCTCGGCCTCGAAGCCGCGCTCCTCCCCGGCGAAACGATCCGCACCGGCCTCGTCGTGATGCTCCCGTACAAGGGCCGCAACGCCGACGACGCCACAAACCTCTGGCGCGAATGGTTCCTGAAGTACAACCTGCCCAAGGCCGACGCCGGCGGCACGCCGCTCCAGCCCTTCTCCACCGTCGGCTTCGCCAGCGATACCGGCCTCCCCAACTCCGACGGCAGCATCTCCGAACGCTGGTTCACGTGGAAGCCCACCCTCGACCGCCTCGCCGCCGAGGGCATGGTCGCCGACTTCCGCTGGTTCGACGCCGGATGGTACGTCGATCCGGCCGGCAACACCGTCGAAAGCGACTGGTGGGGAACCGTCGGCGCCTGGGAACTCGACAGGGAAAAGTGGCCCGGAACCTCCTTCCGCGACTCCAACGAAGCCTGCCACGCCCTCGGCATGAAGGTCTTCGCCTGGTTCGAGCCCGAGCGCGTCACCCACGTGGAAGACCTCGCCGCGAACTTCGGATACAACCCCGGATGGGGCGTGGACAGCGGATGGTGCGTCACCAGCAACCTCGGCGACCCCGACTGCCTCGCCTGGACGCTCGGGCGCATCGTCAAAATGATGGACGAGAACGCGGTGGACATGTACCGCGAGGACAACAACTCCGACCCCGCCGGCTCCTGGTCCCGCCTCGACGACCGCGACGAGGCCGCCCATCCCGGCCTCAAACGCCGCGGCGTGAACGAGAACAAGTGCATCCAGGGCCACTACGCGCTCTGGGACGGCATCATCGCCTACTGCGCCGCGAACGGGAAGTGCCCGTACGTGGATTCCTGCGCCTCCGGCGGAGGACGCAACGACATCGAATCGATGCGCCGCGGCTTCCCGATGATGCGGAGCGACTACGACCGCACATCGTCCTCCATGCGCCTCTCGCAGACCTCCACCTTCTGCAAGTGGATCCCCTTCCACGGTTCGGCGACCAAGGAGACCGCCACGCAGCTCGAGGCCAGCACGGGCGCCGGCAGCGACGCCTACACGGCGCGCGCCTCTTTCCTGCCCATCTACAACTTCGGCGAAGCCTTCACCCACAACCCCGACCTCGACTTCGATCTGATGCGCCGGAATTTCGCCGAGTGGAAGAGCGTGCGGCACCTGCTCACCCGCGACTTCTACGTGCTGACGCCCTGGCATCACAACCTCTCGCGGAAAAGCTGGACCGTCTTCGCGTACGACGCGCCCGACCTCGGCGAAAGCCTCGTGCTCGCCTTCCGCATGGAGGAGGCGCAGGCGGATGCCTTCACCGCGCGCCTGCCCTTCGCCGACCCCGCCGCGACCTACGAAGTCGCCGACGCCGACACCGGCGCCATCCGGACGCTCCCCGGCTCCGCCCTGCGCGAAGGCATCCCCATCCGCCTCGGCCGCCCGCGCGCCAGCGCGCTCCTCCGCCTCCGGGTTCTCCGGTAGCCCGCAAAAAACGGCGCGCCGTTTTTTTCAGCCGCCCGCAGGCTCCGGGACTTGCGCGGCGGCGGCTTCCGCCTCCGCCACCGCCGCCGGCACGGGATTCGCGGCATGCCGCTCGTTGAGGCAGCTGAGAAGGACGCTCACCCCGAAGACCAGCGAAAAGAAGGCGCCGGCGAAGATCAGGACGCGGCCGGCCGAACCCGTGGATCCGTCCGGAACACCCGCGCGGCGGCGGAAGGGGCGGGCGATCAGGACGCCCAGCCAGAGCAGGGCCCAGGCGGCGAGGGCGATGTCCGCGCGCACGCGCGTCGAAAGCCCGTGGTGCCAGAAGAAGACCACGTGCGTCCACGGGATGGACGCATTGTCGCGCCCCTGCACCGCAGCCTCCGCGAGACGCAGGTTCCGCCCCAGCGCGGGCGTGGCCCCCCCATAGCGCGCCGCGCGGGCGAAGGCCTCGCGGGCGCCCGCCGCGTCGCCCGACAGCAGCAGCGCGGTGCCGAGGTTTTCGAACAGGGGCGCATTGCGCGCGCCTTCTTCCACCATCTCCGCATAGAGAAGCGCCGCTTCGTGATACGCTTCGGGGGTCGACGCCCGCGCCATGGCGAGGTTCGCGCGGTCCCACGAGAAGCGCATCCGCGCATCCCCGGCGGCAAGCGGCGTCGCGGAGGAGACGACGAGCAGCAGCAGCACAAGGGCGGCGCCCCCGCCGCGGACTTTCCGCGACCGCTTCTCCAGGCGGGCCAGCAGCGCGCCCAGGGCCGGTTCGAGCGCGGCGACCTCCTCCGGGCTGACGCTCCCCCGCTGGAAGGCGCAGGCGTCGAGGCGTGAAAGAAGGGACGCCGCCTCTTCCGCGGTTTCGCCGGGGACGCCGGCGGCACGAAGATGCGCCGCCACTTCGCCCGGCGACAAGGCGCGCCCTTCGACCTTGCACCGGGTGCCGACGAACGACCGCAACGCGGCGGAAAAGCCTTCCGCCATCGCGGCGCCGTCCCCGGCGCACTCGCGGCGCGCCGCCGAAATCCCGCGCAGGGCGCGAGGCCGCGCGCGCCCCCGGACGAAGAGGCGGACCCAGCGTTCGCGCGAACGCCGGAGCGCGCCCAGCAGGCCGGCGAAAAGAACCGCCGCCGGCGGAATCGCGAGCATCGCAACCATCCGGCGAAGGGGCGGCAGCAACGGCTGCACGCCAGCCCCCTCCGGAGAAAGCGTGATCCCGGCAGGGGCAGGCGAAGCGTCCGGCTCCGCGCCATCCTCGCCACCGTTGCCGGGTTCCTCGAACGGTTCGCTCGCGATCTGCGTCGTGGCATGGACCTGCAAGGGGATCGGGTCCGTCCGGACGATTTCATAGCCCCTCTTCCCGATGTCGTAATAGGCGATTTCCACAGGCGGAAATTCAAGGGTCCCCGCGCGAAGCGGACGCACGCGGTAGCGGAAGCGGCGGCCGCCGGGAACGGGGGAGCTGTCCACCTCGTCCTCGTACACACGGAAGTCCTCCACGATCCCGGGCTGGATGGAAAGCACCGGAGGACGAAGGTTGTCGAGCGAAATCGCGCCGGCGACGTGGATGTCGAGCAGGAGCGGATCGCCCACCTTGCAGTCGTTCGCGTCCAGTTCGGCGCGGACCGTCATCCCTCGGCCCACGCTCCCCACGAAACAGTCGGGACGACCCTCCTCGGGCGGCGGCACCACGCGCACCGTCGCGGCAGGCCCCACGGCGAAGACGTCGCGGAACAACGCATTGCCGCCCGCGTCCGCGCCGGTGATGACCTTCCCCTTGAAGGTGGCCGGGCCGAAGGTGTAGTCGCCTTCCCGCTTCGCCACGTAGTCCAGCGTGACGGAATACTCCCAGCGCGGCCCTTCCGGCGAATCGAGACGCTTCGGAGGGAAACGGAAGCGGACGGGGTCTTCCTGGAACGGCATGCCCATGCCGAAAAACCCCATCCCGCGCGAGCGGTAGTCGTTGATCGTGAAGGCCGGCTCGCGGTTCTTTCGGGAGACCAGCGCATTCAACTTCGCGGCGATGTCCGGCCCCTGGAGACCCCGCACCTCCGCCGGATCCAGGAAATCCACGTCGAGATGCGGGGGAAGGCTCGGGGAAAAGGGTTCGACGCGCTCATAGGGCAAGGGGATGGCCGCCACCGACAGGGTGAGGGTCACCGTGAAAGGCTCGTCCACAAGCAGCGTGTCGCCCGATGCGGCAACCGACACCCGCACGACGTCCTGCGCCTCGATGCCGGTCACGGAGACCACCGGGCCTTCCGCCTGGAGGGTGCGTCCGCCCGCCGTGACGCGCACCGGACCCGTCCGGTAGGCGCCCGCCTCCTTGGGCCGGACGGCGATGGGATAGGAAACCGAAGTGTCGCGCGTGACCTTCCCGTTGACGATGGTCATCGACTGGCTGCGCTGTGCGCCGTAGCGCTCCATCTCCGCGGGGGGAAGCCGCGAAAGATCGAGCTCGGCCTCGCCCGCCTCGTCCCCGGAAAGCTTCACATAAAGCAGGAACGACTCGCCCAGATAGATTTGGTTTCGATCCGCCTGCACCTGCACGTGGACGTCCGCAAGCGCGGGGAGCACTGCCAGTCCCGCGCAAGCCAGAAGAAGGAGCCTTCGAATTCGGTCTTTTGCCCTCATGCGTTCGAAGCAGTATATCACCGCGGAAACCCGCGCGCAAACCGCGCCATACCCTGCATGGTTGGACCTGTATTGTTGGACGAATAAGGGTTGCCGCCGCCGTTGCCCCGTGCTACGCTCCCCACCATGGATGCAGGTTGCATTTCCTCCCTTGGGCCGCGGTTCCGGCGGCGCGCCGTTTTTCTCCGGGCCATCGCCGCCTGTCTTGTCGCGGCGCCGTGATCCTTCTGCGGTAGAGCCATGGGACTCCTGCAGTCGATGCACCATTGGATGTTCGCGGGCGCCTGCCTGCTGGCCGGCGTGCCGCTGCTCTTCTGCCTCGGCGCCTGGGCCGGGACGTCGCCCGGCCTGCGCCGCCTCTTCCGCGCTCTCGGCGACCGGTTCCGCTCGCTTTCGCCCTCCGTCAGGGCGGCGCTCTCCGCCCTCCTGGCGGTCGCCACCCTGCACGGCGTCCCGAAGGTGCCGCCCGGAAGCAACGCCCCGTCTTCCGGCCCTCCCCCGGCGGGCATGGTCTCCGGCGGCCTCCCGGCGCGGCCCGCGCGCGGCCCCTCCTCCGGCCCCCGCCTGACCGCCGGCCAGTACCGGGCCGGCTTCGCGCTCGCGCGCGTCGCCACCAATCCGTCTCCCGCCCTGGCCTCCGTCCCGTCGAACGCCGTCGTCCACGCCCCCTGGACCCGCTACGGGGTGGCCGAGGACACCTTCTGGCTCCCCGCCACCAACTGGTCCTTCACCCTCGGCACCAACCGCGTCGGGGGGCTGCACGTCTCCAGCAGCGGCACGCTCTCCTTCGGTTGGCCCAAGGGCTCGCCCCGTGCCCGCCGGATGCCCGACGGCTCGGGCCTCGACTTCCTCGCCCCCCTGCAGACCTCCCTCGGCATCGTCCCGCCGGCCGGACGCTTCTGGCACGCCCCGACCGCCTCCAACAGCCTGCTGCTCGCCTGGCAGGACGTCTTCGCCGGCCGCGACGCCGGCCTCCCCGTCACCTTCCAGGCCGAACTCTTCCCCTCCGGCGACTTCGTCTACCGCTACGACCTGTCCCGGCTGTCCGCCACCAACGCGCCGCCCGCCGCCAACTGGGTCGTCGGCGCCCAGAACGGCGGCGGCGGCGAGACCTTCGCCTTCGGCGGCACGGGCGTCCTCGTCCACGGCCTCGAACTCCACTGGCGCGCCTTCGGCATGCTCGACCCGGACATCGCCGACCACGACGGCGACGGACTCTCCACCTGCGACGAGGTGATGGTCCACGGCACCGACCCCCGCCTGCCCGACACCGACCTCGACGGCCTCGCGGACCCGGACGAACTGGCCCTCGGAACCGGCCCGCGCAACCCCGACGCCGACGGCGACGGGCTGCCGGACGGCATCGACCCGGAGCCGTTTGCCTGGAACGATCCCGACGCCGACGCCGACGGCGACGGCTGCCCCCTCTGGCAGGAACTGCTCCATGGGACCAGCGACGCGGTCCCCGGCGACGTGGCACGACTCCTGGCCGACGGCTTCCGCACCGTCGTCTTCACCGTCGCCGGCACGCCCGGCCCCGGCACGGTGCTGGCGCTTGGCGGCCGTCCCCTCCTGCTGGAGGGACGGGAAGAGTTCAGCCTCGACCTGCCCGACGGCTCGTCCATCCCCCTCGCGCTCGGCAACGCCCCCGGCGTCTCGGTGTCGGCCGCCTCGACCGGCTGCATCGTCCTGGCCGGCCGCACCGGCGGCCTGGCGCCCGGCGGGAAGGGCGCGGGCGCGGCGACCCTGGTGTTGCCGGCCGTCACCGTCGGTTCCGGCGGGATCGTCTGCCTGCACGATGCGCATCAGCCGATCGTGGCCAGCGTCACGGACGGCCTTCCGGGAACCTACAACTGGGAGTGGATCAACGGCGCCATCTATGGCGGCAGAAGCCCCGTGATATCGCCATCGTGGATCCTGCCCGGCCGGCTCACGGTGCGGTTCCTGCCCGACGACGGGAACGGGGTCGGGTGCGGGACGTCCGCGATGGTCGAGCAGTGCCACCGCTTCTATTGCGACCATGGCCGGCCGGCGCGCGAGTGCGGCATCTGCACGGGCGGAAGTCCGGAGGAGTGGTGTTCGCTTCACGGCGAGTGGAAATGCGTCTGCGCCTGCCTGACGCTGGGCGGCGGCGGGATGCTGGCGCCGGGTGGCGAAGCCGGCTTCATGCTTGGCTCCGAAAATGACGGTTGCATGCGCCACATCCACCACGCGCGCTGCTGCGCCTGTCCCGGGCACATGGCGCTGGGCGGCTGGTGGGCGGAGAAGAAGACCAACGTGGTCCGCCGGATCTCGGCGCGCCTCGATGTGCGGCGCGACGGCGCCCCGGTCGCGGCCGGCGACCGCTTCGCCGGCCCGGCCCCGCTGACGGCCGGGGGGCTGGTTCCCAGCACGGCGTTCGGCGACGCCCAAGTCGTCGCCAGCCACGAGCTGCATCCGTCGCACACGGCCACCTCGTCCTGGACGGTGGCCGCCATCGGCCTCGACGCGGCGGGCACTGCCGGCGGGCACTGCCGCATCCGCGGCGGCACCGGCTGCGTCTCGCGCGTGGCGGGTCCTCACCGAGTCGGCGCTGGCGGAGGGAAGCCTGCGGCTCGCCGCCTCCGCGGGGCTGCGCTTCAGCGTTGTCGAGGGCGCGCCCTGGGCCGCCGCACGGTCGGCCCTCACGAACACGCCCCCCGCCTCGGTCGCGGCCAGCCGCGACTTCTGGCTAAGCGCCCAGGTTGGCGGTGATTACGAGCTGGGCTACAAGCTGCTCGATCCCGCGCAAAGGGTCCGCCTCTCGACCAACCTCCTCGTCGAGGCCATCGTCGCCAGACTGGCGACGAACGCCTACTACACCGCCTGCGGGAGCACCGCCGGGATCACCGTCAACCTCGCGCCCTCCAGCCACGACCCCGAAGGCTACACGCTCAGCCTCGACGGCACTCCCATCGCCGACGGCCAGCCGCCCTGGCCGGTGTCCGTCAGCAACCTCGCCGCCGGCGCGCACTCCCTGACGGTGCAGTCCAGGACCTTCCCCGACCTCGCGGACGAGGCGACGCTGTATGTCATCAGTGCAACATTCATAAAAATGTGGGAGACAAACAACAAGGCCAACCAGATTTTCAATCCGGCGCGTAAAGATGACCCCACCTATGGCAATCCCGACCCGGATTCCAACGGTGACACCTATGGCGTGCCGCGAAACTATGTTTACATGGTTCCCCCGGGGGATACCGACATATACTATGCGACTATAAAGGCGGACATTCAACCGGCGGGCTTGCGCACGCGGTTCTATGCTGCCGGGTATGTGGGCGGCGAGATCATCCTGGGGAGCGGGAAAATCCCGTTTGACGCCAATGGCGAGTGCGGGCTGAACTTCCGGCATCCCGGGGCATCGCCGGGAGTCGAGGACTTCACCATCAGGGTCGGCTTTGACTGGAACAACAGCGGTGGGCTTGACGGCGGGGACTTGCTGTTGCCCTGTGTCGTGAAGAACACGACAACCGATGAAGTTATCGGCGATCCGATGGTTAGGGGAAGCAGCGTAAACCGGTACGCATCCGCGAAGGGAAGTATAGATGCCATTATAGATGGCGACTGGACATCACCCGGCTGGGCGACAAGCCTGGTTCTTCCGCATGCCAAGCGCCTTCTCCAGATATTCCGCGATGGAAACGCGGTAGGGGTGCCGGCCGACAAGCAGCCGACCAGTTCCACAAACGTGAGCTTCAATGCGTTTGCCGGCTGCTTCGCCGAGTGGCTTACGCACAATTCGGGGGCTTCGTTCGATGATGGCGGGAATGCCACGCTGACTGAATACACATGGAACAAGGATACGTCTCTGGCTGATCTTGTCGCTACAGCCCCGCAAGTCGAAAACGTACTCACAGCCTTCTATAACAGCACGGTCTCACCAATCGTTACGAACTACTTTGCCGGTTTGCCGATTGGATCAGAAGCCGACTTCCCTTCGGCTACCACATTCTTCGATGTTGCGCACACAAGCGAAAGCCCGTCGTGGGTCACGCCATACACGGTAACATTTGACACCTGGTTGTACAATCTCATTGACGATGTGAACGGAACTATTGGCCGAGGCAGGATTCCCTACCATCAGGCACGATACCATGTCGTGAAGCAGCCCGGCGGCTTGGTAGTAACGAGTGTGGAAACAATCGGAGAAGTGACCGACCTCTACGACTTCAACCACGATGCTGGCGGCCACTCTCAGGATGCCGCGATCTTGCAGATCGGCTACGGCAACGGCTCGTATGGGCCTTCGCGCAATCGCGGCAAAATCTTCATAGATCGCATCGAGTTTAACAAGCTTTACACGGAGTTGCCATGAAAAGGCTAATTGTCAGCATTGCCCTTCTTGCCTGTCTCTGTTCTTTGACCCATGCACAAGAACCGTCCGGAATGGATCTCG
This sequence comes from Kiritimatiellia bacterium, assembly GCA_050950285.1. Taxonomy (GTDB): domain Bacteria; phylum Verrucomicrobiota; class Kiritimatiellia; order RFP12; family JBMNHG01; genus JBMNHG01. The sequence goes on along the minus strand of JBMNHG010000008.1, from coordinate 546,504 downwards.
TTCGCGGATTGGATGGTGCCCTGCAAAAGGGCGGGCTTCCCGGCCTGCTGGTTGCCGCGCGCGAACACCGGTGGCAGGCGCCGCGCATGCCGTCCAGGTGGAGCGTCGGGCATCGTCCGGGATCGGACGAGCAGACAAGGGTTGATCTTGCCGCCAGGGAGTTCGGGCGGGAAATGGCCGTGCGACTGGAAGCCGTTGCCACCCTGCTTCAAGAGCTGCCGCCAGGCGATGAACTGCACCGGCAGGCGCTCCTGCTTTGCGACTTGTCCGACTGGTGCGCCTCGACTCCGGGGCACGGCAACCTCTTCCTCGCCCAGCGCTGCCTCGATCTCGCCGCCGTCGGTCTGGCGCGGCTTGCCGCGTCCCTGGACTTCCCGCTTGCCGGGTGCGGTAAGCTGGCCGCGCGCATGACCCCGGCGTGGATGGGCGTCGAGGCAAGGGCGCTGACGTTGAACGGCGAGGCGGGAGCAGACCTTTTCGCGGTCGGCGGCACGCAAGCGGATCTGGAGAAGACATGGGGCTCCGGCGGCTTCCTGATGCGGGAGAAGCGATCCGGCAGAACCCGGCCCGAAGGGCAGGCGCCGGGACGTGGCTTTATCGAGACTCCGGCGCTCAAGGCCAATCTCGACTTCTTCGAGCGCGACGAGCCGGGCACGGAACCCCTGACGCTTGTCAACTCATGGGATGCCAGACGATACGAGCGGATCGTCAACGGATTGGAGTTGCAGAATGTAAACAAGGCTCTGGCACTCCTGAAGTTCCGATCTGTTGTCGGACGTTTTCCCGAGAAGCCAGAACTCACCGAGGCGCAGCTACAGCAACGCGACAAGGACATCGCAGAATACGCAAAAAGAGGGATCAAGGTCGTCAAGTTCGAGGATGGCTATAGCAGTCTAGGTGAGGCGGCTTTTGCTCAAGCTTGGGGTCAGCGGCCTGCCAGAACCCCACAGATGCACACCCTTTATTCCTCGGCATGGCAGGCCTATAGCGAGGTGAAGAGCGGTCAGTTCTTGGATCAGGACACGCGGGCGGTACGCATGGCCTTGCCGGCCACGAAGGTTCAATGAGCTAAGTTACCGCCATGAGCTTTGCCATGCGGTTGCGGCACACGATCCGCATAAGCTGACCTAATTTTCTTTACGTCAGGTTACCATGAACAAGTTGATCGTCAGCATTATCCTTCTTGCCACTCTTTGTTCTTTGGCCCATGCACAAGAACCGACCGGAATGGATCGCGTTCGCGAATTGGATGCCGCCCTGCAAAAGGACGGGCTTTCCGGCCTGCTGGTTGCCGCGCGCGAACACCGGTGGCAGGCGCCGCGCATGCCTTCGAGGTGGAGTGTCGGGCATCGTCCGGGATCGGACGAGCAGACAAGGGTTGATCTTGCCGCCAGGGAGTTCGGGCGGGAAATGGCCGTGCAACTGGAAGCCGTTGCCACCGTGCTTCAAGAGCTGCCGCCAGGCGATGAACTGCACCGGCAGGCGCTCCTGCTTTGCGACTTGTCCGACTGGTGCGCCTCGACTCCGGGATACGGCAACCTTTTCCTCGCCCAGCGCTGCCTCGATCTCGCCGCCGTCGGTCTGGCGCGGCTTGCCGCGTCCCTGGACTTCCCGCTTGCCGGGTGCGGGAAGCTGGCCGCGCGCATGACCCCGGCGTGGATGGGCGTCGAGGCAAGGGCGCTGACGTTGAACGACGAGGCGGGAACGAACCTTTTCGCGGTCGACGGCACGCAAGCGGACCTGGAGAAGACATGGGGCTCCGGCGGTTTCCTGATGCGGGAGAAGCGATCCGGCAGAACCCGGCCCGAGGGGCAGGCGCCGGGACGTGGCTTTGTCGAGACTCCGGCGCTCAAGGCCAATCTCGACTTCTTCGAGCGCGACGAGCCGGGGACGGAACCCCTGACGCTTGTCAACTCGTGGGATGCCAGACGATACGAGCGGATCGTCAACGGATTGGAGTTGCAGAATGTATACAATGCACTGGCGTTGCTTGCATTCAGAAAGGTTGTTGGATGTTTTCCAGAAAAGATAGCTTATACCAACGATCAACTAAAGGAACGGGAGAAAATGCGGAGTTTGCATGAAAAGCTCGGCATCAAGGTCAACATCAGCAGCAACAATCATGTTTCAGGGAAAGATGCCTTCTTGTATGCATGGGATCAGCGAAAAGACAAAGACCCCAAAGACCACAACTTGGATGCGCGGGCATGGCAGGCCTATAGCGAGGTGAAGAGCGGTCAGTTCTTGGATCAGGACACGCGGGCGGTACGCATGGCCTTGCCGGCCACGAAGGTTCAATGAGCAAAGTTACCTCCATGAGCTTTGCCATGCGGTTGCGGCGCACGATCCGCATAAGATGACCTAACCTAAAAAGAGCAGTTGAACTTTCAAGTTATCAGCCGGAGCAGCATTTGGTCGCCTTCTGAGACTGGATGGAGCACCCTTCCGCGCAGCCATTTGACGAACGCCGCCGACAAAATGATCGCCCGGACCTGCTCGGCGCTCAACTGCTCCGCAATTGCCGCGAGGTTGTTCATGAACCTGCCGATCCTGTCCAGGACGAGGCGGACCTGTCCGCCCAGGGCGTGCGTCGAGGTCAGGCGCACGATCTTCCGGCGGCCGGTGGTGACCAGCCGGCCGACCGCGTGGAGCAGCAGGGGCCGGGATGTGACCGCCTCCATGTGGCTGTCGGGCCGGGCGAGGCGCGTGAAGATGTTCCACCAGTTGTAGACCAGGGCGATGATGCGGGCGATGATGCGGCAGCGCCGCAGGTCGCGGGTCACGAAGCCGCCCCGGCCCCACTGGTTCTTGATCTCGTCGAACACGTTCTCGCAGTCCGCCCGGTCCCTGTACAACTGGGACAGGGCCACGGCGTCCAGGGTTCCGTCGTTGGTCGCCAGCACGGCATAGTCCCATGTCCGCGCGTCCGTGACCTCCGGGACGAAGCCGAACTCCGGCCCGGAGGGGCGGGGCGGCTCCGCGCGCGCGGGGCGGCGCAGGAACACGCACCGTCGCTCGGCTGTCCAGCCGGCCAGCTTCAGGCGGCTCTCGGACGCCTGCCAGCCCTCGCCGGCGTCGGTCCACGCCCGGCCGGGCGCCGCCAGCTCCCGGAGCCGCGACTTGATCTTCGGCGAGCGCCTCAGCTTGAACAGGTAGGGCTGCCCGCGCGCCTCGGCCTGCGCCATGACCTTCTCGCTGCCGTAGCCCACGTCCCCGCGTATCAGCCGCGGGCGGCACCCGGGCGGCAGCGAGTCGATGAGCTTCCACAGGCCGGGCATGCCGCAACCCCCCGAGTGCTGCTTCCCGGGCTGCACGTCGACGCCCAGCACGAGGCGCAGCGCGCCGATGAAGTACGTGTGGCAGTTGTGGCTGGGCCGCCCCGGCTTCTTGGGGTTGTAACCCAGCTCCGCGCCCTCCTGATGGCCGTAGAGCGGCTTGACCGTGCTGTCGATGTCCAGGACGTACGCCTCGGCGAGCAGCGGCTCGACGACCGTCCGCTCCAGCCCCGCCAGCCACGTGTCCCAGGCCTCTTCCGTCCCGCGGCCCAGCGCCCTGCGGACGCTGTCTTCGGACACCACCTTGCCAAGCCCCAGGACCTCGGCCCCGACGCGGTCGGAACGCAGCGCGTTGATGTGGGCGTAACGCGTCTGCCCGTTGAGGACGGAAAGCAGCAGCGTCCCCATCACGTCGCGCGCGGCGGGGGCATTGTTGCTCTTGTACTCCAGCGGCGAGGAGTCGCAGAAACGATCCGGCAGGCCGCCGGTCTTAAGGTACTGGGCGAAGAACACGACGGAGCCCGTCGGCGTCACTTTCGCGTCGGCGTCCCACTCCACTTCGAAGCATCCGCCGCCCCCGCGGACCAGCAGCCTGCGGATCTCCGCTTGATCCAGAAGCGCCCCTGTGCCATCATTCCCATACGCAACGGTGTCGTTCATCCTGTACTCCTTTTTTTAGGTTCAATCAGAAGTATAGGGCGCACCGTTGCGTTTTGCACCAAATAGGTGCGGCGCGAATCTCAACGAAAGCCAGTGTTTACAGGCCTTTGCTCAAAATCCGCACACCCAACTGCTCTTTTTAGGATTATACTGTGTAGACACTATTGTGGGGGCTAACGGCAAGCATTCGGATCGTAATCTGCTCGGAAACGATCCGAGGCGGGGCATGGCGGTGAGCGCCGATGTTCCCCTGACGACGCTTGCGCACGAACTCGGCCACGCCTGCGGACTGGTAGACCTGTATGAATTCCCCCCAGGAGACGGCCTCGTCTCGGAAGACAAGGTGATGCCCCTGAACTGGAGCGGCGGCGAGGGAACGGGGTATCACTCGCCGACGCTCACCTACCGCGACCTGACCTATCGGGCCATCATGAACGCTCCCCATGCTTCCATTCCACGCGCGGATCTTCCTCTGGACGTTCTCTCCGTCATGGGAGGCACGAACCGGCTTCCAATCAGCGTAGGGCTGAACCAGATGAGCACGCGGGAGCCGGAACACTAATGAAAACACAGATCATACTATGCAGCATTCTTCTTTTCGGGGCCGCGTCAATTTTCGCAGAGAAGAGCGATGATTGGCTGAAAGAACGCCTGATTGCTTTTTTTTACGCGGATCAAGGAGATCCCTGGAAGGAATTCGACGACTTCGTGGATCGTTCAGCCATAACGAATGAACAGATTCACCGATCATTGATGAGCCTTTTCCGCGAGGCCGAGATGAAGTTGTCCGAGCTTGCTTCCGAGACGGAGGAGTGGCGTTACTACAAAGCGATTGAGATCGGCGTTGTTCGGTGGCTCCCGAAGTGCGAGGAGTTCCCGGTCAAGGATTTCCTGCTGGAGGTGGCCGCCGACAAATCCAAGGATGGATTCCTGCGTACGATCGCCATTGGCTCCTACCTCCGCGTCGCCGACGCGGAAGAGGCGAGGGACGTGCTCCTCCAGTTTCTGGCGGGAGATCGCTGCGGCATCGACCCGCTTTCCGTGTATTCCCATGCCGCAGAAGTTTATGACCAAACGCCGCCGGAGAATGAGGCCAAACGCCGCGCCATCATTGCCGCGCTGATGGTTGCCGCCGCCCGCGAGGAGGGGAAGATCGGTTTTGTCGAGGTTGACCGCATCCTGGCCATGCGGAGCGACACCTACCGGCGTTCGGGAGAGCGTCTGGCCTTGCTGGAGCATCACAGCCTGGAGCCGCCGACCAGGAACCTGTACACGGACGCCGACCTCAAGGCCGCCCTCGCCGAGTCCCGCAGGTATAGGAACCATACATCCGTGAACACCAACGCCGCCCTGCTCCAGGCCCTCGATTTCAGCAGGGAACGCGCGGCGGATGATGCCGGAACGTGGGGCGGCAAGCTCGTCACGCCCAGCCCGGAAGTGATTTTTGCGCCACGGGGCGTCCAGCCGGACGCAGCCGCTCCCCGAGTCCGTTCCGAGCGGCGCCGGATAGTTGGCGTCGGCGGCTTGGCAGTGGTTGCCGCGGTTTCCGTGCTTTTCATCCTTCACCGCAGGGCGAGGGGCAAATGTCCGCATCGGAAGACAAGGCGACGCTCCTGACGCTGGGCGGCGGCGAGGTGTTCGGTTGGCGACAGGGGGCACGAGGAAGGCCAACCGAATACCGCTGGCGGGATTGCGCGGCGTGCCGCAGTTTGCTATGGTTGCCCAATGATGTTTCCCGCCATCGAATCCTGGTTTGCCTCCGCCGGAGAATGGATATTTTCCATCGCCTTTTGGAAGTGGGTCCTGGGGATGGGAGTGTTCCTTCTGGCCCTCGGGGGCGTTTTCCTGTTTGCGCCCGCCTCGCCGGAAGGCCCCGTCGCCCGGTTCCCGCGGAACGTCGCCCTGGGGCGTACGCTGTGCGCCCTCGCCTTCGTCTGGGCAACGTGCACGCTCTACGCGAAGCCGCTCGAGTTCCTCCTGCCCATCCAGAAGTGGATTTGGCCGGCGATGCTCGTTTCCATCCCGCTCTCCTGGGCCGCGATGCCGGATTTGCTCACGTGCCGGGCCATGGGGGGATTGCTTTGCCTGCTTCCCGCGCCGGTCCTCGCGGTCGGGCGCTTCCATCCTTCGCCCCTGCGCCTGGTCGTCATCGTCTTCCTGTACCTGCTGGCCGTGGCGGGCATGGTCTTCCTGATGAGTCCCCATCACTTGCGCATCCCGCTGGCCTGGGTGGCCTCGAGCCCCGTGCGCCAGCGGGGCGCCGGCGCCGTTTCGGCCGTGCTTGGGGCGCTTTTCGCACTGCTTGCCCTGGGGGTGTTCCGTGGCTGACTCCGCCGCGACAAACCACGTGAAGATCCTTCCCTCGCTTCTGGCGGCGGACGTCGGATGCCTGGCGGCCGAGGTGAAACGGGCCGAAGCGGCCGGCGCGGACGCGCTGCACCTGGACATCATGGACGGCCATTTCGTCCCCAACCTGAGCTTCGGCCCCTCGGTTGCCTCGATGCTTCATCGCACGACCTCCCTTCCCATCAACACCCACCTGATGATCACGCATCCGGACCGTTACGCCGGGCGCTTCATCGCCGCCGGTTCCGCCGAGATCCTCTTCCACGTGGAATCGCAGTGCGACGTGCGCGGGACGCTCGCCGCCATCCGCGCCGCCGGCTCGCGCTGCGGCATCACCCTCAACCCCGGCACTCCCGCCGAGGCCGCCTTCCCGTACCTCGACGAGATCGACATCGTGCTCGTGATGGGCGTCGAACCCGGCTATGGAGGCCAGGCCTTCTCGCCGCAAACCCTCCCGAAGATGGCGCGGATTCGCGCCGAGATGCTCGCCCGAGGCCTCGACCGCATGACCCTCCTCGTGGATGGCGGCGTCAACGCCGAAACCGGCCTCCTCTGCGCCGCCCACGGCGCGAACGCCCTGGTGGCCGGCAGTTTTCTCTTCGGCGCGCCGGACATGCCCGCCGCCCTCGCCGCCCTCCGCGCCGCCGCCAGCAAGGGGATGGCAGGGTTTCTTGCCTCCTGACCCCCGACCTCCCCTTGGCCGACGGCTGTCCCCATCCCTTTCCGTCGCCGGCCCAAGGGCTTGACGAACCATCCCGCCCCCCGTACATTTCCTTGCCATGCACAGTGTGACCAACACCCCGGAGACGGTCGCGACGACCGAGGGACACGGCGCGCCGCCGCCGGATCCCAGTCCCTGGTCGCTCTTCCGCCGCCTCATACGGCGCGCCCGCCCCTATCGCTTCTGGCTTGTGACCGGCGTGCTGGCCGCGCTTCTCACGGGCGGATCCACGTATGGAGCGCTGAACATCGTCCCCCGCGCCCTTGCCACCTTCGACTTCTCCGACAAGGCCGTCCCCGTGGCGGAGCAGACGGAGGGGGCTTTCGCGGCAGACACACCCGCCGATTCCGGCGAACCCATGCCGGAATGGTTTCTCAAGGCCGAAAAAACGGCGCGCCGCTTCAACCTCCCCCTGCGCCGCGAAGACGGCGCGCCCTCCTGGCAGTTCTTCGCGGTGAGCCTCATCGCATTGCCGCTCATCGTCCTGCTGCGCTCGCTGGCGGTGTTCCTGAACCACTACTGCCTCCGCCGGGTGGGCGCGGGCATCGTGCGCGACCTGCGCGCCGACCTCTTCGACCGCCTGCAGCGGCAGTCGCTCCTGTTCTTCGGCAAGTGCGACATCGGCACGCTCATCAGCCGCGCCATCAACGACACTTCGGTCGTCGAGAACATGATTTCCACCACCGTGGCCGACCTCACCGAAGCCCCCATCCTGATTCTTTCGGCCCTCGTTTTCGCCATCGTCTTCGCCGCTGAAAATGAAATGCTCGGATTCCTGTGCATCGGGGCGCTGGTCTTCCCCCTGTGCATCGTGCCCATCGCCATTCTCGGCACGCGCGTGCGCCGCTGGAGCAAACGCGCGCTGGAGCGCATCTCCGAGGTGGTCTCGCGCATGCACGAGGTCTTCACCGGCATCCGCGTGGTGAAGTCTTTCCACACCGAAGACGCGGAGCGCGATCGCTTCCAGGAGATCAACAACCGCTATTTCAAGGCCGTCCTGAGCGCTCTCCGGGCCGAAATCCTGATGTCGCCCGCCATGGAGCTGACGACCACCCTCCTCGCATGCGCGTTCATCATCTTCTGCTACGTGCGCGGCTTCCGGATCACGCAGATCATTCCCATCGGCCTCGTCGCCATCATGGTGTACAAGCCCGTCAAGCACCTCACGCGCATCGTCCCCGCCCTCCAGCGTTCCGCCGCCGCGCTCGAACGCATCTTCACGCTGCTCGACACCGACACCCGCCTCCCCGAGGCCGAACACCCCGTCCCCATGCGCTCGTTCGAGAAGGGCGTCGTCTTCGACCGCGTCTCCTTCCAGTTCGCCCCCGGGGGCCGGATGATCCTCGAGGACATCTCGTTCGAAATCCCCCGCGGCGGCATGGTCGCGCTCGTCGGCGAAACCGGCTCCGGCAAATCCACCATCGCAAACCTCCTCGCGCGCTTCTACGACCCCACCGCCGGACGCGTGCTCTTCGACGGTACGGACGTGCGGGACATCTCCACCGTCGACGTCCGCCGCCTCGTGGGCGTGGTCAACCAGGAGACCATCCTCTTCAACGAATCCGTCGCCTTCAACATCGCCTACGGGCATCCGGACGCGACCCCCGGACAAATCGCCCATGCCGCGAAGCTCGCCAACGCCCACGACTTCATTGTCGCCCATCCCGAAGGCTACGACCGCATCGTCGGCGAAAAGGGCTTCACCCTCAGCGGCGGCGAACGCCAGCGCGTGGCCCTCGCCCGCGCCATCCTGCGCAATCCCCCCATCCTCATCCTCGACGAGGCGACCAGCGCCCTGGACACCGTGACCGAGCACCTCGTGCAGGAGGCCATCGCCCGCGTGATGGAGAACCGCACCGTGCTCGCCATCGCCCACCGCCTGGCCACCGTGCGCTCCGCCGACCTGATCCTCGTGGTGGACCGCGGACGCATCGTCGAGCGCGGCACCCACGACGAACTCTACGCCCGGCCCGACGGCCGCTACCGCCGCCTGTGCAACCTCCAGTTCACCAGCGCGTGATCCCGCCCTCCGCCATGAAGACCCTTTCCGTCGCATCCGCCCAGATCGTCTCGGGAGACGGCCCCCGCGCGACCCTCCCTCGCATCGACGCCGTGAGCCACGCCGCCGCCCTCCTCGGCGCGGAAGTCGTGCTCTTCCCCGAAGGATCCGTGCACGGCTACGACTACGACATGACCGAATCCTCCCTGCGCGCCCTCGCCGAGCCCGTGGGAGGCCCCTCGACCGCGGAGGTCTGCGCCATCGCCCGACGCCGCCGCATCGCCGTGCTCGCCGGCATCTTCGAGCAAGATGCCGGAGGCCGCCTCTACAACACCCACCTGATCGCCTTCCCCGACGGCCGCCTGCTCGCCCAGCGCAAACACAACATCACCGGGATCGAGACGAAGGCCAACGTGTCGCCCGGCCCCCGCAAGCGCACGGTCTTCACCCTGAACGGCGTCCGGTGCGCCGTCATGATTTGCGCGGACAACGGCATCGAGGGCCTGCCCGACGACCTCCGGCGCGACCGCGTGGAGTTGCGCTTCATCCCCGCCGGCGCGGGCGGCGACCTCCACGCGATGCTCCACCCCGCCGACCTGTCCGACCCCGCCGCGCGCGAGCGCTACGCGGAGAACCGCACGCACGTGTGCATGACAACCCCCTTCGATCCGGAATTCCCGAAGTGGGGGACCGGCTTCGTCTCCTGCAACGCCCTCGGTCCCGCAGGCGCCCGCACCTGCCACCAGGGCCATTGCATGATCGTGGACGGACAAGGCGTGCTGCGCGCCCAGGCCCCCGGCACCATCGTGCGCGAGCACATGGCCGAACAGCTCATCACCGCCACGCTCGAATTCCCGGACTAGTCCGCGAGCAAGATCCCGTTCAGGCGCCGCAGGCGGTCGGCGCAACGATCCCAGCAGACGTCTTCGCAGCTGGAGCAGGTGCGGATCACCGCGCCCCAGAGGCCGCGCCGCCGGTATTCGCGCACGGCGAACTCCACGATGTCCCAGTAGGTGTCGGACTCCTCCTCCCAGTCGAGCGCATGGAGGGACTCGTAGGTGACGCCCTCGCCCAGGACGAGCGGCACGCCCGGGCAGCGGGCGTCGCGGAAGGCGGCCGCGGCATCGAGCATCTCGACGATCTTCTTCCGGTAGAAGCCGGCCTTCTTGTCGAGTTCGTCGGACAGCCGCCGGTTCAGCGCGCCGATCTTCGCGGGATCGATGTTGTTGTAGAGCCAGATGCGGTTGTTCCATCCGCCCATTGCGGGGATGAGCCCCTCGCGCGTGGCCAGGATGGCGTCCAGCGGGATGCGTCGCTCCGGCGGCAGAAGGTAGCCGGCGGTTTCGCCCAGTTCGGCCGGATCGTCCACGTCTACGGAAGAATCCATCAGGCGGCGCTCGAAGAGCCCGTAATGATCCCACATGAAGTAGCTGTGGAAATTCCACACCTGCAGGTTCGGGGGGAAGAGTCCGGCGGGGGTCCAGGGCGTGCAGGTGTCCACGGCGAACAACACGTCGGGGTGGCGCGCACGAAGCCAGGCGAGGGCCTTGGCATGGGCCTCGCGGAAGGCGTCCTGCTGCCCGGGGGCGAGGGGCGAGGGGCGGCCGTCGAGGGATCCGAAGAAGTTCCACGCGCCATCGATTTCGTTCTGGATCTCGGCGAAGGCCACGCGGTGGATGAGCTTGTGCGAACGGAGGAGGCCGAGGATCGAATCGAGCTGCCGGGCGAAGAAGGCGAAGCGCTCGGGGTCGGAGAGCTCGAAGTATTCGCGGTTCTTCGCGGGATTGTCGAAGTACCAGTTCGTGTGGAGGTAGTACCACGACGAAAGGATGAGGTAGACGCCGTGGCGGTCGGCGGCTTCGGCGATGGCGAGGAGACGCTCCACGAGGTCGCATTCGCCTTCGTCGCCCATCACCCAGAGCTGCCGCATGGGCGCGCTGTAGGTCGGCCCGAAGGGGGCGCGGACGCGCACCTTGCCGTTGGGGACGGGCCCCGAGAAATCGATCAGGCCCGCGCCATCGTCGAACCGGATGCAGTTGAAGCCGCGTTCGGCGGTTTCGCGGATCCAGCGGTCGGGGTCGTGGTAGGCGCCTCCGGGAGCCATGTCGAAGAGCGCCCAGATGGGAAAGGAGATGGCAAGGCGACGAGGAAGATGGGCGGGTGGGATGAACGGCTCCATGGGCGGGCGGGTCCTTTCGGTTGGCTTGGGAATCACTCCGGGTCGGGAAGGGTCTCGTCGCGAAGGCGGCGCAGGAGTGCCAGGGCGGCGGGCCCGACGCGATCGAGGTCCGCCGCATCGCCGAACCCGCCCTCGATGCTGATGGCATCGCAGGTGCCGAGACGATGGAGGTTCCGGAAGAAGCCCCGGAAGTCGTCGTCGCCTTCCCCGGTGGGCACGCGCCGGTCCGCCTTCGTGGCGATGTGCGCCTGGCGGATTCCGCCCACGCGCACAATTTCGTCGAGCGGCTCGCCGCTCGTCGCCATGTGGTAGTAGTCGGCGAGCAGGGCGAGATTGGGGCGCGCCGCCGAACGGACGAACCACCATCCCTCGCACAGGGAGTTGCCCAGATTCGTCTCGGCGCGCCGCAAGGGCTCGAAGAGGAGCGAAATGCCGCAGGGCGCGGCGAGGTCGGCGGACAGGCGGAGGACGTCGGCCAGTCGATCGCAGGCACCGGCGTAGGTCTCGCCTTCGGGGAAGCTGCGGGCGCCCCCGCTGCCGAAGACGACGCGCGAGACGCCGAGGTCCGCCGCCCGATCGAAGGTGCGTTCCAGGTAGTCGCGGATCGCTTCGTCGGAACGCTCGAAAAGCGAAAACCCCTTCCAGGGGAAAAGCCCGCACAGCGAGGGGACGTCGATGCCCGCCTCCCGGACGCGCCGCCGCAGGGACGCGAAGTCCCCGGCCGAAAGCGGCGCAAGCGCGTTGGCGTGGCCTTCCAGATAGTCGTAGCCCATCCCTGCAATCTGCTCGAGCAGGGGGAACGTTCCGTTGAATCCAATCCGCATGCCCATGAAGACGCTCCTTTCCAGATTCATTCGCCGAGGACGAGCCGGGCCTCGAGGGAAACCTCCGCCAGCCGTTCGGGTGCGAGGCAGCATCCGAATTCCACACGGGGCGTGCAGGTGAAGGCCAGGCCGCGCCGGGGCCGGAATCCCTCGCCGAAGAACGCCCAGGGCACGGAGGCGGCGAGGACGTAGCCGCACAAGCCGGCCTTGTCCCCGTTCACGCGGGCGACGGAAGCCGCCGGGGCGCCGGGGCGTTCCACGGCCTCCGCCTGCGGCGTCGCGCGATGGGAGGCGGCGGCTACGGCGGCCCCGTCCGCGTCGGGCGTCCAGCGGATTTCCCAGCGTCCGGCGGGGGCGCCCTCGCCATCGAACGAAAAGGCCGCGGAAACCGCATCGCGGGCACCCGGCTCGTTCGCGGCGCGCCAGGGCGAGGTGTCGCGCACGTCGAAGCGGAGGTGGAGGGCATCATCGTCCCACACGGCACGGAGCACGCCGTTTTCCGATGGGAGGGTGGTGGAATCGCGCGCGGCAGGGCCGATCGGGGGAACGGCGCGGAGCGATTTCGCGGTGGCCAGATCGCCGGCGGAGCCGTGTCGGATCGTGGCGGAGACTTCGCGCACCGGCTCCGGAAGAGGGCGGCGGGAACGCTTCAGGACGCACTCCTGCTGCAGGGTGCTGGCGCCGCGCCCCTGTGCATCGCGCACGCTGGCGAACCAGCGCAGCGGCGCGCCGCTGGCCGCAGGCCGGAAGACGCCTTCCCAGCGCCCGTCCCTGCTTTTCTCCAGAGGCGCGGAGCACCATTGGCGATGCCTCCACACGTCGTTCGTCGAGGTGGTCCAGGAAACCTCCGCATGGGTGATGGGGAGTCCGCCCGTGGCGTCCAGGCGCACGGTGCAGGTCGAGCCGGCCTGGATGGAGTGCGATCGGATTTCAGGGAAGGCGGGCGCATCGCCGAACCAGCGGTCGAACCACGCCACGCTCGCAGGGACGTCATGGAAGGTGTGGTTGCTCCCCGGCACCATCTCAAGGCACTTCGGCCCGGAAAGGCGGGGCCAATACCCGGCGAGGGCTTCGGGCGAAGTGAAAAAATCCGCCGCCGCGAGACGGACAAGGAGGGGGGCGGCAACGCCCGAAGCGTAGTTTGCAGGATCGTAGCGCCGGAGAAATTCCCGGCCCTGCTCCTGCGCGAGCCAAAGCGCCAGCCGGGCCTCCGTGCCGGCTTCGAGCCGCGAAGTCCAGGAGTCGGCGCCGGCCGAGGAGACCGCCGCCTTTACGCGCGGGTCGAGCCCCGTCACGAGCTGGGCAAGGAGGCCGCCGAAGGAACGGCCTTCCACGGCAAGGCGCTCCGCATCGATTTCCTCGTGCTTTTCCAGCCATTCCAGGCCGCGGCGGGCGGCCATCGCCCCGCGGTAGAGGGCGCACCAGGTCCAGTCGCCGTCTTCGGCGGGCAGGTAGAAGTGGCCGGGCCAGTCCGGATACCAGATCCCGCAGTAGACCGTGTTCGAGCAGGCGGGAAGCGGATCGCCCTCCACCCACCGGGGCCCCGCTTCGTTGAAGGCGTTCCAATCCATCGAAAGACACGCGTAGCCCGAACGGGCAAACTCCCGGGCGAGGGGAAGATCGGCATCCTCGCCCGCCCCATGGATGGCGAGGACCGCCGGAAAGGGGCCCTCCCCCTTCGGCCATGCGTACCAGGCGAAGATGCGCATGGGTTGACCGCGATAGATTTCGCTGGTGAACATGACGCCTTGCCAGTTGGCATCCTCGTCCTGCCCGCGATACAGCACGGACGTGCTGAACGGCACGTTCGTGGGCATCGCCCAAAAGGCCTCCGCATCGAACGCGGCGTCGTGCGCGGGAGGGGCGGGGAGGGGCGGAGAGGAGGCCTCCGGCGCCGTCCCTGCGCCCCCCAGGCATCCCGCCATCCAAAGCATCCCCGCAGTCGCCGGCAGCAGGAGAAAGAATCGAATTCCCATGCATCCAGTATAAGCCAGCCCCCCCGCACGATGCAAGCGGTGGCGCAAGGCTGCAAAAGGCGAGGCTGGCCGCGGGTTCCCCAAAGGCAAGCCGTCTCCATAAAAGGCTTCAAATCCGAACTCGCCCCGTTCGGGGATATGCTATGATGGCATCCATGATGAACCCGATCCAGAAGGCGGTCCGTCTCGCCGTGCTGTCCGGCCTGGCGCTGGCTTGCGCGGGGTGCGTCTCGCCTTCCGCGCCCGGCCGCGCCGACGCCACGTGGCGCATCACCCCCTTCTTCGAGGCGGGGGAGACCGCCGGAGGCGGGAGTCTTTTCGCCGTGCGCCCGCTCTTCGCCCGCGAGACCGGCATCGGCGGCGAGCCGGAACGCGCCGAAACCGACGTGCTGTGGCCGGTTGGCTCCTTCCGACGCCTGCACCAGGCCCGGCGCTGGCGCTTCTTCCCCGCCTTTGGCGAGGATGCGGACGTGGCCGATCCGCTTTCGCGCTGGAACTTCTGGCTTCTCCCCTTCTATTTCCAGGGCCGCACGCACGAAGGCGAGGACTATTGCGCCCTCTTCCCGATCTACGGCGAAGTGCGCGACATCCTCACCCTCGACTACGCCCGCTTCGAACTCTTCCCGCTGCATGCCGCCTTCGAGCGAAACGGGGTCGACGGCGAAACCTGGCTCTGGCCCATTTACCGGCGGCGCAAGGGGGCGCAGGTGGACCATCTGAGCCTCTTCCCCTTCTACGGACGCAACGACCACTCCGGATCCGAGGAGTGGACCCGCCGCTACATCTGCTGGCCCTTCTGGTCGGACTTCGAGATGCGTGGCCCGCGCGCCGAAGGCTCCGGATTCATCTTCTTCCCCTTCTATGGCGAGATCGATCTCGACAGACAGCAAACGCGCATGGTGCTGCCGCCCTTCTTCTCGCACACGGTTGGCTGCGACGGCTATCGGCGGCTGGACGCCCCGTGGCCCTTCATCCAGTTCGAGGATTCACCCCGCCGACACCGCCGCAGTCTCTGGCCCTTCGTGGGCTGGACCGACGTGGACGATGGCGCCATCCGCCGCTGGTATGCGCTATGGCCCATCTTCGGCGGCGAGACCGCCGTCCTCTCCTCCCGCAAAGTCGCCCGCACCTACGCCGCCCCCATCGTCTACCACGAGACGCGCACGGGCGTTTCGCCGGGAAAGGCCGGCCCCGCCGCCGATGGCGACGCGTCGATCGCGGCCTCGCGCGTCTGGCCGCTGTACTCCTTCCGTCGTTCCGACAACGGGGAATCGCTCCTGCGGGTACCGGAACTCTATCCGCTTGGACGCCATGCCTCCGTGGAACGCGCCTGGGCGCCGCTCTGGTCGCTCTACACCGCGCGCTCCCACCCCGAAGCCGGGACGCGCGGCGAAGTGCTCTGGGGGATCCTCTCCTGGGGACGCAACCGCACCGGCGGAGCCCACGGCGAGCTGTGGCCGCTCGTCTCCTTCAACCGGATGCCCGGACACACCGCCTGGTCCGTCCTCCACGGGCTCGCCGGACGCGACGCGGACGGGGCCTTCCGCCTGCTCTGGTTCTTCCGAAGCGGCGCGCCGTCCGCCCGTTCCCCATGAAAACCGCCGAATCGCGGCGCGCCGTTTCGTGGCATCCGGCGGGTGGCAGGAGGCAGGTGCGCCAGAGGGGGCCGGAAGACAAGGGACGATCGTCCGCTCGTCCGCAATCCGGAATGGCGGGCGGGGGACGCCCAATGCTCCCGGTTCCATACGCACCCGACTCGCCCCGCACCCCTGCCGCCAGCCGGATACGACAGAAAAGACGATTGCCATAGCCGTGAAGATTTGAGCTATGCTAAGATAAAACCGTGAACATTCGTGAAGCCATGGCCGACATCTCCTCCCTAAACTGCGGGAGATTTGGCGCGAGGGCGTTTCGAAGGGCCGGGAGCACGGTTTGACGGCTGTCGGGAGGGGGATCGAAGGGTGCCGGCTCTCCGTCGACGCCCTGCTTGTTCCTTTTCCAGGCGTTTCCAGCCTTGGGGAGGGCGTCGGGCGCCCTTCCAGGCGAAATCCAGGCAGGCTCCGCCGCGGCCGGGCTGTCGCCCGTCCGTCCGGAGCCGTCCGGTTCCGGCTTTTGCCTCGCGCTACGTCGATTCGGTGGGCTGCACCCGGCAGGGGAACGCCTCGAGCAGCTCCAGGACGCGCTTCACCCACTCCTTCGGGGCGGCGAAGCGCAGGACGATCTTGCGGCTGAGCCGCGAAAGGCGCGCGCCGGCCGTCAGCACGTGGAAGCGCACGCCGCGCACGCGCCGCACGCGGTTCTCCGGCTCCGGGTCGGCCGCCCGGAGCGCGGCGGCCATGTTGTAGGCCACCGCGTTGAGCGCGAACCAGGCCGCGTTGGCCCCGAACTTCTGGCTCGGCGGGCGGGCCGCCGCCAGGTCGTTCTTCATTTCGTCGTGGACGTGCTCGACCGTGCCCGCCTTCCCGCGGTGCCATTCGACGACCTTTTCGCCCGACTCCGCCCGGTTGGTCGCCACGGCGAAGTGCTTGCGGTCGTTCCCGTCGTCGAAGAGCTCGCCCTGGGGCTTGAGGAAGCGGAGCCCGATGCAGCGCCGGGGGCGCGCATGCTTGTTCTCGGAGCGCAGGCCGGGGACGTAGTCGAGCTCGGCCCACTGCTTGAGCGTGCCGTCCGGTTCGCGGTCGAACGTCTTCCACGCATCTTCGGGGACGCGGCGCGCGGCGGCCGCCACTTCCGGGACCATCCGGACGCTGATCGCGTAGTCGATCCTGCCCCGCGGGCCGCCCTCGCGCTCCGGATCCTCGAGCCAGCCGTACAGGTCGTTGTTGTCGCAGGCGCTGTCGCCGCGAAAGCCGAACACGCGCACGCTCGGGGGGAGTTCGGCGAACGCCAGGCGCGCGCAGCGGAGGGGGTCCTTGGAGGCGGGCACGTTGCCGTCGCGGAACTCGGTGGCCAGCACCACGCCCGCCTCGGCCCAGACCGCGACCACCGGCTGGTAGCCCCGCTCCCCCGTGTAGGCGACCGTCGCCGAGCGCTTGTTGCTCTCCACGATCGTCGCGTCCAGGTCGACCGTCGCCACCGCGGGGCTCCCCCCGGGCTGGCGCGCCGCCGCGGCGCGCGCCGAAACCCCCACGACCGCCTGCAGGCCGCGAAGCCCCTCCGTGGGCTCGGGCACGCTCGACTTCAAGTCCAGCTCGAGCGCCCGCTCCCGCGCCCGCGCCACCGCCTCCGCGTCGTGGAAGCGCTCGAGCCAGTCGCGAAGGGCGCGGGAGCCCGGCGCCTGGAAGCCCAGCATCTTCGACACCGCCGGATCCCCGCGCAGCCGGTCCACGTCCTCCACGCATCCCGCGCCGAGCGTCAGCGCGCACGCCGCCGACTCGACGAACTCGCCCGCCGTGAAGCCGAGCCTGATGCGGCGCAGGGCGCCGAGGTTCGCGTCGCACGCGCCGGGAAGCCCCATGCCGCGGAAGACGCGGGAGGCCACCGCCATGCCGCCAAGGCCGGTCACGGTGCCGGGAACGGGGTCCGGGGAGATTTCGTAGGGGATTTTCCATTGGGTAGGGGTTTTCGGTCTCATGGGCGCATATTTTATCAAGACGGCCTTGATGAAGCAAGCGGGAAATTATCGCCGTTTCCCCGCTCCATTCCAGCACTTCGGAGACCCTCGCAAAAAATCTCCCGCAAAACAGGGTCTCCTCGACCGGCGATTTGCTTGAGCGTGCGCTCAAGCTCGCCGGTCTTGTATCCGCCTTGTTTGCCGAGGCCGGGTACCGGCTCATTATCGTCGGAGGATCGGCAATTGAATTCTACACCGAGGGTGGATACATGTCGGGCGACATCGATTTCTGCCGACTTGAACTTCGTATGCCCCTCAGGCTGGCCCAGGATATCATGGCCAGGCTCGGTGCCACGGGTGGGCCCAGGAACTGGCGGGTGTGCGGCCTTTTCGTGGACATGCTGGGAGTTCTCGAAAACGAGTCGAACGCTCCGATGCGGACAATCGAGACCCCGTATGGCCCCGTGACATTGATGCCACGGGAATTGGCGCTGGTGGAGCGGGTGCTGGCGGCCTATTACCCGCAACCATCCGACGAGGCCTTGAAGACCGCCAAGCAGATGATGGCCTCCAGCCTTGATGATCCGTCCACGGATTGGGGAGAGGTCGAGCGTTTGGCCGCCATGCCCGGCTTCAACATTTTGGGAGAACTCCGGCGTCTCAAGGCGGAGGTGGAGAATGGCTAGGGAGATCCGCATCACTTGGGAGGAGTGGAAGGCGGGACGCGCGGCCAGGCGCGAGACGCTCCGCAAGTACGGCCTGGATTCTCCTTCCCGCCGCAGTTCCAGCTCTTCCGACAAGCGCCTGCGCAAGGCGTTTGACGGTAAACGCGCCCCGGATTTCTCCGGCTCGCGGAACGGCGATAAGGGTGGTTGATGGTTGACGGGGAGAGGCATCTGTCGTCTCCGTCATCGAGTTGTGAGCCGCAAGCCGCCAAGGCGGCTTTGGACTTCGCAAATTCTCACGGCATGCTCGCCTGCCTGACTGGCCGAATCGAGTTCGTCGCCTTCGGACCGGTCGTTCACCTTCCGCTGCCTCTCCACCCCGCCTCGCGGCGGCGCAGTTGCGTTCGATTACGCGCGGATGCACGTCCGCGCGCGGCAGGGACTTGCACCCTGCTGTCTGTGTGCGCTCGCGGGCGCGCTCGCGGGCGCACTGGGGACCGCCCGTCCCCGGCGGGGCTGTTCACCATTCCGTGGAAGACGTTTCCGTACCCGTTCCCAGCGAAGTGGTTCGCGTACACGAAATCGCGCGCCCCGAAAAAACGCAGACGAAGGGAGTGCGCCCCTGTGGCACGCAGGGGGCTGCCTCTGCCTCGCGTCTCGCCAAAACAGACAAGCCCTTGTCTGACTACTCCAAAACGAGATGTCCAAAGAGATCGGAGCTCTTATCCGCCGCGATGCCGTCAAACCAGTGCAGAATGCGAACGCGGCCGCGGCCATCGTCTTCGTTCACCAAAAACGCGAGGCGCAGAGGCAACATTGGAGCATAGGCTTTGATCCCCAGAAAATCAAACGGCAGATACGCCTCGTAGATCGTATGGTTCCCTGTGCGTTTCACCGCAAGCGGCGTCGTCATCTTGCGGTTTGCATAGGCCGCGTCCGGTGCAATCCAACACCAGCCAAAGCCGCCCTCTGCTTCCGTCAATCCGATTTCCGTGTGCGCGTCGCCTGCATATAAAAGCCACTTGAATGCTATCCTTGGCCCACAGCTTTGCGCTCGCCTCTCCCGGGTTGTGGCTTTGGTCTTGAACATCGATGCAGAGATAGGACGCCCTTCCCATCGTGTGCGAAGGCTGCCCTGGCCGAAAGATCGGCCGCGTCCTTCCGACACCGAGGGTGTCCGGATCGGAGACAAGTTCGCGCACGAACCGCTCCTGATCGAGAACGAGGGGGGCGTCCGTTCGGGAGTTTGTCCGGCACGCCGTCGATGACGAACGGCCCGGCCTTTGCGGCCATTTCGGCTACGACCAGCGTCAGCGGCAGCACTTCGTCCACCGCCCGGATCGTCCGAGCTGACGAGGAGAGGGCGCATCCTTGCGAACCAAATGAAGCCGCTGGCGACAGCGTCCAGCCCAGGTTGACGGTCTCGACGGCATTTGCGGGAAGTTTCGTTTGAACCGTCGGCAAAGACCACACCATCCGGGCGCACGCGCCGCGGGTCTTCAGCGTCACCGGCGCGTCCCCAGACATTTCGAAGCGTTACCGGCACGGATATCTCGGCACCCGGCGGCACGCCCAGCACCGAGGCATAACTCACAAACTCCGGGGGTGGCCGCCGCTCCGAACGAGACCTTCCTTCGGCGCTTCGACATAGAAGGGCCAGCCGTTTGCCTTCAAAGCGCAAGATCCCCTTCTCGGGCGCAACCGTGCGGGAAGCGCCAAAGAGATCCGTGAGAACCACGGGGCCGCTTGCGGCAAACCGCAACGACAGCACGGCTCCGCGTTCACGAGGCCACACCAACCACACCTGCGTCCCGTCGTCGCGACGATAGGCGCAAGCCTGCAGACGTTCGTCGAGATCAACCTCGCCGAGCCCCTCCGTGTTCGCCAGCTTGCGGATCAATTCATTGTAAGCCTGGCCGCTGGGTTTGAGGCGCTGGTTGCAAGTGACCAAGCCCCAATTCTCGTTGTTCAGGTATCCGCCTTGCGGGTCATACGTATCGGTGGTTGTAAACCACACATAGAAATAGGAGTTTTTCTGAGACTTGGCCCAGCCTATCTTCTTGACGAGGTTGTCCGCCTGATTGAGGCTTCCGACGGCCGACTCGCCTCCGGGGATCCCGGCTTCGGAATTGCCCAGCAGCATCTGCTCCCCGGGTCTGCCGCCCTTCTCCAGCCAGTCCTCGACCAGGCGCTGGAGCCCGATGTAGTTCTCCAACGGCCCATGTGCATGCCAGATGGCCACATCGGCCTCCTTGGCGAGTTCGGTGTACATGCGCGGGTTGAAGTCTTTCTTCTCCTTCCCATGCCGCACCGTATTGCCGCCGGTGCCGATCTTGATGCCGGGAATCACCTCGCGAAAAGCCTGGGCGAACGTGCGGTGCATCTTGAGGTAGGTGTCGATCTCGGGCAGGTAGCAGAAATCCGGCAAATCGGGCTCGTTGTAATATTCGATCGAAAGAATCTTGTCGGCGTAGGGCAAGTACTTCTCGCGCGCCTGTCGCTTGCACCACTCGGCATAGGCGGCGTAGTCCGTCGGTTCGACGCGGTCGTCGCCTTTCCTGTCGGCTGGCCGCAACGCGGGGGGCACGCCGCCGAACATGGCGGCGCAAAACATCCCCGCCTCGATGATGTCCTTGTCCGGTGCCCCGGTTCGATAGCAATCCAGCCCGAGCGGCACGGCGACGTGCTTGAAGACGAACTGGTTCTCGGCATCCGCGAGCCAGTCTCCCGGATGCTGCGAACCAAACCACATCGGCTTCTTGTTGATGCGTCCGCCATTCAAGGTCAAAACGGCGACGGGGTCGCGCAGTTCAGCCGAGACCCCTTCGGCCTCCAAGCTCAGGAGCGCCTCGTAGTGGCCCACGGGAACGGCGCCAAAGTCAACGGTCACAACGGCGTCCGAATACGGGGCGAGCGCCACCGCCTGTGTTTTCTGCGCCACGACGGCCGTGTGCTTCGGGTCGAAGCTGGAGAACAGCTTCGCCTCCAGGGGAGCCACGACGTCGCGCCCAAGCGCGTTCCACAAACGATACTGGATCTTCAGCGGCTTGGCGGGGTCGTACCCCAAGCCGGTGTAAACGGGGCGGATCCGCACGCGCTTGCCGCGGTCGACGGCACCGACGAACGCAATGTTGTCGAGCAGCACATCGCCAATGCCTCCCTTGTCCGTGTCGAGGAAGATGTGTTTGAGAACGAAGGGGTACGTCATCTCGGACACGGCGGGAATCGATTTCGCGCTCGTGTCGATGCTGTACTCCTGCCAGGCATTGCCCGTCAACTTCACGCTCGGGGTATGAAATCGCCGACCCTTGGCGTCCACCATCTCAAAATGGACAGAGCACTCGTAGCCTTGCGGATTGCCCCAAAAGCGAATGCCTTCGACAATCCCTTCTTCAGCCGCCACACGGCCGCGAGTCGCCCACAGGCTGCTGCGTCCATTCTTGAAACAGCATCGAACACGCCCCACCCCAACGCCGCTTTTCGCGAGTTCCGGGCGGTAGTCGCCAACGAGATAGGTGTACTTGCCGTAATAACGTTCTCCTTCTGGCTGGGCCGTGTTGTTCGCCCAGGTCCGCCAAGAGCTCAGGTCTTCGAAGTCCTCGACCACGTAGCGCATTTCAGTTTCGCCCGCACTGTCCTTGAAGACCAGCCCCCCGATTTCATTGAGCATGAAACAGCGATAGGTGCCCTGCAAGGACTGCTGCGTCACGCGCAGCTCAAGTCCGTATGCCTTCGTCACAGGCTTCCGGAAACGCCGTTCGCCTGCTCCGCTCTCCAGCGTTGCCGCCAACGTGTCATACACGCCGTTTCCCGTCGTGTCGGCCCAGACCTGCATTTCTTTCCACACATAGTTTTTGAACGGGTCGGAATTGCCAAGCTGGATGCCGGCAAGGTCGGAGACCGGTTTCGCGAACCGCAGGAAGAGCGATGCGGGGACCCCGGCTTTCGCAGTGCCCTGCTTCGCGTTCATGAACGTCGTCGGGTCGCTGTCGAGCAACACCTCGGGGCCGCCCCCGTCTTCCGTGGCAAAGGAGGCCGAGATCGTCGTCCCCGCAGGCATGGCGCTCTTGTAGAAAAGATCGCGGTAACTCAGCGGAGTGGCTTCCGCGATTGGCAGATCCGGATCGCGCACGAGCCGCATTTCATCCATCTGAAAAGCGCGCCTGCCTCCGCCGACATGTTGTTCGACAGCGCGGATCTCCAATCCATGCGCCAGCGGCAGCCGAGCATCGAAACGATGGCGCCCGACACATTGCGCGGCAGGCCCGAGCTTGCGTGTGCGGCCCAGCAACGTGTCGCAACGTCCGTCGCCGTCCGAATCGCCCCAGAACTCCATCTCAACCGGATAGTAGTTGTGGAAGGGATCCGAGTTGCCCGTCTCGACGCCGCCGATGTCGGCGACGGGTTCGGGGAAGCGCAGGAAGATCGAGGCCGTGCTGAAAGGCGAACCGCAGCTCCCGCTGACGGCGCGAAGGACGGTTTCCGGATTGCCGTCAAAAAGAGCCGAAGGGCCGCCGTCCTTTTCCGTTCCCATGGAACAGCGGACGACCGTGTTCGAGGGCAAGGGCAGGATCACGCCCGGGAGCTTCTCGGAGCCGGGCACAATGGACTGGTGCGGCTTCGGAGCGTTGCGGCGGCGCGCTTCTGCAGCCGCTTTGTCCGCCGCTTCCTTCGCCGCCTTCAACGCCAGAATGGCATCCTCGGACTTCGCGTCCGGCGTCGTCGCCATGGGATCGGCCGCCGGATCGACGAGCAGCCCCATCTCGTTCATCATGAAGCAGCGGTTCAGGCCCGCTTGGTTCTGTTCGGTCACCAGGAAGCGCAGCCCATGGGCCTTGGGGATGCGCCCGGCAAACAAGTGTTGACCCGCCGATTCGTCCGACGGGCCCAACTTGACAGAGGCTCCGAGCGTGTCGAACGTGCCGTTGCCGTCCGTATCCACCCAGAACTGGGCTTGCTTCGGATAATAGTTCTTGAAGGGATCCGACTTGCCGGTCTCGACGCCGACGAGGTCGGCGACGGGTCGAGGAAACGCAAAGTCGATCCAGACAGGATCGGTTGGCCCCTTGCAAGAAGCGGCCGCTCCGCTCATCGACGTGGCGGAATCGCCGTCGATCAGATTTTCAACCTTTCCTCGATCGCCATCCGTGGCGAATGATGCTACAGCCTTCGTACCGTTTGGGAAGGCTTTTGGAGCTGGCCCGGCATGAAGGCGGGTGACGGCCAACATGATCGCGGCAAAACGAAACATGGATCTGTTTTTCATGGCATGACTCCTAGGCAGGCGTTGAGCAAGGGGCAAAGTCCGCATCGTCAGATGCGGAAACCACAGGCACGTGTACAGGCACGTGTCGCAGACTGTGGAATTGACGCAGTTCGGCAACGATCCGCACGGCGCGTTCGGGGATCGGCACATGGAAGGCATCGACCGCGCCGACGGCCGCGACTTCGAGCGCGCGAAACAGATGGTAGCGCCGGAGAACCGCCTCTTTGGAAGCGTGCGCTTCAAGCGCAACCGCCACACGTGCGTGGGGGCGGTTTTTCTGGCAGACGTGCAGGTGCATCAACCGTTTCGCATAATCAAAGAGCCAGGCGCCGTTGCTCTCGGCCCGTTCATCGACGCCCGTTCCGAGCAGCCAGCAAACGGGAACCTCGGCAGGCACGGCGGCCACGGCGGCGGTGATGCCGGCCACATCCATGTCAGCCGGCAACGTCCTCCGATGGGCGTCCGCCTCCAATGAACGCGGATGCGGCAACCGCCCTCGGATGGCGTCGGGATGCAACGGCGTCTGCTCGAAGCGGGCGCCGTCAGGGCCGGGCCAGACCGATGGCGGAGCAACAGGACGAGAAGCTTCGGCCCAGGCGCGCCACGTCGCGGCGAGGTCGCGCGGCGGCAGGAAGACGAGACGGCGTCCGGCAGGCGGATCGGCTCGCAACGCGCGCATCGCGGCGGTGGCCGTCTCCAGAAACCTTCCCTCCGAACCGCAAAGCCGTGCCATCACAAAAGCGGGCGTGCCAGCCGGTTGCGCATCGATGAGCGCACGAATGGCGTCGGCGCCTTTGGAGCCGCGCGCATCGCAGCCCTGGCTGCAGTAAACCGTGTTTCCCAGAAGCTTCCACCGGGTCGGCTCGTTCTCGATGCGGTAATGTCCAGGGTCGTAGCCAAGAATCACAAAAGGCCAGTCAAGCGGAGCGGCCAACGTGTCCTGCACGACGTCCTCGGTCTCGTAGAAGACGTTGAACACCTGGAAGAGACCATTTGATCGCGCCATCAGGCTGCGGTAGCTTTCGCGCCAGCCGCGACGGCCCTCCTCCGTCCAGGGTGCGACACCGCCGTCGTTGAGCGAAGCGACAATGTCAAGCTGGCCGTTCCCGCGTTCGGACCACCACTGCGCCATGGTTGGAAACAAGTCGATCATGTGCGGGTGAAACCACAGGCCGATCGGCGCGTCGGCTTCCGGCGGCGCCTCGCGCAACGCAAGGTAGCCGTAAGCGCCCACGCCGACGGGGCAGTCTCCGTCAAGACCGTTCCAGCCCACAAACGCAAAATCCGGTTCGACCGGGTGGGCCCGAGGCGCGGGTGGACGACGCAGACGGGCGGGTTCGCTCGGAATGGACGAGGTGACGGACAGGTTGCACAAGTCGCCGGCCGAAACCGTGTAGCCGAGCTGCTGGGCGACGAACCGGGCGTCGGTGCCCTCGACATCGCCATAGAGGATCGCGCCCGGGGGCATGAGATCCGGGTTGAGAATCTCCGCGAAAGCGGCGGATTCCTCGGGCAGCCGGGCGTCGAGATAGAAGCAAAAGCTATAGGTGGCGACCCAGTAGTCGATCATCCAGCACGGCCGGCCGCCATGGGTGAACCCCATCACGCGGCCGTTGCGGCGCGAGTCGTCCGCATAGCGAGCGATTTGCCAGCGCAACGCGGCGAGGTTGTCCAGGCCGATCGTGCTGCCAAGAACCGGAAAGGTCCAACCTTCATCATGCAGATGCGCCGCGATGTCGGGCGTCAATGCAATGGCATGCTCAAACGCGGCGGCCGTTGTGGCGGCGGCGATGCTGCCCTCATGCTCGCGGATGCGTGGCGGTGTGAGGACCGCGCCATGAAGCAGACTCCCATGTTCTCGCAACAGCCAGTCCAATGCCGGGTATCGCTTCGAGCCGTCGAGCGCGGGATGCTCGACGGGATAGGGAATCAGCCCGTCCTCGAACCACTTCTCCAGCGGCATCACGCCCGGATGGGACGGGTCGCGAAGCGGATGGTTCAGGAACACCTTGCGCGCGTGGGTTCGATTGACGAGCCCTTGAAGCGTCGCAAGCGCGAACAGCGCCCCGGGCGACGCCGACTCAAGGGCGATATCCAGAAAGACCACCGATGTGGTGGGGCATGTTTTCGGGAGCCAAGAAGACATGGAATGGCTTCAGCGAATGACGATGACGGTCGGAAGAGGAATTTTCTCCAACACCACGAGTTTCGCCGTCGCGTCATGGTTCCACTTGTAGCCTTCGGGGGCATTTGTGGCGGAGGCGAAACTGTCCGCCGTGTCGTCGTTCGTCGCACCAATGAAGGTGCCGCCAGCCGAATAATCGACCAAGATGTAGGCCTTCGCCGTCGGCGAACCCGTGAAGCTGATCGGCATCCGCGAGATGTCCAGCGTGCCGGATGCCAGCACGAGCGGCTTGCCGCCTGCGCCAAAATCGTACACCACCGTGCCGCTGCCGTTGAACGTTCCGCCATTGACGAGGATGTCGCTGCCAATGCTTGCGGAGGCGAGATGGGCGGAGAGGTTCTGGTTGCTCGCGTTCGCCGTGGCATTGCGGTCAAGCGTGACGGCGTCCCCGGAAATGGCGCGGACGACGGAGCCGACGGGCACGCCCGTTCCGCCGTTGACCAGTTGCCCCAAGGCCAGGAGGCTCGTGCTGCCGGTGGTTATTGTGATCGTCGGCGAACCACTGACGCAGCTGTACTTCAACGTGCCGGCCGCGAAGGCGTCCTTCTTGACCGTTTGCAACGTGCCGGCTTCGACGGTTGTCCGCCCCGCGTAGGTCATGGCCTCTGTGAGCACCAGATAGCCCGAACCCACCTTGCGGACGCTGCCCGTGGCTCCATCGGCGGCATAGTCGGTGATGAAGTCGTTGTACACCGTGTCCGTGTCGAGCGCGCCAATGCTTAATTCGGTATTGTTGATCGGCGCAATGTTCCTGCCAAGGTAAATGGTGCGATTCTTCGTTGAGCGGTAGGTGCTTTCCAACGACCCGATCGACGGCGAAGCGGACCGGAAGCGCAAATCGACCGAGGCGCGAGTGTCCGTCGAGAAAAACACCACGGGGCCGCTGCCGAGCCCGGTGTCCGAATCGACATAGGTGGGGCCGGATGAAATCCACGCAGACCCGGCGACGGCTTGGAATCCGCCGCTGTGCGTGTTGTCCCCGGAGATGCTGAACGTACGACCCGAGCTCACGGTGGAGTTGCACTGCACCACCAAGTTGCCTTGCAGCGTGCCGGCGACGGTCTTGTCGTCGTACTGGCTGGAGCAGGCGATGCCGCCGCCTTGGCTGCTCTCCATGATCGCGGAAGGATGCATGGAAAACAAGCGGAATTGCACAATCCGCTTGCCGACGTCCAGCCGTGTGTTCGCCTCCATCGTGAAGTAGGTGTGGTTCACTCCGCCAGACGCATCCGAAGTGTAGGTGACTTTGCCGGCGTCCGCAAAGAGCGTGACCGGTGCATAGGTTCCGACGACGCTGACCAAGGCGATGTCCAGTTTGCCCGCCCCCTTCTTTTCGAAGCCGGTGCCGTTGCCGCCCGTCACCGAGCCGGGCCATGAAACGTCGGTCGCGTTGTCGAATTCGATCGGCTTGCCGTGCATCGTGGCCGCCTCGCCGCTGGCATGCGTCAGGGTCAGCCGACCCGACGCTTGGATCTCGTAGCCGGAGGCGCCGAATTCGAGGGCGGCGGTTGTGGAGCCGACCGTGACAATCCCAGGAGCCCCGGTGAAGACCGCCTTGCTGCCGGAGACCCAGTCCTGATTGGTGGCGCTGGCTCCATCCCACCACAAGCCGACGCCGCCCCAGGCCCCCGCGCCGCCCAGACCCGTGCCGTTTACATGGTTGTTGGACGCATCGCCATCCGCATCCCAGTAGAGCGTGAGGGCGGCGGCGGGCCACGCCGCCGCGATCCAAAAAGCGCAAACAAGTCTCAATGCATGCAACGATTTCATGGGGACTCCTATTGCCATGCGAAGGGCGCCACACCTGTAGCACACGGCTTCGTCTCGGCATCAATCATTATACAATGCCGAGCCCCCTCGCGGCATGCTCATTGTGCGCATAATAATGCACATATTGCGCATTTCGTTTTTCGGAATATCACTTGTGGAATTGGGCTCGTTTTGCTACTTTATCGAAAAGAGGTCTTGTTCTTGTTTTTCTGATTCCCAATGAGTTGAAGGACGATGCAACGCGAACGAACGATACGGGTCGTGGTCGATGGAATTTCGCGTTTCAGCCGAGACGTGATACGAGGGGTCATGGATCACATCCATCATGAACGGCTGCGATGGCGAATCCACATCGCGCTCCGTCCCGTGCGTTCCTGCGGCGCCGAATGGGACAGACAAGACGGCGTGATCTTGGCCTCCCCCGACATCGGTGTGGCCAGGCAAATGCTGGACATGCACATCCCCTCTGTCAATTGTCTTTCGCACTTTGAACCCATGGGGTTTCCCACGGTGCGGGTCGACGACGTCGCCATTGGTCGCCTCGCGGCGGAATACTTTCTGGAACGTGGATTCGAAAACCTGATTTACTACGCCTCAAACGACCGCGGCATGGCGGCGCTGCGGCGGTGGGAGGGGTTCCAGCAACGCGCGAAGGCGGCGAAATGCCGCTGCCGATTCCTTCCGGGAGGAGCGGCCTTGCCACCCGGTGCAAAGCGCGCCGACTGGCCCGCGTTGGTTCGCGAGGTGCGCCAAGCCGCGCACCCCCTTGCAATCTTCGCCTCGTTCGACATGCTGGGACTGGACATTGCGCACGATTGTTTCAAACGCGGCGTTGGCATTCCAGACCAAATCGCGGTTCTTGGCGTGGACGACGATGCCTTTCTATGCGAATTGTGTCGCCCCCCTCTTTCGAGCATTGCATTGCCGTGCCGACAAATCGGCATCGAAGCCGCGCGCCGCCTCGCCGCACTGCTGGCGGGAGACGGCGTCCCAGCCAAGCCGTTCGTGCTTCCGCCCAATGGAGTCGTTGCACGCCAATCGACAGACACGCTGGCCGTCGAATCCCCGGGCTTGCGCAAAGCGCTCGCGTGGTTGCGCGAACACGCCTGCGACCCCTGCAATGTGGCCGACCTTGCGCGCCACGTCGGCATGAGCCGTCGCGCACTGGAAATCGCCTTTTCGACGCAACTCAAACGTTCGCCCCGCCAAGCGATCCAGCAAATCCGCCTTGATCGCGCTCAACGGCTCCTGAGGGAGACAAGGCAAACGGTTGAAGCGATCGGCGCCCAATGCGGCTACCCCGCCCCGCAGACGTTCTGTCGAGCGTTCCGCGCTGCAACTGGCGAAACCCCCGCCGGCTATCGCCGCCGCCACGAATAGAGACGGCGCCACGTCGGCATTTGGAGAATCCCTGTTTTTTACAACACGTGCAGCGCCTGGTCAGCCAGAAGCTATTGCCATGCAGGCGCCGTCACCTGTCAAGGATGTCGTTGAGGAGGGCGAAGGGAGGTTCGAATTTTTTCGGCAGGTGTCGGCAGGTGAAGAAGTTGAAAAGGCCGATCCCGGCTGCGCCCGACGCAAGCGCGCGCTGTGTCTCCCGGCGGTAGGAGGCCGCCCAGTCCTCGGCGCTCTCGGCCTTCGCCGGGATGCCGACGTATGCGTAGACGGGGGCTTCCGGCAGGGCTTCCCGGAAGCCGGCGACGTCGATGGGAGCCGGCCCCGGGATGTGCAAGTCCTGGCCTCTGAAGAAGGTGGCGGGAGCAATGTAGTCAAGCGGCCTGTCGGCGTGCCAAGCGATGGGATCAAGGCCCACGCCATGACAACGCTCAAGCGTAGAATTGACACGGACGCCAACTTTCAGCGGTTGCGCACGCGCTCCAGCGATGTCGTCAAGGCGTCGGCGCAGCTCCTTCATGAAGGCATTCATCGTCGGGATGTTGGCCGAAATCTCGTCGGGTTTGAAATAAACGGGCCAGCGGGTGAAATCAAGCTCGAGACCGTCGAATCCAAAGCGTTTGACGGCTTCGACGATCTCCGCCATCCGTCGTTCGCGAACCTCGGGGATTGCGTAGTTGAGCGCGCGCGAGCGAACGCCCTCGGGGCCGTAGTCCTCGACCAACGCCTCCGGATCCGCGCTGTTCAGGCGCCACTCCGGATGTGCCGTCCAAAAGCTTGAGACGTGCGGGTAGTTCACCGGGAGAACATGTGCCTCGTTCATCCGAAAGGTGAGCCATGCCTCCATCCCGCGCTTGCGTATTCGCTCCACAAGAAGATCGAACGGCTCGACGCCGCGTTGCAGGTAGCGCTCCAGATTTCCAACTCCTAACTGGACTTGCTCCGGCCACGTTGCACGAACCGACGGGCCATGCTGCTCGCCCCAGTAATCCGTGACCTCGGATCGATAGAAGACGGTCTGCCCCCCCTGGCAGAGGAGGAAGACCGTCACTTGACTGTCGGCCACTTCGTCGACAAAGGAATGGAGCACCTCGTCGGTGAGAACGCCTTTGTCGTGAAACATGTTGTTGGTGTCGGAGTTGTAAAGCAGAGGGAATGGATGCATCGTGTTTCCCGTGGTTGACGTGCTATTTCAGCATCTTGGAGAAATAGCCATTGACGGCCTCAAGGTCGAGTCCTTGGACAAACACAGGTTCCGAGGAGAGTTCAAGCCGAATCCGGCCTTCTTTTCCAACGACGGCATGCGTGCGGCCGAACACGTCGCTGACATGCACGGATTCCCCCGGCAGAACAACGGGCTCCGTCCTGATGACACTGCTGCGCCATGGCGGCCGATGGGCGGCATGGGGTCTGGATCCTTCATGCTGCGGATAGCCATCAATGCGACTCCAAAGGAAAGCCACCGGCCCCCGCGGGGTCTCGAAGAGAAGCCCAAAGGAATGCTTTGCGCCAGGCAGGTCCACATCGCCGACAAACCTCGCCCCGTCCAGAAGTTCCGCGGCGGTCGCGAACGTCCACAGCGTCGCTTTGGGAACCCAGTCGCGCCGCACGAGCCCGAAATAATTTTCCCGGAAACTCGGTTCGCCAAGTTCTGCGGCGGTCTTGATCGGGAGGACTCGGTCGAAATCGTCAAGGCAATAGAGCATCAGCCCCTTGACGTCGGCGGCAATCGCAAGGGCAATCTGGATTGCGAGATCCGCCGCCGAACCGCGTTCGTTGTTCGAAACGAGGACGTTCGGGGCGGTTGGCGCATAGAACTCGCTCAGATAGAGCGGTTTCTCGCCGTACTGCCGCAACGCGGAACGAATGTCGCACAGCGACCTCAGAACGTTCCAGTATTCCTTTCCGGGGTTGTCCGCCGCCCGCGGCAATCCGGACATGTGGAAGACCAGATCGTCGAAAAGCGGCCAGCCGCCCTGGTCGTAAACGACCTTCAAATACGGAAGGTCGGCATTGGCAACCACGCAGCCGCCGAGCCGGATCTGCGGGAAATCAGCGTCCCGGACCTCCTTGAGAAGGCCGAGCCACTCCTTGACGTATCGCTCTGCGCGAGTCGGGTTTTCGGCGCCGTCCGCAAGATTCCATTCGTTGCCGAACTCAAACGTCTCCGCACCGAGATCTGCCGTCCTTTCAAGATTTCCCGCCAACCAGGCACGCCGGTTCTTCGGATCGTCCATCCAGGTGCGTTCGCCTTTCCAATAGCGGTTCCAGTCCTGGCCACCCGGCTGGTTGGCATACCACAGCGTAAAGCCCATTTGCCGAGCCTCGGCCGAACAATTGCCATGCGAACGAAGATAGCGGACGCCGATGCGTTTCATCAGGCCGAGGAGCTCCCCATCGCTCCGCGCTTCCGGATGCGCGGCCCCCGCCGTGCCTCGGAAGGCCGAAATCCCCATCCGCGACCCCGCGTCATTGGCGAACGCCACCGGCTTCAACGCCCCGACACAGATGCGCTGATAATCGGCGCCATAGGGAGTCGAGGCGTCCACCTCGATCCAATGCGGGCCCGCCTCGCGCAGCGTCACCGGGAATTCCGCCACCGCAAAGCCGAAGGACGGAGCCGTCACGTTCCTGACGCCTTCCGCGACCCGTCGCCCATCGGCATCAAACGCACGGTACTCGACTCGCATGTTCTGCGGCAAACGAAACGCATTGTACAGCGTCGTCCGCACGGGAACTGTCCCGGGCTGCTCCACGAGGAAGAAGGCGTCCCCCGCTCGCGAATCGGCAACGATCGGCTCATCCGATGCGAGCGCCTCGCCTTCCATGCGCGCCAGGCGGGCATCGGAACGGAACGACAGCACAAGCGAAGCGCGCCTGCGATCAGGCTGCCAGGGGGTCTTGTGGTTCTTCAGCGGCAACCGCCACTCATCGCCAATCGCAAAAACCGGCAGCCCCGCAGCCGTCGCCGCAACAAATCCAACCCCCTCCGCACCGCCATGCGCGACCATCATGGCCCGCGTCTCCTGCTCGGGCTCCCCGTTCGTACGGTACGTCCTGACCGGCGCAAAAACCTGTTTGTCCAAGAGAGGACGTCCGACCGCATGAAAGACGCTCACACGGTCCTGTTCTCCGCACGGCGTCAAGACGAAGAGATCAAGCTTTGCCGCCTCCGCAAACCCCGTCCATTTGCACAGTGCCTTGGGCGCGCCGTCCCCGCCGATCGCCGCAAGCACAACGCCCCGTCGCTCGGTCTCGCGAATGCCCGCCACTCCCGCAATGCCTTCGACGTTCACGTGGCTGAAAAACTCCTTCCGCGACTTTGGGTTGAACTCCACATACGAGACACTCCCCGTCACCCCCGGAAGAACCGGAGCGCGAAGATGCGCCTGCCAGACGAGCTGTTCCCCTTCGCGACGAAAGACGTCGCATCCGCCGTCCGGACGGAACGAAAGCCGATAGGCCTTCTCTTCCAGCACCGTCAGAACCTCCGGCCGATCCTCGACCGGGCCTTCAAGCGCCGCAACCGACAGCTTTGCGACATCAAGAACCCCCATGTGGTCCCACCCGTCAACCGCCTTGAACCTGAGCCGTGCGACGCGGGCGCCGTCCGGCAGCATCAGAAGCGACGGCAAAAACTTCTCCTCGCCAGCCCCCTCCGTACCGAGACGGCAGTCAATCCGTCCGTCTTCCCCTGTTTCAAGACGAATCCGATACCAGGTCTTTTCCCCGATCGCGACTCCGCCCGGCAATTCCGCCCCGGGCGCATGGCCGCGAAAGCGCCACGGCAATACGGCGAGCACGCCGCCGTGCTCGTCAAGGAGCTCCAAGGACGCCGAACAGGCGTCCGACGTCTTCTTGCCGGCACGATGGAGGCGAAAGTCGAAACTCAGCCGAAAAAACGCACAGGGCTCAAAGGTCGGCGATTCGGCAACTGCGGGCTTGTCGTCCCAAAAGAAGTCCTGCAAGGCGAGTCTTCCGTCCTGAAAGAACGCCGACACATACCCGTTCTTGCCATGACGCACGTTCGTCAACGACCAATGTGGCGCCGTTTCCGGGGTAAAATCCTCTTGAAAGACAATGCGCGGCGCCGCGGCTCCAGAATGTGGATGCCCGCCTGCGGCGGCGAGCACCGAGGCCGATGCCACCGCGACGCTGGCTATGATCGACTTCATGGGGGTCTCTCTACTTCACGAGGATCAGAAATCCTGCGCTCTGCATCTCATGGCACACGATCACAACGCCATCCTGGCCTTTCATGCCGGAACGTCCGCCGCCGCCATAATTGTCAAAACCGAGACCATTGGCGCCCGATCCACCGCCACCGCCGGCATAATGAACGTCCATGCCCGCGATGCCGCAAGCGTAGCCGTCGCCGCCGTTGACGCCGGTGGCCGGCGCTCCGGCGCCGCCGCCGCCGCCCGGCTTGTAGATGTTTTCGGCTGCGCCGCCATCGTTGCCGAGGTTCTCATACGGGGCCGCCTTGTAGATCGCCAAGCCAGGGCTCCTCTCCGAGCTCCAGCCCTTCGACCCGCCGCCGCCCGATGCGCCATCGCGAGCAGGCGTGAACGCCTCGCCCTTGGCGCCGCATCCGCCGCCTTTCGCAGTGAAGCCGAAGGCCGTCGTGTCTCCTCCGCCAAGAACGGCCGAGCCCGTGTTGATCTCTCCGCCCGATCCAACGGCAATGTCATGCGTTCCGGCCTCCAGGACAAGAGTCTCCTGGTGGACGACGCCGCCGCCGCCACCGCCGCCGCCAGAGGCGTACGCCGTATTTCCCGAAGGCGCGCCGCCACCGCCGCCGCCGCCGACAAGCAAGATCTCGACCCTGCCGGCACGGGGCAAGACGAACTGCCCGTTTTCCGTGAACGTGTGAACACGATACAACTTGCCGTCACGCGCGAAGGAACTCAACTCGCCGCCCGTTGCGTCATCGAACGACTCCACATACGCCTTCTTCGCATAGCGGAGGATCACGACGCCGCTGCCGCCCTTGGCGTTCGAACCGCCGCCACCGCCAAGGCCGTCGACGCCCTTGACGCCTCCTTCGCCGCCGCCCCCCAGGCCGCCGGCCGCCCCTCCCCAGTAGTATCCGCCGCCGCCGCCGGCATAATGCTCCGCCTGGCCCGTGATGTCGCAGACGTAGCCCGCGCCGCCGCAACCGCCTTTGGTTGTGCCCGCGCCATCGCCACCGGGGCCGCCGGCACCGCCGCCGCCGCCCGGGCGAATGTAGGTCTCTGCGGATCCGCCGGGAAAGCCGATGTTCCCATCGGCAGCATGAATCGCCGCGCCGCCATTCTTTGTGGGGCCTTGATAGTATGTCGTCGCGCCGCCGCCGCAACCGCCTGATCCGCCTGCACCGACTTTTGTTTTCCCGCCAGCGCCATAGCCGCCGCCATGCGCCGTGAACCCGAGCGCGACCGTGTTGCCGCCGTTCGCACCGACCTCGCCACCGGCGCCGATCGTCACCGCATACGTTCCCGCCGTCACCGGGAAGTTTTTCAAATGCACCACGCCACCCGCTCCGCCACCGGCCCCGGATTGATTTTCGTCTTTCTTGTCGCCGCCGCCGCCGCCGCCGCCGACCAACAGGACCTCCAGCGTGCCGCTTCCGGCGACCGTCAACGTGCCGTTGTTGGTAAAGGCAACCGCCGTGCTTTCAGGGTGAAAGTAGCGCTTGTCCCCGCCCGAAAGCGAAAAGTCCTGGCTGCAAGCGCCCGGCGAGCGCACAAACGAGACGATGACGACACCGGCATGCCCCGTCTTGTCTCCGGCGCCGCCACCGCCGTAACCATTGTCCGCGGCGCTGCCCTTTCCGGCTGCTGCTCTTCCGCCACCGGCATAGTACGTCTGCACGCCTGTGATAGTGCAGACATACCCCTCTCCGCCCGTGGAACCCGAGGCAGCCGTGCCCGCGCCGCCACCGCCGCCAGGCGTGTAAAAGTCGACCGGCGCGCCGCCATCATGCCCAAGGTTCTCGTGCGGAGCGGCAGTGTAGATTGCCTTTTTGGGGTTCTGCGTCGAACTCCACCCCATCGTGCCACCACCCCCCGAGGCGCCATCCGCACCCGGGGTGAAGGCCGCCCCCTTTGCACCGCATCCGCCGCCTTTCGCAGTCAAGCCGAAGGCCGTCGTGTCTCCGCCAAGCGGGCGCGCACTCGTATTGACGGCACCGCCTGCACCAATGACAATGGGGTAGTCCCCCGCGACAACGGACAAGCTTTGCATGTGAATGACGCCGCCGCCACCGCCGCCCGCACCCGGAGAGAATCCGCCATTGTCCACGCCTTGGCCGCCGCCGCCACCGCCGCCGACGAGCAGCACCTCGATCTCGCCCGGCTCCGTCACAGTCAGCGTACCGTCTTGCGTCACGGTAATGACCGTCTTTTCCTTCAGATAGGTCGTCTTGGCGTTCGCATCACCGACAACGTTGACGGCAGAAGCGAGGCCTGAAGCACCCGCAACACACAAGATCAGCATTCGTTTCATCGTATTCATTGTTTCCATGGCATGATTCCTTCCTCTTGCCAGAGTGCCCAAATGCGCGAAAAACCAATGGTTGTGTTTGCTGCCGCAAATCATATCATACGAGCAACATGCTTGTCAAAAAAACGCCGATGCACAGGCGGGAGCAGGCAACGCCTCACGTATAGGCGAACTGCGCGGTGGCGACGCCGGCGCGGTCGGCGACGACGCGCACCCAGTGGGCGCTGAAGCCGGTCGGGAAGACGTGGCAGGCGTAGCCGTTCCTGAGCGTCAGGGGCTCGTAGTCCACCCACTGCCCCTGCCCCATGAAATCGACCTGCACGGCCACCTGGACTCCGTCGCCGCCGTCGTGGCGGAGGTGGAGGCACTTGTGCTCGAAGCCGGTCATCAGGAACGGATCGCTGGGCTCGCCGGCCTTCACCGGCGTCTCCCACCAGGGGCCGCCCCAGCCGGTCGGCTTGCCCCACTGCCAGAGGTCGTCCGACTTGCCGAACCAGAGGTTGGCCTGCGGCTGGCCGACGTAGGCGTTGGATTCGTTGATCGGCGTCGTCTGGTCGCCCGCCATGACGAGCAGGCCGTTCCACGAGCAGTAGTCGCCGATGATGCGCAGGTGCGTGCAGACGGGGCGCAGCCCCCAGACGGAATCCGCGTAGGTCATCGAGGGCAGTTCGTAGAAGAGGCCGCTGGCGTTGACCATCCAGCGCTCGCTCTCGATTTCGCGGATGCGCGGCCACTCGGTCGTCCAGGCGTGATCCTGCGTGTGCGTCGCCTTGGGGAGGCGGTAGTTGCGCCAGCCGGTCGAGGGGAGGAAGACCTTGAGCAGCGCCGAGGCGCGATCCTGGCCGACGGCGTAGATCGCCTCGCCCATGTCGCCGGCCAGGCGGCCCGCCGTCGTGTTGAACTGCGTGCGCTCCAGCACCGTCCAGGCCTTGCCGTCCCACTCGGCCAGGCGGCCGTCGCTGTGGCCGCGGAGGAAGTCCGCGGCGTAGTAGCTGTTGTTGGCGACGACGACGCGGCCATGCGCGGTGTAAGCGTCCTTGAAATGCGGACGGCAGCGCTCGCCCATCGCCAGCTCCTGCTTGAGGTCGGCCAGGATCTTCACCTCGAGCGTATGGACGTCGACCTCGGCGAACTCGCCCTCCATGCCGACCATGTAGACCTTGTTCCCGGGATCCGCGAGATGGCGGCAGGTGGCGGTGATGCGGGTGTCCACAAGCGGCTCGATGGTGCGGATCCCGCCCTCGACGTCGATCACGTGGGGGCCGATGAAGAGCTGGTGGCTCTCGCGGTGGATCATGCGGTTGGCGTAGGTGCCGACGACCGACTCCGGATGCTGGGTCAGGTTCATGCCGTCGTCGATGCTGAAAAGCCCGGTGCCGGAGCCGGAGTGCCCCTTGTGCGCCACGTAGGTGACGAACCAGAGGCGGTCGGCCCAGGGCATGAGGGCGCCGATGCCGGTCTCGGTGCGCTGGGGGTGGTGCCCGGCCTTCACGGCCAGATGCGGCATGACGCCGGAAATGTTGTGGTGCGGGATGGCTTGCTTTTCCATGGTCAGATTCCTTGCGGATTGTTGGTTTCGATGAGGCGGGCGGCGGCTTGAAGCCGGGCTCGCAAATGGGGGACGGCGTCGGCGTCAAGGGCGCCGGCGAGCGCGATGGCGGCGTAGGGAGGGCTCCCCACGGGGACGGCCAGCGTGGCTTCGAGCGGCTGGCGGCTGCGGACGACATAGGCGAAGCCGTCACGGCGCACGCGGGCGAGCGACGGCAGGAACGCATCGGGGGCGTCGGGGCAGCGCGCCGCGATCTCCGCGTCGTCAAGCGCGGCGAGCAACGCATGGCCGATGCCGGAGCTGGCGGCGGGATAGAGGCCGGTGGTGCCGACCGCCTCCGCCGCGGCCATGCCGCGCCGGCCATGGTAGAGGTAGCAGACATGTTGCCGCCAGAGAACGCCCAGAGCCACGACGAAACCGGCGTCGTGGAGTTCTTCGAGGACGGGCAGGGCGACGCGGAGCAGCCCGGAAGCGTGGAGGCTCTGCGCGGCGAGAACGTGGATCCCCGGGCCGACGGCGTATTTGCGCTCGGGCGTCTGGCGGAGGAAGCCGAGGGCGGCGAGCGTCTTCGCGAGACGGTTGACGCGCGTCGGATCGAGCCCGAGATCGCGCGCAAGCTGTCGCGTGCCGACGGGCTTCGCCGCGGCGGCCAACTGCTGGAGGACCAGCAGGCCGTCAATCAGGCTTCGGTTGGGTTGGGCAGGAAACATGTCGCTATAATAGCACCACCAAGACGCCGACGTAACACCAATTTGTCATAGGGCGGCAATCGGCCAATCGACGGGGTTGGCCTCGGAGCGCTTGCCGCCCAGCCTCGATTGATTCGCTACTAACCCGGCCACAAATAGCGTTGCTCACGGAGATTCAGGCATTGGGAGCTGGAATTTGGAGTTGGGAAAGGGGCATGGACATTCCTGTCCGTGTCACGGGTTGGAAAACCCGTTCCCCTGTTTTACAGTATGAATTGTGGCCGAGTTAGTAGCGCCGTCAAGCGTCGGTATCCGATTGTTTTCCGGCCCTCGTTTCGACAAACGGGGCACGCCGTTTTGGCTTTACTTTCCCCCCGGTTTTCGGCTATCGTTGTCGCTTACATCGAAAAACCAGGACAAGAGAACGTTCCATCGAGAACTGAGGATTCCGAGCGAAATGAGCCAGATTGACAAACAGGCGGCCCGTCAGCCGTTCCAGCGTCACGAGACGGACACCGGTTCCAGCGAAGTCCAGATCGCCGTCTTGACCAAGAAGATCGAGACGCTCACCGAGCATCTTAAGGCCAACAAGAAAGACCACAGCTCCCGCTATGGGCTGATCCGCATGGTCAGCTCCCGCAGGAAGCTGCTGGACTACCTCAAGCGCAAGGACGAGCCGCGCTACCAGAGTTTGATCAAGCAGCTCGGCATCCGTCGCTAGCCCGGCTCCCGATTTGCGCCCGCCCACCGGGGACCTCCCGCAGGCGGGCTTTCTTCTGTTCCTGGACATGGATGCGTCCGCGCGCACGGCCTGGACCGGCCCCGGGCGGCCGGATTTCCCCCGGGGTGCATTCCCTCCGGGCGCATCGCCGCTTTACGGATTTACGGATACAACAAGGTAGAAACAGAAAGGCAAGCCCATCATGGAAGGCACCATCCAAGTCTCCACCGAAGTCGGTGGACAGACCCTCGTGATCGAGACCGGACTCCTCGCCCGCCAGGCGGAAGGGTCCGTCACCGTCACCCTCGGCGAGAACGTCGTCTTCTCCGCCGTCACCTGCACCGCCACCCCGCGCGAAGGCATCGACTACTTCCCGCTGCAGGTCGAATACCGCGAGCGATTCTACGCCTGCGGCCGCATGCCCGGCGGCTTCTTCAAGCGCGAGGCCAAGCCCTCCGAGAAGGAGGTTCTCACCGCGCGCCTCACCGACCGTCCCATCCGCCCGCTCTTTCCCGACGGCTACCGCAACGACGTGCAGGTGAACAACACCCTTTTCGCCGCCGACGGCGTGCACGAGCCGGACTTCCTCTCCGTGATCGCCGCCTCCGCGGCGCTCCACATCAGCGAGATTCCCTTCATGGGCCCGATCGGCGCCGTGCGCGTGGGCCGCGTGAACGGCAGGTTCATCGTCAACCCCACCCAGCAAGAGCGCCAGGAAAGCGATCTCGACCTTCTCTACTCCGGCACCCGCGACCGCTTCCTCATGATGGAAGGCGGCGCCAAGGAGATTCCCGAGGCCGACTTCCTCGCCGCGCTCAAGTTCGGCCAGGAGACGGTGGCGAAGATCGTCGCCATCCAGGACGAGCTCCGCGCCAAGCTCGGCAAGGCCCCGAAGAACATCGTGGATGGCGACAACTGCCGCCGCGACCTGCTCGACGCCGCCCGCGCCTTCGCCGGCGCCGAACTGGCCGAAGCCCTCACCATCCCCGGCAAGCTCGCCCGCCAGGAGGCGGTCTCGGGCGTCTTTGCGAAGATCCAGGAGGAGATCGCCAAGACCTTCCCGGAGACCACCGCCGAAGAGTTCCGCGCCATGGCCGACGCCCTCGAGATCGAGACCGTCCGCAAGAACGTCCTCGAACACGGCAGGCGCATCGACGGGCGCGGCTTCGACGAGGTCCGCCCGCTGGTCGGCCGGGTCGGCGTGCTCCCGCGCGTCCACGGCTCCGCCCTCTTCTCCCGCGGCGAGACGCAGTCCCTCGGCGTCGTCACCCTCGGCACCTCGAAAGACTCCCAGGAACTCGACGCCGTCACCGGCGGCCCGCTCGAGAAGAGGTTCTACCTCCACTACAACTTCCCGCCCTACTGCACGGGGGAAGTCGGCCGCCTCGGCAGCACCGGCCGCCGCGAGATCGGCCACGGCGCCCTCGCCGAGCGCGCCCTCCTGCCCGTCATCCCCGAGAACTACGACTACACCATCCGGCTCGTCTCCGAGATCATGGGGTCGAACGGCTCCTCGTCGATGGCTTCCATCTGCGTGGGCACCCTCGCGCTCATGGACGCCGGCGTGCCCATCAAGAAGCCCGTCGCCGGCATCTCCTGCGGCCTCTTCACCGCGAAGGACGGGTCGAAGGCGGTCCTCGTGACCGACATCCTCGGCGCCGAGGACCACTGCGGCGACATGGACTTCAAGATCGGCGGCACCCGCGACGGCATCACCGGCTTCCAGGTGGATCTCAAGATCCGCGGTCTCACCTGGGATCTGGTGGAGCAGGCCCTCGAGCGCGACCGCGTCGCCCGCATCCAGATCCTCGACTACATGGAGACGGTTCTGCCCGCCCCGCGCGCCGAGCTTGCTCCGACCGCGCCGCGCATCCAGACCGTCCAGGTCAACCCCGAGAAGATCGGCGCCCTCATCGGCCCCGGCGGCAAGAACATCCGCGGCATCTGCGCCCTTACCGGCGCGCAGATCGACATCGCCGAGGACGACTCCGGCAAGGTGTTCGTCTTCGCCACTTCGAAGGAGGCGATGGACGCCGCCATCCGCGAGATCAACCGCTCCTGCGCCGAGCCCGAGGAGGGCATGATCTACGAGGGCAGGGTCACCGGCGTGAAGGCCTTCGGCGCCTTCGTCGAGATCCTCCCCGGCATCGACGGCCTCTGCCACATCTCCGAGCTCTCCGACTCGCGCGTCCCCTCCGTGGAGGCCGTCTGCAAGGAGGGCGACCGGATGTGGGTGAAGTGCATCGGCGTGGACGACCGCGGCAAGATCAAGCTCTCCCGCCGCGAGGCCATGCGCGAGCGCGACCGGCAGGCCGCCGCCGAAGCCGGGGACGCGCAGTAGCCCGTCCCTCGCCCTCCCCTGGCAGAAGGCAAAAACGGCGTGCCGCTTTTTTCGCGGCGCGCCGTTTTTTTCGGCTTTCCCCTTTTCTCCGGGGCGAGGGTCTATCCGAGGCTTGGGACGGCTTCCTCGAGCACGACGTGCGCATGAAGCCCGTTGAAGCCGATGGTGCTTACGCCCGCGCGGCGCGGGCGCAGGCTGTGGTGGACCCACGGACGGGCCTCGGTGGCGATGTAGAAGGTCGATTCCGCCATGCGCAGGGAGACCGGAGGGTCGCCGTTGTCGGGCGACGGCGGCAGAATCTGATGATGGAGTCCCAGGGCGGCCTTGACCACCCCCGCCGCGCCCGCCGCCACGCCCGTGTGGCCGAACTGCCCCTTCAATGCGCCCAGTGCGACCTCCGGCCATCCTCCCTTGCTCGGTCCGAACAGGCTGTCCAGCGCCCGGAACTCCGCGCGGTCCCAGGCCGGGATGCCGCATCCGTGCGCCTCGATGAAGCCTGCGTCGGGACGGCTGCCGGCCGCCGCGTAGGCGCGTTCGAGGGCCCGCAGGTGGCTTTTCTCGTCCGGTCCGCCGCGCAACGTGAAGCCGCGGCCCTCGCATGCCACGCCGAAGCCGCGAAGCACCGCGTAGATGCGGTCGCCTTCGTCCATGGCCTCTTCGACGCGCTTGAGCACGAACAGCGCCCCGCCTTCGCCGAACAGCGTGCCTGCCGCGTCCTGCCCGAAGGGGAGCGGGGCGGGCTGGCGGGACAGCAGGCCCAGCCGGGCGTACGGCATGAGGGATTGCGGGGAGATCGCGCCTTGCACGGCCCCCGCGAGCGCCATGTCGGCGCGGCCCGCAAGCAGGTCGTCGCATCCGGCGCGGAGGGCGAGCAATGCCGAGGAGGCGCCCGCATCGAGGGTGTGGTGGGCGCCGTGGAAATCCAAGCGCGTGGCGATCCGCGCGGTGAGGGCGTCCGGAAGAAGCGAGGCGGCCGTGCGAAGGTCGAATTCGGGGAGCGCCGCGCGCAAGGCCTGCCGCAGCGAGGCGAGGGCCTGCGGCGTCGCCTGCGGAAGACACTGCCGCACGAGGTCGATGGTCTGGTCCAGTCCGAGCCCCAGCTGCATCCAGCCCACGTTTCCCGCGTTCAGGCCCGGCGAATGGCCGACGTACACGGAGGCCCGTTCCCGGCAGGGGGCGCGATCGGCCGATCCGGCGTCCTGCAGGGCCCGGGCGGCCAGATCGACGGCGAGCAGCTGCGCGGGATCGATCCCGCGCACGTCCCTCCGCGCGGGATGGGAGGAGCGGTCGATGTACCACAGGTCGCCCAGGTAGCCGGCCCGAAGCGTCGGCACGCGTTCGAAGAGAGAGGCGTCCGGGTCCCGCCATCGCGAGGCGTCGGCTTCCGGAGGATCGTCGAAGAAGCGCTCGCAGGAAAGGACGTTCCGCCAGAAGGCGTCCACGTCCGCCGAACCGGCGAAACGGCAGGCCATGCCGACGATCGCGACGCCGTCGCTCATCGAAGGCCTCCAGAGGGCGGGCGAAAGAAGATGTGCCGCATCCGTACCATGTTCCCGACAACCATAGCACCCTCCCAGACGCCCCGCAAGGGCGGAAGAAGACCCCGACAAAACCAAAACCCGCGCCGGGCACGGGTGCCGCGGCGCGGGTTGCGGACGGGATGCGCTCCAGAGGCGTCGCCCGTCCGGAGGGCTTCAAGCCGTCCGCCGATTCCGCGTGGCCAAGCCTGCGCCTGGCCATGCGGGGTCAATCCATGATCTGCGCGAGTTTCAGGCTGGCCTCTTCGGCTTCGGGGGTGGGGATTTCCTCGGGCGCGATCGGCTCGACGGTGGGAACGAGCTTGATGTTGCGGTGGGAGGAGAAGCCCGTTCCGCCGGGGATGAGGTGGCCGAGGATGACATTCTCCTTGAAGCCGCGGAGTTCGTCGTGACGGCCCAGGGTGGCGGCCTCGGTGAGGACGCGGGTGGTATCCTGGAACGACGCGGCCGAGATGAAGCTTTCGGTCTCGATGGAGGCCTTCGTGATGCCGAGGAGGGCGGGTTGCGCCTCCGCGGGATGCTTGCCTTCCGACGTCATCATCTCGTTGACGGCGAGGAACTGCTGGCGGGAGACCTGTTCGCCCCAGAGGAAGTCGGTATCGCCGGGATTGGTGATCCGGACCTTGCGAAGCATCTGGCGTACGATGATCTCGATGTGCTTGTCGTTGATCTCCACGCCCTGGGAGTTGTAGATCGACTGGACTTCGCTGACGAGATAGCGCTGGAGCTCCTGGGGGCCGCACACGTCCAGGATCTCCTGCGGGGAGAGCGAGCCTTCGGTGAGCTGCTGGCCCTTGCGGACGTGGTCGCCGTTGAAGACGACGATCTGCTTGCCCAGAGGGATGAGGTGTTCCTCCGTGGAACCGGTGATGTTGTC
Source organism: Kiritimatiellia bacterium (assembly GCA_050950285.1). Classification (GTDB taxonomy): domain Bacteria; phylum Verrucomicrobiota; class Kiritimatiellia; order RFP12; family JBMNHG01; genus JBMNHG01. The sequence continues at coordinate 503,492 of JBMNHG010000008.1, read as the reverse complement.
CTCCACGACCAGGCAGCGCTTGCCGCGCTGGTTGGGCTTGAACCTCACGATGCCGTCGATCTTGGCGATTTCGGCGGCGTTCTTGGGCTGGCGGGCCTCGAACAGCTCGGCGACGCGGGGGAGGCCGCCGGTGATGTCGCGGGTCTTGGACTCCTGTCGCGGGGTCTTGGCGAGGATCATGCCGGGGGAGATGGCCTGGCCGTCCTGGACCATGACGCGGGCGCCGGCGGGGACGGGGTGGGAACCGCCCTGTCTGAGCTTCCCGGTGTCGGGGTCGCAGACGTTGATGGCCGGCTGGAGGCCTCCCTTCGTGTCCAGGACGAGCAGGCCGATGGTGCCGGAGACCGCGTCGCGTTCGGCTCGGAACGAGACGCCCTCGACGAGGTCGGAGAAGCGGGCGATACCGTGGTTCACGGCCACGACGGGGACGGCGTGGGCGTCCCAGGTGGCAATGCGGTCGCCGGCGCGGACGGTGTCGCCGTCATGGAAGAGGAGGATCGCGCCCATCTCGAGGACGTGGCGTTCGAGTTCCTGGTCCGATTCGCTGCGGATGGTGATGAAGCCGTTCTTGTTGAGGACGACGTCGAAGCCTTCGTCGTTCCGCACGGTCTTGAGGGATTCGTGGTCGAACTGGAGGCGTCCGTTGGAGCGGGCGACGATTTCGGGGATCTTGGCCGAGGTGAAGGCGGTGCCGCCGATGTGGAACGTCCGCATGGTGAGCTGCGTGCCCGGTTCGCCGATCGACTGTGCGGCGATGATACCCACGGCGGTGCCGATCTCGACCATCTTGCCCGTGGAGAGGTCGCGGCCGTAGCAGCGGGCGCACATGCCGTAGCGGGCGTCGCAGGTGAGTCCGGAGCGGATCCAGATGGACTGGATGCCGGCGTCCTCGATGCGTTTGCATGCCGCTTCGTCGATCATTTCGTTGGAACGGACGATGGTTTCGCCGGAGGAGGGGTCGACGATGTCGTTCAGGGCGATGCGGCCGAGGGCGCGCTTGCGGAGGGGGAGGGCGTCGACGTCGTCGGCCGAACTGTTGTCGACGATTTCGATGCCGTTGACGGTGTTGCAATCCTCCGTCGTGATGATGACGTCCTGCGCCACGTCCACGAGCTTGCGGGTGAGGTATCCTGCGTCGGCCGTCTTGAGGGCGGTGTCGGCGAGGCCCTTGCGGGCGCCGTGCGTGGAGATGAAGTATTCGAGGACGGAGAGGCCTTCGCGGAACGAGGCGAGGATGGGGTACTCGATGATTTCGCCGGAGGGGTTGGCCATGAGGCCGCGCATGCCGGCGAGCTGCCGGATCTGCTGCTTCGAGCCGCGGGACTTCGAGTCGGCCATCATGAAGACGGGGTTCGTTTCGGTCGGGTTCGGGTTCTCGCGGGTCTTGTTCTCGTCGATGGCCTTGTAAAGCTCGTTGGCGACGTTGTCGGTGGCGGTGGACCAGATGTCGATGATTTTGTTGTGGCGTTCGCCGGCGGTGATGGCGCCGGCCTTCATCTGGCGTTCGATCTTCGCGACGTCGCCCTGGGCTTTGGCGATGATGTCGTTCTTGGCCTTCGGGCGGATCATGTCCTTGATGCCCATGGAGACGCCGGCGAGGGTGGCGTACTTGAAGCCGAGGGTCTTGAGCAGGTCGAGGGAGATCACGGTGTCGGCCTGGCCGACGGCCTGGTGGCAGTGGAGGATGAGTTCGCCGAGGCGGGACTTGTCGACCTTCTCGTTGACGAAGCCCATTTCGTCCGGCCAGATGCCGTTGAAGACCACGCGGCCGACCGTGGTTTCGATGGTGCGGCGGGCGGGGTCGCCATGGCGGCGGCCCGCGGTGCCGAAGTCGGGGTTGCGGAAGCGGATGCGCGTATGGACGTTTACGGCGCCTTCGGCGAGGGCGAACTCCACCTCGGGGAGGTCGTTGAAGAGGGGGACGCTCTCTTCGCCGAAGGGGGTCTTTCCTGCGATCTTTCCGGCGAGCTTGTCCTGCTGGCTGGGCATGGTGAGGTAGTAGATGCCGAGGGCGATATCCTGCGTGGGCGTCATGATGGACTTGCCGGACGCCGGCGAGAAGATCGAGTTGGTGGACATCATGAGCAGGCGGCTCTCGGCCTGGGCCTCGACGGAGAGGGGCACGTGGACGGCCATCTGGTCGCCGTCGAAGTCCGCGTTGAAGGCCGTGCAGACCATCGGGTGGAGCTGGATGGCCTCGCCTTCGATGAGCTTCGGCTCGAAGCTCTGGATCGAGAGGCGGTGGAGGGTCGGGGCGCGGTTGAGCATGACCGTCTTGCCCTGGGTGACTTCCTCGAGGATTTCCCAGACCTGTTCGTCCTGGCGTTCGATCATCTTTCGCGCGGCGCGGACGGTATGGCAGATTCCCCGGTCCTTGAGGCGGCGGATGATGAAGGGCTCGAAGAGGGTGAGGGCCATTTTCTTGGGCAGGCCGCACTGGTTGAGGCGGAGCTCGGGGCCGCAGACGATGACGGAGCGGCCGGAGTAGTCGACGCGCTTGCCGAGGAGGTTCTGGCGGAAGCGGCCGGTCTTGCCCTTGAGGGTGTCGGAGAGGGACTTGAGGGCGCGGTTTCCGGGCCCGCAGACGGCGCGCCCGTGGCGGCCGTTGTCGAAGACGGCGTCGACGGCCTCCTGGAGCATGCGCTTCTCGTTGCGGATGATCACGTCCGGCGTCTTGAGCTGGAGGAGGTTCCGCAGGCGGTTGTTGCGGTTGATGACGCGGCGGTAGAGGTCGTTCAGGTCCGAGGTGGCGAAGCGGCCGCCGTCGAGGGGGACGAGCGGGCGGAGTTCGGGCGGGATCACGGGCAGGCATTCGAGGACCATCCACTCGGGCTTGGCGCCGCTCTGGCGGAAGCCTTCGCAGATCTTCATGCGCTTGGTGATCTTCTTGCGGGTCTGCTTGCTGCGTGTGGTCTCGATCTGCTGTTCGAGGTCCTCCATGAGCCGGTCGAGGTCGATCGCCCGGAGGCAGGTGCGGACGGCTTCGGCGCCCATGGCCGCCTGGAAGGCGTCGCCGTACTTCTCGATGGCGTCGCGGTATTCGGCCTCGCTCAGGAGCTGGCGTTCCTTGAGCGGGGTGTCGCCCGGGCTGGTGACGAGGTAGTCCTCGTAGTAGAGGACGCGTTCGAGGGCGCTGGCGGTCATGTCCAGCATGAGGCCGATGCGGCTCGGGGTGCACTTGAAGAACCAGATGTGCGAGACGGGCACGGCGAGCTCGATGTGGCCCATGCGTTCGCGGCGCACGCGGGAGACGGTGACTTCGACGCCGCAGCGGTCGCAGACGACGCCCTTGTGCTTGATGCGCTTGTACTTGCCGCAGGAGCATTCCCAGTCGTGCGTGGGCCCGAAGATCTTCTCGCAGAAGAGGCCGTCGCGCTCGGGGCGGTAGGTGCGGTAGTTGATGGTCTCGGGGTTGAGCACCTGGCCGTGGCTCCACGAGCGAATGGTCTCGGGCGACGCCAGGGAGATGCTGACGGCGTCGTAATGCTCGGAGTCCAGGTTCCCGAAGAGATCCCTGGTTGTGTAGGGGTTCATGCGCTCCTCCATCCAGATGTTGAAAAATCGTTAAAACAGCGCGGGCGTGGCGGTCTTCTCGGGGCCGCCCAGCAGCTTCATGTCGAGGCACAGGCCGCGGAGTTCGCTCATCAGCACGGAGAACGACTCGGGCATGCCGGCTTCGAGGGTGTTCTCGCCCTTGACGATCGACTCGTAGATGCGGGTGCGTCCGGCGACGTCGTCGGACTTCACCGTGAGCAGCTCCTGCAGGGTGTAGGCCATGCCGTAGGCCTCGAGGGCCCACACCTCCATCTCGCCCATGCGCTGGCCGCCGTACTGGGCCTTGCCGCCCAGCGGCTGCTGGGTGATCAGCGAGTAGGGGCCGGTGGCGCGGGCGTGGATCTTGTCGGTGACGAGGTGGTGGAGCTTCAGCATGTAGATCTGGCCGACGACGACGCGCTGGTCGAAGGGTTCGCCGGTGCGGCCGTCGAAGACGACGGACTTGCCGTCTTCGTGGATCCAGGCGGCGGCCTCGCCTTCCGTCTGGACCTGCTTCCCGCGGGCCTCGCGCAGGAGGGCGTCGATGTCGTCCTCGCTCGCGCCGTCGAAGACGGGGGAGGCGGCGTACAGGCCGAGCATCTTGCAGGCGGACCCGAGGTAGGTCTCGAACAGCTGGCCGAGGTTCATCCGGGAAGGCACGCCCATGGGGTTCAGCACGATGTCCACGGGGGTTCCGTCGGGCAGGAAGGGCATGTCGCAGTCGGGCAGGATGCGGGCCACGACGCCCTTGTTGCCGTGGCGGCCGGCGAGCTTGTCGCCCACGGAGAGGTTCTTCTTCTGGGCGATGTAGACGCGCACGGACTTCACGACGCCGCCTTCGTCGAATTCGCTGTCGATCTCGTCGAAGGCGCTGTCGCCCTGGGCGTCGAGCTCGACGAAGCGGGGTTTGAAGGCATCGACGATCTCGTCGATCTTCTGCTGGACGGGGCTGTTGTCGATCTGGTAGTGGTCCCAGGCCTTCGCGAGGCGGGCGAGAAGGGTCTTGGTGATCTTGCGGTTGGCGGGGATGAGGATGTCGCCGCTCTGCACGTCGAGCACGTCGAGGGGGATCTTCTCGCCGAGCAGCACGTTGCTCAGAGCGGTGGTCAGCTGCTCCTCGAGGCTTGCGATGGCCTTCTTGCGCTCCTCCTCGGCGTCCTTCGCGGAGGCGGAGCCGCCGTGGGCGGGGTCGTGGGAGCCGCCTGCTGCGGCCTTTTTGGGGTCCTGCTGGGCGGTGGAGACCTTCACGTCCATCACGATGCCGTAGATTCCGCTGGGGACGGTGAGGGAGGTGTCGCGCACGTCGGCGGCCTTTTCGCCGAAGATGGCGCGGAGCAGGCGTTCCTCGGGGGCGAGTTCGGTCTCGCCCTTCGGGGTGATCTTGCCGACGAGGATGTCGCCCGGGCGGACTTCGGCGCCGACGCGCACGACGCCGTCGGGGCCGAGGTTGCGCAAGGCGTCCTCGCCCACGTTCGGGATGTCGCGCGTGATCTCCTCGGGGCCGAGCTTGGTGTCGCGGGCGCTCACCTCGTAGTCCTGGATGTGGATGGAGGTGAAGACGTCGTCGCGCACGACGCGTTCGCTCACGAGGATGGCGTCCTCGAAGTTGTAGCCGCCCCAGGGCATGAAGGCCACGAGCAGGTTCTTGCCGAGGGAGAGTTCGCCTTCGTTGGTGGCAGGGCCGTCGGCGAGGCAGTCGCCCTTCTTCACGGCCTGCCCCCTTCGGACGATGGGCTTCTGGTTGAAGCAGGTGTCGGCGTTGGAGCGGCGGAACTTCTGCAGCAGGTAGCGCCGGGCGTTCTTCGCCTTGGCGCGGTTCGAGGGAAGCTTGCCGTCGGGCGTCACCACGATCTCGGTGGCGGAGACGTAGGCGACCACGCCGTCCTGCTCGGCGAGGACGGTGACGCAGGAGTCGATGGCGGCGCGCTCTTCGAGGCCGGTGGCCACGTAGGGGCGTTCGGTGCGGAGCAGGGGCACGCCCTGGCGCATCATGTTGGCTCCCATGAGCGCGCGGTTCGCGTCGTCGTTCTCGAGGAAGGGGATGAGGCCGGCGGCGATGGAGACCACCTGCATGGGCGAGACGTCCATGTACTCGATCCTGGACGACTCGACCTCGACGAACTCGGTCTGATAGCGGCCGATGACGGTCGGCTCGGCGAAGGTGCCGTCGTCCTTGAGCGGGGAGTTCGCCTGTGCGATGACGTAGTTTTCCTCCTGGTCGGCGGTCATGTACTCGACGATGTCGGTGACCTTCCCGTCCTGGACCTTGCGGTAGGGGGTTTCGATGAAGCCGTAGGGGTTGATGCGGGCGTAGATGCCGAGCGAGGAGATGAGGCCGATGTTCGGGCCTTCGGGGGTCTCGATCGGGCAGATGCGGCCGTAGTGGGAGGGGTGGACGTCGCGCACGTCCATGCCGGCGCGTTCGCGGGAGAGGCCGCCGGGGCCGAGGGCGGAGAGGCGGCGTTTGTGGGCCAGGCCGCTGAGCGGGTTGTTCTGGTCCATGAACTGGCTGAGCTGGCTGCGCCCGAAGAAGTCGTTCACGACGGCGGAGAGCGACTTGCTGTTCACGAGGAACTTCGGGGTGATCTCCTGCGTGCCGGGGTCGAGGAGCACCATGCGCTCGCGGATGAGGCGCTCCATGCGGGAGAGGCCCACGCGGCACTGGTTTTCGAGGAGTTCGCCGGCGGTGCGGATGCGGCGGTTCCCGAGGTGGTCGATGTCGTCCACCTGGGCGCGATCGCAGCGGATGTCCAGGAGGTGGCGGAGGGCCTCGATCACGTCGATGCCGCTCTCGTCGAGGGTGCGGAGGGTGTCGGGGACCCTGTCGCCCAGGTTGAGCTTCTGGTTGATCTTGTAGCGTCCGAAGAGGCCCAGGTCGTAGCGGTGCGGGTCGAAGAAGAGGCGCTTGATCAGCTGGCGGGCGTTTGCGGTGGTGGGCGGGTCGCCGGGGCGCAGGCGGTGGTAGATGTCCTTGAGGGCGTCCTCCTCGGTCTTGGTGGGATCGGCCATGACGGTCTTGAGGAGGATGCCGTCGTCGAAGCGGGTGTCCCAGGCGTCGATGGTGGAGAAGCCGGCCTTGCCCATCTGCTTGAGGACGGGCGCGGAGACGGGCTCGTAGCGGCGGGCGAGCACGGACTGCGACTCGACGTCGATCACGTCGTCCTTGAAGACGAGGGTCTCGAGGTCCGCCTCTTTCGGGGGCTTGCGGACGTCGAGGGTCTTGGGGTCGCCGTAGAAGAGCTTGAGGATCTGCTCGTCGCTGCCGAAGCCGATGGCGCGGAGGAAGGTGGTCGCATGGAACTTGCGGCTGCGGCGGCGGCGGTCCATGTGGATCCACAGGATGTCGTTCGTGTCGAACTGGATCTCGAGCCAGGTGCCGCGGTCGGGGATGAGCCGCACGGAGTAGAGGGGTTGGCCGTTCGTATGGATCGAGCGTTCGGCGCAGAGGCCGGGGGAACGGTGGAGCTGGGAGACGATGACGCGCTCCGCGCCGTTGATGATGAAGGCGCCGTCGGGGGCCATCAGGGGGATTTCGCCGAGGTAGACCTGGTCCTTGTCCTTGTCGCCCTCGCGCACCACGTCGCCGATCTTCAGGCGGAAGTAGGCCTTGAGCGGCGCGGCGTAGGTGCCGTTGCCCTCCTCGAGGCACTCGGTGTAGGTCTGCTTGGGCTCCTCGAATTCGTATTTGATGAAGTCGAGCACATAGCGGCCATCGTAGCTTACGATGGGGAAGACCTCCTTGAACACGGCCTGGAGGCCCTTGTTCTCCCGCTTGAGCGGCGCGACATCGCGCTGGAGGAAGTCCGCGTAGGACTGTGTCTGGATTTCAATCAAGTTCGGCGGTTGGATCACCGGCCGAAGTTTTCCGAACGTATGCCTGGATTCCATGAAGGCCCTCTGCTGGACGCCTGAAAAAACAACGCGCGCCCGCTGGATCCCCGTAGGGGCGCGTAGAAGGGGAAGAAGGGCGGATTCCGGGGGAAACCGGCCCCGGAATCCGCTCCGCGGTGGAGGAGGCTACTTGATCTCGACCTTGGCGCCGGCCTTCTCCAGCTGTTCCTTGAGCTTGGCGGCCTCGTCCTTGCTGACGCCCTCCTTGACGGGCTTCGGGGCGGCTTCGACCAGATCCTTGGCATCCTTGAGGCCCAGGGCGGTGATCGCGCGGACCTCCTTGATGACGCCGATCTTGTTCGAGCCGATTTCGGCGAGGATCACATCGAACTCCGTCTTCTCTTCGACGGGGGCCGCGGCGGCGGCCACGGGGGCTGCGGCGGCCACGGGAGCGGCGGCGGAAACGCCCCACTTCTCTTCGAGGGCCTTCACCAGGTTGGAGATCTCGAGAACGGATAGACCGCTGAGATAGTCGATCACTTCATCGGTTGTCATGGTGTTTTTTTTTACCTTTCCGTGCAACCGTCCGTGGCTTGTGCGCGGACGGGGGGCCTCCCGGAACCGGCCCGGCGCCCGCCGAACCACCTCCGGGAGATTTTACGACACAACTTATGCCGCAGAGTCTTCTTTTCCGCCGCCCAGCTTCTCTTCGTAGGCCTTGAGGGCGTACAGGAAGCTGCAGACGGAGGCGTTGAGCACGCGCACGAGGCTCGTGGCCGGGGCCTGGAGCATGGCGAGGAGCATGGCGCGCATGGCGTCCTTGCCGGGGAGCTTGGCGAGGGCGTCCACGTCCGCGGCCGTGAGCACGGCCTCTTCGGAGGTGCCGCCCTTCAGGCTGGCGACGTTGTTCTTCTGCACGAACTCGGACAGGATCTTCGCGACCTCGGTCACGTCGCCCTTGCCAAGGATCACGGCCGTCGGGCCGGCGAGCATCTCGGAGATGTCGGGCCAGCCGAGCTCGTTCGCGATCCTCGCCAGGTAGGTGTTCTTCACCACCAGCGCGCGGCTGTCGGCCTGGCGCAGCTGGGCGCGGAGGTCGGAGAACTGGGAGACCTTCAGGCCGCCGTAGTTCAGGATGAAGCAGTAGTCGGACGCTTTGACGCGTTCGAGAGCCTCGTTCAGGATGGAAATCTTTTCGCTTCTCATGGGGTTCTGCCCTCGACTAGTCCTTGATGATCACGCGGATGCCGACACCCATCGTCGAGCTTACCGTGCAGGTGCGGATGAAGGCGCCCTTCGCCGCGGCGGGACGCTCGGCCTTGACGGCGTCGATCAGCGCGTTGGCATTCTCCACGAGCTTGTCCGCGTCGAAGCTGCGTTTCCCGCAGATTGCCGCGAGGTTGCCGGTGCGGTCCATGCGGAACTCGACCTTGCCGGCCTTGGCCGCCTGCACGGCATGGGCGAGGTCTTCGGTCACCGTGCCGGTCTTGGGGTTCGGCATCAGGCCGCGGGGGCCCAGGACGCGCGCCACTTTGCGCACTTCCTTCATGGCGTCCGCCGTGGCGATGGCCACGTCGAAGTCCGTCCAGCCATTCTTGACCTTCTCGATCAGGTCTTCGAAACCGACGAAATCGGCTCCCGCCTCGCGGGCGTCGTCGGCCTGCGTGCCTTGGGCGAAGACCGCCACGCGCACGTCCTTGCCGGTGCCGTGCGGGAGGGTCACCGTGCCGCGGACCGACTGGTCCGACTTGCGGGGGTCCACCCCCAGGCGCATCGCGACTTCGATCGTCTCGTCGAACTTCGCCGCCGGGTTGGCCTTCACGAAGGCCATCGCCTCCTCCAGCGTGACAGGGTCGGAGGGGGTCTTCTTCAACATATCCGTGTACCGTTTGCCGTGCTTGGCCATGGTTTCGCTCCTCAATCCACGACGTCGATGCCCATGCTGCGGGCGGTGCCTTCGATGATGCGCATGCCGGCCTCCTCCGTGGAGGCGTTGATATCCGCCTGCTTGATCTTGACGATCTCGCGGATCTGGTCGCGCGTGACCTTGCCGACCTTGTCGCGGTTCGGCACGCCGGAGCCCTTCGCGAGGCCGACGTGCTTCTTCAGCAGCGCCGAGGCGGGCGGGCTCTTGAGGATGAAGGTGAAGCTGCGGTCGGCATACACCGTGATCACCACGGGGATGATCAGACCCGCCTTGTCCTGCGTCTTGGCGTTGAAATCCTTGCAGAACTGCATGATGTTCACGCCCTGGGCGCCCAATGCGGGCCCCACGGGAGGCGCCGGATTCGCGGCGCCCGCCGGAATCTGGAGCTTTACGATGCCAGTGACTTTCTTGGCCATCTTGTCCTACCTTTTCGTCGTTCGCGACCCTCCCGGTTCCCTGCCGGTGCAGACGGGCCGACTGTTGACAGAACCCGGCTACGCCTGCGGCAACGCCGCCTGCTGCGGGTCCTGGCGCTGGACCTGCGTGTAGTCGAGTTCGACAAGGGTGCTCCGTCCGAAAATCGCCACGGAGACCTTCAGCTTGCCCTTGCCGGGATCCACTTCTTCGACGGCCCCGCTGAAGTTCATGAACGGGCCGCCGGTAATGCGAACGGTTTCGCCAGGCTGGAAGTCGATCACGGGGATCACCTTGTCCTTGCGGTCTTCCACCTGGCTGCGAATCTCTTCAATCTCCGAGGCCTCCAGCGGAACGGGACGATCGCCGCCGATGAAGCCGATGACGCCCGGGATGTTCTGCAGGAAGTGCCACACCGTCTCGCGCGGCTTCTTCCGGTCTCCGTCCTCGTAGAGATCCACGTGGATCAGCACGTATCCGGGGAAAACCTTCCGGTTGACGGTCGACTTCTTGCGCTTGCCATCCTTCGACACGGTGAATCGTTCCTTCTTCTCCGTGGGGATGAGCACGTCGCCGACGAAGTCGCCCTCGAGCTCCCGCTTCTGGGCTTCGATGTGGCGTTGCGCCTTCATCTCCTTCCCCGTCAGCGTGTGGAGCACGAACCATTCCTTTGCCATGGCGAAATCCTCTTCTTTGCCTCGCCCCGCCGCACGGCCGCGAATCCACTCTGCGGCCCGCAGGGCCTCCGGCGCACTAGAAACGCAACAATGCGAACTGGATCGCCTTGTCGAAGACCAGTACCACGGTGGCCAGGATCGCGATCAGCACCAGCACGACCACGGTGGACTCGACCAGCTCGTTGCTGTCCGGCCACGTGATCTTGCGGAACTCGACCCCGACGCTGTTGAAGAAGGCCTGGATCTTCTGGAGGCTGCGCTCGCCGGACTCGCCGCCCGGACCTTTTCCGCTCTTCTTTGTTTTGTTCTTGTCGCTCATGTCAGGGATTCGCTGGTTCGTTGGTTTCGGCGGCCGTACCCATGGCAAAACCGCCGCAGCCATCCGGTTGGGGACGTCCGCGGCGCGAATTGGCAGGCCAGGAGAGAATCGAACTCCCATAGGCGGTTTTGGAGACCGCTGCACTGCCATTGTGCTACTGGCCTACGTGCTTTGTCGGATCGACCCAAAAGCCCCTTACCTGACTTCGCGATGCTGCGTACGCTTCCGCTCCGCCGGGCAGTACTTCAACTTCTCGACGCGGTTGGGCTGCGTATTCTTGTTGCGCGTAGTCACGTAGTTGCGGCGCTTGCATTCGCTGCACGCCAGGATAGCTATTTCGCGGGGCATGGGTTACCGACTCCATTGCTGGCCGGCGGACCGCGGGACCGCGGTCCGCCGCCCAAAGTTGGCGTTTGTTCGCTCGGGGAAGACTACTTGATGATCTTCGAGACCGTGCCGGCGCCGACGGTGCGGCCGCCTTCGCGGATGGCGAAGCGCATCTTCTCTTCCATGGCGACGGGCTGGATCAGCTTGACCTGGACTTCCACGTTGTCGCCCGGCATGACCATCTCGACGCCCTCGGGGAGGGTGATGTCGCCGGTCACGTCCGTCGTGCGGATGTAGAACTGGGGGCGGTAGCCCTTGAAGAACGGGGTATGGCGGCCGCCCTCTTCCTTGCTGAGCACGTACACCTGGCCCGCGAACTCGGTGTGGGGGGTGATCGAACCCGGCTTGGCGAGCACCTGGCCACGCTCGACGTCCTCCTTCTTCACGGAGCGGAGGAGGCAGCCGACGTTGTCGCCGGCCTGGCCGGCGTCCAGAAGCTTGCGGAACATTTCGACGCCGGTCACCACCGTGTTCTGCGTCGGGCGGATGCCCACGATTTCCACGGGGTCGTTGACCTTGACCATGCCGCGCTCGATGCGGCCGGTCGCGACGGTGCCGCGGCCCTCGATCGAGAAGATGTCTTCGATGGGCATCAGGAAGGCCTGGTCGAGCACGCGGACGGGCTCGGGGATGCTGGTGTCCAGGGCGTTCATGAGCTCGGTGATGCACTCGCAGGCGGGATCGTCGAGGCTCGTGGCCTTGGTCGCGGGAAGCGCGGAGCCGCGCACCACGATGATGTCGTCGCCCGGATACTCGTACTTGGAGAGAAGCTCGCGGATCTCCATCTCGACGAGGTCGAGGAGCTCGGAGTCGTCCACGAGGTCCACCTTGTTCAGGAACACGACGATCGCGGGCACGCCGACCTGGCGGGCGAGCAGGATGTGCTCGCGGGTCTGCGGCATCGGGCCGTCGGCGGCGCTCACCACCACGATCGCGCCGTCCATCTGCGCGGCGCCGGTGATCATGTTCTTCACGTAGTCGGCGTGGCCGGGGCAGTCGACGTGCGCGTAGTGGCGGCCCTCGGACTCGTACTCGACGTGCGACGTGGCGATCGTGAGAATCTTGGTGGCGTCGCGACGGCCGGCGGACTCGGAGGCCTTGGCCACCTGGTCATAGCTGATGGGCGTCGCGAGGCCCTTGAGGGCTTGGACATTGGTGATGGCCGCGGTAAGGGTGGTCTTGCCGTGGTCGACGTGGCCGATCGTGCCGACGTTCAGGTGCGGTTTCGTGCGCTGAAAGGATTCCTTCGCCATTTTCTCTACTCTCCAAACTGAGGTCGCAGCCCCAAAACTGGAGCCCATGAGCGGGATCGAACCGCTGACCTCGTCCTTACCAAGGACGTGCTCTACCAACTGAGCTACGTGGGCCCTCTGTTACACGTTGTCACACGTTCGAGACAGCCTCGGGGCGGTCGCCCGTATTGCGGCTGCTACGCTCGTGTTCCCGTCCCGAAATGTGAAGACAGTTCACCACGGGGCGAAAACCAGAGTACAGTATCAAAAAAGCGGGGCGGATGTCAACCGTGGTTTTTCCAGGGATTTCCGCCGCCTGGGACAACGCCCCGGCGGCTACCCGTTCTGCGGCCGCCGGCGGCGGCGGCGGGACAGGAAGATGGCGTCCGTGGGGACGAAGCGGCACTGTTTCCGGCCCACGGCGGCCTCCAGCTCCCGGTAGAGCGGGAGGGACGGCTCCACCCGGTAGTCCGCGCCGGCTTCGAGGACGATCGTGCGCCCGTCCTCGACGGTCACGCCCAGGCGCACGGGGACGTCGCCGGGGTGGGCCTTCAAGGTCTCCCGGACCGTCCCGAGCCGGGAGGCGGCCTCGGCGCCGCCCCCGATCGCGATGGCGACGTGCGCCGTGAACAGCCTGGCGGCATCGGGGAGGGAGTAGACTTCGTTGGCGGACACCTGGAGCTGGCCGTTGCGCCGCGAGATTTCGGCGCAGACCAGCAGGGGCTGGCCCGCGACCATCGCGTCCTTGTAGCGCTCGAAGGTTTCGGGGAAGACGAACACCTCGAGGCGTGTTTCGCCATCGGAGAGGGCGAGGATCGCCCAGTCGCGCATCGTATCCCGCGTCTTGCGGAAGGAGACGTCCTCGGCCAGGCCGGCCAGCCGGGCCGTGGCGGATCCGGCGCCGTTCGAGGCCTCTTCGAGCCTGTCGAGGCCGAGGGTGGGGAAGAAGGAGAGGAGCGGGCGGAACTCGTCGAGCGGGTGGCCGCTCACGTACATGCCCAGAAGCTCGCGCTCGCCCTCCAGCTCTTCGCGGTGGGTCCAGCGTTCGCAGTCGGGGAGTTCGTCGGCGGATCCGGCGCTCTCCATGCCCGCTTCGCCGAGCATGTCGAAGAACGAGCCTTGGCCGGCCTCGAGGTCGCGGCGGTCGGCCTCGGCGCGATCGATCAGGGTCCCCAGCGCCGCGAGAAGCCGGGCGCGGTGGAGGCCGAAGACGTCGAGCGCGCCGGCCCGGGCCAGGGATTCGATGGCCTTGCGGTTCACCTTCCCGGCGCCCACGCGGGCGACGAAATCGGGGTAGTCTTTGTACGGGCCGTTCGCCTTGCGCTCGTCCACGATGAGTTGCGCGGCGAGTTCGCCCACGCCCTTGATGCCGCCGAGCCCGTAGAGGATGCCGTCCCGCCCGTCGGGCGAGAAGCGCACGAGACTGCGGTTCACATCGGGCGGGACGATCCGCAGCCCCATCTCGCCGGCCTCGGCCATCAGCCCGGGCAGGCGGTCGAACTTGCCGAACTCGGAGGAGATTTCGGCGCACATGAACTCCGCCGGGTAGTGGGCCTTGAGCCAGCCCGTCTGGTAGGCGAGGTAGGCGTAGCAGACGGCGTGCGACTTGTTGAAGGCGTAGGAGGCGAAGTTGCGCCAGTCCTCCCAGATCTTGTCCGCCAGCGCGCGCGCGGCCGATTCGCTCTTCCACTTCCCGATCCGGAATTCGGGATTGGCGAGGCACCCGTCGATGAACTTGGCCTTGAGCTTCTCCATGGTATCGAGCTCTTTCTTGCCCATCGCCTTGCGGAGGGTGTCGGACTCGCCCCGGGTGAAGCCGCCGAGGAGCCGCGAGAGCAGCATGACCTGTTCCTGGTAGACGCACACGCCGTAGGTGGTCTTGAGGTGCGTCTCCATCAGCGGATGGTCGTAGGTGATGGGCTCGCGGCCGTGCTTCCGGTTGATGAAGGTGGGGATGTACTGCATCGGTCCGGGCCGGAAGAGGGCGTTCATCGCCACGAGGTCTTCCAGGCAGGAGGGCTGAAGCTCGCGGAGGTACTTCTTCATCCCGTCGGATTCGAACTGGAAGAGCCCCGTGGTCTCGCCCCGGCAGAAGAGGCCATAGGTCTCCGGGTCGTCCAGCGGAAGCGCGTCGATGTCGATCTCGATGCCGCGATCCTCCCGGACGTAGTCGATGCAGTTCTTGAGCACGGTGAGGGTTCGCAGCCCCAGGAAGTCCATCTTGAGCAGGCCGATGGACTCGACGAAGTGGCCGTCGTACTGCGTGGTGAGCAGGGACTCGTTCTCGGTGGGCATCACCGGGATGGTCTCGATGAGCGGATCGCGCGAGATGATCACGCCGCAGGCGTGCACGCCGGGCTGGCGAAGCCCGCCGTCGAGCTTCGCGGCGAGTTCGAGCACCTTGCGCACGGCCGGGTCGGGGTTCTTCAGCTCGGCGGCGAGTTCGGGGCTCATCTGGAGGGCCTTCTCGAAGGTGATCTTCGGCACCTCGGGCACGAGGGAGGACAGCCGGTTCGACTCCTGGAGCGGCACGTCGAGCACGCGGCAGACGTCTTTGATGGCGCTCTTCGGCGCGAGCTGCCCGAAGGTCACGATGTGCGCCACGTGGTCGACGCCGTATTTCCCGGCGACGTAATCGAGCACCTTCCCGCGCGTGGCGTCGTCGAAGTCCACGTCGAAATCGGGCATGGAGACGCGGTCGGGGTTGAGGAAGCGCTCGAAGAGGAGGCCGTACTCCGTCGGGTCGATGTTCGTGATCTTCAGGCAGTAGGCCACCACGCTCCCGGCGCCGGAGCCGCGCCCCGGGCCCACGAACACGCCCATGCGGCGCGCCGCCGCGATGTAGTCCTGCACGATCAGGAAGTAGCCGGGGAAGCCCATCGTCTTGATGGTGTCCAGCTCGAAGCGGATGCTCTCCTCGATGGCCTCCGGGACCCCGCCGGGCCAGCGCTCCTTCGCGCCTTCGCGGGCGAGGTGCTCGAGGTAGTCGGCCTCGAGCTTGATACGCAGCACCTGGCCGATGCCGCCTTCGGCCAGGCGGTCGTAGCTCTCCCCGAACTCCTCGCGGAGATCCGCCTCGGTGAAGCGGGCGCGGTAGTCCTCTTCCGAACCGAAGCTCCCGGGGATGGGGAAGACCGGCAGGATGGGGTCGGAATCGAGCTCGAAGTCCTCGACCTTCCGCGCCACCTCGAGGGTGTTCTCGATCTGCTCGCGGTTGTCGGGAAGCGCCTCCAGCATCTCCTCGTAGCTCTTGAACCACTCCTGGCGGGTGTAGCGCAGGCGGTTCTCGTCGGAGACCTTCTTGCCGGTGCTCAGGCAGAGCAGGATGTCGTGCGCCTCGGCGTCGTCCCGGTCGAGGAAGTGGACGTCGTTGGTCGCGACCACCCGGATGCCGAGCTTGCGGCCGAGTTTGAGGATGCCCTGGTTGACGCGCCCCTGGAGCACGTGCACGGCCTCTTCGCCGGGGCGTCGCGGCACGTCGGGCCCGGCGCGGTGGTACATGATCTCGAGGTAGAAGTCGTCGCCGAAGAGCCCCTGGTACCAGCGGGCGGCCTTCTCGGCCTCCGCGGGCTTTCTCGCGAGGATCTTCTCCGGGATCTCGCCGGCGATGCAGGCGGACAGGCAGATCAGGCCCTCGTGGTGGGCTTCGAGGAGCTCCTTGTCGATTCGCGGCCTGCCGTAGAACCCCTCCGTGCTGGCCAGGGAGAGGAGGCGGAGCAGGTTGTGGTAGCCGGCGAGGTTCTTGGCGAGGAGGACCAGGTGGTTTCCGGAGAGGTCGATGTCCTTGTCGCTCTTCTCGAAGCGGCTGCGGCGGGCGACGTACGCCTCGCACCCGAGGATGGGCTTGACCCCGCTCTCCCGGAAGACGTCGTAGAAGTCCTTGAGCCCGAAGAGGGCCCCGTGATCGGTGATGGCGACCGCCTCCATCCCCAGTTTCCTGGCGCGCGCGGCCAGTTCCTGGGGCTGGCATGCGCCGTCGAGAAGGGAGTATTTGGTGTGGACGTGGAGATGGACGAACGGGGAGGACATGCGCCGGAGTGTACCGCGGATCCCCGCCCGGGAAAAGGCGAAACGCGCGGCGCGCCGCTTTTCCGCCCGCCCGTCAGCGCAGGAAGAGCAGCGTCCCGTCGCCGGGGAGGCTGGCGCGGGGGACTTCGTAGGCGCCGAGGTCCACCGTCCCGTCCCGGATGCGGACGTTGCCGGCGAAGTCGAGGTCGCCCGCGCCGACGAAGCCGTTGTCGCCGGCGTCCAGCATCGGGCTCTTGCGGTTCTTCGGGCGGCCGTCGAAGGCGGCGCTCGAGAAGGGCGAGGGCATCGAGGCGAAGAGCGGGTCGTTGGTGGAGAGGTTCCAGCCGGCCGCGAAGTAGTCGTACCTCGTGCGCTGGATGCTGCCGTCGTAGTACTGCGTGACCGCCGGCGGATATTCGCCATCGGAGTTCCAGACGAGCGAATGGCTCAGGGTGGGTGTCGTGTTCTGGCGGTTGTCGAGCAGGATGCCGGTATCGGCGAAGACCGAGTTGCGGAGGCGGCATTCGTTGTTGAGCGTGCCGCCGAGGACCGCGCCCGTGTTCGCCGCCAGGGTGTTGTTCGCGAAGTCCACGGCCACGTAGGTGCCGCCGACGAGGCACGGGGGAGTGCCGCTGCCGCCGACGGTCGCGTTGCCGGTGAAGACGCAGTCGCGGACGTCGCCGTTGCAGTAGCTGAAGCCGAGGAGGTGGCCGCCGGCGTTGTCGGCGAAGCGCGTCCGGCGGATCGCGCAGCCCGGCCGCGCGCCGGTCGCCGAGGTGACGAAGACGGCGGCGCACGGGGCGGACCCGTCCGTGCCCGCGGCCAGGGTGGCATTCCCCACGAAGTCGCACCCCGTGAGGTCGATGAAGCAGCTGGCATCGTGGTGGCGGAGGTAGACGGCGCCGATGGCGTTGGTGTTCGCGCGGAAGACGCAGTTGCTCGCGACGATCGAGGAGTGGCTGTAGTGGTCGCCAACGCGGTCGCACCCCACCGCGCCGCGGCCATGGTTGCCCTCGAAGAGGCTGTCCGAGAGGACTGCGGAGGCGGCGCGCACCAGCGAGATGCCCGCAGCGTATCCGATGTTGTGCAGGACGTCGGTCGTGCCGGAGTTTTCGCGGAAGACGCACCCCTCGACCCGCACCGCCGACCCGTCGGCGTAGACGGCGCTCGATGCGGCGCGCCGGAGCTCGAGGTTCCGCAGGATCGGGGCGGAGGCGAGATCGAGGGCCGTGAAGAGGCGCGCCGCCACGCCCTCGCCGTCGAGCACCGCGTGGCCTGCCGCCGGTGCGCCGGCGGCGTTGCAGCCGACGATCGAAACGGGCTTGAGCGCGATGGGGAACGCCTGCGCCGCGCCGGCGTACGTGCCGGGAAGCAGGCGCGCCTCCTGTCCGGCGGCGAGCCCCTCCACCGCGAAGCGGATGGTCCGCACGGGATTCGCGAGCGACCCGTCGCCGGTCTCGTCGGAGCCGTCCGGCGAGACGTAGAGGTGGCCGGGGTGGGCGATGAAGGCCACGTCCAGCCCGGCTTCGCCGCTGGCGTCGAAGACGAATCCCGCGCCGATGTCCAGGCGGACGACGGTCTTGCCCTCGCCGCCGGTCACGCGCAGCACGCCGTTGGCCTCGTTGTCGCCGGCCTCGATCGCGGCGGGGGTGTCGCCGACCCACTCCAGGACGTTGTGGAAGCCGCCCTCGACCACCTGCCAGCCAATGGCGATGTCCGCGGGGGCGGGGATGCCGCCGGGCAGGCTGAACACGACATCCTGCGTGGCCCCCCCGGCGAGCAGGTTGACCGGCGCGGCGGTGGCAAGCACGCGCTTCGGGCTGATGGTGACGGGAAGGACGAGGCTCTCGATCGCGCCGTCGGAGTCCGTGAAGGTAACGGTGGTCTCGACGACCGCCGTTTCGCCGGATGCGGCGGCGATCGTGAAGGTGTTCGTGCCGCCGGCGGGAACCGTGGCCGAAGCGGCGCCGGAGAGGATGTTCGTGCCGAACGCGACGTCCGCCACGGCGTCGTAGGCCACGGAGGGCTCGACCCAGAGGGGCAGGGCGGCGGAGCTGCCGGAGAGGATGTAGAGCCTGGCGGCCGCGGTCTTGTAGATCGGATCCTCGACGTCGCCGTAGAGGTACTCGTAGCAGCCGAGGTCCACGACGCCGTCCAAGATGCGCGCGTTGCGGTCGAGGTCGAGCGAGGAGGCGTAGGCGTTGTCGCCGCCGTTGAACGCGGGGCTGGTGCGGGTGCGAAGGCGGGCGTCGAGCTGCGCGGAGGAATAGGGGCTGGGGAAACGCACGAACTTCGGATTGTTCGTGGAGACGTTCGACGAGCCGGGACCCGGGCCGATCGTCTCGGCGGCGAAGGCGCCGTCCGCCTTCCAGAAGAGCACGTTGTCCAGCACGGGCTGCGTGCCGTTGCCCTGGGCCCATAGCGCGGACAGCGGGTCGGCGATGATCGTGTTGCGGAAGAAGATGGAGCCGCTGTTCGGGCCGAAGCAGGTCATCGCGCCGGAGTTGTGGACGAAGGTGTTGTTCGCGGAGGAAAGCGTGTAGGTTACGCCGCCGGCCATCGCGGCGGATGGCGTATTGCCCGCGAAGAGCGAATCCGCGATCGTGAGGCCGGTGTAGCCGGTGCCGAAGAGCGATGCGCCCGAGTTGTCGTAGAACGCGCAGCGGCGGTAGGTCTGGTAGATGAAGTTGCCGTTCGCGGACGTGGTATAGCCGACGGAGGAGCCATGGCCGCCGTCCACATAGCCCGTGTTCGCGGTGTTGTTCGAGAAGACGCAGTCGGAGAGGTCCATCCAGCACCCCGCGACGTGGTGGCGGAGGTAGACGGCGCCGATGCGGCTGTCGTTGGCGCGCCAGACGCAGTTGCTCGCGACGATGGTCATGTCGTTGTAGGCTTCGCGGCGTTCGCCGCCGACCGTGCCGCGGCCGCGGTTGCCGTCGAAGGTGCAGCCGTGGATGCGCGCGGACGAATTGTTGACCAGCGCGATGCATGCGGCGTTGCCTTCGTCGTTGCCGGTCGTGTACGGGCCATGGTTCGCGGTGAAGACGCAGTTCGTCGCGTTGACGACCGTGTGTTCCGCGTAGATTGCGCTGGCCGTCGCGCGCGCCAGCGTGAGTTCGCGGAAGGTTGCGCCGCCGGCGAGGGCGCGGCAGTCGAACAGGCGGGCGACGGCGTCCCCGCCATCGACGGTCACGAGCGGCGCGGCGCCCTCGACCATGCCATTGGTGTCGCAGCCGGAGACCGTCACGGACTTCATCGCGATCGGGAAGGTCTGCGTGGAGGAGTCGTAGGTGCCGGGGAGGAGGCGCACCTCCTGGCCGTTGTCGAGGGCCGCCATCGCGGCCGCCATCGTCTGCATGGGGTTGCCGAGCGAGCCGTCGCCATGGATGTCGGAGCCTGCGGGCGAAACGAACAGGTAGCCGGGATGGGCCAGGAAGGCGAGGACGATGGAATCCATCCCGCTCGCGGAGAAGACGTACCCGCCGCCCACCGTGAGGCGGACGGTCGTGGCGCCGCTGGAGCCCGTCACCCGGAGCGTGCCGTTCGCGGCGTTTGCGCCCTGCGGAATCGAGGGCGAGGGGTCGCCGGTCCACTCCACGGCGTTGTTGGCGGCGCCGCTCTCGACGGCCCAGGCGAGGGGCAGGTCCGCCGGCGCCCGGGAGGAGCCGGGAAGGGAGATCGCGACCTCTTGGACCGCATTGCTGGGAAGGAAGGTCGTGGTGCCGACGGAGACGTCCACCTTGCGCGGATGGATGGTGACGGCGAAGAGGCCGGGCGCCACGCCGGCGGGATCGGCCGTGTCTTCGAGGCTCACCCAGGTGGAGACGCTCTCGCCGAGGCTGCCGGCCACGACGCGGAGCTGGTTCGTGGCGCCGGGGGCGATGGCGATGGAGGAGGGTCCGCCGAGCAGGTTGGTGCCGTAGGCGACCGACGCCGTGACGGAGTCCGGGACGGACGGAGAAACGAACACCGGGAAGTCCACTTCGTCGCCCTCGAAGATGTGGGTCCTCGGCTTCCCGGTCAGGAAGGTGGGGGCCGTGTTGTCGCCATAGGCGAATTCGATGGCGCCGAAGTCGATCGTCGGAACGTCGTCGCCGTCGCCGTCGACGATGCGGGCCTTCCCGCGCAGATCGAGGTCGTTGGGCATGGCCCAGGCGTCGAAGGCGGCGCGGGCGTTGTCGCCGGCGTCGACGAGCGGGCTGGTCACCCGGAGGCGGTAGTCGTGGTTCGCGGCATCGGCGTACAGGGGGTCGACGCGGAGGATGCCGGAGCTCTCGACGGCATCGTAGCCGGTGTCGCTTGCGGCGTTCCAGATGTCGCAGTCGAAGAAGCGGAGCTTGGAGTGGGAGGAGGCGTCGCCGGAGTTGATCACGAGCGAGGTGTCGTGCGAGAGGATCGAATCATGGACGTAGATATGGCTGGTGCCATTGTAGGTGCGGAAGACGGGGGAGCAATTGTGGAAGGTGCAGTGGAAGATGTCCTGCCCGCCGCCCATGGCCTCGCCGATCACGGAGAAGCCGCCGGAGACGGCGATGTTCTCGAAAAGCGAGTTGCGGATGATGGTCTGGCCGCAGCGGTTGTTCGCGAGGACGTACTTGTCGAAGGCGAGATTGCGGACGATGTTCCGGTCGAAGAGCATCTTCGAGCCGCCGCCCCAGCACTGGATCATCGAGCGTTCGTCATTGTTGCCGCCGGCATAGGAGATGTCCTCGAAGAGCGACCCCTCGACGGTGTAGGTCCAGGAGGATCCGCCGTGCCAGCCCACGTGGAAGAAGCCCCACTCCGGGAAACCGCCGGCGATGTTGGAGAAGACGCAGTCGGAGAAGGCCAATTCGCCGCCGCCGGCCAGGAAGAAGAAGGCGTGGCGGCCGCCGTTGGAATTCCCTGTGGCGGGGTTCGAGATGTTGACGGCGCGCATCCGGTTCACGTGGATGGCATGGCCGGCGTTGTCTCCGTAGATCAGCATCGAGTAGGTTTCGCCCTGCGCGACGTCGGTCACCAGGACGTCGTCGATGTCGCCGCGCCATGCGATGCAGCGGATGGCGGAAAGGGCGTTCGTGATGGCCACGCCCGCGAGGCGGGCGGTGACGCCTTCGCCATGGTAGGGGAGTTGGATCGCATAGGCCGCGCCGCCTGCGTCGATCACCGTGGAACCGGCCGCGGAGCCGGGGTCGCTGCCGCGCACGCCGAGGATCGACTGTGAAGAGGCGGGGGAAATGGGGAAGGTCTCGCCGTTCGCCGCATCGTACAGGCCGGCGGCGGCGTGGACTTCGAGGTGGGCCGTCTGCGTGTTTTCGGCAAGCGCCTTCGTGATGGAACGGTACGGCGCGGACTCGGAGCCGTCGCCCGTGGCGTCGCTGCCCGACGGCGAGACATACACCGGAACCTGCGCGGACGCCGTCAAAGCAAGGCCAATCGCGGCGGCCGCAGCCGCCAGACTACGCGGAATCGACATGGATGACCTCCTGCACGTTGGGCTGGGTAGGATGGCGGTACCGTAACACCGGCCGGCATCCTGTCTCAAGGCAAAAGTCATTCTATCGGCCGTGCGGTCCGTTGCGTCAAGTTTGGGTGTTTACATCGGGGAAGGGTGTGGTACACTTGGATTTTTCGGAAACGTGCTCTTCCCGCTTGGGGGAGCCGCGGCGTCAAACGCCAGAAGTTTCCACATTGCTGCGCCTGTAGCTCAATTGGATAGAGCGTTAGCCTCCGGAGCTGAAGGTTGTGGTTCGATCCCCGCCAGGCGCACCACCTTTGACCCCCCCGGTTTTACGTGAAAACCCGCTAAAACCGGGGGTTTTGCTGTTCAAGGGGAAATCGCATCGCGTCGCTCCCGGTTGCGGACGAGCAGACGCTCATCCCTTGTCGCCCGCGACGCCCCCTGTCGCCCGCCGCTGAACGGACCGGGCCAGCTCCTGCGCTGGACTTATGCAAGTGGGCTTGCTACAGTTCATCCCGGTCCCGGTTCTGGTCGGACCGGTTCATGGAGAGAAAAGAATGTGGGATCAGGACCGGTTGGGGCATGGACATCCGCACTATGGGAAAATTCACGGTAGCAGAGTTTTGCGTCGGTGGTGGCGGACAGGCCCTCGGCCTGGAGGCTGCGGGGTTTGATTGCGTTGCAGCGGTCGAAATTGATTCGGACTGCTGTACGACCTTGCGCCTCAATCGTCCGCAGTGGAACGTACTCCACGAAGACATGCGGCAAGTTGACGGCAGCCGATGGCGCGATGTCGATTTGTTTGCGGCCGGCGTCCCCTGCCCCCCGTTCTCCATTGCCGGCAAACAGCTTGGCACCGACGACGAGCGCGACTTGTTCCCCGAGGCGATTCGAATCATCGGCGAGATGAAACCCAAGGCCGTTATGCTGGAAAATGTGCCGGGATTCGCTACGGCCAAGTTCTCAAGCTATCGCGACAAGTTGCGGATGCGGTTGCTCGAACTCGGATACGAATCGGATTGGCGAGTCTTGCAGGCCGCCGACTACGGTGTCCCGCAATTGCGTCCCCGCTTCATCCTCGTTGCCCTTCCTGAAAAGAGGATGTCGTACTTCAACTGGCCCGAGCCGCTCAACAGGCAACGCACCGTGGGGGATACTCTTCAGGACTTGATGGCGGCCGGAGGATGGAAAGGGGCTGGCCGCTGGGTGTCCAATGCCCAGGCCATCGCGCCCACGGTTGTCGGAGGATCGAAAAAACACGGCGGTCCGGATTTGGGACCTACGCGAGCCCGGAAACAATGGCGGGAATTGGGCGTGGATGGCTTGGGAATTGCGAACGAGCCCCCTGCTTCGGATTTTCCCATGGAAGGACATCCCCGGCTGACCGTTCGGATGGTGGCTCGGATTCAGGGGTTCCCCGACTTCTGGAAGTTCAGCGGGAGGAAGACTGCGGCCTATAGGCAGGTTGGAAACGCCTTCCCCCCGCCGGTTGCATCCGCAGTCGGGCTCGCTATCGCAAGCGCATTTGAGGGGAAGTATCCAGCGCAAGGTTCTCGAAGGGCGATTCAATGGGAACTCTTGGAACAAAGTGTTCCGTACTGTTGATAACGGTGTGGCAGGGGTATCGATGAAAAAAATTGGATCCAAGGAGAAGATTCGGAGGTTCCTGTTAGCGAACATCGGGCGAGTGATCGAGTCGCACGAAATCCAAGCCGCAGCCGACGGCGCTGCGCAATACAGTCGACGGCTCCGTGAGTTGCGGGACGAAGAGGGGTGGCCGATTCTGTCGCACAATGACAGCTCGGAATTGAAGCCAGGGCAATACATGTTGAAGAAGAAACCTGTTCTAAAAGAGAGACCTCAATTTGCCCGCACCATTTCTGCAAAACTCCGGGCCGAAGTTCTCGACAGAAATGGGTTCACATGCCAGATGTGCGGACTGACTCCCGGCGAGACGGACCCCGCAACCGGCAGGCCTGTACGCCTCCATGTCGGACACATAAAGGATAAGTCGCTCGGCGGGAAAGATGAGCTGTCCAACCTGCGGACGCTATGCTCGACCTGCAATCAGGGAGCAAAAAACATCACAACGGAAAAGCCCAGTTCGATATGGTTGTTGTCACAAGTCCGCCGTGCAGGCAAAGACGAACAGAAGGCCGTCTACGAATGGCTCAAGACAAAATTCTCGAAGCCATGAGTGGTGCCAACGACAACGGTCTGGCCGCGGCATGCCGCGCGTTGCGCCGTGCAGACAAGCGGCTTGCCGAAGTGATCGACGCCGTTGGCCCCTGCACGCTGAAACCGGGCAAACCGGATTTCACGTTTCTGGTGGACGTGATCGTCGGCCAGCAAATCTCCACGAAAGCCGCCGCCACGATTTCAGCCCGATTGAAGCGGCTTTTCAAAGGAGGCAGGCCTACCGCGAAGGGCTTTCTCGACATACCGAAAGAAGACGTGCTTTCGGTTGGCGTGTCCGGGCAAAAGTATGGCTACATTCTCGACCTTGCCCAACGCATGGACAGCCGGAAGCTGCGTTTGGCCTCGCTCTCGAAGATGGGCGATTCCGAAGTGCGCGAAAAGCTGACCGAGGTGAAGGGCATCGGGAATTGGACGGCGGACATGTTCCTTCTGTTTGGCCTGGGCAGGCCGGATGTCTTTCCTTTGCACGATTTCGCCTTGCGGAAGGCCATGGCTTCTGTCTACGACGTGCCCGTCGAGGATCATGGCGCTTTGCTGCGCATCGCCAGTCGCTGGGCGCCCTATCGCAGCGTGGGGAC
Source organism: Kiritimatiellia bacterium (assembly GCA_050950285.1). Taxonomy (GTDB): domain Bacteria; phylum Verrucomicrobiota; class Kiritimatiellia; order RFP12; family JBMNHG01; genus JBMNHG01. Next base: position 478,946 of record JBMNHG010000008.1, on the reverse strand, counting down.
GTGGTATATGTATCGAACCCTCCAGCCGGACGATGGGCGCCCGTGAGATTGCGGGTCGATGCGAAAAGAAAGGCGGCGGAATCGTGTGGGATTCCGCCGCCTGGCATTTCCGGGGGAAGCGTCGCCCCGCATGGCGGCGGGGGCTCCCCTGGAACTTCGGCCTAGAAGAGGCCTTGTTCCATCATCGCGGAAGCGACCTTGATGAAGCCGGCGATGTTGGCGCCGGAGACCAGATCGTAGCCGAGACCGTATTCCGCGGCGGCCTTGGCGGAGTTGTCGTGGATGTTCTTCATCATCTTCTTGAGCTGGGCATCGACTTCCTCGGCGGTCCAGACGAGGCGTTCCGAGTTCTGGGCCATCTCGAGGGCGGAGACGCCCACGCCGCCGGCGTTCACGGCCTTCGACGGGGCGACGACGATGTGCTTCTGGGCGCGCAGGAAGTTGAGGGCGTCGTTCGTGGTCGGCATGTTGGCGACCTCGATGTAGTACTTCACGCCCGAGGCGGCGATCTTCTCGGCGGACTCCATGGCCACGTCGTTCTGGGTGGCGGCGGGCATGTAGATGTCCACGTCCCTGACGCCCCAGCACTTTTCGCCGGGGATGAATTCGCAGCCGAACTTGTCCGCGTAGGGCTTGCAGTGCAGGGGATCCTTCGCGCGCATTTCGAGGATGAAGTCGAGCTTCTCCCCGGTGCCGACGCCGTCGGGGTCGTGGATGTAGCCGTCGGGTCCGGCGAAATAGGTGACCTTCGCGCCGAGCTGTGCGGCCTTCTTCATGATGCCCCAGCCCACGTTTCCGTAGCCGGAGATGGCGATGCGCTTGCCTTCGATGGAGTCGTTCCCGTGGCGGAGGACCTCCTGGAGGTAGTAGACCGCGCCGTAGCCGGTGGCCTCGGGGCGGATGAGCGAGCCGCCGTAGCTGAAGCCCTTGCCGGTGAGGACGCCGTTCTCCCAGACGCCCTTGATACGGCGGTACTGGCCAAAGAGGTAGCCGATTTCGCGGCCGCCCACGCCCATGTCGCCGGCGGGGACGTCGACGTCCGGGCCGATGTAGCGGTAGAGGGCCGTCATGAAGGACTGGCAGAAGCGCATGACTTCCGCCTCGCTCCTGCCGGCGGGGTCGAAGTCGGAACCGCCCTTGCCGCCGCCGATGGGGAGGCCGGTGAGGGCGTTCTTGAAGGTCTGCTCGAAGCCGAGGAACTTGATGATGCTGGGGCAGACGTTCTTCTGGAAGCGGAGGCCGCCCTTGTAGGGGCCGATCGCGCCGTTGAACTGGCAGCGGTAGCCGATGTTCGTGTGGGTCTGGCCGGCGTCGTCGGTCCAGACCACGCGGAAGGTGAACATGCGTTCGGGCTCGACCATGCGCTTGAGGAGGTCGGCCTTCTGGTACTCGGGATGCCTGTCCACGACGGGGCTGATGGAGCCGAGGACTTCCTCGACGGTCTGGACGAACTCGGGTTCGTCCGCGTGTTTTTCCTTTACGTAGGAGATCACGCTTTCGACATACGGATTCATGGCTGGCTTGCCTTTCTGCGGGTTCTCGCGAAGGGATGTCGGGCGGCGTAAACCGGCAACGGTTCAAGGCTTTCCCGGATCAACAAAGGATCCCTCCCGGAAAACGGGACAGGCGAAAGCGTATCATGGTTCTCCCCATGGGAACAAGGGGGATTTTGGCCGGACGGCGTCAACGGCCGCTGCGGATGCCGGCCTTGCTGAGGCGTTCCATCGCCTCTTCGACCTTCTCGCGGGAGTTGAAGGCGCTGATGCGGATGTAGCCTTCGCCCGCGCGTCCGAAGCCGGCGCCGGGGGTGGTCACCACCTGGCACTCGTTGAGGAGGCGGTCGAAGAACTCCCAGGAGGGCGAGCCCGTGCGCACCCAGAGGTAGGGCGAGTTCCGGCCGCCGCCGACCTTGAAGCCCAGTTTCCGCAGGGTCTTGCGAATCACCGCGGCGTTGCCGAGGTAGAAGTCGACGAGATCCCGCACCTGTTGCTTGCCTTCGGGGGTATAGACGGCGGCGGCGGCGCGCTGCACGGGGTAGGAGACGCCGTTGAACTTGGTGGTGTGGCGACGCATCCACAGCGGATGGAGGGGCACGGCGTCGCCGGCGGCGGTGAAGGCCATGCAGCTCCTGGGGACGACGGTGAAGGCGCAGCGGACGCCGGTGAAGCCGGCGGTCTTCGAGAAGCTGCGGAACTCGATGGCCACGTCGCGGGCGCCCGGGATCTCGAAGATCGAATGGGGGATCTCCGGATCGCGGATGAAGGCCTCGTAGGCGGCGTCGAAGAGGATGAGGGCCTTGTTCTCGCGGGCGTAGTCCACCCAGGCGGCGAGCTGCTCGCGGGTGGCGGTGGCGCCCGTGGGGTTGTTCGGGAAGCAGAGGTACACCAGATCCACGGCGCGCTTCGGCGGCGGCGGGACGAACTTGTTCGCGGAGGTGCCGGCGAGGTAGACGAGCTTCTTGTAGCGGCCGTCGGAGAAAGGCCCGGTGCGGCCGGCCATCACGTTCGTGTCCACGTACACGGGGTAGACGGGGTCCGGCACGGCGACCCGCAGCTTTTGCGCGAAAAGCTCCTGGATGTTCGCGGTGTCGCACTTCGCGCCGTCGCTCACGAAGACCTCGTCGGCGGAGACGTCGGCGCCGCGGGCGCGGTAGTCGTTTTCGGCAATGGCCTCGCGAAGGAAGCCGTAGCCCTGCTCGGGCCCGTAGCCGCGGAAGGTGTCGCGGGAGGCCATCTCGTCCGCGGCCGCGTGGAGGGCGGCGACGCAGGCGGGAGGGAGGGGCTCGGTGACGTCGCCGATGCCGAGGCGGATGATCTCCGCGTCCGGGTGGGCGGCCTGATAGGCGCGGACACGGGCGGCGATGTCGGAAAAGAGGTAGGAGGACTGGAGCTTGGCGTAGTGTTCGTTGACGGTGATCATGGGAGGGCTATGCCTGGCGGAGGGTGTAGATGCGCTGCATCTTCTCGCCGATGTCGCGATAGGAGATGTCGGCGCCGTAGATTTCCTGGTAGTAGGCGAAGGCCTTTTCGATGTCGCCGTTCTCCTCGGCGATTTCGCCGAGTTCGAAGAGGACCTGCTTGCGGAGGTCGTTCATGATGGGCAACTGGGCGAGGGCGGTTTCGAGCTGCATCACGGCCATTTCCTTCTGGCCCTTGGAGCGGAAGCAGCGGGCGAGGTAGCAGAGGGACTCGTTGCGGTCCTTCGGCGACTTCTGCGCGAGCTGGAACTGCTGGATCGCGTCGTCATAGGCCTCGTACTGGAAGTACTGCTGGCCGAGTTCGAAGCGGAGGCGGAGGTCGTTCGGGTAGCGCTCCACGCGGGAGACGAGGTCGTCGAAGACGAACTGGCCGCGCTCCCTTTCGAGCTCCCGGGCGAGGGCGGCGTCGCCGGAGTCCTTCGCGGCGGCCACGCGGGCGTCGTAGTCCGCGATGCGGGCGTTCGTGAGGACGCGGTCGAGCTCGGGATCGGTGGGGTTGCGCTCGCGCGCCTCCTCGAGGGTGGCGACGGCGGAGGCGAAGTCCTTCTTCTGCGAATAGAGGCGTGCGAGGCCGATGCGGAAGTTGAGGTTCGCGGGGTCGCGGGCGATCTTGGCCTTTTGCTCCTCGATGAGGACGTCGGCGTCGGAACCGTCGATCACGGACTTGTTCTTCATGTCGAGGGTTTTCGCCTGCTCCTTGTCCCGGATGAGCTTGCGGAAGTCGTCCTTGCCGCCCTGTCCGTCGAGGGCGGTGTTCTCCTCCCAGCCGCCGGTCTTCACGGTGACCCTCGCTTCGGCCTCCTTGAGGGCCTTCACGTAGTCCGGATTCCGGGGGAAGAGCCTCTGGAGCTCGGCGTAGCAATCGCGGCTGCGGGCCCATTCGCCGATGGTCTGGTACATCACGGCGAGCTTGGAGAGGAGGCCGGGGTCGCCGGGCCACTGTTCGAGCAGGACTTCGAGGCCCATCACGCCGATGTCGGGTTGTCCGGCGGCCGTGGCGATGTCGGCATAGGCGATGGCGTATTTCTTGGAGAGCGGGGCGGCGAGGATCATCTTCTCGGCGGCGAGAAGCGCGGCTTCGGGCTTGGAGCCCTTGAGGGCCTGGGCCCGGAGGAAGGCGCCGAACCCCGCGAGTTCGGCCCCCGCGAGCTGGAGGGAGGACCTCCCCTTCTTGAGGGCGCGCTGGATGGCGGCGGAGTGGAGGAACTTCCGGGCGCGCTCGAAGTTCGGCGCCATTTCGACGCATTGCATCAACAAATCCACCGCCATGTCGAGCGATCCGCGTTCGAAGGCGGCGAAACCCTTGTTGAAGAAGAGCTGGACTTGCTTGTCGCTGGGGGAAGGCGTCTGTTCTTTGGTCATGGCAGAATTCCCGGATTACCAGAGGGGAAGTATACGGACGAACGGATTGAGGGTCAAGCCGTCCGGGGAAATTGCGGGGAACCGCCTCCTCTTGCGGCGCGTGATGGAAGCCCCGGGCCCATCCCCGTTTCCGCCGGATTGGACGGCGGCTACTCCAGGCGGAATCGGCGGAGGCGCTGGGCGTCGGATTCGTAGACGACGATGCGTCCGTTGGACATCGCGACGCGGGTCGGGGCGGCAAGGCCTTCGAAGAGGGCGATGCGGACCGCCGGCGCCCCGGAGCCTCCCCGCAGGATCTCGAGGGTTCCGGCATCGCGGTCGACACGCGCCACGAGGCCGCCATCGCGCGCCTCGAAGATCCGTTCGTCGGGCGGCTCGCCGCCATCGATGCGCCGGTAGGCGTTTTCGGGGAGCGGGTGTCCGTCGCGGGTGAAGGCGTAGACGCGCCGCACGCCGTCGTGGTGGATTGCGGTGAGCTCCCAGGCGCCGGCGGGTTCCGCGAGCGGCGCGAGGTCGCAGCGCCATGGCGCGGGCGTCCAGTTCTGCCCCCACGGGCGCCTCTCGTCGTCGAGATAGGGGCGGCGGTCGCGGTTGTAGTCGATGTGGAGGCCTTTGCGCAGGCTTCCGCTACGGAACTCCATCGCCTGGCCGTGGGCGTCGGTGACGAGCACGACGCGGCCGTCCGGCAGCATGGCGGTCGCGCGGACGGGCATCCGCAGGGCGGAATCGAAGGGGACGTCGAGCGGATGCTGGTCGAAGGCCCAGATGACGTTGTCGCACATCACGTACCCTTCGGGGTCGACGACGAGGTTCATCGGGTCCACGATGCCGCCCAGGCGGCGCACGGGCGTCGCCTTCTTCGTGGCGGGATCGTAGCGATAGACGTAGATGGCGGCGTTGTTGCGGGCGGTGACCGCGATGAGGTTCGGCCCCACCTCGCAGATGCCGCGCACGTCCACCTCGTGGTATTCCTTGCCCACGCCGCCGAGGAAGTAGCCGGAATTCCCGCCGGCGACGACACCCGGTTCGGCCGCGAGGGTTCGCGCGTTGTAGAGTTTGATGGTGTTGCCGCACGCCATCCAGAAGTTCTCGCCGCAGACGAAGCCCTTTTCGATCACGATTTCGCGGGAGCCGAAGAGGTCGGTCGGCGGAACCTGCGCCTCGCCGTCCTTGAAGCGGAAGAGCGGGTGGTGGCGCACGACCATCGCGAAGTCGCCGTCGGCGAGCCAGCCGGCCATGCAGGGGTAGCGGGCAATGTCGCCGCGGTCGAGCCCGGGCCACTCGTCGATGGCCTTCGTCGACGCGAAAGGCGTCTCCTGCAGGGTCGTGACATCCAGGAGCGAGACCGTGGAGTCGCGGCGGACGAGCGCGATCGCGCCGTCGTGCGCATGGGGCGACATCGCGGCCACGCGTTCGGCGGCCGTCTGTGCCTCCGCGCCGTCGGGCGAATCGGCGGGGATGCGATAGACGCGTCCGTTCTCCTGGATGCCGCCCGCGAGCACGAAGACGTCGCCGGCGTCGGAGATGGCCATCGTATCGAAGCGGACGAAGGGGCCGGCGCCGGGCAGCGTGTAGGTGGCCACCCGCGTGCCGTCGAGGCGCATCGCCACGATCCGCCCGCGTCCCTGCGAGGCGTAGAGCAACTGCCGGGCGGCGTCCCACACGGGGCCGTTCTCGTTCGAATCGCCGGATCCGGCGGGGACGACGAGGCCGCCCGGGTTCACGAGCGGGCCGAGGTCGCGCAGCGCGGCCGCCTCCGCCCCGATGGCGGGCGCGGCGGCGCCGTCCGGGCCGTCCGGCGCAGGGGATCCGGCGTCTGCCGGGGCCGTGCCGAAGCGCACGGCGCCCCACTTCGCGGGTTCGGGGATGATCTCGCCGGGGACGTCGTTCACGAGGCCGGTCTGCTTGTTCGCCCAGTAGGAGCGGGAGAGGTTGATGCGGCCTTCGCGGTCGCCGTAGACCACGCCGAAATCGGCGGAAAGCGGGTCGGGGACGGTCGCTCCGAAGTGGTGGAGCGGGACGGAGAGGGTCGCGACGGTGCCCCATCCCTCGGTGCGGACGGAGAGGCCGATGTCCTCGGGGAAGGCCACGTCGGCGGCGGTGTGGGTGCGCCAGGGCGAGGAGAAGCCGTGGGGCCGGGCGGAGGCCTTCTCGGCGTCGGGCACGTGGTGGCGCACCTTCATCACCTGCGTCGCGGCGGGATCGCCGGCCTTCGGGCTGGCGAACAGGCGCACGGGCAGGCCGTCGGCGTCGAGGTACTGCAGGTCGATGCCGTCGCCGGTCTTGAACATGAGGAAGGGATCGGTGCCGTTGTTCGTCCAGGGCGAGGGGTCGGGGACGCGGTATTCGAGCACGAGCGCGTCGCCGGTCCGCGAGAGGACGACGTTGATCTTGCCTTGCGGAGGCTCCCACTCGATGCGTCCGGGGACCTCCGTGGCGGGCGGGACGTACGTGCCGGCGGCGGCGGGCGGATTCGCCTCGGCGGCGAGGATCTGGTCGGGCGTGACCGCGAGTTCCTGGCGGGTTTCCCGCACCTGGTCGATCCCGCGGATCCGGTAGCGGCGGTAGCCGCCGGCCTGGAGGATGCACTGCTTGTGGACGGCGTCGTAGGCGAACATTCCGCCGAAGGCCTCGCCGCCGACAAGCGATTCGTCGTTGCGCGCGGAGACGCGGCAATCGCTGAACAGCTCGTCCAGGTACAGGCCGTCGGTGGTGAGGAAGAAGATGCGGCCGTGGTTGTTCATGGCGGCGAAGACGTCCGCCGTGCCGGAGTACGGCACGGCGCCGAGGGAGAAGAGCAGCCCCTGGAGTTCGCCGACCTTCGGCATGGAGGCGGCTTGCGAGCCATGGACGCCCGGCCAGGGGTTGTACATCGTCCAGCGGAGCGTCCCGTCGGGATCGATGCCCACCATGTAGGGCGAGAGGGTGAGGCCGATGGTGCGCCCGAAACGATCGGCGAAGGCCTGGCATTCGAGCGAGCGGTTGCCCACGGGAAGTTCGCCGGCGAGCGGGATGCGGCGTTCGAGCGCGGCGGCGAGGGAGTAGGCGGGGAGGGAGTCGCCCTCGAGCGGGCCGGCGTCGAAGGGCAGGAGGAAGTTCCCGCCGTCGATCTGCACGGGCATGCGGAAGTCGAAGCCTTCGACGTGGAAGCCCCAGTATTCGACGCCGTTCTTCACGGGGCCGAACTCGAACTCCTCCGCGTCCATCACGCCGTCGCGGTCGCGGTCGAGCCAGAAGAGCATGCGGACATCGTTCCACATCGTGCGGGCGAGCTGGTCGGGCGGAGTGCCCGGGAAGGCGGCGTCGTAGGCCTTCCGGAGCGGCTCGGGGACGTTTTCGCGGAGGTCGGTGCAGAAGAGGTAGCGGTGGACCTGGCTCACCATCGCGATGGGATGGAAGCGGTCTTCCTTGACCTCGAAGAGCGTGGTGGCGCCCGACTGGCCCCAGCAGAAGGTCCGTCCCGCGCGATGGAGGAAGGTGTAGCGCAGGTGGCCGATCGGGATGGGCGCGACGGAACCTCCGGCGGCGGCGGGGGCGGTTTCGTTGGTCTTCCGCGGCTCGCCGCCCTGGGGGGCGTCGTTGGGCAGGACGATGGCGGCGGGGGCGTCGATCCCCTTCTCGTCGTCGAGCGTCCAGCGGGTGTGGTAGGCCATCCAGCGGGTGGGGTTCTCGGGATCGAAGCCCATGCCGGGATAGCCGTAGGTGGGCGGGCCGAACTTCTCGTACACGCACGTCCCGCCGGCGAGATCCCACTTCGAGACGCGCTTGGGCGAGTAGCGGGTCTCGGTGAGCCAAAGGGAGCCGGCGCCGTCGGGCGTGGCGCTCGCGGGACGGATCATGCGGTTCGCGTTCCATGGGCCGAAGGCGAAGCCGCCGGGCTCGCCGAGGATGCGGACAAAGTTCCCGGTGGCGGCGTCGTAGACGCGCACGACATCCGCCCCGTGCTCGCAGCAGTAGAGCAGCGCGCCGTCGGTGGACATCGAGAAGACGTTCGTGGAAGGCGCCTCGACGATCCGCCCGTCAACCGCGCAAATGGGCCCGACCACGCCGAGCGGGCGCGACGGGATCCCGGAGGGGAGCACCTCCGTCCAGGCGTTCGTCTCGCACAGCTCGTACGCATCGAGCGTCCCGGAAACCGAGTTGGCGATGTAGAGGGTCGGGCCGATGCGCGCCGCCCCGACCGGGAAGGTCGGCGGAAGCTCCGCCTTCACGCGCACGCCGACGCGCCCGGCGCCATCCCAGCGATAGCCCCGGAAGTCGACGGAGTGGTCCGCCTTCTTCCCGCGCACGGCGTAGAAGCGGTTCGTGGCGCCGGAGCCGTCCACGAGGAAGAGCGAGTCGTTCGCGCCGTCCCAGTGGTCGGACCAGCCGGACAGGAACTTGCCCGTGGAGGCGTCGAGCATGGACGTGGAGTGGCCGCCCTCGGTGAAGTAGGTCGAGAAGACAACCCGATCGCCGCGCACGAGGCCATCGACGAAGGTGGTATGGTTCGGACCCCACGGGATCCAGAGGTCGCCGTCGCCGCCGCAGGCGCTGTAGCCGAGGTATTCGTAGGAGAGCCCGGGATGCACGGCGATGCGGACCGTGTAGTCGCCGGGGAGGGCCAGCACGCCATCCTCGCGATACCCGTCCCATTCCACCTCGTGGCACCCCTTTTCGAAGGGGATGCCCTGGATCACATTCCGCACCCGGACGCCGCCGGGCGTGTCGACCACCACCGTGGCCTTGCCATCGAAGGGCATGTCGAAGGGGATGCGGATCTGGCGCCGGCGCTTCTCCAGCTGCGCCTCGAAGTCGTCCATCGCGGGAAGCTCGTACGTTTCCGTGCGGACGACGACGCCATCCTTGCGCCAGACGGCCTCCACGGCCTGCGCCCCCGGCTTCCAGGCGGGCTCCACGAGCCGCGTCTCCGCCGCGATGCCGTCCAGCGGCGCCACCTCCCAGACGAACCGGCCGTCCTCCAGGCCCAGCCGCATCTCCGGCTGGACGGGGTTCGAGACCGGCACGCGATCCTCCTGCGTCTTCGTACACCCCGCGGCAAAGGCCAGGAGCGTGATCGCGCCGCAAACGAAAGACGGGACGGCAACGGAACAATCTTTCAGTTTCATACCGGCATGATACCGGGAACCCGTGCCGGTGCGAAGAAGAAAAACATCCTCGCCCGGAAACTGCGGCGTGCCCCCCTTCGCGGCATGCCGCGACCTGCGACACGCGACTTGCGACACGCGACACGCGACTTGCGACCCACGGCGTGCCGCGACACGCGACCCGCGACGGACGGGCGGACGCCCGTTGCTCCCGCCCCCCTCCCGACGCACCTTCCTCTGTCGCCGATCGCATCGACTTCCGGCTTTCGCCCGGGGCATCCATGCGATATGCTTTCCCCATGAAGATACGTGTTCTTCCTCGCCTGGGGCGCCTGTCCCTCCTCGGGGCGCTTCTCTGCCTCCCGGCTTTTCGCGGCAACGCACAGCAGGCAAAGGCCAATCCTCCCGAAGGCTGGCTCGTTCCGGACGCCGCGCTCCGCGTCGACTTCGACGTGGTCTCGCGTCCCTTGCATGCCGAATCCGGCGTGCTCCTCCGCCTGCCCGACGGCGGCCTTCTCCCCGCCGGCGAGGTGGCGACGGACGTCCGGGACGACGCCGGCGCTCGGCTCGACCACCACGTGCTCTGGCGGAATCCCGCCGAAGGGCTGCTCCTGGCCTGCGCGGTTCCTCCGGCGTCGTCCTCGCGCATCGGCGTCTACCTGAAGCGCGCCCCCGCGATGGCTCCGTCCCGGAAGGCCGCCACGTCCCTCCGCCCGGGACTTCTCCTCTGCACGAAAACCGGGAACGCCTCGCTCGACGCCGCGCGCAAACTGGCCGGCCCCACCCCGCCCGGCGCCGGCACCCGCATGGGGCAGGTCCCCTACCTGGGCCACCGGGAAAACCCCTTCGGCCCCGACGACGACTACTCCACCTGGTATTCCGGATGGTTCCTGCTCGATGCCCCGGAGACCCTCTACTTCGGCACCGTCTCGGACGAGGGGTCCGAACTGCAGATCGACGGCAGGACCGTCGCCTCGTGGCCCGGCCTCCACACCCGCGACGAGGGCGCCCAAGGCCAGCACGGAAAGGCCGTCTCCCTCGAGGCCGGCTGGCACCGCATCGACTACTTCCACTTCGAGGCGACCGGCCCCCAGGAGATGATGGCCGTCTGGAAGCGCGCGAAATCCGACAGCGAGCTGCCCGAACAGATTCCGCCCGAGGCCTTCCTCCAAAGCGGCACCGCCCGTCTCGCGGGGATCCACCTGCGCGATGGACGGCGCGCCGCCGCCATCGAGGGCGCCTCCCAAGCCGCGGACTACCTGTGGTTCGGCGAGGAGCCCGTCCAGCGCCACCTCCTCCGCGCCGATGCGGGCGACCACGCGAAAGACCTCGCCTTCGCCTGGGACTTCGGCGACGGACGCATCGTGCACGGCCCCTCGTGCGAATGGCTCGTGGTGGGCGAAAAACCCGTCCCGGTCGCGCTCGTCGCCTCCAACGCCCACGGCCTCGCCCGCGTCTCCGCGCCCCTTTACTCCGGCACGCCGCCGCCCGCCGCGAACGCGCTCGCGCCCGGCGGGCGCCTCGCCTACCGCCGCGCCTTCCTGCAGCGGGTCGAATCCGCCCCGGCAGGGAAAGATCCGGGCGCCGGCTGGCCCGCGGATCTCTGGAACCTTCTCGCCATCGTCCTCGAACCCTACAAGGGCGGCCCCATCCTCCAGCCCCTCTTCGAACGGGGCGGGAAAACCCTTCGCGCCCTCCCGGCGGACGACCGCCGCATCCTGGAAGACCGCTACGTGGAAAGCCTGCGGGCCCGGAAGGACCCCGCCGCGCTCCTTGCCGCCCTCGACACCCTCGCGCGGGACGAACGCGAGACGAACCGCAAGTTCCACTGGCGCGAAGAACGCGTGGCCGCCCTTCTCTTCGAGGCGGACGACATCCCCGCGGCACGCCGCGAGGCCGCGGCCCTGCGCCGCGACACCACCCTCCCCGCGCTGGTCGACCTCGCGCTGGTACGCCAGGGGGACGTCGAACGCTTCGCCGGAGACGCCGGCGCGGCGCGCCGTTTTTACACCGAAGCCCACGACCGCATCCGGAGCCGCGTGAAGCCCTCTTCCGCCACCGTGCGCCCCGGCGGCGGAACGGCGGCCCAGGGCCGCCGCACCTCCCTTGTGCCGCTTTCCTCGCGCGTCCGCATCGATCCATGGAAGGCCCAGGCCGTGCGCGACGCCACCTACATGGCCACCATCCGCGACCACCTCGCCCAAGACGCCGCGGAAGAGGCCATGGAAGAGCTGCGGCGCTGGGAAATCGAGTCCCCGCTGTCCAAATTGAGCGGCGACTACCCCCTCGCCGAAGCCCGCCTCTACGCCCATCTCGGCGACGACCGCCGGGCCATCGCCACCCTTCGCGCCTACCGCCGACTGGCGGAGATGGGGCCCGCCCTCCCCGACATCCTCGAACTCGAACTCGACTGCCTCGAACGCCAGCGCCGCACGGACGAAGCCCGCGAACTCGCGAAGGAAATCGTGGAACGCCTCCCCGGCCACCCGCTGGCCGACCGCGCCAAGGCCTCCTGGCTCCGATAGCCCTCCCGCACATCCGGACGCCCGGCGACCCGCCCGTTCCGCGGCGCGCCGTTTTTATTCGGGCTTTTCGTTGCCGGGCGCCGGCGTGGCCCAATAGGCGGGGAGCATGAGAAGGTCGAAATCCTCGAAGTCGACGCGGTTGTAGGAGCCGTAGTCGTCCATCACGTCCTCCCAGGGCGTGAGGTCGAGGGTGAGGTCCGTCCCCGTCCGGGCCTTCGCGATGGGAAGCCACGCGCGCTTCCGCATGCCCCACAGGTAGAGGAGGACCTCCTGCGGCGCGCCGGCGGGGGCGGCGCCGTCCCAGCGGAGGTCGACGAGGTGCACGTTGACCACCGCGTCCTCGTAGGGCACGCTTGCCGGAACGGGCGGACGGGTGAGATCGGCGATCCGGCCCGTCACGCGGATCGGGCGGCCTTCCCGGGGGGCGGCGATGCCGGGCCCGACGGGGCGTGCCGCCGGTGCGCTTGCCATGTCCACCCACTTCCAGTCGCCGCTCGACAGTTCGCGCATGGCGAAGGCGTATACGACCGTCTGCACGCCCGTCAGGGGGTCGGGGCCTGCGGAGGCGGCATGCCGTGCGAGGCGTTGGGCGAGTTCCACCCGGGCGGCGTACGCGCCGCCCGCGTTGATGGCGATGCGGCTCACGGCTTCCCCGAGTTCCAGCGAGAGTTGTTCGGCGAGGCCGGCGTGCGTCCCCCACCCCAGTCCCTCCTGGCTGTAGATGTTGGAGAAGCTGTCCCCCAGCAGCAGGACGCGCGCGGGCGCGGCGGCCCGGGAGGGGTGCGGCATCACGGGGCGGATGTCCGCCGTTTCCGGCGCACGGAGGCGGTGGGAGTCCGGCAGCTGAAGCAGGGTCGCGAGGTCGCCGACGTTGGAAACCGCGACGCGCGGGAGGGCCATGGGGGGCGCATGCCGCGGCGCGTCGGGGAGCAGCTCCTTCACTTCGGCGGCGAGCGCGGCGGCGACGCATTCCATCCCCTCGGGCGTCCAATGGGTGTCGCCCGAAAGGTATTGGGCGCGGCCGGTGGCGAGGCGGTTGGAGAGCAGCACGGAAGCGGCGTCGAAGACCGCGGGGGGGTGGTCCACCAGTTCCCCGCGCCCGGCGAGCAGATTGGTGAAGATGGTCCCGTACACGCGCCAGGCGGGGTTGCGGGCGATCCCGGGATAGGTTTGCAACCGCCCGTCGAGGAAGAGCGCGGGGCGGGCGAGTTCGTTCGTGAACTGCGCATGCGAAGCGTTCAGCGCCGGCTCGTCCACGGGGATCGGCCGGCTGGCGTAGAGGTCGGGATGGATGGAGGCCTTGGGCGGGATCGGGGCCACCACCAGGCGGATGCCGCGGGCGTGGAGGTCGGCCGCCAGCCGCAGGATCGCGGGGAGCGGGTCGGGCTGCGCGGCGGGCCGCCATTCGGTTCCGGCGGCGCGCCGCGCGCGCAGGACGGACTCCTCGAGGAAGTCGCGCCCCCAGAGGTGTTCGAGGTCGGGCCGGTAGAAGAGCATGCCCCCGTTGCCCAGGTAGACCTCTTCGTTGCCGACGCCGAGCGCGTCGACGAAGAAGGTCTGCATCGGCGTCAGCACGAGGGACGCGAACCACGAGTCGTCGTCCAGGGCGTCCTCGTGGGCCTGGATGGCGCCCAAGAGCGCCCGGTTGCGGGCGAAGAGGCGCCCGGACCATGTTTCCGGGGCGGCGCCGGCGGCGGTATCGGCCGCTTCTTCCCGGAGGGCCTCGCGGGCCTCGCGCGCGAAATCGAGTCCGCCGGGGAGGGGGCTCGCGCGCGTCCCGGCGGCGTGGGCGCGGAGGTCGACGGCGATTTGCACGAGGGGCACCGCCGCGATGGCCGCGAGGAAAAAGACGACGAGCAGCCACTTCGTCCCGCGGGAGATGTCGGTGTGGCCGATTTCCTCGCGCGCGATTTCCTCGCGGCTTCGGCGCCGTTTGGGCGGCGTGGGTTTGGTTTCCTTCGGCATGCTGGGTTCCGCCCTTTCGAAAAAAACGGCGCGCCGCTTTTCCTGCGGCGCGCCGCTTTCCGGGAGGGGAGGAGAGGCCCCTGCCCTACTCGAGGATCGCGCGGATGCGATAGAAGGCGCTATCGAGATCCTCGTCCGGCACGGCTAGGGTGCCCAGGGCGTCGGGGGTCGCGCTGTAGGCGATTCCGGTCCAGTCGGGGTCCGCGAGCGAAGTCGCGCGTTCGAGCACGTAGGTCACCGTCCGGCCGAGGGCCGGGGAGGAGCCGCCCGCGGAGAGGGCGCCCACGCCGGTGTCGGCCACGGAGCCCGTCCAGGCCCACGACAGGGCGTCGCCCGGATGGCTGGTGATGCGGAGGAGGTTCGGCTCGAAGGGCGCGAAGCCGAGGGCGTAGTCGAGGCCGTCGGGGATGCCGTCGCCGTCGCTGTCCACCTCGTGCGGATGGGTGCCGGAGTAGTATTCGGCGAAGTCGTTCAGGCCGTCGCCGTCGCTGTCCGTGTACGCGCCGAAGGCCGTCCCGTGGACATCCGGGGCGGAGGGACGGTTTTCGACGCCGAAGACCGCCAGCCAATCCGCCTGCCCGGCGTTGTGCAGGTACTCCCAGGAATCCGGCAGGCCGTCCTGGTCGGTGTCGCAGTCCTGCAAGAAGATCACCGGGACATCCATCACGGCCAGCCCGTCTTCGGTGGCCTCGACGCCCCTGGGCGTGAAGGGCCAGTCCGTGTTCTCGGTGGCGCGCACGTAGCCCCAGGTTTCCCAGATGTCGCGGCTGTAGTCCTGGTCCTGGTCCACGAAGGCCCGCAGGTAGTAGAGGCCAGGATTGAGGCCGGCGATGGTCACGACGCCCAGGCTGTCCACCAGGACTTCGGCGGCGGGCATGTCGTTGAAGCTCGCCGTTTCGAAGGCCTGGACGCGGAGCTGGCCGGTGAAGTTGTCGAGGGCCTTGCCATAGTACCGGACGTCGACCTGGAGCCACGCGGAGCGGTACGCCGTATCGGCGTTGGTGGTGACATTCATCGTGAACTCCTGCCAGCCGTCGAGCGATTCGGGGCCTTCGGACCAGTCGCCTCCGTTGAAGGAGTGCGGGCTGTATCCGCGCACGCGCCACTGGTAGCGGCCGTTGGCGAAGAGGCTGCCGGAGGGGAGGTCCTGGTTCACGCAGTACGGGAACTTCCACACGCAGAGGTCGTAGTCCGAGCCGGTGCGACGGCGCGCGGGAGCGAGGTGGGTGTCGCTATAGACCAGTTCGCCGGTATCGACCGAGCGGATCTGGATTTCGAACTGCGTCGCCTCGGGAGCGAGGCGGAAGCGGAACTCGGGGCGGGCGTACTGGAAGGTGGAACCCTTCGGCGACACCGCGACCGGAGCGGGGAGGCGCGCCGCGTAGTGGTTCGTGAACACGCCCATCAGGGTGGCTCCGTCAATATACCACTTGTAGACCGGATGGGCCGAGGTGACCCCCCAATCCAGCCCGTAGCCTCCCATCTGCCCCAGCGTGCCCTGGGCATCCACGGGGACGAGGCCGTGGTCTTCCGCGTAGATGAAGTCCCCCTCATGGAGGCAGGCGCGCGGACCACGCAGCGTGCGGGTGAAGATGACCATTCCGGCGTTCTCGATGGTCAGCACGTGCTCTTCGACGGAGGTCGTGTCGATCGCGTCGGCGAAGTGCAGGCGGGCGTAGCCCGGGGCGTCGTCCGTGAGGGTGATGGAGATGTCCAGCTTGTCGTAGCCGACCTCGTGGACGTAGCCGTCGGCCAGGCCGGCGGGCTCGCCGGCGTTCCATTCGCCGTCGCTGTTGTTGTCGAGGAAGGCGAAGAAGTAGTTCTTGCCTTCGCGGACCCATCCCTCCATGGTCTCGGTGAGGGTGCAGGTCATGGGCCATTCCAGCTCGATGTAGTACGAGTACCCGGCGGTTCCGCCCAGCCATCCGGGGATGGTCATCACGCCGGTCTGGTAATTGATCGTCGCCTCCTGGTTCCCGAAGGTGCCGTCGCCGGCGTCGGTATAGAGGAGGGTGCCGTTGGGGTCGTAGAGGCGCACCGTGCCGACGACGATGCCGTTGCCCACAGGGATGGTCCATCCATTCGGGCCGGGGGCAGGCACGACGCCGTCGACATAGCGGGCGTTGCCGGCGATTCGGGCGTCGGGGCGGCCGTCCATCGAGGGGGTCGTGTAGGTTTCGACGACGATGCCTCCGGTGTTGCGGACGCCTTCGTAGCGGATGACGGCGTTGATGACGGGCCTCGGGCACTCGCCAATGTGCAGGCCTGCGGCAGTATCGATCGCGTAGGCCTTGTCGGGGTCGGTGTGGGCGCGGGCCTCGGACCAGTTCGACCATCCGTCCTCGTCGCGGTCGAGGTGGGCGTCGTAGAGGAGCGGCGAGGCATAGTAGGCGTCGAAGAGGGCTTCCCAGACGTCCTCGACGAAGTCGGAGTCGGTGAAGCGTTCGCCGAAGGTCCGCTGGTCGTCGGTGGGGACGTCCGAACGGTCGTAGAAGTCGGGGATGCCGTCGAAGTCGGAGTCGATGGCCCACGGGTCGGTGCCGGCGAGGTATTCGGCGTAGTTCGAGAGGCCGTCGCCATCGGGGTCGCCGAAGCGGCCGTTCGCCCCGGTGGCGTCGAGGTAGTCGAGGCCGTTGGCGATTTCCCAGGCGTCGGGCATGATGTCGCCGTCGGAGTCGAGTTCGTCCACGTCGCGGCCGGTTCCGCAGTTGTCCCACATCACGACATCCTCGTCCGCCGCCGCCCAGCGGAGCGGGAGCAGGTCGGGGAGGAGGGAGATGGCGCGCATGTCCGCGACGGCTTCCGAGTCTTCGATCCAGGTGTCCAGGAACGGGTGGCGTTCGAGGAAGTAGGACATCCCGAAGCGGTAGGACATCGCATGGGGGTTGGCGGTGTTGGCGAAGAAGGCGTTGGTGTTCGCCAGCGTGGGCGACGCCTCGGAGGCCTGGTCGCGCGGGACTTCGTACGGGTTGTGGTAGACCTGGTTTTCGATCCAGGGGAGGACGCGGTAGTCGTCGTACCACAGGGAGCGGTCGGGGGCGAGGCCCCAGAACGGCGCCTGGATCCAGGTGGTGGGCCGGCCGTTCAGCATCTCGTAGCCCTTCGGGAAAACGGGGTCGTAATCGGGATCGGGCAGGTTGTCGAAGGCGTAGCTGTAGAGCAGGCCGCGGCCGCCCTCGACGGGATCGCGCGCCAGGGCGACGACGTCCTCGCGGGTGAAGCGGCGGTCCTTGTAGTGCAGGATGTCCTGCTGCGTGAAGGGGTCGTTCCAGATGCGGATCTGGTCCACCCAGCCCTTGAAGAAGGACTTGAGTTCGGGCGGATCGTAGGAGGTGCCGGCGCCGGCGCCGACGAGGACGGTGTGGCCGTCGACGCGTCCGGAGGGGAGGTCGTCCGCCGCGCCGACCACGATGGGCATCGCGACGGCGGTGCCGACGAGCACGTCGGTGGCGCCGGACTCGTTGTAGCCGAGGATCCATCCGCTGAAGGGGATTTCGGAGCTGGGGGTGGAGGCGACGCTTTCGCCATCCACGTAGAGCACGAGCGTGCCGACCCACTGCCCGTCTTCCCGGAAGTTTCCGCCGTAGGTCGCGGCGAGGTGGTACCAGACGTCCGCCTGCAGGGCGCCGTCGGCGTTGGCCTTGGCCTCGGTGAAGAGGAGGGGGTTCTGCGAGCCGTTGTACTTCACGAAGGGGATGCCCTGGCCGTCGATGCCCAGGCGGAAGTTCACCACGGGGATGTCCTGCGGCTGCAGGCTGCTTCCCTGCGGCACGAGGGCGGAGCGTTCGAGGATCACCTGCTCCTGTCCGGTGGCGGGGTCCTCGGGGCGCACCCAGCAATCGATGGTGAAGCGCGAGAGGTCGTAGGGCCTGTGTCCGAACTGCGGGCCGGTGCGCGCGGCGGCGTCGCCGTTCAGGTAGAGGGCGCGGCGCTTCGGGGGCGTCATCGCGTCCAGCGGGTCGGTCACGCCGGGGGCGTCGGTGGAGGCGACGAGTTCGGAGCGGTCGCCCACGAAGTCGCCGTCGGTGTCGAAGCCCTCGTTCATTTCGAAGTCGAAGAGGTAGGTCGGGCCCGGCACCCGGCTGCGCCAGAACCACTGCGGGTTAAAGGGATCCGTGAAGTAGAGCCCCGACCAGAAGTAAAGGTTGGCGAAGCTGTCCGGGGAGGAGATGTCCGTCATCCACAGGGGCGAGGGGTCGGTGTGGTAGTTGGGGGGCAGGTTCGCCGAGGGGTCGCGGGGCTGGAGCGACTCGTCGATGTCGGAGAGGCCGTCCTGGTCGGAGTCGGAGAAGAGGAAGCCGGCGTGCCAGGGATAGCGGCGGAAGTCGGAGGCGGCGGCCCAGCCGATCAGGGCGTCGGTCTCGTCGAGGTTGCACGAGGAGAGGGCGCTTAGCCGCATGCCGTTCACCTTCGAGCGGACGATGTCGATCGTGCCGAAGAGGGGGTTCAAGCCGTGGAAGACCTCCCAGTAGTCGTCCATGCCGTCGAGGTCGGTGTCGAAGTCGAGCGGGTCGCCGGTGGAGAACCAGACTTCGCTGGGGGCGTGATCCGGCCCGGTGAGGAAGTAGAAGGGCACGTAGTTGATCCTGCGCACGAGGAAATTCGGATCCCAGGCGTGCGGGGCGCGGCCGCCGTAGCCCCGGTAGAACTCGCCTCCCGAGGCTTGGCCGGTGCGGGGGTTCACGGCGGTGGGAACCAGGAAGTCGTAGGGATCGTAGCCGTAGAGCCCGCGGCCGGGATTCCAGATGGCAACGCCGGCGTTGTTCTGGAACTGCCAGTGGTGGATGGCGCCCAGCAGGTACTCCTGGAGGTTCAGGAGGCCGTCGTTGTCGGGATCGTCCTCGGCGTCGGCGATGGTGCCGTTGCAGGTGGGAGCGTCGGGATCGGCCTCCGGATCCATCGTGCCGTAGAAGGCTTCCCAGGCGTCGGGGAGATGGTCGCCGTCGGTGTCGACGCTGGTCGGGCAGAGGCCGCCGTTCACGGATCCGCCCTGCGCTTCGACGGTCACGATCTCGACGATTTCGACGCCGTTGCTGTCGACCCCGACCACGACCTCTTCCGTGGTGGTGGCGCCGGAGTTGTTGAAGAAGAGCTTCTCGTCGCAGTCGAGGAGCTGGTCGCTGTCCGTATCCCAATCCCACGGGTCGGTCGGGAAGGTCTTGTTGGGCCAGCCGGGGACGGTGTATGCCACGCCCAGTCCTTCGACGGGCGTCCGGTTCGAGTTGAACTCCTCGAAGTTGGTGAGGGTGTCGCCGGTGTCGTAGACCCAGGTCACGTAGTAGGTGGAGCCGACGTCGTAGTGTTCGTTGGCGTCCTCCGGAACGGCGGGATCAAGGGCGGTGTAGAGTTCCCAGCCGTCCCAGATGCCGTCCTGGTCCTGGTCGTGGACGCGCGGGTTGGTGGACCTCCACTCGCCCTGGTTGGCGAGGAAGCAATTGGTGGCATACATCACCCCCATGAACTCCTGCAGGGCGGTGAAGGGCGCGGTGTTCACGCCTCCGCCGGCGGGTTCGGGGCCCCAGCCCGTGCGGGGGTCGAAGCCGTGAGCGAGGTAGACGTCGTAGTGGCGGTTCGTGCCGTCCGTCGCGTAATAGTCGTTGTCGGGGTTGAGGAGGGGATCGGGCTCGGCGAACCAGGGGTCGAAGCCGAAGGTCATCTCCCATCCGTCGGACATGCCGTCGTAGTCGGAGTCCCAGACGAAGGGGTTCGTGCACCAGCGGAGGCCGGTGGAGGGGACGTATTGGCGGGTCACGGGGTAGAAGTTCGCGGCTCCCATGTTGCCGTTGGTGGCGAATCCGGAGGCGTTGTACTCGTCGATGTCCGTATACGCGTTGGCGATCCGGGGCACCAGGCCGTCGTCGGCGAATCCGAAGAGGTAGTCTTGGTCAAGGTTGCCGGGCGTGGCTGCGACGGCGGGGTTGAAGGGGCGGAAGGCGACGGGGTCCCAGGGTTCCACGATTTCGGTGATGGCCGGGAAAATCTCGGTGTTGGCGAGCGGGGCGGTGCCGCCGTTGGCCTGGTGCCACTGGTCCCAGGAGTATTCGAAGCCGTCGCAGAAGCCGTCGTTGTCGGAATCGGCGACGAGCGGCTTGGAGCCGTCGCCGGTGTCCGCGGTGTCGGCGATGCGGCGGACGACCGGCTTGGCCAGGGTGTTCACCCATCCGTCGGAGGCCGAGGCGCCGGGGGCGACCGTTTCGAAGGTGTAGGGCGCAATTCCGTCGGGTCCGACGTATTCGCGGTAGTTCGTGAGGGGGAGGTTGCTCAGCTCCCAGCCGGAGCCGGTGTCCCAAAGGAAGTCCTTGTCGGGGTTGCCGTCGCGGCCGTAGCGGTTGTCCGGGGCGAAATTGCCCGCGTCGACCACGGCGGAGAGCCACGAGTCGGGATCGGCGTCGGGTCCCGAATCGCCGGAGAACATGGCGTATTCCCAGCCGTCGTCCAATCCGTCGCCGTCGGAGTCGCAGTGGAGCGGGTTCGCGTAGGCGACGATGCCGAGGCGGTTTGTGCTATCGACGAAGACCAGGTATTCGGCGAGGTTGTTCAGCCCGTCGTTGTCGGGGTCGCCGCCGCCGCCGTGGACTCCGTCGGCGGAATAGGGGTCGAGGCCCACGGCGAGTTTCCCAGCTGTCGGGGAGGCCGTCGCCGTCGGAGTCGGAGGAGAGGAGCTGGAAGCTGGCCAGCAGGGTGAAGCCCTGGTCGACCTGGAGGCTGAGCGTACGGCTCCCGGTGGCGCCGGGGGGAAGGATGTCGGGGGGATTGGCGATCCAGCCGGCGAAGACGTAGCCGGCGGCGGGGATGGCGCTCACGTTGATGGTGCTTCCCGCGTCGAACCAGTTCTGGTTGTTGCCGATGGCGGTGTTGAGCCCGGCGATGTCGCCGTAGCCGTTCGCGATGCCGCCAATCACGCAATACTGCTTCCGCCAAGCCCAGGCGAGGCTGTTGTCGTTGGTGATGGGCTGGATGAACTCATAGCTCGTGGAGCCGCCGGCCGGGGGGATCTGCGGACCGCCCTGCGTCCATCCGACGCAGGAGTAGCGCTCGCTGTCGGAGACCTGGACGGTCTCGTTCGGGACGGTGACGGTGGGCCTGGTGCCTTCTCCGACCGCCTCGACGAGGGTCTCGGCGGGCATGGTGGGGTCGTAGTTCCTGTGGGTGATGGAGAGCTGCCTCTTGAAGACGGCCATGATCTCGTAGTCGTCGTCCATGACGATCGAATACGCGGGCCTCGTGCCGGAGTAGTCGGCGACGACGTTCGGATGGTCGGCGTCCGGCGAGGAAGGATGGGCCCAGTGGTCGAAGACGTACCCCGCCTGGGGGGTGGGGGTGCCCAGCTTCACGATCCGGTTCAAGTCGTAGAGGTGGGCGCCTTCGGTGGGGACAAGGCCCGCGGCATGGCCGTCGTGGCTCACGGTGAGGGTCTTCTGGATCTTCTTGAAGGACGCGGTGAAGATGTACGTCGGGGCGGCGCCGAGCACGGCGGTGGTCTCCGCGGCGAACGCGTCGTCGATGGCCACGTCCGCCGCGGCGGCGGAGGGCGTGACCTTCCACTGGTCGAACATGTACCCCGCAACGCTCGTTTCCGCGGAGAGGTACCAGGTCTCCCCCGCGGAGCCGTTGGGCGTGGTGGCCGTCCGGACCGTTTCGGTCACCTCGAGCCATTCGTCGTCGCTGTAGGCGGTGGCGTAGGTGCCGTTCGCGCCCAGGTTCAGGCGGACCGTCGTGGCCTGGGCGGGGGTCGCCAGCAGGAAGGCGCCCGCGAGCGCCAGCGCACCGCCGGCAAAGAGACGCCGGACTCCGGGGAGATTCATGAAATTGCCGATGTTCATTCTTTGCTCTCCTTACTTCGAAACAGTCGTGGGAAGGGGGGTTTTCTCGAATTTCTCGCGTTGCCGGAGCAGTGCGCCGCGCTCGCGGCGAAGGCGCGCCATCTCCTCTTCGATCGCCGTGATGGCCGGGTCGGCCCGCACGAGGGCCTCATACCGTTCGCGGGCGGCCTTCGCCTCCGCGCTGGCGGCGGCGAAGACGGCATTCGTCTCGCGGGCGGCCTCGAGCGCCGCCTCGCGGCGGGCGGTGAGTTCCGCCATCTCGGCGGCGTTGTCGCGCAACCGAAGGGTGAAGCGGGCGACCAGGTTGGTGCGCGCATCCTCCGGCGAGGGAAGCGGACGGGCGGGGGGAGCCCATTCGTCCTCTTCCGTTCCGCCGGCGGACACGTCGTCCAGGGTGGCGGCCACAATCGCGTCCAGGGCCTCCTCGAGGCTCATCGGATCCGGGGTCTTCTCCGGTTCCGGCGCCTTGCGGCAGCCCGCGGCGAGCCCCGCCCCCAGCAGGCAGGCCAGGAGCAGGGCGCAGGATGCGGCGCTCGTCCGGGCGGCGCGTCCCGGATGGGTGGCGGGGTCATGCATGGTCAAGGCTCCACACGGTAGATCTTGAAGAATTCGGCGTCCTGAAGCACGTGGGCGGCGTTCGTGTAGCCCACGATGCCCGTGGACGGCGCAACGAACTTCTCGAAGAGGACGGTCGTGAAGTCGCTTCCGTCGCAGGCCGCCGCGGATTTGACGGTGTAGCGCCCGCCCTCGACCGCCTCCCACTCCAGGAAGAAGGGGTTGGTCCCGATGGCCGTGATGGGGAAGGAGGCGAAGGCCACCGTGAAGAGATACGCGGGATCGGGCTGCACCATCGGCGTCCCGCCCGGGCTCGCCGCCCCGGACACCACGCCCGTGACGGCGCCGAAGTCCGCCCCCTTCACCAGGTAGGTCCCCGTGTAGTTGGTGGCGCTTCCGCCGGAAGGCGCAAGGGCCACCGCCCCGGCGGATCCGCCGGAGAAGGCGACCTGGACGGCCGACGCGGGATCGATGTCCTGGTCGAAGACCACCGTGATCGTCACGTTCGATCCCGCCTGGACGGGATCGGGCGTCGCGGTGACGCGGAGGACGACGGGGGCCGTGTCGTTCAGGATCTGGAAGAGGTCTTCGGAGAGGATCGCCGGGGGGTCGGAGGTGCGGCCGTTGGCGGCGTCGCGCGCCCCGGTGATTTCGACGTCGACCCATCCCTGGTCGTTCGCGCCGACGACGTACTGGAAGGTGTAGGTGGTGGCGTCGGCGCGCGTCATCGCCACGGGGCCCGTCGTGGCTCCGCCGCGGAGGGCGATCGCCACGGGGGCGTCCTCCGCGACATCGCCCGTGAAGCCCGCGGTCACCCGCACGGTGTCGCCGACCGCGAAGACGGTGTTGGAGGGGATGGCGACGACGTACGCCGCCTTCAGCGGATTGACGGGGACGGAGGGGGCTGCGGGGTCGATGCCGTTCTGGTAGTCCCAGAGGTCGCCGCCGCCGTTGCCGTTGGTGTCGGGATCCTGCGGATCGGTTCCGCCGCGGAATTCGCCGAGATTGGGCAGTCCGTCGTTGTCGGGGTCGAGCATCGAATCGTCCACGCCCACGACGAGCCCGTTCCGGATCTCCCAGAAGTCGTCCATGCCGTCGCCGTCGGTGTCGGCCTGGAGGTCGAGCCACTGGACGCGGTTGTTGCCGGTGTCGGCGACGAGGGCGGAATAGGTCGCGCCCAGGTCGCCGGTGGCGGCGAAGACGCCTTCGGGGCTGTGGAACCTGCCGTCTTCCGGACCGAAGGAGCCGGCGGGGGCGAGGTCCAGCGGGAAGGCGACCATCGTGACGCCGTCCGCGTCCAGGATGCGCAGGCGGTGGGCGTCGCGCTCCATCATGTAGAGGAGCCCGCCGGTGCCGCAGGAGAGTCCGGCGGGCCACTGGAACGGGGCGGCGGCATCCTGCCAGGTTCCGGTCCGGACCCAGTTGTCGCCCGCCGGGGCGCACAGCTCGATCGTTCCGCGACCGGGGTTCGCGAGGTAGAGGGTGGTGGCGGAGAGGGCGAGGGCGGACGGCGGCTGCGGGAACGCGGAGACGCCCTGATCGAGGAGGGCCGCGACGAGCGTGGTCTGCAGGTCCGCGCCGATCGACTGCACGCGGTAGTACGAGGCGTAGTCCTGGGAAACGCGCTGCGAGTCGATCACGTAGTAGCGGTCGAAGTCGGGCGAGTAGGCGATGTCGCGGATGTCCTTGAAGCGTCCGGTGGCGGTGGGCAGCCCGGTGGTGCCGAACTCGGGCAGCGCCTGCGTAAAGGCGAGGTTTCCGGTGGCGGCGTCGATGTCGAAGAAGAGCACGCGGTTCATGTCGGCCACGGCCAGGATTCCCCGGGCCTCGTCCGCGGCGAGGGCGACGGGGTCGAAGGCCTGGGTTTTTCCGTTGGCATCGACCACCGACTCGATGGTGGCGAGGCGGTGCCGGAGGTCCAGCGAGTACACCTGGACGGCGCCGGGGAAGGAAGTGCCGGACTTGCGGCTCGCGACATAGACGAAGCCGCCCGAAGCGAGGGCGCGGCGCGGCGCCACGAGGTCGTTGGTGGCGAAGGCGTCGGAGTTCTGGCCCGTGACGCCGGCGCTGACGTCCATGCGGCCGGCGTCGTCCCCGAAGAGCGGGCCGGCGGGGGCGAGCGGGTCGACGCCGATGTGCACGCACCAGCCGTCGGGGATGCCGTCGCCGTTCGAATCGCGCATGTACTGCACGGGGGAATCGACGGTCCAGGCGCCGAAATCGACGGTCTCGCCGTCGATCGCCCCGATGGCGCGGGTTTCGGAGTCGCCATACGCCACCGACTCGTCGAAGGTGGCGCCGGACCAGGCGCGGGCGTAGAGGGCGGACCCGGCGGCGAGGCCGTGGAGGACGGTGTCGCGGAACTGGCCTGCGGCGCCGGAGACGTCGCCCGCGCCGATGCGAAGGCAGGGCAGGCCGCCCGCAAGGGTGTAGAGCACCACGTCGTCGCCCGTGGGCGTGCCGAGATCGGCCGGGGGGGCCGCCACGCCGTCCGGCCCCACCCACAGGATCTGCACGAGCGGGGAGGCGGAGGAACCGTCGCCGGCCAGCGGACGGCCCATCCAGTCGGTCACGCCCGCGAGGGACTGCGCGACGAGGCTTGTCGCGCTCGCGCCGGGATCCACGCCATCGATGGCCAGCGGCGTGGAGCTCGGGAGGTCGCGATCGCCCGCCACGTACGCCATGTGTTCGAGGGGCACCACGGCATGGGTGAAGGCGGAGGCGTCCGCCACGGCGACGCGCACCACGCGGCCCGTCGCAATGTCGCCGGACCGCATGTCGCCGTAGAAGAGGGAGGAGCCGGCGAGGATGGAAACGCCGCGGTCCGCGGTGGAGTAGACGCCCGACACCTCCACGAGGTCGTCCGGCGAGGCGTTGTAGACCTGCGTTTCGATCTCCGCCTCGGTGTTCGTCTGCAGGGTGGAGGGATCGGCGCCGATGAGCCAGACGCCCTCCTGCCGGATGCTCGACACGCGGAAGTCGTCCACGTACACGCCCGCGCCGTCGGGATAGCCGATGGAAGCGAAGTCGTAGCCGTCGGAGACGAAGCGGATGCGGAGATCCACCGCGCTGTTTTCAAACCTCGCGGGGAGGTTGACCGCGAAGTGGTTCCACTCCCCGTACGACTTGTAGGGGACGACGCGGGAGACCGCGTCGAGAACGCCGATGATCTCCCAGGCGTCGCCGTTGCGGGAGACCTCGACCACGGCGAAGTCGCCGTCGTAGCGCAGGCTGTCCACGTAGCCGTAGCCGAGGTCCGTGGCGACCTGGAAGTCGATGACGACGTTCTCGCCCACGTGGACGCGCGGGGCCTGGAGCCAGGCGTTCGCGTACCGCGGGTAGGGTCCGCCGAGGATCGTGCCCCAGCAGTTCCCGCCGCTGTAGGCCTGGGGGGGCCGGTGGAGGCCGAGGAGGTCGTCGTCCGGCGTGTGGGGAGGCGGCGCGCCCAGCTCCCAAATCTCGCCGGTGGACATCTCGTAGGTGTTGGTGGAGGTGGTCCAGGAGGTGCGGCCCTTCTCGAAGTCGTCGAAGAAGTAGACCTGGTGGTAGGGCATCGTGAAGGGGAAGATGTCGGAGCCGGCATTCGCGTTGCCGGCGAGATCCAGGACCGCGCCCGCGACCACGGACACTTCCAGGCGGCCGTAGCCGGAGAAGTTCTCGACCGTCACGAGGAAGCGCTCGCCGCCGCCCGCCACGCTGGTGACCGCCGGCTCGCCCTGGATCGTGGAGGTGGCGAAGGAGAAGTCGTTGGTGTCGAGCCCCAGGACGATTTCATTGAAGCGCACTTCGAGCAGGGCGTACCCGTCTTCGCCGGAGAGGAGCTGCAGGGCTTCGATGGATTCGACGAAGGGCGCGTCGGCGTCCGGAAGCGCATCCTTCCACGTGAAGAGGAGGGACTGGTCGTCGGCCAGCCACATCGTGCCGAGCGTGGGATGCTCCCCGTTGACCGTGTAGAGGCAGGACTGGAAGGCGCCGTCGTCCTGGAGGCCGACCGTGGCGGAGCGGGCGCATCCGGAATGGGACTCTTCGGCGGCGGCGAGCGAGGTGAAGAGGATCGTGCCGTTCGCCGCGCCGGCCGGGGTCAGCACCGCCTGGAAGGTGACGAGCGAACCCGGGTCGAAGGCGAGTTCCATGTCGCGCCAGGAGACGGCCGTCCGGCCCGTCGCTTCGTCCTGGTCGACGGTCACGGAGGAGACGCCCTCCACGTACGCGAGCACGTCCCACCAGGGGCAGACCAGGGCGTCTTCGACCGCATCGCAGGGGAGCGCGGCGTTCGAGCCGGGAAGGGCCGTGCTCCCGAAGCCGATCGCGCCGTGGGCGGAGACCGTCATGGAGGTATACGCCACGTTGTAGTAGACGAAGGGGACGGGCAGCGGGAAGGCGGCAATGCCGAAGTCCGCGGTGGAAAGATCGATCCTGTTCGTGCCGAGGCCTTCGACCCAGGCTCCGCCGTCGTGCGACTGCATCACGTAGTTGTCGCAGACCTTGAGGGAAAGCGGGCGGGCGGTCCCGATCGGATCGCCCGTGTTGGGATCGGGGTAGGAGAAGGTGAGGGTGGCGTCATAACGGCCGTCCGCCAGCAGCGCGGCGCCGCCGGAGAGGGAGACGGTCACCGTGATCCGTTCGCCCGCCGGGATCACGCCGGGCGCCAGGCTGTAGTCGGGGGCCATCGCCAGCCACGAGGCATCCCCGGCGAAGGCGGCGGAGACGGCGAGTTCGTTCGTGGTGGGATTGTAGAGGGTGTAGACGTAGTCGCCCGGCGTGAAGGGTCCGCCGGCGGGTCCGACCCATTTGGCGGGGGTGGCGGGGGAGACGACGAGACTCCCGACCTTTGCGATGGCGGAAGGGAGATGGAGCTTGCCGCCGGTGACGCACAGCCCGTCGAGGGCGTCGACGGGGTTCTCGCGGGCGGAATCGAGGATGGCGTCGCGGATGGTCGCGAAGCCGACGTCCGGCGCGATGCTCCAGAGCAAGGCGGCGGCGCCGGCGACGTGGGGGGCGGCCATCGAGGTGCCGCTCATCGTCTCGTAGGCGCGATCCGTCGTGATGCCGCAGCTGAGGATGCCGCCGACGTCCGTGTTGTCGCCGCCGGGGGCGCCGAGGTCCACGGAGGTGGCGCCGTAGTTGGAGAAGAAGGAGAGGCCGTCGTCCTGGGTGAGCGAAGCCACGGCGAGGATGTTCTCGTTTTCGTAGCTGGAGGGGAAGGAGGCGAACGGGCTGGTGTCGTTGTCGAGCGATTCGTTGCCGGCGGCGGCCACGAACAGCTGCCCTGCGGCTTCGGTGCGGCCGACGGCGAGGCGGATGAGTTCGGATTCGCCGGAGCCGCCCCAGCTGTTGTTGGAGAGGTGCACGCGCGGGCGGCCGGCCTGGCCGTCGAACCACGCCACGTACTCGATGGCCTTGGCGAGGCCTTCGTTCGATCCGGTCCCGGTGGCCCCGAGGCCGCGTACGGGGAGGATGCTCACCGCCCAGTTCACGCCCGCCACGCCGAGGCCGTTGTCGCCCGCCGCGCCGATCGTGCCGGCGACGTGCGTGCCGTGGCCGTTGTCGTCCTGCGGGACGGCGTCGTCCTCCACGAAGTCCCAGCCGCAGACGTCGTCGATGTAGCCGTTGCCGTCGTCGTCGACCCCGTTGCCGGGGATTTCGCCGGGGTTCGTCCAGATGTTCGCGGCGAGATCCTCGTGGGAGGTGCGCACGCCCGAGTCGATCACCGCCACCACCACGTCGTGCGAGCCGACGGAGAAGTCCCACGCCTCCGGCGCGCCGATGTTCTCCATGCCCCACAGCTGGTCCATCCTGGGATCGTCGGGAATGGCGCTGGCGCGGTAGATGTAGTTGGGCTCGACGAAGGCGACCGCCTCGTCCCGCGCAAGGGCTTCGGCGGCGGACCGCATCCCGGCGAGGCCGGCGTCCGGGGAAAGGGTCACGATTTCGGCGGGGAGCCGCTTGAAGGAACGGGCGTAGGCCACGCCCGCGGCGGCGCGGACCTGCTCCATGCGCGCGGGGGCGCTCCAGGTGCGGCCTCCGCCCTGGGCCGTGGCGGCACGCCGCTCCACCGCGCCGTCGCGATAGCCGACCACCAGCTCGCCCGGAACCACGTCGGCCTCGTCCAGGCGATCCCACGGCACATGCGAAGCGCCCACCACCCGGGCGCCGGCCCCCAGGGCGGAGAGCCCCAGCGCGAATACGGCGAAAACAGCCAGCAGGCTTGTGAAAAGGCTCTTCTTCATGGACTACTCCCCGGAACCGGCCGCAGCCTCTGCCGCCCCGGACTCCCGTTGGTGTTCTTCCACGGCGGCATCGCCGCCTTCTTTTTGCGCCGGCGCCGGAACTGCGTCCGGCTTGCGGCGGATCACCCGCCGCGTCGTGGCGGAACGCGCAGGACGAACCTGGCGCCCCAGCTCCTGTAGACGCTCCCGGGCAGCATCCAGCTCCGATCGCAGCTGGATCAACTGGGGAAGCCTGGAAAGACGATCCTCCATCTCCGCGCGGACACGGGCCGCCTCCGCCTCGAGAGCCTTCGCGCGCTCTTCCATCCGCCCCACCTCCGGATCCTGCTCCGCCGCCTTCGCGCGCGCGCGGACCCACTCCATGTGCAGCCGGCGCACCTCGCGGGACCATTCGATCCGCTCTTGCTCGAGCGCTTCGGCAGAGGCTTCGCCGGCCGCCGGGACATCCCCGGCATCTCCGGGGACCCCTTCGGCACGAACCGGACAGGCGGCAAGGAGCAGGATGCAGAGCATCCCTCCTGCCGTACAACGCACTCGCGCAAGGAGATTTGCAGTCAATTCCATGGGGGAAGCCGGTCTTCGCGGCCTGAAAACAGCATAAGCCGATGGGTAGGAGAATAGCACTTCGGTATGGGCGGCACAATGATTTTTTCGGGGATCGGCGCCGTTGCAGGCCGTTGCATTTCCCCGCAGGGACGCGGGTTCAAACACCGGGTGACAGAATCCGGAAACCTGCTATCCTGTCTGGAGCTTGCACCCATCCACGCGAGAAAGGCTTCCCCATGTCTTTTGCATCGACCACCGTCCAACGCCTGAACGGCGTCCCGACGCTCTTCGTCGAAGGCCGCCCCCTCCAGGGCATGACCGCCACGAGCTGCGCCTTCGACGATCCGCAGGTGATCCGCGACTTCGTCTCCTCGGGCGTCGAAATCCTGATGATCTGGATCGAGGCGGGCATCCACTGCTGGAAGGCTCCCGGCGTCTACGACTGGTCCTACGCCGAAAAGAAGCTCGGATTGTTCGAGCGAAACGCCGGCTCCACCCGCTGGCTCATCCGGATACGGCTCGGCCTCCTCGCCCGCTGGTGGGCCCACGCCCACCCCGCCGAAGTGCACAATCCGCCCGGCGCGGAGGGGCCCGGCGCCCCGGAACCCGCCCTCGCCGTCGCCAACATCGTCTCGCCCGTCTGGCTCGGGGAGACGACGCGCATGGTGGCGGACTTCGTGAAGTGGCTCGAAGGCACCCGCTGGGCGAACCGCATCATCGGCTTCATGCTGAACGCCGGCTCCACCGAGGAGTGGCTCCTCTTCGACACCGCCGAGACGGTCCGCGGCAACTACCATCCGGTGTACACCCGCGAGTTCCGCGCCTGGCTCCGCACGAAATACCACGGTTCCGAGGCGGAGCTCCAGGCCGCGTGGCGGGGCGCCGACCCCGGGAACGTCCTCGGCCCGCGCGAGCCGCCGCCCACCTTCGACACGGCCCGGTGCCCCCAGGGCCACATCCGCAAGGGCAGCCACATCTGGGGGCCCTACTCGCTCCGCGACCCCCGCGAGGACCAGGCCGCGATCGACTACTACACCTTCCTCAACACGACGCTGGCGGACGCGCTCGTCGCCTTCTGCCGCGCCGCCAAGGAGGCCGCCTCCGTCCCCGTCGTCTGCGGGGGCTTCCACTCCTACCTCTGGTGGGAGCAGGGCGGCTACAGCTACATCCAGGAATACGGCCACGGCCTCGTGCAGCGCCTCAACGAAAGCCCGTGGGTGGACTTCGTCTCGGACATCGCCTCCTACGACGCCCGCTACGCCGGCGGCCCGTCCGGCTACCTCGGCCTTCCCGCCTGCCTCAACCTCCACGGCAAACTCCACTACACCGAGGTGGACCTCTGCACCGTCTCGGACCTCGAGCCCGCCTGGCGCGAGGCCTGGAGGAACGCCGACACCTCCGCCATCCCCCCGCGCGCCTCCGAGCCCGTCATCCCCGAGCGCGTGTGGAACTGGAACCACAACTACTGCGGCCGCGACGAGGCCGAACAGCTCGCCATCTTCCAGCGCGAGCACGCCCACAACCTCATCACCGGCACGCCCTACTGGTGGTTCGACATCCGCCGCAACAACTACCGGGAGCCCTGGATGGTGGAAGGGCTCGCGAAACTCGCCGCCATCGGCCGCGACGCCATCCACCGCGACCGCTCCTCCATCGCGCAGGTCGCCTTCGTCTGTTCGGAGGACACCCCGCTGCGCCAGGCGTCGATGTCCGGCGAACTCCTCCGCTTCGAGCTCGAGTCCTGCCACCCCCTGCTCCTCGACGTGGCCGGCCGCAAGTGGGGCCTCGCGGGCGTCCCGTTCGACACCTACGAGCTGCACGACCTCGCCCACCCCGGCTTCCCGGGAGGCCAATACCGCCTCCTCGTCTTCGTCAACTGCGCCTGCATCCCGCCCGACGCCGCCGCCGGCGTGAAGCGCTGGCAGAACGGCGGCCGCACCCTGCTCTGGACCTACGCGGCGGACGTCTACGCCAGGCCCTCCCTCGGCGATCTCGCGCCCGGCGAGGAGGAGCTCGTGGGCATGCGCCTCGGCTGGCGGAACCGGCGGCAGAACATCCACGTGGACGTCGCCCGGGGAACCGGCCCCTTCGCCGCCTTCACCCCCGCCCACTCGTTCGGCACCGAAGGCTCCATCGGCCCCGTCTTCTTCGCGGACGACCCGGAGGCGGCCACGCTCGGCACGCTCCGCGACGGCGGCGAGCCCGCCTTCGCCCTGCGCGACCACGGCTCGTGGCGCTCCCTCTACCTCGCCATGCACTGCTTCGACGCGGCCCTGCTGCGCGAGATCGCGCGCTTCGCCGGCGCCCACGTCTGGTGCGAGCGGGACGAGGTCGTCTACGCGAACCGGTCGATGCTCTGCCTCCACACCGCCACGAACGGCCCGCGCACCCTCGCCCTCCCCGCACCCGCGGTGGTGACCGACCTCTGGACCGGCGAATCCTCCGGCCGCCCCGTCTCGTCCATCGATTCGTCCGACCCCCGCTACCGCACGCGCATCTGGCGCACGGACTACGCGGGCTGACCCGCCCGCGGCGCGCCGCCGCCGGCGCCGCCGTCTCCGGGCGGGAGCGGGGCGGTCCCGTCCGCCTTCGTCCGCCGTTTGCGGCGCTTCCCGCGCGGCGGCGGCTCTTCCTCGCGGATCTCGCTCTCGGGCACGACCTCGAGCTCGCCCGAACCCATCTCGCGGAGCCGCATCGAGAGGATGCGCGACACGCCGCGCTCCTGCATCGTCACCCCATACACCAAGTCCGATTCCGCGATGGTGTGCGGGTTGTGGGTGATGAGCAGGAACTGCGACTGCACGAGGAAGTCCTTCAGCGCCTGCACGAACCGGACGATGTTCGAGTCGTCCAGCGACGCATCGAGCTCGTCCAGCAGGCAGAAGGGGCTGGGCTTGATCATGTAGATGGCGAAGAGAAGCGACACGGCGGTCATCGTGCGTTCGCCGCCGGACAGCAGCGAGACGGACTGCGGGCGCTTGCCCGGAGGCCGCGCGATGATCTCCACGCCGCATTCGAGCGGGTCTTCGCCGCCCTCCAGGAGGGACAGCGACGCGCTGCCCCCGTGGAAGAGCTTGGCGAACATCGCCTGGAAGTTCTCGTTGGCCTTGTCGAAGGTCTCGCGGAACATCTCGCCGGACTTCCGGTTGATCCTGCGGATGAGCTCCAGGAGCTGCTCCTTCGACCGCGCGAGGTCGGTCTCCTGGGCCTGCAGGAAGGCGAGGCGCTCCTCCTGCTCCCGGCACTCTTCGATGGCCACGAGGTTCACGGGGCCGATGGCCAGGATGGAAGCGTTGAGCTCGTCGATGCGGGCGTCGGCCTCGTCGAGGTCCGGCGGGTCGCCGCGGAAGCCGGGCGCGGGCTCGTCGTCGAGCTGTCCGGGGGAGAGCTGGTAGTCGTTCCGGATGCGGTCGAGGAGGTTCTGGCGCCGCAGGGTGGCCTCGGCCTGTTCGATGTCGAGCCGCGCCTTGCGGTCGCGGTCGGCGTCGTAGGTCCGGCGGAGGCCGGCGAGCGCGGCCTCGGCCTCTTCGAGCCCGCCGGACATCCCGGCGCGCCGCTTGCGTTCGACCTCGAGGCTTTCGCGGAGTCCCGCCACCTCTTCCTCCATGCCGCCGAGGCCTTCGCGGGTGGCGGCGATCTCCGCCGTGAGCCCGGCGATGCGCTCGGCGTAGGTGCGGACGCCTTCCCCGCGGCCTTCCAGCTGCTTCTCCAGCTCGGCAAGGCGTCCGGCGGTGGCATCCGCCTGGGCCGTCGCGTGCTGGAGCTGCTGCGCGAGGTTCAGGTGGTGGATGCGGCGCTCCGTGAGCGCGCCCGCGCTCGCGGAAAGACGCGCCTCGGCCTCTTCGAGCGCGGAGGCGTTCGCGGCGACGGCATCGACCCGCGCCGTGCGCCCGTCCAGCGCGGCCTGCAGCTCCCCGGCGAGGCGCTCGCGCTCGGCGTCGGCATCCCGGGTCTCCTCGAGCAGCCGGGCGAATTCGGCGGAGACCACCTCGAGGCGCTGGCGGGCGCGATCGGCGTCGCGGGTGACGCCCTGGAGTTCGCCCTCCTGCTGCGCGGCTTCGCGGCGGAGGCTTTCGAACGAGCGGCGGGCGTCGGCGATGGACGCATCGAGGGCCTCCTCGCGCCGGGAGAGGCCTTCGAGCGTGCCGAGGGCGCGGGCGACGCGGGCTTCGAGGGCTTCGGCCTCGGAGCGGGCGTCCGCCAGGGCCATGCGGCGCGCGAGCGGGCTGTCCGCCGCGTCGCCGGCCCTCCACAATTCGACGCACCCGTCGCCGCGGAAGACCGCGCCGTCGCAGGTGGCCACCGTGCAGCCGGCGGGAACGGGAAAGGGGATTTGCGAAAGGTCGTCGGCCACGTAGACGTCGCGCAGCAGGCGGGCCGCGGCGTCGGCGAAGTCGGCCGAAACGGCCACCCGGTCGAGCAGGCGGGGGAAGCGGGAGCGCGGGCGCGGCGGGCGCGGCGTCCGGCGCGGCGGCGGCCGCCACCAGGCGGGTGGAGGCCTGCGGATCCCGCGCGAGGAGGCGTTCCACCACCGCGGCGGCATCCTGCGCGGTGCCCACCACCACGGCGTCGATCCAGGCGCGCAGCACGGCCTCGAGCGCGAGGCGGAGCGCCGGCTCGACCTGGAAGCGGTCGGCCAGCGGCCCCAGCACC
This sequence comes from Kiritimatiellia bacterium, assembly GCA_050950285.1. Classification (GTDB taxonomy): domain Bacteria; phylum Verrucomicrobiota; class Kiritimatiellia; order RFP12; family JBMNHG01; genus JBMNHG01. The sequence continues at coordinate 445,223 of JBMNHG010000008.1, read as the reverse complement.
GTGCCGCCGGCGAGGGCGAGCGGGTTGGCGGGATCCAGCAGCAGGCGCGACCCCGCCTGGAACTCGTCGAGGCTGGCCTCCTGCTCGGCGAGCAGGTCGACCTGCGCCTGGCGCGCGGCGAGCCGCGCCTGGGCCTCGGCGGCCTCCTGGCGGACGGCGGAAAGCTCCCCGGCGGTGGCGTCGCGGTCGCCCTCGAGCGTCTCGAGCCGCCCCTGCTCTTCCGCGACGGCGGCGCGCCGCCCTTCGAGCTTCGCGGAGAGCGCGTCGCGCGCCTCTTCCACGCCCGCGAGGGTCTCGGCGAGCTGGTCGCGTTCGGCGGCGAGCCGCTCGCGGCGGAGGAGCGCCTCGCGCTGGCGGGCCTCGAGGGCGGAGACCTGGTTCTGGAGCGAGGCGCAGCGGCGTTCGATCTCGATCGACTCGGCGCGGGCGCGCTGGAGGGCGGCGCGGGCCGCGTCGGCGGCCTCCTTGTGGCCGTCGCACAGCTCCTGCGCCGCCTCGAGGGCTTCGGCCGAACCGGCCGCCTCCCGCTCGATCCGGCGCCGCGTGTCGGAGAGTTTCGCGTGAAGCTCGCGCGAGACGTGGATCTGGCGGGTGGTCTCGGCCATTTCGAGGTTGTCGCGCTCGGACCACTGCCGGTACTCCCCCACGCGCTGCTCGTTCACCTGGATCATCTGGCGGGCCTGGCGCAGCCGCCCCTCGGCCTGCGCCGCGGACTCGACGAGGGCGCCGATCCGGCGCTCCGCCTCGAAAATCCCCTCGCGGGCGCGGGCCACGGCGGCCTCGGCGGCCGCCACGGACTCCTGCCCGGAAGCCATCCGGGCGGCCAGCGCCTCCGCCTCGCCCGCGATCCCGCGCAACCGCTCCTCGAGGGCGGCGAGGCGGCGCTTCGTCGCGAAAAGGTCGAGCCCGCGAAGCTCCGCGCGAAGCTCCCGGTAGCGGCGCGCCTTGCCCGCCTGGCGCTGGAGCGAGCCGATCTGGCGCTTGGCCTCGCGGATCACGTCGGCCAGGCGGAGCAGGTTCGCGTCGGTCTGGTCCAGCTTGCGCATGGCCTCCTTGCGGTCGGCCTTGAACTTGGTGATGCCCGCCGCCTCCTCGAAGACCACCCGGCGGTCCTCGGGCCTGGAGGAGAGAATGGCGTCGATCTGCCCCTGCGCCATCACCGAATAGCTCGTGGTGCCGATGCCCGTGCCCATGAAGAGACGCTGGATGTCGCGCAAGCGGCATGCCGTCTTGTTCAGGAAGTAGGCGCCTTCGCCGGAACGGAAGACGCGCCGGGTGACGGTCACCTCGTTGAATTCGGTCTTCAGCACCTCTTCGCAGTCGGCGAAGGTGATGCTCACTTCGGCCATGCCGAGGGGCTTCCGGGCGTCGGTGCCGCCGAAGATCACGTCCTGCATCTTCGAGCCGCGCAGGGCGGTGGGGCGCTGTTCCCCGAGCACCCAGCGGATGGCGTCGGAGACGTTGCTCTTGCCGCAGCCGTTCGGGCCCACGATCGCGGTCATGCCCGGCTCGAACTCGAGCTTCGTCCGGTCCGCGAAGCTCTTGAAGCCGACCATCTCGAGGGATTTCAGGTACATGGGGATCCTGGGGACATGGGGAGGGGGGGACAACCGCGGGCGCACCGCCGTCTTGGGGGGTGCGCGGGGCTATTCCGACGTGCCGAAATAGGCCCCCTGGCACGTGGCGTCGAGCACGGCGCCCCACAGGCCGGAGGCGAGGTCCACCTTCTGCCGCTCCATCGTCGCCAGGACGATCGGGACGAGCGTGTAGGTGCTGCCGTGGTGCATGTTGCCCACCACGCAGTCGGTCCGGCCCGCCATCGCCGCGTGCACGGCGTTGCAGGCCAGCAGGTGGCAGTGGATCGCATCGGACCCCCGCGCGGGGACGCTGCGGATGGAGTAGCTGGGGTCGAAGTACTTCACCGACGTTTCAACCCCAAGCGCCTCGAAGTGCGCGGAAATCTTCTTCTTCAGGAACTCGCCGATGTCCTTCTTGAGCAGGTTCCCGGAGGGGTCGTACTGCGGGACGGCGTCCGTGATCAGGTCTTGCCCGGCGCCTTCGGCCACCACGATCACGCAGTGGTCCTTCTTCCGGAAGCGGCGCTCGAGGGCGGCGAGGAGCCCGTTCGGCCCGTCGAGGGCGAAGGGCATCTCCGGGATCAGGCAGAAGTTCACGACCGGGTTGGCCACCGTGGCATAGGCGGCGATGAAGCCCGAATCGCGGCCCATCAGCTTCACGAGGCCCACGCCGTTCACCGTGCCCCGCGCCTCGATGTGGGCGGCCTGGATGATGGGCGAGGTCTCCGCCACCGCCGTCTCGAAGCCAAAGGAGTTCCCCACGAAGTTGAGGTCGTTGTCCACCGTCTTCGGAACGGCCACCACGCTCACGAAGAGGCGCCGCCGCTTGCACTCCATCGCGATGTCGTGCGCGCCGCGCAAGGTGCCGTCGCCCCCCACGCAGAAGAGCAGGTTGATGTTCATCCGTATGATGGCGTCGACGATCTCGCCCACGTCCTGCTGGCCGCGCGACGAGCCCAGGATGGTCCCGCCCAGCTCGTGGATGGTGTCGACGTTGTCCGGGTCGAGCATCAGCGGCTCGTAGCCGTGCTTCGCGATGAAGCCGCGGAAGCCGTAGCGGATGCCGTAGATGGTCTTGACGCCGTAGTCGGAGTTGAGGATCTCGACCAGCGCCTTGATCACGTGGTTGAGCCCCGGGCAAAGGCCGCCCGCCGTGAGGATCGCGGCGCGGCTCCAGGCGGGGTCGTGGAAGATCTTGCGGTGCGCCCCCGCCTTCTCGAAGGAGGGCATCCCGGCGGGAAGCACGGCCGCGCCGTCGCGGATCTCGACATCCGGCGACAGCGCGCAGCGGGCGCCCTCCGGCACGAACCAGCGCTCGCGCGCCGGCGAATCGATCTTGCACGGGCCAAGGGACGCGACGTCGAACTCGTACGCCTCGGGATTCGAAAGGACACGATCAAAAAGACTGGGCTGGAAATTCATGGCCGTACAGGATACCCTCTGTGGACGGATGGCGGCAATTTGAAAAATCCGGAGCCCGCGCCCCGTTCCGCCTTCTTGCGTGCGATGATAGCAGGAAGCGGACGCCGCGCCAATGGCAAACGGCATGCCGCCGAGGGGCGCGGGCGCGCCCAAATCCTCCCTGTTTTGCGGGAGATTTTTTGCGAGGGTCTCCGAAGTGCTGGAATGGAGCGGGAAAACGGCGATAATTTCCCGCTTGTTTCATCAAGGCTGTCTTGATAGAATATGCGCCCATGAGACCGAAAACCCCTACCCAATGGAAAATCCCCTACGAAATCTCCCCGGACCCCGTTCCCGGCACCGTGACCGGCCTTGGCGGCATGGCGGTGGCCTCCCGCGTCTTCCGCGGCATGGGGCTTCCCGGGGCGTGCGACGCGAACCTCGGCGCCCTGCGCCGCATCAGGCTCGGCTTCACGGCGGGCGAGTTCGTCGAGTCGGCGGCGTGCGCGCTGATGCTCGGCGCGGGATGCGTGGAGGACGTGGACCGGCTGCGCGGGGATCCGGGCGGTGTCGAAGATGCTGGGCTTCCAGGCGCCGGGCTCCCGCGCCCTTCGCGACTGGCTCGAGCGCTTCCACGACGCGGAGGCGGTGGCGCGGGCGCGGGAGCGGGCGCTCGAGCTGGACTTGAAGTCGAGCGTGCCCGAGCCCACGGAGGGGCTTCGCGGCCTGCAGGCGGTCGTGGGGGTTTCGGCGCGCGCCGCGGCGGCGCGCCAGCCCGGGGGGAGCCCCGCGGTGGCGACGGTCGACCTGGACGCGACGATCGTGGAGAGCAACAAGCGCTCGGCGACGGTCGCCTACACGGGGGAGCGGGGCTACCAGCCGGTGGTCGCGGTCTGGGCCGAGGCGGGCGTGGTGCTGGCCACCGAGTTCCGCGACGGCAACGTGCCCGCCTCCAAGGACCCCCTCCGCTGCGCGCGCCTGGCGTTCGCCGAACTCCCCCCGAGCGTGCGCGTGTTCGGCTTTCGCGGCGACAGCGCCTGCGACAACAACGACCTGTACGGCTGGCTCGAGGATCCGGAGCGCGAGGGCGGCCCGCGGGGCAGGATCGACTACGCGATCAGCGTCCGGATGGTCCCGGAAGTGGGGCGGCCGCCGCGCGCCGCGTCCCCGAAGATGCGTGGAAGACGTTCGACCGCGAACCGGACGGCACGCTCAAGCAGTGGGCCGAGCTCGACTACGTCCCCGGCCTGCGCTCCGAGAACAAGCATGCGCGCCCCCGGCGCTGCATCGGGCTCCGCTTCCTCAAGCCCCAGGGCGAGCTCTTCGACGACGGGAACGACCGCAAGCACTTCGCCGTGGCGACCAACCGGGCGGAGTCGGGCGAAAAGGTCGTCGAATGGCACCGCGGGAAGGCGGGCACGGTCGAGCACGTCCACGACGAAATGAAGAACGACCTGGCGGCGGCCCGCCCGCCGAGCCAGAAGTTCGGGGCCAACGCGGCCTGGTTCGCGCTCAACGCGGTGGCCTACAACATGGCCGCCGCGCTCCGGGCGGCCGACCCGGAGCCGGAGAACCGCGTGCGGCGCGTGCGCGGCGTGCGCTTCCACGTGCTGACGGCCGGCGCGCGCCTTTCGCGGCTCAGCCGCAAGATCGTCCTGCGCTTCGCCGCCCCGAAGGAGTGGGTGAAGCGCGTCCTGGAGCTGCTCGAGGCGTTCCCCTGCCGGGTGTGCAGCCCACCGAATCGACGTAGCGCGAGGCAAAAGCCGGAACCGGACGGCTCCGGACGGACGGGCGACAGCCCGGCCGCGGCGGAGCCTGCCTGGATTTCGCCTGGAAGGGCGCCCGACGCCCTCCCCAAGGCTGGAAACGCCTGGAAAAGGAACAAGCAGGGCGTCGACGGAGAGCCGGCACCCTTCGATCCCCCTCCCGACAGCCGTCAAACCGTGCTCCCGGCCCTTCGAAACGCCCTCGCGCCAAATCTCCCGCAGTTTAGGGATCCTTGACAACCTTTTCCGCCCTCGTATCATGGGGGGTATGGTTCCGTCGCATGAACCTTCCATCGTCGTCCCAACCCCGAGGTGATCCCATGACCCAGCCATCCTCCGCCGCGCCCCTCGCCCTCGCGGCCGCCCTGCTCTGCGCGTCCGCCGCCCCCGCGGACACCTTCCTGTGGAACAACGCCGCCGGCGGCGCCTTCGAGGCCGCCGCGAACTGGAAGACCATCGTCTTCGAGAATGTGGGCGGAAACTGGGAGATCGTCTCCGAGGCCGACGCAACCCGTTGCCCGGACGCGGGCGATGCCGTCTACTTCTCCGGCGGCCCCGCGACCGTCACCCTCGCCGGAGACCGCACCGTCGACATCATCGACAACCTCTCCGCCACCTACTGGAACAAATACGGCAACCCGGCGGACCAAATCGTCTTCGACCTCCAGGGCCACACGCTGGACATCGCCTCGCGAGGCGAACTCTTCACGATGTACGGCGACCACTCGTCGCTCGTCTTCAGCAACGGGACGGTCCTGTGCACCGCGCCCCTCGCCCACGCCAACGGCGGCGACCAGTGGCGCATCATGGACACCACCGGCTTCGGCATCGGCGTCACCTGGGGCGAGAACTGGGCCGCCGGCGAGCCTTGGAGCGACTGGGTTCCGCACATCCGCCTCGGCCTCTCCGGCACGGAGGCCTCGCTCGCCGCGCTCTGGCTCCAGGGCTCGCTCGCCACCGCCACCATCGACAACGGCGCCAGCGTCGCCGTCGCGGGCGACGTCTCGGTGAACCGCGGCGGCGGCGACACCTTCGTCCTGTCCGGCACCAACACCACCCTCTCCTGCCGCACCTTCGCCACCTCCGGCCACTCCCAGACGAACATCGTCGAGAATGGCGCCGTCCTCACCGCCGCCGGCATCGCGAACGGCTGGTACGGCCATTGGTCGGACGCGCTCAAGCAGGTGACCTTCCTCGTGCGCGGCGGCGGCAAGATGATCCTCACGAACGACAACGCCTCGCTGTACTACGTGGAAGGCGTCGCCGACGGCGGCGACGGCGCCGTGTACTACGACTTCCTCGAGACCCACAACCACCTCGTCTGGGTGGACGGCGAAGGCAGCGAGATCCGCTTCGACCGGGAAGGCGGCTGGCGCAACCCCCAATTCCTGATCGGCCCGCGCAAGGCCTCCACCAACCACTTCCTCCGCGTGTCGAACGGCGCGCTCGTCCACGGCGCCAACTCCTCCTCGCTGGTGATCGGCGGCGGCCCCGGCTCCATCGACCACGGCGTGATCATCGAGGACGCGACCGTCTCCGTGGGCCACTTCCTCTGCGGCTCCGAATGGCCCAGCTTCGAAACCGGCAGCCCCCTCATGGGCCACAGCTCGAACGCCCTCATCCGCATCTCCGGCCCCGGGGCCCTGCTCGAGGCCCGCGCGTACGGCGCCGCGGGCAACGAGGCGAACGGCGTCGCCGGCACCATCACCTTCAACTACAACGCGCACCTCGACATCGCCATCCCGCCCGACGGCTTCGACCAGACCCCCATCCAGGCCCCGAACAACCGCATCTACTCCAAAGCCTCGGAAATCCCCGGCTACGGCACCCCCGGCTGCCGCCTCACCCTCCACGCCCGCGACTGGTCGCGCCGCCACCCCGGCTCGCGCCAGGTGATCGCCTCCTCCGGCGAAGACAGCACCGGCGCCTTCCAGACGCTCATCGACAACGCCTCCTTCCCCGACGTCGCCGGAACCGCCTACCTCGGCGAACTCTCCATCGAGGACAACGGCACGAAGCTCGTCTACGCCTGCCCGCCCGCCTTCGGCACCACCCTGTTCCTCCGGTAACTCCGCCCGGAAAAACGGCGCGCCGCCTTTCGCGCGGCGCGCCGCGCCGCGCCCGGCGCCCGCGGCGTTCCGTCGCTTGCGGGGACGGGTGGATTGGTCTATCCTACGGGCATGAACGAATCCGCTTCCCCAGGCGCCGGCATCGAGGCCGCGCTGGCCTCGTGGCTCCAGGACGGCCTGGCTTCGGCCTTCGGCGACGCCGCCGACGGCATCTCCCTCCGCGTCGCCCCCGCCACCGACCCCCGCTTCGGCGACTACCAGTGCAACGACGCCATGGCCCTCGCCAAGGTCTTGCGCCTCAAGCCGCGCGACATCGCGGCGCGCCTCGTCGAAGGCCGCCCCCTCCCGCCCGCCATCGAAAAGGCCGAAATCGCCGGCCCCGGCTTCATCAACCTCACCCTCGACCCCGGCTGGCTCGCCGGACAGGCCGAAGCCTGGTCGGCCGACCCCCTCCTCGGCATCGTCCCCTCCGGTGCCGGACGAACGCTCGTCATCGACTACTCCAGCCCGAACGTCGCCAAGCCCATGCACATCGGGCACATCCGCTCCACGGTCATCGGCAACGCCCTCGACCGCATCTTCCGCGCCCTCGGCTACCGCGTCGTGGCCGACAACCACATCGGCGACTGGGGCACCCAGTTCGGCATCATCATCCGCGGCTACCGCGCCTTCCTCGACCCCGACGCCCTCGAAAAGGACCCCGTCGGGGAACTCCAGCGCATCTACGTGGAAAGCTACGCGCGGACCCAGGCCCCGGACGACGCCGACGACGCCCGGAAGGCCGAAGCCGAAGCCTGGCTCGACGCCTGCCGCCTCGAAACCGTGAAGCTCCAGCAGGGCGACCCCGAAAACCGCGCCCTCTGGAAGGAGTTCGTCCGCCTCTCCAGGAACGAATTCGACCGCGTCTACCGCCGCCTCGACGTCCGGTTCGACACCACCCGCGGCGAAAGCTACTACCAGGACCAGCTCGCCGGGGTGGTCGAACGCCTCGAACGGGCCGGCCTCGCGAAGGAGAGCGAAGGCGCCACCATCGTCGACCTCTCCGACGACGGCCTCGACGTCGCCATCGTCCGCAAGAGCGACGGCGGCTTCAACTACACCACCACCGACATCGCCACCGTCGCCACCCGCATGCGCGACTACGCGCCGGACTCGATGGTCTACGTCACCGACGAGCGCCAGCAGCTCCACTTCCGCCAGTTCTTCCGCATCAGCCGCAAGGCCGGCATCGTCCCGGACTCCTGCGACCTCGTCCACGTCTGGTTCGGCCTGATGCGCCTCCCCGAAGGCACCATCTCCACCCGCCAGGGCAACCTCATCTCCCTCGAATCCCTCCTCGACGAGGCCGAGGCCCGCGCCCGTGCCATCCTCGACGAGACCCGCCCCGACATGCCCGAGGACGAGGCGAAGCGGCTCGCCGCCCAGATCGGCATCGGCGCCATCAAGTACGCCGACCTCTCGCAGAGCCCCCAGACGATGGTCACCTTCACCTGGGAGAAGGCCCTCGCCCTCGACGGCAACTCCGGCCCCTACCTCCAGTACGCCTACGCCCGCATCCGGAGCCTGCTGGACAAGTTCCGCGAACAGGCCCCGGAGGTCGACCTCGGCCAGGCCCCCCTCCTCCTCGGCGACGACGCCGAAAAGCGCCTCGTCCTCCACCTGCTGCGCTACCCCTCCGCCGTCGCCCGCGCCGCCGCGGCCTACAAGCCCAGCCTCCTCGCGGACGCCCTCTACGAGCTCGCCCAGCTCTACTCGGGCTTCTACCAGCGCCTCCCCGTCCTCAAGGCCGAACCCGCCGTGCGCGACAGCCGCGCCCGCCTCTGCGCCATGGTCGCGAAGGTCCTCCGCCACGGCCTCGGCCTCCTCGGCATCGCCACCCCCGACCGCATCTGACGACCCGCCGACAGGCGACGGGCGACGGGCGACGGGCGACCCGATTGACCCGATTGACCCGATTGACCCGATTGGCCCGATTGACGCTCGACACGCGACACGCGACGATTGACCCGACTGACCCGATTGGCCCGATTGACGCTCGACACGCGACGATTGACCCGACTGACCCGATTGGCCCGATTGACGCTCGACACGCGACGGGCGACGATTGACCCGACTGACCCGATTGGCCCGATTGACGCTCGACACGCGACGATTGACCCGACTGACCCGACTGACGCCGAACCCGCCACCCGCCCCACGCCGAGCGTGGCGCGCCCCTATTCCAGGAAGGCGAGGAGGAGGGAGGCGGCGTTGTAGGTGGCGTGCATGGCGACGGGCACGAGCAGCCTCCCGGTGGCCAGGTAGGCGAGCGAGAGGCAGGCGCCCACGCAGGCGAGGGGGAGGAAGGCGTCGAGGTGGAGGTGGATCGCGGCGAAGAAGAGGGAGGAGAGCACGACGGACCCCGCGACGCCGCGACGGCGGAGCAGCGCGGGAAGCAGCAGGCCGCGGAAGGCCGCCTCTTCCCCGAGGGGCGAAAACAGCACGCCGCAAAGCACGATCCAGAGCTGCCGCCAGGGCGCCTCGCCCGAGGCCCCCAGGCTCCGGAAGACCGGCTGGGGTTCGGGCTCCGTCCCGCCGAGGCGCGAGAGCCCGGCCAGCGCAAGGCCGAGGAGAAGGAGGGGGAGGACCATGGCCATCCCCCAGCGGACGCCCAGCCGCAGGGCCCCGGACACGCTTCCGCGCAGGCCGAAGACGTCGCGGGCGTCGAGGCCGCGGAGGAGCGGCGGGAGGACGGCGGCCAGCGCGAGGGCCGCCGGGAAGAGCAGCGGCCCCGCCAGGAACGCGAGCGCCTCCGCAACCGGCGAAGACGCGGCGGGCGCGGCGGACGCGGCGGGCGCGGGGAAAAACCCGGAGACCAGCGCGGGGACGAGGGTGACGGCGAGGAGGCCGAAGAGCCAGGCGGTGTCGCGCTGCTCCACGCCGCGGGCGCGGAGGCGCGCCGCGAACCCCCGCCAGGCGCCGGACGCGGGCCGCCGGCGGACCGTCCGCGCCAGCGCGTGGAACGAGCCGAGCAGCACGAGCAGGAAGGCGCCGTTCTTCAGGAGGTCCGTCATGGCGCAGGCCGGCGGTTCAGCGGATCTCCGTCCATTCGAGCGAGAGGTCGCACGCGGGGGCGGAGTGGGTGAGGCAGCCGAGGGAGATGGCGTCCACGCCGGTGGCGGCGACCTCGCGGATGCGTTCGAAGGTGATGCCGCCGGAGGCTTCGGTGCGGGAGATGCCCTTGCAGAGGCGGACGCACTCGGCCATGCGGTCGCAGGGCATGTTGTCGAGCAGGATCCATTCGGGGCGCGCGCGGAGGGCGGAGCGGCATTCGTCGAGGCTCTCCACCTCCACCTCCACGGCGAGTTCCGGGAAGCGGGCGCGGGCGGCCTCCACGGCGCCGTCGAGGGAGAAGGGGTCGCCCGAGGCCCAGAGGCGGCGGTGGTTGTCCTTCACCATCACGCGGTCGTAGAGGCCCATGCGGTGGTTGGCGCCGCCGCCGCAGAGCACGCTGTACTTCTCGAAGGCGCGGAGGCCGGGGGTGGTCTTCCGGGTGTCGAGGATGAGCGTGCCGAAATCGGCCACGGCCCGGACGAAGCGGCGGGTCATCGTGGCGATGCCGCACATGCGCTGGAGGAAGTTGAGGGCCACGCGCTCGGCGGTGAGGATGGAGGCGGCGCGCCCGCGGAGGCGGAGGATGGGCGCGTCGGCGGGGGCGTCCGAGCCGTCGGGCAGGAGGATCTCGCAGCGGATGGCGGGATCGACGGCGTGGAGGACGGCCGCGGCCACCCCGGCGCCGGCCACGCGGCATCCGGAGCGCGGGAAGATGGTCCCTTCGGCCTCGATGCCGGGGTCGACGAGGGCGAGGGTGGTGGCGTCGCCGGGGCCGATGTCCTCTTCCAGGGCGTTTTGGAGGACGGGAAGGACGCGGGGGTCCGCGAGCAGGTCGGGAAGGGTCATGGGCGGCTCCAGCGGGTGTCCATCGCGACGCAGCCGTCGAAGGAGAGCGGATTGGCCACGGTGAAGGGGAAGGCGTGGTCGAGGCGGTGGTAGTTCGAGACGTGGTCGGCGGAGTGGACGGACACGGAAAGGAGGTAGGCGCCGGAGGCCAGGCGCAAATCGGGGAGTTCGAGCACGAGCGAGCCGTCGCCCTCGGGCAGGTCGCCCACGGGGAAGCGGGCCGTCTGCGTGTTGGCGCCGTAGACGATGCGCCCGGCGGCGTCCGCCACGGCGAAGCCGAAGACGGGGGCGGGCACGGGCCGGTCGGCGTGGTAGCGCAGGGCGATGCGCAGGGTGGACCCGGCCTCGAAGAGCGGGCGGGGACGGCCGTCGCCGTCCGTCAGGTCCACGCCCGTGAAGCGCACTTCGCCCGACCCCCATTCGCGCCGGAGGCCGTTGCCGGAGGCCGCGCCGAGGGCGGCGCGCTGGTATCCCGAGACGATCTCGTCCGGCGCGCCCACGCCCTTCACCCGCCCGCGGTCGAGCAGGAGGATGCGGTCCGAGATCGAGCGGATGGCGTGCATGTCGTGGGAGATCACGAGGAGGGTCTTGCCGGCGTCGCGGAAGGCCCTCATGCGGTCGAGGCACTTGCGCTGGAAGTCGACGTCGCCCACGGCCAGCACCTCGTCCACGAGCAGGATGTCGGGATCGACCTCCACGGCCACGGCGAAGCCGAGGCGCACGTACATCCCGGAGGAGTAGCTGCGGACCGGCTGGTCGATGAACGGCCCGATGCCGGCGAAGTCCACGATGGCGTCGAAGCGCGAGCGCATGCGGGCGCGCGGAAGCCCCATGATGGCGCCGTAGAGGTAGACGTTGTCGCGCCCGGTGAGGTCCGGATGGAAGCCGGCGCCCAGCTCGAGGAGGGAGGAGATGGCGCCGGCGGTGCGGATGGTCCCGGTGGTGGGGCGGAGCGTGCCGGCGACCAGCGCGAGCAGGGTGGACTTGCCGGCGCCGTTCGCCCCGATGATGCCGAGCGTCTCGCCCTTGCGCACGGTGAAATCCGCATGGTCCAAGGCGCGGAAAACGGGGCGGCGCCGCCCGCGCAGGCGGTCGAGAAGCGCGGCCTTGAGCGAACCGCCGGCCCCTTGCAGGCGATACTCCTTGCTCACGCCGCGCACTTCGATGGCGACATCCCCGGGAAGAGGTGGAAGGACGGAGGTCATGGATGGGCCAAGTATAGCGAACCCCCGCAGCGCGGGCAATTCGGAACGCGCCGGAAGGAGGCGACTCGCGACGGGCGACACGCGACGGGCGACGGGCGACGCTCGACGCTCGACACGCGACAGGCCCGCCCGCCCATGCCGCGGGTCGCGGCGGGCCGCCGGCGATTGACCGGATTGACCGGATTGACCCGATTGACCGGATTGACCCGATTGACCCGATTGACCCGATCGACCCGACCGACGCCCACCCACCCACCCACCCACCCGCCCGCCCGCGCACCCACGCACCCGCCCGCGCACCCACGCACCCGCGCACCCCACCCGACCCGCGCACCCGCCACCCACCCGCCCGCGCACCCACGCACCCGCCACCCACCCACCCGCGCACCCGCGCATCCACGCCTGTCGCCTGTCGCTTGTCGCCTGTCGCTTGCCGCCTGGGGACCGCCACCGCCCCCCCAACCACTTTTCCTTCCCGCTGCGGGAACGGGGTGGTATACTCCGGTTTCATGTCTGTAACTCGTACTCCTTGCGACGCGCGTGGCGTCTTCGTCACCTTTGAAGGGCCGGAGGGCGGCGGCAAGTCCACCCAGATCCGGCGGCTGGCCGCCCGTCTCGGCGAAATGGGGCTGGATGTCGTGACCACCCGCGAGCCGGGCGGGACGCGGCTGGGCGAGTCCGTGCGCGGCCTCCTCCAGCACGACGCCGCCGGCGAAACCCCCTGCGAACGCGCCGAGCCGCTCCTCTTCTGCGCCAGCCGCGCCCAGCTGGTCGCGCGGGTGGTCGAGCCGGCCCTCGCGCGCGGCGCCTGGGTCCTCAGCGACCGCTTCACCGACTCCACCGTGGCCTACCAGGGCTACGGCCGCGGCCTCCCGGTCGAGACCCTCAAGGCCCTCAACGCCTTCGCCACCGCCGGCCGCGTCCCGGACCTCACCTTCGTGCTCGATGTCCCCGCCGAGGTGGGCCTGGGCCGCATGGCCGCGCGCGACGAAGGCCCCGACCGCTTCGAGCGCGAGGACGCCGGCTTCCACGCCCGGATGCGCAAGGGCTTCCTCGACCTCGCCCGCGAAGAGCCCAGCCGCTGCGTCGTGGTGGACGCCTCGCGCGACCCCGACGAGGTCTTCGACGACCTCTGGAGCATCCTTTCCTCGCGCTTCGCCCCGCGCCTCCACGCCCCACGCGGAGAATGCCCCCCATGACCGTCGACGACGCCTTCGACCCCTTCAGGCGCGCCTTCCTCGCCGACCGCACGGCCCATGCCTACCTCCTCGTCGGCTCCCCCCGCGGCGCCGCGGGCGACCTGGCCATCCGCATCCTCCAGCTCCTCGCCTGCCAGGAGGAAAACCCGCCCTGCAAGACCTGCAACGCCTGCCGGCAGGCCTCCGAGCGCATCTGGGTCGACGCCTGCTGGATCGAGCCGGAAAAGCGCTCCCGCATCATCTCCGTCGACCAGATCCGCGACATCGTCCTGCCCTTCGCCTCCCAGACCTCCTTCATCGGCGGCTGGAAGGCCATCCTCCTCGCCGGCGCCGACTGCCTGAACACCGAGGCCGCCAACGCCTTCCTCCTCACCCTCGAGGAACCGCCCCCGCGAACCCTCATCCTCCTGCTCACCGACACCCCCGAAGCCCTGCCCCCCACCATCCTGTCGCGGTGCCAGCGCCTCGACGTGCGGGAGGTCGAGCCCCCCGGCATCCTGCTCGACCCCGACTGCCGCGAGGCCATCCTCGATGCCGTCACCGACGCCGCCAACGAGGGGCCCGCCGCCGCCATGGCCGTCGCGGCGCGCCTCAACGCCATCCTCGACGGCCTCAAAGACAGGGCGCGCGCCGAAATCGCGGCCGAAGCCAGGCAGGAGGAGGACAAGCTCGACGAGGACGACGAAGTGCTCGATGCCCGCATCGAAGCCCGCTTCCGCGAATACCGCGCCGCCTTCCTCGAATGCATCCTCTCCTGGTACCGCGACCTCCTCGTCCTCCGCTCCGGCGGCGACCCCTCGCTCGTGGACAACCCCTCCCGCCTCGAAACCCTCCAGGCCCGCGCCGCGCGCCTCACCCGCTCGCAGGCCCTCGCCAACGTCGACGGCATCGAGGAGCTCGCCCGCCAGTTCAACCGCCACCTCCCGCCGACGACCCTCCTCCCCTATTGGTTCGACCGCCTCTACAGCGGCGCCCGGTAGCGACCCGCGACAGGCGACAGGCGACCAGCCCGCCGGGGACGGCGGTCCCCAGGGAGGGGGCGGGGCGGGCGGGGCGGCGTCAATCGGGTCAATCCGGTCAATCCGGTCAATCGCCGGCGGCGTGCCGCAGGCGCGCCGACGCGCGACATTGGCTTGACTTCGCGCGGGCATGGGGGTATCTTTATTCCCCGTATGGATACTCGATAGAGGAAAGCCGCGCGGACGGCCGGTCGAACGGTCTCCCGCGGCAGGAAAAGGAGTCTTTCTATGGTCACTGCCATCATCGTCGCCGCAGGCAAGAGCAAGCGCATGGGCGCCCACGTGGACAAGGCCTTCCTGAGCCTCGGCCCCAAGCCCGTCATCGCCTATTCGCTGATGGCCTTCGAGGCCTGCCCCGCCATCGACCGGATCGTGCTCGTGGTGCGCAAGGACCAGGTCGACGCCGGCAAGAGCGCCGGGCGCCTCTACGGCATCTCCAAGCTCTACGCCGTCGTCAAAGGCGGGGCGCGCCGCCAGACCTCCGTCAAGTGCGGCATGGAGGCCATGGATCCCGACACCACCGTGATCGTCGTCCACGACGGCGCCCGCCCGCTCGTCACCCCCGACCTCATCGGCGAAACCGTCCGCACCGCCCAGCGCCACGGCGCCGCCGTCGCCGCCAGCAAGGTGGTCGACACCGTCAAGGTCGCCGCCGGACGCTACCTGGCCGTCGAAGGCACCATCGACCGCACCAAGCTCTGGAGCGCCCAGACCCCCCAGGCCTTCCAGGCCGACATCCTGAAGCGCGCCTACGAAAAGGCCGACGCCGACAAGGTCGTCTTCACCGACGACTCCTCCGCCGTGGAAGCCCTGGGCGAGCCCGTCCGGCTCGTCAAATGCCAGCGCCCCAACTTCAAGATCACCCTGCCCGACGACCTCCCCGCCGCCAACGCCATCCTCCAGTTCGGCTGATCCCCCCCGCGCCCGAGCGCCTTTCCCCGCCATGGATCGACTCTACGCCATACTGGGCGACATCCACGCCAACCTCGAAGCATTGGAGGCCGTGATCGAGGACGCGCGCTCGCAGTCCGTGACGGACTTCCTCTGCGTCGGCGACGTGGTCGGCTACAACGCCAGCCCCCGCGAATGCGTGGAGAAGGTCCGCGCGCTCGACTGCGCCACCGTGCGCGGCAACCACGACCACTACTGCTCCCACCACGACCCCCTCGAAGGCTTCCATCCCATGGCCGCCATGGTCATCGAATGGACCCGCCGGCAGCTCCGCGAGGAGGACGTCGAGTGGCTGCAAGGCCTCCCCTACGAGCGGAAGGTCTCCCGGATCGCCCTCGTCCATGGAACGCTGGACATGCCCGACCAGTGGGGCTACGTCTTCGACATCCTCGAGGCCGAGGCCTCCATGATCCTGCAGGACACCGCCGTCTGCTTCCACGGCCACACCCACGTGCCCCTGCGCTTCGAACTGCGCCTGGGCGACGTGATGCGCCTGCCCCCGGAGGACTTCCGGCTCGTCTTCGGGACGCGCTACTTCGTGAACGTCGGAAGCGTGGGCCAGCCCCGCGACGGCGTCCCCTTCGGCTCCTACGCGATCTACGACGTCAAGGCCCGCCAGATCCGCTTCCGCCGCGTGCCCTACGACATCGAGACCGCGATGGAAAAAAACCGCCGTGCGGGCCTCCCCGAACGGCTCGCGGAGCGTCTGGCGGTCGGCCGCTAGCCGGCCCGGGGAATCGCGGCACCATGCTGGAACTCCGCCATCTCACCCGCCGCTTCGGCGCCTTCGCGGCCGTGGACGACCTCTCGCTCTCCGTCGCCCCCGGCGAGATCGTCGGGCTTCTCGGGCGCAACGGCGCCGGCAAGTCCACCCTCCTTCGGATGGCGGCCGGCACCCTCGCCCCCACCGGCGGCGAGGTGCTCGTGGGCGGCAGGGACCTCTACGAAGGCTCCCCCCGGCGGCGCGCCGCCACGGGCTTCCTCCCCGAGCGCGCCCCCCTGCCGCCCGACCCCACCGTCGAGGAGTTCCTCCTCTACCGCTCGACCCTCTACGGCCAGGGCGGCCGCCGCGCCAAGGTCCGCGCCCGCGACGCCATCGCCCGCTGCGGCCTCGAACGGGAGCGCCACGTGCGCATCGGCCTCCTCTCCCAGGGCCAGCGCATCCGCTGCGGCATCGCCACCGCCATCGTCCACTCCCCCAAGGTCCTCCTGCTCGACGAGCCCCTTGCGGAGATCGACCCCTTCCAGCTGCGCTCCATCGCCGCCCTCATCCGCGGCCTCTCCGCCAAGGCCGCCATCCTCCTCGCCACCCACCAGCTTCCCGAAGCCTCGCGCCTCTGCACCCGCTTCGCCGCCCTGCGCGCCGGGCGCCTCGTGGCCGCCTGCGGCGCGGAGCAGATCCCCCCGCTCCCGCCCGACGCCGCCGGACGGGAACTCCGCCTGGAAGTGCGCTCCCCCGACGGCTCCGACACCCCGCCCGCCATCGGCCACCCCGGCCTCGAACGCTTCCAGGCCCACCACCTCCCCGACGGCTGGTGGCGCCTCGCCTTCACCGTCGCCCCGCCCGCCCCCGCCGACCCCCGCGAACCCATCGTCGAGGCCGTCCGCCGCGCCGGCTGGCGCCTCCGCGCCATCGACTTCGTCGAGAGCCCCCTCGCCGCGTGGCTCGCCGCGGCGGACGGGGCGGACAAGTCGGACTCGTCGGACAGGTCGGACAGGTCGGACCCGTCGGACCCGTCGGACTTGTCGGACCCGTCGGACCCGTCGGACTTGTCGGACTCGTCGGACTCGTCGGACTCGTCGGACTTGTCGGACTCGTCGGACTCGTCGGACTCTCCCGCCGTGCCCGGAGGGACCGCCCCATGAGCGCCCGCTCCGCGATCACGGCGCGCGAGGCGGCGGTCTTCCGCCACTCTTCGATGGGCTGGTGCGTGGTTGCCGGCACGCTGTGCGCCACCGCGCTCTTCTTCCATCTGGGCCTGGGTTCCGCCGAAGGCCACTTCCTGCGCGTGGAACAGATCTGGTGCTACGCGGCCGCCCTCTGCACCCCCTTCACCGCCGCCCTGGCCACCATGCGCCTCTTCGCCGGCGAACGCCGCGACGGCACCCTCCCCCTCCTCCTCGCCACGCCCGTGGGCGAGCGCAGCCTCGTCTTCGGCAAATACCGCGCCGCCGTCCACCTCGTCTGGCTCTCCCTCGCCCTCGCCTCCTTCCCCCTCTTCCTCCTCCACGCCCTCGCCGCGACGCCGTCGGGCCTCCCCCCGGCCGAAGCCCTCCGGACCCTCGCCTCCGCCTTCGCCCGCCCCGGCGAAGGCCCCCTCCCCCTCGATCCCGCCGCCCTCGCGGGCGCGGCGCTCTTCCTGGCCATCCACGCCCTCCCCTTCACCGCCTTCGGCACCCTCTGCTCCGTCGCGGCGCGCCGCCCCGCCGCCGCGGCCGGCGGGATGCTCCTCGCCCTCGGCGCCGCCGGGGCCGCCGGCGCCACCGCCCTCCTCTTCTTCCCCGAAGCCAAGGCCCGCGCCGCCGTCTCCGGGCCCGTCTCCTGGATCGCCGAGGCCGCCCTCGGGAACTTCCTCCCCGGACCCTTCCTCGCCGCCCTCGCCGCCACCGCCTGCATGCTCTTCCTCGCCACGCGCCTCCTGGAGGACGAACGATGCCGCTGACCCGCCCCTCGCGCGACGCCCGCCGCGCCATCCGCCGGCGCACCCGCCGCGTCTTCGGCGCGCGCCTCCATGCCGCCGTCGCCGGCGGCCTCGCCATCGCCCTCGCCGTGCTCCTCGGAGCCCTCGCCCTGCGCCTCGAGGCCTCCTACACCCTCCCCTTCGCCGCCAACGCCCCGGACGACGCCACCCTCCACCAGCTCGCCCTCCTCGACACCCCCGTCTCCCTCACCGCCGTCATCGAGCGCGGCCACCCCGCCTCCGCGCCCGTCCGGCAGCTCCTCCGGCGCCTGCGCAAGGCCTCCCCGCACCTCCACGTCCGCCACCTCGACCCCTACCGCGACGTCTCCGCCGCCGCCGACCTCCTCGACACCTTCGAGACCCGCGTCAACGCCCTCCTCTTCGAATCCCGGGGACAGCGCCTCGCCATCCCCGCCGACGACCTCTTCGACTACGCCGACACCCCCGGAAACGGCGCGCCGCGCCCCGTCGCCTTCCGCGGCGAGGCCGTCTGCGCCGCCGCCCTCGCGCGCCTCGCCTCCGCCCGAACCCCCGTCGCCTACGCCCTCTCCGGCCACGGCGAGCGCGACTTCGCCGACTACGACCCCCCTCGCCGGCTACTCCTCCTTCGCCCGCGAAATCCGCCGCCAGGGCTACGACCTCCGCATCCTCCCCCCGCTCTCCGCGTCGGGCGTCCCGGCCGACTGCGACGTCCTCGTCGCCGCAGGCCCCCGCGACACCCTCTCCCCCGGCGAAGCCGCGCTCGTCTCCGACTACGTCCTCCGCGGCGGAAGCCTCCTCCTCCTCGCGCGGCGCGACGCCCTCACCGGCCTCGAACCCCTCCTCGCGCGCTTCGGCGTCTCCATCCTCCCCTACGTCGCCCTCTCCCCCCAGACCCTCACCGGCGCCGACGTCGTGGCCGACCGCTTCGCCGAGCACCCCATCACCCGCAACCTCCACCGCTCCACCGTCGTCTTCTCCTCCCCCGGCGTCCTCTCCACCGTCCCCCCGCCCGCGCCCGGCGCCCCCCGCGCCGACCCCCGCCCCGAGGACCGCTACTCGAGCTTCCGCGCCACCGCCATCGTCGGCTCCCCCGCCTCCCTCCGCCGCGACGACACCTCCCCCCGCCCCGACGCCCCCGCGCGCAACGGCCTCGCCCTCTTCGTCGCCGCCGAACGCGGCACCAACGCCGTCGACCTCGCCTTCCATCCCCCCCGCATCGCCGTCGCGGCCGACCCCCACCTGGGCTCGAACGCCATGCTCGGGCGCGGCCGCAACGGCAACCGCACCCTCCTCCTCTCCGCCCTCGACTGGCTCGCCTCCAACCCCGCCGCCGACGCCTTCGCCCCGCCCGCCAACCTCCAGCGCCCGCCCCTCGCGCGACGCCGCAAGGCGCTGTTCGTCGCGCTCTCCGTCGCGGGATTCCCCGGCGCCATCCTCCTCCTGGGCGCCGCCACCCTCGCGCGACGCAACCGCAAGGTGGCGCCCACGCCGCTGGACAAGGGACACAAGGGACCCGATTGACACAAGGGACTTGTCGGACCTGTCGGACTTGTCGGACTCGTCGGACCTGTCGGACTCGACCACCACCCACAACCAACCCCATCCTCCGAATGCGCCATCTTGCCTCCACGTTCATTTTGCTTGCGGCCGTCGTGGTCGCGGCGCTGCTGTTCCCGGTGCTGCGGAATCGGCCGGCGCCGCGCACGGGGCGGGCGAACCGCCTGCTGCACCTCCCCTTCGACGCCGTGAACCGCATCGCCGTCGCCCGCGACGGCTGGAGCTGCGAGGTCGAGAAGACGTCGTCCGGGTGGCATACCAGCCGGCGCTCGCAGCCGGCCGACGCCACCGCCGTCCAGCGCCTCCTCGACGCCCTCGAGGCCGCACCCCTCTTCGAGACCATCCCCGCCCGCGACCAGGCCAAGCGCAACCTCCCCCTCGCGCGCTTCGGCCTCGATGCCCCGCGCGCCGGCGTCCGCCTCGAAGCCGGATCCCTCTGCGCCGAACTCCTCTTCGGAAGCGACTCCCCCCTCGAAAACCGCCTCTTCACGCGCCTCACCGCCTCCACCGACGTCTTCGTCACCTCGACGAACCTCTTCGCCCTCCTCCCCTCCTCGCCCCTCGATTGGCTCGATACCTCCTTCTTCCGCATCCCCGCCGACTCGATCGATTCGATCGCCCTCCGCCGCCCCGGCCAGCCCTTCGTGCGCATCCAGCGCTCCGGCGCCACCTGGCGCATCACCTCGCCCGTCCCCATGCGGGCCGACCCCGCCGCCGTCAACGCCCTCCTCGAAGCCTTCGCCTCCACCCGCGTCACCACCTTCCTCCCCCCGCTCGACCCCGCCGCCCCGGACCCCTACGGCCTGTCCGAGGACGGCAGCACCCCCGCCGTCGAGTTCCGCACCGCCTCCGGCCAGACCCTCTCCCGCACCTTCGGGAAGCCCGCCTCGCACCCCCCCGGACACGTCTACGCCGGCTTCCCGGGCGGGCAGGCCGCCATCGTCACCAACGCCCTCCTCGAACTGGCCTCGGTCCCCCTCGCCTCGCTCTACGACCCCGCGCTCTTCACCGCCCCGCCGGACGCCGTCACCTCCATCGCCGTGCGCCACCCCGCGCAGTCCTTCCTGCTCCAGCGCCTCGATGCGCCCGCCGCCGCGAACGGCGCGCCCGCCTGGGAGATGGTCTTCCCCTCGCACGGCCCGGCCGACCCCGCCCGCGTCCAGGGCCTGCTCGACGCCATCCTCCGCCTCCGCGCCCACCGGGTCGAGGCCGACCTCCCCGCCGCCGGCGGCACGGCGCAAAAGCGGCCCGCCGCGAACGGCGGCATCCCGCCCGCCGCGCCCGCCCTCGCCACCAACCGCCTCTGCGAGGTGGAGCTCCGCATGGCCGGAACCCCCTCGCTCCTCCACGTGGACGCCGTCACCTCCATCCATCCGCCCCCCGGCGCCGCCACGCCCGCCCCCGCCGCGACGCCGCACGTGAGCCTGGCCATCCTCGCCTTCACCAACTCCCCCGCCCGCTACATCGTGCCGATGACCAACCTCCCCGCCGTCCTCCGCGCCCCCGTGGACCTCGCCCCGCTCCGCTCCCGCACCCTCCTGGCCCTCGACCCCGCAACCATCCGGCGCATCGCCTTCCGCCGCGCCGACGGCGCCCCCGCCACCCTCGAACGCACCGGGGCCGGATGGACCACCCACCGCGACACCCCCGTCGCCGCCGCCGCCCTCGAAGCCCCCCTCCGAACCCTCGCCACCCTCGAGGCCGCGCGCGTCATCGCCCTCGACCACCGCCCCGACCCCTCCGCCGCGCCCTGGATGGAAATCTCGCTCGACCTCGAAGCCGCCAACGCCCTCCGGAAGACCCTCGCCATCGGCCCCCCCACCGAGGACGGCGGACGCGCCGCACTCCTCCGCGGGCAGGACAACACCCTCGTGGAACTCTCCCCGGCAACCCTCGGGAAGCTCGAAGAGCTCTACCGGACCGCCCTGGGCGAGTGAGGCGGCGGAGGAGGAGGGGGGGAGGGCAAGAGACGAGAGACGGGAGACACGAGCCCGCCGGGGACGGCGGTCCCCAGGGAGGGGGCGGGCGGGCGGGGGTCGGCGTCAATCGGGTCAATCGGGTCAATCGGGTCACGTGCCGGCGCAGCCCGCCGGGGACGGCGGTCCCCAGGGAGCGGCGGTCCCAGGCGCGGCACAAAAAAAGGCTCCCCGGCGGAGGGCCGGAGAGCCTTTGGCTTTCAAAAGCGAAGCGTATGGGCTTACTTCTGGAAGCGCTTGCGGAGGGCCAGGGCCACCGCGGCGATGCCAAGCAGGGCGCCGGTGGCGGGCTCCGGTACGGGCTTGAAGGTGACCTTGTTCCCGGCGTAGGCTTCGGGCGCATTGGCCGGGTTCGAGAGCCCGTAACTGCTCTGCGCCTCGATATCCGTCACCGCCGTGGTGGCGAAGTAGGTCGGGGACTCGGCGTTCGGGCCGTTGGCGTACAGGTCCATGTAGCCGCCGGTCGCCGTGGGGCCTTCGTACAGGCGGTAGAAGAACTGCGTGCCCACCGGGTAGTCGGCCACCAGGTAGCCTTCGTCGCCCGTCCACGTGGCGGAGAAGGTGCCGCCCGCGGAGCCCATCGCGGGAGCCTTGGTATAGGCGGTATCGGCGACGATCTCGTTGCCTTCGCTGAGGACGATGAGCTGCACGAGCGCACCCTGGAGGGTTTGCGTCTGGGCCTCGTCCGTGTAGAACGCGACGGTCCCGGACCCCCAGGAGAGGGTGGCCGCCTGCATGCCGGCCGCGACGAGGATCGCCGCAACGGCCATCAGGAGTTTCTTCATGATCGTTGTTTTCCTTGGTTGGTTTCTTGGTTGGGTTGGGTTCAGCCCCGCGCGACGCGCTTCCGCATCCTGCGGGGAGAGGGGTTCAGAAATGGGGGGTGCGGGGGCGCGCCGCGCGGGCGCCCCCCGCAGGGGCCCGCCTTATTCGGCGGGGTTGGGGAGGGTCAGCGTCCAGCTGCCGTGGCCGAGGTACCAGAAGCCCGAGCCGGCGGGGATGGAGTCGGTGGTGGGGTAGTCGTCGTTGCCCACTTCGTACCACTTGTTGTCCCAGTCCGGATCGCCCGAGCCGGTGTCGTACAGGTAGTAGACGGTGTAGCCGTTGCCCGTCCAGACGAGAATCTGGTCGGCCGTGCGAAAGTCCGCGCTACCGAAGGCGCCCTGCGCGCCCCAGTCGAGGCCGTTGAGGGCGATGTCCGCCGGGTAGACGTTGGCGAGCATGTTGTAGCCGCTGGCGATGGCCTGGCCGGCGGGGTCCACCGGGACCTCGCCCTGGAGGGTGACGGTCCGGTTCGCGGAGCCGTGGCTGAGGAGCCACACGCCGGTGCCGGGGGCCGATCGTGTGTGTGGTGGGGTAGTCGTCGTTGCCGACTTCGTACCACTTGTTGTCCCACTCCGGATCGCCGGCGCCGGTGTCGTACAGGTAGTAGACGGTGTAGCCGTTGCCGGTCCAGACGAGAATCTGGTCGGCCGTGCGAAAGTCCGCGCTGCCGAAGAGTCCCGCGCCGGCGGGGTCGGCCCAGATCTCGTTGATGGGGAGGGCGGTGCCGCCCACCTTGTTCCAGTTGATGCCGATCATGTTGTAGGTGCCGGCGGCGCTGGAGGCGAGGTCGACGGTGTGGTATCCGACGATGTTGCCGGAGACCACCTCGGCCGAACGGGCGAGCATGGCGCACGCGACCACGGCGGCGGATGCGATCATCAGTTTCTTCATGGTTGTTTCCTTGGTTTCATGCGCCTTGCGGCGCGGGTTGGGGATTCCCGGACGAGCCCGCCCGCACGTGCGGGCAGACCTTTCCCGAGAGTCGCCGTAAGGGTACACCCTTCCCGCGCCAGCCGTCAAGGGGAAAAGAGAAATTTTTTTGGGGGGGGAGGGCGAGAGACGAGCCCGCCGGGGACGGCGGTCCCCAGGGAGGGGGAGGGTGGGGCGTGGGCGGGCGTCAATCGGGTCAATCGGGTCACATGCCGGCGGCCCGCCGGGGACGGCGGTCCCCAGGGAGGGGGAGGGTGGGGCGTGGGCGGGCGTCAATCGGGTCAATCGGGTCACGTGCCGGCGGCCCGCCGGGGACGGCGGTCCCCAGGGAGGAGGAGGGTGGGGCGTGGGCCGCGTCAATCGGGTCAATCGGGTCACGTGCCGGCGCGGAGCGCCGGCGGGGAAGGGAGGGCGAGAGACAAGAGACGGGAGACGGGAGAGGGCGGGAGACAAGAGACGAGGGGTTTCACGATCGCAGGAATTTTCCGGTGTGGGATGCGGGGCAGGCGGCGATTTCCTCGGGGGTTCCGGCGGCGACGACGCGGCCGCCGCCGACGCCGCCTTCGGGGCCGAGGTCGATGATGTAGTCGGCGCAGCGGATGACGTCGAGGTTGTGTTCGACCATGAGGATGGTGTTGCCGGCGTCGCGGAGGCGGAAGAGGAGGTCGAGGAGGCGGTGGACGTCGGCGAAGTGGAGTCCGGTGGTGGGTTCGTCGAGGAGGTAGAGGGTGCGTCCGGTGGAGCGGCGGGCGAGTTCGGCGGCGAGTTTGACGCGCTGGGCCTCGCCGCCGGAGAGGGTGGTGGAGGACTGGCCGAGCCGGACGTATCCGAGGCCGACCTCGACGAGGGTGTCGAGCTTGGCGGCGAGGGGGGGGACGGCGCGGAAGAGGGCGGCGGCTTCGTCGATGGGCATGTCGAGGACGTCGGCGATGGACTTCCCGGCGTAGGTCACCTGGAGGGTCTCCCGGTTGTATCGGCGGCCGCCGCACTGCTCGCAGGTGACGTAGACGTCGGGGAGGAAGTGCATTTCGGTGCAGATGGAGCCATCGCCCTTGCAGGCTTCGCAGCGCCCGCCCTTGACGTTGAAGCTGAAGCGTCCGGGGCCGTAGCCCCGGAGTTTGGCGGCGGGGGTCTGCGCGAAGAGCTTCCGGACGAGGGTGAAGGCGTCGGTGTAGGTGGCGGGGTTCGATCGGGGGGTGCGGCCGATGGGGGACTGGTCGATCTCGACGACCTTGTCGAGGTATTCGAGGCCGGAGATGGAGTCGAAGGGTCCGGGTTTTTCGCGGGCGCGGTGGTAGACCTGCTTGAGGTGCTTGCGGAGGATGTCGTCGACGAGGGAGGATTTTCCGGATCCGGAGACGCCGGTGACGCAGACGAAGCATCCGAGGGGGATGGAGACGTCGATGTGGCGGAGGTTGTTGGCGGCGGCGCCGCGGACGACGAGGCGTTCGCGGGAGGGTTTGCGGCGCACGGGGGCGGGGAAGGCGGCCTCGCCGGAGAGGTAGCGGGCGGTGAGGGATCCGGCGCAGGCGGGGAGGTCGCGGGCGGGGCCCTGGTAGACGATGCGGCCGCCCTGGCTTCCGGCGCCGGGGCCGAGGTCGACGACGTAGTCGGCGGCTCGGATCATGTCGGCGTCGTGTTCGACGACGACGACGGTGTTCCCGCTTTCCTGGAGGCGGCGGAGCATCCGGATGAGGAGGGCGTTGTCGCGGGGGTGGAGGCCGACGGTGGGTTCGTCGAGGACGTAGAGGACGCCGACGAGGCCGGAGCCGATCTGGGTGGCGAGGCGGATGCGCTGCATTTCGCCGCCGGAGAGGGTGGAGCTTTCGCGGTCGAGGGCGATGTAGCCGAGGCCGACTTCGGCGAGGAAGCGGAGGCGCTTGCGGATTTCGCGGACAACGTCGGCGGCGAGCCGCCGCTCCTGGGGTTCGAGGCGGTCGGGGAGGGCGTCGAAGAAGGCGCAGGCTTCGTGGACGGGGAGGGCGAGGAGGTCGACGATGGACATGCCGGCGACGGTTGCGGCGCGGGATTCGGGGCGGAGGCGCGCGCCGCGGCATGCGGGGCAGGGGACGGGGGCGAGGAAGGGGGCGAGGCGGTCGCGGGCTTCGTCGGACCCGGACTCCTCGTACTTGCGGAGGAGGCCGGGGAGGATGCCTTCGAAGGGGCGGTCGACGCTGCGCCAGTCGAGGCGGAGGAGGCGGTCGCCGGAGCCGTGGAGGAGGAGGTCGCGCTGGGCGTCGGGGAGGTCCTGCCAGGGGGTGTCGGGGTCGATGCGGAACTGGGAGCAGACCTCTTCGAGGAGGTACTTGTAGTAGGTGTTTCCGCGCATGCCGTAGACGCGCCAGGCCTTGACGGCCTCGCGGACGGGCTTGGACTTGTCGGGGACGCAGAGGTCTTCGTCGAAGACGAGCCGCACGCCGAGTCCGGAGCATTCGGGGCATGCGCCGTGGGGGTTGTTGAAGGAGAAGTTGCGGGGCTTGAGCTCTTCGAAGGAGAGGCCGCAGTCGGGGCAGGCGTTGCGTTCGGAGAAGAGGCGTTCGGCGGGGGCGGCTTCGGGGCCGGCGCCGGGCGGGGGCCGGCGGAGGACGGAGAGGAGGCCGTCGCCGCGCTTGAGGGCGGTTTCGACGGAGTCGGCGAGGCGGGAGCGGGCGTCGGGGCGGACGACGACGCGGTCGACGACGACATCGAGGTCGTGGTTGCGCTTCTTGTCGATGGGGGGGACGGCGTCGATGTCGTAGAGCTGTCCGTCGAGGCGGATGCGGGCGAAGCCGGCCTTGCGGATTTCGTCGAGCTTGTCCTGCTGCGCGCCCTTGCGGCGGCGGACGACGGGGGCGAAGAGGGTGAGGCGGCTTTCCGGGGGGAGGGCGAGGAGGGCGTTGACGATCTCCTCGGCGCTCTGTCGCACGACGGGGCGTCCGCACTGCGGGCAATGGGGGCGGGCGACGTGTCCGTAGAGGAGGCGGAGGTAGTCGTGGATTTCGGTGGAGGTGGCGACGATCGAGCGGGGGTTGTTCGAGGTGGTCTTCTGCTCGATGGCGATGGCGGGGGAGAGGCCCTCGATGCGTTCGACGTCGGGCTTGGCCATCTGCCCGAGGAACTGGCGGGCGTAGGCGGAGAGGGATTCGACGTACCGGCGCTGGCCCTCGGCGTAGAGGGTGTCGAAGGCGAGGGAGGATTTTCCGGATCCGGAGAGGCCGGTGACGACGGTGAGGGAGTTGCGGGGGATGCGCACGTCGACGCCCTGGAGGTTGTGGACCCGGGCGTTGGTGATGACGATGTCGGAGGTCATGGCGAGGGGGGGAGGGGTGCGTTTTCGGGGACGATCCCGCTTTGCGCGGCCCATGCGAAGGCTTCGGGCATGTTGCTCCAGAGGTCCTGTGGGCGGTGTGCGTCGGGTCCGGCGAGGACGCGGAGGCCGGGGATGGTGGCGGCGAGGTCCCAGAAGGGGCGCCAGGGGTACAGGGGGCGGGTGGAGCCGTCGGGGAGGGCGAGGGGGGGCTTGCGGAGGCCGTAGGCGTTCAGCTCGACGGGGACGCCGAGGGCGGCGGCGGCGGCGAAGAGGGGGCGGACGACGGCCTCGATGGCGGGGGACGAGGCCGGGCATCGCGACGCGAACATGTCGGGGTGGGCGAGGCAGGAGAAGAGGCCGGTCTCGAGGGCCTTCACCTGGGCGTCGATGTAGGGGCGGACCTGGTCGGGCCCGAAGTCGATGCCCTTGCCCCAGAGGGCGAGGTCGCGGGAGGCGCCTTCGAGGAAGTGGACGGCGGCGAGGAGGTAGTCGGCCCGGAGGCGGCCGAAGAAGAGGTCTTCGTAGAAGGCGGGCCCGATGGAGGGGAAGTAGTCCACCTCGAAGCCGAGGAGGACGCGGAGGCGGCCGGCGTAGGCGCCTTGCGCGGCGCGGACGTCGCGGCAGTAGTCCTCGATTTCGGAGAAGTCCATGCGCGAGTCGCGGAAGCGGTTGTCGGGGAAGGGGGCGTGGTCGGAGACGCCGAGGACGGGGATGGCGGCGTCGAGGGCGGCCCGGCAGAGGTCGTCGACGGTGCCTTCGGCGTGGCCGCAGCGGAAGGTGTGGGAGTGGAAGACGGCGCGGGGGAGGACGGGGAGGGGGCGGGGCATGGCGTTACGGGGCGGAGGTGACGCGGACGTCGAGGGTGCCGCGGTTGTCGCGGCGCGTCTCGGGGGCCTCGTTCGGGGCGAAGACGAGGATGCCGTCGGCGTCGGCGGTGAAGGGGATCCGGAGGGATCGGAAGGGGACGATTTCGCCGTCGGGCCCGATGCGGGCGAGGAGGCATCCGAAGTTTTCGGCGGGGACGATGCGGGGGTAGGCCTTGGGGTCGAGGTAGAAGGCGAAGAAGCGGTCGTCGTTGGGGTATCCGAGGGCGTCGACGGGGGTGTCGCCGCCGCACTGCCAGGCGCCGGTGGCGGAGAGGATCACCGTTTCGCCCTTTTTGAGGGGGATCCGGGAGGTCTGCCATCCGGGTCGGTTGGCGCGGATGGAGAGGGTGCGGTCGATGTGGGCGGGGTCGGGGCGGAGGGTGGCGCGGAAGGTGCCGGGGCGCGGGGTGACGCCGCGGTAGGCGGAGTCGAGGCAGCCGCGCTTGCGGAAGCGGACTTCGCGGATTTCGTCCGGCGGGATCGAGGCGTCGAAGGGGGTGCGCAGGGCGCGCCCCCGTTCCGACAGGAGGGCGCCGTCGAGGAGGACCGTCGCGCCCGGCGGGTCGCTTTCGAAGCGCACCGGGATGGCGGGGGCGGCTTCGGCGGGGTCGGCGGCCTCGGCTCCGTCGAGGGGGCGGAGGTGGGCGGTGCCGTCGGCGACGTCGAGGCGGAAGCGGAGGGGCCGGGCGGGGTCGGGGCCGGGGCGGGCGCGGAGTTCGAGGGTCCAGCCGTTGCGGGGGGAGGGCCAGGCGACGACGTCGACGGGGCGGTCGCCTTCGGGGACGGCGCGGAAGACGGGGAGGGTATCGCCCACGACGAGCTCGTGGACGGGCTTCCATTCGATGGCATGCTCCTGTCCGGCGGCGGGGTTGCCGCCCGCGATCCGGGCGGGCTTGGCGGCGCCTGCGACGGGGATGTCCAGCACGTCGAGGGCGGAGACGACGATCGAGACGTGGGCCAGGGGCGTCCAGGCGGCAGCTTCGCCGGAGGCCGTGGCGGGGGCGTCCGACGAGTCCGACGGGTCCGACGGGTCCGACGGGTCCGACCCGTCCGACCTGTCCGACCTGTCCGACTTGTCCGACCTGTCCGACCCGTCCGACCTGTCCGACTTGTCCGACCCGTCCGACCCGGGTCCGGCCCGAGGGCGGCGAGGGCGGCGTCGCGGGTGTCGGCGGCGGAGTCGAGGCGCCGGCGGAGTTCGGCGGCCCAGTCGGCGAGTTCGCGGCGGACGGTCTCCGGGAGGGCGGGTTCGGCGCCCCTGGCCAGGGCGTCCCGGGCGTCGGTGGCGATGCGGACGGCGGTGCGCGCGACGGCCTGGGCGGTGACGTTTCCGGACTTCCGGGCCTTGGCCTGCATGAGGCGGGCCTGTTCGAGGGCGTGTTCGGCGGCGCGCAGGCGGGTGTCGGCGTAGTCCTTCTCGATCGCGGCGCGCCGCTCGGCGCGGACGGCGTCGGGGGTGTCGGGGGCGTCGGCGGCGGCGAGGGCGGCGGCGAGGGCGAGCAGGGGTACGAAGAGGCGGCGTCGGAGGGCGGGGTTCATGATGCGGTCGTCTCCCGGCCGCGGCGGAGG
Source organism: Kiritimatiellia bacterium (assembly GCA_050950285.1). GTDB lineage: Bacteria > Verrucomicrobiota > Kiritimatiellia > RFP12 > JBMNHG01 > JBMNHG01. Next base: position 416,422 of record JBMNHG010000008.1, on the reverse strand, counting down.
CCTGCGGCCGCGGCGTGGGGGCTATTCGCCCGTCGGGCCTTCGGCGGGCTCCGCCGGGGGGGCGTCGGGGAGACGTTCGCGGCGGACGATGCGGCCGATGCGGTCGCCGGGGGCATCGTAGGCGAAGGCGATGCGCACGGGGGCGGGTTCATAGGCGAGTTCGGGGACGCCTTCGGGGCCTTGGACGAAGCGGTACCGGACGCCTCGGGCGGCGAGGGGGCGGCCGACGTCGTCGGTGGTTTCGACGAGGGCGCCGTTCCAGGCGAAGGCTTCGCTTTCGCCGTTGCGGGTGCGGGTCCAGCCGACGAGGCGGTCCTTGGAGTCGTAGTGGTAGATGTCGATCCATCGGCGGACCGGGAAGACGAAGGGGTCGGCGTAGGTGCCGGCGAGGGTTTCGCCGTCGATGGAGAGGATGCGGCCGTCGGCGGAGTAGGCGCGGATTTCGTTGGCGGCGAAGCAGACGGAGATGAAGGCGGGGGCGGAGAAGCGCTCGCCGTTGTCGGCGAAGACGCCGATGTCGACGCGGCATCCGAGCAGGTCGGAGCCGGGTGCGATGGGCGCGCGGGGCTGGTAGTCGACGAGGATTTCGGCGCGGGAGCCCGCCCCGTCGAGGGGGGTGATGGTGGTTTTCGCGGGGTCGCCGCGGAGGAGCTTCCAGTGCCAGCGGAGCGGCCTGCCGCAGAGTTCCTGGCTGGGGGCGGCGCTGACGACCATGCGGCGGCGGCAATCGGTGGAGCGGGCGATGCGGGCGATGGCCTGGGGGGTGGTGAAGAGGACTTCGGGCAGGACGAGGTGGTCGACGGTGTCGGGGGCGGGGCGGGGGAGGGTCTCCTCGACGACTTCGAGCAGGACGACGGGGGGGAGGGAGTTGGTGGTGAGGCCGTGGCAGAGGGTGACCATGCGGAGGGTGTCGAGGGCGTTGGTTCCGAAGGCGGGCGGATGGGCCGCGGCGGAGAGGTAGTCCTCGCGGTTGGTGACGCAGTTCTGGGTGGAGCGGAAGGCCCACTGGAGGGTCGGCGCGAGGAGGCCCTTTTCGAAGAGGAGGTCCTTGACCTCGGGGCGCATGGCGGCCAGGGAGAGGAGGCAGGCCTCGACGACGGGGCGGTCGCTCCACGACGCGCCGACGGTGTTGATGGTGTAGGGGGTGTTGGCGAGGTAGGCGTCGCCCGCCCTGGCGGCGTCGAAGTCGATGACGGCGGGGTAGACGTAGAGGTGGTTGCGGAAGTAGGCGTAGAAGAGGAGCTGCATGCGGTGCGGATCGCTCATGAGGGCCCGCGCGTTGCTGCGCCAGAAGGGGCCCTCCATCTGGGCGGTGGAGGAGTTTCCGACGACGGCGCGGGGGCCGTGGAAGAGGAGGGGGGCGGAGATGTCGCCGTGGATGTCGCGCGCCTTGGCCTCCGCCGAGTAGCGGGTGTAGGAGAGCCAGGGGAAGTCCTTCAGGGCGGGGCGGGAGTGGTCGCGGTCGCGGTTGTCGTAGAGGTCGCCGCGGTTGCCGGAGGCGGTGCCCTCCTCGAACCACGCGCGCACGGCGTCGCCGGCGGGGCCCCTGGCGTTGACGACGGGGTTGGTGACCGCCGGGAGGCCGTTGGTGGGGTAGGCGAAGAAGACGTCGATCTGGCCGAGCGAGTAGTTCCAGACGCTGTTGGTGGAGTCGACGGTGGCGGGGCCGTCCTTCACGGGGAAGGGGCGGTGGGCGGGCTCGGCGGCGGCGGCGAGGGTGGCGGCGAGTTCGAGCAGCTCGTCGAAGCGGGGGTTCGCGTGGATGGTGGCGAGGTCGGTGTCGGCGTCGATCTGCCCGACGTCGTGGAAGCCCAGGCGGATGGCGCGTTCGAGGACCTCGAGGGCGTCGTCGGCCTTGCCTTGGAGGCTGAGGGCGCAGGCGAGGTTGTAGCGCCAGGTGGGGTCTTCGGGGAGGAGGGCGGTTCCGGCGCGTGCGACGACCTCCATCGCCTCGGCGTCGCGGGCCTGGATGGCCCGCCGCATCTCGCCCGCGAGCTGCTGGTGTCGCGGGTAGAGGCGCGGCATCTCGAACACATCGGCGGCCCGGGCCAAGCCCGCGGCCAGCCACACGCACAACACCAGGGTCCATGGTTTCATGCCCCAAGCATACCGCAGGACGGATGGGGGGTGAAGCAAAAGTTGGAGGCGCGAGGGCGCGACGGGCGACGGGCGACGGAGGGGGGGAGGGCAAGAGACGAGAGACGAGAGACACGTGCCCGCCGGGGACGGCGGTCCCAGGTGGCGGGTGTCAATCGGGTCAATCCGGTCAATCCGGTCACACGCTGGCGCGGCGTGCCGCGATCCCGCGCCGGGCGAGCCCGCCGGGGACGGCGGTCCCCAGGCGGCGGGTGTCAATCGGGTCAATCCGGTCAATCCGGTCACACGCTGGCGCGGCGTGCCGCGATCCCGCGCCGGGCGAGGCCCGCCGGGGACGGCGGTCCCCAGGGAGGGCGACGGGCGGCGGGTGTCAATCGGGTCAATCGGGTCAATCCGGTCAATCCGGTCATGCGAGGCCGCGGAGTTTGCGGGCGATCCACTCGGTGGCGAGGAGGAGGAGCAGGAGGGCGAGGAGGGCGGGTTTCTGCCAGAGGGAGGAGTATTGCACGCGGGTGAGGCGGCGGGCCTCGTAGCGGTCGCTGCGGAGGGCGTCGGCGATTTCCTCCGGGGAGCCGTGGCGTCCGCCGCTGGCGCGGGAGATGGCGCGGAGGGTTTCGAGGTCGATGGGCAGGGGGGCGGTTTCGCTGGCGGCTTCGCGGGCGTGGAAGAGCAGCGGGGGGGAGGAGACGGTTTCGCCGGCGATCTCGACGCGGGCGATGGCGCGGTAGCCGCCGGCGACGGGCGGGGTGAAGCGGAGCAGGAAGCCGGGGAATTCGCGGCCCGCCGCGCGGACGACGGAGGGTTCCATCGCGAGGGGCGTTTCGCGGCCGTCGGCGAGGCGCATCCCGCATTCCACGCGGAGGCCGGGGGGAGGCGTGGAGCCGTCGGCCATGAGGATGCGCGCGGTGAGTTCGATCTCCTCGCCGGCCTCGACGCGGCGCGCCGCGCCGAGGAGTTCGACGGAGTGTCCGCCGGGCGCGGAGGCTTCGGGGGAGAGCCATTCGACGAGGCGTTTCCAGAGGAAAGAGTAGGCTTCGCGGGAGCCGGGTTCGAGGCGCCAGCGCCAGAGGGAGTCGGTGAGGAGCGCCACGACCTTTCCCTGGCCGTAGGGTCGCGTGACGACGAGCGGCTGCCATCCGGCGGGGGTTTCGGCCTCCGCCAGCGTGAGGGAGGCGGCGCCCGGCGCGGCGTCGGCGTAGACGGAGAGGACGGGCGGGACGTCGGCGGGGAGGGATTCGCCGGCGCCGGCGAGGGCGGGATGGGCGAGGCCGTCGGCGCTCCAGCGGGCGGGGAACTTCCCTTCGACGGGCGGCGAGGGGCTCCGGGAGAAGGGCATGAGGGCGGAGAGCGGCGAGGTGGAGAGGCCGCCGGGGCCGAGGGTCTTGGGGCCGCCGAGGAGCACCAGCGAGCCGCCCCGCTCGACGAAGGCGCGAAGGGCTTCGGCGCGGGCGGGGCCGAGGGCGGCGGCATCGAGGTCGCCCAGGATCACGATCTTGTAGCGGGCGAGCTGGGTGTCGGTGAGGTCGAGCTCGCCGGCGCCGGCGGACTGCGTGTGGGAGAGGAATTCGCCGCCGGGGCCGCGGATGAAGCAGAGGGGGGTGATGTCCTTGTTCGCGAGGAGTTCGCGGTTGAGGTACTTGCTTTCCCAGCGGGGGACGCCCTCGAGGTAGAGCAGGCGGTTCCGGGCGTCGACCACCTCGACGGCGACGGCGAGGGCGTTGTCGTTGGTTGCGGACTCGCGGGGGAGCGGGGGGATCTCCACGCGCCAGGTCTCGGTGCCGATGGCGTCGTGGGGGAGCTGGAAGGAGAGTTCCTGGCTGCCGCCTTCCTCCGGGAGCCGTGCGGGGGCCTCCCCGACGAGCGCGCCGTCGCGCAGGAGGCGCACCACGAAGGGCTCGCCGCCGTCCGCGCGGCCGGCCACGGTGGCGGAGAGGCGGGTCTCCCACCCCACCACGGCGCGCCGCGGGGTGTCGATGGCTTCGACGCGCACGTCGGGCTGGATTTCGCGCGGGGCGTCGACGCCGAGGACGACGGTGTGGACGGGCGCGGGCCACGTGCGGGATGCGGTCCATCCGGGCGCGGGGGAGGAGGAGTCGAGGCCGTCGCTGAGCAGGAGCACGCCGGCGATGTCCTGCCCGCGGTGGCGGGCGAAGAGGGCGTCGAGGGCGTCGAGGAGGCGGGTGGAGCCGCCGTCGGGCTGGAAGGCGCCGGCGGCGCCCGGCGCGAGGGGCCGGGCGTCGGACAGGCCGGCGGAGAAGGCGGCGAGCGAGACGTCGCACCCGGCGGCGGCGACGGCCTCGCCCCACCCTTCCCCGAGCATCGCCATGGCGACGCCCCAGCGGTTGGTCGCGGCGAGGCCGTCCTCCATGCCGCGGGCCATGCTGGCGGAGGTGTCGAGCAGGACGAGGAAGCGGGGGCTGATCTTCTCGGAAATCGCGGCGCGCCGCGAAGGCAGGGCCATCGTCCAGCCCAGCAGCAGCAGGAAAAGGAGGCGGAGGAGCAGGAGCCACGGTCCCGTGCGCTCGCGGCGCAGGTGCCGCCAGGCCGAGAGGGCGACGAGGGCCACCGCCACCCCCCACCCCAGCCACAGGATCCCCGCGGGGACCGCATGCTCGAAGATCACGCCGACGTCCATGCCAGGCCGTCCCCTCTCAGCTCTCCGGGGTCTCCGGGACCTCGTAGGGGAGCGCGAAGGCCTCGTGGAAGTCGAAGACGTCGTCGAAGTCCGAAAGCCTGTCGTCCTCGTCCTTGCCGAAGACGCCTGCGGAGATCAGGTTGAAGACCATCCTCCCGATGTCCTGCGTGCGGGCGATGCCCCAGGTTTCCAGCACGAGGAGGGCGAGGGGTCCGAACTCGTCGAGGGCGAGCTTCCGGAAGCCGTCGAGCAGTTCGGCGGCGGAGACGTGGCGGAAGACGGGGCTCCCGGCCTTCTCGGAGAGGTCGCGATAGGTGGCGTCGAGCGACTCGCGGAGGAAGTAGTAGGCGTCGGGGTCGTAGCGGCCGTCCTTTCGGGCGAGCGCCTCGATGGCTTGCTGGAATGTCTGGTCTTCTTCTTCCATCGCACGGAGTCCTCGCGGGGTGCGGGCGCGGTCAGGCGCCCCAGGTTTCGGGTTTGAGGCTTCGGCCCATCAGGGTCTCCACGGCGTCCTGCGCGGGGAGGCCGTCGAAGCAGACGCCGCGCACCGCTTCGGAGATGGGCATCTCCACGCCGAAGCGGGCGGCGAGGCCGCAGACGACGCGGCAGTTGTCCACGCCTTCGGCGACCATGGCCATGCCGGAGAGGATGTCGGGGAGGCGTTCGCCGCGGGCCAGGCGCTCGCCCACGGAGCGGTTGCGGCTGTGGCGGCTGGTGCAGGTGACGACGAGGTCGCCCAGGCCGCTGAGGCCGGCGAAGGTTTCGGGGCGGGCGCCCATGGCCACGCCCAGGCGGGCCATCTCCGCGACGCCGCGGGTGACGAGCGCCGCCCGGGTGTTGTCGCCGAAGCCCAGGCCGTCGCTCGCGCCCACGGCCACGGCGACGACGTTCTTCACGGCGCCGCCCAGCTCCACGCCGACGGGGTCGTCCGAGGCGTACACGCGGAAGCGGGGGCCGTTGAAGACCTCCTGCACGAGGGCGGCGGTCCCTTCGTCGTCCGAGGCGCACACCACGGCGGTGGGGATCCGCCGGGCGACCTCCTCGGCGTGGCTCGGGCCGGAGAGGACGGCCACGCGGCGCGGGCCCAGGACCTCGCGGGCGATCTCGCTCATGCGGTGGCGGGGGCCTTCGCAGAGGCCCTTGGTCACGCTCGCCAGCGGCACGCCGCTCGGCAGCGCCCCCGCGAAGCGTTCGCAGACGGAGCGGTAGAACTTCGACGGGGCGGCCACCACCACCAGCTCCGCCCCGCGCACGGCGGCGGCGGGATCCCCCTCGAGGCGCAGGGTTCCGGGGATGGGCACGCCGGGGAGGAATTTGACGTTCTCGCCGGCGCGGCGGATCTCCTCGAGGTAGGCGGGGAAGGCGCCCCAGAGGGTCGTCGCATGGCCATAGCCGTGCAGGAGCAAGGCCAGCGCCGTGCCCCATCCGCCATCGCCCAGTACCGTGATCTTCATGGAAAACCCCTTTGCCCCCGCCTATGCGTCCTTCGGCTTGCGTCCGAACTCGAAGCGGTATTCCGTGCCTCGGAGCAAGCGGCCGATGTTCGCGTGGTGGCGGAGCACCACGAGGAGGGCGAGCACGGCGAGGCTGGCCGGGAGCCACCAGCCCACCGCGCGGTAGGCGGGCAGGAGCCAGGCGACGACGGCGAGCGCGAGCGCGGCGGAGATCGAGGCGAGCGACACGTAGCGCCCGGCCAGGAAGACCGCCAGCCACACGGCGAAGGCGATCCCGCAGGCCGCCGGGGCAATGCCCAGCAGCAGCCCCGCTCCGGTGGCCACGCCCTTGCCGCCCTTGAAGCCGAGGTAGACCGGGAAGCTGTGCCCCACCACCGCCATCACGCCGCACAGGAGCTTGGCCGCCGCAAGGGCCGAACCGGAGAGGGCGGGGACGGCGCCGAAGCGCCCGGCAAGGGAAAGCGCCAGCGGCACGATCCAGGCGCAGGCCACCCAGCCCTTGAGGAAGTCGAGGGCGAAGGTGAGGATGCCCCAGCCCTTGCCCACGGAGCGGAAGACATTCGTGGCGCCGATGTTCCGGCTCCCGACCGAGCGGATGTCGACCCCGCGCGAACGGGCGACAAGCCAGCCGAAGGGAATCGCTCCCAGCAGGTAGGCGAGGACGGCGGAGAGGAGGAGGAGGAAGGGGGTCATGGGAGAGTCCTAACGCTTCTTCTTCTTGCGGACGATGCGGATGTTGCGCCTGCCCGAAGGCCGCGATGCGGGGGCGGAGGGCGCGGCGGGACGGGCGGGACGGGCGGGCTTCGGCGCGCCGGCATCCGGACGGGGCGCATGGGCGAGCTCGGGCGAATAGGCCACCACCACCTCGTCGTCGCCGTCGTCCTCCGGCGAGGCCACGCCGGCGACCGGGGTGTCGGAGGCCGGTTCGGGCGGGATGTCCAGCTCGGACAAGTCGATTTCAATCCTGCCAAAGCCCAGGCCATTCGAATCCTTCTCGACCGTCAGGACGGGGGAAGGCGCGGGCGCGGGTTCCGGCGTGGGTTCGGGTTCCGGCGTGGGTGCGGGCTCGGGTGCGGACTCGGGTTCGGGCGTGGGTTCGGGGGCCGGCGTGGGTTCCGGCGTGGGTTCCGGCTCGGGTTCCGGCGTGGGTTCCGGCTCGGGTTCCGGCTCGGGTGCGGGCGCGGGCTCGGGTGCGGGCGCGGGGGCCGGGGCGTCCATCATGTCAACCATGTCAACCGTGTCAACCGTGTCAACCGTGTCCGGTTCCGGCGTGGGCTCCGGCGCGGGCTCCGGCGTGGGTTCCGGCTCCGGTGCCGGCGCGGGCTCCGGCGTGGGTGCCGGCTCCGGCGTGGGTGCCGGCTCCGGCGCGGGTTCCGGCGTGGGTGCCGGTTCCGGTGCGGGCGCAGGCTCCGGCGCGGGCTCTGGCTCCGGTGCCGGCGCGGACTCCGGCGCGGGCTCCGGTTCCGGCGCAGGCTCCGGCGCGGGCTCCGGCACGGGCGTGGGTTCGGGCTTTCCGAATTTGGCCTGGAGGCGAGCCGCGCGGGCGGCCTTGAGCTTCTGCTCGACGGTGAGCCCGGAGTCGGGCTGCTCCGGTTCCGGCTGCGCAGGCGCAGCGTCGGGATCGGCGCCCTTGCGGCCGTACTTCGCCAGAGTCGCGGCGAGCCGCGCCGCGCGGGCCTTCTTCGCGGCGTCCTCCTCCGGCTTCGCGGGCGCTTCCGGCGAAGGCGCAGGATCGGGATCGGGCGCGGGCGCGGGCGTGGGCGCGGGCTTTTCGGATGTCGCGGCGGCGGCAGCGACCGTGGAAGCCGTGACGGTGGCGGCCAGATCCTTGCGGCCGAACTTCGCCAGAGTCGCCGCGAGGCGCGCCGCGCGGGCCTGTTTTTCCGCGTCGTCCTCCGGCTTCGCGGGCTCCGGTGCGGGCTTCGCGGGTTCCGGCGCGGATGCCGGTTCCGGTGCGGGAGCCGCACCCTTGCCGAACTTCGCGGCGAGCCGCGCCGCGCGGGCTTTCTTCGCGGCGGCGGCGTCCTCCGGCTTCGCGGGCGGTTCGGGGGCGGGTGCGGGTGCCGGCTCGGGTGCGGGTGCGGGCGCGGGCGCGGGCGTGGGTGCGGGTTCGGGTTCGGGGGCGGGGGCGTCCATCGTGTCAACCATGTCAACCCTGTCAACCCTGTCAACCGTGTCAACCGTGCCCGGTTCCGGCGCGGCGGCGGGCGTGGGTTCGGGGGCGGGTGGCGGCTCGGGCGCGGGTTCGGGGGCGGGTGGCGGCTCGGGCGCGGGTTCGGGGGCGGGTGGCGGCTCGGGCGCGGGTTCGGGGGCGGGGGCGTCCTCCTTGCGGCCGAACTTCGCCAGGGTCGCGGCGAGCCGCGCCGCGCGGGCTTTCTTCGCGGCGGCGGCGTCCTCCTCCGGCTTCGCGGGCGGTTCCGGCGGCGTCGGCCCGGGTTCCGGTGGCGGGGGGACGAATTCGCAGAGGCGCCAGTTCTCGCGGCCCATCATGCGGAGCATGGCGAAGCGTTCTCCGGGGGTGGCGAAGGCGTTTTCGTGGAGGCAGAGGTTGACGGTGACGCGGGCGGAGGCGCCGGTGGCGAAGCGCTCGGCGAGGTAGGTGCGGAGGGCGTCGAGCAGGGCGGGGACGGAGCCTTCGTACACGACGGAATAGCGGTTGAACCAGACGGCGTCGAAGAGGAACTCCCAGCCGCGGGGGTCGCCTTCCTCCAGGAAGAGGAGGGGGAAGCGCAGGATGCGCAGGCGATGGCCTTTGGAGGAGACGGGCAGGTCGAGGCGGGGGAGGGAGCTTTCGCCCGCGAAGGGGGCGGGGGCGTTGCCCAGGGCCACGAGAAAGGGCTCGCCGCGGCGCACGTGGTCGCGCAAGAGGTCTTCGACGCGGTCGTTCCGCCAGGTGCATTCGAGGTTCTTCCGGGAGAAGAAATCGAGCCACGGGCCGGAGATCGGGAGGGGCGGGTAGCCGGGCATCCAGCGATGGAAGCGCACGAGGTAGTCCACCGCCAGCAGGACGAGGGCGGCGAGCAGCGCGAGGCGGGCGAGGCGGAGGTTCAGCCAGTTCAGGCGGGCGGCGGCGAGGGCGTCCCCCTCCTTGAGCATGCGCGGGGGCTTCTCCTTCCGGGCCTTTTCCTCGTAGAACTCCTGGGCGCCGCCGACCTTCTCCTTCTTGCCTTCGGCGCGCTTCCGCTTGCCGCGGGCCTGGTAGCCGGGGACCATGTCGTCCAGCGCGGAGCCGAGCGTTTCGAAGGCGGAACCGGCGCTGCGGGATTCGGCGGGGGAATCCTCCGCGAAGCGCATCTGGCGGGCGAGGTCGGCCTCGCCGTATTCGTTGAGGCGGGAGTGGCGGGCCTGGGCGCGGGCGGCTTCGATCTCCTCGGTGCGGTCGATGACGATGCGGCTGGCGGAGTCCGCCGCGATCTCGGCGAAGAGCAGGCCGACGAGGGCGAGGGCCAGGGCCCGCAGCCAGCGGAGGTTGCGGTCCGGCGCATGGCGGAAGCGGACGAGGAGCACGACGGCCGCCACCCACAGGGGGATGGAGGCCAGCCCGGTCCAGTCCAGGCAGGCGTAGGCCTTCACGAAAGGCGTGGCGAGAGTTGTGGGGATCGACGGCATAACCAGGGGGGTCCGTTCCGCGCACGGAGGTCACTTGCGGTACTTGCGGGTCATCTCCAGGTAGTGCGTGAAAGAGTAGTAGACGATGTTGACGCCCAGGTCCATGGCGCTCTGGCTGAGCTCCCGGGTCATCCCGCCGCGGTCGTCCTTCCAGGCGTCGTTCATGTCGCCCGGGTGGTAGAAGACGACCCATCGGTCCTTGTGCTTGATGCCCAGGGCGCGCATTCCGCCGTGGTGCCAGAGGGGGGGCGCGCCGTTGGGGAAGACGTAGGGCATCTGGTAGATGGGGTCGTCGTCGGCGATGTCGCGCAGCGGGTTTCCGGGGAAGAGGGATTTGGCGAGCGCGCTGAAGTTCTGGTGGAACCAGGGGCTTCCGGCGTCGGCGAAGAGGAGGCCGCCGTCGAGGAGGTACTGGCGGAGGGTGTCGATGTCGCGCGCGGAGAGGCGGATGTCGCCGTTGCCGGTGAGGTAGAGGAAGGGGGGCTGGCCGCCTTTGGGGAATTGCCTGAGCTGGCTCACGCGGATGCTTTCGCCTTTGGGGGCGACCTTGAATCCGGTGACCTTCTTGAACTCCTGGAGGAAGTTGATGTCGGCGCGGGTGCGGGCGTCCATGCCGTCGTCCCATCCGGGGCCGCCGTGTTCGATGCGGATGAAGCGCACGACGGCGTCGTCCATGCCGTCGGGCCAGCCTCCCTTGCCGCCCTTGCCGGCGCCGAGCTTGCCGTGGACGCGGTTGGGGTTGGCGGCGTATTCGACCTGGCTCTGCCGGTCGACGTCGCGCATGAGCATCATGTCGTCCGGGAGGTCGAAGAGGATGGCGGATTTGGGGTTGACCACGAAGCGCTTCTTGGGCTTTTTCTTGCGCACCACCTGGATTTTGCGCTCGATGGTGGGGGCGCCGTCGCCCTTCGGGATGCGGTAGGGTTCGACGCAGCCGCGCAGGGAGAGGAGCCAGGGCAGCACGAGGATGATGAAGACGTGCAGGCCGATCGAATGGTAGATCGACTTTCGGAAGGTGGGGGCGAGGCCGTGGATGCGCAGGCGTTCGACCACGTTGTCGCCCGCGGCGGGTCCGGCGGGCGGCAGGCCGGAGTAGAGGGCGATGGTGCCCTCGCACCAGGCGAGGACGAGCACGCACGCGGCGACGAGGAGGGCGAGGATGCCGTGCTTCAGGCAGTTCCAGCGGGTGAAGAAGACGGTCCAGCTGTCCGGCGGGGAGCCGCCGATGAAGACGTCCGCATCCACGAGTTCGCCGGTGGCGCGGAAGACGGCCATGGCGAGCACCACCACCGCCACGGGCACGAGCAGCGCGCCCTTGCGGACGATCGACAGGCTCCACCGGCGTTTCGCGAGGATCGCGCAGAAGGCGGCGATGAAGAGCCCCGCGCCGGCGGCGTAGAGCACCCACCAGAGGAGCTCCACCAGCACGCCGATGCCGGCCGCGGCGAAGACCGGGACGTAGTCGGGGTTCGCCGCGAGCAGCGACTCGTACCCGTCCGGCAACGCGTACGCGACGCGGAACGCGACGGCACCCAGGATGCCGAGCGGAAGGGCGAGGGCGACGGGACGCCACGATGGAGGGGCGATCCGCATCGATGCCTACCGGAACTGGGTATCCTCGAAGGAGATGCCGAGATCGTCGGGGACGGCGGGGATTTCTTCGGGCGAAGCGGTTTCGGTGATGCGCTGCACCACGGGCGAACTGGCGCGCTCCTGCAGGAGGCCCTCCTCGGACGTGTCGCCGGCGGCGGCGGGGGCGGCGGTGGAATCGCCGGTCCCGGCGGTCGTGGCGGCAGCGTCGCCGGCGGGGGCTGGGGCGGCCTCGGCCGCCTCCTCTTCGGCGGGGACGGGCTTCGGGGGGCTGAAGCGTTTGACGATCGAGCCCACGGAGAAGATGCCGATGAAGATGGCGTGCGCCACGATGGCGACCAACACCCACTTCAGGAAGTTCCCGCGGGTGAAGACTTCAAGCAGCTGCTCCGAGGTGACTTCCTCGGTCTCGGAGGAGAGGAGGGGCTTTTCACCGGTCTCGGGGGATGGGACGTGTTTTTCACTCATGATGGACTCCACGGGATAGGGATGGACCCTGGCATCAAAGGGCGGGCCTTTCGTGCGGGGGAGGGACGGACGGGGCGGTTTCGCGACCGCCGGAGGAGCGCTCCCCCACGGCCACGATGGTGCCGCCGGCGCGGGCGATGGAATCGATGACGGGCTCGAAGATCTCCTTCCGCACGTTCTTGTCGCAACGCAGCACCACGAGCCTTTCGTCCTCGCCTTCGCGACGGGCCAGGAGGGTTTCGATGGCGTCGGCGATGTCGGTGGACGCGCACTTCGAGCCCATGAGGTAGACGTCGCCCGAGCGGTCGATGATCACCGAGATGTTGCTCTCCTTCACGCTCTTCACGTCGCGGCTGGTGGGCGACTGGTACTCGATGCCGGACTCCTTGACGAAGTTCGAGCAGAGGATGAAGAAGATCAGCAGCAGGAAGGCGATGTCGCCCATGCTGGTGAGCGGCACCGTGACGGTCTTTTTGCGGCGGTCGCGCATCTTCATCGGCCCGGCTCCTCCGTCATGATCCCCACGATGCCGCCGGCGGCGCTGATGGCCGCCATGGCTTCGTAGTAGGCCTGGTAGTCGACGCCCTTGGCGGCGTCGAGCACGACCACCCGCTTGTCCTCGGGGCGCTTGTCGAACTTCATCTCCTGGAGCGCCTTGCGGAAGCCTGGGAGGTCGATGGGCTGGTCGTTGAAGCTCATGCCGCCCGGATGGAGCTTGAGCGTGGGCGTCTTTTCGGCGTCGTGTGGCTGCTGTTGCTGCTGCTGGGCGGAGGGGATGTCGGCGTTGAAGCCGGAGAGCTTCTCGATGGACGTGGTGAGGATGAAGAAGATGATCATCAGATAGGCGATGTCGGCGACCGAATCCGTCGGGATGGTCGGGTCTTCCTTCTCCCTTTCCAGCTTTCTTCCAAGGGACACGTTCGCTCCTCCTCGAAAAAACGGCGCGCCGTTTTCCGGCGGTCGCGCTACTTGGCGCTCTTGTCCGCCATGTGCAGGGTGATGAAGTCGAGCAGTTCCACGCCGGCCTCGTGGATCTGCGACTCCACCTTCCCGGAAAGGCTGGTGAAGTAGTGGAACGGGATCACGGCGGCCATGGCCACGATCAGGCCCACGGCGGTGGTGATCAGCGCCTCGGCGACGCCTGCGGCCACGGCCGCGCCTTCGAGCGCGCCGGCCGCGCCCATCGCCTCGAAGGACTTGATCATGCCCGTCACCGTGCCCGTCATGCCGAAGAGCGGGGCGGAGTTGCCCACGAACGAAAGCACGTTCAAGCGGCTTTCCACCGCCTTGATGGCGATGTAGGTGCTGTCTTCGAGGGCGTCCGACACCAGCGCGCGGAGCGCCTCGGGGGAGCTCGCGATGGCGCGGTGGCGGCCGTAGGCCCGGATCCCCGCGAGCAGCACGGATGAAACCGGGCCGGGCGTGTTCGCGCACAGCTTGCAGGCGCCGTCCAGGTCGTCCTGGCGCAGGAGGCGGATCACCTTCGCCCGGAGCGAGCGCACATCCACCTTGGAATTCTCGCGGAAGGCCTTGGCGCGGTCGAAGACCACGGCCCAGGCCAGTATGCTCTCGGCGATCATCACGGCATCCAGGATACCGCCCTTGATCAGGATTTCTAGCATGGCAACAGACTCCTTCGTCGTTCAGTTCGACTCTTCAACGCGAGACAGCAGCAAAAAGCGTGCTAAGCGGCATCCGGCCGTCCGGACGATCCTCCGCCGCGCAGGGCGGCGGCAAGCGCCTCCCCCTCGACCGGCGGAAGCGCCACCGCGGCGAGCTTCGCGCCCCGGACCGGGGCAAAGAACACTTCGCCGGTGATCGCGTTGTAGGCACTTTCGGCCAGCGCCGGAAGGGGGATGCGCTCCGCGAGCGGTTTGCGGCCCGCCGCGCAAAGCAGCAGCTCGCCTTCGCAAAGCCCGGCCCACACCACGGCGTCGTGGAACCAGTGCCCCACGTCCCAACGCGTGCCGGTGCGGTAGACCGCCGCAAGAGGACGCCCGTCGGCCACCTTTTCCAGCAGCTCGCGCCCGCGCGTCGCGGACCAAGGAAGAGCATCGAGGATGTTCGGCATGGTTCGAATAGAGGAATGGGGATTGGAAATAAAAACGATAGCGAATCCGGAGGGGAACGTCAACGAAAGGCTCCACGCGGATCCCGAGCGCGACGCGCGACAGGCGACACGCGACGCTCGACGCGCGGCGGGGTTCGGCGTCAATCGGGTCAATCGGGTCAATCCGGTCACACGCTGGCGCGGCACGCCGCGACCCGCGACACGCGACGCTCGACGCGCGGCGGGGTTCGGCGTCAATCGGGTCAATCGGGTCAATCCGGTCACACGCTGGCGCGGCACGCCGCGACCCGCGACACGCGCGACGCGCGGGCGGGGCGGGGGGGGGTCTTCAGGAAATCCCTTGCCCTTCCGCCGCATGTCCTGCGATACTTCGGCCATGAACCCTTCCTCCATCGGCGAACATCTCCTGCCCGTCGACGCGCTCCGCGCGAAGATGGCGCGAGTCCAGTCTCAAGGCGGGCGGCGTCTCGAGCTGTGGAACGGCATCCGCCGTCTTGCCTGCGGCAACCCCTCCGGGAATCCGTGGTTCCTGCCCTTCGTGGCCGTAATGGAGCAGGATCCGGTCCTGCTGGGGCTGGCGAAAAAGGCGGTGGCGGACTACCTGGACGAGGCCGCCGGGAGGGGCTCTACCGACTATCTCTTCAACATCTGGTGCTTCTCCTTCCCGCACTGCCGCTGGGCGCTCTGGTTCGACTTCCTCCGCCGCGCGGGAGCCTACTCCGCCGAAGAGGCCGACGAACTCGCGGCCCGATTCTTGCTGATCCAGTTCCGCGACCATCACGCCGGGCTGCGCATCAAGCCGGAGCCCGAGTGCGTCGACAACCAGACCGCGTCGCTCGTGCTCTCCTCGTACCTCGTCGGGTCGCTCTTCGCGGACGGTCCCGGCGACGGGCACCTCGCCCGCCTCCTGCGCAGCCAGGCCGCGCCCCGCCTCGAGGCCATGATCGGCGGGATGCCCCCCAGCGGCTACAGCGGCGAAGGCTCCACCTACCAAGGCCGCATCGTCGCCTTCGCCATCCCGCTCCTGCTCGAGACCCTGGAGCACCTGCGCGGCGTCCGCGACCTCGCCGAAGCCCCCCTCGCGCCGAACGGCACCGCCGCCGCCGACGTGCTGCGCATGACCCGCAACCTCTGGCTCCCCGGCGCCCTGCTCCTCCCGTGGGACGACTACGGATGGGAGTTCGGCATCACCTTCCCCCTCGCCTACCTCGCCAGCCGCACCGGCGACCGCCTGAGCCTGCGCATCCTCGAAAAGGACGCGCCATGGGCCCGCTTCAACTCCTCCGGCGCCGGATGGGGCTACGACGAGCCCGTCTGGACGCTCATCCACTGGCCCGACCTGCCCGGCGGCGACCCGCCCGCCTGGGAGCCGTGGCGCCATCCCGACCTGGGCGGCACGCTCGTGGACCCCGCCGGCGAAACCTACCTCATGCAGATGTGGGATCCGACCGCCCCGATGTGCACCCGCGCCCACGTGAACCCGAACGCCGTGATCCTCTCCTACCGCGGAATCCCCTTCAGCGCGGACGGGACCGACCACGACACCCTCCCCGCCCTGGCCTACGAAGGCGCCGTGTTCCACCGGACCTTCGGCGCCGGGTCGTCCCAGCGCCTCAACCTCTCCAAGGGCTGCGGCGGAAGCCACTCCTGCCTGCTCGTGGACGGCCGGGAGGGGCTGCGCCCCGTCCACGACGACTACGGGCGCTCGACGCCCGCCGACGTCGCGGGAATCTCCGCCCCCTTCCCGACGGACTCGATCGCGGGCGACGTCACCGGCCTCTACGCGGACGCCATCCCCGGCACGCGGCGCATGCGGCGGCGTTCCACGCTCGTGGACAACCGTTTCTGGCTGGTCGAAGACCTCGCCGTCTTCGACGCCCCGCACGACGTCGTCTCGCGCTGGTGGTTCCGCCCCGGCGCGGCGCCCGCCCCCGGCGGCGGCGTCGACCTGCGCACCTCCGACGGCGGCCTGCTCCAGATGCGCCCGCTGCTCCCCGCCGGCGCCCCCGGAATCCGCCGGATCGAACGCTTCCCCCGCCAGCCGGACAACGCTTCCGACCGCGTGGACTTCCCCTTCGCCCGCGGCGAAACGGCGCGCGGCCTCTGGCTCCTCTGGCCCACCACGGCCTTCGAAGCCACCGACACCCTCGACGCCGGCTGGACGGCCTGGCCCCTCCCCGTGGAGGCGCCGCACGGCGCACCCGCCCCCGCGGACGCCCTCGACGGCGTCCTCGAACCCGGATCGCTCCCGTGGCTCCGCGCGGATGTCCCGGTGGTCGCGGAATGGCGCTTCCGCCGCACCGCCACCCTCCGGCCCGGCTCCCTCCTGCGCCTCCCCCGCGGGCTCGACTTCGCCACCCGGCTCTGGATCGGCGGCACGGAGGTGGACCTCTCGCTGCCGCTCTCGACCGACCTCGTCACCCCGCTCCGGACGCTGGACGGCCTCGCGCCCGACGGCCCGGCGGAGATCGAGCTCGCCGTGCGCTTCGCCATCGCCCACACCGCGGAACGGGCGCGTTCCTCGAACCCCGACACCCCCCTGCAAATCGGCCGGGCGGCCGATGGACCCACCCTCGCCTCGTGGGGCTACGACGGCCGAACCGTCTCCGCGGCCGCCACCGACGGCCGCCGCTGGGATCTCCCCTACGCCCTGATGGAGGACGCGCCATGACCTATTCGCCCACCCGCACCGACCTCGCCACCTTCCGGTCCCTGGACCGCCTCTTCGCGCCGGACGCCCCCCTCGAAGGGCTCCTCGCCGCCCTCGACGCCGACCAGTGGCAGCTGCAGCAGGGCGCGCTCTGGGCCCTCGCCGGACGGATGGAGCGCCCCCTCCCCCACGACACGCTCGCCGCCATCGCGGAAGCCGTCCTCGCGCTTCTCGACGACCAGGACGGACGGGGGGTCTATGCCGCGCCCAGCCCGAAGGACTATCGCGGCGCCGACCCCGCGAAGACCGAGGAGCACCGCTGCCGCTTCCGCGTGAAGCAGGCGGCCTGCATGGCGTTGGCGCCGGCGGCGATGGCGCTTCCGCCGGGCAACCCGCTGCACGAGCGCGCCGTCGCCCGGCTGGAACGCTACGCCGTCGACCTCGCGGAAGACTACGCCGTGCGCGCCGAATGCTGCCGCGCGCTGGGGCGGATCGCCCTCCCGCGCAGCCGCGGGACCCTCGAACAGGCCTCCACCGACGGCGAATGGTGCACCGCCACCGAGGCCCGGAAGGCCCTCGCCCGGCTGGCGTAGCGCGCCCCCTCCGCGCTACGCCCGGACTTCGAGCGCCGGCGGCGCGAGAAGGCCGCAGGGCACGAGGTTGTAGCCCTCGCGCCAGCGGTTCGGGTCGTACTTGAAGGTATCGGGGCCGTGCCACGCGGGCCACGGCTCGTCGAGGTGGAGCGCGCCGTGGGAGTTGCGGCGGTGGCCGATCACTTCGATGGCGAGTTCGCAGGGCCTGCCGTTCCCGACGAACCCGGTGATCTCCACGGCATTCGGCTCCCAGCCGCGGAAGCCGGCCTCCCGGCCGTCCACGAGCACGCGCAACGCCACGCCGCGGTACGAGGGGACGGAGACGAAGACCCGCTCGCCCTTCGCGAACTCCGGGACAACCGTCGCCACGTACGCCACGTGCCCGGCGTAGAAGGGAAGCCCCTGGGGGCACCAGTCGCCGATGTCGAGCGAGGCGGGGAGGGCCGTCATCGCCACGTCCGTCCCGTCGCGGATTTCCGCGCCGAAGGAGCCGAGGAGGTAGCAGATTTCGAGGCCGGGGTGGGAGGCGTCGTAGTCCACCGAAAGCACGAGCGTGTTCGCGCCGCGCCGCACGAGGAGCGGGTCGAGGCGGATCTTCCGGAGCGAGGGGTCCACCCACCATCCGCAGTCCTGGGCGAAGGGCACCGGCACGCCGTTGAGGAGGGCGGTGCAGCGGCCCGGCGATTCGAGGGCGAGGAAGAGGTCGCCGGAGGGCGGCGCATCCACCGTGAAGCCGTAGGCGAGCTCCACCTGCGCGCGGCGCGGGTTCTCCACCGGCTCGCGCGCCCAGGGCTGCACCATCATGCCGCCGCGCTTCGCGGCGCCGAGGGTGGGGCGGAGTTCGTCGTCGATGCGCAGGATCTCCTTGGCGGCGCGCCACGCGCCCTTGGGGCCGAAGCGGTAGCGCGCGCGGTCGAGCACCAGCACGTTGGCCTCGGAGAGGCGGTACGCCCAGCGCCTGGAGGGCAGGACCGTGCGGCGGACGAGGGTGGAGGGCGGCGGCGCGGGGAGGCGCGCGGGAAGGCGCCACTCCCTGGCCGCGGACTTCGTCTTCGGCATCACGAACAGCCGCGAGCCGAGGGCGGGCAGGGAGGTGCGGATGACCCATCCGTCGCCCGAGGCGGCGGCGTCGGCGGGGGCGATGGCGCCGGTGGAGGCATCGAGTTCGACCGGGGCGGCGGCGCAGGGCCCGGCCACGCGGATCTCGACGGCGTCGCAGGCGGCGGAACGGTCGCGCGCGAGGTTCGAGAAGAAGATCATCGGCGCGGAGGCGAGATCCTCGCCGCAGTTGCAGACGAAGAGGTAGCGCGCGGAGGCGTCCTCGCGCAGGAGGGCCAGGGCCGGGCGGAACTCCTCGCCCGACGCGGCGTCGAGCACGGAAACGCGGCGCGCCGCGGCGGAGAGCAGCGCGAGCAGGTCGTCGCCCGAGGCGCGTTCGCAGGCGTCCGCGAGCCGGGTGGCGTCGGCGCACGGGAGGCCTTCGACCCGTCCGGGGATCCCGCCGGCGAAGACCACGAGGCCGCCCGCCTTGCGGAAGGCGTCGAGCAGGTCGAGGGTCGAGCGGCGGATGGTGTCCAGGGTGGGGACGACCACGGCCTTGTAGGCGGCCTGGCCCATGCGGAGGCGGGGCGGCGCGCCGCGCTTCGCCTCGACGCTGCCGTGGCGCTCGAGGAGGTCTTCGTCGCCGAAGTCGAAGTCGAGGTGGTGGGCGAGCAGCACGTCGGCGAGCTTGTGGAAGTCGCGGTCCAGGGCGTCGGCCCGGGCGCCGTAGCCGCCCTGCGAGGCGCATCCGTGCACCCAGACGCTTTCGACGGGGTGGAGGAAGAGGAGGTCGCGCACCTCCTCGCCGCGCGTCATCACGAAATGGACGCGGGCGAAGTAGTCCTCGACGTGGCCGTAGAATTCCCACCACGGCGACTGGTGGAAGATGGCGGCGGGGTAGTCGCGCTTGGCCTCGCCCTCCATCGTGTACCAGGCGAGGTGCTGGCAGCGGGTGTTGATGCCGAGGGCCACCTGCCAGTCGCCCAGGGCCTTGTGGCCGAGGAAGGGGAAGTCCCAGCCGGTGCAGCCGTAGGTCTCGGTGATGCGCCGGCGGCGGCCGAACTGCCGGGCGGCGGAGGAGACTTGCTTGGCGGTGGCGAAGACGCGCCAGTTCTCCGTGAGCATGTCCATGCCGGGCGCCTGCATGTACTCGTAGAAGCGCATGCACGAGCCGACGCAGGTGGACTGGCGGACGAGGGTGTCCTCCTCCAGCAGGTGGCCGGTGGACTCCATGCCGTTGCGGTCGCACCACTCGCCGACGAGGCGTCCGAAGGACTCGGAGAAGAGGTGGCTCGCCGTGTCGTTGTAGTGCAGGCGCACGGCGGCGGAGTCGACGCCCTCGACCTCGAGGAAGAGTTCGGGGAGGCGCGGGACCAGGTCGTAGCCGTGGCGCTTGCGGAAGGCGGCGGGGAGGCCGTCCGTCCACGCGATCGAGAAGCGGGTGGCGGAGTGGCGCTCGAAGGTGTTGCCGTGGTTGGGCTCGTCCGTGAAGATGCCGGGGGAGACGCTTCCGAAGGCGTCCTTGCAGTGTTTCGCGTAGGCCTCGTGGGTGGTGCCGATGAAGGCCTTCACGGCGGCGGGGTTCATCGTGTCGAGGTAGGTGCCGTTGTTGTACCAGCTGGAGGGCTCCTCGAGTTCGACGGCGAGCGCCAGGATGGATTCGCCCTTCGCGGGCCTGGGTCGCGCGCCCTTGGCCACGCGGCGCACGGACGAGGCGACGACGGGGGCGCCGGGTTTCTTCGGGAGGGCCAGGCGCGCGGTGAAGACGGCGATCGTCCGCTTCGTCCACAGGCCCTTGGCGGGGGCGGCGCGGAGGAGGGTGGCGGCGAGCCGCCGGCGGCGGAAGCGCGGGTCGCGGGTGACGAGGCCGCCCGCCGCGCCGGAGGGCCAGCGGTCTTCGTCGTAGAGCCAGGCGCGCATGTGGAGGCCGCGCGCCTCGTCGAGGCAGGCGTTGACGCACCGGAACCATTCGTCGGAGAGGTAGGCGGTGCCGAGGCCCACGCGGGAGTGCATGAAGAAGCCGCCGAGGCCGCCCTCGCGCATCAGGCGGATCTGCCGGCGGCAGGTTTCGGGGTCCAGCACGCCGTTCCACGCCCAAAACGGCGCGCCGCGGAATTCGTTGCCGGGATTCTGGAAAGTGCTCGTAACGCCCATGGGGAAGTCTCCGGGGAAAGGGTGGGATCAATAGTCGGCTTCGGACGGCTCGCCGATGGCGGCGAGGAGCTTCCCCACGATGTCGGTGGAGGTGACGCCCTCGGAGTCGGCGGCGAAGTTGACGAGGATGCGGTGGCGCAGCACGGGCACGGCGGCGGCGCGGACGTCCGCGCAGCTCACGTGCACGCGGCCTTCGAGCAGGGCGCGGGCCTTGGCGGCGAGGACCAGGAACTGGCCGGCGCGCGGGCCGGCGCCGGTGGCCACGTACTGCTTCGTGAAGTCGGGCGCCTTGGGGTCGCCCGGGCGCGTGCCGCGCACCAGGCGGATGGCGTACTTCACCACGTGGTCCGAGACGGGAATCTTCCGGGCGACCCGCTGCAGCTGCATCACCTGTTCGCGGTCGAGCACGACCTCCGGCTTCTGGCTGGAATCGACCGTGGTGCGCTTGACGATGCGCTCCTCTTCCTCCTCCTGCGGGTAGTCCACCCAGATGTTGAACATGAAGCGGTCCTGCTGGGCCTCGGGAAGGGGGTAGGTGCCCTCCTGCTCGATGGGGTTCTGCGTGGCGAGCACGAAGAAGGGCGGCTCCAGCTCGTAGGTCCGGTTGCCGGCGGTGACGCGCTTTTCCTGCATGGCCTCGAGCAGGGCGGCCTGCGTCTTCGGCGGGGTGCGGTTGATTTCGTCCGCGAGGAGGAGGTTGCAGAAGATGGGGCCGGGGATGAAGCGGAAGCGCTTCTCGGAGGAGCCTTCGACGCTCTCGAGCACCTCGGTGCCGGTGATGTCCGTGGGCATGAGGTCCGGCGTGAACTGCACGCGCTTGAAGTCGAGGTCCAGCACCTTGGCGATGGTGCTCACGAGGAGCGTCTTCGCCATGCCGGGCATTCCCACGAGGAGGCCGTGGCCTCCGGCGACCAGCACCGTCAGCACCTGCTCGACCACGTCGTGCTGGCCCACGATCACCTTGGCGATTTCGCGGCGGATGCGGTCGGTGTTGGCGCGCATGGCGCGCACGAGGGCGAGGTCGTCCTCCGAGGCTTCGGGCGCGGCGGAAGGCGCGGCCGCTTCCGCCTCCCCGGGCGAGGCGAGCGAGAAGACCAGCTCGGTTTCGCCGCCCAGCACGATGCGCGAACCCTCGGAAAGGCGCGCCGTGCCGATGGGGTTGCCATCCACCTCCGTGCCGTTCGAACTGTCGAGGTCCGTGACCGTCCACGCCGCGCCGTCGAAGTCGAAGCGCAAGTGGTGGCCCGAGACCGCGCCGTCGGACAAGGTGATCTCGCAATCGGCGCGGCGCCCGAGCACGAGGGAGGTCTTGCCCAGCGCGTCGAAATCGGCGACCAGCCGGGGCGTTTCGTTCTGGATCAGGAAGAGCGTAGCCATACGTAGGCAGGATGGTACCACGCCCCGCCGACACAAGGGAAGAACGAGTTTTTCCCGACGGGGGCGTCCGCCTCGCCGCGGCGGGGAAGCCTGGGGCGAGCGTTCGCGGCGCGCCGCCTACCGCAATGCGCGCAGGGTCTCGATCTCCTGGCGGCGGCGCGCCGCCCAGGGCTCCGGGGCGGCGTCCAGCCCGGGCGGCGGCGCGACGAGCGGCGCGCCGCATTCGCGGCAGCAGGCGCCGGCTCCGGCGGCGGCCCCGCATTGCGGGCAGACGAAGGCGAGCACCTCGCCGCACCACGCGCACCGGTGGCCCGGACGGGCCGCGCCGGGCTGGGGCGAAGGCCAGAAGAAGAGCTCCCCGCCCACGCAGTAGGGCGTGTTCGACGGGCACTCCGCCTGCGGGCAGTAGGCATGGGCAGGCGGAGGCGGGACGGCCGGCGCCACGGCTTCCACGGGGGCCGCCCCCAGGTCCACCTCGAGAAGGGGCCGCGATCTTCTCCAGCGTCTCCCGCGCCACGCGGTTCGGCTGGCCCCTCTCCAGCATGCTCACCTGCGACTGCAGGCACCCCGCCTGCCGCGCCACTTCGGCCTGCGTGAGACCCCTGGCGCGCCGCGCATCGCGAAGGCGAAGCGGAAGCGACCGCACGGGCGCACCGGAAGCGGTTCTGTCGGAAAGGTCGTTCATACGGGCAAGACCCATAGTATGCCCATCCCGCCCCCTCTCCGCAAGCGGATTTTATCAACAAGGATATCAACACATAACCCATTGGAAACCAGCGAATACTTGATTTATCAACAAGGATATCAACAGTTGTTGATAACTTGGGATGGGAACCGCGCCCCCTGCCGGCGGCGGGTTTCGGGAGGCGGTTCCGGTTGGTTCGCACGCCTTCTTCCGTCCTCGAGGGGAGGTGGCGGGCACAAGAAAACGGGTCCGGGAGGGTTGTCTCCCGGACCCGTTTGTTTCGGGGGGCGCGAAGCGTGTATGGGCGGGCTACTTGATGGTGTAGCGGGTGGCCTTGTTGAGGGCCTTCCAGAGCTCTTCCTGGGTTTCGGCGGCGAGGAGGGCCTCGCGGTTCTGGGCCTTCATGAAGGCTTCGGTGAGGCCGGCCATGAGCTTGAGGTAGAAGGCGCTCACGGCGGTGGGGATGGTGATGAGGCACACCACGAAGACGGGCTGGGGGGTACCGAAGTCGATGCCGGTGAGGGAGGTGCCCATGGCGAGGGTGAGGCCGCCGCCTTCGACGCCGCGGACGTGCGGGAAGGCGAGTCCGTTGTCCATGCTGGTGGAGAGGATGGCCTCGCGTTCGAGGGCGCCGGCGACGATTTTCGCGGCGTCGTCCACGAAGCGGCCGGAGGACATCTTTTCGGCGAGGACGGCGATGGCCTCCTCGCGGGTGGAAGCCTCCATGTGGGGCGCCATGAGGGTTTCGGCGGAGAAGCGGGCGATGCCGACGCGGCGGGGGCCGGTGCGGACGTATTGTTCGCCGACCCATTGCGGGGCGGAGGTGGACTCGAAGAGGATGCGGGCGCAGCTTGGGCAGGTCTGGAGTTCCTTGCCGAGGCGCACGGCCTGGACCTGGCTGATGGGGAGCTTCATCCCGCAGATGGCGCAGCTTCCGTTGTAGACCGGCGCCATCACGATGTGGTCCTTCTTGTAGAGGCGCTGGTAGAGTGCGCAGGCGTCTGCGGGGAGCTTTGCGGCGAGGGCTTCGATGTCGCTGTTGAGGCGGTCGAGGTGGGAGCCGTCGCCGGTCGCCCGATGTTCGTCGCGGGTCAAGGCCAGCTCCTGCAGCTGGACCAGATGGTTCACCAAGCTATCCATAAAGGGGTGTCCCGTTGTTCGTCGTTCGTCGGGTTACTTCGAGTAGGCTCCGGGGAGGGTGATGTCCGGGCCGTTGGGCCAGGAGGAGAGCGACGTGAGGGAGGCGTCCGGCCCCCACGCCTGGGCGGCGAGGACCACGCACGTGGCGAGGATCACGAGGATGGCGAGGCAGGCGGCCACGATGAAGCTCCAGTGGGCGGTATCCTTCCGGGGCATGGGGAAGGAGCCGGGCGGCGCGGTCCACGGGGTTTCGTCGCCGCCGGTCTCGTCCGAGGCGTCGCCTTCGCCGCCGCCCACGGACACCCGCGGGGCGACGACCGCTCCGGGACGGCGCACCTTGATGGTCTTCCGGCGCGTGAGGGGGGCTTCGTCGCCGGGGACTTCGCCGGCCACGGCATCGGGGATGCGGGCGGTGGCGAGCTTGGCGGAGGGGATGCGGGAGGTCTGGCTCGCGGCGGCGGTGCCCAGCGGGGTGGCCACGGGGATGGGGGCAGGGGCCTCGCCGGGGCGCTTGAGGCGGATGGTCTTCGGCGCGGCGCCGACGTTCGCGGCGACGCCCAGGGCGGCCTCGAGCGGGATGCGGGAGGTCTTGGACTTCGCGGCGGCGACGGCATCCTTGGCGGCGCCGTCGGGAAGCGGGATGCGGGTGGTGGCCGACTTGGGCGGGGGCGCTGCGGGAGCCGCGGCGGCAGGAGCCGCCTCGGGCGCCGCAGGAGCGGCCTCGGCCGCCTCGGGAGCGGCGGGAGCCGGGGGGCGGATCGTGGGGGCGGGATCGCCGGGGCGGCGCAGGCGGATCGTGGGCGGGGCCGCGGGCTCGGGAGGCGTCGCGGGGGGGACGGGCTGCTGGCGGGGAGGAATGGGGGTGGGGGTTTCGTCTGCCATGGAATGTCTCCGATGGAATGCCTGCGGAACGGGAGGGAAGGGGCGGAGGGATTACCCCTCCATCACTTCGGCCTCTTTGGCCTTGAGGACATCGTCGATCTTGGCGATGTACTGGTCGGTGCTCTTCTGGATGTTGTTCAAGCTGGTCTCGCGCTCGTCTTCGGTGATGGCGCCGTCCTTCTGGAGCTTCTTGACGAGTTCGTTGGCTTCGCGCCGCACGTTGCGCACGGAGATGCGGGCCTCTTCGCTCTGCCGCCGGGCGACCTTCACGATCTCCTTGCGGCGCTCCTCGCTGAGTTCGGGGATGACCACGCGGATCATGCGGCCGTCGTTGCGCGGGGTCACGCCCAGGTTCGCGGCGAGGATGGCCTTCTCGATGTCGGACAGGGCGGACTGGTCGAAGGGGCGGATCGCGATCAGGCGCGGTTCGGGGATGGAGATGCCGGCCAGGTCCCGGAGGCGCGTGGGGGTGCCGTAGTAGGAGACCTGGACGTTCTCGACGAGGGTGGGCGAAGCCTTGCCGGTGCGAAGCCCGCCGAACTGCTCCTTGAGGACCGCGACGCTCTTGTCCATCTTCTCCTCGGCATCGAGGAGCACGTCGTTCAATGTATCCATAGCTGATCTCCTTTGGGTTGAAGTCCGTCCGATGCGGCGGCCTAGGCCAGCACGCTCTCCTGGAAGTCCGACACGAGCGTGCCGACCTCCTCGCCGCGCACCACGCGTTCGAAGGCGGTGGCATCGAAGAAGTCGAAGACCACGATCGGGACATGGTTGTCCATGCACATGGCGAAGGCGGTGGAATCCATCACCTTCAGCCGGCGCTCGATGGCGTGGAGGTAGCCGAGGCGCACGTAGCGGCGCGCCGCGGGATCCTTGCGCGGATCGGCCGTGTACACGCCGTCCACCTGCGTGGCCTTGAGCAACACGTCCGCCCCCATCTCGCTCGACCGGAGCGCGGCGGCGGTGTCCGTGCTGAAATAGGGGTTCCCCGTACCGCCCGCGAAAATCACCACGCGCCCCTTCTCGAGGTGGCGCAACGCGCGGCGGTGGATGAAGGGCTCCGCGACCTTCGGCATGTCGATGGCCGTCATCACGCGCGTATCGAGCCCGATGTGCTCCAAGGCGCTCTGGAGCGCCAGGCCGTTGATGATCGTGGCCAGCATGCCCATGTAGTCGCCGGAAGTGCGCGCGATGCCATGCGTCTCGCCCGACGCGCCGCGGAAGATGTTGCCGCCGCCCAGGACGATGCCCACTTGGCAGCCCAGCTCCACCACGGTCTTCACGCGGAGCGCCATGGCGTCGACAACGGAGGAATCAATGCTGTGCCCCGAAGTGCTTCCGCGAAGCACTTCCCCGCTGAGTTTGAGCAATACGCGCTGGTAACGCAGACGATCTCCGGCAGGCTGGGCCAAAATCTCTCCTTGGTAACGCGAATATGGCTTGGGATATCGCGCAAGGGAAAGGTTACCCGAAATCCCAAAGGCAGGCAATGCCAAAAAACCCCGGGAACGACGACGCCCCAGGGACATTCCCCTCGCCTTTCCCCTCCGGAAACGAAATTAAGGTTTGCCTTCGGTACGGCATGGGACTATAAGATTGCGGGAAATGTGCGGCATACCGCCGCATTTCCCGGAGGTTCCCCCGTGCAGAATCCAGCCGTCGACGAGTTCATGCAGAGTTTCCCCAACGTCGCACTGACGTACGACGACGTCACTCTCGTGACCCAATATGCCGATTTTCTCCCGGACGAGACGTCGATCTCCACCCGGCTCACCTCGCGCATCACCCTCAACACGCCCATCGTCAGCGCCGCGATGGACACCGTGACCGAGGCGGACATGGCCATCGCCATGGCCCTCAACGGCGGCATCGGCGTGATCCACAAGAACCTCTCCGCCGAAGAGCAGTGCCGCCACGTGCGCCTCGTGAAGAACCACCTGAACGGACTGATCCTCTCCCCCGTCTGCTTCCACGAGGAGGACACGATCGACACGATCCTCGCCTACCGGCGCAAGCACAGCCTCCGCTTCGGCGGCTTCCCCATCCTCGACGCCCAGGACCGCCTCACCGGCATCCTCACCCGCTCCGACGTCCACTTCGCCACCTCCAATTCGGTCAAGGCCCGCGACATCATGACCCGTGCGACGATCACCGCCGCCCCCGGCACCTCCCTCGAGGAGGCCTACCGGCTCATGATCGCGAACAAGGTCGGCAAGCTCCCCCTCGTGGATCCGGACGGGCGGCTCGCCGGCCTCTATTCGTTCACCGACGTGAAGAACCTCGTCGAGAACAAGAACCCGCTCTACTCGCGCGACGCCCACCACCGCCTGCGCGCCGCCGCCGCCGTGGGCGTGACCCCCCACGACCACGACCGCGCCGACAGGCTCGTCGAGGCCGGCGCCGACGTGCTGGTGGTCGACTCCGCCCACGGCCACTCGAAGGGCATTCTCGACATGGTGAAGTGGCTCGTCGCCCACCACCCCGACACCGACGTCATCGCCGGCAACGTGGCCACCGCCGAGGGCGCGCTCGCCATCCGCGACGCCGGCGCCCACGCCGTGAAGGTCGGCATCGGCCCCGGCTCCATCTGCACCACCCGCGTGGTCTGCGGCGTGGGCATCCCCCAGCTGACCGCCGTCTACCAGGCCGCCAAGGCCGTCGACGGATCGATCCCCGTCATCGCCGACGGCGGGCTCAAGCTCTCGGGCGACATCCCGAAGGCCATCGTCGCCGGCGCCGACACCGTCATGCTCGGCTCGCTCCTCGCCGGATCGGAGGAAAGCCCCGGCGAAAAGATCATCTACGAAGGCCGCCAGTACGTCGTCTACCGCGGCATGGGCTCGATCGCCGCCATGAAGGACGGCGCCGGGAGCCGCGAGCGCTACGGCCAGGCCTCGACCGCCTCGGACGACCTCGTCCCCCAGGGCATCGAAGGCGTCGTCCCCTTCGCCGGACCCGTCCAGCGCATCCTCGCCCAGTTCGCCGGCGGCCTCCGCGCCGCGCTCGGCTACTGCGGATGCAGGACCATCCCCGAGCTCCAGCGCCGCGGCCGCTTCTGGCTCGTCACCGACGCCGGCCGCCGCGAAGCCCACCCGCACGACGTCCGCATCACCAAGGAAGCCCCGAACTACCGGAGCTGATCCCCCCCCGGCCCGCCTCCGTGGCACCCCATCCGCCCGCCTCCCCGTTTTGGACGCTGCTCCCCGCCCTCGCGCTCGTCGCGATCCTGGGCGGGCGCGACGCCCCGCTCGCGGCGTTCCTCGCCGCCGCCCTGGTCCCCCTGGCCACCGCCCTCGCCCGGAATCGCCTCGGCAGGCGCAAGCACCCGCCCAAGGCGAATCCCCTCGCCTGCGACATCGTCCCCGACCCCCTCTCGCCGGATTGGAACCTCGTCGCCCGCGGAATCGCCGGCGCCCTCGCCCGGACCCTCGCCGGAAACACGGCGTCTGCCATCCGCCTGCATCCTTGCCCCGGACACCCTTACGCCGTCCACTTCTCCGCCAGAGGCATCACCGTCCAAGCGGAGACAAGCCCCAAGCGTCCCAGGCCCGTCCCCACCGTCCCCCTCTCGCTCCGGACGCCCACGCCCGTGCGCGTGGAGGAGACGGAGCGCACGCTCCGGCTCACGCCGCACCCCTCCAAAGCCCAGCGCCTCGTGATGGAGGAGGCCGTCCCGACGCGCACCTCGGCCCTCGCCCCCGCCCTCTCCGCCCTCTCGCTCCTCTTCCTCCTCCGCTACGCCCTGGACGGACGCCTCTTCCCCGCCCTCTTCAACGACCCCGTCCGGCTGGTCTTCTACGCTTTCGTGCCGCCCCTGGCGCTCCGGACAATCTGCCGGACGATCCGCGCACGATGGAAAAGACGGACGACATGAACCGAACGACATCCCCGCAGCCCGGCGACACCCTCCGCTGGCTCGACACCGTCGACTCCACCAACGACGCCCTCGCGCTCTGGTCGAAGGACGGCGCACCCGACGGCGCCACCCTCGCCGCGGACGCCCAGACCGCCGGCCGCGGGCGCCTCGGCCATCGCTGGGTCTCGCCGCCCGGACTCAACCTCGCCGCCTCCATCCTCCTCGAAACGGACGCCCCGCCCGACCGCCTCTGCACCCTCCCCCTCCTGGCCGGACTGGCCGTGGCCCGGACCATCGCGCGCCTCGCCCCCGACATCGCCCCCGACATCGCCATCAAATGGCCGAACGACGTCTGGTGCCACGACCGCAAGCTCTGCGGAATCCTCTGCGAAGTCGCGCCGAAACCCCCAGGCGCACCACCCCGCATCATCGCGGGAATCGGCGTGAACATGAACTCCCGCCACGAGGACTTCCCCGAGGCGCTCCGTCCATCCGTCACCTCCCTCTCCATCGAAACAGGCCGCGAGTGGGATCGCCGGGACTTTCTTCTCCGGCTTCGGGACGAGCTCCTTGCCATGCGCGACGCCTGGGAGGTCCGAGGTCTGTCCCCGTTCCTGGCGGAACTCCAGGCCAGGGACGCGCTGGAAGGCCGCGCCCTCGCCATCGAGTCCGGCAGCCGGACGGAACACGGCGTCGCCGCCGGCATCGCCGAATCCGGCGAACTCCTCCTCCGCCAGCCCGGCGGCACCCTCCTCCCCATCGTCGCCGGAGACGTCCACATCGTCCGCCAGCCCGACGCCAGCCCGTCGGGCCTGCCCCGCGATTGACCCCCGGGTTCGCCGCCCCTGCCGCCTCGGCCGCCGGCCACAAGCTTCAGCATCGGTCCAATCTCCAAGGAACACGAATCCCCGCGAATCGATCAACCGCGAAGGAACGCCGATGAACGCCGATCGGGAAGGTGCTTATTCGTGTGCATCGCGCTTCATTCGTTCCGGCCGTTGGCGAGGTCGTCGCGGATGGCCTCCACCGCGTCGGGCTCCGGGCGGAAGGAGAACACGGCACAGGGGATGCCGGCGACCAGCGCGCCGATGGTTTCCAGCAGGGGGTCGAGCAGTTCGGGCGACTGCCAGGGAACCGTCGCGACGGGGATGAGGCGGCGCAGCGCCTCGATGGGTTCCAGCGGCGTGATCCGGTTGTCGCTGCCGTGCTCGAGAAAATAGATGCGCCGCAGCGGCACCCAGGCGTTGCGGGCCATGTTGGCCGAACTCGGCCAGGGCGAACCATAGACGCGGAAGGTCGGGGGCGGCGGCGCGGCGTCCGCGCCGGGTATCGGCCACTGGCGCACCACGGGGCGCTCGTCGCTCAGCACCGTCGCGCCGGCGCTGTCGAGCAGCCGCGCCAGCGTGCTCTTCCCGCGGCCCGAGACCCCGGCGCAGAGGATGCCCGCGCCGTCCAGTTCCGCCGCCGAGGCGTGCAGCACGAAGCCCCGGTGCGTCAGCAGGCGCAACGTGAGCAGCACGAGTCCGATGCCCTGCCCCAGCGTGCGCTCGAACGAGCCGTAGTATCGGATGAACCGTTCGGGGTGCCACAGGATGGTGGCGGATTCGAAGGGATCGGGCCCGGTGATCCGCCAGAGCACATGCCCCGCTCGGTTGCGTCGAATCACCTCGAAGCCGTCCGCGGTGCGCTTGAAGGCCCACGGTTCATCCGGGGCCACAGGCATCCGGGCCAAGGCATCATCGAGTTCCGGGCCCGCGACGGAACAGGTCAGATCGGCGGGGCCGGCCTGCGTGAGGAACGGCTGGAAAGAGGGTAGGAGGAGTGAGGCGTCGAGAGGGTTGCAAAAGGAAAAATGTATGCCGGCCACCCGCATTCCGTTCACAGCCGGAAGTGCAGCGCCGTGGGGCATGGCGTTCACGGGGGGCGATTCCCGAGGCCCGATGCAACCGCCGCAAGCGGAGGCCTGGCGGCACATCGGAAGCCCCGGGAGGATCAACCGTCTCCTTCTCCCG
The DNA here is from genome assembly GCA_050950285.1 of Kiritimatiellia bacterium. GTDB lineage: Bacteria > Verrucomicrobiota > Kiritimatiellia > RFP12 > JBMNHG01 > JBMNHG01. The sequence continues at coordinate 386,108 of JBMNHG010000008.1, read as the reverse complement.
GATCAACGGGCGAGTTGCCGTACGGCTCCGAACCCGTGTACGGGGTATCGACGTAGTTGCCGCCGGAGTCGAAGTACTCCTCGGTGACCTGGGGCGCCGTGTACGTGAAGTCGTTTGGTTCTTCGTTCATAACGCCTGCTCCCAACAATGAAATTCCACGTGGGAATTGTCATAGTAACCCTTTGGCTTCTCGTTGGCAACCCCCATTTTTGTTTTTTACCGTTTTCTTCCCGGGACCGGCGCCCGGCCATGGTGCGCGGCGCGACGTTGGCCCGTCGCTGGCAGAGGGTTTCCATGGGCTACCGCAGGATGATGATCGTCGCGGGACTGGAAATCTGGTCGAAGCGCACGGCGGGGTCGCCGACGAGGCTGACGCACAACAGGCGCTCCCGCGGCACGACGGAGCCACGGCTGCGCAGGCCGTGCAGCCAGAGGTCGCCCAGCCGATAAACGCCTTCCCCGTTGATTCCGGAGTAGAACTGGACCGCCAACTCCTCCCCTTCGTCGCTAAGCTGGTAGGCGGTAGGGCCGATGCCCGCAACAAATCCGGTGCCGGCGGCCATCAGGCCATACGGAAGCAGGACCTTGGGGGTCGAGGAGGCGGACAGCGCGTGCCAGCGGTTGGGCAGACAACTCATGCAGACGGCGATCACGGGCTTCTGCCAGTTCGAGGACTTGATGTCGGTATTGCGCAGCAGGCTGTCGTACCCGGCACGGTAGCCGAGCCGGAGTTCGTTCGCATGGCCGAAGAAATGGAAAAGCGTGGCGCCGGTGCGCAAGGCGGGGAAGAGATGGTTGATCCGTACATCCGCCAGAGAGCCATCGGGGTCGCTGGTGTAGAACCTCTCGACATTCCGCCCGTGGGCAGAAAGCGGTGCGACCAGCCTCTCCGTGCCGTTGCTGAAGGGATATTCCTTGTACTTGACGCCGGTACAGTCCCAGTCGGCCGTGAGCACCGCCATCTCCCGCCACCGGCGTTCCTGCTCGAAGGCCAGCGTCTTCTGCACGACCGTGGCCACCTGTTGCGGATACGAGGTGGGGATCCTGCCGATGGCCAGATCCGGGATGTTATCGTCGTCCACGTCGGCCAGTTCGCCATCCAGCGCGGCCACCATGTCCTCGCCGGAGTAGGGGAAACGCTGGCCGCCGAGGCAGGTGGGGATCAAACAGGCGGTATAGTCGCCAACGGTGAGCCGCTCGTGCCGGAAGTCGACAGCCCCCGCACCGGCCAGCAGCAGGTAGCGCAGCCCCCGCGGCTTCAGCTCGCTGCAGAAGGCCTGGATCGCCTCCGTGTCCACCAGGCCGTGGCTGAACTCGTCGTAGAGCGTCTCGACATCCACGACCACCGACGGCAGCCCCTCCGCCGTACGGAACTCCGCCAGCGGCTGCGCCGCCTCGCGGAAACCGTCGCACCACCCCTCGGGCGGAACGAGGATGACGTGGGCAACGCCGTTGAAGTCGGCCGCGTCGAAGCTCCGAACGCCGCGCACCGACGGCCGCCGCACCCCCGCGCTGCGGGAGAAGACCTGGTAGGTGGCGCCCGTTCCGCCCGAAGGGAAGGCGGCCGTCCAACCGGCCTCCGCCCCCTCCCAGGAGAGTTCTGTCGATGCGACCACGACCGGCGATCGGGGTTCCGTCACGTCGAGCGCCACCACATCGTTCGTGGAGAATCCCGTGACGGCGGAGAGGTTGCCGTCGCCTCCGCGGCAGAGCAGGGCGTCCCTGCGGGCACGGTAGGCGCGCGGATAGTCCAGTTCGCAGGAGAGCCAGACGAAACGGGTGTAGTCCGTCGTCATCAGCGGCGGTGACGCGGCCGTGTGGCGCACGGTGATCGCGGCGCTCTGCCCGCCGAGCGAGGAAGAGGGGAACGGGAAGGCGCACGTCAGCAACTGCTCGCCCGACCACGCGGCGGATCCCACCGACACCCCGCCGACGGAAACCGCCACCGCATGGTCGTCCGCCGAGGTGTTCTCGAAGTACGAAAGGAGCGCCACGCTGACCGTGCCGGTCCAGGAACCCGGCGCGGGATCATAGACCGCCTCGACGGTGTTGATGTTCTTGTCCTTGCTTGTGCTGGAACGTTGCCCGTAGGTGGTAAACGGGAGGTCGGTGCGCGAGTTGTAGCTGACCCGCGTCAGGTGGTTGGTTCCCTGGTAGGACAGCGATTCGGGGAACCAGGCGTTGGTGGCCGGCTGCTGCGGCCATTCGGGCGCCGCCGCCGCCATGGCCGTGCCCGTGCCGGGCGCGACCCAGTAGACGTTTTCGGGCGCCATGCAGGTGGTTGGCGGCTCGCCGTGGAAGAGGAGGGCGTCGCCATCCGCCAGCCAGGCCACCGGGCTTCCCTGGCACGAGAGGGTCAGATTGGTCGTCGCGATGGCCTGCAGCACATCGGTTTCGTTCCAGCCGGAGGCCGCCGCCAGTTCCGCGGCGGTGACGCGGTAGATTCCGGTCGTCCTCAGGCTGAGCCGCACGCGGTCGGCGGGTTCCGCCCCGCTCCAGGGCTTTACGCGCGAAACGTTGCCGATCCAGTCCTGGGGCTCGGGCGGAGAGGCCAGCGGGACAGCGGCATCGGGCGCCGCGCCGGCGGCTGCCTTGCGCGGGGGCTCCGCCATGCGGGCCAGGCGCCCCTGCCAGGCGGCCGCCTCCCACTCCTCGCCACCGGGCGTCATGAAGGTCAGGCGATAGCGTGCCGTCTCTCCCTCGTGCGCCGCGGGATCGTGCAGCCGGTAGGCGTCGTCGTCCCCGTCCTCCTCCTCGCCGCGCATCGGCAGATAGCCCTCGCCCGCCAGCGCCCAGGTGCCGTCGGGCGCCTCGCGCTCGGCCCGGAACACGCCCGTGCCCAGCTCGATGCCCGTGCGCCAGTCGAGCCAGACCTTGCCGTCCGGCGCCACGGAGGCGTCGAACCGGACAACGGAGACCTCCGGGACATAGGCCGGCGCACGTTCCGGCGCCGCCACAGGGGCCGCCGCCAGCGGGCATGCTGCCAACAGGATCGGCAACATGCTGCTTCGCTTCACGATTTGTTTCTCTCGCTTGCCCATTTTTTTTGGTTCGTTTACGACGTTTGCAGCCGGCATCCATCGATGCCGGCAACTGAAGCGGGACAATCGCTGTCACGATCGTTCGACGATTGCGATACGGGAACCGATCCCCGTTTTCATCATTGATTTTTATTATACAAGGTGCGCTCGAAAGCGTCAATTCTTAGTCTTGGACCAGGCTCGGGCCCGGCGTTTCCCGATCGACTACACCCCCCCGTTAAATTCTTGTGCGGCCTGCCGTCTCATGCTATGATCCTATTTCAACGGCGCATCCTTGCCTTCGGCAGCGCCAACGCGATGGCAAGGCGGGCACCGTACTCATACAGGCGTGGATGATCCTGGAATGAGAGAGAATCCAGACTCGGAAGACAAAGTGAAAAAACCGGCACCATATCGTCGTCCCGACGCGACCTTCATCAGAGGGGCATGCGCCGTGATCGGCTGTGCATTCACGGCTCTGGGCGCCTCGTTGAGCGAAAACGAAGCGCTCGGCAGGTTGTCCGTCTGGATGGACGGCCATCCGGTGATGGGCTGTGTCGCGAAGCGCGACATTGCGTCAACGGCGATATTCCCCGGAGGCGACAACACCCGCGAAGACGACAACACCAACACCTACGGCGTCTATGTCGTGACGTTCTCGCCGGACGGATATGCCGTTCTCAACAGCGACGACCGGCTGCCGCTGGTCATCGCCTTCAGCGCCTCGTCGAGCGTCAATCTGGCCGACAGTCCCGACAATGCCTTCCGTTCCTTCCTGTTGTCCTATGTGAAAGCGACGGCGGCCACGCTGGGCGAGATGGCCGCCACGACTCCACCGGATCTCTCCTACCGGCGCCTCGCCAGCCGTGCCTCGGCGGGAGTCGAGAAGTACGGCCCCTACCTGAAGACCTCCTGGGACCAATGCCACCCGTACAACCTGTTTTGTCCCGACGACCCCGGCGGCAGCGCAACCCACGGATACCGCGTGCCGACCGGCTGCACGCCTGCCGCCTATGCCCAGGTTCTCCATTACCACCGCTGGCCGCTCCATGGACAAGGCACGTACACTTTCACCGACAGCAGCGGGGCGATCACCGGCACGCACAGCGTCTGCTTCGGCACGCCCTTCAACTGGGCGGCCATGCAGACCTCTTACGAACCTTGGAGCACCTTCCAGCCAGGGCAAGTCGAGGTCGCCGACCTCATGTACCGTCTGGGTGTCGCCGCCGATGCCGATTACGAGAGCTTCGGCACCGCCGCAAGCATTGAAACGCTGGGCAAACGCCTCGCCACATACTTCTACTACGAGCCTATCGGTTTCGCATGGTCGCAAGCCGCGCTGCTCCCGGATTTGGCGGGCAGCCTTCGCGCGGGCTACCCGGCCGTCATCGCGATTCCCAACCACGCGGTCGTGGCGGATGGATTGCTGGACGACGGGGGAATCGTGTCGTACCACATCAACTACGGATGGGGCGGCTACAACAACGGCTGGTGGCCCGCCAGCGGCGTTCCTGGCGGCGCGATCGAATACGGCTGCACCTCGCTCAAGCCCATGCTGATGGCGCTCCCGACCGCCGATGCGATACAGGCGCTGGACGACGAGCCCGTGACCCTCGAATGGCGGCTGCCCGCCATCCGCGAACAGGAGGTCCAGAGCATCCGGATCGAACGGCTGGCGCCACATAGCACGACGTGGAGTTCCACCGCCGAAACGTTCGACCATGCCGTATCGAGCGGCTGGGAGCTCAGCCCGGACGGCCGCTCCGGCCTATGCTGGTACGCCGGACCAACCGGTGGCAAGACGCTGACGCTCACCGACTTTTTTGTCCCGGACGCCTCGAGCCAACTCACCTTCTGGACGCGGCACAGGCTGCTCTATACGGCGTTCCAAGTCAAGGTCTCCAGCGACGGCGGAAAAACCTATTCCACCCTTTTCGAATGGAAAAAGAAGACCGTGACGGAGTGGCAGTCCCACACCGTCGATCTCGGCGCATTTGCCGGAGAGCAGATCCAGATCCGGTTTGAATTGACTGATGGAGCGTACTACATAACCGGCGGTGGCGTCTGGATCGACGATCTCAGCATTACCTCCAGCACGTGGTTGCGCTGGTCGCTGTTCGCCGGGGACTCCACGCTCGCCGCGCGCCGGTTTACCGAACAGCGAACGGTGTTCGACAACTGCGCCGATTTTTCGAACCTTGAAACGATCCTCATGTCGGATGGCAAAGATTGGGTCGTCAGCACCAACGACGGCGTGGACCACTGCTTCTACAAGCCGTCGGGCGGCCATGGGGAATACCATCTGACCACTCGTACGCCGGTCACCCCTGGCCCCGGCACACGGCTGCTGATGCGCTGGAAGCGCATGTTCGCGGACGACCGTCTCCGTCTGATGGTCTCGCAGGACCGCTCGAACTTCGCGGAGATCTGGCGCGAGGGCGGCTCTTCGGATTGGGTCGAGCAAGCGATCCCGCTCGACGCCTACGCCGGGCAACCGATCTACCTGCGGCTGGAATACCTCTATGAGAGCGGCAGTTTTTATTACAACGGCGGGGTCTGGATCGACACCCTCTGGCTGCAGGAGGTCCTGAATCCGGAGCTCGAGGGCCAGCCTGTACACTTCACGCCGATCGAGACCCCTCTGGAGGCCGGCAGCTACACGCTGGCGGCGATCGTTCAGGACACCAACTCGATCTGCCACATGCGTTCGCCGCCCTTCACCCTGACCATCCGGCCGCGTTACGAACACCGGCCCGATCCCGGCGGAGGCATCACGCTCACCGGCTACAACGGAAGCTCCGAACGGCTGGAAATCCCTTCGGAATGGGAGGGCCGGCCGATCACGGGCATTGCTTCGAATGCCTTTGCCGACACTCCGGTCTTTTCCGTGATCCTGCCCGCATCGATCACGACGATCGAAGCCGGAGCCTTCGACGGCGCCGACGCACTGCAACGGCTCTTTTTCACGGGCGATGCACCGTCCGTAGCCACCGACGCGCTGGCGAACTCGGCCGCGACCGTCTACTACCTGCCGGGGATGGAGGGCTGGTCTTCCAGCCTGGGTGGCCGGCCCGCCCTGCTGTGGAATCCCGCGCCGGCCCCCGGTGCTGAAATCGGCTTCCAGGACGGCGTGTTCGGCTTCACGCTCGCCGGCACGGCGTCGATCCCGGTGCATGTGCAGGCGGTCTCCGATCTGACGGCCGCCTGGTCCTCGCTCACCAACACCGCGATCGACGCCACCGGCACGCTCCACGTCCGCGACCCGCAATCCCCCTCCCATACGCAACGCTTCTACCGCTGCGTCTGGCCGTGATCGACTGCAAACCGCGGAAACCGCAGGCCCGACGGCGCATCGGAAGCGGCACAGACGGGATGGGCCGATAGAATCGAGCGAATCGATTCATTCGATTCTATCGAAACACCCGATGGGCGTGTGCGGCTCGCCGCCCCCACCCCCACCCTACTGCAGCACGATGCGGAAGAAGCCGCTGGGCGACGTGCGGTCGGGATGGGGTACGACAACCGTCGTGCGCGTTCCCTCGGCGAAGACGGTCGCCACCGTCTGCCACGGCGCGCCAAGGCGCGGCGTCCATTGGATCGCGTACTCGCGCTCCGGCAGGCTGTTGAAACGCAGCGTCACGCCCGCCAGCGTCATGCGGATCAGGTCGGCGGAAAAGGGCTTCACCTCGACACCATAGGCTTTCCAGATGTTTCCGACCTCGTCCCGCAGCGCGAAGTCGTAGGCGCGGCCGACCTCGAGCCCGGGCACCCGGAAGCGGCAGATGGACTCGCTTCCGGCCTCGACTTCGCACGAGCCGTACCAGACCGGATTGCCATCGGGGCCGAGCAGGAAGAGCGTGATTTCGCCGTCCTCCTCGACATCGTGGGCCACGAACTCGACATAGACCCCGTCCGCACCCTGGAAGGCCTGCAGGTCGACGCCCGAGCTCGATGGGCCGGTGCCCGTGAAGCCGGCGTTGACCGGTTCGCCGAGATCGTCGCCGACGCCGTGGCCCTCATAGAGGTCGTAGGTCACGGCGGCGTAGGCGGTGCCGAACGCCACGGCGCGGTTACGCTCGGGGTTGCTGGCGGCGGGGGTGTTTGACGCAGGGGTGTCGGTCAGGGCCTCGATGTTGCAGAAGAAACGCACCTCGTAGGATCCCGGATCCAGATTCAGGAACTCGTAGTAGCCGTCGGCGTCGACTGTCGTTTCCTCCACAAGCTCGTCGTTCTGCCAGACCTGGACGAGCACCTCCGAACAGACGCCGTCGCCCTGGTTGCGCGTCAGGCTCATGTCCTTGTCCTTGTAGGTGTAGCCGTAGAGGCAGCACGTCGGCAGGGAGTCGTAGAAGTCCCTGTTCGTCACGTTGTCGCCGGGATTGACGGTCACGGGGATCTGGTTGTCGTTCGGGCCGGCCACGTCGCCGGTGCTGGCGTAGCCCGGCAGGTCGCTCTCGACCACGATGTAGCTGCCTTCGGAAATCCGGTTGAAGGCATAGTAGCCATTCTCGTCGGTATAGGCCTGGCTCAATGGCACGTCGTCAGCGTCGAGCTTGCCGTCTCCGTTGACGTCCTGGTAGAGCGTGACCATCACGCCCGGGATGCCCGCCTCTCCCAGATCGTTCGTGCCGTTGCAGTTTGCATCGTGCCACACGGTACCGCTGATCGAGGCGTACTGGTTGAGGGGGAGCCGGCAGTCGAAGAAGTCGTTGCCGGGATAGACGCCGCCGCCGGAAATGGTCACCTGGATCCGGTTGTCGTTGGCCCCGTCCGTGTCGCCGGTGCTGGCGTATCCGGGCGGGTCGGTCTCGACGACGGTGTAGTGGCCGTCCGGCAGGTTGGGGAACTCGTAGTAGCCGTCGGCGCCCAGCGTGGTGGTGGTCGCCACCAGATTGCTGTCCGCGTCGTAGAGCCGGATCTCGACGCCCTCGAGGCGCGGCTCGCCGGCGTCGCCGGCCCCGTTCTTGTCGAGGTCGTTCCAGACGTGGCCGCTGATCAGGCCGACGGTGGCCACGAGCGTGTCCTCCTCGTCCTGGGCGGGTGGCACGGGGTTGCCGTACTCGTCCACGGAGTCGTTGGCGGCGGCGGTGTTGACGACCGGATTGCCGGCGCCGACCACCTTGAATTCGAGGTCGATGGAGACCGACTGCCCTGAGCCGAGGCCGCCGGGCACTGCGAGGTTCTCCCAGAAGAGCAGGCCCGCACCGGCGCCATCGGGCTCGATCGTCGCCGAGCCGGGCACGTATTCGAGGTGGTTTTCGTTATAGGTGTCTTCCAGCGAAAGCATCGTGATGCGTGTCGTGCCGGTGTTGGCCACCACGATACGGTATGCGACGATGTCGCCGTAGCTGGCGATACCGCTGCCGGGCGAGAGGAGCGTCTTCGTGACCGCATGGCTGGAGCTGAAGACCACGACGGTGGCGGAGTCGCTCTGCGATCCGCCCGGATAGGTGGCGGTAGCGGTGTTGATCGCCTCGTTGGTGGCGGCCACCGCCTCGAAGGTCAATTGGAACTGGCGGCTGTCCCCTGGGGCGAGCGGACCGACGTTGTCCCACTCCACCGTGCGTGCGGCAGCGTCATGGAAGGTCGGCGATGACGAGGCCTCGACAAAGCGGAGCGCGGCGGGATAGGTGTCGGCCAGGGCGACAGGATCGAGCGTCGTCGAGCCGGTGTTGGTCACGATGACACTGTACACCACCGGGGCGCCGATTTCGATTCGGGTGGCGGATGGGTCGGCGAGCCGCTTCTGGATGCCGAGGCCGGGCTGCGCGTCGTGGGAGGCGAAACAGGCGGCGCCAAAGGGGAAGTTGTGGAACTCGAAGCCGACGCTGCCCTCGACATCGCCGCCGAAGACGGCGTAGCCGTCGATGGAGCCGCCGGAGAAGGTTCCGGAGGCGTACGGCGCCAGGACCGAGCCGGCGTGCGTGAAGCTCTTGGTGGAGACGTGGGTCGCATCGACGTAGTTGAAGATCACATGGCTGCGTTCGATGCCGACGAGGGTCATGCCGCCGTTGGTGATGGCGACATCGCCGCCGTGGATATTGATCAGCACGGTGGAGCCTTCGGGCGCCTCGATGGTGTATCCGGCGGATGTCTTGCTCCATTCCTGCGCACTCACGTGGAAGACGTTGAGCGAGGGGTCGGAGCCCGTCAAGGAAGCGGAGTACCGCTGCGTGAAGTTCTTCGACACGACGCCGCGCTCTTCCAAGGCGGCCATCTGGCCGCTGGCCGCCGCGGCAATGGCGTAGAGTTCGGCCCACGTCTTGCCGGTGCCGCTGCGCGACACGTTGCCGCCGTCGGCCGCGTCGAAGGTGATGTTGGGGGCGTGGTAGACCCGGTTGCCGTTGGACATGTAGCGGGTGCCGCCGTAGCGGGTGCCGCCGTAGACGATGTTGCCGTTGACGCCGAAGTAGCCGTCGTAGAGGTCGCCGCCGACGATGAGCATGTCGGTGGTGCCGTCGGTGTAGGTGGGCAGCGGCTCGCCGGCCACGGGATAGCCGACGCTGTAGCCGTTCACGAAGGTCGTGGTGCCGCCGACCGCGATCCGGGCCTCGCAGTCGCCGCCATAGGCGGTGAAATCGCCAAAGATGAACGCGTTGAAGTTGGTTGCGAAGTAGAGCCACTGGCAAACGGCACACTGCGTGCCGGAAGGCGGCGGGGAGGGCTCCTGAGCCATGGAAACCGTCCGGGCGGAGACCGCCAGGCACACCGTCAAAAACGCCAGGGTAAGCGCTCGCAAATATCGTTTGTTTCTCTTCATATGCACTATCCTCCATCTGCTAAAGGTGGTCAAAGGTGGTCGAACACAGGGCGGCCAAACACATCCCGCACAAAGAAGGACAGATGACCTTACCATATCGCGGGCCACGTGTCTAGACGTTTTTTCAAAAAAAATAATTTTTGTTTGACAAAAACGCCAAAAATGTCAAATGCGCTCGCAGGGGGCGGATCGGCCTTCTTTTAGGGTCGTCTTCGCGCCGGCCTTTGTCTTCTCAAAGAGTTTGCCTTCCGTTCGTTATCACCGCATCAGCAAGAGGCTGAGGGCCATGGCCAGCATGCCGCCTACGACGCCGAAAAGGCTGTCGTGCCCCTTGCCGTAAGCGCGGCTGGCGGGCAGCAGCTCATCCAGGCTGACGTAGACCATGATGCCGGCCACGCCGCCGAAGAGGATGCCCATGATCTCGGGCGGGAGCGCGCCGTTTTCGCCGCCCGCGAAGAGCCGCAGCACGAGGTAGGCGACGATGGCGCCGAGCGGCTCGGCGAGGCCGCTCAGCAGGGAGTAGCAGAATGCCTTGCGGCGGTTGCCCGTGGCGTAGTAGATCGGCACGGAGACGCTGATTCCTTCGGGGATGTTGTGCAGTGCGACGGCGATCGCGATCGCGGCGCCGAGCTTGGGATCCTGCAGGGCGGCGAGGAAGGTCGCGAGCCCCTCCGGAAAGTTGTGGATCGTGATGGCGAGGGCGGTAAAAACACCCGTGCGCATCAGCTTCCTGCCGTGCCCGGGATCGTCGTGCGGGGCTTGCTTGGCCCCCTCGCGCAGGGCGCACATCTCGTCTCCGCCGTGAACTTCATGCGGGTTTTCGGAGGACGGGATGAGGTTGTCGATCAGCCCGATCAACAGCATGCCGCCAAAGAACGAAGCCACGTTGACCCAGTGGCCGAGCGGATCGCCGAAGCGCTCGACCAGCGCCTCGTTGCCCTTGACGAAGATCTCCACGAACGAGATGTAGAGCATCACGCCCGCCGAAAACCCGGTCGCGACAGAGAGGAAGCGGTAATCGGTGCGTTTGGCGAGAAAGGCAATCATGCTGCCGATGCCGGTTGCCAGTCCCGCGAACAATGTCAGCCCGAAAGCGATCCAAACGTCTCGCATGTCATCCTCATCTTTTCGTAAAGCCCGAAGAACCGCATCCGTCGCATGGCTTGCGCCAGTCCTCCGCTCCATCCGATGCGTCGGCTTTGGACAGCAACCGTGCGGCAGCCGCGGCAGCCGTGCACGCCAAGCCGCGCTTGACGCCAACCGCAAACACGCTTACGCTAGTGTTTTTTTCAACATCGGGGCGTTGCACAGGCGGCCAGCTTGCGCATACCGTCCGATTGTACCCTTTGATCGATGTTTTTGGGAAGCGGAATGTTCGCATGAAGGCATGGATGGCCATCTTCTGGTTGACCTTCTTGACTTTTGTGCCGGGGCTGGAGCTGCGCACCTCGATTCCCGTCGGCTATTTCAGCGAGAAGATCGCAGGGCTCTTGGGGCGTCCGCTCGTGGTCGTGGTCTGTCTTGCGGCCAATATCGCGGTGGGCATGCTGGTCTTCTGGTTCATGGGGCCGGTCGAGCGGCTTCTGCGGCGCTGGGGGTGGTTCGAGCGCCGCATCTGGCCGATCATTGCGCGCGCCCAGGGAAGGCTGCACCCTTATGTGGAGAAGTATGGCGAGTGGGGGGTGGCGATCTTCATCGGCCTGCCGCTGCCCGGCTCCGGCGCCTACACGGGGGCCTTCGGCTCCTACCTGCTGGGGCTGGACCGGCGCAAGTTCTGGTTCGCCAATGCGGTCGGCAGCCTGATTGCCTGTATTTTCGTCACGGCGACTTGTGTGCTCATCGACCAAGGCGTGGTGGCGGATGACAGCTGGATCCGCCGGCTCTTCCTGAAAACACATGGCCCGCAAGCCTTCTGAGGCGGATGTCGGGCGCCAGATCAAACCCCCTGCCCCAACCCTAAAACAAAAACGAATCATGCCGATCTACGAATACCAATGCGCCTCTTGCGGACATGTGTTCGAGCACTTGTCCCGCACGCGTGCCGATGTGCCGACCGCCTGCGCAAAGTGCGGGGCGGCCGATCCCGTGAAACAGCTCTCGACCTTCGCGGCGCGGACCGCCACCGCCGCCGGCAAGGCCTGCGACGCCTGCCCGGCCACGGCGGCCTGCCCCGCCGCCGGACACGGCTGCGGAGCCGCCTGTTGCCATGGACACTGAGCGCCGCCTGAAGAAAGCGGATGCGGCGGCCATGAGAGCCGACACATCCCGTCGCCCGCCCGGGTCCCCTCTCCAACGGGCCGTCCAAAACACGATCCTGCTGGCGCTGGCCACCGTGTCGGTGCCGTTGACGGTGTTCATCGACCTGTTCATCATCGGCAACTATCTCGGGGAACGTTCGTTGACGGAGTGTGGCCAGGCGCTGGTGCTGCTGGTCTCGGTCGTGCTGTTCGCCCATGCGGCGCGCCGCCGGCCGGAAGGGCGGGGCTTCTACAGGCTGGTCGCCGGCTTCTTCCTGTGCTGTCTCATCCGCGAGATGGATCTGTTGCTGGATGATTTGCTGTTCCATGGCGCATGGGCGCCGCTGGCCAGCGCGGCCGCGCTGCTGGCGATCCTCCGGGCCTTGCGCGTCCGGAGCACGCTGCTGCCGGGGGCGGAGGAGTTTGCCGGCACGCGCTCCTTCGTCTGTGTGCAGGTCGGGCTGGTCGTCGTGATCGTCCTCAGCCGGACCCTGGGCAGCGGGACGTTGTTCTGGTCTTTCATGGGGGATGACGCCATATATCGTCCCTGCAAGACGATCGTCCAGGAGGCGCTGGAGTCGTTCGGCTACCTGCTGGTCGGCGCGGGCGCCATCCTGCTGCACCGCGAGATCGACCGCGGCTTGCCATCGACTCCCCGCGACTGACGGCGACTCCCGTCGACAGCGGCGTCGATGTCGGGTCGAAGGGAGTCGAAGCCAGTCGAAAGAGGCTTCGGCATCGAGGACGCGGCGAAACTCTACCGCAGGACAACGCGGAAGAAGCCCGTGGGCGAGGTGCGGTCGGGATGCGGCACGACGACCGTCGTGCGGTAGCCCTGCGACGGCACGTTGTTTGCCACCGTCTGCCAGGGATCCCCGAGGCGTCGCGTCCACTGGATCGCGTACTCGCGTTCCGGCAGGCTCTCGAAGCGCAGCGTCACGCCCGCCAGCGACATGCGGACCATCTCGGCGGAGAAGGGCTTCACCTCGACACCACAGGCCTCCCAGAACTGGTCGGCCTCGTCTTGCACCACGAAGTCGTAGGCGCAGCCGACTTCGAGCCCGGGCACCCGGAAGCGGCAGATGCACTCTCCGCCGGCCTTGGCCTCGCACGAGTCGTACCAGACCGGATTGCCATCGGGGTCGAGCAGGAAGAGCGTGATTTCGCCGTCCTCCTCGACATCGTAGGCCACGAACTCGACATACACTCCGTCCGCGCCCTGGAAGGCCTGGAGGTCGACGCCCGAATTCGACGGGCCCGTGCCGGTGAAGCCGGCATTCACCGGCTCGCCCTCGTCGTCGCCGACGCCATGCCCCGAATAGAGCGGATAGGTCGCTGTGGCCGTGTCCGGCCCGACCGCCACCGCACGGTTGCGCGCGGGGTCGGTGGCGGCGTTGCCAGTCGTGGGGATGGCGGTCAGGGCCGAGGTGTCGCAGGTAAAGCGCACCGTGTAGGTTCCCGGTGCCAGTCCGGCGAACTCGTAGTAACCATCGGCGGCGGCATTGGTCGAGGCGATCTCGAAGCCATCCTGCCAGAGCTGCACGAGCATCCCGTCGGCGGCCCCGTCGCCCGTGTTGTGCGTCAGGCTATTGTCCGCATCCTGGTAGGCATAGCCGTAGAGCCGCGCCGGGCGGTAGAGCCCGAAGTCTACATCGTTGCGATTCTGGCCCGACCCGACCTGGACCGGCCAGCTCCAGCCGGCCTCGTCGCCGTCGCTGTCCGTGGTGTCGTCCGTGCCGGCGCGTGCGAGCGTGTTGGTGTAGCCCGCCGGATGCAGGACCTGCACGAAGTAGATGCCGGCCGGTATGTCCGTGAAGGCGTAGGCGCCTGCCGCATCCGTGACATTGGTGCTGATCAAGGTGCCCTCGAGATCGGTCAGGCGCACCACCACGTTCGAGATGCCCGGCTCACCGGCATCCTGCACGCCGTTGCCGTTCAGATCCTCCCAGACAAGGCTGCCGATGCTGCCGTGCCGCGCATCCAGGAAGACGTGCCCGTCCGACACCTGCCCGGACGCGACCGTGACGCCAAGCTGGTTGGCGCTGGTCGAGACATGGCCGGCGGGGTCGGTCTCCACCAGGGTGTAGGTGCCGGGCTTCAGGCCGGTGAAGGAGAACGAGCCGCCGGCCACCGTCGTCACCGAGCCCACCACGCCGTTGGTGGCATCCAGCAGGCGCACCGTCGCGCCGGAGATGCCGACCGTATCCGCGTAGTCCGCCAGCCCGTTGCCGTTGGCGTCCTCCAGCACCCTGCCGGAGATGGTGGCGCAGGTGTAGTCCAGGAAGTTGTTGCCGAGCGAGCGCCCGCCGCTGGGCAGCGATACCGCGATGCGGTTGGGATCGGCCGTGCCGGCGCTGTTGGTCGTGCTGTGCCAGCCGGGCAGGTCGGTCTGGACGATGTCGTAGCTCCCCGGCAGGACGTTGCTGAAGAGGTACCGTCCGTCGGCCGATGGTCGTGGTCGTGGCGACCGTCACGCCATTGGTCTCGAGCGACACGGTCACGCCCTCCAGGCCGAGCGTCATGTCCACCTCGTCGAAGTCCCCGTCGGCGTCCAGGTCGTTCCAGACGGCACCCCCGATCATGCCGGACCGCACCTCGAGGAAATCCACCCCGGTCTTGTTCTCGCCGCTGGCCAGCGTCACGGCCACCCGCCGGTCTGTGCCGCCGTCGGCATCGCCGGTGGCGTGCCATCCGGGCAGGCCCACGATCGTGACGGCGTAGTCGCCGGGTGCCAAATCGGTAAACGCGTAGCGGCCGAGGCTGTCGGTCACGGTCGTCTTCAGTACCGTTCCGCAGGGGGTTGTCAGGTTGACCGTCACGCCCGCGAGCCTGTTCGTATCCTCCGGGCCGAGGATGCCGTTGGCGTTCACATCCTCGAATACGCGGCCCGACACGTCGGCGACCGCCGTGAAGCCGAAGTCCAGCGTCAGGTTGTCGGCCGCGTCGCCATTGGTGCCGTTGGCTCCGGCACCCTCCTCGCCGACTGCCTCGCCGGTCGGCAGCACGATATCGTTCATGCCCACTTCCACGGCGACCGAGGCAATGCCGTTGACCACCGTGCCCACGCTCACCGGCGTGTCGTAGCCGTGATCCATGCCGTCCCCGGCAAGTGTGGTGTCGGTGGAGACCCCGGCGCTGTTGACCTTCCCAGCGAGGCCCGGCGAGTTGGCGACATCCACCACCACCACATACCGTCCGGCCTCCAGTCCGTCGAAACGGTACCAGCCGAACGTGTCCGTGGTCGTGCTCGCCAGCGCATCGCCCGTGGGATTGCCGCTGCTGTCGGCCGCGAAGATCTGCATGGCTGCGCCGAAGATGCCGGGTTCGCCGCCGTTCTGGATGCCGTCGTTGGCCGTGCCGCCATCCGCGCCGTTGTCGAAGAAGACGCGGTTGCCGAGGCTGTAGAGCGGATAGAAGCCGAAGTCCACCGTCAGGTCGTCGTAGGCGTCGCCCAGCGGCCCGTAGCTGCTCAAGGGGACACTTCCCTCCACCTCGCGCCAGCGGTTGCAGGCCGTAGCCCACGGTCACCGCCCGGCTGACAATCCCGCCTGGCACCACCGAATCGTCCCCCAGCGGCGTGTCAAAGCCCGCTGTCGCGCAGATCCGCGCCCAGTCCGGTCTGGTCGGTCACGCCGGTCGAGCTGCGGTAATTCGCCAGCTCGGGCGCATTGGCCTTGTCGAGCACCACCACGTAGGTGCCCGGCAAGATGCCGTCAAAACGGTAATAGCCTTTGGCGCACGTGGTCACGGTGCTCACCACGGAGCCTGTCGGGGCGCCGGTGCTGTCCGCCGCGAAGAGCCGCATCACGACATTGCTGACGCCGCAGGCGCAGTTGGTCTTCAGGCAGGAGATGCCGTCGTTCTCATTGTCCCTGAAGACCCAGTTGCCGAGGCTGTAGGTCGGGGTGAAGCCGAAGTCCAGCGTCAGGTTGTCACGGGCATCGCCATGGGGGCTGTGCGCCCCGGCACCCTCGCCGGTGTCCTCGCCTGTGGCCTGCATGCCGTGGCCGAGCGTCACTGCCACACTGGCGATGCCGTCGGCCACCGTGCCCACCGATACCGGCGTGTCGCGCCCGTGATCGCGGCCGTCGCCGGCCAGCGACACGTCGCCCGACACGCCCGTGCTGCTGACCCAGTGCGCCAGCGCGGCGGCGTTGGCGACATCCGCCACCACCACGTAGCTGCCCGCAATCAGGTCGTCGAAGCGGTACCAGCCCGCGCTGTCGGTCACGGTGGTGGCCAGGGCGTCGCCCGTGGGATTTCCGTCCGCGTCCGCCGCGAAGAGCAGCAGCGGCACGCCGCCGATGCCGCTCTCGTCCGCATCCATCAGACCATCGTTGTCGAGGTCGGCGAAGACGCGGTTGCCGAGGCTATAGACCGGGGTGAAGCCGAAGTCCACCGTCATGTCGCCGTTGGCGTCTATATAGGGGGATGCGCTGTCCTGGTCGTGGCCGGGGCCGGACTCGCCGGCCGCGCTGGTCGGCTCGGTGCCGGCCTTGAGGGCGATCACCGGACTCCACACCTCCGTACCGAAGCCGCCGGGCTGCAGGGCGTTGTTGTCGCCGTCGGTCTGGTTGTCGGCGCTTACCGGCGTACCGCTGCTGAGCGGTGTGCCGTAGAGCGCGCCGCCCGGCGCGAAGTTCGAGGCGGGAATGCGCACCACCCAGTTGGTGTTGTCCACCAGATCGCGGAAGAAGTAGGTGCCGTCGGCGGCGCTCTGCGTCGTGCCCCAGTAGACCAGCCCAGTAGCGTTGGTGATGTAGAGTTCCAGCGTCACGCCGGAAATGCCCGGCTCGCCGCTGTCCCATGCGCCGTTGTTGTCGAGGTCGTTCCAGACCAGCGAGCCGAGACTGACCAGGTTGGCCTGCGCCAGCGTGGGCGCGTAGAAGCCGAAGTCCATGGTCATGTCGCCATTGTCGTCGAGCCGCGGCGATTGGTTGTCCTGTGTGGCGCCCGGCCCGAACTCGTTGGGCACACCCGCGCCGTCCACCGGTTCGCCGCCGCGGTGGAGATGGAACGCAGGGCTCCAGACCTCCTGGCCGGCGGCACTCTGCGTGCCGTTGCTGTCGTTGTCGGTCTGGTCGTCCGCCGCGGAGTGGAGCGTGCTGGCGGTGTTGATGGTCTCCAGCGGCTTGCCGGGAGCGAACATCTCAGCCGGGATTCTGATGCGGTAATCGCCGGGTACGAGATCGTCAAAGAGATAGGTTCCGTCGGTGTCCGAGGTCGTGGTATTAAGCGGCGTACCGCCGATCGGGTCGCCGTTGAGATCCACCGCCCAGATTTCGAGTGTCACGCCCGCGATGCCGCTCTCGCCCGCATCGTGGCGGCCGTTGTTGTTGGCATCGTTCCACACCAGCGAGCCGACGCTGCAGTTGACGGTGTTGCGCTCGATCAGGCCGAAGTCGATGGTGAGATCATCATATTTGTCGCCGAAGGGGCTGTTGGCGCCCGCGCCGGTGCCGGTGTCGGTCTCGCCGGTGGGTTGCGCCTCGAAACCGAGCGTGATCACACCGCTCCCGATGCCGTTCACGGCCGGGAAGTTGTTGTCAACGCCCTTGTCGCCATTCTCACCGGCGACCGTGTTGGTCGAGCTGAGCATGCCGGCCAGAGCGCCGGACAGCGCGAAGTTCGAGGGCGGCAGGAAGACCGTGTACTGTCCCGACAGCAGGTTGTCGAAACGGTAGTAGCCATTGGCATCCGTCACGGTCGAGGCCAGGGTCGTGCCGTTGGCGCGCACCTCGACCAGCACTCCGGGGATGCCCGGCTCGTCGCCGTCGCGCCTGCCGTTGCCGGCGGTGCCACCGCCCGCGCCGTTGTCGCGGAAGACGCGGTTGCCGATGCTGAAGGTCGGCGCAAAACCGAAGTCCATCACGAGGTTGTCGTATTCATCGCCGGTGGGCGCGTGCGCCGATGGGCCAGTCACCGAGTTGGTCTGCTCGCCCAGGGGCTGCAACCCCGGCCCCAGCCTGATCGCGGGGCCTGCGATGCCGTATTTCACAACCCCCAGGCTGAACGGCTCATCCTTGCCGTGGTCGCGCCGGTCGCCACTCAGCGTCAGGTCGCTGCTGTATCCCGTGCTGCTGACCATCCCGACCAGGCTGGTGGAGGTGGCGGTGGGATCCACCCACGTCGAGCCGTCCTTGAAGACGAAGCCGGTCAGGTTGGTGGAGAGGCCCACGTCCACCACCACCACGTAGTTGCCCGGCGCCAGGCGGAAGAGGCGGTACCAGCCGTCGGGATCGCTGAGCGCGGCGGTCAGGCGGTCGGTGCCGATCACCAGCGCGTCGCCGGTGGGATTGCCGTCGGCATCCGCCGCGAAGACGCGTACCGCCGCGTTCGGGATGCCGGGCTCGGTGCCGTCCTGGATGCCGTTGTTGGCGGTGCCGCCGCCGGAGCCGTCGTCCAGGAAGATGCGGTTGCCGATGCAGTAGGTGCGCACCAGACCGAAGTCCACCACGAGGTTGTCGCGGTCGTCGCCGTAGGGGGAGTGCGCGCCGGCTCCGTCGGCCCCGCCGGCCTGCTCACCGACCGGCTGCCTGCCGGGGCCGAGCGTGACCGGTGATGAGGCGTAGCCGTTGGTGACCGGCCCGATGTTGGTGCGGGGGTGGTACCAGCCGTGATCCGTGCGGTCGCCATCTATCGTCATGTCATCGCTGGTGCCGATCGAGCTGGTGTAGACCTTGAGAGCCGGATTCGCGGCGACGGCCGCCTCGCGGTCCAGCACCACCACGTAGGTGCCTACGACCAGGCCGTCCAGCCGGTACCAGCCACCGGCGTCCGAGACGGCGTAGGCCAGCGGTTCGCCCGTGGGACGCCCCTCTGCGTCCGCTGCGAAAACATAAAGCGGAAAACCTTGCAGGCCGGCCTCGTTGTCGTCTTGGTACATGTCGTAGTCGTCGTCGGCAAAGACGCGGTTGCCGATGCTGTAGAGCGGCGTGAAGCCGAAGTCCACCACCAGGTTGTCGTAGGCATCGCCGCAGGGGCCGTGCCGTCCGGCGGCGAGGTTCACGTTGACCAGCTCGTCCAGGGGCTGCAGGTTCTCGCCTACGGTTACGGGGACGCTCGCGATGCCGCCCACGATGCCGCCGACGGAGACGGGTGTGTCCTTGCCGTGGTCACGCAGGTCGCCGTCCAGCGCCAGACTGCTGTAGTGCCCCGTGCTGCTGACGAAGCCGGCCAGCGAAGGTGATTCCGCAACGTCCGCCACCACCACATAGGTGCCTGCCGCCAGATGGTCGAAGCGGTAGAAGCCTTCCGCGTCCGTGAGCGTGGTCTGCAGGGCCTGGCCGGTGGGCAGTCCGTCCGCCTCGGCGAAGAGCGCCATGCGCACCCCCGCGATGCCGCCGTCGGTGAAGTCGTGGACTCCATCGTTGTTCAGGTCCTTGAAGACGCGGTTGCCGATGCTGTAGCCGCTCACGTTGATCGTGAAGGTGTACGCGGCGCTGCGATCCTCGCCGCCGTTGGCCCGGCCGCCGTCATCCTGCAGGTAGACCGTGACGGTGGCGATGCCGCTCATGCCCGGCGCGGGCGTGTAGGTCAGCGTGCCGTCGGCGGACAGGGCCGGCTGCACGGAGAAGAGCGTGGCGTTGTCGTTGGTCACGTTGAAGGCCAGCGACTGCCAGTTTTCATTCGTCGGGCCCTTGCTGATCTCCGTGGCCCATGCGGACACGCTTTGCGCGCCGGCGCCCACCGTCAGGTACTGGTCGGCACCTCCCGTGAAACTGGGCGCGTCGTTTACCGGCAACACCGTCAGGTATACCGTGGCGGCGTCCGTGCGTCCGTTGTAGTTCGTGATCGTGTAGGTGAAGCTGTCGCTGCCGTAGTAATCCTGCGCGGGCGTATAGGTGTAGGAGCCGTCGGCATTCAGCACGAGCGTCCCGTGCGCGGGCTGGGTGTGGGCGACCACGGCGATGTCGAAGCCGTTCAGGTCGCTGTCGTTGTTCAGCACCCCCGGCGCGGGACGGCTCCAGACGCTGTCCTCCGCCAGCGAGATGTTGTCGTCGACCGCCGTGGGCGGCAGCAGCGTGCGCACGACCACCTGGCCCGGCACATTGTCGCCCGTGCCCAGGGTGGTGTCGATGATCGTGCTGGTGCCGCCCACGTAGGCTATCACGCTGTTGGTGGTGATACCCGCGAACAGCGCCCGCGTCTGGAAGGTGAAGTCGACACTGCTGTTGGCCGGGATCGGCTCGGTCTCCGACCACACCAGCCGCGCCCCGCTGATGTAGGGATCGAGCACCGTCACCCCGTTCAAGCCGCGAGCTGCCCGGCAGGTACGCCATGTGCGGCGGCAGGGTGTCGACAACGCGGTCGATGGTCATGTCGTTCGGCCCGCTGTTGGTGAAGCGCACGGTGTAGGTCACGATCTCGTTGGTATAGGCCCGCGTGACGTCGGCCAGCTTGGCGAGCACCGTGGTGTTGACCGGCGACTGGATCGGCTGGAAAAGACCGATAGCCGTCGGTCTTGGGGTGCGAGCTCTTGCTGTTCTGCGTGGCATAGGTCATCGGGCTGACCGGCGTGTTCTGCGCGGTCTCGACCAGCGCCTTGAACTCATAGTAGGCGGTGTAGGTGAGCTGGCCGCCGGACCCTTGCACAACGTCGGCCGGCAACTGCAGGTAGTCGGTGACCGTCTGTGCCTGGCCGTTCTTGTTGGTCAGCGCCAGCGTCACGTCGCAAAGCTGGAAGGCCCCCGCATTCCAGGTTTCGAAAACCGCGGGGCTGAAGTTCACCAGATCGCCGCTTTTGACGTTGCCGGCGTCGCCCGTCACCTGTACCAGCACCGTGCCGCCGACCGTCGGCGGATTCGGGCCGTAGGTCACGGTATGGACCTTGCTCGAGTTGTTCTCGCCCGTCGCGGCCACCGTCAGGGCGAAGGTCTGGCTGGCGACCAGCGTACCACCCTCCGGATATCCCTCGTAGACCTTGACCGTATGGCTTTGCGGCTGGGTGGTGGTGGTCGTGGCGCCCACGAAAAAATACACGGTCTTGTACGCCCCCGGCGGAAGATCGTCGACGTGGCACATCCCGCTGTCCCCTCCGGCCAGCGAGACGATGTTGCCGGTAAAACTATCGGCCTTTACCCAGATGTTGGAATAGGCCGTCGCCGTGTCGTTCCGGATGATGTACGAGACATAGGAACAGGAGAGGCCTTTCGGGATGTCGGTCTGCAGGATCGCGCCGGAGGTCCGCGTGATGGTGATCGCCGAAGCGGGGAGTGCCCCACCCAACAGGAGGAAGCCGGCCACAAGGATCCCCATGGCACAGCGCGTGGCACAGCGCGAGCGGCATGCCGAACCGCGAATCCTTCGTGCGCTACGGAACGGGACTCCCGAGGTGGTGGTGGGTCGGAAGCCAGCGGTGGTGGTTTTGCTGAACATGCTTCTGAAGGTCATTGCTTGTCCCCCGTCGTTAGTGCGATGCTACACCTCTTTGAAGGAGTAGGGAAGTATTCCATATTTTGGAACGTTTGTCCATATCCCGATGACCCTCACGACGTTCTCACGGTATGCTAACGGTATTCTAACCTCAAGGACGGACGGAGAAGCCGGAACGCGGAGACCGCGGGCCCCGGGCCGGGACCGGGACGTTCGCCACCCCAGGCGCCGATTCAATTCCCCGTTGGGGGAAACGCTCCGGACGAGCGGCAGCCCATGCTCCCCACGCTTGATACCGGTTTTCAAACGTTTCCCGTGCCGGAGGCGTCTCCTTGTAGGAGAGCTTGATATCGCATGTGCCGCCATCCACCCCTCGATCCACAGGCTTGACCATAGACCGAGGAAATCCGCCTTCTGTCCGGCGTCCGAAAGATGCCATGTCTTGTCGCCCGGTCCGGCAAGAACGCGATTCGCACTGCCCTTTGGGCGTTGGCGATGTTCTCGATTTTGGCCTCGATTCCGGTTTGCAAACAGGGCTCCATGTGGTAGACTGTTTGTTCTTCATTTTCCTGGACTGCTATCCAAAGGCCATCCGCCGCCAGCCAACACTTTCAGAGGATCCCGCACATGGACG
This sequence comes from Kiritimatiellia bacterium, assembly GCA_050950285.1. GTDB lineage: Bacteria > Verrucomicrobiota > Kiritimatiellia > RFP12 > JBMNHG01 > JBMNHG01. The sequence goes on along the minus strand of JBMNHG010000008.1, from coordinate 364,082 downwards.
AAACCGACGCCACCCCTACCCTTGAATCCCGTTTTCTGGCTGTCGTCGGCGAATCCCCGGTGCCGGCCGGCGAGTGCCTGGACCTGTTGCGCGAGGCGATGGAGGGGGGGCAGGCGAACCTGGCCCTCCAGTTGGCCATGCTCTTGCGCGAGCGCCTTGTCGAAACCGCCGACGCGCCGGGTCTCGTGGACCTCTTCACGCTCTGGTCTGGCTGGGCCGAACTCGATGCCGCGTTCGCCGGTTCCGCGTTCGCCGACCTCCGGCGCGCCAGCAAGGACCGCCTCTTCCTCGCCTGCGTGGAGAGCTGCGGCTTCGGCACGATCCGCTTCGCCGAATCGATGCGCCGCCTGGGCGTGCTCCTCGCCTGCACGCCGGGCACCGTGTGCCTCGACCGCACCTGGGGCGCAGGCGTGATCCGCCGCATGGACGACTTCTACAAGCGCGCCGTGATCGACTTCTCCACCAAGAAGAACCATGCGCTCACCTTCGCCTATGCGGCCGAAGCGCTGGAGATCCCCCCGGAGGACCACATCCTCGTCAAGTTCCTGAAAGACCGCGACGCCTACGTCGAGAAGATCGACACCCGCCCCGGCGAGGTCGTACGCGACATGCTGTCCAGCTTCGGGGACATGAGCGCCATGCGCCTGGAGACGCTTCTGGCTGAACACGGCATCGTTCCGCTGGCCGGGAGGAAGACGCCCGCACCGGCGGGTTCCGGCAAGGACGGGAAGGTGTCCAGGCCCTCGGACGGCTGGAAGCGCTTCTGGGATGCCGCCCGCAAGGCGCTCAAGGGCGACGAACTCGTGGAGATCCCGGCGAAGCGTTCCGACCCGATCGTCCTGCACGCGCAGCCTCCGAAGGTGGGAGACAACACATGGTACTCCGCCTTCGCCAGCCTGCGCGACCCCGAGAAGATCCTCGAGCAGGTGCTCGTTCTCGAGGCGAAGGCGGAGGAGACCCTCGCCGGCGAAGCCGCGAGGGAGACCGTCGCGAACCGGCTCGCCTTCGCCCTCACCGGCGCCCGCAACATCGACCACCCGCTGTACGCGCGGCTGGCGGTGGCAACGGCGCGCCTCGGCATCGAGATCCCCCGGGATCCGCCGGCGTCGGAAGAGGCGGAGGCCCCGGTGGCGGAGGCTCCCCGTTCCACGGCCGACCGCCTGCGCGACCAGCTCTGGCAGGAAAAGCGCTACCTCCAGGCCGCCGGAAAACTGTCCGCCCGCGACGTGGGGCAGCTGGTCACCTTCCTGGTCGACGGCGACGACGAGGCCCGGGCGCACCTCCTGGACGACCTGGAGTCGATGAACTACGCGATGGCCTCCGAAGTGCTGGACCGCTTCCGCAGGAAAGACCCCGGCTACGCCGCCCGCCTGCGCCTGCGCGACCTGCTGTCCCGGCCAACCCCGCCGCCGACCGTGCTGGTATGGGTGCTCCGCAACCTCTGGACCTTGCGCGACCGCGAGAGCCTGCGGTCGATCGACGGATGGATGCTCCCCTCCAACTACGAGCTGCTCGGCGCCGCCCTCTCCCTCTTCGAGAACGCGAACCTTTCCGGCGAATCGCTCCGGATGCGCAACGCCGTGGAAGGCCTCCTCTCCCGCACCGGCGGACGGAAGGAGGCGGAGGGCGACTGGTTCCGCGGCATCTTCGCCACCCTTCCCGAACTCCAGCAGGAGGCCATCTTCGACCGCGTCCGAAGCTCCTCCTGGGATCCCGCCATGCAGCGCGGCATCATCGGGCGCATGATCAAGGAGAACGCGGCGCTCAAGGTGCGCAAGGCGCACGACGTCGCGCCGGGCGACAGGCCCGACCCCTCGAGGCCCGCGGACCGCTGGACGTCGACCCGCTCCCGCATCGAGCGCGAGCAGGTCCTCGAACACCTGGTGAAGGTGGAGATCCCGGAGAATGTGAAGGCGATCGTCGAGGCCAAGGCCTACGGCGACCTCAGCGAGAACTTCGAGTACCAGAGCGCGAAGGACAACGAGCGCATCCTCAACCAGCGCCGCGACACGCTCGAGGAGGAGCTCCGGGGCGTCCGGGCGACGGATTTCGCGGAGTGCGCCCCCGTGGCCGCCGGCATGGGCTCGCGCGTCACCCTCCGCACCGCCGACGGCACCACGCACGTCTGCACCATCCTGGGCGAATGGGACCACGACGAGGCGCTCCGCATCTACTCGAACAAGAGCGGCCTCGCGCTCAGCCTCGAAGGCCACAAGCCCGGCGACGACGTGACGGTGCCCAGCGAAGAGGGCGACGTTTCGGCCACGGTCGTCGCCGTCGAACCCATCGACGACGCGGTCCGCGCCTGGATCCGCGCGATCCCCGCCGGCATGGACGAACCCGCCAACCCCGTTGCGCCGGAGGCCTGAGCGTACCGCGATGCCGTCCAAACCCGATAGACCTTCCCATTGGCGTTGCCGCGGCTTCGCCCGTCCGCTGGGGACGGGCGGCGCACGGGTTCGTTGCTGCGCGCACGACGTGCGGGAGGCCCGCCCGGCGCCGGCGGCGGAAGCCGCCCCCGCCGCAGGGAAAGGGAAGGAGGCGTCCCCATGACCCCATCCTTCGACGGATTCTTCGGCGCGCTCTTCCAGATCCTGCTGCTCACGCTCGCCATCCATCGCTTCCTCCGCTTCTTCCGCGGCACGCGAAGCGCGCAGATGCTGCTGGGGCTGGCGGTGGGCCTGTCGGCCACCCTCTTCCTGACCGCCGTCTTCCGCCTCGATGTGATCGGGTGGCTGCTGCGCTGGCTGTTCCTCTCCCTGTCGCTGGCCCTCGTCGTGATCTTCCAGCCCGAGATCCGCCACGCCCTGGCGCACCTCGGAAGCTGGCGCTTCGCCGTCGAGACCGAAACCTCCCGCAAGGACCGCGTCGAGAAGATCGCGACTGCCGTGGAACGCCTGGCCCTGCTCCGGCATGGCGCCATCATCGCCATCGAACGCAACATGAAACTCCGAAGCTACGAAGAGGGCGGCATCCGGCTCGAAGCCCCCCTCAATGCCGACCTTCTGGCCAGCATCTTCTATCCCAACGCGCCGCTCCACGACGGAGGGGTGACGATCGTCGGCAACACGATCTACGCCGTGCGGTGCGTCTTCCCGCCCTCCGAAACGCCCCTTTCCGAGTTGAAGGGGCTCGAGAACCGCGGCACGCGCCATCGCGCGGCCCTCGGGCTGAGCGAACAGACCGACGCCGTCGTCGTCGTCGTCTCCGAGGAGACCGGCGAAATCCGCATCTTCTGCGAAAGCCACTACACCCCGCCCCTCTCCCCCCGCAACCTCCGGCGCTTCCTGGGAGCCACGACACCCGCCAAGGTCACCGACACCTGGCGCCGTTTCCTCGCCCTCGGCGAAGAGGACGGCGGAGAAACCCCGCCACCCCCGCCCACCCCGGAGGCCCACGCATGAGAAACCGCCTCCGCCCCTTCCTGGCCATCGTCCGCCGCTACGGCGCCCAGCTCGGAGAATGGTTCGCCCGGGAATGGGCCTATCTGCTCCCCTCCGCCGTGATCGCCACCCTGGTCTTCTTCTCCGTGCAGGAGCAGTTGAACCACAAGAAAACGCTGACCGTCCCGATCGAGATCCGCTACGAGTCGCTCCTGTCGCGCGGGGCCCCGCCCGCCGGCGAATCCATCCGCCTGGGCCGCGACAGGGTGCAGGTGACCTTCCATGGGGACCGGTCCGACATCGAGAGGCTGGGCGACGGCAGGAACCTCAAGCTGGAGATCCCCTACTCGGAACTGGTCAAGCGGCGCAAGAAACAGCCCGTCGCCTACGGGGACGCCCTCCCCTTCCGCCTGAAGTACGGGCGGATCCAGGGCGTCCGGGGCCCCCGCGTCTCCTCCTTCGACCCTCCCTTCGTGGACGTCTACTTCGACAAGAGCTCGGAATTGACCTTCCGCCTGGAGACGCCCCCCACCATCGGAAACCCCGTCCCGGACCGCAACGTCCGCATCGAGTTCGAACCCAAGGAGGTCACCCTCCGCGGATCGCAATCGCTGCTCGACCCCCTGCACAAGGACGGCCTCATCCTCACGACGGCGCCGATCGACCTCGAAGGCCGCGCCCAGGACTTCACCTGCGTCGCCCCCGTGCAACTCCCCACGGACCTTCTTGGCGTGACGGTCGAACCCGCCGAAGTGAATGTCAGCGTCTACCTTTCGAAAACCTTCGAAACCCGCTCGATCTCCAACGTCGCCGTGCGCCTGACGCAGGAGGCAGGCGGAGTCGCCGCCGTCTGGCAGACCGTCCCCACGAACGTGGTGCTGACCCTCAAGGGCCCCAAGGCCGCCCTCGACGCCGTATGCACCAACGAGTTCTGCGGCATCGTCAACGTGGCCGACGGCGGAGGCCCCCTCGGGGAGGCGCACGTCTGGATCCCCTTCCATTCGACCAGCGTCGAGATCGTCTCCGTAGACCCCCCGCGCGTGAAGCTCATCCGGGTCGAGCAACCCGAACCCCTCGATGCTCCGGCGGCATCCGATCCCGCCGGAGACGCCGCCCCGGAGACAGAACCCGCCACCCCCGATGGCGGAGCGCAAGACGCACCCCGCCCGCTTCCCGAACCCATGCCCCCGCCCGGCGAAACGGCCCCCGGGGAAGCCGCAAGCCCCGTCATCCCGTAAATCCCCTCCATGGCTGCCCCTTCCGTCAAACGCGCGCCCTCCAGCGACCCTTCGTGGCGCCTTCGCCTTCTCGGCATCGTACTCATCCCGCTCGTGATCTTCCCGGTGCTGGCGCTGGTCTCGTACGACTGCACCGACGTGCCCTTTATCCAGACGCCGCCGAACGAGACCACGCGGAACCTCATCGGCCCGGTCGGCGCCAGCCTGACGTGGGTCGGATACTTCCTGTTCGGCCTCGCCTCGTGGCTCCTGCCCGTCTGGATGCTGGTCTTCGGGATCCTGTTCGCCGCCGGCAAGACCCAGCGGCTTCCCCGGCGCCTGGTCTGCGCCGGCCTCATCCTCCTCTCCGCCTGCGGCCTCGTCCAGGAACTCGGGGCGAAGGGGCGGATCCTCGAAACGGTCGCCAACGCCCAAACGCCGCTGGGCCTCGGCGGGAACGCGGGGGGGATCCTCGGCCACTTCATCATGGACCTGATGCTGGACCGCGCCCTCGGACGGATCGGCGGCCCGCTCGTGGCGCTCGCGATCCTGGTGGCCTCGCTGGCCTTCTTCATCGGATTCGGCACCCTCGGAAGGCTCTTCGGATCGCTCCGGGAGCGCTGGAACGACGCCCGCCTGCGCCGCCTCGACGAGGGCGAACAGGAACGCATCCGCGAGGAACGGCGCCGGCGCGACGAGGCCAAGGCCGAAAAACGCCGCCTGCAGGAGGAGAAACGCGCCGAAAGGGAGCGCGTCCGCGAGGAGAAGCGCGCCGAAAAGGAACGCAGGCGCGAGGAACGCGAGGAACGCGACAACCGCCGCCGCGCCGAGATCGAGGCGGACAAGGAACGGCGCGCCGCCGAGGAACTCGCCCGCTCCGAAGCCGCCGCCGAAGAGGACGACGACGAAGGCGGACGCCTCCCGCGTTCCGCCGCCACCCGCACCCGCCCCGCAGGAGGCGCCGGGGCTGCCGGCGATGAAGCCGACCCCTCCCCCCCGCTCCCCTACGAACTCCCTCCGCTGGACCTGCTCCCGCCCACCCCCGCCACCGAGGCGGTCTACGGCGACGTGGAGAAGAAGCAGCGTACCTTGGTTGAAACGCTCCAGGAATTCCGCCTCGACGTGGAAGTCACGAACATCGAGCGGGGCCCCGTCCTCACCACCTTCGAACTCCTTCCCGCCTCGGGCATCCGCCCCGAACAGATCGCCGCGATGGCCAAGACCATCGAGATGCGCCTGCACGCCACCGGCATCCGCATCGAAGCCCCCATTCCGGGCAAAGGCGTGATCGGCGTCGAAATCCCCAACGAAAAGGCCTCGCCCGTGACCGTCCGCGAAATCCTCGAAGGATCCACGTGGAAGGAGGCGGAAAAGAAGATGTTCCTGCCGATGCTCCTCGGCAAGAACGCCAGCGGGCACGACATCGTCTTCGACCTCGCCTCCATCCCCCACCTGCTCATCGCCGGCGCCACCGGCTCCGGGAAGAGCGTCTGCATCAACGCGATCCTCACGGGCCTCCTCATGTCGCGCACGCCCGACCAGGTGCGCCTCATCCTCGTGGATCCCAAGGTGGTCGAGTTCGCCGACTACAACGCGATCCCCCACCTCCTCGTGCCCATCATATCCGACCCGAAGAAGGTCTCCCTCGGCCTCGTCTGGGCCATCCGGGAAATGGACCGGCGCTACCGGGAGCTCGCAAGGGCCGGGGTGAAGAACATCGCCTCCTACAACGCCCGCGCCATGCAGGTGCAGCAGGACTTCTTCGACACCGACACGCTCCGGAAGCCGGAGAAAATGCCCTACATCGTGATCGTCATCGACGAACTCGCCGACATCATGCTCCAGGTCGGCCGCGAAGTCGACGATTCCATCGCCCGCCTCGCCGCCAAGGCCCGCGCCGTCGGCATCCACCTCATCCTCGCCACCCAGCGCCCCTCCGTAAACGTCGTCACCGGCACCATCAAGGCCAACATCGCCGGACGCATCGCCTTCCAGGTGGCCTCGCAGGTGGACAGCAAGACCATCCTCGACGGCAAAGGCGCCGAATCGCTCATCGGGCACGGCGACATGCTCTTCCTCAACCCCCGCGCCAGCAAGATCCTTCGCGCGCAAGGAGCCTACATCAGCGACAAGGACGCCGAGGCCGTGACCGACTTCATCCGCCGACAAGGCCCCCCGCGCTACCTCCAGGAGGTCCAGGACCAGCTGGATGCGGCGGACGAAGGGGACGGCGACGCCTCCCGCCAATCCCGCCGCAACGGATTCGGCGGCGCGCCGCGCTTCCCGTCCGCGGCGGGACCCTGGGGCGATTCCGGAGGCGGAGCCGCCCCCCCCGACACCGAGGACGACGCCGACGAAATCCTCTACCAGAAAGCCCTCCAGATCGTCCGCGAAACCCACCGCGCATCCACATCCTCCATCCAGCGCCGCCTGCGCATCGGCTACACCCGAGCCGCCCGCCTCGTGGATCTCATGGAGGAACGCGGCATCGTCGGCCCGCCCCGCGGATCCGACCCAAGGGAAATCCTGGTTGACCTCGATGGCGAAGTCCCCAATAATGCGGCGATGGGGTCCGATGACGACGACGATGAAAACGGCTGATCCCTTCCGTCTCCACCCCTCCCACCCGGGAATCCATCATGGCACTTGGCGAAATCCTGCGTAAGGCCCGCGAAGAACGCGGCATGACACCCGCCGACGTGGCGGGCGCCACCCATCTCTTGACCCGCCAGATCGAGGCGTTGGAGAGGGAGGACTTCTCCGGTATCAGCGCCGCCATCTACGGACGGGGCTTCGTCAAGCTCTACGCCGAGTGCGTAGGCCTCGACCCCAAACCCCTCTGCGACGAGTTCATGTCGATCTACACCGGCGCCCGCTCCCCCAAAGTCGGACGCCGTCCCGGCCCGCAGGTGCAACCCGCGCCCGCCCCGGCGCCCGAAGCCGTGCCGGAGCCCGCCGCACCCGCCGCCGCACCCGCCGCCGCACCCGAAGAAACGGAACCCGGAGAAGCATCCGGAGAAGCGCCGGCCTTGAGCGACTCGGAGGCCAGCCTGGGCACGCTCTTCCAGAACGCGGCCGCCCGCCGGTCCGGTCCAAGCGAGCCGCCCGCTCCCAGGGAACCCCGTTTCCAGGCGCCCCCCACGCAAGATCCGCCCCGCCAGGCCCCCCGCTTCCGCCCTTCCCCGGCCACCGCCAAGCCCCGCCCGTCCCCCGCCCCGGCCCCCCGGCCGCCCGACCGCCCCGAACCGGCCCCGGCGGAGACGGAGAAACCCAAACGGGATGCGCGACGCCCCCTTCTCCAGGACCCCAGGCTGAAGATCGCCGCCATCGCGGCGGCCGTCCTCCTCGTTGCCGGCGGCCTCGTCTCGATCCTCGCGTCGCTCCGCAAGGACAAGCCGGCCCACGTATCCGGCCGTCCGGAAGAAACCGCCTTGCCCGTGCCCGTCGAGACCGTCGCCACCCCGCAAGGACAGCCCGGCGGCGCCATCCCCGAATCCCTCGACGTCCATGTCGCCAGGCCGCCGGAACCGTACATGGATTGACGGGCCCGCGCCCGCATCCCCGATCCGCCATGGCCCTTCCCCAAACTCCGCCTTCCGTCGGATTCATCTCCCTCGGCTGCGCCAAAAACCTCGTCGATTCGCAGGTGATGGCCGGCGCGGTGATGGATGCCGGCATGACCCTCGCGTCCGTGGACGATGCGGACGTGCTCCTCGTGAACACCTGCGCCTTCATCCAGGACGCGGTGGACGAGGCCACCCGGCACATCGCCTGGGCCTGCGAACGCAAGGCCGCGGGAGACTGCCGGGCGGTGGTCGTGGCCGGATGCCTGCCGCAACGGCGGCGCCGCGGCCTTCGCACGGCCTTCCCCGGCGTGGACGCCTTCCTCGGCGTGGACGAACTGGACCAGGTCGCGGAGATCATCCGGAAGGCCCTTTCCACGCGGAAGCCCCTCGTGCGCGTAAGCCCGGAGGCGCGCCGCATCTTCAACCCCTCCCGCCCCGCCCTGCGCTTCACCGGACCCCATTGCGCCTACCTGAAAATCGCCGAAGGATGCCTCCACGCCTGCGCCTATTGCGCCATCCCCGGCATCCGGGGCCGCCAACGATCCCGCTCCCTGCCCGACCTGGTGGACGAAGCCGGCGCGCTCCTCTCCACCGGCGTGCGCGAACTCACCCTCGTGGCGCAGGACACCACCGCCTACGGCCGGGACCGTCGCGGCGCGCCGCGTCTCCCCGACCTCCTCCGCGCGCTCGACGCGCTCGAAGGGGACTTCTGGATCCGCCTGCTCTACGGCTACCCCGGCACGGTGGACGATGCCCTGCTCGAGGCGATGGCCGCCTCCCGCCACGTTGTCCCATACCTCGACCTGCCGATGCAGCACTCCCATCCGGACATCCTGCGCGGCATGCGGCGGGCGGACACCATCCGCCCCCTCGCCGGCCTCCCCGCCCGCCTGCGCGCCGCCCTCCCCGGCATCGCCCTCCGCACCACCTGCATGGTCGGCTTCCCGGGCGAGACGGAAGCCCATTTCCAGCATCTGCTCGACTACGTGGCCGAAGCCCGCTTCGACGCCCTCGGCGCATTCGTCTTCCGGCCCGAAAAGGGGACCCCCGCCTACGGCCTCCCCATCCCCCCCGCCGGACTTTCGGAAGAACGCCACGACCGCCTTCTCGCGCTCCAGGCCCGCATCATGCGGGAGAACCACCGGGCCCTCGCCGGACGCACCGACCGCGCCCTGCTGCTGCGCGCCCCCGCGCGCTCCGGCGGAACCTGGCTGGCGCGGACCCCGCGCCAGGCGCCGGAGGTCGACGGCTGGCTCCGCCTCCGCGGCGTGCCGCGATCGGCCCGCCCCGGCGACATCCTCCCCGTCCGCTACACGGGAGGCCGCGGTTGCGACCTTCTCGCGGACGCCATTCCGCCGCGCCAAAAACGGCGCGCCGCGATTCCACGCCGCTAGCGTTCGAGCAGGGCGGCCAGCCCATCGGCCTCGGCGCGCGTCATCGGATAGGAGCAGCCGATCAGGAACCGGTTCAGCTTGGCGCCGAACTCGCGGCGAAGCGCCAGCAGCTCGTCCGTCGAATGGATGCCGATCATGACCTTCTTGCCGGCGTCGACGATCGTGTGGAGCAGCGGCCACCAGCGCTTGTCGGCGGAGTTCTCCACCCCGCTTCCGGAAATCCACTGGATCATGTCGAGATCCGGAAGCGACACCAGGAGATCGACGTGGGCAATGGCCCCGGGACCGTCGAGATGGTACATGCAATGGTCCACACGGGAGGTCATTTCACGCATCACGGGCATCATGAACTCGTCGTACATGGCCGGAGAGATCATCGCCGAGAAGTCGCACTGGAACTTCGCCATGCGCCCGGGCGCCCAGCACCAGAAGACCGACCCCCCCGTCTCGTCCTTGATCCAGTCGTAGAAGCGGTCGTAGTAGTCGAAGTAGAGCGTGGTGATCTGGCGCAGACAGGCCTTCACCCACTCGGGGCGTTCCAGCAAATCGACCAGCAGCTCCTCCGTCCCGCGGATGGCGGCGAGCGTGTCGAGCCCCTCGATCAAATCCGGGAACTGCTGCATCCAGCGCCCTTCGCCCCAGTGCCGCAATTCCTGGCAAAGGCGCGACGAAAAGGCCCAGTACTTGTTCCCGGCGTCGAAGCGGAATTCGGGCACGGGAGGATTCTCGCCGGAAAGGAAGGGTTCGCACCAGACCGTGCCCGGCATCTCGACACCCTCGCAGCCGAGGAAAAGGGCGAGGCAGTTCGGCGCGAGGTCGGGAGAGACCACCGGCACCTGCTCATACAGGCAGTCGCGCCCGACGCAGGCGCGGCGGGCGATGTTCACGCGGTAGCCGTAGTCGGAGGTCGAGTAGTCGGTGACCCAGCCCGCCGGCCGCGGCAACACGGGCGGCAGCCCCGGATCCTCGGCCGGATGCTCCGCCGGAACGGAAACCAGCAACATCGGACGCCCCCAATCGGCGCCCCCCCACCAGGCCGCGAGACGCGCGCGCACTTCATCCATGTCGGGGCGATAGAGCAAACCAGCCATTGGAGCACCTCCTTGATACATCGGAGACAAAAGGACAAGTGCGGGAAGTATGCCATAGAACCCCGGCGGCACGGAATCCCCATCTTCGCCCGACCGCGCCGGCGGGAAGCGGGGGCATCGGCGTCGCGACGCCACCTTCCGCAACGCGATTTTCCGCCGGCTATTGACATCCCGCCCCCGGTGGCCTATCATCCGGTTACCTTTTCCGGGGGATTAGCTCAGTTGGCTAGAGCGCTTCCTTGACATGGAAGAAGTCGGTGGTTCAAGTCCACTATCTCCCACCAGTTTCGAACGGAGGACTCGTCTTTGACGCGTCCTCCGTTTTTTCCTATACTGGGCAGGAATTTTCCGGATGGAAGACATGCCGATGACGCTCCACGATCACGAAAGCAGCTCCGATTCCCCGCAAGCGGTGATACGCCTCAGCCATGTGACCCGGCACTACCAGGTCGGCGAGGACACCGTGGTGGCGCTGGACGGCGTCTCCTTCACGGTCCACGCCGGGACCTTCCTCGCCATCATGGGCGCGAGCGGATCCGGCAAAAGCACCCTGCTCAACATCCTGGGCTGCCTCGACCGCCCCACCAGCGGCGAGTACTGGCTCAACGGCCGCAACGTCGCCACGATGGACGACGACGAGCGAAGCGACCACCGCCTTCGCAACCTCGGCTTCATCTTCCAGAGCTTCCATCTCATCCCGCAGCTCACGGTGGCCGAGAACATCGCCCTCCCCCTCTTCTACCTCGGCGTGCCGGCCGAAGAGCAGATGGCGCGCGTGGAAGAGCTCGCCGCCATGGTGAAGGTGGACAACCGGCTTCGCCACCTCCCCTCCGAACTCTCCGGCGGACAGTGCCAGCGCGTGGCGATCGCCCGCGCCCTTGCGAACAATCCGCCCGTGATCCTCGCCGACGAGCCCACCGGCAACCTCGACACCGCCACCAGCCACCAGATCATGAGCCTGATGGCGGAACTCAACGCCGCCGGGCGCACGATCCTCATGGTGACGCACGAGAACGACATCGCCGCCTACGCCCGCTCGCGCATCCACCTGCGCGACGGCGCGATCCAGGACAGGGACGGGAAGGGGGCGCCCCGATGACCTCCCTCCGCATCCTCCCCCTCGTGCGGATGGGCATACAGGACGTGATGCGCCACAAGCTGCGCTCGTTCCTCACCATGCTCGGCGTCGTCTTCGGCGTGGGCAGCGTGGTGGCCATGCTCGCCGTGGGCGAAGGCGCCAGCCAGCAGGCGCTCGACGCAATCCGCAAACTCGGCAGCCAGAACATCCTCCTCTCCTCCGTGAAACCCCCCGAGAGCGGCATGGAAGGCGCGCAGCGTTCCGGACGGATGAGCGTGTACGGCCTGCAGTACGCCGACGAACAGCGCATCCAGGAGGTCGTCCCCGGCGTCCGCCGCACCGTCCCCGCGCGCTTCGCCCGCAAGAACGGGATGCTCGGCGCGGCATCGATGGAACTCCGCGTGGTGGGCACCGTTCCCGCGTGGTTCGAGGTGGTGTCGCGCCCCGTGCTCGCCGGACGCGTGCTGACGGAGGTGGACATGCACTCCACCTCCCCCGTGTGCGTGCTCACGGAAACCGGCGCCCGCAAGCTGCTCGCCGGCCACAACACCATCGGCCAGACCCTCCGCATCGGCTCGACCTACTTCGAGGTGGTCGGCATCGTGCAAAACGCGGAAGGCGGAGGCGCCATACAGACGCCCGATCGCGACGCCGACGTATACATCCCCATGAACACCGGCATCGAGCGCTTCGGCGAAGTGGAAATGCAGCGCACCTCCAGCAGCTTCGCCGTGGATCGCGTCGAGCTCAGCCAGATCATCGTGGAGATGGACTCCATCGAATCGGTCGAACCCGGCATGAAGGCCATCGAATCGATGCTGGCCCATTTCCACAAGAAAGAGGACTACCGGGTGGACGTCCCGCTGGCGCTGCTCCGCGAGGCGGAGGCCTCGAAGCGCCGGTTCAACGCCGTCCTCGGCTCGATCGCCGCCATCAGCCTGCTCGTGGGCGGCATCGGCATCATGAACATCATGCTCGCGTCCGTCACCGAACGCACGAAGGAGATCGGCATCCGACGCGCCATCGGCGCCCGCCGGAAGCAGATCGTGGCGCAGTTCCTCGTCGAGACCTGCGTGCTCTCCATCGGCGGCGGGCTGCTCGGGCTCGTCCTCGGCGCGGGCATCCCCGTGCTCATCACGCGCCTGACCGGAATGCCCACCTGCATCCGTGCCTACTCGCTCGTGCTGGCCTTCGGCATCAGCGTCGCGATCGGCATCGTCTTCGGCCTCTACCCGGCACGGCGCGCCGCCCAGCTGGATCCGGTTGAAGCGCTCCGCCACAACTGAACCGCATCCGTGGACACCCGCACCCCTCCCCGCCCGAACGACCCCCAGGACCGCGATGCCGTCCTGCAGCGGATGTTCGCAGACCGGATGGGGCCGGAACGTTGCGCGAAACGCCTGGCCACCGAGCGGGCGCGCGAGAAGGAATACCACAACCCCGTCGGATCGCGCCTCACCTTCCTCAAGCGGCGGCTCTTCCGCCCGATCGAAATCGCCGCGCTCAAACTATGCGGCCTCTACCGGCGCGGCCACCGCAACTCCCTCGATTTCCAGGCGAAGCGGCTCGACCTCCCCCTCGAGGGACTCCCCGCCGCCTTCGACGGCTTCACGCTCCTCCACCTGAGCGACCTGCACATCGACCTCCACCCCGGAATCGCCCCCGCCATCGCGGAATTCACCTCGACCCTGGCCTATGACGCATGCGTCATCACCGGAGACTTCCGCAACCTCACCGTCGGCCCCTGGAAGGCCGCCGCGCAAGGCGCGCTCACCGTCCTGCGCGTCCTGCGCGCCCCCGTCCACGCCGTGCTGGGCAACCACGACACGCTGAACCTCGTGGACGTCCTCGAACAGGCGGGAGCGCGCTTCCTGCTCAACGAATGCGCCTGCATCCGGCGGGAGGACGCCACGCTGGCGCTCCTCGGCATCGACGACCCGAACATCTACCAGACCGACGACCTCCCCCGCGCGCTGGCGGCCATGCCCTCCGGCGCCTTCCCGGTGCTGCTCTCCCACTCCCCCTGCATCTACCGTCGCGCCGAGGCCGCGGGAGTCCGCCTGCTGCTGGCGGGCCACACCCACGGAGGACAGATCTGCCTGCCGGGCGGCCGCCCCATCCTGGACAACGACCCCACCCCGCGCCCCTTCCAGCGCGGCCTCTGGTCCTATCGCTCCCTGGTCGGGTACACGTCCGTCGGCATCGGGACCTGCGGAATCCCCGTCCGCTTCCACTGTCCCCCCGAAGCCGCGCTGCTCACCCTGCGCGCGCGATAGGCCGTCCCCATCCCGCAACGGCCCCCCAAGCCGGGACTTGACAAGCACGAAATGCCTCATGAGCCTCCAGCAGTTGACTCAGGGGGCATCTCGATCGTGATCAGTCAAGCCTTACATTGTCAACCGGAGCCGTAATATCATACTTCTTGCCCCCTGGCGCCGCCTTGACAGAGACGATCTCCGAATCTCGCAGGGGACCCTTCACCCACACGGCGACATTCCCAGACGCCGTTACGTCACGCACGGAAATGTGGTGCATCTCACCCATCTCGCAGCGGCGCGTCTTGTGAAAAAGGACATCCCCGATGCGAATCGTCGCCTGTGGACGCTTCTGGTCTCCGGAAGCCGTGTCGAAAACGTTTTCGACTGAAACATGATGCATCCGGATGCCGTCGCAGGTCAGCAGGCGGATAATGCCGTGGCCGCCGGAAGACCGGGCCCTCACGTTACGGATCGTCACATTGTAGACGTCGTCACGTTCGCCAAGGTCTGCGTTGCCGCCGACCTGCATGCCGTAACGCGGCGGCGCGCCCTTCGGATCGCGGTAGGCCGTCAGCGCGACCACATCGTCGCCCGTCGAACCGGAAATGTTCTCGATCATGAGATCGTGACAGCCCTTGCGCACGTCGACACCGTCCTGGTTGAACATGATATCCGTCGAACCGAACGTGATATCGTGAACGCGCCCGTGGTGGCAACGCTCCTGCGAAATCGCCCAGCACTGGGTCTCCTCCATCGCGAAGCCGCCGACTTCGTAATCGGACACGTCGCAGAGAAGGATTCCCACCGAACGCCAGCCGTTCGGATCCCCCGAACGCTTCGGCAGGTAGTGGTTGCGCTTTCCGCCGGAAAGGACAGCGCCGTTGCGGCCGAGAATGCGGATGTTGCGCTCGGGAATCACGTCGCCTTCTCCACGGATGCCGGCATTGCGGACGAGGTTGTCCTGAACCCCATCAACCAGTTCCACGCGACAACCGTCAAAGACAAGCGAGAAATCGCCCGGAACGCGAATGGCCCGCACAAGATGCCACGCGCGATCCGGCGAAGCCGGGTTATCCGACAGCGTCACCATCCGCGAACCGTCCGCACACGCCGCCGCAATGCGCCGCTCGATTGCATCCGAATCGGCAGCAGACGGCTTCTTCAGGCGCTCGTCGGCGAAGTCCATGAACTTCTCCCAGTCGTCGGGACGAAGCTTGTGGATGCCGTCATGGCAGTGATAGCCCATGCGATCTTCAAGGCGATAGGCACGGTAGAGGTCATGCGCGGATTCCCACGCCGCCTTTTCCGCCGCAGGGCCAGCCCAGGCGTCTTCACTGCCGCTCGCCACGTAGACGAGCCGCGGCGCAATCAGCCGGATGAGATCGTCCGCGTCGTGCGGGACCTCGGAGTCACGGCCAATCCATTCCGCAAGCGCGGGGCAGAACCAATTCGGGAAATTGTGCAGGATCTTCTCAAAGGATTCGGCCTTCGGGTCCTGCGCCCGGCCGAGCCGCGCCCCGCCGCAGCCTGAACCGTTCGAGATCACCATGGCGAAGCGCTCGTCCTGAGCCCCCGTCCACAGAGCCGTCTTGCCGCCGCGGCCGTGTCCGAGAACGGCAACTCGCTTCGAGTCGAGTTCCGGACGAGACTCGATCCAGTCCATGACACGCGAATTGCCCCACGCCCAGGCACCGATCGTTCCCCAGCCGTTCGCCGTTCGAACCACATTCGCATTCGTCCTGTCGCCGGTCGCGAGATACGAGATGATGCCGAGGGGCCAACGGGCGAGACGATCCGACGAGCCACGGCTCGAATTCGGACAGACATCGTTGAAGTTCCACCGCACATAGGCATAGCCACGGGCCGCAATCGAATTCGCGGGGACGCCAGCATACGACTCCTGGCGATACTCCGGCGCCGTGTCTCCGCCCCGGTGGTCGCCGAAAAGGAACACCGGAACGGGATGCCGCGCATCGGCGCCTTCCGGCAACATGCAGGTGATGTCGATCTTGAGCCCCGCCGCCGGAAACTCGACCGACCGCTCGCCCAGCCTCTGGTCCGGGAGACGTCCTGCGGGAGTTCTGCCGAACTGGTGATCCTCAAACCACTTCAGCGTCTCCGCCCGCTTGCCCAGCTCCCATTCCTTCACCTGCGGAGAGATCCCCTGCCAGAGCCGCGCCGCCGAATTCGCCCCGTCGGGGCACGCCCGCACGCAGGCGCTCGGCGACGGAAACGGACTTTCTCCGCCTCCAGCCAGGGCTTGACCGGACCTGCTCGCCTGCAACGCACAGACAAGAGTCGTCATCATTCTTGCTTCCCATTCTTCTCCACATCGACGTCCGACGTCACGGAAGCGACATTTTCCAGCAAATAGCCCGGCGAACGGCCGTCCTTGACCTCGACCGAATTGCCCACCAGGACGAGTCCCGTGCACCCGGAGATCCGTACGCCCGTTCCAAGTCCGGCGATCCGGTTGCCAACAACGGTGAAGTTGAAATGCGACTCCGCCGCCAGCGGCTCGCGCGATCCGTTGTACCCGCTGATGTCGATGCCGAACGCGCCGTTGTCCTGCAGGACGTTGTCGCGTATCACGATGTCCCGGCTGCACCCGCCTTCCGTCCACTCGTATTCCGGCGAGAGCCGGACGGCCGACCCCACGCAAGCCGAGATCGTATTGCGTTCGATGAATCCGCAAGACGCCTTGATCAGCACGCCGTTAGCCCGCGCATGGCCGAACACGCAATCCCGGATCGCGAAGCCATTGCCCATGCGGCGGCTGGAGATGAGCGCATCCCCCGGCTTGAGCCCGACGGAACCGGCGAGTCTCACCTTGAACGCATGACGGCAGAGATTGGCGAGCCCCGGCCACAGGGAAAGGCTCTCGAAGAACTTCACGTCGCTCTCGCCCGCCGCCCCGTCGCCGGCGACGGACAGCACCCGGACGTCTTGCGGACATTCGCCGTCGAACGTCATGACCTGGCACACGTCGCCGACCTCGAACGGACGGGACGAAATACAGACGCAACGGACGGTGTCGTCTTCCTGCCCCGTCACAAGCGCATAATACCCGGAGATATTCACGCAATCGTCGCAATGATACTCGAACCGACACTGCTCGATGACCGGTCCGACAAACGAACAGCGGCTGTTGAACGCATCATGGTTGCCGCTGCGGAAACGGCGTTCCCCCCGCCGGATGGGATCATCCTCCGGATCGCGACGAACGATTCGGCAGCGACGATAGACGTTCGCGGTCGCCGAAGCCTCGAAGTAGGCGCATCCGTGCGGCGTCGCGTATTCGGTGATGTCCTCGAAGAGGCAACCGACGCAGCAGGCCGAATTGATGGTCCCAGCCACGACCGGTTGTGTCTTGTCCTTGACGCTCCACACGGCCACGTCGCCGACTCGGCCCCTCCGGTCAAGTCCGCCGACGATCCGGTAGACGCCGTCCCCCGTCTCGTCGATCCGCGTGCCGTCGCGGAACCGCATCGGGTTCACGACCTCGCCGGTCTTCGGATCATAGGCCTGGATCGGCCAGAAATCATTCTCCAGCTCCTCGCCGCGGGGCCGCGGATACCCGTCAATGACGCGCACGGTCCACTCGCCGTTCGGGCCGACCTCCTCGATCCGGGCCTGCGTGAACGGCAAGGGATCGTAGTCGATGACGACATTGCGCAGCACGACGTTCGTGCAGCTGTCGAGCTGAAACATGCACGTCTTTACCTTGCCGACCAACTCCGAACCGGAGAAGTCGATCGTCACGTCCCGAAGTCCCTTCAAGTAGAACACATACGGTCCCTTCGGCGACACCTCGTACCGTCCGCGCGGAACACAGACCGTCTTCACGCCGCGTGCCAGTTCGTCGCGGACATAGGCGACGGGATCCACTGCCGCGACGGCCACGGAGGCGACCGCCGATGCTCCGACAAGAACGAGCGGCTTGAACATGTGCTTACCTCAAGATCAGGACGCTGCCCGCGCTATGCGACAGTCCGGCGATCCAAGCGCCGAGCATGTCGCCTTCGCCGGGTTCATAGGAGAACGTGAAATGATTTTCTCCGGCCGGACCGTTCACGCACACCGTCCGTTCGGCTTCCGTCACCGTCGCGACCACGGTTCCGTTCATCAGGATCTTCAGCGTCCCCGTTCCGGCAACGCCGCAGGACAAGACATACGGGACATCGGCCGTACGCGCCTCCCAGACGGCCTCCAAGTCTCCGTCCAGCAACGTGACGCGGCCCGAGACCGCATCGCCCGTCGCCCGCGGCGTCACCGAGACGACGGAGAACGTCTTCCGATCGCGCAGAATCCTGCCATAATCGCCGCGGCAGTCATACTCATAGGCGCCGATGTCAACGGCGTTGTCATAGACGCGCTGGCCTCCGCTGGCGTCCAGCGCGTCAAGCGGCACGGAATCCGTCCCGAAACCGGCGTTCACCAAGGGCGACGAAGGAAGCGGACGGCCGTCCGAACCGAGCCCCAACGAGGCCACCACGACGGGATTCACGTTCGCCTTCGGCGTTGCGGCATTGGACGCCGACGTCGGCCAGGCGCAGTTCGTCATCGAACCGGCAAACGAGAAATTGCCGCCAATGGCCACGTTGACGGCCTCCGCATCCGCCTCGGTAGCATAGACGATTGTCGGATTCCCGCTCTTCGCGTTTTCGAACGTACAGTTGACGAAACGCGAGCCCGTATAGCCCCTGAAGGAGGTATCCCAGAAATTGCCGGCTCCGCCATGGCAGTTCTCCATCTTGCAACCCGTCGCCACGCCATTGAACGTCGCCGTATTCCCGGCAAAACGACAGCGGCGAAGCTGCGAACCGTTGGCGCAAACGGCGGCGGAGCGACTCGCCACGCAATTCGTAAAGAAGCAGTCGTCGAACTGCGACGAACCGTCAAAGCAGTACACACCGCCCCCCATGCAGTTGTCATGGGCCGAAAGGCCGAGCGGATCCTGCATGCGCAACCGCCCGTGATCCAGGGTGAATCCCGTCAGCACGGCGTTCTTCGCCATGTAAACGCACCGCACGGCGTTCGAACCGCCGCCCCAGGCCCAGTCGGCAGGGCCAGCCTGCTGGTCGGGCGTGGCATCCTGCCCGCGGATGACGGTCACGTCCGACCCGTGGGACGACTGCAGCGTCACGCCCTCGTGTACGACGGCGCGGGCACGGATGGACGGCCCGCCCCAGGTACGGCCGCCGGAGCCCTGGTTCGGATCGTATTCGCCCTCGCGCTGAATGTCCGTCTCGCTTTCATAGACGCCGGGCGCAACCGTAATCACGTCGCCGGCCACCGCATGACGCGTCGCGGCGGCGATCGACTTCTTCGGCAGCGTCTCCGACGCACCGGAATTGGCGTCGTCGCCCGTCGCGACGTTGACGTACCAGTTCGTGCCGTAGACGGCCTCCACGTTGAAGACAGGCGTTCCGGCGGACGCAGCGGGCACCGTCACCGTCACCGACGTTTCCTCGCGCCAGTCCCCGTCGACACGGAAGCCGAGGAACGGACGCGTATCCGTTGACGTCGCGGTAAAGACGACCTGCGTTGGCTCATTCCCGAGGGCGCACGCGAGCTCTGGCGAGATGCCGCCATGCGAACCGAAGGCATGCAACGCCGGCACGGTCGCGGCATAACAGCCCGCCACACAGGATCCGTCGGCGGCATCAAGTGCGAAGGGGGCTCCCGACAAGTCGCTCAGGGCCAAGTCGGAAACGTATTCGGCAGACCCCGCCGAGGCGGCCGACGAAACGGTCAGCGCCCGATAGTCCGCCGCATTCGTCGCCGCGAACAAGACGCCGCCCTTCACGCAATCGGGATAATTGGACGCGTTGGCGGTACTGGTCCCGTAGGCCGAACGAACGACCTGATACGACGGATGATTGCCGCCATAAGGCAGGTCGCGACCTCCCCTCGTGCCGTACACGACGCAGTTCCACGCGTGCGTCCCCCTGTCGGCGGAAAGCGCGCCATATTGCACAGTGTTGTCGACAATCGTGCTGTTGACCACCAGGCAGTTCTGTCCGACGATGCTCGCCATGGTCGCTACATCCGGCAGAACGTTTTCGTAGAAGAGAGACGAGTAGATGTTGATGCAGTAGGCGATCGAGCACGTCTCGATGTTCTTCTCGGGACACGAGCAGGACGTGACCGTGCAACGGATCAGATGGCCGTTGCCGGCGGAATTGCCGCCGCCATAGACGGCGCCGAAGGTTCCCGCGCAGTCCGTGATGACACAATCCAGGACGGACGACTTGTAATCGAGCATAAAGAGCCCTCCGCCGCTTCGCCCAAGCGTCCCCGTCGCCTCCGGCGCCTTCGTGCGCCCGCCCATTAACGTAAAGCCCTGCAGCGCGCAGCGTCCGTTCAGGTAAGCGCACCGCACGGCCTGGTCCCCCAGACCGCTCGCGCCGGACGGATCGGAAGCGCCGAGAATGACCGTCTCCGCAGGGCCGTTCACCGCCTTCAGCCGCATCAGGCCCGTCGGGAGGAGGCGCACGCGGTTGCTGATGCCGCCTTCAAATTCAACGCCCTCCTCTTCGCCATACGTGCCCGGCGCGACAAGGACGAGTCTGTTGCCCGAAAGTTTCGATGCCTTGCGAATCGTCGCGTAGGGGTTCCCGGCCGAGCCGTCGCCCGTCGAATCGTTGCCCGAGCGCGAAACATGCGTCAGACGCCCTGCAATCGGCGTATAGGCACGGCCACCCTCGACTGGAGCCGTCAGCCGAAGCCGCCAGATCTCGTCCATCGTCGGCCAACGGTCTCCCCTGTTACCTTCCGAACTCGTCAGGAGAAGCATGCCGTAGCCTTCCTCGCCAACATAAGAAAGTGTCAAGTCCGCAGGAAACGCCGCAACGCCCAACGGGAGCGGGACGTTCGAGTAGACGCGCGTTCCGTTCAGAACAAGCGCGCCGTACTGCGGATCCGTCGATACAAACGTCACCCCCGTCGCAAGGCTCGTTGCCTTCGCCTCGACAGCGCCGCAGCAGATGGTCGAACCCGTCTTGCGCGACGCGCCGATGAGGTCAACGTCCCGATAGGCGGCAGGGGCGTAATTCTCATAATGGTAGACGGCACCCGCCGCCACGGCCGCCGACGACGGCTTCAGCCGCCAGTCGCCGGTGGCCGGCGAAAACAGGTCCGCCGACGTGATGGCGACGCTATCGAACAGCGTCACGTCGACGTCGTTGGCGCAATTGCGGAAATAGGCGGACACGTCCACCCACTTGGTGTTGCCGACGATCACACAGTTGCGGATGTACTTGTCTCCGTTGGCAAACGGACAACCCTCATTGAAGGCAATCGTGCAGTTTACCGTCTGTCCCGGATAGCTGAGAACGCCCATCACATCCTGACGCCCGGCCACGGTCGAGGTGCGGTTTCCCCAGAAGACACAGTTATAGGCGTTGATCCGGTTGGCTGCGGAAGCGAATATGCTGGCGCAGTTTCCCGAGAAACGGCAGCGGACGAACGACCCGCCGTTCGCCGCGCCCCCACGCGTCGCGGCGCAGCCATAGAAGTCACAATCGACGACGATCACTTCGCTCCCATAGCCGAGCGAATCGTAGAAAGCACCGCCGCCCAGGCCGTTGTTGTTGTCATAGGCGCCGCAACAGTCCAGGAACGTAAAGCCGCTGATGACGGTCTTGCCCGCCGAAGCGCAGACGATTCCCCGGACGGAATCGGGCCCCATGCCATGCGAGACGTTCGCCTGACGCTTGCCGCGGATGACCGTTTCTTCTTTCGATCCGGACGCCTGGAGGGTGATCGCCTTGTTGGTGATGACGACACAGACACGGCCATAGTCCGCCGAGGTCCAGAAGTTCGTGTAGATGCCTGGCGCCACGGAAACGGTATCGCCTTCTTGCGCGGCGTCCACGCCGGCCTGGATCGTCCGAAACGGCGACAGTGCGGACCCGTCTCCGCCCGCCGCCACAGCTCCGTCGACATGAACAATCCCCGCCCTTGCGGCAAACAGGGCCATCAGACACAACGAAACGGTTAGCAAACGACATACGCTCATGGCGAACCTCCTTCGATTTGCGACCATTAGATCACGTGGCTCTTGCACCCCCCCCCCGCTTCGCAGCGCCTGACGGCCTGCGCGCGGGGCCTTTTTGTAAGTGAACCGTCCCGCGCTCCCCAGCGGGCAGACACGACGCTTCAGCTTACGCCACATCGCTTTCTGCGCAACACCATGCCACGCCCAAAACGACAGGTAAATCGTCGCATATCCCGGAGCTTTTGTCTACCCCCCCTCTTCCTCAATTTTGTTGTAGATGTTGCGGCACAATATGTTATGATATGTCGGCCATCCAGGCAAACGGGCTGGACGCCCGGAAAGGATACCCCGCCAGCCAGTAGCCAGCGCAACGCACTGGCTACTGGCTGGCGGGGTGCGTTCTCCCGTGAGGCTCCGGCAAAGAATTGATAGACACCGGCGGTATCCCGTGGGCACATCCGGCGACATGCCGGAATCCATAAACTGCGATTATTGTTACACCTCCGGGGTGGCGAGTCAAGCCCCGCGACAGCCCCGTCCGAAAAAAGTGCCAGCCCCGGAATCTTTGCCGCCACCGGCGCGGTCACCGAGGTCTCGGATACCAATACTTGTCGCTTATTTCCGCCTTACCGCTATTCCGGGATGTCCGCTTCCGCAATGTGAGCGCTGGCGGCGTTCAGCGCGAGGCAGATTTCGCGGGTGAGGGGTGTTGCGCCACCGTGAGCGGAGGCCACAGAACGGGATAAGACGAGAAGACGGCCTTGGACGCACAGGTCGAAATAGCGCCCGTTCGGCTTGAAAAGCGGCGGGAAGCCGTCGGGCTTCAGCAGGATGACGTCGCCGACGGATGCGTCGAGAATGGCGGTGGCGATCTCGCGCTCGCCGGGCGAGATGAAGGGCGAGACGATGACGGTGCCTTGCGCGGCTTCCGTCAGTGTCTGTTCGCGCAAGGCCGCGATCTCGTCTGCGCTGGCTTTGCGGGAGACGCGGAGCGCCAGTTTCTCGGGGCGGTCCAAGAGAAAGAGGTTGCCGTAGCCGTCCCAACGCTGATCGGGCGGCAACGCGGCGTGTTGCAGACCGGTCACGGTGCGGAACAAGTCAGGGTGCGCCTTCTTGAGGCAGTAGCGGCGCGGGTTGTCCAAGATGTAGTGTCTGTAGGCGCGCAGCGAACCGCGACGCCAGACGACGCGGTCGTTGTAGCCGGGGTTCCAGAGCGTGAGGGCGGCGTCGCCGTGTCGTTTGCGCAGGGCGCTGGTGCATTGGGACTTGAAGGCGCGCAGGGGGACGCCGACGGGTTTCTCCATGCGCTCGGTGACGTGTACGATGCCGTGCAGATGGTCAGGCATCAGGCAAAGCGTGGAGAGCTCGATCTGGGGGTAGTCGTGCGGGATGCGGTACCAGAGGTCCCGGACCAGCAGGCCGTCGGCGCTGAGGGTGCAGGCATTGTTCTCGCAGACGCCGAACCACGGCCGCCGCTGGTGCGTGGTGATCGTGATCATGTAGAAAAAGGGGTCGCGGTAGTCGTGGTTGAAACAGCGGCGGAGCATGCTGTGCTGAAACGCCCCGTGAACGGGGCGCACAGGCCCGCCCCCAGCCCCGTGCGCGGTGCGGGTCCTGTGAGCGGTGTTCACACCGCGATCTGCCGTCTCCCGGGTCATGCCTTCTCCTTGATAGCGGTATGATGCCTGTGTGCTTGGATGAGGACAAGGCCGAACGCAAAAGCGGGAAACGTCGTTTTTCGCACGCTCCGTTTTCAAAAAGGTTTTGTTGATTTCCAACGACTTACGTCGTCTTTTCCGCTCGAATAGCGAAAGTCCGGCTACCGGAAAAAGAGGTGGTCGAGCCAGTTCCGGCCGGCCTGGGTCAAGGCCCAGGCGCCGGATTTCCTGGTGACGTAGCCGCGTCCGTTGAGGCCGAGGGCCTCTTCGTTCACGGCATGGACCTTGGGGAGATCCTTCGCGGCGGGCGCGGGCTCGTCGTCGGGCCAGGGGCGCAGGCGGAGCGGCACGCCGCCTTCCGACACGTCGAGCCGCGCGCAGTTCGCGACCTTCGGGGCTTGCCCTTTCCCGAGTTCGCACAGGCCCGGATACCGGCGATAGTATTCGGGGAGGCGCGTGGGGTCCACGGCGACCGCGAAGGTGATGGCGACGGGTTCGGCCTGCAAGGCGGGCAGCATGGAGAAACGGCCTTCCCCGTCGCGATGGAGGAGCAGTTTGAGGGGATCGATGCCGTAGAGGTTCCGTCCGTCCCAGGCGCCGTGGGTGAGCCTGTCCTGCCGACGTTTCATGTACTCCGGATAGCGGGTGTTCATGCAGGTGCCGATTTCGAAGTGGAGGTGGGCCGAAGCGGCGGGGATGACGGTGGCGGCGGAGGTCTGGCCCATGCGTCCGATGACTTGCCCCGCCTTGACGTCCTTTCCGGCGGTGAGGTCGGCCGGGACGCTTGCGAGATGGCCGTAGAGCGTGTAGATCCAGCCCATGGGATCGTCGTGGGTGAGCACCACGTAGATGCCGTAGGAGGAGTTTCCGGGCCGGGAGTTGATGTACGCCACGCGGCCGTCCGCCACGGCAAAGACGTCATCCAGGGGGCGGCCCTTCTTGTCGCGCCGGGTGGGCGAGATATCGACGCCCTCATGGAAGCGCACGCCTTTGGCGTTCCTCCGCGTGCTGCCGTAGAAGGCGGATTCGAGGCGGCCGGACTCGGTCGCGGCGTAGACGTTGGACGAAGAGGTGTCGGAGAGCCTTTCGAGGGTCTGCGGCGTGGGCAATACGTAGCGCAGGCCGGGCGGGGCGGCGGGGATGGCCTCGGCGTGTTCCGTGGCGTTGGTGGAGGTGTTCCCGCCGTCGGAGGAACGCGCGGGGGAGCAGCCGCGCGAGAAGAGGCATCCGACTCCGTCCATCAGGAGAATGCTCCCGACGACGAGGACGGCGAGGATCAGGCCGATGCGGAATCCCGGGATCGTGCCGAGGGTACGGTTGTTCCTGGGGGAAGGGGAGAGGGGGGAAACGTGCATGACTGGCAAGTATACCGGAAGTGCCTCCGGAACTCAACGATCCGGCCTGGGACGGCGCAGGGAAGCGGAGCGGAAGGGGGGTGGCACGAGGGCGGACGGGGCTACCGTTTCTTTTTCTTGCCCAGGCCGAAGATCTCCAGGCAGCGGCGGAAGTCGGCGGGCATGGGGCAATGGGCCTTGATTTCGCCTCTGGCCATGGGGTTGTCGAACGAGAGATCGGCCGCATGGAGCATCGTGCGCGGAACAGACCGGAGGCGCGGGTCGTGGGTGTAGGTGATGCCGTGCTCGCGGTCGCCCAGGACGGGATGGCGGCGCGAGGCCATGTGGATGCGGATTTGGTGGGTGCGTCCGGTTTCGATCCGCACGGCCACGAGCGAGGCGTCGTCGCTGGAGGCAAGCGTGGTGACGTGGGAACGGGCGTCTTCGCCTTCGATGGGCGAGGCCACGGTGGAGACGCGCTGGACGACACGTCCGGCGACGATGGCGTTGTAGACCTTCCGCACGCGGCGGGTGCGGAACACCTCGACCATGGCGGCGTGGGCGGCGTCGCCGCGCGCGAACAGCAGACACCCGGTGGTGTCGCGGTCGAGGCGGTGGACGGCGCGGAGCGCGGGGTCGTCCAATTGGGCGCGCAGTCGCTCCTCCACACTGTCTTCGCCCACGGAGAGGAGTCCGGTGGGCTTGTCCACCACGAGATAGTGCGGGGTTTCGAGCACGACGCGCAGGGGGCGGCGCGCCGGTGTCGCGGAGACGATCCCGCGGGCTTCCACGACGTCGCCCGCGTGGAGGGCGTGATGGGTCATCCACACGCACTGGCGGTTGACCCACACGCCGCGCGCGTCCATCAGATCCTTTGCGCGGCGTTTTGAAAGGCGGAGCTTCGTGGAGAGGAAGTCCTGCAAGGGAAGGCCGTCTTCGGCGCGGCTCACGATGAAGCGCGCGACGCCGCCGCCTGCCGCCGTGGCGGCCTCGGCGGACAGGGGGCGCGCGGCGGCGGGGCGTTTCGCCGCAGGGCGCGACCGTCCCGGCGCGCCACCCGTTGCGGAGCGGTTGGGGCGGGAGGAAGCGGGGCGTGATCGTTTGTCGGGGTCCATGGCGGGTTCTACAGGGGAAGTTTCGCCTTGCGGGCGAGGTAGGCCTGGGGGAAGCGGGGCGAGGCCTGTGCTTCGGCAAAGGAGCCGAAGGGGCGGCGGGTCATCGCGAGGACGGGTGGCGCCTGGATGCGTTTCGCCACCGCGAGGCCGCGGAAGAGCGTCCACCAGCGTTCGAGATCGGCGATGAAGTCGCGGTCGGTCGCGAAGAGTTCCCGCAGGTCGCCTTCAAAGCCGATCGCCTCGGGAAGGGAGCCGTCGAGATAGGCATCGAGGGTTTCCGCGGGCGTGGCGCCATCCTCGACCCACGAGCGGAAGAGCTTGTCGTGATACGGGTAGACGAGCGGGTCGCCGAGGCCTTTGTCGACGGACTGGCTTGCGCTGAGTTCGGCGGAGGGGCGGATGGCGAAGATGCCTTCGGGGATGAGGTCGCGCCCGTAAAAAGAGTCGTTGAGGGCGTGTCCTACGGCGTAAACGTCGCCTTTCCAGAGGTCGCCCAGGCAGGCGAGCCATCCGAGGAGGTCGCCGTAGAGGGTGCCGTAGCCTACGGTGTACTCGGCCTTGTTCGCGTTGCAGCTGACGACGCCGCGGAAGGCGGCCGAGGCGGCCGCGAGGACGCGGCTTCCGCGGTCGCGCGCCTGCACGTTCTCCATGGCGAAGGGCGAGAGCGCCCAGGCGCCGGGGGCGTTGTCGCCGGGGCCTTTGCTTTCGAGCGCGGCGAACTCGCGTCTCGTGAGTTCCACGGCGTCGCCGATGGGGATTTCCGCGTAGCGCGCGCCCAGGTTGGCGGCAAGCCGGCGGCCGAGGCCGAGCGTGGTGGCGGAGGTGAAGGAACCGGGCATTCCCACGAGAAGGATGTCTTCGGGCGGGAGGACGGAGCCATACAGCGCGGTGGAGACCGCCGAATCGATGCCGCCCGAAATGCCGATCACCACGCGATGGAGCCGGAGATGCCGGAGGAAGCGCGAGAGGCCCTGGCGCAGGGCGCCGACGACCTCGGCGGTACCGTCCGCGGGGGCGTCGCGGCTGGTCCCGAAGGGTGCGCCGATCGCCGGGAGGCGCACGGTCGCGCCGGTCTCCGGGAAGAGCGGAAGCGGCAGCAGGCGTGCGCCGGAGGCATCGAAGGCGAGGGCGGTCCCTTCGAAGACGCCGACGACCTTGGCGCGGTCCTGGACGCCGGTCGCGTTGACGGAGAGAATGGGGCATGCCGCGTTTTTCGCGAGGGTCGAAAGCAGGCGGGCGCGTGCCGCGAGGCGTCCGCGCGCGAAGGGCGAAGCGTCGGGGACAACGAGGAATCGCGCGCCTTCGGGGATGGTTGGCGGCGGGATTCCGCCATCCCAGAGCGCGGGCGATCCCGTGGCCACGGCGAGGAGCCCGGCTCGGGAAGTGGCGTAGAGGCCGTTCGACGTCGCGTGGAGTTCCCGCCCATCCTCGGCGACGACGGGGTTCTCCGGGCCTCCGAAGACCGCGACCAGGCCGCGGGTGGCGGCGATCGCCCGGCTTCGGGCGTCCGTCTCTTCACGGAGGAAGGCGGCGGGGAGCGGCGCGCCGCCGGGGAGGCGCCCCAGGGGCGAACAGGCGGGGAAGACCACGAGCGAGGCGCCTTGGGCGCGGGCGTCGTCGAGGCGCGAAAGAAGGCGTGCCAGCGCCTTCGCGGGCTCGACGGCCTCGAGTTCCATCGGGGACAGGCAGAAGGAAAAGGGAGTGGAGGGCATGGGGGCGGCCGGGCTAGAGGGCGAGCATTCGGTCGATGGGCTGGCGGGCGAGGCGGAGGGTCTCCTCGTCCAGTTCGATGCGGGGCGAGAGGGTGCGCAACACCTGCAGGACGTCCTCGAGGTGGATCTTCTTCATGTCGGCGCAGACCGGTCCGGGGGAGAGCGGGAAGAAGCGTTTTCCGGGGTTTTCCTTGCGGAGGCGGTGGAGGATGCCGATTTCCGTGCCGATGATGAAATCGGTCGCCGGCGACGTGCGCGCGAACTGCAGCATGCCGCCCGTGCTGAGCGAGGCGTCCGCTTCGGCCACGGTTTCCGGGCGGCATTCGGGGTGGACGAGCACGAGTGCGCCGGGATGGGCTTCCCGGGCGGCGCGCAGGTGTCCGGGGGTGATCCGGTCGTGGATGGGGCAGCAGCCGTCCCAGAGGCGCATCGGGCGGTCGAGCTTCCTGGCGACGTTCGAGCCGAGGTTGGCGTCCGGCAGGAAGAGGATCTCCTTGTCCCTCGGCAGGGAGGAGATGACCTGCTCGACGTTGCCGGAGGTGCAGCAGACATCGACGGCGGTCTTGGTGGCGGCGGTGGTGTTCACGTAGGCCACGACGAGGGCGTCGCGGTGGGCGGCGCGGGCGGCTTTCACGGCGTCGGCGTCCGCCATGTCCGCCATGGGGCATCCGGCGTCGGGGACGGGGTGGAGCACGATGGAGGCGGGCGAGAGGATTTTTGCGGTTTCGGCCATGAAGCGCACGCCGCAGAAGACGATCACGGGGGCGCGGAGTTCCGCGGCCTGCCGGGCGAGCTCGAGGGAGTCGCCCACGAAATCCGCGATATCTTGGACTTCGGGGAGGGTATAGTTGTGGGCGAGAAGAACCGCATTGCGCTTGCGCTTCCACACCTGGATTTCGTCAACCGTGTTCATGGCGTCATCATATTCCTCCCGGCGCCCTCTGGCAATATCCTGCGTTGCGGGCGACGGGGGCCGAAGCCTCCGGCTCCGATGGCGCTTCGGGGGCCGGAGACACGGCGGAGAGGAGCTTTTGGGTGTAGGGGTGGCGTGGGCGGGAGAGGAGTTCCTCCGCGGGGCCTTGCTCGACGATCCTGCCCCGGTGCATCACGGCGATGCGGTCGGCCAGATGGGCGACCACGCCGATGTCGTGCGTGATGAAGAGATAGGAGAGTCCGTGGCGCTCTTTCAGCTCCATCAGGAGGTTCAGGACCTGGGCGCGGACCAGGAGGTCGAGGGAGCTCACCGCCTCGTCGCAGAGGAGCAGCCGGGGACGGAGGGAAAGGGCGCGGGCGATGCAGATGCGCTGGCGCTGTCCCCCGGAGAAGGCGTGCGGGTAGCGGTCGAGGGCGTCCGGCGCCATTCCGACGTCCGCCAGCAGGCGCGCGGCGGCCTCGCGGCGTCCGTCGCGGGGGACGAGGCCGTGGACGACCGCGGCTTCGGTGACGAGTTCGAGCACGGTGAGGCGGGGGTTGAGCGAGGCGAGCGGATCCTGGAAGACCACCTGGATTTGCCGGCGGATGTCGCGCAAGGCGGCGCCGCGGAGGGGGAGGATGTCTTGGCCGTCGAGTTCGACGGTGCCGGACCGGGGCTTCTCCAGGCGGAGGATGGTGCGGGCGAGGGTGGTCTTCCCGCAGCCGGATTCGCCGACGAGTCCGAGGACTTCGCCGTCCGCGAGATCGAAGGAGACGCCGTCCACGGCCTTTACATGGCCGACCGTGCGCGCGAGCAGCCCCTTTTTCAAGGGGTACCACGTGCGGAGGTCGCGGATGCGCAGAAGAGGGGGCGCGTCGTTCATGGGCGGTTTTCGGGGGGGGAATCGGGGCCGACGCATTGCAGGAAGTCGTCGATTTCGCGCTCTTCCAGCCCGGTGCGCAGGAGATAGTCGCGGGCGGCTTGCGCGAGGTCGGCGGAGGGAAGGTCGTCGAGGCCGAAGGCGGCGCGGAGGTTGTCGTCGAAATCCTGCGCGAGGGAGGCCGCGAGGGGCGAGGCCTCCTCCACCTGGCAGGTGTTGCGGAAGGACAGGAGGTAGTCCTGGCGGGCCTCGTCGAGGGTGGCGCCGCAGAGGAGTTCGATCACGGCGCAGGCGAAGCCGGTGCGATCCTGGCCCTCCTTGCAGTGGAAGAGGCATGGGGGGCCGTAGGTGGCGAAGAAGCGGATGCCGTCGCGCAGGCCGTCCATGAACGAGGGGAGGGTGAAATCGACGCCCATCGGGACGTACAGCGTGTTGCAGGAAAGGGCGTAGCGGCCTGCCGCTCCAGGGTACGCGGCGGCGGTCTCGGCGTGGTCCGTCATGTTCACGATCGTCCGGATGCCGGCGGCGCGGGCGGCGGAATCGGCGAAACCGGCGCGCCCGAGCGACGGGTCGAGGGGGCTGGAGGAACGGTAGAGGCGGTTCGATGCGATGCGGGGGGCGGTGACGGCGCGAAAGTTCGCGTAGGCGGCATCGTCGAGTTCCGGATAGTCCTCGCGGCGCGTGGAATGCCGGAGGGCGGGGAATGCCGCTGCCGCCGCGAACCCGCCTTTGCGCACGATGCGCACCCGGGCGGGAACGGGGAAGGCGACGCCTGGGGCGGGCCTCCATACCGACCTCGTGCCGGGCTTGCGTTCCGCGATGCCCCATCGCGTGGCGGCCTCGCCATGGGAGATGGTGGCGCACAGGGGACGCACCGGGTCGGCGGCAACGACGAGGGCGGGGGTCCCGGCGCGGACATGCCGGAAGCTCGGGACAACGGGCAGGACGACGGACCGCCCCACAATCTCCAGCTCCGCGAGGTCGGCGAGGTCGGCGCCCCGGGCGAGGAAGTCGCCGGAGGAAACGTCGAACCGAAGTCCGCCATAGGCATCGATGTGTTCCGGATCCGGAAGCGAAAGCGCGATGGACGGGGCGCGGCATCCGGACACGAGAAGGCCTGCGGCGAGCACGAGCATGCCGCATGCGGGAGATGCAAAACGGTTGGCCAGTCGATTCCAGCGCATGGGAAGACGGTAGCATCCCGGGGACGTTTGCGCAATAATGAGGATGGACGCCGCACGGGCGAATCGGTACACTGGCCGGAGTTTGTTCGTGGAGGGGCTTCCGGCGCCTTCCGCCGGATCCCCGAAGGTTCGGCCCCCAAGGAAAGATGAGGTTCGCAATGCATGTCCGTTCGATGTTGACGATGCTCCTGGGCGTCGTGGCGATGGCGGGTCCCGCGCGCGCGGCAACCCTGGAAGCAGCCGATCCCCTTTTGGCGGCGGACGGCGATGTGCCGCTTTGGACGGTTCGCGCCCGGAACTACGAGGCGGAAATCGGAGCCGACGGCTCTCTCCGGCTTTCCTCCGGCGGCAAGGTGCTGGTCGATCGCACCTTCGTCTCGCGCGGGAACGACCGCGTGACCCTCGGGCGAATCGCGAAGGCGGGCGACGACGCGATCGAGCTTCGCGAGGGCGAAGTCGCCGGCCGCATCGGGGATCTGGCCAACGCGGACGATCCGTTCGCGGACGTACCCGACGCCGATGCCCCGGCGACGCCCGGCTTCCGCCTGCAGTTCAAGGAAGACGCCATCGACGTCTCTCCGCTCGGCGTCCCCGAAGGCAATGCCAAGGGCTTCTTCACGGTTGTCTACGGCCTCGGGGCCGATGCCGTGGGCCTGGTGAACCTCAGGACCGGCGTCGAGGACGCCCTTCCCACCACGCGCTTCGCCTACTACCACATGTTCTCCTTCTACGAGCACATCGGCAACTGCTGGCCCGATGTCGCCGTCGTCGGCGCGAACGGCGCACGGTGCGAACTGCATGGCATCGACGGCGTCGACCTCGTCCGCAACCACCGCCAATACCCGCAGGAACTCGCCGGGGAACTTCCGAACGGCATCGCGGTCCTGCCCCCGGAGGAAGCGGCCAAGCCCTTCACGATGGCCGTCTCCGCGGCCACCGGCGGCAACCTGGCGGCCATTCCGCCCGCGACGGCCGTTCCCGCCCATCGCGGTTCCATCTTCCCGGCCGACGAGCCGGCGCGCTACACCCTTCGCTTCGACGGCCCCGCCCCCGCGGGACGCTACCGTTTGGAATGGACGAAGGACGACCACATCCAGCGCCCGCTGGGCGAAGGCTCCAAAGACTTCGAGATCACGGCGGACGACGACGTCCCCTTCGAAATCGAGGTGGACATCGCCTCCGTGGAGGAACAGCCCGGGTACGGCTACGCCAAGGCCTGGCTCTTCCGCACCGACGTCCCGAGCGCCCGCCGCTATTTCACCTTCGAGTACGGCCGCTGCCGCCTCGAAAACCCCGGCCTCCTCGACCAGCCCGCGCCATCGAACCAGAACGACGAGATGTACTGGTTCAACGTACTCGGCTTCCGCGGCATCCGTCGCGGCGACAGCCTGTCGAACGTCTGGCTGCGCCACCGCGACCCCGACAACTTCGAGACCATCCGGTGGGACAACTACCTCGCCGAACAGCGGGAGGTCATCGACTACTGCGAACGGGGCAGCATCAAGCGCCACGTCATGATTCTCGAGGGCCTCGGCGCCCAGCAGCTCGAAAACTACTTCAAGGAAACCTACGGGAAGCCGATGGAGGCCATGGGCCGGCCGGACGACACCGTCGATCTCGATGGCGATGCCGCCCCCGCCGATCCCGACAAGGCCTGGAAGGACAAGCGCGACGAAGTGATGGCCCGATGGTACGGGGAGTACGGCGCGGCCGCCCAGAAGATCGGGTATCTCTGGTGGGAGCCCTGGAACGAGCCCGACCTCCAGATGCCGCACGAGCGGTACGTCGACACCATCCTCAAGCCCGTCTACACCGGCATGAAGAAGGGCGGCCCGGACCTCAACATCCTCGGAGGCTCCTGCTGCGGCCTCGAGAAGCAGCCCTGGGTGGCCCGCCTGTACGAGATGGGCGCCGACTCCTACTTCGACGGCATCTCCTTCCATCCCTACACGGGCCTCGGCTTCCAGCGCCTTTACCGCATGAACCTCGCAGGCTGGCAGGCGCTCTTCACCGACCACGACGACGATCCCGCCCAAGAGCTCTTCATCACCGAAGGCGCCTGCCACCGCGGCTGGGGCTACAACGACTACACCTACGACCGCTTCGGCGGCCGCCGCGAGAGCCACGCCCACACCGGCGTCCACATGATCCTCCAGGCCGAGGCCTGCGGCATCCCGCGCAAGAACGTCTATGTGTTCTACGCCGCCGAACACGGCTACAACGACTTCTTCCTCATGCGCCGCATGGGCCCCACCCCCTCCGCCGTCGCCTTCCAGGTGATGAACGAGTGCCTGCGCGACGCCCCGTTCGAAAAGGAAATCCCGCTGCCCGGCCGCGACCGCTTCTTCCAGCGCTTCCGCGACGACGGCCGCACCGTGGCCGCCCTCTACACCGCCGGCGACACCGTCACCCTCCACGTCGCCACCGACGCGAAGGAGGTCGTGCTCACCGACTGCATGGGCGCGCGTTCGACGCTCGTGCCCGAAGACGGCAAGGTCGAGGTCACCTTCGACAACTTCCCCGTCTATCTCCAGGTGGCCGGGAACGAATCCCTCGATCCGGCCTACGACGGCCTGATGGTCGAACCGAACCTCGCCCTCTCCGCCCTCGGCGCCACGGTGGTGTCCGCCCCCGAGAAGGAGTCGGGCAGCCCCGACGCCTCCGCGATTCTCGACGGCGACTGGACGGGGTTCATCGGCGGCTGCTGGAGCGAGCCCCCCGAGGGCGCGGGCCCCGAAGGCGAAGGCATCTTCCCGGACATCTTCGAAATCGCCCTGCCCGGGACGAGCCGGATCGGCTCCGTCACCGTCTACCACCACTACGGCGCCTGGGATCGCACCCTGCGCGACTTCGACATCGAAGTGCAGGTGGACGGCGGATGGAAGAACGTCGCCTCCGTGCGCGGCAACTACTACGCGGCCGTCACCTCCCACCGCTTCGACCCCGTCGAAACCGGCCGCGTCCGCCTGGTGGTCACCGGCGTGAACCGCTGCCTCTTCGAGACGATCCCGTGGATCAAGGAGCAGACCGCGCTGCGCGCCATCGAGGTGCGCGCCGCACCCGTTCGCGAGGCCAAGGTCTTCTTCGGCGACACGGTGCTCGCCAAGCCCGCCACGGTCGACGGCGCCGTCACGCTTCCCTACCGCATCGTGAACGCGACGGACGCCGAGGTCGCGGGCGAACTGCGCTTCACCCTGCCCGAGGGCGTCTCCGCCAACCCGGCCGGCGTGGTCGTCCCCGCCCGGGGCGAGACCACGGTGGACGTGACCTTCCAGGCGCAGGGCGGCGGCGTGAAGACGATTCTCGCCGGCTTCCACGATGCCTCGGGCGACCTCGTCTCGAGCGACATCGAGCCACGCTGGATCGACGTGAAGTAGCCATGGAGGAGTCCCTCCCGCGCCCCGGCCTCGCCGCGGGAGCGGGAGGAGGGTTGAACGCGATATGCCTTGGGTTGTCTTCCAGCTTTCCCCCGTACTGGCATGGTGGGGGTTGTGCCTGTGGTTTCTTCGCCCGCTGAAACTTCCGCGTCCCTGGGGGCTGGCGTGTGCGCTGGCGCTGCTGGTCCTGTCCCAGGGGCCGTTGTGGCTTCGTCTCTTTGGAGGGAGCCTGTTCTGGCCGGAGCTGCCGCGCCACCTGCATTTCGCGATCAGCTGGGGGTCGGCCTTTTTCTACGCCCTCCTCCTGCTGAGCCTGCTCCCGCCGTACCGGCGCCTGCGGATCCGTGCCGTGGCTCTCGTGGCGCTTGCCGCGCTCGTCTCGGCGTATTGCCTGTTCGAGGGGGACCGGATCCCGCGCGTCCGCCGGCACGACATCGCGATTCCGGGCCTGCCGAAGGCCTTCGACGGATGGCGGATCGTCCATCTCTCCGATTTGC
Organism: Kiritimatiellia bacterium; assembly: GCA_050950285.1. Lineage (GTDB taxonomy): Bacteria > Verrucomicrobiota > Kiritimatiellia > RFP12 > JBMNHG01 > JBMNHG01. Next base: position 329,423 of record JBMNHG010000008.1, on the reverse strand, counting down.
ATGCGAGCGTCGCGAACGGGCCGGCGCGCTTCGAGAAGATCGTCCGGCGGGTGAACGGGCTGGATGCGGACGCCATCTGCATCACGGGCGACTTCGTGGACGGCACGCCGCGGCTGCGCGGGGAAATCCTCGCGCCGCTGGCCGGGCTCCGCGCCCGCCACGGCGTCTACGGATGCACGGGGAACCACGAGACCTATTCCGGCTACGACGAGTGGCGCCCGCTCTTCGAGAGCTACGGCATCCGCATGCTCGACGACGCGTCCGTCGTTCTCGGGCACGACGGCGGGAACATCGCGATCGGCGGCGTTTCGGACAGCTTCCACAACCTCCCTCCCGGCGCCTCGCGGGGCCGCGACCCCATCGCGGAGGCCTTTCGCGGCGTGCCGCCCGACATCCCGCGCATCCTGCTGCGCCACCGGCCCGTCGGCCTCGGCGCGGCGGCCCGGAACGGCGTGGACCTCCAGTTGTCCGGGCACACCCATGGCGGGCAAATCCTCGGCTTCGACCGTCTTGTGAAGCGGTTCAACGAAGGCCACGTCCGCGGGCTCTACGCGGAAGAGGGCGTCCTGCTCCACGTTTCGCCGGGGACGGGCCAGTGGGCCGGCTTCCCCATCCGCTTCGGCATCCCCTCCGAAATCACCCTTCTCGTGCTCCACCCGTCCCAGCCGTAGATTCGCCATGAACACTCCCACTCCCTTCCTCCAGGCCAGAGGGCTTTGCAAAGACTTCCCGGGCGGCCGCGTGCTGGACCATGTTTCCTTCGATCTGTCCGCGGGCGACTCGCTGGGGATCGTAGGCGAGAACGGCGCCGGGAAATCGACGCTCGTGAAGATTCTCGCGGGAATCCACGCGGCGACGGAGGGCGAGCTGTTCCTCGACGGGGTTCCGGCGCGCCTCGGCTCCCCGGCCGCGGCGCGCCGCGCCGGCATCGCGTTCGTGCCGCAGGAGTTCGACCTCGTGCCCGAATTGCGCGGGTACGAGAACATCTTCCTGGGGCACGAGCTCGTGAACGCCGCCGGGCTCCTCGACCGCGCCGCCATGCGGGAGCGCTCCCGGGCCGCGCTGCGGCAGCTGGATGCCGCCGTCGATCCCGACGCGAAGGTGGGGGATCTGGGCGTCGCCGCACGGCAGATGGTCGAACTCGCGAAAGGGCTCGTCCACCAGTGCCGCCTGCTCATCCTCGACGAGCCGACCACCGTCCTGTCCAACCAGGAGGCCGCCTGCCTGTTCGCCTGCCTCGGACGCCTCCGCGCGGACGGCGTCGCGATCCTCTTGATTTCGCACCGCCTGGCGGACGTGCGCGCCGCGTGCGACCGCGTGCTGGTGCTCCGCGACGGGAGCCCCGTCGGCCTGCTCGACACCGCCGGAATCGACGAGGCGGGGCTCGCCGAGCGCATGGTGGGGCGCCCGCTCTCCGACCTCTTCCCGCCCAAGGCCGATGCCGCCCCCGGCGAGCCGCTGCTGGAGGTGGAGCGCCTCGCCGCGAAAGAGGGCTTCCCGTCCGACGCGTCGCTCGTGGTGCGGGCGGGTGAAATCGTGGGGCTCGCCGGGCTGGCCGGCGCCGGACGCACCGAACTGGCCGAGACCCTTCTGGGGATCCGCCCGATGCGCTCGGGAAGCGTCCGCATCGGCGGCAGGCCGTTCCACCCCTCCACGCCGCGCGCCGCGCTGGAGCGGCGCCTCGCCTACCTGCCCGAAGATCGGCAGGGGGCGGGCGTCCTGCTGGATTTCGACGTGCCGGCCAACGTCACCCTCGCCTCGCTCCCGCGCTACGCGAGACCGTGGTTGCGGCGCGGCCCGCTCGCCGCCCGCGCCGCCTGGTTCGCGAGGGAATTCGACATCCGCAGCCGCTCCGGGAATCCGCGCGTCGGGGAACTCAGCGGGGGGAACCAGCAGAAGGTCGCCCTCGCCAAATGCGCCGACACCCTGCCCCGCATCCTGATCGCCGACGAACCGACGCGCGGCGTGGACGTCGCGGCCAAGCGCGACATCTACAGGTTCCTTCGGAAGATGGCCTCCCAAGGCATGGCCTGCCTGCTGATCTCTTCCGAGATGGAGGAGATGGTCGGCCTGGCCGATCGCGTCGTCGTGATGCGCGGGGGGCGCACGGTGGCCGAACTGCGGCGCGACGAAATCGACGAGGGCGCCATCATCCTCCACGCCACGGGCGTCCGGCCGCGGGAGTGAGAGACGCGCCGCCGCCCCCGGATCGCCCCCCGCTTCCAGTTGCCCTGCCGGGGCGTTTGGGATATCATGATCCCACGCCGGACGCCCCGTTTCGCGGCGTGCCGTTTTTCGTCTCCATCGTTGGAAACCTGCGAGGATCCCCCATGAAAGTGCTCGTGACCGGAGGTACCGGTTTCACTGGGAAGGCGCTCGTCCGCCGTCTGCTGGACCTGGGCCACCAGGTGGTGTGCATGGACTACAAGCCCGGCGTCGCCGCGGGCATCGACACCGCCGCCGAAATCCGCCGGTGGGGCGCCGAGGTCGTGCTCGACCCGCAGGGCGTCACCAACCGCGAGTGCGTCGCCCGCTGCATGCGGGGCGTCGACTATGTGCAGCACGTCGCGGCGGCCTTCCGCGAGATGGATGTGCCCGAGAGCTACTACGACGACGTGAACGTCGGCGGCACGCGGATCTGCCTGGAAGAGGCGGTGAAGGCCGGCGTGAAGAAGTTCGTCTACTGTTCCACCTGCGGCGTCCACGGCAACGTGCTCGATCCGCCCACGGACGAAGACCACAACATCGCGCCCGCCGACTACTACCAGATGTCGAAGTACAAGGCCGAGCCGATCACGCTCGATTTCGCGAAGTCCGGCAAGATCAAGGCCTCGATCGTGCGCCCCTCGGCCATCTACGGGCCGGGCGACCCCGAGCGCTTCAACCTGATTTTCCGCCGCGTCGCGAAGGGCGTGTTCCCGATGATCGGCGACGGCCAGACCCTCTACCACCCGGTCTACATCGACAACCTCGTGGACGTCTTCGTGCTCGCGATGGACCCCTCGAACGAGAAGAGCAACGGCCGCGCCTACCTCGCCGCCGACGCCGAATACGTCACCATCGAAGACCTCGTGCTGCGCACCGCCAAGGCGATGGGCGTGCCGGTGAAGTTCCGCCGCTACCCCCTCTGGCCGGTGGTCGCCGCGGGCCACATCGTGCAGGCCGTCTGCAAGCCCCTCCGCATCGCCCCGCCCATCCACCCGCGCCGCGTGGACTGGTTCCGCCAGAACCGCGCCTTCGACATCACCCGCGCCCGCGTCGAACTCGGCTACGACCCGAAGGTGGGCCTGGACGAGGGCCTGCGCCGCACCTTCGAGTGGTACCGCGACAAGGGCCTCCTCCGCTAGGAAGGCGCGGCGCGCCGCTCCCCCTGTATCCCCCGCATTCCCCGACCATTCCCCACCCATTCCCCAAGAAAGGTTTCCCGACATGAGCAAGGCTCTGATTGTATTTGGAGGCTGGGACGGCCACGAACCCGTCCCCTGCAAAGATCGCTACGAGGCTTGGCTGCGCGAGCGCGGCTGGGACGTGACCACCAGCGACACGTTGGACATCTACCTCGACAAACCCTTCATGGAGAGCCTCGACGTCGTCATCCCCATCTGGACGATGGGCGAAATCAAGGGCGAGCAGTCCGCCGCCCTGCAGGACGCGGTGCGCGGCGGCGTCGGCCTCGCCGGCTGGCACGGCGGCATGTGCGACGCCTTCCGGCAGGACACGGGCTACCAGTTCATGACCGGCGGCCAGTGGGTCGCCCACCCCGGCGGCGTCATCGACTACCGCGTTCTCATCGGGCGCACCGACGATCCCATCGTCGCGGGGCTCGCGGATTTCGACATGAACTCCGAGCAGTACTACATGCATACGGATCCGGGCAACGAAGTCCTCGCCACCACGATTTTCAAGGGCGACCAGGAAGGCGCCGAATGGATCCGCGGCACGGTGATGCCCGTGGTCTGGAAGCGCCGCTGGGGCAAGGGCCGCGTCTTCTACACCTCGCTGGGCCACGTGAACAAGGACTTCGACGTCCCCGAAGCCTTCGAGATCGTCAAGCGCGGCATCCAGTGGGCCGCCAGGCTCGAGATCCAACCCGAATTCGCCAGCCGGTAGGCTTCCGCCATCGGGAGGAACAGGAAGGGGATGGGCCGCGGCCCATCCCCTTCCTGTCCGCGACGCGGTTCCGGCGGCGTCCTACGCGTGCAGGGCGGAGGTGTCCATCCGGTCGAGCGGATTCTCCGACGTGACGGGTTCCACGGCGGGATCGCAGTCCCAGCAATCGGTCTTCTGCGCGGGAAGCGCGGGGCAGGCCCAGCGGATCGCGTTGCCGATCACCTTCACCACCTCGGGCTGGTGGTAGATGGGGAAGGTCTCGTGGCCGGGCGAGAAGTAGAAGATCTTGCCCGCGCCGCGCCGGAAGGCCACGCCGCTGCGGAAGAGGTTCCCGCCTTCGTACCAGGAGGCGAAGACCACGTGCCCGTCGTTCGGCAGGCCGAACGGCTCGCCGTACATTTCGGTGTGCGGCACGACGAAGCTGTCGGGCAGGCCCTGCGCCACGGGGTGCGAGGGGTCGACCGCCCACACGCGTTCCTTCTCGCCGATCTCGCGCCAGCGCAACGAGCAGCTGGTGCCCATCAGGCGGCGGAAGGGCTTCGAGTAGTGGCCGGAGTGCAGCACGACCAGACCCATGCCTTCGAGCACGCGGTACTGGACCTTCCCGGCGAGTTCGTCGCTCACGAGATGGTGCGCGCAGTGGCCCCACCAGACGAGGACGTCCGTCTTCGCGAGAAGCTCGTCGGGCAGGCCTTGGCAGGGGTCCTGCAGCGTGACGCCCCGGATGGCCAGGTCGTCGGCCATGAGGTGCGACTCGAGGGCGCCGTGGATGCCCGTCGGGTAGATGGAGCGGATGTGGCGGCCGACGTCGTCTTCGCCGCATTCGTGGACGTATTCATTCCAGATGGTGACGTTCTTCTTGATGGACATGCAGGGGAATCCTTTCGATGGAGGGATGGAGGGATGGGGCGACGGGGATGCTTCAGGCGAGCTTGACTTCGGAGCCCGTCCGGGCGGAGCGGTACATGGCGTCGAGAATCCGGATCATGTCGACGCCTTGCCGGGGGACGAAGCAGGGGGAGGCTTTCTTCTGGAGGACGTCGAAGAAGTGGCGCAGGTTGCGGGCGTGGCCGTCGTCCACGAGGTTCCCGGCAAGGGAGAGGTCGGTGAGCTGCCCGGATTCCTCGGAGTAGATTTCGAGCGACGTGCCGTCGAGCCACGTGAGTCCGGCCTTGGTGCCGCGGAGTTCGACGAAGCGGTGCTCCTCCTTCACGTTCGAGGCCCAGCTGAACTCGACCTGCAGCACGGCGCCGCTGTCGAAGCGGATGAGGCCCATGGCGAGGTCTTCGACGTCGAAGAGGCCGCCCTCGACCGCATCGCCGAAGGCGCTGTTCGCGGAATCGGAGGAGTCGCTGTCGGCGAATTTGCGGAAGGTGGCGCCGGAGACGGCCGCGGGGCGCGGGTTGCCCATGAGCCAGACCGCGAGGTCGATCATGTGCACGCCGAGGTCGATGAGCGGCCCGCCGCCGGAGAGGGCCTTCCGGGTGAACCAGCCGCCCTTGCCGGGGATGCCGCGCCGGCGCTGCCAGGCGCAACGCCCCGCATAGATTTCGCCCATGCGGCCTTCGGCGATGAACTTCTTCGCGTAGGCGGAGGGGTCGGAGAAGCGGTTGTTGCGCATCACCATGAGCGTCTTGCCGGCGGCCTCCGCGGCGTCGGCCATCGCCTGGGCCTTCCTGGGGGAGACGGCGTCGGGCTTCTCGCAGAAGACGTGCTTCCCGGCCTTCGACGCGGCCACGGAGATGTCGGAGTGCAGATGGTTCGGCGTGCAGATGTCGACGGCGTCGACGTCCTTGCGGGCCAGCAGTTCCCTGTAGTCCGTGAAGGCTTCGGCGTCCGGGAAGAACTCCTTCCGGAAGGCTTCGGCACGTTCGGGGAGGATGTCGCACACGGCGACGACCTCGACGCGGGATTCGTCCCGGTAGAAGGGGACGTGGGCCCAGCGGCTGATGCCGCCGCAGCCGATGAGTCCGACGTGGATTTTCTTGGGCATGGCAGACCTTGTCGTGCGGGGGTGGATGGATGGGTTCAGACGCGGGAGGGGAAATCGATGTCGAAGGGGTCGCGGGGCCAGCCGGCGGCCATGCGCCCGGCGAGGGCCGCGGCGGAGGGGACGCCGCTGACGGAATCGGCGCGCTCGACGCTGGCGGAGCCGGTGGCGACGGCCCATCGCAGGCTTTCGCCGGGGCCGAATCCCTGGACCACGCCCGCGAGGAAGCCGGCGATGGCGCAGTCGCCCGAGCCGGTGGTGCCCACGACGTCCGCGTGGAAACAGGGGGCGTGGAACTCCGCGCCCCGCCAGGCCTCGGGATCGGCGGGACCGCCCCGGCCGCAGGCGCGCAGGCGGTCGACGTCGTCCGTCACGCGGAGGCAGGCGCCCTGCGTGCCGAGCTTGATCATCACGGCGGCGGCGCCCAGGGCGATGGCCTTGTCCGCCAGCGCCCGGATATCGGCGGCGACGAGCCCGCCCAGCGGCACGCCGCGCAGGGAATCGGCCATCATCGCGTCGAAACGGCCGCGCTCGAGCATGTAGACGAGCTCGTCGACACTGGGGACGAAGAAATCGACCTGCGGGAGGGTTCTCGCGAGGATCGCGGGCCAATCGACCTGGCCGGAGGGCGAGGACGGGTCGGGCAGCGTCATGTCGAGCGAGGTGGTGATGCCGCCCGCGCGGATCGAAGCGAACATCCCGGAGAGTTCGACGCCGCCGTCTTCGTACATCGTCTTCATCAGCGGGGGGTAGCCGAAGTGGAAGAGCCCCGCGTCGCCGAGGCGTCCGGGCGTGACGTCCGAAGCGCGGAAGACGTCGTTCGCGCCGGGGCAGTGGAGGAAGCAGCGGTCGATGCCGGGCGGGTTCAGCACCACGGTGTAGGAGGTGGCCGCGGCGGGGTCGACAATCATCCCGCCGACGAGCGCGGCCTCGGCGCCGGGCGTGCCGGCGTGCTTGCGGAGGAGCGAGAGGATGGTGGCGCCGAGGGCGTCGTCGCCCACCTTGCCCATCAGGCGCACGGGCATCCCCAGGCGATGCAGGGCGAGGCCGGTGTTGGAAACCGCGCCGCCCGTGCCGAGCACGGCCGCGTCGACGTTGAGGAGCTTGCCCGGCACCAGCAGCTCGCCGAACGTGGTGGCGGAATGCGGGCGGAAGGAAGGGATGATGTCCAGGCAGATGTGGCCGCCGACGGCTATCGTGCAGGGTTCGCGCATGGGAAGGTCTCCGGGACGATGGAGGGCGAGAGGATGTCGGACGCTTTCGCCGATGACGCAGTATCGCACAAAGGGGGGGCGCGCGCAACCCGGGCGCCCGCCCCTCCACTCCCGAAGCATCGTCCGGGAGACGGGAAAACGGCGCGCCGCTTTTTTCGCGGCGCGCCGTTTTTGGGGAAAGGATGGTGGACGATACTGGACTCGGACCAGTGGCCTCCGCCGTGTGAAAGCGGCGCTCTAACCAACTGAGCTAATCGTCCAAGGCGGGTGAACTTGTACCAGCTTCGCCCCGAGGTGTCAACGCCGGACTTGGCAGGCGCGCTTGCGGAAGGGGATGGGGCGTCCGTGCCAGAGGAAGGATTCCAGGTTGACGTTGCCTTGCATCACGCGGATGGAGGCGGTCCAGCCTTTCCTGGCGTCCTTCTTCACGTCGCAGAGGCCCCAGGCGTCGCCGGTGGCCCAGAAGTGGCGGCCGGGCTTGGGCTTGCCCGCGGGGGCCATCGCCATCGTCCCGTCGAGCGCGCTGTACTGGAAGCCCTGCAAGGCGACGACGGCGGACCAGCTGGCCATCGCGCGGGCGTAGTGGTGGCCGCATTCCGCTTCGTCGAAGGGGTTCCGGCGCGCGCCGTCGTAGCGGGCGCGGATGGAGGAAATCATCTCCAGGCCGTCGGCGGGCTTTCCTTCGAAGATGAGTTCGATGGCGGCGGTGTATTCGAAGCCGGTCATCACCTCGTTGTAGTACGGGAAGGGGCGCTTCGGGCGGCGGCCGCGCGGATAGGAGGCCATCAGCGTGGCGGATTCGTCGTTCAGCGCGAAGGTGCGGAGGTGGTTGAAGTGTCCGAAGAGGTTCTTCCGGTAGTTGAAGCGCTTCACCGATTCCGAAGCCTTGAGCAGGCGCCGGGGGTCGTCGAGCGGGCCGAGGCCGCAGACGTGCGCCATGTACTGGCCCGCGAGCTGGTCCACCAGGCAGCCCGCGCCGAGTTGCAGCACGGGATGGACGGAGCTTTCGCCGCTCACGCGGATCCCCGGGACGACGGCGTCTTCGGATGCAAGCGGGCGGACGAGGTGCTCGTAGTACTCCCCATTGAAGAGCTTCCTGCCGGCGAAGGCGGAGCCCTTCTCGAAAAGGGCCCTGCAGCGGCCGGCGAAGTCGTCCTCGCCGAGGTGGCGGGCCATTTCCTCGCACGCGCGGAGGGCGCCGAGATACCAGAACTGCATTTGCGGGTTCGGGCCGTAGTACTCGACGTCCATGGTGTTGTGCTGGCAGCCCTCCATCACGCCGTCGCGGTTTCCGTCCCAGCCGTTTTCGAGCCAGCAGAATTCGAGGGCCTTGCGGGCGTTGGGCCAGAGCTTCTCCAGCATCGCCTCGTCGCCGGAGAGTTTCCAGTCGTTGTAGAGGCGCATCAAGCAGCCCATCTGGCCGTCGGCGGCGGCGAAACCGAACTCCCGGCCGCGCGTTTCGACCGGCAGGCCCACGCGGAAGGACATGTGGCCGTCATCGCGCATGGCAAAGGCGAACTCGGTGTCGCGCATGTCGCGGGCGAGGGCGCCGAAGAGGAAGTGGGTGGCGGTCTCGTAGTTCCAGACGTGGGTGCAGGATCCGAAGCACCAGCCGAAGTCGTCCCCGCATCCCTCCCAGGCGAGGAATTTGCCGGAGGCGATGCGGAAGCAGGTTTGCGTGCGCAGCGTGGAGAGGTTGAAGAGCGCGGCTTCCTTCACGACGCCGGGCAGGTCGGAGGAGAGGAAGGACTCGACGAAGAGGCGCGTGCGTTCCTCCAGGGCGGGCAGTTGCGGGACGGTTTTCCCGACCACGTCCCAGGCGTCCTCGTACAGCGTGGCGTAGTAATTGCCCACCCAGTTCGGGCCTTTTTCCCTGGACTTGTCGGTCTTCTCTTCAATGGGATTCCAGGCCTGCCGGTTGGGGAAGTGCCAGGCGACGAGGAAGGTGACGGAAGCGGAGCCTTTGGCGGGGACGGACACGGGGGCGCAGAGCGAGGCCATGGGGTCGTCCTTGTCCCCGGGGTTGGGACGGTCCTCGAGTTTGCCGTCGGCGGAGAAGTCGTCCCAGAAGTCGAGGAGCGTGTCGCCCCACGAGAGGTGCGCCCAGTCCGTTCGGAAAGTGACGCCCTTCGGCGCGTCGGTGGCGAGAGCCATCGAGCCGCAGGTCTCTTCGAACTTCGGCACGCCCTTGGTTCCGAGGAACAGGCCGGCCCATGCGCCCTTCTTCCCGGCGGGGTGGAATGCGTTGAAGTTCCCCTTGGGGTGGCGGACCCGCGCGTTGCCGGGGCGGACGGGGTCGTAGCCGATGGCGTTGTGGAGGTTCCCGCAGATGGCGGCCTTCAGCGGTTTCGCGGTGCGGTTCGCAAGGGTGAAGCGCAGGACGGCCACGGGCAGGCTGCTGGCGTCGACATCGCCCGGCACGAGCGGGTTGAAGGCTTGGATGCGAACGGAGACGGGGACGTCCGGATCGGAGAGGATGGCTTGGCCGAAGGGGTAGGCTGTCTCGAACGAACACGAGCGGAATCGCGGCAGGCCGTGATTCGGCGCGCGGCTGCCGTCCGCACCCTGGTATTGGTCGACGATGCCTTCGAGACAGCGCGTGACGGCCTCGCCGCCCTGGGGCTTCGCCCAGAGCGCGAAGAAGGTCTTTTGCGGCTGGAAGCCCTTCGCGGGCGTGTTCGCCATTTCGAAGTCGCGGAGCTGCCCGCGGCCGCCGAATCCGATGGTTCCGGTGCCGATGCCGCCGAGAGGCAGGGAGATTTCGCGGAGGTGGGCTTGGTCGTAGGTGCGGAGGACGGGCCATTTTTTGGGGGAAGACGCCATGGTTGAAATCCTTTCGGGATGCACCATACCATTCCCGGCGCAAGGCTTCCATCCCGAAAATGAACGGCGGGGCGGGGAAGGGGATGGCCTGCGTCCGGAACGGGGGCTAGCGGGGAGGTTCGTCGTCGAGCAGGTCGAGCCAGCGCCACTCTTCGTCGGAAAGCGCGACCTCGAGCGCCCGCAGGCTGGAGAAGAGGTGCTGGAGGGTGCGTGGGCCGATGATGGGGAAACTGGGGAAGGGTTGCTTCAGGACCCAGGCGAGGGCGATGTGGATGGGTTCGACCCCCTTCTCCTCCGCGAGGGCGAAGGCGCGGCGGCGGCGTTCGAAGTTGTCGGCGGAGTACCAGGTGCGGACCATGTTGGCGTCGTCGGTCTTGTCCGGTGCGGCGCGCCCCGGCACGAAGAAGGCCTTGGCCTGGCTGGACCACGAGAAGAGGGGCATCTGGGTGTACTCGAGCCAGCGGCGGGTGGCCATGTCGTGCGCCTGGAGGCAGCCGGGCCAGATGACGCGCGGCATGTCGGCGAGGGCAAGGCAGTTCGAGAGGGCGGAGAGGCCTTGGAGCCGGTGGCGTGCGGCGTAGTCGTTCGCGGCCTGGACGCGTTCGATGGTCCAGTTGCTCGCGCCGAAGAGCCGGATGCGGCCGGCGCGGACCTGTTCGTTGAGGGCTTCGACGAAGTCGCCGACGGCCACTTCGGGATTGTCGCGGTGCATGAGGTAGAGGTCGGCATGGTCCATGCCGAGCCAGCCGAGTTGTTCCTCGAGTTCGGGCCGGATCCACCGGGGTTCGCAACGCGGGGAGTGGATGCCCTTTGCGATGATCACCACCCGGTCGCGCGCGCCGCGCTCGCGCACCCAGCGCCCGAGGAGGCGCGAGCGGAGTTTGCCGTAGATGTGGGCGGTGTCGAAGGTGTTTCCGCCGGCGGCGAGATAGGCGTCGTAGAGGGCGGCGGCGGGTTCGTAGGCGTTCTGGTTGTCCACGCCCATCACGAGCTTCGAGACAGGCTTTTCGAGGCCCGCGATGGTGGCGGACGGGATGGCGACGGGCGGAAGGGAGTGTGGCATGGCGTGGTGCTCCGGAAGGCGGGTGGAGGAGGCCAGCATACCAGAAACAGGAGCCGGCGGCGAAGCCGATGTCGAGGCCGGATACGAGGGGGCTGGCTTGCGGCACGCGGGATTTTCTGGCATACTGTGCATACGACTCGCGCGGATGGTCCGTGCGTCGAGAGGACAGGGCATCGCATGATCACGATGGAAGACGTTCCGCCCCGTCTCAACCAGTTGCGCGAAGGACTGGTAGAGATGCGAGGCTATCTTTGACCTGGAGACACGCCGGGCCAAACTTGCACAACTCGAGGCACAGGCCTCCACGCCGGACTTCTGGGATCATCCCGACGCCGCCCGTGCCGTGATCGACCAGACCAACGCGGAGCGCGCCTTCGTCCTCCCCTTCGACGAACTGTCCCGCCTCGCGGACGACGCCGCGCTCCTCTTCGAACTCGCCGGGGCCGAACCCGAGGGCGCGGAGCGTGCCCAGGCGCTCGAGGAGCTCGAGAAGACCTTCCATCAGGCCGATGCCGTGTACCAGCGCCTCCGCCTGCAGTCCCTGCTCGCCGGACGCTTCGACGGCGCGAACGCCTACCTGACCATCCATGCCGGCGCCGGCGGGACCGAATCGTGCGACTGGGCCGACATGCTCTACCGCATGTACCGCCGCTATTGCGAGGACAACGGCTTCGAAATCGAGACGCTCGACGTGCAGCCCGGCGACGAAGCGGGCGTGAAATCCGTCTCCCTCTTCGTTCGCGGGACCAACGCCTACGGCTACTTCAAGGGCGAACGCGGCGTCCACAGGCTCGTGCGGATCAGCCCCTTCGACGCCGCGAAACGCCGCCACACCTCGTTCGTCGCGCTCGACGTGGCCGCCGAAATCGCCGACGATGTCGAAGTCGAGATCCACGAGGACGATCTTCGCATCGACACCTACCGCTCCGGCGGCGCCGGCGGCCAGCACGTCAACAAGACCGACTCGGCCGTGCGCATCACCCACCTCCCCACCGGCATCGTCGTCTCCTGCCAGGCCGAACGCTCGCAGCACAAGAACAAGGCGAAGGCCTTCTCGATGCTGCGCGCGCGCCTCTTCCAATACGAGGAGGACAAGAAGCGCAAGGAACTGGAGAGCTTCTACGGCGACAAGGGCGACATCGCCTGGGGCAACCAGATCCGTTCGTACGTGCTCCAGCCGTACACGATGGTGAAGGATCTCCGCACGGAGGAGGAGACGTCCAACGTGCAAGCCGTGCTCGACGGCGCGATCCAGCCGTTCATCGAGGCCTATCTCCGCTACAACGCGCAGCGTGGGAACGGGAAGGGGGCATCGTAGCGCCATGCGCAGCATGACCGGCTTCGGATGCGGCGAAAGCGTCTTCGCCTCCCTTCGGATCGTCGTCGAGGCGGGGTCGGTGAACCGCAGGCAGTTCGACTGCCACTGCTCGCTTCCGCGCGACCTCGCCATCCTCGAGGCGAAGCTCCAGGAGCTCGCCCGCTCGCGCGTCGCGCGCGGCGCCGTCCGCCTTTCCATCCGCCTTTCCGCCGCCGGCGGGGGCGACGCCGGCGCAGCCGCCCTCGCCGCGCAGATTGCCCGGTACCGCGACCTCGCCGCGCAGCTGGACCTTCCGGACGACCTTTCCGCGAAGGACCTCCTGCACATCCCGGCGGACGAAGCGGCCGCCTTCGACGACCCCCTCGAACTCTGGCCCGCCATCGAACGCGCCGCGAACGACGCCTTCGACGGGCTCGTCGCCATGCGCACCCGCGAGGGAGCCGCCCTGGAGGAGGCTTTGCGGCGGCTTCTCGACAGCCTGCGCGCGGCGCACGCACGGCTCGCCGCACGCGCCCCGCTCGTCCCCGCCGCCTATCGCGACGCCCTCGAAAAGCGCATCGCGACCCTGCTCGAGGGCCGCGACATCGCGCCCGACCCCGACATCCTCGCCCGCGAGGTCGCGCTCTTCGCCGACAAGGCGGACGTGCGCGAGGAACTCGACCGCATCGCCAGCCACTTCGGGCAGGCGGAGGCGCTCCTGGCCTCCGACGAACCGTGCGGCCGCGCGCTCGATTTCCTCTGCCAGGAGCTCTCCCGCGAAATCGGCACCCTCGGAGCCAAGGCCAACGACGCCGCGATGTCCCGCGACGTCCTCGCCTTCAAGGCCGACCTCGAAGCCTTCCGGGAGCAAGTCCAGAACATCGAATAAGGCGGGCGGGAAACCGCCGCCGCCAGCATCCGCCATGGATTCCAATTCACTCAACGTCGTCATCCCCATCGTCGCGACCCTCGCGGGCCTCGTGATCGGCTATCTCGTCCGCTCCGTCGCCGGCAAGATGCAGATAGACTCCGTCGAACGCCGCGCAAAGGAGCGTCTCGACAGCGCCGAGAAGGAGGTCCAGGCCCGGCTCAAGGAGGTCGACATCCAGGGCCGCGCCGAAGGCGTGCGCCTTCGCGAGGAGTTCGAGAAGTCCACCAAGGCGCGCCGCCAGCAGCTCCAGGACATCGAGACCCGCCTGACCCAGCGCGAGGAGAACATGGACCGCAAGGCCACCGTGCTCGACGCCCGCGAACAGGCCGTGCGGAAGGGCGAGAGCGAACTGCTCGCCGCGAATGCCGGCCTCGACGCCCGCAGCCAGGAGGTCGAACGGCTGGCCGCCGAGGCGAGAACCCGCCTCCAGAAACTCGCCGGGATGACCCACGAGGAGGGGCGCAGGCAACTCCTTCAAAGCATGGAGGCCGAAGTCCGGGGCGAAACCGGCGCCCTCCAGCGGCGCCTCCTCGAAGAGGCCCGCGAAACGGCCGATCGCGAGGCCGCCAAAATCGTCTCGCTCGCCATCCAGCGCTACGCCGCCGCCCATGCCGGCGAGTCGATGACCGGCCTCGTGCAACTCCCGAGCGACGACGTGAAGGGCCGCATCATCGGACGCGAAGGCCGCAACATCCGCGCCTTCGAGGCCGCGACGGGCGTCACGCTCGTCATCGACGACACCCCGCAGGCCGTATCGGTCTCCAGCTTCGACCCCGTCCGCCGCGAAATCGCCCGCCGCGCCCTCTCCGAACTGGTCGCGGACGGCCGCATCCATCCCGCCCGGATCGAGGAGGTCGTGGACAAGGTGCGGAAGGACCTGGACGGCATCGTCCGCGAGGCCGGGAACGACGCCCTCTACGCCGCCCGCGTCCAAGGCGTCCCCCCGGAGCTCGTCTCCGCGCTGGGCCGCCTCAAGTTCCGCTCCAGCTATTCCCAGAATGTGCTGAGCCATTCCGTCGAGGCCGCGAACCTGATGGGCGTGATGGCTTCCGAACTGGGCCTCGACGCCGCCCTGGCCCGCCGCATCGGCCTCTTCCACGACATCGGGAAAAGCTCCGACCACGAGGTGGAAGGCGCCCATGCCGCCATCGGCGCCGAACTGCTCTCCCGCCACGGCGAGAACGCCATCGTCGCGAACGCGGTCGCCTCGCACCATGGCGAAGTCGAATCGAAGAGCCTGTACGGATTCCTCTGCTCGGCTGCGGACCAGATTTCCGGCGCGCGTCCCGGTGCCCGTTCGGAGTCGGACGAATACTACGTGCAGCGCCTGGAGAAGCTCGAAAGCATCGCCTCCGGATTCCCGGGGGTGCACAAGTGCTACGCCATCCAGGCCGGCCGGGAGATCCGCGTGGTCGTCGATCCCGGCGAAGTGAACGACAACGAGGCCATGATCCTCGCCCGGGAGATCGCCGGGAAGATCTCCGCCGAACTGGAGTTCCCCGGTCAAATCCGCGTGGTCGTCCTCCGCGAGCAGCGCTTCGTGGAATACGCCCGATAGACTTGGAGACTCCGAAGCGCGCGCGGCGGCGGGCCGTCAGGCGTAGGCCTGGTAGACCAGCACGACGCCATGCTCCGCCTCCACGTCGAAGGCGTCGCCTTCTGAAACGTTCAGCGTGCCGCTCCACCAGCGGGGGAGGGAGGCGGCGTCGAGCGGCCAGTGAAGGCCGCGGACGGTCACGCGCGTTTGGGGGCTGTCCGCGAACAGCGAGACCGCCTCGCCCGCATGGCTCGAAAAACGGCGCGCCGTTTTTCCGGCGGCCGGGGCGACGGGCGTGAAGAGGCCGCGGTCGGTGGCCATCGTGACGGCGGGATCCCGTTCCGCGAAATCGAAGAGGTGGCCGATGTTCCCCAGCGCATGGTCCTCGCGATGGCCGGTGGCGCCCAGGATGGCGGGAGCGGTCCACCCCTTCCCCAGGCAGAACGCGAAGGCCTTCGCGAGATCGTTGTCGTCTTGGCCCGGGATGTGCACGACGCGGTCGGGGAAGCGGTCGCGGAATCCGGCGGGCAGGCTGTCCAAGTCGCCCACCACATGGTCGGGGAGGCGGCCCGCCGCGGCGAGAAGGGATACCGCCGCGCCGTCGCAGCAGACGATGCGCCCGGCGGCGCGGAGGATCGCGAGGGGGCGCGGGTGGGTGGGGAAGTCCCCGTCCGCGAGGATCACGGTGGGGGCGTCTGGCGGCGTCATCGTCACAGCTCCTCGCGCAGTTCCCGGTAGTCGGCTTCGTCCATCTTCGTGACGGGCGCGAAGAGATCGTCGCGGGTGGTGAAGAGTTCGCCCACGTGGGTGGCCAGCCCCATCGCCTTCGCGGCGCGGAGGTAGTCGCGGCGGCGGGTGCGGAAGATGTGCATGTCGAAGACGGGCGGCACGCCGGGCGTGGTGGCGGCGAGCATTCTGGCGCGTTCGACGTGCGCCTCCACGAGGTCGCCTGCCACGTCGAAGGTCCGGTTCACGTCGGTGACTTCCGCGAGGAAATAGTTGCCGGCGGCGCCGATGTGCATCGCGTCGGGCTTGTGGCGGCGCATTTCGCCCATGCAGAAGCGGTAGAGGCGGAGGATGTAGTTCTCCTCGCCGCGCCAGGCGGGATCTTCGGCGGGCATGTCCGGATGGACCTTGTCCGCCATGTAGTCGGTCTTGATGCCGTCGAGGTCGTAGCAGCCGGGGTCGGAGGAGAAGAGGCGGCGGAACATGGGGCGGAGGTACTCCTCCTGGGTGGACTTCTTCGAGAAGTCGCCGATGATGGATCCGTGGCGGTTCCGCTTGCCGTCCAGGATGGCGTTGTGGATGCCAAGGGCGGCTTCGCCGGCGGCACCGCGCACTTCGGCCCAGCTCCACCACACGAGCACCTTGAACCCGAGCGCGTGCAGGTCGTCCACGAGCCGGCGCAGGTCCGGGAAGCGCACGGGGTCGGCGCGATAGTCGGCGGAATTGATGCTCCAGCCCCCGTCGAGGAGAATCGAGCGGATGGGCAGCTTTTCGCGGAGGATGAGGGCGGCGGCCTCGCGAACCATCGCCTCGTCGAGCGGGAGGGCGGTGCGGGAGTGCATGTCCCCGCTGTCCGAGGCGCGCCGCTTCACCTCCGCGTCGGTCATGATGGAGGCCAGGTTCATCTGGTCGATCCAGGTGCAGTAGACGTGTTCGCGGTGCCAGGGGACGGGCGAGCGTCTGGCGGGGTCGGGAATGGCGCCCTCGCGGACGAGGATTTCGCCGAAGCGCGCATACGTGGCGTAGGTGTCGGCGGTGCGCTCGACGAAAAGGCGGAAGACGGGGGTGCGCCAGGGCTCGTCCCGGGGGAGTTCCATTCCCCAGCCCTCTTGGCCGTAGTCGAGGAAAAGTTCGTCGAAGCGGTTTTGGGAGCCTTTCGCATGGAGCCCGTAGCCGCCGACGGGCGCACAGGTGGCGCCGAGGAAGAGGTGCGTGTCGTGGCGGGCGAAGAGCAGGGCGGTGGGATGGGGGGCGAACTGCCAGTCGCAGGACGTGGTGTCGATCTCGAAGTCGGTTTCCAGGGGGCAGTCCGGCCAAGAGCGCTCCGTGCCGTGGCGGAAACGGAAGGCCCGGATCTCGTAGCAGGCGATCTGCGTCCCTTTCGGGACAATCTCCAGGCGCTCCAGTTCGACGTCTTCCGCCGGGACGAACACGCCCTCGATCGAAAAACCGGGATCGCAGGCGCGGAGGATCACGACCGCCTCGCCCAACGACGACGCCGCATAGCGAAGGCGCATCTCCGCCCCCTCCACGCATGCGTCGACGAGCGTGGCGTCCGCCGCGAACCCCGGCAGCAGCAGGCGGGCCCCCGGCACGATGAGCAGGCGCTCGCCGCGTTCGCAGTCGACCAGTTCCAGGGAGGCGTCTTCCAGGAGACGGATTTCCAAGGGGAAGGAGGGAAGGGATTTCATGCGGGGAAGCATACCACGAACCCCGCGACGAGGGACTGGAAAATCGTTGGTCACTTGGCACGAACAACTTTGACGCCGCCGCCGCGGCTTGCTACTCTATGTGCCGCCATGTCATCCTTGTCCAGATCTCTTCCGGTGGTGCTGGCGGCTGCGGCCGCCCTCCTCCTTGCGCCTTCGGCGAAGGCGTTTTCGCTGTTCGGCAAAAACCCGAAGTCCGAGGCCCTCTCCGCGATCCGCAAGGCGGACAAGATCATGGCCCGGGCCGATTCCGCCTACGACGGCGGGAATCCCGACCAGGCGCTCGCCCTCTACCGGAAGGCCACGGACATCTTCGAGCGCGTCGAGGGGGACTTCCCCGGCATCGACGACGGCACCGCCCGCCTCCATCTCGCGTACTGCCAGGACCAGATCCGCCTGATCGAGGGGAAGACGCTCCCCCACGTACCCTCCGCGCCTTCCCTGGACCTGGACGCCCCTCCCCCGTTCGCCTGGCCGGAAGACGAAGGCGCTGCGGCCGGCGGCGGGCTCGCCGCCGTTTTAGACGATGGCGCCCAGGAAACCTTCGTGGACTCCGGGAGCATCCCGGGCCAGGAGGACGGGCGTCCACCGCCGGCGGCCTTCGATCCCGCCCCCCTCTTCCACGAGGCCCACTCGCTGTTCGAGGCCGGAAGGCTCGATGCCGCCGCCGCCGCGATGGTCGAGGTTCTCCGCGCCGACCCGCAGAACCGTTCGGCAAGGCTGATGATGGGCGTGATCCGCTGCCGCCAGTACCGGTACGACGAAGCGCTCGTGGCCCTCGAGGATCTGCTGGCCGAAGAAAAGGACGAGGCCGTGCTCCTGGCCCTGGCCGCCGTCTACCAGTCCACGGGGCGCTTCGACTACGCCCTGCTGGCGCTGGACAAGGCGATCCGCTTGAACCCGAAACTCCCCGCCGCCTACTTCGACATGGCGGCGCTGATGCTTTCCCGCGGCGAGGAGGCGTCCGCCGAAGCCCACTATCGCGAGGCTGTCCGGCTCGGCGGAGCCCGAGACCTCCAGCTGGAACGGCTCCTGGGATTCTAGGACGCCGCCCAGCGCTTCCCACCCACTCACCCCCCACCCTTTCGGAAGGACTTCCCCCATGCGTAAAGTCGCGATTGTAACCGGCGGCTGCCGGGGTATCGGCTACGGAATCTCCACGGCGCTCGCCAAGGCGGGCTTCGACCTGCTCGCGGCGGGACGACGCCCCGAGGCGGAGTGCCAGGAGGCGCTCGAGGCCCTCCGCGCCTGCGGCGGCAAGGTGGCCTACGCGGTCTGCGACGTGGCGGATCGCGCCCACCGCGAGGCCCTGGTGGCCTTCGCCAAGACGGAATTCGGACGCCTCGACGTGCACGTGAACAATGCGGGGGTTGCACCCAAGACCCGCAACGACCTCCTCGATGCCACGGAGGAGAGCTACGACTTCGTGATGACGACCAACCTCAAGGGTCCGTATTTCCTCACGCAGGCCGTCGCCCGCTGGATGGTCGAACAGAAGAAGGCCGACCCCGCCTACCAGGGCCGCATCGTGAACATCTCCTCGATTTCGGCCACCGTGGTGTCGGTGAACCGCGGGGAGTACTGCCTCTCGAAGGCCGGCGTCTCGATGGCCACGCAGTTGTGGGCCGCGCGGCTGGCCGAGTTCGGCATCGGCGTGTACGAGGTGCGTCCCGGCGTGATCGCCACGGACATGACCTCCGGCGTGAAGGCCAAGTACGACCAAGTGATCGCGGAGGGTGGCATCCCGCTCCGTCGCTGGGGCTTCCCCGAGGACATCGGCAAGGCCGTCTCCGCCATCGCGACCGGCGCCTTCCCCTACTCCACAGGCCAGGTGTTCCTGGTGGACGGAGGCATGGGCATCCAAACGCTGTAGGCCGAATCCGCAAACAAAGAAAAACGGCACGCCGCGAATTGCCGATGTGCTACGTTTGCCCGTCGTCTCACAATTCACGACACCGGAACTGCCGCCGTTCGTCTGGAGACCGACGTCCCCGGCGGGCCGTCCAGATGATACGCCTGCCGACGGCGACCAGGACGGCAATCTTCTGCACCCCGCGGTGCGTCAATATGTCGCACCGAGGCGGGGCGCAACGTGACAGGATGTTCCACGGGAAGACCGGGAAACGGGCCAGAATCGCCGGAAAACGGGTTGGCACAGACGATGCTTATGCGTAAACAAGAAAGGAAGGAAAAATATAATGACAACAACGTTTCACACCCAATCGAGCCGTCCAACCACGGCCCTGCTGATGGCGGGACTGATCCTGGTACACGGCGCGCTTCCGGCTGCGGGAGCCGAAAACAAGGAAAAGTCCGAGGCGGATTACGATCTGCAGGCCGTCGCTCCGATGATCGGGCAGATGCAGCGCCATCTGAAGGACGCCTCGGAAGCCGTGGAACGCAACGACGGCAAGGCCGCGCGCGACGCCTTCACGCGGGCCGACCGGGTCTTTACGCTGACGCGCGACTTCCTGCAGGGCGCCGATGCCGCCCGCGACGATGCCCGCGCGCCGCAGGTCGGTCGCCGACCGGGCGGACGGCTGGCGCCGAACCGCGCGCCAGGATGGGGCCGCTTCTGGCCGGATGCGTTCGACGACGATGACTTCTTCGGCGGCGGATTCTTCGACAGACGCGATCCCTTCATGGCTCTGCGCGAGATGCAGGAACAGATGGACCGCATGATGGACGAATCCGACTGGATGCGTGCCGATCCGCAGGCGTTTCGCGGCCGCGCGCTGTCGCCGCGCATGGATCTGACCGAAAGCGACGATGCCTACGTCGTGCGCCTCGACATGCCGGGGCTCGACAAGTCCGATATCAACGTCAAGGTCGAGGGGCTGCTGCTGACGATCGGCGGGAGTTCCGAGAGCGACAGCGAGAGTCAGGATGCCGACGGCAAGACCCTGCGCCGCGAGCGGCGTTCCGGCCGGTTCCAGCGTACCGTCAGCCTGCCCGGTCCGGTACAGGCCGACAAGGTCGACGCGCACTACGAGAACGGCGTGCTGACGATCACCGTGCCCAAGGCCGCCGGCCTGCCGGCCGATCCGCATACCGTTCCGATCCGGTAGGCGGATGGCAATCGGCTGGCGACAGGGGTGCACGGAGACCGCCGTTCCCCATTTGCCCGCGGGGACCGCCGTCCCCAGGCTGCATGCGTGGCGGGCTCAAGAGTCAGGCGAGTCGGACGAGTCGGACAGGTCTGACTAGCCGGACTTTCGCTATTCGAGCGGAAAAGACGACGTAAGTCGTTGGAAACCAACAAAACGCTCCCGCCAGCCAGTAGCCAGTGCGTTGCGCTGGCTACTGGCTGGCGGGCGGCCACAATTCATACTGCAAAACAGGGGAACGGGTTTTCCAACCCGTGACACGGACAGGAATGTCCGTGCCCCTTTCCCAACTCCAAATTCCAGCTCCTCATGCCTGAATCTCCGTGAGCAGCGCTATTTGTGGCCGGGTTAGCAGCATTATTGGCGGTCGTCACAGCCCCCAACCCGCGATAAAAATCGTGCCGCCACAAGATGTTGTGTCTGGTTGAGCCAACTGCATACCCAGTAAAAGTTTTTGCCGACCGCGAATAGCGAAAGTCCGACTAACGTTTCGGCAGCACGTTAGAAGCAGGCACGTGCAGCGCCGGTATCTTCATGGTTCCGGCCCGCGCGCCGGATTGCCGCGCGGCGTCCAGCCACTCCTGCAACGCCTGCCGGCGCGGTACTGGGCGGAGAGAGCGGAGCTGTCCGAGCCGGCGCGCGTTCAGGTAGTGGTAATTCGTGGCGCACAGACTCCCCTCGACGGCTTCGGCGAAGGTCGTGGCCGCCCCGGTTCCTTCCTCCTCAGGAGCGAGCTCGAGGAACAGATCGTAGCCGGCTGTACCGCGAGCCGCAGTGTTATCTGGAATCAACATGGCGAATTGCGGGTGGATGCCCGTCTGCGCCACCGCCGCGGCAAGTGCCGCGGCAGCATCCGCCTCGGAGAGCTTCTCGCCGACCAGATCGGAAACGGCGTTATCCTTTCCCTGAAACTCCAGGCAGGGGGTCGCCTCCATGAATCCGGTCACGCGCACCCGGTCGTGCAGGCGGCAGCGCCAGAGTCCCGCGCCGGTTGTGAGCACCACCGAATATTCGCTCCCCGCCTGCAAATCCGCCACGCCGTGGACGGAATGCGTCCGCGCATCAATGAATTCGAGAAAGTGCGACCTGACCGCGCATGGCAGGCCGCCCTGGAACGGGATGGTGACGCAGCCCTCGGTCGCCAGCAGCCCCTTGCCCTGTACCGAGACATCTGGAAACGCTCCGCGCAGGCGTTCCGCCCAGAGGCGCGCGTTGCCGTCGGTCCAGCAGCTCACGAGCCGCAGCCGTGGCCATCGTGCCCCGGCGCCTGTCTGGAAATCGCTGGTGGCACGTGCGAGATACGAGGGATGCCATACGGAGATGAGACGCAGGTTTTCGGTCTCGTCCAGCGAGGACGCCAGCACATGCCGTGCCGCCCGGCGTGCCACCGGGCCGAGGTAGTCGGCATCGGCCGAGAAGCCTACACGGATCGCGCCGTCACGCAGCGATTCTGGCACCGGTGCCGCGGGACTGACCACCCAGTATTGGCGTCCGCGGAACAGTGCGGGATACTCGCGGTACAGATCGGCGATCCAGGGCTGGACGGCGCGCGCGAACTCGCGCCGCGAGGCGCGTGTGGCGGGGATGAGCTTTGGTGTTCCCGATGTGCCGCTGGTGGGTTCCAGCAGGAAGGGCGTCTCGGCGGCTAGCGCGTAATGCCCTGTCCGGCGGGCCTCTTCAATGGCCGGTGCGAAATCGTCGTACTCGGCGAGCGGCACGCGCGCCGCAAATTCATCCGGCGAGCGGATGGTGCGGAACTGGTGTCGCCGGCCGAACTCGGAGTCGCGGTTGTCGTGCAGCAGCCGCGCCAGCACCTGGCGCTGCGCGGCGGCCGGATTGCGCAGCGCCGCGCGGAAACGCCGCCAGCGCGGCAGACAGGCGAGATACCAGAGCAGATTGGCGGCCGTCGGCTTCATTCTATCCATTCGGGATCGGTATGGGCGATGACGCGGCGGGCTGGCGCGGTGAAGTTGTCGGTGGTGATGGGCGCGAGGCAGGCTAGTTCGTGTCCGAGGGTGTACTGCGGATTGCGTTCGAGGAAGAACCGCGTATAGGGTTCGCGGCGTCTCGCCTCCGGCACTGCTGCGAGTGGCTTCGCGAGACGGTCTCCGGCGGCATCCTTTACTAGCCCGTCGGTGGCGTCGTAGCGGGTGCCGAACTTCCAGACGGCCACGCTCCGCAGCAGCTCCGCGCCGCCGGGGGGCGCGGGATTTTCCGGGTGCGGCCAGAAACGGACGAAGAAGACCGGCAGGAAACGGTAGGTGCGGTAGCCCTTCGAGATCAGGAACCAGTAGAGCGGTGTATGCGGATGCCCGCGGATCAGCCGCAGCATGATATGTCCGAAGCACCCCGCGAGATATGGTGTGTTCCAATGCTGCGGCGCGACGATCGTGTCGCCGCTGAATAGAAAACCGGCACCGCCGGTGCCGGGAACCTCCGCGATGAACTGCTGCGTGGAGAAGCCCGCTGTGCGTCCGTCGGCATCGCGCAACAGGATGACCCAGTCCTTCTCGCTCAGATCGGCGAGGAACTTTTCACGGCTGACGTTCGCGAAATGCCGGCTGTGGAGCGCGAACATCTCCTCGCGGGTGCGGGCATCGAGGCGTGGACGTGCCACTATGGACGGCATGATCGTCGTCATAGCATCGCTCCATCGACATGCGGGATACGCGCCGGTTCGAGCGCCCCCACAAACGGTTCTCCATCCTCCCAGCAGGCGCAGTAGAGACGGCTGCGGCATTCGAGGAACTGTTCGGGCCGGCTGAAGGCGGCATTCAGCGGCGAGCGCTCATGCAGGGAGACCAGCAGCAGCCCGTGGCCGCCGTCGCGCGCGCGGCGGCAGAGGTGGCGCATCAGGGCGTCAAAAATAACAGGATCGTTATCCCTTACGCAGACGCACGTGGCGAAGCAGACGTCAAGCACCCGGCCGGCGGGCGGTAGAGCAGGCAGGGCGTGGCGGCCGACCAGACGGGCCAGGCCGTTGAACGCGGGCCGCAGAGCGGCGAGAAACGGGGCGTAGCCGGTCACATGAAGCTGACGGAAGGCGCGCTGATCCCAGTAGCCCGCCACCCCGATGATCTCGTTCCCGCGCATGGCGAGGCAGAACCCGCCGGAATTGAATTGACACCATGGGTTGCCGGAGAAGGATGCCTCGTCCAGCACTGGGAAGAACTGCCGTTTGGCACCCTCGTTCCGGAGAAAGGCCAGCAGGTCGCCGGGTGGCGGAGTGGGGGCCTGGCGGAGCGTCACGCCTGCCGGAAGGCGTGCGCGGGGCGACGGCAGACGCAGCCAGGGGCGCGTATATATGCGGCCGAGGTCGTGATAGGCGGGGAGACCGGCGCGGCCGCCAACCAGTTGCGTCCGCGCCAGGGTGTTGGACTCGATGATTGTGGTGAGATAGGCGGGCACGCGGTTGTCGGCCTTGTGCAGCGCGCGGACAAAGCGGAAGCCCTGCGCCAGTCCCAGTCCGCCGCGAACGCGCGGCAGCGAGCGCAGCCCGGCCAGGTAGCCTATCTCGCGCGGCTCGCCGTTGACGAAGACCCTGCGCAGGGCGCGGACACCAGAAGCCGCGACCTCGCCTTGCGCATCGAGGCCGACCACGGTCTGCTGGAAGTGCCCCAGCGCGGCCTGCCCCGCAAACCAGTCGGGCTCGCGGGTGTAGGCGAGGCGGATCGGGCCGGGCATGCCCTCGTCGCGGGCCAGCCGTCGCAGGGCGGCGTCGTGTTGCTGTGTGGCGAGTACGAATCTCATCGCGGCCTGGCGTTCAGATGTGGAAACCCAGTGGCAGACCCTGGCGGCGGACAATCTCGCGCCGGTGCAGGATATTCTGCGTGAGGAAGATCAGCGCCTTGAAGGGTGTCCGGCAGTTGGCGCGTAAATCGAGGGCGCGGCGGGCAATGGATGAGTTCGCGTAGAAGGCACCGCGGTACTGCCTGCAAAGCGCGGCGAGTGTCTCCGGCGCCATGCCGGCGGGCTGGAAGACCACATCGCCGAACCGGAAGCGCGGGTCGAGCCACCAGGCCGGCGAGAGCAGCCGGTTTTCCGCCTCCAGTCTCCGGTAGAGCGGAGTGCCGGGAAAGGGGACGAGGTGGTTGAAGGCGGCAAAGAAGAAGCGCTGCTGCAGGGCGAACTCCAGCGTCCGCCGGAAGGTCTCCGGCGTGTCGCCGTCGTAGCCGAAGACGAAGGTGGCGTAGATCGAGAGCCCCTCCCTGCGGAAGGCGCGGACGGCGGCGGCGTAGTCGGCGGCGCGGTTGACGGACTTGCCCATGGCCTTGAGAGTGCCGGGGTCGAGCGACTCGAAGCCGATCAGCACCCCCTCGCAGCCGGAACGGCGCATGAGCTTCAGCAGGTCGCGGTCGCGGGCGACGTGGATGCTGATCTGGCCGACCCAGAGACGCCGCAGCGGCAGCAGAGCCTCGCACAGTGCGCGCAGGCGCGCGGTGTCGGCTCCGAGGTTGTCGTCCACGAAGAAGACCGGTTTGCGCAGACCCGCGACCTCTTCGGCCACTTCCCCGACGGGGCGGTCGATGGCGCGGTGGCCGAAGAAGTTGCAGATGGAGCAGAACTCGCAATCGAAGCCGCAGCCGCGGGAGGTCTCGACAAGCGAGACCAGCCCGTAGTTGCGTCGGCCGAAGATCGAACGGTCGGGCGCAAGGGTCTTGAGTTGCGGGCGGGTGGCGGCCTTGTAGCGCGGCTTGAGGCGGTGCGCGGCGGCGTCCGCCAGCACCCGGCTCCAGATGTTCTCGGCCTCGCCGATCACGACCGCGTCGCCATGCGCCGCCGCCTCGTCGGGCAGGAAGGTGGGATGGAAGCCTCCAAGCACCACCGGCACGCCGCGCTGCCGGAAGGCGTCGGCAAGCTGGTAGGCGCGGCGGGCGGTGAAAGTCTCCGCAGTGAGGCAGGCCAGATCGGCGGGCGTCTCCGTATCGACCGGTTCCAGCCGGTCGTCGAAGAAGACCCGCTCCACATCGGGCGGTGTGAGCGCCGCGAGGCGGGCGATGCCCAGCGGCTCCATGCGCCAGGCGGCCGGATAGGGCGTGCCATCGGCCTTGCGCCCCACAGATGGCTGGATGAAGACAATACGCATGGTCAGAGGTTCAACTCCGCGCGGTGATCCGCCAGACAGACGGGAACAACTGCGCCGTCCCGCACGGTGGAGTTAGGGCAGAAGTCGCAGCAGTTGACGGTGCCCCCGGCGGTGATGCGCGGCGCGTTTTCGAACACCAGACGCTTCATCCGCAGCGGGGCGCCGATGGCGCCGATCAGGAAGGCCAGGGCGCGCAGGGGGCGTCCGGAGCCGAGGCCGTTGAAGAGAATCTGTAGCGCATTGGGCAGAACACGGTTGGGCGTGAAGTAGAGGTAGCGTCCGGCGATCAGACGGCTGGCCTGCACGAGGGCACGGTCCATGCGTCCCGACTTCATCCTCAGGAACCGCGGCCGCGTCCGGTGCGCCACGGGAACCGAGTAGGTGATGCACGGCAATTCGCCGTCGGGCATGGGGGCGGCCGGCGCGATATACGCGTAGGGCTCAAGCCCGAAGGCCTGGCGCAACGACTCCATAACCCCGCGGTTCGAGGTTCCGCAGCACGTGGCGTGGTCCGTCATCACCGTTGCTCCGCCTGCGGACCGGGCAACGAGTTCGGGAATCGCGACGGCATGAGTGGCGAAGAGGAAATTGATGTCGGGGTTGTTGAGGAAGACGCTGACCAGGGCCGGCAGATTTGCCAGCGATTCCGGATAGAGTGTGGTGCAGAGCCCGGCGGTGATGCCGTGGGCGCAGACCCGCGCGGCGATCTGCTCGCGCAGCGCGTTCAGGGCGGTGATGCCGGCGTTCTCCGGCAGATCTGGGCGCGTCTGCCCCTCGTCGACGTGGATCATGACGATGTCGAGCCCGGCGGCGGCAAGCTCCGACAGCATCGCGTCGTCCAGCAGCACGGCGTTGGTGACGAGCGAGACGCAGTGTCCGCGCGCCTTCACCCGGCGGACAATTTCGGGGAGTTCGGGATGCAGGGTGGGTTCGCCGCCGGCAAGCGAGATCGTATGCACGCGCTGGTGCTTCTCAATGATTTCCACGTCCTGCAAGACTTCGGCGACCGTCCGCATCCCGGGCTCCTTCTTGCGGTAGCAGGCCCGGCAGGCGAGATTGCAGTCGCGCGTAAGCTCGATGACGGCGTGCGGAACGGTATCGCGGGTCCAGGGCAGTGCAAACATGACGGATTCCTTCGGGGTTTAGCAACTCCCATGCGTCTCTTCATGGGCTTTTGAGCCAGGAAAGGTGGCAGCCATGCAGAAATGATCATGTTGTCACCCCATCGGGGAAGCGGTTGTTGTCATGGCCGAGCTTGCGCGAATAGAGCCGGTAGGCCAGATTGCCCACCCCCACGATGCCGGGATGACGGCGCAGGCGCAGGCGGCGGGCAATGCGCGGCAGGCGGTAGCAGTCGCGCCAGGCGCGGATGAATCCCGCATCCAGTTCGGCCGGGGTCATGCGCGCCGGGCGGATCACGGTATGCTGCGTGTCGTAGAAGGACCAGTCGCGGTGGAGCAGACGGTCTTCCGCCTGCAGACGGTTGAAGGCGGCGGTACCGGGAAACGGCGTGTAGAGCGCGAAGCGCGGGATGTCGATGCCTAGCGCATCAATGGCGTCAACCGTGGCGTCGAAGACCTCTGGCGTGTCCTCATCGAGGCCGAAGATGAAGCAGCCCTGGACGACGATCCTGCGCGCGTGCAGCGCCGCGACCACATCCGCGTATGGAACTGCGGAGTTGAAACGCTTGCGCATTGTGCCGAGAGCCTCCGCGTTGACCGTCTCGAAGCCGATCAGCAGATAGGAGCACCCCGCGCGCGCCATCAGATCCAGCAGTTCCTTGTCGCGGACAACACGGGTCGAGACAAGGCCGCCCCAGCGCCGGCGCAAAGGCAGCATCGCCGCGAAGAGTTCCTTCGCGTACTCGACATCGTCCGTCAGGTTGAGGTCGTGAAAGACGAACGAGCGGCCCCGCAGGCGGCGGATGTCGGCGATGACATCACCGACGGGGCGTGTCGCCCAGCTTAGCGGGGCAGCGGGGGCGACGCAGAAGTCGCACTGCTGACGGCAGCCCCGCGTCGCGTTCACCGTCCGCGGCATGGCATAGCCGAACGGTTTCTGCAGGTCGGTGCGCGGCGCGGGCAGCCCATCGAGAACCGGCGGCCCGCGATGCTCGTAGCGTGGTTTCAAGTGCTCTGCGACCCAGTCGCGCAGCATCCGCGGCCAGAGCGTCTCGGCGTAGCCTACGGCGATGGCGTCTGCGTGCTGTGCCGCCTCATCCGGCAGTAGCGTTACATGGATGCCGCCCAGTATAACTGTGGCGCCGCGCGCGCGGAACAGCGCGGCGAGCTCGTAGGCGCGCGGTGCCATGCCGGTGATCACGCTGATGGCGACCAGATCGAAGGGCTCCCCGAGCGGGATTGGCGAGACACTGCCGTCCACGTAGCGCACGTCCAGTTCCAGCTCCGGCGGCACGAGCGCGGCCAGCAGCGGGCCGGTCAGCGGCGCCTCGCGGAACGAGAGACGGATCCCCGGCAGCCGTAGTATGTGCGGCTGGCCGCCAGGCAGCAGAATGAGCAAGCGTTTACGCATAGAGCCATGCCAACAGAACTTTACTCAGCAAAAAGGTGATTTTGGCACATCGTAGCAGCATCTGCCAGACGAAAACCGGGGGTTGCCGTCGTTCGTTCAAGGCAACAAGTGAGGATGGCCCATTCTCCCATGGCGTCTCTTCCCTTCTTGATGCACAAATGCTATACTGAACGTATGAAAGAAAAAACCATTACGACCCTCGCCCGGCTTTCGGAATGCAAGTGCCGTCGCACCGTCGATGCCTTGAATCGCCGTGGTTTCGCGGCGCGCTATTGCGCCACCGCCGCCGAAGCGGCGGATGCCGTGGTCGAACTCGGTGCCGACGCGAAGACCGTCGGCCTCGGAGGCTCGCTCTCCGTGGGGGTTCTCGGCGTCCGCGAGCGGCTCGCCGCCAACGGCGCGGAAATCCTCGACCACAGCGCTCCCGATGCCACCCTCGAGGAGAGGGTCGCCATCATGCGCGCCCAGCAGACGTGCGATTTGTTCATCTGCAGCGTCAACGCCGTCACCGCCGCAGGCGAAATCGTCAACGTCGATGGCACAGGCAACCGCGTGGCGGCCTCGTTCTTCGGCCCTGCGAAGATCGTCCTCGTCGCCGGACGCAACAAGATCGTGGAGGGTGGCGTCGCCGAGGCCATCCAGCGCGTGAAGAATGTCGCCGCCCCCGGCAACGCCATCCGGCTGAGCAGGAACACGCCGTGCGCCCGCACCGGAGTATGCAGCGACTGCGATTCCCCCGAGCGCATCTGCCGCATCACGGTCATCCTGGACCGCAAGCCCTCGCTCAGCGACATCACCGTGCTGGTGGTTGACGAGGACTTGGGGCTGTAACCGCGCCCCCTTGGTCCGTTACGACGCCGCGCGGAACCGCAATCAAGGGTTCCTTGAAACGGTGTCGCAGACGGGCCGCTTCAAGGACACCGACTTCTTCCTGCGGATCATTTCGAAACGGCAACGTGATGCCAATCCGCAGCGCGCTGCGGATTGGCCGAGACTATTCCGCAGTGATATGCGGAATGGTTGCATTTTTCAGCAGCGCATCCCTCAGAACGACGCGTTCAAGGCCACGCCGCCGTAGAACATGTTGCGCAGACTCTCGTCGTCGGCATACTTGCCGGCGTCCTTGTCGATCGCCCACGAGTAGGCGACGCTGCCTGCCAACTCGAGCCCGGCCTTGAGCGGCACGGCCGCCTCCAGCGACAGCGCGACGTGGTTGGCACCGTTGTGGCCATCGGCAACGTAGTCCGCGTTCCAGCCCACTACCGCCGAGGGCGTGAGGGTAAGCCATTCGGCGGCCTCGCACTCCCTCTCGACGAAGGTCTCGATGAACACGCCCTCGGCATCGAAGGAGTAGCAGCCGTCCACCCCGGCCGCGAAGCCGCCGGGCAGTCCTGAATAGGATAGGCCCAGGCCGACCTCGTGGTCGCTCTCCCTGTCGGTCAGGAACCGCAGGAAAGTGTAGGAGACGCCGGCCTCCCAGTCGTTCCATTCGAGCGTGTAGGACGCGCCGACATTCACCTCGCGGTAGTCCTCGTCGGGACTCGAGGCGTGGTAAAGGCTAAGGGCAAGCCCTTCATAGGCGGCCTCGACCGTTGTGCCCACCAGACCGTCGCCGTCCGATCACGCAGATGTGCTGCGTGTTGTCGCGCCTGTATGCTTGCACGTCGGCAAAACCGGCTTGTCGCATGGCTTCGGTTATTTCCTCGACCGTGTAGATTCGCATGTCCAAAATATCCAGCAAATGCTCGTGGCCTTCCATTTTCGATGCCTCGTTGCACACCACGAACTTCCCGTTGGGCTTCAGCACGCGCTTCGCTTCTTTGAAGCCGGCGATGATGTCCTCCCAGAAATAGATGGTTTCAAAGGCGATTGCCACGTCGAAGGCGCTGTTCTCAAACGGAATCGCCGCAACATCGGCCTGCACGATCACGGCGCGTTTTCCGGCCACGGCCCGCCTGTTTTTCTTCAGCGACTTCGCCACGCTCGTTGGCGAGTAGTCCATGCCATGGACCTTGCCGCTCGTGCGCTTCAAAAAGTTCGCGATGTTTTGCCCGCCGCCGCAACCGATGTCCAGAACATCCTCGTTCCCGGACAAATCCATGCAAGTGTCGATGCACCACAAGGCCATCTTCTGATGTCCGCGGTTCATCTTTGCAAGCATCAGCCGACCCCAAAAGGAGTCGGAAGGCCTGCCCGCGTTTTTGATGAGGTTGTTGAGCAGGCTCATGGTTCTGGCGTCGTTTCGTTTTGCGTGGACTTTGTCGTACGGGGTGCGCCCATTATGGCGCAGGGGGGGCGGACAAGGCACGGCATGGAGTTCGACGTTTTATTTGTCATCCTTGAATTTTGTTTTCAGCCATTCATAGACGGCTTTCTGCTCGTCTCGACCGGCGCGACGAACTTGCGACAACAACCATATCGCACCGGGCTTCTCCGTGGTGATGTTCTTCGCCCCCTGATTGCAGGTCGAGCACAACGTCCGCAAGTTGGACAGTTCGTCTTTCCCAATCTTTTTCATAGATGCCCTGTCATGCGATGATCAACAATATGGAACGGTATGCTCCAAAAGCCGCCATTGGATCGCTTTCCGCGAATCTTGCGTTGGCCGCTTTCCTTCAAGCGCGTTTGCAATGGCCAAGCCGACTTGGGATGCAACCGGTGGAGGGAAGGCGTTCCCAACCTGCCGATAAGCCGCGGTCTTCTTCCCGCTGAATTTCCAAAAATCCGGAAACCCCTGAATCCGGGCCACCATCCGCACCGTCAAACGAGGATGTCCATCAATGGGGAAATCCTCGGCTGGCGGCTCGTTTGCTATCCCCAACCCATCAACGCCCAATTCCCGCCATTGGTTCCGAACGCGTGTGGCCCAAATCCGGGCCGCCATGCTTTTTGATCCTCCGACAACCGTTGGCGCGATGGTCTGGGCATTGGCCGCCCAGCGATCAACCCCCTTCCAACCGCCTGCCGCAAACAAGTCGACGTCGCGCCATCGGCTGCCGTCAACTTCACGCATGTCTTCATGCAGCACATTCCACTGCGGACGGTTGAGGCGCAAAGTCGTGCAGCAGTCTGGATCGATTTCAACGGCCGCGACACAATCAAACCCTGCGGCCTCCAGCCCGAGGGCTTGCCCGCCTCCGCCAACGCAAAACTCTGCCACTGTGAATTTGCCCATATCCCGAAAGCCCATGCGTCGATTACACGCTTCTCTTTTTCTCCTGACCAACAATGTTTTTGAAACCATCTCGCAAAAGGAACCTTCCCATGCGAATAAAGGAAACTCTAGCCTTTCTTCGGCCAGGTGTCAACATCTGCCGTAATCGGTTGGTCGACGGGGGTTGACCCCGGAGCGCTTTCCGCCCAGTCTCGAACACGCCCCGTCGCCTGCCCGATTGAGTCGCTAGTCGCCAGTCCGAAGTTTCAGCGAAAAATCACGGACTGAATGTCTTTTAAGTTTATGATTTTCAATGGATTAGGTCTTATTCCGGCTTTGGTTTCCCGTTCCGCCCACTGGGCACGCTTTCGGGCTCCACGAGGCGTCCGCCGCGCAGGACGACGCGCAACGTGGCGATGCCCTCCTCGGGCAGCGCCGAGAGGTTTGCAAGCGTGCGCTTGCGGGTTTTCCGTCCCTTTCGGATGCTTTCGCGCAGGAGGACGGCGGGCAGGGAGTTGCGGTTGGGAACTACATCGACGTACATGACCGCAATATATCAAATCATGTTTCTGCGAATCAACATGAAAAGAACTAAAATAAATTCATTTGCATGGACACATCGGAACGAAAAACGCCCTGCCCGAAGACTGCAAATCCTTCTCCATCAGGCTTTCACAAAGATTTTTCCGTGAAAAAGCCGCTGGAACTTCGGGCTAGGGGAGCCGAAAGGCAGCGTTGTCGAAAACTTTGTCGAAGCCATGATCCGTCCGATCAGTCTGATTCGACCGATTCGACCGATCAATATTTCACAGCAGCACACTGGACGCGGCGTCCCCGCCGCGTGGCAAGGTCTCCACCCTGGGAACAGCCGCGCCTTCGACGAAACCGACGTCATCGACGCCAGACGTCCACAAAGTCCACCTCGTCCACTCTGTCCAAAGCTGCGCCCCTCAAAAAAAATAATTGACTAAACCGAGGGAATGTGAGAAAGTATCTCTTCGTGCATCGCGGAACAGCCATGTGCAGCCCGCGAATTTTCGCCGTTCGAGCTAGGGTGTTGCTCAATTGAGTTGCGTTTTAGTTTTCGGTTTCAACTCAAACAAAAAGGAAGAAAATGAAGATCGATCTTCATCGTCACGCCCTTGCTTTCGGAGCCGTCCTCGGTCTCCTGGCAACCACCACCGTTTCCGCCATCGAGGCGGGCCCCCTGAAAATCGGCGGCGCGATCCGCGCCAGCTACACGCAGGGGGACTACGCAAAGGACGGCTCCGGCGCGCCCCAGCGCGGCGGCAACGGCGGCAACTTCGAATTGGACGTCTTCCGCCTCAACGCGGATTTCGCCTGTGAAAACTGGATCGGCAAGGGCGAGTACCGCTGGTACGACGGGTATAACTTCCTGCACACCGGCTGGCTCGGCTACGAATCGGATGCGTTCGGCCGCCTCGAGGCGGGCCTTGTGCGCACGCCCTTCGGCGTGGGTCCCTACGGCCCGGCCAACAGCTGGTTCTTCGACCAGCACTACTATCTCGGCCTCGCGGACATGATGAAGCTCGGCGCCACGTACTCGCGCCGGTTCGGCCGCTGGGCCTTCGACATCGGCTACTACCCCGCGGACATGGTCAACGGCAACGGCGCCTCCGACGAGAGCGCGCGCTATTCCAACGCGGTTGTCGCGGAGGACGTCGGCGGCATCCCGGGCGCCTACGAGCAGCGACACCAGTTCAACGCGCGGGCGACGTACGACATCGAGGAAATCGGCGCCACGCTGGGCGCCTCCGCCCAGTGGTCCGTGCTGGACGCCCGGGACGCCCGGGCCGAGGACAGCGACGCCTGGGCGGCCGCGATCCACGCAAAAGGCCAGTGGGGCGCGCTCGGCCTGATGCTCCAGCTCACGGGCTATGCGTTCGACGCGGACTACCGCCCCGGCGCCGACGGCGTTCGCCCCTCCAACGACCTGATCAACCTCGGCGCCTACGACTTCGCCTGGCCCGTCGCCTCGCGTGGCCTCGTCCCCTCCGTCGCCGTCTCCTACACGATCGAGAAGCCGTTCGAGTGGATCGACGCCGTAACCTTCTACAATGACTTCAGCGTCGTGATCAAGGACGACGCGTCGTTCAACGACAGCGCGCTGAACACGACGGGGATGTCGATCGCGCGCGGGGGCTGGTTCATCTACGTGGACTACGCGCTCTCCAACGGCAACCTGTTTGTCGGCAACCGCGACGACGTCTACGGCGACACGTACGCCGACTCCTCGGTCGGCGATCTGGGCGCCAACCGCAATGATCGGTGGAACGGCCGGTTCAACATCAATTTCGGCTACTATTTCTAACTGCGGGATTATCCAATGGCAGCATCCGCCGAGCAAGCCCCTCCGGGGGCTCCGCCCGTCATCGAGACGCGCGGTCTCTACAAGTTCTTCGGGCCGAACCCGGAAAAAGCCCGCACGCTCGCCGACCAGGGCGCGCCGCGCGCCGAAATCCTCGAAAGGACGCGCAGCACGGCGGCGGTCGTCAACGCCGCCTTCAAAATCCAGCGCGGCGAGACGTTCGTCATCATGGGGCTCTCCGGGAGCGGCAAGTCGACGCTGGTGCGGCTGCTCAACCGGCTCATCGAGCCGACGTTCGGCGACGTGTTCGTCGACGGCGAGCCGATCACGAGCCTCGACCGCGCGGCGCTGCGCGACCTGCGCCGGACCAAGTTCGGCATGGTGTTCCAGCAGTTCGCCCTGCTGCCGCATCGCAACGTGGTCGACAACGTGGCGTTCGGCCTTGAAATCCGCGGCGTGCGCGCTGCGGAACGCCGCGAAAAGGCCGTGGAGGCCATCCGCGTCGTCGGCCTCGAAGGCTACGAGACGAGCCGCATCCAGACTCTCAGCGGCGGCATGCAGCAGCGCGTGGGCCTCGCCCGGGCGCTGGCGACCGATCCGGAAATCCTGTTCATGGACGAAGCGTTCAGCGCGCTCGATCCGCTGATCCGCACGCAGATGCAGGACGAACTCGTGGACATTCAGGCTCAGCTCCGCAAGACCGTGGTCTTCATCACGCACGACCTCGACGAGGCGCTCAAGCTCGGGGATCGCATCGCGATCATGAAGGACGGCGTCATCGAGCAGATCGGCTCGCCCGAGACGATCCTCACGGAGCCTGCCAGCGACTACGTGCGCGCGTTCGTGAAGAACGTGGATCGCAGCAAAGTCCTCACCGCCGAGGGCGTGATGAAGAAGACGCCCGCCGTCGCCACGCACAAGGACGGCCCCAACCACGCCGTGCGCCTGATGCGGCAGCACGCCATTTCGTCCCTCTTCGTTGTGGACGCCGAACGCCGCTACGTCGGCCTCGTCACCATCGACGCGGCGCTTGAATCGAGTCGGCAGGGCGTCAAGTCCCTCGACGCGATCGTCGTCCGGGATCTGCCGACCGTGTCCCGCGATACGCTGCTGCGGGAGATGATTCCGCTGGCCAGCAACCAGAAGGCGCCGATCCCCGTGCTCGACCCCAGGGGGCGGCTTGCCGGGATCGTCACGCGCGCGGCCTTGCTCGACGGCCTGGCCGCGGAAACGGAGGTGGCGCCATGACCTTCCATGTCGGCCCGTGGTTCGAATCGCTCGTCAACGGGATGAAGCGCAACTTCGACGGCTTCTTCGACGCCGTCGCGGCTTCGCTCGAAAGCGGCATCGAGGGCTTCGAGCAGACGCTCTCGATCCTGCCGCCGCCAGTCATGATCCTGCTGCTGGCGGCGCTTGCCTGGTGGGCCTGCGGCCTGCGCAAATGGGGGCTGGCCCTCTTCACCCTCCTCGGCTTCACCCTCGTGTGGGCGATGGAGCTGTGGGGGCACACGATCGAGACGCTCGCGCTCGTGCTCTCCGCGACGCTGCTGGCGCTGGCCATCGGCGTGCCGCTCGGGATCGCCTGCGGGCGCAGCGCCCGCGCCGAGCGGATGGTCCGCCCCGTGCTGGACTTCATGCAGACGATGCCCGCGTTTGTCTACCTCATCCCCGCCGTGCTGTTCTTCTCGCTCGGCAAGGTGCCCGGCGCGGTGGCGACGGTGATCTTCGCCATGCCGCCAAGCGTGCGTCTCACCGCGCTGGGGCTGCGCCAGGTCCCGCCTGAGCTGATCGAGGCCTCCAATGCGTTCGGCGCCACATCATGGCAGCAACTGGCGAAGGTGCAGATGCCGATGGCGCTGCCCAGCATCCTCGCCGGCGTCAACCAGACCATCATGCTCGCGCTTTCGATGGTCGTCATCGCCGCCATGATCGGCGCCGGCGGCCTCGGCGGCGTCGTCCTGCGCGGCATCACCCAGATGAAGATCGGCCAGGGCTTCGAAGGCGGCCTGGCCATCGTGGTGCTCGCAATGTACCTCGACCGCGTCACGCAGGCGATCGGTTCGCGCGGATCGCGCGCGAAGACCGATTGATCCCGCCCCGCTTCGAACCCCCGAACACGAAAACACGAAACACGAAGGAAAACCGACATGAAAACTGCTTCACGACTCACCATTGCCGCCGCCTGCTGCGCGGTCGTCTTCGCCGCCGCCGGCTGCGGCAAGACCCCCGATACCGCCTCCAAGGGCACCATCCGCCTCGCCTACGTCAACTGGGCCGAAGGCGTCGCCGTCACCCATCTGCTCGACGTCCTTCTCAGCGACATGGGCTACCAGGTTGAAACGACCATGGCCGACGCCGCGCCCATCTACACGGCCGTCGCCGAAGGCCAGCAGGACGTCC
This sequence comes from Kiritimatiellia bacterium, assembly GCA_050950285.1. GTDB lineage: Bacteria > Verrucomicrobiota > Kiritimatiellia > RFP12 > JBMNHG01 > JBMNHG01. Next base: position 293,415 of record JBMNHG010000008.1, on the reverse strand, counting down.
TTGTCGAAACGTGGCTGCCCACCACGCACAAGGCCTACTACGAACAGTACGGCGACAGGCTCGAGTTCATCTCCACCTGGTTCGAGGACGCCAGGATCGGCCTCGTCGTGCCCGCCTACGTCGAGATCGACAGCATTGAACAGCTCAACGAGGTGAAGGATCGCTTCAAGGGCCGCCTCACCGGCATCGACGCCGGCGCCGGGGTCATGAGCTGCGCGGACAAGGCGATCAAGGAATACGCCCTCGACTATGAGCTGGTCGCCTCCAGCGGCCCCGCCATGACCGCTGCGCTCCAAGGGGCGATCGACAAGGGCGACTGGATCGCCGTCACCGGCTGGGCGCCGCATTGGAAGTTCGCCCGCTACGACCTCAAGTTCCTCGACGACCCCAAGGGCGTCTTCGGCGGCTCGGAGGTCGTGCAGGCCGCCGCCCGCCTCGGCTTCAGCGCGGAGTATCCCGAAGTGGCGGCGTTTTTCAAGAAGATGATGTTCGATGGCGCGCAGATCGGCTCGCTCATGGACGCGATGGAAAACGCCACCGCCGGCGAAGAAGCCGCCGTGCGCGCCTGGATCGCCGAAAACCAGGATCTCGTCGACGGCTGGCTGGAATAGCCCCCGCCCGACGGGATTTCGTCCTTCGCCGTTTGCGTCCCCGCACCCAGCGAAGCGGTTCGCGTTCACGAGTTGCGGGTGCGCGAGTCATGTGCGAAGCGAGGTGGGGCGACGCCGTCCCGGCGAGCCGCCTCCCCTGCATGGCGAATCATCGGCGCACCGATCGCCCTTCGTCCGTTCACGTACCCGTTCCCAGCGAGGCGGTACACGTTCACGACAAACGTAGACACGGGGAATCGTGAACGCGAACGGGCACGTAATCCATTCGCCCGCAGAGACCGCCGTCCCGGCGGGGTGTGTCAGGGCACCGATGGGGTCTGTCCCCAATTTCCCGTGGCTTTGCGGTCTTCGCGGTCTTTGCGTGAAACCCCCGTCACGCCAAGCTCGCCAATTTCGCCAAGGGAAAGGCAGCGCTCGGGTGGACTTTGTGGACGGGGTGGACTTTGTGGACGGGGCGGCGCCGATGGCATCGGTTTCGTCGGTGACGTCGAAATCTGGGCCGTTCGCCCCGGGAGCGCGGGGCTCCGTACCCGCTCCACTCGCCCCACAGGGCGCCTCTGCTGGAGACCGCCGTCCCGGCGGGCTTCCCACTCGCCCGCGCCCCAGCGCGGTGCGCCTCGGGAGGTGGGGCGACGCCGTCCCGGCGAGCCGCTTCGTCTGCGTGGCGATTGATTCACGCACCGTCCGCCTTTCGGCCGTTCACGTACCCGTACCCAGCGAAGCGGTTCACGTTCGCGTTCACGAAAAACGTAGACAGGGGGGGCGTGAACGTGAACGTGTACGAGTACGTGTACGAGTACGGGAACGCAATCCATTTGCCCGTGGAGACCGCGGTCCCCAACGACACGGCCCGTGATGGGCGAACCAAAAGCCGGGACGTTTGAGCCCGCCGGCTTCGGCGGGGGCGTTCGAAAGCTGTAATCTTGAAGATTTCTTCGAGATTATTGTCGGCGGCCTCGATCGTCGTGCCCGCCAGGCCGTCGCCGTCCGATCACGCAGATGTGCTGCGTGTTGTCGCGCCTGTATGCTTGCACGTCGGCAAAACCGGCTTGTCGCATGGCTTCGGTTATTTCCTCGACCGTGTAGATTCGCATGTCCAGAATATCCAGCAAATATTCATTGCCGTCCAACTTCGACGCCTCGTTGCACACCACGAACTTCCCGTCGGGCTTCAGCACGCGCTTCGCTTCCTTGAAGCCGGCGATGATGTCCTTCCAGAAATAGATGGTTTCAAAGGCGGTTGCCACGTCGAAGGCGCTGTTCTCAAACGGAATCGCCGCAACATCGGCCTGCACGATCACGGCGCGTTTTCCGGCCACGGCCCGCTTGTTTTTCTTCAGCGACTTCGCCACGCTCGTTGGCGAGTAGTCCATGCCATAGACCTTGCCGCCCGTGCGCTTCAAAAAATTCGCGATGTTTTGCCCGCCGCCGCAACCGATGTCCAGAACATCCTCGCTCCCGGACAAATCCATGCAAGTGTCGATGCACCACAAGGCCATCTTCTGATGTCCGCGGTTCATGCCGGCGAGCATGAGCCGGCCCCAAAATGTGTCGGAAGGCCTGCCCGCGTTTTTGATGAGCCTTTTAAACGGGACGACTGCCATGTTCACTTCCTCACTTCCGCTAGTCCTTGCCTGCCGGGCTCCAATGGACGGTGGCGACGCCCTTGCGGGCCAGGCCGTCGCGGACAGTGATGACGTTGGAAGACGTTTTCCTGATCACGTGGGTGTAGACGGCACTGTTCGCGGACTGCGCGTCGATGCGTCCGGCGGCGGGGTTGCTGACGGACCATTTCAACGGATAGACGATGGGATCCGGGTCCGCGCCGCCCGCGGAAACGTCCGCCGTCAAGATCACGGTGTCCTGGTCGCCGCCCAGGGTCGTCGAGGCGGGCGTCACAGGCAGCTCGCCGCGCACGTCGTCTTCGCCGGGTTCGCACCCCGAAAACAGAAGCGCGAGCGGCAGCAGGGGAAGAAGAATCTTGCAATATCGTTTCATCGTACACTTTTCCGTTTTGTCTTTTGGCTGGTTTGGAGGTCGAGTTCCTCGAGCAAGTGCGCCTTGTCCTCGCTGTATTCCAATGCGGTGGCGCGATCGATCACCCGGCGGTTCAGGAGGGAGAGCAGCGACTGGTTGAGGGTCTGCATGCCGTATTCCCCGCCGGTCTGCATCGCCGTGCGCATCTGGTGGGTCTTCTCCTCGCGAATCATCGCGCGCACGTTTGGCGTGGCGACGAGGATCTCGGCCGCAAGGGAGCGGCCCTTGCCGTCGGCCCACGGCACGAGCTTCTGGCTCATGACGACTTGCAGCGTGGACGCAAGCTGCACGCGGACCTGGGCCTGGTGCACGGCGGGGTAGGAGCTGATGATGCGCGAGACGGACTGCACGGCGTCGGATGTGTGCAGCGTCGCGAACGTCAAGTGCCCGGTCTCGGCCAGCGTCAAGGCGGCGGTCATGGTTTCGAGATCCCGCATTTCGCCCACGACGACCACGTCGGGATCCTGCCGCATGCTGCGCCGCAGCGCCTCGGCGAAGCTCGCGGTGTCGCGCCCGACCTCGCGCTGCGTCACAAAGGACCGCTGGCTTACATGCCGGTATTCGATCGGATCCTCGATGGTGTGGATGTGGAGGGCCTGGGTCTTGTTGATCTCGTTCACGAGGCTGGCGATCGTGGTCGACTTGCCGCTGCTGGTCGCCCCGGTGACGAGGATCAGGCCGGACTGCATGGCGCAGATGCGCCGCAGGAGGTTCACGTCGAGGCCCAGCTCGTCCAGCTCGAAGAAGCGGTTGGGCAAAAGCCGGATCGCGGCGGCGAAGTCGCCTTGCTGCCGGTAGGCGTTGATGCGCAGGCGCGTGCCGTCCTTCCGTTCGAACGCGGCGTCGAGCTCGCCGGTGTGCCGCAGGCTGTCCAGGGCGTCCTCGCCGACGACCCTGGCGATCGCGGCGGTGATGGCCTCGGCGCTCAGCGGCGCGTTCTGCTGGTCAAGCGCCTCGAGGCGTCCGTGCAGCCGGATGATGGGGTGGTTGCCCGTTGCAAGATGCAGGTCGCTGCCTCCGCGGGCGGTCAGCTCATCGAGCCAGCGATCCAGGTCACTCGGCATCTGAAACCTCCTTTGCGTGTTCCTCGGCCGATTTTTCAAAATCCCTCCACTTCCGGCCCAGCTCCTCGGCGCTCCGGGCCGCCCGCTCCATCGCGGCGCGGGAAACGGTCTCGCCTTCCCCCGGCGCCAGCAGGATGCGGGGCTGGATCAGCACCAGCAGCTCGCTGCGCGTCTCGGAGCGGACGGTGCGCTTGAAGAGCTGCCCCAGGAGGGGGATGTGCATGAGGACCGGCACGCCGGTCTCGCGTTCCTCCGCGCGTTCGCGAATCAGGCCGCCGATCGCGATGGTGTTGCCGTCCTTGGCCAGCACCGTCGTGGTGACGGACCGTTCCTCGACGTCCTGCGAGGTGAACTGATCGGAGGCCGTCTGCCCGTACGCGATCGTCCGTTGCGCGCCAAGCTGCGTTTCCTCCTGCAAGAGCCGGATCGTGACCGTGCGGTCGGCGTGGATTTTCGGGGTGATCAGCAACGTGGTTCCGATCCGCTTGCGCGGGGAGGTGACGGTGTACGTCGTCACCGGCTGCGGGTTCTCCGTGCCGATGAAGCTCGTCTCCGGCTCGACCTTCTCCAGCACCGTCACCTCGCTGCCGATGAAGATGCGGGACGCCTCGTTGTCGGCCACGAGCAGGCTCGGCGTCGCCAGGGTGCGGACGCGCCGCTGGTCCTCCAGCAACTGGAGTCGCGCGCGGACCTCGTCGCTGACAACGGAGAAGACGGCGGCCAGGGTATCCAGCCCCGTGCCCTGGGGGACCAGCGACAGGGGGTCCGACGAGCGGATCACGTTGCCGGGTTCGGTCGTGATGCCGGTCGCGCGGCCGCCGCTCAACATGACGCCGTCCGAGTTCAGCTCGCGCTGGAACAGCCAGTCCACGCCGCGCGCCTCTTCGTCTCCGAGCTGGATGTCGAGCACCTTGACTTCGAGCAGGATCTGCGGCTTGGGCTTGTCCAGATCGCGGATGACGTTCTTGATGGTCTCGACCGACGCCGCATCGCTCGACCGTAGAATCAGGGCGTTTGCCGACCGCGAGGCGGAGATGTAGACCAGCCCCGGCCGGTCGTTGCGTCCGGCGAGATCCTCGGGGATTCCCTTGGCCGCCTGTTGCGCCTCCATGGCGCGGCGCTGCTGCTCGACCACCTGCTCGACCGTTTGCTCCTCGCCGGATCTGCCGGTTCCGCCGCCATGCCGACCCGACCCGTATCCGCGCCCGTAGCGGTCCGAGCGGCTCCCGCGGCCATAGCGGTCCGAGCGGCTCCACGAATCGTCCGACCGCCAGCGATAGGACGAGGAAGAGGAAGAGGAAGAGCTGCCGCCTGTGCCGTCAAGATTCTCGGTATCCACCAGCGTGGCGCGATCGGCCATGGTGTCCATGCGGTCGAGGGCGCTCTCGATGTGCGGCATGTCGTCGGCGATGTCCTCGGGGGGCGGATCCCAGACCACCCGGTCCTGGAACAGCCGCGCGAGCGTGTCGCCGATTTCCTCCGGCGCCGGATACATGACCGGAACGACCTCGACGGCCTCGTCGGCATACAGGTTCAGCCCCTTGCGGTATTCGTCCATCGTGATGATCTGCACGATATCCGAGCGTGGCGCCTGGCGATACCACAGGCCGTAGGTGGCGCAAATCGACCGCAGCGTCTCCTCGATGCCGGTGTCGGAGAGGTAGAAGCTGATGCGCTTGTCCCCCGCCTGCTCGCTGACCAGCACCTTCCATTCCGACTCGCATCCGCGGGTCATCAGCTCGGCGAAGTCGCGCAAGGCCATGTCGCGGACGAACACGGATTCGATAACCACCGGTTCGGCCGCCGTTTGCACCGCTTCCGTATGCGCCGCCGCCGGGGAAGCCAACGCCCCCGCCAGGGCCGCGGCCAGACTCAAGACCATGATGCTCCTGTGCGATTTCATCACGCCTGCCAATCCTTGTCTCTTCATCGGTAGATCCTCACATCCTGCGGGCGCGTGCGTGGTGCGAGTTCCACCTGGTTGTGCGTGATGGACTTCACCAGCAGATACAACTGCGAGCCGGCCGCGCCCTTGGCCGCGGTTTCTTCAGGGGGATCCACCTGGATCACGTCCCCCTCGCGGATGAAATGCAGGGTGGCGGCGCCGGGAATCGACAGCGCCCCGACCGGCGGCCTGCCGGCGACCGCCAGAATCGCGACGACGCGGATACCCGGCGGCATCGCCGCGGGGCCGGCGCTGACGAACCCGTCGCCTTCCGCAAGCCCCCGCATGGCAAACGGGTCGCCGATCGGAATTGCGGGTTCCGCCGCATCCCGGCCCGCGCCGGGCGCCGGGCTCCCGGCCTGCACAACGGGTTCCGCCGGCGCATTGGTCGCGGCGGCGGCATCCGCCGCCGGGGCCATGACCGGCACTCCAAGACCGGCGGCCACAACGGCAATCCGTATCCAAACACCTGATCGTTTCACTCTCTGCGTTCCTTTTCCCTTACCGCCCCGCCCGCGTTGCCGTCAGCACCGCCAGGAAGAAGCCGAAATAAACCAGTCCGACGAATCCCCCCACCAACACGAACATGGCGGGTTCCACCAGCTTGCTCAGCAGCGCCACGCGGCGGTTGAGCTCGTCTTCCGAAAAACGCGCGACCTCAAGCAGGCTGTCGTCCATGTGCCCGCCCTCCTCGCTAACGCTGACCAGCGTGTGCGCCATGGGCGTCAGCCGCTGAAGCTCCGTCGCCTCGATGCATTTGCTCAGGCTGGAGCCGCCGCGCAGCATCTCCCGCACGCGCTCGAATTGCGCGGCGTAGAACATGTTGCCCATCGTGCCGCGCACGAGGTCCACGGCGGCCAGGACGTCCAGCCCGCTGGCCAGCAGCGAACCAAGCGTCGAGCACCACATCGCGTTGGCGTGGAACTTGAACGCGCCGCCCAGCAGCGGCAGCCGCAGCGCGGCCCGATCCACCAGCTCGCCGGTGCGGGGGGAGCGCCGCAGCGCCACAACCAGCACCGCCAACGCAAAGGGCGCGATGAGCACATAGACTCCGTACGTCGACAGGAAGCCGTCCAGGGCGACGACCATGCGCGTGGGCAGGGGGAGCTCCGCGGTCTTCCGGGTGGAGGCGATGAACTTCATGATCACGGGAAACACGCTCCGGACCATGTAGGCGCCCACGCCCATGGCCGCAAGCATCACCACCACGGGGTAGCTGAACGCCTGGACGATCTGCTCGCGCGTCTTGCGCGAACGTTCCTTCAGGCCGGCGGCATGCACGGCCATGGCGTCCAGCGTGCCGTTGGATTCCCCGACCCCCAGCAGGCCGATCGTCACGCGATCCACGCCAGGCAGGTTCATGGCCAGGGCCTTGCTGAAGGACTTGCCCTCGCGTATGACGCCGGCGGTGCGCTCAAGCGCCCGGCTCAACCGGGGCGTGGCGGTGCGCGCGAGCGCGGTCAGCGCGGTCAGGATCGGGACGCCGGCGCGCAGGAGGGATCCGAGCTGGCGCAAGGTCAGCTCGATGCTCTGGGAACGGATCAACATGCGATCCGCAAGGGAGTCGAGCCAGCGGGGCGATTGCCGGGGAGCCGCTCCGGCGGGCGCCGGCGCGAGCGACAGGACGCTCGCCCCGTCCGCCCGCAGACGCTCGGCCGCCGCGCGCTCGGATTCCGCCTCGACGACCCCCTCGCGCCGGGCGCCGTTCTGCAACACCGTGTATCGAAAGGCCGGCATCAGCTTTCATCCTCCCCGAGAAACGTCACGCGCCGCACTTCCTCGGGCGTGGTCGCCCCCGCCTTCACCTTTTCGGCGCCATCCTGCGCCAGCGTCGCGAGCTTGCGCCGCCCGAAGACGAAGTCGGCCATGCTGTCCTCGGCCGCCCCCGCGACGATCAGGTCGCGCAGCTCCCGGTCCACCGGCACCATCTCGTAAAGCCCGAACCGCCCGGCATAGCCAAGCTGTCCGCAAAACGCGCAGCCGCGCACGCGCGGCACCGGCGGGGGCGCGGCGGGATCCCAGCCGAACTCCGCGCACATGGCCTCGGTCGCCGGCTCCAGGACCGAGCAGTGCGGGCAGGGGCGGCGCACCAGCCGCTGGGCCACGACCAGGCGCAGGGTCGAGGCGGCCAGCTCGCGGGTGATCCCGAGGTTCAGCAGACGGGTGATGACGGACACCGACGTGTTGGCGTGCAGGGTGGCCAGGACCAGGTGGCCCGTCAGGGCGCTCTTGACGGCGATGTCGGCCGTCTCCGGATCGCGGATCTCGCCCACCATGATCACGTCCGGGTCGTGCCGCAACGCGCTGCGCAGCGCCTTCGCGAAAGTGATGCGCTCGCCGTCGATTTGGATCTGGTTGACGCCCTTCAGCGGGATTTCGACCGGATTCTCGATTGTCAGGATATGCCTCGTGCCCGGTTCGCGCAAATAGCGCAACGCGGCATAGAGGGTGGTCGTCTTGCCGCTCCCGGTCGGGCCGGACAGGAGGATCACGCCGTAGGGCTGCTCGAGGGCCGCGTGCATCATGCCGTAATGGCGTTCAGTCATGCCCAGGGCGTCGAGCCGGTCGAGCTCCTCCGACACGGCGGCGGTGGCCAGGATGCGCAGCGTGACCTTCTCCCCGTGCGTGGTCGGGACGACCGCCACGCGCATGGCGATGGACTCGCCCAGGCTGTCCATCACGATCTGGCCGTCCTGCGGCACACGACGCTCGGAAATGTCGAGCCGCGCGGCGACCTTGACGGCCGAGACCAAGTCGGCCATGAACGCGGGCGGGTATTCGCCGACGACGCGCATCATGCCATCCACGCGCATGCGCGCAACGCCCGCGCCGTCCTCGGGGTCGAGGTGGATGTCGGAGCAGTGAATCTGGATCGCCCGGTTGACCAGCCGCTCGAGCGCGGCCAGCGCGGTCGGGGGCTCGTCGCCATCCGCGCCCGCATAGTAGCGCTCGATGGCGCGCGCAACGGCTTCCGGGCGGGATGCGGCGAGCGTCTTGACATGCAGGCCCAGGCGGCTTTCGAGCTCCATCACGCCCATCGGGTCGTCGGGGTTCGCCAGCACCACGCTCAGCGTCTCGCCGTCCAGCCCCACCGGGAGGAGGCCGTAGCGCCGGGCCAGCCTTCCGGGCACCTTGGCCAGCGCCGCCTCGGAGGCGACCACCTTTGAAAGATCGACGACGCGCCTGGCGCTCATTTCCCGCCTCCGTCGTAGCGGCGCAGCACAAGGGTGAAGCCGAGCTTCAACGGCGGGGCGGCGGCGCCGCCGGGGCGATCGCCTTCGTCCAGCAACACGATCGACAGATCGCGCAGCTCCCAGAGAATCGGCCCGCGCCGCACATCGTCCAGGAATCCGTAGATGGAGGCGAAGCGCCCCGCCAGCTCGTAGGTGGAAGCCTCCACGGGAATCGTCCCGCCCGCCGGCGGCTCGGCGGCGGCGTTTTTCAACACGCGCAGCCCGTGGCGGCCGGCCATTGCGAGGAGGGCGGCATGGGCGTCCGCCTTGCCCGCGTCCAGGCGCAAATCGGTCGTCGCCTCGATGGCGGCCAGCTCGCCCATCTGGTTTTCGATGCTGCGCCGGAGGTTCTCCGCGCGAAGCAGCTCCTGCTGGACTTCCTCGTCCGCGTCCGCCGATGGCACCCGGGCGGGAACCCCTTTGTCGGCCAGCTCCTTGCGCACGGCGGCCAGCTCCCTTTCGAGCGGATCCAGCATGCGCGTGCGGGCGAGGAAGACAACGCCCATAGCGAGCAGGATGCCGATCACGATCCGGTGGAACGCCGTGAAACGGCTCCAGAAGGCCAGGAACTCGCGCTTCCACTGGCGCAAGGCGCGTCGAATCGCCCTGATCATGGCCGGCTCCCTCCTGGCGACACGGAGAACTTGAAGCGCTGAGCGTACCGCCGTTCTTCAACCGCCTCCAGTCCGCCGAATTCGCGCCTCAGGCCCTCGCGCTCCCCCATGTCGCGCAGCGCGGCGTCGAGCTGGGGCAGCCCGTCCTGCCATTGGGTGAGGCCGACCACGTCAAAGCCGTCGTCGTCGCGTTGCTTCACGGAGAGCAGGCACGAATAGGCGGGCATGCGTTCCGCCAGCGTCGCCAGCAGCGGCAGCAGCCCGTGCGGCAGGCGGCGCCGGTTTTCCAGCAGCGCCTTCCTCTCCAGGATGGCGGACTGGCGATCCCGCAGCGCCTTGGTTTCGTTCGCGGCCTTCTCGCGCTCGCCTTCCAGCGATTTCCAGGCCGTGCGCCTGGCGCGCGCGGCGCACAAGTCCTCCTCCAGGCCATGCTTGCTCGCGCCGGCCCAGACGAGCGAGGCGGCCAGAATGACAAACAGGATCACGGTGCCATGCCGGTGCGGATCGCGCGGGGGCGGCGGCAGCCCGATCCACGGGCACGTTTCCACGACGCCGCCCACACGACCGCCCGCGCCGGCCCGCAGCGCGGCCTCCTCGATGTCGCGGAGATCCAGAAATTCCACATCCGCGCATGCGCCCAGAAACGGGGCCAGGCGCTCGCGCCGCCCCTCGGCCTCGCCGCAAAGAACCACGGTCATGGGGATGGCGTCGTGCATGCGCAGCCGTTCCTGTGCGCGTCCGGCGCGCTCCCGCGCGGTCGGATCCGACGCCGCATCGAGCCCCAGCGGCAGGGTGGCGACCAGAAACGACTGCGGGTCGTTCGCGGGCACGGCATAGAAGCTCGTGCGCTCGCGCACCAGCAGCAAGCGCCGGTTCGGCGCGCGGCGGGCATGTTCGGCCAGCACGGCCAGCTCAAGCGAGCCCGCGCCCTCGAAGCGGACCCCTTCGCCCTCGGCGTCCGAGGCGAAGCGCTCCATCCGCTCGATCTCGACGCCCGCCGCCAGCAGCGTCGCGCGTTCGCCCCCCATTTCGTACAAGTCGGCTCGCGCCGCCGCCAGGCGGTGCCCCGCCGCCTCCAGCCCCGCTTCGCCCTGCGCCTCGTAGGCCAGAGCCGTGTGAAGCTCCTCGTCCGTGGCGTCCTCGGGGATGGCCGGGGCCAGGGCGTGTACGTCGCCCGTGAGCAGCACCCTCAGGCGTTTCGCGCGGGATTTCGCGATGAAATCGAGAATCGTCTTCGGCATCTGCCGCCCGCCGCGCGCGGGCTCCTCCGCGCATCCGTCGCAGACCCACCCCCTGCGGGCCGGTCGCATGTCGTATGCGCGCCATGCCAGGCCGTCGTGAACGGCGACGACCCGCGCTCCTCCGTGTCCAAAAAGCTTCATCTAGGGTTTCCTCAAATGCAAAGTGATCATGTTGCGCCCGGGGTTCAGCGTCATCGGCTCAAGCTCCAGGCCGCTTGTCTGAAGCGAGGCGGCCTCAGGCGGATCGCCGAGGTAGCCGTAGGCGAAGACCCGGCACCGCGTCGGCGCCAGGCCGGTGAACGTCACCGACCCGGCCACATCGGTCGAAACCGCCGGCAGGATGGCGCGCCGCAACGCGGCGGCGTCGGCGCCGACCTCGGGAACGAACAGGGCGACGTGCAATTTGTGCAACCGGTAGGGCGGGGTGTCCGCCGCCGTCGCGGAAGCATCGATCGGCTCCACGGGGCGCCAGACGACGTCTTGCGCGTTGGTGCTGTTCCGGGCCTTGACGACGACGGTCAGCTCGGTTTCCGGCAGCAGGGCGCCCAGGTCGAGCGTCTGGTCCGCTTCGTCCCAGGTCGTCCCGCCGACCGCGTTGTCGGAGCCGAGGCTTGTCACCCTCGCAATCACGTCGCCCGCCCCGCTTCCCGAAACCCGCCATGCGTTTCCGAAGCCGTCGTAGCTCTTGGCCGTGGAAGGGTCGTCCACCATCAGGTAGGGGCCGTTCCAGCCGCAGGCAAGCTCGACCGAACCCGGCAATTGACCGCCGAAAGCGGCCCACCCGGGCCATTGCCACGCTCCGGAAGCCAGGCTGTTCGTCACCGAACCGTAGCCAATGCCGCCCGCGTCGCGCCACAATTCCTCCAGCCGCACGCCGTCCGCGTCGTCATGCACCATCGGCAGCCGCCCCATGTCGCGCACGAAGCGCCCGGGCTCGACGCCGTTGCCGACCACGGCCTCGCGGATCAGCCGCAGGCGCGTGGCGGTCTCGTCGTACCGCCCGCGGTTGCCGAGGTCGCCCACCCCGGTCAAGGTCATCGCCGCGAGCCCGGCCAGCAACGCCAGCACGACCACGAGCTCGATGAGCGTCAGCCCGGATCTGGAACCGGTTCCATGGCAGGGCAGGCTCATGGCGTCTCCAATGGCTGAGCAACGTCGTCGTCGGAGCCGAACACCGCGTCGGCGCCGACATAGACGAGGTAAAGGGTGTTGGTGCGCATCTGCACCCGGTAGAAGCGTTCCGCGGCGTCGGCGGCGTCCGTGGCATGGCGCGGGTCGTGAACGACCGGGATTTCGGCGGTCGGCCCCGTGCCCGCCAGGGACTGCCCCTCCTCGTCGAGATAGACGCGGCGGACGCCTTCCGGCTGCAAATAGGGGCCGCGCCAGCCCTTGCCGCGGCGCGGATCGAAAGTCATCGGAAAGGACCACCCCGTTGACCAGGCGAGGTTGGTCGTCATCAGAACCGCGAGGCCGTAGCGCCCGATCTGGGCGCGGTCCGCCGCCGTCGGGAGGCAGTCGGCCTGAAACGCCGCGTAGGCGCGGCGGATGTCCATCATCTCGGCCGGCGCCATGGATTCGTCGACCGCCCAGGTCTTCTGCACGGTCAGCTTCGGCAGGATCAAGGCGACCAGCGCCCCGAGAAGGCCGATCACGATCAGCATCTCCATGAGGGTGAAGCCGCCAGCACGCCCGGCCGCGCCGCGAACCAGCGGCTGTGCACCGGCGGCCGTCGCCCCGTTCTGTCGTTCGCGGCAGGCGGGGCAGGGGTTTCCGGTCAGGCAGCCCGTGCAGGCGCCGCCTCCCCCGCACCGATGCCCGCCGCCGACCGGCGCCGGTCGGGGCGCCATGCCTTGACGGCTCCCTGTCCCCTTCGTGTTCATCCCGCCTTCTCTTTCTCCAGAATGGACGGCCCTTGCGCGGACGGCTTCCGCAGGCGGCTGCGTTCCAGATAGCGCTTGCACTGGCGCAGCCGGTCGTAGCCGAGCATGATCCCCAGCATGAAGTCCTCCTCCGGCGTGTAGTCGCACAAGCTGGATTTGCCGATGCGTCGCACGACCTCAACGCAGTGCCCGTCCCCGAAGAACACGTTGATCTGGTGTTTTCCGAGGGGGCAAACCAGGTAGGCGATGCCCTTGGCTTCGAGCTTGCGCTCGACCTCCGGGCGGGTCGAGGCGGGAAGCGTGTGCAGCACAAGGTTGCGTACCCCTTTCTGGTACTCGTAAATGTGGTGGCAGAAGACTCTCATGTCAGCACAGTCCGAGTTCCGTCTTCAGTTGCGCCACCCATTGCGCGATGCGGGTCTGGGTTTGGTCGGCCTGGTTGTCTTCGTCCAAGGCCAGCCCGACGAAGCGCCCATTGCGAACGGCGGTGGATTCCAGGAGGTCGTAGCCGTCGGTCGGCCAGGCACCGACCAGGTGCGCCCCCGCCTTCTCGGCGGAATCGGCGAGGGTGCCGATCGCATTGACAAACGAATCCGAGAACCCCGTTTGATCGCCCGTGCCGAAGACGGCAACGGTCTTTCCTTCGAGGTTGATCCCCGGCAAATCCTGGTGTGCGACCCAATCGTCCTGCATGTCTCCGAGACCCCACGTCGAGCTGCCGAGCAGGATCAGGTCGCAGTCGGCCATGCCCGCGAGCCCGTCGCTTCCGACATCATGCAGGGCGACCTCGCCCGCGCCTTTCAACGCATCGGCTAGCGCGGCGGCGGCACTCCTCGTGTTGCCGGTTGTACTTCCGTAATAGATTCCGATCTTCATCTTTTTCTTCTCTGTTGTCCTTTGGTTTCGCGGCACATCCGTGCCCGTCGTTTGCGGTCGGCTCCCGCCTCGGTCAGCCCGTCCGGTATGTCTTTCAGATTCCATGGCGCGGGAACCGCTCCCGCAACCAATAGCCATCATGTCCGAGACAGGCTGCGGGGGCGTGAACCCCCGCAGCCGGGGTGCAGTGATATTACGGGTTCAGCGTGCCTCCTCCGGCACACGTCAAGCCAATCATGCGCGCCGGCGTGACGCCGTCGCTGAACGCCTTGAAGTACGCCATGTAGTAGGCGAAGTCGGGATCGCCGCCCGTCGTCGATTTCGTCGGCACGGGGCACTGCCCTTCCAGGCTGATCCCCAGCTCGACCGCCCCCTTGGTCCAGTCGCCGTTGCCCCCGCCGCCACCGGCCCAGTTGACGGTCGGCGCGACCCAGAGCACGACGATCGGCCCCGTCTTGCCTTGATTCCAGCTTGGCCCGCCGGAGCCGTCGGCCCAGTCGCTGACGAGAACGCCGTCGAAGGTGATCTCGGGCTTCCCGCCGCCGGCCCAGGGGTTGGATCCGTCGGCCGCGGCCGCGACCGCCACGTGTACGCCGGCGGCAACCGGCGTGCTGTTGAAACCGGTGCCGGAGCAAATGCTGGTGATGCCCGCCGAAGACAGCGAGGCCGCCTCCTCGGCCGTCAGTTGATGCCGGGTCGTATCGATGTGGGTCACCATGCGTTCCGTCTGCGGGGACGCATGGCCTTCCATCGCCAGCGCGGCGGCGTCGGTTCCCTGCAAGCCGTTGTGCAGGTCGGCCGGGTAGCGGCCGAAGACGTTCTCGTACTGCATGAGCGCCCGGGCCGTGCCGGCCTTGTTGTAGTCGCACACGTCGCCCAGGGCTTCTGTGCGGTCGGCCGAGAGTCGCGGCAGGATCAGCGAGACCAGCGCCCCGAGCAAGCCGATCACGATCAGCAGTTCGATCAGGGTGAAGCCGTTCTTGTTCGTCGTCAAATTCATCGTTTTGTTTGTGTTCATTCCTTGATTTTCCTTTGGTCTTTCGCGGCGTTCTTCGGGAAGCCGCGTAGTATCGACGGGCTCGGCGCGTTCGCGCCGACCGTCTGTTCGTGTTAGATGATGCCTGGGGAATGAAGCCAGGCGGGAGGACCGCAGGAGAAGGGGTGCAGACGGGGCGTCTGGATGTCAGGTTGCCGGAAAACGGCGGGCGGAACGGGTTCAACAGGCCCGTTTTGCGGCGTCGCGATCGCCATGGACGCCGTGTGGATGGGGATGTTCGCGAGCTGGCAGATCGCGCAGGTGGCCGGATCGTGGGGTGGCTTGTCTGGCTTGGCGTCTTGCGGGTCGTCCGCGATGTTGTCGCCATGCGCATGGGAGGCCGGGCAACACCGCCGGACCAGGCCGTTCATGCCGTCGGCGCAGACGCACCCGGAAAAATACTTGTGAAGGGCGGGTAGCAGCAACGCCCCCGCCACATACAAGACCAGCACGGCCGTGCAAAGCGGCCTGTTGGTTCCGGTTGTTGTCTTCATGTGATGTCTGCGCACGAAAAATTCCAAAAGGGCTGCGGGGGCGTGAAGCCTGCGGGGGCGTGAACCCCCGCAGCCGGGGTTTTGCGTTCAGGTTACGGATTCAGCACGCCGCATTCCGGGCAGGTGCTGCCGATCATGCGCGCGGGGGTGCCGTCGTTGTACACCTTGAAGTACGCCATGTAGTAGGCGAAGTCCACCTCGACGTCGGCGCCGCCTTGGCTGGTGGCCACCGTCGGGATCGGGCATTTGCCTTCCATGCTGATGCCGTACTCGACGGCGCCCTTGGTCCAGTCGGTGTTGCCGCCGTCGCCCTTCGCCCAGTCGATGGTCGGCGTGATCCAGAGGCAGACCACCGGGCCCGCGCCGCCCTGTTCGTTCCAGATCGGGGTCGCCCCCGCCGTGGCCTGGGCCCAGTCGCTGATCGCGATGCCGTCGAACGTCATCTCCACCGCAGGGTCGGAGTCGTCAAACCAGGGGTTGGAGCCATCGGCGGCGCAAGCCTGCGCCACGACGACATCCTGCGCCACGTCGACGATGTTGTAGCCCGTGCCGTAGGCGATGGACTTGATGCCTGCGTCCACCAGCGATTTCGCCTGGTTGGCGTCGAGCGTCAGCCGCGTGGTCGCGATTTGGGTGACCATGTGGTCTTCCTGCGCCTCGGGGAGGCCTTCCATCGCCTCCGGTGAGCCCGACGCCGTCTGCATGCCGTTGTGCATGCCGGCGGGGTAGGCGCCGAACATGTCCACGTACTGGGTCAGCACGCGCACGGTGCCGGCCTGGTTGTAGTCGCACACGTCGCCCATGGCCTCCTCGCGGTCGGCCGTCAGCCTGGGCAGGATCAGCGCGACCAGCGCACCGAGCAGGCCGATCACAATCAGCAGCTCGATCAGGGTGAAACCACTTTTGTTCATTTTCGTTTTCGTTTTCGTTTTCATGCTGTTTTTTCTTTCACTTGATGGAGCATCGTTCGATGCCCGTTTTTCTTTCATGGACGGCTCCCGCCTCGGTCAGCCCGTCCGGCATGTCTTGCAGATTCCATGGCGCGGGAACCGCTCCCGCAACCGATGTTTCACTCGATGCGCAACTCCTTTCCCGACACGGCCGCCGCCCGCCCTGCGGGATCGGCTTTGTTCCGTGCTTCCTTCGTCTTTTGTACACGTCGTTCCGGCGGACGCCCTGCGCCCGCGCTGCTTTCAATTCTTCCATGCGCGCCCGCGTCGGCTTCGCAACCCGGGTCGACCGCTTCCGTCGGACTGTCGCAAGGCACAATGAAGCGGTACTGCTTGCCGCACTTGATCAACACCTCTTTCTCGTGCTTGCGCAGAAAGCGAATCTCGATCGCCATTTCGCCGTAACCGCTATGCGCGAACAGCATGCGGTAGAGCTCTTCGATCCGCGCCAACACGGCCTCATGCGTCGATGCCATGGCACGCTCCTTTCGCATTGTCCCGACGGTCGCAGCCCCTGCAGCCCCGGCATCCGCGGCCGGCCTCGTCCCGCATGTCGCGCCACAACGCGCGCCCGACGAACAAGACTGCCGCGCCGACAACGACAACCACGATTAGATTCTCCCACATGGCCGCCCTCCTAGATTCCGATTCCGAGGGCCGAGCCGATCTGGTACACGGCCAACGTCACCACGTAGGCCAGCGCCGTGAGGCCGCCCAGTTGGAACAAGGCCCACTTCCATGAATTGCTCTCGCGCTTCGTGACCGCGATGGTCGCCATGCACGGCGCGGAGATCAGCATGAAGAGCATGATGCAGAACCCGACCAGCGGCGAGTAGTTGGCCCGCAGCTTGTCGCGCAGCGGCTCCGACTCCTCGTCGGCTTCGCCCACGGAATACACGATGCCCATCTGCGCCACGAAGACCTCCTTCGCCGCAAACGCGCCGATCATGGCCGTGCCGATGCGCCAGTCGAACCCCATCGGCTTGATGACCGGCTCCATGGCGTGGCCGATCCTTCCGGCGATGGTGTGCGAGAGTTCGGCGGCCTGCCGCTCCCCGGGGGAGAGGCCGGGATCCACGCTCTTCAGCCGCGGGAAACTGGTCAGCACCCACAGGAGGATCGAAATACCCAGGATGACCGTGCCGGCCTTCTTGAGGTAGAGACTGCCGCGCTCCCACATGTGGATCAGCACGCCCTTGAGCGTGGGCATGCGGTAGGGCGGCAGCTCCATGACGAACGGCACGGACTCGCCCTTGAAGAGCGTCGAGCGCAGCAGCTTGGCGCAGACTATGGCCAGGACAATGCCGGTCAGGTAGATGATCCACAGCATGGGCGCGTGCCAGGCCTGCGGGAAGAAGGCCGGGATGATCAGCGCGTAGATCGGCAGCCGCGCGCCGCAGCTCATCAGCGGCAGCACCAGCATCGTCGTGAGCCGGTCGCGCCGGCTCTCCAGCGTGCGGGTGGCCATGATGCCGGGAATCGAGCAGCCGAAGCCCGTCAGCATGGGGATGAAACTCTTGCCGTGCAGCCCGATCTTGTGCATGAGCCGGTCCACCAGGAAGGCCGCCCGCGCCATGTAGCCGGAATCCTCCAGCACGGCGATGGCCAGGAACAGCAGCAGGATGTTCGGCAGGAAGACGAGCACCCCGCCGACGCCGCTGATGATGCCGTCCACCAGCAGCGACTTGAGCAGGCTCTCCGAGCCCGCCGGCCACCAGCCGGACACCGTCTCGCCCAGCCAACCGAAGAACCCCTCGATCCACTCCATGGGCGGGGTGCCCACGGTAAAGGTGAGCCAGAAGACCAGGTACATCAGAACCAGGAAGATCGGGATGCCCCAGAAGCGGTGCAGGACGATCCCGTCGATGCGGTCCGAGCGCGTGCGCCGCGCCTCGACCGTCGAGCGCACGGTCTCGCGGCACGCGCCGGAGATGAAGCCGTAGCGGCGGTCGGCGATGATCATCTCCGCCGTGTCGCCCAGGAGCTTCGCGATCCGCTCCTGCTCGGCGCGGACGGTCTCGCGCACCTCCGGCGCGGTGAAGCGCCCGGCGACCTCCTTGTCGTTCTCGAGGAGCTTCACGGCCGTCCAGCGGGCTTCCGTGTCGTCGGCGGGACCGGAATGGCGTTGCGCCACCTCGCGCACGGCCCCGATGGAGCGCTCGATATCGGCGCCGTAGTTGATTTCCGTTGCCGAGGCGGGCTGGCCCGCCCCGGCAACGCGGATCACCGCGTCCAGCAGTTCGGTGGTGCCGACATTCTTGTTGCCGACCGTCGGGACGATCGGCGCCCCCAGCCGCGAGGCCAGCGCGTCGAGATCGAACTCGATCCCCCGCGACCGGGCCACATCGCTCATGTTGAAGGCGAAGACCACGGGGACGCCGAGTTCCAGAAGCTGGACCCCGAGGTAGAGGTTCCGCTCGAGGTTCGAGGCATCCACCACGTTGACAACCACATCCGGCTTCTCGTCGATGATGAAGTTGCGCGCCACAAGCTCCTCGATCGAGTAGGCGGTGAGGCTGTAGGTGCCCGGAAGATCCACGACCTTCAGATCCTGCCCCGCGTGGCGGCAGGTGCCTTCCTTCTTCTCGACCGTCACGCCGGGATAGTTGCCGACATGCTGGCGCGAGCCGGTGATGTTGTTGAACAGCGTTGTCTTGCCGGAGTTCGGGTTGCCGGCCAGTGCAACCATGATCGTCTTCATTGATTTCCCTTTGCGCGTTACGCGTCCTGTAGTACGGCAAGGCGATAATTGTTCGCCACGCCAAACTTTAAACACAAAAAAAAGAGTGGGGATGTCCGTCTTATGACGGCTGCACCCCTTCATCCTCTACCGAGACCTTCTCCGCCATGCCGCGTCCCAGCATCAGCCGGTTGCCGTTGATTCCGAGAATCACCGGCCCGTTGCGGTCGTTGTGGCACACCTGTATCTGTGTTCCCGGCAGCAGACCCATGGCGGTCAGCCGGGCGGCCAGCCCACTGCCGGCCTGCACACGCCGCAGCCGCACCGAGTGCCCTGCCGGCACCAGGCTCAGAGGCATCCACAAGGCCGGGTTCATGGCTGCGCACCTCATGCGTTGACCCTCTTCACGCTGATATCCGCCGCCTCCCCCTTGCGGAGCGACAGATGGTAGCCCTTGATCCTCACGTCGATGGGGTCTCCCAGCGGGGCCACGCGCACCACCTCGACCAGGCTGCCCGTGGTGACGCCCATGTCGCGGATGCGCCGCTTCACGGCACCCTGACCGGCGACCTTCTCAATCTGCGCCTTCTCGCCGGGTTTTAACTCACTGAGTGGAATGGTCATGACACTCTCTGTTCCTTTCCTCTGGTTCTTCCTGACATCCTCGAGGCACTGCTCGATGCACCGCTCGCAGTTATGCGGCTCGACCGCCGCCTCCTCGCAACGGTACCCGAAGCCGTGTACCCACTTCGCGCCCGCCCTGGGGCAGGTCTTGACGAAATCCGCGAACTCGACGAATCGCTCCACGACGCGCGACGATATGCCGTGCTCCATGTGGCAGGCGGCCTTGTCGGCCTCGGCCTCGTCGATGGCCAGCACATGCACCATGAAGTCGCGCAGCGCCTCATGCCGCCGCAGGACGCGGCTGGCGATCTTCTCGCCCTCGGCGGTCAGGGTGACGAAACCGTAGGGCTCGTAGTTCACCAGTCCCCGGTCACGCAGGGTCTGCAACATGCCGGTCACGGACGACCGGTTCACCTCGAGACGATCCGAGATATCCTTCGACCGGGCAACCGTATGCTCCCGAATGAGGAGAAAGATCGTCTCCAGATAGTTTTCAATGCTGATGCTCAACGCTTCCGTCATCGCAACGTCCTTCCAAGTTCCTTCGCCTCTTAAAAGTTTGGCGCGCCGAACTTATCACGGGTGACCGTACTTGTCAAGAGGGGCGGTGAACTTTTTTTATCGGGAACTCGTGAAAACGGAAATTTCCGGCGGCTGGTGATGCCGGGGATGACGCTGGTTGCGAATCTTGGCGGAGGAGAGGGCGCAGTAGGGGCGTCCTCACGGACATTCGCGAATAAACCCGGCCGTGTGCTCGAAGTTGAGAAAGGATGGGGCATCCTGCGAGGGAATATCGCGTCCGGCATAGATCACCGTCGGGCGCACCGCCTCGGTTGTAAGGGCGGCGAAGCGCCGCACCCCCTTGCTGAGATCCTCGCCGGGCGTGTAGGCGGCCTTGATCTCGATAGGCACCAGTGTGCGCCCCGAGGCCAGCAGCAGATCCACCTCGAAGCCCTGGCTGTCGCGGAAGAAGTACAAGTCAGGATCCTTGCCCGCATTCAGACGCGCCTTCAGCACCTCCATGACCACCATGTTCTCAAAAAGGTTGCCGAGCAGCGGGTCGCGCCCGACCTGATCTTCCGTGCGCAGCCCCAGCAGATAGGCGGCCAGGCCGGTCTCCGTGAAATAGATTTTCGGCGACTTGATCAGCCGCTTGCCGAAATTCCTGAAGTAGGGCGTAATTGTCCAGACCACATAGGATGCCTCAAGCACGCTCAGCCACTCCCGCAGGGTGGCGGCCGAGACGCCTATATCCCCGGCCAGCGAAGCGAAGTTTATGATCTGGCCGACCCGTCCCGCCAGCAGGCGGACAAAGGTCTCGAAAGCCCGGAGGTTGCGCAGGTTGATCAACTGACGGGCATCGCGCTCCACGTAGGTGCGGAAATAGTCCCGGTAGAGCTGAACCGGTGCCACGTCGTTTCCGGCCAGCCGCGGCATGAACCCCTGCAGCATCCAGAGGTCGCGCCCCTTTGAGGCTCCGGCAGCCTTCCACTCGGAGATCGAGAGCGGCAGCAATTCTGCGATTCCTGTTCGCCCGGCGAGCGACTGGGTGATGGCCGCCTGCAGTTCGGGCTGATGGCTGCCTGTTAATATGTACATGCCGTTGCGTCCGGTTTCGTCCACCACGGCCTGGAGGTAGCTCAGCAGCGCCGGGGCGTGCTGGATCTCGTCAAGGATCGCTGGAGCGGCATGGCGGAGCAGGAAGCCGCGCGGATCACTCAGCGCCTCCGCGCGGACATCGGGAATTTCCAGATTAACATAATCAAACGAAGGAAAAAGCAGGCGCACCAGCGTGGTCTTGCCCGACTGGCGCGGCCCGGTAACTGTGACGATCGGGTACATCTGCGCCAGATGCAGCAGATGCGGTGCGATTTCACGCTGGATTAAGACGCGGTCACCCGTTTTCATGACAGGGAAACCATACACCATAATCATACCAAACGGAAGTTCAATCTTGGAACCGTATAAAGTGGGCGGTCGCGTAGGGGTAGGGGCGGCGCAACCAATGCGTCGCCCCTACCCCCACTTACATCCCGCCCACAAGAGAAGAGGCTCTTGCAAAACCCGGTCCCTCCGCCCGGCCCGCCGGGGACGGCGGTCCCCAGGGGCGGATCTGGAGGGTCGGGCTCTGTCCCGACCGGCAAGGGGTTTTGCAAGCGCCTCGATAAATCAAAGAAATCAATGCGCGACACGCTTGACTAATTACACCTTATCGGGTACATTTCGGTCGTCTTTTCAGACATTATACCCTATCGGGGTTAAATCTGAGAAACAGGGCACTTTCGTACCCGATGAGGATACAGTAATGACGCTTCAATCGTTTGTCCGCGGCAAGCGGAAACAGTATGGACTGACCCAGATGCAACTGGCCGACCGCGCCGGCGTCGGCCTGCGGTTCCTCCGTGAACTGGAGAGCGGCAAGCCGACCCTGCGCATGGACAAGGTCAACATCGTGCTGAACCTGTTCGGTGCCGAACTCGGCCCTGTCCCGCAACAACGGGAGGTGCCCGATGCGCAGAGCTGATGTCTTCCTGTTCGGAACGCTAGCCGGTCGCCTCGCCGAGGAAGCCGAAGGCGGCTTTACGTTCCAGTATGACCGCGACTACATCGCCCGCCCGGATGCTATTCCCGTTAGCGCGCGCCTGCCTCTGCGGGCTG
The DNA here is from genome assembly GCA_050950285.1 of Kiritimatiellia bacterium. GTDB lineage: Bacteria > Verrucomicrobiota > Kiritimatiellia > RFP12 > JBMNHG01 > JBMNHG01. The sequence goes on along the minus strand of JBMNHG010000008.1, from coordinate 271,472 downwards.
AACCCTATCGGAGCCGTTTTCTGTTCCCGTTTTTCGACGGGCTGATTCCGGAAGGCTGGCTATTGAATGTGGCCACGCAATCCTGGAAACTGGATCCGAATGACCGCATGGGGCTGTTGATGGCCTGCTGCAAGGACTGCATCGGTGCCGCGAGCATCCGGGAGGTCGCACCATGACAACCCGCTGCCTGATATGCGGAGCAGAAGCCTCCGAAGTTGACCGCGGATACCATCCGGCTTGCGCAAGAAAGCTCTTTGGCCGTCCCGAAGCGCCGCGTTTCGACTATACCACCGAAGAACTCAACGCCATGGCCGAACGCATCATCCGCAACCGCATGTCGGTTCCCGGCGTTCAGGCCAAGCTTTCCGTTCATCTTGAACGGAAGGGGACGGGCACGCCCGACCGGCTGACACTGGTCGGGCTGGAAGGCAACTACATCCTCAAGCTCCCCACGGAACGTTTTCCCGAGCTGCCCGAGTCCGAGCACGCCTGCATGTCGCTTGCGCGGGTCGCCGGGATTGCGACCGCCGATTTCGGGCTCGTCCGTCTGCAGTCCGGCGCGTTGGCCTATCTGTCGCGGCGCATGGATCGCCCGGACGGCGGCGTGCTCCACATGGAGGACTTCTGCCAACTCTCCGACCGGATCACGACCGAGAAATACCGCGCCTCGATGGAGTCCGTCGGCAAAGCCCTCCGCGCATACTCCTCGGCTCCGGGTCTGGATGCTATCCGGCTTTACGAGCTGGTCCTCTTTTGCTTCCTCACGGGCAACTCCGACATGCACCTCAAGAACTTTTCTCTCCTGCGGCATCCCGATGGAGCATGGAATCTGGCGCCCGCCTACGATCTCGTTCCGGCCAGCCTCCACATGCCTGATGAAAAGGAGGAGCTCGCGCTCACTCTCGACGGCAAGAAGAGCAACTTTTCCCATCGGAATTTCAAACGTTTCGCCGCCAACCTCGGGCTGACTCCGCAGCAGAGAGAGCGCGCCGAGCAACGTATATTGAGCGCAATGCGCGAGAATCTGGACGCCGTGCTGGCGCGTTCCTTCCTGTCCGCCGGTTTTCAAGGCCGGCTTCGCGCACTCGTCGCGCAACGGAAGCTTTGCTTCCAGCGTCTCGCCCTTTAGATGATGAACTGCCCGCAGAAGCGTTCCGTCACCGCCCAGAGGTCGGGTGTGAGCAGCTCTTTAACTTTCTCGCGGATTTCGGGTGGAACGCCGCCGTAGAACGCCTCGGCAATCCCGCCGGTGATGCATGCGAGCGTGTCGCTGTCGCCACCCAGCGAAACCGCGTTGCGAATTGCGTCTTCGTACGACTCGGACTCAAGGAAGGCAATGATCGCCTCCGGCACCGTCCTTTGGCATGACTCGTCAAAAGAGTATGCGGGGCGGATTTCGTCCACGGTACGGTCCAGGTCATACCCGGACAAGGCGGCGACACGCGAGCGGATGGTCTCCTTGTCGCTGCCGGTTCTGGCGAGGAAGATGGCCAATGCCGTTGCCTGCGCGCCCTTGATACCCTCCGGGTGGTTGTGGGTAAACTCCGCCGTCGCCTTGGCCTGGGCCAGCACTTCTTCCTCGGTCGAGAACGCGAAGCCCACAGGGCTCACGCGCATGGCGGAACCGTTGCCCCAACTGTTGTACGGTCCGGCATCCTCCGAACGGAGCCACTGGACGAATTTTAAACCATAACTGGCGCTAGGGTAACGGCGACCGTATCGGCGCACGGCGCCCCCGTATGGCGTGCCATCGAGGATCGCTTCCGCAATGGCGACGGTAAGCACGGTGTCGTCGGTGAATTCGCACCGGGGATGGAACAGTGGAAAATCCTTGGTCTTGATTGGCGAGAACTCGTACGCCGAACCAATGATGTCGCCAGCAATTGCTCCGATCATGCTTCTGGTCTCCTGTGCTCAAGGATCATTTCTTCTTTGCCAGTTTCTCGGCTCACGTTGCTCCAACGAAAGCCCCAGGCAGTTATCCGTCTCTGCCTCTTTCGCCATGCTTCGTTCGGCACAACGTTAGCACAGTCGTGTAACCCGTTCAATCTTTCGCGTAAGGGGGCAGTCGTCGAGTGTCGTCGAGTGCTTGAGCAGTTCCCGCAAAGGGAGCAAGTGCCATAGGAGCCCGCGCTCTCCGCAGGGTGGAGAACGGTGCCGCCGGGGATCTGCCTGCCGACAGGCAGGTGCAGTTTTCGAACGCGTAGGAGCCGATGGCGGTGACGGAGCGGTCGCCGAGTTCGTTTGTGATCGCCAATGCGCCCGCATACGAGGTGTTGAAACGGGTGATGGTGGCCTTGCCGTCGGCGATGGTGTAGGTGTAGGGGCCTTCGGTGTCGGCGGCGGCGTTCGAGGGCGCGAGAATCGAGACGGCGGCTGCCATCGTCATAATCAAGAATGCAAGTTTCCTCATGAGCCATTTCCCGCAGATGTGAACCTCGTTTTTCCCGATGTTGCAGAGTAGCACAACGATTGGCGGGAAGGCAACTTGAAACGCGACATCACCTGTTGTAAGTTCGTGGCAAGGCAGTGGTTCGCTCGTTTCATCCGCCGCTACAGAAAACCCGGGTCGAGCAGGAAGTCAAGCAGTCCTATGTAGGCAATGCCGTTGTCGTCGAAAGACGGAAGTTGCAGCGGATCGTTCACGACCATGATTTTCCTGAACGAGTCGCCGACGCGGAGTAACGGGGCGATTTCACGCCTGTGCTTGTCCTCGTCGTAGAGCGCCGTCGAAAACTGGATGTAGATTGTTTCGGAACCCCGGCGGACAATGAAGTCGATTTCGTGCCGTGAAGCACCCCTGTTGCCGCCCTTGCCCGTATCGAGCACAACGGAGCCGACATCGACCCCGAAGCCCCGGAGCCTCAATTCGTTGAAGATGGCGTTTTCTATGAGGTGGGCGCGCTCGGTCTGGCGGAACCCGGTTCTTGCATTGCGAAGCCCCAGGTCGGATGCATAGAGCTTGAACGGATATTCCATGTATCGACGCCCCTTGACATCCCATTGAAGGGCTCTTTCGACGAGGAAAGCGCTCTCAAGATGCCCGAGGTAGGAACGAACCGTGACATGGTTGACGTCCGCCCGCATCTCGCTTTTCATCGAATTGGCGAGTTTCGTCGGATTCGTGAGCCCCCCGATATTGCTCATCACCATGTCCAGCAAGGCTTCAAGGACGGCAGGGTTGCGGACTTTGTTCCGTTCTTCAATGTCGCGCAGGTAGATGGTTTCGTGGAGCCCGGAAAGATAGTTCCTGCGTTCCGCGTCATTTTGCATGAGGACGCATTCCGGAAGCCCTCCGTAAATGAGATAGTCCGCAAAAACCCGCTGCCGATCGGCGGAACCCCCGGCAACGGAGAGCCGTTCGGCGAAGGACAGCGGCTGGACGCGGATGACGTGGCCGCGTCCCCGGAATTGAGTGGCAACATCGGAGGAAAGCAGTTTCGAGTTGGAACCTGTCACGTAGACGTCGACATTTGGCAGGGCCTTCAGTTCTGAAAGCGTGTCATAAAACGTGACATAGGCCCCCTCCCTGTCGTCTGGGTGGATTCTGGCCAGGTCTATGCCTTCCGGAAGGACCTTGTGGCAAAGTTGAATTTCGTCGATCAGCACATAGGTCCACGACTGCGCATCGCGGATTTGGGAACGGATGAAGGCGGCCAGCGCAATCGGATTGCGAAGATGTGCGGATTCCCGTTGCTCCAAATCCACTTCGACAATGCGCTCTGCGGGAACACCCGATGCAAGGAGATGCCGCTTGAAGAGACGAAAAAGAAGAAAGCTCTTTCCGCAACGACGAATCCCCGTCAATATTTTGATGAATCCGTCGTGTTTCGCTGCGACGAGTCGATCAAGATGGATTTTTCGTTCGATTTCCATGGAATCCTTTCAAGTTGGCAGGACTTCCAATAAAGTTGAAAACAAAGCCTACAGAACTGCGAGCCAAATGCAAGCCGAATCATACATTGCCCTGTACCGAACCACCCCGCCCGCCGCGCCGGCACAAGCTCACGGTACGGTGAAGTGCAGGGTAGGGCGAGCCGTCCCTGTCTGCCGCTACGCGGCATGACCGGCGAGCCGCACACAAGGCACTGCGCTGCACAGCCGCCTATGCCTGCCTCTGTCTCGCTTTTTGATCATGCGACTCGGTCGTATGATCGGAGAGTGTAAAAGGATGAGGTGATAGACGCGGCGACCACGACGCGTGCGGGATGGGGCGGCGGCCACGCGGCGACCACGCCACGTATGCCGGGCAAACCGGGCAAGGGCACGATACTTACTTGACTGATTACACCTTATCATTCGATTCGCTAAAATCTCAAACCTCCTTGAAGTGGCCCTTCAGGCCACGATGTCCTCGCTCCGGATCCCGGGGCTGCGCTCCGCTTGCCCCGGGCTATGGTGAGACCGCCCCTTCGGGGCTTTGAAACATGCAGTATTCGGCTACCGTCACGTCGCGGCGGGCGCGTCTTTGCGCGGACGACCGCGAGGGCGCTTGGGCGCGGCGGCGGGCTCCGGCGCGGCGGCGGTTGACGCGTCTTTCCGCGGACGACCACGCGGGCGCTTGGGGGCAGTCTCGGGCTCCGGCGCGGCGGCGGTTGACGCAACTTTACGCGGGCGACCGCGAGGGCGTTTGGGGGCTGTCTCGCTTTCTTGTGCAGCGGCGGTCGTGCTCTTCCGTGAACGCTTGGGAGCGGCGGGCTCCGGCGCGGCGGCGGTTGACGCGTCTTTCCGCGGACGACCACGCGGGCGCTTGGGGGCGGCGGAGGTTTCCGGCGCGGCCGCGGGCTCCGGCGCGGCGGTGGCGGATGCCTCCTTCCGCGGACGACCGCGAGGGCGTTTGGGAACTGCTTCGGACTTCGGCGCAGCGGCGGCCGCAGGCTCCGGCGCGGCGGTTGACGCAACTTTACGTGGACGCCCACGAGGGCGTTTGGGGGCTGCCTTGGTTTCCGGCACAGCGGCGGCCGTGCTCTTCCGCGGACGCCCACGCGGACGCTTGGGTACGGCCGCGGGCTCCGGGGCGGCAGCGGGCGGTACGGCGGGTACCGAAGTGTCGATCTCGACGCCGAAGACATCGGAAAGCTCCTCCGCGACCAGTGCCTCGGTATCGGGAAGCGTTGCGGTATCAGGTGCCGCGGCGATGTTGGCAAGCAGGTCGGCCGAGTCGACGCCGCGCAGGAGAAAGAGCAGCTCGGGCTGCGTGTCGAGACGGTTGCCGATGCCGTACATCACGGCGGCGATATGCTTGCACATGCCGGCGGAATCGGGGCATGAGCAGGTGAAGCGGATCTCCGCCGGCTGCGGGAAGAGCCCTGTCTCCTGGCTGGTCATCACCGACATGACCTCGTTGGAGAGGCGCCCCTGCAGCAGCTCGATCATCGAGCCGATCTTGCCGGTACACTCCTTGCAGATGGCCTGCCAGCGCTCCGCCGCGACCGGACGGATTTTGATCTCCACGCGATAGAGCGAGCTGCCCATCACCTGCGCCCGGATCACGCCGCGTTCGATCTGCAAGTCGATGACGCTGTTGCTGCGGACATAGGAGCGGCCGCGCGGCAGCCGGTTGGAGTAGTCGTGATAGGATTCGATATTCTTGCACCAGGCCTTGCCCCAGAAGGTCGTGGCGATGGCGAAGCCCTGCAGGACAACGGGCGCGAGCTTCTGCCCCTTCTTCTCCAGCGCCTGCCGCTTGCGGGCGGCGTCGGCCATGCGCTCGCCCTTGCTCTTGCTCTGGGGAAATATGCTGTAGCGGTCGTAGCGGTAACTGTAGCGGCTCATGTAATGCTCCTGGGACGACGGACGGCCGATATGGAAACAGGTACGCGCATCTTACTCTCCGGCAGCGGCCAAGTCGAGCGCGACGAAGCGGAGTAGCTCGTCGTTGCCCATCTCGGTCAGCAGCTTCTCGCCGCCGCCCTCCAGCAGCTCGTCGGCCAGGCCGCGCTTCTCGGCCAGCATGGCGTCTATCCGCTCCTCCACCGTGCCGCGGCAGATGAAGGGATGCACGATCACATGCTTGCGCTGTCCGATGCGGAAGGCGCGGTCGGTGGCCTGGTTCTCGACGGCGGGGTTCCACCAGCGGTCGAAATGGATCACGTGCGAGGCCTGGGTGAGGTTCAGCCCCGTGCCGCCGGCCTTGAGCGAGAGGACGAAGAAGGGCGGGCCGTCGTCGCGCTGGAAGGCGGCGACCAGCTCGCGGCGCCGCGCCACCGGCGTGCCGCCGTGCAGCACCAGCCCCGGCTGCCGGAAGATCGTCGCCAGGAAGGCGGCCAGCGGCTCGGTCATCTCGCGGTACTGGGTGAAGACCAGCAGCTTGTCCTGGCGCTCGGCGATCTCCTCGACGAGCTCGCGCAGGCGGGCGAACTTGCCGCTGCGCTCCTCGGCAAAGTCGCCGTCGCCCGTGACCTGCGAGGGATGGTTGCAAATCTGCTTGAAGCGCATGAGCGCGGCCAGGATCACGCCGCGGCGCTTCATGGGTTCGGATGCGTCGTCGTTCTGGAGCGCCTCGCGGAGCTGCCGCACATGGTCGGCATAGAGGGCCGCCTGCGCCGGGGTGAGGCCGCAGTAGGCCGGCATGACGGTCTTCTCGGGAAGGTCGTCGATCACGCGGCGGTCGGTCTTGAGGCGGCGCAGGATGTAGGGGCGCGTCAGGCGGCGCAGGGGCGCGTAGGCGCCGGGCTGGTCGCCGCGGTTGCGGATGTAGGCGCCGAAGCGGCGCGCGTCGCCGAGCAGACCGGGGTTGATGAAGTCGAAGAGCGACCAGAGGTCGCCGGCGCGGTTCTCCACCGGTGTGCCGGTCAGGGCGAGGCGCGTCCGCGACTGCAGGGCCTTGACGGCGCGCGCCTGGCGCGTGGCGGCATTCTTGATGGCCTGGGCCTCGTCGAGCACGACGAGGCGCCACGGCACCTGCGCCAGCCAGGGGGTGCGGGCAACCATGCCGTAGGAGGTGACGGCCAGATCAACCCCCGCGAGCCCGGCTTCGGGATCGTCGGCGCAGGCCTGCAGCCGCTCCTGGTCATCCCCGGAGGGATGAACCACCAGCAGCCGGAGCGAGGGGGCGAAGCGCCGGGCCTCGTCCTTCCAGTTGGCCAGCAGCGAGGCGGGCGCGACCAGCAGGGAGGGCGCGTGCGCGGTGCCCTCGCGCCGCAGCCACAGCAGCAGGCCCAGCGTCTGCAGGGTCTTGCCGAGGCCCATGTCGTCGGCCAGGCAGGCGCCCAGGCCGAGGCTGGCCATGAAGTGCAGCCAGCGGATGCCGGTCTCCTGGTAGGGGCGCGGTGTGGCTTGCAGTTCGTCGGCGCAGGGCAGCGTGCCGCCGGCCATCTCGGGCTGGCGCAGGCGGGCCAGCGTCTCATCCAGCCAGCGGCCGGCGCGGATGCCCGTCCAGGCCTGGATGCGCTCGGTACCGGCCGCATCATCGGCATCGCCCCCGGGTCTCTCGGCGGAGAGTCCCGCCAGCAGCCGCATGGCCTCGGCGAAGGGGATGCCCTCGCGGGCGGCGCGGCGCTCGACCGCCTTCCAGTGGTCAAGCACGTCCTTGAGCTGTCCGGCATCCACCTCGACCCACTGGCCCCGCAGCGAGACGAGGCCGCATCCCGAATTCAGCAGCGCCTGTATCTCCTCCGGCGAAAGCTCGGCGTCGCCGAGCGTCACGCTCAGGTTGAAGTCGAGGAGCGCGGCGGCGCCGAGCTGCGCCGGCTTGCCGTCGCCCACCTTTACCGTGACCCGCGGCCGCGGCGGCCGGCGGGCGTTCCACCAGTCGGGCACGCGCGCGATCACGCCGGCCGCCTCGATGGCCGGCAGGTCGCGGAGCAGACGGTACGCCTGCTGCGTGGTCCAGGCGGCCGGCTGGTAGAGCCGGCCCGACTCGAAGAGCTCGCGCACCAGCTCGCTGGTGCCGACCGCCTGCTGGATCGGCGCCAGCAGGTGCAGCAGGGCCTTGCGGTTGCGGGCGCCGGCATATTCGGTCAGCGCGCGTCCAAGGGGCAGATGCTGGACACGCCCGATATCGGAGAGCCTGCTGGCATAGGTGGCCATGAAGGCGAAGGGGCGCTCAGGATGCTTCTTGTTCTCGGCCAGATGGAACGTGACGCGGCCCACGGTGCGCCAGACCGGGTCGATGGACTGGAGAAAGCCGTCGAGTCCCCCGAGGGTGCGCTCCGCCGCCTCGCGGGTCGCCGCATCAAGCTCCGCCCACAGGGCGTTGGCGCGCGCGGCGTCAAGGAACTCGAGTCCCCTGAGGGGTGGCGCGCGCTCGATCCAGTCGTCCCAGGCGGCCTCGTCGGGTGGCGCGACAGCCGGAAAAGCGTTCTCCCCGTCGCGCGGCGACTGGCAGAGCGCCGTCAGGTAGTAGCGGGCGAAGGCACGGCCGAAGGCCAGCGAGGAGATTAGCGTGCCGTCATACGCCGCCAGGCAGAGGAAGCCCTCGGCCGTCGAGGCGGCAAAGGCCTTGCGGATGCGGGCCGCGGCGGCGTCGGTCAGCAGGAGGTCGGCACCATCCCCCTCGATGAGGCGGAAGTGGCCTTCCGGCAGCAGGGTCAGTTCCATAGGGGCGTCCGCAGCGGCATCTGCCAACTCAGTTGTTCCGGAGATGCGCGGGGTAGATGCCGGAGGCGATCGGGCGCTCGATCTCGCCGCCGGGGCCGACCGGGTCGATCCGCCTGAGCCCACCATGGCGGCTGCCCATGCCGGCAGCCAGCACCAGAAGCGTCGGTTTCATGCATGTATTGAACCACAACCGGCTGCAGCTGTCACTTGCCTGTTGTCATTGGATCCGTTCTTCTTCGGCCGTAGTCCTTTGGTTACGGTCGCCTGTGCGATGCGCTGGAGAATGGCGGCACTGGCCGAGCGTGCCGGAACAGCCGTCCATCCCGAGCGCGTTTCCCGGCGCGTTTTGTGCTTGGGGTTCACCGGGGAAAGACTGGGGCGCACGCCGCCGTTCGGTCGGCTTGCGGCACGGGGCGTTTCCCGCTATCATCCTCCCATCCATGACCATCGTCCTCGATATGCGGTGGGTCGGCGATCCTCCGTCCGACGTCGAGGTGTACGCCCGCGAACTCGCGCGGCGCATCCCCTTGCTCGCCCCAAGCGAACGCTTTTCCCTGCTGTTTCGCGACGCCGACCTGCGCGACCGGACGCTCTCCGATCTGGGCATCGCTTCTCTCCCGAATGTCCGAGGCGTAGTCTTCCCCTATTCGCCCGCTTCGTTCCTCGGCCAGTTCTTCCTGCCCATCTGGCTGCGGGTGCACCATTGCGACGTCTTCCACAGCCCCGGCGCCACCCTGCCCTACCTGGCCTTCAACGGATTGCGCCGATGCTCCGCCGGCCGCGCCATTGCGACCATCCACGACGCCGACCCTCTCCTTGTCCGCAATGCCGACGGTACCGGCGCACGGGCGGCGCGCCGCCGGGCCTTCCGCCGCGCCACCCTGCGCGGGACCATCGATCGGTCCTGCGTCGTGCTCGTCCCGAGCGAAACCCTCCGGCGCGATCTGGCCTCCTCCCTCCGCCTTCGCGGCGTCGCGCTGGAAAAATTCCACGTGATCTTCCACGGCGCCGATGCACTGGGAGTCGGTGCGTCTTCCCCACCTCCCGGCCCTTCCGCCCCGCTCGTGCTCTACGTGGGGCGTTGCGGTCCCCACAAGCAGGTTCCCGACCTGGTCCGCGCCTTCAAAGAGGTGCTCCATCGCGGTGCCGCCAACGCCCGTCTCGTGATTGTCGGTCCCGAAGATCCAAACCACCCCGCGGCCCGCCGCATGGCCGAATCGCTGGGAATCGAGGACCATGTGCTCTTCCCGGGTCTCTTGTCCCCTTCCAACCTGTCGGCGCTCTACCGCGAAGCCGCAGTGGTGGTGAATCCCTCCCGCTACGAAGGCTCCGCCCTCCCGATCCTCGAAGCCATGGCGCACGGCGCACCCGTGGTCTGCACCGACGGCGGCGCACAGCCCGAAATCGCCGGGGACGCCGCCCGCATCGTGCCGGCGGGCGACACGTCCGCCCTCGCGAAGAGCATCCTCTCCGTGCTCTCCGACCCTGCGCTCCGCCGCGACCTCGCCGCCCGCGGTCTCGCTCGCGCCGCGCAGTTCACCTGGGACCGCACCGCCGCCGAAACGCTCGCCGCCTACCGCGTGGTCGGTCGCAAGGACTCGACCTTCCGCCGCATCGCGATGGCGCGCCAGGGAGGCCGCCCATGAGCATCCCGTCCGCCAACCCCCTCTCCGAGGCCGCCGCCGGACGCCGCGTGGTGCTCGGCCACGACTGGCTCACCGGCATGCGCGGCGGCGAAAAGGTGCTCCAGCACTTCGCCGCAGCCTTCCCGGACGCCCCCATCGCCACGCTCCTCGCCAATCCGGACGCCATCGACGACGACCTCCGCTCCCACCCGCTCGCCTGCTCCTTTCTCCAGCGCATCCCGGGCATCACCCGCCACTACCGCTCCTTCCTTCCCCTGATGCCTTCCGCGGCGCGCCGCCTGCGCATCCCGCCCGCCGACCTCCTCCTCACCACCAGCCATTGCGTCGCCAAGAGCTTCCGCGCGCCCCCCGGCGCCAGGCACCTCTGCTACTGCTTCACCCCCATGCGCTACGCCTGGCTCTTCCAGGAAGAGTATCTCGGACGCGGCCTGCGACGCCTCCTCGCGTACCCCCTGCTCGCCCGCCTGCGGCGCTGGGATCGCCGCACCAGCGACGGCGTCGATCGCTTCGTGGCCATCTCCCGCGCCGTCGCCCGCCGCATCGAGAACTTCTACGGGCGCGAGTGCGACATGGTGCATCCGCCCGTGGACACCCGCTTCTACACCCCTCATCCCGACCCCGCCGCCACCGGTTCCGGCGGTTTCGACCTCGTCGTCTCCGCCCTCGTGCCCTACAAGCGGGTCGATCTCGCCGTGCGCGCCTACTCCGCCGCGAAGTGGCCCCTCAAGGTGGTCGGCGCCGGAACCGGCCTCGACCGCCTGCGCGCGATGGCCGGACCCACCGTCGAGTTCCTCGGCTGGCGCAGCAACGACGAGATCCGCGACCTCTACCGCGCCTGCCGCCTGCTCGTCTTCCCGGGCGAAGAGGACTTCGGCATCGTGCCCCTCGAAGCCATGGCCTGCGGCCGCCCCGTGGTCGCCTACGGCCGCGGCGGCGCGCTGGAGACCGTCTCGGACGGCGTGTCGGGCCTCTTCTTCCTCGATTCGTCCGAAGACAGCCTGCTCGACGCCGTCTCGCGCGCCGCCGCGTCCACGTGGGAACCCGCCGCCATCCGGGCCCACGCCGAGACCTTCGGCCCCGAACGCTTTCTCTCCGAGATCGCCGCCATCGTGCGGCGTACGCTGGAGCCCTCCCCATGAGAATCCTCTCCCGCCACGTCCTCCGGGAATTCCTGGTTCCGGTGGCCTACTGCTTCGTCGGTTTCGCCTCGATCTACCTGCTCTTCGACTTCTTCGACAAGCAGCCCAAAATCGCCGCCGCCCATCCCCCGGCCAAGACCCTCGTCCTCTATTTCCTGGGCTACCTCTCGCCCGTCCTCGAATGGATGCTCCCCGCCTCGCTCCTCCTCGGCGCCCTCTACGCCACGTGGCAACTCTCGCGCCACAGCGAAATCATCGCTATGAAGGCCAGCGGCGTCTCGTTCCGCTCCATCGCCACCCCCATGCTGCTCGCCTCGGTCGTGCTGGGCGTGCTGTCCGCGCTGAACAACGAGTTCATCGCCCCCAAAGCCGTCGTCTTCACCCGGCGCCTCGCCGACAACAAATTCCACCCGCTACCCCCCTACCTCTACGAGAACCTGCCCTACAACAACGAAGCCGCCGGACGCGTCTGGCGCATCGGCAGCTTCGACGTGAACCATCCCGAGACCATCCACGACGTCACCATCGACTTCTTCGGGGAGCCCGGCGCCACGCCCGCCGCATCCCTCGGCACCAACATCGCGACGCGGGTGAAAACCGCCTCGCTGGTGAGCACCAACGCCTCGTACTACGACGGATGCTGGTGGTTCCACGATGCCAAGCTCACGTTCTTCAACGAAAAAGGCGAAATTGACACAACCCGGCCGCAACCGCCCGTCCGCCCGCTGGAAAGCCGGCCGGAGTTCAACGAGCAGCCCCGCGATTTCGCCCTCGAGGCGAACATGTTGAATGCCGGCGCCCTCAAGCTGGAGAACGCCTTCTCGCTGCGCGACCTCCGGCGATACCTCGAGATGCGCCCGAATCTGGCCCCTGCCGTGGTCGCGGACTACCGGTGCGACATCTGGAACCGCCTCGCCTCGCCCTGGGCCTGTCTGGTGATCACCCTCTTCGCCGTGCCGGCGGGCGTGGCCTCGGGGCGCCAAAGCGTCTTCAAAGGCGTGCTCGTGGCCGTAGGGCTCTTCTTCGGCTTCTACGCCGCCACGCAGGTATGCTCCTATTTCGGGAAACGGGGCACCATCCCCGTTCCCGTCAGCGCCTGGGCGCCCAACGTGGTCTTCTTCCTCGCCGGGCTCCACCTCTTCCGGAAGCAGAGCCAATAGGCCGGGCGCGGGGCCCGTCAGGCCCGCTCTTCCTTCGCCCGGAGCCAGGCCTCGCGGGCTTCCGGGAACGGCGCCAGCGCACGGTCGAGGATCCCCAGGCACGCCGCGATCGCCATGCCGTAGTTGGTGACGGGCACTCCCGACGCGGCCGCCTTGCCCAGGCGGGACAGGGTCTCCGTCCGGTTCAGCATGCAGGAACCGCAGTGGACCACCAGGTCGAAGCTCGACGCGTCTTCCGGGAAATCACGGCCCGCCGCATGATGGATGCAAAGCGCCCCGCCCGCCTTCCCCTCGAGGAGACGCGGGATCTTCACGGTGCCGATGTCGTCCTGGATCGGGTGGTGCGTGCACGCTTCGGCGATGAGTATGCGGTCGCCCGGACGCAACCTCTCGATGCGCGCCGCCCCCGCCGCCAACAAAGCCAAATCGCCCTTGAGCCTCGCGAAGAGGATCGAGAAGGAGGTGAGGGGAATCGTCCCGGGCACACAGGCGGCGACGCGCCGGAAGGCCTGGCTGTCGGTGATGACCATGGCAGGGGGCGCACGCAGCGACGCCAACGCATCCGCCAATTCGGTGTCGCGCACCACCAGGGGCAGGCATCCATGGTCAAGCAGATCCCGGATCGTCTGCACCTGCGGAAGGATGAGCCGGCCTTGCGGGGCCCCTTGGTCGATGGGGGTCACCAGCACCGCCACGCCCCCGGGCGGCACGAGGTCTCCGGCGAGCGCAGGAGGAGCCCCCGCCGCCTGCGACGGGCCCAACGCGGCAGAAATCGCCTGTAGCACCTCGTCGAACCCTTCCCCGGAGAGGGCGCTGAAGCGGACGATCGACGGGGCGCCGTCCGCCAGCGCGGCGTCCTCGAGCCGGCGGTTGGCGCGGACGTCCGCCTTGGTGCAGACGACCACCACCGGCGTCCCGCGATCGCGGAACCGGCCCAGGAGGTCGCGTTCGAACTCCTCCCAGGCGTCCACGACCAGCAGCGCCACATCCACGCGGCCAATCGTCCGGCGTGTGCGCTCTACACGGGCTTCGCCCAATGCGCCGACGTCGTCGATCCCCGCGGTGTCAATCACTTGCACGGCGCCCACGCCATGCAGCTCGGCCATGCGCTCGACGGGATCGGTGGTGGTGCCCGCCTCGTCGGAGACAATCGCGGCATCCTGGCGGAGCAGGCGGTTGTACAGCGAGGATTTCCCGACGTTGCGACGCCCGAAAAGGCCGATGTGGGGCCTCATGCCGCGCGGCGCGGCGGCCGTCGGCGAAACCGCCGGCGCATTCGTGTCCGGATTCATGGGGATCCAGGATAGCAAAGCCAGGGGCGGGGAAACAAGGGGCGCCTGAAAGCAGGCGTATCGCGCGACACGCCTGACGCCCCTTGCGAAATTCGAACAACCTCCTAACGGCATTCCCACAAAGCCGGGAAACCGGAACTGAAAACAAGGAAGTGGGTCATTTCAGCGATGCCTCGAGCTCGCCCGCAACGTCGCGGGAACTCAGGCGCATCAGGCTCTCCTCCGAAGTGCCATAACTGAGCAAATTCAAGCTGCCGTACCAGACGAGCCGGCCGTCGACGACCACGAACTTCTGGTGGATCTGCGCACGCTCCGTCACCACAACCCCCGCCTGGCGCAGGTTCTCAATGCAATCCGCAATTCCACGAACCGCCTCCGGCCGATAGCCGCCCGGCGGCCGGGTCACGATCTCAATGGACACCCCACGCGCCAGCGCAGGCTGAAGCCAGCCGAAAACGGCATCGGCGCGCCGCCTGCGGATGAACGGGCTGACGATCAAAATGCGCTCCCGAGCCGCCTGGAAGTCCCGACGCATGACGCTCGCGAACGTGCCGGTGTCGAAAATCACGTTGCCGCCCGTGATCTCCCCTTCCGCCGGCGCCGTGCAGTAGCCGATCTGAGCGTAGGCCTTCAGACGCCGCTGGTGCATCCGCTCCAGAACGCCGACATGGACGTCCACGTAATCGTAGATCATCGGCGCGCGCTTGCCCGGATGTTCGCGGTGCAGACGCCCCGCATACTGCGCAACCAGCCCGCGCCACGACACCGGCATCGCCAGCAGCAGCGTATCAAGCCGAGGCAAGTCGAACCCCTCGCCGACGTACTGTCCGGTCGCGACGACCACCATCGGCTCGCCATCGCCCACCGCCGCGATCTCGGCCGTACGCTCCCGCTTCGTCTTGGCCGTCGCGCTGCCGACAAGCTCGAACACCTTCGCGTCCACCTCCCGACGCAGCATCCCGGCCAAAACGCCCACATGCTCGGTGCGCTGGGTGAGAACCAACGGCGAACGCCCCTCCCCCAGCGCCTTGACCGCATCGGCGACAACCAGCCGGTTGCGCTCCTCGTCCTCCACCATGTCGCGGAGGATTTGCGTCAACGCCCCCGGCGCCTCTTCGTCGACCTCCATGTACTTCTTGAACCGCGTCATTCGCGGTAGGATCACCCGTGCGCCCCCCTGCCCCGCCTGGCTCCGACTCTCCGCCCGGTACCGGATCGGCCCGCAGTGCATGAAGATCAGCGGCTGCAACCCGTCCTTGCGGATCGGCGTCGCCGTCAGCCCGTAGATCCGCCGCGCATCCATCTCGCCCAGCGCCCGGGCGATCGTCAGCGCCGGGACGTGATGGCATTCATCGACGACCACCACGCCATACCCCCGGGCGCCGCCCGTTTGCACGAAAGCCTCGTTCCCCAGGCTCTGCACGCTCGCGATGTCGAGCCGGCCGTTGAGCGTGTTGACGCCGCCCCCAAGCTGGCCGACCTCGACCGCCCCGCCGCTCGCCTCGTCGACCAGGAACCGCGCCAGCGCCCGCTTCCATTGCGCCAGAAGCGTCAGCGTATGCACCAGGACGAGCGTGGAACGCCCAAGCCGGGCGATCAGCGCGATCGCGGCCACCGTCTTCCCGAACGCGGTGGCGGCCGCCAGCACGCCATCGTCCTCCGACGCCAGCGCATCGACCGCGAAAGCCTGGTCCATACGCAGCTTGCCCGTGAAACGGACGGCCAGCGGCTGCCCCGTCTCGCGCTGATCCTCGAACGACGGCTCGACCCCCGCCCCCTCGGCAAGCGCCTCCAGCGCCGGCCTCGTCCCGCGCGGCAAGGCAATCCACCGCTCCGTCTCGTCGGCAACGCAAACGACCCTCGGAACGCCGAACGTGGACATCCGCATGCGCTGCTTCGCATGGAACGCCGGATTCGGAAACGCGGCCAGCCGCCGAATCCGGTTCATCGCCCGCTGGCTCAACCCGCGCTTCTGAACGAAAAGCCGGTTGCCTTCGACACAGCGGAACACGTCGGGGAAATCGTCGCGACTCAAATTCGGCGGCGGACGCCACGCCAGCCACGGCGCGTCCGCCTCGTCTGCCGGCGCGCCCTCCATCGCCCCCAGTTCGCCCTCGGTGTCGAGCGCTTTCGACAACGCCTCCACGCGCTCGGGCGAGAGCCTTTCGACACCCGACAAAAACGCCCACGGATCGGGATGCGGCTCGAAATCGGCATCGACAAAGACGCTGTTCCCCTTCCTGCGCGCGCCGCCTTGCAACGGCAGCGCAATCAAGTTCCCAAATCCGCCCTTGGGCAGCGTGTCCTGGTTGGGAAACATGCGGTCGTAGGACGCAAAGCGGATTTCATGACGCCGCGCCATCGCCTGGGTGACGAGCAGCGACCCCAGACGCCGCGCCGTCGCGGCCGGAATCGGACGCTCGAAGAAAAACCACAGATGCGCACCCTTTCCCGAACGCGAACGTTCCACAACGCAAGGCATCCCGACCGCGTCGCACACGGTGCGCACCGCAGCCACGTCCTTCATCCAGCCATCGCCGTCGAAGTCCAGCGCAAGAAAGCGGCACGTCTCGTCCGCCAGCAACGGATAGACGCCAATGATCCCATGCCCGTTTTCATCCTGGTTCATCAGATGCGCGCGAACGGCCTCGGCATCAAACGGCAGGAAGTCGCGATTCTTGCACGCCCCGCACTTCTGCTTCGGCTTCCCGCAAATCCCGGGCACGTACTCGTTGCGGCACGCCGACATGTAGTAGGCGTTGTCGTGCCGACGCGAATAGCGACGCAGCGCATACATATCCGGACGCCCCCCGAACAGCGACATGAACAACGCAATCTTCGCATCCGGCGGACTGTATTTGTTGATGCCGCCGGACGGCTCAAGCTCTGCCGTCTGCGAACCACCCCCGGCAAGCACATCGGTGGCAGAATCCACTTGCGCTGCAGGCAATTCAACGGCCGGTGCCACGGCAGGACAAGCGGATCGACGCGCTGCATTCGGATTCCGAGCCGCAAACACATACCGGGGCGTCTTCGCATCCGATCCATCCCCTTGCAGAAGCCGCTCAATGGTCATGCCGCACCGGATGGCGACGTTCATCGCGGCGACATTCGTCCCGTCGATTGTCGCAATAACCTTCTCGACCGCCAATTTTTCAAAGACGGAGTCCAGACACCCCTTCACGGCCTCCGCGGCATATCCCTTGTGCTGGCATTCCGCCGTGAGCGACCAACCTACTTCGACAACCCGCTTCCCATCGCCCGATAGCCAGGCCAGACGGCATCGCCCGACCACCTCGCCACCCGCCTTGAGACGCATCTCCCAGAAAACGGCGTCCTTGGCGACGCCATTTTTTGTTCCCGTCTTGCGAATGCAGAGGCGCGGCGTCTCGATCTCGTGCATCCCTGCCGCTGTCCTCCCCTCTGCCCGATCCGACTTCCCCTGAATCCTGCCTGCCACCCGCCCTCACGGCCAGACGAAGCGGTAGAAGCGCCGCGTATGGACCGGAGATTCCGGGTCGCGGACGTGGAGCGTGCCGGTGGCGTCGAGCGCGGCGTTGGTGACCGAGGACCAGACGGCGGCTCTAAGATTGGTGGCCGCCTGCACCTGCACCGGGATCATCGCCGTGCCGGCCAGCGTGAATCCGAAGACCCCGTCGTGGAAGCCGAACGCGGCGCCGGGGAGCGGCGCGGGGTTCCACAGCAGGGCCGGACGGCCGCCAAGGCTGGCCGACCAGCCCCCTCTCCCCGGCAGGTAGTAGATGGTCGCCGAAGAGTCCGCCAGCGCGTTGGCGGCGGCGGATGGCGCATCGCCCATGAAGAAGAGCCGCTCGAGTGCGTCGGCATCGGAAAAGGCGCCGGTTTCAAGCGACGTGACCGATGCGGGCAGGATCACGGAAAAGACAGGGGAACCGGCAAAGGCATTTGATGCGATGCCCGTGACCGTCCGGCCCTCCCACTCCGACGGGATTTCGAGCCGTTCGGCACCGCCGTTGTAGCCGGTCAGCGTAACGCCCCCGCCGGCTTCGAGCCGGGTTTCGAAACAGGGCACGACGTTCAGGGTGAAGGCCGGCGAAAGCGCGTGGCATGTCGTGTTGGTGCCCTCCACGGCCGACGCCAGCGTGTAGCTGCCGATCTCGAGAGGGGTCTCTATCGTCGTGAAGTGTACCGGCTGCCCCTCCAGTTCCGGGTTCGAGACCTCCTGCAGCCAGAGGGTGTCGATCCAGACCCCGCCGTCGGAATAATAACCGCCGACCACGTATTCAAGGCGCAAGTAGACCGGCTGCCCGGCGCAGGCGTCGAGCGGGATGGCTTGCTCTGTCCAATCCGAAGAGCCACCCGCGCTCCAGATCTCCGTGAAGGTCGAGCGGTTCGCCGAGACCAGCACGCGGAAACGGTCGTTCGCGAGGTTGCGTTTCCAGCGCATCAGCAGCCGTGTGCCGGTGTCGGGGGTGACCGGCGCTCGCGTGGTCAGATGGTATTCGCGGTTCCCATAACCACCCGGCTGCTTGTAGAAGCAGTGATCCACACCGCTGGAGGTGCTGACGACCCAGTCCATGTAGGTCGAAGTGGACGTCACCTCAAAGATCGAGAAGTCGGCACAAGTGTCCAGTACCGTCCGTTGCTCGGAATACCGGCGCGAGGCGAGCGTCGTGTCCTCGGCGAACGGCATCCAGCGCCGCCAGGTGCCGGAGGTGACGCCGAGGTCGTCGAGCCAGACGCCGCCGGTGTCCGGATAGTACGACCCGCTTGTCAGCTCAAACCGGATGTGAACCTCTTTGCCGGCATACGCGCCGAGGGCGACCGTGTAGGATTGCCAGCTCAGCGAGTAGTTGTTGTTCCGCTCGAACAGGGTTGTGTAGGTATCTCCGCCGTCGCTGGAGACCGCGACCCGGAAAGTCGCCGTGCCCAGCCGGTATTGCATCCAGAAGGTGAGCGCAGTCGAGGCGTCGGGGACAAAGACATCGGTTAGCGTCAGCGCGCTGTAGCCGTCCGGTCCGGTGAACCAGCACGAGCCGGAGCGGCCGCCGGATTTAAGCTGCCAGCCTCTGGACACGGTGTGTTCCAGCGTCTCGGCGGCGGAACTCCACGTTCCGTCCTGCGGTGTCAGCCGCCGGATCAGGATGCGTCCGGCCTCCTGCTCGCGGCGGACCGGCAGCAGCCACTCGAGGGTGGCGGGCTCGCCAGCCACCGCCTGCGCCGTCGCCTCGGCCGGGAATGCCATCAGCATGGGCTTGAGCGAGGTGCAGCCATATGAAAGCGCCTGTCCGGCCACATTGTCGGCGGACCACCAGCCGTTGTTGTCGCCGCCCCAGCCGTAGTTGATGTGGTACGACACGCTTCCGCCGTCTTCCAGCAATCCGTCCGCCGCGATCGCGTGGCCGGGCACCGCCACGACGGTCGGATAGCCCGCGCGCAGGCTCTCGTTGAGTTCCGGAAGCAGCGCGGCCTGCGAGCCGGCGTAGCCGATAGGCTCATAGAAGAGGTGCGTATTGAGGCGCTCGCCCAGCGTCGAAATGCTCGAGGCGGTGCCGTCGCTCTCGTAATCGGCGTCGGCGGCGACGCCCAGGCGGTACATGAGGTCGGCGACCTCGTCGTCGCCCGGCTGGGGTGTCGTGGTCCAGGGGTCGTAGGCGGTCTGCATGGCCGCCCAGCCGAAGGGCGTCTTGAAGTCGGCGCTGTGCGTGCCGGTGATCGAGCCGCTGTTGTCGGTGTAGCTGTGCGTGCCCTGCCCGCGTAGCGGCCAGCGGTGGTAATAGAGCACCTGGGCGTAGGCGGTAGGAGTGCATCCCGACGGCGCGCGGTATCCATAGTAAGCGTCGCCGCCGGGGTCATCCGGGCACAACCGGTTGTACGGGTTGCACTGGTCCCAGGTGGTCGTGAGATAGGGGCCGTACTGCTCGGTGCCTGCGGTCGCACGGAGGTCGGCGGCACGCCGGTAGGAGCGGTCCGGCGCGGCCGCGGCGTCCATCCCGCCCAGCACGTCCGCCGCCTTTGCCACGTGGGCCAGCAGGGCGGCGCGGAAGGCGTTGTCGGGGTGGTCGGCCAGATTGACGCCCGACGAGGCGCTGAAGGCGACGACCAGCGGCAGGCGGTCGTCGCTGTTGAGCACGGCATATCCGGCAGGCGAGAACGCCACGACATAGACGCTGTAGGAGCCGCCGCTTTCCGGGAACGCAACCGTCGAGGCGATGGCGTCTCCCGCCACGCAGCCCATCACCGGGTGGCCATCCATCCAGACGGACAGCCTGTCGAGGGCTTCGCGTTCGGCCAAGGGGGCGCCCGATGCCGCGAGCACAAGGCCCAACAATACGGCGCATGCCACCCTGAGCGTATCGCCGAGACCCACCTGTCGTGCAAACATTCCCATCATAGTCCAAGTCCCGATTTTCCTGACCGAATCAACCGTGCCCGCACGAGCGCATTACCGCCGTCGGCATTATTGGGAAGAATAGCATGGCGTGCACCCCATGCACAAGTCCACGTATTCGGCCAGTGACAGGGGCGGGGGTACGGGGCGAGTGCGTGTCTTGTGCGGCCGCAACCGGGAGCGTGGTCGGACGAGCCGACGCTCGTCTCCCGGGGCGGATCAGGCGGATCGGTCGGATCGCGCTTCCGAGGCCTACTGCAGGACGATGCGGAAGAAGCCGCTGGGCGACGCTGCGGTCGGGGTGCGGCACGACGACCGTCGTGTGCCGGCCCTCGGAGAAGACGGTCGCCACCGTCTGCCAGGGATCGCCGAGGCGCGGCGTCCACTGGATCGCGTACTCGCGCTCGGGCAGGCTCTCGAAGCTCAGCGTCACGCCCGCCAGCGACATGCGGATCATCTCGGCGGCGAAGGGCTTCACCTCGACACCGTAGGCCTCCCAGAACTGGCCCACCTCGTCCTGCACCATGAAGTGGTATCTGCCGCCGGCCTCGCAGTCCGGGCACGCGGAAGCGGCAGATGAAATCGCCGCCGGCCCCGACCTCGCAGGAGCCGTGCCAGAGCGGCCTGCCGTCCGGCCCGATCAGGAAGAGCGTGATTTCGCCGTCCTCCTCGACGTCGTGGGCCACGAACTCGACATAGACCCCGTCCGCGCCCTGGAAGGCCTGGAGGTCGATGCCCGAACTCGTGGGCCCGTGCCCGTGAAGCCGGCGTTGACCGGCTCGCCGGGGTCGTCGCCGATGCCGTGGCCCGCATAGAGATCGTAGATCACGGAGCCGTAGCCGGTTCCGGCCGCCACGGCGCGGTTGCGTTCCTCGTTCCTGGCGGCGGCGGAACCTTCCGCAGGCGATGGCGGTCAGGGCCGTGGTGTCGCAGATAAAGCGCACCTGGTAGGTTCCCGGTTCGAGCCCGCTGGAACTCGTAGTATCCGTCGTCGGCGGCATTGGTCGAGGCGACCAGCATCCCATGCAGCCAGACCTGCACGACCATGCCCGAGCACACGCCGTCGCCGGCGTTGCGCGTCAGGCTCAGATCCGCATCCTGGTAGGCGTAGCCGTAGAGGCGCGCCGGCAACCGGGACGTCGTAGAAGTCGCGCTCCGTCACCTTGTCGCCGGCCCGCGGACCGTCACGGGGATCCGGTTGTCGTTCTCCCCGGCCACGTCGCCCGTGCTCTCATAGCCGAACGGGTCGGTCTCGGCCACGATGTACTTCGCCGGGCGTCAGCCCGCTGAAGAGGTAGGCGCCGTTTTCATCGGTTTCACGGAAGTCCAGCCATTCATCGCCGGCATCGAGGATGCCGTTCCCGTTGGCACGTCCTCGTAGAGGTCGATCCGCACGGACTCGATGCCCGCCTCGCCGAGGTCGTTCGTGGCGTTGCGGTTCGCGTCGTGCCACACGGTGCCGCCGATCGAGGCGGGCACGACAACGGGATCGACGGAATGGTCGTCCGTGTTGTCGGAGAGCGTCACCTCGGTCCGACGTCGGTGGTGATTTCGGCCTGGTTGACGAGCGGCGTGCCGCAGAGGGCGAAGTCGTTGTCCACGCTGACCGTGACGGTGACGGTACCGGTGGCGCCGGCCGCAAGGGTGCCGATAAACCAGGTCTTGGGATTGTCCGAAGTCATCGCGGCAGACGGAACGGCGCCGACGTAGGTCATGCCGGCGGGCAGCGTGTCGGCGATCACCACGTTCGCGGCGGCGGCGTTGCCGTTGTTGCCGTAGGCGAGGGTATGGACGGCCGTGCCGCCGAGGCGAACGGTGGCGGGGCCGGACTTCCGGATCCAGACGTTGGCGAGCGGCTTCACGACCACCGGAACGGAGTCGTCGTTGTTGGTGTAGTCGCTCTCCTGGCGGTCGTTGCCGATGCGCGCGACGTTGACGAGCGTGCGGCCCTCGGTGCCGGCCTCGACGCGCGCGACGACGGTGACGACGCCGCTGGCGCCGGCCGCGACATCGCCGAGGTTCCAGGAATAGACGTTGTTGGTCGCCGCGTCGTACGGCGGTTCGGACGACACGAAGGTCAGGCCGGCCGGCAGGACATCCTCGAGCACGGCGTTGACGGCGGGCGACGGGCCGTTGTTGCGCCATGCGAGGGTGAACGTCACCAGATCGTTCGTCACGACCGCAACCGCGTCGGCGGTCTTCGCCACCTCGAGGTCGAGGGTTTTGACCATGATGTCGGCCTCGGCCGTATTGTTGCTGATGTCGCTCTCGGGCGTGGAGGTGCTGATCGTGACGGTGTTGTTGATGTCCGGAAGCACGCAGGCGGCGACCGGATCGTCCACGAGCACCGTGAAGGTGAACGACGGCCACGTGTCGGATGCCGCGTAGGAGAGCGAGAGATGGTCCACCGTCAGCGGCTCGGTGCCGGTGTAGGCCATCTTCACGAAGAGATCCCTGTTCCCAGCCGGTATGGCCGAGATGTCCAGCCCGCTCTGGGGGAGTGGATACGGGATGTCCGTGAAGGCGGGGCCGAGGTCGTAAACGGGGTTGCCGTCCACGAGGCGTCCGATGGAGCAGGCGATCGACGCGCCGGCGGGGAGATCCGCCACGAGCGCCAGCTTGTCCCACGCCACGATGTCGTCGCCGGCCTGAAGCCTGCGCACGATCGTGGCCGGGCCGCCGAAGGCGATCTCCTGCTCGGCCTCGGACATCGGCACGAGCCCCAGCATGACGGTCGAAAGAGATGCGAAGCATTCCTCTGGGTTGAACAAGTTAAAGCCTGTAAGAGACACATAATCGGGAATCCCGTCCCCGTTGATGTCGCCCGCCACAGCGCTGCTATGAGACACGACCGAGCCATCGGGAGTCGCGGGCTCGGGCATGCCGCCTTTGCCGTTTGTCATGAGCGTGACCGCCTTGACGGTGCCGTCGGGATTCAGCAGCAGCAGGCGCATGGTCCCGTAGTATCCCGTCAGCCAGCCAATATCGAGGTCGACGATTGCGTATATGCCGCCAAGCAGGATATCGGTAACGCCGTCACCATCGACATCGCCGGCTACTCTGACAAACCCCGTGATATCATAAGCCATTTCCGTGTCGCTTATCATTGACGTGCCCGAAGCAATATTGGCCAGCTTGATCACGCCATCGGCCTTCACCGTCCCGTTGGTTTCAAGCAGCAGGATCACCGCGCCGCCGCTCGCAGAACCGTTGTCATCGGTCAGACCCGATGCGCCGAGCAGAACATCGGGAACGCCGTCGCCGTCAAAGTCGCCAAGCGGACAGACAGGATCCCCCACATACGCGTTGGAGTTGAAGCAGCCGTCCGGTATGCCGCCCTGTCCATTGGAAAGGCGCACGACGCTCTTGGCGGCGAGGTTCGTTTCGAGCAGGACGACAAAACCGCCACCGCTGCTATCCGTCAAGGACTCATGACCGATAAAGAGATCGGGCACGCCATTGCCATCGACATCGCCGATGACGACAGGTTCGCTTTCCTGGCGCAGGTCGCCTCCTGGAATCAGGGGGATGCCATTGGTGCCCGGCCGGTAGTCGATGGCGCGCTTGACGGTACCATTCTCCTCCAACAGCAAGAGGTAAAAAACCAACTGGTTTTCATACGTGCAATCCCCGATGAAGACATCGGGGATGTCGTCGCCATCCATATCCGTGCCTCCCCAAAGACTGGGGTTTGAACTGGTTTTGAGGCCAAAAAACTCCAGAGGAACGCCGTTCTTCCCGTTATGCAGCTCGATGACCGACTGGGCGGTCCCGTTGGTGTTGAGCAGAATGATAAAAGCACCCGCGACGCTGTTGCCTGCATCGCCTTTCGTCTGGGACAAGATCACATCCGGCACATCATCACCATTGACATCGCCTAGCCCCGCGACGCAAAAGCCGACCTCATCCATATGCTGAAACGTTCTAGGAGGGATGCCGCTGTGTCCGTTGGTTAGTTGCACGATTTCCTTGACGCTGCCATCGGAGTCCATCAGAAGCACCCGGGCTCCACCCGATCTTTGGTTGTTTTCTTCATCGTTGTGGATGTACGCGCTGACAATCAGGTCGGGGATGCCATCGCCATTGACATCCCCGATCGGCGCGATGCTCTGAAACGACTCATCGCCGGCCGAGAGCAAGCCCAGATTGTTGGTGGTTATGACGACGTCCTTCGCGGCATAGTGCATCATGGCCGCCTTGTTGGGGTTGGGGCCGAGATCGCCGAGGTGGACATCGAAGCTCCGCGCCTCCGCGCCCTCTGCCGGGTAGCAGGCCACCGTGCTTCCGGCGGGGTTCCGTACCGAGACGAGCGTGGTGCCTTCGGGGACGATCTCGGAGAGGACCGCATCCTTCGCCACCGTGTCGCCGAGGTTGTTGTACTCGATGGTGTAGGTGAGGAGGCCGCCGGCCTCGGTCCAGCCGGCATCCCCGGTCGCGGCATCCACGACGGACTTGCGCACGGCGACGTCGGGGCGGTAAACCACGGTTTCGCTGCTGTCGGTGTTGTTGCCCAGATACGCCTCCTGCGGCTCCGCATCGTTGCGGTTCCGGAGGGTGACGGTGGCGGTGTTGAAAAGGCGCGCGCCGCTGGGGACATCGGGTGCGACGACGGCCTCGAGCGTGATGACCTGCCTCTGGCCGGGGAGGATGCCGACGTTGCGGTAGTAGTTCGCGCCGCCCGCATCCGTCGAGCCAAAATACCAGACGACGCCGTCCGCCGTGACCGTGCGCGTCAGCGGCACGGCCGTGGCGATGTCGTTGCCGTTGGCATCCACCGGCAGCACCGGCCCGCCATCGGCATCGACGAGTGCGAGGGTGGCTGCGGCACCACCCCCTGCAAGCTGCAGGCCGTCGGGCAGGATATCCGCGACCTCGATGCCGTAGGCGGTTTCCGTGCCGGTGTTCTCGACGACGATCTCGTAGGCGATCGGATCGCCCGGCACGAGTCCGGGGGTTTTCCCTTCGCTGGATCCGGTCTTCGTAAGCGCCACGTCGTTGGAGGGTGTGCGCACGGTATGCCCGGCGGTGTTGTTGTCCGGGTTCTCGTCCATGCCGGAGACGACGATTTCGACGGCGTTGTGCAGGGCCGTGCCCGCCGCGAGAGGCTCCGTTCCCGCTGCCGGCTTGGCGATCACCGTCACGGTGATGGTGTAGGGGCCTGCGGAGCCGGGCAGCGTCCCGACGACCCAGGCGATGTGGCGCACGGGGACGACGGGGGCGGCCGTCCAGCCGCCCGCGAGCGGATCGGCCGGATTGAAGGCGGGCGCCGTCGCGTTCGTGCTGGTGTGGTAGTACGCCGTCACAGCTCCGGGGCCCTTGGCCCGCTGCTCGACGAAAGTCACGTCGGCGACGCCGTCGCCATCGGCGTCCGGCAGGGTGTCGATGATGTAGACGTTCTGGCCGGCCTGGCGCGTGGCGTTGTAGTAGGTCATCGTCCAGTCGAAGCGATCCCCCGGCTGGACGATGTCGGGGCCGTTCTTGAGAATGACGGCATCCGGGTACGGCGTGTCGACCGAAGCTTCGTCCTCGTTGGGCTCGAAGCCATCTTCAGGCGTGACGGTGCCGACCGTGACGCGGTTGGGCAGATGCGTGCCGGACGGAACCGTCGAGCCGACAAGGCCCTTGTACTGGATCACGACGTCGCCGGATCGCGCGGGCAGCTCGCCGGGGGGCAGGCCGGTCCTGGTCAAGGCGTTGCCGCCGGCCGTGCTCCACGTCAGGGTGCCGCCGGAGACGGCGGGCTGGCCGATCGTGTAGGTCGCAGTCAGCACCCTGGCGGAATTCGTCACGAAGGTGACGCCCTCCGGGAGGTGGTCGGTGATGACGAGGTCGCGCGCGGCCATCTGCCCGACGTTGCCGACGACGAGGTTGTAGGTCACCGTGTCGCCGGAAACCGGGAGTTCCGGCGCGGCGACCTTGCGCACGCGGATCTCGGCGTTGCGCACCAGCACGAGGTGCTCGTCGGACGAGGTCGTCGTCTCGTCGTTGATCTCCGCCGTGCCGGTGGCGCGGTTGAGCAGTTCGGAGTTGCTCGGCAGATCGGCCTTGGCGCGGACGTTGATCGTCAGCGTGCCGCCTTCCTCCGTCAGCAGCTTCGCGTTCGCGCCGCGGTAGCCGCCGTTCGTGCTGGCGATGTGGAAGGCGAGGCGGGTGCGGCCGTCGGGAAGCGTCTCGACCGTGGACGGCACGGACAGCCCGCTGTTGCCGGCGGGTGCGCCGTTGGTGGTCGCGAGCGCATTCCACGCGTGCGTCGCGGAGAGGAACTCGACGTCTGCAGGCAGCATGTCCTCGATCGTCACGACGTCGTCATCCATGCCGGAGTTGTTGTAGTAGTCGACCGTCCAGGTGAAGGTGTCGCCCTTGCTGACGACATCCGGCCCCGTCTTCCCGACGCGGATCCCCGGGGCGACCTTGATGGTCGTCACGACCTCGTTGCCGACGGCTTGAAGGAGCTCGTCGGAGAAGACGCCTGCGGTGTTGAAAATCTGGGTGCCCTCGGCCGAACCCGCGGTTCCCGGCCCGGGGCCGTCGCGGTCGTTCCGGAGGCGCAGGCCGACGGCGTGCGCGCAGCCGACGGGGTAGAACTTCGACTCGCCGATCGCGCAATCCATCTCCCAGGCGACCCAGCGGGCCTGTTCGCCGAAGGGGCTGGTCCAGACATCGCCGTCCTGCGTGCCAAGCGTGAAGTTCGCCGCGATCGTCGCGGCGTCGATCGGCGTCATGGCGGTAAGGAACGACGGAGGGATGCTGTCGGCGGCGGAGAACCACACGCGTTCGCCATTGGGGCCCGTGGCGTGGACCGGCACCATCTCGTCGGGGATGCGGTCCACCACGAAGGTGCCGTGCGAAGGCGCGTCGCCTGTGTTGAAGACCGTCAGCGTGTAATCGACGGTGGAACCGGAGGGGATCAGGTCGAGCACGTCGTTTTTGAAGACCTTCAAGCGCGGCGCGAAGCGAGTGACGGCGGAGGCGACGTCGGAGGCCGGCGCGGGCGCGCAGAGCGATCCAGCCGTGGCCGTCGAGGAAAAGGTGAGCTGCTGGCCGAAGGCGAGACCCTCCGGAGCGGTGGCCTTGAGCGTCGCCGTGACCCCGGCGCCGGGGGCGAGATTGCCCAGCTCCAGGACGAGGCGCCCGTTCTCGGGATCAAACTCGCGGATCGAGGCGGGCGAGACGCTGTCGAAGGAGAGATACTGGCGGACTCCGTTGACGTTGACACTCGGCCAGCGCATCTCGAGGAGCAGGTCCTCGGCCATGGCGGTGCCCGCGTTCGTCACGCTGACGGAATAGGCGAGCTGGCCCGGCTCTCCAAGCACCGGGGGCGTCACCGTGCCGGGAGCGGTGATCTCGAGCCTGGGCTTGTCGATCGCCACGCGTGTGGTCTCGTCGTTTGTCGCATACACCCTCTTGGGAACCTTGTCGCCGCCGGCCAGCGGCGTATAGGCGAACACGTTGAAATGGCCGCGGTTGACGATCAGCTTGTCAAAGCAGGGGTAGGGGTCGAGGAACGTCGGGCTGACCGTCACGTCGAAGTAGCCGACCGCGAACCTGCGCGGCGCGCCGTCGATCCAGCCGTCCGACCCGGGTTCGGCATAATGGGCGTTGACGGCAGGGATGTAGAACGCCACCCACGTGACGTCGGCAAGATCCGCGGGCGGCTCCGGGCTCCAGTAGTCGTTGGCGTCGACGTCGATATCGCCGGGCACGTTGGCCGCGCCATAGGCGGGCGGGGTGTTCGTGTCGGCCGTCGTGACCGTGGAATAGAAGACCACCGCGTTGGTCTGGAGCCACGGATCGGTGAACCAGGCGCTCTTGAAGGTGGTGCCGTCGGGGATCCTGTCGACGAAAATGACATCGTTAAGCGCCACGATGCCGGCGTTGTTGACGACGAGACCGTACGGGTAGGAATCGCCGGGCCTTACGAACAGCTCGCGATCGTCCTCGAGCGCGGTAATCTGGAACTTGGCATCGAGATTGTCGCCCTTGGCGAAAATGCCGTAGGGGATCTCCTCCACGGGCCAGGCCACCTCCATGGAGCTCTGGATCGGATCGGTCTTCTGCGAATCCACCCAGGCGGTATTGGTGTAGCTTCCATCGGCGCCAAGCGCAGCGTCATCCAGCATCTTGACCGCAAAGTGACCGACAAACTTCTCGCCGGATGCGAGCGTCGGATAATTCGTCCAGACGACCGCCGGGAAGGTTGCCCCGCCGGAAGGCGGCGTGTAGGCCGGCGAATAGAAGCCGCCTGCGGGGGAGATGTTCGCCACCGGCAGGGCCGGTCCGCCAAAGTCGGGGTCGATCTTGCCCATGAGGCTGGAGAGGTCGTCATAGACGACGGTACCGTACATCGTCTCGCGCCCTTCGCCAAGACGTTCGTTCCGCACCTCGATGATGAAATAGTTCAGCGCGTCGGGGAAGGTGTGATGGCCATTTTGAAGCGTGTAGATGCCGGTCCCGGG
This sequence comes from Kiritimatiellia bacterium, assembly GCA_050950285.1. Taxonomy (GTDB): domain Bacteria; phylum Verrucomicrobiota; class Kiritimatiellia; order RFP12; family JBMNHG01; genus JBMNHG01. The sequence continues at coordinate 242,868 of JBMNHG010000008.1, read as the reverse complement.
GTGCTTTTTGATTTTGGGGGCCGGCTGGCTGGCGATCTGCGTTTCGGCCGCGGCAGAATGCACCGTGGCGGCATTGTCGGCCGTGGCGCTGGCGCTGTTGACCGCCCGGGTGCCGTTCAACGTGCCATTTTTCGTGCCCACGGTAAACCAGAGCGTCTCGGTCGTGCCTTCCCGCTTGGTCCCGAGATCCCAATAGACGCTGCCACCGGGGATCTCCACGCCGTATACCGTCACCGGTTCCGCCGTGTAGGCGCCGCCCTGCGAGGCCTCGACAAAGGAGACGTTGTCGTCCTGCCCGTAATCATCCGGATAGATCATCGTGCCGTCGGCCTCGCACGGCAGCTTGTCCCACACGACGAGGTTTCGGGCCTCGACGCAGTTGACCGAGTAGCGCAGGCGGTAGACAATCCGCTGGCCCGCCATCACCGACGCAGGGGCCGACGTGTCGAGCAGCAGATGGGAACACGGCGTCCACGTGATGCTCAGATCGGAGACCATCGGCGACACCATGCCCTCCGCGAGCGTCACGACGACCGCCACTTCCGGGTGCGCCGCGTGATCGATCCCCGCGAGCGGAATCGCGCCGGTGTAGGGAGTAGGGCCAAGGAGGGTCGCGCGGGTAGCCGCATCGATCACGCTCACCTGAACGTCGGCGGGCGCCGACCAGACGCCGGAAAGCTTGAGCCTGCCCCAGGCGCTGAAACCCGGCGGCTTGATGCGCACCGTCTCATACGAGCCCGAGGTCTGGCCCGCATCCAGCCTGACGCTGCCCGAAACGCAATCGACAACCGTATTCGAGGTGTCCTGCACGCCCAGGTTGTCGTGGTACGTGTCCGTCCAGGCGCCGGCATTGTTGTCGATGATCGGCGCGGCCAGGGCGGCGGTGCCCAGCGAAAAGGCCATGACAGTTGTGGGGAAAAAGCCAAGACCGCGACGGATGGCTTTGTTTGCTGCTGCTTTCATGGGAGTACCTTCGTTTGCACTTGCAAAACCTCTTGCGTAAACCGGTCGGGACAGAGTCCGACCCTCCCGATTCGCCCCTGGGGACCGCCGTCCCCGGCGGGCTGGAGTCCGTCTGGGTTTTGCGAGAGCCTCCTTCGTGTGCGGAGTTGCCCTATGCGTGTTGCAAGCCCTGCGTTTGCTCAAGCAGTATACGTTGGCCTCAACAACCGAGTCAAACAAAACTCAACGGGGAATGGCCAAAAAATTGGCGCACGCAGATCGGACGGGGCGGCCTGATCGGCCATCCCGCCCGCTGAAAATTGAGCGTTGAGCGTTTTTCCCCCGTGCCGTGCGCGGCGCCCAAGCCCCGAAGGGGCGGTGGGTGGTCCGAGACGTCCCGCCCTACCTTGCCATGCATAACTCCTTCACCAGAAACGCATGATCTTCGCAGCCCCTGTCACCAACCGATTACGGTGCGCGGGAAATGTTCCCCGCTTTGTCGATGGCGTCAGCATCCCAGCCGGCTCATGATCTCGTCAAAGGCCTGCAACATGGGCTGGAAGTGGCGTTCATCATAGTCCACGTCGATCATGGTGCAAAACTGCTCCCCAACCTCCTGGAGCAGAGGGCCGTTGACTCTCAACCGGGATGGACGGAAGCCGAGCGTGACGAACTTCTTGAGGATCGTGTCAAGCGCGGCCGCGATATTCCACAACTTCCCCGGCTCCGGCACGAGCAGTTCCATGCCGATGATAAACTGTGACTCCACATCCATCAGCATGCATGCCCGGGGCACGGTCGGACGGCGTCCCTTTTCACGGAAACGGGTCGGGATGACGAAACAGCCGCAAGCCATGGACCTGTCCCGCCTCGGCAGACCGAGCACCTGATTCAACAGTTCTTCCGAAACGGACAAATCAGGCTCCGGATGCAACAGGGGGTGACTCTTCATCTCCTGCTCCCAGCCACCCTCCCGGCACACGCGGGTACAGATGGGATCCATGGGAGAGCTGATTTCCGGAATCGTCTGCCCCCCTTCCAGCATGAACAGCAATTGCTCGATGCATGCCGCCATGCGATCAAGCTCCCTGCCGCCCGGGAAGCAGTTGTCATATCCGGGCATCATCGATTGAAGGCTGGGATTCTTGCCTTTCTTGAACGCGATGCCCGACGCCTTGATCCTCTCCCGGTCTCCCGGCAGCAGCTCGTTCGCCTTTGCGAAGACCAGCTTGAGCTGCGGCATCCCGAACATGATATCAACCATGTCCTGGTGGCTCCCCTCATCGAGCCTCAGCATCGCGTCAAGATCGTGAAAAGACGAATAGATTTGGACTGAAAAATACTCGCCCATGGCACCGGTCACAATCAAAAAGCTTGTATCTTCCGCCGAGTGTTGGACGGCCAGTATCTGAAGCTCCACCATGAACTCCCACGGCGAGATGTCGAGAACCCGCTTGGCAAGCGCATACATCTTGTCGATCTGTTCCCGGGTGGGCACGGTTTCATCGAGCTGGTGTTCCGACTTCATTATCGTTCCTTCGATGCGTACGCGACATCCTTTTCTGCGCAGCACCATGCCGCGCCCAAAACGACAGATAAAATATGGCATATCGGCGGGCATGGGTCTATCCCTCTTTTTTTATCGCGGAACCTGGCGCGAGCCGACGGTGAACCGCCAAGACGCATCGGAAGGCTGCGGGCCCCAGGCCCCAGGCACCAGGTCCATTGCCCGCACCCATGGCCCGCGGAGACCGCGGTCCCCAGGTCCGCACACATGGCCTGCGGAGACCGCAGTCCCCAGGCCTACTGCAGGACGATGCGGAAGAAGCCGCTGGGTGCGCTGCGGTCGGGGTGCGGCACGACGACCGTCGTATGCCGGCCCTCGGAGAAGACGGTCGCCACCGTCTGCCAGGGATCGCCGAGGCGCGGCGTCCACTGGATCGCGTACTCGCGCTCGGGCAGGCTCTCGAAGGAGAGCGTCACGCCCGCCAGCGACATGCGGATCATCTCGGCGGCGAAGGGCTTCACCTCGACACCATAGGCTTCCCAGAACTGGCCCACCTCGTCCTGCACCATGAAGTGGTATCTGCCGCCGACCCGCAGTCCGGGTACGCGGAAGCGGCAGATGAAATCGCCGCCGGCCCCGACCTCGCAGGAGCCGTGCCAGAGCGGCCTGCCGTCCGGCCCGACCAGGAAGAGCGTGATCTCGCCGTCCTCCTCGACATCGTGGGCCACGAACTCGACATACACCCCGTCCGCCCCCTGGAAGGCCTGCAGGTCGATTCCCGAGCTCGAGGGGCCATCGCCCTTGAAGCCGGCGTTGACCGGCTCGCCGGGGTCGGCGCCGATCCCGTGGCCGGCATAGAGCGTGTAGAGCACGGAGGCATAGTCGGCTCCGGCCGCCACGGCGCGGTTGCGCTCCACGTCCCTGGCGGCCTCGCTGCCGTCTGCGGGAGTGGCGGTCAGGGCCGTGGTGTCGCAGATAAAGCGCACCTGGTAGGTTCCCGGTTCGAGCCCGTGGAACTCGTAGTAGCCGTCGGCGGCGGTATGGGTGGCGGCGACCTGCACCCCGTCCATCCAGATCTGCACGACCATGCCCGTGCATACGCCGTCGCCGGCGTTGCGCGTCAGGCTCTTGTCCTTGTCCTGGTAGGCGTAGCCGTAGAGGCGCGCCGGCAACCGGACGTCGTAGAAGTCGCGACCCGTCACCCTGTCGCCGCCCGCGACCGTCACGGGGATCAGATTATCGTTGGCACCGGCCACGTCGCCCGTGCTCTCGTAGCCGAACGGGTCGGTCTCGGCCACGATGTACTTCCCGGGCGCCAGCCCGCTGAAGAGGTAGCAGCCGTTCTCGTCGGTTTCACGGTAGTCCAGCCATTCATCGCCGGCATCGAGGATGCCGTTCCCGTTCACGTCCTCGTAGAGGTCGATCAGCACGCTCTCGATCCCCACCTCGCCAAGGTCGTTCGTGGCGTTGCGGTTCACATCATGCCACACGGTGCCGCCGATCGAGGCGGGCACGTAGACGGGATCGACGGAGTGGTCGTCCGTGTTGTCGGAGAGCGTCACCTCGTCCGACGTCGTGCTGATGGCGGCCTGGTTGACGAGCGGCGTGCCGTAGAGGGCGAAGTCGTTGTCCACGCTGACCGTGACGGTGACCGTGCCGGTGGCGCCGGCATCGAGGTTGCCGATAAACCAGGTCTTGGGATTGTCCGAAGTCATCGCGGCAGACGGATTGGCGCTGACGTAGGTCATGCCGGCGGGCAGCGTGTCGGCGATCACCACATTTGCGGCGGCGGCGTTGCCGTTGTTGCCGTAGGCGAGGGTATGGACGGCCGTGCCGCCGAGGCGCACGGTGGCGGGGCCGGACTTCCTGATCCAGACGTTGGCGAGTCCCTTCACGACCACGGGGACGGAGGCGTCGTTGTTGGTGTAGTCGCTCTCCTGGCGGTCGTTGGCGATGCGCGCGGTGTTGACGAGCGTCTGGCCGGCGGTGCCGGCGGCGACGCGCGCGACGACGGTGACGGTACCGGTGGCGCCGGACGCGGCATCGCCGAGGTTCCACGAATAGACGTTACCGGCAACCGCGTCATGCGCCGGTGTGGACGACACGAAGGTCAGGCCGGCAGGCAGGACGTCCGTGAGCACGGCATTGACGGCGGGCCACGGCCCGTGGTTGCGCCACGCGAGGGTGAAGGTGACCAGATCGTTGGTAAAGGCGGCGGCCTTGTCGGCGGTCTTGGCCACCTCGAGGTCGATGGTTCTGACCATGATCACCGCATCGTCCGTGTTGTTGCTGGTGTCGCTCTCGGGGGTGGCGGTGCTGATCGAGACGGTGTTGTTGATGTCCGGCAACACGCCGGCCGCGACCGGGTCGTCCACGCGCACGGTGAAGTTGAACGAGGGCCATTTTTCGGAGGTCGTGAAGATCGCGATGTTATCGACCGTCGGCGGCTCGGTGCCGGTATAGGCCGCCTTGACAACGAGATCCCTGCTGGAGCCCGGGATGGACGAGATGTCCAGCCCACCCGCGGGGAACGGGTGCGGGAGGTCCATAAAGGCCGGACCGAGGTCGTAAACGGGTTTTCCATTGACGAGGCGCCCGATGGAGTAGGTCAGCGTGGTGCCTTCGGGCACATTGGCCGCGGTCTCGATCCTGTCCCACCCCACGGCATCCTCGCCGGCCTGGAATCTGCGCTCAACCACGGTTGTGCCGGCGAAGGTGATCGGCTGCTCGTCGTCGGCCACTGGCGTGAGGCCCAGATGGACGGTCGAGACATAGTACTCAAACACGTTTTGCCCTGCAACGCACGCAAAACCGGGTGTCCCGCTGCCGTCAATGTCCCTTATCACGGCACCATGGGGACCCAGGAACTCTTCCCAATCCGGCGTGTTATCCGGTATGCCGCCCTCGCCATCTATCATGCGTGTAAGTGCCTTGACGGTGCCGTCAGGGTTCATCAAGGCCAAAAACCAGAGGCCCTGCATCATATACAGATCCTCGTTAACCAGCTCGCCGGCGAACATAATGTCGGTGACGCCGTCGCCGTCAACGTCGCCGGGCACGCCGATTGCATACAAGAAGCCCTCTTCCCACTCCTCGTGAAAAACATCAAACGAACCTTCCGGAATACCCGGAGTCCCGTCGACCAGCTTGATCACATCCTTGGCGGTTCCATCGTTGTCGAGCAGCATGATGACCGCGCCGCCGCGACCGATTCCGCTGACCCCCTCGATACCCCTCGCACCGAGCAGAACATCCGGAATACCATCGCCGTTGAAGTCGCCAAGCGGGTAGCCGGTATATCCCACAAGATCATAGGGATTGAAGCAGTCAGCCGGCACCCCGCCCTGCCCGTTTGCCAGGCAAACAACGCTCTTGGCGGTGAAATTGGTTTCGAGCAGCACAACCAGGCCCCCGCCGCTGTGACTATACATGCCGGGTGTTCTGACAAACAGATCCCGCACGCCATTGCCATCGACATCACCGATCACAAAGGGATGGCTCTGGCTCCCCCAGGAGGAAACATCCGCGGGGATACCATTCGTGCCGGGCCCGTAGCCGATAGCCTGCCTGACCGCGCCGTTGGTGTTCAACAGCAGGAGACCAAAGAAAAATTCGTCACCGTTTCCTACCAGGATATCACGAACGCCGTCGCCGTCAAAATCCGTGCTGCTGTCAAAACTGGGGTTGTTCCCCAGTTTGTCGTGGGCAAAATCCGCGGGGATGCCATTTATGCCGTTCTCCAACGCCACAAACGACTTGACGGTCCCGTTGGAGTTGAGCATCAGGACATAACCGAGCCCGCTATTGTGTACGTAGCGATCCCTGATCTGGGACAGGAACACATCCGGTATGCCGTCGCCATCGACATCACCAAGACCTGTAACAATTTTGCCGACGTAATCGATATCTTGGAAGGTTCCGGGCGGGATGCCGCCAGAGCCGTTGACGATCTTCACGGTTTCCTTGGCGGTGCCGTCGGCGTTCATCAAGATCACCTGGGCTCCGCCCGAAAACCTAGGCACATTATTATGATCGGTGTTCGCGGTGGTAATCAGGTCGGGGATATTGTCGCCGTTGACGTCGCCGATCGCCGCGATGCTGCCCCTGTTCATGAAGTTATCCGGAGCCCTGATGGTGTTCGCGGCCGTCGCGGCGTAGTGAACCATGACGGCCTTGTCGGGGTTGGCCCGGAAATCGCCGAGATGCACGTCGAAGCCCCGCGCCGCCGCGCCGCCGGCCGGGTAGTAGGTCACCGTGCTGCCGGCCGGATTCTGCACCGCGACGAGCGTGGTGCCCTCGGGGACGATCTCGGAGATGACCGTGTCCTTCGCCACGGCCTCGCCAAGGTTGTTGTACTCGATGGTGTAGGTGAGCAGGCTGCCCTTCTCGGTCCAGTCGGCGTCGCCCGTCGCGGCATCCGCCACGGACTTGAGCACGGCGACGTCGGAGCGGTAGGCCATGGTCTCGCTGGTGTCGCTGTTGTTGGCCAGGAACTCCTCGTCAGGCTCCGCATCGGTGCGGTTGCGGATGGTGGCGGTGGCGGTGTTGACGATGCGCGTGCCGCCGGGGACGTCGGAGGCCACCGCGGCCGTCAGCGAGAGGGCCTGCCGCTGGCCGGGGAGCAGGCCGATGTTGCGGTAGTAGTAGTCGCTGCCCGCGTCCGTCGAGCCGAGGTACCAGACCACGCCGTCCGCCGTCGCCACGCGCGTCAGCGGCACGGGCGCGCTGATTTCATTGCCGTCGGCATCCACCGGCAGCACCGGCTCGCCGGCGGCATCCACGAGCGCCAGGGTGCACGCGGAGCCGTCCTCGGCGGCTTGCAGGCAGGCGGGCAGAGCGTCCGCGACCTCGATGCCGTAGGCGATCTGCGTGCCGGTGTTCTCGACGACGATCTCGTAGGCGATGGTGTCGCCCGGCACGACGCCGGGGGCAAGGGCCTCGCTGGAGCCGGTCTTGGTGAGCGCCACGTCGTTGGCCGGCGTGCGCACCTTGTGCTGGTCGGTGTTGTTGTTCGGGTTCTCGTCCGTGCCGGAGACGAAGATCTCGACGGCGTTGCGCAGGGACGTGCCTGCCGCGAGGGGCTCGCCGCCCGCGGGCGGCGCGGCGACGACCGTCACGGAGATGGCATAGGGGCCGGCCATGCCGGGCAGTGTGCCGACGAGCCAGGCGATGTGCCGCACCGGGACGGCGGGGTCGGCCGTCCAGCCGCCCGTGAGCGGCGCCGAGGGATTGAACGGGGGCGCGGAGGTGCTGCCGGCGGTGTGGTAGTAGGCCGTCACGGCGCCGGGGCCGGCGGCCCGCTGCTCGACGAAGGTCACGTCAACGACGCCATCGCCGTCGGCGTCCGGCAGGGTGTCGATGATATAGACGTCCCCGCCCGCCTGGCGCGTGGCGTTGTAGTAGGTGATGTTCCAGACGAACCGCTCCCCCGGGGGCACGATGTCGGGGCCTTTTTTGAAGATGACGGGATCGGGATACGGCGTCCTGACCGCGGCCTCGGCCGTGTTGGGCTCGGTGCCGTCCTCGGGTGTCGTGGTGCTGACCGTTACCGTGTTGGGCAGAAGCGTGCCGGGCGCGACCGACGCGGCGACGAGGCCCTTGTACTGGATCGTGACGTCGCCCGAGTGCGCGGGCAGCTCGCCGGGAGGCAGCCCGGTCTTCGCCAGCGGGTTGTTGCCGGCCACGCTCCACGTCAGCGTGCCGCCGGAGACGACGGGCTGGCCGATGGTGTAGCCCGGGGTCAGCATCGTGACGGAGTCCGTGACGAAGGTCACGCCTTCCGGGAGCTGGTCGGTAATGACGACGTCGCGGGCGGCCATCCGCCCGGAGTTGCCGACGATGATGTTGTAGATCACCGTGTCGCCCGCGACGGGAAGCGCCGGGGTGGCGAGCTTGCGGACGCGCAGCTCGGCGTTGCGCACCAGCACGAGGTGCTCGTCGCGCGAGGTCACCGTCTCGTTGTTGGCCTCCGCCGTGCCGGTGACGCGGTTGAGCAGCTCGGAGTTGCTCGGCAGATCGCTGCCGGCCCGGACGGTGATCGTCAGTGTGCCGCCCTCCCCCGAGAGCAGCTTGTCAGTCGCGCCGCGGTAGCCGCCGTTGGTGCTGGCGATGTTGAAGGCGAGGCGGGTGCGGCCGTCGGGAAGCGTCTCGACCGCAGACGGCACATCCAGGCTGCAGTTGTCCGCGGGCGCGCCGTTGGTGGTCGCCACCGCGTTCCAGGTGTGGGTGGCGGAGAGGAACTCGACACCGGCGGGCAGGATGTCCTCGATGGTGGCGGCATCGTCATCCATGCCGGAGTTGTTGTAGTAATCGACCGTCCAGGAGAAGGTGTCGCCCCTGCTGACGACGCCCGGCCCCGTCTTCTCGACGAGCAGCCCCGGGGCGAACTTGATGGTCGTCGCGACTTCGTTGCCGATGGCCTGCAGCAGCTCGTCGGAGAAGACGGCGGCGCTGTTGAAGATCTGGGTGCCCTCGTCCGAGCCCGCGGTGCCCGGCCCGGGACCGTCGCGGTCATTCCTGAGGCGCAGTCCGACGGTGTGGGCGCAGCCGACGGGGTAGAACTTCGACTCGCCGATCACGCAGTCCATCTCCCAGGCCACCCAGCGGGTCTGCTCGCCGAAGGGGCTGGTCCAGACATCGCCATCCTGCGTGCCAAGCGTGAAGTTCGCGGCGATCGTCGCGGCGTTGATCGGCGCCGAGGGTGAGAGGAACGAGGGGGGGGCGTTGTCGGCGTCGGAGAACCACACGCGCTCGCCGTTGGGGCCCGTGGCGTGGACCAGCACCATCTCGTCGGGGATACGGTCCACCACGAAGGTGCCGTGCGAGGGCGCATTGCCCTTGTTCAGGACCGTCAGCGTGTAGTCGGCGGCGGAGCCCGGGGGGAGCATGTCGAGCACGTCGTTCTTGACGGCCTTCAGGCTGGGAGCGAAGAGGGCGAAGGCGGTGGCGGTGTCGGCGATCGGCGCCTGCGGGCAGAGCACCGTGGCCGTGGCCTTCGAGGTGAAGGTGAGCGGCCGGCCGAAGACGATGCCTTCGGGAACGTTGACCGTGAGCGTCGCCGAGGCGCTGGCACCGGGGGCGATGGTGCCCAATTCCAGAACCAGCCGGCCGTCCGCGGGATCGAACTCCCTGATCGAGGCGGGCGAGACACTGTCGAAGGCGACGTACTGGCTGACGCCGTTGACCTCGGCGCTCGGCCAGCAGATCTCGAGCAGCACATCCTCGGCCATGGCGGTGCCCGTGTTCTTCACGCCGAGGGTGTAGGAGAGCCGCCCCGGCTCGCCAAGCACCATGGGCGTCACCCGGCCGCGTTCGGCGAACCCGAGTCTGGGCTTGTCGATCGACACGCGTGTCGTCTCGTCGTTTGTGGCATGCAGCCTGCCGGCGACCTTGCCGCCGCCGGCCAGGGGGGTGTAGGCGTACGAGTCGAAGTGGCCGCGGTTGGTGATATGCTTGTCCACGCAGGGCTTCGGCGCAAGGAATGACGGGCTGACCGTCACATCGAAGTAGCCCACCGCGCGCGTCGGCGCCCCCGCGACCCAGCCCGGCGAGCCGGGCTGGGCATGGATGGAGTTGACGGCGGGGATGTAGAAGGCCACCCACGTGACGTCGGCGGGATCCGCGGGCGGCACCGTGCTCCAGAAGTCGTTGGTGCCAACGTCGATATCGCCGGGCGCGTTGGCCGCGCCGTAGGCCGGCGGGGTGTTCGTGTCGGCCGTCGTGACCGTGGAATAGAAGACCACCGCGTTGGTCTGGAGCCACGGATCGTTGAACCACACGCTCTTGAAGGTGGTGCCGTCGGGAATCCTGTCGGCGAAGATCAGATCGTTGAGCGCCACGACGCCGTCATTGTCGACGGCGAGGCCATAGGGATAGGAGGTGCCCGGCCGCACGAAGAGAGAGGGGTCATCATTGTGGATGCTGATGTCGAAATTGGCGTCGAGGTTGTCGCCCTTGGCGAAGACGCCGTGGGGCGTCTCGTCCGCAGGCCAGACGACGTCAACCGCGCTACTGATGGGATCGGTATGGCTGGAGGCCAGCCACGCGGTGTTGGTGTAGCTGCCTTCTCCGGCAAGCTGCGCCGCATCGAGCAACTGCACCGCGAAGGAGCTGGTGAACCTCCCGCCGGGGGCGAGCGTGGAGCAATTCGTCCAGACGACCGCCGGGAAGAAGGATGCGCCGCCCCCCGGCGGCGTGAAGGCGGGCGTGTAGGTGCCGCCCGCGGGGGAGATGTCCGCCACCGGGATGCCTGGCCCGCCGAGGTCGGGGTTGATCTTGCCCATGAGGTTCGAGAGGTCGTCATAGACCACGGTGCCGTACATCGTCTCGCACCCCTCGCCGGCGTGGTTGTTGCGGACCTCGATGCTGAAGCGGTTGATCTGGCCGGGGAAGGTGTAGTTGCCGGATTCGAGCGTGTAGATGCCGTTTCCCGTGCGCTTGGTCACGACCGGGGCAGGCTCGCTGGTGATCAGCGTCTCGACCGTGCCGGAATGCACCACGCCGGCATTTTCGGCGGTGGCGCTGGCGCTGTTGACCGCCCTGGTGCCGTTCAGCGTGCCGTTCTTGGTGCGGACGGTGAACCAGAGCGTGTCCGTCATGCCCTCGGACTTCGTCCCGAGATCCCAGTAGACGCTGCCGCCGGGGATCTCCACGCCATGCACCGTCACGGGTGTCGCGGTATAGACACCGCCATGCGAGGCCTCGACGAAGGCGACGTCATCGTTCTGGCCGTGCGCGGCCGGATAGATCAGCGTGCCATCGGCCGCGCGCGGAACCTTGTCCCAGACGACGAGGTTCCTGGTCGCGACGTGGTTGACCGAGTAGCGGATGCGGTAGACAAGCTGCTGGCCGGCAGCCACCGAGGCGGGCGCGGTCTTGTCGAGCAGCAACCGGGTGACCGGCTCCCACGTGACGGCCAGGCCGGAAACCAGCGGCGACACCGTGCCCTCGGTGAGGGTCACGATCACCGCCACTTCCGGGTGTTCAACGGGATCGATCCCCGCCAGCGCAATCTCGCCGGCGTAGTCGGCAGGACCGAGGAGGGTCGCGCGGGTGGCCGCATCGATTACGCTCACCTTAACGTCGGAAGGCGCCGACCAGGTGCCGGAGAGCTTGAGCACGCCCCAGGCGCCGAAGCTCGGCGGCTTGATGCGTACCGTCTCGTACGAGCCCGAGGTACGGCCAGCCTCCAGCCTGACGACGCCGGCGTCGCAATCGACAACCGTGTTGAAGTTCGTCTGCACGCCTACGTTGTCGTGGTACGCATCCGTCCATGTGCCGACATTGTTGTCGATGATCGGCGCGGCGGAGGCGGCACCCCCCAACGACAAAGCCAAGGCCATCGCGGCAAGGAATCCCAGACCGTGACAGACGGGTTTGTTGGTTGCTTTGTTCATAGGCATGCCTCCCAGCACGGTGCATCCGGTTTGTGATGCAAGCCTTGCGTTTGCTCAAGCAATAGTAATATACGTTGGCCTCAACAACCGAGTCAAGCAAAACTCAGCCAGAACTCAGCCAGAAAACGGTTAGAAAACGGCCAGGGATCGGTGGTGCGCCAGAGTGGACAGACTGCGGTCCCCGGCGGGACGCTCGCCACCCCCATGGCCCGCGGAGACCGCGGTCCCCAGGTCCCAGGTCCCAGGTCCCAGGCCCACTGCCCGCACACATGGCTCATGGAGACCGCCGTCCTCGGCGGGCCGTTCACCACCCCATGGCCCGCGGAGACCGCAGTCCCCAGGCCTACTGCAGGACGATACGGAAGAAGCCGCTGGGCGAGGTGCGGTCGGGGTGCGGCACGACGACCGTCGTGTGCCGGCCCTCGGAGAAGACGGTCGCCACCGTCTGCCAGGGATCGCCGAGGCGCGGCGTCCACTGGATCGCATACTCGCGCTCGGGCAGGCTCTCGAAGGAGAGCGTCACCTCCGCCAGCGACATGCGGATCATCTCGGCGGCGAAGGGCTTCACCTCGACATCATAGGCCTTCCAAAGCTGGCCGACCTCGTCTCGCAGCGCGAAGTCGTAGGCGCAGCCGACCTCGAGCCCGGGCACCCGGAAGCGGCAGATGGACTCGCTTCCGGCCTCGACCGCGACAGAGCCGTACCAGAGCGGCCCGCCGTCCGGGCCGAGCAGGGAGAGCGTGATTTCGCCGTCCTCTTCGACGTCGTGGGCCACGAACTCGACGTACACCCCGTCCGCCCCCTGGTAGGCCTGGAGGTCGATGCCCGAGCTCATGGTCCCCGTGCCGGTGAAACCGGCGTTGACCGGCTCGCCGGGGTCGCCGCCGTCAACACCATGTCCCGAATAGAGCGTGTAGCTCGTGGTGGCTGTATTATGCTCGACCGCCACCGCGCGGTTGCGCTCCGGGTTGCCGGCGGCATCGGAGCCCTCCTCAGGCACGGCGGTCAGGGCGTTGGTGGAGCATATAAAGATCACCTCGCAGGCTCCCGGCGTCAGGCCGCAGAACTCGTAGAACCCGTCGGCGGCGGCATTGGTCGCGGCAACCTGCGCCCCGTCGCGCCAGAGCTGCACGGACATTCCAACGACGGCCTTGTCGCCCGTGTTGCGCGTCAGGCTATTGTCCGCGTCGTGGTAGACATAGCCATAGAGCCGCGCCAACCGGTAGAACCCGAAATCGATGTCGGTCCGGTGTTCGCCCGCCCCGAGCTGGATCGGCAGGCTCCAGCCGAACTCGTCGCCGTCGCTGTCCACGTGGTCGTCCGGACTGATGTCGCCGGCAGGTGTGCGGACATAGCCGTCGTGCGTTCTGGCATAGCCGGTGCGCGTGCCGGCGCGTGCACGCGCGATCGTGCAGGTGTAGCAGCCGGACGGACGCAGAGCCTGCACCAGATAGGTGCCGGCCGACAGATTCGTGAAGGTGTAGAAGCCTGCCGCGTCCGTGAGCATGGTGTCGAGCTCATTGCCTTGGATATCCGTCAGCCGCATCACCACGTTCGAGATGCTCGCCTCGCCGGACTCCTGTATGCCGTTGCCGTTCAGATCCTCCCAGACGTAGTTGCCGATGCTGCCGAGCAGATGGGAATCCCCGTCGAAGCAGCCGCCCTTGAAGGGGAAGTTGTGGAACTCGAAGCCGTTGCTGCTCTCGACGGTGCCGCCGAAGACGGCGTAGCCGTCGATGGAGCCGCCGGAGAAGGTCCCGGAGGCGTACGGCGCCAGGAGCGAGCCGTGATGCGAAAAGCTCTTGGTGGCGATGTGGGTCGCATCGACGTAGTTGTAGATTACGCGGCCACGTTCGATGCCGACGAGGGTCATGCCGCCGTTGGTGATGGCGACATCGCCGCCGTGGATATTGATCAGCACGGTGGAGCCTTCGGGCGCCTCGATGGTGTACCTGGCGGATGTCTTGCTCCACTCCTGCGCGCTCACGTGGAAGACGTTGAGCGAGGGGTCGGAGCCCGTCAAGGAAGCGGAGTACCGCTGCGTGAGGTTCTTCGACACGACGCCGCGCTCCTCGAGGGCGGCCATCCGGGCGCTGGCCGCCGCGACAATGGCGTAGAGCTCGGCCCACGTCTTGCCGGTGCCGTCGCGCGACACGTTGCCGCCGTCGGCCGCGTCGAAGGTGATGTTGGTGGCATGGTAGACTAGGTTGCCGTTGGACGGATAGCGCGTGGGGCCGTAGCGGGTGCCGCCGTAGACGATGTTGCCGTTGACGCCGAAGCAGTCGTCGTGGAGGTCGCCGCCGACGATGAGCATGTCGGTGAGGCCGTTGGTGAAGGTGGGCAGCGGCTCGCCGACCACGGGATAGCCGACGCTGTAGCTGTTCTCGAAGGTGAAGGTGCCGCCGACCGCGATCCGGGCCTCGCAGTCGCCGCCATAGGGGGTGAGGTCGCCGAAGATGAACGCATTGAAGTTGGTGGCGAAGTAGAGCCACTGGCAAACGGCACACTGCGTGCCGGAAGGCGGCGGGGAGGGCTCCTGCGCCATGGAAACCGTCCGGGCGGAGACCGCCAGGCACACCGTCAAAAACGCCAGGGTAAGCGCTCGAACATATCGTTTGGTTCTCTTCATATGCATTACCCCCATCTGTGTAAGGTGGCCGGACACATCCCGTACAAAGAAGGACACCATGGCTTTACCATATCGCGGGCCACATGTCCACATGGTTTTTAAAAAATACTGGTATGCAGTTGACTCAACCTGCCACAACCTGTAGTATGACCATCCATAAACGACTATCCGACCAGCATGGCCGAATTGGACCGCAGGTTTGCGACGCAGGACGCCTGTCTGGCTTATTTGGCGACGCTGGGAACCACGAAGAGCCGCGTTCTGCTGTTTGACAAGCTACTAACTCGGCCACAATTCATACTGCAAAACAGGGGAACGGGTTTTCCAACCCGTGACACGGACAGGAATGTCCGTGCCCCTTTCCCAACTCCAAATTCCAGCTCCTCATGCCTGAATCTCCGTGAGCAGCGCTATTTGTGGCCGGGTTAGTAGCATTATTGGCGGTCGTCACAGCCCCCAACCCGCGATCAAAAATCGTGCCGCCACAAGATGTTGTGTCTGGTTGAGCCAACTGCATACCCAGTCAAAAAAATTATTTTTGACAAAAACGCCAGAAATGTCGCGTTCGCTCGCCGGGGAACGACCAGAAAAGGTGGTGCGCCAGGGCGCCCAGACCGCCGTCCCCGGCGGGACTTCCCCACCCCAGGAACCACCCCATGGCCCATGGCCCGCGGAGACCGCGGTCCCCAGGCCTACTGCAGGACGATGCGGAAGAAGCCGCTGGGCGAGGTGCGGTCGGGGTGCGGCACGACGACCGTCGTGTGCCGGCCCTCGGAGAAGACGGTCGCCACCGTCTGCCAGGGATCGCCGAGGCGCGGCGTCCACTGGATCGCGTACTCGCGCTCGGGCAGGCTCTCGAAGCCCAGCGTCACGCCCGCCAGCGACATGCGGATCATCTCGGCGGCGAAGGGCTTCACCTCGACACCATAGGCTTCCCAGAACTGGCCCACCTCGTCCTGCACCATGAAGTGGTATCTGCCGCCGGCCTCGAGTCCGGGCACGCGGAAGCGGCAGATGAAATCGCCGCCGGCCCCGACCTCGCAGGAGCCGTGCCAGAGCGGCCTGCCGTCCGGCCCGATCAGGAAGAGCGTGATTTCGCCGTCCTCCTCGACGTCGTGGGCCACGAACTCGACGTACACCCCGTCCGCGCCCTGGAAGGCCTGGAGGTCGATGCCCGAACTCGACGGGCCCGTGCCGGTGAAGCCGGCGTTGACCGGCTCGCCGGCATCGGCGCCGACACCGTGGCCCGGGTAGAGACTGTAGGTCGCGGTGGCGTAGCCAGCCCCGTCCGCCACCGCGCGGTTGCGGTGGACGTCGTCTGCGGCGGGGGTGCCGGTGGCGGGGATGGCGGTCAGGGCATGGATGTCGCCCATGAAGCGGACCTCGTAGGTTCCCGGCAACAGATGGAGGAACTCGTAGAAGCCCTCGTCGTCGGCTATCGTCGCGGCCACGAACACATGGTTCTGCCAGACCTGCACGACCATGCCCGAGCACACGCCGTCGCCCTCGTTGCGTGTCAGGCTTTCGTCCGCGTCGTAATAGGCGTAGCCGTAGAGACGCTGTATCCTGGCGTCGAGGAAGTCCTGCCCCGTCACCTTGTCGCCGGCGTTGACGCTTACGGGAATCTGGTTGTCGTTCGGGGCGGAGATGTCGCCGGTGCTGATGTAGCCCGGCGGGTCGGTCTCGACCACGATGTAGTTGCCAGCTTCCAGGGCGCCGAAGGCGTATCCGCCGTCGAGATCGGTAAGGGCATAGCGCACAAGCTCGTCTTCGGCGTCATGCGCGCCGTTGTTGTTGACGTCCCTGTAGAGTGCGATCGTCACGCCCGGGATGCCCCGTTCGCCGTCATCCACCACTCCGTCGCGGTTGGTGTCGTTCCAGACGGTGCCGCCGATCGAGGCTTGCTGGCCGAGTGGCAGGCGGTAGTCGAAGAAGTCCTGGTTGGCGTGGACGCTGCCCGTGTCGATGGTCACCGTGATACGGTTGTCGTTGGCCCCCTGCACGTCGCCCGTGCTGCCGAAGCCGGGCGGGTCGGTCTCGACAACGGTGTACGTGCCGTCGGGCAGGTTGGGGAACTCATAGTAGCCGTTCGTGCCCAGCGTGGTGGTGGTCGCCACCAGTTCGCCGGCCGCGTCGAAGAGCCTGATCTCGACGCCCGGGAGGCGCGGCTCGCCGGCGTCGCCGGCCTGGTTCCTGTCGAGGTCGTTCCAGACATGCCCGCTGATCAGGCCGGCGGTGCTCACGAGGTTCGTGTCGGCGTCCCGGGCGGGCGGCACGGGGCTGCCGTACTCGTCCACGGAGTAGTCGGCGGCGACGGTGTTGACGATCGGGCTGCCGGCGCCGATCACCTGGAACACGAGGTCGTTGGTGATCGCGCCACCCACGGCGAGACCGTCGGGTGCCGCGATGTTCTCCCAGAAGAGCATGCCCGCGCCGATGCCGTCGGGCTCGATCGTCGCCGACTCGGGCACGTAGGCGAGATAGGCGGCGCTGAAGGTGTCTTCCAGCGGGATCTCCGTGATGCGCGTGCTGCCGGTGTTGGCCACCACGATGCGGTATTCGACGTATTCGCCGTAACTCACAGGGTTTTTGGTCGAGAGCAGCGTCTTGGCGACCGTGTGGCCGGCATTGACGATCTCGACGACGGCGGAGTCGCTCCGCGGGGTGCCGGCATGCGTGGCGGTGGCGCTGTTGACCGCCGCCGGGGCGGCGGAGAGCGCCTCGAATGCCAGTTCGAACTCGCGGTAGCCGCCAACGGCCAGCGGGCCGATGTTGGTCCAGGTCACCAGGCGCTGCGTCGCGTTGTGGCTGTCCGCCGCAGGCGAGGCCGATATGAAGCGCAAGGCGGCGGGATAGGTGTCGGTCAGGCTAATCGGATCAAGCGTCGTCGTGCCGGTGTTGGAGACCCGTACGCGGTAGACCACCGTATCGCCGATCATTACCGGGCTGGTGGAGCCGTCGGCGCGCCGCTTCCTGACGCTGAAGCCGGAGGTGCCGGACGGCTGCGTCACGATGGCCGTGTCGCTGGAGGTGTCGGTGGGATCGTACTGATCGACGTAGACCACATCCAGCACCGTTCCGGGGGGCGCATGGAGCGTGCCGTCCTCGTCAGCCGCCGGCGTTCGTCGAGCTGGCGGGCACCTCGGCCGGTGAAGATGCCGGTGTTGGAACCGGTCTCGGTGAGCGTGATAGTCTCGGTGTCGCCAGCTACTGGTGGTGACCGTCACCGTGATCGTGTCGGGCGTATTGGGATCGGTGTTCTGATCGAGATCGGTCACGCGGATATAGACCGTCTGGTCGGGATCATAGATGTTGGTGGCGGAGCCGTTGTCGGTAATGGTGAACTCGGTGATGCTTGGCGTGCCGAAGTCGAGGAAGGTCACATCGAGCCGCGTCGCGGCGACGTCCGTGATTCCCTCGGTGCCCTCGTGCGCCGTGACCGCGACCGAATAGCTGCCCTCCGCCGCCGGAGTCCAGGCGTATTCGTAGGTCTTGGTGCAGGGTGTGGCGGCGACGACGGCGTCGTCACCGAGCGTCACATCCACGCCCGCCGCCGGAATGGCGAGCCCGAGGCTGGTGATGTCGTAGGCGCCGAAGGGATCGCTGACAACCGCGCGGACGTAGACCGTCGAGCCGGCGACGGCGGCACCCACCGGGCTGCCGCCGGGATAGGGGGCGTCGTAGATCGCCAGCGAGTCAACCTCGATGACGGTCTCGGCGGGCAGGCTGACGCGCGAGGGGTAGGCGGCGCTGTCGTAGATCACCGCGAAGGGGGAATTGTCGGCGGTGGCGATCTCGATGGTGACCGCCTGCCCGGCGGGTATCGTCGTTCCGGTGTCCAGCACAGCGCTCCAGTCGAGGCGGTAGATTGCCTCCCCGCCCGTGCCGAAGCCGATGAAGGTGGCCGTGGGGGCGCCGAGATCCGCGAGCTGCGTCGTGCCGTGCCTGAGCGTGCCGTAGATTGCCGGGTTCACCGCCATGGCGCCGTCCATGGCCGCCACGAAGACACGCGCGGAGAGGGCGCCGGCGGCGGGCATCACGAAATCCTTGCAGAAGACGGGCGCCTGTGTGAATGCGGCACGCGGCAGGTTCTGCGCGGAAATCAGTTGCGCATCGCCGTAGGTGACGAGGGTGCCGGTCATCGAGGCATACTGCGCGCTGATCCAGTGCGCGCTCCGCGCAACGGAGGCGATGCGCATCTCGTCGATCTGCCCGTCGAAATGGCGGTCCGTGGTGTTGTGTCCGCCGATGAAGTTGCCTTGGCCAACGCCCGCATACCAGCCGGAGGAGGGCGACGCCGTCGCGGCCACGCCGTTGATGTAGAGGGTTTCGGTGCTGCCGCTGTGCACCCAGGCGAAGTGGACCCAGGTCTTGGACGGCAGCGCGGCGGCGGCCTTAGGTTGATTGCGATTATAGGAACTATCGTACAACACGACCTCCAGCCGGTTGTTGACCCAGACGACCTGATAGTCGCGATTGTCCACGGTCTGCGTGAAAAGGCGGTCGTAGTCCTCGGTCTTCCCGACCCAGACCCACGACTCGAAGGTGAAGGCCGTGCTGTTGGCGGGAATGATCGCGCCGGTTGGCAAAGTGGTGTAGGCCACCCCGTCGACATACCCGTCGCACCCGTTCACCGGCCCGATGAGGTCGCGCATCAGCGTCTCCGTGGCGACGCCATGCCGAGCGTAGCTTGTGGAATCGGCCACCTGCGTGCCGGATCGCTCGTCCATGTGCCACACCGCACGGAAGTTGCTGCTCCAGACGGCGGCGGGGGTCTGGGCGTCCGTCAGCGCGGGGTCGCCGTACTCCATCCAGATGCTGTCGGTGTTCGAGTTCCTGTCGATTTTCGGCACCTTGACCCAGATGTGGGCCTGCTGCGCGTCGGCGTCCCACGACTCAATCTCGTAGGCCAGCGGCGTGGTGCCGTCGGCATCGAAGAAGCGGATGTTGCGCCCGTCGCTGCGGGCCTTCTTGAAGTTGAAGTTGTCCGCGGTCAGGTGGACGAGCACGGGAAAGTTGAGCAGATCCTCGGAACGCGAGGCGTTGTTGAAGGTGAGCTGCTGCCTGTACGTCCCGGCGGCGCTGCCGTCGAGAACCACGGTGCAGGCGGTCGTCGTGTCCGCTGTTGCCACCGGGTCGATGCGGTCCATGGCGTCGCCGGTGGCGCCTTGGGCGTAGTTGATCTCCAGCGGGGCGCTCTCCTCGGCGCCGAGCGTGGCGAAGGCGCCGTTCATCGAGGCGTACTGCGCACTGATCCAGGCGGCGCTCCGCGCCGTGGCCGCGAGGCGCATCTCGTCGAGCTTGCCGTCGAAATAGTTCTTGGACTTGTCGAGCGCACCGATGTAGTTGTAGGTATCGCCAAGAGCCGTGCTGCCGAAGGTGGTTGTCGTGCTGGCGGGCGTGCCGTTGATGTAGAGGGTGTCGGCGGAGCCGTCGAAAACCCAGGCGAAGTGGGTCCATGTGCCGCTCGTCACCGGGGCGGCGCCCTTCACAATGCCATAATCGGCGGTGCCATCATAGCGCGCGACATGCAATCTGCCGCTGTCCAAAACGATCTGGAGCTGGCCGGAAGGAGTATCTTGCGTAAAGATACGGTCATAGGCATCGGCTGCCCCGACATTCACCCACGTCTCGAAGGTGAACGGGCTGGTGGCGGAGATGATCGCACCGGGCTTCGCCACCGTCGTGTAGGCGTTGTCGGCGTACTCGTCGGCGCCGTCCACCTTGCCGGCGGTGTCGCGGGCGACCGCCGTGGCGATGCCGTTCCAGCCGTTGCCGGTGGAATCGGCCACGGCGGCGCCTGCGGTCTCGTCCATGTGCCAGACCGCGCGGAAGTTGTCGCTCCAGACATCGGCGGGCTTCTGGACGTCGGCCAGCG
The DNA here is from genome assembly GCA_050950285.1 of Kiritimatiellia bacterium. Classification (GTDB taxonomy): domain Bacteria; phylum Verrucomicrobiota; class Kiritimatiellia; order RFP12; family JBMNHG01; genus JBMNHG01. The sequence goes on along the minus strand of JBMNHG010000008.1, from coordinate 222,517 downwards.
CGGGGTTGCCGTAGTGCATCCAGATGCTGTCGGTATTCGAGTTCCTGTCGATTTTCGGCACCCTGACCCAGATGTGGGCCTGCTGCGCGGACACGTCCCACGACTCGATCTCGTGGCTGAGCGGCGTGGTGCCGTCGGCGTCGTAGAAGCGGAGGTCGCTGCCGTCGCTCTTGGCCTTGGTGAAATCAAAGTTGGCGCCGGTCAGATGGACGAGCACGGGAAAGTCGGCCAGATCCTCGTTGCGCGTGCTGTTGTCGAAGGTGATCTTCCGCTTGCGCAGCATGGGCGGGGCGGGAATGAAGCTCTGCTCGGCACCCAGTGTGGCGAAGGTGCCGTTCATCGAGGCGTACTGCGCCTTGATCCAGTTGGCGCTGCGGGCGGTGGTGGAAACGCGCATCTCGTCGAGCATGCCGCCAAAGGGGAAGCTTGAAGAGTCGCGTGCTCCGATTTTAGTCTGTTCCGTGGCTGCAATTGTCGCACCCACATGGGTCTGATTCGCACTGGTAGCAGGCATGCCATTAACGAAGAGCGCATCGCTGCTGCCGTCGAAAACCCACGCAAAGTGGAACCAGTTTCCGGATCCCGGCACCGCGGCAGCCTTTGTCAGCGGGCAATCATAGGAGGCACCGCTATAGTTGCGCCCGACTTGGATTATGTTGCCGTGCCGGATGACCTGGCAATGATAATTCGCCAGAGTTTGCGCGAAGATGCGATCATAATTTGAGTTAGGCGCAAGATAGATCCACGACTCGAAGGTGAACGGGTTTCTGGCGGGAACAATCTGGCCGGACGGCAATGAGGTGTAGCCATGCACCCCGTCGGGATACTGGTCAGCGCCATCCACCTTTCCGGTGGCATCGAGTACCACATTCGCATTCGGGATGCCGTCCAAATTGTTGCTGGTGGAGTCGTTCACGGTGCCCGTGGTCTCGTCCATGTGCCACACCGCGCGGAAGTTGTCGCTCCAGACGGCGGCGGGTGTCTGGGCATCGGTGCGCGAGGCGTCGCCGTAGTGCATCCAGATGCTGTCGGTGTCGGTTTTGTCGATCTGCGGCACCCTGACCCAGATGTGGGCCTCCCAGCCGAGGGCGTCCCACGACTCGATCTCGTAGCTCAGCGGCGTAACGCCGTCGGCATCGTAGAAGCGGATGTCGCTGCCGTCGCTGTTGGCCTTGGAGAAATCGAAGTTGTCCTCCGTCAGGTGGACGAGCACGGGGAAGTTCTGGAGCGTCTCGTAGGCACTGTTGGCGAAGGTGATCTGCCGCTTGTACTGCACGGCGGGTTCCGGCGGCGCGCCGCCGCCGTTGGCATCGGTCAGGTAGAGCACCTTGGTCTCGCTGGGCACGGAGAGCGTGGCGGTGTCGCTGCACGAGTCGCCGTAGAGCGGATCCACGTAGTACACGGCGAGGTCGTCACCCGCGCGGGCGTATAGCGTGCCGTCCTCCGGTCCGAGGCCGGAGGAGGGCGACGACGGCACTGGGGCGGTCGTGGTGAAGACCCCGGTGTCCGGCCCGGTCTCGGTGAGGGTGATCGACTCGTAGTCGCCGGTGGTCTCGTTGCGGATGATCAGGGTGATGGTCTCGACCGCGCCGGGGTCGCGGTTGGCATCGAGATCCTTGAACCAGAGGTAGATGTCGTCACCCTCGGGATAGACGGTCACATCGTTGCCATGCTCATCCACGAACCGCACCTGGCTGGGGTTGCTGCCGGAGGGCGGCAGGACATCGGCCTCGGTCTGGTCGTAGATTTCATACTGCGGCGCGGCGCCGCGGTTGACGATGCTGCCCGTGCCGGTGATGGTGGTCCGGTAGGTGAAGACGCTGCTGCCGGCGCGCAGGATGATCGGGATGGTGTAGCCGGTCTCGTCCAGCGGGAAGAGCGTGCTGCCGGCCGTGTCGTCCGGCAGCGGCTCGCCATCCAGCGTGGTCGAGCCGGCCACGTAGTCCAGTTGCGGCGGCAGGGTGTCGAGCACCAGCGTGTTGCCCAGCGGCAGCAGCCCCTTGTTGTCGATCGCGATGCGGTATTCGATCGTGTCGCCGAGGCTCGGGCCGGCGGGATCGGCGTCGTTCACGATGCGGGCGGTCTTGACCAGCTTCGGCTCGGGGAGCGGCAGGACGGTGCTGCCCATGTCGAGGTAGGGGTTGCCGGGGCGCGCCGTGTCGGGATCCTGCCCCCACGCCGCGGAGAAGAGCGCGCCGTCGGTGGTGTAGATGCGCATGGCGGTCTGGTCGCCGTCCGGATCGAGGATGGTCTTCGATTCGAGCGCCGCCAGGTCGTAATGCACATCGTATTTTCCGCCGTTGGGGTCGGTCAGCGGCCCCTGGCCGTCGCCGCCGTAGTCCACGTAGATGCGCGTGGCCTTCGCGGGCGAGACAAACACCGGGCTGCCGTTGCGCGTCATGTCGCTGCTGCCGGGGCCCCAGCCGACGACGGCGGTGGGGGAGAGCGCGTCCTGGGGCACCAGCGAGAAGCCCCAGTCGTAGGCGTTGTTGGCATAGGGGTGGGCACCGGCGGCGGCAATGGCGCTGAAGGGCTCGCCGCCCGTGCTGCTGAACATGGCGCCCGAGTTCTGCGGCACCTGCCAGCGGTAGGCCTCGCCCGCCGGCACCGTGATGCTCTCCGTGCCGACACGCGAGGTGGCGGTGATGGTGATCGCGCCAGGGCCGGGATTGTAGAGGAACACAAAGCACGCCTGCCCGTTGGCGGCGCTGCCGACCGGCGTCACGTAGCGGCTGTACCAGTCGCCCACGGGGAAGAGCGTGTACCAGCGCGTCTCGTAATAGGCACCGACGTCGCCCGTCAGCAGATGCGCCTGGACGGGCTTGGTGGACGTGACCTCGGCACCCTGCATGACGCCGCCGTTGACGAAATAGCTCTCGCCGCGGTTGAGGGTGACGGTGACCGGCGCCGCACCGCCGGGGCCGTCCTTGTCGATGGTCACGACGGTGTTGTCCTGATCGGCCATCACGGCCAGGCCGACATGCTCGAACATGTCGTAGGCATCCACATCCTCGCCTACCGGCGCGATGTAGTGCGTGCCGTGGTCGATCGTGGCGCTCACCTCGACCGCCTCGGCCAGCACGGGGCCGGTATCGCGCGCCCAGAGGGCACGCGTGACTACCAGCGCCTTGCTGGCGGTAACGCGATCACGCGCGTCGTAAAGGATCTCGGCGGGATTGCGCGGCAGGTTGACATCGTTGCGCAGCGGGATCACGGCGCCCATCGGCAGCCCCATGGGGTCGGAGGCGTAGCCGGGCGGGATGCCGTTGGAGTCGTCGCCGTCGCCCCAGATCTGGGTCGTCGGCTGGACCGGATTGTTGATGTCGGTCTCGTAGCCGTCCTCCCAGTGGTCGTAGTGGATGATGGTGTCCGGACCGGTGACGACGATCGAGGTGACGCTCTCGAGCGGCGCCCTGACCCGGTTCATGCCATCCACGCTCCGGAAGGATTGCAGCACCTGCGCCTCCGGCAGCGGCAGGTAGAACTCATGCACCATGTAGACGGCGTGGGCGGATGCCGCCAGAAACGCCGTCAACAACGCCAGGTTGAAAATTCGGTTGATACGCATGGTCATCTCTGATTCGCCGCGGGAGTCTTTTGAAGGCTTTGGAAGCTTCCGGCCACCGCGCGTGCCGGCATCCTGGTCGGAACCGACGCGCGGCTTGTCTTGCGAAAGGGCGCCGCGCACGTCATCGTCATGGGATCTCGCGCCTCAAAGCGGGTCTGCGGGGCGCGCCTCCAACCCAAACGCCCGGACACTTCTGGCGCGGAACAACTCCCCTCGGAAAAGAAGGGGTCGAGTATGCCATATCGGGGGTCGTTTGTCTATTTGTCTTTTCCGTATCCACCGGCTCGCGGCATGTCATTGCCATGGCTCCCTTAAGCCTGCGTTTCGAACCCATGGGATCGGGCGGAGGATCAGGGCGCAGGGTGTGCGCGGCTTTCGAGGAACTGGTCGGTCTCGCGCAGGTTGCGGCGCGCGATGTCGCGTTTTGCCTCCAGTTCCGCCACGATGGTATCGGGATGGCCGTAGTTCCAGCGCCGGTGGTCGTGTGCGATATAGGGCGCCAGCAGGGCGGCCTGCGTGGCGAGCCGCCGGTCGACGGCGTCTTCGGCCAGCGGACCCGCGCGCAGGAAGCGCCAGCGCGCCGCGTACCGTTGCCAGTAGTCGGGCAGATCGGTGGCCATGCGCCGCATCAGGTCGTTCTCGATCCACCCCCAGGACCATGCGATGAGGCCTCTGTCGAAGTCCCACGGCACGTGCGAGAAGGGGGGCTGGCTGCCGGGCTGGTAGAGGAGGGCGTCGTGGAACCAGAACCGGAACGGCGCGCCGTTGTGGTTCTGCATGAAGCTCAGAAGCAGCTGGTAATCCATGACGTTGTCGAAGTCGATGCGTTGACCCATCTGGTTGATCCAGTCTTCGGGGGGTGCGGTTTCCACGGTCTGATGCAACGCGAGATAGGGGCCCATGAAATCGCCGTCGTGCCGGGGCGGGCGGGCGGCGCGGAAGGGCAGCAGGCGCGGCTTGACGTTCTCGTGGCGGTAGACAATCAGCCCTTCGCCGGGGATCAGCTCCTCGTCGAGCCGCGTGCAGAGTTCGAAGAGTCCATGATAGGCGCCGTTCACGTAGAACTCCGCGTGGCGGACGTATGGGGCATACCGCGGTGCCTCCGGCGTTCCGAAGGCCCGGAAGAGGTCGAAGGCGAGCGTGTTGTTCAGGAAGCTGGGGTCCTGCATGGAGTTGATGGTCAGCACGGTCAGGCGTGTGCTGTCGCCGAAGAGCCGGTGCGGCTCGTCGAACTTGATGGTGAGGAGTTTTTTGCGATACCAGTAGCTGGTGTTGCCTCGGTGGTTGACGCCTGCGCGCCTTCCCTGGGTGGCGAGCAGGCGCCGCGTGGGCCGATCGTCGCCGGTTTCGCAAATCTCGACGACGGCATCGACCCGCCGCGTCTTGGCCACGGCATCGCGGAGGTAGAGGGACACCGTCGGCAGGGGAATGTGGCGCGGCATGACGCGAAGGGCCAGGGTCTTCGTGGCGCGGCTCGTGCCGTCGTCCACCTCCGCCGTCAGCTCGACCGGCACGGGGGCGTTGCCGTCGGGTCGCGTGACGTGGCCGGTGCGTGGGTCGACAATCTCCGGGTGCGAGCTGTGCCAGGCCACCCGTATGCCGGGGATGGGGGGCAGATGCAGGTCGAGCGGTTCCGTCAGGCGGTCGGGCGAGAGGTTTCCCCCGAGGATCATGAAGGGGTTGAGGAAGCGCGCCCAGCGCTGTGCCGGCGACTGGTTGAAATCGGCCGCGGGCCATGTTTCGGCCACGTACTCCCGTTCCCGTCGCAAATGCCGTTGCAGGAGATCGAGGCTTTCGGGATAGAGGGGGTCGGCCGCGATCAAGGGGGCGACCGCGTCCGCCACTTCGGCGTGCAGCTCCAGCAGCTCCGCGCGCGTCAGCGGCCAGGGATGCTGGTGGACCAGCCGGTCGGTACGGCTGGTTGCAGCGGGCCGGAAGATCTCGCCGAAATCCGCAGGGTTGCGGACATTGCTGCTGCCGATGTCGGGCGTGTCGCCGGGCAGGACGCCGTCGCGGACAAAATCCTCGAAGACATAGCATCCGTAGTCGTTGCCGTTGAGCATCAGGCGGCAGAAGCCGTTGGTGGCCGTCGGCAGGCCGCAATGCCGGCGGAGCCGATCGAGCAGGAAGGGGATGGTGTGGCCGGCCGTCTCCGGGGGTTGCAGGCGCAGGCGCGTGGTGCCGAAGCAGGAAGCGGTGTCCGGGAGTTCGAGCACGAACGACGGGCGCGGCGAGGCGCCGTAGGCGATGTCGCTGCCGTCGAGGAAGAGTTGCGCCTCGGTGACCCGGCCATCGAAGCGGGCGTGGATGCGGCGCGACCGTGCCGCGGCCAGGGTGCGGCGCCCGGAGAGGCGGCTGCGATGGTGCGCGCGCAGGAAGTGGCGCTGGTCCGCGCCCGACAGGTGGAGCCCCAGCACGGGCAGGGGCGGGGCGGCGCGCCGCGGCAACCCGAGGCGGCGCACGGGCGCGATGAAGGCGTCGAGAAACCGGTGCAGCAGGGCTGCGGCGTCGACCGCGCCCTGGGCATACCTCCACCGGGCGTAGCGGCGCGGCGAGGCGAAGTACCGCAGAAAGCCCTGCCGACTCTTCGCCAGGCGGCGGATCTCGGCGGGGGAGAGGGCGCCGGAGACGAAGGCCACCTCGTCGATGACCCCATGGAAAGGATGCCGCGCGCTGTTCCAGACCAGCTTGCCGAAGGAGATGTTCAGGTGCTGCCAATGGACGGCATCGACCGTGTTCGAGGCCATGAGCCGGCCGTCCTCGTACAGGCGAAGCGTCCGGGCGTGGCTGTCGACCGTTGCCGCCAGGCAGATCGGCTTGTCGAAGCTCTGGAAGGGGTAGGCGGCGGCCTGCCGCTGGCTGGAGGGCACGTCGAAGGTCATGGCGCCGTCCGCCAGCCGGAAACCTGTCAAGCTCCTGCCACCGCCGCCACAGAGGATGTCCTGCGTGTGCGAGCCGGGCCGGATCGTAAGCCGCAGCACGATGGTGTAGTTGCTGCCGAGCGCCGGCCAGCGCAGCGATGTGTCGATGTGCGTGCGTTCGCGTCCGTCGAACTTTCGTCCGGAACCGAAACGCGTCGGCACGCAGACCGTGCCCGGCGCAAGCACTTTCGCATCGTGCACCCACTCGCGCGGCACGGGCTCGTCGAACGTCAGAAGGCCGATCAGGCGGCCCTGCCGCGAGAGGTTGCGGCGGATGGAGTCGATGGCGTAATCGAGGCGCGCCCGCGGACGGTCGACCAGCCACGGGGTGGCGTTGGCCAGAAGGGCGGCGATCAGCCCCAGGACCGCGAGGACAAGCGCGGCTTGGAATGTCCGCTTCATGCTAGTGCAGGCCGCCGGGACGATCCAGGTAGGTCTGGACGGAGGTGACCGCCAGCGAGCGCCGGAGATCGTCCTGGAGCTGTCCCACGTCGGTCTTGAGCCCGGAGAAGGTCACTTGGATGCTCGTGGTCTCCTCGCGGCTGGCGGCGCTCTGGACGGCATGCCGTTTCAGGTGCCGGTCGAGGACGGGGGCGAGCGCCTCCATGCTGCCGACGGCGGCATCCGGCAGCGTCATGACGAGCAGTCCGTCGCGCTTGAAGAAGCGGGCGAAGCGCACGCGCCGCATGATCAGCAGGCTGACGATGACAAAGGCGTAGAGGATGACGAGGAAGCCGAAGTTGTAGGTCGCCGCCGCCACCGAGGAGGCGATCACCAGCAGCAGGAAGCCCGCCTCTTCGGGCTCCTTGATGGGGGTGCGGAAACGGATGATCGAAAGCGAACCCATGAGGCCCAGCGAGAGGGGGATCGACACCTGGATGCAGACGAAGAGCGTCGTGATCGCCAGGGACAGCAGGGCGAAGGCGCGCGAAATCTGGCTGCCGGTGCCGCGGTTCTCGTAGAAGACGCGGTAGAGCCCCGCCGTGACAAATGCGGCGAGGAGCGAGACGGCCAGCGCCGTGGCGAAGCGCTCCAATCCGAGGTGCGCGGAGGTCTGTTCGTAGGCCTCCAGGGCTTCAAGCATGCTAAGGTGTTTCATACGTGGTACTAACGTCTTCCCTGTATACGCTGGTTGATGAACTCGCCATACTTCGAGAAACTGTGCGACCGGAAGCCGAGGCGGAAGAGCGTTTCGCTCCACGACCAATTCCGGTACACGGGGGATTTGGCCTCGCAGACGATCTGCATGCAGTACCGCGGCTCCGTCTCGGGCATCAGGTCGGGATTGCAGCGATCCGAAACGAGCCGTGTGTCGAGGCTGATGCGGGTTCCCGTGACGGGGCAGACGAAGCGGTAGCGGTAGTAGCGGATGGAGATCGTCGGCACGATCATCTCCGCCATGGCCACGTCCATGGCCCGCGCCTGCCGCCGGATAACCCGCAGCAGGGCGGTGTCGGTAAGGGGTGCGTACTGCAGCAGGGCGCCATCCATGCGGAAACCGGCGTGCAGTTTTTCACGCGCCGCCCCCAGGCGGTCCTTGACCTCGAAGAAGGCCAGGATGGGGACACCGGGAGCGCCGGGCTGTGGCCGTGGCGCGGCTGCGGGATCGGTGGGCGGGTACCAGCGCACGCGGATTTTGCGCTTCAGGTTGTCGCCGTTGGCCTTCTCCCAGTAGGCGGTCAGCTGCGGGGTGTCGAAGTAGATCGACTCGATCCAGCCTTCGGGGTACTTGGGGTCCGGAAGGCAATGGTGCCGCAGCACGTCGTGTGCGGCCGCGGCCATGGTGGCGGGCGCCACGAACTTGTTCTCGCGGACGAACGCCTCTTCCCGCCCCCCGCGAGGGTACGGTTCGGCGGCGACTGGAAAGGGCAGCTGCATTCGGTTGTGGAACCTGCGGCACGAACGGGCAAATGAAACACCTTGTCATTCCGCTCGCCCCCATAGCCGAATGGGGCGAAGTAGGGGGTAAATATGAAGGATTTAGCCGGGCCTGTCAAACTGCATCGAAGGCATCCGGCGGACCGCAGGAACGAGCATCGGGGTCTTCTTCATTCCTCATTCTTCATTCTGCCCGTCAAGAACTGGCGCAGCGCCTCGTCGTACGCCTCGAAACCGACCCAAAGCAGGTTGTTGTGGCCCGCCCCTTCGATGGCGGCGAGCCGCTTCCGCTCGCTTCCGCTTGCCCGCAAAAGAGCCTGCGCGTCCGCAAGCGGGATAATGCGATCCGCCGTGCCGTGGATCAGCAGGGTCGGCAGCCTGCAGTGGCGGATCTTGTCGATGTTGTCCTGAAACGCCGGCATCTCTTCCCGCGCGATCTTCGGGCCTCCCAGCCTCTGGACGAGGGCCCATCCATCGGCGTAGGCGGAGTCGAGGATCAGGCCTGCCAGGGCGTTCGAGTGTTGACTGGCAAGATGGATGGCCGGGGCGCTGCCAAGCGATCGTCCCTTGACCATGATGCGTTTGAACGCCCTGCCCAAGTTTCGTTCGAGCCGCGGCACGTCGTCAAGAAGCGCTTCGGCGTCCGCAAGCATGTGCGAGAAGGAGGGGGTGCCGGTGCTCCGACCGTAGCCTCGGTAGTCCACAACCCAGAGCGAGACCCCGTTGCCGGTGTAGAGGGAAGCGAGCGGATCATAATCCGCCGCGACCTCCCCGTTGCCGTGGAAGAAGAGCAGAAGAGTGTCGCTTGAGGAGCACACGTGCAGGTAGCCGCACACCGTAGCGCCTCGGCACCCCGTTTCAGTCGGCATGCCCTGCGGGACATATCCATAGTCTTCCTGCCGTGGATGGAAGAGCGCTCGTGTTACCGCCGGATCGTCCAACGTCATGTGTTCGTTCATATCCATTCCTCTCCACCTTGTTGGGGTTGCTCCTTTTTCGGATCATGACGACGCCTCGAAGGCGCAAATCGGGTGATGTCATGCCATACCGTTCAGGCTTCAATTCGCCATTCTTTCCTCGATTCTGCCCTTTCAGCATTGGTAAGGTTCTGCGATTCAGTCTCGATGGCCTTCCCGGTCAACTCCTGCACGAACCCGGTTGCGTCGAACTCAATCAGGTTCTTCTTCAGATCGGAATAGTTCTGTAGCGTCAAAATCCAGTGATCGTTCTTGTACCCGGTTGCCGGAAGTTCCGTCCGCTCCACGTGGTAGATTTCAAGCGGCTGCCCGAACTTGAGCGAGATGTCGAGTCTCAGGTTGTCCACATCCGTGAACCGCAGAAGCGCCGGTGCGACTCGGAAACGACATCGTTTGTCCACCCCGCAAAGCCACTCCACGATATAGTCGAGCTCGAGCACGAGGTCGCTCTGCCACTCTCCATCCTGATCCAGACCAATGGAGTTGATCAGGCAGTCGTGCCAGGACATTGCCTCAAAATCGGCTTCAGTCCATTGGGTCTTGTCATTCATCACTTCAGACCTCCTTGGTTGATTTGTACAGCGTGCAGGCGTTCGCCGATAGAAGTATGAGTATCCGGGTGAGTCAAGCGTAATCCGTCTTTTCGTTTCGTCGATGTCTTTCCGTGTGTTCGGTGTATTCCGTGGTTAAACAATCGATCATGATCACGATCACGATTTGGATGAAACCATGAAACCTGCAACCAAAGCGAGTTGAACTGTGCGCCACCTGACAAACCGGCGTTGATGTTGGCAATGCCGACATCAACGAAAAACATCGTTCTTGCGCCTGGATTACGAAAAGAGCAATGTGTCTGCGCGAACGCAAACACTCACGGATAAAGTTTTTCGACTGGGCCGCCGGGCGGGCTCTTTGACACGACCGTCGTCGCGAATCTCTTCCCGGACGCCAGCCCGGGCGCCCGTTCCTTGCTGGTGCATCGGGCGATGCAGGCCGGCGAAATCCTGCGCCTGAAGCCGGGGCTCTTTGTACTGGCACCGCCTTACCGCAAAACCGAGCCGCACCCGTTTGTGCTGGCCAGCCTCGCGCGGGCGGGCCTGTTCGCCGACGCGATCTTTCTCGGCGACACCTGCCTGCGGATCGTCAATCAACTCGGCCGATTTTCGGAGGATCTGGATTTTCTGCTCAAACGGCCCGATCCGACCTTCCGCTGGCAGGGTTGTCTGGAGGCTGTCCGGAAGGACTGCGCCCAGGTATAGCAACGCGCAATATGAAAGGTCGGTCTTCTCATGCCGCTTATCGATCTTCCGAAAGCGGTTCGTCCATGAGTGGTTTGCCTCTGCGACCCACCTTCGCGCCTTGAACTCGGGATTGCGCTTGATTTCGGCAGCCTCTTTGTTTCGCGGGCTAATGTGCGGGACATATCCCCACGCGACCACGATATCGCCTTTGCCCGTATATCCTGCATCAAGACAGAGGTTTTCGACCATGCCGCCGCAGCCGGGCTGTTGCATTGCCTTGGCGGCGAGAAGCGTGCCAATTCCCTTGCTGTCATGTACGTTGGCTCCGGTTACGACGATCGACAGCGGGACGCCACGCCCGTCGACGAGAACGTGGCGCTTGGCACCATTTTTCCCCTATCCGTTGGGTTGGGCCCTACGGATTCGCGTGCCAGCGGTGCTTTGTTGATAGTGCCGTCGGCAGATTGCCACTCCCAGGCTATGCCTTCAAGCTCATCGTATTCGGCAAGCCCCTTGCGCCAGATCGCCAGGAAAAGTCCCGCCCTGGCCCACTCCTGAAAGCGCTTGTGCACTGCCGAACTGCCCAATCCCCGAACTTTTCACGAGGAAGCGCGAGAAAATGAAGGCATTATTTACGGATAAACTCTAAAGTTTGCCCAATGACGACAAAGCAACGATACCCTTGCCGCTCTGCTCATATAGACTCCAGAACTTGTTGTCGTGATAAATCTCAATCATGCGATTGCCGCGGGAACCGACAACGACAGCCATCACGTCGATATTCGGGTACACAAATTTGCAGTGGCGCTGTCCATTCACAATGATAGTGCCGGATTGCAAGTCTTTTGGCCAGAACTTTCCCAGCACACCGCTTGTTGTACACCCAGGTTTCGGCGGTGTGATCTCGGTGGCATAGGAGAAAAACTCCTGCAATAACTTTGCCGTCTCCGGACGTGTCGGGTATGTGTCGCAAAACTCAAGGATGGGCATAGAGAAAATGTCCTCATAGAGCCTTCCTTGGATTATCATATGCTGTATGAGCCATGACGCATTGGTCTTAGAGAAGGTAAGTTGCTGTATAGTACGCCATTTGTCTGGAAAGGCCGCATTGAGCTTCGCCACAGACGCCGCGAGACGGGTTTCTGCCTGCGATCTGTATGAGCTGGTTGGATAATCCCTTAAAAACTGTTCGTATACCGTGACCGTATCGTATCTTTTGGCCTGTTCCCACGCTCGGCCCTCTTCGGAGAATGTTGCGCATCCGCTGACCACTGTTGTAATCACAACGGCCACAACTGTTCGACGAATTCGGAGTTGAAGTGTTGCCTCTTCTGTCATGTTCATGCTTGTCCATCCTTCCGGTAACGCAGTTGTCCCGATTCGGTGCGGGAGATGTGTCGCTCCTCCGACACCGGATGCAAGTCTCTGGATTATGGGCTACTAACTCAGCCACTATTCATACTGCAAAACAGGGGCACGGGTTTTCCAACCCGTGACACGGACAGGAATGTCCGTGCTCCTTTCCCAACTCCAAATTCCGACTCCCAATGCCTAAATCAACGTGCGCAGCGCTATTTGTGGCCGGGTTAGTAATGGGTTATCTCCCTCGACAATATTACTTGACGACCGAAAATGATCGCGACGTAGCCACTTCACCGTTGCGCAACAGTTCAACTCTGTATTGTCCGGGTGTAAGTTCTGGTTTTGAAAAGTTCAACGTCTCGCAGATTCCAGCACGCATGTTCATGCGTTGCTCGTCCAAGACTTTATGCGACGTCTCGTTAACTAACCGTACAACGACGGGATAGTCGGCCATGATCATGGCTACCGGGTAGTTTGGCAAGCGAACCACATCAACGTTTGGCGCCGAAAAGGACTGTGCGTTGAAGAGGGCGCTGTCCGTAATCCCCACGTGTGGTCCCATACAGCCGCAGAGACAGAACATTGCAACTGCTACTATTATGCAGATGCCCCAGCTTCTCCCTTTCAATGACGCATTCTTGATTTGCATTCCAGACCTCCAACTTTCTGTACCACTACCAGTCCGTAGGGTAGACCAGCAACCCACTTGTGCCCATAGTCGGCGCATATCGTATTATGCGGGGGGGGGGGGAGTCAACCCTGAAAATTTCCCTGAAAAATTTCAGAGCGGGGGTCGCATGGCATTTTCTTTTAGGGGAGAAACGGGATCGTAGTTTGACATTAGGTTGCGCTGAAAAAGTCGGGCGGCAGACGGCATAGCCGCAAGCCGCCCTTCATCATCTCCGTTTCCTCGCCCTGAGCGGCGGTGGGGCCGTGCGCACAAGGTGAAGTTCCTTTCGGTCGAGCAACTCCCAAGTCACCTCCTCGCCGCCCTCCACCCCCAGCGCCGCCGCGAGCGGCATGGGGATGTAGATGAAGAGGGAATGGGGGTTGTAATTTGACATTAGACATTCTGATTGATTTTAAGAAATCATTGAGAATCACCTTGGTAATGCCATGGTACTACGTTTTCGCATCTATCGGCCTTAGTGATCTTGCCACAAAGCGACGTCGTGCGGAATATCGCTTGCCGCCGCACAAATCCGTTCACCAGACTTGCGGATCGGGATCGCTATCGGGATTGGTGCCTCGTTCGTACGTGAACATGAAACGTTGCGTTGTGTACGGCTTTCACCGCGCATAGCGCGGCCCGGACAAGTGGCATTTGTCCCTCCCTGCGTTCCGCAAGACGCCGCACATCAAGCTTCGCGCCTTCGCGTGAAAAACGGGCAGCGCCCTAAAAATCTCTGCGCCTCTTCGTTAAAATTTCCGAGCACTGCATGAAACCAAAGAACGCCGTTCAATTGCGTTGAATTCTGCCGCCAGACTTCCGCTTCACCTCGCTCTGCCTTGCACACCCCTGTCACCAACCGATTACAAGGCTAACCGCGCCGATTGCCGGAACTTCTCTTTTTCTCTCGGTGTTTCGCGGGCTGCGTGCTACAATGCCGCTTTCTTTAACCCATGGGAACCGGTTATGACGACGAATGAGTATGATTTCACCGCGATTGAAAAAAAATGGCAGACGTATTGGGAGACGAACAAAACCTTCAAGGTGAATGACTTTGAAGCGGGCAAGCCGAAGTTCTATTGTCTCGATATGTTTCCGTATCCGAGCGGCTCGGGATTGCATGTCGGCCATCCCGAAGGCTATACGGCGACGGACATCCTTTGCCGGTACAAGCGCATGCGCGGCTTTAACGTGCTGCATCCGATGGGCTGGGACGCATTCGGTCTGCCGGCCGAGCAGTATGCGGTCGAGACCGGTACGCATCCCGCGATCACGACCGAACGCAATGTCAATCGTTTCCGCCAGCAGATCAAAGCGCTGGGATTCAGTTACGATTGGGATCGCGAGGTGAACACCACCGATCCCGGCTACTACAAGTGGACGCAGTGGATTTTCACGCAGCTTTACAAGAAGGGACTCGCCTACATGGCCGAGGTGCCGGTGAACTGGTGCCCCGCACTCGGCACGGTGCTCGCCAACGAAGAGGTGATCGACGGACGCAGCGAACGCGGCAACCACCCGGTGATCCGCAGGCCGATGCGCCAGTGGATGCTGCGCATCACGGAGTATGCCGAGCGCCTGCTGGCGGATCTGGACGGACTGGACTGGCCGGAAGGCATCAAGGAGATGCAGCGCAACTGGATCGGCAAATCGGAGGGCGCGGAGGTCGATTTCACAATCGCGGGATGCGACGAAAAGGTCACGGTGTACACCACGCGTCCCGACACCCTGTTCGGCGCGACCTACATGGTGCTGGCGCCCGAGCATCCGCTGGTGACGCGCATTACGACCGACGCGCAGCGGGCCGACGTCGACCGCTACCGCGAGGAGGCCGCGCGTAAGAGCGACATGGATCGCACTGAACTGAGCACCGAGAAGACCGGTGTCTTCACCGGTGCATATGCGGTCAATCCCGTGACCGGCGGAGAGATTCCCATCTGGATCGCTGACTACGTGCTGATCAGCTACGGTACGGGCGCGATCATGGCCGTGCCGGCGCATGACACGCGTGACTTTGAGTTCGCCCAGACCTTCAAGCTGCCGATCATCTGCATCATCGAGCCCGACGCGGACGAGGCGGCGGCTGAAGGCGTATCGGTGGATGACGTGCTGGCCGGCCGTGTCTGCTGGACCGGCAATGGCCGCATGATCGGCTCGGCGAACTCCGAGGGACTCGATATCAACGGCATGGCCGTCGCGGATTCCATGCGCGTGACCACCGAATGGCTGGCCGCGCGCGGGGTCGGCAAGGCGGCGGTGAAGTACAAACTGCGCGACTGGCTCTTCAGTCGGCAGCGCTACTGGGGCGAGCCCTTCCCAGTGATTCACATGGAGGATGGCTCCATCCGTCTGGTGGATGATAATGATCTGCCGCTGCTCCTGCCCGAGTTGGAGGACTACAAGCCCACCGGCACCGGCGAGCCGCCGCTCGCAAAGGCCGGCGCGTGGCTTGATTACACCGATCCGGTCACCGGCGCGAAGGGGCGGCGCGAGACCAACACGATGCCGCAGTGGGCGGGCTCCTGCTGGTACTATCTGCGCTACATCGATCCGCGCAACGAGTGTGCCGCGTTCGATACGGACAAAGAAAAGTATTGGATGCCGGTGGACCTGTACGTCGGCGGTGCGGAACACGCGGTACTGCACCTGCTCTACGCCCGCTTCTGGCACAAGGTGCTGTTCGATCTGGGCTATGTGTCAACCCCCGAGCCGTTCCAGAAGCTGGTGAACCAAGGCATGATTCTGGGGCTCTCCTACAAGGACGCGCGCGGTGCGCTGGTGCCGATGGAACTGGTGGAGCAACGCACCGAGGGTGCCTTCCATACCGAGACCGGCGAGAAGCTCGTCGAGTTCCCGGCCAAGATGTCCAAGTCGCTGAAGAATGTGGTCAACCCCGACGATGTCATCCGCGAGTACGGCGCGGACAGCATGCGCCTGTACGAGATGTTCATGGGGCCGCTGGAGGCGGTCAAGCCTTGGAACACCCAAGGCGTGGAGGGCGTGTTCCGTTTTCTCAGGCGCGCCTTCCGCATGGTTGTGGAGCAGCCGATCACGGATGACCCGCCGGACGCGGAGCAGCGCCGTCTGCTGCACGCCACCATCAAAAAGGTGACGGACGATCTTGAGGCGATGAGTTTCAATACGGCCATCAGCCAGATGATGATCTTCGTCAATGGCTTCTCCGGCAACGCCAAGCCGCTGCCGCGCGAGGCGGCGGAGACCTTCGTGCTGCTGCTGTCCCCGTTCGCGCCGCATCTGGGCGAAGAGCTTTGGGAGCGTCTGGGGCACGACAAGACGCTCGCCTACGAGCCCTGGCCCGAGTACAATGAAGAATATCTCAAGGTGGACGAAGTGGAGATCCTCGTGCAGGTTCTCGGCAAGCCCAAGGCGCGCATCATGGTGCCCTCGGACGTCGACGAGAAGAGGCTCGGAGAGCTCGCCCTCGCGGACGAGCGCGTCCGGGCCGCCATTGAGGGCAAGACCGTCCGCAAGGTGGTGGCGGTTCCCGGGCGTCTGGTGAACATCGTCGCGAACTAGCCGGGGCCGGGCGTGCCGCCGCGTTCGGGGCGCTGTCCGCGCTTTACCTTTTCGGCTTTCCTTGCTACCCTCGCCTCCACACGACACGACTCGCATCTTCAAGGAGCACCCCCCATGAAAGGCATTGTTCTCGCAGGCGGCGCCGGCTCGCGGCTCCATCCGATCACCTTCGCGGTGAGCAAGCAACTCCTGCCGGTCTACGACAAGCCGATGATCTACTATCCGCTGTCCGTGCTCATGCTCGCGGGCATCCGGGAGATTCTCGTCATCAGCACGCCCACCGACCTTCCGCGCTTCCGCGAACTGCTGGGCGACGGCTCGCACTTTGGCGTCTCGTTCTCCTATGCGGAGCAGCCGCGCCCCGAAGGCCTCGCGCAGGCCTTCCTCATCGGCCGCGAATTCATCGGCGGCGAACCGGTGGCGCTCGTGCTGGGCGACAACATCTTCTACGGCCAGGGGATGTCGAACCTGCTGCGCCAGGCGGGCACCCTCACCGATGGCGCGCAGATCTTCGGCTATCGCGTGTCCGACCCCGAACGCTACGGCGTGGTGGAGTTCGACGGCGACGGCCGGGCCATCTCCCTCGAAGAGAAGCCCGCCAAGCCGAAATCGCCCTTCGCCGTGCCCGGGCTCTACTTCTACGGCCCGGACGTGGCGGACCTCGCCGCCCGGCTCCGCCCCTCCCCCCGCGGCGAACTCGAAATCACCGACCTCAACCGCCTCTACCTCGAACAGGGCCGCCTCCGCGTGGGCGTGCTCGGGCGCGGCGTCGCCTGGCTCGACACCGGCACCTACGAGTCGCTCCTCCAGGCCGGAAACTTCGTGCAGACCGTCCAGGTGCGCCAGGGGCTCAAAGTCGCCTGCCTCGAGGAAATCGGCTACCACAAGGGCTGGATCGACGACGACGCCCTCGCCGCCCGCGCGCAGGCCATGGCGAACAACGACTACGGCCGCTACCTCAAGCAGCTGCTCGCCATGGATCCCGACGACGACGCCCTGTAGCGCCCCGCCCTTCTTTTCCGCCGCCGCCACCGCGCACGGGCTGCGGAACATCCCTTGACCATCGGAAAAAGAGACCCCATGACCATCCAGAAAGTTGCCGAAGTGCTCCAAGGCACCGTCGTGACGGGCGCGGACGATCCGCGCCCCGTCGGAGCGGTGGTCGCGAGCGACCTGATGAGCGATGTGCTGCTCTTCGACGAGGACAACATCCTCCTGCTCACCTCCCTCGCCTCCGAGCAGTCCATCCGCACCGCGCACATCGTGGGTGCCATGGGTGTCGTGGTGCACAACGCCAAGCCCCTCCCCGAGGCCATGTGCAAGGCCGCGGAGTCCCTCGGCGTACCGCTCGTCTCCAGCCCCCTCACGAAGTACGACAGCTGCGTGCGGCTCCACGCCGTGCTCGAGGCCGAAACGAACGCCTGAAGGCCATGTCCGAGGCCCCCTTCAAGCCCGTCATCCTGCCCAGCCGGGATGCCAGCGACGACGACATCATCGCCGCCTCCCCAGGCGAATTCTTCGGCGGCGCCGGGAATTCGCCGACCGTCATCATGGAGCTCCTCCAGCGCCTGCGCGTGAAGGACGTGATGAAAAAGGCCGACGCCATCATCTCCTGCACCCGCGCCGAGACCATGCGCGACGCCCAGCAGAAGATGAAGGAAAACAACATCTCCGGCGTGCCCATCGCGGAGAACGGACGGCTCTTCGGCATCGTCTCGATGAACGACATCATCGGCGCCATCGAGGGCGGCTGGATCCAGGAGCCTTGCGGAAAGCACATGTCCACGAGCCTCGTCGTGCTCGAGGAGGACATGCCGCTCGCCTTCGCCCTCAAATTCTTCCACAACTACACCTTCGGCCGCTTCCCCGTGCTCGACAAGTCCCGCCGTCTCGTGGGACTCGTCTCCCAGCGCGACATCACCCGCGCCCTCCTCATGGAACTCTCCCGCGAAATCGACCGGCTGGAGAAGAAGAAAGCCACCGAAGACAAACGCTTCGACGACGCCGGCCTCCCCTACTACGAGATGCGCCAGTTCGTCGTGGTGCGCAACGACCTCTCGAACGCCGGGAAGGCCGCCGCCACCATCAAGAAGATGCTCCAGGACCACAAGCTCGACAACCGCCTCATACGCCGTGTCGCCGTGGCCGCCTACGAGCTCGAGATCAACATCTGCATCCACTCGGTGGGCGGCACGCTCACCTTCATCCTCTCGAAAGACAGCGTGATGATCGTGGCCAAGGACTCCGGCCCCGGCATCGAAGACGTCGAATGGGCCTGCCGCGACGGCTCGTCCACGGCCAACGACTGGATCCGGTCGATGGGCTTCGGCGCCGGCATGGGCCTTGCCAACTCGAAGCGCGTTTCCGACGAGTTCGAAATCGCCTCCACCGTCGGCAAGGGCACCATTGTCACCTGCACCTTCAAGCTGGCGCCCGAAGGCACCTGACGAATCCGCACCGCCGCGGAGCGCCCTCCCGTGAACCTCTCCCCTCTAACCCGCAAACGCCTCGCCCGGTTTCGCGCGAACCGTCGTGCCTGCATCGCGCTGGGGCTCCTCGCCTTCCTCTACCTGCTGAGCCTGGGCGCAGGACTGCTCTGCAACGACCGCCCCCTCTACCTCCGCTACTGCGGGAAGACCTTCTGGCCGGCCTTTCGTTCCTACTCGTGCGAGGAGGTGACGGGCGACGCCTCGCGCACCCGCCCCGACTACCTGGCGCTCGCCGGCTCCGACGCCTTCCGTGCCGACCCCGGAAACCGCGTCCTCTTCCCGCCTTTCCGCACCAGTCCGTACGCCGTGGTCGACCCCGACGCCTTCGAAGCCTACCGTCTTGTGCGCCTCACGGTGCGCCCCCGCATCGCCACGGGCCGCTTCAACCTCGCCGCCGACGGCGCGATCGCCCGCCCCGAGAATCTCGCGGCCTTCGAAACGGGCGACGACGGCTCCCTCGCCGCCGGCATCGTCTTCCGGGACCGCTGGCTCCCGTCGCCCGACTTCGACGAAGCGGTACGCCTGCGCTTCGCCAACGAAGCCGCCCCCGCCGTCTCCACCTGCGTGACCAACCGCGCCTCCGGCCTCGCCGCCCTCGCCACCTTCACCGCCTTCGCGCCGCGGACGCCCGCCCCGCCCTCCGTGCGCGTCACGCTGCGCCCCATCGACACGCCGACGGCGGCCCCCGCCACCCTCGAGTTCGCGCGCCGCGGGGGGGACTCGCTCGACTTCGTTTCGCGGCGCGCCGCGAAACGCCTGTCCGGCGAGACGCGGGCCTCTCTTCTCGCGCTGGCCGAACGGGTGGCCGCAGGGGACTCCCTCGCGGGCGAGACGATCGAGTGGGACGGCAGCATCGCGGACGTGTCGGGGCGGCGCCCGGAGGTCTCCTGGCCGCACCGTCCCGTGCCCGGCCACTGGATGGGCGTGGACGCCGTCGGGCGCGACGTGTTCGCCCGGGTCCTCTACGGCATGCGCACCGCGCTTTCCTTCGGCCTCCTGCTGGTGGCCTGGGCGGTCCTGCTGGGCTGCATCGTGGGCGCGGTGCAGGGCTACTTCGGCGGATGGGTGGACATCGCCTTCCAGCGCACCATCGAAATCTGGAGCGCCCTGCCCTTCCTGTACGTGATGATCCTGGTGGGGGCGGTGCTGGGACGCGGCTTCGGCCTGCTGTTGCTCTGCTACGGGCTCTTCAACTGGATCGGCGTCTCCTACTACCTCCGCGCCGAATTCCTGCGGCTGCGCGGGCGGCCCTTCGTGGACGCCGCCCGATGCCAGGGCCTCGGCACGGCGCGCATCATCTTCCGGCACGTGCTCCCCAACGCGCTCACGCCCGTGGTCACGCTGCTGCCCTTCAACCTCGTGGGCGCGATTTCGTCGCTGACCGCCCTCGACTACCTCGGCTTCGGCCTGCCGCCGCTCACGCCGAGCTGGGGCGAACTGCTCCAGCAGGCGCAGGCCTTCCGCCGGGCGTGGTGGCTCACGGTCTATCCCTCGCTCGCCCTCTTCACGGTGATGATTCTCGCCGTGCTCGTGGGCGAAGGGATGCGCGACGCCTTCGACCCCCGCCGCCCGGGACGCATCGAAGGGTAGGACGGAATCGCGGCGCGCCGCGCCGCCCGCCTAGCGGACAAACTCGAGCTTCACGATGCGCTGGTTGCCGGCGTCGTAGAGGGCGGCGCGATCGCCGAAGGCCGCGATGTGCGTGGGAGTGTCCAGGGCGTCCATGCCGCGGCCGGCGTGGTCCGTCCGCCCGAACTGCGCCAGCCGCAGCGGCGCCTCGGGCGTGCTGCCGAGTTCGAAGACGAGGACGCGGGCGCGGGCGGAGTCGGCCACCCACAACCGGTCCGAATGGGCGTAGAGGCGAATCTCGCCGCCGAAGCGGGAGTCGTCGTCCGGGCCCCAGCGGTTCCAGCGGGCGGTCTCGGCAAAGCCTGTCTCCGTGCGCGCCAGTTCGATCACGGAACCGTCGGCCGCCGCCAGCAGCGAATCGGTCCCGGCATCGCTTCCGGAAGGGCGCGCCACAAGGCTCGCGAGCGTCGTCACGGGCTCGCGGAAGACGAGTTCCATCTGGATGGGATCGCCGGCGGGCAGGAAGTTCCCGCCCAGGCGCGTGGCGCGCGCCGTGCCGTCGCGTTGCGCGATCACCATCCAGTTCTGCCTGGCCTCGCGCCAGACGGCGAGCGCCGCGATGTCGCGCCCGTAGGCGAGAGGCCCGCCCAGCGTGGTGCCGCGCACCTCCGAGGCCAGGTCGCCCGTGAAGACCGACGGACGGGTGCCGTAGATCCAGCAGGGGATGAGCACGGACGTGTCGCCCACCACCACGCCGGGCGCATTCTGCTCCGGCGGCACGCCATGGCGCACCGGGGCGTCGGGCCCGTCGGTCCACTCCCAGTTGCCGCTGCCCGTGAAGATCCGGCCGTAGCGGTCGATCGCGAGGCCGTTGCAGACGGCCAACGGCCCGAGACGGCGGCGGATGACGAGGAAGTCCGCCGCCGCATCCCAGTCGAGCGTGCTCACCACGCCGGCGCCGCCGCACTCCACGTACACGCCGTCGCGGAGTTTCGCCATGCCGCGGCCGTTGTTGACATCGGGGTTTTCGTCGAGGTGGCCGATGAACGAGCCGGAATTGCCGCCAAGGACCACGCCGGGCGCGGGGCGCATGCCCTCGAGGTCGTGGCGCCTGATGGTCCCGTGCCAGGCGTGGCTCCACCAGTATCCGTCGAGGAGCTGCAGACGGTCGCCCGGCGCGCCGCGAGGCCAGCCGTCGAGCGTCTCCGCGCCGTTCTCGTAGCGGTGGATCCGGTGGTCCCAGCGGACGTAGACGACGCCGTCCTCGTCCACTTCGATCCCGTTGGGGCGCTTCGGCGCGACGGCGATGGGTTCGGTGGTGCCCGTGGCGGGGTCGAGCATGAAGATCTCCTGGCCTTGGACGGCGGCGAGCCAGCCGTCGCGCGTGGCGGAAAAGGAGAGGGCGTGCGCCTTGGCGTCGAGCGGGACGGCGGCCGTCCCGGAGGGCGCATCCACCGGAAGGGCGCACAAGGCGTCGCCTTGCTTGAGGACCACGTGCGCCCCCGCGAGGGCCAGCACGTCGTCGCGCGGATTGCCGGAACCCGGCTTCGGGACCGGATATTGCGCGAGCATGCGGCCGTCGGGCGCGAGTTTGAGAAGCGTTCCGGCGCCCCGGCACCAGATGGCCCGGGCGGCGTCGACCGCCACGCCTGCGCCGGCCACGGCGCCGCCCGCCTTGCCGAGGCCCGTCAGCACGAGCGCGTCGCCCGCCTCGCCGCTGTTCGCGAGAATGCCGGCGTTGCGGATCTCCGCCGCAGGGAGAAGCGCGGCGCACGAGACGGTGGCGAAAAGGATGGGGAAGAACATGCGGTTCATGTCGCGGTCTTTCACGGGGTGCATGGGGTTCATTCGAAGGAAAGCGTCCCCCACAGGCGCGGGGTGAGCATGATTTCGCCGGGGACGTCGTTCACGAGCATGGTGGCGGGATTGGACCAGTAGTCGCGGAAGAGGTTGATGGTGCCGTCGGCGTCGCCATGGATCACGCCGCAATCGGCCTTCACCTGGAGGCCGGGGCGCGGCTGCAACCCGAGGTCCGCGAGGGGTACGGACGCCTCGACAACAACCGAATCCCGGCCGCGCGAGACCGCCACCCGCGCATCGGGGAGCTCGCGGACGCTGTCCACCCGCTCGCTGCGCCACGGGCTCTGGAAGGTCACGGCGTCCTCGCCGGGTCCATCGGGAAGGCGGTGGCGGTAGAGCACCACGCGGTTCGCGTCGCCCTGCGGCGCGATCAGCAGGCGGAGGTCGCCGGGGACGGGCCCGGAGCGCTGCGGGTTCGCGGTGGCGTCCGTGCCGAGCTGCAGGTCGATGGCGTCGCCCGTCTTGAAGAGCGCCTGCCAGTCGCCGCCGTTGTTGACCCAGGGGGAGTCGTCCTTCAGGCGATAGCAGAGGTGGAGGTGCGTGGCGTCGTAGGCGAGGTTCACGGAGACGGCGAAGCGCTTGTCGCGGGACCAGGAGAGGGTGTCGGTCGCGGGCCAGTCGTTGGATCGGCCGTCGATCGCGGGCGGGACGTCGCGACGGGGCACCTTCGCCTCGGCGGGGGTGGCGGCCTGGACCTCGGCCTGGCGGGCGGCAAGGGCACGCTCGGCGGCGGCGACCTGTCCGGGGGCGACCTCGACAGCGCCCTCCTGGCGCTTCGTCTCGCGCAGTCCGTCGAGCCGGAAGACGCGGTATTCGATGCCGCCGGCCTGGAGGTAGTAGTTCCCGTCCTTCCCGGAGCGACCGAAGGTGCCGCCGAAGCACTCGCCGCCAACCATGTAGACGTCGCGGATCGAACTCACGCGCACGTCGTGGAACATTTCGTCGAGGAAGAGGCCGTCGCCGGTCATCACGAAGAAACGGCCGTGGTTGCCGTTCATCACCATCACGTCGGAGACGTCGTCGAGCGGGGCGACGCCGGTGAAGAAGAGGACGCCCTGGAGCTGGCCGGGCCTGGGCAGGGGGGCCTTGTGGGAGCCATGCACGCCGATCCACTGGTTCGGGTAGGTCCACAGGCAGCGGCCGTCGGGCGCGAAGGAGCACATCGGACTGGCGTTGAAGACGACGTTCCCGAAGCGGTCCACGGTGGTATCGGAGCTGCAGTGGGCGCCGCGGGAGAGCGGGACGGCGTCGGCGAGGGCGTCGGCGAGGCGCGGGTAGTCCGGCACGCCGTTCGCGTCGTAGCCGCGGGGGGAGAGCGTCACCAGCACGTCGCGGCCGTCGACGATCGCGCCCACGCGGATGGTGAGGTCGGCCAGGTCGTGTCCCCATCCGGATCCGGCCATGTTCTGGGCGGAGGTGGCGAACTCGAACTCGTCGGCCTGGAATTCGCCGTCGCCGTTCCGGTCCACCCACACCATGCCGAAGCCGTGGTTGGGCTTGCGGGGCGAGCCACGTTTCACGGGGCCGGCCTCGGGATAGGCGCGTTCGAAGGCCTCGATGAAGGGTTGCGGCGGGTTCCACTGGTGGTAGTAGGCGAACTGGTGGGCGGAGGAGAGGCAGGCGAAGGGCTTCAGCGTGCCGTCGTCGCGCAATTCCTGGAGGAAGGTGGCCTTGCCGTAGGAGATGACGAAGGTGCGGCCGTCCTGGCGCCAGAAGCGGTAGTGCGAGCCGTCCTTGCCGCCCAGGACAAAGCGCGGCTCGGCCTTCCCGGTGGCGAAATCGACATCGAAGAGCGTGCCTTGCGCGATCCAGCGCTCGTGGTCGAGCGGGTCGAAGCCGCCGCCGGGCGCGCCGTAGGCCGTGGGACCGAAGAAGGCTTCGGAGAGAGCGCCGGCGTCGGGATCGAAAATGGCGAGGCGTTTGGGCGTCCAGCGGCCCGCCTCGGTGATCCACAAGCGGCCGTCCGGGGCGAAGGCGAGGCCGCGCGGGTTGATCAGGCGATCGGGATCGTAGGCGCCTTGGTATGGGCCGCCCGGCTGGCTTCCGATGGTCGTGAAGCGCGGCCGTGCGGGATCCGAATCGCCTGCGGGAAGAACCTTCACCGAGTGCGTCGCGGCGTCGCTCACGAAGATGCGGCCGTCCGGAGCGGCGGCGAGGCCGGAGGGCTGGAGCAGCCCGGCGGCCACGATCGTCTCGCTCGCGCCCGTGGCGGGGTCGATGCGCACCACGGCGCCGTCGCTCGCGGCGAGGAGCTTGCCGTCCGGCGTCGCGGCGAGAGCGGCGGGCGCGACGAGCGGGATGCGGCCTGTTTCGTGGCCGTCGGCGGGGTCGAGCACGAGGATGGCGGCATCGAATCCGCTGGCCAGGTAGAGCTTCCCGTCGAGGTAGGCGAGGCCGGCGAGGGAAAGGCGGTTCGGGGCAGGAGGCTCCGCGCCGGGCCCCACGACGTACTTCACCACCGGCAGGATGCGCTGCCTGCCCCAGTCGGCGAAATCGCCCCGGGCCAGGTCGATGCGCACGAGGCCGATGGCTTGCTCCGCCTTCCAGCCGGGCGTCGAGCGGTCGACCTTCTGCCCCCACGACGTCCCATCGTAGGCGCCGTAGAGAAAGCCGTCGCCCGCGGCGAGGGCGATGGCCCCAAGGCCGTGTCCATGCGGAGCCACCCAGGCTCCCACGACCGTTCCGTCGGGGCGGAGCGCGGTGATCTCCTTGCCGCCTTCGGAGACGGGCGTACCCACGAAGACGAGCTCGCCATCGGTGGCAGCGGCCTGGAGGGTTCCATGGTTCGAGCCGGGCCCGTCGCAGAAGGAGAAGAGGTGGCGGGGCTCGATGCCGGGGTGGGAGATGGAACGCCAGCGGTAGCTCCCTGGCGGCACGGGGCGGCCGGTCTCGTCGAGCCCGTCCCAGGCGACGGCGTGGGCGCCGCGGCTGAAGGTTGCGCCGGAGACGAGGTTGCGGACGCGATTGCCGTCGGCGTCCTCCACCACGATCGTGGCCTTGCCATCCATCGGCTGCTGGAAGGCGATGGTGATGGCGTCTTTGCCGTCGGCCACGCTGCGGGCGTGCTCGTCGAGGTCGAGGGGCGCCCACAGCAGGGGATCGTCCGGAAGCGGCGCGTGGACCGCACGGGCGTCGAGACAACGGAAGCGCTCCCTCTGGGCGAAGCCGTCGCGCGCGTCCGGCCAGGAAACCCGCACGGCAAGGCGGAGCTTCTTCCAGTCGTCCGCCTTCTCCACCAGCTGCTCCGCAGGAAGGTCGAAGACGGCCGTTCCACCCTCCTTGGCGACGAGGTGGCGATGGACGGCGGCGGCGGCCAGCTCCACCCGTGGCGGGGGAAGACCCGGGAGGAACGGCGCGACGCGGACCTCCACCGAAAGCCCCGCATCGGTCTTCGCGACGGCCCACGAAACCGCCGGCGACGCCGTGCCGGAAAGAGGCTGGAAATCGCCGGGCCCGAAGGCGAAGGCAGCACACGAAAGCATCACGGACAACGGGGCAAACCAACGAATCTGGCGCATGGGGGACTCCTCACTTGTGTTGGCAGGATAGCAGAACGGGGCCGTCCCGGGAAACAGGAAAAAAAACGGCGTGCCGCTTGGGGCGGCACGCCGTCTGTCGGGAAATCAGGGGATCCTGATCAGTCGCCGATCTCGGTGTCGGTGATGCCGACCGCGAGGACCTGCTCGGCCCCGGCGGGCAGCGTGAAGGTCACCGTGCCGGTATCCGCCGTGCCGTCGAGCACGAACACGCCGGCGAGCGTGGAGGCTTCGCCATCGAGGGTGTTCTTGATCACGAGGTAGAGACCGTTGTTCACCGTGCCGGAACCATCGATGGTGGCGGTGAAGGTGATCTTGCCGGTGGAGGTGTCGATGCTCGTGAACTCGAGCGGGTCGGCAGTGGCGTCATCCAGCTGGCTGACGATCGTGACTCCGCCCGCGCTCGGGCTGTTCGGGTAGGGATTCGCCGACTCCGCCCATGCGGCGGTGGCGGTGGTGTCCGCGAGGTTCGCCGAGACGTCGAACATCGCGCCGGCGGCGTTGGTGGTCGCGCCGATGACCCAGCCGAGGAAGTCATAGCCGGCTGCCACGGGGGCTGCGGCAAGGGCGAAGTCATTGGATTCGACGGTGTACTCGACAGCGGCCGGGGCAACGCCCTGCGCGGTGACGTAGGTCAGCGTGTAGACGGCGATATCAACGCCGTAGGTGTTGTCACCATTGTCCACGGTCTCGTAGCCGGGGGCGCAGAGGTCGGCGGGGACTTCGGAGCTGAAGGTGCCGCCAGAGACGAAGTTGATGACAGGGTCGAGATTAATCATCGCGTAGGAGGCGATCGCATCGCCATAGGTGGAGGTGAAGGTGCCACCCTCGATGCTGGGCTGCGGCGAGCCGCCCGGGTAACCCGCGTTGTCGACTACGAAGGCGTCGCCGGTGGCGGTGAAGCCGTTCTTCGAAGGGTTGTAGGCAGTGGCAGCGCCGTTGCCGACGATTTCACCCGCGTTAACGGTGGTTTCCACGATACCAGCCTTGACATACACGCCCACGGCGCCTTCGAGGTAACCGCCATTGATGGTGAGGGTTCCGGCCTGCGGGTGGTAGATCGCAGCGCTGTCGTTCACACAGGTGCCGAGGATATTGCCGCCGTTGATCGTCACGACCGTGTTGCCGCGGCCTGCGCTACCGTTGCCGACGATGGCGTAGTAGTAGCCGGTTAGGGTGCCGTTGTTCACCTCGAGGGTGGCGGGCAGGGTGTCAACCGTGTCACCCGTATAGGTGAGCTTCACAGCAGCATACGGTTTCGTTCCGTCTTGATTGCTGGTGATTGCGCCGGTCGAGGGATCCGAGGAGTCGTTGATCGTGAACGTACCACCGTGCTTCACGGCGAAGATCGCATCGTCCGTCGAGATGGCCGAATAGTTCTCGGAGGCCGTGATCTCGTAGCCCGCGAGGTCCAGGGTCACATCGTCCTCGATGATGATCATGCCGTCCACGGCCACATCGTTGTTGAGGGCGATGGTGCCGCCATCCGTCGCAACCTTGGCGAGAGCCTCGGCGAGGGACATGTAGTTGGTGGTGGTGCCGTCCGTCCACATGGCCTGGCACTTCGTAACGGTCGCGCTGAGGACGACCGTCCCGCCTTCGGGGATGCTCTGGAAGGTCACCGGGAAGGTCGCGGCGACGCCGTTCGTCATGCCCGTGGCGGTGTAGCCAGCGGCGGCGGCGAGGGAAACCGTGACCGGGGTGGTGACGTCATACTGGTAGCTGCCGGCGGCAAGGGCGACGCCATTCTCCTGGAACGAAGCGTTCGCGATGTCCGGGACCGTCAGCGTCCACTGCGCCACCAGAGACGACGCATCGCCGACGGCGATGTCGTCGACCATGCCGGTGCCCTGGAAGGCGAGGCCTTGGAGGAACTGGTTGCCGTAGGCGCTCAGGAACCACTCGGTGTTCTCGCTGTCCGCAAGTGCGACGCCGTCGATGTAGTACTTGAAGTACGGGGCGTAGGCGATATCATCCCAGGCGGTCTTGATGCGCAGCTGGTAGAACTGCTCCGGATCCAGCACGACATTGAAGGTCGTCGTCGTGGCAACCGTGGTTTGGTCCACGACCATTCCGTGGTAGACCACGAGGTTGCTGTTCGCGTTCAGCCAGACGGCGGTCTTCACGTCGGCGGGGATCGCGGCGGGGTCGTCTTCGGAGATGACGAACTTCACCATGGCGTCCACGTAGAGATCGTTGGCTTCCATGTCGTTGTCGACGGTGCCATTGTCGTCGAAGTTCACCTGGAGCGTCTGCCCGTCGGTGTTGAGGGCAAGCACGTTCCCGGCGTCGCCTTCGAGGGCCGTGATGGTGGAGCCGTCCTCGGCGTTCACCGTCCAGGCAGCGGGCGCCTGGCCGTAAACGGCCGCATCGGCAGTCCACGTGGAGAAGTCCTCCTCGTACGGGAGGGAGGCCGTACTCTGGGCGAAAGCCGCAGCGGCCGAGATGCCAAGCAGGCTAGCGAGGAACAAGCCCCGCTTCGCAATACTAGCAACGTTCATTGTGTACTCCTGTTTTCGTTGGGTATGGTTGTAGGCCATGAGACAGGACGCCTCTCGCGAGACACCTTTCCCAGGGTGGTGCAACTGTACCCCTCTTCACGGGACGGCGTCAACCCAAAATTTCGTTCCTCGAAAATTTTTGGCGGAGCCGGACACAAGGGGAAGCGGGTCCTGCGTTGACGCCTCCCCTCGCGCATGGCTATCATGGGGGCATGAAACTCACCTCCTCCCGCCTTTCCGTCGACTGGGCCGAACCCGGCTCCTTCTACGACCGCTCCCGTTTCGACTGGACGGGGTTCGTGACGCAGGTGACGCTCGACGGCGCCACCACCTTCTGCGTCCCGGAATCCACCGACGGCACCGGCACCGGAGGCGCGGGGCTCTCCAACGAGTTCGGCATCATGGAGCCGGTCGGCTTCGACGACTGCCCCGTTGGCGACTGGTTCCCGAAGATCGGCGTGGGGGCCCTCCGCCGTCCGGACGACCAACCCTATTCCTTCGCCCGCCCCTATGAGATCCGCAAGGCCCCCATCCGCTGGGAGCGCGAGGGCGAGGGCGCCCTTTCGGTGGCCTGCGACCCCGTGCCCGTCCGCGGCTACGCCGTGCGCCTCGTGAAACGCATCTCGGTGGAGGAGAACCGCCTCGTCCTCTTCTATTCCCTTGAAAATGTCGGCGAAAACCCCGTCGCCACCCGTGAATACGCCCACAACTTCTTCATGGTCGACCACGGCGAGGCCAAGGACTACGCGCTTCGCGCGCCCTTCGCCGTGACCGCCTGGACCTGGCCCGGGCATATCGTGGCCGAAAAGGACACCGCGCTGTGGGTCCGCGCCCTCCCCCGCGGGAGCGCAATGTACGTGGCGATGGAGCCGCTCGCCCCCGGCGCGCGCTCGTTCAGCCTCGTCCACCTCCCCACGGGGGCGAAGGTCACCGAAACCGATTCCGCCGACTGGTCGAAATTCACCGTCTGGGGAACCGACCGCGTGATCAGCGGCGAAACCTTCCTCGACGTGGACGTCGCACCCGGCGCCGTGCGATCGTGGACGCGCACGTACACCTTCGAGAGGGGGTAGCCTCGACGGCCGGCTCGGTTTTGTATTTGTCACTGCTGGGGTCCTTGCGCGCGCTACGCACGCGCGCGGCCTCGATAGAATCGAGAGAGAGGAAAGAAAAGAGCGTGAGTGGGCGGGGCGCCCTGCGCCCGCCTTGCGGAGAATCCATGACCTACTCGCTGATCACCCTCTGTTGCGACAAGCTCGCCGTCACCGCCACCTGCCTCCCGTCCTTGGTCCGCAGCCTGGGCGCCAGCCGTCCCGGATCCGCCCCCCGCCTCCGGGGCGACTGGGAGCTCGTGGTGGTGGACAACGGTTCGCAGGACGGCACCCACGCCTGGCTTTCCGGCGTGCTGCGCCCGCTGGTCGAAACGGCGGGCGGACGCCTTGTCCTCCTCCGCAACGCCTGGAACGCCGGGTGTTCCCCCGCCCGCAACCAGGCCTTGGCGGCGGCCTCCGGCGAGTTCATCGTGTTTCTGGACAACGACGTGATGCCCGGGACGCCGGATTGGCTCCCGCGCCTCCGAGCCGTGCTCGATGCCCATCCGACGGCGGGCATGGTGGGACCGAAGATGATCTACCCCACGCCGCCCCACGCCATCCAATGCGCGGGCGTGGGCATTTCGCGCCGCGGGCACGTCTGCTTCCTCGGTCGCGGCGAGCCGCGGGACTCCGCGGAATTCTCGCGGCCGCGCGAGGTCCAATGCCTCATCAGCGCCTGCATGATGATTCGCGCAAGGCTCGTGCGCGACCATGGCGGCTTCGACGTGCGCTACCATCCGGTGCAGTTCGAGGACTTCGACCTCTGCTATCGCTTCCGCAGCCATGGCTGGAAGGCGTTGTACGAGCCGTCCGTTGAAATGATGCACCTGGAGAGCGTCACCACGCAAGGCACCCCGTCGGTGAAGAACGCCGCGGCGGTCATCCGGAACGGACTCCTCTTCCAGCGCCTGTGGCACACCCTGTTCGAGGCCGAGGAGGGGCCTCCCGAAGAGGCCTGCCGCTGGCGCCAGCTTCCCGCGACCGACCTCCCCTCCCTCTTCCCCGTCCCCGTCTCCCGAGCGTAATCGTTTCGTAAATCCCGAGTTGCATTTCCAGGACGGATGTCCTGTCCTTCTCCCGATTATGGGGAAAACGAACCCGAAAACCCGTGCTTCTCTCGTGGGGCGCCCTCCGCTGAAGCAGCGTGCGATTCTCGCCGACCTGCGTCGAAAGATCGTCTCGGGGGTCTACCCGCCCGGCAGTCGGCTCCCCACGCGCCTGGAACTCCACCGCCACTACCAGGCCAGCCTCGCCACGGTGCAAGTCGTGCTGGACCGGCTCGCCCGGGACGGCTTCGTCACGGCGCGCGGCCGCCAGGGAACCCACGTGGTGGACAACCCGCCCCATCTCTCCACGCTGGCGCTCCTCTTCCCGCGCCTCGAGGCCGACGCCTCCTTCTCCCGCAACTGGTCGTCGCTGGCCAAAGCCGCCCGCGAGCACAATGCGGCCCAGGCGCGTCGTCCCGGCGGCTTCCGCTTCGACCTCCGCTTCGGGTACGGCGCGCGTGCCGGCCGCCCGGACGTTGTCGAGGGTTTGGAATCCGACCTGGCCGACCATCTTTTTGCGGGGTTGATCTTCGCATCGACGATGCGCAGCCTCAAGGGGTCCCCGCTCCTCGCCACGCCCCGCGTGCCGCGGGTGGCCTTCATCGCGATCCATCCGGACGAGGCCTTCCCCCATCTGGCGAGAATCCAATACGACATCCGCCAGATGACCGAGCAGGTCTTCGCCCTGTTCGCGGGGCAGGGCCGGCGGCGTCTCGCGGTGATCAACACGGACGTCCACGAAAACGCCCTCAATGGCCAGATTGCCTCCATCGCGGCGGGCTTCGGCCTCGAACTGCCGCCTTACCGGCACCTCCTCTCCACCTGCGCCAGCGCGAAGGGCATCCGGAACACCGCGCACCTGCTGCTGCGGCTGCCGGAGGGCGACCGCCCCGACTGCATCTTCGTGGCGCACGACGATCTGGTCGAATCCGCCACGCTGGGCTTCCTCGATGCCGGAGCCCATGCGCTCGATGGCGTATCGCTCGCCGTCCACTGCAACTTCCCCGACCCCGCGCCCCAGGCGGTTCCAGCCATCCGGATCGGCTTCGACGCCCGCGCCGCGATGGAACGCGCGATGGAGGAGATCCGCCACCAGGCCGCCGGGAACCCTCCGCGCGACAGCGTGCTGCCGTCGCACATCAGGGAATAACCCGGGAAAAAAACGGCGCGCCGCGTTTCGTGCGGCGCGCCGTTTCGCATGTCGCGCGTGGCCCCTATGCGGAGCGGCGCACGTCACGAGGCGCCGAGCTGGAAGCGGACGAAGCGCCGGATGGCGATCGTGTCGTCCAGATCCTTCGCGGCCTTCTTCACGAGCTGGCCGACAGTGGTCTTCTCGCCGGGCTCGTTCTTCACGAAGAGCTGGTCGACCAGGCAGACGTCGGAGTAGAACTTGTTGGCCTTGCCCTTGAGGATGTTGTCCATGATGGCGGCGGGCTTGTCCTGCCCGGCGAGCTGCTGGCGGTAGAGGTTCATCTCCGACTCCAGCACGGCGGGATCGACCTGCCCGCGGTCGAGCCAGCGCGGGGCGGCGGCGGCCACCTGGAGGGCCACGTCGTGCACGAGGGCGGCGAACGCCTCGCTGGCGGCGGTCTCTTCCTTGCCGCAGCCGACTTCGACGAGCACGCCGACCTTGCCGCCCATGTGGATGTAGGACTCGATCTTGCCGGTGCCTTCCTTCTGGAAGAGGGCGCTGCGGCGGATCTTCACGTTCTCGCCGGTGGCGGAAACGATCGCCACGAGCTCGTCCTTCATGGCTTCGGCGGGATCGACGCCCTCGAGGGCCTTCTCGGCCACGGCGGCGACGAAGTTCTTGAAGTTGTCGGTCTTGGCGACGAAGTCGGTCTCGCTGTTGACCTCCACGAGGGAGACGACGTTGCCGCATCCGGAGGAAGCGGAGGCGACGATGCCTTCCTTGGCCTCCTTGTCGGCGCGCTTCACCTGGATGGCGAGGCCCTTGAGGCGGAGGACCTTGATGGCCTCCTCCATGTTGCCGCCGGTCTCGACGAGGGCGCGCTTGCAGTCCATCATGCCGGCGTTGGTGCGGGCGCGGAGATCGGTGATCATCGCGGTGGTAATGGTAGCCATGGTCAAATTTCCTTTGTTGAACAGGGGACGGGACGGCGGAATCGCCACCCCGTCCAGTTGGGGGAATGGGGGGATGGGAGCCTTACGCCTCGGGTGCGGGGGCCTCCGCGGGCGCAGCCTCGGCGGCGGGGGCAGGGGCAGGAGCCTCGGCAGCGGGTGCGGGTGCGGGGGCCTCGGCGGCGGAAGGCGCGGCCTCGGCCTCGGCAGCGGGCGCGGGTGCGACGGCAGGAGCCTCGGCAGCGGGTGCGGGTGCGGGCGAAGCTACGGGTGCGGGAGTGGCGGGCGCAGCTTCTGCGGCGGGGGTCTCGGGAGCGGGCGCGGCGGGGGTCACGGCGGGGGTGGGGACGTCGACGGGCGTAGCCACGGCGGCGCGGGCGGCCGCGAGGGCGGCCCGTGCACCGCCGACGCGCGGGGCGCGGCGCGGCGTGGAACGGGCGGGGCGGCGCGGGGCGGCGCCTTCGTCGGCGCCCTCCTTGGCGGCGGCGCGACGGGCCTGGCGCTCGGCCTTGGCGGCGGCTTCGGCGGCGGCGCGGGCGGCCTCCTGCTGGCGGTACTGCTCGGCGGCGATGCGCTTGTATTCCTCGGCGGCGTCTTTCACCACCTTGGCCATGGAGTCCACCACCAGCTTGATGGAGCGGATGGCGTCGTCGTTGCCGGGGATCACGTGGTCGACGAGGTCGGGGTCGGCGTTGGTGTCGACGATGGCGACGATCGGAATGCCGAGGCGGCCGGCTTCCTTCACGGCGATGGCCTCGCGGCAGACGTCCACGACGAACAGCGCACCGGGGAGCTGCTCGAGCGCGGCGATGCCCAAAAGATTCCTTTCGAGCTTCTCAAGCTCGCGGCGAAGGCTCGCGGCCTCTTTCTTGTGGACGGAGAACTGTCCGTTGGTCCGGTCGCGGATGGCCTGGATCTGGGTCATCCGGCGGACGCTCCGGCGAATGGTCTGGTTGTTGGTGAGCGTGCCGCCCTGCCAGCGCTCGGTCACGTGGAACTGGCCGCACGACTCCGCGGCTTCCCTCACGACGTCCTGGGCCTGCTTCTTGGTGGCCACGAAGAGGATGGGCTTGCCCGCAAGCGCGGTGTCGCGCAGAAACGCGGCGGCCTTCTCGAGGAGGATGAGGGTCTGGGTGAGGTCGATGATGTGGATGTTGTTGCGCTTGTCGAAGATGTAGCGCTTCATCTTCGGGTTCCAGCGGCGGGTCTGGTGGCCGTAGTGGAGGCCGGCGTCGATCAGATCCTTGAGCGAGACCCCTGTAAGCGGGGCGGTGGGCAGCGTGTCCATGAGTCCTCTTTCCTGTGTCAACATCAACACGGACGAGGTGGGCGACATGCCCGGGCCGCGGCGCACCTTGGGGCGACCGCAGCCTCCTGCGCCTCCCGCCGTCCTGACCCTTTCGCAAGACCGCCGCAAACGAGGCGCCTGAACCCTCTCCGGGTTAATCCGCTCGAACCGCGACTGCGGTCCTCGCTTCCGCCCGCCGCCGTCCCCAAAGGACCGCAACGGGCCGTGAAAACAGGGAGTAAAGCAGAAACCCGCCCCCCGTGCAAGTGGATAATGCCGCCGTGATGATGCATAGCCGCGGCGTACCGGCAGTGTCGATGCCGCATGATACGGGCGAGCAGACGCCCGTCCCCCTAGCCGCCCGTACCGCCACCCCCGCGCCAGATCGGCAAAAACAGCAGGTCCACGTCGCAGCCCTCAGGCGTGCGCTCGTAGCGGAAGAGGCGCCACAGGAACGAGACCTTGCGCTTGCCGGCGGCCGGATCGCGGTCGATCGTGATCGCCGGGAAGATATCGATGCTGCTCGCGCCGTTGAGGCGCTCGTGGTGGTAGAGGCGGTAGAGCACGCGCCAGCGCGCATAGTCGTGGGACTGCGGATCGGCGAGCGTGTGCCCCCGCTCGCGCTTGTAGTCGAAGAGGGCGAGCAACAGGTTTCCACGGACCCGCTCCCAGGTGCCCGTGGCGCTGCGCTCGCATTGGTAGTGCCAGAGCGGGAAGAGCCCCGACCCGCCACGGTGCATGGGCTCGCCGACCTCCACACGGCCGGCCTCGCCGTCTTTAGCCTTGATCGACACCCGGCGCGTCTGCATGTAGTCCACGCTTTCGCCGTGTGCCAGCAGGAGCGCATTGAAGCGCCACCCCTCACTGCCGCGCGGCCTCTTGACGGCGGGCGCGGCGGAGCTGCGCCAGCGCTCGTGCTTGAAGAGCAGCGGGAAGCCTGTCTCATCCTCCTGCGGCGAGCGACGGTACTTGCCCAGAAGCAGGAACGAGCCCTCGCTCGTATCGAGATCCGGCTTGCTGCCGTGGCTGTAGAGCGGGAAGAGCCAACTGCCGCGCGTGCTGCCCGTGCGCGTGCCGAAGAGCGGGGTCAGCCAGTAGCTGCTGGTGGTGCCGTCGCGCTCCAGGGAACCGGCCAGCGGCGTCAGGAACATCCCGTCGTCGTAGCAGTAGAGCGGCAGCAGGTGGCCGGCGCGACGGCTGGGATGGCAATCCCAGCGGGCATGGAAGAGCCCCAGCAGGCCAACCAGGTCGCGCTCTTCGCTGCTGCGGGAATAGGAGGAGAAGAGCAGCGGGATGCCGTACGTGCGCCCGTGCCCCTCTTCCCGGAAGGCATAGAGCGGACTCACGAAGTGTTCGGTATGATGGTCGTCATGGACACGCCAGCCGGTGAGCAACGGCGGAACGAGGTGTTCGCGTCCACGCCCCTCTTTCCATGAAGCGTAGAGCGGGCTCACCCACGTGCCGGTGCGGCGGTTGCCATAGTAGAGTGGAAAGAGATGGCTTGAGCCGCCCTGCGCACCACCGCTGAAGTGCCCCAGCCCGCCCAATGTCCAAAAATCCCAGCGCGCCGCGTCGCCGGTGTGGGCAGAGAGCAGGAGGGGGGAGAGGCGCACCGTGCGGTCGCCTTCCGCGGTCCATGAACTGTAGGGCAGCGAGAAGAAGGAGTTGTCGGTGTGGTCGTAGGCATAGAGCGGCAGGAGCCAATGGGAACGCCCCTTCGCATCCCAGGAAGCGTGGAAGATCGGGCCGCCCACCCACAGCTCGCCGCCGTCGGCGCGGCGGCGCCCGCCCGACAGGAGCGGATAGACGATCCAGGTGCGGCCCGCGTCGCCCCTCCACCAGCCACCCAGCGCGGTGACGAAGGAAGAGCCCTGAGGGTCGCGGCCGGCATAGTAGAGCGGCAGCAGGCACGACCAGTTGCGCTCCTTCTTGCGGTCGGAGCCCTGCGAATAGAGCAGGCTGTAGAAGGCGGAGGCGTTTGCGGAGTGACGGTGGAGGGCGAGGGGCGGCACCAGGGTCCAGCCGCCCGCGTCCGCCGTCGTGCGCGAAAGGTAGAGCGGCGAGAGGAAGAGGCTGTCGTCGGCCGTGGCCTTGTGGTAGTAGAGCGGCAGCAGGCGGCTGCCGTGCGACGCCTCGTCGCGGTGGTGGCCGTAGAGTCCCAGCAGCGCATGGGCGCGCGATTCCGTCGGCGAGTGGTGGCCGCCGCCCAGGATCGGCAGCGCCCACCAATCCGTCGCCGTGCCCGCCGCATCGCGACGCCAGCCCCCCAGCAGCGTCTGGACGCTCTTCTCGCGCGGGGTGTGCGAGGCCTGGAAGATCGGCAGGAGGGTCCACGATTCCTCGTTGTCGTCATCCGACCACTCGTGCCAGCCCAGCGGCCAGAGCGCATAGGCGTATCCCCGGCGCTGCCTGGGGCGCTCGTAGTGTCCGGCCAGCGGCCAGACCCGCCAGCCCTCATGGTCGTCGTAGGACTTGACGTTGAAGAGGGGCCAGAGCAGGTGCAGGCTGTACTGCTCGTGGTCGCGGAAGTAGAGCCAGAGCGGGAAGAGCGAGTCCGAGCCTTGCTTCCGGCCCAGCGGCTGGCCGTCGTGCCAGTAGAGCGGGAAGGCCACGCGGTAGTCGCGGCCCCAGAAGAAGGGGAAGAGGCGGTTGTCGCCACGACGCGCATCGAAGCGCCCCAGCGGCCAGAGCACGTTGTAGACCGGGTGTTCCGTATCGAGGTCCTCGATCGAGAAGATGGGGCGGATGGCAAAGCGGTCGCCGGTGTACTCGCCGAGAGGCCAGAGGATGGAGAGCGCCGGATCGCGGTAGTAGGCCAGCGGCCAGAGGTTGACGCGGTTCTCGGCCGGTCCCTTGCGGGCGGCATACTCCCCCGTATAGAAGGGCGTGCCCTTCATGGCCGTCGTGCTGCATCCGGCCGCCAGCCACGCGCACATGCCCGCCGCCGCCAGGCGGCGCAGCGTCGTCGGGAGGTTTTGCTTCATGCCATGTTTCATGATACGTCGGGCGTTCAAGGGGGAACTGCCATTCTTGCGGATCACTTCTCCCAGCCGAAGGCGAGTTCGTTGGCCCAGTGTTCGGTCCAATCGGCGTGGAAGGAGAGGTTGATCTTCGCGACGGAGCGATCGCGCGAGAGTTCGAGGAGGGCGTTGCTCCCGTTGTCGTTCACGCGGAAGGAGAACTTCACGGGGCGGCCTTCGTCGAGCGCCTTCTTCACCTCGGGGATTTCGCTCCAGGAGAGGGTGGCCTCGACGATGCGGGTGCCGCCTTCGCGGGAGACGGCCATCGCGCCTTGCGCGGGTCCGTCGAAGGGCGAAGCGGGGGAGCGGGGGTAGAAGTGCTTCGAGGGCATTCCGGGGACGCGCAGGCGCCAGATTTCGGTGCCGCCGCCGTAGGCCGGGCCCACGGTGTTGAGGCCGAACTCGTAGTCGGTGTCGCGGTAGCCGATGTAGCCGGGCATGGTGCCGGGCGGGCAGGGATAGCAGTCCTTCTCCTCGGCGGGCAGCACGTTGAAGGCGATCTGGACGTTGTCGCGGCGCGGGGCGTTGCCGCAGGGGAGCACCGGGTCCTTGCGGTAGGAATAGCGGCGGACGCCTTCGGGCCAGTGGAGCGGGACGCGCTCGCCGGCGGGGTCGCTGTTCACGATCGGGAGGATCTGGGTGCGTTCGAAGCGCTCGGAGTAGGAGGTGGCGGGGTAGAAGTACTCGTCCTCGTCGAAGGCGGCGAAGCGGGGGAGGCCGTCCGGGTCGGGGGTGGAGTCCGCGATCTTCGCGGCGAAGTGGAAGCCGGCGTCGTCGTAGGCGAG
Organism: Kiritimatiellia bacterium; assembly: GCA_050950285.1. Taxonomy (GTDB): domain Bacteria; phylum Verrucomicrobiota; class Kiritimatiellia; order RFP12; family JBMNHG01; genus JBMNHG01. Next base: position 185,093 of record JBMNHG010000008.1, on the reverse strand, counting down.
GAAGCCGGTGGCGAACCCGTCCTGGATGGAATCGTCGTACTTCTTGAAGGGCAGCCAGGCGGCCTCGGCGAGGGTCACGGCGCCCTTCCCGGTGTCGCGCACGGACTGCGGGAGAACGCCTTCCCAGTCGTCCAGGCGGCCGTCCACGACGATGGGGCGGCGTGCGATGAAGTTCACGTGGAGGTCTTCGGTGAAGACGACCCTGCCGTCCCTGCCGGCGTCGAAGACGACCTCCAGCGGATAGGTGTTGTCGGGCGAGGGGGCGCCGCCGGCGACGCGCAGGGCGATGCGCCGGGTTTCGTTCGCGCCGATGGCGAGCCGCTGCACGGCGTTTTCGAGTTGAAGGCCGCCAAGCGTCACGGAAAGCGTGCCCTTCACGTCGCGGTTGAGGACGCAGGTGAGGTCGAGGAGGAGCTCGGGGTTCGTGCCGACGGGCGCGGTGAGGTCGTAGGCGACCGTGGCGATCGGCTCGATGCCGGTGACCTTCGAGGCGCGGATGGCGTCCAGCAGCCGGGCGAAGGAGCCGGGTTGCCCGTTGCCGCGCAGGAAGAAGCCGCGGCCGTCGAGCGGGACGCGGATCGTGCCCCATCGCGGGGGAACGGGGTTTCCGTAGAAGTCGTAGAGGGCGAAACGTTTCCCGGAGGCTTTGATGGCCATCTCGGCCCCGGAGAGGGATTCGGGGGTCTCGATTTTCCGGATGAGGCTGGCGCGGACTTCCGGATCGGCGTCGGGCGGGAGGGCGTCGAGTTCGGCGCGCAGGGCGGCCTTGTTCCTGCGTTCGGCGAAGCCGCGGGCGGTGCGGAAGAGCAGGTGGTTGGCGCCGAACTCCTCGCCGATGTCGCCCACGACCACCACGGTGCCGTCCTCGGGGTCGGGCTCGCCGCCGGGGCCGGGAAGGCCGTCGAAGACCATCACCCACGGCAGGCCGTTTTTGAAGAGAAGCTCCCGGAAGGGGCGCTGGCCGATGAAGTGGCTGGTGGCGGCCACGGCGGCGCCGGCGGCCCAGGTGTCGTTGATGTGGATCCGCTTGTCGCGGATGGCCCCGTTTTCGTCCCGCTCCTTGATGGTGCGTCCGGTGGAGTGCCATTCGGTGCAGATCGAGCCGCCATAGATGCCGACGGCGCGGTCATGGCCGGTGGAGAGGTTCACGGCCACGACGGCGGCGACGCGGTCGTCGCAGTTGGCGACCCAGCTTTCGGTGTCCCAGATGCGGACGCGGCCGTTGGGGTGCTGGCGGTCGACCCACGCCTTGACGGTGGAGGGGGGCTGCATGCCCTGGTAGTGGATGGAGCAGAAGTCGAGATACTGGAGCCAATCGTCCGAGCCGTCGGCGAAGAGCTTGTCGAAGGTGTTCGAGGACGAGTCGCAGCCGCCGATGAGGACGGTGTTTCCGCTTTCGGCGCAGGCTTCGCGCGTGGCTTCGCACATCACGCGGAAGATTTCGCGGTAGCGCTCGTCGTCCGCGCCCCAGCCGGAGATGGAGATGCCGTTCCACGGCTCGTTCCAGAGCTTGATGCCGTTGATGGGCCCGCGGGGCCAGCCGAATTCGGCGACGATGCGCTTCACGAAGATCCGGAAGTCGGCGTCGTACCGGGGCAGCCAGGCGAGGTCGAACTTGGTGTCGAGCATCACGCCTTCGTCGGAGAGCCAGGGGCGCGGGCGGCCGAGGGGCTGGTGTTCGCCGTAGAAGCTCCCGCCGCCGATTTCGAGGGTGATGGGGAGCCTGGCGTCGTGATAGCCCTGGAGCGTTTGGGCGAGGTTGTCCCACCACGGCCCGAAGTCGGCGTCCGTCGTGAGCTTGTAGCCGATCCCGATGCGGTTGGGATAGCCGCCGAGGCGCGACAGCACGGCGGGATCGTTCACGTCGAGCGCGAGTTGCGGGTACAGCACGTCGGAGGGAACGGGCTTGCGCACGCGCACGAAGGCGCAGAGGAACTGGCGGCCCAGATCGCCGCCCAGATCGAGCACGAGGGCGTAGCCGCCGAAGGTCTCGGGCACCTCGGGCGTGACGACGTAGTCCTGGAAACCGCCGGCGGGGAGGTCGAGGACCACCGGGGTGCGGCCGTGCTTCCGGATGAGGAACATGTCGGGCACCCAGATGTCGCCGGGGCGCCCCCGCGTGCCGTATTCGACGAGCTCGACCGTGGCGTCCGCCTTCACCGGCCGATCGCCCTTCGCGAAGACTTGGAAGGTGAACGAAGGCACGTCTCCGGGCCAGGCGACGTTGCCGGGCACGGACGAGGTGATGAACTGCGCCGACCAGAGGAAGTCGGTCTTGTTCGTGTCGAGGCCGAAGGTGGCGTGATAGCCGGGGATGTTCGACCCCACCACCATCTGGGCAAGGGCGGAAACGGCGGCCAGCGCCGACGCGGCGCAGGCCAGGACGAAACGGGCATATCGCATGGTGTATCTCCTCGAGGGAAACGGACGGCGGCAACTTTCCCGCACCGTAGCAAATCCCCGCGCCGCGCGCAATGGCGGAGTGCCGCCCGTATGCATTCGACCTCACATTTGGATTCGCCCCGCGCCCGGTCCTCTGCTATTCTCCGGGGTGTTTCGTGCAACCCGACCAAGGAGCTCCCACCGTGCAACTCAAGATTGGCGATTTCACGCTCGACGTCCTGTCCGATGCAGCCGGCGCCTTCTCCGGCATCGGCGCGGTCTCCTGCGGCAAGACCCTCCTCCGCAGCGACAAGCTTCCCTGGATCCTCCACGCCGAGGCGGACGAAGGATTCCGCTTCGACACCTTCCGGAAGCTCCGCCGCAAGGCGCTCCGGGGCGGCGGGGTCGCGCTCTCCTTCGAATCGGAAGGCGCCTGGATGCCGCGCCTTCCCTCAGCGGACGCCATGGGCGACTCCCGCATGCAGACGCGGCGCATCAAGGCGCCCGTCGCACGCTTCACCTGGACCTTCCGCCCCGTCTCCGAGACGATCGCGGGGAACGCCTGGACCGGAATCGCCATGCGCGTCTCGGTGGAGTCGCCCGACGCGCCGATCCACTGGATTTTGGAGGACGCCACCTGGGAGATTGGCGGGCGCGCCACCGGCGCCACGCTCGTCCAGCAGGATGTCTCGACCATCGGCCTCGAGCAGGCCGTCACGAAAGGCTCCGCCTTCTCCACCATCGAGAAGTTCTTCACCGAAGGCTGGGGCGGCTCCTTCCCGATGGACATGCTGCCGCGCGCCGCCGGCGCCGCCATCTGCGATTTCCAGGTCAAGGGCGCCACCGCGCTCTGCCTCTTCGCCGAAAAGCCCGACCTCACCCGCGCGCGCCTCGAGAAATTCGCCGACGAGGACGTGATCCACTACATGGACCGCCCGTTCGTGGACAAGGCCGCGAAGGTCTCCTTCCCCGAGCGCAAGCTCCTCGTGCACCAGGCGCCCGCGAAACTCAAGCGCCACCAGTGGCGCAACCTCTGGCTCGACTGCTTCTGCGAGGTGCGCGACCGCATCCTCGCGAACTACGGCTTCCGCTACGAAGTCCCGGAGCCGTGCGTCCACGCCCACCTCTGGGACGCCGAACTCAAGGAGCGCGGCCCCGCGTGGGTCGAGCCCCTCAAGCAGGCCTTCCCCGACTACGCCGCCCTCGGCTACAAGCACGTCTTCACCCACGGCGTGTGGGACTCGGTCACCTCCGACGACAACCCCGCCGTGCACGGCAACATCTGCTGCCCGTACTCCTACACCTACGCGGAGAAGTTCGGCGGCGCCGCGAACATGAAGACCGTGGGCGACGCCGCGAAGGCCGCCGGATTGCGCGTTTTCCAGTGGTACTCCTTCCAGCTCTCGAGCTTCGCGCCCATCTGGAAGCAGCACCCCGAATGGCTCCTGCGCGAACAGGGCGGCGACCCGTGGGACGGCGCGTACGGCACCCTCTGGTCCGCCCGCTTCCGCTCCCCCTACGGCAGGAAGCTCGAGAAAGAGATGCTCGCCGTGAAACGCCAGACCGGCATCGACTGCGCCTTCTGGGACTCCTACCAGAACCTCGGCGTGACCTGCGTGGACTGGCAGGGCAAGGACAAGAACCCCCAGGCCGCCGACATCTGGCGCTTCCAGGGACGCCTCCAGAAGGCCGGGTTCCTCCAGCGCTGCGAGGTCGTGACCATCTTCGGCGTGAGCCAAGTCGCCATGTTCGGCTTCCAGGACGACGCCTTCCGCCGCCGCCTCTGGAGCGATGCCGTGGAGGGGGACTGGGCCTTCGCGATGCTCGACTGTTCCCCCGCCTTCTTCACCGACGGCCCCTGCTTCGCGGCGGACAAGCTGTCCCCCGAACACTACTTCTGGCTCGCCGGCCACCGCGTTCTCCCCGGCGCCGGAGCACGCCCCTGGGACACGAAGCGCAACCCGGCCTTCCTTCCCGGCGGCGAACTCGCGGACGCCTACGCCCGCATCAACCACGCCTACAACGCCCTCCTCCCCCGCATGCGGCGCCTGCGCCTCGTCGAGGGCGGGAAATACACCCTCTGGCTGGACGCGAAGAACCGCCCTGCCGCCATCTGGGCCTTCCAGGACGCGTCCTGCGAGTGGACCGGCGACGTGAACGACGTGACCGGTTCCCTCACCGTCCGAAGCGACGGCGTCTTCCCGCTCAAGGCCGGACACGCCTACGCCCTGCTGCCCCCGACCCGCAAAGCCCGGAAACGATAGCCCCCGGCGGCGCGGAACGCCGGCTCCTCCCGGTTCGCGCGCCGCGGCCCGCCCCGCGCCATGGCGGAATGCAGGCTGGCCATTCGCCCGTCCTCCCTGTATAGTGGGAAACTTATGAATTTCCTGAAAAAACTGTTTGGCACGAAGACCCAGCGCGATTTGAAGCGCCTGCGCCCGCTCGTGGCTCGCATCAACGCCATCGAGGAAGAGTACCAGGCGCTCTCCGACGACGAACTCAAGGCCAAGACCGCCGAGTTCCGCGAGCGGCTCGCCGCCGGCGAGACCCTCGACTCGATCCTCTGCGAGGCCTACGCCGCCGTGAAGAACGCCTGCCGCCGCCTCGTCGGCTCCAAGCGGACGATCAACGGCCGCGAGATGGTGTGGGACATGATCCCCTTCGACGTGCAGCTCGTCGGCGGCATCGTCCTCCACCAGGGAAAGATCGCCGAGATGCAGACCGGCGAAGGCAAGACGCTCGTCGCCACCCTCCCGCTCTACCTCAACGCCCTCGCCGGGCAGGGCGTGCACCTCGTGACCGTGAACGACTACCTCGCCCTGCGCGACTCGCAGTGGATGGGCTCCGTCTTCGAGTTCCTCGGCCTCACCGTAGGCTGCATCCAAAACCACATGACGCCCATGGAGCGCAGGGCCCAATACGCCTGCGACATCACCTACGGCACCAACTCCGAGTTCGGCTTCGACTACCTGCGCGACAACGGCATGGCCCTCGACGCCGAAAGCCAGGTGCAGCGCGGCCACCACTTCGCGATCGTGGACGAAGTGGACTCCATCCTCATCGACGAAGCCCGCACCCCGCTCATCATCTCCGGCCCCGCGGCCGGCGTCGGCTCCCACCAGTACGTCGAGCTCCGCCCCCGCATCGAACGCCTCACCCGCCTCCAGCTCGACCTCTGCAACGACCTCGTCGCGCAATGCCGGAAGGCCCTCGACGACGGCGACACCGAGGCCGCCATGTTCCGCCTCTACCAGGTGTATCACGGCATGCCGAAGCACAAGCAGCTCCAGCACATGCTGGAAGAACCCCCCATCCGCAAGCTCCACGAGCAGGTCGAAGACATGATGCTCACGGAAATGCACAAGGCGCAGGGCCACGAACTCCTCGAAAAACTCTACTTCACCCTCGACGAACGCTCCCGCGAAGTCGCCCTGACCGACAAGGGGTGCGAGACCCTCTCCCCCGCCGAACCCGAAATGTTCGTCCTGCCCGACATCGTCTCCGCCATGGCCCAGGTGGACGGCGACCCGTCGCTCGACGAAAAGGGCCGCATCGCGCGCCGCCGCGAAATCCAGGCCGGCTTCGCCGAACGCACCGAGCGCGTCCACAACGTGAACCAGCTCCTCCGCGCCTACTGCCTCTACGAAAAAGACGTCGACTACGTGGTCCAGGCCGACCCGCAGACCGGCAACGCCCACGTCTACATCGTGGACGAATTCACCGGCCGCATCCTCCCCGGGCGCCGCTGGTCCGACGGCCTCCACCAGGCCGTCGAAGCCAAGGAACAGGTGCAGATCGAGCGCGAGACCCAGACCCTCGCCACCATCACCATCCAGAACTACTTCCGCCTCTACGGAAAGCTCGCCGGCATGACCGGCACCGCCGAGACCGAAGCCTCCGAGTTCAACGACATCTACAAGCTGGACGTCGTCGCCATCCCCACGAACCGCCCCGTCCGCCGCGTCGACGGCAACGACCTGATCTACCGCACCCAGCGCGAGAAGTACAAGGCCATCATCCAGGAAGTGCTCGACTGCAACCGGCGCGGCCAGCCCGTGCTCCTCGGCACCGTGAGCGTCGACACCTCCGAAGTGCTCTCCCGCATGCTCCGCATGGCCGGCATCCCGCACAACGTGCTGAACGCGAAGAACCACGCCCGCGAAGCCGAGATCGTCGCCAACGCCGGCAAGGCCGGCATGGTCACCATCGCCACCAACATGGCCGGCCGCGGCACCGACATCAAGCTCGGGCCCGGCGTCGTCTGGGTGCCCGACTCCGTCGTGAAGTCGAACCTGTCGCTCGACGAGAAGATGCCCGGCGAATCGAGGACGCTCCGCCAGCTCCTCGAGGAACGCCCCTGCGGCCTCCACGTGATCGGCTCCGAACGCCACGAGTCCCGCCGCATCGACCGCCAGTTGCGCGGCCGCTGCTCCCGCCAGGGCGACCCCGGCTCCTCCCGCTTCTACATCTCGCTCGAAGACGAGCTCATGCGCCTCTTCGGCTCCGACCGCATCGCCGGCCTCATGGGCCGCTTCGGCATGCAGGAGGGCGAAGCCCTCGAACACCCGCTCCTGAACCGCTCCGTCGAAACCGCCCAGCGCCGCGTCGAACAGCAGAACTTCTCCATCCGCAAGCGCACCCTCGAGTACGACGACGTGATGAACAAGCAGCGCGAAGTGATCTACACCTTCCGCAGCGAGATCCTCCGCGCCGACACCCTCACCGACCATATCCTCGACGTCTTCAACGATCTCGTCGCCTCCCAGTGCGAAGCCCTCCTGTCCGCCCCGAAGGAGTCGCGCCCCGACGACCTCGCCGAATGGGTCATGGCGAACTTCCCCATCGCCGTCCGCGCCGAAGAACTCAAGCCCTTCGCCGGCAAGCCCGACGAAGCCTCGGACTTCCTCTTCGCCCGCGTGAAGGAGGCCTACGAAGTCAAGTGCTCCTTCGAGGATCCCCAGAAGCTCCCCATGCTCGAGCGCCAGATCCTCCTCCGCTCCATCGACACCCAGTGGCAGGAGTACCTGCGCGCCATGGACGAGCTCCGCCACGGCGTGAGCCTCCGCGCCTACGGGCAGCGCGACCCGCTCGTCGAGTACAAGCGCGAGGCCTACCAGATGTTCGAGGAGCTGATGAGCGCCATCAAATCCGAGATCGCCCAGACCGCCTTCCGCGCCACGACGTCGCTCGACGCCCTCCAGCGCATCATGGCCGGCGCCATCCGCAAGCAACAGCAGCAGCAGCGCGTCGTCAAGGACGAAGTCCACGTGCTCGGCGGCGGGCCGTCCGCCGAGAAGCCCGATCCCGGAATCCCCGCCACGGCCGCCGCCCGCTTCGACCGTGCGATGGAGGCCGCCATGACCCGGCCCGCCGCACGCCGCAACACCCCCGCCGTGGGCCGCAATGAACCCTGCCCCTGCGGCTCCGGCAAGAAGTACAAGAAATGCTGCGGCCAAAAGCCGTGAGCCGCGGCGCCATCCGCCCGCCTCCCATGCCGTCCACACCGCCATCCGACGCCACGCTCCCCCTGGAGGATCTCCTGGCCCGCGCGGCCGGGGCGCGCGTCGCCGTCGTCGGCGACTTCTGCCTCGACGCCTACTGGGAACTCGACGGCGGCGAGCCGGAGCTGTCGATCGAGACCGGCCTCCCCACGCGCCGCGTCCGCGCCCAGCGCTACAGCCCCGGCGGCGCCGGGAACGTGGCCGTAAACCTCGCCGCCCTCGGCGTGGCGAAGGTCTCCGCCATCGGCCTGGCGGGGGACGACCCCTTCGGACCGCGCCTGGCCGCGGAACTCCGGGCCGCCGGCGTGGACTGCACGCGCCTCTTCCGGGGCCCTCCGGGCTGGCAGACCTGCGTCTACGCGAAACCCCTGCGGAACGGCGCCGAGGAGAACCGCGTCGACTTCGGCGCCTTCAACGAGCCGGACGACGGCGCCTTGGCCCAATTGTGCGCCGCCATCGAGGAGGCCGCCTCCACCCACGACGCCCTCGTCGTCAACCGCCAGCTTCCCGCCGGACTCGTCGGCAAGAGGATCGCCGGCGCCATCAACCGCGTCGCGGCGGCCCATCCCGGATTCTTCGTGCTGGTGGACGCCCGCGACGGCGCGGGCCTCTTCCGCGGCGCCGCCCTCAAGCTGAACGAGTCCGAAGCCGTCCGCATGGCCATCGCGGGCGAAGCGGGCGACGAGGCCAAGGCCGCCGCCGAAGCCGGCGACGCCTTGCGGCTCGCCGCGGCCATCCACCGCGCCACGGGGCGCGCCGTTTTCGTGACGCGCGGCGCCAAGGGCCTCGTGGCCGCCGCCGGCGGGCGCACGGCAGACGTCCCGGGCGTGCGGGTCCCCCCGCCCATCGACCCCGTCGGCGCAGGCGACTGCATCGTCTCCGCCCTCGCCGCCACCCTGGCGAAGGGCGGCGCGGACGACGCGGGGCAAGCCTTCCAGGCGGCCCGCTTCGCGAACCTCGCCGCATCCGTCATCCTGCGGAAACTCCACACCACCGGAAGCGCCTCGCCCGCCGAAATCCTCGCCGCCGCCGAAGCCGCCGAATACGTCTTCGAACCCACCCTCGCCGAAGATCCGCGCCTCGCCGTGCGCCTCCCCGGAACCGAAATCGAAATCGTGCGCGAACTCCCCGCCGGCACCGCCATCCGACACGCCGTCTTCGACCACGACGGGACGCTCTCCACCCTGCGCGAAGGCTGGGAGAAGATCATGGAGCCGATGATGGTGGACGCCGTCCTCGGCGGGCAGGCCGCACGGGCGGACGACGCCCTCCGGGCCCGGGTCGCCCAGGCCTGCCACGAGCTCATCGACCACACCACCGGCGTGCAGACCCTCGTCCAAATGCAGGCGCTCGTCGAGCTGGTCCGCCGCTTCGGGATCGTCCCCGAGGCGGACGTCCTCGACGCCGCCGGCTACAAGCGAGTCTACAACGACGCCCTGATCGCCCAAGTCCGCGGACGCGTCCGGAAACTCGACCGCGGCGAACTCGATCCCGCCGACTTCCACCTGAAGAACGCCCGCGCCTTGCTCGAAGCCCTCCATGCCAAAGGCGTGCGCCTCTACCTGGCCAGCGGAACCGACCAGGACGACGTCCGCGCCGAAGCGCGCGCCCTGGGCTACGCCGACCTCTTCGAGGACCGCATCTACGGCGCCACGGGCGACCTCCGCGCCGAGGCCAAACGCCAGGTGCTGGACCGCATCTTCGCCTCCTCCGGCCTCTCCGGTTCCAGCGTGGCCGTCTTCGGCGATGGCCCCGTCGAAATCCGCGAGGCCCGCCGCCACGGCGCCATCGCCGTGGGCGTCGCCTCCGACGAAGTGCGCCGCTTCGGCCTCAATCCCGCCAAACGCCGCCGCCTCATCCGCGCCGGCGCCGACCTCGTCGTGCCCGACTACAGCCAGTTCCCCCGCCTCCTCTCCGCCCTTCGCCTCTGACCTTGACCCCGCGCTCCAATCTTTTGGCTTGCGCCCCCACCCCGAATCCTGTATACCCCGGCCCGTTCTTTGACGAAATACCGTTTTTTGTCAGAAAAGGAGCAACCATGAGCCTCAACACCCGATCCCTCCTCGCGGCGCTGGCCTTCGCAGGCGCCCTTTGCGCCGGCCATTCCGCCCTCGGAGCCGGCTTCCAGCTCAACGAGATGAGCGCCCGCGGCACCGCAATGGGCAACGCCCTCGTGGCGAACCCCGACGACGCCTCCGCCGTGTTCTTCAACCCCGCCGGCATGGTCGAAGTGCCCGGCACCGCAGTCTCCGCAGGCGTCACCCTGGTGCGGCCCAGCATGGACGTGAGCACCCTCGGCGCCGACGGCTGGAAGACCACGGAAAACGACGTCACCTGGTGGACGCTCCCCTCGCTGTTCTCCACCTTCCAGCTCTCCGAGGACTTCTGGGCCGGCATCGGCATCTACGTGCCGTTCGGACTGGGCTCCCAGTTCAGCCCCTCCTGGGTCGGCCGCTACAGCAACTACGACACCGTGATCACCAGCTTCAACCTGAACCCGAGCGTTGCCTGGCGCATCTCCGATCGCCTCTCCGTCGGCGCGGGCCTGGTCGTGAACTTCACGGAATTCCAGGTCAAGCGGAAGGTCCCCAATGCCATCGCCCCCGAAGCCGGCGACCTTGACTTCTACCTCGACGGCGACTGGAACGTGGCCTTCGGCGGCAACGTCGGCCTCCGCTACGAAATCCTCGACAACCTCCAGTGGGGCATCGCCTACCGCAGCGAGCTCGATCACGACCTGACCGGCACCACCCGCGTCCGCGTCAACACCCCCGCCGGGATGATGGACGTCGCCCAGGCGGACTCCACCTGCGACTTCGAGCTCCCCGCCCTCGCCTCCACCGGCTTCAACTACCAGCCCACCGACCGCTGGAACCTCGGCGCGAGCGTCGCTTTCACCCAATGGAAAGCCTACGAAGAACTCGACATCCGCTTCAAGGAGCCCCTGTTCGGCAAGACCTCCGCCAAGAGCGTCAAGGACTGGTACAACGTCTGGCGCTTCGCCGTCGGCGCCGAATACAAGGCCCTGGACTGGCTCACCGCCCGCTGCGGCTACGTCTTCGACGAAGAGCCCACCCGCGACAGCCGCCTGGACTACCTGGTCCCCGCCAACGACCGCCACATCCTCAGCTGCGGCCTCGGCTTCCAGCTCACCGACGCCCTCTCCCTCGACGTCGCGTACGCCTACCTGCTCATCCCCGAGCGCGGACCCGTCCAAGGCCGTCCTGCCGAGGGCGTCCTCACCACCGAAGTCGAAGGCGAGACCCACATGCTCTCCGCCACCCTCAACTACCGCTTCTAGTCCGCATCGGACCTCCCCGCCCCATTCGGCACCCCGTCACGGCATGGCCGGAGAATACGTTTTCAACCTGCGCCACGTCACCAAGCAGCACAATCAGAAGACCGTGCTGGACGACGTGAACCTCGCATTCTTCTTCGGCGCCCGCATCGGCGTGATCGGTGCGAATGGGGCGGGCAAATCGTCGCTCCTCCGCATCCTCGCGGGCCGCGACTCCGAATTCATGGGGTCGTGCGACATCGCGAAGTCCGCCCGCATCGGCTTCCTGGAGCAGGAGCCCGTCCTCGAACCCGGCAAAACGGTGCAGGAAACCGTCGAGGAAGGCGTGGCCGACTCCAAGGCCATCCTCGCCCGATACGACGAAATCTGCGACCGCCTCGGCGAGGACCTCTCCGGCGACGAGCCGGACAAGCTGAACGACGAACTCGGGCGCCTGCAGGATACCATCGACGCCCGGGATCTCTGGAACCTCGACCACCTCGTGGAACTCGCCATGGAGGCCCTGCGCCTTCCGCCCCCCGAGACGCTCGTGGACACCCTCTCCGGCGGCGAACGACGCCGCGTCGCCCTCTGCCGCCTCCTCATCTCGAACCCCGACGTCCTCCTGCTCGACGAACCCACCAACCACCTCGACGCCGAATCCGTGGCCTGGGTCGAAACCTACCTCAAGAAGTTCGCCGGCACCCTCGTGGTCGTCACCCACGACCGCTACTTCCTCAACGACGTCACCGAATGGATCCTCGAGCTCGACGGCGGCCGCGCCTATCCCTACAAGGGAAACTACGAAAGCTGGCTCCAGCAGAAGCAGGAGATCTGCGCCCGCGACCAGCGCCAGAACGAATCGCGCCGACGCCTCCTCGAACGCGAACTGGAATGGATCCGCACCAACCCCTCCGGCCGCCGCGCGAAGAACCGCGCCCGCATCGCCCGCTACGAGGAACTCGCCGCACGGAACGTCGAAACGCGCGAGGATGACCTCCGCATCCAAATCCCGCCGGGACCGCGCCTGGGCGATCTCGTTGTCCGCGCCGAAGATCTCTCCATGGCCTTCGGCGGCCACCTGCTCTTCTCGGACGTCACCTTCGACCTCCCGCGCGGAGGCATCGTCGGCGTCATCGGCGGCAACGGCGCCGGGAAAACCACCCTCTTCAAACTCATCGCCGGCGAACTCCAGCCCGCCGGCGGAACACTCGCCGTGGGCGAAACCGTCGTCATCTCCCACGTAGGCCAGTTCCGCGACGAACTCCGCGACGACGAAACCGTCTACGAAGCCATCACCGGCGGCGGCGACATGGTCGACCTCGGAGGACGCCTGATGAACGGCCGCGCCTACTGCGCCCGCTTCAACTTCCGGGGCGGCGAACAGCAGAAGAAGGTCGGCGTGCTCTCCGGCGGCGAACGCAACCGCGTCCACCTCGCCAGGCTCCTGCGCTCCGGCGGCAACCTGCTCCTGCTCGACGAACCCACCAACGACCTCGACGTCGCCACCCTCCGCGCCCTCGAGGAGGGCATCGCCGACTTCGGCGGATGCGTCGTCGTCATCAGCCACGACCGCTGGTTCCTCGACCGTGTCGCCACCCACATCCTCGCCTTCGAAGGCGACAGCAAGGTCACTTGGTTCGAAGGCAACTACCAGGACTACCACGAGGCACGCCGCAAACGCCTCGGCGATGCCGCCGACCGCCCCACGCGCATCCGCTTCCGCCCCGTGACCCACGCCTAGCCGGACTTTCGCCATTCGAGCGGAAAAGACGACGCAAGTCGTTGGAAATCAACAAAACCGTTTCAAGAGTCTGTCGCCCAAAGGTCTCTTTCGACTTCTCGCCCTTGATTGCTTGCCCTTCTTTGCATGAGGAAGGCTCTTTTTTGGGGGACAGGCCCCAGTGGCTCCGGAGCGTCGGGATAAGCGACCGGCGGGAGCGAACACCGCTCTGGAGACCCTGGCGCAAAATGCGCATAGGAAGATGTCCTGCAATGATCGGAGAAGTCGGGGCGGTTTATGGTTTGTGATGTTGAAGACGACTCCTTAGCTCGACTATCTTCAGTTTGACAAGATCGCATTCCTGTCTGGGGTTTTGGGGCACACAAACGTCCATGAACTCCTCGAACAGATGCAAGGCATCTCGGTCGTGTCCCAGTTTTTCTTGGGATTGCGCCATCACTATGATGGCATAGTTCTCCCCATCACAGGCCAGCCTTCCGTGTCTGTCCATAGCTTGCTGTGCCAGAACAATAGCCTCGGCATATTTCTTTTCGCGGTATCTGGCCCATGCCTTGCGCACACTGATCGCTTGTTCATGCTCCGCTCGTCCTTCCACGATGACGAAGGATGGTGTAATTATTCGCACCACTGTCGCTCCTATGGGTCTTTCACATTGATTTTGCTCTGGCAGTTGTCATTGGTGGCACAAAATGTGGCTCCTATGTTGGAGCCTGAGCATGGTTCTCTCATCGGACACAGTCGCCCGCCCATCGGCGGAGTATGATGTGGAACGCCTGTGCCATGGCCCATTTCATGAGCGAGCGTCCGATCAATCACTTGCCGTGGCCTCATGGAGGATGTTCGTCTCCGTCCTGGCGATGTTGTTGTCGGAACCTAAAATGGTGAATCCATTTTGAGCAGGGAACTGAAAATCTTTCCAAACATCGGAGTCCTCACCTGTAGGCGACACGTTGATAGGCGCATTCATACAATACCCCGGTTCATCTGAGACGTCAAAAAGGGTGAATTTGAACTTGCCCTTTGCAGTATTTGGGGTGACGAAGGCGCGGATCGTCGTCGTATTGTCATCCCTACCACCCTGAGGTAAGAATCCAGAATCGCACTTTTCGATCTCCACCTTCACGATTGTCAGCCGCACCCTGTCCTCGCACTTGAAGAGGGGGTTGTCCTGGCCTTCCGCGTTCTCGTTGTACCCGAGGTGGAGTTCCACGTCGCGGAGGGCTGCACTGGGGACGACACCTTCAACGTAAAGCGTGCCGGGCGCCACCTGGGCGCAGCCATTGGTCAATACCACCTCGACCGAGCGCCCGGCGTCTTTCCAGACGCGGATGCGGCCCGCCGTCGCCGAGAGGGTCAGCTTGCCGGGTAAACCGGCAGGCTTCAGCGTCAGCTTGATTGGCGTCAGGTGGTTCGTGCAGACGCAGGCCAGTCCGCCGGGGTTCACCTCCAAAGGCTCGTCGGTGTCATCAATTTTGCCGTCGTGGTTGGCGTCGACGTCGATGTCCACGTCGACGACGCGCCCGTGGACGATGTCCGCCGGCGCCACCGCCGCCGGTCGGCTCCTCGAACGTTCCCCGTTTGTCAAATGTCGAGGCGTGAGCCTTGCAGCCCTTTCGACGCGCGTAACGGAGCATTCGCTGGAGCGGTAGGCGCGACGCATGCTCCGCTTGCGGCGTAACATACCGCGTAGGCGATACAACGAACATTAAGCACCTCCGGTCATCACGATCACATTCATGGCAACGCTCGACCGGCGGCGCACCGCATCAGCGGAGCAACCGGCGCAAAAAATGCCCCGCATTTTTCGTGTACGGGCGCGGAGCGTAGGGCAAGCAGGACGGGACATTTGCACCATACGGAAGATTACCTGATCTGAAGGGCGTTCCGTCGCACCTCGCCGAGTTGATCATCCGAATATCTCGCACCATTCTGAACAACGAAAGATGTCTTTGTCTGACTGATGGACGCAATCGCGTTCACGGCTAGGTCGCAAACGCGAATAAAGTAGTTCGCACCCGACGGCGCAACATTCACCGCATCCCTCTTGTCATCCAAGAGCGGCACCAAATGAGGAATGAGTTTCTTATCATCGGCATAGGATATGCACTCGATTCCCTTGACGCGACTTTCCGCCTCATTTGAACCAAGAAGAGACAAGACTTCTCTTTCGGCTTCATCGTCCTTCAAGCGGAGCAACGCCTTAAGGCAAGCCATCTGCATTTGGGGCGCAAGGACATATCGGTCATCCATTGGTCCCACAATGCCCCGACTTTCCGCCAGAATGGACTTGAGCATCGGCCTTGATTGCTCTGCCCCCATTCGGCCAAGCAACAAAACCGCCTTGTAACTGTTCTCGTCCCACTCTTGAGCATAATCGGTCAGGCCAACCGCCACCGAAGGATCACGAGCCATCTCGAAAACTTTCGACGACATGGAAAACATCTCGTCTATCGCCCTTCGTCGCGTATTCATGTCATGTGATTTTAAGAGTGCGGCATTCCGCCCAATTTGCTCCGTCACGGTCGATGTCTCCTCGGCTTGGGCAAACAGCCCGGAACAGCAGAACAGACAAAATACTAGAAAGTAGCTGTGTTTCATATGCATAATCTCCGTTCATCTCATGGGTTCGCCTGATCAACCTGTGCATGTGTGATTTTCTGACCGCGTACGCCGGTGTACGCGTGCATCAGTTGATCCTGCCGATCCGTGTAATCCGCCGGGCTCACCGCCAGAAAATGGCCCATCTCGTTCGCCAGTGTATCCCCCACCTCGGAGCCCGCGTTGTCCTCAAACAGGATGTCACCGCCGAGTTGCGCCGCGTCGGCGTTGTCGGTTGCCGGCGTACCATCTTGTTCGTACTCCCAAACAAAGAATACGTCAGGAGCCGACCCATTACGAAACGCCACAATGTCATCCCATTCATTGGCGGGATTGGTCGGATACCACTCAACAACACTTCCAAGGTTCGTTGGGACGGTGGGGCTGTCGACACTTCCTTTTTGGAAGACCACATTGGCCTGTGGCGTCCAAATTGTATTCAGAGTGGAAACAAAGCCATCGGCTTCCGATGTTGATCGCGAAGTCTGGTTGCTGGCGTTGTCCTGCATGAAATGGAAATCGACAATAACAACCTTTTTATCCCGTACGCAGACATTACTAATTCGGCCACAATTCATATTGCAAAACAGGGGAACGGGTTTTCCAACCCGTGACACGGACAGGAATGTCCGTGCCCCTTTCCCAGCTCCAAATTCCAGCTCCCAATGCCTGAATCTCCGTGCGCAGCGCTATTTGTGGCCGGGTTAGTAAGCGTCTTACAAATCGGCCCAGAGGAAGATCCAACACGAGCACGCAGAGCGGTATGGCCTTTCGCCACTCCAGTCAGAGTAAGCGTCTGCGGTGATGATGATGCTTGGGCCGGGGATACCGTTGCTTTCGCCGGATCGTCGATCGTGAAGTACACCTGTGCGGCTGCTGCGCTCGGTTCAATGTTGACCTTGGCCGTGTTCTGATGCGGAGGGCTGCACTGGGGACGACACCTTCAACGTAAAGCGTGCCGGGAACCACATTGCCTCGTTTGGACAGATCGATTTGCCCGGCCCGGTTGGCGTTCCTCCACACCTTGATGCGCCGACCGCTCATCGTCGCCGAGAAGGTCACCTTGCCGGGCAGGCCGGCGGGCTGCAACTTGAGCTTGATCGGCGTCAGTTTGTTCGTGCAGACGCAGGCCAGTCCGCCGGGGTCCACCTCCAAGGGCTCGTCGGCGCCGTTGATCGCGCCGTCGTGGTTCGCGTCCACATCGATATCCACGTTGACGATGCGTCCGTGGATCGTGTCGATCGCCTTGCGGGCCGTCGAACGTTTCAGTTTCACCAGACCTTCAAGCACCAGATGCTGCGCACGAGCCGTATCGGCCTGCTGGCAGGGAGAGTCGGACGGGAACCGCTCGCCAGTAAACGGGTCAACCCTGTCGGCAAGGTTATGCACGAGTTCTATGGCGCGAGCCGATTCCATTAGCGAGGATCTCCGCCCATGATTCCGTCCTCCGAGAAGAGAAGCAACTTGCGTGTCTTTCCTGATTGGATGTCCTGCAACAAGTAATTCACGGCAGAGGCTGCCCGTGACACACCGAAGGGCACAACACCAAGCGATTCAGGAGCTTGGGTTTCTCTGCCGAGAACCGTTTTGATTTGCTGGTAAGTTGATGTTGGAGAGTAAGCCTCGCTTTGCTGCCTATACTGAATGAGAGCAGGCAGAAGGGTATGAATGTAGAGGTCGGATGTCACAAGACGATTCAGAAGTACGGGAATGTCCTGCTTCTTCATAAGCTGAAAGGTTGGCAGGTTGAACAGATTTCTGGGCATCATAAGAGGAGTGCCCGGTTCAAGTGCTGACCAAAACATCTTCAATTGCTCTACACTTGAAGCGGAACGATACGTAGACTCATCAACCAGCACCTTGTTGAGCTCTTCATTTGTCATCGAAAGTACCTGTTGAAGATTGGGGCGAAAAGAACCAAGTCGCTCCACGAGAGACAGGAGACAGGGCGCTACGTCGTCGGCTAACGCCAGTCGTTCAGCAAGATTCACGTAAAGAACCCGATTGATTGAGTCAACCAGGATGAGGTTGAAATAGCTTGGATGGCGAAGGAGATGTTGACGCATTGCCAGCAACAATTCAGATCGTTCGCAGAACTTCTCCGAAGGAATGTCCTGCAACTGCTGTTCGTATTCTTCCAGCCTGTGAGCAAGCAGTTCTCCAAGTTTACGGAACTCCGCCTCCTGGTCCATTAGGGCCTTGTTCTCATTGTCGGCATAATTCGTGGAATGAACAGTAGGCCATTGCACTTTCGGGCCGGCTTGAAAAACCGCAAGGACATCATCGAATTTATTCGCCGAAAGAACTTCTGACCAGTATTCGGAAGGCCGCTTGTTGGAGTCCTCTGCGAACGCGGGCACTGCCAGCAAACAAACAGCAAAAAGAAAACATTTGACGACGCGCCCGTGGACGATGTCCACCGCCTTGCCGCCCTCGGCGGCCTGGCCCTCGGCGGCGATGGCGAAGGAAATGGCCGAATGACGCGGGATGACGGCGTAATCCAGGGGCCAGTCGACCTCCCCGGCGTCGATCTCGATTTTGTCCGTGTAAACCGTGGTTCCCCCGAGCAGGGCGAGCGGGTTCCCCGCCTCCCAATGGAGCGTGATGTCGGGATGGACGGGCTTGCCATGCGGGAATCGGGGACGGTCGTTTCGCTGGTCGTCGTCGAAGGGGTCGTGGAGCTTGATCCCGCGGATGTCGTCCGCCTTGTTGGTGTTGAGCGGCACGACGACGAAGCGGGCCTCCTCCCCGTTTTCGTCCGCCGGACCGGCAAAGCCCGCCCAGTCGACGTCGACCGACGGAACGGTGACGCGGAAGGGCGGCAGGCCGCCGCCGCCGCCGGTCGGCTCCTCGAACGTTCCCCGTTTGTCAAATGTCGAGGCGTGAGCCTTGCAGCCCTTTCGACGCGCGTAACGGAGCATTCGCTGGAGCGGTAGGCGCGACGCATGCTCCGCTTGCGGCGTAACATACCGCGTAGGCGATACAACGAACATTAAGCACCTCCGGTCATCACGATCACATTCATGGCAACGCTCGACCGACGGCGCACCGCATCAGCGGAGCAACCGGCGCAAAAAATGCCCCGCATTTTTCGTGTACGGTTGCGGAGCGTAGGGCAACGGCATGAGCCTGCGTAAGCAGGCGTAGTGCCGGAAGGAGGGATGATGTCACTGTTCAAGCGGTTTCTCGATCATCCGTATCGCAGTCCTGGCAGCATCCCGGACGCTCTGGTATTCGTGGGAAGCGTCCATGGCCTTCCCCAGCGTCACCAGGGCTGAGGGATCGCCAATACGGCCAAGCGCCTTTGTCGCTTCCCTGCGAAAGATCGCTTCCCACTCTCCCTCGTCGGATACGTTTCCAGTTACAGGGGTATCCAGAATTTTCAGGAGATCGGGCACGGCTTGCTTCGCGCGGAGTCTGCCAAGCATCGTGATCGTATTCTGCTTCACGACTGGGTCACTCACGCTCGCCAGTTCTGCAAGCAGGGCCGGTATAGCTGTCTCGTCGCCTGAGTTCCCGAGGGCAAGAACAGCCTTGTTGCGGTCGGCTGGCGTGGACCCGTTATCCTGAAGCGTTGAGAGAGCCTCTTCGGTTTTCTGTGGTAGCGTTTCGGAAAAAAGCTCCATCCTCTTCTTCTCTTTGATCTTCGCGGCCTCCCGTCTCGTAGAGAGGAAAGACCGATCACACTTCATGGGGTCCGCCAACACACAGTCTGCCGTAGCAAAACACACTTCTTCGGCTTCGCTGTCCTGGCACTTCTGGCCATATCGATCGACTATCGCTGTGTATCCGCTCGATCCTGTTGCTGTCTGACCTCTCGGTGTATCGTTCACGAAATCAATTGCGACCAGGTTGGGAACATCAACGGTTGCGCCCTTACGAACTCCCGTCGCGCCAGTCAAAAGCACAGCATCAAGTGCTGCGGCCCGTTGGCCAACATCTGTTTCGGGCAATCGCAGATCAACCAGAACATTGTTGCGTCGAAACAAGATGCGCCCTTTCCAGGCAACTCCCTGTTCCCCTATTTGGCCCGAGACATCGCGTTCTGGTCCGCCCGACGTGAGCAAAACCTGATCACGAAACATCTTGTCAGCTTTCTCTAGGTTCCGGAAAACACCGATTCTTATTGTGCCTACGACGCGTCTGTTCTCGCCGAGCATGGAGAAGGCAAGCCCCCATCGATTGACATCTAAGCCGTTAGTGGTCAAACCAATCTGGGCGGCGTTCAGAAGATCCTGGGCCTCCACGCCTTGAATCAGCGCCGACTCACCGGCACCAAAGACTGTACCACCGCAACAGCAAATAAACACAACGAGAAAGGCAGCGGATAATCGGATTCTGTTCATTAAGCCCCTCCACATAAATACGGTCCTTCGCCCCTTCATGCTGCTCATTGGATCGTCCCTCGATTGGGGTTAATGGGGACATGTCCAGTCAACCGCATGTGCGGTTGCAGGCGGCCACGATCCAGATTGAAACACAGCCGCATTCGGATGCGCGTTGGGAATCGCAGGCGCCGTTTCAAGAAGAGTCGCCCATCCTGTGAGGCCATAGGATGGATCGTAGACAGTCCCATTGTACGGGACTTCAACGTGAAAGTTGAAATGGGGATTGGCGTCAACGCTGTCCTCCACCGGCCGCTGGCACTGGAAAGTCGGTCCCCACCAGCCACTGTACTTGAAGTGGCAGTGGGTACTTGAGGAACATCCGCCCCAGCAGTCTTCGGTTGCTGGAGAGGATGAGGTTACATGGGAGATAAGAACACTGAAGACCGAAGCATGACAGCAACATTGTCCTGAACCGATATCGAAAATACCCAAGTCATGACTCGTACATCCTGTCGGTTCATACAGGAGGTCATCCGCAAGCCCCGTGTTGATCGCACCGGCAAAATCAGAAGCGCCATTCGCATAGCGGCACCCCTTATCGACGCCACGGTCATAGAGCGGGCTTGCTGCGGGAGTTGCATCGACTGTGTAAAGAAGATGCGTCGATTCGTTCATTTCGACCCAATCCCCCCAACCACCGGCCAGTTTTTCAACCCGGTAGTACCACGTCACATCCAGCGTGTCGTAGAAGTTCACGCTCGCACAGAGCGGGGAGGAATCGAGCTGAAGTTCTCCGGATGACCATGTCCAGTTGTGGAAGGTGGCCCCGTCCGGATAGAAGTTCTCCGTGTTGCCATCGCCTTTGATCTGGACGCTGGTTGGATGCGTAAGCGGTGAGTCCCCTTCAATCTCAAGTTCGGCCGTTGCCTCGCCATCTTTCGTATAAGTCCCTGGCTCGTTCTTCGTAACCGCGCCGCCTAGAGTCTTCACCCAAACGGGATCTGTGATCGCGCCACCACCCCACTTCGTCATAGCATGATCATTGTTCCAACTGAGCTTTGTGACCTCCGGCAACACCGCTTCGATGGTTCGGATTTTCTCGCACGTCGTGCCGCCGATGGTCACCTCCAGCTTGACCTTGATGCTTCCTTCGGATTTCAGAGTCGTCTCAAAGTCCTCCGTCGTGGCGGTAGTCGGATCGCATGTCACTTCCAGAACCGACCAGGCATAGGTCACGCCGCTCAACCCTGTAGGTTCAAGTTCGCCGTCGAACTTGACCTCCTCGCCCACCAGATGAACATCGTCTTCTTCGGGATCAACGATGTCCACAGAGAGGACCGTCAGCCGCACCCTGTCCTCGCACTTGAAGAGGGGATTGTCCTGGCCCGGCAGGTTCTCGTCGTACTCGAGGCGGAGTTCCACGTCGCGGAGGGCGGCGCTGTTGGTGACCCCCTCGACGTAGAGCGTGCCGGGCGCCACCTGGGCGCAGCCATTGGTCAATACCACCTCGACCGCGCGCCCGGCGTCTTTCCAGATGCGGATTCGGTCCCCTCCCATCGTCGCCGAGAGGGTCAGTTTGCCGGGCAGACCGGCGGGCTCCAACTTGAGCGTGACCGGCGTCAGGTGGTTCGTGCAGACGCCGACGTAGCCGCCGGGGTCCATCTCCAGGGGCTCGTCGGCGTCATCAATTTTGCCGTCGTGGTTGGCGTCGACGTCGAGGTCCACGTCGACGACGCGCCCGTGGACGATGTCCACCGCCTTGCCGCCCTCGGCGGCCTGGCCCTCGGCGGCGATGGCGAAGGAAATGGCCGAATGACGCGGGATGACGGCGTAATCCAGGGGCCAGTCGACCTCCCCGGCGTCGATCTCGATTTTGTCCGTGTAAACCGTGGTTCCCCCGAGCAGGGCGAGCGAGTTCCCCGCCTCCCAGTGGAGCGTGATGTCGGGATGGACGCGCAATGTCCGTGTCATGGTGCATCGCCGACTTTGTTTGTCACGGTGGAGGGAGCTACGGCATCAACGGATGCCTCGGTTAACACAATTCCTCGGTTCGTACTTTTGCCAGGAATGGGCGCCCCTCCCTTCAATCTTTCTAAAAAGACAAGATATCCTTCTGCCTCTCGGCGCATCTGTTCTCCTGATCGGTGGCTATCCTTGACACGCACATAGAAGCCAATGTCTTTGATGGCGGGAGGCAGCGATGAAAACACCATTTCTGATCCTCTGTCCACGATACGGATACATGATCCAATGGGAACGCGCAACTCTTCGTCGTAGGAGTTGATCTGCGGCGGCGCGCCGTTAATGCTATACTTGAACCTTCGGCCACTTGATTTGAACTTCAAAACGATGTTCGTCCCTTCTGCGGACACACTCTCGAACACATTTTCGACAAGGTCGTCAAACTTCAATTGCTCCGCAGCATTTGCGTTGCATGCCATGCCGATGACAATCAACAAACTCGCAATACGCTTCATAGGAATACCTCCACATATTGAAAGGCAAGAACCTTTTTTCCACGCGGATTTGTAACGAGTGTCCAACACAGTCCTGGACGATTGACAATCAGATCGTTCAGGCACTCCATGATCAGCTTGTTCCTAAATCGAGCATTTACAGTAAATTCAAGCGGCTGCGTGAACCCGCGGTAGAATACAATAATGTCGTGTTGTTTGAGACCCAACATGTCGTTTTTCACGACGATATCCAAGAACGAGACATTCGTGGCATCTAAAGACGACACATTCCAGGTGAGGGCAGATGTTTCGCTGGGGAAAACCACGACAATATCAGTCCCCTTCGGATTATACCATGCGTATCCAGGAAGCCTCGCGACAACGTTCTGCAATAGGTTTGTCGTCGAAGATTCGTCCTCAACAAAAGAGACGACATCCCCCGACGTGGCGCTATTCTCCTCGAAGCAAACCCTTATGCCCTCGCTTCTCAGTTTCTTTACGACATCATGTGCCGTGGCATTTGTCACAGCGATGGATTTCGATTGGGTTGGCAGCACATTCATGACTCGTGCCTCCTTCGGCGCGGTAATCTGGCAAAGAGATGTTTGAGCGGCAATCGTCAAAAGAATCGCGCTTCTCGTTGCGGTTTTCATGGCAAATCTTGCAATCATTGTCATAGCCTCCTCATGGAACTGGCGAGCCGCTGTACGGTTCGACACAAGAGACGTCGTTGTCAGTTGTGGTGAAGATGAGATTTGCGCCTTGTCGCGAAAGCGTCGCCGTTATCGCGATATTGGCAAACGGAATCCAATCGTTGTCCAGAGGACAGCGCCATTCAAGGATCTGAGGGGTATTCAGCGTTGCGGGAAGACCGGCTTTCGGCGGACTTGGGAGGAAATCGTTTGCATCGATGAACGCTGATGGAGTTGCGATGTTGTCGGAAAACTGCCCCGCGACATTCATGGTGGCCGTAATTGTCCCTTCAGAAACGCCGCCCCATCCCGTGTTGAAATCATCCTGCGCCACCGTGACGATCTCGGTGATCACAACATTCTCTAGGCTTCCCCCGCTGCTGGTTGCTGTGTGGGTGTAAATCGCACCGTAGTTCAGATCGGGTGTTTCAATGGTCGTCGTTGCAATCCCAACTGGAATCGCCCGTATCAGAAGATTGGACTCAGCAAAACAAGATGGAAGCAAGGCCACTGCTGCCCTGACCGTGATGGTTCCACTATCATTGACTCCCGGCGTGATAACACCCGTACTCGCGTCGATTGTGGCGCCATGCGCAGCTCCTTGGATTGAGTAGGTTATCGTAGAAATACCTGCTGGTTGAATCGAGGCTTGGCAAGCTGACCGATGGGGGGCTTCTGCACAACCATTTCCCCTTGCCCATGTCGGCGAAAGGCTGAACCCGTTCAAGTCCACCTTAATGATCGTCAGCCTTACCCTGTCTTCGCACTGGAAGAGGGGGTTGTCCTGGCCCTGCGGGTTCTCGTCGTATTCGAGGCGCAGCTCCACATCGCGGAGGGCGGCGCTGTTGGTGACCCCCTCGACGTAGAGCGTGCCGGGCGCCACCTGGGCGCAGCCATTGGTCAATACCACCTCGACCGCGCGCCCGGCGTCTTTCCAGATGCGGATGCGGTCCCCACCCATCGTCGCCGAGAGGGTCAGTTTGCCGGGCAGGCCGACGGGCTCCAACTTGAGCGTGACCGGCGTCAGCTTGTTCGTGCAGACGCCGACGTAGCCGCCGGGGTTCTCCTCCAGGGGCTCGTCGGTGTCGTTGATTTGACCGTCGTGGTTCGCGTCCACATCGATATCCACGTTGACGATGCGCCCGTGGATCGTGTCGATCGCCTTCTCGCCCGTCACGTTGTCAGCCTGTCCCCTGGCGAATATCCTGAAGGAAATGGCCGAATGACGCGGGATGACGGCGTAATCCAGGGGCCAGTCGACCTCCCCGGCGTCGATCTCGATTTTGTCCGTGTAAACCGTGGTTCCCCCGAGCAGGGCGAGCGGGTTCCCCGCCTCCCAATGGAGCGTGATGTCGGGATGGACGGGCTTGCCATGCGGGAATCGGGGGCGTCCGTTTCGCTGGTCGTCGTCGAAGGGGTCGTGGAGCCTTTCCGCGGCGAGCCGCGCGGAGCGGAGCGTGTGCAACTTTCGGAAACAATCCGCCATGGAGACTCCCGCAAAGACCGTTGCCGCATGCCGGGGGCGGCGGGACGAGCCGACCCCCATCCATGCCGCCATGATGCGAAGGAGGTGGAAAGGCGTCAAGCACTTTTTGAGAACGGAGCGTGTGAAAAACGACGTTTTTCGACCGTTTTTGAATCAAAAACGCTCGAAAACGGCAAAAAAACGGGGTAGAAACGACCTTCACATCGGCAAAAAAAAGTTTTTGCCGACCGCGAATAGCGAAAGTCCGGCTAGCCCCGGCCACAAGGGCCGCGCGGGGGAGCCCCGGCGTCCCATCGGAACCGGAACACGAACGGCGGAGCCCCGGATCCGGGACTCCGCCGCAAGGCTTCGTTTCGCGGCATGCCGCGAAACGAAGGCCCCGCCTACCGGAGCAGGAGGAGGGTGCCGCCGGAGGTGGTCTCGTACGGCCCGATGTCCACGAAGGCGCCGTGGATGCGGATGCGGCCGGCGTAGTCGGTCGCCTCGGCCATCCACGCCTGGTTCGTGCCCGCGTCCACGCAGGGCGAAGCCGCCGTGATGCGGTACTTGCCGTTTGCGTAGTCCGTGAAGAGCGGGTCGGCGTAGAGGGTGCCCTCGTCGAAGGAAATCGCCTGGTTGAGGTTGGTGGCGCCCTGGCCGTTGCCGTAGAAGCAGCAGCGCTCGACGGAGAGGTTGTTTCCGCCGCCGGTGATCCGCAGGCCGTAGTCCGCGTTGCCGTAGACGATCGTGTTGCGGAGCACGCATGGGGGGCTGTTGTGCTCGAAGGCGACGCCGTTCCCGCCGTTCCCGGCGACCAGGCAGCTCTCCGTGTTGATGCATCCGTAGTTGCCCTCGTAGAGGCCGGCATGGGCATTGCCGGTCACGAGGCACTGGCGGAGCGTGAGGCCCCTGGTCGAGCTCCATCCGTGGCCGGAGGAGTAGAGGCCGTGGACGCCGTTGCCCGCGATGGTGCACCGGTCGAGCAGCAGGCAGGGGAGCGCTCCGAGGTAGAGGCCGCAGTTCTGGTTGTCCGAGAGGTCGCCCGAGCGGATCGTGTTGCCGATCGCGCGGGTGAAGCCCGTAACGCCGAAGTAGTTGTTGGTGCAGGAAACCCGTTCGAAGAGGCAGTCGTGGGCGTCCTCGAACCAGATGCCGCCCGCCTGGTAGCCGGAGCATCCGGTGAACGCGAGATCCGACACTTCGACGCCGACGGCCCGCCAGAGCTTCAGGGCGGATCCCCAGTTCTCCGTTCCGCCGACGAGCACCGCGCCCTCTTCGCCAAGGTAGCGGATGGGGGCGGTCGCCGCGCCGTAGGCATTGGAGACGACCACCGGCCCCGCGTAGACGCCGGCCGCGATGTGGACGGTGTCGCCCGCGTTCGTCGCCACCGCGGCGGCCGCGGCAAGCGAGGCGAAGGCGCCGTCCGCCGTGTCGGCAAGGCCGCTGTTGGCGTCGTCGCCGTCGGGACGGACGTAGTAGTCGGTCGCGACGGGCAGGGCGACGCCGGCGCCCTGGTAGGCGCCATAGTTCCCGCCGCCGGGCGCGGTTCCAATCGCGGGCGAATCGGCGTAGAGGGCGCCGTCGTCGCGGAGGAGCCAGTTGCAGAAGGAGGGGTCGGCCTGGAGGTTGCCGCCCGTGTCGGAGCCAGCCGCATACATCCCGCCGTTGCCGTCCGCGATGGGCTCGTCGGCGTTCAGGTGGAAGAGGTTGCCGCCGATGACCTGGTAGCAGTAGCTCATGTAGATGCTGCCGCTGGCGTTGAAGGCGATGAGGCTGTTCGAGACCACCGTGCCGTCGGACCAGTGGCCGCCATTGTTGTACCCGAAGGCCCGCCCCTGGTTGCCGAGGATCGTGCAATGGTCGAGCTCCCAGTACTTGCAACTGTCGCCGGAGGTGTCGACGCCGTACCCGCCGTTGCGGGCGACGTAGCAGTAGCGCAGCTTCACGCCCGTGGAGGGGTTGTTGCGATCCTCGCCGGCGCGGAAGCCCGCGCCGCGGTTCCCGGCGAAGGCGCAGCGGGTGAAGGAGGAGTCGTTCGCGCGGCGGATGTAGACGCCATGCGAGGCGTTGTCCTTGGCCTCGCAATCGACGCACGTGATGCGCGGCGTGCCCTCGGCGTAGAGCCCGCAGCCCGCGCTGGCGTTGAAGGTGCAGTTGCTGAAGAGGAGGTCGCCGCCGGAAACGAGCGAGACGCCCGATGCGGACGTGCTCCGGAAGTCGATTCCGTGGAACTCGTTCCAGATGGCGTCGGCGAGGTCGAGGGCGCTGCCGTCCACGCCGACGATCTCGACGTCGCCGACGGCGCGGTAGACCACGGGCATGTCCTGCATGCCGGTGTTCCCGGCGGCGATGGCGACCGTTCCGGTGTAGGAGCCGGCGGCAAGGGTCACGGTGCTGCCGTAGGTGGCCACCGACGCGGCGTGGGCGACGGTCGCGAAGGCGGTCGCCCAGCTCGTGCCGGCCGCCGTGTCGTCGCCGTCCGGCTTCACGAAGAAGTCGTTGCCCGTCGCGAGGGATTCGACCGGGCCGTCGGGGTACATGCCGATGTCGACGCCGCCGAGGCCGGCGTCGATGCAGGGCGACATCTCCCAGAGGTGGTAGTTGTCCGTGGACGCATCGACGAACACGGGGTCGGCGGCGAGGCAGTTTTCGCCAAGGAGGACGCAACTGGCGTTGTTGTGGGCGGCGCCGTTGCCGTAGAGGTCGCAGTAGTCGGCCAGGACGGTGCAGTGGCCCTCGACCTGGATGCCGGCGCTGTCGTGGTTCGCGACGATGGTGTTGGTGACGGAGAGGTAGTGGCGGATGCCGGTGGCGATGCCGTAGTACCCGTTGCCGTTCACCGCGCAGGACATCACCCGGTTGTCGAGGACGCGGCCGTCGCCGCCCTCGTCACGCGTCCGGGGCATGGCGATGCCGACCGAGTAATTCCCGGAGACGGAGCATTCGACCACGCTGTTGCAGCAGGCATACCCGGACATGTTGTTCTCGCCGTATCCGACGGCGTTGACGCCGTAGCGCCAATGTTGGTTGCCGTTGCGGTTGACCTGCGAGCGATAGAGCGTGTTGCCCGTGGAGCAGCCCCAGTGCACGCCGTGATCGGCGTTGGTGGAGACCACGCTTCCGGAGATCATGCCGCCCAGCGAGTTGAGGCAGAAGATGCCGGTCTTGCCGTTGGCGGTGACCTGGCAGTTCGTGACGGTCCATCCGTAGCCCCCCGCCACCGACACGCCGTGGGCGCCGTTGCCGGAGAGTTCGAGGCCTTCGACGGAGACATGCGAGACGCGGCCCAGCGCGAGGCCGTCGCCCGCGGCGCCGGAGACCTTGGCGCCAGGTTCGGCAACGAGGCGGATGGGCTTCGTGGCGGCGCCGGCGAGGTTCGTCATGGCGGCGCCGGCGTAGACGCCCGGGGCGATGTGGACGGTGTCGCCGGGCCCGACGAGCGAAATGGCCTTGCCGAGGGTGGCAAAGGGCGTGTTGATGCTTTGGCCGGAGGCGGAATCGTCGCCGATGACGGCGTCGACATACCAGTCGGCGCCACCGGGGAGCGCCACGGCGGCGGCGGGATCGGGATAGGCGCCGGCGACCGTGCCGTCCTCGCAGAGGTTGGCGGCGAGAAGCGCGGCGGAGTCGGCGTAGAGGCGGAAGTCGTCGCCATAGGGATCGACGAACGACGGCTCGCCGCCG
Source organism: Kiritimatiellia bacterium (assembly GCA_050950285.1). Classification (GTDB taxonomy): domain Bacteria; phylum Verrucomicrobiota; class Kiritimatiellia; order RFP12; family JBMNHG01; genus JBMNHG01. The sequence continues at coordinate 156,966 of JBMNHG010000008.1, read as the reverse complement.
AAGGTGTCGACGAGGATGGCGGAGCCGAAATCGCCGGGGCCTCCGCCGAGGTTGGTCCAGCGGATCGGGCCGTTCGCGTGGAGGAGCGTCTTCGCGACCACGTCGTTCACGGAACCCGCCTTGCGCCACCAGGACGGGTAGGAAAGGGTGCCGACGAGGATGCTGTTCGTGACGACGCCGCCCACGTAGTGCCCGTAGTAGACGCCGCCCATGTTGTTGAAGAAGGTGCAGTGGTCGAAAACGGTGCCTCGGCCCGCGGAGTCGGCCACCATGTACGACGCCCAGTCGGTATTGTGGGCGAAGACGCAGCGGACGAACTGCTGGTTCGGCGAGAAGCCCCAGCGATCCTGCCCGGCGAAGAAGTCGTAGTTCGCCACGCCTCTCGTGTTGCGGAGGAACTGGCAGCCCGTCCAGGTGTTGCCGGGCACGCTGGCGGGGTTTCCGTCGTAGCGCTGGAGGAAGCCCGCGCCGGCCTGGGTGTTGCCGGAGAAGACGCAGTCGACAGCGGCGTTGCCGACGCAATTGGAGTAGACGAGGCCGTAGGCGTTTCCGGAGAAGACGCAGTTCGTGACGAACGCCTCGGTCGTGCAGTCGCCGCCGGTGGTGCCGGTGCTGAAGAGGATCGCGCCGCCGGTCGCTCCGCCCGTGAAGGTAAGGGAGTCGAGCGTGGTCCCCATGCCGCGGACCGAAATCGCGGCGTAGGCGCCGCCGGCGTCGAGCGTCACATCCGCGGCATTCCCGGAGAGGCCGCGCAGGGTGACATGGTCGTAGCCGCTCGCGATCGCGCAGGCGTACGTGCCCGGCGCAAAGAGGAAGGTGTCGTGGCTGCCGCCTGCGGCGAAGGCCGCCGCAGGGGTGGCAAAGGCATCCCCGGCGGACTGGCCGCCATTCGTGTCGGAGGCGCCGTCTCCTCCGATGTACCAGGTGTCCGCGCCGGCGAACGAGGCGGCCAGCGCTGCCGCCGCGAGAAGACCCGCTGCCCGAAGATTCCAACCGGAACGGTTCATGGGAGACTCCTGTGCTGGGGATGAAGCCGAATCCGTGTTCCGAAAAGAGAACACTTCGACTGTGTCCCAATGGTAGCGGGAATCGGGGAAGCGTCAAGTCCATTCGGCGAGTCTTTGCAAAAAATTCGAGGAGTAGGAGGAGGGCAAGAGACGGGAGACGAGAGACAAGAGGGGGCGACAAGCGACACGAGCCCGCCGGGGACGGCGGTCTCCAGGGGAGGGGCGCATCCACCCCGGTTGCCCCTCCCCTCGCGGATGGGTCTTCCATCTTGGCATGATTCGTGCGAAAATCCCTGTTGCCCTCTTGCAACCGTCTTCCTTTTCCCAAGGAGTCTGCCATGAAACGTATTCTCTTCGGCTTATTCGCCGCCACCCTCCTGTGCCTGTCTTTTGCCGGGTGCGACAATGGGACGGACGGAATCGAAGGCGACATGTACATCGAACCGGGTTCACATGTCTTTCGTTCCAAAACTGATACGATGGTCATGCTGCGCGTCTTCGGCGCGGAGCCGCCCTTCGTCTGGAGCGTCGCCGACGAAACGATGGGCGTGCTTTCGGGCGTTCCTGCGAGGGCGACCACGATCGACGCCGCGACCTACACCCGCACGCCCGGCAAGTACGGTAGCAACACGGTGTCCGTGATCGACAACCGCGGCTGGATTGCCTCCTGCGCCATCACCTCCCTCGAGGAGAAGAAGCCGGAGGAGGAGGGGGAAGCGGGCAACAAGTAGCGGTGCGCCGGCGAAGCGGGCTCGACCCGCGACGGGCGTTCTGCTATCGTCCATGGCATGACTGTTGACGCCCCCGACCCCTCGGCTTCCCTCGTTGCGCTGGGCCCCCTCGACGGCCGCTACGCCCGGCAGACGGCCCCCCTTCGCGCCGTCTTCTCCGAGGCCGGTCTGATCCACCGCCGCGTGCGCGTGGAGATTGCGTGGCTTCGCGCGCTGTGCGACGAGCCCGGCATCCCCGAAGCGCGTGCGCTTTCGGCGGACGAGGCCGCCGCGCTGCAGCGCATCGCGGACGGCTTCTCCGTGGACGACGCCGCCGCCGTGAAGGCGATCGAAGCCACCACGAACCACGACGTCAAGGCCGTGGAATACTTCCTGCGCCAGAAGCTGGCGGCCACGTCGATGGCGGATCTCGCGCCCCTCCTCCACTTCGCCTGCACCTCCGAAGACATCAACAACGTCTCCCACTCGCTGCAGCTGAAGGACGGGCTGGCGATCCTGCGCCCGGCGCAGGAGGAGGTCACGGAGGCCCTCGCCGCGCTGGCCCGCGACACCGCCGCCCTGCCGATGCTCGCCCGCACCCACGGCCAAGCGGCCTCGCCGACGACCCTGGGCAAGGAGATCGCCGTGGCCGTGTCGCGGCTGCGCCGCCAGGCCGCCCAGCTCGACGCGCTTCGCTGGACCGCCAAGATGAGCGGCGCGGTGGGCAACTACAACGCCCACGTCGTTGCCTGCCCGGAGGTCGACTGGCCCGCATTCTCGCGCCGCGTCCTTGCCTCCTTCGGCCTCGAGCAGAACCCGCTCACCACGCAGATCGAGCCGCACGACGGCATCGCCGAACTGTGCGACGCCCTCGCGCGCTGGAACACCGTGCTGCTCGACTTCGACCGCGACGCGTGGAGCTACATCTCGCTCGGCTACCTGCGCCAGCGCCCCGTCGCGGGCGAGGTGGGTTCCTCCACCATGCCGCACAAGGTGAATCCGATCGACTTCGAGAACAGCGAAGGGAACGCGGGCATCGCGAACGCGCTTCTCGGGCATCTCGCCCGCAAGCTCCCCGTCTCGCGCATGCAGCGCGACCTCACCGACTCCACCGTCCTGCGCTCCCTCGGCACCGCCTTCGGCCATTGCCTGCTCGCCTGCACGGCCTGCCGCAAGGGCCTCGGGAAGATCCGGCCGGACGCGGAACGGCTCGCCGCCGATCTCGACGCCGCCTGGGAGGTGCTCGCCGAACCCGTGCAGACCGTGCTTCGGCGGTACGGCGCGGCCGACGCCTACGAGCGCCTCAAGGAACTCACCCGCGGCAAGCGCATCGACGCCGCCGCGATCCGGGACTTCATCGCCGCCCAGCCCATCCCGCAGGAGGCGCGCGACCGCCTTGCCGCCCTCACCCCCGCCACCTACACCGGCCTCGCCGAGGCCCTGGCGAAGGAACTCTAGCGCCGCCGGGAATCCCGGAGGCGCGTCCTTCCCGCCCCCAACAAGGAAAAGGAGAGACTCATGACCGATCCCGGTTGCATCTTCTGCAAAATCGCCGCCGGACAGGCGCCGTCCTGCCGCGTGTACGAGGACGACCATTGCTTCGCCTTCCTCGACCTCGCCCCCTTCGAAGAGGGCCACACGCTCGTAATCCCCAAAGTCCACGCCCCCACGCTGCTCGATCTGCCGGACGACGTCCTCCCCCACCTTCTCCCGGCGGTACGCGCCGTCGCGCGGATGTTGAAGGAGCGCCTGCGCTGCGACGGCTTCAACGTGATGCAGTCGAACGGCGCCTGCGCCACGCAGGTGGTCCCGCACGTGCATTTCCATGTGATCCCCCGCTGGAACGACCATCCCGCGAAGTGGGCTCCCGGCTCCTATGCCGAGCCCGATGGCATGCGGAAGGTCCATGCCCGCCTGGTCGGATGATCCCCTCCCGGAACCGCCCGATCCCTTGAGCGGCAGCCCATGCGCAACGCCAGACCCTCCCCGCAGGATGACGTCGAACGCCTTCTCGCCTGGTTCTCCCGTGCGCGGCGCGACCTCCCCTGGCGCACCCGCCCCGCCGACCCCTACCGCGTCTGGGTGAGCGAAATCATGCTCCAGCAGACGCGCATCGACACGGTGCGCGGCTACTTCGACCGCTTCCTCTCGGCCTTCCCCACGGTGTCGCACCTTGCCGCCGCCGACCTCCAGCGCGTCCTCGCGCTCTGGCAGGGCCTCGGCTACTACTCCCGCGCCCGCAACCTCCACGCCGCCGCGAAGCGCGTGGAGGCGGAGTTCGGCGGCGTCCTCCCGTCCGACTCCCCCACCCTCCGCTCGCTTCCGGGCATCGGCGCCTATTCGGCCGCGGCCATCGCCTCGATCTGCCACGGGGAGCGCACGCCCGCGGTGGACGGGAACGTCCTGCGCATAACGGCGCGCCGCCTCGTGCTCGACGCCGGCATCCGCACGCCCGCCGCCCGGGCCGCCGTGCAGGCGTGGCTCGATCCGCGCATCGCCGTCGCATCGGATCCGGGCGACTTCAACCAGGCGATGATGGAACTGGGCGAAACGCTCTGCTCCCCGCGATCCCCGCAATGCCCCGCCTGTCCCTGGAGCGACCGCTGCGCCGCGTTCGCCGCCGGCACCCCCGAGGCGTGGCCCGTGAAGGCCAAGGCGAAGCCGGTTCCCGTGCGGCGCGCCGTTTCGATCGTCCTCCGCCGCCGCGACGGGCGCTTCCTGCTCGTCAAACGGGCGGGCGAGCGGTTCCTTGGCGAGATGTGGGAGCTGCCGGGCGGGTTCCTGGCGGAGGGCGAGAAGCCCCGGGCCGGACTCGCGCGCCTGCTGGCCGCCTCCGGCATCCCCGTCCCGAAGGCGGGCGACATCGGACGGCGCGGCGTCGTGCGGCACGTCTACAGCCACTTCAAGCTGGAGATGACCGTCTACGCGGCGCCCGCGCCCTCCCGGGGGATGCCCCGGGAAAACGCTTCGGCGCGATGGGCCGCGGCCGCCGATCTCCCGGACCTGCCGCTTTCCAAGGCGCCGAAGCTTGCGTTGGAACTTGCAGGGGCTACTTGACCATCTTCGTCCACTTCTCCTTGGACTTGGCGCTCTTCAGGATCGTCTCGATGAAAGAGAGGCCGCGTATGCCATCGCGCACGCCGGGGGCGTCGATCTCGGGGATCTTCTCGCCGGCGACCTCCGCGCGGATGGCCTTGAAGGCCTCGCGGTAGACGTTCGCGAAGGCCTCGATGAAGCCCTCCGGGTGGCCCCAGGGCAGGCGCGTGGCCCCCTTGGCGGCGTCGCAGAGGTTGTCGTTGCCGCGGGAGTAGCGGGTGATGGTGCCGACGGGATCCTTGAGCCACAGGTAGTTCGGGTCTTCCTGGACCCAGGTGAGGCCCATCTTGTCGCCGTAGATGTGGATGCGGAGGGTGTTCTCCTCGCCCGCCTGGATTTGCGAGGCGTAGAGAAGCCCCTTCACGCCGCCCTGCCAGTGGACGAGCAGGTTGCCGTCGTCTTCCAGCTTGTTGCCCGGGACGAACGCGGTGATGTCCGCGCACAGCTCGGTCATCTCGAGCCCGGTGATGTAGTAGGCGAGGTTTGCGGCGTGGGTGCCGAGGTCGCCCATGCAGCAGGAGCCGCCGGCCACCTTGGGATCCATGCGCCACATCTTCAGCGCGTTGCCGCCGGCCTTGGCGTTGATGAGGGTGGACAGCCAGCCCTGCGGGTATTCGGCCACGATCTTGTTGATCTTGCCGAGGGTGCCGTTCCTCACGAACTCGCGCGCCTGCTTCACCATGGGGTAGCCGGTGTAGTTGTGGGTGAGGACGAAGACCTTCTTCGTCTTCTTCACGATCTTCTCGAGCTCCTTGGCCTCGGCCAGGGAGGTGGTCATCGGCTTGTCGCACACCACGTTGAAGCCGGCTTCGAGGCAGGCCTTCGCGATGGGGAAGTGCATCGCGTTCGGGACCACGATGGAAATCCAGTCGAGCCGCCGGTCGGCCGGCATCTTCTTCTCGGCCTCGATCATGGCCTTGTAGTCCTTGTACACGCGGGAGGGATCGAGCCTGAATTGGGCGCCCCATTCCAGCGACTTCCTGGGCTTCGACGAGAAGGCGCCGGCCACCAGCACGGCCTCGTTGTCCAGCATGGCGGCCATCCGGTGCACGCTTCCGATGAAGCCGCCTCCGCCGCCAACCATGCCCATTCTCAGTTTGCGCTCAACCATGTTCGTCTCCTGTTGTGTGGATGTGATCAATACGGGGGCGGCAACAACGTCCTGCGGCACGGATGCGCGCCGGGAATGCATGCGCCCGGAAGATACCCTTATTGTGCGGGGTGGAACGCGCAGGGTCAAGCCAATTGAGGGATCGAGGCCTTCCGCGCGGCCGGTCACGCCATCACATACCAGAAGAAGCAGAAGAAGTGGCAGATGGAGCCGGCCAGCACGAAGAGATGCCAGATCATGTGCGAATACGGCAGGGACTTCCAGAGGTAGAAGATGCATCCCAGCGTATACAGCCCTCCGCCCAGGACGAGCCACATCGTGCCGGCCCCGCTCAGGGTGCGGACGAGCGGGACAATGGCGGCGAGCGCCACCCATCCCATCACCACGTAGGCCGATGTGGAGAAGGCCCGGAACTTCCCCGTCGTGCGGATCTTGAAGAAGATGCCCAACAGCGTCCCCCCCCATTCGATCCCGAAGATGCTCCACGCCAGCCAGGGATGCTCGGGACGCAGGGTCACCAGGCAGAACGGGGTGTAGCTGCCCGCGATCAGCAGGTAGATGGCCATGTGGTCCAGCACATGCAGCACGCGCTTCGCCGGCTCGTACCTCACCGCGTGATAGGCCGCCGAAATCGAGTAGAGGGCGATCATGCTGAAGCCGAAGATCGCTCCGCTCACCACCTTCCACGGCACGTCGACGCCGCTTCGCACGCCCTGCCAGACCAGAAGCGCCAGCATCGCCGCGCCGAGATGCGACCCGACGACATGGGTCACGGTGTTGGCGATTTCCTCGCCGCCGGTCTGCTTCCTGGCCATCGCGTCCCTTTAGAATTCGGGCCAGACGGCATAGGTCCCGGCGTAGGTGAGACCGGATCCGAATCCGACGAGCGCGATTTCCATGCCCGGGCGCAACTCCCCCCCGCGAACCGCCTGGTCGAGCGAAAGCGGAATGGAGGCCGCCGACGTGTTGGCGGTCGTCTCCAGGTTCAACCAGAACTTCTCGATGGGGAGCTTCATCCTCCGGGCGGTCGCCTCGATGATCCGCCGGTTCGCCTGGTGCGCGAAGACGCGGTCCAGCGCGTCCGGGGTCGTCCCCAGTCTTGCGCAGAGGTCGTCGACGACCTTCGCCAGCTTCCGCACGGCGAAGGCGAACACGTCGTGGCCCTGCAGGATCAGATGGGATTGCGCCGGCGGGGGTTGTATGGGGATGCCGGTCGTCGGATCCAGGGGGAACGCCTCCCGCGTTCCGCCCGAGCGCAGGATGAAGTCCGCCCCGTGTCCGTCCGAGCCGAGGATGCTGGTCGCGCGCGTCTTCATCATGGCCACGCCGACAGGCTCGTCGTTGCCCAGCACGACGGCCCCTGCGCCGTCGCCGAAGAGGATGCAGCTGGCGCGGTCGGTCCAGTCGAGAATCCGCGACAGGCACTCCGAGCCGATCACCAGGGCCTTCCGTTCGGGGTAGCCGTTCACGAACCCGCGCGCCTGTTCGAGCGCATAGATGAAGCCGGCGCAGGCGGCCTGCAAGTCGTAGGCCCCGCAGTCGGAGCATCCGAGTTCCGCCTGGACCAGGCAGGCGGTCGCCGGGAACGGCGCGTAGTCGGGGGTCGAGGTCGCGAGGATGATGAGCCCGATTTCGTCGGGGGAAACACCGGCGGCCTCCAGCGCCATGCGGGAGGCCTTGACGGCCATGGACGATGTCGTTTCCCCGTCCCCTGCGATGTGCCGGGACCGGATGCCGGTATGCGAGTAGATCCACTCGTCCGTCGTATCCAACGTCTTCGCGATATCGTCATTCGTCACGACGTGCGGCGGCAGATAGCTACCGGTTCCCAATACCGTAATACCCATATCTTTCTCCTGTGGCCCCCAAACCCCGGGGCAACTTGCGCGTGCGTTCCTTCGCTGCCGCTTTGGCGCCCCGGCCGGGCAAGCGGGAAAGGGGAAGTATGCCACAAACGCGCCAAAAATCCAGCCCGTCCTTCGTCGTCGGGCCGAAGGCCCCCGCCAAAGGAGTTCGGCCGGACGGCTTCGCGGCCCCCTCAGAAGGTGAATCCGGCGGTGAGGAGGACGGTCGCCATGTCGAAGGCGATATCCTTGTTGAAGCGTTCGCGGCGGGCGATGACCGTCTTCGTGTCCTTGGCGTCGGAGGTGATGGAGCCGTCGAACTCCATGGCCTGGATGCGGAGGCCCACGGAAAGGGCGCGGAGGGATTCGAGGGGAATCAGCACGGTGGATTCCCACGTGAGAGTCGTAAGGGTGACGTCCGCGCGCTTGCTGCGGTGCTTGGACGAGGTGAGGAGGTCGGTGTCGCCGTCGTAGGCGAAGAAGTCGAATCCGACGCGGTTGACCCACTGGAGTCCGTCGTCCCAGCCGAGGGTGAATTCCCCGCCGAAGCCGACCTGCGGAGCGCCGATGCCGATGAGGCTTTCCGCGTGGCCGCCGACGACGAAATCCACGGGCGGGTTTTGGTAGACGGTGGTGCCCACGGGGTTCCCGGCGTCGATTTCATACTGGCCGACGATGCCCATGAGGCCGATGTCGACGAAGGGGGCGATGCGCGCCCACTCCGCGAACGAAAGGGTGAAGGGGGTGAAATCGAAGGAGAGGCCCAGGATGCCCCCGAAGAATTCGGCGTCGAAGGGCTGGCCGTCACGGATCATCAGGTGGTCGTACGTCTGTCCGCCGTAGTCGATGTCGTCATACACCGAAAGGTAGTAGTGGCGCTTCGCGGTGGTGGAGGTGGAGAGGTCGAGGAGGGAGAGGGACCCGTGGAAGCTGAAGAAGCGGTAGTGTTTGTCGAACTGCACGCCGAAGAGGGAATAGCCGCTGTCGATGTCGAAATCGGCCAGCGAATAGCGCTCGGCGAGGGCGTTGTCGGCGGAGCGGCCGACGGCGTCGTAGTAGGGGCGGGTGGTCTCGGTGACGTCGCCGTTCATGTCGGCGACCATCCCGTAGGTGAAGCTCCAGCGGGCGTCGCGCTGTTCGGTACAGACGTTGCCCCAGGAGAAGAAGTCGTCCGCCCCGGCGAGAAGGCCCAGGGGGGCGAGGGCGAGGAGCACAACGAAGTGAAGGAAGCGGGGATGAACGTGCATGGGCGGATCCTTGGTTCTGTGTGGGCCGGAGGCGTGAACGCGGGGGAGGGGGCATTGTACGGGAGCCGACGGCCCGGCGCAATGGTTCCTCCATCCCGGCCCGCCGGGGACGGCGGTCCCCAGGGGCGAGGGGTTTTGCAAGCGCCTCATCCGTCTTCGAACAAGGGGGTGCTGAAGTAGCGTTCGGCGGTGTCGGGGAGGAGGGTCACGACGGTCTTGCCGGGACCGAGCTTCCGGGCGAGGCGGATGGCGGCGGCGACGTTGGTTCCGGAGGAAATGCCGGCGAGCAGGCCTTCCTTGCGCGCGAGATCCCGCGAGGCGCGGATGGCCTCGTCGTCCTCGACGATGCAGATGTCGTCGTAGATGGAGCGGTTCAGCACGTCGGGGATGAGACCGTCGCCGATGCCCATCTGGAGGTGGGTCCCGACGGTACCGCCCGCGAGGATGGCGGCGTTCGCGGGTTCGACGGCCCAGATGAGGATATCGGGGTTTTCGCGGCGCAGGACTTCGCCGATGCCGGTGATGGAGCCCCCGGTGCCGATGCCGGAGCAGAAGCCATGGATGGGGCGTTGCGCCTGCCTGAGGATTTCGGGGGCGGTGACGTGGCGTTGGACGTCGGGATTGGCGGGGTTCTTGAACTGCTGGGGGACGAAGACCTTCGGATTTTCGCGCGCCATCTTCTCGGCCGTGGCGATGCACACCTGGATGCACTCGCCGATGTCGCCGTCGTCATGCACGAGCACGACCTCGGCGCCGTAGTGGCGGACGAGCTTGCGGCGTTCGTGGCTCACGGAGTCGGGCATGACGATGATGGTGCGGTAGCCTTTCACGGCGCCGACGAGGGCGAGGCCGATGCCCTGGTTGCCGCTGGTGGGCTCGACGATGATGGATCCGGGGCCGATGAGTCCGCGGCGTTCGGCGTCGAGGATCATGTTGTAGGCGGTGCGGGTCTTGATGGATCCACCCACTTCCAGGGCTTCGAATTTCACCAGCACTTCGGCGCAGGAGGCGTCCACCATGCGATGGAGGCGGACGAGCGGCGTGCCGCCGAGCGCATCGAGGATGGTATCGGAGATTCCGGATTTCATGGTTGTGTCGGGGATGTCTGCGGGGCGTAGATGCGGTCGAAGGAGGCGCCGTCGGCGAAGTGGTCGGCATGGGCCTGGCGCCATCCGCCGAAGAGTTCGTCCACGGTGAAGAGTTCCATCGGCGGGAAGAGGGCGGCGTGCCGTTCGAGGACCGCGGGATCGGAGGGGCGATAGAAGTGGGATGCGGCGAGTTCCTGGGCCTCGGGCGAGTAGAGGCCTTCGAGGTAGGCCTTGGCGAGGGCGGTCGTGCCGCGGCGGTCGGTCACCCGGTCCACCCAGGCCACGACGGGCTCGGCGAGGATGCTTTCGGAGGGGAGGACGATGTCGAACTCGCCGGGGCGCAGGGTGCGGGTCACCAGCAGGAGTTCGTTCTCCCAGTTCACCAGCACGTCGCCGATGCCGCGTTCGATGAAGGTGGTGGTGGCGCCGCGCGCGCCTGAGTCGAGCACGGGGACATTGCGGAAGAGGCGGCGCACGAAGTCCTCGGCCTGCGCGGCGTCGCCGCCGGAGGCGCGGAGGGCGTAGCCCCAGGCGGCGAGGTAGTTCCAGCGGGCGACGCCGGAAGTCTTCGGGTTCGGGGTGATCACGGAGACGCCGTCGCGGGCGAGGTCGTCCCAGTCGCGGATGCCCTTGGGGTTGCCTTTGCGCACGAGGAAGGCGAGGGTGGAGAGGTACGGTGCGCTGTTGCGGGGGAGGCGCGACTGCCAGTCTGCCGGGAGAAGCCGGGCGTGGTCGGCGATGGCGTCCACGTCGTAGGCGAGGGCGAGCGTCACCACGTCGGCGGGGAGTCCGTCGATCACCGAACGCGCCTGTTTCCCGGAACCGCCGTGCGACTGGCGGATTTCGACGGTTTCGCCGGTCCGTGCGCGCCACCGCTCGACGAAGAGGCGGTTGTAGGCCTGGTAGAACTCGCGGGTGGGGTCGTACGAGACGTTCAGGAGCGAGGGGGCGTCCCCGCCGGAGCGCGCGCAGCCGGAGAGGAAGAGGAGGAGCGCCGTCGCGAGGAGCGGCGGAGCAACAAGGCGAAGCGTGCGTGTCATGGGCTTATTCGGCGGCTTTGGCCTTCGCGGAGGGACGGGGGCGCTCGAAGGTGCGCGGCGCTTTGGGAGGCGGATCGGTGCGGCGGGGCGGGACGGACGAGGGATCGATTTCGCGGAGGCGCTCGTCGATCTCGCGGAGGCGCGCGTAGCTGGCCTGGTCGGCCTCCCGGATCGCCTTGATTTGGGGGAGGCTTTCGGCGATGGCGCGGTATTCCTTCCGGGCGGCGGAAACGGCGGCTTCGAGCTTCTGGATTTCCTCGACCTTGGCGGCGAGTTCGGGGTTGGTCCTCTCCGCCTCCTGGCGGGCCTTCGTCGTCTTCGCGCCCGATTCGCGAAGCGAGGCGAGGACGGTGGCGCGCTCGGCGCGAAGCCCGGCCGCCTCGTCGGCGGGCGCCGGCGCCTGGGCGGCTTCGGCGGAAGGGGCTTCGGCCGTGGCGGGAGCCGCCGTTTCTCCGGCGGAGAGGGACAGGGCGAGGGCGCAGGCGGCGAGAAGGACGAAAGTTCGTTTCATGACGGTTCCTCGGGGGCGTGGATGAAAGACATGGACCGGGATCGGCGCTAGGGGCGGGGGGAATCCGCCGCATTTTCCGGCGTATCGAGCGCGGCTTCTTCGACTTCGTCCGGCAAGCGGGCGCCGGCAACGGCGACGAAGGGGATGGAGAGCATGTAGAGGAGGCCGACGAGGCCGACGGTCGCGCAGAAGCCAAAGACGAGGAATCCCGCGAGAACGAGGAAAGTGGCTCCGATCAGGAAGCGGCGCGAGGCGCGGAAGTGTTTCAGGGCGAAGGTGGGCACCTTCGACACCATGAGGGCGCCTACGGAGAGCAGCAGGAAGATGCCGAGGTGCGGGCTGCGGAGGAAGTCGTGGCGTTCGCCGAAGCCGACCCAGAGAAGGAGCGGGGTGAGCAGGAGGTAGCCGCCTCCGGGGGCGGGGACCCCCATGAAGTAGCGTTGCCAGCGCGGGGCCGTGGGCTCCTCGAGGAGCGCGTTGAAGCGCGCGAGGCGGAAGACGCAGGCCATCGCGTAGAGGATGGCGATGAAGGCCAGCACGGGCGGGGTGATCCAGGAGTTCCTGGGCAGATCCCCGAGGGTCGGGAGGATCCAGTAGTAGGTGAGCATGGCGGGCGCGACGCCGAAGTTCACGAAGTCGGCAAGCGAGTCCAGCTCGGCGCCGATCCGCGACGTGGCCTTCAGCAGGCGCGCCACGCCGCCGTCGCAGAAGTCGCACACGCCGGAGAGGAAGAGGGCCACCAGCGGGGCGCGCCACGTCCCCTCGCCCATGTAGGCGCGCTGGGCGAGAAGGATGGAGAGGATGCCGAAGCCGGCGGCGGCCATCGTGATCGCGTTGGGCGCCATCGTCCGGAGCGGGATGCTCGGGATCGCCACGTGGCGCAAGCGAGCCCGGCGAAGGCGGCGGCGGCGGACCGGACGCGGCTTGGGGGCGCGCGCCTTCCGGGCGCGGGAGGGGGAGGATTTGCGCTTGAATCGCATGGGGGCTAGGCCTCCGGGAGATGGGCGAGAACGGTTTCGCCGGCCACCATCGTTTGGCCGATGCCCACCTCGGGCCGGATTCCAGGCGGGAGGTAGACGTCGAGGCGGCTGCCGAAGCGGATCAGTCCAAAGCGTTCGGCACGGGCGAGTTCGGTTCCTTCCTCCGCGAACGAGACGATGCGGCGGGCCACGAGCCCGGCAATCTGGACCACGCCGAAGCGGCTGCCGTCCGGGGTCTCCATCAGGTACAGGCAACGCTCGTTGTCTTCGCTCGCCTTGTCCAGCGACGCGTTCACGAACTTGCCCGGCACGTAGGCGCGGCGGACGACACGGGCGGCGGCGGGGGCGCGGTTCACATGCACGTTCGTCACGCTCATGAAGACGGAGACGCACCAGACGTCCCCGGCCGCCTTCGACGCCTCGTCGGCGATCTGCGGCGGGAGGGGGATGCGACGCATCCGGCACACGCGTCCGTCCGCCGGGCTCAACAGGGCGAGCGGGTCGTCCTCGGGCGGAAAGCGCTCCGGGTCGCGGAAGAAGAGGAACACCCCGCAGGCCGACAGAAGGAGCGGGAGGGCCAGGGCGGCGAAGATGCCCGCAGCCATCGGATGGCCCCGCAGGGCGCAGAGAATCGCCGGCGGAACCGTCAGCAACAGGGCGAGAACGATCGCGACGGCGCCGAAGCGGATGCCTTCCGGATGGATAGGCGGGAAAAGGGCTCCCGTCACCGAGAAATCTGGGGTCGCATCTTTCATGGGCGATGGGCGGCCTAGCCGAGGATCAGGTCGTCCAGCCGTGCACGAAGGGCGTCGAGGGAGATGCGTTCCTGCTGCATGGTGTCGCGGTCGCGGAGGGTCACCGTATCGTCTTCGAGGGTCTGGAAGTCGACCGTCACGCAGAAGGGCGTGCCGATTTCGTCCTGGCGGCGGTAGCGGCGGCCGATGGCGCCGGATTCGTCCCAGAAGCAGTTCCAGCGCTTCTTCAGGCTTTGGAAGACTTCGCGGGCCTTGCCATACAGTTCGGGCTTGTTCTTCACGAGCGGGAAGACGGCGACCTTCACGGGGGCGACCTTGGGACTGAAACGCAGGACGACGCGCGTGTCCTGCCCGCCCTTCCCGTCGGCGAGCGTTTCCTCGGCGTAGGCGTTGCAGACCAGCGCAAGGGCGAGGCGGTCGGTGCCGATCGAAGGCTCGACCACATGCGGGATGTAGCGGCCCTGGAAAAGCTCGTCGAGGAAGGCGTTGGCGGCTTCGGCGGTCTTTCCGCGGGACTGCCATTCGGCCACGACCTTCGCGCGGAAGGCCTCCTTCGCGGCTTCGTCGAGGGCGGCGGCGGCGGCGCGGAGGGTTTCGTCGAAGACCGCCTGCGACTTGCCGGAGTGGATCTGGTGCTGCAAGAGGTCGAAGTCCGAGCGGGCGGCGATGCCTTCGAGCTCCTGCACGCCGAAGGGGAAGGCGTATTCGATGTCCACGCAGGCGCGGGCGTAGTGGGCGAGTTCCTCGGGGGTTTGCCAGTACTCGACGAGGGAGGCGTCGGGCAAGCCGATGGAGCGGTACCAGATGCGGCGCTGCTCGATCCAGTAGCGGAGCCAGACCTCCCAGCCCCAGTCGGGCTGCGGGTCGCCGTGGAGGTCGGGATGGTCCGCCATCGTGGCCACGCGACCGCAGATCAGTTCGACCGCCTCGTCGGGCCGGATGAAGAATTCCAGTTCCATCTGCTCGAACTCGCGCGAGCGGAAGGTGTAGTTGCGCGGGGTGATCTCGTTGCGGAAGCTCTTGCCGGACTGCGCGATGCCGAAGGGCACCTGCACGCGGGTCGAACTGGCCACGTTGCCGAACTGCACGAAAATCGCCTGGGCGGTCTCGGGGCGCAACCACGCCGCGGCACCCTCGTCCTCGACGGGCCCCACGTAGGTCTTGAACATCAGGTTGAAGGCCTTGGGTTCGGTGAGGTTCTTCGAGCCGCAGGCGGAGCAGACGACATCCTCGGGAATCCGCATCGTCTTGCCCTCGACGATCAGCTTCCTGCCCTGCTCCTCGCAGAGCTGGTCGGCACGGTGGCGTTTCTTGCAGTTGCGGCAGTCGACCATCGGGTCGGCGAAGGTGTCCGCATGGCCGGAGGCGCGCCAGATGGCGGGGTTCATGATGATCGTGGCGTCAAGGCCCACGACATCCTCGCGGTCGCGCACCATGAAGTTCCACCAGGCGTCGCGGATGTTGCGTTTGAGTTCGCAGCCGAGGGGTCCGTAATCCCAGAAACCGTTGATGCCTCCGTAGAGTTCGGAGCTGGGGAAGATGAAACCCCGGCGCTTGCAGAGCGCGGCGATGGTTTCGAGCGGGTTGGCGGGCTTGTCGGCCATGGAAGGTCCTTGGGGTGTGGCCGCCGTGGAATGGCGGCCGGGTGGGGAAAAGGGGATGAACGATGCATCATCCCTGTTTCGCAGGGGTGTTGCAAGCAAATCCGGGGCGGCAGCAAGTCCGTCCGCCATGTTCACGAAGGGGGTGCCGGATGCACGGAGAGGCGGAGGACGAGTTCGTGGACGGATTCGCGGAGATCCGCGTTCTCGGTTTCACCGAGGAGGGCGAGGCGGAGTCCGGCGGTCTCCAAAAGGGCGAACAGGATGCCTTCGATGGCCTTGGGGTTGCATTCGGGATGGAATTCGCCAGACGCCACGACGTCCGCGACCAGCTGGCGAAGGACACGGCGCGTGGAGGCCGTCTGCGCGCGGAATCGGAGGCTGGGGCGTCCCGCGCCGACGTCGCGCGCAAGCAATATCAGGTATTCGTGGGCGGTGCGGAGCAGGCGTTCGTTTGCTCCGAGAGCGTCGAAAAGGCTGTCCATCGCCGCTTCGAGGCGCTCCGAGGCGGTGCGGCCCGGCACCGAGCAGGCTGCGGCGAGGTCCTGGGCTATCCGGTCTCGCGCCGCCTGGATCGCGCCTCGAAAGATCGCCTTCTTGTTCGGGTAGTACAGGTAGAGAATCGTGCGGCTGATCCCGCAGGCATCGGCGATCTTCTGGAAGGTCGTGCCCGCATAGCCTTCCGTCTCGAAGACCGAGACGGCCCGTTGGAGAATCTCCTTCCTGCGCTTGGAATGTTCAACGTGGGTAGCCATGGGACAAGTGGAACACAAAGCTGACGGAACGCCCCGCCAGAGGAAGGGAAGCGGCGCGCCGCTGGAAAAACGGCGCGCCGCCTTCGTCCGCGGAGCGGCCTCCCGCCCCTACGGGTTTTCAATCCTCACGCGGAGGTACGGGTTGCCCGGAAGCGCCGCGTTCGAGGTCCAGCGCCAGACACCGTCCATGGCCACGTACGACAGCGTGCCGTCGCCGACCGCCTGCCAGTCGGGATTGGAGAGCGACTGCGCGGATTGCACCTGGAGGAACTCGCCGGCCACCACCGGCGGATGCACCGCCGTAAGCGGCGTCGCGCCGTCGAGGAGCACGAAGTCCACAACCGCACGGCCCGTCGCGTCCAGCTCCAGCGCCGTGATGGACAGCGCAAGGCTGTTGTTGACCGTCGGATCCATGTCGAGCGCGTATTCGACGTAGAGACCGTACCCATCGGTATCGAAGGGTCTGGCTTCGGCGTACTTGCCCGCCAGCCAGGACTGCATCGTCGTGTCGGAAATGCCCTCCACGCGGCAGTCCGGGTTCAGCGCGAAGACCACGTTGTTGCTGTGGTCCTGGCGGATGTCGCGGAAGGTGACCATGTAGCTCCGCACGCCGGCGGCGGCCTCCTCTTCCACGCCGTCCTTCCCGAGCGACTCGATGCGGCACCAGGGCTTGGCCGTGTAGGTGATCGCGACCTTGTCGCCCTCCTCCACCTCGAGGCCCTCCTCGCCCGGATAGGCGGTGGCCTCGTCGTTCAGCTCCAGGAGATGCGCGCCGAACGTGTTGATCACCGAGTAGATGCGGTACTTGGTGGTGACCACGACCACGTTCGACAGGCTCTGGTCGACGTTGATCCGCCCTGGCGAGTAGGTGTAGCTGGAGGGCTGGTACCAGTAGAAGTTCGTGACCGACGTTCCGTCACCCTGCAGCTGCAGGGGGGATTCGACCGGCGGCAGCGTAAACTTGTAGCCGATGTAGGTGTAGCCGTAGTCGGCGAGCTGCTTCGCCAGGTCGCCCGGGCCGTAGGCGATCGAATGCTCGTAGGCGCCCATGCTGCGGATCAGGCGGATTCCGCCGTTCTGCGGGAGCAGGTAGGTGGTGTCGTCGTCGTTCTCGAGGTCGGCCTCGGGCCACATCCCCTGGTCGCCCCAGACGAAATACGACCAGCCGTCGTTGTCTACGTCGAAGTAGTCGGCGTAGCCCCACTCGATCTCCTCCTCGGTGAGGACGTCCTCGCGGAGGACGGTGCCGGCGGGGATGTCCGCCGCGCGGTAGAGATCCGTCATGCTTTCGTACGGCGCGACGACCTCGATCCGCCAGTTGCCGATGTCGAAGCCGGTGTTGCCGATGAGCTCGACGTACTCGTTGCCGGCTTCGGAGGAGATCTTCACCGGGTAGTTGAACTCGTTGATCCAGACGCCGCCGGGCGGGCAGGAGTACGAGAAGTAGTAGGGCGACCAGTCGTTCCGGCCTGCGTTCAGGTCGACCGGATAGTACCATTCGGGGTTCGTCCAGCGCCCGGCATAGTCGTTCTCGGAGGGCTTCTCCATGAGGACCGGCCGGCCCTCGATGCCCTCGTAGGTGCCCCAGACCACATACTGGACCACCTGGTCGATCGCCTGCGCGGGGATCCGGGCGGTCGTGCGGTAGAGCGTGTCGTCCTGGTCGTCCACGGCCATCGGCAGCGTGGCGCACCCCTGGGCGGGGTCGAGCTCGTAGCCGCGCCAGTTGGAGACGCCCCAGCTGTTCGTGCCCACGAAGTAGCTCACGTAGAGGCGGATGTCCTGCGGGTTCATCAGGAAGCGGCCGATCCGGGCCTCGACGCCCACGCGGTCGGTGTGGAGCGGCTGCTGCGAGGCGACGTCGTCGAGCAGGAGCCTGACGTCGAAGATCTCGTAGCCGGCGCGCACCGGTTCGGTCATCACGACCTCGTCGATGCACACGCGGGACATCCCGGCGTTGGTCGAGGAGTAGATGCGGAGCACCATGTTCTCGATGTCGTAGGGCTCGATCTGGATGTATTCGAAGGAGCTGCTGGTGACCACGAGGTTGGTGAGGAAGGAATCCTCTTCGTCGTCGACCTCCCTGCACACGCGCAGTTCGAGTTCGCCCGTGCCGCCGATGTCCCAGACGCGGCACCAGAAGCCGATTTCGCCGATGCCGGTAGTGACCTTCGGAGTCTGCACGTACGGAGCCCATTCGTCGAGGGCGCCGCCGACGACGTCGCGGGTGGGGCTGTTGTTCAGGTAGCAGCTCTGGCCCTCGTAGAGGCGCGAGGCCTGCCGGCTGGTGACCAGCACGTTGTAGGCGACCCAGTCGGACTCGTCGCGCGGCGGGTAGTCGCGAGCGACGAGGTTGTCGAGCTTCAGGGTCGCGCCCGGAGCGGTATCGTCGAGGATGCGCACGCGGATGCGGCCGTTGTAGGTCTCGCGGATGGTCACGGAGTACCGGGTGGCGGTCGCGGCTTCGACCACGGCGTTCGTCACTTCCGTGTAGGAGGCGGGGTCGCCCTCGTTGCTCCGCTCGATGGCGAAGTGCACGGGGCCGCCGGAGGTTCGGTAGTCGAAGGCGATCGAGCCGATGCCGTTGGTCATCACCGGCGAGACTAGCGCCTGGACGAGGTTGGTGTTCGCGCGGGAGCGGTCGAACTGGATCTCGTTGCCGGTCGAGCCGGCGGAACGGCCGACCCAGCCTTCGAGAACCGCCCATCCCCCGACGTCGCGGACCCAGCGGTACTGTTGCGTGAGCCAGTCGTCCCAGTCCTCGTACGGCACGCCGGCCTCCTCGGGAACGGTGATGTTCTCGGCGTCGCGCGTGACCGCCCGCCACGGCAGGAGCCTGAGGTTGTCCACCACCACGGGCACGTCGCCCTCGAGGAGGCGCAACTGCACGAAGGACTCGTCCCAGCGCTTGGGCTCCATCGAGAAGGCCCCGTACCTGAGCGAAGTCACGGAGAACGGATCGCCCACCGCCACGAACTTCTCGTAGTCGGCATGGTCGCTGCCATCCGCAGGGGCGATGTACGCCTGGAGCGTCTGCGTGGCGACCGGGCGCGTGAGGGTCTTCCCGGAGACGACCCAGCGATTCACGCCGTTGTCCGCACGCTGGCCGCCCCAGTACCAGTCGGAGGCCGTGATCTGCGTCGAGAAGTCCGTGACGTTCGCGAAGAGGGTCGTGCTGCCCTGCATCACCTTGAGGGCGGAGACCACCGGCACGGCGTCGAAGCACCGGAAGCCGATGGATCCGCCGGTGAGGCGGCTGGCGCTGCTGTCCGTGAAGGTGATGTTCTGCCCGGAGTACGACACGGTCGCCTCGACGGCGGTGTCGCCATCGTTCCTGGCGAGGTTGACGACCATCTCGGAGGCGACGGCGTCGAGGTGGCCGGGGAAGGGGTTCCCCTGGCCGATGAAGGTCGGGACGCCGTCGTCCCAGCGATAGAGCGCGAGCCGGAGACGGGCCTGGGTGCCGTTGCCCGCGTCGTCGTCCTGCATCAGGCGGACCTCGTAGAACGAACCCGCCGTGAAGAAGCCGGGCTGGAAGCAGGCGATCACCGACACGTAGGCCTTCGCGTTCGAGAGCTGCGAGGCGCGGATCTTGGTGGTGATGGCCATGGGGAGCGTCCACGCCATGGCGGCCGGCTTCTTGTACAGCAGGTAGTAGTCGTCGTTGATCGAGGCGCGGGCCTGGAAGGTGAACTTCTCGACACCCTCGGTCAGCGAGAGCCCGCTGTTCCCGATGCGTCCTGCCGCCGCTTGGTTCAACCGCAATGCGTGGTTTGCGGCCACCGTCGAATTGGTGCGGCGCTCGGCGACCACCTGGGCCTGCTCCATCGTCCACTTCATGTCCGTGGTGGTCGGAACGGCCACGTAATTCTCCATGACGGCGTCGTTCTGGAAGGTCTCGTCCTGGTATGCGTCGCCCGTGTAGCCGTCCGCGCCCCAGAGGTTGACGTCGTCCTGGAAGGTCTGCACGGAGAACTTGCCGAGGCTCTCCTCGAAGTGGGAGTCGTCGGCCTGCCAGGTGTTGAAGTCCTGGTACACGGCGCGCTTCACGATGTAGTCGCCGTTCGTCGTGGTGATACGCAGCAACAGGAAGCCATCGTACTCCAGCAGGGCCTGGATTTCGTTGGTCACGGCGTATTCCGACACGCCCGCGATCGGCGGATACGGGAAATCCTGGTCCTCCTCGCCCCAGATGCGGTTCGCCTCCTCGAAGGCGACGGCGTCGTCCGTGTAGCCGTTGATCCCCTGGAAGGTCCACAGGAGATTCGTCACGCCGGACACGCTCACGATGCCCTGCCAGGTGTAGTCGTCCACCAGGCTCATCCGGCGCAGGTCTTCGCGGATGGACGGAGACTCGATGCTGAGGTATTCGCAGTCGGAGAGGAAGAGCCGAACGGGGAAGTTGTAGTAGATGTTGCCGGCGGCATCTTCTTCGGTGTAGCCGTACGCCGGGCTCATGTCCTCGTCGTTCGCCGGCTCCGCCCCGCTTCCGTCGGGATCCCGGATGTAGTGGTATCCGTCGAAGTCGCACCGGTAGTAGTAGTAGACGCGGCCCGGATCCTGTTGGGGGATCTCGCCCTCGTACACGTCCGGAGCGATCTCCGCCATCGGCGCGGACTGCCACGGGCCCGCGGAATAACCATCCTTCTTCAGGCGGTACCACACCGTGACCCGGCGGTTGATCGCGGGATAGCCGGCGTCCACGTCCGTCACCCGGCAACGCACCGTGATCGCCTCGTCCAGGGAAGGATAACCCGGCTTGGGCAGGTACTCTTCCGTGATGACGGCATCGGACGGGGGATAGGAGATGGCCACATTTTCCATGGCAAGCGCTCCGGCCACCAGATTATTGCTGTCATCGCTGGTGTTCAGGCTTGTCCGGACGAAGCGCACGTAGGTGACGTCGCGACGGTTCACCAGCACCGGTTCGGCGTGCTGGAAGTTCGCTTCGCCCGTGTATTCCACCGTCTTGACCGTCTCCCAGCGCGCGGTGTCCGGGTTCTGCGCGGTCGTCACCTGGATATCCAGGGTCACCGGATGACCCACGTCGCGGACCACGGAGGTGAAGTAGATGGTGCCGACGCCCCCATCCAGGCGGGGGGAGCGCAGGTAGGCGCCCTGGATGGAGCGGAAGTAGTAGCGGTCGCCGTCAAATCCGTTCGGCTTGTAGGGGTCGGCGACCTGATTCGCGACGAGGCCGCCGCAACCAAACCACCGGTTGGTTCCGCCGTCCACCAGGCGGAACCAGTTCGTGTAGGTCGTTCTTGATCCGTAGTAGTTCCACAACGAATCGGGGTCGGACGCCCAGGAGGAGAAATCGGCGAAGCGGACCTCTCCGAGATCGTCCGAAACCATCGCCTGCCTCGTCGAGCCGTCGTAGGGCCACAGGATAGGACCCTCGATGCCCTGCAGGGAGTAGTCCACGAAGTATTCCAGCGCGCCCGCGCCCAGCGACGGAATCGTGCCGGACCACGTCCCGTCCCCATTGTCCTCCAGCGGAATCCGCTGGATGTCGGTGGCGGTGGAGCCTGCGGGTCTCACGCAGATCGCGCAGGCGGTCGCCACGCCGTTGGTCTCGGGAATCGTCACGGCCACGGCCACCGGCTGGCCGTTCAGGGCGTTCCCGATGGCGACGTTGAGGTTGTCGAGGATGGCGACGAGCACGCTCGTCTTTTCAGAGAAGACCGGATCCGTCGCGCAACGCGCCTGCACCTCCACCGTACGGCTGCCGAAGGTGGCCCACGCATGGGTCTGGGTCCCGTTGTCGAGCCAGCCGGACATTCCGTCGTCGTCCCAGTCGAACTGGTAGACCAGCGTGTGGCCGACAGGCGCAAAGGAGGTCTCCGCCGTGGCGATGAAGCGGATGGCCTGGTTGGTGGTGCCGTACCAGCCCACGTCCGTCGTCAGCTCCGGCGTCGTGATCTCCTCCTTGTCCGTGGAATCCGCCGTGATTGGGAGGGTGTCCGTGCCGGAGGTCTTGTCCGAAAGCACGGTCAGCGTGCTCTCGTAGTCGCCGGCCACCGTGGGGGAGAAGGTCAGCTCGACGTCCTGGAACCCGCCGGGCGCCACGACGAAATTGGTGGGGGAAGCCGCGAAGACCAACACCGGATCGAAGACGATGTTCGTCACCGAAAGCGGACCCGTGCCCGTGTTGTTCACACGAAGGTTCGTCCGTCCCACCTCGTTCGTGATCACTAGCGTGAAGGGCCCCAGATCCACGGCCCCGAGAGAAAGGATGCGGGTATCGGAAATGGCGACCGCAATGGGCTCCGACCACTCGGACACAACGCTTGGATCGCTCTGGGAACGCGCCTGCGCGCGCACCTGGAACACGCCGGTCTCCTGCCAGGCATACGAGGTCCTGGCTTGACCCCAGACGGACGTCGCTCCGTTGCCCCAGTCGAACCGATACTGCATCACACGGCTCCAGTTGTTGCTCGCGGAGGCATTGAAGAAGGAGACCGTCTTCGTGCGGATGCCCTCCGATGGACCCGTCACGGCAATCCCGAAGATCATCTCCGCTTCGATGCCCTTGCCCGTGACGTTCACGGTGTCGTTGCCGTTCATCGCATCGGAGAAGACCGTGATCACGCCGTTGTACTCGCCCAGGGCGCCGGGCGCGAAGGTGACCGTCACCGCCTGGTTCGACCCCACGCCCAACACAAATGCGGAAGGCGTCGCCGTGTAGCCGACGGGACAATCCACCGCAGTGACCGTGAGCGGGGCGGTGCCCGTGTTGTAGACGGTGAGCGGCAGAACCTTCGTCGCGTTCGTGGCCACGCTGCCAAAGGCAAGGCTGCCGCTCACGCTGGAGGTGATCACGTTCGTGATGGAAATCGTGGAGGGCGCCGACCACTCGGAGATCACCTCGGGGTGGTCTTCGCATTGCGCCTGCGCACGGACATGGAACTCGCCCGTCTCGGCCCACGGATGCTGCTGGCTGGCCGCGCGCGACCACTCGGAGGTCGACGCGTCGCCCCAGTCGAAGCGGTACCTCACGGTGTGACCGTACAGGTTCGTCGCATAAGCCGTGAACTCGACGAAGCGCGTGCGGACGGCCCCATCAGGGCCTGCCGGCGCGTCGGGCGTCGACACGAATTCCGTCTCGATGCCCGTGCCCGCCACCGTGCATTCGGAAACGCCGGAGAGGGCGTCGGAGGTGATGGCAAGCGTGCCGGACGCTTCGCCCAGCACGGCCGGCGCGAAGGTCACCAAAACGTTGGTGCTGCCGCCCGCCTGCAGCGTGAAGGCCTGCACATCGACCGCGAAGGCGGCCGGAACGGCGATGGCCGTGACCTCGATGGGGCCGGTGCCATCGTTGGAGACACGCAGCGTCTTCGTCGCGGATTTCGTCAGCTGCACGTTCCCGAAGGCGAGCGTGGAGCCCGTCAAATCGCCCGACAACCTCAGAATGCGCGTGTTGGTGATGGAGAGCGAGTGTGCGGCCGTCCAGGCGGACTCCAGCAGGGTCTCGCCGGAACGCGCCTGCGCACGGACGGAGAAGGTGCCGGTAGTCCCCCAGGCGTGGGACTGCGAGGAGGCGGCCGCCCATGCGGAGGTCGAGGCGTCGCCCCAGTCGAAGCGATATTCAAGCGTGCCGTCGTAGTTGTCCGCAGCCTGCGTGGAGAAGGAAAGGGCTTCGGTGCGGACGCCGGCAGCAGGCCCCGTGACAGGCTGGATCGTGATCACCTGCGCCTCGCGGCCATTGCCGAAAAGGGAAACCGTGTCGTTGCCGGCGGTCATGTCGCTCACCGCCGTGAGGGTGCCGTCGTAGTTCTGGATGATGGCGGGGGCAAAGGTCACCTTCGCCGTCACCACGCCCGACGGCGGGATGACGAAGGCCATGGGAACAGCCGTGTAGCCGTCGGGAAGCGAAATCTCCTCCACCGTCAGCGAAGCGTTTCCGGTGTTGGAGAGCACCAGGTCCAGCGTCAGCGAAGCGTTCGTCGCCACCATGCCGAAGTCCAGGTCGCCCGACAGTGCGAGGATGCGCGTGTTCTGGGTGTTGACCGTGAACTGGTTGGTGGCCGTCGTCTGCGGGGAAAGGGACTCGTCGACCGTCGGCTGGATGCCTGCGGCGCCATCCGGGTCGCGCGCGTAGGCGGCGCCGTCGAAGGCAACGGTGAAGAAGTAGTCGTAGACGCCCTCGGCGAGAAGGCCGAGCGCCACCGTGCCCTGGTCGCCCGCCATCGTCGCGGCGGCAGTCGTCCAATTCGTGGAGGCCGCCGGCTTGTAGGAAAGGGTCGCGGCGGGATCCAGCACCGGCGTGGCGCCGTTCGCGGGCACGACATCGATCGCGACCGTCACGGGTGTCGTGATGTCCGGCTCCGGAGGCGTCACGGAAGTCTGCACGGCACCGAGCGACGCCGGCGGATAGGAGAGGGCCACGTTGTCGAACACGATGGCGCCGACAATCAATTCCGTGGTCTGCCCGCCCGGATCGGTCTCCCCGTCCGTACGGAAAATCCGGACACGACGGACGTCGGCGCGGTTCACCGGGACGGGCTCCGCATACTGCCCGTCTGTGTAGAGGATGGTATGCACCGTCTCCCA
Organism: Kiritimatiellia bacterium; assembly: GCA_050950285.1. Taxonomy (GTDB): domain Bacteria; phylum Verrucomicrobiota; class Kiritimatiellia; order RFP12; family JBMNHG01; genus JBMNHG01. The sequence goes on along the minus strand of JBMNHG010000008.1, from coordinate 132,668 downwards.
GACGGCGTTCTCCACCGTCGGGCTCGTCGTCACCTGGATATCCACGCTGCCCGATGCGTCGAAATCGCGTATGCAAGAGGTATAGTAGATGGTCCCAACGCCCCCTTCCAGGACAGGGGAGATCAACTGCGCACCCAAAATATTGCGGAGGTAAAGACGGGACGACTCGTGGCCATCCGGCTTCCGATAGTCCGAGATGATCGAGGCGATTTTCGCGCCGATCGCGAGCCACTGGTCCGTGCCGCCCGCAATCGAACAATTCCAATTGGTGTAGGTGACACGCGTTCCCTTGTACGTCCATGCGGAGTCCGGCATGGACGCCCACGCCGTGAAGTCGGTAAACCGGGCCTCGCCCAGCTCGCCGTCCACCGTGAACGGCGTCGCCGCCGTCGCCGCCGTTGACCCGAGATCCGTCTCGGCGGTCACAAAGTATTCGGCGTTCCCCGCAGGGAGGCGCGGCACGACGCCCGTCCACGTGCTCCCCTCGGCAAGGGCCATGGCGTTGGTGTGCCAGCCCTGCGCAGCCCCGGCCGCAAGCGTGCGGTAGACCAGCCCCACCGATACGACGGACTCGCCGGCGTCGGGTGCCGCAGTGATGGAGACGGACAGCGGCACGCCGTTGGGAATCGTTGTTCCCGCCGGATCTTGCGCGAGCCCCAGAAGGGAGACGCCTGCGGAAGCCGAGACCGCCCACGCCGCCAGAACCAGACAAGCGATGCCGCTCGCCCTCCGCCGTACCCTCGTTCGAATCTTTACCATGATGTCACCTCCGATGGACTCCGATGCCGCATGCATCAACAAAACACCAAAAGGATGGGGAAACACCGTCGCCGTGCGCATGTCGGCTCCCCGCAACGAATCATTACCATGTTACGGGATAATGCGTTCCATGACAAGCGAGATGACAAGAAAAATCCGCCTGCCCTTTCCGGCGGGGGCGCGATTTGCTACGCTTGGGGCATGACGTTGGACGAAGTGGCGGGGCGGCCCGGGGCGGCCGCGATGGTGCTGGGCGCCGGCGCGAGCGGCGTGGCGGCATGCCGCGTGTTGCGGGCGCACGGGTGGCGGGTGGCGCTGGCGGACGAGGCGCCGGCGGAGAAGACGGCGGCGGCGGCGGAACGGCTGGCGGCGCTCGGGGTGGAAGTGCGCGGCGGCGTGCCGCCCGACGGCCTCCCCGAGGGCGATTTCGCGCTGTGCGTGGCGAGCCCGTCGATTTCGTGCGACCACCCCTGGGTGAGGCAGGCCCGCGCCCGCGGCATGCGCGTGGTGGGCGAGCAGGAGCTGGCGTTCGCGGTGTGGCCGGGGCGCATCCTGGCCGTCACCGGCAGCAAGGGGAAGAGTTCGCTGGTGAAGCTGTGCGCGGAGGCGCTGGCCGGCGCGGGGATATCGGCCGAACCCGCCGGAAACTACGGCACGCCGCTGTGCGAGCTGGCGATGGATCGTCCGGATCCCGCATGGGCGGTGGACGAGGTGAGTTCCTTCCAACTGGAACTGGTGGAGGACTTCCGGCCGCGCGTGGCGGTGCTGCTGAACCTGCAGCCAGACCATCTCGACCGCCACGGCACGATGGATGCGTACCGCGGACTGAAGATGCGGCTTTTCCGCTGCATGGGCGAGGGGGACACGGCGTTGCTGCCGGAGGGGTTCGCGGTCGCTCCCGGCGAGATCCCCGGCGGGGTGCGGGTGTGGCGTTTCGGAACGGGCGCGGAGGCCCAATGGCGGTACGTCGAAGGCCGGGGCGGCGAAGGGGGGCGCATCGACGGGGTGGCGACGGACGGCGCGCCCGTGCGCGTGGCGTGTGGCGGAAGCTGGTTCGACAACCCGGTGCTCGGGCTGGCCGCCGCCGCCGGGGCGGGTGCGCTGTGCGCCTGCGGATTGTCGGCCGAAGGGATCGCCGCCGGGCTGCGGGCGTTCGTTCCGCTGCCGCATCGCACGCAGCCGGTCGCCGAGCATGAGGGCGTACGCTACGTGGACGACTCCAAGGCGACCAGCCTCGCGGCCACGGAGGCGGCGCTCCGGATGGTCGCGGGGCCGATCCGCCTCATCGCAGGGGGCCGGCTCAAGGAGTCCGTCCTGGACGGACTAAAAGAATTGCTGACAAACCGGGTGAAAAAGGTTTATCTTATCGGCGAATCATCCGGAACCATCCGTGAAGCCTGGTCCCCCTTCGTCGAATGCGCCGAATGCGGCACGATGGGCGCGGCGGTGGACAGGGCCATGCGGGAGGCGGCGGCGGGCGAAACCGTCTTGCTGTCGCCCGGGTGTGCGAGTTTCGACCAATTCACGAGTTACAAGGCGCGTGGCGACGCTTTCGCGGAGGAAGTGCGCGCGCGGCTTCCGCAGGGTTGACGCCCGGCGGAAGAAACCAACAAGGAGAAGCAGATGAGCAAGGTTCCCATCCGGGCGGGCATGACGATGGCCGCCGTTGTCGCCGCAGGCCTGTGCCTGACCGGTTGCCGCACGATCCACAACCGTGATTTCGCGGGCTCGGGAGCCGCCCCGGGCGAGACAGCCTCCTTTTCCGACAGCAGCGTCCGGCCGACACCGCCCATCTTCGATGCCGAGCCCGTCACGGCGCAGTACGCCCAGCCGAGTGCCGACACCGCGAAGCCCGTCCCCTACTATCTGACCGCCGAGGGGAAGGCCGCCGCCGCGAAGCGGCACGCCCCGGCGGCATCGGGGAAAGAGGCCCGCTACACGGTGAAGAAGGGCGACATCCTCGGGCGCATCGCGCAGCAGCATGGCGTGAAGGTCTCCGACATCCTGGCCGTGAACCCCGGCCTCGACGCGAACCGGATCCGTGTGGGCCAGGTCATCGTCCTCCCCGCATCGAGCCGCCCGTCGGGCGCGCCGAAGGACGAAACCGCCGGGCCCGGCACGTACATCGTGAAGAAGGGCGACATCCTCGGGCGCATCGCGCGCCAGCACGGCGTGAAGGTCTCCGACCTCAAGGCCGCGAATGGCCTGACCAGCGACAAGATCCTCGTTGGCCAGCGGCTCACGATCCCCGGCAAGGGCGCGAAACCGGCGGAAAAGGCCCCCCCCAAGGACAAGACGGAGCCGGGGAAGACGACCGTGGCGCCGCCGGCGCCCGCCGACGGCTCGGCCGTGGCGCCTCCTCCTCCGCCGCTGCCGTCGGCGATCCCCGCAGACCCGATGGAGCCGGCAGCCGCGCCCGAGCCCGGCGCAACCGTGGAGCCCCTGCCGCCCGACGCGCCCGCCCCCGCCGACCCGGCCGTGGCGCCGCCGCCCCCGCCGGTCCCCGCGGCGAATCCCGCCCCCTCCGCCCCAAACGGCGGCGCCCACTACACGGTGAAGGAAGGCGAGGATGTCTATAGCCTCGCGATCCGGTGGGGCGTCAGCCCCAGCGAAGTCAAGGCGCTCAACAACCTCACGGGGACAAAACTGGCCCCGGGAACCGTCCTCCGGATCCCCGGGGCGAAGTAGCCCCCCCGGAATCTCCCTTCTCTTCGCAAGGCAGACGGCCCGGGCCCGGGCCGTCTGCCGTTTTTTTGGAACCCCGCCCATGCCGCCAGGCTCCCGAGCCCTCCCCGTGCGCCGACGCGCCCGCCGTTCCTCCCGGACGCTCCCGGACGCGATCGTGGAATCCTTCCCGCTTCGGAGCGCCATCGCCATGCTGGGGATCTGCGCCCTGCTGGCGACCATGCTGGGGCTGATCGTGCTCAGCAGCGTGGGGATCGCGCGGGCCGACCCGGAGCGCCCCTACCACTTCCTGGGGCTTCAGGCCGCCACCGCCGCCTTCTCCATCGGCGTCATGCTCCCCCTCGTCTTCTTCGGCGTGGACTACCGGAAGTTCCGCAAGCGCGGGTGGATCCTCCTGATCGCGCTGGCAACGCTGGTCGCGCTCTGCCTGGTGCTCGTCCCGGGGATCGGGAAAGAGGTGAACGGCAGCTACCGCTGGATCCCCGTCGGCCCGATCAACGTCCAGCCGTCGGAACTCGCGAAGATCGCCTTCATCTACGTGCTGGCCGCCTGGTACGACCCGCTGGGGCGCCGCGAGCTTCGCCGCTTCTCGAACTTCCTCGTCGTGGGGGTATGGACCGGATGTGTCGCGGGCACCCTCCTTCTCGAGCCCGACTACGGCGCCGCCGTCCTCATCTGCGTGCTCTTCGCCACGCTCGTCCTGGTCGCGGGCACCCCCCCCAAGTTCGTCCTCCCCTTCGTGGCCGGAGGCGTCGTGATCCTCTCCCTGCTCATCTGGTTCGACCCCGTCCACCGCGGGCGCATCGTCGGCTTCCTCTACCCCGAACACTATCCGGCGGAGTCCTACCAGCAGCTGCAGGCGCTGGCCTCCTTCCGGAGCGGCGGCCTCTGGGGGAAGGGCCTCTGGAACAGCCTCCAGGAGTACGGACACCTCCCCGAAGCCCACACCGACAGCATCATCGCCATCGCCGCGGAAGAACTCGGGCTGGTGGCCACCCTGGGCGTGGTCCTCCTCTTCTGCGGCATCCTCTTCTGCGGGATGCGCATCGCCCTCGCGGCGACCGACAAGTTCGGCCGCCTCATGGCCGTCGGCCTCACCGTGATGCTCGTCGCCCAGGCCGGCGTGAACCTGGGCGTCAACACCATGTGCCTCCCCAACAAAGGCATGGCCCTCCCCTTCATCAGCTACGGCGGCACCAGCCTCGTGGCCTCCTGGTTCGCCGTCGCCATCCTGCTGAACATCGGCCGCCAGGCCATGCTCGAAGCCGACGTCCCCGACGAAGAAGCCCCACCTTCCCTCTACCGCAACACCCTCCAGAGCCTCTAGGCGAACGGACTCCCCCCATGCGCGCGCCCCACCCCCCTTCCGACCTGCCTCCGACCGCCCTCGACGCGCTGCTCGCCGCGAACCGCGACGCCGACCTCCTGCGCTTCTCCACCGCCGGCAGCGTCGACGACGGCAAATCCACCCTCATCGGCCGCCTCCTGCGCGACTGCAAGGGCCTCTACGACGACCAGCTCGCCGCCGCCACGGCCGACTCCAAGCGCCTCAACCGCGACGCCCTCGACCTCGCCCTCCTCACCGACGGGCTCAAGGCCGAACGCGAGCAGGGCATCACCATCGACGTGGCCTACCGCTACTTCTCCACCCCGCGACGCCGCTTCATCATCGCCGACACCCCCGGCCACGTGCAGTACACCCGCAACATGGCCACCGGCGCCTCCACCGCCAACCTCGCCATCATCCTCGTCGACGCCCGCCACGGCGTCTGCACGCAGTCGAAGCGCCATGGCTTCATCGCCTCCCTCCTCGGCATCCCCCACGTGGTCGTGGCCGTGAACAAGATGGATCTCGTGGGCTGGTCGCAGCAGGTCTTCGAATCCATCCGCGCCGACTACGCCGCCTTCTCCGCCAAACTCTCCGTCCCGGACGTCGTCTACGTCCCCATCTCCGCCCTCTGCGGCGACAACGTGGTCGAACGCTCCGGGAACATGCCGTGGTACCAGGGCCCGCCGCTTCTCCACATCCTCGAAAACGTCGAAATCGGCGGCGACCGGAACCTCATCGACTTCCGCTTCCCCGTGCAGTTCGTGAACCGCCCCAACCAGGACTTCCGCGGCTTCTGCGGCACCGTCGCCTCCGGCATCGTCCGCCCCGGCAACGACATCGCCGTCCTCCCCTCGAACCGCCGGTCGCGCGTGAAGTCCATCGAAACCTTCGACGGCCCCCTCCCCTTCGCCGCCGCCGGACAGTCCGTGACCCTTTGCCTCGAAGACGAAATCGACGTCAGCCGCGGCGATTTGATCTGCCACCCGAACAACGTGCCGCATGTCTCCTGCAACCTCGAAGCCATGCTCGTCTGGATGGCCGACGCCCCGCTCCGGATCGGCGTCCCCTATGTGGTCAAGCATACCACCCGCCTCACCCGGGCCGTCGTCTCGCGCGTGTTCTACCGTGTCGATCCCGACACGCTCAGCCGCCACGAGCAGCCCGCCGAAGTGGGCCTGAACGACATCGCCCGCATCTCCCTGGAAACCTTCACCCCGCTGCTCTGGGACACCTACGAGCACAACCGCGCCACGGGCTCGCTGATCCTCATCGACCCCGTCACCAACGCCACCGTCGGGGCCGCGATGGTCATCCAGCGCCTCGTGGCCCCGGGCGCCGCCAAGCCCCTCGCGCCCCGGCCCGCCAGCACGAACATCCGGCGCGAACGCAGCCTCGTCCCGGCCGAACGGCGCGCCGCCGTCTCGCGCGTCCGCCCCGCCACCCTGTGGTTCACCGGGCTCAGCGGCTCCGGGAAGTCCACCATCGCCCAGGCCCTCGAAAAGCGCCTTCTCGACGAAGGCCGCATGGCCGTGGTGCTCGATGGCGACAACCTTCGCCATGGACTCAACCGCGACCTCGGCTTCAGCGACGCCGACCGCCACGAGAACCTGCGGCGCGCCGCCGAAGTGGCCGCGCTCTTCAACGACGCCGGCATCCTCGTGATTACCGCCTTCCTTTCGCCCGCCGCCGCCGACCGCGCCGCCGCGCGCGACATCATCGGCGCCGACCGCTTCATGGAGGTCTTCGTGGACACCCCGCTCGCCGTCTGCGAAGCCCGCGATCCGAAGGGGCTCTACCGCAAGGCGCGCCGGGGCGAAATCCCCGGCTTCACCGGCATCGACGCCCCCTACGAAGTCCCGGAAGCCCCCGATCTCGTCCTCGATACCACCACCCTCTCGGTGGAGGAATCCGTCGCCGTCCTCCTCCCCTTCGCCCTCCCGGAATCGACGTAAGCCGCAACCCATCCCAGCGCCAGGCCGCGCACCTGAAACCGCTGCCGATCACGGCAAAGAGACGACAGGACGAAAAGGTTGCCTGCGGAACGCAAGGGAACCTGCGGGAAGGGAGGGGGAAGAGATTTTCGCGGCGTGCCGCTTTCGGCCCTAGAGGGCCCGGAGGGCGAGGCAGCCGTTGTGGCCGCCGAAGCCGAAGGAGTTGTTCAGGCAGGCCTTGACGGGGAGTTCGCGCGCCGTGTTGGGCACGTAGTCGAGGTCGCAGTCCGGGTCCGGCGTGGTGTAGTTGATGGTGGGGGGGACCACGCCATGGCGGATGGCGAGGGCGCAGACCACGGTTTCCAATCCGCCGGCGGCGCCGAGAAGGTGCCCGGTCATCGACTTCGTGGAAGAGATGGCCACGCGGCGGGCGTCCGTCTCGCCGAGCGCGCGCTTGATGGCGAGGGTCTCGCTGCGGTCGTTCATCACGGTGGAGGTGCCGTGGGCGTTGATGTAGTCGATGTCCGACGGGTTCAGGCCGGCCTCGTCCATCGCGAGAACCATGGCCCGCCGGGCGCCTTCGCCGTCCTCGCGCGGGGCGGTGATGTGGTGGGCGTCGCAGGTCATCCCGAAGCCGGCGACTTCGGCGTAGACGCGGGCGCCGCGCTTCGCGGCATGGGAGGCGGACTCCAGGACCACGATGCCGGCGCCCTCGGCGGCGACGAAGCCGCAACGGTTGGCGTCGAAGGGGCGGCTGGCCTGGCGGGGATCGTCTTCGGCGGGACAGGCCGCGAGGGCCCTCATGGCGGCGAAAGAGGCGATGGAGACAGGGTTGACGGGGGCTTCCGCGCCGCCGGCGACCATGACGTCCGCATCGCCGTGCCGGATGGAACGGGCGGCCAGGCCAATGGCGTGGACGGCGCTGGCGCAGGCCGTGACGACGCAGTAGTTGGGACCGGTGAGATGGAAGTCGATGGCCACCATGCCGGCGGCGATGTTGGGGATCACCATCGGCACGGTAAACGGGGAAATCCGGCGGGGACCCTTCTCGTGGATGAGGACCGACCCTTCGTAGGTCGTGCCGAGGCCGCCCACGCCCGAGCTGATGGAGACGCCGCACCGGTCGCGGTCGCAGGCATCGAAGTCGATGCCGGAATCGGCGACGGCCAACTTGGCCCCGGCCACGGCGAAGCGGCAGAAGGGATCCATGCGCCGCTGTTCCTTGGGATCGATGAACGCGTCGGCGTCGAAGTCGCGGACCTCGGCCGCGATATCCACGGAGTAGCCGGAGATGTCGAAGCGCGTGATGCGGCCGATGCCGGATTCCCCCGCGACGAGCCGCCCCCAGAACGTGTCCAGGGAGCAGCCAAGTGGCGACACCACGCCCAGTCCGGTAATGACGACGCGTTCCATACTCACTCCTTCATCGGATCCGGGCGACAGGAAGCCGGGGAATTCCACCCTTGGCTCAAACGGGGCGCGTCCTGCAACAGATCCGAATGCATTCTCCCTGCAGAAGTCCACGGTTGCGGAAAGACCCGCGCCCGGCGAACAACGTTGCGCCGGGCGGAGGGGGAAGAAGCCCCTTGCTTCCTCCGATCATGGATGCCGAAGATCCGTCAGGCCTCGTCGAAACCCTTGCCTTTGAGGTAGTCGATCACGGCGCCGACGGTCTTCATCTTCTCGGCGTCCTCGTCCGGAATCTCGGAGCCAAACTCCTCCTCGAAAGCCATGATCAGCTCGACGGTGTCAAGCGAGTCGGCGGAGAGGTCGTCGATAAACGAAGCTTCGGGAACAACCTGGTCGGCATTGACATGGAGGTGCTCGACGATGATCGCCTTCACACGCTCTTCCAGATTCTCGCCCGCTTTCAGGTTATCGCTCATTTCAGAACTCCTTGCTTCTCTTTCCTTTGATTTCCACGTTCCGGACGGAGACCCCCACCCGGGGGCTGTCCTTACATCGCCATTCCCCCGTTCACACCCAGGGTCTGGCCCGTCACATAAGAGGCTTCGTCGCTCGCCAGGAAGGCCACCGCCTTCGCGATGTCCTCGGGCCGGCCGAGCCGTCCCGCCGGAATCCGGGAGGACAATTGCTCGGCAGCCGCCTCCGGCAAAGCGGCCGTCATGCCCGTCACGATGAACCCCGGTGCAACGGAGTTCACGCGGATGCCACGCGATGCCACCTCGCGGGCCAGGGATTTCCCGAAGGCCACGAGTCCGGCTTTGGAAGCAGCATAATTACATTGACCCGCGTTCCCGATCAAGCCCGAAATCGAAGACACGAGCACGATGGAACCCGCCCGCTGCTTCATCATCGGGCGCACGACGGCCTTCGACAGGAGGAACGCCCCCTTGAGGTTCGTCCGGATCACGGTGTCCCAGTCGTCCTCGGACATCCGGACGAGGAGGTTGTCGCGGGTGACGCCTGCGTTGCACACGAGCACGTCGATGCGTCCGAACTCGTCCATCACCCGGTCGACGAAGGCCTGGACCTGCGCGGCGTCGCCCACGTCGGCCGCCAGGGGGAGGGCGCGGCGGCCCAGGGCGCGGATTTCGTCGGCCGTCCCCTGCAGCTTCTCCAGGCGGCGCCCGCACAGCGCGACGTCCGCGCCCCTTGCGGCAAGCTCCAGCGCAATGGCCCTGCCAATGCCTGTCCCGCCTCCTGTCACGATCGCTGTTTTTCCGGTGAACATGGCGACAAGGATACCACGGCCGGGGAGGTTCGGCAAAGAGATAGTTGGCAAAAGGGGGCGCACATCGTGGCCTCATGGAGTCGGAAAGGGTCCGACGAGCCACTGCAAGTCCTCCCGATTCAACTCGATGACCTGGGGGAGGGTCCAGGGCTGTTCCCCGAGCAGATAGGGGCGCAACCACGCCGCCGCCTTGGCGATGCTGCGTCCATCGGGCGTGGTGGCGTTCCAGAGGTCGAAGTCGAAGCGGAGCGCCAGGGTCGAAAGGTTGCGGCAGATCCCGAGGTTCATGGAGGAATAGCTGAGGGAGCGGGTGCGCGCAAGTTCGAGGGGCTGGCGTCCATCGGGTTCGATTTGGGCGGCGACACGGCGGGCGGGAACGCCCAGAAGCGTCGCGCGGGCGAGGTCGTCGCGTCCGACGAAGAGGGCGAACACCGCGACCTGCAGGTCGTAGGCGGTGCCATGGTTGTTTTTCCCGAGCCCTTCGGCGCTGCCGATGGGGCTGTGGAGAAGCCAGTCGAGGTAGGCGGAGAACCAGGCGCGAAGTCCTTCGTAGTCCTCGTCGGGGAGGTCGCCGCAGGCATGCAGGATTTGAATGGAATCCACGAGGAACTGCGCGACGCGAAGCGTCTCGATGACGCCGACGCTGCGGCCGTCGCAAGCGCCGGGGATGGCCTGGCCGTGGTCGAGATTCGGATTCATGCGGGTGGCCTCGTCCAGGAAAAAGCCACGCAGGAGCGAGACGGCCTTCCCTGCGGCATCGCGATCGTCCAGGCGCACGCGCGCGGCGGCGAGCGTCTGGACGTTGGCGACCAGCGCGTCCAGGCGCGGGCGATCGGAATCGCGGCGACTGTCCGGGTTGAGTTCGCCGTCGCGCCGGATGTAGGGGAAGCCATCCGGCTTCGCGGGATCGGGCCACCAGTACGGGGCCTTGCTGGCGTAGTCGTGGCGCGTGCCGCCGGGGGGTGCGCACCGCTTTGCGGTGACGGGATCGAGGGGGGCCGCCATGGCTTCGGCCGCCGCCGCGCGGAGTGTCTCGGGAGGCTCCGCGCGGTTCCAGCGGGCCATCGGGTGGTTCAAGACGAGGTCCATCGCGAGGAGGGGAATCATGGGGCGCTCCATCCGAATCCCGCCTGGAGGAGTTTCTCCATCGTAAGGCCGCCTTCGCCGCGCGGTGCGCCCAGCATGCGCCCGACGTACTTCCCGAGGAGATCGGACTCGAGGTTGAGGCGGTCGCCCGGCCTGCGTTCGCGCAGGCTGGTGGCCGCCAGGGTGTGCGGGATGAGGTTCACTTCGAAGAAGTCGTCGCCCAGTGCGCTCACGGTGAGGCTCACGCCGTCGAGCGCGATCGAGCCTTTGAGCACGGTCTGCCGGGAGAGGCGCGCGGAGCAGGAGACGCGAAACACCGTGTCGCGTCCGCGGCGGACAAGGGAGGAAAGCGTGCCGGTCTCGTCCACATGCCCCGTCACGAAATGCCCGCCGAGGCGATCGCAGGGGCGGAGCGCCCGCTCGAGGTTCACGAGGGCTTCCGGGGCAAGGTTGCGGAAGGCGGTGTGGTCCAGCGTTTCGTCGAGAAGGTCGGCGACGAAGCGATCCGGCGCGACGGGCCGCACGGTGAGGCAGACGCCTTGGACGGCGACGCTTTCGCCGGTTTCGAGAGGCCCCTCCTCCCACGGCCCGTGGCGCACGGACAGGCTCCAACCGCCCTGGGCGGCGCGTTCGACGGCCAGAAGCCGGCCGGTTTGCTGGACAAGTCCTGTAAACATGGGGAACCTCCGTCGGGATGCGATGGGCGGGCTACTCCTCCGTCGCGATCCGGACGCCCTCGAGCGTTCCGCCATCGGCCGGCGCGAGCCCCGCGGAGAGCTGCCACTGCCAGGAGAGATGGGCGGTGCGGAGGAAAAGGAGGTTTTCGCCGCGTCGAAGGGAAACGGGGATCTCGGCCTTGCGGAAGGGTTCGCAGAAGAGCCGCTCGCCGTTCAGCCATACGGTGAGATGCTGCTCGCCGGCGAAGGTCTTCCGGTCGATGCGCAGAAGCGCGTCGAGGTCGCGGTCGCACGCGAAGACGCGCGCCGCATAGGCGCCGTCGTGGACGCGGGCGTGGAGCACCTGCGCGAAATCGAGGCTGTCGGGATTGTCGCCGCCCGTGTAGTCGAGGGACGCGACGGCTTTCGTCCACGCGGGGAGACCCTCCATGGCGCGGATTTCCGCCAGCGACTTCCCGGCCTCGACCGCCGCCTCGACGGGGCCTTCCACCTTGTCCGGCTCGAACGCCCGGTTGCCGGGGCCCCAGTGCGGCATGCGGATGGGCGCGCACACCAGCCACGGCGCGGCGGCGGGGCGGGCGTGGAAGGCCGCGATCGCCTCGTCCGTCCACGGTTCGGCGAGCGCGCGCTCGTACGGCGCGATGCGTTCCTGCGCCAGCCAGTCCGCCGCCTCCGGGAAATCGAGCGCCCGCAGGAACTGCTCCGCCAGCAGCAGGTGGCCGTAGGTGTTGGGATGGACGAAGTCCTGGGTGACGTGGGCGTCGGGCACGCGCTTGCGCAAAACGGAAAGCCGATGGAGAAGGTTCGCGTGGACGGGGACGAAGCGCCCCCCCTTTTCCTCCGCGACCGATTCCGCCCGCTTTGCCATCGCGCCGAGAAGCCGGTTCTTCGGCGAGGCGGGATCCTCGGTGCAGGGCGGCGAGGAGGCGAGGAAGAGCGCCCGGGGCGAGGTCCGCGCCACGAGCGCGTCGACGAGTTCCACGAGTTGCGCCCGCCAGCGGTCGACATCCTCGGCGGCATCCCCCATCGAGGGCGAGAGCACGTCGTTCATGCCGAGCATCACGAGGAGGGCGTCCGCCGGCTTCGCGAGTTCGTCGCGGACGTCGACGCCCCGGATGTCGAGCGTGGCCGGGTTCTCGCGCGAGGTCTTCTCGACGTGCCGCCACGAGCCGACCGTCTGCCCGCTTCCGCCGAGGGCGACCACCTCCACCGGGGAATCGGCGGGTTGCGTGGCGGCCAATGCGGCATCCATCTGCCGGGCGAAGCCGTCGGGATGGTTGCGGCTCTGGCCGGTGATGCTGTCCCCCACGAACACGATCCGCATGGGCGCGGCCCGGACGGATGCGCAAAGCGCGCACAGGAAGAAGGCCGTCCGGGCTGCGCGCATGCCGCGCCGGGAGGAAGAAACGGGGCCGATGCCGGCAAGGATGGGAATCGTCTTCACGAGGCGGAGTATAGCAAAGGGACGGTCGTCCGGCCAGCGGCCGCATCGCGAGGAAAAGCTTTCGCGGCGGGGGTGGATCGGATATCGTTCGTCCATCGCCGGTTCTTCCGCCGGAACACGTCGAACCCCGAGAGAATCCGCCATGTTGAAGATCGGTCCCCACGTCAGCGCCGCGGGCGGCGTCGAAAACGCGCCCGCCGCCGCCGCATCGATCGGCGCCACCGCCTTTGCGCTCTTCACCCGCAACCAGCGGCAGTGGTCGCCGCCGCCCTATGCCCCCGGCACGGCCGAAGCCTTTGCGGACGCCATGGCGGCCGGGGGGTTCGATGCGTCGGACGTGCTCCCGCACGCCGGGTACCTCATCAATCTCGCGAGTCCCGACGATGCCGCGCGCGACCGTTCGATCGCCGCGCTGCTGGACGAAGCGCGCCGCTGCACGATGCTCGGCCTGGACCGCCTGAACATCCATCCCGGCAGTTCGCTGGGGAAAGGCTCCCCCGAAGAAGCGCGCGCGCGCGTGGCGGACTCGATCGACCAGGTCCTCGCGAAGACCGAGGGCGTGACGATCGTGGTGGAAAACACGGCGGGGCAAGGCTCCTACCTGGGCGCCTCGTTCGAAGAGATCGCCGCCATCCTCGAAGCCGTGAAGGCCCGGGACCGCGTGGGCGCGTGCCTCGACACCGCGCACCTCCACGCCGCCGGGCACGACGTCGCCGGGCCCGAAGCCTGGCTCCGCGTGCTCGGCGAATTCGACCGCGTCGTGGGCATCGCCCGCCTGCGCGGCCTGCACCTGAACGACACCCGGTCCCCATGCGGCTCCCATCTCGACCGGCACGCATCCATCGGCGAAGGCCGCCTGGGCTGGGAGACCTTCGCGGAAATCGTCCGCGACCCGCGCCTCTCCCACCTTCCGATGATCCTCGAGACCCCGGACGACACCCGTTGGCCCGAAGAGGTCCGGCAGCTCCTGCGCCTGGGGAACGGGCGCCCGGGAAGCCGGTAGGCCCGGCGAAGGGGCGTCTCTACCGGGCGTCCGGCGAAGCGGGACGCGGGGGGATGGCGAGCCGGAGCTGGATCCAGCCCTTGCGCATCAGCGTGCCGATGTACTGCACCACGGCCTGGCGGGCGGCGTCGGGGCGGGCCTGCAGGCGGCCGGCAAGGACCTCCGCCACCTCCCGCACGGTGCGGCGGCCGTCGACGCACGACCAGAAGACCGCGCCGGTGGCGTCGAGTCGGACGCGAACCGACAAATCCCAGCGGAGGGTGCGCGCAATCCAGCCATGGAGGCGGTTTTTCGGCCGGAGGTCCCGGCACAGCTCCAATCCGCCGTCGGGCGTGGCCGTGGCGGTCACGCCCTCGGGCACGAGCGGGACTGCGGCAAGCGGGTCGTGGTCGACCCGGCACACGTCCGCCCCGGACTGGCGCTTGCGCCGGAACACGGGCCTATTCCCCGTCGGCGGGGGCACGGCGGATCGACCGGATGACCACCGTCTCCACCGGCACGTCGCCGTACGGTCCGCGGGTGGCGGTCTTCACGGCGGCAATGGCGTCGAGGACGTCGAGCCCTTCCGTGACCCTGCCGAAGACGCAGTAGCCGATGCCCTGAACGGTCGGCGCCTTGAAATCGAGGAAGGCGTTGTCCTTGTGGTTGATGAAGAACTGGCAGGTTGCGCTGTCCGGAACCTGCGTGCGGGCCATTGCGAGGGTGCCGCGCAGGTTCTTGAGGCCGTTCGCCGCCTCGTTCCGGATGGGCTTCCCGGCGGGCTTTTGCTTCATGTCGGGGGTGAAGCCGCCGCCCTGGACCATGAAGTCCTTGATGACGCGATGGAAGATGGTGCCGTCGTAGAAGTCCGCATCGACGTAGGCGAGGAAGTTCCGGACCGTCTCGGGGGCCTTTTCGGCGTCGAGGACGGCGGTCATGGTGCCCAGGGAGGTTTCGATGATCACGGTGGTCATGGCAGGCTCTTTCTTGGGTGGGTCCGCTTCGGCGGCGGGGGTCTCGGCAACGGCTGCGGGGGTCTCGGCCACGAGACGTGCGGCGGCGCAAAGGCAGAGGGCGGGGAGGAGGAGTTTCCGGGCGTTCATGGGAGGATCCTTTCGGGCGGGGCCGGGTGGCTATGCGATGACGCCGGCGGCGCGAAGCCAGGCGGCGGCGAGCAGGGCGTGTCCGGCGGGCGCGGGGTGGCAGCCGTCTCCGCTCCACTCCACTTCGGGGAGGGCGAGCCGCGCGGCCATCGTCGTCTCGTGCGAGGGCACGTAGACGGCGCCGTAGGTCTTCGCGAACTCCTTCACGGTCTCGGCGTATTCGCCCACGAGGTCGTTCAGTCCGGACTTGTTCACGAGGGTGATGGAGGTGGGGCTCATGAGGAAGAGGTGGCGGATCGAGCCCATGCCGAGGGCGCTCTCGACGAGTTTCGCGAGATTGGCGCGGTATTCGGGAAGCGGGATGTGTTTCTGGCCGTTCCACTCGCCGGCCTTGCGCCAGACGTCGTTCACGCCGATCATGATCGAGAGGACGTGCGGACGGAGGGCGAGGCAGTCGGCGTCCCAGCGCGCGAGAAGCTCGGCGGTACGGTCGCCGCTGACGCCGCGGTTCACGATGTCGACGTCGAGGTCGGGGCGGATCGCGGTGATCAAGCCGCGCACCATCGCGACGTACCCGGTGCCGAGACCGGGGGGAGCGCCGCGGCCGAAGTCGGTGATGCTGTCGCCCTGGAAGAGGATGGTGTCGCCGTTTTGAAGGATGCACGCCATGGAAACGCCTTTCACGAAGTGTGGCCCGCCGGGCATCGGGGGCGGATGGGATGGAGGGAAAACAGGGTAAAGGTTGCGGAACGAAGAGGCAATGCGAAAGTGGCCCGAACCGGATCGCTTGTGCGAAGTCGCCCGCTGCTGCGCGGCTGTTCCCCGTCCAGACCCGGGATTTGACCTTTGGGGGTTGGGATGGTATAATTTTCGTCATCTTTTTTACTGCGGCGCGACCGCGACCGCGGGGCGTCCTGGAGGACCTTCACATGGCGAAACAACAGGGAAGCGCCGGGGCGAAGAACGTCGGCGCATCCGACCTGTCGACCTTCTTCTCGGCCGACGATCTCGTCTGCGGCACCGCCGCGACCGATCGCGACGGAATCATCGGGGAACTGCTCGCCCTCCTTGCGGAAAACCATCCCGAAATCAAGGATGTCGACGAGGCGAGGCGGCTCGTGGTCGAGCGCGAGGAAGTACGGCCCACGATCGTCGCCCACGAGGTCGCGATGCCCCACGCGCGGATCGGATACCTTTCCCGCCCGTACGTGGCGATCGCCACCGCGAAGACCGGCATCGACTTCGCCCCGGACGCCGCCCCCGTGCGGATCGTCGCCCTGGTGCTGACCCCGCTTGCGAAGCCGGCCCTCTACCTCCAAATCGTCAAGACCCTCGCCACGGTGATGCGCGGGGAAAACGCCGTCGAGACGATGGCCTCCTTCTCCGACCCCGAAGAACTCCGCCGCCACCTGCTCCGCGGCGGCCTGCGGCTGCCCGACTACATCTGCGCCGCCGACATCATGGCCCCCGTCCGCGAGACCCTGCGCGAGAACGACAGCATCAAGACGGCCATCGACCGCTTCGTGCAGGGCGACATCACCCGCATCCCCGTTACGGACAAGGAAGGCGACCTCGTGGGCGTCGTGAGCGCCTCCGCGCTCCTTCGTGTCTGCCTGCCCAACTACTTGCTGTGGATGGACGACCTCTCCCCCATCCAGAACTTCGAGCCCTTCGCCGAAGTGCTCCGCAACGAGCAGAATTCCTGGCTCGGCGACATTCTCGACTCCGAGCACTTTTCGTCCGTGCAGATTACCGCTCCGGCGATCGAGATCGCCGCGGAGTTCATCCGCAAGAACGACGACGTCTGCTACGTGCTCGACGGCCAGCAGTTGGCCGGCGAAGTCACCCTCCAGCATTTCCTCGCCAAAGTCTTCCGGAACTAAGCCGCCATGAGCCCTACCCCCCCCCGCGGCGCCACCGTCGGCGCCATTGCGAAAATCGCCAGCATCGGGATCCTTCCCGCCATCATCACCTACTTGGCGCATATCGGAGGCGTCGCGCAGGAGCCTGCGCAGTACACTGCGCTGTTCGTCTTCCTGGCCGTGATCTGCACGACGCTGTTTTTCTGGAACTACCGCCTTGCCGCGGCCTTCCTGGGCGTCGCCGTGATGATTGGCGCGAAGGTCTACACCTTGCAGGAGATGATTGGCCACACCGACCTGCACATCATCCTCTTCCTGGTCGGCATGATGACCATCGTGGGCGCGTTGAAGGACCTCGGCCTCTTCTCCTGGCTCATCCTGGCCGTGATTTCGCGGAAGCGCATGAACGGATGGATTTTCACGGCCACCCTGTGCCTGCTCTCCGCCGTCCTGGCGAGCGTGGTGGACGAAGTGACCTCGATCGTGGTGATGCTGGCGCTGGTCTTCCAGGTGTGCGACGCGCTGAAGATCCGCAGCATGCCCTTCGTGCTCATTTCCGTGATGGCCACGAACGTCGGATCCAGCGCCACGATGCTCGGCAATCCCGTGGGCATTTTCATCGGCAGCGAGGCGGGCTTTTCCTTCGGCGACTTCCTGACCCACGCCACGCCGATCGCCTTTCTCTCGCTTGTGGCGACGACCGTGGCCGTGATGATCTGGTACCGCAAGGAAATCCACGAGATGTCGGTGAAGATGGCGGAGCACCGGGAGGCCAACCAGGGGCTCGGCCCGCTCTTCCCCATCCCCTACAAGCGCGGCCTCTTCGTCCTGCTCTCCACGGTTGTCATCATCGCCTTCCACCGCCAGATTGAAACCCTGCTTGGCCTCACCGACCCAGGGAACCAAAACGCCTTCCTCATCCTCACACCGCTCATTGTCGCCGGCCTGCTGATGATCTACCGTCCCCACCGCGCGCGCCACTACATCGAGCGCGAGGTGGAGTGGTGGACGCTCGTCTTTTTCATGATGCTCTTCGCCATCGCGGGTTCGCTGGCCGCCACGGGCATCACGGAAAATCTGGCCGCCAAGCTCCAGGCGACGGTTTCCGGCGGTGCCAAGGCGCTCGTGCCGTTCGTGCTGTTCGGCTCGGCGATCGGCAGCGCCTTCGTGGACAACATCGTCTTCGTGGCCGCCGGGTCGCCCGTGATCCAGGCGCTGATCGAATCCGGCGGCACGGGCTACGAAACCCTCTGGTGGGCGTTGCTTTTCGGCGCCTGCTTCGGCGGCAACATCACGGCCATCGGCTCCACGGCGAACATCGTGGCGCTCGGCATGATGGAAAAGCGCTACCACACCCATGTCCTCTTCTGGGAGTGGCTGAAGATTGGCGCGGTGGTCGGGCTCGTCTCCTGCCTTGTCGCCTGGGGCTGCCTGTACCTGATGCCCCTGCCCGCACCTTGATCTCCCGGGCGTCACGAAGACGCGGGATCGGGCAGCTCGGGAATCGGGAACGAGAGCGTTTCCTCGGTCACCACCAGATCGGGCGCACGGCGATAGCCAAGGCGTCCGAAGTGCGCGGCGGCGGCCTCCAGCGTGTCCTCCGGCGTGGAGGCCCCGGCTGTCAGCCCGATGGTCCCGGCCTCCGAAAGGTCGAGGCCCGCAAGTTCCGCGTCGTCGGCGACGAGCCGCGACGGCGTCCCTTCCTCCGCCGCGACTTCCGCAAGCCGGTTCGAATTGGCGCTGTTGTGCGACCCGAGCACCACGAGGAGGTCGACCTCCCGCGCCAGGCGGCGCGCCGCCTCCTGCCGGTTCGTGGTGGCATAGCAAACGCCCTTCGAGGGGGGGAGGTGCACGGCGGGGAAGCGGCGCCGGAGCACGTCCATCACCATCTCCACATGGCTGCGGCCGAGCGTGGTCTGCGCGACCACGGCGACCTTCCCCGGATCGGGCGGGACCACGGTTTCCGCCGCGGCGAGGTCTTCCACCGGCATCACCGCGTCCGGGGCTTCCCCGGCGATCCCCACGACCTCGTCGTGCGACGGCGTGCCGATCAGGAAAACCGTGCGCCCGGCGGCGGCATGGCGGCGGACGTCCGCATGCGAACGGGCGACAAAGGGGCAGGTGGCGTCCAGCACGGTGAGACGGCGCGCCGCCGCCTCGGCGCGGACCGCCGGCGAAACGCCGTGGGCGCTGAAAAGGAGCACGGCGCCTTCGGGGACTTCGCCCACCGCGCGCACGAAGCGCATCCCGCGCGCCGCGAGTCCGTCCACCACCTGGCGGTTGTGGACGAGTTCGTTGAGGCAGTAGACCGGCGCCGGATACTTGGCCACGGCGGCCTCGGCCATGCCGATCGCATGCCAGACGCCGGCACAGAAACCATGGGGGCGGGCGACGATCAGGCGTTTCATCCGGACGTCCTCGCTACGGAACGAGCGCGCCTTCTTCCACGAGCGCGGCCTCTTCGTCGGGCGTGAGCTCGATGATGTCGCGCCCGGCGACAAGGTCGATCTGCGCTTCGCGCCGGATGCGCTCCTCCTGGTCGGCCATGGCGGCGGAGGCCCGTTCCTCGGCGGCGCGTTCCGCCTCCTCGCGCATCGCGCGGGCCTGCTCCAGGCGTTCGCGCCTCGCCGCGTCGCGGCGCTCGCGGAGGCGCTCCGTGTAGGATGCCGCATCCTGCCCCGGAGCGCCGCCCGGCGCGGCGCCGCCTCCGGCGGGCGGAGGCATCCTGCGCCCCGGGCGCCGTCCCGGCGGACCCCCCGCAGGCGCCTCGCCCGCGCCCTTCTGCGCAACGGGGGCCTGCGCCACCAGGCCCTGGCCGAGCTTGAGCGTGATGGACACGCCGTCCTGCTCGAGGGTGGCGGATTCGTCCTCGTAACTGGCGTCGACCACGGTGAAGCCGTCGCAGCTTTCACCGATGGCGAGATAGTAGTTCTTGGCGGGGTTCTGGCTGTTGTCGATGAAGCCCACCTTCACCTTCCCGCCCGTGACGATGTTCACGGCGCACATCCCGATCTTCCGCGCCAGCTCCTCCTGCTGCTTCTGCTCCGCGATCTGGTCGGCGGTAGGCACGGCAACGGCAACGCCTTCGGGAGGCGGCCGGCCAAAGGGCATCCGGTCGATGATCGCCTGATAGGGCGCGAACGCGCGAACCTGCTCCGGCGTCGCGGCGGGAAGCGCGGCCGGAAGCAAGGCGATGGATGCAAGGAAAAGGGACGTCGCACGCATGGGAACAGTATAGCAAGGGAACGGCGCGCATCGCAATCCCCCATCGAACCACCCCGGCCTTGCCGCATCGCCATCCGGCGCGTATGATACACCGGAATGGTCCCTCGCTCATCATGATTGTCCTTGGCATCGAAACCTCCTGTGACGAGACGGCGGCGGCGGTCGCGCTCGACGGCCGCACCCTCGCGTCGAACGTGGTCTACAGCCAGGTGCCCCTGCACCAGCCCTACGGCGGCGTCGTGCCTGAAATCGCCTCGCGCTCGCACGTGGAGAAGATCCCGGGGGTGATCGGGCAGGCCGTCGCGCGATCCGGGCTCGGCTGGGATCGCATCGGGGCGGTCGCCGCCACCTATGGGCCCGGTCTCGCCAGTTCGCTGCTGGTGGGCCTTTCCGCCGGGAAGGGGCTCGCGCTTTCGCTGGGCGTGCCCTTCATCGGCATCAATCATCTCGCCGCGCACATCCACTCGGTCTTCCTCGCGAAAGACGCCCCCGCGCCCGAGGCCGCCACGCCCCTGCTCGCGCTGGTCTGCTCCGGCGGACACACCTGCCTCGTGGACATCCCGGAGTACGGCAGGACGCGCATCGTGGGCCAGACGCTGGACGATGCCGCCGGCGAAGCCTTCGACAAGGCGGCCAAACTCCTCGGGCTCGGCTATCCCGGCGGCCCGGCGATCGACCGCGCGGCGCGCCGCGCGGCGCGCCGCGATTCCATCCGCTTCCCCAAGGGCCGCATCGCCCCCGGCAACCGGATGCTGGGCGGCCTGCGCGCCGAACTCTGCCTGAGCTTCAGCGGCCTGAAGACCTCGCTCCTGCGCCACCTCCAGGAACACCCCGCCGAGAGCGACGAACAGGTGTGCGAAATCGCCTCCTCCTACCAGGAAGCCATCGTGGAGGTCCTGGCGGACCGGTGCGCCCGTTCGCTGCGCCTCCGCCGCTACAAGGCCCTGGCGGCCGGCGGAGGCGTCTCCCTCAACGCCCGCCTGCGCGAACGCCTGTCCGACGTGGCCCGCGCCGCCGGCGTGCGCCTCCTCCTGGCGGAGCCGGGCCACTGCGGCGACAACGCCGCCATGGTCGCGGCCCTCGCGGCCCGCGGCGGCGGCGTGGCCGGCCCCGCCGCCTTCGACCTGGACGCCACCCCCGACCTTCCGCTGTAACCCCCCCCGCACGGACCCCGCCATGGCCATCACCCTCGAAGACCGCTATCGCGCGCTCAAGGAAACCAAGATCCGCCATACCCTCGAAAAGCGCAGGCGGAACGGCTACATGGACGGCGACGACTACGGTTCCCTCCCGTTCCCGGACGACTGGAACTTCCACGTCGTTCCGCAGGACGACCGCGGCCACTTCCACGGGCCCCTCGGCTGGGTGCGGAACTTCGAGGCCCTGCTCGATGCGACACCGGCCTATGTCGACCCCATGGAGATGCTGTGCGGGCGCCTCGTGACCTTCCTCACGAACTACCGCTCCCCCTGGCCGTCGGAGCGATTCTCCTACCAGTCGCTCGCCCCCGTCTTCCAGAAGTACGACATCGCCCACGGCATCGGCGGCGAGGCCCATCTCTCGTGCGACCTCGAGTACGCCCTCTCCATGGGATGGGGGGGCATCCTCGACAAAGTCCGCCATTGGAAACGCGTCCACGGCATCGCCAAGGCCGATTTCTTCGAGGCCGAAGAGCGCACGGTCCTCGCGATCCAGAAGTGGATCCGGCGCCACGCCGGCAGCATCGACGCGTGCCTCGCGACGGAGTCCCGACCGGAGGTCCGCGCCACCCTCGAACGGATGCGCGCCGCCAACCTCGCCTGCGTCGAGGGCGTTCCGCGCACCTTCCACGAGGTCTGCCAGTGGCTCGCCCACTTCGGCCTCTGCTCGCGGATCTACGACCGCGACGGCGCCGGATGCCGCCTCGACCTCGTGCTCCAGCCCTTCTACGACCGCGACACCGCCGCCGGAATCCTCACCGAGGAGGAGGCCACCTTCCTCGTCGCGAACCTGCTGCTGATCGACACCCGCTACTACCAGCTCTCCGGCTGCGACGACGACGGCCGCGACCAGACGAACGCGATGTCGTGGCTCATCCTCCGGGCCGCCCGCAAGCTGAACATCGCCGTGAACCTGACGGTCCGCGTGCACGACGCGATCGACCCCGCCTTCCTGCGCTTCGCCGTCGAATGCCTCTTCACCGAGCGGCGCGGCTGGCCGCGCTTCTGCGGCCACAAGGGCCTCATGAACTACGCGCGCAACGACCTCCCCGGCATCGATGCGCACGTCGCGAACCGCCGCATCTCCACCGGCTGCCACTGGATGTCCGTCCCCGGCCGCGAATACCCGATGAACGACATCCCGAAGATCAACGTCGCCCTCTGCTTCCAGCACGCCTTCGAGGAAGTGGTCGACACCGACCCCTCGCCCACGCTCGACAAGCTCTTCGACGGCCTCCGGAAGCATCTCGACATCGCGATCGAGGCCACCGCGCAGGGGCTGCTCTTCCACCTCGAACACATGCACGAGGTGCTGCCGGAACTGGTGATGAACCTCTTCTGCCGCCACACCCTCGAACGCGGCCTCGACATCTCGCAGTGCGCCGACTTCCACACGCTGTGCGTGGACGGCGTGGGGCTCGGCACGATCGCCGACTCCTTCGCCGCCATCGAGCAACGCGTGGTGGACGAGGGGAAAATCACCTGGAAGGAACTCCGCGAGGCGTGCCGGGAGGACTTCCCGGACGAGAAGGTCCGCCGCATGCTGCTGGCTTCGGACCGCTACTGCCGGGGGTCGGGTCGCGGCGACAAGTGGGCGCTGGCCGTCTCCCGCCTCTACACGGAGCGCGTGAAGGCCCGCACGATGCCGCCGCACGTCACCCTCGTGCCGGGCTGGTTCTCCTGGTCGAGCACCATCCGTTTCGGAAGCACCGTCGGCGCCACGCCCGACGGCCGCAAGGCCGGGACGCCCGTCACCCACGGCGCAAACCCGAACCCCGGGTTCCGCAAGGACGGCGCGCCGACCGCGCTGGCCGCCGGCGTCGCCCGCATCCAATGCGGCTACGGGAACACCTGCCCGCTCCAAATCGAATTCGACCCCCGGATCCCCGCTTCGGAGGGAGGCATCGAACGCGTCGAGGAGTTGATCCGGACGCACTTCGACCTGGGCGGGACGCTCGTGAACATCAACGTGCTCGACAGGCAGACGCTGATGGAGGCGAACGAAAACCCGGCGTCCCACCCCGACCTCGTGGTGCGGGTGACCGGCTTCACCGCCTACTTCGCGACGCTCTCCCCGCAGTTCCGCCAGCTGGTGGTGGACCGCTTCCTCGACGGGATGTAGCGCTCCGCCCCGGGCCGGGCGTCCCCCGCGACCCCGCCCGGCCAAGGAAAAACGGCGCGCCGCTTTTTTCGCGGCGCGCCGTTTTTCCGTGTTTCCGGAACGCTATCGAAGCATCAGGACGGCGCCGAAGTCGATGGCGTCCATCTCGTAGCAGCCGAGGTCGACGAGCGGCGTGCCGCCCTGTTTCGCGGCGCGGAGGGTGCCGTGCTTGAGGCGGGCGGCGCCGTCGAGGTCGAGCGCCGTCGCGACGTTCTCGTTGGCGCCGGCGTCGATGGCGGGGCTGTTGCCGCGCGGGCGCGCGTCGAAGGCGGGATGGTCCCACGGCACCGAGGCGTTCTTCAGGCGCGGATCCACGCGGAGGACGTCCGTGTAGGTCTTGTCGCCCTCCGTGCGGCCTTCGGGCGTGTCCCAGAGGAGGGTGTCCGTGAAACTCATCGCCCAGTCGGACATCCACTCGTCCGGCGGCATGACGCTCAGCGCGCCGTCGCCGCAGAAGACGGAGTTGTAGAAGTGGGCCTGCAGGAGGCCGCTGTTGTAGCCGCCGGTGTTGCCGACGAAGGTGCAGTTGTAGCAGTTCATGCCCCA
Organism: Kiritimatiellia bacterium; assembly: GCA_050950285.1. Lineage (GTDB taxonomy): Bacteria > Verrucomicrobiota > Kiritimatiellia > RFP12 > JBMNHG01 > JBMNHG01. The sequence continues at coordinate 108,983 of JBMNHG010000008.1, read as the reverse complement.
GCCGACGCCCTGGAACATGCCCGCCGAGCAGGTGTTCCCCGCGAAGAGGCAGTCGCGCACCGTGTTCCACGCGTAGGCGGAGCCGAGCACCGCGCCGCCCCGGCCGCCGAGGAAGCGGCAGCGCTCCACCGTGAACGAGCCGCCGGCGTAGACCTGCACGCCGGTGTCCGGGAAGACTTCGTAGTAGCGCGGGCCGGCGGGCGTCGCATTCCCCAGGAAGTCGCAGCCGACGAGGGTGTAATGGCCGGGCACCGACGTCGCGCAGGAGAGCGTCCCATAGCCGCTGTAGTTCGCCTCGAAGACGCAGTTGGAGCCGGTGAAGCGGTTGTCGTCGTTCAGCGTGCCGGCGGACTCGAAGACCGTCGCGATGCGCCCGATCCCGCGGAAGACGCACGATTCGGCGGTCACCCGCGCGTTGTCGTGCAGCGAGATGCCTCCCGTGGCGGCGGTGTTGGTGACCGACTGCGTGAAGAGCGCGTTCCGCACGAGGAGCGTCGCCGCCGCGGCGTCGACGGGCGCGGCCGTCGTCTCGCGGAAGGCGAGGTTCCCGATCACGGCGTTGGTGGCCGGGCCGGCGATGCCGTCGACGAAGACGAGCGTTGCGGCGGTGTTCGCGCCGTCCACGACGTGGTCCGAGGGGTTGGCCTCGCCTTCGGGGTTGTAGCCGACGAGCGCGACGTTGCCGGGGGTCCAGGGGAAGGTTTCGGTGGCCGCGGTGTAGGTGCCGGGGAGGAGGCGCACGGTGTCGCCGTCCCGCAGGACGGAGAGGGCGCGGACGACGCTCCGCATCGGGTTCTCGAGCGTGCCGACGAGGAGCGCGTCGTCGCCGTCCGCGGGATCGACGGCCATCCATCCCGGATACCCGGCGAAGGCGAGTTCGATCGTCTCCTCGCCGGTCTCGGCGAAGAAGTAGCCGCCGCCGACGGAAAGGGTCGCGACGTTGACGCCCGAAGCGCCGGCCACGACGAGCGCGCCGTCCGTGGCGTTGCCGCCTGCGGGGATGGTGGCGCCGCCCTCCCAGGCGATGGCGTTCGATCCTTCGCCGGCGACGGACCGCACGGCGACCTCGACGGCGACGGGGGCCGTGGCGGTGGCGAGTTCGAGGGAGACCGGGATTCGGATGACTTCGCCTTCGCGGACGTAGCGGAGCGGGGCGTGGCCGGCGTTGACGCGCGCGTCGGAAAGGAAGAAGTCCACGGCGATGGGCTTCACGGCGGCGGGCGAGGCGGCATCGGAGATCACGAGGCGGGCGGTCTCGTTCGTCATGTCGCCGGCGATGTCCACCACGAGGTCGACGGGGCCCATGCCGTCCGCGATCGCGAGGGTGGCGGGCCCCGTGATGCCGGCGGGGTAGGAGATGGCGGCGGCGACGGGGCCGCCGGGGGGCGGCCACACGCCCACCGGGATCGTGGCGGAGGAGCCGTAGAGGCCGGAGACGGATCCGGGGGCGGGGATCTCGAAGGCCGGCTCGACGGAGGCGCCGAAGAGCGATTCGTAGGCGCCGAGGTCGATGGTCGCGACGCCGTCGGCGTTGTTGTCCGCGACGCGGGCGTTGCCGTCCAGGTCGAGCGTGTAGCGGTCGGTGCGGGCGCGGTCGTTGTCGCCGGCGTCGATGGCGGGGCTGTAGGGGCGCGGGCGCGCGTCGAAGGCGGCATCGGTGGCGGCGACGGCCGTGTTCCCGAGTTGCGGGTCCAGGCGGATGACGTTCACGCTGGCGGCCTGGCCCCAGCCGTCGCCTTCCCCGCAGTTCCAGAGGATGGTGTCGTGGAGGATGGTGCCGGCGGGATTGCTGCGGTCGAGGGTTCCGCCGTTCGTCACGTTCATCGCGGTTTCGCCGGAGAGGATGCACTGGTAGAGCTTCGTGGCGAGCCTGTTGCTCGAGTAGCCGCCCGAGTTGTCCACGAAGGTCGAGTTGTAGACCGAGAGCGTGGCGTTGCGTCCCTGGAAGAGCCCGGAGACGGGGGTGTTCCCGGCGAAAAGCGAATGGTAGATCGCGTCGGTCGAGTCGGCGAAGCCGAACAGGTTCGCGCCGGCGTTGCCGAGGAAGCGGCAGCGGTTGGCCAGCAGCCTGCCGCCGCCCTGGAGGTTGGCGATCGAGCAATAGGAACACTCGCTGAGGCCGCCGGTGAAGGCGGTGGCGTTGCCGACGAAGTCGCATTCTTCCATCGTGATGTCCAAGACCGCCGCGATGGCGGCGAGCATGCCGCCGCGGGCGTTGTTGTCCTCGAAGAGGCATCCGCGAAGCGCGAGGTCCGTGGTGCCGGAGGTCCCGTGCAGGACGGCGTAGCGCGCGATCCCGCGGAAGGTGCAGCCGTCGAACGAGGCGGTGCAGCCGTTCCGGAAGTCGGCCGCGCCGTAGTACCCGAAACGCCAGTCGCCGACGGTGTCGTGGTTCGACGCCGTCTGCGTGAAGAGGCAGTCCTTCGCGGAGACGGAGGCGGCGTCGGCCCGGATGGCGGCGTCGGTGGTTTCGCGCAGGGTCAGCCCTTCGAGGCGGAGCGTGCCGTTGGTGACGGAGAAGAGGTGCGCGACGGCGTTCCCTCCGTCGAGGACGGGGGCGGTGGCGCCGTCCGGTTCGGCGGCGATCCGCGCGTCGTGGCCGATCACGATCGGGAAGACCTCGCCGGCGGCGGCGTCGTAGGTGCCCGGGGCGGCGTAGACCACGCCGTTCCCGTCCAGCGCGGCGAGGGCGCGGGTGATGGTGCGCCAGGGGGAGGCGGCGGTGCCGGTCCCGTCCTGGTCGTCGCCCGCGGGCGCGACGTGGGCGTCGAGCGCCGCAACGCACGTGATGGTCGTGGAGGCGCGCGCGGTGACGCCCGCCTGGTTCATCGCGACGAGATCCACCGCGCCGCCGCCGGTGACGATTGGAGGGTCGGCGGAGAGCGAGTGGAGTCCGGAGACGTTGTCGTAGGATCCGGCGTCGAGCAGAGCGGCGGGGACGACGGTTCCGGAGGTCTGGTCGATCGCCATCGTGATGGCCTGGGCCAGCGCGGTGGGGGCGGCGGTGGAGTAGGTGATCGCCTGCGTGAAGGTGTTGGTGGTGGCGGCGCCGAGGGCCATGGAGCGGGTCCAGAGGACAAGCGTGAGGCCGCCGTCGGCGGCGGGGGCCGGGAAGAAGAGCCTCGCGGGCGGCGCGGAGGGATCGAAGACGGCCCACGCGGCGGGATCGAGGCTCGCGGCGTCGGTGGAGGCGGTGAGCTGGTATTCCACGCCGGACTCCATCGCCGGGAAGGCCAGCACGGCCAGTTCGTTCGTGCAGGTGTACCGGGTGCTCCCGGTGATCGGATGGGCGAGGCTCAGCGGGGAATAGCCGCCGTCCGCATGGCCGTACTTCTGCTGCAGGTAGGCGCCCACTTGCGCGTGCTCGAAGGCCGTCAGCGCACGGTCGTAGACGATGATCTCGGGAATCTCGCAAGTGGCGAATTCGCTGGCGGCGGCGGAACTGGCGATGTAGAGGCGCCGGGTCGTGGTGAGGGCGCCGGGCCAGGTCTTCGTGCCGCGGGAGACGTTGTCGTGGAAGACTTCGACGCCGTCGGTCGCGCCAACCTCGAAGATGCCGGCGCTGATGTTCCATTGGTTGGCGACGAGGCCGAGGGTCAGCAGCCCGTCGCCCATGAAGCCGTTCCCGGGGCCTTCGGACGAGACGTTGTTCCCGGCGTGGCCGAAGAAGAACGCGCTGCCCTGGTATTGCCAGCGAAGCAGCGACTGGTAGTTCTGGCCCTTGGCGACGACGAAGAGGGTGAGTTCGTTGCCGGGCAGCATGTCGTCCACGTAGAGCGTGTGGTTGCCGCCGAAGTAGAGGGCGGGGCGTCCGTTCGCCGCGGAGGCGTGGTAGACGGGGGCTTGCGCCTCGCCCGGCGCGAGGGCGTCGCGGCCGCCGGGCGAGCGATCGGGCCATTCGAGCACGGCGTCGCCCTCCGCATAGCCGGAGAGGGCGGATGCATCGAGATGCAGGCGGAGGTTCCGGGTAACGGGAAGCGCAAAGGGGTCGAGAACCGTTCCCGCGACACCGGTGACCGTGACGGTCGCGGAGGCAACGGCGCCGGCGTTGTTCACGGCGGTGAGGGTGACCTCGGTTTCGCCGAGGCCGACATGCGAAGGCGAGATGGCGAGCGAGGCGAGCCCGTAGGCGTCGTCGACGGTGCCGGCGTCGATGTCCGCCACCGTGATGTCGCGGCCCACGAAGCGGTTCACGACGAGCGTGCGGTCGCGCGCGAGGAGGGTGGGGCCGACCAGGTCGTAGTCCATCGTGTGGTCGAAGGAGTTCGTGGTTGCGACGCCCGCGTCCCAGGTGCGGACCCAGAGGGTGACCGTCCATTCGCCGCCGGCGGCCGGGACGGGGAGCGTCGCGGTCTCCGGCGGGCTGGCGGAACGGTAGGCGGCCCACGCGCCCGCGGCGGGTTCGGTGGCGGGAGTCGCGGTGAACTGGTACTCCGCGCCTTCCGCGATGTCCGGCAGGGAGAGGACGACGAGTTCGTTCGTGCCCGTGAAGGCGGGATTCCGGGTCACGGGGTTGGCGAGGACCATCGGGGGATAGCCGCCCGCAAAGCCATACTTGTTCACGAGGTAGGAACCCACGAGGAGGTGTTCCGTGTCCGAAAGCGCACGCCCGTAGACGAGGATTTCCGCAATGTCGCAAGTACCGAATTCAGAGGAGCCACCCGCGCTGGCGATCCACATCGTGGACTTGCTCGCGGTAAGCGGGTTCATCCAGGTGACCGCGCCTTGGAGGACGTTGTTGCGGTAGACGCGCACGCCGTCGGCCTCGCCGATGTCGAAGAGTCCGGCGCTGATGTTCCATTCGTTCGCGACCATGCCGAAGTCGATGTTGTTGGTGTAGACAAAGCCGTTCGCCTCGGAGCAGACGCACCAGTTGTTCCATCCGTAGAAGAAGGCGCCGCCTCCGTCCTCCCAGCGGAGGAGCGAGTGGTAATTCTGGCCTTTCGCCACGACGAAGAGGGTCAGGTCGCCCGGAGGGAACATGTTGGCCACCGACATGGACGCCGCGCCGCCGAAGGCGAGCGTGGGGCGGCCGTTCACGGCGTTGGCGTGGTAGGCGGGGGCGATGGATTCGGCGGCGGTGGCGTCGCGGCCCGCCGCGGAGGAGTCGGGCCACAGGGTGACGATATCCCCGTCCGAATACCCGGCGAGCGCCGAAGCGTCCAGATGGGTCATCAAACCGGCGGTGACGGGAAGCTCGGCGGCGTGTGCGAGCCCCAACGCCAGGACAACGGCCAACGATGCCGCGATCGACTTCATGCAACGGTTCATGCGCTTCCTCCTTGGACAATCCCAGGGATCCGTACCATGCGGCCCCACGATGGACTGCATGGAAACGATACCGCATGGGACAGGGGAACGTCAAGGAAGCGGCAACGTCCCCTGCAGCTGCTGCTAGCCCGGCCACAAATCGTGTTGCATTCTTTTCTTCTCGCGCAAAGGTAAGACGCGAAGGACGCGAAGGTTTTAGCCAACATTTCGGACATCTCCTTAATGAGGTTTTTTCTCGTTAGGGTTGACTTTTGGAACGCATACAACTAAAATGACGGCATGATAAAGCGAATATTTCGCTTTTGGAGACAACAAGATGCTCGTCAGCTTCTCGCTCGAAAACTGGATGTCCTTCCGCGAAAGGGTGGCATTCTCGATGATTGCCAGCCGGGAGCGACAGCATGGAGACAGGGTTCCCAAACTGGGCAAGTACTCGACGCGGGTACTTCCCGTTGCCGCAATTTATGGCGGCAACGCATCGGGGAAAACCAATTTATTCAAGGCGCTGAGTTTTGCCAGAGACCTGGTCGTCGATGGCACCCGGCCCGACAGGCTGATTCTTGTCGAGCCGTTCCGGCTGGATGCCAAGATGGCCGACCGGCCGTCACGCTTTGATTTCGTGCTGCTGATCGACGAGACCCTGTACGAGTTCAGCTTCGCGGTGACCCGCAAGGCGGTTGTTGAAGAGAAACTGGTGCTCATCTCCAGCGCTAGCGAGAAGGTGCTCTACCGCCGGCGAGACGGGAAGATCGACTTTGATGATTCTTTGCCGGACAAACAGTTTCTCCTCTTCGCCTTTCAAGGGACCCGGGACAACCAGCTCTATCTGACCAACTCGGTTTCCCAGAAAGTCGATACCTTCCGGCAGGTCTACGACTGGTTTGAGGACACGCTTGAGATGGTCGCTCCGGACTCCCGTTTCGGACCTATCGAGCAGTTCCTTGATGAGGGCCATCCGCTCTATTCGGCCATGAACAAGATGCTGTCGCAACTTGATATTGGTGTTACACGCCTAGGCAGCGAGGATAGCCCTCTAGAGAACATTCCGCTGCCCGTGTCTTTGAAGAACAAGTTGCAGGAAGACGTGAAGGAGGGCGAATCCATTCGTCTGCGGAACGGCTTTACAAACGAACAGTTCGTGGTTACCCGCAAAAATGGCGAACTGGTGGCAAACAAACTGGTGGCCTATCATCAGAACACGGACGGCGAGGAGATCCGGTTTGATATCTGGCAGGAGTCTGACGGCTCGCAGCGGGTTGTTGATCTGCTGCCCGCATTTATTGATCTTATGGCGCGGAGGTCGAAGAAGGTCTATGTGATCGACGAGATTGACCGCAGCCTGCACACGTTGCTGACTCGCTGGTTGCTCGAAGCTTACCTAGCCAGTTGTTCCACGGAAACCAGGACTCAGTTAATGCTGACCACCCATGACGTGCTGCTCATGGATCAGCAACTTTTGCGGCGTGACGAGATGTGGGTGGTTGAAAGAGACGCCACTGGGGCTTCGAGCCTGACATCCTTTAGCGAGTACAAGGATATCCGGTATGACAAGGATATCCGCAAGAGCTATCTCCAGGGACGCATGGGAGGAATTCCGCGAATTCTATTGGGGAGTGCTTTGGCTAAACCCTGTCTTTCCACGGAAGAGAGTGAGGTGGATGCCTGATGTCGCGGAAAAGACGCAGTTTGCAACGCCCCCTCGGCAAGCGTCGCTACCGCAAGCTGTTCGTGATCGCAGTGGAAGGCGCGATCACAGAACGGCTGTATTTTGGCATGCTCAACAGGCGCCAAGATTCTGTCATCCACTTGAAGTGCCTGCATGACAAGCACAAGAGTGCCGCTCGGCAAGTACTGAAAAGAATGCAAGAATACCTCAAGCAAAACAACCTGAAGGATACAGATGAGGCTTGGCTGGTGGTCGATAAAGACAGCAATTCCGACGATGTGCTTGAGGCTCTTTGCAGGTGGGCAAAAGGAAAGCCGAATTACGGCTTTGCCCTGAGCAACCCCAAGTTTGAATACTGGCTGCTGCTTCACTTTGAAGACGGAGGCGGTGTTACATCGCCACAGATCTGCGGCGATCGGTTGAAGCGATACCTTCCCGATTACAACAAGGGGATCAATGCGCGTGACTTTACGCACGAGAGAATAGAAGACGCCATCAGCCGCGCCAAGAGACGCGACAATCCCCCCTGTGATGACTGGCCGCGAGCCCCCGGCGGAACTACGGTTTACAAGCTGGTTGAGAATATTCTTCGTGGTTCAGCTTCTGCCGGCTAGACCTCCAATCCTCACCGAAACAGCACACGACCCAGGAGACCCGAAATGGACAAGAAGACGATCAACGAGAATTGCCCCTGCACTTGGGAGGGATGCCCGCGACACGGGGACTGCAAGGCCTGCAAGGCCTACCACCATGCCCGGGGCGAAAAAACGACCTGCGAGAAGAAGCGGGATTCCCGGTAAAAACAGGGCTTTCCGAGCCAGGATGGCGGAGACGCTCATGCTCCGTCGCGACGAACGATGAACCGGCTCTCCCAATGCACGCTCTGTCCGCGCCGTTGCGGCGTCAACCGCCTGGAGGGAGGACGGGGCTTCTGCGGCGCAGGCGCGATTCCGCGCGTGTTCCGTTCGGGGCCGCACTTCGGGGAAGAACCCCCGCTGTCCGGGACGAGCGGCTCCGGCGCGATCTTCTTCTCCCACTGCACGATGCGCTGTCTCTACTGCCAGAACCACCCCTGGAGCCAGGGCGGGCGGGGCGACGACCTCGACGTGGCGGAACTCACGGAGATCTTCCGGAGGCTGGCCGCGAAGGGGTGCCACAACTGGAACCTCGTGTCTCCCACGCCCTGGCTTCCCCTGATCCGCGAAGCGGTCGCCCCGCTGCTGGCCGAGGGCATCCGCCTGCCGTTCGTCTACAACTCCAGCGGATTCGAATCGGTGGAGACGCTCGAGGCCTACCGCGACCTGGTGGACATCGCGCTCGTGGACTTGCGCTATTCCCGCGACGAAACGGCCCTTGCCGCCTCTGCCGCGCCCGGCTACGCGGCCGCGGCACGAGCCGCCCTTGCGTGGTGCTGGCGGGAACTCGGGCCGCTGCAGGTGGAAGGCGACGATGAAATCGCCTCGCGGGGCGTGATCTGCCGCCTGCTCGTGCTTCCCGGCCGTCCGGAAGAGGCCGTCGAGAACCTGCGGTGGCTTGCGGACGCCGTCGGCACCGGCGTGCATGTGAGCGTCATGTCGCAATATACGCCCGTATACCGTGCGCTGCGGACGCCCGGATGGAATCGCGCCATCCGCGAGGACGAGTACGGGAAGGTGACCGCCGAGATGGAACGCCTTGGCTTCGACAACGGCTGGGTGCAGGGCTTCGACTCCTCGCTCCCCTCCGACCTGCTGGGCCAGGAGATGCCTGCGGGCGAAGGCTCCGTGGGCGCCGCTCCCTGGCCGTCCGGCGGGAAGGGTGTCGAACAAAGCGTGTTGCGGAGTGCGGAGTAGAATCTTATACTTCCCCCCATGCGAATCACCGGAGGCACACTGTGTGGCCGGAAGCTGCGCGTGCCTTCGGTCGCGAGCTTCCGTCCAACGCAGGATCGGGTGCGCGAGGCATTGGGGAATCTCCTGGTGTCCGCGCTTCCGGGCGCCCGCTTTCTGGACCTCTTTGCCGGTTCCGGCGCGGTGGGCCTGGAAGCGATCAGCCGCGGGGCCGCGGACGTCGCCTGGGTGGAGGCGGACCGGCGCAACTGGCGCCTCATCCAAGAGAACGCCGCCGCCTTGGGCGTGGACGCCTCGCAGGCGTACTGCGCCGACGCGCTGAAGTGGGCGGCCACCGCCGGCGCCGGACGAGCCTTCGACATCGTCTTCGCCGACCCACCCTACGCCGACACCCGCGCGGACGGCCTGCGCGACGTGATGGAACGCTGTGCCGCCCACGATGTCGTCCGTCCCGGCGGACTCTTCGTGACCGAGCAAGGCGGGAACGCCCCCGTCGGCGAAGCCGACGGATGGGAAATCCTGAAAAACCGCCTGTACGGCAAGACCCGATTGATCGTGTGGCGGCGTATCGCCCCCAGAGAGGAGCCACAGTCCCATGGTTGAAAAAGCAGTTTATCCAGGCACCTTCGACCCGATTACCAACGGCCACCTTGACCTCATCCTGCGTTCCGCCGCGATCTTCAGCGACGTCACCGTGGCGGTTGCCGCCGTCTCCGAGAAAAAAGGGGCGATGTTCGGCCGCGAGGAACGCGTCGCGATGGTGCGCGAAGCCACCGCGGACGCAGGCGTGACGGTCAGCGTGGACGTGCTCGACTCGCTGCTCGTCGACTTCTGCCGGAAGCGCGGCATCCGCGTGGTGATCCGCGGGTTGCGCGCCTACTCCGACTTCGAGAACGAGTTCCAGATGTCCCTCACCAACCGTCGGCTCGCCCCCGAAATCGAAACCTTCTTCCTCATGCCCCAGGAGGAGCACAGCTACGTGACCGCCACGACCGTACGCGAGATCGTCCGCTACGGCGCTTCCGCCGCCGGCTTCGTCCCGCCCTGCGTACAGGGCTACATCGAACGCTTCCTCCAGGCCCACAACAAAGAGCGCCTCGCGGCGAAAGGAGTCCGAAATGGAGACAAAGGAGCGTTTGATCGTTGACATCGCGCGCCTCGAACGGGATGGAGAATCGTTCCGGGGCGAGCTTGCGCCCGAGGTTGTCGACTGGGGCCTCTCCGAAAACGACTACGCCACCCCTTCCGGCGGCCTGTGCTACGACCTCTTCGTGCAGCGGCTGGGCGACGAGCTCCTCGTGCGCGGCCGGGCCGGGCAGGACTTCGTCCGGACCTGCGCCCGTTGCGCCGGCGCCTTTCTCGAACACCTCGCCGAATCCGACGTTGTTCTTACCCTCCCGCTGGAAGACGCGGAGCCCTTCGTGGACTTGACGGACCCCCTCCGCGAGTCTATACTGCTTCACTTTCCCGAACATCCGGTCTGCCGCCCCGACTGCAGGGGGCTGTGCCCGAAGTGCGGGGCCGACCTCAACGAAGGCCCCTGCCGCTGCGGGGATTCCGGCGCGGCCGACGCGCGCTGGGGCGAACTGGATCGACTGACCCTGCAGTAAGCGCTTCCGCGCATGGCCGCCATGCCGTGCGCCTCTGGAGAAAACCATGGCCGTTCCGAAAACCAAAAAATCCAAGATGCGCAAGCGCATGCGCATCGCGCACACCATGAAGGCGAACCTTTCGCAGGTGAAGCCATGCCCGAACTGCGGCGCGCCGCATCGTTCGCACCGTGCATGTCCCTCCTGCGGCCACTATCGCGGTCGCCAGGTCCTGGTGATCGAAGTGGCCTGACCCCCGCTCCTCCCGGACGCTTCCGCCGCGATGGCCCCAAGCGTCCGGGCGGCTGACAGGCGGGATCCACATCCTTACGCCGGGAAAATCCATGCGCGTAGCCGTAGATGCAATGGGCGGGGACCATGCCCCGGGCGAAATCGTCCGCGGATGCATGGATGCCGTCCAGTCGCTTCCGGGCGACATCGAAATCATCATGGTGGGCAACCAGGAGGTGATCTGCCAGGAGCTTGCCGACGCCGGCGGGAAACTGGCCCCCCGCCTGGGCATCTTCCATTGCGAGCAGTCCATCGACATGGACGAGGCGCCGGCCGTCGCGGTCCGCAGGAAGAAAGACGCATCGATCAACTGGTGCAACGCGCTGGTCAAGCGCGGCGAGGCCGACGCCTCCATCTCCGCCGGCAACAGCGGCGCGATGGTCGCCTCGGCCCTCTTCCACGTCGGCCGCGTCAAAGGCGTGTTCCGCCCCGCCATCGCGATGGTCCTCCCCACGCGCGATCCGTCGCGCCCCCTGCTCCTCCTGGACGCCGGAGCGAACACCGACTGCGACGAGCGCATGCTGGCACAATTCGCGGTGATGGGGAGCGTCTACTCCGAAGCCCTCCTCAAGCGCAGGAATCCCGTCGTGGGGCTTCTCGGCATCGGGACCGAGGAAGGCAAGGGGAACAACCTCACCCACAAGGCCTTCTCCGCCATCCAGAAGTCCAACGTGAACTTCTGCGGCAACATCGAGGGCCACGACCTTTTCACCGGCGGGATCGACGTGGCGGTAACCGACGGGTTCGTCGGGAACGTGGTGCTGAAGACCGCCGAAAGCGTCGCCCGCGCACTGGCCAACTGGATCAAGGACGAGATCACCGCCAACCCCCTTCGCAAGACCGGCGCCTTGATCCTCAAAGGAGCCTTCAAGTCGCTCAAGGCCCGCATGGATCCCGACATGTACGGCGGCGCGCCGCTTCTGGGCGTGGACGGCACCGTCATCATCACCCACGGCTCCGCCTCCCGCAAGACCATCTTCCACACGATCCGCGTGACCCGCGACCTCGTCAAAAGCAAGATGGTCCAGCGCATCGCCGACCACATCGCCGGGCGCGTCGTCGCGGAATAGGGCGCGGGCGAAAGCCCGTCCCCGCCATCCCATCCGGCCCGGGCCTCGCCCGGCGCGGAAACGGCCCGCCGCCGCTTCCCCTTTGTCCCAACCCAAGGAACCACATGAATCCGACCGCTCTCCTCTTTGCCGGACAAGGCGCCCAGTTCGTCGGCATGGCGGCCGACCTCGCCGCCGCCGATCCCGAGGTCGCCGCCCTTTTCGACCGTGCGAACGACGTGCTGGGCTTCGACCTGAAGCGCCTCTGCTTCGAAGGCCCCATCGAGGAGCTGACCCGCTCCAACGTCTGCCAGCCCGCCGTCTTCACCGTCGGCGCGGCCTGCCATGCCGCCCTCCGGAAGCGCCTTCCCGGCGCCTCCTTCGCCGTGGCCGCCGGATTGAGCCTGGGCGAATGGACGGCGCTCCACGCCGCCGGCGTGCTGTCGTTCGAGGACGCCCTTCGCGCGCTCGAGGCCCGCGGCCGCTTCATGCAGGAGGCCTGCGAGGCCGCGCCAGGCGGCATGCTCACGCTTCTGGGCGCGCTGACGGAAGAGCAGCTGGACGCCATCTGCGCGAAGTCCGGGATGACCGTCGCGAACCGCAATTCGCAGCAGCAGACGGTTCTTTCCGGCCTCAAGGAGCAGATTCCCGCCGCCGAAGCCTTCGCGAAGGAGCTGGGCGCGCGAACCGTGGTGCTGAACGTGGCGGGGGCCTTCCATTCCCCGCTGATGGAACCCGCGCGCGCGAAGCTGGCCCCCGTGCTCGAGGGCATCCCGTTCCGCGCCCCCGCCTTCCCCGTCCTTTCGAACGTCACCGGCGCCCCGCACGGCGCTCCGGAGACCATCCGCGAAACCATGCTCCGCCAGGTGGTCGAAGGGGTGCACTGGCTGGACGGCATGCGGTGGTGCCTCGCGAACGGCATCTCGCAGTGCGTCGAACTCGGCCCCGGCAAAGTCCTCGCCGGCCTCGCCCTGCGCATCGACCCCGCGTTCCGCGCCGCGAGCGTGCAGGACCTCCCCAGCCTCGACAAGGCGCTCGCCGCCCTGGCCTGATCCGCGGGAACCGAGGCATGGCCAGCGTCCACAACAGCATCCTCGGATGCATCGGCGGCACGCCGCTCGTCGAACTCCACCGTCTCGGCACGGGTCCCGCGCGCGTCCTGGCCAAGGTGGAATTCTTCAATCCGGGCGGATCCGCGAAAGACCGCATCGGCGTCGCGATGATCGACGCGGCGGAGAAACAGGGCCTGCTGCAACCCGGTGGGACACTGATCGAACCCACCAGCGGGAACACCGGAATCGGCCTCGCCATCGCCGCCGCCGTGAAGGGCTATCGCCTTGTGCTGGTGATGCCCGAATCGATGAGCCTGGAACGCCGCAAACTCGCGAAGGCCTACGGTGCGGACATCGTGCTCACGCCCGCCGAAGACGGCATGGCGGGCGCCATCGCGAAGGCGGAGGAACTGCATGCCGCCACACCCGGCTCCTTCATTCCGCAGCAGTTCGACAACCCCGCGAATCCCGCCGCCCACGAGGCCTCGACAGGCCCCGAAATCTGGCGCGACACCGACGGCGCCGTGGACGTCTTCGTGGCGGGTGTCGGAACCGGAGGCACCCTTACCGGCGTCGCCCGTTTCCTGAAAGCGCGGAAGCCGGAGGTCGAGATCGTGGCCGTCGAGCCGGACGCCTCGGCCGTCCTCTCCGGCGGGAAGCCCGGGCTCCACGCCCTCCAGGGCATCGGCGCGGGCTTCATCCCGAAGACGCTGGACGTTTCGCTGGTCACGCGCGCGATGCCGGTCTCCGCCGAGGACGCCGGGAGGGCCGCACGCGCCGTCGCCGCCAAGGAGGGCCTTCTCGTGGGCATCTCCTCGGGAGCCGCCCTGCACGCCGCGCTTGCGTTGTCGCACGATCCCGCGCATGCCGGCAAGACCATCGTCGTGCTGCTGCCGGACACCGGCGAACGCTACCTCTCCACGGGGCTGTTCGACTAGAGGAAGCGACATGGACGCAGGAATCGGGCGGAATCTCGGCGAACAGCCGATCGCGGCCCTGCTGGCCGCGCACGGCCTGGCCGCGCACGACCTGGTGGAAGCGGCTCCGACGCCGATCACCCACAAGATGGTGGCGCGCGCCATGAAGGGACGCCGCCTCACCCGGCACACGGCGGAACTCGTCCGCGCCGCCCTCAACCGCGCCGCCAAGGCGGACTACGCACTGGCCGACCTTTTCACCTACGACCCCTAGCCGGCCGACGCCAGTCGATCCCGCCATGATCGCGGGCGCTTCCCGCGCCTCTGCGCAAGGAAGGTCCCAGGGCGGGAATGGCAGGCCTGGCGGGGGTCGAACCCGCGACCCCCGCGCGTCACCGGTCGAGGGCGCACAGGACGACGAAGACGATGGCCACCGCGAAGGCGGCCAGCATCTCGGCATCCCCGAACGACTCCAGGTAGTCTGCGGGAAGCATGGTTACCATGGCGGCAATATCCAACCTCCCGGCGTGACATGTCAAGCGAAGCCTCCATCAGTGTCGAGGTGGAAACAAAACCGGACTGTTTGGAGTTGTCAGAACTGGACTCTGTTCCGTCGGAGGGGACGGGCCGGGAGGAGAAGGCGGGAATGGTAGGCCTGGCGGGGGTCGAACCCGCGACCTTCGGATTAGGAATCCAACGCTCTGTCCTACTGAGCTACAGGCCTAAAGAGAGGGAATGGGGAAGATAACACTCCCCGGAGGGGGATGGCCACCTCTTTCCGCGGCGGGGCGCGGAATCACGCGGGGAAGGCTTCCGGCTTGGCATCGGGGCCCGTGGCGCGCTCGCGGCTGGGATACACCACCCCATCCGCCCCGGCGCGCGCGAGCAGGCGGCCGTGGATTTCGGAATCGGCCTGGGCCATCCCTTGCGGGATGCCGATCCGCTTCACGCCACGTCTACATCGAGAAGATGGAGAGGTTGGTCATGCCCACCTTGTTGCAGATGTCGAGCGCCTGCACGAGGTAGGCATGGGGGGAATCCGCCGTGCAACGGATCAGCACGGGGGAATTCCTCGACTGGCGTGCGAAGAGCGCGAGGTCGCGCTCCAGCCCGTCCAGGGTGACCGGACGCCCGCGCATGATGAAGCCGGAGCGGGAGACCACGATGTTCACGAGCTCGGGCTGATTCTCGGCCGTCGCATCCTTGTCCGGGGCGGGGCGGTAGGCGCTCAGCTTGGAGCAGATGTCCTCCTGCTTCAAGGTGACGATGAAGAAGATGAGGAGCTGGAAGACGACGTCGATCATCGCCGTCATGTCCAGCTTCGGATTTTCTCCGGTGTTGCGGGGCTTGCGTGCCATAATCCTAGTCCTTGCTCGCCTTTTCCTTGATGGCGACGAATCCGATCTTCCAAAGGCCCCGTGCCGCGCACCGGTTCATCAGGTAGCTCACGTGGGAGTGCTCGGTGCGGCGGTCCGCGCGGATCAGCACGGGGAACTGTCCATGGCGGTTGTAGCGGTATTGGAGGATGTCGTCGAGCTGCTTGTAGGACATCTTGGCGTTGTTGATCGAGAGGCGGCCCTTCCTGTCCAGCTCGATGATGAGCGTGGTGGGGGACTGGTCCTGCTTGATCGTGGGGCCGTGCTTGCCGTCCTCGAGCTCGATGTCGCGGTTGTATTCCTTCGTCATGGTCATCGTGACCACGAAGAAGATGATGAGCTGGAAGACGACGTCGATCATCGCCGTCATGTCCAGTTCGGCACCTTCGGAGGATCCTGTCCTTCTTCTTCTGCTCATGGGAAATCCTTTCTTGCGACGAGGGGCGGGCGGGGGCTTGCGCCCCCGGACTCCCTCCGCCGGTGCGGGGGGAGCGCCCTCTCTCCTACTTTAGGATTCCACAATTTCAACGTTGCGCAGGTCCTTGATGAGTTCGAGGGTGATGGCCTGCATGCGGAGGATGATGCGGTTGGCGTTGTTGCGGATGGCGTAGTAGGCGGTGACGGACGGGATGGCCACGCACAGGCCGGCGGCGGTGGTCCACAGGGCCTGCGAGATGGCGAGGGCGAGGGAGCCGACGTCGGGCGCGCCGGTCGCGAGGGTGGCGAAGGCCATGATCATGCCTTGCACGGTGCCGAGCAGGCCGAGCATCGGGGAGATGTTCGCACACACGGAGATCCAGTTCATGCGCTGCATGAGGCGCTCGATCTCGAGGTCTGCGGCGGTGGCGATGGCTTCCTGGATGATGTCGTAGCCTTCTTCGACGTGGCTGAAGCCGGCGGAGAGGATGTTGGCCATCGGGCCGGGCTCGGATTCGCAGGCCTTGATGGCCTTCAGCACGTCGCCCTCGGCCATGGCGGCGATCACCTTGTCGATCAGCGCCTGGGGCATGATCTTCTGCGGGCGGACGAGGATGATCGAGTCCACGATGAAGTAGACTGACGCGGCGGCGACGCCAAAGAGGGCAAACCACAGGATGGCGCCGAACGCGCCGGACCCGAAGATCACCTGGCTGAAGGTGCCGGATTGGGGCTCGGGCTGGGATTCCGCCACTTCGAGCGTGCCGGCTTCTTGGGCTTCTTCGGCGGCAGGGGCTTCCTCCTGCGCGAAAGCGGCGACGGGAGCGGCGCAGGCGAGCAATGCGGCGACGGCGACGACGGATACAGGCTTCAGTTTCATTGTGTTGATCCTAGTGGTTGATGACGAAATAGGTCACGTGGGGAGTGTGGCCGAGACGTGTTTCGGAATCGCGGAATTGGGGAATGATAGCGAAGGAGGCCGTGTTGGTAAAGACTGGAATTCAGAGTTTGCGGACGTACTCCGACGACGGATACTCGGTGCGGAGTTTCGTGCGCATCCTCTCGGCATGGGGAACCTGCTGGAGGGCCTCGAAGGACTGGGCGGCTTTGAAGAGGGCTTCGGGCTGGAGGTTCTTCTCGGAGGCGTAGAGCACGATCACGCGGAGGTAGCCGTCTTCGAGGGCCTCCCGGTGCTGGTTGCGCGCGGCGAGGATGTCGCCGCGCATGACGAGGGCGCGGGCGGCGTTCGAGCGCTGTCCGGACTTGGCGGCCTTCTCGACGAGCTCGTCGAGCTTGGCGGTCTTGCCGGTCTTGAGCAGGGCCGTCCAATAGCTCATGGCCATGTCGCCGGAGTAGGCGGCTTCGGGCTTGAGCGCGATGACCTTCTCGCACTCCTTCACGGCGTCGGCGTCGCGACCGGTGGCCAGGTAGGCTTCGGCGAGGTAGGGGATCGCCTCCTCGTCCCACTGCAGCATGGCGTAGTCCTTCACCAGCTTCTCGAGCACGGGGATGGCGGCGGCGAACTTGCCGGACTTCACGGCGCTGACGGCGCCATCGAATTCCCTGGGCTTTTCCACCTGGATCCGGGCGACGTCGGCGAAGTCGATGGTGATTTCGACGCCGTTCGGCTGGGTGAGGATGTATTGCTTGGCGATGGCCCTCCAGATCACGGTGCCCTGGAGCGGACGGTCGTCGCCCACCTTGAAGATTCTGGCGCGAACGTTGGCGAAGGCTGAAACGGAGGCCAGCGCGAGAACGGCGAGGAGGAGTGTTTTTTTCATGGGATACCTTTGAGCCTTGTGAGTGTCGAAACAAGGATGAAGAGAGGGCGGGGCTAGTTGGCGGTGTTGCCGAGGTGGACGTTGCATGCGTTGAGCCAGCCCTGGACGTCGGCGACGAACCTGCCGCGCGGGAAGTCGCCGAGGTATTCCCGGCACTTGTCGGCGGCGTCCGCCCAGGACTCGTTTTGGACCATGAGGGCGATGCACTCGTGGTAGGCCTGCTCGATGGCGGGGGCGAGGGCGACGTTGGAGGCCGGCACGTTCATGATCATCATGAGGTAGGCGACGATGGCGCGGCCGCGGGTCTCCTTGGCCTTTTCGGGCATGCCGAAGGCCTCTTCGGCCTTGGCGCGGCGGGTGAGGAGACGCCCGGTGGAAAGGTCGTCCTCGGCCCTGGCGAGTTCGGTGGTGCGATAGGGCTTCACGTCCTTGGCGGCCTTGACGGCGAGGTTGAAGAGTTCGGTCCGCTTCTCGTCGTCCCTCTCGCGCATGCCGACCTCGGAAGCGGCCTCGGAGAGGAGGAGGGAGGCGTCGATCATGAGGGAGGTCTTTCCGTACTCGTCGAGGAAGGCCTTGAGGGATTCCATGCATTCTTCGTGGCGGCCTTGCAGGAGGAGGATTCGCGCGGCGCCGAGGCGGGCGGGGGCGACGACGGCGGGGGAGGTGTCGCCGGAGGCCAGCACGCGCTCGAAGGCCTGGGAGGCGATGTCGTACTCCTTCGCATCGAGGAGGACCTGCCCGGCCTGGAGGAGGTCGTTGTTGGAGTATTTCCCGCTTTCCGTGAACATCTGTGCGTAGAGGGCGACGGCCTCGGAGCGCAGGCCCATGTCCATGAGGTTCCTCGCCTGGAGCGGGAGGGCGTTCTTGGCCTCTTCGGAATCGGGATAGTCGCGCCGCAGGCGGGCGATGGCGGCCTCGGCCGCCTCGGTCTTCCCGAGGCTGGTGGAGATGATGTTCACCTGGAGGAGGGAAGGAGGGGCGAGCTGGGATTGCGGGCAGGAGGCGACGAGATCCTCGTAGGCGCCGACCGCGGCTTCGCGGAAGGCGGGGACTTTGTCCGCAGGCCGGGTGAGGTGCAGAAGGGAGTAGGCCTTGTTGAAGAGGGAGAACTCGAGGATCTGCTGGTTCTGCGCCTTTTCCTCTTCGTTCGCCTGGTAGGGGTTGTCGGCCTTCGCGAGTTCGGCGGCGATGCGCGTGAATTCGGCGGTCGCATCGGTGAGGAGCGCGTTGGCCGCGGCGACATCGACCTCGTTGGTGGTGTCGTTGAGAATGGCCACGGCGTAGGTCTTCTGGGCCTGGGCGCGGCGGAAGCGGGAAGAGACGAGGGCGTGGCCGGGCTTCGGGCGGGACTGCAGGCGGCCGATGAAGTCGTCGAGCACGGCGATTTCGTTGGTGACCTGGCCGGTCTTCCCGTAGATGTCGGCGGAGAAGCGGAGGGCTTCGTCGCTCAGCGGGGAGTTGGTGTAGGTGGCGAGCTGCGCGAAGTAGCCGAGCGCCGTGTGGTAGTCTTCGTCGGTGTAGTGGCGGAGGGCGAAGCCTTTCAGGTAGGTGGGCACCATGGGGTGGCCGGGGCAATCGCGGAAGAAGGCGTCGTAGAGCTTGCGCCGACGGTCGGCCCACCCCTTTTCGCCGCAGAATTCGGCCACGCGCACGACCATGTTGCCGGCGTCGTTGAGATAGTCGGGGTTGCTGCCGAAGCGGTCGGCGATGTGCCGCACCACCATGTCGCCGTACCAGTCGTGGAGGTTCTCCGGCGTAGCGGTCTCGTAGTAGGCCTGGGCGAGGTTGCCGAGGGCGCCCAGCGCCTCGGGGCATTCGGGAGCCTGGTTGAGCACCAGGAGATAGCGATCGATGGCCTGCTCGAACTGGCCCCGGGAGTAGAGGATGTTGGCGTCCTGGAACAGGAGCTTGCGCACCCTGGACATCTGCTCGGCGGTGACGGAGGTCTTCAAGGTGCCGCCGAAGCGGTCGGAAATGATGGCGCGGACCTGCTCGGAGCGCTCCCCCGCCTCGGCCGCCCAGGCGGATTCCGGGTACTGGATGAAGACGTTCACATAGTGCTGGAAGGCGCCGTTGCCCACGCGCCCCTTCTGCCCGCTCGGCTTGCGGTCGCCGATGAGATAGGACAGCACCTTCTCGGAGTCTTCGCCGGAGAGCGTCTCCTGGGCGAGCAGTTTTTCCGCCGCCTCCTGCAACATCGTGGCGAGGAGGAACCGGCATTGCGGCATCGGGCTTTCGCGGAGGGAGATGTTGGGATCTTCCTTCGCCGCCTCGACCAGCGCGTCGTGGATCGACTTGAGCTGCGGCATGTAGTTGTCGACCAGCCTCTTCGCGCCGGCGGGATCGCCCTGGAGCATGAGCAGGTGGGCCTTCACCACGATGCCCTTGCCGAACCATTGATCCTGGTCCCACAGCAAATCGTCCGCCCACGAGTTGGTCTTCTTGATCAGCTCCTCGCGGGCCTTGGCCCCTTTCGGAGCGGCCTTGGCGGACTTCGCATCCTTGGCGGACTTCGCGTCCTTCGCCTGGGCTCCGGCCAGCTCCTGGAGGGCGATCTCGCACAACGCATCGTCCTCTTCGTCGAGAATGCGGATGGCGATCTCGCACATTTCGCCCTTGCACCGGCGGGCGATGTACATGTCCTTGGTGCTGCCCACCACCCGGCCGTAGGCGCCCAGCGCCAGCGCATCCTGCTTCATGTGGATGTACATCTGCGCAAAACGATAGGCGGAGGCCAGCCAGAAGGGGCCGGTTTCGGCGGTCGGCTTCGGGAATTTTTTGAAGAAGCCCTCGTAAAGGCCACAGGCCTCCTCGAAACGCGCATAGAGGAAGTAGGAGTCGGCCATCGCGATCTTCATGGCCCAGGCGTCGACGCCGTCCTGGTCTTTCTCCTTGGCGATGATGGCCTTCACCTCGTCGAACTTGCCCTGGTAGAGCAGGCCTTCGAGTTCGATCTGCTTCAGGCGCGGACCGGCTGCGGGCCAGCGTGCCTGGGTCTTGGCGAGCACGCGGTCGGCATAGTCGGGCAATCGAAGCTTGCGAAGCCCCTGGATGTAGTAGATTTCCGCATCCAGTTCCGGATCGGACTCGCCTACATCGCCATCGTCCTGGGCTTGGACAGACGGCACGACGAACAGAAGGACCGCCGCGGCGAGTGCGCCGAGCGCGAATGCTGGGGAGGAGGTGCGCCACCGATTCATGGTGACGCAAGAATAAAGGAAAGACGATGGGAGGTCAAGAACCAGGATCATCGCCCGCGGATGGGGCCATCGGGAAGCCGGCGCCGACGGGCAAGTGCACGGGAATGCGATGGGGACGGCGTGCCGCGCCCGTTGGAGGCGCCCGGGCAGCCATCCGCCGATTGCGCCGTCGTCATCCTCGCGAAAAAAAATATCGCTTCGGCAGGCGGCATGCCCCCCCTCGCGGCGCATCCCGCTACGGCTGGACGTTGGTGCTGCGAAGGGTCCAGAGGACCGATTCGGGGGCGTGGACGATGATCCCGGCGCGGAAGGGCGCATAGCCCACGCAGTAGCCACGGACCCAGATTTCGTTCCAGCCCGCGCGGAGCGTCACCGTGCGCGTCGCGTGATGGCGGTGGGTGCGGCGGTTGTCCGGCGCATAGTCCTTGAGCCCGCCGATCGGGATCGGCTCCCCGTTGAGGCGCCAGCGCAGGGTCGTCATGTTGTGCGCGAAGAGCTCGAGTTCCACCTCGACCTCTTCGTCCGCCCGAATCCACGTGGCGCCGAACCAGACCTGCGACCCGGCGTCGCCCAGCCGGAAGCGGGTGTCCATCTCGTCCAGCGACACCGCCTGCCAGCGGAGAGGGCGCTTGTCGGTGGCCGGACCTCCCCACCAACCGCCCGTGAGCGGGCCGTCGAAGGTTTCGGCGACATCGACGCGCGTTGCCTCGTCGGGCGGGAAGACGGCCTTCTCGAAGAAGGCGCCGACTTCGTCCTTGTTCCGCGGATCCCACGAAAACCCCTCGCTGCCGGGGCCGCCGAACGGGCCTGCGCGCACCCACTCCCGCACCAGCAGCCCGTCTTCGGCGGACACGAAGCGGGCAGGCGACCACGAGCCGGGGTAGAGGCGCGCCTCGGTCGGCTCGTCGTAGGTCTCGGTGTTCGCGGAGCCGTCGGTGTTCGACCACCAGAAGCGGTTGTGGCCGCCCAGGTTCGCGTCGAAGTTGAGGCGCAGGCGCGAGTCCCCGGAGAAGGGTTCGGACAAGAACGGGAAGGCCGCGCGCGGGAGCGACGCCGCAATCACGAATCCCTTCCGGTCCGCGTCCACCGCGAACCCGAGGGCGGAGGCGGGAATCTCCGCCACGTGTTCAAAGCGCGTTTCGTTCACGGGCGTCCGGAAGCCCACGGGGTTGGCGTCCGCACCCGTCCATTCCGGATGGAAGACGATGGCGCGGGGGGCCATTCCCCCGGCGTCGTCGCCCCAGAGGCCGAACACCACGCGCGCTTCGCCGCCGTTCGCCCCCAGGTACAGGCTCGCGATGTCCGTCGCGGCATCGTGCGAGTAGATGCGGGCGTAATCGGCGAGCGGCGGGTTGGGCTGGAACTCCGAGCCGGTCCGGATGTGCCAGCGGACATGGAGGGTGTCGGGATCGTACAGGCAGCGCACCTCCACCGTCTGCGACTTGTCGCCCTGGAAGGCCACCGGCTGCGCGGACTCCCAGCCGGCCATCGCGCCACCCTGCAATTCGACGCCGCCAAAGGCCGTGCCGATCTCGGCGAACCGGGCGCGGCCGGGGCCTCCGCGCAGCGCGATCGCCATCTCGGGCGGATCGGCGATCTGCGCGGCATCGATCGCGACCGTTTCGGGGAGGCCCTCGAGGCGCCGCACGGGATTCTCCGTGAGCGACCAGTTCTCGATTTCGTAGAGGAACGGCGTGTATTTGCCGGAGGCGTAGTAGATCTTGCCGTTGTCCGGGTTGTCGTAGACCGTGCCGGCGAAGAACTCGCCCGGCTGGCGGTAGACGCCCAGCTCTTCGCGGGTGGAGCCCGGCGCGAAGAGGGTGTCGACGTACAGGCCGTCGTCGGTGTACAGGAAAACGCCCGAACGCGACTGGTCGATCACCGCGAGAATGCCGTTCCGGGGACGGAAGATGCGCATGCCGCCGACGAGTTCGCCGCGCCGGGCGCCGCCGGCGATGTTGGTGCGGCCGACGCGCCAGGTCATCGAATAGCGTCCTTCCGCATCCGGATCGTAGCGGGTGACCTTGTGCTGGGCGCCGTAATTCGCGGAGTAGTTGCGCCCGCCGCGGGCCTGCGTGAAGATGGGCCCGCCCAGCGCGCCGTCCGCCTGCATCCAGTCGCTGGAGAAGGCCTCGGCCAGTTCGTTCCCGCCCTCGAGCGCCCCCGGATTGCCGGTGGCGCGCGCTTCGAAGAACGGATCCCGCACGACGTGCCGGAACCCGGTGAAAACCGGATTGCCATGCTCGTCGAACGAATCCGGGGAAAGCGACCACACGTCGCGCGAACCCTGGCCCATCGCCAGGTAGACGAGGCCCTCGGTCCAATTCTGCCCGTGGTAGGTGAAGACCCAGCCGGGCAGCTCGATCGGGCGCTTCTCGTCGTCGTCGATCTCGCCGTTGCCGTTCGCGTCGTTCCACGCGAAATTCCGGTTGCCCTCTTCGCGAAGAATGGCGGCGGAACGCACCACCCGCCTGCCGTCGTCGGTAAGCCGGAAGACCAGGCCGCTCTGCGCGCTGGCGAGGTAGAGGCGCCCGTTCACGCGCAGGGCGACGGGCTTGTCCAGCCCCCGGCGCTGGCCCGCCACGACGTCCGGAAAGACGGCGTCGAGCTTCCATTCGCCCTTTTCGTAGTCGACGATGTAGCGCGCAAGCCAATTCTGGTGGACGGGCAGGTAGATGTGGTCGGGATGGTCGGGGTCCATCGCATACCCGCTGTTCGCCTTGGTCTGGAACGAGGGGTATTCGGCGAGAAGCGCGCCGGTCCCGCCGTTCCATTCGGTCACGCGGTTCGGCCCGGAGGCCTCGACCACGAGAAGGCGGTCGAGCCCCCCGGCGTCGGTCCAGCAGGCGATGCGGGTGGGCGTCATGAAGGTCGAAGGGTCGAAGGTGCCGGATTCCTGGACGTCTTTGGCTCCGAAGACGCGCAGCGATTGGCCCTCCGGGGAGAATTGGTAGACGTGGTTGGCCTTCGGGTCGGAGACGTAGAAGCGGGTCCGGGAGTCCACCGCGATGTCGTTGGGCGAAAGGGCCTCGGGCAGACGGAAGAGCTCGCGGACGCCGCCCTGCGGGATGCCGTCGGCGATCGGAAGCGCTCCGATGGCCTCGCAGGCGTTGTCCGGACGGTAGAGCAGGTACATCGTGTCGCCCAGGATGGCCATCGCGCGGGGGCGCGAAACCGGGACGTGCGCGAGAACGTCGCCGTTGTCGCCGTTGAAGACCGTGATCTCGTCGATGAACTCCGTCCGGCTTTCGACGATGCGCGTGCGATTGCGGGGATCGCCGGGAATCGGCTCGTTCTCGAGCTTGCCGCGCTGGATGGCATAGACGAAGGGGTGCGCGGCGTCCGCGCCGCGCCAGCAGGCCATGTCGGTGACGATGCCCTGCGGGAGGAAGCCGCCGCGGCGGTGGCGGGCGTTGTCCGTGCCGAACGGCTTGGCGTCGGCGCGATAGAGGAAGAAGGGGGCGCCGTCGGTCGTGCAGGCCCACACGGTCTCTCCGTCGGTCGTGGCGCACGGCCCGCCGCCCGCGCCGCCGGAGGGGAAGGCGCGCACAAACTGGGCGTTGCCGTAGGGGCGGGTCAGGTCGAGGATGGGGCAGTTCTTGCCGTTTTCGAGGTATTGGTAGTAGGTGACCATGCGGCCGGAGGGGGTGGCATCGACATCCGCGAGCGGGGAGTTCACGGGGTCGCCGTGGAAGGGGATGGGGATCTTCCAGATTTCGGGCGTGTCGGGCGTGGGCAGGAAGGCCCCCACGCCGCTGTGGTAGCGGGCCCGGATGGCGTGGAACTCGTGGTCGATGGGATCTTCCGCGGCAGGCGCATAAATGCCTTTCACGCCGTAGTCGCCGGCCGGGACGGGCATGAAGTTCTCGTCGAGGCCATCCCAGACCGCAGTGAAGGAGCCCTGCCCCGGGGCGGTGGCGAAGGGCTGGCCGCAGACGAAGGTGCTGACGATCCGATCCGGATTCGCCTTCTCCGTGATGGCCAGCGTCACCAGATAGGTCTGGCCATCGTCCGGCAGGGTGAAAGGAATCTCCACGCCGGCGACAGCGGAGGCCGCGAACATCGCACACGCGAAGGAAAGCAAGGCAAAGCTCGTCTTTTTCATGTTCTGAATATATAGCAGATTTTGCGGCCGGGCAATCGTTTTCCCACGCCCCGAAGCAGCGCGGGAAACCTCGCGTGCGCGCGACGATGGAAAAAGCAAACGGGAAGCCGCGCCGATCCCGCATGGCCCGGCCCCTGGAACCCCTGAAGTTCCGCTTCCCACCCCTTCGCCGCGATGGTATGCTGGTTCCATCCGCCATGTCCGCCATTTTCTGGATTCCCACGGTTTTCGTCGCGCTCTTCGGTTCCTGCATCGGGAGCTTTCTGAATGTCTGCATCTGGCGCATCCCGCTTGGGATGTCCATCGTGCGGCCCGGCTCCCATTGCCCGAGGTGCGAGCACCCCATCCCCTTCTGGCAGAACATCCCCGTCTTGAGCTGGTTCGCCCTTCGCGGCCGCTGCCACTACTGCAAGGAACCCATCTCCATTCGCTACCCCCTGGTGGAAGCGCTCGTCGCCCTGCTTTTCCTGCTGGTATGGTTCAAGTTCGCGATCCCCCCGACGATGGACCGCCCCATCCTGGGCCTCACCCCCTTCTCCGACCCCCGGGGAATTCCCGTGTACCTGATCGCCGTGTCGGGGCTGGTCTTCGGTTCGTTCGTGGACATCGACCACCTCATCCTCCCGGACCGCGTGACCCTCGGCGGAATGATCCTCGGGCTTCTCGCAAGCCCTCTCGTGCCCGAACTCCAAGGCGCCGACACCTGGCAGACCGCCCTGTTGCGCTCGGTCGTCGGCCTGGTTGCCGGCTTCGGCGGACTCCGGCTGGTCTCCGTCCTGGGCTCCCTCGCCTTCCGCAAGGAGGCAATGGGCTTCGGCGACGTGAAGCTCATGGGGGCCATCGGCGCCCTCTGCGGATGGCAGGCCGTGATATTCACCCTTCTCGCGGCCTCCCTGGCCGGCTCCATCGTGGGACTCGCCCTCGTCGCCTGCGGCCGGCGCAAGCTGCGGGGGCAGATCCCATTCGGCCCCTTCCTCGCCCTTGGCGCGATCGGATGGATCGGATGGGGCCCGACCCTCGTGAACTGGTATCTCTCCCTCCTCTCCCTCCCCTCCTAGGACGGCGCGCCGTCCGTCGCGCTTCGACGGACTTCCCGCCCCCTGCATCCCTTCTTCTCCAAGTCGACCCCATGAACCCTTCCCTCCTCGCCTCCGCCCGGAACGCCGTCCTTCCCGCCGCCGCGCTCGCCGCCGCACTCGCCGTCTCCGGCACCGCCCTGTCCGCGGAAAACCCATTCGCGGCGGCCTGCCGCGCCGACGCCGAATCGCGCGTCGCCGCCGGCCAATGGGCCTTCGAAGGCCAAGACGGCTTCTTCTTCCTTGCCGCCGAGCTCCGCCAGCTCGGCGCCGGAACCTTCTGGGGCGATGCCGCCGCCGCCGCCTCGCAGGCCTCCAAGCCGGACTACGCCGATCCGCTTCCCGCGATCCTCGACTTCCAGGAGCAGCTCAAGGCCCTCGACATCCGCCTCCTGATGGTGCCCGTCCCCCTCAAGGCCGCCCGATGCGCCCCGCACCTCCCGGCGGACCTCGCCGCCGCCGCAGCCGCCCAGGCCGACGGCACAGACCCCGCCCGGCAGGCCTTCTTCGCCGTCCTGCGCGAGGCCGGCGTGGAGGTGCTCGACCTCTCTTCCCGGCTCGACGCCTCCCACTATTGCAAAACCGACTCGCACTGGACGCCCAAAGCCGGCGAACTCGCCGCCCGCGCCATCCGCGACGCGCTGGGCCTCGAAGCCAACCCCGGCGTCTTCCCCTCCGCCGAAACCGACATCACCTTCACCGGCGACCTCGCCCGCATGGCCGACGAAAACACCGCCCTCTCCGAAACCCTCCCCATGCGGAGGGTGGAAGGCGAAACCGAAAGCCGGGAAAGCCCGCTCCTGCTCCTGGGCGACAGCCATTGCCTCATCTACCACGTGGGCGGCGACCTCTTCGCCACCGGCGGCGGACTGGCCGACCAGCTCGCCTGCGAACTCGGCATGGCCGTCGATGTGCTCGGAACCCGCGGCTCCGGCGCCACCCCCGCGCGGCAGAACCTCTTCCTGCGGTCGAAGGCCGACCCCTCCTACCTCGCCGGGAAAAAGTGGGTGGTCTGGTGCTTCGCCTCCCGCGAGTTCACCCAGTCGCGGCAAGGCTGGCGGAAACTCCCCGTCCAGCCCCTCCGCAAGTAGCGCCCCCTTCCACATGCGGCGCGCCGCGAACCCGCGGCCGGAGCCGCCGGCCAAACAAAAACCCCGGGCCCGCCATGCGGCGGTCCGGGGTTTCCCCTTCACACGGCCGAAGGGGTCGGCCGATGACGGCCCGGCCGGCTAGTAGTTCTTCGGCTCGAGCTGGAAATAGGCCTTCGGGTGGTCGCAGACCGGGCACTTCTCGGGGGCACGCTCCCCCTCGATGACCGCGCCGCAGTTGCGGCAATGCCACCTGTTCCTGCCGACGCGGACCCAGACCTCGCCCGATTCGATGTTGGCGGCCAGCTTGCGGTAGCGGGCCTCGTGGAGGGCCTCGACCTCGGCGACCTTCCGGAAGAGGTTGGCCAGCCCGTCAAAGCCCTCGGCCTTGGCCTCCTCGGCGAAGTTCTTGTACATGACGGTCCACTCCTCGTGCTCGCCCGCCGCGGCGTCAAGCAGGTTGGAGAGCGTGTCGCCGATGCCGGAAAGAGCCTTGAACCAGAGCTTGGCGTGCTCTTTCTCGTTCAGCGCGGTCTCCTGGAAGATGGCGGAAATCTGCTCGTAGCCCTCTTTCTTCGCCTGAGAAGCGAAGTAGTCGTACTTGGTGCGCGCCTGGGCTTCACCCGCGAAAGCGGTCCACAGGTTCTGTTCGGTCTTGGTTCCTTTAAGTTCCATGCGATGCGTTCCTCAAATTGGCAGGGGGTTTTGGGTAAAGCAAGCCGTCCTGGGCTCACAATTCTTCGAACTGGTCTTTGCCCACGCCGCAAACGGGGCAAGTCCAGTCGTCGGGGAGATCCTCGAACGGGACATCGTCATTGTTCGCCGGATCGTAGACATATCCGCAAATCTTGCAGACGTACTTTTTCATGCTGGATTCCTTTCTTTACTTTCGGAAACCGGGTCAAACCCCAGGACGCAGGAGGCGCGACCGTCCGCCACGAAACCGCCCTTGCGGCTCCGCGCGGCCGAAGCGCGCGCGGGTGGACGGAAAGCGTCTCCGCATCGCCGGTAACGCCGTTCGGATGGTGTACTACATTCTCCGGGCGAACGCAAGGGGGGAATCGGGGGGCGGGGAATCGGGCGGCGCGCCGCGAATTTCGCGGCACGCCGCTTTTTGGGGGGGCCGGAACCGGATCAGCCTCCGCGGATCTTGTTTCCCTTCCGGCGCTTCTCGATGATCGCCTCGGCCTTCTCGAACGGAACGGCCTCGTAGTGGGAGAAGATCATGGAGAAGTTGCCGCGCCCCTGGGTGACCGTGCGGATCGTGTTCGAGTAGCCGAACATCTCGCTCAGCGGGACGAAGCCCCTCACGATCTTGCTGCCGTTCTTGTCCTGCATGCCCTCGATGCGGCCGCGACGCTGGCAGATCGAACCGGTCGCCGCGCCCATGAACTCTTCGGGCACCGTGACCTCGACCGCCATCACCGGCTCGATCAGCTGGGGGTGGCCCTTCATGAACAGCTCGCGGAAGCAGACGCGCGCGCATTCCATGAACGCAAGCTCGCTCGAGTCGACCTCGTGATAGGAGCCATCGTACACCGTGACCTTGACGTCGACCACGGGATATCCCGCGTACGGGCCGGCGGCAATCGCCTTGATGACGCCCTTTTCGACCGC
Organism: Kiritimatiellia bacterium; assembly: GCA_050950285.1. Lineage (GTDB taxonomy): Bacteria > Verrucomicrobiota > Kiritimatiellia > RFP12 > JBMNHG01 > JBMNHG01. The sequence goes on along the minus strand of JBMNHG010000008.1, from coordinate 80,659 downwards.
CGGGATGTATTCGGACGGGATCGTGCCGCCGTGCACGTCGTTGACGAACGTGAAGCCGCGGCCCGCCTCCTGGGGATCGAGACGCAGGTAGACGTGGGCGTACTGGCCGCGGCCGCCGGACTGCTTGACGTGCCGGTACTGGCCGTCCGCCGGGGTGGTGATCGCCTCGCGGTAGGCCACTTCCGGGCGGCCAACCGCGCAATCGACGCCGAACTCGCGCTTCAGGCGGTCCACGATGACCTCCAGATGGAGCTCGCCCATGCCGGCGATGATCGTCTCCCGCGTCTCGGAATCGTAGGTGACCACGAAGGTGGGATCTTCGTCGGCCAATGCATGCAGGGCGTTGCCCAGCTTCTCGTTTTCGTTGCGGCTGGCGGCGGTGATCGCCACGGAGATGACGGGCGGCGGGAATTCGATCGCCTCGAGGATCATCGGATGCTCGGGGTCGCAGAGCGTGTCGCCCGTGCGGGTGCTCGACAGGCCCACCATGGCCACGATGTCGCCCGTATGGGCCTCTTCGATCGCCTCCTGGCGGTTGGCATGCATGCGGAAAAGACGGCCCACGCGGCCCTCCACGCCCAGCGTGGAGTTGCGGATCGTGGCGCCGACGCGCAGCGTGCCGGAGTAGATGCGCAGGAAGATGATCCGGCCCATGTGCTTGTTGGTCACGATCTTGAAGGCCAGCGCGGCAAGCGGCTGGTCGTCGTCCGGCGTACGCACTTCGGTGCCGTCGGCCTGGGACACGGCGCCCACGTCCAGCGGAGAGGGCAGGAAGCGCGTGACGCCGTCGAGCAGCGGCTGGACGCCCTTGTTGCGGAAGGAGGTGCCGCAGTAGGCGGGGACAAGGGCGCGGCTGATGCAGCCCTTGCGGAGGCCCGCGACGATCTCTTCGTTGGTGAGCTCCCCCCTGTCGAAGAAGGTGCTCATGAGCTCTTCGCTCTGCTCGGCCGCCCTCTCCATCATGTTCTGGCGGTACTCCCGGCAGATTTCGACGAGATCCGCGGGGATGTCCTCTTCGATCACCTTGACGCCCTTCGACTCCTCGTCGAAATAGAGCGCCTTCATCTTGAGCAGATCCACCACGCCCTTGAAGGTGTCGGCCCGGCCGATCGGATACACCATCGGAACCGGATTGCCGCCGAGGGTGTCGCGGATCGAATCGAGGACGCCGGTGAAATTCGCGCCGATGCGGTCCATCTTGTTGATGAAGCACACCTTCGGGACATGGTACTTCTCGCTCTGCCGCCAGACCTTCTCGGTCTGCGGCTGGACGCCGCCCACGGCGCAGAAGAGCGCCACGGCCCCGTCCAGAACGCGGAGGGACCGCTCGACCTCGGCCGTGAAGTCCACGTGGCCGGGGGTGTCGATCAGGCTCAGCTGGTAGTCGTTCCACTGGACGACCGTGGCGGCGGAGGTAATCGTGATGCCACGCTCCTGCTCCTGCACCATGTAGTCCATGGTGGCGGATCCGTCGTGGACTTCCCCGAGCTTGTAGTTCCATCCGCAGTAGTAGAGGATGCGTTCGCTGGTCGTCGTCTTGCCCGCGTCGATGTGGGCCATGATGCCGATATTTCGCACATGGTCCAAGGGGATTGTTCTGGCCATTTCGCAATACTCCTGAAAAATGAAAGCCCAGGAGAATACGGGCTCAGACACAAACGCGCAAGTGAAAAGGGACGGATGGATCGGGGCGGGGGCGCGCGGTATGTCATCGTCATGGACACCGAAGCCGAAATCGCGGCGTCCGGAAATCAAGCGCATCCGTCAAATACTGGACACCGTGCTACTAACCCGGCCACAAATAGCGTTGCTCACGGAGATTCAGGCATGGGGAGCTGGAATTTGGAGTTGGCAAAGGGGCACGGACATTCCTGTCCGTGTCACGGAGTTTGGCCTTTCCCTCCGGGCAGATTTCGACGAAATGCCCCGGTTTCAAGCGATTTGGAAGATTCCGCTCAGGGGGTAGGCCACTTTCTGCGGCTTCGCGTCCATATCCTGATGTGCCGGAACCCCTCGGAAACCCTCTGGCCGCAGACACTGGCGCCAGCATTCCGTTCGCAACTCGGGCACGGACATTCCTGTCCGTGTCACGGGTTGGAAAACCCGTGCCCCTGTTTTGCAGTATGAATTGTGGCCGAGTTAGTAGAATCGGCGCGCATGAGAAACGAGATGTCACGGGAAGCCACGATGGAATACGCCGGGGCGGGGCGGCGTGCTTCGGCGCAGTTGACGTCCGGCAGGGGAGTCTGTCATGATGGTTCCCGGCGGCACGCGCGCATGAAACGCAGGCGTTGCCGCTGATGCACGGCATGAAAGGAAGCCATCGGATGTCTCGACAACCCGGAACCACCACAAGCGACCCGCGCCTCGACTGCGACCTGCTCGAGCGCTTCATGCGCGACGCCCTGATCGCCTCAGGCGTGCCGGCGCCGGACGCCGCCATCATCGCGGACGTGCTGATCGAATCCGACAAGCGCGGCATCGACTCGCACGGCATCGGCCGCCTCAAGCCGATCTACCTCGACCGCATCCAGGCCGGCATCCTCGACCCCGTCACCAGAATCGAGGTCGTCAAGGACCAGCTCGCCACCGCCGTGCTCGACGGCCACAACGGCATGGGCCACGTCGTCGGCGTGCGCGCCATGGAGATGGCCATCGCGAAGGCCCGCACCTACGGCATGGGCATGGTGGCCGTGCGCAACTCCACCCACTACGGCATCGCCGGCTACTATGTGACCATGGCCACCGACGCCGGCATGATCGGCGTCTCCGGCACCAACGCACGCCCCTCGATCGCCCCCACCGGCGGCGTCGAGAACATGCTCGGCACCAACCCGCTCACGTGGGGCCTGCCCACCGACGAGCCCTTCCCCTTCGTCCTCGACTGCGCCACCAGCGTCTCCCAGCGCGGCAAGATCGAGGTCTACGAGCGCGCCGGCAAGGAGCTGCCGCCCGGCTGGGTCATCGGCGCCGACGGCCGCACGCGCACCGACACCGCGCAGGTGCTCAAGGATCTGACCACCGGCCAGGCCGCCCTCACGCCCCTCGGCGGCATCGGCGAGGAGACCGCCGGCTACAAGGGCTACGGCTACGCCACCATCGTCGAGATCCTCAGCGCCGCCCTGCAGGACGGCTCCTGGATGAAGGCGCTCAACGGCACCGACGCCGACGGCAAGCGCATCCCCTACCCGCTCGGCCACTTCTTCATCGCCATCAATCCCGACTTCTTCATGGGGCTCGAGACCTTCAAGCGCATCGCCGGCGCCATCTGCCGCGAGCTGCGCGCCTCGCGCCGCATGCCGGGCTGGGAGCGCATCTACACCGCCGGCGAGAAGGAGTGGGAGGCGCGCCGCGAACGGCTCGAAAAAGGCTGCCCCATCCCGCCCGCCCTGCAACGCGTGATGGTGGAGATCCGCAACCGATACAAGCTCCCGTACCCGTTTGACTTCGAGCCAAAGACTTCCCCATAATCGGCTCGCGACAAGGGGTTGGGGGAGGCTTCGCGACGGCAATGCCAGTTTCGGAGGGCGCGAGTGGAGCGCATGGAGGTAGCGACGTCTGTGCCGGACGGTTCGTGCGCGGCGCGAACCCCAAACAACCGGAATGAAATTGCCCATTGAATTGCCGGCAAAACACAGCGACAATCCCCCCATGGCTCCTTTCCCCCTTTTCTGGGCAACCCTTGCCCTCCCCGGATCCGGCCCGCTTTGGCCCCACCATAATAATCATACGATTTATTTCGGCAAGGAGTCCGGGTTGTGAACAGGATATCCGCCATGCGAAGCCCCGCCTCCGATTGGGACGTCATCGTGGTCGGTGCCGGGCACGCCGGCTGCGAAGCCGCATTGGCCGCCGCGCGGATGGGGAGACGGGTCCTCCTCCTCGCGGCGAACAGGGCCGGGATCGCCCGCATGCCCTGCAACCCCGCCATCGGGGGGCTGGCCAAATCCCATCTCGTCTCCGAAATCGACGCGCTCGGAGGGGAAATGGGCGTCGACACCGACCTCGCCGGAATCCAATTCCGGACCCTCAACCTCAGCCGCGGCCCCTCCGTGCAGGCCACTCGCGCACAGTGCGACAAACGACGCTATTCCCTTCGGATGCGCCAGGTTCTGGAACGGACTCCGGGGCTTGATCTTCTAGAGGATATGGCAACGGCCATCCTGCACACAGGCGACCGCCTCCACGGCGTCGCCACCATCCGCCATGGGGAACTCCATGCCTCCGCCGTCGTGCTCGCCACCGGAACCGCGCTCGGGGGACGGATCTTCATCGGCAGGGAATCCCTGGGGAGCGACGGGGATGGGCGGGCCGCCGCAGAAGCCCTTTCGGCAAACCTCCAAGAACTGGGGATGGAGCTTCGAAGACTCAAAACCGGGACCCCGGCCCGGCTGGACGCCGCCACCATCGACTGGAGCGTCCTCGCGCGACAGCCCGGAGACAACCCCCCGCCGCTTTTTTCCTGGAAGGGGAGACAATACCGGGAACAGTGCATACGCGAATGTTCCACGTGGAACATCCCGGCAGCCTCCCCGCTCGGCCCCCTTCCTCTGGACCAAGACGAAGAAGCGCTGTCAAAGACCGGAGGGACAGCCTTTATCCGACTCCACTGCAAACAGATAGACGAATGTTCCACGTGGAACAACCCCTTCGCGTCCCTCCGGATTGTTCCACGTGGAACAACCGGGGAACACCTGCCCCCCCGAATCCTCCCGAAGCACATCGACCCCCCGCTGGAATGGTGCCCGGGCGCGGACCAGGAGGACTGCTTCGAGACCCATACCACCCGCGAAACCCATCGCATCGTCCGGGACAACCTCCCCCGGAGCGCCCTCTACGGGGGCTCCATCTCCGGAACCGGCGTCCGCTATTGCCCTTCCATCGAGGACAAGGTCGTCCGCTTCGAAGACCGGGACTCCCACCACGTGATCCTGGAGCCCGAATCGCGCAATGGAAGGGTCGTCTACCCCAACGGGCTCTCGAACTCCCTCCCCCGGGACACCCAGCACGCACTGGTTCGTTCCGTCCCGGGCCTGGAACGCGCGGAGATCCTCGCCTTCGCCTACGCCATCGAATACGACGCCCTCGATCCCCGCCAGCTCCGTTCGTCCCTCGAATTCCATGGCCTCCCAGGCCTCTTCTGCGCGGGACAAATCAACGGGACCACCGGGTACGAGGAAGCCGCCGCCCAGGGTCTCCTGGCGGGAATCAACGCCGCGTTGTTCACAAGAAATGAACAGGCCATCCTGTTGAGCCGGCAAAACGCCTACATCGGCGTCCTGATCGACGATCTGGTGACCAAAGGAACGGACGAACCCTACCGGATGTTCACCTCCCGCGCGGAGCGTCGGCTCCTTTTGCGACAGGACAACGCCCGGTTCCGCCTGCTCCGCCTCGCGAAGGAGATCGGCTTGGCACCACCCGCTTTCCTCGCCGAAACGGAAAGTTATCAACAGCTTGTTAACACCGAAACCGATCGCCTCCGCACCACCCGCTTCCAGGGCCGGACCCTGGAGGAACTCCTTCGGCGTCCGGAGGTCTCCCATGCCTCTCTCCCAATCCCCCCGCCATCCCCTCTTCCTTCGGAAGTGATCCGCCAAGTCACCCTCCAGGTGAAGTATCACGGGTACATCGAACAGGAAAAACGGAGCGCCGAACGGGCCAAACGGGATGAACGGTTGACCATCCCGCACGACTTCGACTACCACTCCGTACAAGCGCTTCGGTACGAAACCCGCGAAAAACTGGACCGTATCCGTCCGGAGAATCTCGCACAGGCGCTCCGCATTTCGGGTGTCACCCCCGCAGACGTCGCCATTCTTTCCGTCTTGATTCAACCGAAAAGACATCCGGATCGTGAGTGACAGGGGGGCCGCCGGGGGCTGGCTGGGGAGGACGAGAATCCTCGCAAGCCTGGGCATCGGGGCAAACCGAACCGCCAAGGTGCCGGGGACGCCAAGTCCGCGGGAAGGCGGATGCAGGAGACGCCCGGGACGGCATCTGTGCAGCTATGGGACGGGACGTTCCGAACCGCTCCCGCCCGGGCGGTCGGGGGTCATGGGCTCTTGCCAAACCTTCGTGGCATGGGCGTCCACGCCTACCCCCGTGGACGCCCGATCCGGATGCGCGGCCGAGGCCGGGTCCCATGGGGGAATACGCGTATCGCCTTTTGCACGACACATTGTTGCGGGCGGGACGCCCACGCTCCCGTCCCGCCTCCCGGACGGCCGAGCCGACGCTCGGCTCGGCCCCTCCGGCCCTTGACGCTCCCCTCCCTGTCGCCGGCCGATTGCGGGTCAAGGGGGGGTCCCTCCCGATGCGGTTCACTGCACCCGATCGGCCCACTTCACGCGCACGCTCTTACCCGGCCCTTTCCCGGCTTCGTCCGTTCGGAGCCGTTCGTTTATCAACAGGGAACTCACACACATGCGCACTCGACTCGCGCGACGACCACTTGTCACGAGCCGATTCCGCCCCCCCTAAAATAACGGTTGCCTTGCGCTCCTTGAACGCGTATGATTTCACCGCGTCTTTCCGAAAGAAGGACAGCTTTGCCGCATGGTGTAACGGTAGCACTACAGTCTCTGGAACTGTCTGTCAAGGTTCGAATCCTTGTGCGGCAACCATTTCCCCAGTACATTGATGAGCCCCCGCCAGCCGATCCGATTATCCGGATCCGGTCGTCTCGTTAGGGGACTTTTGCGGGAGCGGCGCGCCGTTTGGGGGTTGATGTGATAGCGGCGCGCCGTTTTTTCGAATCGCAGGCCTGCCGCGCCGCGCTCTCCTCCGCCAGCTCCCATATCTTCTCGAAGATCGTTTCAAGCCGCTTCCCGTGCCCGAGCTCCGCCCGCACGCGGGGCACGTCCTTCGCGGGGATGCGCTTCGACCGGGTCTTGCCGTTGACGGACCGCGTCAGCACATAGTAGGGCCCCATCCGCCAGGCGGTGCCGTCGGAAGCCTTCCGGGTGAAGTATTGCTCGCAAAGACAGCCGCGCCGGGCGGGGAGATTGGCCCTGATTTCTGCGAACAGGTCGTCGAGTCGTTGCGTGGGCATTTTTGCGTCCGTCGTTTGTAGTTAAATCGCCACAAACCATAGCGCGTCCACACACGCCGCTCAAGCGCTATTCGTGCAAGCGAAGCCGATTCGCACGCCCCTGTCACGAACCGATTACGAAGACGGCCCCGGATTATGTTGACAATTCTAAACCGATACTTTATAAATGTCACATGAAATACCGGAAGAGAACACTGGAGGCGGAGGTGTTGCGGGCGGTCGCGCACTTTCCCGCCGTGCTGGTGACGGGGCCTCGGCGCTCCGGCAAAACCACGCTGCTGCGCCATCTGTTCCCCTCTTGCCAGCATGTCCTGCTGGAAGATCCGGATGTCGTGGCGCGGGTGCGGGCCGATCCGCGCTCGTTTCTGGACAGTCTTACGCTTCCTGTCATCCTCGACGAGATGCAGAACACGCCCGAGTTGTTCGCCTACGTGCGCACCCGCATCGACCGGCAGCCGGACCGCAAAGGGCTGTGGCTGCTCGCCGGCTCGCAGGAGGCTCCGCTGATGCAGGGTGTCACCGAGTCTATGGCGGGGCGCGCGGCGGTCTTCTCGCTGCTGCCGTTCTCTGCAGAGGAGACGCCGGACATGACGTTGCGGCTCGGCGGCTTCCCCGAAGTGCAGGCCGCGCCCGACGTGGCGGACATCTGGTTCCGCTCGTACGTACAGACCTATCTTGAACGCGATGTACGCGCCGTCGCCTTGATCCGCGACCTCGCGACCTTCCGCCGTTTTATGGGGCTGCTGGCCAGCCGTTGCGGCCAGATGCTCAACAAGACGGCCCTGGCCGCGCCGCTGGGGGTGAGCGTGCCCACCCTCACCCAATGGCTGGGTATCCTGGAGGTCACCGGACAGATCATTCTCACTCCGCCCTATTACGAAAATTTCGGCAAGCGGATCGTCAAAACCCCCAAGGTCTATTTCGTGGACTCGGGGCTGGCGGCCGCATTGCTGGGAATCCGAAATGACGAGGATCTGGCCGTCTCGCCCTTCCGCGGCCCGCTGTTCGAGGGACTGGTCGCCTCGGAGATCGTCAAACACCGTCTAAACCGGGGACAGGCGCGGGGGCTGTACATTTTCCGCGACCGCCAAGGGCTGGAGGTCGATTTCGTGGTGGACGAGGGCAACCGCCGCCTGCTGCTGATCGAAGCCAAGGCCACCCGCACGCCGATGCCCGACGACGGACGCTCCTTGACGCGTCTGGCAACGGCGGCGGGGGACAGCGCCGTGACGCGCGCGGTAGTCGTGCATGCCGGCACGGCGGATCGTGCCGCGCCCATGCCGCTGTGCCCCGGCGTTCGGGCGGTCGGCTGGCGCGCGTTGCATGCGCTGCTGGATGAGAAAACCTGACGCCGCCACACCCGATTCCATGGAATCCGCAACGAAGGGACAGGTATTTAGACGCGCGACGACCTAACCGATTGCTTTTTTCTCGAAATCTAAAATGAGCGCGCGGGCGGGAAGATTCATGCTTGCAAAAACTCCCCAAAAATGGGAAAATGGGTGGTCACAATTTTTACCGGCCGCGCCTTCCAAGGGAAACCAAATGCAAGACAACATCCTGATTCAGGGGCTCATTCTCATGCTTGTGGGCATGAGCACCGTGTTTGTGTTCCTTCTTCTCCTGATTTCCGTGATGAACGTCTCCAGCAAGTTCGTGCCGAAACTCGCGTTCATGCTTCCCGATCCCGAGCCGCCCGCGCCCAAGCGGAACAGCGCCAAGGCGAACGACGGCGCGGCCACCGCGGTCGCCATTGCCGCCGCCATGCGGCGTCGCGGGCGGTAACCCTTTCCCGGCATTTCAAAATCCCAACGCAAGGACGACTCCCCATGGCCCCCAAGCAGATCAAGATCATGTGCACGGCGTTCCGCGACGGTTTCCAGTCCGTCTACGGGGCCCGCGTCTTCTCCAGAGACTTCATGCCGGCCGTCAAGGCCGCCTATGACGCCGGCATCCGCTGGTTCGAGGCGGGCGGCGGCGCGCGCTTCCAGTCGTGCTACTTCTACTGCCAGGAAGACGGGTTCGACGTGATGGACGAGTTCCGCCGCGTCTGCCCCGACGCGGACCTGCAGACCCTCTCCCGCGGCGTCAACATCGTCGCGCTCGACTCGCAGTCTTCCGACATCATCAAGCTGCATGCCGACCTGTTCAAGAAGCACGGCATGACCTCCATCCGCAACTTCGACGCCCTCAACGATGTCGAAAACCTCCGGTGGTCCGGCCAGTGCATCCACGACGCCGGCCTCAAGCACGAGGTGGTCGTGACCATGATGGGCCTGCCCCCCGGCGTCGACAACCAGGGCACGCACACGCCCGCGTTCTATGCCGATCGCGTCCAGAAGATCGTCGACGCGAAGATCCCCTTCGACCGCCTCTGCTTCAAGGACGCCTCCGGCACCGCCGCCCCGTCCACCGTCCGCGAGACGATCCGGCTCGCCCGCAAGATCCTGGGCGACGGGGTCCACATCCAGTTCCACTCGCACGAGACGGCCGGCAACGGCATCGCCTGCTACCTCGCGGCGCTCGAGGGCGGCGCGGACGGCCTCGACCTCTCCATGTCGCCCGTCTCCGGCGGAACCTGCCAGCCCGACATCATCACCATGTGGCACGCCCTCGAAGGCGACGACCGCTTCCAGCTCGAGGGCATCGACATCGAGAAGGTGCGCGCGGCCGAGAAGGTCTTCCGCAACCAGATGGCCGACTACTTCCTCCCGCCCGAGGCGATGGCCGTGAATCCCGCCATCATCTGGAGCCCCATGCCCGGCGGTGCCCTCACCGCCAACACGCAGATGCTGCGCGACAACGACATGATGGACAAGTTCGACGACATGATCCGCGAGATGTACGACGCCGTGCGTCTCGGCGGCTTCGGCACGTCCGTCACCCCCGTCTCGCAGTTCTACGTGCAGCAGGCGATGAACAACGTCATGTTCGGCAAATGGAAGAAGATCGCCCCGGGCTACGGCAAGATGGTCCTCGGCTACTTCGGCAAGACCCCCGTCGCGCCCGACCCCGAAATCGTCCGGATCGCCTCCGAGCAGCTCGGCCTCGCCCCGACCACGAAGACCGTGCTCGAGGTGAACGACGCCGATCCGACCAAGGGCCGCGCCCCCGCCGAGAAGCTCCTCCGGGACGCCGGCCTGCCCATCACCGACGAGAACGTCTTCATCGTCGCCTCGTGCGCCGAGAAGGGCGTCACCTTCCTCAAAGACCCCTCCAAGGCGCCCAACGGCGTCCGGAAGGGTGCCTCCGCCAAGCGGTCCGCGCCGGCGCCGACAGCGGCGGCGGGCGGGAATGATTTCACCGTCACCGTCAACGGCAAGGCCTACGGCGTCTCGCTTGCCGACGGCTCCGCCACCGTCAACGGCACGACGTACACGGTCAAGGTCGAGGACGGCATCCAGGCGGCGTCTGCGGCGGCGTCCGCAGCGCCCGCGCCCGCGGCGCCTGCGGCACCCGCCGGCGGCGGCGGAACGCCCGTCGCCGCGCCCGTCCCGGGCCTTATCCTTCGCTTCATCGCGCAGAGTGGCGACAGCGTGGCCGAGGGCGATGAAATCCTCGTCATGGAGGCCATGAAGATGGAGATTCCGATCAAGGCCCCGTGCGACGGCGTCGTCACGATCCACTGCGCCCAGGGCGACAAGATCAACACGGGCGACGTGCTCGCCACCGTTGGCTGAATCCTGCGCCCGCCTGCGGCCGAATCGGCGGCCGCGGGCGGCCAAGCCCCTCCGCTCCCACCCCTTCCCGGACCCCCCCCATGAAGAAATCCCTGCTCCTCCTCAGCCTGTTCGCGATGGCCTTCGCGATGCCCGCGATGGCCCCCGCACAGGGCGTCGCCGCGACCGCCAAGTCGGCCCGTACGCCCGACAAGCCCTCCGACTACTGGGATCGCGAGGAGAAGGGCATCCGCAACTTCAAGACCAGCGAGATTGTCGCGAGGGTCAAGTCCATCGGGAAGGACACCGGCATCTACGGCTTCCTGCAGCCGGAGCCCGCCGAGTGGGTCACCGAAGGCTACTTCCGGAAGGACGGCACGTTCGTGAAGGGCCACGAGGTCTCGATGCTCTTCGGCCTCCCCTACGGCGCCGGCCAGTTCGTGATGATCTTCGTCTGCATCCTGCTGATGTATCTGGCCATCGTCAAGGAGTTCGAGCCCCTTCTCCTCCTCCCGATCGGCCTGGGCGGGCTCCTCGCCAACATGCCGTTCGCGGGCGTGACCACCCCGGAGATGCTGAACGTCGCGAATATTCCGGCCGATGCCCTCGCGGCCGCCAAGGCGGCAGGCGGGCTCTCCTCCGACCTCCTCCAGCTCACCACGGTCGAGCCGGGCGGATTTCTCTACTACATCTTCAGCTTCGGCGTCGACACCGGCCTCTTCCCGATTCTCATCTTCATGGGCGTCGGCGCGATGACCGACTTCGGCCCGCTCATCGCCGACCCGAAGACGGCGCTTCTCGGCGCGGCCGCACAGCTCGGCATCTTCGCCGCGCTCATCGGCGCCGTGGCGCTCAGCAAGTTCACGCCCATCACCTTCGGCCTGCGGGAGGCGGCGTCCATCGGCATCATCGGCGGCGCCGACGGCCCCACGGCCATCTGGCTCACGTCGAAGCTCGCGCCGGACCTGCTCGGCGCCATCGCCGTGGCGGCGTACTCGTACATGGCGCTCGTGCCGGTCATCCAGCCGCCCATCATGAGGGCGCTCACGAGCAAGAAGGAGCGCCTCATCCGGATGCCGCAACTGCGCCCGGTGAAAAAGATCGAAAAGGTGTTCTTCCCGATCGTGGTGATCGTCCTCTGCGGCCTGCTTCTTCCTTCCGCTGTGCCGCTGGTCGGCGCGCTCATGTTCGGCAACCTCGCCCGGGAGTGCGGTGTGGTCGAACGCATCAGCGACACCATGCAGAACGCGCTCATCAACATCGTCACCATCTGCCTTGGCATCTCCGTCGGCTCGAAGCTTGCCGCCGAGAAGTTCCTCACCGGCGAAACCGTCGGCATCCTGGTCCTCGGCGTCGTCGCCTTCGGCCTCGGCACGGCGGGCGGCGTCTGGATGGCCAAGATCATGAACCTCTTCAGCAAGAACAAGATCAACCCGCTCATCGGTTCCGCCGGCGTTTCCGCCGTGCCGATGGCCGCGCGCGTCTCGAACAAGGTCGGCCTCGAGGAGGATCCCACGAACTTCCTGCTCATGAACGCCATGGGCCCGAACGTCTCGGGCGTGATCGGATCGGCCGTCGCCGCCGGCCTGCTCTACTGCATGCTGCGGTAGCCCCGCGCTCCCACGCGTGGAGGCGGATCCGCCTCCCCAAAGAACAAGGGCCGGCTCCGCGATCCTGCGGGTGTCCGGCCCTTCCCCTTTCCGGCGGCCGGGGGCTGGCCCCGGAGCCCGCTACCGGAATTCGTGGCTCGTGAAATCGACTTCCGAGGGGGCGGCCATGCGGATGATGCGGCCGTCTTCAATCCACAGGATACGGTCGGAGGACTTGAGCATCTTGAGGTCGTGGGTGGCGGAGACGACCGTCACGCCCAGCACGTCGCGGAGTTCCGCGAGCAGGGCGATCATCTCTTCGCCCGTGTGCATGTCGAGGTTCGCCGTGGGCTCGTCCGCGAGGACGATGTCCGGCGAGTTCGCCAGGGCGCGGGCGATGGCGCAACGCTGCTGCTGTCCGCCGGAGAGTTCGGCGGGCTTGTGGAGGGGGCGGTGGCCGAGGCCGACGAGCTTGAGGATCGCCATGGCCTTCTCGCGCGCCTCCTCCGTCTCCATGCCCGCGAAGCTCATGGGGAGCATCACGTTCTCCAGGCAGGTCATCACGCGGATGAGGTTGTAGCTCTGGAAGATGTAGCCGATCTTGCGGCAGCGGAGCCAGGCGAGTTCTTCGGCGTCGAGCTGCGCGATGTCCACCTGGTCGATGTACACCTTGCCGGAGGTGGGCTTGCCGAGGCCGCCGATCATGTTGAAGAGCGTGGACTTGCCGGAGCCGGAGGGGCCCATGATCGAAAGGTATTCGCCGGCGTAGATGTCGAGCGTGGCGCCGCGCAGGGCGTGCGTTTCGACCGTTCCCATGCGGTAGGTCTTGTACACGTCGACTCCGCGGATGATGGCCCGCCGTCCTTCGTCTGCGGGCATCTCGAACAAATCGCTGAGCTGTGGATTGTCCATCATTCTTCCGTACGGGGGGATAGGGGCAAGGGGGCGGCGTGCCGTCCCCCGCGTCCGCTAGATCGTGCTGCGGAGGGCGGTGGCGGGGATCATCTTCGAGGCGAAGCGCGCGGGGTAGATGGCGGCGACCACGGAGAGCACGATGCCGGCGGCCATGCTCATCAGGAATCCGGAAAGGAGATGCAGCGGGTTCAGCACGGAGGCGACAAGTCCCACGCCGAAGGTGAACGAGTAGGCCGCAAAGGAGAAGAGGAAGCCGAAGAGCCCGCCCGCAAGCGAGCCGATCGCCCCGAGCAGGCTGGCCTCGAGGAAGAACATGGTCCGGATGAAGGACGACAGCGCCCCCAGGCACTTCATCGTGCCGATCTCCCGGAAGCGTTCGGTCACGGACATCAGCATCGCGTTCGAGATTCCGATCACCGTGACCAGCAGCGAGATGATCGTGATCCAGCCCGAGCGGAAGGCCGCCTTCTTCGCCTCTTTTTCGGCGGCGGCGATTTCGTCTTCCTTCAGTTCCCGTTCGAGTTGCACGAACGACGCCCCCTCCGGCGCGGCGGGCGAGAGGGTGGTCCGCGTGGAGGCGAGCACCTTCTGGTGGGCCACGGCCATCGCGGCGGAAAAATCTGTCCCGGCGGGAATCGTATCGCCTCCCGTCACGAGGACCGCCACGGCGTCCTCGGCGGCGGCTTCCAGCGAATCGGCCGGAACGGCGACGCCGGCGGGCAGTCCCGCGGGGACGCCGACCCAGGCGAGCGGACGCCCCGTCTCTCTGGCGATGGATTGGAAGAAACGGGATTCGACCTCGTTCGGCGCCCCCAGGGAATACACCGCGATGGCGCGGCCTTCGAGCGGACCCGTCTCGGCGGAGAGGAAGCTCGTCATCCGGCCCAGTTCGGTGCGCAGGCTCGTTTCCTTCGCGACACCCTCTTTGATGCTTTCGCTGGTGAGGATGGACATCAGGAAGGCGATGCCGAAGACGACGCCCAGAAGGGTGACCATGGAACGGCCCAGGCGGATGCGGATGCCCTGCATCACGATCGCGAAGGCGGTCGAGATCGGCAATTGGATCTGCTTGTGGATCGTCCGGGTGTCTGACATGGCAAGAGGGGGGCGCAGGCGGGCCAATCGGAACGAAAGACGGACGAAAGGTCCGTCCGAATGGCTGAAAAGACAAAGTGTACAGCAAGAGGCGTGCCGACACAAGCGGCGTTCCGGGTGCGCGCGTTGACGAAAAACGGCGGGAACGGAGCGGCCGCCTCGGGCGGATGCCCTTGGGCGGGATGGGAAGGCGATCAGGGGAGGGATGCTTGGGAGGTGCCGTTCGCGCTTCGCGAGTTTTCGTCGTCGGAGCGGACGGCTTCCGGGGGGAGGACGCAAACGGAGAGGATGCAGTTTCCGAGGATGCCGGTGTGGACGACGAGGCGTTCGCCCCGGAGGTGCGGGAAGAACTCCGTCCAGAGGCGGGTCAGTTCGAGTTCGATGCGCCCGGCGGCGGGATCGTAGGCGAACACCTGGAGGTTGGCGGCGCCGTAGCGCAGTCCCGTTCCCAGGGCCTTGGCGAGGGCTTCCTTTGCGCTCCAAAAGCGGACGAGGGCGATGGAGCCCTCTCCGCTTTCCGCCGCGATCTCCTGTTCGTCGGGGCTGAAGGCGCCGTCGATGAAGCTGTCCGAGAGCGAGCGGTTGCATCGTTCCACGTCGAGCCCGACGCAGGCGTTGGGGGCGGCGGCGGCCATGACGAGGTCGGGGTTGTGGGTGATGGAGATGTCCATCCGTGCGCCGCAGTGGCGTCGCCATTCGCCTTGGGGGACGGGCTTGCCGGCTTCGTCCGGATCGATGGAAATGTCGGCGGCGGCCCATTTGCGGTTGTAGCGGGAGAGGAGGCAGTGGCGAACGGCGTCCTTGGCGGCGATCCGGCCCATGAGCCATTCGTGGCGGCGGGGGATGGAGCCGGTCATGTCGCGCCAGCGGGTGGTTTCGTCGGCGGAGAGCACGGTGGCGGCGGTGGCCCGGATCCAGAGTTCCTGCGGATCGTCGAGCAATTCGGGGGGGATGCCGTCCGCGACGCGGCAGACCACTTCGTGGGAGAGGGAAGGCAACGCCTTGGCGGGGAGGGGGTGGGAGAGGAAGCCTTCGATGGGGTGGAGCAGGGTTTGCCGGAGGTGTTCCGGCAGGGGGAAGAGGCGCGTTTCGAAGCCTTGGGCCGCGAGGATGGGGGTACCGCGGGCGTCGCGGACCCAGGCGTCCGCCGCGCCGAGGCCCTCCGCAGGTGCGGGGCGCGCGAGGACGCGCAGGGAGAGCGGCCCTTCCGTTGGGACGGCGGTGGCGAGGTCCAGGCGCCGGATGGCCTGGCCGAGGGGGACGGGGCCCGGGGTGCGTCCGAGGTTCCGCCAGGCCATCTGCGCGTGGCCGATGGCCGCGAGGAGGAAGGGGGCGACGGAGTAGCGCGGGGGCGATGCGGGGGCGTCGTCCTTCGGCGGTGGCACGGGATCGACGAGGGCGTCCACGCCGTTGTCGCTGGCGCGGACGATGGATTTCAGGACGCGCAGTCCGGGGCCATTGAAGAAGAGGCCGGCGTGGAGCTTGTCGCCTTCGAGGGCCGTCTTGCGGGGATTGTCGAGGGGGGGTGGCGGAGGGATGGCGGCTTCGCCGGGGTAGGCGGGCGCGAAGACGATCGACATCCGCGCAAGGGGCGCGCTCTCGCGAGTTCCATCCTCTCCGGAGCCGTCGAGGATGGCGGTGTCGAAGCGGACGGTGCCGGAGGCGTCGCCCGGCAGCGTGCTTCGGCGGGCGGAGAGGCGGACGACGCGGCGGGCGGTGATCAAGGGAATCCAGCGCAGGAGGTGGAGGTTGTCCACGCGGACGGGAACGAGATCCGGGACGATGCGGCGCGCCGTTTCGGCCATGAGCTCGGCGCAGAAGGCAAGCGGCACGAGGGGGAGGCCGCGGCGCAAGGGGTCGGACACGGCGACGGGTTCGGCGCCGAAGGTGCAGTCTTTGAGGATGGGGAGGTCGAAGAACGAGAGGGGCTGGCGCAGGACGATGGACGTGCCGGGCTCTTCCGCGATCACGCGCGAGGAGGCGAGCAGGGGGAAGAGGGAATCGTCCACCTCCACGCCGGCAGGGGCGGGCGGGGGCGCGGACGATTCCGCCGGTTCCGGACGGGGCGGGGTGGCGGCGCGCCGCTTCGCGGGGTCGGCGGCGGCGCGGGACGGGGCGTCCGCCGCGAAGGCGGCGTGGAGTTCCGCGGGCAGGCGGCCCGGATCGAGGCGCAGGGCGGGGAGGGCGGTATCGAGGGGGAGGCGGCGCACCGGCTTCGCCCGGCGCCAGGGGGCGGGTTTCGAGAGGTCGATCTCGCGGGAGCCACGGTGGATGTGGAGGGGGGAGACGTCGAAGCGCACGCCCCAGGCGGCGAGCGCGGCGAGCGCGTTGTTCACCTGGGAGAGACCGCCTCTGTGGACGCGGTTCATGGGCACGGCGAGATGGGGACGGTCCTCCAGCTGGGCGTCGATGCCCGAGGAAAGGATGCCCCGCGCACCGACCTCGATGAAGATGCGGAAGCCGTCGGCGTACATCCGCTCGATGGAGGAGGCGAAGTCGACGGGGCGTATCCACTGGTCGAGGGCGGTCTTGCGCAGGGCGTCGAGGTCGTCGGGGAGCGGAAGTCCGGTGGCGCAGGAGTAGACGGGGATTTCCGGCGGGCGCACGATCCATTCGTCGAAGCATTGTGCGAGTTCGGGGACGGCGGAGGCGAACCACGGGGTGTGGAAGGGGCGGTTGAAGGGAAGCCGGCGCACGATCCCGCCGGCGTCGCGGAAGGCACGGGAGGCGGCTTCGGCGGCGGGCGCCTTCACGCAGGCCGCGAATTGGCGGGGGCCGAAGCGGCGGGTGGGTTCGGCCTCTCCCGGGAAGCGGGAGAGCACGTCGAGGAAGGTCTCGTGCGGGATGCCGCTGATGGAGAACTGGACGGTGGCGGAGGGATCGAAGGCGTCGGCGGCGTCGCGCATCACGAGGTAGCTTTTGCCGAGTGCGCGCAGGCGGGCGCGGGGGTCGTCCGCGAAGGAGAAGACCCCGGCGCATTCGAGGGCGGCAATCTCGCCCACGCCGGCGCCGATCGCCCCGTCGGGGCGGATGTCGAGGCTTTGGAGGAGGCGCGCGTAGGCGGTGTCCGCCGCCAGTACGGCGAGGACGCCTTCGGCCACGCTGACGCGTTCGCCGGCGTCGCGGGTGGCTTTGGCCACGATGTTCGGCGTGAGCGGGAAGATCCATCGGCTGGGCGCGATTCCCCCTGCGTCCAGGCTGGCGGCCTCCACCTCGTCGAAGGCGCGCAGGCATTCGGGCATGGAAAGGCAGATGTTGCGGAGCATGCGGGGATATTGCGAGCCTTCGCCGGGGAAGACGAAGGCGATCCTGCCCCCTTCACCCGCGGCGGCGCGTGGGAGATGAAGCCCGCGCCGGGCGATGCGCGTGGGACCGGGATCGGTCAGCTGCCGGTGCAGGGTGGCGAGTTTGGTGCGGAGGTCGGCGACGGATTCCGCCACGACGGCGGCGGCGAGCCGTGCGTTTCGCGCGGCGATTCCCATCGTGTAGGCGATGTCCCCCAGCGGCGCGGCAGGGGCCGCGTCGAGAAACTCCGCGAGCCGCCCGAGGACGGCGAGGAGCCCCGCATCGTCGTCCGCGCCCACCAGCACGAGCGCTCTCGTCGGCGACGGATCATGGGGGATCGAGCGTGGGTTCATTGGAAGTACCGTATCACAACCATCTGTCCTCCGCCAGCGGGAGGCTTCCGGAAAAGGGAAGGGGAAAACGGCGCGCCGCGAACGTCGCGGCACGCCGTCTGGTCCAAGGAGGCGGAGGGCTAGCGGCGACGGCGGAGAAGGACGAGGAAGAAGGGGCCGCCGAGGAGGGCGGTCACGACGCCCACGGGGAGTTCGCGTGGCGAGAAGGCGGCGCGGGCGAAGGTGTCGCACAGCACGAGGAAGGCGCCGCCCGCGAAGAGACAGGCGGGGAGCAGGCGGCGGTGTCCCGCTCCCAGGATGCGCCGCACGGCGTGGGGGACGATCAGTCCGACGAAGCCGATGAGCCCCGCCATCGCCACGGCGGCGGCGGCGGAAAGCGTTCCTGCGGCGAGCGCGAGAAGGGCGGTGCGGCGCGCCTTCACGCCCAGGTGGTGGGCCATCTCGCCGCCGAGGGTGAGCACGTCGAGGTCGCGCGCCATCCACCAGGCCGCAAGGAATCCCGCGAACGAAGCGGTCGTGCCGATCGCGAGAAGGCGCGGCGGCGTGGACTGGAGGCTGCCGAGCATCCACCAGGTGATGGAGAGAAGCCCCTTTTCCGAGGAGAAGGTCTGCAGCACCATGAGCAGGCTTGTGGCCATGGCGCTCACGATGACGCCGCACAGGATGAGTCCGGCTTCGGAGGAAACGGCGCGCCGTCCGGAGGAGAGGGCGACCACGAGGGCCAGCGACACCACCGCCGCGAGGAAGGCGCCGGCGGGAAGGGCGAACGGGCTCGCCGCCGCGATGCCCGAGACGATGGTGGCGGCCGCGCCGAGGGCCGCGCCGGCACTTACGCCCAGCACGTAGGGGTCGGCGAGCGGATTCCGCAGCACGGCCTGGAACACGACGCCGGAAGAGGCGAGGGCCGCCCCGACGGCGAAGGCGGTCGCCACGCGGCACAGGCGCATGGCCAGCAGGTTTGCGGGGAGGCCGCCCGCCCCGGGAAGCGTGAAGTGCGGCCCGATGAAGACGCACAGCGCCGAAATCGCGAGCGAGCCGACGGCGACGCCAAGGACCGGGAGGAAGCGCTTCATGCCGCGCCTTCCGGGGGTCCCGCGGCGCGAAGCCACTCCGCGCCCAAGACGCACAGCCCGTAGATGGCGGCGGTCTCCGCGCGCAGGATGAGGGGGCCGAGGCTCACGGGCGTTGCGCCGGCGGCGATGAGGGCGTCCTCCTCCGCCGGGGTGAAGTCGCCTTCGGGGCCGGATATCCATCCCGCCATGGGGGGAGCGGCGGGAGTCCCCGCTTCGCTCCGCATCGCGTCCAGCGCCTCGCGCACGGGGCGCGTGCCGGGACGCAGGAGGGCGGCGAAAAGCGGCGCGCCGTTTTTCCGCAGTTCGGCAACGGCGTCCATCAAGGGCGTGGGGGGAAGGATTTCCGGCGTCCAGGCGGAAGCGCATTGGCGCGCGCTTTCCCGCGCGATGCGGGCCCAGCGGCCGTTCCGGGCATCGAAATCCGCAGGATTGGGACGGGCGACGGTGCGCCCGGAGAGCACGGGAAGGATGCGCGAGGCGCCAAGTTCAACGGCTTTTTCGATGATCCAGTCCATGCGATGGCCCTTGCAGACGCAGGCGGCGAGGGTCAGGGCGCAGGCGGGGCGGGGATGGGCGACGGGTGCGGGGTCGATCGGCTCGAAGACGATGCCGTCACGGGAGAGGCTCCCCACGCGCATGCGACGCGTAAGTCCTTGCCCATCGAAGAGTTCCACCTCCTCGCCCTCCCGGATTCGCAACACCGTCCGGAGGTGGCGCGCCTCCTGCCGGTCCAGGAGGAGGGGACCGGGTGCGACGATGCGAGCGGTGTCGACGGGGCAGCGGTGCATGGGATGGGACCCCGGGGGAATGGGCTGTGCGCCCGCGGCCTCCGGTACGCCGAGTCTACTCGGAGGCCTTCCAGAGGCGTTCGCGGCGCGCGAGGAACTTCTCGGAGAGCCTCTTGCGACGCTGGGATTCGGGGAAATTGTCCGGCTTGCAGGTCTCGCCGAACTCTTGCAGCAGCTTGCGCTGGCGTTGGTCGAGTCTGACGGGCACTTCGATTTCCACGCGCACGTGGAGGTCGCCGGAACCGCGTCCGTGGAGGCTGGGGACGCCTTTCCCGCGGATGCGGAGGATCTTGCCGTTCGTGGTGCCGGCCGCGATCTTGAGCTTGGCGACGCCGTCGGGGGTGGGCGCCTCGACCTCGCCGCCGAGGGCCGCCACGTGGGGCGGAACGGAGACGATGCAGGCGAGGTCGTTGTCCTCGCGGGAAAAGAGTTCGTGCTCGCGTACGTGGATCACCACGTGGAGGTCGCCGCTGGGGCCGCCCCGCAGTCCGCCTTCGCCCTTCCCGGAGAGGCGCAGGCGCGTTCCGGTGTCCACGCCCGCGGGGATGCGGAGGTCGATGGTCCGTCGCGTCTTCACGCGGCCGGAGCCGCGGCATTTGGAACAGGGCTGGCCGACCACCGTGCCTTCGCCGCTGCAGGTGGGGCAGGGCTGGCTGATCTGGAAGAAGCCGCCGCCGGAGATGATGGATCCGCGGCCGTGGCATCGGGGGCAGGATTCGCGCTTGCTGCCGGGGGCGGCGCCGGAGCCGTTGCAGTCGGAGCAGTTGTCCGTGACGGGCAGGACGAGATCCCGGCGCGAGCCGAAAAGCGCCTCCTCGAGGTCGATTTCGAGGTCGTAGCGGAGGTCGTTCCCGCGGCGCGGGCCGTTCCGCGGCGCCTGGTGCCCCCCGCCGAAGAGGCTGCCGAAGAGGCTGCCGAAGATGTCCTGGAAGTCGGCGCCCTGGGTGAAGTCGCGGTTGAAGTCGAATCCGCCGGGGCCGAAGGTGGACTTCATGCCCTCGTGGCCGAACTGGTCGTAGCGGGAGCGCTTTTCGGCGTCGCTGAGCACTTCGTAGGCCTCGGAGGCCTCCTTGAATTTTTCGGCGGCGTCTTCATCCCCCTGATTGCGGTCCGGATGATACTTCATCGCCAGCGAGCGATAGGCCTTCTTGATTTCGTCGGCCGTGGCGGTACGGGACACGCCCAGCACCTCGTAATAGTCGCGTTTTGCAGCCATGGCGTTTTCCCCTTAGCCCTCGGACGCATCCGGAGCGTCGTCCGCATCCGCGTCGGGGGCATCCTCTTCGGTTGCGCCGCTGGAGACCACCACCTGCGCGGCGCGCAGGAGCCAGCCGTTCAGCAGGTAGCCCCGGCGGGTCTGTTCAATCACGGCGTTTTCGGGGACATCGGGCGAGGGGGAGGTGGCGACGGCGTCGTGGAACTGCGGGTCGAAGGGCTGGCCGGTCGCGTCCTCGATGGCCTTGAGGCCGCCAGCTTCGAGACCCTTGCGGAGAAGGTCGAAGACCATGACGATCCCTTGGGCAAAGGGGTCGTTCCCTTCGGGCTTCTGCTTCATGGCGAGGTCGATGGCGTCGAGGGTGGGGAGGAGCGACTCCATCAGGTTTTCGGTGGCGCGCTTCACGAGTTCTTCGCGTTCGCGGGCGTTGCGGCGGCGATGGTTTTCGAAATCGGCCATCAGGCGCAGGTGGGCGTCTTTGAGGCGGGCCAAATCGTCCTCAAGCTGTTTCACGCGCTCATCGGCCTCCACGGGAACGGATTCTTCTCCAACGGGGGGCGTCGCGCCGGTCTCGGCGGCGGTCTCGGCGGCGCCGGTCTCGGCGGCGGCAGCCGGCTTATGTCGGACGGTCTTCGCCGAAGGG
Source organism: Kiritimatiellia bacterium (assembly GCA_050950285.1). Classification (GTDB taxonomy): domain Bacteria; phylum Verrucomicrobiota; class Kiritimatiellia; order RFP12; family JBMNHG01; genus JBMNHG01. The sequence continues at coordinate 58,989 of JBMNHG010000008.1, read as the reverse complement.
GTCGATATCGCGACCTTGGAGGCGGGAGATTTTGGGGGTCGGTTGGAATGCTTCATGTCGTTTGGATTCAAAAGAGCAGGTGGATCGCGTAGAGATTCCGCGATAGAACCCATAAGAATACCCTTTTCTCCCGCCATTCTCAACGCGATTTTTGGGAAACGCGATTTTTGGAGCGGACTCGGGCCTCCCGCAACCCAGGGCTGCGCTGCGCTTGCCCTGGGCTAGGGTGATGCCGCCCCTTCGGGGCTATTGCACCCAGCGTCGATGTGCCCTGAAGGGGCACCTCAAGCCGCGGCCGCCAATGTTTGAAGTGGCCCTTCAGGCCACGATCCTATGCGCTACCAAACCCAGGGCTGCGCTATGCTTGCCCTGGGCTATGGTGAGGGCGCCCCTTCGGGGCTATGGCACAGCGAAGGGGCAGCGCAGGGCTTTTACCCTCTACATTGCGAACCACTGAGTGGTCGCAATAATCGTCCATCCCCAAAAACACCCTGTGCCCCCCCCGTGAGCGGGGGCGCCAGCCTCGCGCCGCCGGCCCAACGGGCCGGCTCATCATGGTACGGGGCGGGGGCACCAGCCCCGCGCCGCCGACCCAACGGGCCGGCTCATCATGGTACGGGGCGGGGGCACCAGCCCCGCGCCGCCGGCCCAATGGGCCGGCTCATCATGGTACGGGGCGGGAGCACCAGCCCCGCGCCGTCGGCCCAACGGGCCGGATGCACCATAGCCCGGGGCAAGCGCAGCGTAGCCCCGGGTGGCGCCAGCCAGCAAAAATGTGCCCTGAAGGGGCTCCTCAAGCCGCGTCCGCCAATGTTTGAAGTGGCCCTTCAGGCCACGATCACATTCGCCCCTGACCCAGGGCTGCGCTGCGCTTGCCCTGGGCTAGGGTGAGGCCGCCCCTTCGGGGCTATTGCACCCAGCGTCGATGTGCCCTGAAGAGGCACCTCAAGCCGCGTCCGCCAATGTTTGAAGTGGCCCTTCAGGCCACGATCACATTCGCCCCTGACCCAGGGCTGCGCTGCGCTTGCCCTGGGCCAGGGTGATGCCGCCCCTTCGGGGCTATGTCAGCCCGCAAAAACGTGCCCTGAAGGGGCACCTCAATCCCACATGTAGCGCTCGTCATACGAAACCCCGTACTTGTCCAAAAATGCCCGCAGCTCCTCCTGAAAGGAACGCCGCTTATGATGTTCCGCCTGCCGATCCAGATATCGCACCACGTCCTCCCGCTGGGTCGGCCCGACCGAGAACGCGCCGTAGCCGGCCTGCCAGTAGAACCCCGCGTAGCGCTCGCCGAGCGTCTTCACGAACTTGGAACTCTCCTGCTTCACCCTGCCCACCAGATCCACCAGAACGACCTGCTTGCCCAGCCCCGCCAGCAGATGCACATGATCCTCCACGCCGCCGACATGCACGTACGGACACCCCTCGTTCCGCATCACGGTCGCCAGATAGGCATGCACGCGGTCGCGGATCGCCGCGTCCAGCCAGCGTTCCCGGTTTTTCGTGGAAAATACCACGTGCGCGTAGAGTTCGAAAAAGGATTGCGGCATGGTCAGTTCATCCGGCGGTCGAGGTTGGTGGTGGTTTGGGTTGGGGTTTGGATTTTTTTGAGGTGGCCCTTCAGGCCACGATTAAATTCGCATCTGGACCCAGGGCTGCGCTGCGCTTGCCCTGGGCTAGGGTGATGCCGCCCCTTCGGGGCTTGGGTAACGCACGCCCGGCGATGCGTCCAAGGAACAGGGGCACGGACATTCCTGTCCGTGGCACGGGTTGGAAAACCCGTGCTCCCATGCGCTCGCGACCCAGAGCATCGGCTCGCGGAACACCGGCCCAAAGGGCCGGATGCACCATAGCCCGGGGCAAGCGCAGCGCAGCCCCGGGGAGCGTCAGCCAACAACAACGTGCCCTGAAGGGGCACTTCAAACCCGCGTCCAAAATCACTTCTCTTCCTCAACATAGGCCGCATGCGTTTCCGCGACCGCCTGGACGCCATCCGCGTCGTCCCGATGATCGATCTTCCCCGCATAGAGATCCGCGATGGGAAAACACAACTCATGGTCACCCCAGACCAGATTGCCATAGGCCAAGGTATAGGCGCGAAACAGGCTCTCATCACAATATTTCGCAACATCGGGGTGTAATGCGGCACGCAAAAACGAGCCGAAATCCACCGTCGTGACATGCCCATCGCTGAAAGTCAGGCGCAACCGATGCTCGCCGAGGTACTCGGCTCTCACAATGTCCACGGGAATCCCAGGCGACAGGCTCATGGAAGTCTCCGTACAATGATTAGCACAAAGTATTCGAAGAGTTTTGGCATGAATCAGTATAGTACGAAACAGAGCTGCGGGCGACAAGAGGGAATCCGTCCGAGAAACCGTCTGATCGCCGCCGCAGGCTCCAATTCCAAAGCCCAACCGGGCCAAACGAACGGCCAGAATTACCATATCGAGGGCCATCCGACAACCCCAAAAAGGTGATTTTACAAAAATGGTGCCTCGCCGCGAAAGGGCAGTACGGGGCGGGGGCGTCAGCCCCGCGCCGGCCGGCCCAAAGGGCCGGATGCACCATAGCCCAGGGCAAGCGAAGCGCAGCCCCGGGGAGCGTTGCCCACATCCACGTGCCCTGAAGGGGCACCTCAAACCGCGTCAGGCCATTTTTGAAGTGGCCCTTCAGGCCACGATTAAATGCGCATCTGGACCCAGGGCTGCGCTATGCTTGCCCTGGGCTATGGTGAGGCCGCCCTTCGGGGCTATGTCAGCCCATATCAACGTGCCCTGAAGGGGCACCTCAAGCTGCGTCCGGCCATTTTTGAGGTGGCCCTTCAGGCCACGATTATATGCGCTCCTAAACCCAGGGCTGCGCTACGCTTGCCCTGGGCTATGGTGAGGCCGCCCCTTCGGGGCTATGGCACAGCGCAATCAGGCGCGCTATCCAGCGATATGGCGATTCGCTTGTCCTGGCACCGGCGCACGAGGCCGCCCCTTCGGGGCTATTTCGCAGCGAAAGGGCAGCGCAGCGCTTTTACCCTCTCAATTGCGAGCCACTGAGTGGTCGCAATAATCGTTCATTCCAAAAAACACCCCATGCGCCCCCTGTGCGCGGGGCCGTCAGCCCCGCGCCTCCAGCCCAAAGGGCCGGCTCATCATGGTACGGGGCGGGGGCATCAGCCCCGCCCCTCCGGCCCAAAGGGCCGGATGCACCATAGCCCAGGGCAAGCGAAGCGCAGCCCCGGGGAGCGTTGCCCACATCCACGTGCCCTGAAGGGGCACCTCAAACCGCGTCAGGCCATTTTTGAAGTGGCCCTTCAGGCCACGATTAAATGCGCATCTGGACCCAGGGCTGCGCTATGCTTGCCCTGGGCTATGGTGAGGCCGCCCTTCGGGGCTATGTCAGCCCATATCAACGTGCCCTGAAGGGGCACCTCAAGCTGCGTCCGGCCAATGTTTGAGGTGGCCCTTCAGGCCACGATTTTATGCGCTACTGAACCCAGGGCTGCGCTATGCTTGCCCTGGGCTAGGGTGATGCCGCCCCTTCGGGGCTATGGCACAGCGCAATCAGGCGCGCTATCCAGCGATATGGCGATTCGCTTGTCCTGGCACCGGCGCACGAGGCCGCCCCTTCGGGGCTATTTCGCAGCGAAAGGGCAGCGCAGCGCTTTTACCCTCTCAATTGCGAGCCACTGAGTGGTCGCAATAATCGTTCATTCCAAAAACACCCCATGCGCCCCCTGTGCGCGGGGCCGTCAGCCCCGCCCCTCCGGCCCAACGGGCCGGCTCATCATGGTACGGGGCGGGGGCATCAGCCCCGCGCCGCCGGCCCAACGGGCCGGATGCACCATAGCCCAGGGCAAGCGCAGCGCAGCCCTGGGTAGCGCAGCCAGCAAAAATGTGCCCTGAAGGGGCACTTCAAGCTGCGTCCGGCCCATTTTTGAAGTGGCCCTTAAGGCCACGATTTTATGCGCTCCTGAACCCAGGGCTGCGCTGCGCTTGCCCTGGGCTATGGTGAGGCCGCCCCTTCGGGGCTTTGTCAGCCCACATCCACGTGCCCTGAAGGGGCACCTCAAGCCGCGTCAGGCCATTTTTGAAGTGGCCCTTCAGGCCACGATTTTATGCGCTCTTGAACCCAGGGCTGCGCTGCGCTTGCCCTGGGCTATGGTGAGGCCGCCCCTTCGGGGCTATGTCAGCCCACATCCACGTGCCCTGAAGGGGCACCTTAAGCCGCGTCCGCCCATTTTTGAGGTGGCCCTTCAGGCCACGATCCTATGCGCTCCTAAACCCAGGGCTGCGCTGCGCTTGCCCTGGGCTATGGTGAGGCCGCCCCTTCGGGGCTATGGCACAGCGCAATCAGGCGCGCTATCCAGCGATATGGCGATTCGCTTGTCCTGGCACCGGCGCACGAGGCCGCCCCTTCGGGACTATTTCGCGGCGCAAGGGCAGCGCAGGGCTTTTACACTCTTAATTGCGAGCCACTGAGTGGTCGCAATAATCGTCCCTCCTCCTCCCCATCCCCCCCCCATGCGCTCCCCCTCTGCACGCCCTGTGCCCCCTGTGCCTCTGCGCGAGAAACCCCCGCGCCTGCATCCTCGCGCTACAATTGCACGGCGGGGATGGCCATGCAGTCCTGCCTGATCTGAAACAGTTCGGGATGAAGGCTGACCAGCGCCCCCATCCCCACCGGTTTGTCGAACTGCTTGAGTGCGCCAAAGGATTTCGTGTCATCCGGCCTGAAAGTGGCGCCTTTCTTGATTTCAACCGGGTAAAGCGTTCCGTCCTGTTCAATGATCAGGTCGATCTCGCGCTGGTCCTTGTCGCGGTAGTAATAGACATGCGGCTGCAGCCCGGCGTTGGCATAGCTCTTCAAAATCTCGCTCACGCACCATGTCTCGAAAAACTGCCCGGCCATCGCCCCCGATGCCATCACGGCCGGGGTCGTCCATTCGGTCAGGTACGCCGCAAGGCCGCTGTCGAACATATAGATTTTCGGCGTGCGAATCATCTGTCTGCTATGATTCCGCAAATAGGGGTAAAGCCGGAACACGAGCCCGGATGCCTCGAGAACGCTTACGTACTGTTTCGCCGTCGGCTGGCTGATATCGGCGTCGCGCGCCAAACTCGCGTAATTCAGCATCTGTCCGGTGCGGGCGGCCACGGCCTTGATGAACGCATAGAACCTGTTCAAATCCGCCACCTGCGTAAGATCGCGCACGTCGCGGGCAAGGTACGTCTGCACGTAGGAACCGTAAAAGTCACTCCAGCGGGCAGCGGAAGACGTGGCGAGTTCAGGAAACGCCCCCATCCAGACACGCTCGAAAAAGGCAGCAGTCGAGGTTTCCCCCGGGTTGTCAGCCTGGAAAGTGTCAGGGCGGAAAGGCCGGTTCACCGTGTTAGAAAGCTCGCGGTTCGAAAGCCCGTGAAGCTCGAAAATCCCGATCCTTCCCGCCAGCGACTCGGTAATCCCCTTCATCATCTGGAACTGTTGAGATCCCGTCAGCCAGAACAACCCACCGGCTTTTTTCTTGTTATCGAACCGGGCCTCGTCAATGGCCACCTTGATGTAGGGCAGCAGTTCCGGCGCATACTGGATCTCGTCGATGATGACAGGCGGCGGGTACTGGCTCAAGAAAAGACGCGGATCGGATCTCGCCAATTGACGCATATCCGGCGCGTCCAACGAGACAAACCTGCGTTCGGCCTCGGCGATCTTGCGCAGAAAAGTCGTTTTGCCGACCTGACGCGCTCCCGTCACCAGAAGAGCCGGAAAAAACCGTCCGGCTTCCTTGAACGCCTCTTCCAGATGCCGCCGTACATACATGCCGATTTCCCACCAATTCAAAATACGGTCTTAGATTAGTGGAAAATCCGCGCGCCGTCAACAGTAATCGCGCCCTTCGCGCCCTAACCCGAAGTTCCAGCGATTTCCAACAGCCTGCTCATTCGCAAACCCTTGCAGGCAAGCATTCTACGCGCTTTCTGGCGCCATTTTCCCGTTCCGCTTACATGGAAACGCCCTTGTTGTTCCGCCAGCAGGCGTGGTCCGCCTCGAGCAGTCGGAAGGCTTTGGCCTGGAAGGCGTTGGGCATCGTGTCGCGGGTAAAGCGCACGGCGGTTCTGCCTTCTCCGAAACAGCATGTGTTGCGCACCTGTGTCGATAGCGCGCCAAGCAGCCCGTCCCAGCGCCGGAGCCGCAGTCCGTCAGTGGTGCGTTTCCGGGCGCGCTTGCGCTTGAGGTTTTCCGAGGGCTGCGCCTTGGCGACGGGATCGCGGCTGGCGCGGGCGGCTTCCAGTTCCTCGTCGGCGTAGAGCAGCGGGGCCAGGGCCTGGCGCATGTGCCATTCCACGTAATAGGCGAGCATGCACAGCAGCACGTGCGCGCGCACGCGGTCCTCCAGGCGGTGGTAGATCGGGCGGACGAGCAGATCGACGCCCTTGAAGGTCCTGAAGGCCTGCTCGACGTCGCCCAGGCTCTTGTAGGCGCGCACCGCGTCCTCTGCGGAAAGCGACTCGGGCGTCTCGCTGGTGCGCACGACGTAGATGCCGTCCAGGGCGGCCTCGCGGGCGATGGATTCCGTGTCGCGCTCCCAGCCGAAGTGGTTGTCGGCGATGTCCAGCCTGAAGTGCTTGGCGACCTTGTAGCGGTTGATCACGCGTCCCGCCCTGACGCCGATCTCGGCTGCCGTCAGGGGCTTCCTCCTCCGGCGCCCCACATGGTCGCGCAGCTTGGCGAGATCCTTCTCGGTGGACTCCAGCAGCTCGCCGCGCATGCGGGCGCGGTCCATCGCCAGCACCGGGTTGTAGCAGGCCACCAGCCGCTCGCCGGGGAAGTCGGGATGGATGATCTCGGCCAGGTTGCCCTGCGTGAACAGCGGCGCACCGGAGGGATCGCGTGTCTCCAGCAGCCTGCGGATGTCCGAGCTTCGCAGGCAGGATATCCAGCCGCAGCCCTCCTGCTGCCGCAGGCGGTCGATCTGCGTGTTCGTCAGCATGCCGCGGTCACCCACGAAGACGAACCGCGCTATGCCGAAGCCCCCGCGCAGCCGGTCGATCTGGTCCGGCACCGTCACCGGGTCGGCGGTGTCGCCGGGATACACCCGCACCGCGACCGGCCTGCCGTCGGTATCGGTCATAAGCCCGTAGACGATGCCGGGCAGCTTGAGGCCGTCGCGGTTGTAGCCGCGCTTTGCCAGGGGGCATTGCTTGCCGTAGTAGGAGCTGCTCGACACGTCGTACAGGACTGTCGCCCCCTCGGCAAGGTGCCGCCCGGCCAGCTTGCGCTCGATGAAGGGCTGGCGGGCCGCGAGCCAGTCCATCGCCGCATAAAGGTCGTTCTCGTCCACGTCCTGCACGCCGAACTCCTGCGCGAGCGTGGAGTCCCCGAACAGGGAGACCGTCTCCAGCTTCGAGCCCGGCTCTATTATGCGCTGGGCTATCATCGCCAGCACGATGTCGCGCTCCGGGCAGGGCTTGGACGACACCAGATCCCGCATGCCGAGCCGGCTCATTGCCGTGCGGACGGCTCTGACGTGGCCGCATGGCAGGGATGACTCGACCTCGAAAAGGCTGTCGGCCTCCACAAGATGCTCGCCCTTGAGCGCCGCGCGCAGCGCCGCCACCGCCTCGGGCGGCAGCATCGACAGGTTGGCAAGCGTGCGCTTGACGGTGCGCCCGCCCTCGCGGCAGCTCTCGCGCAGCAGGATTGCGGGCGGGGATTTGCGGTTCGGCACGATGTCAATGTACATGGGCTCAATTTAGCAGACCTTTCAGTCTCATGCAAGCGTAAAAATGGTGTTTCGTCAAAAAAGTTATTAACAATTACATGGGCGCAAATGGAACGGATTTTGCTGCCTTAGGGGTGCCGGAATGCCGCTAAATCAAGAAAATATGGCCGTTTCGGGCATGAAAGAGCCGCTGGAACTTCGGCCTAACCGGACTTTCACTTGTCCTGCAAGGAGGGTTTAAGTGAAAAGATAACATGTCTACTGATTTTCGGGCCTGGACGTAAGCGGCACCCTCCAAGGTGCGGACGACGTCGGCGGGTTGTTGGCCACCCTGTAAACGCCTCGTTCGATCCGGATGCGCGGGCGGGGACGCCCACGCTCCCGCCCCGCCGCCACCCCGGGCGGACGAACGGACGCTCGTCCCTCGTGCGCCTCCACCCCTGCCACCAACCGAATACGTGGACTACGCGCGAAGGGCCGCCATTGGATCCGGGCCGCTTGGAAGGGAAAAGGGGTATCTTGATTGGCCCAAGATACCCCCTTTCGTTTTCGCGAACTGCCGCCCTGGGCACTAGTTCGTGCGGAGAGGCATCAGCACGTAGAGGAAGGGCTGGTTGCAGCGGAACACCGCCGGGCTGTGGCTGTCGGTCAAATCGATCGTGACTTCGTCGGTTTCCAGATTTCGAAGCGGATCCATCACATATTCGGGGTTGAAGGTGATGTCGAGCTGGTTTCCGCTGTACTTGATGGGAACGACCACCCGGGCGGAACCGCGATCCTGGTTGACGGTCTGGATATTGACCTGGTTGTCCGCAAAGGTGAAGCGCGTGGAATTGGACTTGTCGGTGGTCATCCGCGACACGCTCCGGATGGCAAACAGGAGCGGTTCGCGTTCGATCGAGACGTGTTCTTCGCTTCCGGAGGGGATGACGAGGCGGTAGTTCGGATAGACGCCATCGATCAGGCGGCTGTACATCACGACCTCTCCGAACTCGAACATCACCTGGTTCCCCTGGTTCACGATGACGAGTTCCCCTTCGTCCGCGAGGATGTGGAGAAGTTCGTTCACCGCTTTGCTGGGGAGCACCATCTCGACCTCGGCGTCGGCGGGGAAATCGATTTCCTGCTCCACCAGGGCGAGGCGGCGACCGTCGGTGGCGACCATGGTCAGCTTTCCTTCCTTGAAGGAGAGCAGGACGCCATTCAGGACTCGCCGGGTCTCGTCCAGCGAAGCGGCATAGGAGGTCTTCCTCAGCATCTCCTTGAAGGTTTTCTGATCGATGGTGTAGCGTCCTTTTCCGTTGGATTCCGGCAACGGCGGGAAGTCCGCCTCGGAAAGGCCGTTGATCTTGAACGAAGAGGCGCCCGACTCGATGTAGGCCACATCCTCCTTGTCCACCACGATTTCGATTTCGGGGGACTGGAGGTCGCGAACGATGCTCAGCAGGAGCTTCACGGGGAGGGTCGTCGATCCTTCCTCCTCCACCTTGGCATCCATGGAGCAGCTCACGGTGATTTCCAGATCCGTCGCCGTGATCTGGAGACGCCCATCCGCAGCCTTCATGAGGCCGTTGGAAAGAATCTGGATGGTGCTGCGAGCTGCAACCACGTTCTGGACGATTTGAAGTCCGTCTACCAGTTTAGACCGTTGGAGGGTCAGTTTCATCGACATCGGAATGTCTCCATTTGGAAAGTCGTGTAGTGGGAAGGCCAGGATACCATGGGGGGATGACCAGGGCAAATTGAAAAGTCTTGTTGTATTGTTTCTCTCTATTCATCCAATATTATCCGTATGGGTTTTGATAACTTTGGGGTTTGGTTGCAAGGGTTTGTTTTCATCGGGAGTTAGGTTTGTTGATCGGGCTGTTGACAACCTGTGGCAAGAGGCGGGTTTTGAACAAGGGGGCGGAAAGGTTTCCGGGAGGGTGTTGAAAAGGGAGGGGGAATGCACAGGTTTTTGTGAGGTTTTCGTCAGGTTTTGAACATTCGTCTAATGTAGGATTATCGCTGGAGGGAAGCGGGGTCCCTCCCCAGTTTGCGGGTGATGAAATGGACGGCCTGCCGGAGGGTGGCGTCGATTTCGACGTGGTTGTGGATGACCTTGCAGGCGTGGAGGACGGTTGCGTGGGTCTTTTCGAAGGCCTCGGCGATCTGGGGGAGGGAGGCTCGTGTGAGCAGGCGGCAGAGGTACATGGCCACCTGGCGGGGGAGCGCGACGGACCGCTGGCGCTGTTTGCTTGTCATGTCGGAGAGGCGCACGCCGTAGTATTCCGCCACGGCCTTTTGGATGTCCTCGAAGCGAAGGTCTTCCTGGCGTTCCTCTTCCAGCAGGTCGCGCAGGATGTGGCGCAAGGCGTCGAGGGTGATGGGTTGGCGGTGGAGTTTCGCGAAGGAGGAGGCGCGGGTGAGGGCACCTTCCAGGGCGCGGACGTTGGAGGAGATGTTTTCCGCGATGAAGGTGAGGACCTCCGAGGGAAGTTGCGTCTCCTGGTGGGACTGTTTGTACCGGAGGATGGTGAGGCGTGTTTCGAAGGTGGGGACCTCCAGTTCGGTCACCATGCCGGAGACGAACCGGGAGACCAGGCGCTGTTCCAGGCCGTCGATTTCGCTGGGCGGCCGGTCGGAGGTCATGATGATCTGCTTGTGGGCGAGGTACAGCGCGTTGAAGGTGTTGAAGAACTCCTCCTGGAGGGCGGATTTCCCGGCGAGGAAGTGGATGTCGTCCACCAGCAGCACGTCGACGTTCCGGTATCGGCTTCGGAATTCGAAGGTGCTTTTGTTCTGGAGGGAGTTGAGGTATTCGTTGAGCAGGGCTTCGGACGAGACGTACAGAACCTTCATGTTCGGGTTCTGGAGGGCCTGGTGGCCGATGGCCTGCATGAGGTGGGTTTTGCCCAGTCCGGTCTGCCCGTAGATGAAAAGGGGGTTGTAGGCGTGTCCCGGGGATTGGGCCACCGCCAGGGCTGCGGCGTGGGCGAAGCTGTTGGAGGGGCCGACGACGAACTCCTCGAAGGTGTAGTTCGGGGTGAGCAGCGCCTGGACTTCCTGGAGCGCGCTCACCTTGACCTTTCGGCCCTTGCGCTGCGTGGGGGGCGCGGGTTTGGGAGCGGGAGGCTCCTCGACCCTCGGCTCGTCGGCGTTCTTGGCCTGGAACTGGATGTCGAGGGATTCGGGCGCCCCGCCGATCTGGAGGGCCTGGAGGACGAGGGACTTGTAGTTGGTTTCCAGCCAGAGTTGCTGGATGTTGTTGTCCACCTGCAAGACCAGATTGTCCTTCTCGAGCGACAAAGGATGGATGATGGCGATCCAGTTGGTATAGATATCTTCATTGAGCACGGATTTCAAGTGCTCGCAGGCTTGCGTCCAAAGAAAAGGGAGGTCCATAGGTATGGCAATTCGACAGTGTAAGGTTTGAAAAAGGGGGAATGGGGCAGGGGAGGCATCAAGCCAAAAGGGTGCCCACATCATGAAAATGGCATGGAAACCAGTCCTGTACAAGCGAAAAGAATCGCCAATCCATCAACAGGTTATCAACAGGCTTTGGGTATATGCTTTCTTCTTTGTATCAAGGGAGATACGAATGTTTATGGAATGGTTTTCCCGTTTTTTTCAAAGGGCTTTTGAACAGGATATTGAAAGGGGGAGGGAGCCGATTACGAGACCCGAACGGGTTTTTCGGTGCGGGATTGGACGGTTTGAGTCCAGGAAGAGACGAGTTCCGCGGGCGTGAAATCCTTGCGATCCAGGTCCGGGATTCGGTCGAGGCGGGCGCATTTTCCAACGCCTAGCGGGTGGTAGGGTTCGATGTCGATGCGTTGGACGCCGTCGAGTTCGTTGGCAAGGCCGGCGATGGCGTCGAGGTGGGCGGGGTCGTCGTTCACGTCGGGGACGAGGGGGCAGCGCAGGGCGATTTTCGCGCCTGCGGCGGAGGCCCGGCGGAGGTTTTCGAGGAGGAGCTGGTTGTCGACGCCCGTGAACTCGCGGTGTTTCGCGGGATCGGTGGCTTTGATATCGTACAGGAGCCAGTCGAGGTCGGGCAGGAGGGCTTCGAGGGTGTTCCACGGGGCGTGGCCGCAGGTTTCGAGGCAGACGGAGACCCCTTCGGCGCGTGCGAGGCGTGCGAGGGCGAGCGAGAAAGCGGGCTGGGCGAGGGGTTCGCCGCCGGAGAGGGTCATGCCGCCGTTGGAGTTGTCGTAGAAGCACTTGTCCTTCAGCACGTCTTCGATGACCTCGGCGGCGGCCATGCTCTTGCCGGCCATTTCGATGGCGCCCGCGTAGCATTGCTCGGCGCATATCCCGCAGTGGACGCATGCGTCGCGGTGGAACTCGTGCGGGGAGGTTGGCGAGGCCCTGTGGCATCCGTTTGGGCACTGCTGGAAGCACCATCCGCATCCGATGCATTTGTCGGGGGAGAAGAGGAGTTCCGGGACGGCGCGCTGGGATTCGGGGTTGTGGCACCAGATGCAGCGCAGGGGGCATCCTTTCAGGAAGACGGTGGTGCGGATGCCGGGGCCGTCGTGCAGCGAGAATTTCTGGACGTCGAACACGAGCCCCCGGGTATTGCGAAGGATGTCGGGTTCGATTTCAGAGGGTTTCATAGTGGGTTCTCAGGATGACTTCATCCTGCATCTTCGGGTCGAGTTTCACGAAATAATCGGTGTAGCCTCCGATGCGGACGGTGACGTCCGCGTAGTCCTCGGGGTGGGCCTTGGCGGCGAGCAGGACGTCGGAATCCACGACATTGATTTGCGTTTGGAAGCCGCCTCCGTCGATGAAGGTTTTCACGAGCGACAGCAGCTTGTCGCGGGCTTCCTCGGTCTGGAGTGCGGAGCGGGCGAATTTCATGTTGAAGGCGGAGCCGCCGACGAGGCGCTGGTGGTTCCACGAACAGACCGACTTCACGGCGGCGGTGGGGCCGCGCGTCTCGCGTCCCTGGGCGGGGCCGGCGCCGTCGGCGAAGGGGAAGCCTGCGGCGCGTCCGTCGGGCGTGGCGCCGGTTTCGGCGCCGAGCCGCTGGTGCATGATCCAGCAGAAGGTGCCGGGCACGTAGGGCGAATCGTCCGGGAAGAGCGTATGGCGCGCGCATTCGCGGTCGATGACCCCGATCACGCGCGCCACGAGCGAATCGGCCTCGGCCTGATCTTGGCCGTACTTCGGGAAGCGCCGGAGGAATCGCTGGCGCACGGGTTCCTGTCCTTCGAAATCGGACTCCAGCAGGGCGAGCAGCGCGGGGAGGGTGTATTCGCGGGTTTCGTAGACCACGTGCCGCACGACGAGGAGCGAATCGACGAGGTTGGCCAGGCCCACGAACGAGCATTCGGCCCAGTTGTAGCGGGCGCCGCCGCATTCGATGTCGAGGCCGCGTTCGATGCAGTCGCGGGTGAAGACGCTTTGCAGCGGGCGGCGGGCCTGCTCGTACCGGGTGCGGCGCCAGCCGTCCACCTCGGCCACGCCGGCGGCGACCTTTCCGGCGAGGATGCGTTCGAAGGCTTCGAAAAGGGCGTCGAAGCTGGCCGGGGATTCGCGCATGGCCTCGAGGAGGCATCCGGAGAGGTTGTAGTAGGGGCTCGCCACGTAGACGTTCGAGGCGCCGGACGGGGTGATTTCCACGCAGGAGGAGTTGATGTAGGCGGCGCTTTCCGAAGGCGGCACGCCGTAGCTTTCGAGTCCGGCGCGGATGACGCGGTCGTTGAAGAACGCGGGGTTGGGGATGCCCTCGCACTGGATGTCGACGGCGAGCCGCAGGAGGGATTCGGGGACGGACTCGTTCACGCGGACGCCCACGCTCGGGTAGGGGAGGCGCGAGAGGCGCAGGGCTTCGAGGGCGAGGTACGAAAGGTCGTTCACGGTTTCGCCTCCGACCATCAGGCCGTAGGCGAGTCCGGAGTCGCAGGTGGCGTTGATGAGCAGGTAGAGTCCGGCGACGAGGGAGCGCGCTTCGTCCCGGGAGATCCGCCCGGCGGCTGCGTCGGCCTCGTAGAAGGGGCCGAGGTTCACGTCCAGGCGTCCGGGGCCCACCAGCAGGGCGCGATCGCCGTACTGGATGGCGAACATCAGGAGGAAGGTGAGCTGGATGGCGTCGCGGAAGGAGGCGGGGGGGGCGTGGGCGATGCGGCGGCAGGAGGCGGCGATGTCGTCGCGCCCGGCTTCGGCGGCGTCTTCGGCGGCGTGTCCGATCAACGTGGAGAGGGCGTCGAGCGCGATGTCGAAACTTTCGTAGGTGGCGGCCTTGGCGGGGTCTTGCGCGTCGGCCGCGAGCGCGGCGACGCGGGCGCGGATGCCATCGACGCCTTCGCGGAAGAGTTCGTCGTAGAAGGGCTCGGCGTGCCCGTTTTGGCCGGGCGCGTTGAAGAAGGGATGGGCGGCGATGTAGGCTTCGGCCTCCTGTCGGAGGGCGTCGGGCTGGGGTTTGGCCGGGACGGGGCGTCCGACGAGCGGCTCGCCGGGGATCAACTGGAAGCGGAATTCGGCCAGGCGCGCCCGCATGGCCGTAGCCGCGCGGATGGCCAGGGGGGCACTTTCGGGCAGCTCGCGCAAGGCGAGGTATTCGGTCACGGGCCGGGTGGCGACGGCCCACCAGCGGAAGCCGTCCTGCTCGTCCATCACGAGCTTGCGATAGGCGTCGAAGTCGAAGTCCATGGAGAGACCTGTCGGGAGAAGGTTATTCGGCGAAATCGGGCGTTTCGCCGTCGGGGCCCTGCCAGTGGAAGCGGCGGCGCACGCCGTCGAAACTCCACTGTTCGGGGGTGGTGGTGGTGAGCCAGTCCAGCGGTTCCGCCGCAATCTCCTGGGTGGAGGCGAGGGCGAAGAGGCCGCGGATGGCGTCGTCTTCTGCGGGGGTGCAGATTCCGGGTTTGACGGAGGCGAAGAAGACGGTCGAGCTCTTCGCGACGAGTTCGGCCCATTGCAGGTTCAGCTCCATCGGGATATCGCCGCGGATGCCTACGCAGTCGGGATCCGCCGCGAAGAAGCGGTTGTGCTGGCAGAGGCGGAAGGCGAGCGCGTTCACGCCCATGCGGCGGGTGCGTTCCCAGATGCGTCCGGAGGTGTCGTCCCCGATGCGCGCGAGATGCATGAGCCCGGCCCCGAGGTGGCCGATGGTGTTGCATCCCAGGACGAGCGTTCCGGGACCGGCGGCGTCGCGGATGGTCCGGTAGAGGGAGGCGATGGTCTCCGCGGAGGTGCGCGAGCGGTCGGCGAGGTGGACGAGGTCGCGCGGGGCGGGCACGTCGGACATCTCGAAGCCCCAGCGTCCGAAGATGTCGAAGGTGGTGAAATCGTGCTTGATCAGCCGGAATCCCCAGTCCGAGATGCGGCGGATGTCGCGGGCCACGATGTCCAGCACGTCGGGGCGGGACGGATCGAGGGACTCGCCGCCGCGACCGCCGATGCGCCATTCGTCGGGGAGGGAGGGGTCGGGGTTCCAGAGCGGGCGGCACCAGATGCCCGGACGGACGCCGTGGGAGGCCATTTCGGCGGGCAGCGACGGGATGTCCGGGAAGGCGGCGCACCCTTCGCGCCAGGGTGTACGGTCCGGGCCGTCGCCGGCGGCGATCTGCCAGCCGTCGTCCACCACCATGAACGGGCGGTTTTCCAGGCCTTCGGTGTAGCCGGCGACGGTGCGGCAGTCGGCAAGAATCTGCGTGCGGGAGCTCTTCCCGTAGGCGTAGTACCAGTTGTTGCTTCCGTACACGGGGAAGGGGGGGAGCAGGGGCGCGGGGCTGAGCGTCGAGCAGAAGCGGCACGCCGCATCGAAGGGCGGCACGCCCGGATACGAGGCGTGGACGACCGTCGCGGCCTCGAGGGTGCGGCCGTCGAGGACGACGCCGTCGGAGCCGCTGCGCACGTCGAGCCAGAGCGTGGCGCCGTCGGGGTCGGCGGTCCAAACGGCCAGGGCGCCGGGGTTCACCTTCACTCCGATGCCTTCGGTGATGCCGCGGGCGCGGGCGAAGAAATACCAGGGCAGGTAGCGGGAGGGATCCATGCCGCGCCACTGGAGGTCCCCGTAGGAGCGCTCCCAGGCGTCGCCCAGGAACAGGGTGTCCGCGAAGAAGGGGTGGTCGAAGCGCAACCGCAGGAAGCGCACCGGCGTGGCTCCGGCGGAGAGCGCGACCGAGCCGTCCGCCCGCAGTTCGGCGGCGACGTCGTCGCGGCGGCCCGCCGCTCCCTGGAAGGTCTGGCGCCAGGCATCCGTGACCAGCGTGATGGAATGGATCTTCATGGGAGGAAGCGTAGCAGAGAAGCCCGCCCCTTGCAAAGGGTCAGACGACGGAACCATACAGCGTCTGCGGCGCGGCGCGGTCGATCGCCACCCGGAGGAGGTCGCCGGGGCGCGCGCCGTCGGGCGGGGGGAAGAGGACGATCTTGTGCTGCGGGCTTCGGCCCGACCAGACGGCGGCGTTGCGGGGGGACGGGCCTTCGGCGAGCACCTCCACGCAACGGCCGATCCAGGCGTCGTTGCGGGCCTGCCCCTGCTTGTCGAGGTCGGCCAGGAGAATCCGGTTGCGGCGCGCCTTCTCCTCGTCGGGGACGTCGTCGCCCATTTCGGCGGCCGGGGTTCCGGGTCGCGGGGAGAATTTGAAGACAAAGGCGTTTTCGCACTGGATTTCGCGCAGGAGGGTGCGCGTCTCGTCGAAATCCTCCTCGGTTTCGCCGGGGAAGCCCACGATGACGTCGGTGGTGACCGCGAAATCCGGCACGGCGGCGCGCAGCCGGGCGACGGCCTCCACGTAGCCTGCGCGGGTGTATCCTCGGCGCATGGCGCGGAGGATGCGGTCGGATCCGGACTGCACGGGGAGGTGCAGGTGGGGGCAGACGGCGGGGAGTTCGGCCATGGCGCGGGCCAGTTCGGCGGTGCAGCCCGACGGATGGCCGGAGGTGAAGCGGAGGCGGCGCAGGCCCGGGACCGCGCTCGCGGCCTCGAGCAGGCGCGGGAAGGGTTCGGTGAAGCCCCGTGCGCCGGCCGGGGCGTCGGCGGGCCACACCGGCTCTTGGCGGGGCTGGCGGCCGTAGTTCATCACGCTTTGGCCCAGGAGGGTGATTTCGCGCGCGCCGGAGTCCACCAGCGCGCGCACCTCGGCCAGCACGTCGGCGGCGGGGCGGCTGTATTCGGGCCCGCGCACGTCCGGGACGATGCAGTAGGCGCACCGGCGGTCGCATCCGAGAAGGATCGAGACGTAGGCGGAAGGGGCGCCGGGAAGGTGGCCGCGCGGCATGCCGTGGTCCGCGGGCCCCCCAAGGGCGAGCAGGCGCGTCTCGCCGCGGGCGGCGCGCTCGACCAGGCCGGGGAGGAGATCGGGGAGGCGCGTGCCGAGGGAGAAGTCCAGGAGCGGCACGCGGGCGAAGACCTCTTCGCCAAGCCGCTGGGCCATGCATCCCGCCAGCCCCACCAGAAGCGAAGGGCGCTCGCGCTTTCCGGCGCACAGGAGGCCGATCTTGCCGATGGCCTTGTCCTCCGCCTTCGCGCGGATGCTGCAGGAATTCACGATGACCAAATCGGCCTCCGCCTCGGAGGCGGCCTGCTCGTGGCCCGCCGCAAGCAGGAGCGCCGCAGCGGCTTCGGAGTCGCGCACGTTCATCTGGCAGCCGTAGGTGTGGATCCAAAAGCGCATGGTCAGTTCCCCCCGGCGTCCTCCGGCAAGAGCTCCCCGGCCGGGCCCAGGAGATCCCAGATGCGGTCGATCAGGCCGATGTATTCCCATTTGGGGGCGCCGAGGGTGCCGTGGGCGCGGAATTCGAGCAATTTGCTGAAGGGGAAGGCCACGACGCGGACGACCTTCCCCACGAGGGTTTTCTCGCGGAAGAGGCGGGCCCGGGCGAGGAAGTCGACCTTCCTGTCCCGATGGGTGTAGGCGCCCGCGGCGCGCAGGCTGAAGAATCCGCCCTCCACGAGGAGGTTGTCCGTGCGGAACTGCCCGTTCGTACAGACGAAGTCCAGTTTCATGTCCGACTGGGTCACCAGCGTCTCCACGCCCGGGATATTGTCCGCCAGATAGTCCGTGAACCCCGTGAAAAGCGGGATGCGCACGATCATGCCGTCCCGGACCACCACGGAGCCGGTCCCGGTCGGGAAGGTGTTCGTCGCCAGGGGGATCGAGAGGTCGAAGGCGGCCGAGAGAATCCCGCCGTAGTGGTTGGTCATGTCGAACACGTCCTGGCAGAATCCGCCGAAGCTCGTGCCTTTGGAGACGCCGCGGAGGTTCACGCGCCATTCGCCGTTCGTCGTCGGGCCGGGGGATTTGGCGAGGGAGACGTCCCCCGTGACGGTTCCGCCGAACGCGGAGACCCGGACGCCCGGCAGGTCGAGGGAGCGTTCCGTGAGCAGGAAATCGCCCTCGCCCGCCGCGAAGGGGATGTCCACCACCGTGAAGGGGCCCGACCGGACGCGGCCGCGCAGCAGGATTTCCGGCGGCTTGTTCCCGGCGAAGGCGACCTGTCCCGAGACGACCATCGACGGCGGCGTTTCGCAGGCGACCGCCCCCAGGATTTTCCCCGCCAAGTTCGTGTTGACGCCGGAACCGCGGACCACCGCCGATTCCTCGACGGACGAGTCCAGGTCGAGGTGCAGGATGTCCGTGTCGAAGTCCATCCCAAGGTCGCCCGTGACGCTGCCCGTGGCGTGCTTCACGCGGAGGTTCGAGACGGCGACGTGGCCCTTGCGGCCGTCTTCGGCCAGGGTGACCAGCGCTTCGGCGTTTTCGATGGGGATGTCCCGATAGCGGAAGTTCGCGCCGCGGAGGAACAGGCGGAGCGCGACCGGGGTGCCTTTCCCCGACCGGACGAGATCGAAGCGGGCGACCGGCGGCCTGTGGAAATCGGAGAACCACGAACAAACGCGGACAACGCCGTTGAAACCGAGCGCATGGAAGAGGGGATAGAGCGAGGCGGGCGTTGCGCGGCCGTCGAGGACGAGGCGGTACGAACCGTCGGACAGGCCGACGCGGGCCATCCCCGAGGCGTGTTCGACGCCGCCGGTGGACCCCGGCCACCGGAGCGACAGCGATTCGAAGGCGAGCGCGTGGTCGTGGGCGGAGACGCGGGCCGTGAGTTCCTGGACCGGGATGCCGAGCAGGTCGAGGTCCTCCACCGTCACGTCCACGGGGCGCGTGAAGGCGTCGAGGGCGCTCTTCCCGTCTTTGCCCCGTCTTCCCGACAGGAGCGGTCCCAGGGTTTCGAGGTCGGGCATCGTCGAGAAATCCAGCCCGCGCAGGTGGATGGCGTCGAGGCAGTCGCCGGCCGAGGCTCCGATGCGGAGCGCGACGGTCGCGCGCGCCTCGCCCACCGCGAGGAGGGGCGGGCCGATCATCCCCCGCGCGTAGATGCGCAGCTGCCGGAGGGTGAGGCCGTCGCGGAGCGAGAAGGAGGCGGAATCGAAGCGCGCGCAAAGGATGTCGGAGCAAAGCGCGTCCTCCAGCCGTTTCTCGAGGAAGTCGGGGAGGCGGCGGGAGCAGGCTTCCAGCAGGATGCCCAGCGCCACGAGGGCGACCAGGAGCAACCCCAGGACGCCCTTGAGCAGCAGGATGAGAATGTCGCGGAACCGTTCCATGGGAGGACGGACAAGATAGCATTCCCCCCCGCGCCCGACAAAGCGGAAAGCACGGGAGCCCCGCCGTTTCGCGGCGCGCCGCCTTGGAGTCCGGGGCGTGCCCCGGCCCGGGTTGTCCCTATCCGGCCAAGGCGGCGAGCATGCCGGCGGCGTAGCGCATGGTCTGCCGGAACTGGTCGAGGGAGTAGGATTCGTTCGGCGCGTGGACGCGGTCGGCCTCGGTGCCGAAGCCCACCAGCAGGGGCGCGGCGCCGCTGGCCTCGGCCAGTCCGGCGATCACGGGGATGGAGGCGCCGCACCACTGGAAGACGGGGCCGCGCGGGTCGAGTTCCGCGAGCACGTCCGCGGCGATGCGGCAGAGGGGCGACGCCACGGGGAGCCGGAGGGCGCCGCCCGGGGGCTGTACCTCGCCGATTTCGAGGCGGAGCCCGGCGGGGCAGCGCGCCTCCAGGTGGCGTGAAATGGCCTCGACGCATTCGTGCGGGGATTGTCCGGGCACGAGGCGCGCCGAAAGTTTCGCGAAGGCGCGGGAGGGGATGATGGTCTTCGACGCGGGGCCGCCGTAGCCGCCGTGGATGCCGTTCACTTCGATGGTGGGGCGGAAGCCGGCGCGCTCCCAGGCGGGATGGGCGGCGGCCTCGCCGCCGGAGGGGGCGACGCCCGTGGCGGCTTCGTAGGCGTCGTCGGAGATGGCGGAGGCGGCGGCGAGCGCGCGTTCTTCGGCGGTGGGGGGCCGCGCGGGGGCGAAGCCGTCCACGAGGATGCGCCCGTCGTCGCCATGCATCGAGGCGAGCATCCGGGCGAGGGCCTGCGCGGGGTTGGGGGCGACGCCTCCGTGGGTGCCGGAATGGAGGTCGCGCGGGGCGCCGGAGACCGTCGCGGTGAGATGGATTACGCCGCGGAGTCCGGCCACGATGGCGGGGCGCCCGTCGGGTGCGACCCCGGTGTCGCAGGCCATCAGCACCTGCGCGCCGAGGCGGCGGCGGAGTTCGGGGAGGAGCTTCACGAGGCTCGCCGAACCGCTCTCTTCCTCGCCTTCGAGCACGAGCTTGACCGCGGGGAGGCGGCGGCCGGACTCGACGAGGAAGCGCAGGCCCTGCAGGAAGCCGAAGAACTGGCCCTTGTTGTCCTGCGCGCCACGGGCGTACACGCGGCCGTCGTCGCGCAGCACGGGCTCGAAGGGGGGCGATTCCCAGGCTTCGAGCGGATCGGCGGGCTGGACGTCGTAGTGGCCGTAGAACAGGACGGTCGGGGCGGAAGGGGCGCCCTCGCGCACGGCGAGCAGCAGCGGCATGCCGCCGGCGGTTTCCACCTCCACGTCGAAGCCGAGCGGACGGAGCCAGCGGCGGAGCCACGCCGTGCAGCGGGCGCAGTCGCCAAGGTGGCGGATGTCGGAGCCGACGGTGGGGATGCGCAGCAGTTCGAACCAGTCGGAAAGGATGGAATCGCGGCATGCCGCGAAATAGGCGTCGCAGGCGGTGGGGTCGGTCACGGGAGGTCTCCGTCGAGGGGGATCAGGATCTGGATGGTGGCGCGGGAAAGCAGGTTGGAGTAGAAGGCCCCTACGCCCTCCGCGAACTTCCGCCGCACGATTTCGGCCTGCAAGGCCGGTCCGTCGGGGACGGGGGGGGTGCGGAGCAGGATGTGGGCGGCCCGCACGGTCTCGGGGATGGCGGGGAGCGAATCGGTGGCTTCCCGGGCGGGCGTGCGGGAGGTCACGCGGAGGATGTGGTAGCCAAGGGGGGTCTCGATCACGGGGCCGATTTCGCCGACGGCCTGCGCAAATGCCGCGTCCTCGAAGGCCTGCGTCATCTTCCGCGCCAGGGGGCCGCCGCGCCGGAAGTCGCCCAAATCGCCGCCGGTGCGACGGCTGGGGCACTCGGAGGCGGTGCGCGCCAGTTCCGCGAAATCCTCGCCATCGAGCAGGCGCTGGCGCAACGCCTCGGCCTCGCGGCGACGCTCCGAGCGAAAGGCGACGATCTCCCCGGCGAGCGCGTCCATCTCCGCGGGCGTGACCGTGATCTTCGAGAGCACCTCCTGCTCTTTCAGCAGATCGATGCGCATGCCGTCCTCGAACTCCCGGCGGATCTCCTCTTCGGTGAAGGGCTTGCGATGGAAGAACTGGTCGAGCGTCATCCCCCGCGCCTCGAGGAATTCGCCCAGTTTTTCCAGGCTTTCCGCCCGTTGCTCCTCGGTGGCGTGGATGCCGCGGCGATCGGCCTCGTCGAGCATCACCACCTTGTTCACGAAGACGTTCACGGCCTGTCGGCGGAAGGGGAGAAGGGCCTCGTCCCTGCGCTCCGGGGGGACGTAGAGGCGGTGGGAGGCGTGTTCGTCGTCGAAGAGGCTTTGGGCGCGCTTGTCCATCTCGCCCCAGGAAAGCGTCTTCCCGTTCACGACCGCCACGGCCTGCGCCGGATCGTGCGCGGGGGAGGCCGCCGGCGTCGCGGAGGCCCCGGCGACGGGTCCGGGAGGGGGAGTGCCAGGGTCGGCGTCCGCCCCGCATCCGCACAGGGCCGCCACGGCGGCCAGCGCCAGGAACACGCGAATTCGTTTCGATTCGAAGGCCATGGGGGAAATGGTAAACCAAGGGGAGGCGGCGGACAAGCGGGAAGGGCGCAGGGGGGGCCCGGGAGCGCCTGCCCGTCCCGGCCCCTCGGGCGCCCCGTACCCCTGTCGCCCGCCGGATACGGGGCCGGCGGCGTTTCCACTTCCCACGCGGGGAGGGTTTGTGGTACGGTTGGCCGCATCTGGCGGGCTGTGCGTCCGCACCCCCTTTCCACCCGACCCGGAGATGCCGCCATGGCCGAAAAGAAAGCCCCCGTAAACCAACTCGACGCCGTTCTCTCGCAGATCCGCAAGGAATTTGGCGAAAATTCCATCATGCGCCTTGGCGAATCCGAGGCGGACAAGAGCATCGACGTCATCAGCACCGAGTCCTTCTCCCTTGACCTTGCGCTTGGCGTGGGCGGGCTGCCTCGCGGGCGCATCGTCGAGGTCTACGGGCAGGAAGCCTCGGGCAAGACCACGCTTTGCCTGCACGTGATTGCCGCCGCCCAGCGCGCGGGCGGCGTCGCCGCGTTCATCGACGCCGAGCACGGGATGGACCCGAACTACGCCCGGCGCATCGGCGTGCAGCTCGACAACCTGCTCGTCTCCCAGCCCTCCTCCGGCGAGGAGGCGTTGACCATCGCGGAATCGCTCGTGAAGAGCGGCGCGCTCGATGTGGTGGTGGTGGACTCGGTGGCGGCCCTGGCGCCCCAGGCCGAGCTCGACGGCAGCATGGGCGACGCGCACGTGGGCCTGCAGGCGCGCCTGATGTCGCAGGCCATGCGCAAGCTCACCGGCGCGCTTTCCACCACGAAGACGCTTTGCATCTTCACGAACCAGATCCGCGAGAAGATCGGCATCCTGTTCGGCAACCCCGAGACCACTCCGGGCGGCCGCGCGCTCAAGTTCTACTCCTCCGTGCGCCTCAACGTGCAGAAGATCGGCACCATCAAAGACGCCAGCGGCACGGTGGTGGGCTCCCGCACCCGCGTCAAGGTCGTGAAGAACAAGGTCGCGCCGCCCTTCACCGAGGCCGAGTTCGACATCCTGTACGACCGCGGCATCTCCTGGGAGGGCTCCGTGCTGGACGCCGCCATCAGCAGCAACGTCGTCACCAAGCGCGGGTCCTGGCTCTCCTTCGGCCCGGACTTGATTGGCCAGGGACAGCTCGCCGCCACCGAGTTCCTCCGCTCGAATCCCGCCGTCTGCCAGGCGGTCATCGAGAAGATCAAGGAGGTCCTCCCCGCCGCCGCCAACATCCGGGGCCGCCCCGTGCCCGAGGCGGAGCCCGAAGCGGCCGAATCCGAAAAGGCCAAGCCCGAAAAGGGCAAGGACAAGTAGCCCGCCGGCGGTCCGCGGCGCGAGCGCTCCCCATGAAAAAGAACATCCTCTGCATCGGCGCCGGCTACGTGGGCGGTCCCACGATGGCCATGATCGCCGCGAAGTGCCCCGACCGCCGCGTGACGGTGGTGGACATCAATCCCGACCGCATCGCCGCGTGGAATTCCGACGAGCTCCCCATCTACGAGCCCGGGCTCCACGAGGTGGTGGCGGCGTGCCGCGGCAGGAACCTCTTCTTCTCGACGGATGTCGACCGGGGGATCCGCGAGGCGGACATCATCTTCGTGAGCGTGAACACGCCCACCAAGACCTTCGGGCACGGCGCGGGATATGCGGCGGATCTCCAGTATTGGGAGAAGACCGCGCGGCAGATCCTCGCGAATTCGACCTCGGACAAGATCGTGGTGGAGAAGTCCACCCTCCCCGTGCGCACCGCCGCCGCCATGGGCCGCATCCTTCGCTCCGGCGGCGCCGGCGTGCGCTTCGAGGTGCTCTCGAACCCCGAATTCCTCGCCGAAGGCACGGCCATGAAGGATCTCGCCGAGCCGGACCGCGTGCTCATCGGCGGGGCCGAGACGCCCGAAGGCCGCGCCGCCGTGGCCGAGCTGGTGGACCTGTACGCCGCGTGGGTGCCCCGCGAGCGCATCCTCACCACGAACGTCTGGTCCAGCGAGCTCTCCAAGCTCGCCGCCAACGCCTTCCTCGCCCAGCGCGTCAGCTCCATCAACGCGCTCTCCGAGCTGTGCGAGGTCACCGAGGCGGACATCGGAGAGGTGTCCCGCGCCATCGGCATGGACTCCCGCATCGGGCCGCGCTTCCTCCACGCCGGCGTCGGCTTCGGCGGTTCGTGCTTCAAGAAGGACATCCTCAACCTCGTCTACCTCTGCGAAACCTACGGGCTCCACGAGGCCGCCGACTACTGGCGGCAGGTCGTGCGGATCAACGACTACCAGCAGGATCGCTTCGTGGGCAACATGGTGAAGGCCATGTTCAACACCGTGGCCGGGAAGCGCATCGCCCTCCTGGGCTTCGCCTTCAAGGCCAACACCGGCGACACCCGCGAGGCGCCCGCCAACCGCATCGCCCGCGAACTGGCCGAGGAGCGCGCCCGCGTGGTGGTGTCCGACCCCAAGGCCCTGCCCAACGCCCGCCGCGATCTCGCCGACCTCGGCGACGCCGTGGCCTACGAGCCCGATCCCTACCGCGCCTGCGAGGGGGCCGACGCCGTGGCCGTCCTCACCGAGTGGGAGGAGTACCGCGGCCTCGACTACGCCAGGGTGTTCGCCTCCATGCGCCGCCCCGCCTTCCTCTTCGACGGCCGCAACTGCCTCGACCACCAGGCGCTCTTCGACCTCGGCTTCAACGTCTACGCCATCGGCCACACGCCGCGGACGCACATCGAAACCTGACCCGCCCGGACGGGCGGGCGCGCGATGCCGCCGGGCCGGACCTCCGGCGCTATTTCACGGCGACGCCCCGCGTGCCGACGAGGACGAGCCCGTCGTGCGCGGGGAGGACGGTCACGGGGGTGCCCAGGGCGTCCTCGAAGGCGATGGCCCCGGCGCTTGCGGCGCCATCGGCGAAGCGCAGGCGTTCGACGGCGCGCCGCATCGGGCGCACGGCGACGACTCCCCCGTCGGCCGCCGTCCGCAGGCGTGCGGGCACGGGCGAGGCCTCGGGGAGCACGGCGTCCGCCACGGCGGCGGCGGTGCCGTCGTTCAGCTGGGCGAGTCCGCGCCCGCGCACGGCGTGGCAGGAGATGTGCCCGGCGACGTCCGACGCCCACAGGCCGCCCGTGGAAGGCTCGACCGCGACGGAGCCGGCGGGGGTCTTCACTTCGCCCAGGCGGGCGGCGGTGTCCGCGTCGAGAATCGCCACGCCTTCGCGCACCATCGCGCCGTGGTAGGCGGAGACGTTGCGGTAGGGCACGAGGACGACGGCGCGGCCGTCGGCCAGCGCGGGGACGAGATCCAGGGGCGCGTCGAGCAGCGGCGTCGCGGCGGCGAGCGCGCCATCGGGCCCGTAGACCTTCACGGCGCCCTTCCATCCTTCGCCGGCCTGCTCGGAGGGCTGTCCGTCGGGACCGGCCACGAACCGCGAGGTCATCCCCCAGGCGGCGGTGGCGATCCAGAGGCGCCCCCGTGCGTCGAAGCGGACGGCGCGCAGGTTGGAGCCGAAGGCGTCGTCGCCTTCGCCCGGGCGTCCGGCGAAGCGGCCGATGTCGCGGGCGTTGCCGCCGGCATCCCAGCGGACGACGCGGGCGGTCTTCGCCGCGGGGTCGGCGAGGGCGGCGGCGACGCACCGCCCATCGGCGTCCACGGACACGTCGCGCACGGAGGCGCGGGCGTCTCCGAGGGTGGCGAGGCGCGCTTCGACGAGGGCGGCGAGGTCCGCCGCGGCGAGGGCGCAGGCGGGCGCGGGGGCGAAGGCCTTCACGCGCAGCGCCTCCGCGGGCTTCCAGTTCCCGGCCACGGTCGTGGCGCCGCGGAGGAGGGCGACGTCCCCGGCCTCCGGGCCCCAGGCGCCGGGGTCGCGCAGGGCCGCGAGGAGGTCCGCGCCATCGCGCCAGCGCCCGTAGTCGCGGCGGGCCTTCCGGGCTTCGCGGTCCATCTCGTCGATGCGGTCCTGGAGGGGCTTGCGGACGGCCTCCACGGCGCGGTCGGCCTTGCGCCGGGCCATTTCCCCGCGCGACATCACTTCGCATGCGCCCTTCGCGAGTTCGCGGCCGCCGTCGGCGACGGCGCGCCACGGATACGGTCCGTTCGCGGTGTCGGCGGGCAGCGCGATCTCCGCGTCGAGGGTGCCGAAGGCGAAGTCGCGGACCGTCGCGGTGGCGCTCGCGTCGAGCCAGGGCCGGCCGTCCTGCGCATCGAGGAAGAAGGTGACGGAGGCGGTCTCCTCGGCATCGCGCGCGGTGGTGCAGGTGGCGGAGAAGCGGACGGTGTCGCCCGGCGAAGCCTCGGAGGGGCCTTCGACGGAGCCGTAGGCGAGGGTCGGGGCGTCGAAGACGATGTCCGCCGCGTCGCAGGCGAAGGCGAAGGAGTAGCCGGTGGAGTCGCCGGGGGCGAGATCCACGGGCTTCGAGTGGGGCTCGCAGGTCCAGTGCCATGCGCCGTCGCCGCCGTACCAGTACTGGAAGAAGTCGGTCTTCGCCTTGTCGAATTGCGCGTAGTTCGGGCCGGCGGCGGTGAGGAGGGCCACCCACGAGCCGGGGTCGAAGCGCGGCTTGTCGGCCACCACGTCCGGCACGAAGCGGCTGAAGGGGTGGGCGAGGTTGTTGGCGCCCTGGTTTTCGATCGCTTCGCGGAAGAGGGCGGCGGCGCGCTCCGCGTCGAAGAACTCGGTCCCGCCGGGCAGCGGGAGGATGAAGGCGAAGGGGCGGGGGGCGACGCGGCCCCAGACGCCGTGGAGCATGTAGCGGAAGCGCGGGGCGACGCCGTCGCCGACGTTCGTGATCTCCACCTCGACATCGAGGCGCGACGTGTCGCCGCGGAGGGTCATCGTGCGCTCGAGGGCCAGCTCGACGGGCGCGGCGACGGAGGTGGCGGCGAGGCGCCTCAGGCTTCCCACCGCGATCTTGCCGCCGCCGGTGACGGTCACGGAGACCTCGCCCGGCACGGAGGTGTCGGTGGTGTACTCGAAGGGATAGCCCTCCCAGCGGCATTCGTAGTGGTAGGGGCAGTCGTCGAACCACTCGAAGGCGGATTCGGCCTTCGTCTTGTCCTGGAAGACCGAAATCCGGCCGGAGTCGGAGGGAACGACCTCCACGCGCACGCGGTCGTTCTCGAGGATGACGATGTCGCGGGGGCGTCCGTTGAATTCGCGGTTTTCGACGCGGAGGGCCGGCGCGGCGGCCGCGGTGGCGGCGGCGAAAAGAAGGGCGGGGGCGAGGGGCTTCATGGCGGGCTTTCCTGGAAGGGGGTCATGGCCGCGGGACTTCGGCGGCCATCGCGCATTCGTTCTTGAGGCCGCCGTGGGTGGTGTAGGAGGCCGTGGCGACGATCCACGGGTTGGGCTCCCCGCCGACGGCCGTGGCGGCGGAGGCGGGGACGGCGAATTCGCAGGCGTCTCCCGGGGCGAGTTCGGGCAGCCGGGTGCGGCCGCCGTCGCGCACGGCGAGCGAGAGGTCGCGCAGGGCGTAGGGCATGCGGTTCGCGAAGCGCGCGGCGATGCGGCCGTCGGGCAGGCGGCGCGCGGTGCATTCGAGGTCGAGGTACATCTCGCGATGGGCGCGGGCCACGACGTTCCATTCGTCCGGGAGCAGGTTCGCGGGCGGAATGGCGGTGACGGCCTGGTCGGTGGAGTTGCCGCTGTAGTCGAAGAGCAGCATGCCGCAAACGCCGCGGTCGAGCCCGTAGCGCCAGAGGCCGTCGCGGTGGAGCACGGGGTCGTTCCAGTTGATTTCGGTGGACTGGATGGGCTTTTCGGTGATGGTGGCGGTGAGGGCGTCGATGGCCTCGCGGGTGCCGAGGTACTGTACGCCCACGATGTCCGGTCCGGACACGGTGCCGTCCCGCGCGAGCGCCTCCCATTCGCCTCCCCCCTTGGTCATGACGACGGGGCGGTGGTAGGGGTCGAGTTCGCGGAAGAGGTCGCAGATGAGCGCGCGCGCCTCTTCGGGCTCGCCGAAGAGTTCGTTGGTGGCCTCCCACTGGATGAGGCCGGGGCAGGCGGCGAGGGTGCGGATCTGGTAGCGCACGGCGCGTTCGACGTTGCGGGTGTCGTCGGGGTTCCAGAAGGTGCACTTTTCGCAGGAGGCGAGCACGGGGCCGGAGTCGAAGAGGATGCCGGCCGGCAGCTGGGCGTCCATGAACGCGGCGCGGCTGGCCAGGCCGGGGAAGCGCGGCCAGGAGGAGACGTCCATGCCGCGGCGCATGTTCGTTCCGTTGGCGAGGAACTGCCAGACCTGGTTCGGCGATGCGGAGGAGGAGCCGCGGCCTTTCGCGAAGAAGCGCTCGTTGTTCACGTACATGTCGCGGCGGTCGCGGATTTCGACGGTCACGGCGTGGTAGTCCGCGCTTGCGGCATCGACGGGCGTCCGCCCCTCCTGCAGCACGAAGGTGGCGCGGCAGGTGGCGAAGCGCGGGACTTCGTCGCGCTCCACCACCACGGTGCATCCGCCGGCGGGGACGGCCAGGTCCCGCACGGTTTCGTCCGTCGCGGGGCAGGCGCCGGTGTAGGGCGTGGCGCCGGCGTACTGGCCGTACACCGCGCGGAGGCGGCCCTTGAAGGGCTTCCCGGTGGTGTTGGCGAGGCGCACGGAGAAGGCGAAGCGGCGCAGGTCGCCCGGCTTCGAGGTGTCGAAGTCGATCCCTTCGACATACACGGGGGGAAGCGGCGAGACGGTGACGTCGCCGTGGATGCCGTACGGAGGCTGGTGCCGCGTGCTTCCGCTGGTGGCGCGGAGGACGAGCTCGAGTTCGGTCTTTCCGCCGGGGACGGGCGGGACGATCGCCTTCAGGCCGTCGCGCAGCACGTCGCGATCCCAGAGCAGGCGCGCGAGCCGGCGCGCGTCCTCGCGGCCCTTTATGCCGGGGTAGAGGCGCTCCCCGTGGAAGTAGGACCAGTGGCTGAGCGAGCTGTCGAGATCCTCCTCCGGGAGCATTTCGGCCGCCTCTTCGCCGTTCACGCGCAACGCGACGCTGTCCGCGACGCCTTCCGCCGAAACGAAGAGCGGCGCGCCGCCGCCGGGCAACTCGACCGTCCGCGCGAGGGTGATCCATCCGCGGAACCCGCGGGGCCAGGCCCCGCCGGCGATCGTGCCGGGAAGGGCCATCGCGGCGGGGAAGGCGTCCGGGGCGTAGTCCGGCGCGCCGCCGTCGCGTTGCACGGGGAAGGGCTCCACCTTCGCGACGCGCCATTCGCCGGAGAGGTCGATGCGTCGGCGGATCGACACCTCGGCCCAGGGCGTGGTTTCGCGGAGAAGCGGCATGCCGCCGGCGTCCGAAACCTCCGCGCGGAAGCGGACGCGCCCGGCAACCATCGGCCCCACGGCGAAGGCGACCGCGTTCGTCGCCGCCCCATCGAGCTTCTTTTCCAGCACCTTCGTTTCGGAAGCGGGGTCCGCCCCCCGTTTCAGCGGCACGTCGGTCTCGACGGCGGCGAACACGCGGAGGGTGGCGGCCCCGCCCTCCCAGACGTATTCGGCCTTCGCCGTTTCGCCCGGGACAAGGAAGGGGGTGTGAAGGGTGAGGGCGGCGGACGCGGGAAGCGCGAGAAGCGCAAGACCCCGTGCCGCCGGACGGAGGAAGCCGGAAGAACGAATCTGCATGGGGACCATCCTTTGCTGGAAGCGGACTGTCCAGGAATGTAGTCCACAGGGACGCCGGGGGCAAGGAGGAACCGGCGGGCCGCGAGGGCGGCGAGGGGCGGCGTCACCGTGCGGCCAAGTCGTCGAGGAAGCCGCGGATCGCGCCCTCCTTGCGGACGATGTCCTCGCAAAGGATGCGCTGGACCGTGGCGCGCCGCAGGTTCTGTCCGGGGAAGAAGACGCGGAAGTAGCGGTCGCCGTCCAGGTAGTCGGTGAAGAAGCGCAGGGAGAGTTCGAAGGCGATCAGGCGGATCGAGTCGAAGAGAAGCGCGTAGTCGGCGGCGGTGAGGAAGTCGCGGGCGCGTCCGATGTAGCCGGCGGCGGCCTCGCGCAGGGCGTCGAGGTCGACGTGCGCGGCGGAGGGGTCGTCGGGTTCTTCGCCGGCGGGGTTGCAGAGCGAGCGGATGCAGTCGCCGAAGTCGTAGTGGATGAGTCCGGGCTTGGTGGTGTCGAGGTCGATCATCGCGACGGCGCGGCGGGAGGCGTCGTCGATCATCACGTTCGAGGCCTTGGGGTCGCCGTGGGTGGGGCGAAGGCGCAGGTCGCCGCGGGCGAGGGCGTCTTCGAGGACGGAGGCGCGGGGGCGTTCGGCGTCGATGAAGCGCATCATGGCGTCGCACTCGGCACAGCCGGCGCGGCGCGCGCGCGCCTCGGCGGAGGCGCTGGCGCGGTCGAAGGCGGCGAGGTAGCCGGGGGTCACATGGAAGCCGGGGAGGGTGTCGAGCAGGGCGTCCGGGGCGAGGTCGCTCAGGAGGGACTGGAAGCGCCCGAGGGCGAAGCCGATCTGCCGGGCATGGGAGAGGTCGCGCAGGGAGGGCCAGGCGGTCGCGCCTTCGACGAAGGTGAGCGCGCGCCAGCAGAAGCCGCCGGAGTCTTCGAAGAAGTCGGCGCCGTCGACGGTGGGGATCGACCGGGGTTGCCGCCAGGGGCCGTGGGCGTCGCGCCCGCCGGCGAGCTTGGCGTGGATGTGGCGGTTGATCGTCCGCAGGTTGGCCAGGATGGCGGCGGGGTCGGGGAAGACCGTCCTGGAGAGCTTTTGCAGCACGAAGCGGGAGCCGTCGGCGCGGGTCACGCAGAAGGTCTCGTTGATGTTTCCGCCGGGCAGGGGCTCGACTGCGGCGGCGTCCGGGGCAAATCGTTTCGCGATGTGCATGGGCTCTTTTCCTGCCTGGCTATTCGGCCGCGTAGGTGTCGAAGTAGCCCTGGATCCAGACGATGGGGGTGCCTTTGTCGCCGCTGCCGGAGGTGAGGTCGCAGAGCGATCCGATCAGGTCGGTGAGGCGGCGCGGGGTAGTGCCCTGCGACTCCATCGAGCCTTTGAGGTCTGCGCCCTTCTCCTGGATGCGTTCGCGGATGGCCTTGGCGAGGGCTTCGCCGGAGAGGTTGGCGAACTGGTTGTCGGCCAGGTACTTCAGCTTCAGCTCGTTCGTCGTGCCGTTCAGCCCGGCGGTGAAGGCGGGGGAGACGACCGGATCGGCCAGCTCCCAGATTTTGCCGACGGGGTCCTTGAAGGCGCCGTCGCCGTAGACCATCACTTCGACGTGGCGCCCGGTGGCGGCGAGGAGGCCGGCCTGGATGGCGTCGACGATGGGCTGCGGGTCGCGCGGGAAGAGTTTCACGGTGTCCTCGGTGGCCTTGTTCGAGCCGAGGAGGCCGTATTCGGCGTTGTAGCCGCTGCCGTCGACGGGGGCGGTCAGCAGGTCTTCGAGGCCGAAGACGGTGCGGGCGCCGGCCTTTTGCAGGGCCCGTTTGCTCTTGGCGCGGGTGTGGATGTCGCACACGAGCACGTCGGGGGCGAAATCCAGGGCCCGCTCGACGCGGTTGGTGAAATGGACGTCGGCCTCGCACCCGCCGTCGCGGATGAGGTCGAGGTAGTACGCCACGTAGTCGATGCCGGTGAAGGGGTGCAGGTCGTAGCCGAAGGCGGCGCGGTAGGTTGCCTCGTCGAGGGTGTCGCGCCAGGGGTCGATGTCGGTGTCGATGAGCTTGGCGGGGTCGAAGAGGTGGTTGCCGACTTCGTCGCTCGGGAATGCAAGCACGAGGTGGATTTTCCGCAGGCCGGCGGCGATGCCGCGCAGGCAGGTGGCGAAGCGGTTCCGGCTGAGGATGGGGAAGACGAGGGCGATTTCGCCGGAAGGGAACTTCGCGGCCACCTCCTTGGCGATCTGGCCGATGCCGGCGTAGTTGGACTGGGCGCGGGCCACGACGGCCTCGGTCACGGCTACGATGTCGCGGTCGCGGATGGGGGCGTTCTCGGCTTGCGAACAGGCAAGCACGGAATCCACGACGATCTTCGCGACGTCGTCTCCCGCCCGGAAGACGGGGGCGCGGACGCCGCGGCTGATGGTGCCGGTCATTCTCTTCATGGAGTTCTCCGTCCTCCCGGGGGCGGCATGCGTTGTCCCGGGAGGCTCGTGCAAAACGGTTCCCAAGTATAGGGACGCTTTCCCCGGTCCGGCAAGGCAAAAGCGGTTTCGGGCGCCCCGATGATTTTCCTTCCCAGCGACGAAGGGGTTACGCTATGCTTCCCGATATTCCCTTGCAGGTTTACAGGTCTCCCGTTTCTGGCGGCCGCCTCGGGGGGACGTTGTCACATATCGCGCGGGCCGGCTTCACGGCGCGCGCCCGGAGTTCTGGTTCTATGAATTGCAGGAACACGATGTTCGCCGTCGCGGCCGTCCTGGGCGGCATTGCCGTGCTGTCGGCCGGTTGCGGCGACAAGGGTGCGGAGGTTTCCGCAAAGGATGCGGCCGAAGAGGTCGCGGAAGTCGCGGAAGAAGGTTCCGGCGACGGCCTCTGCTCGCTCGACGGCGAGTGCGGGGAAGAGCTCCTGGACGACCTCGACGCGCTCGTGGAAGTCGCGGAAGAGGCGGAGCCGGATCTTCCCCCCGAGACCGTGCTGGCGAAGATCGGCGACGCCCGGCTCACCGTGGCCGAAGCCGACGCGGAGCTGCTCAAGATGTTCGGCGGCCAGGCCGATCTCGCGCAGGTTCGCCCGATCCTCGCCCGGATGCGTCCGCAGGTGGTCGGCAACTTCGTGGTCAAGACCCTCGTCGAGCAGGAGATCGCCAGGCAGGGCATCGAGGTCTCCGAAGAGGAGATCGACGCCGAAATCGCCAAGGTGATGGAGCGCAATCCCCTCCCCGAAGGCATGACCCTCGAGCAGGTCCTGGCGCAGCAGAATGTGCCGATGGAGGAGTTCCGCCAGAACATGGGCATGATGGCCAAGGTGAACAAGCTCGTCCCGGAGCCGACCGAGGAGGCGATGGCCGAGTTCTACGCCGCGAACGCGGAGGAGTTCGCCGAGGCCCCGAACGTTTCGGCGCGCCACATCCTCGTCGCGACGTCCGAGGAGGACACCGACGAGCAGAAGGCGGAGAAGAAGGCCAAGATCGAGGCGATCCGCCAGCAGCTTCTCGATGGTGCCGACTTCGCCGGGCTCGCCAAGGAGAACTCCGATTGCCCCAGCGGGCAGCGGGGCGGCGACCTGGGCAGCTTCGGCCGCGGCCAGATGGTTCCGGAGTTCGACGAAGCCGCCTTCTCCCAGGAAGTCGACGCGATCGGCGAAGTCGTCGAGACCCAGTTCGGCTTCCACGTCCTGCAGGTGACCGAGCGCTCCGAAGGCGGCACGATCCCCTTCGAAGAGGCGAAGGACGACATCGCCGGCGAACTTCGCGGAGAGGCCTTCCGCACGCTGGTCGACACCCTTCGCGCCTCCGCCGCGGTCGAGTACCACGAGAGCGTCGCCGGAATCTTCCGGGATGGACAGGAGGAAGAGGGAGAGGCTGTCCCCGACGTGGAATAGGGCAGCCCGAGTCCGCCGCCCCCCCGGCTCGCGGATTCCCCCGTCGTCCCCGCCCCGTCGCTCCAGACAGGGCGGGGACGCCTTTTTTTTTGAGGGGGGGCGGCGCGGGAAAAAGCGGCGCGCCGCGAAATGCGGGGCGGGTCCCGTCGGGCTACCGGAGCATCAGCGCGGTTCCGGCGGGGACGTAGCCGCCGATCAGGCTGATGTCGTCGAGCAGGAGCTTGTCCTCGCGGCTCACGCCGGGGCTTCGGCCCGACATCACGATGCCGCCGATGCCCTTGTCGGACGGCCCGCAGAGGAAGCCCATGACTCCGCCGACGCGCACGCCGTCGACATCCGCCGTGAAGGTGTCGGCCTCCATGTCGAGGGTGAAGTCGAAGTGGTAGCGCGGGGTCATCCCGCCGTCTCCGAGCGCGAGGCCCGGGACGAGCGCGAGATCCTGCTGGACGCCGTCTCCATCGAGGTATTCGACCAGGAAGGAGGCGTTGTAGTGGCGCACGACGAGGATCGGTTCGAGGGTGTCGTTCGTGCCGTAGTTGGTGTAGAGGGCCACGTAGACGTTCCGGCTTTCCGTTCCCATGAGGTTGTTGGCCACGGCGGCGTCGAAGGAGAAGACCCACGGCTCGCCCGCGTAGTTGCGGTCGGTGTTCGCGATGGGCCCGGCCACCGACTTGTCGTCGGGCGGGAGCAGGCTTGCCCGGCCGCCCTCCTGGTTGTGGGCGCGGATGCGGAGGTGGGGGGTGGGGAAGCGCGTGTTCGGGCCGGACACGACGGTGTCGTCGCGCCCCCAGGGCGACAGGCGATAGGCGAAGGTGGGCTTGGTCATCCCGCCCGTTGCGTCGTAGGCCGCGGTCCTCACGAGGCCGAACCCGTCGTTCGGGTTGTAGAAGGCGGTGATGTAGGGGTCTTCGTCGAAGGTCAGCGTGAAGGCGCCGATGTCGCGCGTGCGGGTGACGGCGGTGGCGGTTGCGGCGTCGGCGTGGATGGTCACGACGGCGCGCTTGTTGGCGGCGAATCCGCCGACGTCCGCGCTGTGGGCGGTGCCGAGCGCGCCGGGCGCGGAACGCGCGGTGCGGCCGCCGGCGGAGACTTCGATCCAGCCGATGGCGGGGGCGTCGGTGGTCCAGGTCGCGGAGACGTGGCCGAGGCGGTTCGTGGAGATCGCCAGGTCGGAGAGGAGGGGGACGTCGCTCCGGTAGTCGAACGAGCCGGTCGCGGCGTCGCGGCCGTTGGCCTCGATCCGGTAGTAGCGGGTACCGCCGGGGAGGAGGGCGTCGAGGAGGACCGAATGCGAGGTGCCGGTGGTGGCGAGGTAGCCGGTGATGCCGTCGGCGGCGTCGGCGGTGGCGCCGAATGCGACGCGTCCGCCGGTGGGGGTGGCGGTGTCCCAGGAGAGGACGGGCCGGCCGTCTTCGCCGAACGAGACCGCCTCGTTGGATACGGTGGCGGCGCTGGCGGCGTAGGCGATGGGCTGCGAGAACTCCTGGATGTTGCCGGCGTCGTCGAGCAGCCAGAGCGTCACGTCGTAGACCGTGCCGTCGACGGGCGAGGCGAGGGCGAGGGTGCGCGGGAATTCGCCGGACACCCAGCGGGCGTCGGCGGCGTCCGCGGGAGCGGCCGGGGCCGTTCCCGCCTCGAGGATGTAGTGCGTGTAGCCGGGGCCGAACACGGTGCCGGCGATGGAGAGGTTCGCGCCCGTGGCGGTCGCGGGGTCGCCCGTGGCGGCGTCGGCCACGCGGAATCCGTCGACGGTGTTGGCCACGAAGTCGCCCGCGAGGCGCACGTTGTCGTAGCAGAACTGCGTCTGGAACCACGTCCATGTGGCGGCCATGCGCGTATGGAAGTAGAAGCCGCCGATGCCCTTCGCGGAGACGTCCTGCTGGAGGCGGAAGACGCCCGGGACGTAGGGCGGCTCGCCGTCGGCCGAGACGCCGGCGCGCACGCGGAAGGCTCCGGTATCCACGTCCATCTCGACGACGATGCGGTAGGGCGTTTTGGCGGCGGCGTCCGGGACGATCGTCGCGGCGCCGTCGGCATGGACGATCATGTAGCCGAGCTCGGCGAAGGTGATCTGGAAGAGGGGCTGGTTGTCGCCGGGGGTCATCAGGAAGAGGGAGGGATAGGTGAAGTCGAGGACCGCCTCGATCGGCGAGCGGGTCGGGGCGTCTTCCGTGGCGAGATCCAGCGAGAAGACCCAGAGGCGCCCGTCGCCGGGATTGGCGTCGGTTCCGATGAAGGGCGTCGCGGCGTCGGGGAGGAGCTGCATCACCGAGTAGTCGCCGTTGTGGCCGAACATGCGCGCATACTGCGTGGGGAAGCCGCGCGAGGGCGCCACCACGCTCGCGGCACGGCCGCCGCCGTCGTTGCGGTAGACGTAGGTGGGGGCGTTCATCCCGCCGTTCGGGCTGAAGGGCATCGTGGAAATGGGCACGAGGTCGCCATCGGCCGCGGGGGTTTCGAAGGTGAGGTGGAAGGCCTCGATCCCCTGCCCGACGGTCACGTTCACGTTCGTCGAGGCGGAGACCCCCGCTTCGTTGACGACGACCAGCGTCACGACATAGGGCGTTGCGTTCTGCGCGAGCGTGAGATAGTCCTCGTCGGGCGTGAGGTCGCCGGCGCACGAAATCGCGCTGGAATACATCGATCCGGCGTTGGGCGTCGATCCCCGGTCGATGTCGGAGACGAAGATCATCCGGGTTCCGCCTTGGCCCATGCATTCGGTTTCGAAGTCGGCGGCCACGACGGTCGGCGCTTCGGTCGAGTAGGTGATGGTCGCGGGGAAGCTCTCCACGGCATTGTTGCTGTCGCGCAGCCACAGGCAGAGGGTGGTGTCGCCTTCTTCGGCGGGCTCGGGGAAGGCGAGGGTTGCCGGCGGGTTCGCCGGGGCGTAGGCGATCCAGTTCGCGGCGACGAGATGGCCGGCATCTTCGGAGAGCGTCACCTGGTACGCTACGCCGTCGGGACGGTTGGGGAAGAGTCCGACCGTCGCGTTCGTGGACGAGAAATAGCGTTCGCTGCCGGTCATGGGATTGGACACCGTGAACTCGTGGAATCCGCCCGGAATGGCGTACTTCTTCTGGAGGTAGACGCCGAGGAGCTCGCGCTCGTTCTTGGTCAGGACGCGCGTGAAGACGATGGCTTCGGCCACGTCGCCGTCGGAGTATTCGCCGCCGCCCCATCCGCCGAGCGTGAGACGCCCCACCGACGAACGCCCGGCGTGGCCCGAAACCTCGAGGACGCCGTCGCGGACGTACGTGCTGGCGTTCGAGCCGTCGCCCGACCCCATGAAGATGTGGAAGCCGGTGTCGAGCGGGTGCTGGTTGCCGCGGATCCAGCCGTCGGCAAAGAAGCTGTCCCATCCGCCGCCATGATAGCCGAGCAGCCAGTTGACGTTGGCCGACGAGACGAGACGCTGGTTGCACGTGCCCGCCATGCGCGCCACCACGGCCACCGTGTAGGGATTGGGCACGTGGTACGGGGAATCAAGGCGCGAATTGTGCACGAAGCGCACAACGGGAAGACCATTGATGACGTTGGTCGCAAAGGTCGGGGCCGCAGTGCCGGACTGGAGCGCCATCGGGCGATTGTTGCCGGAGGCGTCGGGCCAGACCGTAATCGCGTCGCCGTGGGACACGCCCCCGATTTGCGAGGCATCGACCCAATAGGCGAGATCCGCCGTGACGGGGAGAACCTGCGCTCCCGCGGCGCCCGCGAGGGCCAGAAGGGCCATGGCGGCGATAATCCGTTTCTTCAGATTCATGGGCAACTCCTTATGCATGCCGATAGGGCACGGGCCTTGGGGAATACAATGATGATGACAGGATAGATGGCAACATCCGCCTCGTCAAGCACGGGATGCGCGAGGCGCGGGAATTTCGGGCTTCCGTCGTTTCCCGGGTAAGTGTATAGTTTCGCCAACGTGCGATTTCCGCGCGAAACACCAAGGAATCCCTATTCATGAAGAAATGTCTGTTTGCCATGGCCGCCGCCACCGCCCTTCTCTGCGGCTGCGCCAAGAACGATCATACCATCACGATGATCACGGAGTCCGGCTTCGCCCCGTACGAATACTTTGACGGGAAGCAGATCGAGGGCGTCGACGTGGACATCTGCCGCGCCATCGCCGCGAAGCTCGGCAAGGAGCTCGTGATCCGGGACGCCAAGTTCGACGCGGTGATCCCCTCCGTCATCGCGGGCAAGGCGGATCTTGCCGCCGCCGGCATCACGATCACCGAAGACCGCAAGCAGTCGGTCGACTTCTCCATCCCGTATGTCACCTCCGGCATCGTGATCATCTCGAGGACGGATGAGCCCGTGGATTCCATCG
The DNA here is from genome assembly GCA_050950285.1 of Kiritimatiellia bacterium. GTDB lineage: Bacteria > Verrucomicrobiota > Kiritimatiellia > RFP12 > JBMNHG01 > JBMNHG01. The sequence goes on along the minus strand of JBMNHG010000008.1, from coordinate 21,394 downwards.
AAGGCACGGAGGACAAGGTCATCGGCGTCCAGGGCGGCACCACCTCGGACATCTACTGCGTCGAGACGCTGAAGCGCGAGCCCCAGCGCTTCGACAACCCCCCGATCGCCGTCGCGGCCCTCAAGGCCGGCAAGGTCGACTTTGTCATCGCCGACATCGATCCCGCCAAGAACTGCGTGAAGGGCGACGCCTCCATTGCCATCACCTCCGACTTCCTCACGAAGGAAGAGTTCGCCATCGCGATCAAGAAGGGGCAGCCCGAACTGCTGGCCACGATCAACGAGGTGATCGAAGAGCTGTTGGCCGAGGGCGCGATCGAGGCTTCAAAGGCCAGGCACGACGAGAATTACGCCAAGATTCGCGGTGCGGAAGAGGCGGCGGAATAGCCGCCCGGGCCCGGCCCATTTGGACGACAGGCGTCCCGCGCGCGCCCGGAACCGGGAATGGTGCGGGACGTCCTTCCCGCACGGTTCCACATGGATTTCCTGCTTTCCCTTCCCCAGCGGATTTGGACGGCGTTCCTCGGGTTTTGCACGACGTTCGCCGACAAGTTCTACCTGAACTTCCTCAAGGAGTCCGCGCCCGGCACGGGGTATGCGCGTTGGCGCTACCTGCTGGACGGCCTTCGCATCACGCTCGAGGTGGCGTTGTGTGCCGTCCTGCTCGGGGCGTTTCTCGGCTTTCTTGTCGCGGTGGTGCGCACCACCTACGACAAGCATGGCCGGCTGTCCTTCCTCAACGCGATTTGCAAGGTCTACCTCACGGTGATCCGCGGCACGCCGATGACGGTCCAGCTGCTGATCGCCTATTACGTGATCTTCGCCTCGTCGAACAACGGCACCCTTGTGGCCATCATCGCCTTCGGCGTGAATTCCGGCGCATATGTCGCGGAGATCATGCGCGCCGGGATTTGCTCCATCGACGAAGGGCAGATGGAGGCCGGGCGGTCGCTCGGCATGTCGTACCTCCAGGGGTTGCGCCACATCGTCCTGCCCCAGGCCTTCCGCAACGTCCTCCCCGCGCTCGGCAACGAGTTCATCGTGCTGTTGAAGGACACGTCCATCGCGTCGTTCATCGCCTTGCGCGACCTCTCCAAGGGCGGCGAAATCATCCGTTCGCAGACGTATGACGCATTCATGCCGTTCTTGATGGTCGCGCTGGTGTACCTTGTCATCGTCATGTTCTTCACCAAGTTGCTGGAAAAGCTCGAGCGGCGCCTCCAGAGTTCGAACGCGCACTAGTCCATGGAAACCATCCTTCCGACAACCGCCCGCAGCGTGGCGAGTGGCGACCCGATCCTCGAGGTCGAGGATCTCCACAAGAGCTTCGGCAAACTGCAGGTCCTGCGCGGCGTGACCACCACGATCCGGAAGGGCGAGGTGGTTGTCGTGATCGGGCCTTCCGGCGGCGGGAAGTCCACCTTCCTCCGTTGTCTCAACCTGCTGGAGAAGCCCACCGCCGGCCGCATCTGGTTCGGCGGCGAAGAGATTGTCTCCGGCGGCGCGCTCCAGCGCGACGGGACGTCGCTGCGCCTGTCGCATCGCGCCCGCGAGACGAACCGCAACCGCTATCGGTCGGACATGGGCATGGTGTTCCAGCACTTCAACCTCTTCCCGCATCTGACGGTGCTGGAGAACATCACCCTTGCCCCCAGGCTGGTGCGCGGCGAGACGGAGGAGGCTGCGACGGCGCGGGCGATGGAGCTCCTCGAGCGCGTGGGGCTCGCGGAAAAGGTTTCGGCCTATCCCTCGCAGATTTCCGGCGGGCAGAAGCAGCGCATCGCCATCGTGCGATCGCTGGCCATGCAGCCCAGCGTGATGCTGTTCGACGAGCCCACCTCCGCGCTCGACCCGGAGATGGTGGGCGAAGTGCTCGCCGTGATGAAAGACCTCGCCTCCGAGCACATGACGATGGTGACCGTCACCCACGAGCTCGGCTTCGCCCGTGAAATCGCCGACCGCATGTTCTTCATCGATGGCGGCGTCATCGCCGTGGACCTTCCCACGCGGCAGTTCTTCGACCATTCCGGAAACCCCCGCCTGCGCGATTTCCTCTCCAAGGTCCTCTAGGCCGCCGCCCTCCGGATTTCTTCGCCCCTTTCCACCCACCCTTCGATCATAAGGACATTCCGCATGGCAGAGTTGATTGTGGCCCTCGACGTCCCCGGCAGGGAAGAGGCCGTCCGCGTAATCCGCACGATCGGCCCCGCCGTGGATTTCTACAAGATCGGGCTGGAGCTTTTCTGTTCCGGGGGGCCGGCGGTGGTGGACGAGGTGAAGCGCCTGGGCAAGCGGGTCTTCCTGGACCTCAAGCTCCACGACATCCCCCGCACGGTCGCCCGCGCCGTCGCCTCCTGCTCCCGCATGGGCGTCGATTTGCTCACCCTGCACGCCTCCGGGTGCCGTGCGATGGTCGAAGCCGCCCGCGAGGCCGCGGACGCCGCCGGCCCCGCCGCCCCGAAGCTGCTGGCGGTGACGGTGCTGACGAGCCTCGACGCCGCCGACCTCTCCTCGCTCGGCATCGCGCGCGGGCCGGCCGAACAGGTCGAAGCCCTGGGGCGCCTGGCCTGCGGCGCCGGCGCCGACGGGCTCGTCTGCTCCCCCCGCGAGGCCGCCGCGTTGCGGTCGGCCCTCGGTCCCGCCGCCCTGCTGGCGACCCCCGGCATCCGCCCTTCGGACGGCGCCTGGGGCGACCAGAAGCGCGTGGCCACGCCCCGCGACGCCGTCCGGGCCGGCGCCACCCACCTCGTGGTCGGCCGTCCCGTGGTCGCGGCCGCCGATCCGCGCGCGGCCGCCGAGGCCATCGCGACCGAGATGCGTTCCGCCTGATTCCGCCGGGAGGACCCGCCACCCATGGATTTCCAGCCAGACCATCGCCACTTCGACGCCGTGATGCGGAACGAGCGCCCGGCGCGCATGCCGCTCTACGAGCACCTCGTCAACGTCGAGTTCATGGAGAAGGCCACAGGCCGGTCGTTCGGCGCGCTGGCGCAGGGCGACGCGGCGGATCGCGACGAATTCTTCCGCCACTATCACGGCTTCTACCGCGACATGGGCTATGACGTCGTCTCCTTCGAGGTCTGCCTGGGCGCCACGATGCCCGGCGGGCGCTCGGCCCTTTGCGGCGGGAAGGGCGACATCCAGACGCGCGCGGACTTCGACGGGTACGGCTGGCGCGAATGGCCGGAGCGCTTCTGGGCGCAGGCGGGGCCGCTTTTCGACGCGGCGGTCCGCACCCTTCCGCCCGGCATGAAGCTGGTCGGCGGCGTCGGCAACGGCGTCTTCGAGCTGGCCGAATCCCTGGTGGGCCTCGAATGCCTCCCCTTCCTCCAGGTGGACGATCCGGAGCTCTACGCCGACCTCTACGCCGCCATCGGGGATCTCATGGAAGGCGTATGGGCCGACTTCGTGAAGCGATACGGGCGCTTTTTCGCGGCATGCCGCTTTGGCGACGACCTGGGCTTCCGATCGTCGCTGCTCACCAACCCCTCGACGGTGCGCGGGCACATCCTGCCTCAGTACCGCCGCGTGATCGGCGCCATCCGGGCCGCCGGGCTCCCCTTCCTCTGGCACTCCTGCGGCTGTGTTTTCGAGATCATGGAGGACGTGATCGCCCTCGGCATCGACGCGAAGCACTCGAACGAGGATCCCATCGCGCCCTTCGATCGCTGGATCCGCGACTACGGCGACCGCATCGCCCTTCTCGGCGGCTTTGACCTGGACGTGCTCTGCACGCTGTCCGAGGACGACGTCTATCGCAAGGTCCGCGAGGACGGCGCCCGCTTCCGCGCCACCGCGAAAGGATACGCGCTGGGCTCCGGGAATTCCATCCCCGCCTACGTGCCGGTGGAGAACTACCTGGCCATGGTCCGCGCAGGCCGCGAGATCGGTTCGGGCAGGCCGCCGGACGGGGGGAACCGCGAAGCCCGGATCCGGCCGGGTCCGATGACGGTCCAAGGCAAAAGGGAGGACACCACGGCATGACACGCAAGACACTGATCACGGGCGGCGCGGGATTCATCGGTTCCCATCTGGCCCGCCAACTCCTCGCCGAGGGGCACGAGGTCACGGTCCTGGACAATCTCTTCACCGGAACCAAGGCGAACATCTACGACCTGCTCGAAAACCCCCGCTTCACGTTCATCCTGCATGACGTCACGCAGCCGTTCTGGGGGCAGTTCGACGAAATCTACAACCTCGCCTGCCCCGCCTCGCCCATCCACTACCAGCGGAACCCCGTCGAGACCATCAAGACCTCGTTCATCGGGATGATGAACATGCTGGAACTGGCCTTGAAAACCAAGGCCCACCTCCTCCACACCTCGACCTCCGAGATCTACGGCGACCCGCTCGAGCACCCGCAGCGCGAGTCCTACTGGGGCAACGTCAACGCCATCGGCATCCGCAGCTGCTACGACGAGGGCAAGCGAGCGGCCGAGACGCTGGCCGTCGACTACCGCCGCGAATACGGCGTCGACGTCCGCCTGGTGCGCATCTTCAACACCTACGGACCCAACATGCACCCGCAGGACGGCCGGGTCATCAGCAACTTCATCATGCAGGCGCTCCACGACCGGCCGATCACCATCTACGGCGACGGCAGCCAGACGCGGTGCTTCCAGTATGTGGACGACCTGGTCGCGGCCATGCGGGGGCTGATGCGGCTCGAACGGCCCGTGCTGGACGACTTTTGCCGGAAACACGATCTCCTGGTGCCGGTCATCAACACGGGCAATCCCGAGGAGTACACGATCCGCCAGCTGGCCGAGCAGGTCGTCGCGGCCATCCCCGGCTGCCGGAGCCAGTTGGTTTTCGAACCCCTGCCCCGGGACGATCCCCATCGCCGCAAGCCCGACATCACGCTGGCCCGCGAACTGCTGGACTGGTCGCCGACCGTTCCGCTGGAAGACGGCTTGAGGCGGACCATCGCCTATTTCCGCCATTGCAAACCCGCATCGCCGTGACCGTGCCCCGAACCGGCAGGGCGGCCCGGCCTCCCTTCCGCGACGCGGCGCTTTGTGTTATCCTCCCCCTTTCGGTTTGTATCCGCCCCATCCCTTCCCCATCCATCCCCAAGGAATGCCCCATGGCCGTACCGACACCGGTCCGCTTCGAACAGAACCCCCTCATCACCCCCGCCGACGTGAAGCCCTCCCGGCCCGGCCTCGAGGTGATGTGCGCCTTCAACGCCGGCGCCACGCTGTTGCCCGACGGCCGCACGGCGCTGCTCGTTCGCGTGGCCGAGCGCCCGGTCCCGCGCGACGGCTTCGTGAGCACCGCCTTCATGGATCCCGGCCAGCCCGGCCGGCTGAAAGAGCTGCATGTGCGGAAGGACGACCCCGGGCTTGTCGCCACCGACCCCCGCTTCTTCACGTGGGAGGGCGTCTTCTACCTCACCAGCGTGAGCCACCTGCGCCTCGCGGTGTCGAAAGACGGCCGCCGCTTCGAGATTTCCGATACGCCCGCGCTTTCGCCCGCCGCGCCCCACGAGGCCTACGGCTGCGAGGATCCGCGCATCACGCGCCTCGACGACGGATGGTATTACGTGAACTATTCCGCCATCGCGCCGTCGGGCGTGACCACCTGCCTGGCCCGCACGAAAGACTTCGCCGGCTTCGAGCGGATGGGCATCCTGTTCGCCCCGGACAACAAGGACATCGCCCTCTTCCCGGAGAAGGTCGGCGGCTCCTACGCCTGCTTCCATCGCCCCAGCACCAAGCAGATCGGCGCACCGTCGATATGGCTCGCCTTTTCCGACAACCTTGCCGACTGGGGGCGCCACCGCCTCGTGATCGAGCCGAGGGCCGGCTGTTGGGACAGCGAGCGCGTGGGATGCGGCGCCGCCCCCATCCGCACCGAACGCGGCTGGCTCGAATTCTACCATGGCGCGGACGAGAACGTCCGCTACTGCTCCGGCGCCCTGCTGCTCGACCTCGAACAGCCCTGGAAGGTGATCGCCCGCTGCAAGGAGCCGCTCATGGAGCCCGAGGCCCCGCCCGAGATGACCGGCCTGCTCCCCGGCGTGATCTTCAACAACGGGCTGGTCGAGCGCCCCGATGGCTCGGTCGACCTCTTCTACGGCGCCGCCGATACCACCACCTGCGTCGCGAACGTGAAGATCGCCGACGTGCTGGAGTGGCTCCGCTAGCCGCCGCCCCGCTTTCCCCCCGCTCCGACACCCACCCATCAAGGAATCCGCCATGCCTCTTCAGAAACCCTGGGAAGACATCAACCGCTTCGGCGTGAACCGCCTCGCCGCCCGCGCCTCCTTCCAGCCCTTCGCCACCGCCGCCGACGCGCGGGCCGGGGCCGCCCGCGACACCCCTTCGCCGTGGGTGCGTTCGCTGGACGGCGACTGGAAGTTCTCCTACGCCGGAAACCCCGTGGACGCGCTCGCGCCGGGCGACTTCGCCGCCCCCGCCTGCGACGACGCCGGCTGGGACGTCCTGCCCGTGCCCTCCTGCTGGCAGATGCACGGGTACGGCGCGCCGCACTACACGAACGTGATGTACCCCTTCCCGTGCGACCCGCCCCACGTGCCGGACGAGAACCCCGTCGGAACCTACCGCCGCCGCTTCCAGATCCCCGCCGGGTGGCGCGGCATGCAGGTGCGCCTGCGCTTCGACGGCGTCGACTCCTACTTCGAAGCGTACGTGGACGGCGCGTTCCTCGGCGCCGGCATGGGCAGCCGCCTCCCGCACGAGTTCGAACTCCCCGGAGCCTCCGCCGCGCCGGGAGACCACGTGCTCGCCGTGCGCGTGTGGAAATGGTCCGCCGGCTCGTACCTCGAAGACCAGGACATGTGGTGGCTCTCCGGAATCTTCCGCCCCGTCTCCCTCGTCGCCATGCCCCGCGCGCAGATCGCGGACGTGGGCGTCCGCACGACCTTCGACGGGCGCTTCCGCGACGCGACCCTCGCCGTCGAAGCCACGCTGGCGAACCTCGGAAGCTCCCCCTTCCAGGGCTCGCTCCGCGCCGAATTGCTCGATCCGGACGGCCAAACCGTCCTCGAAAAGACCGTTCCGCTCCCGCGGGCCGGCCTCGCATCGCGCAAGGACAAGACGCTCGCCTTCGACCTGCCCGTGGCCGCGCCCCGCAAGTGGTCCTCCGAAACACCCGACCTGTACACGCTCCTCGTCGTCCTGCGCGACGCGAAGGGCGCCGAGGTGGAGGCCGTCCCCGTGCGCGTCGGATTCCGCCAGGTGGACATCGTCGACGGCGTGCTCCGGATCAACGGCGTCCGCGCGGTTCTCAAGGGGGTCAACCGGCACGAGCACCATCCCGATTTCGGACGCGCCGTGCCCTACGAGGCGATGGTCAAGGACATCCTGGCCATGAAACGCCACAACATCAACGCCGTCCGCACGAGCCACTACCCCGACGACCCGCGCTGGTACGACCTGTGCGACCGCTACGGCATCTATCTCATCGACGAGTGCGACCTCGAAACCCACGGCTTCGGGATGCCCTGGGGGTGCGCCTGGACCCTCAACCCCGCAGCGGACCCCGACTGGGAGGCGCCGATCGTCGACCGCATGCGCCGCATGGTCCTCCGCGACCGCAACCACCCCTCCATCGTGATCTGGTCGCTCGGCAACGAATCCGGCATCGGGTGCAACCACCACGCCATGGCCAAGGCCGCGCGCGCCATCGACCCCTCCCGGCCCATCCACTACGAGGGCGACTACAACTGCGACGTCGCCGACATGTTCTCGCAGATGTATCCGAGCCTCGGGACGGTCCGCCTCGTCGACGAGGCGGAGAAGCCCTTCGAATTCGCCTTCGGCGGCATCTCGGGCTCCTTCCCCCCCGAGCGCATGCGCAAGCTCCCCTACATCCTGTGCGAGTATGCGCACGCCATGGGCAACGGCCCCGGCGGCCTCCAGGACTACTGGGACTACATCTACGCCTCGAAGCGCATGTGCGGCGCCTTCGTCTGGGAGTGGCTCGACCACGGCATCCGCCGGAAAAACGGCCTCGGCCAGGAGTACTACGCATACGGCGGCGACTTCGACGACCATCCCAACGACGGCAACTTCGTGATCGACGGGCTGATGTTCCCCGACCGCACGCCGTCGCCCGGCATGGCGGAACTCAAGAAGGTCCTCGAACCCGTCCAGGCCACCGCATGGAAGGACGGGAGGCTCTCCGTCCGGAACCGGCACATGTTCGCCTCGCTCGACTACCTGCGCGCGACGTGGCGCATCCTCGCGGACGGTACGCCCGTGCGCTTCGGATCCGTCGCCGTGCCCGCCATCGCCGCCGGCGCAACCGGAAGGATCTCCCTCCCCGTGGGCGCAATCCCCGAAGATGACGCCCGCGAATGGCTGCTCGACGTGGACTTCGTCCTCGCCGAAGATACCCCCTGGGCGAAGGCCGGGCACACCGTCGCCACCGCGCAGTTCCTCCTGCGCGCCGCGTCGGCCGTCCCGCCCGCCGCGAAACCGCCGAAACCCCCCAAGGTCGCCCTCTCCGAATCGCCCGTCGCCTACACCCTTTCCGGCGCCGGCTTCGAGGTGGTCTTCGGCAAGATCGACGGCCGGATCGCCTCGTGGACGCACGACGGCCGCCGCGTGCTCGAAGACGGCCCGCGCCTGAACTTCTGGCGCGCCCCCACCGACAACGACGGAGGCTGCCGCGGGTGCGGCGTACAGCAGGCGTGGCGCGAACACGGCCTCCACGCCCTCCAGCATCGGCTCCGCGACCTGGCGGTGGAGCCCGCCAGGGACGGCTCCGTGGTCGTGACCGCCCGCGTCCGCATGGCAGGACCCATCGTCAAGGTCTTCATCGACTGCACGTGCACCTGCCGCGTGCGCCCGGACGGGCAGGTGGACCTGCGCGTGCAAGGCGCCCCCGGCGGCGTTCCGGGAACCCTCGGCGGCGACTGGACGTGCACCTGGCCGCGCATCGGCGTGCAGTTGCGCATGCCCGCCTGCGGCGACCGCGTCCGCTGGTACGGCCTCGGCCCCGGCGAGTGCTACATCGACACCAAGAGCGCGCAGCGCCGCGGCCTTTGGAACGCCACCGTGGACCAGCTCTTCACCCACTACGTCTTCCCGCAGGAAAACGGCAACCGCACCGACGTCTCGTGGACCGCCCTCGCCGATCCCTTCGGCAAGGGCCTCGTCGCGTGGGCCGACCAGACCTTCGACTTCAGCGCCCACTGGTACGACACCGTGGATCTCGAGAAGGCGCTCCACACCTACGACCTCGAGAAGCGTGGATTCGTGACCTGGAACCTCGACCTCCGCCAAACCGGCATCGGGAGCAACAGCTGCGGACCGGAATTGCCCGAAAAGTACCGCCTCAAGCCCGGCCCCTTCGACTTCTCGCTGCACCTCCGTCCGGTCGATCTGCGTACGGAGGATCCCTTCCGCCTCACCCGGATGGGCAATGGATGATGGTCCGCCACGGGCTTTTAGGATCCGGGAAATTTCCCGCCGGCGCGCCCTCCCGTTCCGGCGGGAGGCGCGATGGAACCGCGCGCGGAACGGAGCCAAACGCCCGCCGCGATCCTTCAATACGCCCCGCAGGATACGGAATGCCGTCCAACGACACAGCCCGATTTTCCGATCTTACAGGTTGCTTGTTGCTTGTGGCATGGACTGATTCCTGCTATACAAACATCTCATGTGAATGCGTTTCCGCGGAAATCCCACGCCGCGACGATGGCGGGGAGGCGCTGCGGGACTATCTTGGATAAGGATACCGTGCCATGGCGACTGTTACCCTGGAACATGTCGAGAAAGTCTATCCGGGCGGCGTAAAGGCCGTCGAGGACTTCAATTTGGAGATCAACGACGGCGAATTCGTCGTGCTGGTCGGGCCGTCCGGATGTGGCAAATCCACCACGCTCCGCATGATCGCGGGCCTGGAGGAGATTTCCGGCGGCATCGTGAAGATCGGCGGACGCGTGGTGAACGACGTCCCGCCCAAAAACCGCGACATCGCGATGGTCTTCCAGAACTACGCGCTGTATCCGCACATGTCCGTGGCGGAGAACATGGGCTTCGGCCTCAAGCTGCGCGGGTTCCCCAAGGCGGAGATCAAGGCGCGCGTGGCCGAGGCCGCGGAGATTCTGGGCATCACGGACTACCTCCATCGCAGGCCCAAGGCCCTGTCGGGCGGCCAGCGGCAGCGCGTGGCCGTGGGCCGCGCCATCGTGCGGAAACCCTCCGTCTTCCTCTTCGACGAGCCCCTCTCGAACCTCGACGCCAAGATGCGCGTCCAGATGCGCGTGGAGATCAGCCGCCTCCACAAGCGCCTCGGCGCGACGATGATTTACGTGACCCACGACCAGGTCGAGGCCATGACCATGGGCGAGCGCATCGTCGTGATGCGCGACGGCTGGATGCAGCAAGTGGCCGCCCCCCTCGAACTGTACAACAAGCCCGCGAACCTCTTCATCGCCGGCTTCATCGGCATGCCGCCCATGAACTGCTTCCCGGGCGCCGTCCGAAAGGGTGCCGCCGGGCTGGAATTCGTGTCTCCGACCTTCTCCACGCCCATCCCGAAGGGCGTGGCGGACACGGCGGCCGACGGCATGGAGGTCACCCTGGGCCTGCGCCCGGAGGACATCGGCTCCATCCTCGCCGAGGCGGAGGAGGATGCGCCGAAGCTGCGCGGCACGGTGGAGATGGTCGAGCAAATGGGCCATGAGTCGTACGTGTACCTCAAGGCCGGCTCCTGCGACGTGGTGTGCCGCGTCGCGGGCGACCGCCTCTTCCGGACCGGCGAGGAGGCCGCACTCGCCATCCGCCGCGAAAAGATCCACCTCTTCGATTCCGAGGGCGTGAGAATCCCATGAACGTGAAACATCTCGCTGCCGCCGCCCTTGCGGCGCTCGCCATCGCCTGCGGAGGCTGTTCCGGCGCGAAAAGCTCCGCCAACACCGCCGATGCCGCGATCGCGGAGGGATGGGAGTATTTCGAAGCCAGCGAATACTCGCTCGCCCTCGCCGGATTCCTGCGGGCCGAGGAACTCGCCGGGGACGACGCCACCCTCCAGGAGGCGAAGTTCGCCCAAGGCCTGATCTGGCACGTGCGAACCCGCCCCGACAACAACCCCGCCAAGGCCCGCGAGGCCTACCGGAAGGCCATCGAGATCGACCCCCGAAGCGAGCTCGCCGCGTGGGCCGACCTGTGGTGCGCCCGGATTGCCTCGGAAGTGGACAGGGGCGAGTATCCGCCCGCCGCCGACCGCCTCGCCGCCTATCAGGGCGTCGTCGAACGCTATCCCGACCACCCCGCCGGCGAGGAGGCCTTCCTCTGCGTCGAGGCCATCAAGCTCGAAGAGGACACCCCGGAGATCGCCCGCACCGTCCGCGCCGAACTCGAGGACTTCCTCGCCACGCACCCCGACTCCGACTGGAGGCAGACCGCCTACGGGCTGCTCGTCCACTGCGACGACCTCCTCGACGACCTCGACGCCCTCTACGACCATTCGCGGAAGGGCTGGGAGGCCCGCTACGTCAACCCCGCCGACCCGGAGGCCGACCCCACCCTCATCCACTGGAAACTGGCGCTGATCGCCGAGTTCGACGTGGGCGACCTCGAGGCCGCCGTCGCCCACTACCGCGCCTTCATCGACCGATATCCCAACCACCAGCGCACCTTCCTCGCCCTGCAGGAGCTGGAGCGGCTGGAAGCGGTGCTGGGAATCGAAACGGAGGAGCAGACCCCCGTCTCTTCCGAGGAGGACGGCCATGGCCAGGAATAAGAAATACGCCGACCCCGACCGCGAGTCCCCGTGGGCCACCCGCATCCCCGCGCTCGTCATCCTCCTCGCCTTCGTCTTCTCCATCGTGGTCATCGCGAGGGCGCGCCTCGAGGAGGCCCCGCCCGACGCCGAGGTGGTGCTCCGCATCGGCCACTGGCAGCTCGAAGGCGGCGTGCGCGACGGCATCGACAAGCTGATCGCCGAGTACCGCAAGCTCCACCCTGGAGTCTACATCGTCCAGGACGCCATCCCCGAAAGCACCTACGCCACCTGGCTCACCACCCAGCTCATGGGCGGCACCGCGCCGGACATCCTCGAAGTGGGCATGGTGCAGTACGCGATCCTGATCGGCTACCTCAAGCGATACTTCTTCCCGCTCAACCAGTACGCCAACCAGCCCAACCCCTACAACAAAGGGACCGAGCTGGAAGGCGTGCCGTGGTCGTCCACCTTCCGCGACGGCATGCGTTCCGGCTACTACGGCGAAATGAACGCGCAGATGACCGTCCCGATCTCCCAGTTCGGACAGAGCCTCTTCTACAACAAGTCGCTGCTGAAGGAACTCACGGGACTCGACGAGTGCCCCAGGGACCTGCGGGCCTTCCTCGCCGCCTGCGAGGAGATCAAGCGGCACAAGGACAAGGACGGACGCCCCTACACGCCCATCGCCAGCTCGAACTACCACTGGGGCATGTGGGACCAGTACCTCTGCGACCCCGTCACCTTCGGGGCGGTGCGCCATGCGGACTTCAACCGCGACGGCGTCGTCGGCGCCGACGAGATGTTCGTGGCCATGAAGACCGGCGCCCTCGACTTCGACTTCCCGCCCTTGCACGCGAAGTTCGACCTGATCGACGAAATCGTCCAGCACTTCCAGGTGGGGTTCACCGGCCTCGGCCGCGACGAGGCGGTCTTCCTCTTCGTGCAGGGGCGCGCCGTCTTCATCTCCACCGGCACCTGGGACGTCGGCGGCCTCGTCGAGCAGGCTCGCGACCTCAAGGACAAGGATGGCAACCCCGTGCAACTCGCCGTGAGCGACTTCCCCTGCCCCTCGCGCGACGACCCCGAATACGGCGAGTTCTTCGAGGGCCCCGTCTACCAGATGCCCTCCACCGGCTTCCCCTTCGGCATCACCCGCACGTGCCGCCATCCCGAGGTCGCGCTCGACTTCCTGCACTTCTTGAGCTCGAAGACCTACAACGCGATGCTCAACGACCACATCGGCTGGCTCTCCAGCGTGAAGGACACCGACCCCCAGGGGCTTCTCAAGGAGTTCGTCCCGAACCTGCAGGGCATCTATGGCTCCATGCCGCTCAACCTGGGCGGCGACACGCTCGTGAAGTGGACCCAGCTCTACGACCTCTTCAAGGTGGGCCAGATCGCCAAGGAGGATTTGCTGGGCCAGTTCGGCCCCTACTACCTCGCGCGCGGCGAGGAGGAACTCGAGGAGATCCGCCGCAACAGCCGCCGCTCCCAGCCGGGCGACGAACAGATGGCCGCCCGCTATCTCGCCGAGGCGCTGCTCGCTTCGCGCAAGAATGCCGCCCCGGACGCCGCGGACGTGGACGCAGGCGATGTGGAGGACGCGAGGGAAGGGATCGGAGATCCCGCCGCCGAGCTGGATCCCGAGACCCGGGCCGCGAACGCCTGGGACGCCTACCGCACCTATTCCTCCAACACGCTGGTCTCGCGCCCGCTGGGCGAGAGCGCGCTCGGCCGCATGCTGCGCACGGGCAAAAGCAAGGCCCCCTACGACTTCTCCGAACTCGCGCGGGAGCGCATCCGCTCCCGCTACGCCTCAGCCGCCGACTTGTTGGGAGGGGAGAACTGACATGGCCCAAAGAATCATCCGCTGGCGCGCCGTGCGCCACCACTGGCAGATCTATCTCTTCGTGATCCCCACGCTGGTCCTCCTCGGGTTGTTCGTGTACTACCCGTCGGCCAGCGGCATCTTCCACAGCTTCTACCGGTGGAACGGCGCGGAAATCTCCGAGTTCGTGGGGTTCAAGAACTACAAGGACATCCTCACCACGGCCGATTTCTGGAGGTCGTTCCGAGTCGCCGTGATCATGGGCTTCTGGAACGTGGTGAAAATGATCCCCGCCCTCGCGGTGGCGGTATGCATCCACCGCTGCCGAAGCGTGAAGATGCAATTCTTCTACCGTACGCTCTTCGTGATCCCGATGGTGATCCCGGGGCTGGTGGTCGTGCTGATCTGGCGCTCGTTCTTCTTCGAGGCCACCACCGGCTTCCTGAACAAGTTCCTGATGGCGTCCGGCATCTTCAACCTGCTCTGCCGCCTCGACACCTGGTTCGGCTGGGGCGGCGTCTTCGTGCCCGGCACCACGCCGGCGTGGCTGGGCGACCCCCGCCTGATCCTCACCGCCTGCGTGATCTGGGGCTTCCCCTGGGTCGGCTCCTTCGCCGTGCTCACCCACCTCGCGAAGCTGCAGAGCATCAGCCGCGACGTCTACGAGGCGGCGGAGATCGACGGCGTGAACTGGTGGACGCGCTTCACCAAGATCGAGCTCCCGCTCATCATGGGCTCCGTCTACCTCCTGCTGGTCTTCGTGGTGATCGACACCCTGAAGGACGCCGGCATGGTGCTCGCGCTGGCCGGCATGTACGGCGGCCCCGGCGGCAGCGCGAACGTGCCCGCGCTCTTCATGCTGAGGAAGGCCTTCATCGAGCAGCAGATGGGCTACGCCTGCGCCATCGGCATCGTCCTCACGATCCTCGTGGTGATCCTGCAGAAGATCCTCACCTGGCTCCTCGTGGGGGAACGAACGCCAAAGGCCGCGGAAAAGACCGAAGAACGCCCCGCGCCTTGCGACCCCGCCGTCATGGCCGCCTTCGAGGCGAAGGCGCGCAAAAAGCACGATTGGCACATGAGCCCGCTCGGACGCACCCTGGACAAAATCAAGGAGTACGGACTGCGCGCCGGCAAGCACGGCTTCATCTGGCTGGTGCTCGTCGCCGCCTTCCTCCCGCTCTACCTGATGATCGTGGTGAGCTTCAAGGACAACGCGCAGTTCTACTCCGCCCCCGCCACGCCCACCCTCCCGCTGCATCCGGAGAACTGGGCCTACGCCTGGAAGATGGTTGCGCCCTCCGTGGCGAACAGCCTCTTCCTCGGCATCGGAACCACCGCGCTCACGCTCTCCATCGCCATCGCGGCGGCCTATTTCTTCGCGCGACAGCGGATGCCGCTCTCCGGCTTCTTGTGGAACGCCGTGATCATCATGATGATGATGCCCATGATCGCCAACATGGTGCCGCTCTTCCGCCTGCTCACCAACCTGCGCATGCTGAACTCGCTCTGGGCGCTCATCCTGGTGGGCGCCGCATCCGGGCAGATCACCGCGATCTTCATGTTCCGGACCTTCGTGGGGGACATCCCCCTCGACCTCTACGAAGCGGCCGAAATCGACGGCGCAAGCCACTTCCAGCAGCTGAAGAACGTGGTGCTCCCCCTCTCCGGACCGATCCTCGGCACCGTGGGCGTGCAGCAGTTCATCGCCTCGTGGAACGACTTCGTCCTCCCCCTGCTCGTGATGCGCGACCGCATCCGCCTGCCGGTGATGGTGCAGCTGCTCCGCATGGCGGGCGACTACATCAAGCAGTGGGGGCCGCTCATGGCCGGCTACGCCCTCGCCTCCATCCCGACCATCATCCTCTTCGTCTTCACCATGAAACTCTTCGTCCGAGGCCTCACCGAAGGCGCCGTGAAGGGATAGCCCCTCCCGCCCGCCTGGGCCCCGGCGCCGCCGACATCGCATGACCTCCGGACCGATCCGCCTCCTTCCCACGCACGTCGCGAACAAGATCGCGGCGGGCGAGGTGGTGGAACGCCCCGCGTCGGTGGCGAAGGAGCTGATGGAAAACGCGCTCGACGCCGGAGCCACGCGCCTCGTGCTCACCGTCTCCGCCGGAGGGCGCAAGCTCGTCGAGCTGGAGGACGACGGAAGCGGCATGGGCCGCGACGATGCCCTCATGTGCATCGAACGCCAGGCCACCAGCAAAATCCGCGACGTGGACGACATCGGACGCATCGCCACCTACGGCTTCCGCGGAGAGGCCCTCCCGTCCATCGCGTCGGTATCGCGCTTCTCCCTGCGCACGTGCCGCCGCGGCGACCCCGCCGGCACGGAACTCCTGGTGGTCGGGGGAACGCTCCAGGACGTGCGCGACATCGGCGCCCCGCCCGGAACCACCATCGCCGTGCGCGACCTCTTCTTCAACGTGCCCGCCCGACGCAAGTTCCTCCGTACCTACCAGACCGAACAGGCGAACCTCCGCACCGCCTTCCTCCTCGCCGCCCTCGCCCGGCCCGACGTGGGCATGGTGCTGCGCGCGGACGGCCGCGAGATCCACAACCTCCCCCCCGCCTCCTCCCGCGAGGAGCGCGTGCGGGACCTCTTCGGGCAGGAGTGGATCGACGCCTGCCGCCCCGTCCCCTCCGCCGTGCGCCTGGGCGTGCGCATCGAAGGCTTCGTCGGAATCCCCTCCACCGCCCGCTCCGGAAACGGCGAGCAGTACTTCTTCGTGAACGGGCGCGCCATCTCCTCCCCCGTCCTCGCGCACGCCCTCCGCGAGTCCTATCCGCCCTCGCCGGCCGGCCGCCGCCCCGTGGTCCTCCTCTTCCTCGAACTCGACCCCGCCGCCGTGGACGTGAACGTCCACCCCACCAAGCGCGAGGTCCGCTTCCGCCGCCCCGGCGACGTGCGCGACGCCGTGACCGCCGCCATCGCCGAGGCCCTCGGCACGACGGCCCGCCCCCACGCGCCGGAATCCGCCGCCGCCGCCGGCCCCACCCCCCCCCCGCCGCCGCCCGCCGCCCCGTCCACCCCCCTCCCGCGCAACCTCCCCTTCCCTCCGGCGGAGCCGAAACCGCCCCCGCCGGCGACCGGAAACTTCGCCCCGCCCCGCCCGGACGGCGCCACCCCCCGAAACCATCGCCGTCCCGGCGGACGCGCACGTCGTCGCAGGCACCCCATCCTCCCCCTGGAAATGGTTCCGCATCCTCGGGCAGATCGCCGGACCGTTCGTGCTGCTGGAAACGGACGGAGGGTTCGTGACCCTCGACCCCCGCGCCGCACACGAACGCGTGCTCTACGAACGCCTCCTCCACGCCGCGAAGGGCAAATCCACCCCGTCGCAACGCCTGCTGATCCCGGTGACCGTGCGCCTGCCGCCCGAAGACGCCCGCCGCATCGCCGATTCGCTGGACGACCTCCGGTCGCTCGGATTCGAGCTGGACGAGTTCGGCCGCGATTCGTTCATCGTCGAAGGACTCCCCCCGGACGTCCCCGGAAACGCCTGCCGCGAATTGCTGGCGGACATCGCCGGCGACCTCGAGGCCTCCGGCGCCCGGCGCGGCAAGGAACACCGGCACCGGGAGTCCGCGGCCCGCGCCGCGGCCCGCGCCGCGCTGCGCGGCCGCGCCGAACTCGCCCCCGCCGAACTCGACAGCCTCATCGCCGCCCTCGCCCGCACGCGCATGCCCTACACCTGCCCGCGCGGTCGCCCCACGATGATCTTCACCCTCCACCCGCGAGCTCCTCCGGAAGTTCGGACGGGAATAAAAAAAAAAAACGGCGCGCCGCAAAAATCGCGGCACGCCGTTTTTTTAGCGGCTCGCCGGGATCAGCGGTACACGGGGCCGAGCTTCTGGCAGACGCGGAAGTCGTCGCCGCCGAAGCGATCCCACATCGTCGGACGGAAAATGTCCTCCTTCGCGACGTTGTGCATGTCCACGGGGATGCGGAGCATCGCGTTGAAGGTGATGAAGTCCGCGCCGATGAGGCCGAGCGACGAGCCGTCGTGGTTGGGGCCGATGCGGCTCATGTACTCGAACGAGGTCATGCCGCGCGGCATCCAGTGAGTCTCGGGCCAGGTCGGATCGGTGCGCGCGCCGATCTTGTCGCCGACATCCTTCGGCAGGTCCACCGAATCGCCCTCGACCACGGAGCAGGTGACCTTTTCGTCCACCACGTTGTAGCGGTACGAGGTCAGGGGCAGGCCGCCCGGGCTGCGGAAGTGGCTGGAGAGACCGTCGCCCGGGAAGTAGCAGAGGTCGGCGCCCATGTAGGTCACGGCCGCGCCGATTTCCTTGGCGAGTTTGGCCTGGAGCTTTTCGTTCGCGCGGAGCTTGGCGACGACGTCCTGGATGGGGGTGGTCTTCGGGCAGCCGCAGATCTTGTAGAGGTCCACGGCGTATTCGAGGGCGGCGGCGCCGGAGTTGCGCTTGTCGATGATGCCGCGAGGGCAGATCTTCGAGACGTCGGTCCCGGTGGCCTTCTTGATGGAGGCGGGGGTCCAGTTGGTGCGGATGTCCGCGAACATCTGGCTCATGCCGCCGGAGAGCAGGTGGCCGACGATCATGCCGATGCCGTTCTTGCCGTCGTTCTCGGTGGCCACGATGTAGGGCGTCCGGAAGCCGTTCCAGTCGACCATCGAGTTGAGGAGGGACTCGGTGACGTCGAAGTTGGGGTGGCCGTCGGTCCACTGGCGCTGGCCTTGGGTGCCGGCGCCGAGGGCGTTGTAGCCCTGGGCCCATTCGACGTGCTGGTAGCCCTTCCCCTTGAGCCAGGAGGGGCAGCGCCTGGCGAGCTTGGCGTTGCCCTGCATGAGGTCGCGCACGAGGATCGTCTGGAGCAGGCACCGGCGGACGAGGTCGTCCTTGGAACGCGGGCGGGAGAGGCCGAGGGCGTCGTTCCCCTTGTGTCCGTAGGCGATCTTGAAGGTCTTCGTGAACCATTCGCAGGCGCGGTCGAGCTCGGCCTTGTCGTAGAACTTCTCGTTGATGCGGGTATTGAGGCCGGACATGTCGAACGAGGCGGAGCCCATGCCGAAGGTCTGGAGCATGATGTTGCGGCGGAGGTCGGAGCCGACGATGCCCATGGAGACGCCGCCCACGCCCAGGAAGTTCTTGCCGCGCATGTAGCCGACGGCGGTGGCGCAGCGGGCGAAGCGCAGGATGCGCGTGGCGACGTAGTCGCACAGCGGGCCGTCTTCGTCTTCGAGGTCGGGATTGTAGATGCAGAAGACCGGGCGGTTCTTCTCGTCCATCGCGGCGGTGAAGCTCTTCAGCCACACGGCGCCGGGACGGTCGGTCTGGTTGAGCCCATAGGCGCACTGCTGCCATTCGGAGGAGCCGAGGCCCTGGCAGGCGCTCATGAGTTCGTCGGAGTAGCACCAGGAGCGGGCGACCCAGATGTTCGCGCAGACGGCCTGCGTGGAATAGTAGGCCTGGGCGCGGGCGCCGGAACGCGGCCCGTAGACGATCTCGGGGGCGACCACCACGCGCACGGGCGTGCCGTCGGGATAGCAGACGTGGGCCTTGATGATGTCGTAGACCTTCTCGGCCATGCGCCAGGTCTTCTCCACGTTGCTGTCGTGGGCGTAGGGACGGCCGTCGGCGACAGGCGTGATGGCGATGGCGGGGAGGGCGCCGATCAACCGTTGGTCGGCATCTTGGAAGGATCGCGAGGTGGACGCGAGCTTCGCGAAATCGGGGCGAGCTTCAGCTTTCATGGGGGGTTCCTTCGGGTTCTTTGGGTAGTAAAAACTGATAACAACTGGTATGATACACCCTAACCCCTCCGAAATCAACCGCAAGTTCCCCGCAGGCGCAACCGGCCGGAACTGCTGCCGCCCGGTTCGGGCTGAAACAATGGGATCGTCCCCCATGAATAAGGGTTGCCGCCGCCGTTGCCCCGTGCTACGCTCCCCACCATGGATACAAGTTGCATGTCCTCCCTTGGGCCGCGGTTCCGGCGGCGCGCCGTTTTTCTCCGGGCCGTCGCCGCCTGTCTTGTCGCGGCGCCGTGATCCTTCCGAGGTAGCGCCATGGGACTCCTGCAGTCGATACGCCATTGGATGTTCGCGGGCGCCTGCCTGCTGGCCGGCGTGCCGCTGCTCTTCTGCCTCGGCGCCTGGGCCGGGACGTCGCCCGGCCTGCGCCGCCTCTTCCGCGCTCTCGGCGACCGGTTCCGCTCGCTTGCGCCCTCCGTCAGGGCGGTGCTCTCCGCCCTCCTGGTGGTCGCCACCCTGCACGGCGTCCCGAAGGTGCCGCCCGGCGGCAACGCCCCGTCTTCACGGCCCTCCCCCGGCGGGCATGGTCTCCGGCGGCCTCCCGGCGCGGCCCGCGCGCGGCCCCTCCCCCGGCCCCCGCCTGACCGCCGGCCAGTACCGGGCCGGCGTCGCGCTCGCGCGCGTCGCCACCAACCCGTCTCCCGCCCCTGGCCTCCGTCCCGTCGAACGCCGTCGTCCACGCCCCCTGGGCCCGCTACGGGGTGGCCGAGGACACCTTCTGGCTCCCCGCCACCAACTGGTCCTTCACCCTCGGCACCAACCGCGTCGGGGGGCCTGCACGTCTCCAGCAGCGGAACGCTCTCCTTCGGTTGGCCCAAGGGCTCGCCCCGCGCCCGCCGGATGCCCGACGGCTCGGGCCTCGACTTCCTCGCCCCCCTGCAGACCTCCCTCGGCATCGTCCCGCCGGCCGGACGCTTCTGGCACGCCCCGACCGCCTCCAACAGCCTGCTGCTCGCCTGGCAGGACGTCTTCGCCGGCCGCGACGCCGGCCTCCCCGTCACCTTCCAGGCCGAACTCTTCCCCTCCGGCGACTTCGTCTACCGCTACGACCTGTCCCGGCTGTCCGCCACCAACGCGCCGCCGGCCACCAACTGGGTCGTCGGCGCCCAGCACGGCGGCGGCGGCGAGACCTTCGCCTTCGGCGGCACGGGCGTCCTCGTCCACGGCCTCGAACTCCACTGGCGCGCCTTCGGCATGCTCGACCCGGACATCGCCGACCACGACGGCGACGGACTCTCCACCTGCGACGAGGTGATGGTCCACGGCACCGACCCCCGCCTGCCCGACACCGACCTCGACGGCGTTTTGGACGGCGCCGAAACCGCCGCCGGAACGAGTCCGCTGCTCCGCGACACCGACGGCGACGGGCTCGTCGACGGCTCCGACCCCGACCCGCTGTCCCCGACGCCGCCCGACGACCTCGACGGCGACGGCATCCCCGACGCCTACGAAACGGCGAAGTTCGGCGGCACCAACGCGGTGGACAGCCTCGCCTACGATCCCTACGACACCGGCTTCCCGCTCTCGACGAAGATCGCCGCGGGCATGGACCCCTTCGCGGAGGCTTCCGCTCCGACGAACCTCGCCTGGAACCTCGCCTCCCTCAAGCTCTTCGACGCCTTCCGGTGCGACCTCCCCGCCGGCGGCACGAACCGGGTGTACGAGCGCACCTTCACGATCGACCGCAAAGGCGGCTGGCAGCAGTACTTCCTCTCCGCCTCCTCGAATGCGCCCGCAGGCTGGTCGCTCGACGGCATGGCGCTCGAGTGGGCCGACTCCGAAGGCGGAAGCGGCACCGCGACCGCCTCGCCGCCCGACGACAGCCTCTGGCTCCCCGTGTCGACGAACGCGCTGCAACTGACCCTCGCGCTCCGCGCCACCTCGACGAATTCGACCTGCCCACAGCCGCTGTACCTGCTGGCCTGGGCGCCGGGCGTCCTCGTGGACGGCGCCGGGGCGGCGGCGGAAATCAACGGCGCGCGCTGCCAGGCCGTCGAATGGACGGGCGGCGGGACGTCGGTCGGCGTCCGGTACGACTTCTCCAACCGCCCCTGCCGCGCCGCGCCCTCCGAGATGGAGCA
>JBMNHG010000007.1:0-33165 GCA_050950285.1 Kiritimatiellia bacterium | reverse complement strand
CACCGCCGGCCGCATGGCCGCCCTCGCCACCACCCGAGGCAACGCCGTCGGCTTCGCCGCCCTCGCCGTCCAGCTTGCCGGAGGCGCGTCCCTCGCATCCCTTGCGTCCCCTGCGTCCCTCGATCTCACCGCCTGGAACTACGACCACGCCACCGGACTTGCCACCAACAAGGTCTACGCCGACGGCTCCGCAGTGTCCTATACGCACACCCCCGACGGCAAGCCGCTCCGCACGGCATGGGCTCGCGGAGCGTGGAAGGAGAACGCCTACAACCCCGACGGGCTGTTGACAGGCGTCTCGTACTCCGACGCCACGCCTGCCGCCGCGCTCGGGTACGATGCCTTCCAGCGCCCCGCCTTTGCCTCCAACGCCGTCGCGCGATACGCCTACCAGAACAGCCACCTCGGCACCGCCACCAACGAGACGGCCATGGTTGGCGGCGACACCGCGACCCTGGCCCGCACCCTGGACCACCGCCACCGCCTGGCGGCGTTGCGCGTCGAGGATGCGCCACCCGTTCAATACGGCTACGACTCCGAGAACCGGCACTCCGCCGTCTCCAACACCGCCTTCCGCGCCACCTACGCCTACACCTCCGACGGTTGGGATGCGGGCTATTCGGTGGCCTTGACGAATGGCGTCGTACTTGCCCGCAACCTGACCCGCGACCCCTACCGCCGCAGTCTGGTAAAAGCCATCACCAACAGCGTCAGCGGCGTGCCGTACAATCCGCTGGCCTACACCTACGACCTGCTTAACCGTGTCACGTCACGAAACGCCGACACCTTTGATTACAACGCCAGAAGCGAAGTCACGGCGGCCATCATCCAGCCCGCCCACACCAACCGCTACGCCTTCGACAACATAGGCAGTGCGCCAAGCGAAGCTCGGCGCTTCTTGCGGGGTGGAAGTCCCCGCCGAGTAAGGACCAGCCATCCACTCGTACCGAGTGTTGGCACTATGGAAGAGGAGTCGAATCCGAATGAAGTAGTGTAAGCGTACACAGGGAACTTCGCAGGCCGCAGGGAGGATGCACCCTCCCGAAGCGGTTCAGCCCCGTTAATTGATCATGCGCAGGGCGACATGTTTGCCTACATGGAAGCCAGCAACAAGAACGCGCAACTGGCTTGCGTCCGGTGACTGCGCCGGGGTCTACGGCGCGCGGCATGTGGAGAGAGAAGCGAACGGGAACTTGGGAGACCCGTCGCCGTCCGCGTCCGCGAGGGCGCGGTAGCGACCGCCGAGCCGAAGGGGAAGGCGGCGCGACGCGGCGGCGGGAGTCAGACCGCCCCATAGTACTCCGAGACGGGCGAGCCGATCACACGGGGAAGGGGGCGGCGGGGCTGCGAAGCCCGCAAAGGGAACAGGCAAGGACGGACACGACAGGCTGTCAAACACTGCAAACCTCACTGCGGGGAATAGCGGATCGGGCGCGACGCGACCCGAAGGCGCGATTCCGCGACGTGTACAGGCTGCTGGACGAGGCGAACCTGCGCGAATGCTTTCGGGCGTTGCGCAGGGACGCCGCGCCGGGGGTTGACCGGGTGACGTTCGACGACTACGAGCGCGACCTGGACGCCAACCTCGCGGCGCTGGTCGAGCGGCTCAAGCACAAGCGGTACCACGCCCGACTGGTGCGCAGGGTGAACATCCCAAAGGGGGGCGGGAAACTGCGTCCCCTCGGAATCCCTGTGCTGGAGGACAAACTGCTGCAAATGGCCGTGGCGAAGGTGCTCACGGCGATCTACGAAGAGGACTTCCTGCCGGCGAGCCGGGGCTACCGTCCCGGCGGCGACGCCCGCGAGGCCAGCCGCGAATGGGCGGCGAGGCTCGGCGGGGGGAGCTATGCGTGGGTGGTCGATGCGGACATCAAGGGCTTCTTCGAGCACGTCGATCACGACTGGATGCTCAGGATGCTGGAGCTTCGCATCGACGACAAGCCGTTTCTGCGGCTGGTGCGCAAATGGCTCAAGGCGGGGGTGCTCGAAACGGACGGACGGGTGCTGCATCCGACGGAGGGGACGCCCCAAGGCGGGGTGGTCTCGCCGGTGCTGGCGAACGTCTACCTGCACTACGCGCTGGATCTCTGGTTCGACCGCGTGGTCAGGAGGACGACGCCGGGCCGATGCGTGATGCTGCGCTACGCCGACGACTTCGTGGTCGCCTTCGAGCGGCGCGAGGACGCGGAACGCTTCCTTGGGGAACTGCCCGGGCGACTGGGCAAGTTCGGCCTGGAGCTGTCGGGGGAGAAGACGCGGCTGGTGCGCTTCGAGCGGGGCAACCCGTCGGGCGACAACGGCGGCTTCGACTTCCTGGGGTTCCAGTACCACTGGGAGCGTACGCGAAACGGACGCTGGAAGGTGCAGCGCCGGACGGCTCCGAGCCGTCTCCGGCGGTCGGTGGAACGCTTCGCCGAGTGGATCAAGGCCAACCGGGGCGAACGCCTGCCCGTTCTCATGGAACGGCTGGGGCGCAAGCTCGCGGGGTACTGGCAGTACTACGGCGTGACGGGCAACGGGCGCAGCCTGTGCAAGTTCTGGAGGCAGGTGGTGGCTGGGCTCTACAAGTGGCTCAACCGCAGAAGCCAGAAGCGGGGCTTGACCTGGGTCCGTCTCAATGCGATCCTCAAGCGCCACGGGGTGCCGGGACCGCGGATCACCGAGAGCGGGCAGATGCTGTTTTCCTTCATGGGGGCGCGTTGAAGACCGAGTGCAAAGCGAGCAGTCCCGAAGAGCCCGGTGCGGGAATTCCGCACGCCGGGATCCGTGCGGGGGGCGCCCGGCAACGGGCGTCCCTACCGCGATACGCGCTGTGGACCTCGCTTAACGCCGTCACGAACATCTACACCGCCAACGAACTGAACCAGTATTTCCTGATTTCCAATCATGTCAATCCTGTCAATCCTGTCCAAATTTCTCCCGCATACGATCTCGACGGAAATATGACGTGGGACGGGCGTTTCAGCTATGCGTATGACGCCGAGAACCGCCTCGTCGCCGCCTATTCCAACGGTCTGTGCGTTGTTTCCAACGCCTACGACCACATGAGCAGAAGGGTGTTGAAATTCACCCCCGAGGCGACGCATACCTACATCTACGACGGATGGAATCTCGTTGCCGAGACAATCACCGCCAGTCATCTACCACCAACCACTACGTCTGGGGCGCGACCTCTCCGGTACGCTGCAAGGTGCGGGTGGCGTTGGGGGGTTGCTGGCCGTCCTCAATGTAGCCATCATGCCGAGTGCCGTAGTTGGAACACCGCGACCGAGATGGGCGTTCCCTTGTTCGGCAGAGGCTTCTTCCCCCGCCTTTGACGTCTCCATCACCTCAGTTCCGGTGTCATGACTTGTGAGGCAACGTCTGGCGGCTTTGACTCCGCCTTGCTTGATCCGGCGCTTCCTGATACCTTTTCGTCATCGAATCCCCCGTCGAAAGGACATTTCCCCATGAAAGCTGCCGTCGTCGAAGCGAAAAACCAACTGGTGGTGCGCGAACTGCCCGATCCCGTGATCGGAGACTACGATGCCCGTTGCGATCTCCTCTACGGAGCCCTCTGCGCGGGCACGGACGTGCACCTCATCCGCCAGGACCGCCCCTACTGCGAGTGGGTGACACTCCCCTTCGTGCTCGGCCACGAAAGCATCGGGCGCGTCGTCGAAGTCGGCGCGAAGGTCCGCAACCTCCGTCCGGGCGACCTCGTCACCCGCGTGGGCACGCCTCCCTCGGGCGGCGTGAACATCGGCTGGGGCGGATTCGCCACGATGGGCGTCGCCAAGGACTGGCGCGCCATGCAGGAGGATGGCGTGGACGGCTGGAAAGACTCCACCGTGCAGCAGGTGCTTCCGGCCGACATCGATCCCTTCGTGGGCACGATGTTCATCACCTGGCGCGAGACGCTCAGCTACACCACCCGCATGGGCCTTCGTCCGGGCGCGAAGGCGCTCGTGATCGGCTCCGGCGGCAACGGCCTTTCCTTCGTCGCCCACTGCCGCAACCTCGGCGCAAGCCGCGTCACGATGGTCGGCGCCGCGGGCCGCGCCCCCCAAGGACGGCTCGCCGGCGCCACGGACTGCCTCGACTACCGCGACCCCGACTGCTGGAAGAAGGCGATGGAAATCGTCCCGGACGGCTACGACTTCGTGATCGACGCCGTCGGGAAGGCCGCGATGACCCTCCAGGGCCTCGACTGCCTCCGCCCGGGCGGCACCATCGGCACCTACGGGATGGACGAGTTCTACGACCTGCGCCTCACGCCGTCCAAGACCTTCACCTGCTACGCCGGCGGCTACGACGAGGCCGAAACCCACGACGCCGCGCTTCTGCACTACCGTGCCGGACGCCTCAATCCCGCCGCCTGGATCGACCGCGACCACCTCTTCGACCTCGACGACATCCATGCCGCCTTCGAAAACCTCAAGACCCGCGAAGTCGCCAAGCCCGTGGTCCGCCTGGCGTGATCCGGATGCTTCCCCCTCCCCTCCCCGATCCCCAAGGAGAACCATGGCCCTCAACATCGTGACCCGGATCGACGACCGTGTCGCCATCCGCAACGTGCTCTGCAGCGTCTCCGACAAACGCGGCCTCGACACCTTCATCCCCGCCCTCGTGAAGCAGGTCCCCGGCGTGCGGATCCTCTCCACCGGCGGAACCTACGCCGCCATCCGGGCGATCCTCGGCGACGACCTCGCCGCGAGGAACCTCGTGGCCGTCTCCGACTACACCGGACAGCCCGAAATGCAGGGCGGCCTCGTGAAGACGCTCGACTTCAAAATCTACCTCGGCCTGCTCTCGGAAACCTACAACCCCGCCCACCAGGACGACCTGGCCCGCGTGCACGGCGTGGCCATCGACATGGTGGTGGTGAACCTCTATCCCTTCCGGCAGACCGTGGCGAAGCCGGGCGTCACCCCCGAAATGGCCCGTGCGAACATCGACATCGGCGGGCCCTGCATGGTGCGCGCCTCCGCCAAGAACTACCTGCGCGTGGCGTCGGTCACCGATCCGGACGACTACCCCTCCCTCCTCGCCGAGATGGCGGAGAAGCATGGCGCCCTCGGCCTCGAAACCCGTTTCGGCCTGATGAAGAAGGCCTTCGCCCACACGGCGGCCTACGACGCCGCGATCGCCGGTTTCTTCGGCGCCCAATGCCCCGGCGCGATCCGGAGCGCCTATCCCGAAATCCTGGACTGATCGCGTTCCCCGGGCCGCGCTCGCGCGGATTCCGCCTTCGTACCCGCCATGATCGACCTCCATATCCATTCCACCGCATCGGACGGCAGCGACACGCCGGAGGAAATCGCCGCGAAAGCCCATGCCCTCGGCCTGGGCGCCGCGGCGGTCACCGACCACGACAACCTCGGAGGCGTCGAGCGCTTCCTCGCGGCATGCCGCTCGCTTGGGCTGACCGGCTTTTCCGGCGTGGAAGTGAGCGCCCAGTTCGAGGATGCTACGATCCACATCCTCGGCTACGGGGTGGATCCGACCTTCCCGGAGCTCGTCACGCAGTTCGGCACGGTGCTTGGCGGCCGCGACGACCGCAACCGGCGCATCCTCGCGAATCTCGCCGCCTTGGGGCTCCCCCTCGATCCGGAGGAGGTTGCCGCCTTCGCCGGGAGCAGCGTGGTCGGGCGTCCGCACATTGCCCGGGCGATGGTCGCGCGCGGCTACGTCGCCTCCATCCAGGAGGCCTTCGACCGCTATCTCGGCGCCGGCTGCGCCGCCTACTCCGATCGCGTGCGCCTGCCGCCGGGCGAGAGCATCCGCCTGATCCGGGCGGCGGGCGGCGTCGCCGTGTGGGCCCACCCCTTCCTCTGGTCGGAGGATCCCCGGCGCCTCGACGCCGCCATCGGAACGCTGAAGGAGCTGGGGCTTTCGGGAATCGAGGCCTACTACACGACCCATGGGGCGGAGATGCTGGTGACGGCGCTCCGCCTTGCCCGGCAGCACGGGCTGCTCGTGACGGGCGGCTCCGACTACCATGGGGCGTCCACGCCCGACATCGCCATCGGCCGCGGCTTCGGGAACCTCGACGTGCCCGACTCCCTCCTCCCCCCGCTCCTGGAGGCCATCCCGCCCTCCGACTGGGTCGTGCGGGCCTCCTGAACCCGCGCCCCGTTCTTCCGCCCTCGAACCCCGAACCCACCCCCAAGGATTTCCCCCATGGACCTCCACGCACAGATCCGCGCGATGGGCGACCGCGCCCTCGCCGCCGCCCACCGCCTCGCCGAGGCCTCCACCCGCCGCAAGAACAGCGCGCTCCTCGCGATGGCCGACGCGCTCCTCCGCGACCAGTCCGCCATCCAGGCGGCCAACCGCGAGGACATCGAGGCGGCCGCCGCCGCAGGCCTTTCGGATGCGATGGTCGACCGCCTCACCCTCACGGACGCCCGCTTTGCCGCCATGGTCCAGGGCCTCCGCGACGTCGCCGCCCTGCCGGACCCCGTCGGGAAGGTGCTGGGCCGCGTGAAGCGCCCGAACGGGCTTGTCATCGTCAAGCGCCGCGTCCCCCTCGGCGTGATCGCCATCCTCTACGAATCGCGCCCGAACGTCACCGCGGACGCCGCCGCCCTCTGCCTGAAAAGCTCGAACGCCGTGATCCTGCGCGGCGGCAAGGAGGCCATCCGCTCGAACCTCGCCATCGCCGCGTCGCTCTCCTCCGCCCTCGCCGGAACCGGGATCCCTGCGGATGCCGTGCAGCTTGTCCCGGTGACCGACCGCGACGCCGTGCGCGAACTGGTGCAGATGGACGACCGCGTCGACGTCGTCATCCCGCGCGGCGGCGAATCGCTCATCCGCGCCGTGATGGAGCAGGCGCGCGTGCCCGTGCTCAAGCACTACAAGGGCGTCTGCCACATCTTCGTCGAGAAAAGCGCCGACCTCGGGACGGCCCTGGCCATCGTCGAGAACGCGAAGTGCCAGCGTCCCGGCACCTGCAACGCGGTCGAGACGCTGCTGGTCGACGAAGCCATCGCCGGCGCCTTCCTTCCGATGCTCGCCGGAATGGCGGCGCGCCGCAACGTCGAAATCCGCGCGGACGCCGCCGCCCGCGCCATCGTTCCCGCCTTCGCCCCCGCGAGCCCCGGGGACTGGGACGCCGAATACCTCGATTTCATCCTTGCCGTGCGCGTGGTGGGAACCCTGCGCGCCGCCATCGAACACATCAACCGCCACGGCTCCCGCCACTCCGACGCCATCGTCACCACGAACCCCCGCGCGGCCCGCGCCTTCCTCAAGCGCGTCGATTCCGCCGCCGTCTACGTGAACGCCTCCACGCGCTTCACCGACGGCGCCGAGTTCGGCCTCGGCGCGGAGATGGGGATCAGCACCGACAAGCTCCATGCCCGCGGCCCGGTGGGACTGGCGGAACTCACCACCTACAAGTACGAGGTCACGGGCGACGGCCAGCTCCGCGGCTGATGCCGCACGGGAAGCGGCGCGCCGTTACGGGCGCGCTTTCCGGGACGGTCCGCCGGCGCGAATCCGCGAGGAAAGCCGTTGCGATTTGGCCTGCCTCATGCTACGAATACCGCGTGGTCCTTCTTCCTCCCGCTTCCTCCCGCACGCACGAAACCAGGAGTCTCCCATGGCGAAACACCTTCACCTTCCGGGCGCCGCCACCGCCGCGTCGCTTTGGGCCGCGGCGGCCTGCGCCGCCACCTTCACCTTCCCCTATACGCTCGAACAGGGCGGCCTGACCGCCGGCGGAATCTACAACGAAGCGGGCCGTCTCGTCTGCCCCCTCTGGGGCGCCGAAACCCGCGAGGCCGGTTCCCACGAGGCCGTGTGGAGCGGGAGGGATTCCGTGGGGCGCCCCGCCGCCCCCGGCACGTACAGGCTGCGCGTGGTCGTGAACCGCTCCACCTACGAGAACGTCGCGCAGCTCGGCAACACCGGTTCGCCCGGCGGCGAGATGCAGCACATCCAGCACGGCGTGAGCGGCATCTTCGCGGGCGCCGACGGCATCCTCTACACCGCCAACGGCTGGGAAGAGGCCGGCCACGACTTCAAGGTCTTCGACCCCGGCGGCAAGACGCTCTTCCACGCCCGCTACCAGATCCGCAACGGCGACCCCAACGGCGCGCCGCATGCCATCACCGCGGACGACGCCTTCATCTACTGCGCCACCTTCGGCTGGGCCAACGAGCACAGCAAGAGCCGCAAGCAGATCCAGCGCTTCGACATCCGCACGGGCGACCTCGTCCCTTTCACCGATCCCTCCCTCGCCGGATGGAAGGGCCACATCCAGCTCTATGAATGGCCCGAACGCTCCATCCCCGAAGGGACGCCCGCCGAGGACGCCGCCCTCCTCGCGCAGCCCATCCAGGATCTCGCGGTCTTCGGCGATCACATCTATGCCACCGACGCCATCGCCGGCCAAGTGCGCGTCTTCGACAAAGAGACCGGCGCCGAGGACGCCTCCGCCGCCTTCGCCGTGCGACTTCCGCACGACATCGCGATCGACGCCGAAGGCCGCTTCTACGTCGCCCACGAGCACACGAAGGTGAGCCGCTTCAACCCCGACGGCACCTTCGACGCCACCCTCCTCGAAGACGTGCGCACGGCCTCCCTCTGCATGGCGCCCGGCGGCGAGCTCTGCGTGGCCGACGGCGAATCCTGCCAGGTGCGCTTCTTCGACGTCTCCGGCAAGACGGCGGAACAGACCCGCGCCTTCGGCGGCCCCGCCGCCCCCGGCACCGCCCGCCCCGACCAATTCTATTCCCTGGTCGGCGCGGGCGTCGACGCCCAGGGCAACCTGACCACCCTCGGCTCCGTCCCCTGCGGCGGCGCGCGCATCGGCCACTTCGCCCCCGACGGCACCTGCCTCTGGGAACACCTCGCCCTCGCCTTCTGCGATTCCGGAAGCTACAACCCCGCCCGCCCCGACGAGTTCCTGACCCAGCGCTTCCATCGCATCCGGCTCGGCGACAAGGACAAGGGCGAGTGGACCTACGAAGGGACCGTCCTCGATGGCGACCCCGGATACCTCTACGGCAACCACGGCGTACCCGCGCACCTCGCCTTCAACGGCATCGAATTCCTGTACCAGTGCTACGGCGACAGCATGCAGATCTACCGCCGCACCGGCGAGGGCCTCTACCGCCTCGCCGCGATGGTCGGCAGCACCGAGCCCCACCCCGACGGCCGCTACAACCACGACCTCCCCGAAGCCGGACGCAAGCCCCCGAACCTCTGGTGCTGGAGCGACCTCGACGGCGACGGCAAGGTGCAGGACGACGAGGTCGACCGGCAGGTCCCGCCCGAGGAGACCCGCTACGCCATCTTCGGCATGAACGCCGACGCGGACGGCACGCTCGTCTATTGCGAGCATCACACCCAGGCCGTCTGGGAGCTTCCGCTCGCGGGCTTCGACGGCCGCGGCAACCCCCGCTACGACTGGCGCCAGGCCCGCATGATCATCCCGCGCGACGAGTCGCCCGCCCGCTTCTTCCCGCTCATGGCCCAGCGCGCCGGAGATGGCTCCCTCTACGCCGAAGGCCGAAGCGCCCTCTTCCGTCCCGACGGCCCCGGCGCCGGGAACATCTGGATGGGCGGCTGGGTCCTCGCCCGCTACACGAAGGAGAACCGGCTCGAATGGATTACGCCCATGCCCGGCGTCACCCCCGGCTTCTGCGTGGTTCCCGGCGGCCGCGGCGGCGTGATGCTCGGCCACTTCCTCGATGGCGAGGTCTACCACTACGAGCCGGGCGGCCTGCACGTGGGCACCTTCAAGCCCGGCGAACCCGCCGGCTTCACCTCCGGCTGGATGGACAACACCGCCGCCGTGTGCGTGAACCGCGATCCGCGCGACGGCAAGCTCGACGCCTTCATCGAGGACAGCTGGCTCAACCGCATCCTCTGGTATCGCATCGACGACTCCGACATGTCGGAACTCTTCTCCGAACCCCAGGAAATCCCTCCCATGAACGCCCGGACCATCGTCTGCCTCGGCGACTCCATCACCGACGGCGAAACCTACGCCCTCCTCCTCAAACAGGCCCTTCACGAAGCCGGCCTCCCCGTGCCCGTCACGGTCGCGGCGGGCATCGGGGGCGACACCGCCGACGGAATGCTCCGCCGCCTCGAGCCCGACGTGCTCTCCTACAAGCCCGACCTCGTGATCTTCAACGCCGGCGTGAACGACGCCATGCGCGGCAAGTCCGCCGGGCAGTTCGCGACCGAGTGCGCCGCCATCTTCGACGCCATCCTCGCCTCCGGCGCACGCGTGCTCCCCATGACCCCCGTGGTCATCGCCGAACAGCATGCCGGGACAATCCCCCTCCTCGAGGAACTCGTCGCCGCCATGCGCGACGAGGCCGACAAGCGCGGCCTCCGCTATGCCGACGTCCACGCCGCGATGGAGCGCGACCTCCGCGCCGGCGGCGCGCCGCTCATCAGCCCCGACGGCATCCACCTGGAATTCCCCGGCTACCGCACGATGGTTCGCGAACTCCTCGACGCCCTCGGCTACGCCGACGTGCCCGTCCCGCAGACCCTCGACGTCCCCACGCTTCCGGGCCTCGTCACGGAATGGGTCGTTTGGGCCATGCCCGCGGACCGCCCCGCCGCAGACGCCCCGATGCCCGTTCCCGAAGGCGAAGGCCACGCGATGACCCTGCCTCGCCAGGACGGCGCCGCCAGCTGGTGGCCCGACCAGGAGCGCCGCCGCGGCGTCGCCGTGGAACTGGACAAGGTGGCCGGGGAAGGCCGCTGGTACTTCTCCAAGGCCACGGTCCATAGCGACGGCGCGCGCGACGCCTGGCTCGTCCCCGCCGCCGAACCCCTGCTGGTCTGGCTGAACGGCGAACGCGTGTGGGCCGCCGACCCCTCCAACCCCCGGGGCTGGCACCCCGGCCATACCCGCGTCCCCGTGGAACTCCGGGCGGGCGACAACGAAATCGCCATCGCCAGCGGCGCCGCCTTCGTGGTGTGCCTGACCCCCGAACGCGACGGCATCGATCGCGATTTCGGCCAGGAATAGGCGTTTTGCACCGCATCGCTCCCGCCCAGCCCGCAGGAGCCGCCCCGGCGTCCCCGGTTCCGCCCTGGAATCCCGCGCCAAAGTTTGCTATGCTTCGCCACTCATGCGGAAAAAGCAGCCATCCTGGTTCGAAGAGACCGAAAAGTTCCTGCTTCGCCTGATCCAGTACGAGGGGGCGGACCAGGGGAAGCCGTGGAACATCCGCCTCCTGCTGGCCGTGCTCCATGGCTGCTCGTGCGTCTTCCGCCTCATCGTCCAGACCCGCCTCGCCCTCTATGAACTGGGCATCCTCCGCCGCTTCCCCCTGGGCTGCCAGGTGATCAGCGTGGGCAACATCACCGTCGGGGGAACGGGCAAGACGCCCGTGGTGGAGACCTTCGCCCGCGAGCTCGCCGCCGCCGGACGCAAGGTGGCCATCCTCTCGCGCGGCTACCGCAAGGAGGAACTCCCCTGGTGGAGCCGCCTGCGACGACGCTCCTCCCGCACCCCGCGCAGAGGCCGCAACGCCCCCGATGGCGGCGCCGCGGACGGCGGCGCGCCCGGCCCCCGCGAGAAGCAACGCCCCTGGTGGTATCGCCCCCGCGTGGTGAGCGACGGCCGCACGGTGCTCCTCGACAGCGCCAAAAGCGGCGACGAACCGTTCATGCTCGCCACCAACCTCCCCGGCGTGGTGGTCCTCGTGGACAAAGACCGCGTCAAAAGCGGACGCTACGCCATCCGGCACTTCGGATGCGACACGCTCCTGCTCGACGACGGATTCCAGTACCAGCGCCTCAAGCACGCGCACGATGTGGTGCTGGTGGACCGCACCAACCCCTTCAGCAACGGCCACATGCTCCCCCGCGGCGTCCTGCGCGAGCCCATCCAGAACCTGAAACGCGCCAACTTCCTCTTCATCACCAAGTGCGACGGCAGCTCCACGGAAGCCCTGCGCCGGCGGATCCGCGCCATCAACCCGAAGGTCGAGATCCTCGAATGCCGCCACCAGCCGCAGCTGCTCCGCGACGTCTATACCCGCGAGGAGCTCCCCTTGTCCTGGCTTGTCGGCAAGAAGGTCTCCGCCCTTTCCGGAATCGCCTCGCCCGGCGGCTTCGAGTCCTCCCTCCGCGCCCTCGGCGCCAAGGTCCTCGCCTGCGAACGCTTCGTGGACCACCACCGCTTCAGCCGGAAGGAGATCCTCGACGTCCTCCACCACGCCGCCTTCCTCGACGCCGACGCGGTGATCACCACCGAGAAGGACGCCGTGCGCATCCCGAAGATCGATCTCCCGCCCGTTCCCATCTATTTCCTCCGCATGGACATCGAGATTCTCCGCGGGGCCGAGAACTTCCGCCAGTACGTGGAGCACATCTGCTTCAAACGCCCCTTGAGCGGCGTCGAGACCTTCGACGCCGCGCTGTAGGCAGGCTCGCCCGATGGCCGATACGATCCCTCCAGAGCAACGGTCGTGGCTGATGTCGCGCATCCGCAGCGGCGACACCCAGCCGGAAAAGGTGGTGCGCTCGACGCTCCACCGCCTCGGCTTCCGCTTCTCGCTCCATGCGAAGCATCTGCCGGGACGCCCCGACGTGGTTCTCCGGAAGTGGAAGTGCGTGGTCTTCGTGCACGGATGCTTCTGGCACCGCCATCCGGGCTGCCCCGTCGCCACGACGCCGAAGAGCCGCACGGCGTTCTGGACGGAAAAGTTCGAACGGAACGTCGCCCGCGACTCCTCCGTGAAGGCCCGCCTCGAAGCCCTGGGCTGGCGCGTGGTGACCGTGTGGGGGTGCGAGACGAAGGATCCCCTGGCGCTGGCCACGCGCCTCTTCGCGGAAATCACGGCGGGCCGCCCGGACGCGCCCGGAGGCGACTACCCCGAACCCGCGCCGGAGACCTTCCTCCGCGTCGCCGAGGAGGTCGCCCGCTACGGCCGCGATCTCGCCCGCCACCGCCGGGGACACTGGCCCGACGGTTGAATCCGCGCCACGCGGCGGCATGCCGCGCGGCGCGCCGCCGAAGATTCTGGTTGCGTTTCCCCCGCCGGGGGGCTATCATCCATCCCGCTTCACACCGTTGTGGCGAGGTAGCTCAGTTGGTAGAGCAGGGGACTGAAAATCCCCGTGTCGGGGGTTCGATTCCCTTCCTTGCCACCATCCCCTTTTTGTAAAGCCGTGATCCCGAAACAAGAGGGTTCACGGCTTTTTCCGTCGGCGGCAACTTCGTACTTGTTCCCCGCCCGCAACCCTTGGTATCGTTGCAGCCAGCCCTGTGACGAAAGGCTTTCGCCGATGACCCAGCTTGAGAAAGAACGTCTCGCCCGCGTAGGGAAGGAATTCAACGCCAAGAAGTACATCCGGGAGGAAATCGCGGCGATCCGCGAGCGCGTCGGCAGCAAAAAGGTGCTCCTCGCGATGTCCGGAGGCGTCGACAGCGCGGTCTGCGCGGTCCTCCTCCACCAGGCGATCGGCCGGCAGCTGGCGTGTGTCTTCGTGGACCACGGCTTCCTGCGCCTGGACGAGGCCAAGGAGGTGAAGTCGGTCTTCCAGGGCCAGTTCGGGATCAAGCTGGTCCAGGTCGACGCCGAGAAGCGCTTCCTCGCGAAGGTGAAGGGCATCACGGATCCCGAGCTCAAGCGCAAGTGCATCGGCAGCGAGTTCGTCGAGGTCTTCCGCGAGGAGGCCGCCAAACTCGGCAAAATCGAATTTCTCGGGCAGGGCACCATCTTCTCCGACATCGTCGAGTCCGGCGGCGGCGGGCACAAGGCCGTGAAGGCCCACCACAACGTGGGCGGCCTCCCCGGGGACCTCGGCTTCGAAGGCCTCGTGGAGCCCGTGAAGTACCTCTACAAGGACGAAGTCCGCAAGGTCGGCAAGGCCCTCGGCATCCCTGGAGCGATGGTCATGCGGCAGCCCTTCCCGGGCCCGGGGCTTGCGGTGCGCTGCCTGGGCGAACTCACGAAGGAGAAGCTCGACATCCTTCGCCAGGCCGACTTCATCTTCCGCGACGCCATGGCCAAGGCCAGGCTCGATCGCAAGGCCCAGCAGTTTTTCGCGGTGATGACGAACGTGAAGTCCGTGGGCGTGAAGAACAACGCCCGCACCTTCGGGTACGTGATCGCCCTCCGCGCGGTCTCGACCTCCCAGTTCGTAAAGGCCGGCGTCGTGGAACTCCCCTTCCGGTTCATGGCCAGGGTGGCCGGGAAAATCGCCTCCACCGTCGACGGCGTGAACCGCGTTGTCTGGGACATCACCCCGAAGCCCCCCGCCACGATCGAGTGGGAATGACCGCGCCCCCTGCGCCACGGCCTTTGGAACACAACCCGGAGACACAACCCGAATGAGGAAAGGAAGCGAAAACACCATGGGCAAACGGACGTTGATCGCGCTCGCGCTTGTCGCGGGCCTGTCGTTCATGATTCCCCTCGCCCGCGCCAACAAGGCGGCCCAAAAAGCGGGCAAAAGCCCCGCCGCCGCCATGGGCGCGGAGGTCGGCGCCTGGACGCAAGACTACGACGCCGCGCTCGCGCTGGCCGCCGAGAAGGATCTCCCCATCCTCCTCAACTTCACCGGGAGCGACTGGTGCCCCTGGTGCGTCCTCATGGAGGAGAAGGTCTTCACCACCGAAACCTGGGGCGCATGGGCGAAGGAGCACGTGGTGCAGGTCTTCATCGACTTCCCGCGGGACAAGACGCGCGTCCCCATGCCGTATGTGGTCCGCAACCGGAAGCTCCAGAAGCAGTACGATGTCGAAGGCTACCCCACCTACATCGTTCTCGCCGCCGACGGGAAGACCGTGCTCGGCCGGTTCGGCGCCTCGCGCACCGCCAGGCCCGAGAAGGTCATCGCGGACATCGAGGCGATGCTCGAGGCGAAGTAACCCCGCCCGCCCCGCCTGGACCATGGATCGCGATGGGGATGCCATTCCGGCCCTGCCGCTGGTGTTGGTCGCCGCGTACGTCGGTGCACAGCTGATCGCGGACGTCGCGAGCCTGAAAATCGGCTCCGTCTTCGGCCTCGCGGTCGACCTCGGGGCCTTCATCTACCCCTTTACCTTCACCCTGCGCGACATGGTCCATCGCGCCACGGGCACGAAGGCGACGCGCGCGGTCATCCTCTCCGCCGCCGCCATCAACCTGGCCATGGCCGCCTATTTCTGGCTTGCCGGACGCCTTCCGGGCCACCCGGACGCCGTCCATGCCGAGGCCTTCCGGACGGTCTTCGCGCCCGTGTGGCGCATCGTGCTCGCCTCGATCGCCGCCGAGGTGGCGAGCGAACTGGTCGACACCGAAATCTACCGCTTCGTCCGCGCCCGCGCACCGGAACGCCTGTGGCTCCGCGTACTTGCCAGCAACGCCGTCTCCATGCCGCTCGACAACCTCGTCTTCGTCGTTGGCGCCTTCGCGGGAAGGCTTCCCTGGAGCGCCATGGGCGAAATCTTCCTGGTGAACCTCGCCGTGAAATTCGCCGTCATGCTGATTTCCATCCCTGGAATCTACGCGTTGCCGGCGAAGCTGGACAAGGTATAGGAAAGGACTCTCCGATGGACTACCCGAAGGCCATCGCGCGCGTCGTCTACCCCACCCTCGGCGGACGCGGCGTGAAACTCTTCGCGGAAGATGCCCCCGCCACCGTGGCGAAGGTGGCCGGCTGGGAGCTGATGCCGTCCAACCCCTATTGACGGAGCGGCGCGCCGCTCCGGGCCCTACGGCGTCGTCGCGTCCGCCTCGTAGAGCGTCCAGCTGCCGTGCCCCGGCACATCGAAGCGGGCCAGCGGCTCGAGGGTGAAGCCGCACGGTTGCGGCAGTCGCGCGTGGCCGTAGGGGTTGTCGTCCGTCCGCAGCAGGTAGGCCACCTGGTTCGACGCCGCGAGGCGTTCGTTGGCGAAAGCCACGTGCCGCCGGACGAGCCCTTCCGGGCCGAGTTCCTCGAAAAGGGACTCGAGCTTGAGGCGGCGGGAGTCCTGCGACATGATGGGCCATCGGTTCCAGCGCTCCCGTTCCGTCCGCTCCCACGGCTCTTTCCACGGCTTCATCTCCTCCCGCAGGATCCAGCGGTCGAAGGCCTGGATGCGGTAGGTGTCGTAGCGTTGGAAGGCGCCGATGCCGGTGTCGAGCGGGTACTCGAGGAAAAGCACGGCGTCCTCGCGCAGATGGGGGCGCACGGCGGCGCCGACCGCGGCCTGGGAGCGGCCCGCCGCGCTCATCGTCCACCCCAGGAAGGGTTCGAGCACCTTCGGGCACCACGAAAGCACGACCACCGCCGCATAGGCGCAGAGCAGGGCGCGGCGGTGGCGGCGTCCGCGAAGCATCTCCTCCAGCGCCATCAAGGCCGAGCCGATCAGCATCGGGACCACCGGATAGTAGAAGCGGAAGAAGGCGATGCTCCTCGGCGCCCAGTAATAGAACAGGTAGGGCACACACGCCACGAGCAGCCATTCGATGCACACGATGCGGAACAAGCGCGGCCCCGCCAGGACCATCCCGGCCAGCGCGAGCGCGAACAGCGCAAGGCCGCAGTCGTGGTTCAGCCCCACGATGACGGTCTCGATGTTCTCCCACACATAGGCCCATTTCAGCGCCTGCTGTTCGCCGGTGAGGTAGTAGCCGCTGTGG
This sequence comes from Kiritimatiellia bacterium, assembly GCA_050950285.1. Classification (GTDB taxonomy): domain Bacteria; phylum Verrucomicrobiota; class Kiritimatiellia; order RFP12; family JBMNHG01; genus JBMNHG01. The sequence goes on along the minus strand of JBMNHG010000007.1, from coordinate 16,594 downwards.
AAGGGGCTCCCGAACCACCGCCAATGGTAGAGGGCCACCAAGGCCGGGACAACGGCATACGCCGCGCCGAGCGCCAGGAGGGAGCCCCAGACCGCCGCCGGCCGGGAGGCGCCGCCGGCACGGCGGTTCCGAATCTCCCGCACCGCCGTCGCCGTCGCCACCGTCGCCACCGGAAGCGCATAGAGAATCGCCGTGTGCCGGGCCCCCGCGGCACACCCGAAGGCGAAGCCCGCGCCCAGCGCGGCGGCGAAGCCGGGCCTTCGCGCCCAGCGCCCGAGGAAGGCGAAGCCCCACACCAGGCAGGCGAGTTCCATCGCGTGGGCGAGCGGATAGCTGGAATAGGATTGGAACATCGGGTGCAGCATCAGCAGCCACACGCCCAGCACGGAAGGGAGAAGCCCCAGAAAGAGCCGGAAGAGAACCCAGGCGCCCGCCAGCGCAACCAGGCCCAGCACCGGATTCACCGCGAAGGCGGCCGCGTCGCTCCCGCCGGAAAAGCGGTAGGCGGCCCCCACCAGCAAGGGGTAGCCCGGCGCGTATTTCGGGAGCAGCTCGCCGCGATCGTTCTCGACCCACACGTGGTTGATCTGCTGGAACGGCGCGGTCGCCGGACGCCCTGCGGGCTCGCCGGCGGCCAGGCGCTTGCCGAGGATGAAGTACCCTTCGCAGTCCTTCTCGTTCGTCCCGCACTGGAAGCACCTCGCCTGCAAAAACAGGTACACGGCCATTGCCAGGGCAACGCCGGCAAGGGCGAGAAGGTTCTTTCCACGGGTCGTGAGCTTCATGCGGGGATTCCGGAATCCCCCCTCCGAAGGGGGGCGAATGCCGTCCCGGCGCACAAAACATGCCACGTCATTTCGACCGCGTGGACAAGGCCGCAAGGAGGCCGACGCTCGCCAGCGAGACCGCAAGGCTGCTCCCGCCCTGGCTGAGGAAGGGCAGCGTGATGCCCGTAAGCGGAATGGCCTTGGTCACGCCCCCCACGTTCAGCAGCGTCTGCAGCGCAAGCATCGCGACAAGGCCCGCGCCGAGAAGCTGCCCGAAGGCGCCGCCCGCGGCGTTGGACGCAATCCGCCAGCCCCGCGCGAAAAGAATCGCGTAGAGCGCCAGGAGCAGCGCGCATCCCAGGAAGCCGAACTCCTCCCCGAAGGCCGCGTAGACGAAGTCCGACGTGACAATGGGCACGCTTTGCGGCATGCCGCGCCCCAGCCCCGTGCCCCACATCCCCCCCGAGTAGAAGGCCGTGAGCGACTGGCAAAGCTGCCAGCCCTTCCCCGCCGAATCCTCGAAGGGCCGGCGCCACGCGGCGAAACGCGCCTGGGCGTGGGCCGAGAATTTCCCCGCCAGCAGGGCGAAGGCGAAGACCCCCGCGCCGCCGAGCACGAGATACCCGGCCTTGCGCGTCAACGCAAAGAGCATCACCACGAGCACGGCGTTCAGCAGGATCAGAAGCCCGAGGTCGTGCATCCACAGCACCATCGCCATCGGCACCGCCCATGCGGCAAGAAGCGGCAGAAACGACGAAAGGCCTGGCATCGGGATTCCAGCCCGCGTCACCGAAAAGTCCTCGCGCCGCTCCGAAAGATAGGCCGCGAGGAAGACGACCATCAACGGCTTCACGATTTCGGAGGGATTGAGGTTGCCGGCCAGATAGATGCCGCCGCGATAGCGACGCCCCAGGACCAGCATCGCGCCGAGTGCGCCGATCGCGCCCAGATAGGCGATCCACCCCATCCGCCCCAGGATCGCGGCGCGCCCGTCCCCGAAGACGAGAAGGCACGCCAGCAGGGCCGCCACGCCGATGGGATAGGCCAGGCGACCCATCGAAAGGAGGGGCGCATCCGCGTACACGCCCAGGCGGAACTGCATGGCGAGCCCCAGGCCCGTCAGGCAAAAGGCGGCGGCAAGAACCACGACGTCCCCCGTGTGCCGCAGGGCCTTCAGCCAAACCCACGTCACGAGCAGGGCGACTCCGTGTACCCCCAGCGGAATCAATTGCGGCCAGGGGATCGCGGGCGCATTCCCCAGCTTCGACGCAATCACCGCGACGTGCGCGGCCAGCGGAACCAGGAAGGCGCCGAGCAGCAGCGCGCCGGACGAACGCGGGGAGGCCGCTTCGCCGCGCGGCGAAGCGGCGCGCCGCTTTTGGGAAGAGGAGGAGGTCTTTTTCATGCGGGAGAACGCCGTACAGCATACCACAAAGCCCCCCGCTCCAGACGGTTTCCGCCGAAAAACGATTGCACGCGGGCGGCGCGCCGTGCAAAATGGCCCATGTTCCCGGCGGTTTTGCCGGACGAACGCGACGCGTTTCCCCCGTAGACATTCGTTTCATGGCGACCCATCCCACCCACGCCAGCGACGGCGGCAGGCCCCGAAAGACCGGCGGCGACGCCGTTTTTCCGCGTAATGTGCGCCTCCTCCTGAAGGTCGCCGTGTATGGCGTCTGCGGCGGCGCTTCGGCCGTGGCCTTCCAGCTGGGGATCGAAACGCTCTTCCGCCATACGTTTCTCGCCTATGCGCGACACCCGCTCCCCTTCTTCCTCGCGGCGAGTTTCGCGACCGTCGCGGGAAGCGCGCTGGTGTCCGGATGCCTCACGCACTTCCTGTGCCCCGCCGCGGCGGGCGGCGGCATCCCGCAGCTCAAGGCCGCCTACTGGAAAAACCGCGGCGCGGTGCCGTGGCGCGTGGCGTGGGTGAAGTTCCTCGCCGGCGTCGCCAGCGTGGGCGGCGGACTCAGTCTCGGCTGCGAAGGGCCCTGCGTGCAGATTTCCGGCACCGTGGGATCCGTGCTGGCCAAGTTCGACCCCGAAGGCGGACCCGGCGCACGGCGCCTCGGCACCGCCACCGCCGCGGGCGCGGGCCTCGCGGGCGCCTTCAACACCCCCCTCGCGGCGGTCACCTTCGTGCTGGAGGAGATCCAGGAGGACCTCAACAGCCGCCTCTTCGGCAAGATCCTCCTGGCCGCCGTGCTCGGGGCGTGGGTCACCCAACTGGTCCTGGGCGACAAACCGTCGTTCGTCCTGGGCCCCGTCGAAGCCTCGACCTTCACGGTCTACCTGCTCATCCCCGTGGTGGCCGCGGCGGCGGCCCTCGCCGGGGTGCTCTTCCAGCACGGGGCGCTCCGGGTGCGGAGCACCTTCGGCGCGGGCGGCATGCTGCGCCCGATTCCGCCGTGGCTTCGCCCGATGCTCGGGGCGCTCGCCACCTGGGTGCTGGGCGTCTTCGTGTATGCGGTCACCGGCAGCGTGGGCGTCTTCGGGCTCGGTTATGGCGACCTCTCCGCCGCGCTCGTGGGCAAGCTCGCGCTTCCCACCGCGCTCTTCCTGCTCGCCGCGAAACTCGTCGCCACCATCGTGTGCGTGGGCGCGGGCGGAGCGGGCGGCGTCTTCTCGCCCTCGCTCGTCTTCGGCGGCATGTGCGGCGCCATCGCCGGCGGCCTTGCCGGACAGTTCCTGGACCTTCCCGAAGCCGAACAGATCCTGCTGGTGGTCGTGGGCATGAGCGCCTGCCTCGGCGCCGTCATCCGCGCCCCCGTCACCGCGATCCTGATCGTCTTCGAGATGACCCGCGACTTCAAGCTCGTGCCCGCCTTGATGATCGCCACCCTCGCAAGCCAGATCCTCGCGCGACGCCTCGCCCCCGTCGCCTTCTACGACGCCATCCTCCAGCAGGACGGCATCGACATCGAGCGCCTGCGCCCGCCCCGCGACCTCTCGGACTGGCTGCAATGGCCCGTCGCGACCATCGCCTCCCCCTCGCCCGTGTGCGTGGAAAGCCTCGACCCCACCTCCCTCGGCTGGCTCCTCGCCTCCTCCGGCCACCGGCGCTTCCCCGTCGTGGCGGACGGCAAAATCCAAGGCATCCTCCACCGGGCGGAAATCGAAGAGGCCGTCGCCCAAGGCCGCCCGCCCGACGTCCGGCCCGCCGCCGTCTGCCCGGCTTCCACCTCCCTGCGCGAGGCCGGACACCTGCTCATGGAGGCCCCCCACGACGCATTGCTCGTGGTCGACCCCTCCACCGGCGCCCTCCTCGGCATCGCCACCGGACACGACATGCTCCGCACCGAGATGGACATGGCCGCCGAAGACGCCTCGTAGCCCCTCGCTTCTCCCCGACGATTCTTGTGGAAATTCCACCGGACTGCCTCTATCATCCCCCCCATGGTCCAAGTCGCCATCGTGATTCCGTCCCTGGATCCGGACAAACGGCTGCCCCGGTATTGCCGGGATCTCCGGGCCATTACGTCCGCCCCGATCCTGCTCGTGGACGACGGCAGCAAGCCGGAGCTTCGCCCCATCTTCGACGAGTGCGCCGCCGCCGGGCCCGACATTTCGTTCGTCCGCCACGGGACGAACCGGGGGAAAGGGCGCGCCCTCAAGACGGCCTTCGCCCACCTGCTGGAAACCCGCCCCGATGGGATCGGGTGCATCACCGCGGACAGCGACGGACAGCATTCCCCGGCCGACGTCGCCCGCTGTCTCGAACACTTCCAGGCCAACCCGGACGCGCTGGTCCTCGGCGTCCGGGATTTTTCACAAAGCCACGTGCCCCTGAAAAGCCGCTTCGGCAACAAGGGCATGCTCCTCTTCTTCCGCGTGGCCACCGGACGCTCGTTCCTGGACACCCAGACGGGCCTGCGCGCAATCCCCGCCGAAATGATGCGCTCCCTGCTCTCCGTCCCCGGCGAACGCTTCGAGTTCGAAACCCGCATGCTGCTCGCCCTGCACGACCGCCCGCTCCTCCAGATTCCCATCGAAACCATCTACGAGGAAGGAAACAAAGGGACGCATTTCAATCCCTTCTCCGACTCGATGAAGATCTGCGGGATCCTCGTCAAGGCGCTGGCCCGGCGCTTCGGGCTGTTCGTGCTCGCCTCGGCGCTTTCCTTCGTCGTCGACATCCTCTTGTTCCGCTTCCTCTATTACGGAGTCTTCGACGAAGAGGGAAGGGCGCACCTTTTCCTGTCCGTCGTGCTGGCGCGCGTCGTTTCCGGCACCTTCAACTACCTCGTGAACCGCTTCCTGGTCTTCGCCGAAAGCCGGAAGCGACACGTCTTCGGACACTATTCGGCGCACAAATACGCCGTGCTGGCGCTGGCCATCGTCACCGCCTCGTACCTGGGCACCAAGATCCTCCATGCCGGGTTCCCCGGCGTCAGCCTGACCTGGATCAAGGCCATCGTCGACCTGTTCCTCTTCCTGGCCAGCTTCGCCATCCAGCGAATGGTCATCTTCAGGCACAAGGCCGGATAGATGCTTCCCGGGGAAAACAGGCGATTGACAGCCGACCTGGGAAGGTGGTAAGTTCCCTTCCACATTTTTCGCATCACTCCGGTGTAGCGCAGCGGTAGCGCAGAGGACTGTTAATCCTTTGGTCGCTGGTTCGAATCCAGCCACCGGAGCCAACTTTCTTCTCGGAAGATTCCCGTACCATCCTGTTAACACGAACGCCCGACCAGGCATCTGGCCGGGCGTCTTCGTTTTGCGTTGATTCCAAAGGGTTCCGGCGCTCCCGCCGCCTTGGGCGCGTTCTCTCTTCCGAAACGGAGAAACCGGGTCCCGGTCCTGAACGTATACGTTCACGACCGGACCCCGAGAACAACCCCCCAAACTCTCTGACTCTCTGGTGAACAGCTCGTTTGTGGTTAACAGGTTCGTTCGGACCGGGACCATGACCGGTTTCGAACCGTCTCCAAGCGGGAAATCACAGGAGCCGGGTCTGCGTGGTGGGGCGTGGCACCTTCACCACAAGGACCCGCAGTGGCTTGTCGCTCTCGTTGTACCAGCAGTGCGGGACGCGGGCCGGGCTGTCGATCAGCGAATCGGGACCGACCGTCTGCTTTTCGTCACCCACCTCGACAACCCCGGTGCCTTCCAGGACATAAAAGAACACGTCCACCGGCGTGATGTGGCGCTTGAGCGACTGTCCCGGTCCGAGCGTCAGGTGGACAACCATCGCGTGCTCATTGTCATAGACCTGGGCGGCTTTGACGTTGTGAGGGTTCGGCCCGCCAGGGGCTTCCTTGGCGTTGATGATCTTCATCGTGATGTCTCTCTCTCGTGTTGATGCTTCCGGGGTGCCGTGGACATTCCGAGGCAGCTTCAGTCCTGTTTGACCAGTTCGTCCTTCTCATGCGCCTTGGCCACAGCAGCGGCCAGCGCGTCGAGCTTCCCGTAAGTCTCCGGCGCAGGGTGGCCCTTGCACAGTACCGGTTCCAGGACTTCGACCTTGAGGTTCGGAATCAGTGCGGCGATCTGTTCGATGGCCTTGCTGCTCCACCCGTAGGAGCCGACGATGGAGGCGTACTTGAGCTTGGGACGCAGCAGATTTGCCAGATGCGAGGCATAGAACACCGCCGGATGTGGACCGACATGGACGGTCGGGGTTCCGACGACCAGAGTCGCAGCATCCACCAGCGCGATGGCGAGTTTGCCAATGTCCGTCACGGCCAGATCGAATGCCGCAACGGTGACGCCGTGTCGAGCCAGTGCATCGATGAGATGCTTCACCATTGCCGCAGTGCTTCCGTGCATGCTGATATAAGGCAGGACTACTTCATTCTTCATTCCGGGCGATACCCATTCCCGGTAGGCGTTCAAAATGAAGGAGGGCTTGTCGTAGACGGGCCCGTGGCTGGGCGCGATGGTGTCGAAGTCCAACCTGCCAATCTTGTCGAGGTTCTTGGCGATCACGTTCCTGAACGGCATCATGATCTCGGCGTAGTACCGCTTGGCCGCCTCGTACACGCGGGCTTCGTCAGTCACGTAAAGGTCGGTCGTGGCCAGGTGCGAGCCAAAGAAATCGCAGGAGAACAGGCACTTGTCCTCGGGAACGTATGTACACATGGTCTCCGGCCAATGGACCCAAGGCGTGTGGACGAACTGCAGCGTCTTGCCGCCAAGGGATATGGTCTGACTGTCCTCCACGGCAATCATTCGGTCGGCGGCAACTCCCAGATGCGTTGCCAGCAGATCCTGGGCCTTTCCGCTGCAGACCAGCTTGGCGGCGGGAAACCGCTCCAGCAACAGCGGGATCACACCCGAATGGTCCTGCTCCGCATGCTGAGACACGACGTAGTCGATGCCAGCCACGTCGCGGAGATGTTCCATGAATTCGCCCTGCAAAGCCGGGTCCGCGCTGTCAATCAGAGCCGTCGCATCACGCCCCTTCACGAGGTAGGCGTTGTAACTGGTTCCATCGGGCAACGGGATCAACGAGTCGAACAGCCGTCGCTCCCAGTGAACCGTCATGATGCCGTGAATGCCGTCTCGAATCTTTCGAGGATGCATGGGTGAGGTACTCCTTTCTTCGACAGGATGCGCTTTCCGCGCATCCGCACCGTGATTCGAGCGGGGCCGCCCGTCGGCGGCCCCGCGTAACGTTTATCCGAGCATGGCCGCGAGATCCTTCTCAGGCGTTGTGATCGGCATGAGGTTGAACTTCTCCACCAGCACCTTGAGGACGTTGGGGCCGACAAACGCGGGGAGCGTCGGTCCCAGCCGCATGTTTTTGATGCCCAGATGCAGCAGCGTCAGCAGGATGCAGACGGCCTTCTGCTCGTACCAACTCAGCACCAGGCTCAGCGGAAGTTCGTTGACCCCGCAGTTGAACGCCTTGCTCAGCGCCACGGCGATCTGGATGGCGGAATAGGCGTCGTTGCACTGCCCGCAGTCCAGCAGTCGCGGAATACCGCCGATGTCGCCGAACGGCAACTTGTTGAAGCGGTACTTCCCGCAGGCAAGCGTCAGGATCACGCAGTCCTGCGGCACCTGTTGCGCCAGCTCGGTGTAGTAGTTACGGCCGGGCTTGGCTCCGTCGCAACCGCCGATGAGGAAGAAGTGACGAATCTTGCCCGCCTTGACCGCGTCGATCACTTGCCCTGCGACGCTCATCACGGTATTGCGCGCAAAGCCGATGGTGATGGTCTTGGGTTCGGCGTCCTCCGCGAAGCCCGGCGCGGATAGCGCCGCCTCGATTACGGGGGTGAAGTCTTTGTTCCCCTTGGCGTCGGGGGCAATGTGCGTGACGTTCGGCCAGGCGACCAGGCCGGTCGTGAAGATGCGTCCGAAGTAGCTCTCCTTGGGCTTCTGGATGCAGTTGGTGGTCATCAGAACCGATCCAGGAAAGGCGTCGAACTCCTGCCGCTGATCCTGCCAGGCCCCGCCATAGTTGCCCACGAGATGCTTGTGCTTCTTCAGCTCCGGGTACGCCAGGCAGGGCAGCATCTCCCCGTGCGTGTAGACGTTGATCCCCTTGCCCTCGGTCTGCTCCAGAAGCATCTTCAGGTCCTTGAGGTCGTGGCCCGAGACCACGATGCACTTGCCCTTGACGGGGGTGACCCGGACCTGGGTTGGCTCGGGATGGCCGTATGTGCCCGTGTTGGCGGCATCGAGCAGTTCCATGGCCTTGAGATTGACTTCTCCAACCCGCATGGCCATGCCGACGAGGGTATCCACGTCCGCCGGGTTCCCTGCGAGGAAGTCCATCGCCTCGTGGATGAACGCATAGACCGCATCGTCCTCGACGCCGAGGATCATCGCGTGGTCAACGTAAGCCACCATGCCTTTCAGGCCATAGGTGATCAGTTCCTGAAGGCCCGCCACGTCGTCGCCCAGCGCCTCGATGCGCTTTTGGATGGTGACCTGCTCGCCCTGGCGAATCATCTCATTGAGGTCGCCGGAGGGCTCGATGGCCGCATCATGCGCCAACGGCTGCGGCTGCTGACCGGCTTTCCGGCAGGCGGCTTCATAAGCCCGCCTGATCTCAGCACGGACTGCCGCACCGCGTCGAATCAGCTCCGCCAAGCGCTGAGGATCGAAGTCCACGTTCGTCACCGTGGCGAACAGGGCCTCGACGACGAACAGATCCGCTGGACGATGGGTTACGCCCAGGGGCCGAGCCCGATGCGCGTACTGGCTGACTCCTTCGGCGATGTGAATCGCGAGGTCTTGAAGCGCGGCGGTCTCCGGGTCTTTCCCGCATACGCCATGCGCGGTGCAGCCGGTTCCTCTGGCGGTTTGTTCACACTGGTAGCAAAACATACTCATCGTGTTTCTTTCCTTTCTTCGGGTTGATAACGGGTTCCAACGGCGGGGTTTTCCTCGCCAAAGTGTTTCTTCAAAGCCTCTACGACCTCATCGCGCGAAGCCTTGTTCCCTTCCATCTCCTTCGCCATCTGATAGGCGGCGAACAGGGAAGAAGGGCCGATCTCGGAGGCGAACGTTCCGGCACCCTGGTTCCAGACGAACAGGCTGAACAGTTCATCCAGTTCCTCGACCGTTGTGCCGATTGCGTAAGCCTTGACGAGTTCCCGGGTCGCCTGCCTGAACCGCCCCGCGCCGACGGCATTTGCCAGCGAGAGCAGATACCGAGTCTTCTGATCGATAGCGGGTGACTTGCGGGCCCAGATCAGTTGCCAGAAGGCTCCGACAATCTTTGCCAACTCGGAATCCGTCTTCTTGAAGTTCATTAACGCCGTTGGGCGCAACGGCGGCTGATTTGATGACGCCGGATCGGTCGGCTGGGTTTCCTGAGACATGATTCACTCCTTCCAATGAAGACCCGTCAGAACGTCAGCACCTGATCGCTATGCATCACCCATTCAGACAACTCGGCCATCGTGGCTTTCCGGGCACCTTCGTAGTAGGGATCACCCTTGCGAATACCGCATCGCGCCTGGCAGGTGCCGCAGACCTTCACCGACACTCCGGCGGCGATCAGGTCCTTGGTCATCTGGACCATATCAGAGGCGCCCTCAGGCACAGGGATGCCGTCGCGGGCCAGATCTACTGAATCGTTCATGAGAAAGAGCCGCACCTCGGCCCCGTCTTTCTTGAGTTGCCCCGCCAACCGCAGGGCGTTCCAGGTCACATCAGTCCCATCGTAGGGCGCGTGATTGAAGATCAACAACACGGTCATGGTTTCGTTCCTCTCTTTGTCGGTCAACATCTCATCGATGATCGGTCTTCTGGTGGATCTTCATCGTGTTCCGGCACGCACGCCGTATCTGTTCCGCGCTCCTCGGCTTCAACGGGTGATCCTTCCCGAGGAAGCGTACCAACTCGCGGACCAAGGTGGGCCTCAGGATGTAGTAGCAGCGAAGATTGCCTTCCTCATGGAAGTCCACAATCTCCGCCTCGCGCAGTACGGCCAGATGCTGTGAGACATTCGCCTGACGGACGTCCAGCAAATCCTGGATGTCCGTGACGCACTTCGGAGCCTTGGACAGTTCCTCAATCAGCGCCAGCCGCACCGGATGTCCGAGCATCCTCAACAGGTTCGCTGATTTGCCCCATCTCTGTGAATCAGTCATGTCAGCCTCTTTGCGGGAACATTCAAAAGCTTGAATATAGCATCGCGCCGGTGCCGTGTCAATGATCCCGCGGGCCACAAGGGCCGGTTAACAGGTTCGTTCGTACCGGACCCCAGCGCCATTTCGAACTTCCGGCGCGTATGTAATCCGTAGACGAGCAGCATCAACCCGCCAGACATCGGACCGGTCGCCAGGCGAAGGCCGTTGTGGGCCCGTCGCGCCGCAGCCCCCAGGGCGAAGGCGGACAACCCGAAAGGAGCCCGCAATGCCAGCATCCGCACCGACAGAACGACCGGCGTCCATCGCCCACGACGCGACCCGCGACCCCGCAGCCATGACCCCCGACCAGCGCCGCCGCGAGGTCGCGGCCATCCTCGCCAGAGGCGTCCTGCGCCTGCGCCGGAGCGCCGAGAACGCGCCAGGTTCGAGTCCCTCCCGCACGCCCGAAAATACTTCGAAAAGAGGTCGGGAAGCCCTTGATGAGGGGGCGAGAACGAGCCTTCATGTGTTCACGTCGCCAGCCTCTCGGCAGGCACGAGAAACAGCGAACGAACACATGAAAGGAGCACGCAAACCATGACGCAGAACGTCGCCAGAGAGGTCGCCGCCCTGGGCCGCATGACGGTCTCGGAACTGCGATCCAAACACGTCGATGCCTTCGGGGAGCCGACGCGCACCGGCAACCGGGACTACCTGGTCAAACGCATCGCCTGGCGGTTGCAGGCCAACGCCCACGGCGACCTGTCCGAGCAAGCGAGGCGTCGGGCCGACGAACTGGCCAACGACGCCGACCTGCGCACCACCGCGCCGAAGGTCCGAAAGACCGAGGACCGGCCCGCGCTCACCCGGCAGACCTCGGTGGCCTTCGACAGCGACTCGCGCCTGCCGATGGCCGGATCGAACATCAAGCGCCTCTACAAGGGCCGCGAGATCGTCGTGCGTGTCCTGCCCAAGGGCTTCGAGCACGAGGGCGAGGTCTACCGCACGCTCTCGGCGGTCGCCAAGGCCATCACGGGCACCCACTGGAACGGCTACCACTTCTTCAACCTGAAACGAAACGGAGGCGACGATGAGTAAGGCGACCGAGAAGCCGCCGACCGTCCGATGCGCGGTCTACACCCGCAAGAGCACCGAGGACGGCCTGGAGCAGGAGTTCAACAGCCTGGACGCCCAGCGGCAGGCGGGCGAACTGTTCATCGCCAGCCAGGTCTCGGAGGGCTGGGTCTGCCTGCCCGACCGCTACGACGACGGCGGGTTCACCGGCGGCAACATGGATCGCCCGGCGCTCCAGCGCCTGATGGCCGACATCGAGGCGGGCCAGGTGGACTCCATCGTGGTCTACAAGGTCGACCGCCTGAGCCGCTCGTTGATCGACTTCTCCAAGATCATGGACGTGCTCGAACGGCACAAGGTCGCGTTCGTCTCGGTCACCCAGCAGTTCAACACCAGCACCTCGATGGGTCGCCTGATGCTCAACGTGCTGCTGTCGTTCGCCCAGTTCGAGCGCGAGATGATCTCCGAGCGCACCCGCGACAAGATCGCCGCCACGCGCCGCAAGGGCAAGTGGACCGGCGGCTACCCCATGCTGGGCTACGATGTGGTCGAGAACGGCGGCCGCCTGCGGGTCAACGATGACGAGGCAGCCCGCGTGCGTGACATCTTCGAGCTATACCTGGACCGCCAGTCGCTCCTGACCACGTCGGCGCTCCTGGAAGAACGAGGATGGAGAACGAAGCACTGGACTTCGACGCGCGGCCGCGAGATGGGCGGCAGGCCGTTCGACAAGAACAGCCTGTTCCGACTGCTGACGAACCGCGTTTACCTCGGCAAGATCACCTACAAGGACGAGATTTACGATGGCGAGCACCCGGCCATCGTGGACGCCGAGATCTTCGACCGCGCCCAGCACCTGCTCAAGCGCAACGGCCGCACCGGCGGGGCCCACGTCCGTAACCGCCACGGGGCGCTCCTCAAGGGCCTGGTGCGCTGCGTCACCTGCGACTGCGCGATGGCTCCATCGCACACCGTCAAACGCCTGTCCGACAACGGCGGCAAGGTCTACCGGTACTACTGCTGCACGAACGCCCAGAAACGCGGCTGGCAGGCCTGCCCCACGCCGTCGGTGCCCGCGCCCGAAATGGAGAGGTTCGTGGTCGACCAGGTCAAGAGCATCGGGCGGGACACGAACCTGCTCAACGAGACGCTGGCCGAATGCCGCCGCCAGCGCGAGGAGGCCATCGGCAAGCTGGAGGTCGAGAAGCGCACGCTAGAGCGCGAACTGGGCCGCCACAACGCCGACCTGCGCAAGTTGATCGGCAAGAACGGCCAAGCGACCGACCGCCTGGCCGACGTCCAGGAGCGCATCCGCACCGCCGAGCAACGCGCCACGGAGGTCCGCGAGCAGATTCTCGCCCTCTCCCGCGAGCTGGTGGACGCCCGCGAGGTTGGCGAGGCGTGCGCGTTGTTTGACCCGCTCTGGGAGACCTTGAGCGCACGTGAGCAGGCCCGCATCCTGCACCTGCTGATCGAGCGCGTGGACTATGACGGGCCCAACGGCACCGTCGAGATCACCTTCCACCCGACCGGCATCAAGACGCTGGCCGATGAACTCAAACGACAGGAGGCAACGACATGCGACCGATAAGCATCAAGAAGGAGGTCTACTTCACGCGGGGGCTGCACACCCGCAAGGTCATGCAGGACAGCCCGCCGCCGGAGCCGTCGCCCGTGCCCGAGGGCCGAATCCCGCGCATCTCGCGCCTGATGGCTCTGGCGATCCGCTTCGACCGGCTGATCAAGGAAGGCGAGATCACGGATCAGGCCGACCTGGCGCGGCTGGGCAACGTGAGCCGCGCCCGCGTCACTCAGGTCATGAACCTGCTGCAACTCGCGCCGGAGATTCAGGAGGCGCTCCTCTTCCTGCCGCGCACCGTCAAGGGCCGCGACCCGATCCGCGAGACACACATCCGCCCCATCGCCGCCGAGCTCGAGTGGCGTAAGCAGCGGAGGTTGTGGAAGGGGTTGGCCTTCGATCAGCAGGCCGGACGGGTTGCCGAAGATGCATGAGTGGCCACGTTACTGTTCAGTGGTGATAGCCTGCCAATGCCGACAGACGCCACTCGTGGCATCGGATTTGAATCCGCATTGCTCAGGACGGCACCTGTGCTGGTATCCGCAGGAAACCAGCGGAACAGGACAGAGCAGGTTCCGCTGCTGGTGACAGAGACTGGACACGCCCCCGCCGAACGGGCAGACATGGCACATCTGCCGCTCGCACATTCGTGGCACGAAGTCAAAGGTCACGTCGAGTTGCTCAGGGTAAAACACCCCCCGCACTCGGCCATTAATCGCCTTGTATATCTCCCGGACAGTCCGGGGCATATCCCACGTCTTTGGCTTGTTCTGCAAGTAAGGCAAGAACAGGCCGTTCGCAAAGACCTCGTTGTTGTTCCAAACATCGCCGGGCAACTCTAACTGATCGAGCGAGCGGCGCAATTCCTGGTCCGTCGACTTCCATCGATGGGCATTTCTCAAACCCGCATCAGCAAGAGCTTGCACGAAGCAGGGATTGAATTCCGGGCTCTTTAGGTAGTCTCTCAACGAGCACCAGAGACGCTTCTTGCCGAAGGGACGGAATACCTTCCGCCTCGCCTCCAGCCACGCCGAGGGGTCCCTGCGGATCGCTGACACGTCTTGCGCCAACGAACCTGGCAGATCTCTCAGCCTGTCGGCCAGTTGGCCAGCCGTTATGGCTCCAGCGGCCGAATAGGTGAGCCCGTCGAGCGCAATGGCAAGGCGGCGCATGTTTTCACCGATTCCTGCCGAGTCCGAGATGAACAGCGCCGCAAACCCAGCGAAACGTCTGTCCGCGACTTTCTCAAGCAAGGTGAGCGTGCGGAACATGAGCAAGGCGTCTTCTGGGATGTATCGGGAGGCAAATCGAACTGGCCCTCGTGTTATGCCTTGAAGCTCAAGGCGTCTGTTGGGTCCGTCCTTTGGAGACTGGAACACGATCTTGTCTTTGCCGTCCTCCCCCCGGGCGACGCTGTATGTGCTCGTCGGCAAGCGCCTTCATCGGCCTGCCCGATCTCTCGAACTCCCGCACGAGATTGGGAGAGGACATAACCGCCGACCTCCCATACGCGCATGAATGGCATTTGCCTGTCGGCGATGTAACTGAGCCAATGCGTCAGAATCTTCTCGTCGTCGGACAGGTCTTCGGAGCAGTAGTTGATCAGGTTGTAATTCGGCGCGTTGGCCCAACGAATACCATCGAAGGCCGCAAACGTCCGAAGTATGGACACTATTTGATCAGGGCTGGTAACGGCAAAGCGACTCATGCGAGCAATGTAGCAGTTTCCGCATGCCTTTTGAAGTCGGCTTTTCTGCCGTTCACTGACGCGCTCGTACCCGTGGCGTTCGGACTGACCCCGGACCGCCCCAATCGCCCTGGATGTTCCTGGTGAGGGCTTCCGGCACATCGTCGCGGCCCTTCCATCTCTGCTTCTCCTCGCGCCTGAGGGTCCGCAAATGGTGTTCCGCCAGGCTCTCGATCCCCCATAGTGCCTCGTTCGCCTTGTCCGGAATCTTCTCCGCAACCGGCGCGTAGCATTCGATCAGGTCCTTGATGCCGTATCCGTCGGCCAGATACCGCTGGCTCTTGCCCGGAACGCTTCCAAGGCCGGAAAAGAAGCCCGCCCTCTCCTCGGGCGGAAGCACTTCCCATTTGTAGACGAGCAGCTTCGACATGATCTCATAGCAGAGGTACTCGTGCGTCAGCCGCCACGTCTCGAAGTCGGGCGCTCCCCGGTCCTTGTGGATGACGTGGACACGGGGCTCCTTCACGTGCAGGCCGCCTTGCGCCGCTACGCTGTAGGCGAAGTCCGTATCCTCGATGCACGGGCCAAGTCTGCCATGCGTCAGCCCCATGTGGGTGTCCCAGACGCCCTTGCCGCGCCTCACCAGCACGCACATTCCCGCGACCGTCGGCGGACCGCCCACGACGTAGGGTGCGGCGCTCTCGGGCCACAGCGCCTTCGTCTTCGACGGCGAGAACCACAGAACCTCGTTCGGCGACACGATGTCGGCCCCGGACTCTTCGGCGGTCTGTACCAGCCGGTCCAGCCAGCCGTTTTCCTGCGGGAACGCATCCGTGTCCAGGAAGCAGATGTAGTCAGTGTCCGCCGCCGCCGTGGCCTCGCTCCTGGCCACTGCGACGTTCGCGTCCGTTCGCCAGACGACAGGCTCGGACGCGGTAGTCTCGCGCACGTTCTTCACGCAATCCATCAGCATGTGATGGCCCGTAGTCCATGTCGGAATGCAGATCGTCGCTTTCATATCCTCAATCCTGGAAGTACATCCTTACCGGTGAATCGATCCTGAAGAAGTTGTCCTGCAAGGCGCTGGTGGGCGGCGTGTAGTCGGAAATCCACGATGTCAGCCAGAGCGTGTCGTCGAGCACCAGCGGCGTGCCCAGCGTCAGAATCGAGTAGCCTGTCCCCGGCACATTCACGAATGGGCTGGCGGTAGTCCATGCCCACGAGTCGTCCGGAACGGTCCCCGCATCGGTCTGATAGGTCAGCCGGTAATCGCACACCGTGTTCTTGCGGTAGTAGGCGCACGACACCCGAATCTTGTACAGCGTCTTGCCCTTGTAGGCCGCCGTGTTGAACCGCATGCAGCCCGCATAGAGCCAGACGGACGTGTAATAGTTGCCGCCGGTCGGATGAGACTGTCCCCAGTCCGACTGCGTGTAAAGATACCCGTAGCTGCTGCCGTCCCATGCGTCGGCCTGCAAAGCAGCCCACGCGCCGGGGTACACGCTCATCATGGAGGGATAGGCCGACGGATCGTTGAGACTGTTGTACCCGTACTTCCTCCATTGCCCGGCAGACGCGATGTCCACCCAGTTCCGAAAAACCAGATGGCCCGTGGCACTGTCGTAATTCAGGTGCCCGGTTGCGCCGTCTCTGACAAGGTTTCCGTAAGCCATCGCTCAACCCTCAACCACAGGTGTTTCCACTTCGACCCTCGTTTCGCCGCTGATCCCCCGGACATGGCCGGTTTCATCCACGGTCAGCTTCCGCACGTACATGTAGAGCTTCCTGCCGCCGTCATGGAAGTATCCGATTCGCGAGAGGACCCAGAAGTCCAGCCCATTGCCGCCGGTGCCCACAACAAAGCTCGATCCCTCGGCGGTCTCATTCCCTTCCGCCGCTGCCCCGATGGTTTGAACGGCGGTTGGCGCGTGGGGGCCGACATGCTTGATCTTCAGCACTAGCA
>JBMNHG010000006.1:0-535944 GCA_050950285.1 Kiritimatiellia bacterium | reverse complement strand
CTTACCGGCCCTGTGCTCCGGCCAACTTTGCCGGTGTTTCAATTCGCGCGCCCGCGTGGGGCGCGACATGCGCCCGTCAGCGTAGGCGATGCCCCACATTAGTTTCAATTCGCGCGCCCGCGTGGGGCGCGACATACTCGGAGGTCGATCGCCCGCTCGACAGGAAGTTTCAATTCGCGCGCCCGCGTGGGGCGCGACCACCACGACCACCGTCACCCACCATACCAGACCCGTTTCAATTCGCGCGCCCGCGTGGGGCGCGACTAGAAGCTATCGTATAGGCGCTTTGAGAGTGGCGTTTCAATTCGCGCGCCCGCGTGGGGCGCGACGAACACCGACAAGCTGGGGCTCGCAAACAAGGCGGTTTCAATTCGCGCGCCCGCGTGGGGCGCGACAAAGAAAGCGGCCGCCAAAAAAAACACTGGCGCGTTTCAATTCGCGCGCCCGCGTGGGGCGCGACGACCGCTCGCGGGCTAGCCGACCGAGACGCGCCGGAAGGTTTCAATTCGCGCGCCCGCGTGGGGCGCGACGTCGGCGCAATGTGGCTGCCGCGGCGTCCCCGCCGCCGAGTTTCAATTCGCGCGCCCGCGTGGGGCGCGACCGCCGCGGCGCGATCCGCTGGCGGCACGCGCCGTGAGTCGTTTCAATTCGCGCGCCCGCGTGGGGCGCGACTAGCCGGCCGGATAGGCGTGGGCCTGGACAGCCCGGCAGTTTCAATTCGCGCGCCCGCGTGGGGCGCGACGGTGGGTAGTGTAGCATGTTCGGCATCAGTGTTCTAGCACGGACTTTCCGCGAACCTCTCTGATGCGGGCGAATTATTCAGTTGCCAAAGATCGTAAAATTGTGACAGTTGGTTGCCGTGCAATGACTTAGCGCATTTCGGCGTCTGCTGCCGTTTTTCTGTGAGCTTGGGGTTCGCGCTCACAAAATCAGCGGCTCTTCTACGTCCACCGCCGGCTTGGCTCCATGATGCTCGATACGTCGCTGGTAGTTGTCGCCCAGAAAGTAGAAGCGCAGGCTGTCGGACTCCGGTTCGTACAACTCCAGCAACCTGGCGCGCAGGGCCGTCCATTGCGCGGGATCGACGTTGCACTCGAAGACGGAGTTCTGTACGCGGATGCCGAAGTTTACGCAGGTCTTGGCGACATGGCGCAGCCGTCTGCGGCCCGCCGGGTCAACTGTGCTGACATCGTAACTCACTAGAACCAGCATGGCGTTATCTCGTTTCTATTTCAACAGGAAGGGTGGGTAGGCATCGAGATCGCCGCGCAGATGGCGCGCCAGAAGCAGCGCCTGCGCGTGCGGCAAAAGTCCGATCTGAACCTTCTCGTCGAGAAAGGGGTGTTGCAGGGTCTCCTGTTTCTTCTGCTGCCAGGCTTTCAACACGTTCTTGCGGTCATCGTCCTTCATGACCACCGCGCCGGACTCGGATGTGGTGAAGCTGCGGGCGTTGATCTGCTTGAGGTTGATCAGCGAGAGCGCCACGCGGTCGGCCAGTACCGAACGGAACTCCTCCATCAGGTCGAGTGCCAAACTGGGGCGGCCGGGACGCAGGGCATGCAGGAACCCCATCTGGGGGTCGAGTCCCACGCCCTCCAGCGCTGACGTGCAGTCGTGCGTCAGCAGGGTGTAGAGGAACGAAAGCAGCGCGTTGAGCGGATCCAGAGGCGGACGGCGCGACCTTCCGGCCATGTGGAAGCACTCCTTCTGGGCGACGATCATGCCGTTGAAGGCACCGAAATAGGCGTTGGCGGCCTCGCCCTCGATGCCGCGCAGGATATCAATGTCGTCCGCCTCCCCGGCGCGCCGGATGGCGTTGGCCAGCGTGTTCACGGCTGTCTCCAGAGCCGCATCCGGGCCGTGGTCGCGGAGGGCGCGCTGCATGACGGTACGGCTGTTGGCCAGCTTGCCGAGCACGAAACTGCGGGCAATGGTGAGGGATGCGGCGGGGTTGTCGGCACGCCGCACCTGCTCGCGGCGCAGCAGCACATTGCCCGAGACGGCGCCGCTTACGCGGGCCAGGAAGCGTCCGTGTTCGGTGAGAAAGCTGACCTGCACGCCACGCTCGCCGCAAAGGCCGAGCAGGAAGGGGCTGCAGAGCACATTGCCGAAGCAGACGATGCCGGAGAGGGTGTGGATAGGCAGGCGCAGTTTGGGTTCGCGGTCGAGCCGGGCCACCACCGTCTCGCCTTCGCGGTGGAGATAGATGCCCTGGGTGGAGACATAGAGGGTGTTCAGGAGCTTCTTCATGCCAGCACACGCTCCATCTCGCGTTCCAGCCATTTCCTGGCCGAGCGCTTCTTGGCGAGCAGTCTGGGTTGGCACTCCTCGATAAGGGAGCAGGACTCACACCACTTCCCATAGACGGGTGGCGGCGTGATGCCCGATGCGAAGAGCTCATGCAGACCGCGGCAGGCGCACTCTGTCTCTTCACGGAGCACATTATCGAAGACGACCTGGCGGCGGTGCTGCTGCTTGCCGGAGAACAAGGCGCCTTCCGGAATGGTGACGCTGAGCATCTCCTCCAGACAAAGAGCCTGGGCACACAACTGCACCCGATAGCTCTGGTCATTCTTGGCAGTGCCCCGCTTGAATTCCACGGGAAACGGACGCCAGAATCCGCTCACCCTTGGCAAAGTAATGCCGCCATCCTCCTGTGAAACCCGATGCAATTCTACGACATCCGCGATTCCGGTGATTCCCAGACGCAGCGACCGCAGGCGCAGGCTGCGCAGGATTCGGATGTCGCCGCGCGATTCGCCTTTACCCTTGTCGGTCTTATCATGCAGTACACGGCCCTCGGCGGTCTGGAGGTTTTCACTCCAGATCCGCTCCAGGTGGATCAGTGCGCAGCGTCGGTGGCAGTGCGCATAGTGGCTGACCGCCGAGAGGGGCAAGAGTTGTTCTTCGGTAAACATCATTCGTGGCGCAGGTGCAACTTTATACCTGCGGGAAGGTCTCTCTTCTCCTCGCCGGAATCGAGACCGTCTCCTGTCCAGAAGTTCTTGACCGTGTAGTCTGCAAACGACTCGGGGAACTCCTTGCCTGGCTTCAAGACGATTTGAATTCCTTCAAACAGCTTGTGCGCGTGCGCGCAACCGAGACGAGCCTCACGAAGATTCTGGGCTTGTTGCGTTGCGTCATTTGAGGCAGCATGAGTTCCGATGTGCTCGAAGTCATAGATGCCGCGCACTACCATTTCGCCCCGCGCGGCTGAACGGTCATGCTCGAACATGTTGGCCAGCGCCTGGAAAAAGAGATCCAGATCGGCCTGCGTGAACCCCGTGCGTTCGGCAAATGCCGGTGAGACATACCCTTTGGCGACATAAAGCGCGTACGGAACAATGTGCTTGTTAGCCATCGTGCGCTCTTTGTCCTTGTCCCTTTCGGCAGCGACTGCGCATCGTGTGATGGTGATTTCAAGGGGCGTAATGGGATCTACCGACTGTCCAAACGATAACTGCACAGGGCCGCGAACCTGGCCAAATGCTGATCCCTTCATAACTTCATCACCGACGCCGAGTACGCCGCCAAAGGCGCGCACATCATAAAACTCACGGCAGAGCCAGTTTTTGGCTCTTTCCGCCTCGCTCGAACCCTCCAGCTTGGCTTCGTTGGCCTTGTCCTTCGCAGCGGCAATCGCGGGCTTTTGCTCGGTTTCAATGACGGCACCCTGTTTGATGAGGATGTTAAAACCGTTGGCGACATCGGATTCACGTTCTGGCGGGAAAAGCTCGACAAAATTACGGATTTTACGCTTGAGGCAAACATCCGTGACGATGCCCCTGTTTGTGTTGGGGTCAATCCGGGGCATGTTGCCGGCATCGGGGTCGCCGTTGGGGTTGCCGTTGGTGACCTCCAAGAGGAGAAGGAAGTCGTGGCGGTTGGTAAGAATACTCATGATGATGTTCCTTTGGTGGTTTGGTTGGTTGATGCGTTAACTAAGCGTTGTCGAAAAGGTCGTCTTCGTCCGGTTCTGATGCTGCGGATGCTCGCCGTTTGCGATCCTTCGCCCATTCCTTGAAAGATGCGGATCCATAGTGGCTGTCGATCTGCTCATAAAATGATTGAAGGTCGCTTTCGCGCACGGCGAGCACTGCCGCATGCCTCGCGGGCTCCGTCTCTTCCAGGTATTTCAGCACCCGGTTTGCGATACGCGATCGCTCGTCTTCAGCCTGCTGCTGGTAGAAACCCAAAGCAAAGCGCCCTTGTTCCAGCAACGACAATGTGCGCGGGAACTGTGGCGGAAGCTTTGCGCCGTCCGGCCTGAACTTGGCCGATATTGAGTTGATACAACTTTCCAGATACTTTTCGTGCCCTTTCCATTTTGGCGATTTGCTGATTTTGCTGAGATGGTGACGGTTAAGTCTGGACAACAAGGGGAACACACTGGCGGGGGAGACGCTGGCGGTGCCAAAGTAGCGTTCCACCACGCCTGGCCCCGTAAGCTTGTAGTCATGAGCCTTGTTCTGAGCTTCGGCAAGTACCGAAAGCAACCTCCCGCAGTTATAGGCGGGATCATCCGTGTCGGCAGTGAGTCGCGGTCTGATTTCCATGTCGGATTCCTTTCTGTTGCGGTTGAGAATGAGCTTGAGAAGAGCGAAGCGGCTTTGATCGTACTTAAGTCGGTAAGTATCATCGCTAAAGAAGCGCGACTTTAATTGATCAAGAATAGATGTAATGATTTGTGTGGATGGCGCGCGTCCTTCTAATGCGGCACTATAAAGCTGAAAGGGAACCTCCGGGCGGAGTTTGTCCATGTCAGCTTTTACTCTGCCTTTGTCCCGTGTTAAAGGTGCCATTGTGCTGGCAAGCCAGTAGATCGAAAGCGGACGGTGTTCTCGGTTTGTGTCCGCGTCTGGTCGTGTTGCTTGAGCCGTTTGACGCGGCGGTGAATCAATTTCAAGATCGGCAAACCACTTTTGAAAGTTTTCAACAGCCTGATCAAGCGGTTCTTGGACCCAGTGGCTGACTGCGACACGCCCTTACAGCCCTTGAGCGCGACAGCGATAAAGAGGTCTTTCTTCGCCAGCTCACGATCCACGCCTGCCCATGGCGACTTCATAAACTTCGAAACGGCCAGCGGATCCGGCTTGTTAAGTAGTCCAGCCATCCAACTGCCAAAGGTCTTCAAGTCTCTCGCCCAAAAACAAAGTACGGTGCCGCCAAGCCGAAGAGATGTGTCGTCGGATTTGATCAGGTCGTTCAAGGCAATGGCGTAGGCCAGTGCGGAATCAACTGAAGTAGGGCAATTTAGACTTTGCGAAAAGCCGTAGGAAGAAAATGCCGGTTTATCGAAAGAGACAAGGGCGGCTCCTGACTGTTGACCATCAGGGAGCCCCATAATCTTGACGCTGTGCGTGTCCGCAAGCGCTTGGTCGCGTTCTCCAGTGACGATGCACACGCCCCGCTGGGCACTCTTCTTTGTTGCGTTCACTTCGCTTCTGAACTGCTCGCGCCACCACTGTTTGACGGGTTCATGCTCAATGAGCAGGACTCCGTCCACGCGGAAGGTGAACAATTCGTCTTTAAGCTTAACGCATGAGCCTTGTGCAGAACACACCTGCCAGCCTGTTCCATCGATTTGTAGAAATGAGGGCGGTGACCCCATTTGGTTTTTGAATTTGACGACTGCTGAAACACACGGCACGGCTTTTGCGCATTCAATGATCTGGCTCCAGAAATGTTCATATTTAGCAGCCAGTTTGGCCTCATTCTTGGGCTTGTTGGGATTCGGGCTGAGCCCAAAAACAGAGTCGATTCCCCCTGTCAAGAAGTTACTGATTTTGCCGCTGTTACCCATAAGCAGAGTCCAAGGGCAGGGAAACTCTTCACCACGCTTCTCGTTCGGATTTGTGTTGGTTGGCCCTTGTCCCAACAAATTGCCATCCGCGTCAAGGTCAATAACCCAGCGAACGGCTTTGGGTGTAAACGCCACGTCCGCAAGGAGGTTTCTTGAGTGCGCATAATCGTAGAGATGTTTCAGCAGCATGAGTCAGGGCCCTCCACATCGTTCTGAACAATGATCTCCACATCGTCATCATCGGGGTGACAATGCAGGGTATTGTCTTTGATTTCGGCTTGGAAAAAAGAGGGCTGCGGTTTGATTTTCTCACCCATAAACAGGCGATTGGCATCCGCAAGATATTCCTTCCTTCGTTTTGTAGCTTCACCCTTTTTCAGCCCCTCGATACCTTTCTCGAACTTCCGACGCGCGGTTTCAAGCTGATCGGCATCCAGCCATTTGAATCCTCTCTCGAAGAGCCGATAGTCAAAGACATCGTAGAGCATCAATCCAAGCGGTTCGTAACGGATAGGAACTGCATTGCTCGTGTCGAAAGCCTCCTGCGCGTCATCTACGAACTCGAAGAACGCATCGAATTCTCTCACTCCCAGATATGGCCGATAGAAGCATTTTCCCGAAGAGGCGCGGCGTCTGATTTGCTCGATATATTTTGCGATGTTGTCAGAAGAACGGTTTGCGAGTTCCGTCAGCCTGACTTCGGCGGTAATGAGGTATTCGACATCCCGCAAGGCAAGCATGTTGCGCTGTGTCATCCCGTCTACTCCCGCGCCAGCTTGTATCGGTTTTGATTTTTCGGGTGATTTCATCCATTGTTTGATGTTAGCCATGCTCACAACGGAGTTGACCTCGTTGCGGCGGGTTGAGAACCACGCCCCGCGTTTGACAACATGGATTGTGTCGATCAGATAATACATTTCCGGCTCCCAGAAGACTGCCTCAAGAATGCCTCTGGCCGCCGATGGAGTCATCACCGGATAACTGACACGTTCGACTTTCATTTCAGGCCGTGTGAAACAGGCGAAGTCGCCCCACACGCGCAAGGTAACACGGTTGTTTTGACTCATTGGATGAAATCCTCCATTGGTGGAGACTGGTCAGGCTTAAGCAGCCCAAGTTTAGGGTGATACTGTGCTGCGTTCAAAACGTAAACCTCAAGGTTGTGCAGGAGTTCTTTTAAAAGCTCGTGTTTCTGGAAGAACAGGAAGTCATTGTGTCGCACATTCACCATGTAACGCTGCAAAGCGCGTAGGTCGTTGCGCGTAAAGCGGGCCTCGCCCGAGGTCGGCACACGCTCTCGTATCCTCTGTATGACACGCTTGGCATGGCCGATCGGGATGATTACAGGTGTGCCGCTGTCTTTGATGACAACGGCCTTTTCCGAAACCGTACGAAAGCGGAAACAGGTGCGGTCATCTTGAATCTTGGCACCATCAGTGTTAGCCAGTTGAAACAGTGAGTTGAAATAGGACGTGAAAACTTCTGGTTTTGTTGCAAGAGCCTCGGATACAACTTCGTCGGTGTCTTTGCCTGTTGATGTTTTACGCAGTTCTGCCAAAGTGACGGCAGCTTGATCCGTGGCGGTGCTGTAGATGCCTCCTGGGAAGTCTGATTGTCCACGGGGGTAAATACGTGAACAGTTCCTCTATCGGGCGCTCCTTCGCGGTTGCATCGTCCCGCGACTTGCACGATGGAGTCCAGAGGGCCCATGGCGCGCCACACGACCGGGAAGTCCACGTCCACGCCCGCCTCCACGAGTTGCGTGGAGACCACGCGGCAGGGGCGGCCGGCCTTCAGGGCACGTCGTATGCATCGAATGACAGCAAGCCGATGGGCAGGACACATTGCCGCCGAGAGGTGAAGCGGCTTGGGAGAGGGAGAGCAAATTTTATCGTTAAGCTTGCACCATAGCTCGTATGCGTGCCGGGTCAAGTTGACCACGCAGAGACACTGTGGTGTCTTGGCAAGAATATCCGAGAGAACATCCCAGTCCATCGGCTCCTTCTCAAACACGTAGTTAACACGTTGTAGCGTCTTGAATATGGCGTTAGGCGCTGGCGCAATCTCGCGAATTTCATTGGGCGCGAATCCATCGGCCAGATTGGACGACCTGCGGAATGCGGGCTGCGTTGCTGAGCTAAAGACAAAACTTACGCCATAATTCGCCGCCAGTTCTCTAAATACTGAAAGAGTAGGCGTCAGAAGGGCAGTCGGTAGTGTCTGAACCTCGTCGAAAAGGACAACCGAATTGGCAATGTTGTGTAGCTTGCGGGCACGCGAAGGAGAGGCGGCGAAGAGGGATTCAATAAACTGGACGGATGTCGTTACAATGACGGGAGCATCCCAATTCTCAGTAATAAGTTCAAGGCGGGTGATTTCCTCGTCCGTTGCCTTTGGGCTTGGTTTCACGGACGAATGGCACTCCAGAACAATCCCCTTCTTCTCAGGATCAAGAAACCGGCGATATTCGGCAGCGTTCTGCTCAATGATGGAAAGATATGGGATGACAACAATCACTCTGCGCAATTTGTGACGCTTGGCGTGAGCCAACGCAAAGGCCATACCGGCCAAGGTTTTCCCTCCTCCGGTAGGCACTGTTAGCGAGAAAAACCCCCTGCCGAGTTCGCCAGCGGATATACAGGCATCAAAAATCTGGTTGCGAATGGTTGACAGATGGCTGGGCCTGCTTGCCGCACGCTTGCTATTGCGTTCGGTGATCGTACGTTCGAGGAGCACGTCGGCTTCAAAGGGAATCATAGGGTTTGCCAGCTCAACAGTGCGTGGCCCCAGTGTTTCCCAAAAGGCGGCGTCTAAGCGATCTGCATCAATCAGGCAGGAAAAGAGTACCCGGGTAAAAAACTCCAATGATAGTACGCTTTCATTGCGAACTCCGACAACCGAGTCAATCGCCGGGAACTTAAACAATGGTGGCAGTGGAAGCGCATCTACACTCTCGACGAGCGTTTGCAGTGAATCAAGATCGTGCAAACCGGCATGATGACCGGCAATGGCAAAGGCCAGCGGTAGCGACTCGTTAGCAAAAGCTGTGGCTGCCCCATACTTCGCGTGTTGAGTGTCTACTCCCTTGGCACGCAAACCTTTCAGCATATCTTGAAAAGGTTTCCGTCTTTTGCCGAGATCATGGAGAAAGCCAATAGCCTTTCCCCATTCGGCGGCACCGAACACACTTGCAAAAGTGGCGGCGATAGAGGCGACGGCTGTCTCGTGCGCCTCCTGCGTCTGCCACATACACCGTTCGGCACCAAGGTTTATACGGGCATACACTGTCATGCTAACTACACGCGATTTAAAGCAACACTTTTGAGCACGCCGCCTTCGCCCAAGAGGTGGGCGTTTCCAAGCGCACATGCCCAACTTGCTCATTTGGCAAGTCATTGTCAAAGACAATGCCCCAGCCAAGTAAGGCCAAGGATAACAGGGGGGCGCAAAGTGTACAACAGCAAAAGTGGAGGGAAAATCGAGTTTTTCGCGGCTGGCCGGAATCGTCAGCGCTGCCGTATGGGGCGAGCCGAGTGCGTGCCTTGTGCGTGCGCAACCGGGAGGGTGGGTGTCCCCGCCCGCTCGTTCCGGCCCTCTGCCGCACCCTCCGGCCGAATGTCAATGTCACTTCGCGCGGTTTCCGCGCGGTTTTCCTTTGTCATCCTGTCGGCTCTTGTGCTATCCTTGCCGCTTTCGCACCCTCAACCGTTCCTCCCTCCATCGAAACCGGGCGCGCCAGGGCAGGGGGGGTGGCCTCTCTTTCCGCGGCGCGCCGCAAAACAGGTCAATCCATGCAAATCCTCGTGTTTGTCCTCTATTTCGTGGCCATGCTCGCCATTGGAATCTACTTCTTCGTCCATTCCAAGGAAGGCGGCGAGAAGGAATACTTCCTTGGCGGCCGTTCGCTTGGCCCGTGGGTGACGGCGATGTCCGCCCAGGCCTCCGACATGTCCGGCTGGCTTCTGATGGGCTTCCCCGGCTCCATCCTCGCCTTCGGGATGGGCAAGGTCTGGATCGGCATCGGCCTGGCCATCGGCACGATTGCCAACTGGGTGCTCGTGGCGCGCCGCCTGCGCCATTTCTCCGAGGCTTCGGCCGACTCCATCACGCTGCCGCAGTACCTCACCAACCGCTTCGCGACCGCCAACCCCGCGTTGAAGGTCGTCTGCGCCATCATCTTCCTCATCGCCTTCACCGTGTACGTGGCGAGTGCCTTTGTGGCGGGCGCCAACGTCTTCCTGAGCGTTTGCCCGGCTCTTGTTGGCAAGGAACTCCTTGCGATGGCCATCTTCGCCGTGATCGTCCTCCTCTACACCTTCCTCGGCGGCTACAAGGCGGTTTGCTGGACCGACTTCTACCAGGGGCTCCTGATGCTTTTCGCCCTCTTGCTCGTGCCGCTGGTGATGGTTTCGTTCCGTACGTATGCTCCCGGTTTCGCGTTCGACCCCCAATATGCGGGCGCATTCGCCGAAGGCATCAAGCCCTTTGGAAACAATCCCTTCACTTCGGACTGGAGGGACATCGTCTCGGGCCTGGGGTGGGGTCTTGGCTACTTCGGCATGCCGCACATCGTCGTGCGCTTCATGGGCATCAAGGAGGCGTCCATGGTGAAAAAGTCCGCCTGGATCGCCTGCATCTGGGTGGTGCTCTCGCTTGGCGCCGCGATCGCGATCGGCATCATGGGACGCACCTTCCTGCTTTCGGGAACCGAATCGCTCGCCGCCAAGCTGCTGCCGGCCGGCACGCAGCAGATGGTGTTCATCGAAATCATGAACAACATCTTCCCCGGGGCCGTGGCGGGCATTCTCCTCGCGGCCATCCTTGCCGCGTCGATGAGCACGGCGGACTCGCAGTTGCTGGTTGCCTCGTCGTCGTTCTCCAGCGACTTCTACCAGCCGGTCGTCCGCAAGAACAAGGCCTCCAACAGCGAGATGATGTGGATTGGCCGCGCCGTGGTCGTCGTGGTCACGCTGGTCGCCTTCTACATCGCCTCCACGGGCATCGGCGACAACACGTCCTGGGCCTCCAGCATCATGGCCATGGTCGAGAACGCCTGGGGCCTCTTCGGCGCCTCCTTCGGCCCGGCGATTCTCCTTTCGCTCTTCTGGCGCCGCTTCAACTACGCGGGAGCCCTTGGCGCCATCATCGCGGGCGCGGTGGTGGACATCGCGTGGCTCGCCTTCTTCTCCGGAACCGGAATCTACGAGATCGTCCCCGGTTTCATCGCGAGTTTCATCGTGGGCGTGATCGTGACGCTGGCCACCCCGGAGCCCGGCAAGGACGTCGTGGCGATCTTCGATGCCGCCACCTCCCGGGAGTAAGCCGCTTCGCCCTTTTCCCATTTGTCCGATGACCGGGAGCGCCCATGGCCGCCAAGAAAGCAAACCCATCGCTGACGATGAACGCCAACATCCTCGTCGAACGGTTCCAGAAGCCCTGCGACGAGTTCACCAGGCAGGACATCGCCACCTTCATCCAGGAGGAGGGCATCCGACATGTCAACTTCATGTACGCGGGTGGCGACGGGCGCCTGAAGACGCTCAACTTCGTGGTCAACGACGGCGCCTACCTCGATGAAATCCTCACCTGCGGCGAGCGCGTGGACGGGTCTTCGCTCTTCTCGTACATCGAGGCCTCCTCCTCGGACCTCTACGTGGTGCCGCGCTACTCCAGCGCGTTCCTCGATCCCTTCGCCGCTCTGCCCACGCTCTGCCTGCTCTGCTCGTTTTTCGACAAGGACGGCCGTCCCCTCGAATCCTCTCCCGAATACACCCTTCACAAGGCGTGCGAGGCCTTCCGGAAGGAGACGGGCATGGAGTTCCAGGCGATGGGCGAGCTCGAGTACTACGTGATCGCCGACGACCGGGACACCTTCCAGGTCGCCGACCAGAAGGGGTACCACGAGTCCTCCCCCTTCGCGAAGTTCAACGACTTCCGCCAGCAGTGCATGCTGTACATCGCCCGGACGGGCGGCCTGATCAAGTACGGCCACAGCGAAGTCGGGAACTTCACGCAGAGGGGCAGGCGCTACGAGCAGAACGAAATCGAATTCCTGCCGTGCTCCGCCGAATCCGCCGCCAACCAGCTCACGGTCGCCAAGTGGGTGATCCGCAACCTCGGCGAGCGGTTCGGCCTCGACGTGACCTTCGCGCCGAAGATCACGGCGGGCAAGGCCGGGTCGGGTCTCCACATCCACGTGCGCATCATGAAGGACGGCCGGAACCAGATGCTCCGGGGCGGCGTCATCTCCGACACCGCGAAGCGCGCCATCGCCGGCATGATGGACCTCGCCCCTTCGATCACCGCCTTCGGCAACATGAACCCCACCTCCTACCTGCGCCTCGTGCCGCACCAGGAGGCCCCCACGAACGTCTGCTGGGGCGACCGCAACCGCTCCGTGCTCGTGCGCGTCCCGCTGGGGTGGACCAGCCAGGCCGACCTCTGCCGCCAGGCCAACCCGAACGAGAAGGCCGGCGCCTACGACACCAGCCAGAAACAGACCGTGGAGTTGCGTTCGCCCGACGCCTCCGCCAACGTCTACCTGCTCATGGCCGCTCTCGCCGTGGCCTGCCGTCACGGCTTCTCGTTCAAGGACGGCGTGAAGCGCGCCGACGCCACCTATGTGAACGTCGACATCCACAAAAAGGAGAACGCCGGCCTCCTCAAGAAACTCGCCACGCTTCCCGACAGCTGCTGGGCCTCCGCCCACTGCCTCCAGAAGCAGCGCAAGGTCTACGAGGAGTTCGGCGTCTTCACCCCGGCCATGATCGACGGCATCGTCGCCCAGCTCAAGGCCTTCCAGGACCAAGCCCTCCGCGTCCGGGTCTCCAAGAGCCAGTCCGCGATGGCCCGGCTCGTCAAGACCTACTTCCACTGCGGATAAACCCCTTCCCGAAGGAATGTAAGCAAAGGAACACCCCCCCAAGGAACGCACAACCATGATCTACTCCACCGAAGTCCAGCACCAGTGTCCGTTGACCAAAGGGTGCAACCACGGTCCCGCCCCCATCCCCGAAGAGGGCAAGTGGGTCCAGGCGAAAGAAGTCAAGGACATCTCCGGCTATACGCACGGCATCGGCTGGTGCGCGCCCCAGCAGGGCGCCTGCAAGCTTTCGCTCAACGTGAAGAACGGCATCATCGAGGAGGCCCTCGTCGAGACGATCGGCTGCTCCGGGATGACCCACTCCGCCGCCATGGCCTCCGAGATCCTCGTGGGCAAGACGATCCTCGAGGCCCTCAATACCGACCTCGTGTGCGACGCCATCAACACCGCCATGCGCGAACTCTTCCTCCAGATCGTCTACGGGCGCACCCAGTCCGCCTTCTCCGAGGGCGGCCTCGTCATCGGCGCCGGCCTCGAAGACCTCGGCAAGGGTCTCCGCTCCATGGTGGGCACCATGTACGCCACCAAGGCCAAGGGCCCCCGCTATCTCGAGACGACCGAAGGCTACTGCACGCGGCTGGCCCTCGACAAGAACGACGAGATCATCGGCTACGAGTTCGTCTCGCTGGGCAACATGACCGACCTCATCAAGAAGGGTCTCTCCCCGAACGAGGCCTGGGAAAAGGCCAAGGGCCACTATGGCCAGTTCGAAGGCGCCGCCAGGTACATCGACCCGCGCAAGGACTGATTCGACAGCGTTTGATTGGCAACAGGAGAATTGAACCATGGCTACTCCCAAGAAAACCGTTTCCAAGACATCCGCCGCGAAGGCGCCCGCCAGGAAATCCCCCGCCGCGAAGGCGCCCGCCAGGAAGGCCGGTGGCGCCAAGCTCTTCGAGGGCTACGAGCGCCGCGAGGCCAAGATCCTTGCCGTCCTCAAGGAGTACGGCATCCGCTCGATCGCCGAGTGCAAGGAGATCTGCGACAAGGCCGGCGTGAACGCCTTCAAGATTGTCGAGGAGACCCAGCCCATCTGCTTCGAGAATGCGAAGTGGGCCTACACGGTCGGCGCCGCCATCGCCATCAGGAAGGGCTGCACGAAGGCGAAGGCCGCCGCCGCCGCCATCGGCATCGGCCTCCAGGCCTTCTGCATCCCCGGTTCCGTCGCCGAAAACCGCAAGGTCGGCCTTGGCCACGGCAACCTCGGCGCGATGCTGCTCGACGATGCCACGGAATGCTTCGCGTTCCTCGCCGGACACGAATCCTTCGCCGCCGCGGAAGGCGCCATCAAGATCGCGCTCAACGCCAACAAGGTCCGCAGGAAGAACCTCCGCGTGATCCTCAACGGCCTCGGCAAGGACGCCGCCTACATCATCTCGCGCATCAACGGCTTCACCTACGTGAAGACCCGCTTCGACCCGGCCGCCGAAGAGGTGGAGGTCGTGTCGGAGAAGGCCTTCTCGAAGGGCCCCCGCGCGGACGTGCGCTGCTACGGCGTGGACAACGTGCCCGAAGGCGTCGCCGTCATGCGTCTGGAGAAGGTCGGCGTGTCGATCACCGGCAACTCCACGAACCCCACCCGCTTCCAGCATCCCGTCGCCGGCACCTACAAGAAGTGGTGCTGGGAGAACGGCCACACCTACTTCTCCGTGGCCTCCGGCGGCGGTACGGGGCGCACGCTGCATCCGGACAACATGGCCGCCGGCCCCGCTTCGTACGGCCTGACCGACACCATGGGCCGCATGCACTCCGACGCCCAGTTCGCCGGCTCCTCTTCGGTGCCCGCGCATGTCGAGATGATGGGCCTCATCGGCATGGGCAACAATCCGATGGTCGGCGCCACCGTCGCCGTGGCCGTCGCGATCGAAGAGGCCTTCCAGAAGTAGCGCCTCCGCCCGTCCGGGCACAAGAAACGGCGCGCCGCTTTTTTTGCGGCGCGCCGTTTTTTGTTTCATGGCGGGCGCCTTGCAGGGGCGTCACCGTCCGCCGGGGCGCTCGCCGAGGAGGCGGAGGAAGGCGAAGACCACGCGTCCGACGATTTCGAAGCTCGTCGCGGAGAGCTTGTCCAGCGTGTCTTCGTCCGTGTGCCAGTAGTCGTTGAGGCCGGGCTGCGAGCCGTAGTGGAAGTCGATGAGGTCGATGGCGGGGTATCCTGCGTCGAGGAAGGGCTGGTGGTCGTCGAGAATCGCGAATTCGCCCGGCCGGACGTATTCGCCGAGGCCGCATTCGTTCGCGGCGGCGAGGAGGAGCCGTGCGAGGCCGGGGTCGCCGTTGGCGGGGATCATCGCGTCGAGGTCGCGGTCGCCGACCATGTCCAGCACGACGACGGCGCGGTAGTCCACGCCGGATTTCCGTGCGAGGGCGGCGAGGCGGCGGCTTCCGTGGAGTCCGTCCTGGGGGCCGTACTCCACGCGGCATTCCTCTCCGTCGAGGAAGGCGAGCTGCAGGGGGAAGCCCAGGTCGCCGCCGGCGGCGGCCACCGACGCGATTTCAAGCAGGAGCGCGGTGGAGGAGGCGCCGTCGTTTGCGCCGGTGAAGCCGGGGATTCCGGACTTCGTGTCGAAGTGCGAAAGCAACAGGACGGGCGGCAGGTTGGTGGTGGGGGAGGGGATTTCCGCCACGACGTTCCGGAAGGTGGTTTCCCCGCCGGGAGCGGCGTCGCGGAAGACGTCGATGGCGCATCGGATGCCCATTTCGCGCAGTTGGCCCGCGATCCACCCGGCGGCCGCCATCGCGCCGGGGCTGCCGGCGTCGCGCGACGGCGCGGCGTCGAGGAACGCCGCCGCGCGTGCGAGGGCGTTCGTTCCGTTCTCCGCCGAAAACACGGGGAAAGCGGCGCGCCGCGCAGGGGGTGTGCCGGTGGGCGCGGGACGGCATCCGGCGGCGGACAGCAGGAGCGCGGCGGCGGCGAGGAGGAGGAGCGGGGCGTGCGTCATGGCTTCGATTTGGCGAGGCGGGCGGCTTCGCCGTATTGGCGCCGGAAGAAGGCCGTCCATTCGCGCAGGCGATCCATGCGCGGGACCTTCCGGTAGGCGGTGATGGAACTGCTCCAGGTGAAGGGGATCGGCTGGTCCGGCATCCGTTCGATGGCGTCGATGGCGTCGGGGTTCGCATCCGGTCCACCCGCCTTCTGGATGGCGGCCCAGGAGGAGCGGAGCTCGTCGCCGGAGTCCAGGCACATCGCGCGGACGAGGTCGCGCAGGATGCCGAAGTGGCGGCCCGTCCAGCGTGGTTCATACACGAAGTCTTCGGCGATCACGTAGGGGTTCACGGAGGGGGCGGCCACGGGGTCGCTGGCGTTCGCGGCGATGCCGTCCGCGAAGGCCTCCCATTCCGGGACGCCGGAGGCGGGATAGAAGTCGCGGCGGATCGGGAGGCGGCGCAGGGCGAAGCGCGTGGGGCCTCCGGGTGTCCCGACGCGGGAATTCCAGAGCTTCTGGCCCTCCCTCCCGAGGGTGAACTCGATGAAGCGCACGGCCAGTTCGCGGTGCGGCGCGCCGCGGAGCAGGCTGATGGGGTCCGCGCTCACGCTCGAGCCGCCGGCGGGCGTCACGTACACCATGCGCGGCGTGCCGTCCGGGGCGCGGCTGCACTCCGCCTGGAAGCGCGCGTAGAAGTCGATGGCGATGCCGACGGCGGCGGAACCGCCCGAGACGTCGATGGGCACGCGGCTGGCGGAATCGGTGAAGTACCGGGCGTTCGCGCCGATGCGCCGCAGGAGGTTCACGCCTTCGAAGAAGCCGGCCTCGACCTCCCGCTGGTAGTCGGCGGGAACGCCTTCGGGCACTTCGCCGGGGGGGAGTTTCGCGGCGGCGATGGCCGCCTCGCAGCGCGCGACGGTGGCGTCGTCGTATCCGGCGGCGCGCATGTGGGCGCGGCACTTGTACTGGACGATCATCTCGAAGGCCTTGGCCACGCTGCCGCTCTTCGTGGGGTCGGTGAGGCCCACGTGGCCGCGCAGGCGCGGGTCGGCGAGGTCGTCCCACCGCTGCGGGAGCCAGCCTTCGTCGAAGCCGAGGTCGCGCAGGCGGTCGGGATTGCAGCAGATGCCGAAGGTGCTGAGGACCGTGCCGAAGTAGAGGTCGTCGCGCCAGACCTCCCCGCTGAGGGAGCGGGGGATGACCACGCGCCCCTCCTCGTCTTCGAAGAGGCCGGCGGGTGCGCCGTCCGGCCAGGGGTTCACGACGAGCCCCTGGCGCGCGGCAACGCCGTGGTCGTAGGTGCCGCCGCCGAAGAAGATGTCGATGCGGCTCGATGCGGCGGCGGGGTCGTCCGTCGCACGGAAGGCGGTCCACAAATCGCGAAGCTCCTCCCAGCGCCGCAGGGCGTCGCCGTCCGCGCCGGGCGGCGGGGTGGAGGGATCGAAGGAGTCGTCGAGGAGGCGGTCCGTGGCTCCCGGGGGCCAGTCGTGCCCCTCGCGGCGCCACCATGCCTGCGCGGAGCCCACGTACTCGGAGACGAGGTAGCGCATGATCTCCGTGGTTCCTCCGATGGAGATCCATTCGATGCGCACGGGCTGCCCGTACGTCTCGTGATGCCAGCGGCTGAAGGCGTCGGCGAACTCCAGGCGGATGGCTTCGTTGTGGGGCGAGACCGCCACGAGCACGGGGTCGCCTTTGCGCCACGTCCCGGCATCTGGAGGCCGGCGGAAGAGGAAGGGAAGGGCGACGACCACGACGGCGGCGAGAATCACAAGGAGGTTTTTCATGGCGGCTTTGGTTTCCATGGGGCGACGGCAAGTCGTCGTGTTTATAACAACACCGTGTCTCGGGGTCAATCCGGCGTTCCCGGTCCCGGGCCGCGACAGCCCCTGGAAGGACGATTTCTTTCGCGTCGCCCGCGTCGCGCGGCTTTACTCCCGTCCCCCGATGCGGTACTCTGTACTTTCTACTCTCAGGCCACTTTGCAATGGAACGGAAGGAACCCACATGAGCGACCGTCTTTTCATCGGGATTGACAACGGGACCCAGGGCACCAAGTGTGCCGTGTTCAGCGAGGCGAAGGGCGAAATCATCGCCTCGGCCTATGCCAAGCACGACCTCATCGAGAACGACGAGGGGCGCCGCGAGCAGGATCCGGCATGGTGGATCGACGCCGCGCGCGAGACGCTTTCGGCGTGCCTCGCCACGCCCGGCGTGGATCGTTCCGCCGTGGTCGCCATCGGCGTGTCCGGCCAGCAGCACGGTTTCGTCGCGCTCGATGCCGCCGGCGACGTGCTTCGCCCCGCCAAGCTCTGGTGCGACACCGAGACCGTTCCGCAGTGCGAGACCATCACCGCGCGCGCCGGGGGCCCCGAGGCCGTGGTGGACGCCATCGGCAATGCCGTCGCCGCAGGATTCACCGCCTCGAAGATCCTCTGGATGGCCGAGCACGAACCCGCGAACTACGAGCGGCTCGCCACGGTGCTGCTCCCGCACGACCACGTGAATTTCTGGCTCACCGGCGAACGCAAGATGGAGTGCGGCGACGCCTCCGGAACGGCGCTCTTCGATGTCCGCTCCCGCACGTGGTCGCAGAAGCTCGTCGACGCCGTCGACCCCTCCGGCAAGCTCGCCTCGTGCCTTCCGCCCGTCATCGCCGCGGATGAGGCCGTCGGAACGATCCGGCCTGAAATCGCCGCCGGATTCGGCCTTCCCGCCTCCGTCATCGTGTCCGCCGGCGGCGGCGACAACATGATGGGGGCCATCGGCACCGGCAACGTGGCGGACGGCATCGTCACCACCAGCCTCGGCACCTCCGGCACCATCTACTCGCGCTCTTCGTTCCCCGTGATCGACCCCGCCGGCGAACTCGCGGCCTTCTGTTCGAGCGATGGCGGCTGGCTGCCGCTCATCTGCACGATGAACGTGACGGTCGCCACCGAACTCACCCGCGCCCTCTTCGGAAGCGACCTGCAGGCTTTCGACGCGATGGTGGAGGCCGCGCCTCCCGGCGCCGGCGGCCTGCTGCTGCTGCCCTACTTCAACGGCGAGCGCACCCCGCCCCTGCCGCGCGCCCGCGCCTCGTTCCACGGCATCACCAGCACGAACTGCACCCGCGCGAACTTCGCCCGCGCCGCCATGGAAGGCGCCACCTTCGGCCTCCGCTACGGCCTCGAGCTGCTGCGGCGCCTCGGGGTGGACGCCAAGGAGATCCGTCTGGTGGGCGGCGGATCGAAGAGCCGCATCTGGCGCTCCATCGTGGCGGACATCTTCGGCTGCCCCGTGGTTTGCCCCGCCAGCGCCGAGGCCGGCGCCATGGGCGGCGTGTTGCAGGCGATGTGGTGCGTGGCGCGCCAAAGCGACCGCTCGGCCTCCATCGCGGATCTCTCCGCCCGCTTCATCCGGCTGGACGATGCGTCGCGCGTGGAACCCGACGCCGCCACCATGGCGTGCTACGACGAGGCGTATGCGCGCTACCTCGCCATCCACGACGCCCTGGCCCCGCTCCAGAAATAAGGAAGGGGGGCGGCGCCTCCCGCCGCTTCCCCTGGCCGCCGCGAAGGAACCCCTGCCATGATTCCATCCGATTCCCCCCGATTCCTCCTCTTCCCCGCCGTCGCGTTTCTGCTCCCCGGCATCCTCTTCGCCGCGCCCGCCGCCAGGGTGTGCGTCGAGGCGGAGACCGCCGCCGTGATCGAGGAGCCGTTCTACAAGGTGACCGCCGATGCCGTTCCCGACGGGACTTCGTTCGTGAAGGGCGCCTCCGGCGACTCCTACCTCGAAATCCCCGAAGGCCGGGGCAATCCGCCCAAGGTCGAAACGGGCAGGGCCGAACTGGTGGTCGATGTCCCCAGGGACGGCGCGTACCTGCTCTGGGCGCGCGTCTGGTGGGAGGGCGAGTGCGGCAATTCCCTCCGCATCCAGGTGGATGGCGGCGCGCCGTTCCTCTTCGGCGAGGACGGCACCTTCCAGTCGTGGCATTGGGTGAAATACCCCGTGGCCCGCACCGCGAAGCCCTTGCAGCTCAAGAAGGGCCCTTGCACGCTGGTCTTCCTCAACAACGAGGACGGCGTGCGCATCGACCAGGTCGTCCTCTGCGCCGACCGCCGCTGGGTGCCCGTGGATATCGAGCCCGTCACCGCGCCCTGAGTGCGGTCCGGGTCGGATGCACGCTGTTCCGGAGGGACGAAACATGACGGATGGAGCGAATCGGAAGCCCCTGGGACGGATTGCGGATTTCTGCGACGGGACGGCCCTTGCCCTGCTGGCTCTGGCGGCGTTGGTGTCGCCCACGCAATGGAGCCTGGAGCCCGTGCGCGGCCTGCACGTCGCGCCGTCGGATCCCTTGCTCCTTCTCGCGGCCGGAACCTGGGGGATGGCGCGGCTCCTCCAGCGCGAGTGGCGCCGTCTTTTCGTGATTCCCTGGCCTGCCGCCGCCTTCTTGGCGTGGATGCTTCTTTCCTGCATCACGGCGCTCGATCGCCCCGGCGCGGCGAAGGAGTGGATCCAGTCCTTCGCCTACTTCGGCGTGGGGCTCACGCTTTTCCTGGACGCGCTGGCCCATCGGGGCCCCTTGGCCGTTCGCGCCGCCTTCGGTATCCTGCTGGGGACGGGGGCGGTCGTCGTGCTCCTCGCCTTCCTGCAGTATGCCGGGACGACGGACGCCATGCTTGCCCCGGGGCTCCTCTATTTCCGCGACTACGCCCCGTACCTGCCGGACGGCGCGCTCGAACCGACCGATTGGCTCGGCCACCTCTCCGTGCGCGGCACCTTCGGCAACCGCAACGTTCTCGGCGGATTCCTTGCGCTCGTGCTCCCCTTCGCCTTCGCGCTCGCCCTGGAGGGGAAGGGCCTGTCCTGCCGGCTCGCGGGCCTGGCGCTTGCGGTGGCCGGATGCCTCGTGAATCTTTCCGGCGCTTCGATGGCCGCCCTGCTTGCGGTCTTCGTGCTCCAGGCGGCCGCGAAGAGCCGCGCCGCCGCCGTGGCGACGCTTCTTGGCTCCGTGGCGCTCCTTTTCCTCGTGCTACCGAACCTCCCGCGCGAGAACACGTGGGAGCTGATGCGGTCGATCGCCCCCTTCGACGCCGATTCCGGCGAACCCGCCCGCCGCTACGCCGATTGGCAGGCCGCCTCCGAGATGGTGGCCGACCGCCCCTGGCTCGGCGTTGGCCCCGGCGGTTACCAGCGCAACATCGGTCCCTACTACGGCACGGTTCCCCGCGCCACCGGTCCCTCCGAGCCGGACATCCAGAACCTCTACCTCGTGCTCGCCACCACCTCCGGCGTCCCTGCGGCGGGCTTCTTCCTGCTTCTGCTCGCGTGCGGGGCACACCGGGCTCTCGGACAGCGGCGCGCCGCACGCCGCGCATGCGCGGGAGTTGCGCTCGCGATCCCGTGCGCGGACTTCCGATGCCGTTCCGCGCTTCGTCTTGGCGCGGCGGGAGCGTTGGCCGCCTATGCGGTTGCCGCTGTCTGGAGTCCGCTCCTCGTGCGCGGGATCGGGCTGCCGCTGGCGCTCGTTCTGGCGCTTGCCACGATGCCGCCCGTCGAACCCCGGCGCCGGTAGCGCCGAAGGAGCCGGGCGCAAGGGATCAGCGGAAGCAGCGTACGGCGCGCCCGTCCGCGTCCGCGCGAAGGGGCGGGGCGTGGGCCGAGCACGCGGGCGTCGCGTGGGGGCAGCGCGGCGCGAAGGTGCATCCGGGCGGGAGTGCGTCGGCGGAGGGCACCGTTCCCGGGATATCGTGCAGGGCCGCTCCACGCGGGGCGTCCAGGCGCGGGACGGAGGCGAGAAGGCCGACGGTGTAGGGGTGCCGGGGGGCGGAGAGCACGTCGCGGGTGGGTCCGTGTTCGACGACTTGCCCGCCGTAGAGCACGAAGGTGTGGCGCGTCCGCCCCGCCACGAGGCCGAGATTGTGCGTCACCAGCAACACGGCCATTCCCTCGGCGTCGGCCAGTTCGTCCACGAGATCGAGCACCTGGGCCTGGGTGACCACGTCCAGCGCGGTGGTGGGTTCGTCGGCCACGAGCAGGCGCGGGCGGGCTGCGAGGGCCATGGCGAGCACCACGCGTTGCTGCTGGCCTCCCGAGAGTTCGCAGGGGAAGGTGCGCGCGGTGGTGGCGGGGTCGGGGAGGCGCACGCGCTCCAGCAGTTCGAGCACGCGGCGGTTGCGCCGGTTTCGCGGGAGGTCCCGCAGGCATTCCGCAATCTGGGAGCCCACGCGCATCACGGGGTTGAGGCTTCCGGACGGATCCTGGAACACGTAGGCGATTCCGCTTCCGCGGATGGAACGAAGCGTGGAAGCGTCCGCCCCCATGAGTTCACGGCCCTGGAAGCGGATCGAACCCGAAAGGTGCGCGCGGTCGGTCGGCGCGAGGCGCGCGAGGGAGAGGCAGGTCATGCTCTTTCCGCAACCGCTTTCGCCGACGAGCGCGACGCGCCCCCCGGACGGGATGTCGAGGTCGATGCCGCGCACCACCTCGCTCTCCTCGCCATCGCGGCGGAAGGTCACGCGGAGGTCGCGCACTTCCAGCAGCGAAGGGGCGGATTTCCGCGGCGCGCCGTTCATTCCGCGCTCCGCTCCTCTGGCGGCGCACCAACGGGCAGCGTGGTCCGGAAAAGCGTCCAGCCCTTTTCGCCGGGACGCCCCGGAAGCGAGTCCCCCCAAACCGAGAGAAGGCCGACGATCTTCGTTCCGTCGGCCGAGAGGTGCGTCCGAAGGCATTTGATGGCGTGGCCGTTGACCGCGTCGCGGGTGATTTCCGGCTGGCGGCCGTACGGACGCCAGGCGAGCCCATCCTCGGAGAAGAAGTGCCAGATCGACTGGCAGGGCCAGACGTCGCTGAGCCAGAGATGCCATTCGCTGTCGGACACGCGAAGCACGTGCGGAAAGCAGCTGGGGAACGCGCCTTCGCCGGTGACGGGGTGGGGGAGCAGTTCGCGGATGGCGCCGTCGCCGCCGCGCAGGAAGCGCCACGGACCGTCCAGCGTCTCCGCATGGAGTTCCACAAGCGTGCGGTTCCCGAAGCCGTTCAGCAGGATGCGCCAGGTTCCGCCGGGAAGGCGGAAGAGCGTTCCTCCGTCGCTCCAAACCGGGTAGTCCCGTTGGATTTCCTCCTCCTGCGGCTCGCCTTTCAGGCGCCCCCGGTAGGTCCAGCTTCCGGGAGTTCCGTCCGGCGACGTCGCGAGGGCCGGAAAGAGCGAGACGCGCCCGGGGAGATAGTCGGGGCAGACGCACGCCAGCAGCACGTATCCGGATTCCGGGTCGCGGATCACGCATGGGCGGGTGAAGCCGCGCCCCTCCGCGAGCCTCCACGGTTCGCGGGGCGGGAGCTTGCAGTGCTCGGCGGGTTCGGGGACGTCGTCAATCGCGGAAGCGCTCAGGGCGAGCTCGTACGGCGGGAGGGTGGCGAGCGACGGCCCTCGGCGCACGAAGATCCCGCGCAGGTCGAGGGTGTCGCCCCAGCCGTTTTCCCACAGCTCCCATTCCGGCGCTTCCACGGTCCCCCGGTTCAAGACGGACACATAGCACCCGTGGCAATCGAGGCGTCCAAAGGGGGTCGACCAATAGCGGATGCCGCCTTCAGGCGGGTCGCCCTCGACGGGACGGGCCGCGAGCGACTCGCGTTCGTAGCCGTCCATCGGGGAATCAAAGACCGCCACCGGGAATTCGCCTTCGACAAGGGGCGGCGGGGGCGTCGCGCACGAGGCCGCAAGGCACACGGCGCCCAGCAGGCAGGGGAAAAGGGGAAAAACGGAACCGCGCATATCGCATCCTTTGAAAAGACGATCATGCCCCATCTCTTCTTCGACAGGCAAGCCCAAAGCCGTTCCTTCCGCCGGGCCGCGATCGCCACTCCCCGCGAAAAACGTTTCGTGCATGCGGCGACGGATTGCATTCCGGAATCGCTTCCGCTATCCTTTCCGAACGGACGCATGGCGCGTCCAAACCAACTGTGGAGGTTCCCATGCCCACGATGAAGGTCGTCCAATGCTGGGACGACGGTGTTCTCAACGACATTCGGCTTGCCGATCTCCTTCGCCGCTACGGCGCGAAGGCCACCTTCAAT
Organism: Kiritimatiellia bacterium; assembly: GCA_050950285.1. Taxonomy (GTDB): domain Bacteria; phylum Verrucomicrobiota; class Kiritimatiellia; order RFP12; family JBMNHG01; genus JBMNHG01. The sequence goes on along the minus strand of JBMNHG010000006.1, from coordinate 512,270 downwards.
CTCAACCCCGGCTGGATGGGCGATGCCCGCGGCGTCGACCGCTGGACGAACCGCTCGGACCGGGGCTGGAGCCATTCGGGCTTCATCGCCGGCAAACTCTCCCTCCGGGATCTCCCGGAGATTTACGACGGCTTCCAGGTGGCCTCCCATTGCTGGCGCCACGAGGTTGCCGGCACCGTTCCGGACGGGCAATGGATCCAGTCGGCGCTTGAGGCACGGCACTTTCTCGAAGACCTCTTCCAGCGTCCCTGCCGCGGCTTCGCCTGGCCCTGCGGCGTCGACACCCCCGCCACGATCGCCCTCCTCCGCGAACAGGGCTTCGCCTACGGGCGTTCCACCCGCTATACGTGGGACGTCACCCGGTGCCCCGAGCCCCTTGCCCTGGCCACGAACTGCCACTTCCAGTCCAACGAGTTCTGGGCCCGCTACGAAAAAGCCAAGGAGACCGGTGTCTTCTACTTCTGGGGACACAGCTATGAAATGTTCCACTACGACGAGATGTGGGACCACTTCGAAGAGAAGATCCGCTTCATCACCGGGGATCCCGATGCCGAGTGGGCCGACGTCATCGACATCGTCCCCCTTCTCCAAGCTCCTTGACACCCCTCCCGACCCGGAAACGCCATGTCCACCGCCATCACCCGCGAAGACGTCCTGACCTACCACCTCGGAGGCAAAATCGGCCTCCACCTCCCCCATCCCCTGCGCGGCCAGCGCGACCTCTGTCTTGCCTACACGCCCGGCGTGGCCCAGGCCGTGAAGCAGATCGCCGCCGCTCCGTCCGATGCGTTCCGCTATACCGCCCGCGCGAACCTCGTGGCGGTGGTTTCCGACGGGACCGCAATCCTGGGCCTCGGCGATCTCGGCGCCCTTGCCAGCATCCCCGTGATGGAGGGCAAGGCCGTCCTTTTCAAATCCTTCGCCGACATCGACGGCTGGCCCGTGCCGCTGGCCCGCTGCCGCCAGGGGGGTGCCGACACCGGGAAGACCGATCCGCAGCGCGTAATCGACGCCGTGGCCGCCATCGCCCCGATGTACGGAGGCATCAACCTCGAGGACATCGCCGCGCCCGCCTGCTTCGAAATCGAGGACACGCTGGACGCGATGCTCGACATCCCCGTCTTCCATGACGACCAGTGGGGCACCGCCGTGATCACCCTCTCCGGCGTGATGAACTACGCCGAACTCGCCGGGAAGCCCCTCTCCGCGCTCAAGGTCGTGGTAAACGGGGCCGGTGCCGCCGGCATCCGCATCGCGGACATGTGCAAGGCCGCCGGGGTGCACGATCTCACGATGTGCGATTCGAAGGGCGTGCTTCGCGAGGATCGCACCGACCTGAACGACCACAAGCGCCGCCACGCCGTGAAGGCCTCCCTCCGCACCTTGCAGGAGGCCATCCGCGGCGCGGACGTCTTCATCGGCGTCTCCGCCGCGAACGTCCTCTCCGGCGACGACGTGAAGGCCATGGCCGGCTTCCCCGCCATTTTCGCCATGGCGAACCCCGATCCCGAAATCAGCCCCGGGGAGGTCGCCGCCGCCCTGCGGGACCGTCCCTGCGTCATGGTCACCGGCCGCAGCGACTACCCGAACCAAATCAACAACGTGCTCGGTTTCCCCTACCTTTTCCGCGGAGCCCTCGACGCTCGCGCCCGCACCATCAACATGGAGATGAAGGTCGCCGCCGCGCGCGCCCTCGCGGAACTCGCCCACGAACCCGTCCCCGGGGAAATCCAGGCCCTCTATCCGTCGGAGGCCCTCGCGTTCGGTCCGGGCTACATCATCCCGAAGCCCTTCGACAAGCGCCTCTTCGTTTCGGTCTCCAGCGCCGTGGCCGAAGCCGCCGTCCAGTCCGGTGCCGCCCCTGCCCAGGATCTCGCCGCCCTTCGCGCCCGGCTGGTGGAACGCGACGCGGCGCGCTTCGCAGCCCGCTAGGCTCGACAGGCGCGGGGAGTCGGGCAAGCCCCGGACAAACCCATGCATGCGCAGGATTCCATCGCCCTCGAATTGGACAACGTCGTCGCCGGCTACCGCGACCGCCGGGTGCTGGACGGTGTTTCGTTGCGGATTCGCCGGGGAGAGCGCGTGGCGCTGCTGGGGCCGAACGGTGCCGGGAAGAGCACGCTTCTCGCGGTCGCGACCGGGCTTCTGCCCGTTCGATCCGGCGAGGCGCGCCTCTTCGGCCACGACGCCTCGTCCCTTTCCGCCGCCGTCCGCGCGACGCTTGCCGCCGTGGTGCCGCAGGGCATGAGCGCGGGCGCGCCCTTCACGGCGGGCGAAATCGTGATGCTTGGGCGCAACAGCCGCCTGGGCCGCTGGACCCCGCCGGCGAAGGAAGATCACGCCGCGGTTCGCGAGGCGATGGAATTCACCGCCACCACCGGGCTTGCCTCCCGCCCCTTCGCCGAACTCAGCGGCGGCGAGCGCCAGCGCGTCTGCGTGGCGATGGCCCTCGCCGCGCAGACCCCGCTGTTGCTGATGGACGAGCCGACCGCCCATCTCGACATGAACCACCGCGCTTCCATCGCCCGCATGACGGTGGAGCGGAACACGGCGCGCGGCGTCACGGTGCTCCTGATCGCGCACGACCTCAACATGGCCGCCGAGTACTTCGACCGCCTGGTGTTGCTGGATCGCGGCCGCATCCGTGCGGACGGTCCTCCCGCCGAGGTGCTCGACCCCGCGCTTCTCCGGGACGTCTATGGCTGCGAGGTCCTTGTGCAGGAAGATCCCCGCGCCCGCTGCCTCCGCATCTTCCCGAAACGATGACGCGCTTCCGCGGACCTCCCCCGGACAAGCAAGACGGGCGTGACCTCCAGGGGTCGCGCCCGTCTTCGTCTCTGCGGGGGAGGGGATGCCCGCCCCTTTCCGAAGCGGATCAGGCGTCCGGCTCGAGACGCTTCGCGTTCGCGAGCAGATAGGCCTCGGCCTCGGCGGACCACAGGCCGTTGTGGGCCGTGCAGATGCGGTCGAGCTCGGCGAAGAAGGGATCCGTTTCGCCCAGCTTCCCGAAGTCCGCGATGGCGGTCATCGGCATGGAGACATGGGTGTAGACCAGCTTCTTGCCGCCGGGAATCTTCGGGAGGTCGATGGTGGTCTGCGCCGCGGAATCGATGCCGCCCACGTGCGTGATCATCACCGCCGGCGTGAGCCTGCCTTCCTCGAACATCCGCAAGGCGTCGCGAAGATCGTCGGTGTTTCCGCCGGAGGAGCCGACCACGTGGTGGCCCGAGTAGTGGACCTCGTAGAAGTTGATCGAGGCCTTGAAGTCCGTCCGCGTGGGGCCGGCGAAGAAGTTCAGGCAGCCGTTGAAGCCGAGAAGGTCCGACGCCTGCTCGATGAGCGCCGCGACCGGGGCGAAGACGAACACGTCGTCGAAGCCGGCTCCGCCCGCCATGTCTTTCATCGCGGCCGCGGGGTCCGTGTGCTCGGCGGTGTTCACGTAGCGGAGATCCACGCCGTTTGCCTTCGCGTCCTCGACCGTGAAGATCGAGGCGGCGCGAGCGAGGCGCTCGGCGTCGATGTCCGTCACAACGAGCAGGCTTGGCTTGCGCGGGCCGTGCAGGGCGAGGTCGATCGCTCCGAGCCCCATCGGCCCGACACCGGCGAGGATGGCCATCGCGCCCCGGTCCTGGATGCCCATGCGATGGACGTATTCGCCCGGCGTAAAGTGGTAGTTCGTGTTGAATGCGCCGATGATGCACGAAACCGGTTCGGCGAGCGAGGCCTGGAAGAAGGAGTCGCCCTCGTAGTTGAGAAGGCCGTCCATCTCAAGCACCTCGCGCGGGATCACGACGCGTGTGGCGTGGCCGCCGATGAAGGGGAACGAATAGCCCGGAGCCTCGAGCTCGCGCCCCGGATAGCAGATCGCCGGCTGGATGCTGAATTTGCTCCCGGCCCGGAACTTGTCCCGCCACTTCCGGCCCACCTCCAGAATCGTGCCGCAGAACTCGTGGCCGATCAGGATCGGATGTTCGGCCACGTTTTTCGGGACACGCTTGTGCGCGGGCCCCTGAGCGACGGCCTTGTGGTCGGACATGCAAATGCTGTTCGAGACGACGCTCGCGAGGATTTCGTCTTCCGCGATGGCCGGGAGTTCGAAGCGTTCCAGCCGCAAATCATTCGTGCCGTAAAGGCGCAATGCCAACGTCTGCATTCAAAACCTGCTTTCTTGTTCCGGCGCCCCCATTGGATCGCCACGAGGCCGAATCATAGCAGAGCCCACGGGGCGCGGGCAAGCCGGAACCGGCCGCCCCCAGGACTCGACATCCGAACCGGCCGCTCGAACAAGCGGGGGGACGCCGCCGCCCATGCGCGAACGGACTTCGTCAGCCGACGGCTATGTCTTCCTCGGGATAGGCGAGCGATGCGACGCTTCGCCGGCTCCCGATCGAGAAGGCGAGCGCGAGCGGCCCGATTCTCCCGACGAACATCGCGAGCACCAGCAGGGCGCGCCCGAAGGCCGAGATGGTCTCGAACAGCAACGCCCGTTGCGGTCGGTCGGTCAGTTCACGCCGTTTGGCTTCTGTCAGAAGGAGTTTCATGGGAGGAGTCCGCCGTCCGAAAAACGGCACGCCGCCTTTTTATCCCCATGGAGAGAGGGGCGCAATGCCCGTATTCCTGACCGAGCCCGCCCATGGAATGGCTGGAACTTGGCAATTGACTTCGTGGGCTGCGTCAGGCATCATACAATCAGAACCGTGGCGCATGGCGTTTGCAGGGGAGTCTGGAAGCGCCTTTGTAACTCGAAAGCTGTTCCAATGGAATGGCATTGGCGAGAAGTTTCCATCCGCAAGGAGAAAGGCGGGACACATGAGGATCATCGCTGGTGCAATCGGGCTGATGGTGGCCGCGGGCCATCTGTGTGCGCGGGTCGAGTCGCCCGTCGTCTCTCTGGACAACCCCCTGCCGAGCGAGGCGCTGGCGCTGGCGTGTCCCGCTTCAGGGACAAGCGAGCCGGAGACGTCCGCCCCCGGCGCGTTCCAGGCTGCGAACCTCTCGGCGGCGGAAAGCCAGTCCCTCTGGGCCGCGCTCTCCGAGGCCCGCCGCGAAATCGGGGCCGCCGGCGACGCCGCGGACGGCGCGCTGCTGCGCGCGCACAACCCGGGGCAGAGGCTCGCGGTCCGCTTCATGCCAAACGCCGTGAGCGTCGCCCCGTCCGGCACGAACGCGGCGTGGCAGGCCTCCTTCGCGCTGGACGGCGCCACGGGGCAGCCTGCCGCTGTCGTCTGCCGCGGCACGCGCATGGAATACGATCGCGGCAGCCTCATCGAGTGGTACGACAACCAGGCCGGGGGCGTCGAGCACGGCTTCATCCTGAAGACGCGCCCCGCCGGGGCGGGCCCCGACGTGCGGCTGCGGGTGGCGGTCGGCGGACTCCAGCCCAGACTATCGAGCGATGGCGAGGCGGCCGAACTGGCCGACGGGCAGGGGAACGTTCTCCTGCGGTACGCCCAGCTCAAGGCGTGGGACGCCGACGGCCGGGTGCTGGCGTCGCGCATGGAGGTCGGGGACGGCGCCGTCGTCCTCGTCGTGGCCGACGCCGGGGCGCGCTATCCCGTCACGGTCGACCCGCTCATCACCGCGCAGCAGGCCAAGCTGGGGCCGGAGGTGACCGGCACCGGCGCGCCCAACGACGATCTCGGCTTTTCTGTAGCGCTCTCCGGCGACACCGCCCTCGTCGGCGCGTACGGGGACGACGACAAGGGCGACAATTCCGGCAGCGCCTACGTCTTCACCCGCTCAGGCACCGCCTGGTCCCTGCAAGCCAAGCTCACCGCCGCCGACGGCGCGGCTTTGGACTATTTCGGCTATTCGGTGGCACTCGCGGGCGACACCGCCCTCGTCGGCGCGTACTGGGACGACGACAAGGGCGACAATTCCGGCAGCGCCTACGTCTTCACCCGCTCCGGCGGCACCTGGACGCAGCAGGCCAAGCTCACCGCCGCGGACGGCGCGGACGGCGACTGGTTCGGCTATTCGGTTGCGCTCGACGGCGGCACCGCCCTCGTCGGCGCGTTCCGGGACGACGACAAGGGCACCGATTCCGGCAGCGCCTACGTCTTCATCCGCTCCGGCACAGCGTGGAGCCAACAGGCCAAGCTCACAGCGGGCGACGGCGCGGACGGCGACTGGTTCGGCTGTTCGGTCGCGCTCGACGGCGGCACCGCCCTCGTCGGCGCGTACCGGGACGGCGACAAGGGCACCGCTTCCGGCAGCGCCTACGTCTTCACCCGCTCCGGCACAGCGTGGAGCCAGCAGGACAAGCTCGCCGCCGCGGACGGCGCGGCCGGCGACTTCTTCGGCTATTCGGTGGCGCTCTCCGGCGACACCGCCTTCGTCGGCGCGTACGGAGATGACGACAACGGCTACAATTCCGGTAGCGCCTACGTCTTCACCCGCTCCGGCACAGCGTGGAGCCAGCAGGACAAGCTCGCCGCTGCGGACGGCGCGGCCGGCGACAATTTCGGCTGTTCGGTTGCGCTCGATGGCGACACCGCCCTCGTCGGCGCGTACCTTGACGACGACAACGGCTACGCTTCCGGCAGCGCCTACGTCTTCACCCGCTCCGGCGGCACCTGGACGCAGCAGGCCAAGCTCGCCGCCGCGGACGGCGCGGACGGCGACTGGTTCGGCTGTTCGGTCGCGCTCTGCAGCGGCACCGCCCTCGTCGGCGCGTACGGGGACAGCGACAACGGCGCCGCTTCCGGCAGCGCCTGTGTCTTCACCCGTTCGGACACGAACTGGGCCCAGCAGGCCAAGCTCTCCGCAGGTGACAGCGCGACCGCCGACTGGTTCGGCACTTCGGTCGCGCTCTCCGGCGACACCGCCCTCGTCGGCGCGTACGGGGACGACGACAACGGCGACAATTCCGGCAGCGCCTACGTCTTCATCCGCTCCGGCGGCACCTGGACGCGGCAGGCCAAGCTCACCGCGGACGACGGCGCGGCCTACGACTATTTCGGCTGGTCGGTCGCGCTCTCCGGCGACACCGCCCTCGTCGGCGCGTACCTTGACGACGACAACGGCGCCGCTTCCGGCAGCGCCTACGTCTTCACCCGCTCCGGCACAGCGTGGACCCAGCAGGCCAAGCTCACCGGCGCAGACGGCGCGGACGACGACCGGTTCGGCTGCTCGGTCGCGCTCTCCGGCGACACCGCCCTCGTCGGCGTGGACGGGGACGACGACAAGGGCACCGATTCCGGCAGCGCCTACGTCTTCGCCCGCTCCGGCAGCACCTGGACGCAGCAGGCCAAGCTTACCGCCTCGGACGGCGCGGACGAGGACTATTTCGGCTGCTCGGTCGCGCTCGACGGCGACACCGCCCTCGTCGGCGCGTTCTGGGACGACGACAACGGCACCGATTCCGGCAGCGCCTACGTCTTCACCCGCTCCGGCGGCACCTGGACGCAGCAGGCCAAGCTCACCGCGGGCGACGGCGCGGAATACGACTGTTTCGGCTGTTCGGTGGCGCTCGACGGCGACACCGCCCTCGTCGGCGCGTAGCGGAGACGACGACAAGGGCGCCGATTCCGGCAGCGCCTACGTCTTCACCCGTGATGGCACGAACTGGACGCAGCAGGCCAAGCTCATTGCAGACGACGGCGCGGACTGAGCGACTGGTTCGGCACTTCGGTCGCGCTCTCCGGCGACATCGCCCTCGTCGGCGCGTACGCGGACGACGACAAGGGCACCGATTCCGGCAGCGCCTACGTCTTCACCCGCGATGGCACAACGTGGACGCAACAGGCCAAGCTCATTGCGGACGACGGCGCGAAAAGAGACTATTTCGGCTGGTCGGTGGCGCTCTCCGGCGACACCGCCCTCGTCGGCGCGTACGAGGACGACGGTCTGGACGCTTTAGGCGGCGCGGCTGCGGATCAGGGCAGCGCGTATGTTTTCACGCTGGTGGATGACATAACCGTCACGCTCGACTATCAATACGGCGGAATCACGAACACCCTCATCTTGCAGACCAGCGGCACCTATGCCTCGCTTCCCTCGGCCACGCGCCCGCTGCATACTTTTCTCGGCTGGTACCGGACGCCCACCAACACACTGGAGGACATCCAGAACGAGGTGGACAACCGCATCTATCCCACCAACACGGTGGAGCGTGCCCTCGCCACGCTCTACGCCCGCTGGAGTCCGTTCACCGCCACGCGCACAACGCCCATCAGCATCAGAGTCACCGCGCTCGCGCCCTTCTACCCCGGCGAGATCAGCCAGGCGACCCCCGACGAGGTCGAGGCCTACGCCAGCGGCAACGCCGCCGCGGCCGCCTACAAGGTCTGGGAACTGATCCTGCTCGGACTCGACCCCACCGATCCGGCCGTCGTGCCCACAGCCATCCTCGCCTACATCACCTTCGACGGGAGCGGAGACGCGGTCGTGCACAAGATCCCCGCAGTAGGCATCCCCTCCGCGACGATCTACAAGCAATGGGGCAAGCAGAACCTGGCCGACCCCGCCTGGACCGACCTCGGAGCCCAGGGGACGCCTTGCCCGCCAAGCCAACCCTACCGCTTCTTCAAGATCACCGGCGAGTGAGGGATGGCGGTCTCCTGTGCGGCTGTGGCACCAAGCTTGGCAATTGACTTCGTGGACTGCGTCAGGCATCATAAAATTAGAAACGTGGCACATGGCGTTTGCAGAGGTTCTGCAAGCACCTTTATAACTCGAAAGCCGTTCCAATGGAATGGCATGGATGGAAGTCGCCATCTGCAAAGGGAAAGGCGGGACGCATGAGGATCATCGCTGGTGCAGTCGGGCTGATGGTGGCCGCGGGCCATCTGTGTGCGCGGGTCGAGTCGCCCGTCGTGTCTCTGGACAAACCCCTGCCAAGCGAGGCGCTGGCGCTGGCGTGTCCCGCTTCAGGGACAAGTGAACCGGAAACGTCCGCCCCCGGCGCGTTCCGGACCGCGAACCTATCGGCGGCGGACAGCCAGTCCCTCTGGGCCGCGCTCTCCGAAGCCCGCCGCGAAATCGGCGCCGCCGGCGACGCTGCGGACGGCGCGCTGCTGCGCGCGCACAACCCGGGGCAGAGGCTCGCGGTCCGCTTCATGCCAAACGCCGTGAGCGTCGCCCCGTCCGGCACGAACGCGGCGTGGCGGGCCTCCTTCGCGCTGGACGGCGCCGCGGGGCAGCCTGCCGCTGTCGTCTGCCGCGGCACGCGCATGGAATACGATCGCGGCAGCCTCATCGAATGGTACGACAACCAGGCCGGAGGCGTCGAGCACGGCTTCATCCTGAAGACGCGCCCCGCCGGGGCGGGCCCCGACGTGCGGCTGCGGGTGGCGGTCGGCGGACTCCAGCCCAGGCTCTCGAGCGATGGCGACGCGGCCGAACTGGCCGACGGGCAGGGGAACGTTCTCCTGCGGTATGCCAAGCTCAAGGCGTGGGACGCCGACGGCCGGGTGCTGGCGTCGCGCATGGAGGTCGGGGACGGCGCCGTCGTCCTCGTCGTGGCCGACGCCGGGGCGCGCTATCCCGTCACGATCGATCCGTTTATCACCGCGCAGCAGGCCAAGCTGGGGCCGGAGGTGACCGGCGACGGCGCGGCTGAAGATTGTTTCGGCTACTCGGTCGCGCTCTCCGGCGACACCGCCCTCGTCGGCGCGTATCAGGACGACGACAAGGGCGCCGATTCCGGCAGCGCCTACGTCTTCACCCGCTCAGGCACCGCCTGGTCCCTGCAGGCCAAGCTTACCGCCTCGGACGGCATGGAAGACGATTGTTTCGGCCGCTCGGTCGCGCTCTCCGGCGGCACCGCCCTCGTCGGCGCGTACGGAGACGGCGACAAGGGTTACGATTCCGGCAGCGCCTACGTCTTCACCCGCGATGGCACGAACTGGACGCAGCAGGCCAAGCTCGCCGCCTCGGACGGCGCGGCCTATGACTATTTCGGCTTTCGGTCGCGCTCGACGGCGACACCGCCCTCGTCGGCGCGCCCTATGACGACGACAAGGGCTCCAATTCCGGCAGCGCCTACGTCTTCATCCGTTCGGACACGAACTGGAGCCAGCAGGCCAAGCTCACCGCCGCCGACGGCGCGGCCGAAGACTATTTCGGCTACTCGGTCGCGCTCTCCGGCGACACCGCCCTCGTCGGCGCGTATCAGGACGACGACAAGGGTTCCAATTCCGGCAGCGCCTACGTCTTCACCCGCTCCGGCACAGCGTGGCCCCAGCAGGCCAAGCTTACAGCGGGCGATGGCGCGGCGGCCTATACCTGTTTCGGCTGGTCGGTGGCGCTCTCCGGCGGCACCGCCCTCGTCGGCGCGTACGGGGACGGCACCGCTTCCGGCAGCGCCTACGTCTTCACCCGTTCGGACACGAACTGGATCCAGCAGGCCAAGCTTACCGCCGCCGACGGCGCGGCCTACGACTATTTCGGCTATTCGGTGGCGCTCGACGGCGGCACCGCCCTCGTCGGTGCGCTCTCCGGCGACGGCAGCTGCTACGATTCCGGCAGCGCCTACATCTTCACCCGCTCCGGCGGCACCTGGACGCAGCAGTCCAAGCTCGCCGCCGCGGACGGCGCGTACAACGACTATTTCGGCTGTTCGGTGGCGCTCTCCGGCGACACCGCCCTCGTCGGCGCGTACGGGGACGACGACAACGGCGACGATTCCGGCAGCGCCTGCATCTTCACCCGTTCGGAGACGAACTGGGCCCAGCAGGCCAAGCTCTCTGCGGGTGACAGCGCGGTCGGCGACTGTTTCGGCTGGCCGGTCGCGCTCGACGGCGACACTGCCCTCGTTGGCACGTACCGTGATGACGACAACGGCACCGATTCCGGCAGCGCCTACGTCTTCACCCGCTCAGGCGGCATCTGGACGCGGCAGGCCAAGCTCACCGCCCCGGACGGCGCGGACGAGGACTGGTTCGGCGGCTCGGTGGCACTCCACGGCGACACCGCCCTCGTCGGCGCGGACGGGGACGACGTCAAGGGCTCCGAGTCCGGCAGCGCCTACGTCTTCACCCGCGACGGCACAACGTGGTCACAGCAGGCCAAACTCATTGCAAGCGACGGCGCGGCCGAAGACTGGTTCGGCCGTTCGGTCGCGCTCTCGGGCGACACCGCCCTCGTCGGCGCGTACGGGGACGACGACAAGGGCGCCGATTCCGGCAGCGTCTACGTCTTTACCCGAAACGACACAACGTGGACGCAGCAGGCCAAGCTTACCGCCCCGGACGGCGCGGCCTGGGAATATTTCGGCTGCTCGGTCGCGCTCGACGGCGACACCGCCCTCGTCGGCGCGTACTGGGACGACGACAAGGGTGACTATTCCGGCAGCGCCTACGTCTTCACCCGCTCCGGCACAGCGTGGAGCCAGCAGGCCAAGCTCACCGCCTCGGACGGCGCGTACGACGACTGTTTCGGCTGGTCGGTCGCGCTCGACGGCGACACCGCCCTTGTCGGCGCGGGCTGGGACGGCGACAAGGGTTACTATTCCGGCAGCGCCTACGTCTTCACCCGTGATGGCACGAACTGGACGCAGCAGGCCAAGCTCACCGCCTCGGACGGCGCGGCCTATGACAATTTCGGCTGTTCGGTGGCGCTCTCCGGCGACACCGCCCTCGTCGGCGCGCGCTATGACAGCGACAACGGCGACGATTCCGGCAGCGCCTACGTCTTCACCCGCTCAGGCGGCATCTGGACGCAGCAGGCCAAGCTCGCCGCCCCGGACGGCGCGGACGATGCCCATTTCGGCGTCTCGGTGGCGCTCTCCGGCGACACCGCCCTCGTCGGCGCGGACGGGGCAGACGGCCTGGACGCTTTGGGAGGAGTGGCCAAGGAGCAGGGCAGCGCGTATGTCTTCATATTGGGCGCCATGGCCGTCACGCTCGACTATCAATACGACGGAATCACGCAAACCGTCCTCGTGTCGACCAACGGCACCTATGCCTCGCTTCCCCAGGCCACGCGCCCGCTGCATGCTTTTCTCGGCTGGTACCGGACGCCCACCAATACGCTGGAGGACATCCAGAACAAGGTGGACAACCGCATCTATCCCACCAACACGGTGGAACTTGCCCTGACCACGCTCTACGCCCGCTGGAGCCCGTTCACCGCCACGCGCACGACGCCCGTCAGCATCAGCGTCGACGCGCTCGCGCCCTTCTACCCCGGCGAGATCAGCCAGGCGACCCCCGACGAGGTCGAGGCCTACGCCGTCGGCGCCGCCGCCGCGGCCGCCTACAAGGTCTGGGAACTGGTCCTGCTCGGACTCAACCCCGCCGATCCGGACGTCGTGCCCACAGCCATCCTCGCCTACATCACCTTCGACGGGAACGGAAACGCGGTCGTGCACAAGATCCCCGCCGCGGGCATCCCCTCCGCGAAGGACTACAAGCAATGGGGCAAGCAGAACCTGGCCGACCCCGCCTGGACCGACCTCGGCCCCCAGGGGACGCCCTGCCCGCCAAGCTCACCCTGCCGCTTCTTCATGATCACCGGCGAGTGAGGGATGGCGGTCTCCTGTGGTCGGTGCGCCGTGATTTACGCTGCGGACAAGCCGTGCTATACTGCCCGCACCAACGAGAGGTACATCGACCATGGCAGAACCCGCAATGACCATCGGCGCCGACGGCGTGGATGTGGATGCGCTTGTGGAGCGGATTCGCAAGCGCGTGGAAGAGCGTCGCAACCAGGGCTTCTATGACGAGGCTTCCGTGGCTCGCGCCGAGCGCTACAACCTTTCGAATCTCGCGGACGACGAGCAGTTCCTCGAGCGCTACCTCTCCTGTCTCCGCCAGGCGGTGGTCGTGGACATCAACGACTTCGAGATTGTCGAGCGCCGCGCGCGCTTCGCCCCGCTTCTCAAAAAGTTCAAGAAGGCGGTCTGGTCGCTCCTCCGCTTCTACACCTACCGTCTTTGGTCGCAGCAGAACCAGGTGAACGGGATGCTGCTCGCCGCCTTCGAGATTGCCGACCAGCGCGCCCGCGCCCGCATCCGCTCGTTGGAGGAGCGCGTCGCGGCCCTCGAGGCAGAACGCCGCGGGGCGGAGTCCCCGCACGGATCCCGCAGGTGACGGCGCATCCCCAGCAACCCTGTACCGGCGGTTTCCCATGAGCCTTTCCGTTGCCTTCATCGCTCCTCGTCTTCCCCTCGGCGGGGCCGTGGGCGGCGCGGAGACCTTGCTGCTCAACCTTGCGCGGCTGGCCCATGCGGCGGGGCTGGACGCGACCTTCCTCACCACCTGCGCGAAGAGCCATGTGTCGTGGGAGAACGACGCCCCTCCCGGCGAACTCGATGTGGACGGGTTGCGCGCGATCCGGTTCCCCGTGGACGAACGGCGCGACGTGGAGGGGTTCCTGCGCGTGCAGGAGGCAATCAGCGCGGGGTGGCCCGTGACCGACGAGCAGGAGGACGCCTGGATGCGCGGCGGCGTGAACAGCGCCGCGATGGAGGCGCATCTGCGCGGGCCCGGCGGCGCGCGCTACGACCGCGTGGTGGCCGGGCCCTATCTGTTCGGCCTTACCGACATGGCCTCGCGCGCCGCGGGCGATCGTTTCGTGCTTCTGCCCTGCCTGCACGACGAGCCCTTCGCCCGCATGCGCCGCGTCGGGAAGGTCTTCGCGGCGGCGCGCTCCTTCCTCTTCAACACCGAGCCCGAGCGGCAGCTTGCGGCGCGCCTCTTCCCGGAGGTCTTCGGCGCGGGCGGGGCGCCGTCGCGGCCCGCCGCGGTCGTGGGCTTTGCGATGCCGGAGCCCGAGGGGCCCGTGCCGCCGCTCCCGGCCGTGCTGGAGGGGGTCGGCCCCTACATCCTCTACAGCGGGCGCCGCGAGCCGCTCAAGGGCACGCCGCTCCTGCTCGACTACTGGGCGGCCTTCCGCACGCTCGCCGGGCGCGACGTGAAGCTGGTGCTCACGGGCAGCGGCCCCGTGGATGTGCCGTCCGGCATGGCGTCGCACCTCATCGACCTCGGCTACGTGACGGAAGAGGAAAAGCGCGCCGTGATGGCGCGGGCCGTGGCCTTCTGCCACCCGTCGGTGAACGAGAGCCTGGGCATCGTGCTTCTCGAAGCCTGGCAGAACGGCACGCCCTGTCTCGTCCACGCTTCGGGGGAGGTGTTGCGCCACCAGTGCCGTGCCGCGCAGGGCGGCCTTTGGTTCCGCGACTACCCGGAGTTCGCCGAGTGCCTCGAGTTCCTGCTGGATCATCCGGAAACGGCGCGCCGTCTCGGCGGGAACGGCCGGGAATTCGTCCGCCGCAACTACAGTCCCGACGTCGTGACGCGCCGCCTGCTGCAGGCGCTGGCCGGGTAGGCGCCCCGTTTCCGGGGGATGCGCGGGCCTCGCTCCGGGTCCGCGTCAGGCGACGGGGACGAGGCGGTCGATGCCGCCCATGTACGGCACGATCGCAGGCGGGAGGAGGATGGTTCCGTCGGCCTGCTGGCCGTTCTCCAGGATGGCGACCATCAGGCGGGGGAGGGCCACGCCGGAGCCGTTCAGGGTGTGGACGAAGCGCAGTTTGCCGTCCTCGCCGCGGGTGCGGATGTTGGCGCGGCGGGCCTGGTAGTCCTCGAAGTTCGAGCAGGAGGAGACCTCCAGCCAGGCCTTGGTGCCGGGGGCCCAGAGTTCGAGGTCGTAGCACTTCGCGGCGGAGAAGCCCATGTCGCCCGAGCACAGTTCGAGCACGCGGTAGTGCAGCCCCAGGCCGGAGAGGATGGCTTCGGCTTCGCCCACGAGGATTTCCAGTTGCCCGTACGAGGTCTCCGGGGAGGTGAAGTTCACCATCTCCACCTTGTCGAACTGGTGCACCCGCAGCAGGCCGCGCGTCATCTTGCCGGCGGATCCGGCCTCGCGGCGGAAGCAGGGGGTGTAGGCGGTGAGTTTGATGGGCAGGGCCTTCGCGTCGAGGATGTCGTCGCGATGGTAGTTGGTGACGGGCACTTCGGCGGTGGGGATCAGCCAGAAGTCGTCGAGCTGGCAATGGTAGAGGTCCTCGGCGAACTTCGGGAGCTGCCCCGTGCCGGTCATGGAGTCGGGGTTCACGATGAAGGGCGGCAGCATTTCGGTGTAGCCGTGCGCGGTGCAGTGGAGGTCCAGCATGTACTGGATGAGCGCGCGCTGGAGCCTGGCTCCCTGGCCGAGGAGGATGGGGAATCCGGTGCCGGCGATCTTCACGCCGCGCGGGAAGTCGAAAATGCCGAGCGCTTCGCCGAGGGCGATGTGGTCGAGCGGCTCGAAGTCGAAGGTGCGTTCCTCTCCGACGACGCGGGCCACGCGGTTGCAGGAGGCGTCGGGGCCGGTGGGGATGGACGGGTGGGGGAGGTTCGGGATGCGGAGGAGGGTGTCGCGGAGTTCGGATTCGACCTCGGCGGAGGTGCGGTCGAGCTCGGCGATCCGGCCGCCGATGGCGCGGACTTCGGCCTGGCCGGCCTCGGTGTCCTCGCCGCGCTTGCGGCGTGCGCCGATCTCCTTGGAGAGGCTGTTGCGGCGGGTTTTCAGTTCGTCGGCGGCGGCCTGCGCGGAGCGGCGCCGGCGGTCGAGGTCGAGAACGGCGTCGACGAGCGCATCGAAATCGCCGCGGCGGCGGAGCGCCTCGCGCGTTTCTTCGGGTTGTTCGCGGATTTTCTTGATGTCCAGCATGGCTTCGGCTCCTGTCCGGGGCGGCATGCCGCAAAAAAAACGGCATGCCGCAAACCGGGGGGATGCGATGATACGCCATTCCCGGCGCGTCGGCAAGGAGCGTCCGGGCGGGCGGCGCGTCGTCAGGGGGTGGGTCCCGGCTGGGACGGCGGTTGGTAGGCGCGGCAGGAGACGCCTGCGGCGTCGAAGAGGGATTTGACCTGGTCGGTGAAGGCGTAGTCTCCTCCGTAGACCACCTCGCGGATGCCGGCGTTGATGATCATCTTCGCGCAGAAGAGGCAGGGGCTGATGGTCACGTACATCATGGCGTCCTTCACGCGGATGCCGTGGTAGGCGGCTTGGACGATGGCATTCTCTTCGGCGTGGCTGCAGAGGCATTCGCCGAGGTCGGATCCGGACGGGGCGTTGCCGGCGCAGCGGGGGCATCCGCCGTCGCAGCAGTTCTTCACCCCGCGCGGCGTGCCGTTGTAGCCGGTGGAGATGATGCGGCGGTCGGAGACGATCAGCGCCGCCACCTGCCGCCGGCTGCAGTTGCTGCGCCGTGCGACAACCTTTGCGATTTCCATGAAGTAGGTGTCCCAGTCGGGACGCTGGTGGCTCGGATGGGTGTGGGGTTCGCTCATGATGCGGGGAGGGGTTCGGGCCAGGATTCCGCGAGGATGCGGAGGACGTTCAACAGCGCGTCGGCGTCCCGGAGGTCGGCGGCCTCCGCGGGGCCGTGGTTGCCGCGCGTGGGAAGGAGGAGGGGGAGGATGGTGGCGGGAAGGCCGGCGCGGGGGAAGGCCCGGGCGTCGGTGCCGCTTCGGTTGTAGACTTCGTGCTGGAGCGGCGCGCCGCTTGGGGCGAGGCGGGCCGTGACGGCGTCGCGCAGGGCGGGGGAGAGGAGGACGGAGGCGTCCGAGAGGGTGAGCACGGGGCCGCCGCCGAGGGTTACGCCCTGATCCGCGTTTTCGTAGGTGGCGTCGAGCACGACCACGGCGTCCGGCGCAGTCCGTGCGGCGAGCACGGCCGCGCCGAAGCCGGTGTGCTCCTCGCCGCCGGTGGCCCCGAGGACGATGTCGAAGGGCGTCTTCCACGTGGAGGCTTCGCGGGCGATGCGGGCGAGAAGCCAGCAGCCGAGGCGGTTGTCGAGGAAGGGCGAGGTCACGAGGGGTCCGTCGAACGCCGGCTTCGCCTCGAAGCAGACGCGGTCGCCGAGGGCGAGCCCGCGCGGAGCCGCCTTTGCGGTCCACGCGGCCTCCCAACAGCCTTCACGGCATCGCACGGAGACGGGGAAGAGGCCCTCGCGGGTGCGGAGGAGGGCGGGGACGGAGCTGCGCTTTCCGTCGTCCGGCCCGCCCAGGGTGGCCAATCCGCAGGAACGGCGGGCGGCGCCCTTCGCGCCGGGGGAGGGGAGGCGGTCCACGACGAAGCCCGGCGAATCCATGTGGGCCGTGACCAGCAGCACCGGGCGTCGGCTGCGGCGGGCGGGCGGCAGCGGAGTCCGCCTGGCCACTGTCGCGAAGGCGCCGAGGCGGCGGGTTGTCCATCCGGCGGAAGCCCATCCGGCTTCGAGGATTCCGGCCACGGCCCCTTCGTCGCCGGGGGTCGAATGCGCCTCGAGCAGGCGGACGAGGAGCGGGATGTCCGGGGATGCCGTGGACATGGGGCTACGCCATTTCGGAGTCGAGCATGTCGCGGTAGTGACGGAGGAAGGCGCGGATGATTTCCTCGCCGGTCACGTCGTCGATGGTGTAGGGGACGCCGGCTTCGCGGAAGGTCGATTCGCTCTTCACGAGGCGCGTTCCCTTCCGCATGCGCACTTCGGCATACGGGAGGAGGCCGGCGGGGACCGAGCGGCGCATCACGCGGAAGGAGATTTCCTCGATGCCGGCTTTGGTCACGGTGATGGCGATCGAGGCGGGGTTCTCGCGGATCGACGCCTTGCGCCCGTGCCGGGCGAGTTCTTCCGCGAGTTCCTCCAGGGCGGGCTTGGCGGTGCCCTGGAGGAACTCGGCGAAGCGCTTGGCCTCCTGCTCGGCGCGACTGAGGCGGCTGCGGCCGCCGAGGATGCCACCGAGTTCGGCGCGCCAGTCGGAGGGTTTGGAAGCGTTGGCCATGGCGGATTCCTTTCTGTTGCGGGAGGGAGGGGCGAAACGTGCGGGGCGGGTCAGGCCTGCCTGGCGCGGTAGGCTTCGACTTCCCAGTTCTCGATGAAAAGCCGGGAGCGGTCGTCGAGGTAGCGTGGTCCGCCGAACGCGGCCGTCAACTGGCGGACGAGGGCTCCGTCCTGGCCGAGCACGAGGGCGAGGTCGGCGGTCTTCTGCGTGGCGCCCAGCCCGAAGAAGCCGTCGGGCGTGGCGACGAGGCGCGGGGCGTATCCGCGGGCTTCCGCGAAGAAGCGGAAGGCGTCCGGGCGGAGGGCGCCCTCGAAGGGGAAGGCTTTCGCGTAGACGATGTGGTCGGGCGAGAAGGGGCCGGCCGCGAAGGCGGTCGGCGCGCCGGCGGCGAGGAAGGCGGCTTCGCCGCCGAGGGCGTCGCGGGCGGCGGCCTGGACGCGCGCCCCCGATTCGGCGGAGGGGGGCGGGCCGGAGAAGAGCAGGCCGGTGTCGACGCCTGCGGCGGCGTAGGCGTCGCGGAGGGTCGTGAAAAGGCGGGCGTAGGTCGCGCGGATCTCGTCCGCGGTGTTGCCGGCCACGAAGACGCCGTGGTTGCCGAGCAAGGTGATGGCGGGCTCGCCACCGCGGGCACGGCGTTCCTCGAGGGCCCGCCGCACCTGCATGCACAGCGTGTAGCCGGGGTCGATGTAGGGCATCCACAGCGCGTCGGGGAAGAGTTCCTTCGCGGCCGCTTCGCCGCCGAGGGCGCAGGTCAGGCCGTTGACGATGGCCGGGTGGGTGTGAACCACGTAGGTGGCGTCGAAGGAGTCGTGGAGCGGCGCTTCAACCGAGGCCCGGCCTGGCGTGGCGGGATCGACCGCGGCGGCCATCGCCTCCTGCACCCAGCGCTCGCGTTCGGCCACATCGGCGGGCGGCCGGGCGCGGTAGAGTCCGCCGAGGATGCTCCGGCGCATCTTCACGAAGGTTTCGGGCGCAAGGCCGAGCAGCGTTGTGCCGGAGGGTTTGATCCACAGCGAATCGCCCGCTTTGCAGGAGGTGTTCCCGCCGCCGGCCTTCACGTAGTCGGGGCCGCCGAATTCATGGGAGAGGGAGGTGATGGTGTCGAGAAGTTCGGTCATGGTTCAGCACGCACGGTCATTTGCGGAAACGCAGGATAAGGTGAGGGTAGCAGGTTCGCCGAACTGCGTCAAATCCTCCCTCGGGCGGGGTGCGGGGGAAATGCGCATTGCCTTCCGCCGAGTATCGGTGATACCCTCGTCCGATACCCATGCTTTCAAGAGCCATCCTGGATTCCATCCGTTCCGTGGTGGGGGCCGCCCGCCACATCACGGTCTGCGGCCACGTTCGTCCCGACGGGGATGCGGCGGGGTCGGTGCTGGCGCTTTCCCTCCTGCTGGCGCGCCTGGACGACGCCCGCCGCGAAGTCCGGGCGGCGGTTGACGTCTCGGAACTGGGGCTTTCCCGCTTTCTCTACGAGGATTGGCCCGAGGCCGAATGCGCGCTTCTCGAGCCCGCCAAGGCCGCCGCGGCACCCTGCGACCTGCTCGTCTGCCTCGACGCCGCGAGCGTCGACCGTCTTCCCAAGCCGCTTCGTCCGCTGGCGGGGACGATCCCCGTGCTGGTGATCGACCATCATGTGACCAACCCGCGCTTCGGCACGGTCAACTGGGTGGCGGACGCCTCGTCGACCGGGGAGATGGTCGCCCTTCTCGCCCGGCGCATGCGCTGGGCGATGGATCGCCGCGTGGCGGAGGCGCTCTGGGTGGCAATCCTCACCGACTCCTGCCGATTTTCCATCGACCAGACCACGCCCGCCACCCTGCGCATCGCCGCCTTCCTGCTGTCGTTCGGGGTGCGGACGGCCGAGCTCAACGACCGTCTCTACGTGCAGTGCGACCGCGGCGTCATGGAACTGCGCCTCCGCGCCTACCGTTCCCTCGAGGTCTCCGGGGACGGACGCTATGCGAGCGTCGCGGTGACCCTGCGCGACTTCGAGGAGACCGGCTGCCGGAAGGCGGACGCCGAGGACATCGTGGACATTCCGCGGATGCCTCGCGGCAATCGCGTGGCCGTCTTTTTCTACGAGAACCCGGAGTCGCCGGGCCTGACCTGCCTCAGCATCCGCACCCGTCCGCCCTTCGACGCCACGGAGATCGCCCTTCGCTACGGGGGCGGCGGGCACCCGCGCGCCGCCGGGTGCAGCGTGTCCGCGCCGTTGAAGAAGGCGCGTGCCGCGATCGGGCGGGAAATCCGCGAGTGGATTTCCGCACAGGAACCCCTTTCATGAACGACGATATCGACGCGTTTCCCCCCGCCGGGATCCCGCAGCCCGAAGCGCGGGAATCCGATGGAATCCAGGACAACAGCATCTGGAGCGAAGAGAGCCTCATCAAACTCTCCTGCGCTCGCGGCCTGCCCGTCTTCGCGGCGCGCGACCTCAAGCCGCTCGGCCCCGCCGTCACGGAAATCGCCGACACCACGGTGACCCTCCGCGGCACCTTGCGCGACGCGATGCGGATCAACCTCTGGTCGCGCATCGCCACCCGCGTGCTGTGGCGCATCGGCACGGGATGGGCCAGGGACCTCTCGGCGCTGTACGACCTCGTGAACCGCTATCCCTGGGAGCGCTATCTTCCGAAAGACGGCTATTTCACGGTGAACAACGCCACGCGCCAGGAGACGGTGCGGGACACCCGGCTGCCTTCGCTTTGCACGAAGGACGCCGTGGCCGACCGCATCCGCGCCGCCTGCGGACGCCGCCCCGACTCCGGCGGCGAGTTCAAGGGCGCCGCCCTCTTCGTCTGGTGGCAGAACGACCGCGTGGAACTCTACCTCGACACCACGGGCGAGCCCCTTTCCAAGCGAGGCTATCGCCTGCAACCGTGGAAGGCCCCGATGCAGGAGACCCTCGCCGCCGCCTGCATCGCCATCGCCGAATGGAACCCCGACACGCCGTTCGTCGCGCCCATGTGCGGCAGCGGGACCCCCGCCATCGAGGCCGCGATGATCGCCGCCAACCGCGCGCCCGGCATCCTCCGCGAACACTTCTGCTTCATGGGGCTCCAAGGATACGCCGACGAGTCCATCGACAAGGAATGGGAGGCGATGCGCCAGCAGGCCGTCGCCCGGGAACGCCGGACGGGACTTCCCCCCATTGTCGCCACGGACATCGCGCCCGAGGCGATCGACGCCGCGAAGGCCAACGCCGCGCGGGCGGGCGTCTCCGACCTGATCCGCTTCGACGCGTGCGACTTCGCCTCCACCGAAATCCCGCAAGGGCGCGGCGTGGTCTTTTTGAATCCGGAGTACGGCGAACGCATGGGCGAAGCCGCGCGCCTGGTCGAGACCTACCGCCGCGTCGGCGATTTCCTCAAGCAGCGCTGCGCGGGCTACCGCGGCGCCGTCCTCACGGGCAACCTCGACCTCGCGCGCCGCATCGGCCTCCACAGCCGCAAACGCCATGTGCTCGACAACGGTCCCATCAGCTGCCGGCTCCTCCTCTTCGACCTCTACCGCTGAAAAGATGCCCTCGCGCCGCGCCATGCCGACGAAATGGAACGACTTTTGCAGGGCGTATCGAGGGCATGCCGCGATTGGTGTTCCCCTCCATTTTTGATACGGGGTCTTTGTTCCGATGAAACGCTTCGTCCTCTTCCTTCTTACCGCGTCCATCGCCGCGGTTTGCGCCTGCCACGCCCTGACCATCTGCCCCGCTTGCGGGTACGAGGCGGAGGACGGCGCGACGACGTGCGCGCACTGCAACGCCGCCCTTCCCGCACCCGGGGCGGACGCCGCCCTTCCCGCCCCCGCGGAAACGCCGGACCCCCTGGAGGGCGAGGCTTCCGACGCGGCAATGGCCGCGCTGGCCTTCGAGGAGGCGAAGCAGGACATGCTCTTCGGCCGGGAGCAGGAGGAGGCCGGGAAGACGGCGCTCGCCCTCGCCGCATACGAAAACGCCCTCGCCTTGCTCACCTTCGGCTACGACGACCCGCGCGTCGCGGCGGGTGCGGCGGCGGTCGCCGCCGAATCCGTCCTGCGCTGCCGCCGCGCCCTGGCCATCGGGTGGCGCGCCTGCCCCTCGTGCAACGGAACCGGGAAGAGGACCTACACGGCGCGCGTGATGGGCGGGGACGACGTCGTGCGCGAAGTCGCGGGGTCTTCCTGCGGCGAATGCGGAGGCTCCGGGCGCGTTCGCGCCGCGCGCTCCTCCCGGGAACTCGTCCGTGCCGTCGCCAAGGCCACGGGGGACTTCGCCATCCTGTGCCAGGGCAGGGGACGGACCGCCTGCGGACGGGTCTGGATCCCCGCGAAGTGGAACCTCGGCACCGGGCAGACCGCCCGGTTGCGCTGCGCCCTCCCGGACGTCTGCCCCGAATGCGCAGGCTTCCACGACGTCGATTGCCCCGCCTGCAAAGGGGAGGGGACGGTCCCCTGCCGCAACAAGGGGTGCAGGCAGGGCCTCCTCGAAACGAAGAACCCCAACACCCTTTCGCCCAAGACCGAACTCGCCATCCACACCCCTTGCCCCGTCTGCAAAGGGACCGGGCGAACCCCCTGCGCCATCTGCAAGGGCGAATGCCGCGTGCCGTGCAAATCATGCGACGGATCGGGCCTCGCGCCGGCCTGCCGCTCGTGCGACGGCTCCGGGCTGACCCCCTGCAAATCCTGCAGAGGCTCGGGGAAGGACCGAAACGGCGAGCCGTGCGCCGCCTGCCAGGGCGAGGGCCGCCAACTGTGCGCCAAATGCCAGGGCGATGGAAGGACGGGACGTTGAAGCAACCTCCCAACATCGAAGGGTATGAAATCCTCGGCCTCCTCGGGCGCGGGGGGATGTCTTCCGTGTGGAAGGCCCGCCAGATCTCCCTCGATCGCCTGGTTGCCATCAAGGTGCTCGATACCACCTTCTCCTCCGACCCCGGCGACGTCCAGCGCTTCGTCGAAGAAGCCCGCGCCGCCGCGCGGCTCCGCCATCCTGGAATCGTGCAGAGCTTCGACGCCGGCCTCTGCGATGGCACCCGCTATTTCGTGATGGAACTCGTGGACGGCTACACCGTCGGCGAATGGCTCCGCCGGAAGAAGTCCGGCCTGGGCGAAAAACAGGCCCTGCTCATCGCCGGCCATGTCGTCGCCGCGCTCGACTACGCCTGCCATACCTTCGGGATCATCCATTGCGACATCAAGCCCGACAACATCATGATCGACGCCGACGGCAGCGTGAAGGTCACCGACTTCGGCCTCGCCCGCTTCAGCGCGTCCGGCGCCCAGGACGAGAACGACGACATCCTCGGCACGCCCGCCTACATGTCGCCCGAGCAGGCCCGCGGCGACGTCCCGCTCGATTGCCGGGCGGACATCTACTCCCTCGGCGCCACGCTCTATCAGATCGCCACCGGCCAGATGCTCTTCCAGGGCCGTTCCGACGACGAAACCATGGTGCTCCAAACCACCGGCACCGTGCCGGACGCCATGACGCTCGACCCCTCCCTCTCGCTCGGCTTCTGCCAGATGCTCGAGCGCATGCTGGCGAAGGATCCCGCCCATCGCCACAAGAACTGGACCGCCGTCGCGAGCGACATCGCGGCCGTTTCCGCCCGCCGCCCCCTTCCCAGCGGACGCCTCCGGAAGGGGTTGAGCACGATGGAACGAAGCCCGGAACGAGCCCGTCGCATGTCGTCCGTCACCCCCGGCCGTGCGCTGGCGCAGTCCATCGGCGGGACGCGCCCCTCGTCGAATCCCGCACGGACCCTCCTCTTCGTCCTCCTCGGGATCGGCCTCGCCGCATCCCTCGTTTTCATGGCGCGAAACGCTTCCACTTCCTCCACCCCGGGCCGCCAGCCAACAACCACCCGCCCCCCGGCGTCGCGCCCGTCCACGCCGCAGCCTTCACCCTCGCCCCAGCCCGCGCCACGCGCCGCCGGCGAGCCCGCCGTGAAGCTGCTTCCCAACGACGCCGCCTCCCAGCGCTACTCCGAGGCCATCGCCTGGATCCGCGCGAACCCCTACGCCTATGCGGAAGGCATCGCCCGCTTGAACCAGGTCGCGGACGCCTTCGCGTCGCGCACCGACATCGCCGCCGCGGCGCGCCGCAAGGCCACCGAACTGGCGAAGGAGCACGACTACCAGCTCGATCTCGCGAAGAAGCTCCTCTCCTCCCGCGCCTACGACCAGGCAAACTGGGGCCTCTATTCGCGCGCCTTCGCCATCCTCGCCGACTACAAGGGCCCGTGCGCGGACGAACTGGCCTCCTGGCGCGAGGACCTCCTCGCGCGTCTCCGCTCCGCGCAGCAGTCCGACACCTCCGCCTCCGGATTCCCCGCCATCCGCGTTCCCGCCACGGGATCGCAATCCACCTCCGCCGAGGGAACCGCCCTCCTCCGCGACCTCGCGCGCCGCATCGTCTCCGACGGCGTCCCGGCCGCCACGAGCTGGCTCGACTCCCGCCTGGCCGCGACGCCCGCCCTCCGCCGCCATCCCGGCGTCGACACCGCCGCGTCGATGCTCATGGAAGTCGCGGACGCCGCCACCCTCTTCCCGAAACGCTACGCCAAGCGCGCGGGCGAGACCGTCTACCTCCAGCTGTTCAGCGGAACCGTGAAGGGCGAACTCCTCGAAACCGGCGAAAGGTCCGTCGTCCTCCGTGTCATCCCCACGGGCAAGAAGGCCCCGTACACGCGGACCATCGATTTCAACGAACTCCATCCCGCCGAACGGGTGCGCGTGCTGGGAGGCAACGCCACGCCCGCCGGCCGCCTCATGTTCGGCCTCCAGGCCCATCATGCCGGCCAAGCCGCCCAGGCCCGCGACTCCTTCTCCGGCCTCCCCGGCGACTTCGGCGCGGCGATGCTTTCCATCCTGAAGACGCGGCCATGACGCCTCCCCTCCAGCGTTCCGCGCCATCCCGCGCCCGGCGCGTGGAATTGCTCTCCCCCGCCGGATCCCCAGAGGCCGCCTGTGCGGCGTTCCAGTATGGCGCCGATGCGGTGTACCTCGGCCTTCGCACCCTCTCCGCGCGCGCCGACGCCGTGAATTTCTCCCCCGGCGAACTCGCGGGACTGACGGCTCTGGCGCACTCGATGACGCCCCGCCGATCCGTCTACGTCACCCTGAACACCCTCCTCCGCGACGCGGATCTCCCCGCCGCGCTGGACGCGCTCGCCGCCGTTTCCGAAGCCCGCGCCGATGCCGTGATCGTGCAGGATCCCGCCATCGTGCGCCTCGCCCGGCACTTCTTTCCGGACCTCGTCCTCCACGCCAGCACGCAAATGGCCGTCCACAATCTGGCCGGCGTCCTCGCCGCGCGCGATCTGGGTTTCTCCCGCGTGGTGCTCGCCCGCGAACTCCCCCTTTCCGCCATTGCCTCCATTGCGCGGGACTCGGACACCGAAATCGAGGTCTTCGCCCACGGCGCCCTCTGCTACAGCTACAGCGGACTCTGTCTCTTCTCGTCCCACGCATCGGGACGGAGCGGCAACCGCGGGCGCTGCGCCTACTGCTGCCGCGAGAATTTCCTGCGCGACGGCGGCGACGCCCCCCGCCCGCATTTCTCCATGCGCGACCTCGCCCTCCTCCCCCTCGTTCCCGATCTCGTCGCCGCAGGGGTCGCCTGCCTCAAAATCGAGGGCCGGATGAAGAGCCCGGCCTACGTGGCCGCGGTAACCGATCTCTACCGGCGCAAGCTCGACGGCGCACTCTCCCCCGGCGAGGAAGCAGCCCGCTTTGCCGACCTCCAAACCCTTTTCAGCCGCCCGGCCACCACGCTCCACATCCGGGGCCGCGCCCCCGCCTCCGCCGTGATGGACGCCTCCGCCGTGGGCCACCGCGGCACCCTCGTGGGACGTGTCGAAGCGGTCCGCCGCGAGCGTGGCGGCGTCTGGCTTCGCTTCCGTTCTTCACGCGCCCTGGAACGCCACGACGGCCTCCAGGTGGTTCTACCGGGCGAATCGCGCCCCTACGGCTTCCCCGTCCTCCGCTTGCGCCTCGCCTCGAACCCCTCCCGCCTCCGCACCGGCACCCCGGCGGACGCCGTCGTGGAGGTGGGCCTGCCTCCGGATGCGCCGCGCCTCCCCGGACACGCCCCGGTTTTCTGCAACTCCTCCGTCGCCGTGGAGCGCGCCTTCAAGGTTGGCTTGAAAGCCCCCCGCGAAGCCCCGCCGCGCCCCATCGCCCTCCATGCCGCCCTCTCCGGGGCAGGCGCGCGCCTGGAGGCCGCCGCGCCGGATCGCGCAAAAAACGGCGCGCCGCTTTTCGCGGCCGTCGACATCCCCGGGCCGCTCGACGCGGCGCGCCAGCCCGAAGCGACCGGAAACGCCATCCGCAAGGCCTTCGAACGCCTGGGCGGAACGCGGTGGACGCTGGGTTCGCTTGCGGTCGACGACCCCGAAGGCCGCTTCCTCCCCGCCTCCCGGCTGAACGAGGCGCGCCGCGAACTCGCGCAACGCCTCGACGCCGCGGACGACGAGTCCGCCGCCGTTGCGGAGTCGTCGCGCAAGGCGGCGCTTTCGGAGATGCTCCGCCCGCTCCCGCCCGAATCCGCCCGCACCGGGCATTGGTCCGTCAAACTCGATGCCGCCGACGCGCCGCAAGCCTTCCCGGATGCCGATGAAATCATCCTCGAACTCGGCTTTTCGGAGTGGACGCGCATTCGGCCGGCGCTGTCCGCGTGGCGGAGGTCCTGCGGCGTCGACGCCCTCCGGCTCGCGCTTCCCCCGCTCGCGCGCGATGGCGGGTGGGACCTCCTCGCCCGGACCGTCCGCGATCTGGCCGACGAAGGCTGGCGTCACTTCGAATGCGCCGATCTCGCCGGGCTTTCCCTGCTGAGCTCGCTGGGGGAGGGGCGTGTGCACTCCCTCACCGCCGACGCGCCGTTGACCGCCTTGAACCGCATCGCGAAGGCCCAGTTTACGGAATGGGGCATCTCCCGCATCGCGACCTCCGCCGAGGACGACCTCGCGAACCTGCTTTCCCATGGTCCATCCGCTCCCGCAGGCGACGTCCTCCTCTTCCAGCACACGCCGCTCTTTCTCGCGGAAACGCCCCCTCTGCTGAATCCCGGCCAAGCGGAACCGAGTACGTGGCCGCGGGAGGGAGTCCGCTTCGAGGACCGGCGAGGCCGCTTCCTCCGCACCTTCATGCGAGGTTCGTACGCGGTGACGGTCGACGAACGCCCCTTCAGCGCGGCCGGTTTCCTGCCGCGCCTGCGCGCCGCGGGCCTCTCCCATTTCCGTGCCGATTTCCGCTGGTTCCCCCTCCCGCCTGAAACGCGGCAGGCGTTCTGGAAGGACCTGCGCGCCGGCCGGACGGGTTTCCCCTTCCATCCCGGCAGCCTGGAGCGCGGGCTGGAGTAGCCCCCGCGCACCGGGAAGCAGCCGCCCATGCCGCCTCCAGCCGCAATCGGCCTGTCCCCCCGGATGGCCGGGTTTCGGCATGAATCGTGCGCGGGGGATTGTCCCATGAGCCTGTTCCGGTCCCTCTTGTCGATCTGCATCCTGTCGCTCGGCGTCGCGGCGGGGCTGTCGCCCGCCGTTTCCGGCGCCGCGAAGCCGGACGCCACGCCTCATTCCCTGGTCGAGAATTTCAACCGCGAATTCCGCGGCGACGGTGCGCTGGCCTCGACGGTTTCCACCAACGACCCCGCCGTTGGCTTCGCCTGCGGCGAGTTCCGCTACACGTGGGGCGAGAACCGGGGCTATCCCGTGGAGAAGCGCCTGTGGAATCCACGCGCCATCCCGGCAAGCGGACCCGGCACGGTGAAGCTCTGGGTCCGCGGCGACAGCTCGACCAACCACCTTCAAATCATTCTCTGGCAATATCGCCCGCACACGGACGAACACGGGAACCGGCACTACCCCGATCAACGCGAAATCATCCCCGAAACGCTGATACTGGACTTCGAGGGATGGCGCGAATACGCCTGGCACATCGACGGACCCCCTCCGGGCCACCGGATCTTCCTCCGCACGGTGCGCCTTCATCCGCGCGGGCGTCCCGATTCCTGCTTCGCCCTCGACGACGTGCGCTTTGTCCCGGATTCGGGGACCATCCCCGCCGCCTTCGACATGGATGTGGCGGATTCGGATGGCAGGCCGATGGGCTGGATCGACCTCCGGAACTTCACCCGCGAGGAGATCCGCTGCCGCATACGCCTGTCGCTCGTCGACCGCAACGAGAATCCCGTCGGTTCGCTCGACGAAGAGGTCGTGTTGAATCCCGGCGATTCCCTCGAGCGCCTGCTGGATGCGGCTCCGCCCGACCTGTCGCCCTTTACGCCCCCCTATCGCGCCCAAGGCGACGCGATGTCGTCGGACGTTCCCTCCGCCGCCACGCGTCTCGACCGCCAGGTGGTCGTGCCGAACGCTTGTACCGCCTTCGAGCTCTTCGCGGACGTGGCGGGTTCGTGGGGCACGCGGAGCTGCGACGCAGCGAACGAAATCTGGCGCTACACGGAAAGCGAAGCCTATCGCTTCTCGCCCTATCCGCCCGACTCGTCGACCGTGCGCCGCGTGCCCATCGATCCGGCGGCATCGAACGCCCCGGCAGCCCCCTTTGCGCTGCAGGTCGAATCGCGCGGCCCCGGCGCGGTCTTCAACTACCGTCCGATGGCCACGCGCTATCTTCCGGGCGATGCCGTTCGCTGCGGCATTTGGGTGCGTGGCGACGGCTCCGGTGCACCGCTCCATGCCGTTTTCCACGATTTCAGCGACATGGCCGACTATTGGTCGGGCGGCTGGAAGCGTGTCCACGACGAGCCCCTGCTCTGCCGTCTGGACTTTGACGACTGGCGTTTCATCGAGGTGGATCTTCCCGGTGGCGGGATTCTCCAGCATACGCCGAAGGGTTCGACGCCCGATGTCGATGGCCCCATCGAACTGGCGGGGTTCCGGATCGGACGCATCCCGCCCCGTCCCGTCCCCGAAGGCGCGACGGAGGCGCCGCCTGCGCCCGAGTCGGTCGCCGTGGCGTTCGGGCCCATCGTGGCGTTCACGCAGCAGCCCGCTTCCGAAGCACAGGCGCTCTTCCTGGGGGCCGATTCCCCCGACCTCTTCTGGGCGGAGTGCGGCGAGGCGCATGCCGTCGTGCAAAACGGCTCCCTCGCCAAGACCCGCGACTTCCGCTTCATCTGGTCGCTTCGCGACGCCGCCGGCGCATCCTTCGCGTCGGGCGAGACGACGCTTTCGCTCGCGCCCGGCGAAATCCGCTTGCTTCCGGTCGACCTCCGGCCCCACGCCGACGCCGCAGCCGCCACAACGGGGCCCATCGCCTTGCGCGCCACCTTCGCGCCGGTCATCGACGCTTCCGCCGGAATCGAGCGGGAGTTGGTTTTCGCGCGCCCGGACAGCCGTCATCTCCAAGGCGATTTCGAGGATGACTCCGGCATTCTTCTCCTGGAAGCCTCCGGCACGCCGAAGCGTTCCGAGGAGGCTGCCCTTCGTCCCCGCCGCGTGGCCTCGCCGGTTCATTCCGGTACGGGCGCCCTCGCGATCCCGTGGTCTACGAACGCCCCCACCGCCTTCGTTTCCATCCCGCCGGATCTGCCTGGGGAGCCCGTGCGTCTTTCGCTATGGCTTCACGGCGACGGCTCCGGCGCGCGTTTCTTCCCCGCCGTCGCCGACCAGGTGGGGATCAGCAAGGGGGTGACCCACGGCTCCTGGGACTTTCTCAACGTGCGGGGCGCCGACGGCGGCTCCCCCGTGGTCGCCGTGGATTGGACGGGCTGGAAGCAGCTTGAATTCCTCCTTCCGCCGATTCCGGGCGACCGCTCCTCCGCCATCACGATCGAAAGCTTCGTGCCCAGCTACCCGCTCGGCCTGCATCTGGCGGCCATGCCGCCACTCTCCGCCTCCGCCGCCTCCGGCGAGCTTGTGGTGGACGACATCCGGGTGGAGACGCATCTCCCCGCCGGGCAGCGCACGGGCGTCGCCTTCGCCGAGCCCTCCGAGAGCAACCTCCGCGAGCCGGGCTCCCCGCTTTCCGTGCGCGTTTGGAACGACGACGCCGTGCGGCGCACGGTCTCCTTTTCCGGCGGCATCTACGACTGGCGCGGCCGCCGCGTGGCGGGCCGCGACGAGACCGTCGAACTCGACCCCTGCACAAAGGTCGAACTCCCGCTGGTCGAGTCCCTCCCCGAAGGCGTCTATCAGGCCCGCCTCCGCATGGGCGCCGACGCGGCTTCCTCCGCAAGCCTTGTGCGGGATTTGGTGGTGGCTCCCGCAGAGTCCCTGCTGGGACCGGACGCCGAAGAGCGTCTTCGCGATCCCTGGACGTTGCGCGCGCCGGTGGGCTGCCTCTTCGAACTGGTCGACGACGACTGGGACTGGATCGAATACTACCCCGGCAACTACCAGGACGTCACGTCGCGCCGCCGCATCCAAGTGGTGGCCGACCGGGGCGGCGCGCCGTGGTTCCTCCTCGGATACTGCGCCTATTGGGCCGCCGGAGAGGGATACGAGGGCGTCCAGGCCAACGCCTTCCACCGTCGGCAGCGCGACATCGGACACGGCGTGGACGTGTTCATGACGCCCGAGCGCCTCGAGGACTGGGATTCGTATGTCCGCAATGTGATCCGCAATCTTTCCGACGACGTCGCCGGCTGGATTCTCTGGAATTCGCCGGACGCACCGGGCCCCCTTCACGTCGAGGCCGGCCGCCTTGCGGGCATGCTCGGCCGGATCGGCTATTGGCGTCGCTTCTACGATTCGAAACCCCCGCTTCTGCTCGGCGGGCTCACCCCCGAGACCGGCGTGGACTACCTCGAGGTTCTCTGCGCCTCCAACGCCCTGGACTGCGTGGATGGCGTGCAGCTGCGTCTCGACCCCGGCCGGAGCTCCCCCGAGGATTCCCGCCTCGTGGCCCAGGCTTCCGCGATTCGCGATGCGATGGGCACGAATGCGCTTGGAGAGACGAAAAGCCTCTACATGCCCGAACTCGATTGGGCCGTGGAGCACGAAGGCCCCGGCAGTCTCGACGTGATGGAGCAGGCCGCCTACCTCGCTCGCGTCGCGCTTCTTTTCGGAGCCGAAGGATTCGCCACGGAACCCACGCTTTTCAACGTCGACTTCGATCGCGTTGGCTTCGGCCTCCTCTACCGCACCCGCCGCCTCTGTACGCCGATGGACGTTCGGGGCGAGGTGCTGCAGGTGAAGCCCGCCTGGGTGGCGCTCGCCCGCCTTCGCGCCGCGCTCCCGGAAGGCCTTCGCCCCGAGGCGATCCTCGATCTTGCGGACACCCGCGTTGGCCGGACCCGCTGCCATCTCTTCCGCCAGCCCGACGGCCGCGCCACCGCCGCCGTGTGGCGGACGGAAGGCCAGGCCTGGCTCGATTTCACACCCACGGGGAAGGCCCCGGTGGAATCCGTCGATCTGCTGGGGTCTGCCGCCTTGCGCGACGACTCCGACCGCTACGCCATCGGCGCCATGCCCCTGTTGTTCCACTTCGCCGCGGAGGGTGCGGCGGCGGAGGACCTGGTTGCAGCGTTGCGTCTCGCCCGCCTCTCCGAGATGGACGGATCGCAATCCTGGGCCCAGCGGATCCTCGGTGTCTGGGAAGGTGCGGACGACGCGCGGGTCGCGACGAAGGGGGCTGTCCCCGCGCGATTCCAGGGGCTCGACTTCCTGGGCGACCCCGTCCAGGCCGATGGCGTCGCCTTCGCGCCGGGCGGCTCCGAACATTTCGATGTGCCCGTCCCGGCGGGTCAAGGCCTCCTGTTGCGTGCCGACTGGTGGCTGGACGGCCCCAATCCCGAATCCACGGCCGGCGAGTTCTTCGACGGGCAAACCATCGAACTCTTCGCGGACGATACGCCCGTGGGCGTTCTGGACCTCCACCGCACCGACCCTGTCCTTTCCGGCGGTCTCCGCGGTGCTTGGATCGCAATCCCCCCGGACCCGGTTCCAGGCAAGGAAACCGTCCGCATCCGCATGGCTTATCCCGAAGGAGGGAACCGCGTGCGCTGGACGGCTTGCGCCTGGAGCGCCGACGAGCCCCTCCCGCTGGCCGCGCTGGCCCCGGTCCACGCCGACCAGCCGGTCGAGGCGCCCCGCCTGGACCGCAACGTCATCGGAGGCCCGTTGCAAATCGACACGACGCACTACGATACCGGCATCGGCGTCTTCGCGCCTTCCTTGCTCGAATACGCGTTGGATGGAGCGGCACGCCGTTTTCGCGCGGAGGTCGGCATCGACGCCGCCACGGAAGGGAAGGGGAGTGTCACCTTCGAGATCGCGATCGACGGCGACAAGGCCTGGGACTCCGGCCCTGTCTCCGGACTTGATGCGCCAAAGAGCGTCGATCTCGCCATCCCCGCCGGTGCGAAACGCCTGCGCCTGACCGTCACCGACGGCGGCGACGGCAATCGTTTCGACGCGGCGGACTGGGCCAATCCCCGCATCGAGGCCGAGTAGCGCCATCTCCGCCCCTCCCGTGGGGCTCGTGTGGCGGCGAAGCATGCCTGTCCCCTGCGAGGCTTATACACGGCGATTGGCGAAACGGCGCGGCGCTTGACGCCGGGCTTTGGCGAGGCTACGATTCGACCTGCGCTATCGTCAGGAGAGCCGCATGACCGCGAAACAAACGCGACCGGATTCGCAGAAAGAGACCAGGCCGATCCATATCCGCCTCAAGCCCGGGACGCACAAGCGTCTGCGCGCGAGGGTGGCGGAAGAGGATGCCAGCATCCCAAACGGGGTGGCCTCCCTCGTCGGGACTGCCCTGGCCACTCCGAAATCCGGCGAGGCTCCGCGAAAGGATGTGCCGTGATGACCGACGACGCGCGTTTCACCGCATACCTCAACGAGCTGCACGCCGTCGCGCAGCAGGGCGATGCGCGCGAGGAAAGCTTCTATCCCGCGCTCTCCGGCATGCTGGCGGCGGTGGCGGAAGAGACGGGGCGCAAACCCGTCCGCGTCACCATGCTGCCGAAGGCCACCGACGCCGGGAACCCGGATTTCCGCCTGTGGAACGGCACCGACAAGATCATCGGCTATGTCGAGGCAAAACATCCGGCCGTCACCAATCTGGACGCCATCGAGGATTCGGAGCAACTCGCCCGCTACCGCGAAACGTTCCCGAACCTGATCCTGACCAACTTCTTCGAGTTCCGCCTCTATCGCAACGGGGAACGGGTGCAGGCCGTCCTCGCGGCGCGGCCGTTCGTCCTGACCCGCCTGTACACGGTTCCGCCCATGGAAAGGCCGGACGAACTCCGGGAACTGCTCGACCGCTTTCTCGGTTTCTCGCTTCCGAAGGTGTTCACGGCGGAATCGCTGGCCGTCGAGCTCGCCAAGCGCACGCGCTTCCTGCGCGACGTGGTCGCCCGGCAGCTCGCGCAGGAGAAGGAGGCGCCCGGCGTCCTTGCCGGCTTCTTCGAGGCGTTCCGGACCTATCTGATCGGCACGCTGGAGCGCGAGGAGTTCGCCGACCTCTTCGCGCAGACGATCACCTACGGGCTTTTCGCCGCCCGCATCCGTTCCGGCGACGCCTTCAACCGCCGTTCCGCCTTCGACAGCATCCCGCACATGATCGGCGTCTTGCGCGACATGTTCCGCTTCATCTCGCTGGGCGATCTGCCCGGGCAGCTGGCGTGGTGCGTGGACGACATCGCCGAAGTGCTCGCCGTGGCCGACGCCCCCGGCATCCTCGACCGCTACTACCACGAGGGCAAGGGAAGCGACCCCATCGTCCACTTCTACGAGACCTTCCTCGCCCAGTACGACCCCGCCGAGCGCGAGCGGCGCGGCGTCTACTACACCCCCGAACCCGTCGTGGGGTACATCGTCCGCTCGCTCCACCACATCCTCAAGGCCGACTTCGGCAGGCGCGACGGCCTCGCCTCCGAAGGCGTGACGCTGCTCGATCCCGCCGCCGGCACCATGACCTTCATCGCCCGCGCCGCCGCGCTTGCGGTAGCCGAGTTCGAAGCCAAGTACGGACAAGGCGGCCGCGCCGACTTCATCCGCCAGCACATCCTCAAGAACTTCTACGCCTTCGAGCTGATGATGGCCCCCTACGCCGTGGGCCACCTCAAGATGAGCTTCTTCCTCGAGGAGCTCGGCCACCGCCTCGGCGACGACGAGCGCATGCCGTTCTACCTCACCAACACCCTCGACACCGAGGAACTGGAGAAGAGCCTCCTGCCGGGCTTCTCCGCCTTGGCGGAGGAATCCCGCCTGGCCGGAGAGGTCAAGAAACAAACCCCGATCCTCGTCATCCTCGGGAATCCTCCCTATTCCGGACACTCGACCAACACCGGCGAATGGATACGCGGGCTGATCGAGACGTACAAGCAGGTGGACGGCAAGCCGCTCGGCGAAAAGAACCCCAAATGGCTCCAGGACGATTACGTCAAGTTCCTCCGCTTCGCACAGTGGAAGATCGAACAGGCCGGGTGCGGCGTGGTCGGCATGATCACCAACCACAGCTATCTGGACAACCCCACCTTCCGGGGAATGCGCCAGAGCCTCATGCAGACCTTCGACGACATCCGCGTTCTCGATCTCCACGGAAATGCGCTCAAGAAGGAGACCTGTCCGGACGGCTCGCCGGACACGAACGTCTTCGACATCCGCCAGGGCGTGGCCATCGCCTTCTTTATCAAGCGTGGCGAGAAGACCAAAGCCCACGGTACAGTAAGGCATGCCGACCTGTATGGATCGCGCGGGTCGAAATACGCCTGGCTGGAAAAGCATGACGCCAGGACAACCCGCTGGCGCAAAGTGACGCCGCGTGCCGGAAGCTACCTTTTCATTCCGCGGGACGAATCGTCGCTTCGCATGTACGAACGCTTCCCGTCCATCCCCGGCATCTTTCCGGTCAGCAGCGTCGGAATCGTCACCGCCCGCGACAACCTGACCATCCAGTGGACCGCAGAGGATGTCTGGCGCACGGTCAACCTGTTCGCCCGATCGGAGCCCGAGCTTGCGCGCCGCAGCTATCGGCTGGGCAAGGACGCGAGAGACTGGAAAGTCACGCTTGCGCAGGAAGACATCCGGGATTCCGGGCCTGACCGCGACAAGGTGGTTCCCATCCTCTACCGCCCCTTCGACGTGCGCCACACCTACTACACCGGACGCTCGCGCGGCTTCCTGTGCATGCCGCGCCAGGAGGTCATGCAACATATGCTGGCCGGAGAGAATCTGGCGCTCATTGCACCTCGGCAGCACAAGGATGAGTTTGGCGTGTTTGTCACCACAAACATCGGGACGCATAAATCAGTGGCCGCGTATGACATTAACTATTATTTCCCGCTTTATCTGTATCCGGAGCCCAAGCAACCGGCGAAGAGCAAGACCGGGGTCGTGCGCCATGTGCCGATGATGCTGTTCGAGCCGAAGGAATTCTATGGTGCGCGGCAGCCGAATCTGGACGCGGCCCTTGTCGACGCGCTCGCGGAAGCCCATGGCCAGGCGCCGACGCCGGAAGCCATCTTCCATTACGTCTACGCCGTGCTCCATGCGCCCGCCTACCGCACGAAGTACGCCGAATTCCTGAAGATGGACTACCCGCGCATACCGTTCACGTCGGATGCCAAGCTCTTCAAGCAACTTTCCGCGCTGGGCGGGAAGCTCGTCGGCCTGCACCTGCTGAAGTCGCCCGATCTTGATCCGCCCGCCTGCCGTTTCGAGGGGAAAGGCGACAACCGTGTCGAGAAGGAGCGCACGACCGGACTGCGATACGCCGCCGACAAGGAGCGGGTCTACATCAACGCCACGCAGTACTTTGCTCCCGTACCGGAAGCGGTCTGGACCTATCCGATCGGCGGATACCAGGTCTGCGACAAGTGGCTGAAGGATCGGCGGGAGCGCCGTCTTGAACTCGACGATATCCGCACCTACTGCCGCATCGCGACCGCGCTGGGCCGGACCATCGCGTTGCAGGAGGAGGTCGACGCCGTCTATCCCGAGGCCGAAAAGACGACGATCCCCTTCACGCCGACCGCATGACGAGGCCGGGGACCGCCGACCCTGCGCCATGGCCGGACAGACAAGTTTCGACGAAAGGATCTTCCCTATGA
Source organism: Kiritimatiellia bacterium (assembly GCA_050950285.1). Classification (GTDB taxonomy): domain Bacteria; phylum Verrucomicrobiota; class Kiritimatiellia; order RFP12; family JBMNHG01; genus JBMNHG01. The sequence continues at coordinate 476,570 of JBMNHG010000006.1, read as the reverse complement.
CCCCGATGACCTCCCACGAGCGCTTCCGCCGCATGTACGACCATCAGGAGGCGGACCGCGTGCCCATGACCGACATCCCCTGGGGCGCCACCATCGAACGCTGGGAACGCGAAGGGATGCCGAAGGGCATGAGCTTTGTCGATTTCTTCGGCTTGGACAAGGTCTTCGGCGTCGGTGCCGACACGTCCCCGATGTTCCCGGCGAAGGTTGTCGAAGAGACCGACGAATACATCATCCAAACCACGGGGTGGGGAGCCACCCTTCGGAATTGGAAGCACGCCGCATCCACCCCCGAGTTTCTCGATTTCACCATCAAAGACCGCGAGAGCTGGGCTGCCGCCAAAGCCCGCATGACGCCGTCGCCCGACCGTGTGAACTGGGCGTTCCTGAAAGACAACTACCCCCGGTGGCGCAAGGACCACGCCTGGATCGAAGGCCACCTTTGGTTCGGCTTCGACGTGACCCACTCCTGGTCCTCCGGAACCGAACGCATCCTTGTCGCGATGGTCGAAGATCCCGGATGGTGCATGGACATGTTCTCCCATTATCTGGAGATGAGCATCGCCCACCTCGACATGATCTGGGATGCCGGCTATCGCTTCGACTGCGTGACGTGGCCGGATGACATGGGATACAAGGGGACGCCCTTCTTTTCCCTCCAGACCTACCGCGACGTTCTCAAACCCTTCCAGAAGCGCGCCTGCGACTGGGCCCATGCGAAGGGGGTCAAGACCCACCTTCATTCCTGCGGAAACATCATGCCGTTTCTCCCCGATCTCGTGGAAATCGGCATCGATGCGCTCAACCCTCTCGAAGTGAAGGCCGGCATGGACAGTTTTCTCATCAAACGCGAATTTGGCGACAGGCTTGTCCTCCACGGCGGCATCAACGCCGTGCTCTGGGACAAGCCCGACGCCATCCGCGAGGAGATGGAGCGCGTCGTCCCCGTGCTCAAGGAGGGTGGCGGCTACATCTTTTCCTCCGACCACTCCGTCCCCTCCAGCGTGAGCCTCGAGGATTTCCGCGGCATCATCGAACTCGCGAAGACCCTCGGCTCCTACGCCTGATCACCCTTCCATCGACTCCTCGCATGAACACCCTCGTCCTTGATTCCACCCGTACCGACCAGACAATCCTCGGCTTTGGTTGCTGCATGAGCGAGCTGGGCCACGATGCCTTGGCGTTGCTCTCGCCCGCCGACCGCGCCACCGTGCTGGACACGCTTTTCACGCCCGGCAGAGGCGCGAACTTCACCGTCGTCCGAACGCCCGTCGGCGCCAGTGACTTCGCGCGCGACTTCTACTCCTACAACGAGGTCCCCGGAGACTTCGCCATGGAGCACTTTTCTCTCGAACGCGACGAGACGGGGCTTCTCCCGCTCCTCCGCGCGGTGAAGGCGCGCGTTCCGGAGGACGAATTGCTCGTGTGGGCGTCGCCGTGGTGTCCGCCCCGCTGGCTCAAGCGCACGGGCAAGTACAGCAGTGCCCCGATGGGCGGCGATGCGGGATCGAACGACTTCTCGGGTCCCGCCGACCGTGTACGCGAAGGCGAAGACGGCTTCCTTGCCGATCCCGCGCATTTCGCCGCCTATGCGCTCTATTTCCGCCGCTATGTCGAATCCATGCGTGCGGCAGGCATTCCCGTCTGGGCCGTGATGCCACAGAACGAACCCAACAGCGACCAGTGTTTCCCCAGTTGCACATGGAAAGCGGAAACCCTTGCGGAGTTCATCGGGAAATACCTTGGTCCCGCCCTCGAAGGCACCGGCGTCCAGCTCTTCCTCGGCACGATCGAACGTCCGTCGCTCGATTATGCCGAGACGATCCTGCGCGACCCCGAATGCGCCCGATACGTGCGCGGCGTCGGCTTCCAGTGGGCCGGAAAGGATGCGCTGCCCGGCGTCCGCGCCGCCCATCCGGACCTGCTTTTGATACAGAGCGAGCAGGAATGCGGCGATGGACGGAACGACCTTGCCCATGCCTGGCACACCTGGGATCTGATGCGCCACTACCTCGGCAACGGCGTCTCCGTGTACGAGTATTGGAACATCGCCCTTGTGGACGACGCCATTTCGAGCTGGGGCTGGAAGCAGAACTCGCTGGTGACGGTCGATCCCGTCGCGCGCACCTTCCGCTTCAATCCGGAATACACCTTCCTCGCAACCCTCTCCGCCAACGTGAGGCGCGGGGCGAAGCGTTGGATGGTCTCCGGCTTCGACGACGCCCTGGCCTTCCAAAATCCGGACGGCGGGGTTGTGGTGGTCGCGGCCAATCGCACGGATGCGCCCGTCCCGCTCGCAGTCGAAGTGGATGGCGTGCGCCGTGCGGAGGTCAACCTCGCGCCGCAAGGGCTCACGGCCACGACCGTCCGAGCCTGAGGAGGTCGCCGACGCCCGGGCGATGGGGTGCGTCAAAGGGACGTCGGACCGCTGAAGTCGCGGTGCCGACGCCGACGGGTTTCGCTTACTTTGCGGCCCAGATGGCGGGATCCTTGCCGCCTGCCACGCAGAGGGACTCGATGCGGATCTCGGACTTCGGGTTCGACGCGTCGAACAGCGGGATGAGAAGGAGCGTGTGCTCGTCGTCCGGATTTTCGAGGTTCGAGAAGAGCGGGAGGTTCAAGTAGCCGGGTCCGCCGATGGTGCGGCCCTGCCTCCCGCAGTCGTAGACATACGAGGAAAGGGTGTCGCGCTTCGGGTTGTAGTGCGGGTTGTCCATGAGGTGGCCATCGACAACCACGAGAAGCCGGGCGCAATCCAGGGACGTCTCGCCCCAGAGGATGATGGTGGAGCCCCGGAAGACGAACTCGAGGGCGGGGGCGCCGTTCGTGGCGACCGTGATTTCGTCGAGCCAGCGCGAGGGCTGGAAGTCGTAGAAGCGTCCGTTCACATTGGCGAGGCCGGTCTTCCACGCCTCGGGGAGGCCGAGCTCGGAGACCAATTGGCGCTTCCAGGCCATGTAGGTGCCGGCGTATTTCATTTCGGCAGGGATGGTGCATTCGCGGCCTTCGGCGATGGCGCCTTCGAGGGCATCCCACGCGGCGTCGGCGAAGTAGGCGTAGCCCACGTCGTGCGGATGGACGCCGTCGATCGGCCAGACGTCCTTCACCGTGGTTTCACCGGACTCGATCTTCTGGAAGATGAGGGAGACGGCATCGCCGACGGCCGTGTTGTAGTACGCCGAGAGCTCCTTGTGGGCGACCAGGCGCTTGTAGGAATCGATCTGCTCCTGGGTGACGTTCTGGACATTCCATTGGAAGGGGAAGATCACCTGCACGACGGGCACCCCCTGCTGGAGGGTGCGACGGATGAGCGACTCGTACGAGGCGAGCGATTCGGGATGGTCGGAGTAGATGTCGTCGTTCGCGGTGAAGTCGAGGAAGAGCAGGTCGGGCTTGTAGCGGAGGGCGTCGCGCTCGAGGCGGAAGACCGCGATCTGCGAGCCCGTGCCGCCGATGGCGCCGTCGCGGAAGGTGAAATGGGCGTCGGGGTATTTGGCTTCGAGGCGCTGGGCGATGCGGGCGCGGTACGAGGTCGTGCCCTGGTCGGAGGCATTCGATCCCCACGTGAGGGAGGCGCCGAAGAACGAGACGGTGAGGCGCTCGCCAGCCTTGGCCTTGCGGTCGAATTCGGCAAACGAGGGCGTCTGGGCGGAAGCGAGGGAGGCGCTGAAAACGAGGGCGGCGAGGAGTGGAAAGACGAAGCGCATGGGAACAATCCTTGCATCGGGTGGGAGGGTCGTCGTGTGTGCAGTACGCACAAAGGAATGGAAGCATGATACGCCGGACCTCCCCAAGATGCAACCCGAACGGTTCACCCCCCACGGAATCCACATGGAATCCACATGGAATCCATATGGAATCCGCTTGACGTCTTGGGATAATCCATTATGATGCAAGCAAATTCAATGTTCGTTGTTTGTGGAGCATCTGGTGAAGTTTCTCGAACCTTTCTTCACTTCGGTCCTGATTGCGTGTCTCGTGGCGTTGGTCGTTTACCTGGGCTTCATGGGCACGCCGCTCTATTACCGTGTCCAGAAACAGGCCGCGGAACGCGACGAGCTTGCGAAGTCGGTCGCACGAATCCGCATGGAACTCGCCGACTACCAGCACCGGCAGGACCGCTTCGAGACGGATGCCGCCTACGTCGAGCGCGTCGCCCGTGAAAGCGGACGCGTCGTCCCCAACGAGATCGTCTTCGTTGTGGAATAATCCGATGGCGCGGCGGCGCGGAGGGTGCCGCACCCTCCTCTCCGGCCCTCCAGGAGGGCGCGCCCGCCTGTCGCATGATCCCTGGGGCGCTGTTTTCTCTTTCATTGGGTAGCGACATGGGTGTATGCTCCACCCCAATTGCCACATGTCGGCAAGGGGCATCCGGAAAGGATTTCGAGCATGAGGTCATCCTTCACGATCGGCAACGCCTACGGCGACCATATGGTTCTCCAGCGAAACAAGCCCGTTCGCATCGTCGGCGAAGCGACGCCCGGGTTTTTCATCGACGGCGAATTCCGAGGCGTGCGCCTCCGCGCGATGGCCGGGACCGACGGCCGCTGGACGCTTGAATTCCCCGCCGGTCCGGAAGGCGGTCCGTTCACGCTTTCCGTCACTTGCCAGAACAGCGCGCCGGTCGTCTTCCAGGATGTGCTCGTGGGCGATGTCTGGTACGCCTCCGGCCAGTCGAACATGGAGTTCTTCGTGGTGTGCGCCGATTTCTTCTATTCGCTTCGCGATGGACGCGAGGTGGCCGCCGCCGCCAACGACGACGGCCTGCGCCTGTATCAGGTTCCGCACGGCGTCGATCCGGTTGCCCCCTGCGACCTCGCGCCTATGGGCGGTTCGTGGAAGCCCGCCACGTCGGCGGATGCCGTGGGCGACTTCAGCGCGGTGGCCTACTGGTTTGGTGCGTTCCTGCGCGAAAAACTTGGCGGCAAGGTGCCGATCGGCATGATCAACGGCAGCTGGGGCGGCACGCTGATCGAGCCGTGGATTCCCGCTTCCGCCTATGCCAGCGCCGGGCGGACGCGCGAGCTGGAACAGGTCGCGGCCCTTTCGAACCCCGCCGAAGAAATCGGGTGTGCCGAAGGCGAAGCCGTCCTCGACTTCCAGAAGCGGATCGATGCCGACCGGCGCGCCGCCCTCGAGGCGTGGCTTCGCGACAAGTACTTCTCCACGAATCCGGGCCGTACCGCCGAGGCGCTCCGCGACTGGGCCCGGCCGGACTTCGACGACTCCGCGTGGGTCTCCAATCCGCGAGAACGCCTGTCCGGCCTTCATCAGGTGGGGGTTGTCTGGTACCGCATCGCCTTCGATCTTCCCGCCGAATATGCCGGCAGGGAACTCCGCTTCCATGCGGATTCCATCAACGATTGCGACGAGGTCTTCCTCGATGGCGTGAAGATCGGCGCCACCGGCATCGACGTTCCGCAGTATTGGATGCAACCCCGCGACTACCCTGCCGGCGTCCCTGGTCCAGGGCGGCACGTGCTCGCCTTGCGCGTCCAGAACCATTACGGCTGGGGCGCGGTGGCGGGCCGGATCTCGCTCTCCTGCCCCGGCAGTGGCCCGGCCTTCGACCTCGCGGGACTCCCCTGGAAGGAGTGCGTCGAGTTCCACGTCGATCCGCAATGGGCCGGCATCCGCCCGCCCGCGCCGGGGAGCGACGACAACGGATGGGGCAGCTGCCAGACCCCCACCGCGCTCTACAACGCCATGGTCCACCCCTTCACCTCCGCGAACCTCTGCGGCGTGATCTGGTATCAGGGATGCTCCAACGCCGGCGACCCCGAAGGCTACAAGGCGCTCCAAGCCCTGCAGATCGAAGCGTGGCGCCGCGCCTGGCGCGATCCCGCGATGCCCTTCCTCATCACCCAGCTCTCCGCCTTCCAGGAACACCGCCCCGAGTTTCGCCTTCCCGATCGCTTCTGGGAGGCCGAGGCGCCGGACAGCAACCCCGGCTACGCCCCCTTCCGGCAGATGCAGGAGGGTTTCCTCGACTATCCGGGCGTGGGTGTCGCCTGCACCATCGACATCGGCGACCACTCCGACATCCACCCCCCGAACAAGAAGGAGGTCGGCCGGCGCCTCGCCCACGAGGCCATGCGCGTGTGCTATGGCGACGCCTCCGCCATTCCCGGCCCCCGCTTCCGCGAAGTGCGCCGCGAAGGCGCGAAACTGCGTCTGGTGCTCGACAACGTGGGCGACGGCCTCGAAGTGCGCGGCGGCGTGTTCGGCCCCCATCTCTTCGCCGTCGCGGGCGAGGACGGAGCGTTCGCGTGGGCCGAGGCCTCCCTCGAGCCGGACAACACCGTGCTCGTCTGGAGCGATGCCGTGAGGGAGCCCGTCCGGATGCAATATGCGTATACCGCCTGTCCGCCCGAGGCGAACCTGAGCCGCAAAGGCGACGGCTTGCCCGTCTTCCCGTTCCAAACGAAATAGGAGAAACCCCCATGTCCCGCATGCCCTCCCTCCTGCCGCAACCCAAATCCCTCACGCTCTCGGAAGGGCGGTTCTGCCCCTCCGCCACGCCGGCGATCGGCATCGGCGACCCTTCGCTCGCCGCCGAGGCCGCGCGCCTCGCGAGCCTCTTCCCCGGCGCCGTCGCAGGCAGCCCGCGCCCCGGCGACGAACTCTCCCTCGCGCTGGATCCGTCCCTTCCGCCCGAAGGCTACGCGCTGATGGCCACGCCCCGCTCGATCACGCTCATCGGCGGCTCCCCGGCAGGAGTCTTCTACGGCGTGCAGACGCTCGCCCAGCTCGTGCGGCAGACCCCGGGCGGCGGCGTGCCGTGCCTGACCATCACCGACGAGCCGGATTTCCCCGAACGCGGCGTCTACTACGACGTGGCCCGCGGCCGCGTGCCCACCCTGGAATCCCTCTTGGCCCTTGTGCGCCTCCTCGCTTCGTACAAGGTGAACCAGCTCCAGCTCTACATCGAGCATACCTTCGTCTTCCGGGGGCATCCCGATATCGGGCGCGACGCCTCGCCCCTTTCGCCGGACGACATCCGCGCGATCGACGCCGAGTGCCGCGCCTTCCACATCGAACTCGTCCCGTCGCTCGCCTCTTTCGGACACCTCTCCTCCGTCCTCCTCTCCAGTCCGCGCTACGCCGACCTCGCCGAGGATTTCTGCCGTGGCGAATACCGCTCGCCCGAAGCGAAGGACATGCCCGCCTGGATGCTCCATCGCGGCTGGACGCTCTCCCCGGCGAATCCCGCCATCTACCCCTTCCTCGAATCGCTCTTCGACGAGTTCCTGCCCTGTTTCTCCTCGAAACGGTTCAACGTCTGCTGCGACGAGACATGGGATCTCGGCCTCGGCCAGAGCTATGAGTTGTGCAGGCAAAAGGGGAAGGGCGCCGTCTACCTCGGGCACATCCTCAAATTGCGCGAACTCGCCGCCAAACACGGCAAGTCGATCATGTTCTGGGGCGACATCATCCGGAAGTATCCCGACCTCATCCCGCAGATTCCGAAAGACGTGACGGTGCTGGACTGGGGCTATGCCCACGACCATCCCTTCGACCGGGTCCGGGATTTCCGCGAAGCCGGCGTCCCCTTCCTCGTGTGCCCCTCCACGTCGGCCTACGTCTCGCTCTTCCCGCGCATCCCCGAATCCCGCGCATCCATCGTCGGCTTCGCCCGCGCCGGGAAGGCCAACGGAGCACGCGGCCTGTTGAATACGGACTGGGGCGACGGCGGCCACTACAACTTCCTCGAGTACTCCACCTACGGCTATCTCTTCGGCGCCGAGCAGTCGTGGAACACCGGGGCCGATCTCCTGGGTTTCGACGCCCGCTTCTGCGAACTCTTCCTCCAGGCGCGCGATCCCGCCGTGGCGCGCGCGCTGCGCGATTTGGGCGACATCTCGCAACTCCATCTCGGGCCTTACTACCAGAGCATCTGGCAGCACGCGCTCTTCGCGCCACACGACTCGCCCGTCTTCACCGCCCCGCAACCCGTCCCCTCCAACTTCGTGCGTGACGGGGAAATCGTCACCGGGCCCTTTTCCTTCGATGCCGCCTGCGGAGCGGAAACGCGCCGACGCCTCGCCTCGATCCGCCCGGTGTTCGAATCCCTCGCGGCACAGAAGAACGCCGATCCGTTCGGCGTCCTGCCCTACTGGATCTTCGCGGTGGATGCCACCGATTGCGCCGCGCACAAACTCATGGCCTTCGGCGCCGGAGGGGAGGACACCCCCGGGACCCGCGAGGAAATCCTCGCGGAACTGCGCTCCCTCCGCCGCCGGTTCATCACCCTGTGGAACGCGCGGAACCGTCCCTCCGAAATCCGGATCACGCTCGCCCGCTACGACGCCGCGATCGACGATCTTCGGCCCCCGTCGAAAGAGCGTTCCAAAGAGTCCCGTTGACACGGGCGACGAGGCGGCGTTCCCCGGCCGGACGCCGACGCCTTTCCCGCGCCCTCGCGCGCACGGCCTGCCGCTGCAAAAACGGCGCGCCGCTTTTTGGCGGCAGGGCGGGGATGGGCTAGCGGTGTTCTTCCAGGACGAGTTGGCGGGGTCCGGGCGGGGTTCCGGCCAGCGACACGGCGGCCAGCGCGGCGGGGGCGAGGGCCCGGGCGTCGGAATCCGTCGCGGCGTGCAGGACGAGAAGCGGCGCGCCCGCATCGACGGGGTCGCCTTGTTGCACGAGGCCGGAGATGCCAACGGCCGGATCGATCGAATCGGAGGCGCGGGTGCGCCCGGCGCCGAGCTGGAGGGCGACGCGCCCGATGGCGTCCGCATCGACCTTCGCGACGAATCCGGACCGGGGAGCGGGAACGGGGAACTGCACGGGCGCGCGGGGAAGGACCGGGGTGTCGGGCGATTCGCAAATGGCGGCATCGCCTCCCTGGGCGGCGACCATCCTCCGGAAGACGTCGAGGGCCGATCCGTCGTCCAGAAGCTGTTCCAGGCGCGCCCTGGCGGCGTTCGCGCCTGGCGCCGGATCCGTTGCGGCAAGCATGAGCGCGCCGAGGCGGAGCACGAGTTCGCGCACGTCGGCGGGGCCTCGTCCGTGGAGGATTTCAATCGACTCGCGCACTTCGAGGGCGTTCCCGACGGTGCGGCCAAGGGGTTGCGACATGTCGGTGACCAACGCCGCGGCACGCCGCCCGAGGCGGACCGTGGAGGACAGGAGGCTCCGGGCCAGGGCGCGGGCGGATTCCAGGTCTTTCATGAAGGCGCCGGAACCGCACTTCACGTCGAAGACCAGCGTGCCGGCTCCCCCGGCAATCTTCTTGGAGAGGATGCTGGCGGTGATGAGCGGGATGCTGGGCACGGTGCCCGTGACGTCGCGCAGGGCATAGAGCTTCCGGTCTGCCGGCGCGAGGCGGTCGGTCTGGCCGATGATGGCGCAACCGACATCGGCGACAATGCGCTGGAAGGCGTCCACGGAGAGGCGGGCGTCGAAGCCGGGGATCGACTCCAGCTTGTCCAGCGTGCCGCCGGTGATGCCGAGTCCGCGGCCGGAGATCATGGGCACGGCAACGCCTGCCGCCGCGACGAGGGGCGCGAGGGGAAGGGAAATCTTGTCGCCGATGCCGCCGGTGGAATGTTTGTCGGCGGTCGGGCGCGGGAGGTCGTCGAACGACAGCGTGTCGCCCGAATGGATCATGGCGTCGGTGAGGGCGGCGGTTTCGGTTTCGTCCATGCCGCGCCAGAGGATGGCCATGGCGAGGGCGGAAACCTGATAGTCGGGGATGTCGCCGGCGGTGAAGCCTTCGACGAATGCGCGGATGTCCTCGGGGGACAGGGCGAATCCGTCGCGTTTTTGTTCGATCAGCCACTGGGGAATCATGGGCTCCTTCCTTACGGCTTCCCGGCAAGGCGTTCCTTCCAGGCTTTGGCCTGGGGGGCTTCCGGATAGCGTTCGACGAGTTCGTTCGCGGCGGCGGCCGATTCCCCGGCGCGGCCGAGTTCCGCGAGAAGGGCGGCGGCGCGGTCGAGGGCGGCGGGGACGAGTTGCGCGTCGTCGTAGAGGATCGCCACGGCGAAGTGGTAGCGGATGGCGGTTTCTTTGTCGCCGCGCGCTTCGGCGGTTCTGCCGAGCGCGGCCGTGGCGCGGGCCCGGACATCGAGGAATTCCGGGGTGGCGGCGCGTTCGACGGCGTTTCGCAAGCGGGCTTCGGCCTCGTCGGTCTTGCCCTGTTCGAGCAGCGATTCGCCCAGGCGCAGCGCGGCTTCGGGGGCGAAACGCCCGTTCACGCCCAGGGCGAGCGCCTGCTCGAGGGCGTCGATGGCGGCGGCCGTGTCGCCGGAAGCGCGGCTGGCGCGTGCGAGGAGCACCCATGCCGTTTGTTTCCAGACGGGATCGTCGGAGGTGTCGCGGAGGGTCTGGGCGGCGGATGCCGCGGCGGCATGTTCGCCTCGGTCGAACTGGAATTCGGAGAGCCATGCGAGCCGTTCCGGCGGGAATTTTTCGCGCGCGGTCGAATCGAGCAGGGGCTGGAAGAGGGCGGCGGCTTCATCGGTTCTGCCCTGGCTCTGGGCGATGGCGCCCAGGAGATAGGTGGCCTCCAGCTCGATGTCGCGCGAGGGGTTTGCGGCGAGCGCATCGCGCAGGAGGCGCGTGGCTTCGGCGTTGTCTTCGCCTTGATGGTGGATCACGCCGCGCCAGAAGAGGGCGTCGGGGCGGCGGATGTGGTCCGGGAAGCGTCGCAGCAACTCGTCGAGGGCGTCGGCGGCGTCGGCCGAACGCTGGGCGCGCAGGTCTTCCATGGCGCGCTGGTAGAGGGCTTCCGGAACGGTTTCGTCGTCTGGGAAGCGCTGGACGAGGGTCTGCCAGTCGCGGATGGCGGCGTCGCCCTGCCCGGCACGGGAGAGGCAGATTCCGGAGGCGAAGAGGGCGCGCGGAACGAGCGCGTGGTCGGGGAATGCCGCGCACAGTTCCAAATAGGTCGCGGAGGCCTCCGCCCAGGATTCCTGGTCTTGGAGCAGGCGGGCGAGGCGGTAGAAGGCCTGCGGCGCAAAGGGCGAATCGGGCGTGCGCCGGAGAAGCATGCGGTAGCGCTGCACGGCTTCGGCGGGATCGGGGATTGCGGCGGCGGATTCGGCGAGGATCCAGAGCAGGTCGTCCAGCAGCTCGTCGGGCGGGTTTTCGAAGCGGTCCCCCTCGGCGAGCGCGTCGGCGTGGCGGCTGTCGCGATGGAGGGTGAGGATGCGTTCGTAGCGGGCGGAGGTGGCGAAGCGGCTGTCGGGGTGCTTTTCGAGGAGTTCCGCGTAGTCCGCGAGCGCCTCGGCGCGGAGTTCGAGCTGGCGTTCCGCATTCGCGCGGAGGTAGAGGGCGTCGGCGGCGGCTTGGGCGTCGGCGGCGGAAGCGGCGAGCGCTTCGTCGGCAAGGCGGCGGGCGTCTGAGAAGCGTCCGGCATCGAAGCACGCCCATGCGGCGCGCAGGCGGGCGGCTTTGGCCCGGGCGTCTTCGGGATAGGAGGCCATCAGCTCGAGAAAGCGCGCCGCCGCTTCGTCGGGTTCGTTGCGGGCTTCGGCGATTTGCGCGAGCTGGTAGAGTGCTTCGGCGGCGATGCGCGGCGCGGCGGGGCGATCGACCAATTCGCGGCAGGCGGCTCGCGCCGTCGCGACGGAGGCGTCATCCCCGGCGGCCTGGATTGCGGCAAGGCGGAGGGTGGCGTAGTCGGCGGTTTCGGAGTCCGGCGCGATTTCGCGGACAATGGCGTAGTCGGTGGTCGCGAGAGCGGTGTCGCCCGAGGCGGCATAGGCCTCGGCGGCATAGAAGAGCGCGGCGATGCGCAGGGAGGGGTCGCTGGCGGCATCGGCGGCGAGCGCCTGCAATCCGGGCGCGGCTTCGGCGGGCTTTCCGGACTCGAGGTCGGAAAGCCCCAGCTGGAGGCGCGCGCGGAGCCCGCTGGCGGAACGGGGGGCGATCGCGGCCGCCTTCCGATAGGCTTCGTTGGCTTCGGCAGTCCGTTCGCTTCGACGGTGGCATTCGCCCAGCCGGAAGGCGAGGGTGTCGCTATCCGCAGGCGCGGGATCTCGCGCCAGCAGCGCGGCGTATTCCGCGGCGGCCAGGTCGAAGAGGCCCCGGCTGAAAAGCCCGTTCGCCAGCGCAGAGGATTCGTCCATGACGGGTTCGTGGACCGGTGCCGCCGCCTCGACCGGCGGCTGGACGGGCCCTGCATCGGCGGCGCGGGCGGTTCCCGCAAGCGCGATCGCCAGCGCCGTGCCCGCAAGGCGGGCCATCCGTTTCGTCTGCTTCATGGCGTCATGGTTGCGCCGGCGCGGGAGGGGCGTCGACGGTATCGGTTGCAAAGGAGATGTTCCAGATGTCGGCCAGCCGGCAGGCATCCACAACCGCCATCACGTGCTCGTACGCCGTGGCGCGGTCCGCGCGGATCACGACGGGTTGGCCGGGGAAATTGCGCACGAGCCGATCGAGGCGCGAGCGGAGCTGCTCGCGCGAAAGCGTCTGCTGGTTCACGCTGATGCGGCCGTCGAGTCCCACGTTGATGATGATTTCGCCGGGGAGGCGGTCGGGCATCTTCGCGGACTGTGCGCTCGGCAGCACGATGTCCACCTCGTATTCCCATTGCGAGAAGACCGAGGAGGTCATGAAGAAGCAGAGCAGCAGGAACACCATGTCGACCATCGGCGTGGTCTGGAACTGCGGGAGTTCGGGGGTTCGTTTGCGGAAGTTCATGGTTCTTCGCGGGCAAGAAGGTCGGAGAGAAGCTCGGCGGCGGCGGCTTCGAGGATGGAGATCTGCCGGGCCGCCCGGCGGCGGAGCCAGGAGTGGAAGCAGAGCGCGGGAATCGCCACGATAAGACCGAAGACGGTGGTGACAATCGCCTGCGAAACACCCTCCGCGAGAATCACGGGCTTGGCGGCGGCGACGTCGTGGGCGATCGATCCGAAGGCCTTGAGCATGCCGAGCACGGTGCCGAGAAGCCCCAGCATGGGGGCGACCACCGAGATGTCGAGCAGCCAGTGCACCGTGCCTTCCAGGGATTGCGCCTGGCGTGCGCCCTCCGTTTCCATGGCGTCCTTCAGCAGGTCGCGGTCGAGACGGGAGGAATTGCGCAGGGCGTTGAGTCCGGCCATGGCGACGGCGGCGAGCGGACAGGGGCGGGATTCGCAGGCGCGGCGCGCCGCGGCGTCATCGCCCGCACGAAGCTTGTCGGAGAGCTCCAAACGCAACGCCCGGGGCGTGATGACGGAGGGCCGCAGGAGCACGAGCAGGTAGACCACGAGCGCCAGGCCGATCACGGAGAGCACGGCCAGCACGTACATGATGCTGCCGCCATAGCGCCAGGCCTCGCGGAAGGACATCCCATAGACGTCTTCGGTCGAGGCCTGCGTCGTGGCTGGAACATTTGCAGGGGGCGCGGCGGGGGCTTCCGGGGGGAAAGGTGCGGCGAGGGACGCGCCGGTGGGCGCAGCCGGGGCGGCTGGAGGCGCCGCCATGCCTTGGCCGAAGACGGGGGCCGCGAGAATCAGCGCCGCTGCAACGATGGCGGGGACGAGGGAGGAAGTGTTCATGTCGTGTGTCGTGGGTTCACTGGGGGAGGGGACGGGAAGGCAGAAGCTTGGCGAGTGCGGAGTCGATGGTGCGGCGGTTCTTCCGCAGGGCGTCGCGGGCATTGGAGATGGCGTCGGTGTAGATCGTGAAATCCAGGCCCGCAGGGGCGCCGAGGTGCGTTTTCCGGGCCAGGGCGACGTCCGGATCCATGCCGCGGAGATCGTGCAGATGGTCGCGCACCTGGTGGTAGGCGTCGCGGAAGGGCACTCCGGAGGCGACGAGTTCGAGCGCGCGGTCGGTCGCAAAGACGCCCGGATCGGCAAAGGCGGCGCGCAGTTTTTCCGGATGGGCCTCCAATCCGCCGACGAGGCGCCCCAGGATGCGGAGGGTCGCCCGCGTCGTGTCGAAGGCCTCCATCAGGATCGCCTTCGTGTCCTGCAGGTCGCGGTTGTAGCCGCCCGGCATCCCCACGAGGATGCCGTTCGCGGCGGTCGAAAGAGCCACCACCTGAGCGGCCTTGGAGCGGACCAGCTCGCAGACGTCCGGATTGTATTTCTGGGGCATGATGGACGAGCCCGTGCAGAATTCCCGCGGCATCGAGAAGTAGCCGAACTCGGGCATCGAGAAGAGAATCAGGTCTTGAGCCAGACGGGAGACCGTCACCATCGCTTGCGCCAACGCGGCGACGACTACGCTTTCGGTCTTGCCCCGCGAGTTGCCGGCGGCAAGCACGTTGTGGATCGGATCGGAAAACCCCAGCAGGTCGGAGGTCATCTGCCGGTCGATGGGCAGCGGCACGCCGTAGCTGGCCGCGGAGCCGAGGGGGCAGCGGTTCACGAAGTCGAAGGCGCCCCGGAGGACCGTGAAGACCGTGTCCAGCAATTCCTCGGCATAGGCCGTGGCCCATACGCCGACCGAACTGGGCATGGCGGGCTGGAGGTGGGTGCGGCCCACCATCGGAATCTTGCGGTTCTTCCGCCCGAAGGCAACGAGCGCCTTGCAGAGATCCAGCGTTTCCTCCATCACGCCCAGCAACGCATCCCGTGCGTAGAGGCGGATCGCGGTGGCGGATTGATCGTTGCGGCTGCGGCCGGTGTGGACGCGTTTGCCCAGGTCTCCGAGCTTCCCGGTGAGATTGCGCTCGATGGCGAGATGGCAGTCCTGGTCCTCGGCGGTGATGGCGAAGTCGCCGGAACGGGCACGGTCGCGGATCGCGGCGAGTTCCGCAAGTACGGCGGCGCATTCCTGCTTCGAAAAAAGGCGCGGCTCGTACGGCATGCGCGACAGCATCGCGACATGCGCGGCCGTGCCGTAGCAATCCCACTCGGCAAGGCGCAAATCCAAGACTGGATCCTGGCCGACAGTGAAGGCAAGCACGTCAGGATCGATGCGCCCGACGACGGTTTCCCCGGCAGATTTCTTCTGGACGGACATCAAGGTTGATTCCCTTCCCAACGGCGACGGAAGACGGAAGGCGTCCGTTGGAATTGTCGGTTACCATACCATAATCAGAATGGCATATCAACCGATCCGCGTGTTTTCCCGGCGGCAGGGGCGAACGGTTCCAGATTGACGATCCAATCCATTTTGTCGTACTAATTCCCCGTTCCCCATCCCGCCAGCCTTTACGGAATCCCGTGGTATTTTCCGGATGCCGGGCGACGGATGAGGGTGTCCTTGTCGCTCATGAACCCATTCCCGCACATCGTCGACGTCCACGCGCACGTCTACCCCGCCAAGATCGCCACGAAGGCCGTGGTTGCCATTGGACGCTTCTATGACCTTCCAATGGCCCAGCCCGGAACATCCAAGAATCTGATCGCCTCCGGGTCTGCCATCGGCGTCACGCGCTATCTCATCCATTCCGCCGCCACCACGCCGGAGCAGGTCCGCGCCATCAACGACAGCATCGTCCGGGAGTGCCGCGCCCGTCCCGACCTCTTTTCCGGCTTTGGAACCCTCCACCCCGACATGGCCGATCCCGGAACGGAGGTCGCGTACATCCTGTCGCAAGGACTTCTCGGCGTGAAGCTCCATCCCGACTTCCAGCGCTTCGCCATCGACGACCCGAAGGCGGATCCCCTGTACGCCGCCTGCGAGGGACGGCTCCCCATCCTCTTCCATGCGGGCGACCGCCGCTACGCCTTCACCAACCCCGCCCGCATCGCCGCCGTCGCGGACCGCTTCCCCCGCCTGACCATCATCGCCGCCCACTTCGGCGGGTATTCCGAATGGGAGGACGCCCGGCGCTTCCTCCATCCGCGGGCGATGTATTTCGACACATCGAGCTCGCTCTTCGCGTTCGAACCGCAGCATGCCGCCGACATGATCCGCGCCGCCGGTGTCGAAAAGTTCCTTTTCGGAAGCGATTTCCCCATGTGGGACCATGCCGGCGAATTCGAGCGATTCCTGCGCATCCCTCTCGCCGACGACGAGCGCGAGGCCATCCTCTGGAAGAATGCCGTGCGCCTCTTCCCCGGCCTGCCGTGCTGACGCCCCGCGCGGCGCCGGACGCCCTGCGCGCACCGCGCTCCGTCTGGCCGCTGGACGCCCCTCCGAACCGTGTGGTACACTTCGCATCATGGTCAACAAACCCGAACAAATCATCGAGCGCATCTGCGAACTTCGCGACATCCTCGGCCTCGACGCCGCGGACATCGCCGGAAAACTGGGGATTTCCGAGCAGGACTATCTCGACTACGAGAGCGGTAGGGTCTCCATCCCCATCAACACGCTCTACACCCTCGCCGGCATCTTCGGCGTGGACGTGACCGTGCTCCTCACCGGCGGCTCCCCGCGCATGGATGGCTACACGGTGACCCGCGCCGGCCACGGCACGAAGGTCGACCGCATCCAGGGCTACTCCTTCGAGTCCCTCGCCTGGAACTACATCAACCGGTCGCTCGAACCCATGCTCGTCCGCATGGAGCCGCACGAGGACGAATCGAAAGAGCCGGCGCTCGTCTCCCACCACGGACAGGAGTTCAACTACGTGCTCGAAGGCGTCGTCAAGGTCATCATCGGCGCCCGCAGCTTCGTTCTCTACCCAGGCGACTCCGTTTACTTCGACGCCCGCCAGAGCCATGGCCAGCGCGCCATCGGCGGCCCCGCCGTGTTCCTCACCATCATCCAGAACGAAGCGCCCCGCGACGACTAGGCCCGCCCCGTGCCGCGCTCCCCGCACCGTTCCCCACGGACCCCATTCCTCCCGACCCGAAGCCTGCCATGTTAGAGAAGTACCTGCCACGGACCGAATTCGAATCGTACGACGACTTCAAGGCGAACTACCGCGTTTCCGCACCCCCCGATTTCAACTACGCCTTCGACGTCGTGGACGCCTGGGCCGAAATCGACGACGCGAAGCCGGCGCTCGTCTGGATGGACGACGCCGGCGAAATCCTCCGCTTCAGCTTCGGCGACATCAAACGCCGTTCGAACCAGATCGCCAACGCCCTCGCCGCCGACGGCGTGAAGAAGGGCGACGTGGTCCTCCTGCTTCTCAAGCAGCGCCCGGAGGTGTGGTTCACCCTCGTGGCCCTCGCGAAACTCGGCGCCATCGCCATTCCCGCCTCGTTCCTGCTCACCGGCAAAGACATCTCGTACCGCTGCAGGACCGTCGGCGCCCGCCGCATCATCACGGTGGATTCACCGGACGTCGTGGGCCACGTGAAGGACGCCCTCGCCGACCTGCCCGGAATCGAGCCCCCTTACTGCGTGGGATCGGACATCCCCGATGGCTGGCGCGACTTCCGCGCCGTCTACGCCGCGCATCCGGATCGCTTCGAACGCCCCGCGGACGCCGCCTGCGGCACGGATACGATGCTCTACTACTTCACCTCCGGCACCACCGGCTGGCCGAAGCCCATCGTCCAGGACCACCTCCACCCCCTCGGGCACATCGTCACCGCCAAGTACTGGCAGCGCGTCGCCGATGGCGGCCTCCATCTCACCGCCGTGGACTCCGGCTGGGCGAAGTTCGGCTGGGGGAAGATCTACGGACAATGGATCTGCGGCTCCGCCATCGCCGCCTACGACACCGAAAAATTCACCCCCGAAGGCATGCTCGGCGCCATCCAGACCATGCGCCCGACCACCTTCTGTGGCCCTTGCACCGTCTATCGGTTCCTCATCCACTGCGGCCTTTCGCAGTACGACCTCTCGTCCGTCCAGCAATTCTCCATGGCCGGCGAACCGCTCAACCCGGAGGTCTACAACAAGTGGATCGAACTCACCGGGAAGCCCATCGTGGAGGGCTTCGGCCAGACCGAATCCACCGTCCTCATCGCCAATTTCGGCTTCGGCGACCCCGTCAAGCCCGGCTCGACCGGCAAGCTCGCGCCCGTGTACGACCTCGCCATCCTCGACGACGAAGGCAAGCCCTGCGAGGACGGCGTCGAAGGCCGCCTCGTGGTCCGCAACGCCGTCCGCGACCGCCCCGTCGGGCTCTTCCGCTGCTACTTGAACGACCCCGTCGCCATGGCCCAACGCTGGGAGGGCGGCCATTACGACACCGGCGACATCGTCTGGAGAGACGCCGACGGCTACATCTGGTTCGTGGGACGCTCGGACGACATCATCAAGTGCTCCGGGTACCGCATCGGCCCCTTCGAGGTCGAAAGCGCCCTCATGGAACACCCCGCCGTGATGGAATGCGCCGTCACCGGCGCCCCCGACCCCACTCGCGGACAGGTGGTGAAGGCCTCCATCGTGCTCGCTCCCGGCTTCACCGCCAGCCCCGAACTCGCCAAGGAGATCCAGGACCACGTGAAGCGCGTGACCGCCCCCTACAAGTACCCGCGCATCGTCGAGTTCATGAAGGAACTTCCCAAGACCCATTCGGGCAAGATCCGACGCAACGCCCTCCGCGACACGCATCCGTAGTCCGAACCCCGGCTCCGCCCCTCCGGAACCGCATGCGGACGGAAGCGGATTCCTCCCCGGCGGAGGGGACGCGAGTTGGACGGCGCCGGCTCGGCGCGGCGGCACCCTTCCCCTTTCCCACGCCATGCCTCTTCCTTCCCGATCGGATTGCTGCGGGTGCTCCGCCTGCCAGGTCGCTTGCCCGAAGCAGGCGATTTCGATGACGCCCGACGCCGAAGGGTTTCTCCAGCCCGCCATCGATCCGGCGCGGTGCATCCACTGCGGCACATGCGAATCCGCCTGCCCCGTGCTCGCTCCGCGCCGACGCCAGCCCGATGCCGCGTATCTGGCCGCCCGGGCGATGTCGGAGCCGGTCCGGCGCGGGTCGTCTTCCGGCGGCGTCTTCCCGCTCCTCGCCCGCGCCATGCTGCTTTCCGGCGGCGTCGTGTACGGCGCCCGACAGGAGTTCCCCAGCGGCCAGGTGCGGCATGTCCGCGTCGATCGCGAAGACCGCCTCCCCAGGCTTTGGGGGTCCAAGTACCTCCAGAGCCGGATGGACGAGGCGCTCCCCATGCTGGCGCGCGACGTCGACGAAGGGCGCAAGGCGCTGTTTTCCGGAACCCCTTGCCAGGTTGCCGCGCTCTTCTCTTTCCTCGGCCGCCGCCCCGACGATCTCGTCGCCGCCGAAGTCATCTGCCACGGAGTCCCGTCCCACGAGCTTTTCCTCGACTATCGCAACGACGTCATCCCCCCCGGGAAACGGGACGGCGTCTCCGGCTTCCTCTTTCGCGACAAGCGTGTAGGCTGGGCGAAATCCGGAACCTGCTGGCAATTCCGGGACGGCGCTCCGGATCTGCAGGCCTCGTCCGATCTCTTCCTCCGCGCCTTCAGTCTCGACCTCGTCTCGCGCCCCTCCTGCCACCGATGCCGCTTCCGCGATGGCGCCTCCGGAAGCGATTTGACCCTCGGCGACTTCTGGGAAGGAGAGGTTTTCCATCCGGACTGGGACGATGAAACCGGCATCTCCGCAGTCGTCGTCCGGAGTCCGCGCGGGAAGGCGCTCCTCGACGCCGCCTCGTCGCTCGGCCTGGACGTGCGCCCCTCCCGGCGTAAAGACATCCTCGCCGCCAACTCCGCCCTCGTCCGCGACTTCCCCCCCAATCGCGCCCGCGCCTTGTTTTTCCGGCTTCGCAAGCACATGCGCTTCTCGCGAGCCGTGCGTCTTGCATTGGGAATCGACGGTTTCCTCTCGCTCCCCCGACACCTGCGTCCCTCTGCGCTGCGCGAACGATGGAAACGGCTCTTGGCATGAACATCGGCCTCTTCACGCTTCCGTTCCATTCCAACTACGGCGGAATCCTTCAGGCATGGGCCTTGCAGGAGACGCTCCGGGAAATGGGACACGACCCCATCCTGCTCCGTCAACCCGGCTTCCACGCCGCCTGGGCGCTCCAGCCGGCGGTTGTCCTCCTCCGCGCCTTCCGGCGTTGGCGCGGGGAAAAGATCCCGTTGCTGGCGCGCTTCCACGACGCGCGCCTCGAACGACAAATCGCGCGCTTCGTCCAGACCCGGATCCGGCAAAGCCCAATCCTGGCCACGCCTGAGGAACGCGCGCGCTTCGTCCGAGGCGCAGGCCTCCGCGCCGTCCTTGCCGGAAGCGACCAGATCTGGCGTCCGGGCATCACATCCCCCGCCTACTTCCTCGATTTCCTGGAAGGGGCGCCCGGCGTGAGACGAATCGCCTACGCCGCCTCGTTCGGCGCGGACCACGTGGAGTTCGGCGCGGACACGGCCCGCTTCGCCGGACTCGCCAAACGCTTCGACGCCGTCTCCGTCCGCGAGGAGGCTTCCCTGTCCGTCTGCCGCGAACTCTTCGGAATCCATGCCGACTGCGTCGCAGACCCCACCTTGCTCCTGCCGGACGAACGCTACCGCGAAATCGCCTCCGCAACGGAGGCCGGCGGGATCACGACCTATTTTCTCGCCGGGCAGACGGCGTTCCGGGATCTCGCGCATTCCGCGGCCGCCTCATTGGGGATGGAGGAACACGCGCTTCCCTCCGCCGGCGATTTCGTGAACCGCCTCGTTCCCCCCGCCATGCCGTCGGTTGAACAATGGCTCGGAACCCTCGTTTCGGCTCAATGCATGCTTACGGATTCCTTTCACGGAACGGTCTTCGCCATCCTCTTCGGCAAACCCTTCGCGTCTCTCGACAATGGAACCGGGGCAGGCCGCATCCGCTCGTTGCTGCGCGTGCTGGGGCTGGACAATCGTTTGCTTCCCGCCGGACATCCCCTTGGGCCGGCCCTCGCCGCGCTTTCCACCCCCCTCCCGGGCGACCTCCCGGATCGAATCGAACTCGTTCGGGCGAAATCGCGGAAATGGCTGCACGATGCGCTGGCCTCGCCCCCCCGCGAAGGAGAATCCTCCGTCTGAACGCCCGCCTCCCATCTCGCTCAACCCATCCGAACGAAACGGAACAGGGATTGCTTTCCCTCCGGAGGAGGCGCATGATCCGCTTCCGACATCCCCCGGCACTTGGCTTTTTTATCATGGAACGCGATTTCCCCACTGTTGCCCGCACCTTTCCAATGGCCCTGGCATGCATCCTGGCATGGGGCGTCCTCGCGGCCTCCGCATCCGCCGCGGAGCTTCCCGGATTAACGGCATGCCTCGACGAGGCGATGCGCTCGAACCCGCGAATCGTGGCCGCGCAGTCCGAGGCCCTCGCCGCCTTGCGCGATGCCGACGCCGCACGCCTTTCCTTCCGCGCCCCGACGCTTTCCGCTTCCGCCGGCCAAGTCGAGGAACCCATTGAAACCCCCTTCGGCTCGATGGGCTTTTTTGTCCCCCAAAACGCCCTTTCCGCGCAGCTCGGCGTGGAGGCGCCGCTGGCGGCGGGCGTCTACGGTGCCGCCGGCGCGCGCCAGATGACCCATCGCACCGCGGGCGAAGCCGATGGCGACGACCTCGCCACCGCCGGCGCCCGCCTGCGCATTCCGCTCTGGCGCGACCGCGGATTCCACGAGAACCGTCTCGAGGTGGATTCCCTCTCCGCCGAATCACGGGCCCAAGCCGCCGCCGCGCATGCCTCGGTGCTGGATGAATTGTCCGGCGTCGCGTTGGCGTACGCGCAGCTCCTCTTCCAGGCGGCGGACGCCATGGAGGTCGCCCGCGCCCTCGAACGCGCGGAGGCACTCGCAAAGGAAACCGCCGATCGGGCGGAACTGCAGGATGTCGCCGAATACCACCTCTTCCCCGCCCGATACGAGGTCGCCGTCCGCCGCGAGGAACTCGCGGGATCCAAAGGACGGATCACGACCGCACTGGACGACCTTTCCGGTGCCGTCGGCCGCTTCCTTCCCCGGGAGGCGCTCTCGGACGATTTGACCGCTGCGGGCGCCGTCCTCGACGCCTGGGCGCAGGACGCCGCCGTGTCCGAAGCGGCGGGAATGCTTTCCGCCGCGGCCGTCGAAAACATCCCCGAAGTCTTCGCCGCCCGGGAATCGGCCCGCTCGAAGCGAAGCGCCGCGTTGTCCGTGCATGAGCGGGACAAGCCCTCCCTGGACGTCCTGCTCGGGATGGGGTGGGGGAGCCGGCCGGACGAGGACGTGGACAGGGACGTCGGCTACGGCGCCGCCGTTGTCTTCTCCACGCCGCTCTCCCGCGATGGCGTCCAGGCCAAAATCGAGGCCGCCGAAGCTCGTGCCGATGCCGCTCGCGCCGACGCCGACGCCGCGGAATTCTCCGCCCGCGTCCGACACGCCCAGGCCGTGTCGTCGTTCACGAACGCCTGCTCCCGGTTGGCGATGGCCGAGGATTCCGTGACCCAGGCCCGCTTCGCCCTGGAGGCCGAGAACGCCCGCTTCTCCATCGGCGACGGCTCCAGCCGCAACGTCCTGGACGCCCAAAAGGACCTCACCAACGCCACCCGCCGAAAACTCGCCGTCGCCTTCGAAGTCGTTGCAAGTTTTCTCGAACTCCGTCGCTCTTCCGGACTTCCTCCCCTGGCTTCGTGGCCGCCGGATCCCGTATCCAGCCGTCCTGCGGGCGATTCGTAAGCGCATCCGACCGGTGAGAGACGCTTTGCGTGGCCCCCGACGGGCATCTGCGCCGCTTGTTCGCTTCCCACGCCAAAAATCCCCCGGAATTTCACTTGCATTGCGGCCGCGCAAATGATACATTGCCGCCACTTTCCTACGCGGGGGAGTGGCGCAATTGGTTAGCGCTCCGGACTGTCGATCCGGTGGTTGCGGGTTCGAGCCCCGTCTCTCCCGCCAGTTCTTTTCGACGCCGCGTAGCGGGTCGCGCTTGCGCGGCCCGCTTTTTTTGTCTTTCCGACTATCCACCCCGATCCGAGGATTCGTCCATGCGCCGCTCCGAAATCAACCAGATCATCCAGGAAAGCCTGGATTTCCTCCGCTCCCGCCACTTCCCGCTTCCCCCCTTCGCCTTCTGGACGCCCGGGCAGTGGCTCCAGGCCGGTCCCGAATGCTCCGCCATCGTCGCGGAATCCCTCGGCTGGGACATCACCGACTTCGGCAGCGGCGACTTCCGCAAGACGGGCCTCTTCCTCTTCACCCTCCGCAACGGCACGCTCGACACGACTCTCGCCAAGGACAACGGGAAGGTCTACGCCGAGAAGATCATGATCGTGGACGAAGGGCAGGTCACCCCCACCCACTACCACGCCTTCAAGTCCGAAGACATCATCAACCGCGGCGGAGGCGTGCTTTGCGTCCGGCTTTGGAACGCGTCGGATTGCGGCAAGCTGGCCGGCACGGAGGTCGAGGTGTACGTGGACAGCATCCTCCATCGCCTTCCCGCCGGCTCCACGATCCGCCTCGAACCAGGCTCCTCCGTGTGCCTCACCCCGAGGCTCTATCACACCTTCTGGGGCGAGGAAGGCAAGGGCCGCCTCCTCGTGGGCGAGGTGAGCCGCGTGAACGACGACGCCACCGACAACTACTTCCTCGATCCCGTGGGCCGCTTCCCCGCCGTGGAGGAGGACGTCGCGCCGCTGCACCTGCTTTGCTCCGATTACGCGAAGTTCACGCGTTTCAAGGCCTAGGCGCGACGGACGCCGGGCCGCCCCGCCATCCCGTCCACATTTCCCCACTCCCAGGAAAACCGCCATGTCCGAAGCCGAATCCAAACTGCACGTCCGCCCCGCCGTGCTGGGGGACGCCGTCACCATCTACCACCTGATCCGCTCCTATCCGAACGAACTGATCGTGCGGTCGGTGGCGAACATCGTCCAGAACATCGACCGCTTCGTCGTCTGCGAGCGGGATGGCGCCCTCGTCGGCTGCGCCGCATGGAGCATCCTCCC
Source organism: Kiritimatiellia bacterium (assembly GCA_050950285.1). Lineage (GTDB taxonomy): Bacteria > Verrucomicrobiota > Kiritimatiellia > RFP12 > JBMNHG01 > JBMNHG01. The sequence continues at coordinate 452,908 of JBMNHG010000006.1, read as the reverse complement.
CGAAATGGGCGATCCCCACAACACCTCCGTGGAGCTGCAGTCCTTGGCCGTCCATCGCGACCATTGCAACACCGGCATCGGCGGAAGGCTCGTCAAGGCCGTACTGGAGCGGATCCGCCCCTTCCAGCCTGCCCAGGTGATCGTGCTTACCATGACGCCGGAGTTCTTCCGCAAACTCGGCTTTGCCGAGGTGCCGAAAACCCAGCTCATGCACAAGATCTACACGGGTTGCGTGAACTGCATGAGACACTCGAATCCCTTCACCTGCCCCGAAATCGCGATGGCGCTGGATTTGCGTCGCTGAATGCCGCGTTTGCCCGGTTTTCCAAGGAGTCACGGCGATAAAAAGGCGCCAGGCTTGTCCAAATCAAAGCCTTGCGCCTTTCAAACTGGTAGGCCGAGCGGGACTCGAACCCGCGACCAACGGATTAAAAGTCCGCTGCTCTACCGGACTGAGCTATCGGCCCGTGGAGGAATTGCGAGACCATACACGAACAGCGCGGGCACGGCAAGCGGCTTTTGGCTGGACCTGCCCCATCGCATTGGGTACTATCCCCCCGGCAATGGTTGATCACCCTGCGGAGTACATCATGCGCAAGACACCGGCTATCGCACTGGCAATCGCAACGGTATTTGGGGGAATCGGCGCAGCACACGCCGCCGAACGCCTCTACCCGGTCGTGGCGAACAACATCGCCGTATACCAAATGGCCACCGTGATGCGCGCGTTCAACGGCGTCTTCGATGACAACGACTCCTCCAGCTACGCCGTCGTCGACCTTCGCGAGCCGATGCACATCACGAAGATGTTCTTCCATGGCCGCAGCGACAACGATGTCGTGAGCACCCGCATGCGCGGCGCACAGTTCCATGTCTCGAACGACGCCCAGAACTGGACGCTTGTCTACCAGGTGCCGGACGACTTCACGGCCGACGAAAACTTCGCGCAGATTCCGTGCGCGTTCGATCCCGGCGAAACATACCGCTATGTCCGCTGGACCAATGTCGGCGCGGGCAGCATGGATGAATTCCAAGTGTGGGTCGATAGCACGTCCGTGCAAGTCGAGTCGTTCAAACTCACCGATTACTCCGCCTCCACGATTGCCGTCTCCGCATCGGGCCAGACCTTCGGCGATGCCGCCGGACAAACGATCGCATTCAAGGTCGCAATGGCCGCATCGGACCTTGGCGACGACCTTGCCGATTGGGTCGCGAACGGCACTGTCGCCACGCTCGGCACCGCTTCCGACGGCATCGCCGTCTCCGGCGACATACCCGTTCCCGCCGCGAACCAGAAGTACTTCGTCCGCCTTTTCGCCACGGCCGCCGGCATCACCAACGCATCCGATTCCGTGAAGGAAATCACGCCATACGACTATAAGACCCACGAACGCCTCTTCAACGTCGAGGCAGGCAATATTATCGACACGCCCTCAATCAACGCGGCGCTCCTGTGCTTCGACGGGATCTTCAACAACAACGACACCGTGTCCTACGCGACGATCGATCTCGGAGAACCCTTCCACATCACCCGCCTCCTCTTCCACGGCCGCCCCGGCCTTGACGACCGCCTCATCGGCCGCAGCTTCAAGGTCTCGAACGACAACGAAAACTGGACCGTGGCATACACCGTGCCTCTCGAGTACGCCTACGACCCCAATGCCTGCAACCCGACGTACTGGTTCCCGCCGCCGGACGAAACATACCGCTACGTCCGCTGGGAGAACATCCAATGGGGCAGCATGGACGAGGTTGAAATCCATGTGGACTCCTCGTCGCTTTCATCCGTCGCGCTCGCGATCGACGACTATTCCTCGACAAACCTCACCGTTACGGGCCTCGTCCGGATGTACGGCCCAATCGCCGGATCGGGATGCGCGCTCTCCTGCGCGGCGGCATCGTCCGACCTCGGCACGGATCTTGACGACTGGCGTTCCGGCGGCGTCGTCACGGCCCTCGGTACCGCCACGTCGGGCGTCCCCGTCACCGCGATCGCGAACCACCTCGGCGCCGGCATGCCCGCTGTGGTGCGTCTCTTCGCGACCGCTGGCGATCTCTCCAAGGCAACCCCCGCAAAGGTCGTCATCCCGAACGACTACACGCTCTTCCCCGTCGCCGCGGCGAACGTGGTCGATGCCGACACCACCCAGGCGCAGTACATGCGCGCCTTCGACGGCATCCTCGACCAGACGAACGAAACCGGCGGCGACTCCGCGTCGCGCCTCACGCTGGACTTGAAGGCGCTCTACCCCATCGCCCGCCTCAAGTTCTACGACCGCACGGGCCTCGCCGACCGCATGCGCGGCGCGACGTTCTCCGCCTCGAAGGACAATGTGGACTGGACCCTCCTCTACACGGTCCCGAACGACTACAATGGGACACAGCCCGCCGGGGCATGGATCCCCTGGCCATCGGGCGATGGCGTCTGCACCGGCGACAACCTCTTCCGCTACGTCAAGTGGAACGGCGTCCAGTGGGGCAGCATCTCGGAATTCCAGGTCTACGCCGGCCCCGTGTCGGTCGTGATCGTCAATGATTTCTCGATCGACTCCGCCACGTCCTCCGCCCTCCAGCTTTCCGGCAGCGCATCGCTCGAAGGTTCCTTCGCCACCTCGAACGTGACCTTCTACGCCGCCTATGCCGCGTCGGATCTCGGCGAAGACCTCGCCGCATGGCAGACGAACGGAACCGTCGCTGCGGTTGGTGCCGCCCTCGCGGGCGAGACATTTACCGGAAGCGTTGCCCTGGATGGCGCCAGCGGAGGAAAGATATACATCCGCGTCTTCGCGTCTGTCGAGGGCAAGACCGCCGCCTCCGCGGTGAAGACCCTCATGATCCGCGACTGTGTCGAAATCCGCCCGCTCGTCGAAAACGCCGATTCCATCCTCGGATTCTATCCGACAACCTATACCGGCGACCAGCGCTCGAACGCATGGCTCGCCTTCGACAACGACGCCTCCACGCTCACGACCATCTCCTATGCGGCGCTTGATCTCGGCCGCCCCGTGCGCATCGACCGTATCACGATGCGCGTCGATCCCGAAAACCTCGGCAATCTCGGCGGCCTCATCCTCCAGGGCTCGAACGACGGATTCAACTGGGAAACGCTCGCCACGTTCGCCGATGTCCCGCAAAGCGAGCAGGCGCTCTTCGATCTCGCCGAACCGCGCGCCGCACGCTATGTCCGCTTCTTCAACCTCACAAGCGGCACCCTGCTCGCATCGCGCATCCGCGACCTGCGTTTCTACACGATCGCTTCCGGACAGGCCCATCCCGCGATCGCGAACGAAGTCGAAGCCTCGCGCTCGCCCGCGGGCATCCGGCTCTCCGCGACGCTCGCCGCGAACGGCTCGTTCAGCGGCACCGCGCGCGTCCGCGCACTCTGCGCCACATCCAATCTCGGAGCTTCTCCAGCGGACTGGACCAATGCGCAGGGCATTGTCTCCATCGACCTCGGCGACCGCGCGGCCGGCACCTCGTTCTCCACGACCATCCCGCCCGCCGCTGCTGCCGGACTGAATGTGGCGCGACTGCTGGTCGAGACGCCTGCCGGCGCATTCCTCGGCGCACCGCACTTCTTCACCCCGAACAACGAAATCCTCATCCCGATCACCGTTGCGCAGGTCGAGGCGATGACGCCGGGCGTCAACAGCTGGTACGCCGAGAACCCGGCGCATTGCGGACCCATGGCATGGCACCACACCTTCTTCGGCGACGGCAATTTCCTGACCACCTCCGACACGCGAATGCCCACTGCGGCCGCGCTCCGCAAGCGCTACAAGATCACCCGCGCCGAACTCTACTCCCGCATCGAGGGAGCATTTTGGATCATGCAGCGCTCGAACGGCGCGACCGTCTACATCGCCCCCGAAAAGGAAGCGGCGGACTGGACGCAGGAATCCGCGTGGACGACCTTCGCCACGGCATCCACCGCTACGCCATACGACGGCTGGCAACAGCTCGTCGGCACTCCGACCGTCGGCTATCACCTGAAGGTCGATGGCGGCCACTACGGCAACTACTTCCTCCGCTTCTGGGGCGTGCCGATGGATGTCGGAACCCTCTTCCTGCTGAGGTAGGGACGGCAAAACGAAGGCAACCGCGCGCCGCGCGCGACGGACGCAATGCGTTTGACAGGGGCTGTGTGGTATGCCATACTGCACGGACTTTTTGCAGTCGCAGGATCGTTCGATCCAGACTCACGAAGGGGGTGATTCCGCGTGATCCAGATTCGTTTGAAGAGAGGCGAGACCGTTGAACGTGCGCTCAAGCGCCTGAAGAAGGTCCTCGACAAGGAGGGCCTGCTGAAGCAGCTCCGTGCCAACCGCTATTTCGAAAAGCCGAGCGAGAAGAAGCGCCGCAAGTCCGCCCGCGCGCGCGCCCGCAACATGCATCGTTCCTACTAGCGGAACGTGACTTCCCCCCGCCTGTGCGTGCTGGCGCGGACCGCGCCTGCACGCACTTTGTTTTCTCCCCATGGAATTTGCACTTTCCACCAACTGGAATTCCGCACGGCACGACGCAGGCGATGCGATTGCGGAGGAGGCCCTTTCGCTGGGCTTCACCGCGCTGGAGTTGAGCTATCGCCTCACGGAAGCGCAGTATCGGGACATCCATCGGCTTGTGTCGGCCGGCCGCGTCCGCGTGTGCAGCCTCCATTCGCCATGCCCCTTCCCCTTCGAGGGGATTGTGCCGTCGCCCGAACCCTTTTCCATGACGTCTCCGGACGAGGAGAATCGACAGAAGGCCTGTTCGGCGGCGGCTTCGACCTTGAATGCGGCGGTGGAACTGGGCGCCTCGGTTGTCATCTGCCATGCGGGGCACGTCACGATGGGGAATCTGACCAGCCGCATGGGGGAGCTCCGGCGTTCCGGAAACGAACCCGGCAGGTTCCAGCGCTTTTTCCTCGACCGCCTGCTGCGCCAGCGCCGCGATCGGGCGGCGCGCCATCTCGACCCGCTTCGCCGTTCCCTCTCGGAGTTGCTTCCCCTGTTCGATCGTGCGGGCGTGATTCTCGCCATCGAAAACCTTCCGTACTGGGAGGGGATTCCGGACGAGACGGAGACGGCGTCCCTCTTGCAGGAATTCCCGACGCCGTCGTTGCGCTATTGGCATGACATCGGCCATGGGCAGGTTCGCGAGAACCTCGGCATCGGCAACCATGTGGAGTGGGTGGAGGGCATCTTGCCTTCGATTGTCGGCTGCCACATCCACGACGTCTTCGGGCTGGATGCCGACCATCTGGCGCCAGGACAGGGGATGGGCGTTGACTTCGATTCCCTGCGCGCTCTCGCGGCTCCGTCCATCCTGAAGGTCTTCGAGCCGGGTCCGGTCGTCGACCCCGAACCTCTCGCGGCAGGTCTCGCCCTTGTGCGGAAGGCCTGGGGCGGCTAGCCCCGTGTTCCAGCATGAAGGCGAAGTGCGCGTCCGTCTGCCGCCCGGGGTCCCCGCATCGCCGGTCGGCGGGACGCACGTGCCCGTGCATGGCAAAGAGGAGAGAGGGATGGTTGGAAACCCCCGTTCGCTTGGTCTCCTGGTCTTCGCGTCGTCCATCATCCCGCTGGCGGTGTCGGCGCACCCCCCCGTCTCCAGACTCCGCGCCCAGGGCGGCGCGCGGCCCTTGCCGGACATTTCGCCGACCGGCTTGCCTCGGGCAACGACGTGGCGGGCGGGCTGGATGGGGACCGCCGTCCCCGGCGGGCTGGATGGAGGGACGACCTCCGTGTCGTCCGGCTCGGTTTCGCAAGGGCCTCGGGAAAGGAAATCAAGGGTTGCCGCCGGCGTTGGCCCGTGCTACGCTCCCCACCATGGATGCAGGTTGCATTTCCTCCCTTGGGCCGCGGTTCCGGCGGCGCGCCGTTTTTCTCCGGGCCGTCGCCGCCTGTGCCGCCGCGGCGCCGTGATCCTTCCGAGGTAGAGCCATGGGACTCCTGCAGTCGATACGCCATTGGATGTTCGCGGGCGCCTGCCTGCTGGCCGGCGTGCCGCTGCTCTTCTGCCTCGGCGCCTGGGCCGGGACGTCGCCCGGCCTGCGCCGCCTCTTCCGCGCTCTCGGCGACCGGTTCCGCTCGCTTTCGCCCTCCGTCAGGGCGGTGCTCTCCGCCCTCCTGGTGGTCGCCACCCTGCACGGCGTCCCGAAGGTGCCGCCCGGCGGCAACGCCCTGTTTCACGGCCCTCCCCCGGCGGGCATGGTCTCCGGCGGCCTCCCGGCGCGGCCCGCGCGCGGCCCCTCCTCCGGCCCCCGCCTGACCGCCGGCCAGTACCGGGCCGGCTTCGCGCTCGCGCGCGTCGCCACCAACCCGTCTCCCGCGCTGGCCTCCGTCCCGTCGAACGCCGTCGTCCACGCCCCCTGGACCCGCTACGGGGTGGCCGAGGACACCTTCTGGCTCCCCGCCACCAACTGGTCCTTCACCCTCGGCACCAACCGCGTCGGGGGGCTGCACGTCTCCAGCAGCGGAACGCTCTCCTTCGGTTGGCCCAAGGGCTCGCCCCGCGCCCGCCGGATGCCCGACGGCTCGGGCCTCGACTTCCTCGCCCCCCTGCAGACCTCCCTCGGCATCGTCCCGCCGGCCGGACGCTTCTGGCACGCCCCGACCGCCTCCAACAGCCTGCTGCTCGCCTGGCAGGACGTCTTCGCCGGCCGCGACGCCGGCCTCCCTGTCACCTTCCAGGCCGAACTCTTCCCCTCCGGCGACTTCGTCTACCGCTACGACCTGTCCCGGCTGTCCGCCACCAACGCGCTGCCGGCCACCAACTGGGTCGTCGGCGCCCAGCACGGCGGCGGCGGCGAGACCTTCGCCTTCGGCGGCACGGGCGTCCTCGTCCACGGCCTCGAACTCCACTGGCGCGCCTTCGGCATGCTCGACCCGGACGTCGCCGACCACGACGGCGACGGGCTCTCCACCTGCGACGAGGTGATGGTCCACGGCACCGACCCCCGCCTGCCCGACACCGACCTCGACGGCGTTTTGGACGGCGCCGAAGTCGCCGCCGGAACGAGTCCGCTGCTCCGCGACACCGACGGCGACGGGCTCGTCGACGGCTCCGACCCCGACCCGCTGTCCCCGACGCCGCCCGACGACCTCGACGGCGACGGCATCCCCGACGCCTACGAGACGGCGAAGTTCGGCGGCACCAACGCGGTGGACAGCCTCGCCTTCGACCCCGGCGGAACCGGCTTCCCGCTCTCGACGAAGATCGCCGCGGGCATGGACCCCTTCGCGGAGGCTTCCGCTCCGACGAACCTCGCCTGGAACCTCGCCTCCCTCAAGCTCTTCGACGCCTTCCGGTGCGACCTCCCCGCCGGCGGCACGAACCGGGTGTACGAGCGCACCTTCACGATCGACCGCGACGGCGGCTGGCAGCAGTACTTCCTCTCCGCCTCCTCGAATGCGCCCGCAGGCTGGTCGCTCGACGGCATGGCGCTCGAGTGGGCCGACTCCGAAGGCGGAAGCGGCACCGCGACCGCCTCGCCGCCCGACGACAGCCTCTGGCTGCCCGTCTCGACGAACGGCCCCGCGGAACTCACCCTGCGGCTCCGCGCCACCTCGACGAATTCGACCTGCGCCAGGCCGCTGTACCTGCTGGCCTGGGCGCCGGGCGTCCTCGTGGGCGGCGCCGGGGCGGCGGCGGAAATCAACGGCGCGCGCTGCCAGGCCGTCGAATGGACGGGCGGCGGGACGTCGGTCGGCGTCCGGTACGACTTCTCCAACCGCCCCTGCCGCGCCGCGCCCTCCGAGATGGAGCAGGCCGCGCTCCTCGACCCGTTCCCCGGCGAAGCCCGCCTCGTCTTCACGCCGAACGACGCCTTCACGGGCGGCTCGCTCGCGGCGAAGGCGCCCGGCATCTACGACGTGCCCGGATGCACGATCGCCCCCGCGCCGCCCCCGGCGCGGCGGGGCGCCCGGGGCGCAGGCGGCCAGGGGCGACCCCGGGGAAGGCCCGGTCGAACGCCTCCTCTTCTTCGATCCCCGCATCGCCTACGGCGACGGCCGCCACGGCGGATGCGGGACCACGCTCTTCTTCGACGCCGCGACGGGCGACTACGAGCCCGCTTCCGACTACCCCCTCGACAGCCGGTGCCTCCGGGAGGGCTGGCGGCAGGATGCCACGGGCGGCCACCCGTGCGACTGCAGGGCCGAAATCGGCTACGGCGACCCGGCGCTGGCCGCGTACTTCGACGAAACCGTCGAAGACGACGGCCTTCGCGCCACCGGCACCATCTTCTTCGACGGCAGGCCGGTCTGGAGCGGGGAGGCCATCCACCGCGTCGGCGAAAGATGCCACGACCCCTTCTACGACGAATGCGGCGACTGCGCGTCCGGATGCGCCGACGGCGACTGCGACGGCCTCGAAGGCGACGGCCTCGGCTCGCTCGCCTTCCGCATCCCCCTCGGCATCCCCCGCGACGGCCAGGTCTCCGGCTTCCTCTGGTTCCGGGCGACGGAGCCGCTGCTCGTCGCGCCCGCCACCTTCAACCTGCTCGCCCGCGACGACGCCGCCGTCGCCGAAAGCGCCGCCGGCGGAACCCGCACCATCGCCTGCTCCGACGCCCGAGGCCGCACCGTCGTCGTCGAACCGATCGCCCATGGCGTCCGGATCGCCGTCCGCAAGACCGCCGGCGACGAACTGGAGCACGTCTGGGAGATCGCCAACGTCGGCGGGAGCCCGCGCCAAGTCGCGTTCAAGAAGATCAGCCGCCGGGACAACGTCATGCGCGACGTCGTCTACTCATATCGTGGGGATGGGGAGTGGGCGTGCTTCGACAACATCGCGCAGACCTCCGAGCAGGTGATCCGCACCGACACGCTCGACGACGGCCCCCACGGCGTCCTCCGCGAAGAACGCATCGTGCGCGACGCCGCCGGCGCGATCCTCTCGCGGGACGTCGCCGAGTCCCGGCGCTTCGGCTGCGGGCAGGACGCGACGCTCCGCCAGACCTACCACGCCACGCTCGGCCTCGAGCCCGACGGCGCGCCCGGCCTGGTCGAAGACCATGCCTCCTACTGGACGGACGACGCCCACCCCCGCCGCAACGGACGCCCCCGCCTCGTTTGGGGCGAGTCGCGCCCGTGGAGCTACCAGGCCTGGGACGCCGAGGGCCGCGAAATCCTCCGCCTCGACCCGCTCGACGGCTCGGCGGCACCCCTGGATTTTGTCGATCAGTCCGATCCGACCGATCTGACCGATCTGTCTGATTTCCCCACCATCACCGCCATCGCCACCGTCTCCGACTACGCGCCGCTGGCGGGCGATTCCAATCCGCCCGCCGCCCTCGATTCCGTCCGCACCGAGTCGCGCCACCTCGTCCGCGACGGCGCGGCGACGTGCATCGGACGCACCTGGCACGTCCATACCGTCGGCACGGACACGGTGGGCCGCGCCTTCGCGACCGTGAAGACGATCCGCGCCTGCTCCCCGACCGCCGCCTTCGACGACCCCGGCAACGCCGTCTCGACCGCCACCCGCTTCGACGCCGACGCCCCCGGCATCCCGCTGCTCCTGCGCGGCCGCCCGCTCGAATCCACCGACGAAGACGGCGTGACCACCGCCTGCGACTACGCCCTCGGCGACTACGACCCCGCCACCCGCACCTTCGCCCCCGGCGGTTCTGGAACCGCGCTCCGCACCATCGCCCGGCGTTCCTATCGGTCCAATCCGTCCGATACGTCCGACCTGACCATCCAGGACGCCGCGCACGGCACGACGCTCTACTCCGCCACCCTCCTGCACGCCACCGGTGAGACGCTCGACTGGCAGGCGCACCTCTACGACGACAAGAACCGCCTCCGTTCCACGCTCTACTCCGACGGCTCCACCTCCACCAACGCCTACTCCTGCTGCCGCCTGCTCTGGACGCAGGATCGCGACGGCTTCAAGACCCTCCGCTCCGCCGAGACCGGCAAAGACCACCTCTATTACGCCACCGAAGAGGAGTCGCTTGCCCAGTTGCCCGGATACGGATACGGCCATCGCACGACCATGCATTTCATGGACGCCCTCGGCAGGGAGACCAACACCGTCGTGACGGCGGTCGGCGAGCCCGGGGACGCCGTCACCCCCGATTGCGGGACGCTTGGCTTCACGGCTTCCGAAACGACGACGTACCCCGACGGCATCGGCGACCACGCCGTCCACGTCGACCGGCGCGGGGTGCGCATGGTCTCGACGAGCCGGTCGTTCGCCGACCGCGAGGAGAGCGTCAGCCTGACGTTCTCGCCGGCGAACCCCGACGTTTGCGTCGTGGCGAGCACGAACATCGCCTACCGGAACGGGCGTTCCATCGCCATCCGAAGCTGGGACGGCGGCTGGACGCGCGAAACCTCCTGGATTGACTACGCCGCCGACGGGACGCGGCGCGCCTTCTCCGTCACCGAGGCGTCCGATTCGCCGAACGCGGTCACGAATCAAATTTCGTACAGCGACTTCCTCGGGCGCACGGTCGCGACGCTGAGGCCCGGCACTGCGGGCGCCTGGCTCGTCACCTCGAACGCCTACGACGGCGCGACCTCGCGCCTGGTTCGCTCGGAAACGACCGGTCAGCCCGCCACGACCTACCTCTACGACGAGCGCGGCGAGATGGCGGCGACCGTCCAAAGCGGCGTCAAGACCGCGTCTGAGACCCGCTACGAGAACATCGCCGGGGCATGGTGGCGGGTGGACGTCCGCAGCACGTCGCGCGAGGGCGTCACCAACGCCGTCGCGACGACCCGCCGCCAGTTGACGGGGCTTTCCAACGCCCTGCGGAGCCGCACGGTGAACACCGGCCCGAACGGCTCGACGACGACGGAATCGGGCAGCTACAACCCGCAGACTTGCGAACTGACGATGGTTCGCGCCACCGATGCGGCGACGCCATCCACCACCGTCTCGAAGTTCGGGCGTCCAATTCGCCGCGAGACGCTGCGCGAAACCGTTTACAACTATTTCGATCCGCTCGGGCGCGTTGCATACTCGGAAATGCGCGACCCTGAAACGGGCGTCTATTCCCATTTCCGCTGGTCGGGACTCGACGAGTCCGACAACGAGACCCACTACGGCATTTATTATTACGACGACGATCTGCACGTCACAGGATCGAGAACCTTCGACGCCTTCGGCCGCGAAACGTCCCGCACCGACGCCCTCGGCAACACCGTCACCAACACCTACGACGCCCTCGGGCGTCCGGTTGCCGCCACCGGCGCGACCTATCCCGTGGCCTACGGGTACGACGCCGCCGGCCGCATGGCCGCCCTCGCCACCGCCCGAGGCAACGCCGCCGGCTTCGCCGCCCTCGCCGTCCAGCTTGCCGGAGGCGCGTCCCTCGCATCCCTTGCGTCCCCTGCGTCCCTCGATCTCACCGCCTGGAACTACGACCACGCCACGGGGCTTGCCACCAACAAGGTCTACGCCGACGGATCAGCCGTTTCCTACGCCTACACCCCCGACGGCAAACCGCTCCGCACGGCATGGGCTCGCGGAGCGTGGAAGGAGAATGCCTACAACCCCGACGGCCTGTTGACAGGCGTCTCGTACTCCGACGCCACTCCTGCCGCCGCGCTCGGGTACGATGCCTTCCAGCGCCCCGCCTTTGCCTCCAACGCCGTCGCGCGATACGCCTACCAGAACAGCCACCTCGGCACCGCCACCAACGAGACGGCCACGGTCGGCGGCGACACCGCGACCCTGGCCCGCACCCTGGACCACCGCCACCGCCTGGCGGCACTGCGCGTCGAGCGATGCCGCCCCCGTCCACCACGGCTACGACACCGAGAACCGGCACTCCGCCGTCTCCAACACCGCCTTCCGCGCCACCTACGCCTACACCTCCGACGGTTGGGATGCGGGCTATTCGGTGGCCTTGACGAATGGCGTCGTACTTGCCCGCAACCTGACCCGCGACCCCTACCGCCGCAGTCTGGTAAAAGCCATCACCAACAGCGTCAGCGGCGTGCCGTACAATCCGCTGGCCTACACCTACGACCTGCTTAACCGCGTCACGTCACGAAACGCCGACACCTTCGACTACAACGCCCGCTGCGAGGTCACGGCGGCCATCATCCAGCCCGCCCACACCAACCGCTACGCCTTCGACAACATAGGCAACGCGCTGTGGACCTCGCTTAACTCCGTCACGAACATCTACACCGCCAACGAACTGAACCAGTATTTCCTGATTTCCAATCATGTCAATCATGTCAATCCTGTCCAAATTTCTCCCGTATACGATTTAGACGGCAATATGACGTGGGACGGGCGTTTCAACTACACGTATGATGCGGAAAACCGCCTTGTCGCCGCCTATTCCAACGGCCTGTGCGTCGTCTCCAACGCCTACGATCATCTTAGCCGCCGCGTGTTGAAAATCTCACGCGGAGGCGCGGAGACACGGGGATTTGTTTATGACGGCTGGCTGCCGGTTCTCGAAATCGTCGCTACCGCCGCGGGAGTGACCACCAACCACTACGTCTGGGGACGCGATTTGTCTGGAAGCATGCAAGGCGCGGGCGGCATCGGCGGACTGTTGGCCGTCAGACAAGGCGGCGCATGGTACTTCCCGTTCTACGACAACAACGGCAACATCACGGCCTATGTGAACGAACAGGGCGCAATCGTGGCGGAATATACCTACGATGCCTTCGGCCGCACCATCGCCAAGTCCGGCCAACTGGCCGACACCTTCCGCCATCGCTTCAGCACGAAGTACTACGATGCCGAGATCGGCCTCTACTACTACGGCTACCGCTTCTACGCGCCGGAACTGATGCGCTGGCTGAACAGGGATCCTATTGAGGAAGACGGCGGGGTGAATTTATACGGTTTCTGCGGCAACGATGGGATAAATGGGCGGGATGCCTTGGGTCACGCATACGTCAAATATTTCAAACGAGGAAATACAACTATATGGCAGAAAATGAAGGGAGCGGGCTCTTTTGTCCAAGCCGAGATCAAAAATGTCAGCGATATCCCTATAGAATATGGTGACACACGTGGCGCATGGGGTGTTTTTGACTACCCGCTTGACCGAGTGCCTGTGATCGAAGGCGAGTGCGAAATACGAATGTGGATAAGCATTATCATTTCAAAGGGACTTCCAAAGACAGGAAGACGTGGCGTTGTTTATAGTTATCAACCACATTACAACTTAAACGGGGCATTAGCTGGCGGGGGATCCGGCTCTTTGGACCGTTCTCCTCCGCCGGAAGGCGAAGTCATTGCTCACGAAATAGGGCATGCCAAAGCATTTTGGGAGTACACCAAGCCCTGTTTCGACAAGGCGATAGCCGAGAAGTTCCCCGGCAAGCTCAAAGATTCGGACAGACGCGAGGTCAACCGGCTGCTGAAGGAATGCCGCAGGCAAACACAAGACAAGAATGTGGAGTATTCAAACAATGGGACAATCAATTGGTACAAAGCCAACGGATATCGCATGAGGACGCCTGCCCAAACGATGTCCGGAGCTTATGAGTTCATTCTACCATGATGAAAAGGAGAGTTTGATGAAACTGTTTCAGATGATGCTTGCTGCGATTTTCTTGGCTGGATGCTGTTCGCTCCAGCAGACAAACAACAACCCGCCGTGTGAGCTGGTTGCGAACGACACGTTTTTGCAATCCTGTCTTGTCTTCCGCACGACGACCAATTGGGTTGAACGCCAAGAGGCTGCCGTTCAATGTGGGGACATGATCAACACCTACCTGTTTAAGACTCGAGAGAAAGATTTAACCTTTGGTGGAGTTCAGGCGTTGCTTGGGAAGGGAATGCGATACGAAAATAAGGAAAACGCACTCGTTTATCATGTCCCTACGGAAGAAAAACCAGATGCCCGTGTGGAATTTATATACTTACGACCTGAGATTGTTTACACGGCTCTTTATTGGGGATGGTCTGAGGATTACTAAATCACAAATGTTTCATGGAGGCAATGGGTATGAACATTCGATTCCTATCGGCAGCAATTATGGGGGCGTTTCTAATTGCATTTGCCGGATGTCAAAGCGCTCCTGAAGTTACTTACGATCCTCGTCCAAGGCAGTGGATTTCAAGCAACGAAACCTTGCTGGACGGGCATCCGGTTCGCGTTTGGCTAACCTTGGTTTCCGATGGAACGGCAGTTTGCATAATTTCATCGTTCGGTGAATTCGAATACAAAAAGACAAAGCTCTATCGGTACGCCATTGAGGGTTCCCGCATCATCTTCGATGGCAATGAAGCTGGCGAAGGCGCCATGATATGTGGAACGTCGATTCACCTGAAGCTTCAGGAATTCACCGAACCGGTTGTCATGAAAACATTTCATGAGGACGTTCAACCGTTCCTGGAATACATGCGTAAAAATTGACATGACCTTTTCACCGAGACTTACAAAATTTGCCTTGAAATCTTACGCAACAGTTCTGCGATGAGCGTCATTCTCTGGGTCTGCAATCCTGCCGCCGGATTTGTTGCCAACAAGGTCTACGTCGACGGCTCCGCCGTCTCCTACGCGTACAACCCCGACGGCAGGCTTGCCGCCCGTACCTGGGCGCGCGGCCTCGCCACCGCCTACGCCTACAACCCCGACGGGCTGTTGACAGGCGTCTCGTACTCCGACGCCACTCCTGCCGTCTCGCTTGGATACGACCTCTTCCAGCGCCCTGCTTCCGCCTCCAACGCCGTCGCGCGATACGCCTACCAGAACAGCCACCTCGGCACCGCCACCAACGAGACGGCCATGGTTGGCGGCGACACCGCGACCCTGGCCCGCACCCTGGACCACCGCCACCGCCTGGCGGAACTGCGCGTCGAGGATGCGCCACCGTTCAATACGGCTACGATGCCGAGAACCGGCACTCCGCCGTCTCCAACACCGCCTTCCGCGCCACCTACGCCTACACCTCCGACGGCTGGGATGCGGGGTATTCGGTGAACTTGACGAATGGCGTCGTGCTTGCCCGCAACCTGACCCGCGACCCCTGCCGCCGCAGTCTGGTAAAAGCCATCACCAACAGCGCCAGCGGCGTGCCGTACAATCCGCTGGCCTACACCTACGACCTGCTTAACCGTGTCACTGCACGCAACACGGACACCTTCGATTACAACGCCCGTTCCGAAGTCACATCCGCCATCATCCAGCCCGCCCACACCAACCGCTACGCCTTCGACAACATAGGCAACGCGCTGTGGGCCTCGCTTAACTCCGTCACGAACATCTACACCGCCAACGAACTGAACCAATATTTTCTGATTTCCAATCATGTCAATCATGTCAATCCTGTCCAAATTTCTCCCGTATACGATTTAGACGGCAATATGACGTGGGACGGGCGTTTCAACTACACGTATGATGCGGAAAACCGCCTTGTCGCCGCCTATTCCAACGGCCTGTGCGTCGTCTCCAACGCCTACGATCATCTTAGCCGCCGCGTGTTGAAAATCTCACGCGGAGGCGCGGAGACACGGGGATTTGTTTATGACGGCTGGCTGCCGGTTCTCGAAATCGTCGCTACCGCCGCGGGAGTGACCACCAACCACTACGTCTGGGGCAAAGACCTATCCGGCACGCTCCAGGGCGCGGGCGGCATCGGCGGACTGTTGGCCGTCTCGATCAACGGCGCGTGGTACTTCCCGTTCTACGATAACACCGGGAATATCACGGCCTATGTGAACGAACAGGGCGCAATCGTGGCGGAATATACCTACGACGCCTTCGGCCGCACCATCGCGGCAACCGGATCTCTAGCCGACGCCTTCCGCCACCGCTTCAGCACGAAATATTACGATGCCGAAACCGGTCTCTACTACTACGGCTACCGGTTCTACGCCCCCGAGTTGATGCGGTGGCTGAACCGGGATCCGATTGGGGAACGAGGGGGCGACAACCTATACGGATTTTGCTGGAACAATTCCGTCAAGTACTTCGACACATTTGGCGATACGCCCCTCGATGTTCGTGCCGCACGGATTCGGGCATATTTGGAAGCTGGTGCCGAAGAAGTGGCGGCTGACGAGGCTTTACTTCTTTACCGCAACATTGCTTGGGGCGGTGAGTTCTTAGAACCGTTGGCTGCCAGCCTTATGCAAAACTGGCTCGAAGGTGCCCCGGAAGACCCGTTTACGATCCCGTCTCGTCATGTCAATGGAGCAATGCTCTACGATGAGCCGGCGGGCTCATCGCCCAAGGATCAGTTGGAGTCACAGCTTTGTGCGCTTGTGCCGAATCCGACAGCCGGAGCCTCCGGATCGTTAAGCGGTTCGGCATTGAACCTTCGGGCAACTCAAGGTGTTTACTATCACGCTTTCGGCGGGTTCAAGATCACCTTCACGGGCACCTATAACTGCAATCGAAAGGCACACTGCAAGTTCATGGGAAACTGGGAGTTCCACGACACGTACGATTGGCACGATGGTCTGGTTGCCACAGTCGCAGGCACAACGATACCCGATGCATGGGCACTCCTTGTCGAGGGGTATCATGGAGCAAAACCGTTTGAGGAGAACGGCAATTGGCACGGGTTTGTCAAAGTCAACTGTCCTTGCAATACAAGATCTTCTTCTGGAGGAAGATAATAATGCGCATCGCCGTTCTTGGTTTGTTGCTGTCTCTCCTTGCGCCCACCGCTTTTGGTGGCGAGACTCCAGTCACTGTGCCGAAGGCCATCTTGTCTGCTCACAGAATGTCGCCGCAGTCCCGCGATGATCTCTTTTGGTTCTTCTGTTCATCCCGAGCTTGGCGTGTGTTGGATGACGTCGGTGCGATCGTCGCGACCCCTCGTGATCAGAACACTATTCTTCCTCATTCAATGGGCGCAGATCCCTATCTGCACTGCATCGTCAGGGTTCGTTTTTCAGCATATACTCGAGGAAGTCCGGCTTGGTTGAAGTCCGGTAACGTCACCCTCGTGCAAGCCAAAGACGAGAGCATCACTGTCAGTGTCAACCGCGATCAAGTTCGCGACAACATTGGCCTCTATTCCTCGCGGCTTCTTCTCTCGCTCGGAGATGATCTTTGGGTCGAGGTCTTTGAGGTGTCTCGCAAGGAGCAACGTGATGCAACCGCCCATGCTCTAAATGTTCTCGCCGACATGTTCGCGTTGGTCGCAAACGGAAGGAAGATGGCGGAAAAGCAATTGATTGACGACGGCTCCATCATTACGCAGGCATCCGCTGTCGCGTCTTTTCCTGTGCATGGCGTAACCGTAAAACAAGTTGGTTCCGATGAACATGAATATGAAATGAGCGGTTATTTGAATCTTGGCGAGCCAGGATTTATTCAAGTGGCAATCGAAGACGTTCAGACGGGCTCTCTTAGAAATACCGCCAAAAAGCATCGAACCGTCGAATGGCCTGGATGGTCCAATGATCCTTTGCAGTCATTTTACTTTGCCGTGCCTGTAGTCGTAGATGGTGATGGGGCGGAAGAGCAAGTTAGGCTGCGACTCCAGTTCTCCCCCCGGAACGAACGGATCCTAATGACGACGAATGCTGTGTTGCGGACGTGGACACGATAGTGTTATGTTTGGAATCGCTTGCCTTATATGTCCCGCCAGTCAGTAGCCAGCGCAACGCACTGGCTACTGACTGGCGGGGGATTATTTGTTGTGTCATTTGTTTGCCACCTTCCCGTCGCCGTTGCGTCCGCGCCGCAAATGCGCTATCCTCATGCCATCCCTCTTGGGCAAGGACTTGTTATGAAAAAACTCGACGTGAGCTTTGCGGATGACTTCGAGGTGACCGGAGACGGCTCCGCCTCCGCCTGGTCCTCCGTAGAATGGCAGCCTCTCTCCCGCGTTGGCCAGGGGCCCGCCGCTTATCCCACCCGCTTCAAGGCCCTCTATTCCCCCAGCGGCATCTATTTCCTTTGCGACGGCGAGGACCGGCGGCTCACCGCCACCCTCGACGGCGACAACCTGGACCTCTTCACGGAGGACGTTTTCGAAGTCTTTCTCTGGACCGACGAAGCCCAGACCATCTATTTCGAGTACGAGATCTCGCCCCTCGACCACGAACTTCCCATCGTCGTGCCGAACCACAAGGGACGCTTCCATGGCTGGCTTCCCTGGCATGGGGAAGGCCCGCGCGCCACGCGCCACGCGACATCCGTCCGCGGCGGCCCCAAGGCCTCCGGCGCCGCGATCTCCGGCTGGAGCGCGGAGTTTTTCATCCCCTTCGCCCTCTTCCAGGGACTCGGCAACGAGCGGGCCCTCCCCGGCACGACCTGGCGCGCCAACGTCTACCGTATCGACTACGATTCCGGCGAGCCCTCGCACTGGGCCTGGAACACGGCGACCAGCGCGAACTTCCACGATTTCCGGAACTTCGGGACGTTCCACTTTCTCTAGCGGATCCCGTGCGGCATGCGCATCTACCTCGACTTCGACGACGTCCTCTGCGAGACGGCGCGCCAGCTCGCACGCCTGGCAGGCGAGCTCTTCGGCCGCGACGTGCCCTACTCGGAGATCCGCGCCTTCGACCTGCGCACCTCCTTCGACCTTGACATCCCCCAGTACGAACGCCTGATGGCCCACGCCCACGGCGAGGGCATCCTGGGCATCTCCCGTGCGGCGGACGGCATGTCGCGCGTCGTCCACCACTGGCTTCGCGAAGGCCTGGGCGTGGATGTCGTGACCGGGCGCCCCTGGGCCAGCCATGCCCTCTCCCGTGCCTGGCTCGACCGCCGCGGGCTCGCCGACGTGCCGCTCTACCACGTGGACAAATACGGTCGCGAACCCCGCTCTTCCGCCGGGCCAGAGGGAAGGTCCTGGACGCTTGCGGAGTTCGATCGCGTCCGCTACGACGTCGCGGTGGATGATGCCCCCGCCATGCTGGACGTGCTCGCCAGCCGTCCCGACTGCCACACGATCGTCTTCGACCGTCCGTGGAACCGCGCCTGGACTCCTCCCGCCGGCACCGCCTCGCGTGTGCGGCGCTGCCATGGCTGGAGCGAGCTCGACCTCGCGATCCGCTCCTTCCGTGCCGCCAAGCGGGCGTCCGCCTGAATCCCGCGGCCGTTCCTTCGCGGCGTGCCGCGCCATGGGATTCCGTGCCGCGAAGCGGGTCCAATTGCAGGGTGCGCCCCGGAATCCCATCTGCTATACTCCGCCCCATGAAGACACTGCTTCGCGCCTCTCTTTGGGCTGGTCTCTTCCTCGCGTTCGCCCCTGTGTATGCAGGCGAATGGCTGGACGAGGCCGAGTTCACCCTCGATCCGCCCGGTGCGGATGGCATCCAGATCGTGAATGCCCGCCTGGCACCGAGCCGCACGGTCGGCTACGACCAGTTGCGCTTCGAGTGCGTCTACCACCAGGAAGTTCCCTGGAAAGACTCCGACGGCAAACAGTCCGTGAAGATCGTGGAGCCGGTGACCTTCACATACCGCCGCCCGGACGTTCGGCTGGTGCACGAACTCGACTTCCATTGCAGTTTCCGCGTGCCCATTGCGCTGGAGAAGCTGGTGGAGACCTATGGCAAGGGCGTCTTCGGCCCCAAGGAAGATGTCGTCATCGACCGTATCCGGCTTTCCG
Organism: Kiritimatiellia bacterium; assembly: GCA_050950285.1. Classification (GTDB taxonomy): domain Bacteria; phylum Verrucomicrobiota; class Kiritimatiellia; order RFP12; family JBMNHG01; genus JBMNHG01. The sequence goes on along the minus strand of JBMNHG010000006.1, from coordinate 433,424 downwards.
GCGTCCAGGGCGGCAAGACGCTCTGGACCCAGGAATTCAAGGTCCCCGGCCTCCACGAAGTCGTGGACGCGCCGCCCGAGAAGCCCGAAGAGAAGCCGCCCGACAACGTCGCCTTCGGGGAAATCGATTTGGATTGATGCCCGCCATGGATGTTTTGAAACCGAACGTTGTCCACACGCTGGTCCTTGGAAGCGGCGCCGCCGGCCTCAACGCCGCCGTCCAGTTGCATGCCTGCGGCGTGCGGGACGTGGCGATTCTTTCGGAAGGCCTCCGGTGCGGCACGTCGATCAACACCGGAAGCGACAAGCAGACCTACTACAAGCTCTCGCTCTACGGCACGGATGCGGACGCTCCGGCGCTGATGGCCTCCGAACTCTCCGCCGGCGGCGGGATGCATGGCGACCTCGCCCTTGCGGAAGCCGCGCTGTCCGCCCGCGCCTTCTACCATCTCGTCGGCCTCGGCGTGCCGTTCCCGCGCGATGCATACGGGCAGTTCGTCGGCTACAAGACGGACCACGATCCCCGCCAGCGCGCCACGTCCATCGGGCCCTACACGTCGAAAGCGATGTGCGAGGCGCTCCTCCGCCGCGTGCGCGAGCTGGGGATTCCCGTGTACGAAAAACGCGTGGCGGTGCGTCTGCTCGCCTTGGGGAAAGGGCGTTCCCGCCGCATTGCGGGGCTGATTGCCACCGCGCCGGGCGGCAGGGGCTTTGAAACCTGGCTGTGCGAGAACCTCGTCTTCGCCGTCGGCGGACCCGGCGGCCTCTACCGCGACAGCGTCTACCCGGCCGTCCATACCGGCGCCATCGGCCTCGCGCTCCAGGCGGGGGCCCGTGCGCAGGGGCTTCCCGAATCGCAGTACGGGCTCGCCTCCGTGGGGTTCCGGTGGAACGTCTCGGGCACCTACATGCAGGTGGTGCCGCGCGTGGTGAGCCTGCCTGCGGACGGGAAGGGCGCGCCGCAGGAGTTCCTGCAGGAAGCCTTTGAAACGCCTGCCGACATGCACGGGATGGTCTTCCTCAAAGGCTACCAGTGGCCCTTCGACGTCCGGAAGGTCTTCGGCGGGTCGTCCCTGGTGGATCTTCTCGTCTACCGCGAGACCCGCCTGCGCGGGCGTCGCGTCTTCCTCGACTACCGCGCCGATCCCGCAGGCTACGACCTCGCGAAACTCCCTTCCGAGGCCGCGGACTATCTCCGCAAGTCCGGCGCCACGCAGTCCACCCCTTTCGGGCGCCTGCTCCACATGAACCCCGGCGCCGTGGAACTCTACCGCGACCATGGCATCGACCTCGCGGAGGAGCCGCTCGAGGTCGCGGTTTGCGCGCAGCACAACAACGGCGGTCTCGCCGCGAACGCCTGGTGGGAATCGACCAGCGTGCGCGGACTCTTCCCCGTGGGCGAAGTGAACGGGTCGCACGGCCTCTACCGTCCTGGCGGCTCCGCGCTGAACTCGGGGCAGGTGGGCGGCTTCCGGGTGGCCGAATGGATCGCGGCGCGCCGTTCCGGGTGGACGCTCGATCGCGCCGCCGCCCGCAAGGAGGCCCGCGCCGCCGTCGCGGAGCTGCGTGACTGGGTGGCGTGCGCCGCCTCCGCGCCTACGACCTGGCAGCACGAACGCGCGGAGCTGCGGGAGCGAATGACGCGCTACGGCGCGCACATCCGCCCGGTCGCCGAGATGGACGGGGCGGTCGCCGCCGCGTGGGCGCAATGGCGGCGCCTGAGGAAGGCCGGATGCTCCGGCCACGTCCCCGAGGCCTTGCGCGACCTGCAGTTGTGCTTCGCCCATGCGGTCTATCTGGAAGCCATCCGCTTCGCCCTCCAAAGCGGCGTGGGAAGCCGCGGATCGGCTCTCGCCCTCGACGAACGGGGCGAGGCCGTGCACCCGCTCCTTCCCGGCTGGCGCGCCCTGCCCGAGGATCCCGCTTTCCGCGCCCGCGTGCAGGAAACGCTGGCGACACCCTCCGGCCGCGTGTCCCACCGCTGGGTGGAGTGCCGTCCCATCCCCCCTTCCGACGCCTGGTTCGAGACGGCCTGGGCCGCCTATCGCCGCGGGGACATCTACGCCTGACGCGCCCGGCAGCGGGCGCAAATCGCGGCGCGCCGTTTTTTCGCGGCCCTTTCCGCGGCGCGCCGCGGGTCACGGGGCGTCGGCGCGGATGGCGCGAAGGATGGCGGCGGCGAGTTCGCCGCCGATGCCCGGGACGGCCGCGATGTCCTCGGCGGAGGCCTTCGCCAGCCGGTAGACGGAGCCGAAAGTGCGGAGCAGCAGCTTCTTCTTCTGCGGCCCGATGCCGGGGATGTCGTCGAGGGCCGATTCGCGGATGCGCTTGTTGCGCAGGCGCCGGTGGCTCGTGACGGCGAAACGGTGCGCTTCGTCGCGCAGCTGGCGCAACACCAGCATCGGCGGGGAGCCGGGGTCCAGCACGGGATCGGGTCCGGGCGGCATGCCGTCGGTGACGAGCGTTTCGAAGCGCTCGGCCAAGCCCACCGACGGGATGGACAGCCCCAGCGACGCGAGCGCGGCGCGGGCCGAACGGAGCTGGGTGATTCCGCCGTCGACCAGGACGAGGTCGGGGAAGGGCTGCGCCTCGTCGCGCAGGCGGCGGTAGCGGCGGGAGACGGCCTCCGCGATGGAGCGCGGGTCGTCGGCGCCTTCGACGGTCCGGATGTTGAAGCGGCGGTAGCGGTTCGGCGCGGGCATCCCGTCCACGGCGCACACCATGCCGGCCACGGAAAGCGTGCCGAAGGTGTTGGAGATGTCGAAGCCTTCGATGACCTTCGCGGGGCCGGGGAGCTGGAGGATGCGCCCCAGTTCGGCGATGCCGTTCAGGGCGTCCATGCGGTGGATCCGGGGATTGGGGGAGGGGCGCCCGCCCCGGCGGACCATCTCCTTGAGGGCGAAGAGGGAGTCGCGCAGGGAGGCGGCCTTCTCGAAGTCCAGGCCGGCGGCGGCGGCCTCCATCGCGGCGCGAACTTCGTCGATGATCTGCGGGCGGCGCCCGCGAAGGAATTCGCAGGCCTCCCGCACGCGGGCGTGGTAGTCTTCGCTGGAGATGCGGCCGGCGCAGGGCGCGGTACAGAAGCGGATGACGTCGTCGTTGCAGTGGCGGTAGGTCTCCGCATCGGGCACGATGGGCGTGCACTTGCGCAATCCGAAGCGGCGTTCGGTGAAGTCGAGCACGGTGCGGACGACGGCGGCGGAGGGGAAGGGGCCGAAGTATTCGGCGTTGTCCTCGCGCACGATGCGGCATGCCGCGAGGCGTGGCCAGGGGTCGTGCGGGTCGATGCGCAGCGCGAGGTAGCGCTTGTCGTCGCGCATGAGGATGTTGTAGTAGGGCTTGTAGCGCTTGATGAGGTCGCTCTCGGTGAGGAGGGCGTCCGCCTCCGTGCGCACGACGATCCATTCGAGGCTTTCGACGCTCTTGACCATGCTCCGCACCTTGGGCGCGCCATGCGCCATCGTGGAGGCGCGGAAGTAGCTTTGCACGCGCCGGCGGAGGGAGACGGCCTTGCCCACGTAGATGATGGCCCCATGCCGGTCGCGGAAGATGTAGCAGCCGGGTTTGTCGGGCAGCTGGGAGAGCTGTTCTCGCAGGGCGTCGTTCATCGGGTGGAAGGCCCGGCTGCGGCCGGGACGGCCGGCGCGGCCTGTTGCACGAAGGAGGTCCGGAGGATGAGTCGCATCACGCGGGCGGCGGAGACTTGCACCGGCGCGAGATCGATGGCGCCGGCGTCGAGCGCCGCGAGGACGGCGTCGCGGCGCTCGCGGACGCCGGGCATCTGCACGTCGCCGCCGGCGTCGCAGTGGCGGAGCGGATCGGCCCCGTTCCACCAGTCGGTCATCACGACGCCGTCAAATCCCCATTCGGCGCGGAGGATCGCGGCGAGCAGGTCGTACGAGGTCGCCGCGAACTCGCCGTTGATGCGGTTGTACGAGGTCATCACCGCGAGGGGCGAGCCCACGCGGAAGCACCATTGGAAGGCCTTGAGGTAGATTTCGCGCAAGGCGCGTTCGCGGACGAGGCTGTTCCCGCCGACGCGCTCGAATTCCTGGTTGTTCGCGGCGAAGTGCTTCATCGTGGCGTAGCGGCCCGACGGCGCGCCGTTTTTTCGCGTCTGGACGCCGCGGCAGAGGCTTCCGACGATGGTTCCGCCGAGGAAGGGATCTTCGGAGGGGTATTCGAAGTTTCGTCCGCAAAGCGGATTCCGCTGGATGTTCACGCCGCCGCCGAGCCAGCCGTCGAGCCCCGCCACCTCCATGTCGGAGGCGTAGCATCGGCCGAGCGCTTCGGCGAGCGCCGGATCCCACGTTTGGGCGAGCAGGGTGGCGGAGGGATAGGAGACCATCAGGCATGCGGCCTCGGTATCGAGCCCCGGATCTTCGCCGAAGATGGCGAGCCGGATGCCGGAGGGGCCGTCCTGGCAGTTGTTCGCGGGGATGCCGTAGCGCCCGCTGTGCCAGAACTCCGAGCCTTCTCCGCGGAGCTTCCCATGGAAGTCGCCCACGCCGCCCACGCCTCCTCCGCCGGCGAACGCGCCCTCTGCCGGGGCGGCTTCGTCGAGAAGGATCCCGTTCACGCAGCTGGCGAGCTCGAGGTTCGAGAACTGGGCCACGAACTCTTCCATCGTGGCGAGGCCGTCCGCGACGTCGCGCAGGGTGGCGAGCGTGTCGCCCGGCCTGCGGCGGAAGGGCTCCGGCGGCGTCGCCGCAGGGTCGGCGACGTCGCGCGCGGCGAAGGCCTCCGGGTCGAGTTCGACCACCGGCGCATCGCATGCGTCGCGGGTTTCGCATGCGCTGGCGCGGCCTGCGGCGTCGCGCCGGGAGAGGACGCGCAGGGAATCGGGCGCAACCAGCCGGTTCTGCGTCCGCAAGGTGACGACGCGGCGCGGAAGGCGAAGGCGTCCCGCCACGCGGGTGTCCCGCGAGGAGACGCCCACGCGGATCGTGTAGTCGCCCGGCTCCAGAAGGTACGAGGCGCACTCCTCGCAATAGGAGGCGAAGTCCTCGATATCGAAGGAGAGGTCGAGGGCGACGCTTCCGCCGGGGGCGAGGACGGGCGTCTTCGCGAAGGCGCAGAGCTCCTGGTGGGCCTTTTCGAGCTTGCCGTCCGGCGCCGAGAGGTAGACTTGCACCACCTCGGCGCCGGGGCGGTCGCCCGTGTTTTCGACCGTCGCACGGAGCGAGATGCGCGAACCCTCCGCGGACGGCGCGCCCGCGGCGACGGCGAATGTCGTGTACGAAAGGCCGAATCCAAAGGGGAAGCGCGGCTCCACGCCGAAGGAATCGAAGTAGCGATAGCCTACGTAGATGCCTTCGCGGTAGGCGACCTCCGAGGTGCCGAAGCCGTCCGCGGAGGGGTGGTCGGCGTAGCTCTTCGCCCACGTCGCGGCGAGTTTCCCGGAGGGGGGTGGCGGCGCCCGTGAGCACGTCCGCCACGGCGGAGCCGGTGGTTTCGCCCGCGAGGCCCGCGAGAAGCACGGCCTTCACGGGATGGCGGTCGAGGAACGAGGGGTCCATCGCCCCGTAGACGTTGAGCACCACGATGACGGTGTCGAAATTCGCACAGGCCTGCCGCAGGAGCGTCTCCTCTTCGGCGTGGAGGCGGAAGGAGCCCGGGGCGTCTTCGAGGTCGACCGATTCCCCGGAAGAGCGGCCGAGAGTCACGATCGCCGGAAGGGGACGCAGGCCTGCCGCGAGGCGCGCGAAGTCGTCGTCGGACCAGTCGGGTTCGGGGAAGCGGAAGGTCCAGCGGCCCCAGTCGCGGTTCACGCGGGCGAAGGCCTGCGCCTGGTCGTGGAGGTGGCGCCGGTATCGCTCCGCGAAAGCCGGCGCAAGGCGTACGCCCGCGTCCGCGAGGCCGCGGTCGATTTGCACGACGTGCTGTGAAAGCATGTCGCCCGAGCCGAAGCCCATGCGGTGGCAGGCGTACGAGGTTGCGCCAAGCAGCGCGACCGTTACGCCGGAGGCCGGGGCGGCGAGCGGGAGGGCATGGCCGTCGTTCTTGAGGAGTACCATGCCGCTGGTTGCGGCGAGGCGCGCTGCGGACACTTTTTCGATGCGGTTCATGGCGGCGTGCTGCGGGCGGGGGAGGGGAAAGGCAGGGTGCGGGAAAACCCGATGATAGCACGGATCGGCCGGGAAGAGCACGGCTTCCGGCAGGGCGGCAGGGCGGGGCAGAGGGTTCGCGGGACGGGCGGACGCCGGATCATTCGGTGAGCCACGCCCAGTTCAGGATGCGCCACCGTCCCGTGAAGAGGTCGGCGGCGATGGTGGCCACCGCGCGCTGGTCGGAGGCGACCCGCCCGTTCGGCGCCAGCGCCTGCGCGCCCAGCACGACCACGTACAAGCGCTGGCGGAAGGACACGCGCTCCGACAGGCCGCGGATGAAATCCTCTTTGAGCAGGTCGTCGAGCCGGTTGGTGGCGGGGCGCCAGAGCTCGTCGTCATCGAGCCCGCCATAGCCGCTTGGACCTTCGCGGAAGCGGTCGGATTTTCCCAGGACGTAGGCGAGCTCGCCGCAGGTGGTGGGGTAGATCGTCTGCTCCTCCCCGTCGATCGTCACGTCCTGTTCCCGGGCGTCGAGGAAGGAGTCGGTCATCCAGTCGACAAGGTCGGCGCCGTTTTCGGTTCCGATGGCCGGGACGAGGTTCGTGGAGCCGCGGGATTCGGAAACGGGGATGTCCGCCATCACGGCGCGGATCACGTTGGTCCACGGCGTGCCGTAGGACATCATGCCGTAGACCGGGCGGTTGGTGGACGCGGTGGTGAAGAAGTCGAGTACGTTTCCCCGCACGAAGACGGCGGCGGCGGCGGCTTCGGGACATTGCACCAGGCGGGTGTCGGCGAGGCAGACGCTTTGCCAGATGCCCGTGGAAGCGACGTGTCCGATGTCCCCCGCCGAACGGAGGCGTCCGTTGAAGTGGATGAGGGGAAGGCCCTGCCCATAGTGCGTTTCCGCGGTCCAGGCGGTGCAGATCCGGTTCGTGGCGCCGAGGGTGTCGGACGTGCCGTCCTCGTCCTCGTCCTCCCATTTCCAAAACGCGGAGTCGCCGTTGTGGCGGGGGTCGTCGATGGCGAGGATGCGATGGCCGGCCTCGCCGTCGAAGACAGGGAGATTCCCATAGCCGGGGGCTTCGTCCACCCAGTTCGTGTAGGAGGAATCCCCGAAGCTCACGCGCGCGAGCGGACGCAGGGTGTTGTTGTAGGGCGTCTCCACGGGGGGCGTGGTGGCGTCGATGTAGCGCGGGTAGGTTCCGGAACCCAGCGGAAGGAAGATCCGGACACGCTCGTACGCCTGGGCCGGGAGGGTCACCGGGCCTTCGGCGGTTTCGACGGTGTGCTCCCACGAGTTGGTCACGGCGGCCCAGACGGGGAAGCCGATGCCCGCGTTTCCTGGAACGGGGTTGGTGAAGACCTGGAAGCAGGACGCTTCGTCCGCAGGATCGAATTCGAGGCTCCGCAGGGCGTCTTTGCCGGGATCGGTTTCGCCTCCGAAGAGCAGTCCGGCACTTCCCCCTCCCACATCGGGCGGCGCGAGGAGGGTTTCGTCGTCGAAATCGCCAACGGCGGGGAAGAAGCCGGCGTTCGTGTAGATGCCTACGGTGAGTCCGGCATCATCCTCCGCCTCGACACCCTGCGGCGCGAAGGGATACCAAAGTTCCGTCGCGACGCGATAGAAGTGGTTCGTCCACCCTTCCGGCGAGAGGACGCGCCGGTTCTCCGCCGTTTCTTCGCTCGGACCGTTCCACGTCCCGATGGCGTCGACGGTGTTCGTTTCGCTTCTTTCCTCGATGACGACGAACTCGTTCACGAGCGGCACGTTCTCGACAGGCCATGCGTTGCGCCAGGCGCCATCGAGGGGCTCCCCCGCCGAATCCCATGCCTGCGGAATGCGGTCGCGGTCGATGAAGTTCAAGAGATTCCAGGCTACGGCGAGCCCTTCGTCCCCCTCGTAGCCGCATATCGCGAGGCGGTTGGTCACGACGTCGAGCCAGTCCGCAAGGGGCGTGCCTTTCGCGGAGAGGTCGAGGCACGAGGGATGGGCGTCGAGCCCGGCGTCGTCCCATGGACAGAGGTTGAACTTCCCGACCAGCCCGATGGAGTTTTCGCCAAGGTCGCTCCAGTTCGTGACGGTCACGTCCGGGCCGGGGTCGAAGAGGCAGGCGACGAGATTCGAGGCGGGCGTCTGGAATCCCCAGGCCGCGCCGCGCGCGTTCAAGTCGGGCTGCGACAGGAAGTGGTAGCGGTTCGTGCCGTTCTCGTCGCGAAGCAGCGAGAAGTCGATTCCCGCGTCGAAGTCGCTTCCGGCCGCCGCCAGGACGGCGGCATGGTTGCTGGTCGCACCGTGGACATCGAGGAAGCCGGAGCAGTCGACGACCAGGTAGGCGAAGCGGCCGTTGGTGAGCGACGTGGAATCGCCGAGGCGGTTTGTCGAAATGATGGGCTGCCAGATGGACCACGTGTTGGTGGCTTCGTCCCAGACGGCTTGCGGGAGCCAGTTGGTGACGGAGGGGCGGCCGAGCCGGACGGAGGAGAGGCCGGAAAGATCGTCGTTGAACGAGCCGAAGCAATGCGGACTGCGGAGGGGTTTGTCCGGGGCGGCCTCCGCGGGGAATCCCACCAGATAGTTCTCGAAGAGCTCCTCGAAGTCGTAGGCGCCCAGGCTGGTGGTCTGGAAGAGGGCCGTCTGGTGTGCGGCGTGGTTCAGCGCGACATCGGCGTAGTGGCGGGCCATGGCCCGTTGCAGGACGTTGCGCGAGATGGTTCGTTCCGTGCGGGCCGCCAGGGTGAAGGCCAGCGCCAGCAGGACGAGCGTCGCGAGGATGCCCAGGGCCGTAATCAACGCCATTCCGCTGCGGGAACCGTGCGCGGCATCGGCTCGGTCGTCCGGGGAGGAGGAAGGAGGAAGGCGGGGGTGGAATTTCACGGGTTCAGCCTGGATCGGAAGGGTCGGAAGAGGGGAGGGGGCTTCAGCGGTTCTCCCAGCGCGGCACGAGGTCCCCGGGCACGTGGAAGGCGGGATGGGCGAGGAGGGAGAAACGGGCGGAAAGCCGGACGGCGTTCTTGGCGACGTAGTCTTTTTGGCGGTCTTCGGCGAGGCGCGACACACGTCGGCATTGGGCGGGGGCGAGCAGTTCGAGATAGACGTCCACGGCGTCCGCGGTCGCGTCCCCGTCTTCGTTTCCCGCCATCGAAACGGGGCGGCAGTACAGCGCGACCACTCCGTCCAGCAGCTCCATCGAAGCAACACGCGTTTCGGCAGGCCGGGGAAGCCCCGTTTCCTTCGGGAGAGATTCCTCGAGCGGCTCGACGTCCTCCACGTCCGGGAAGTCGGCCCCCTCTTCCCAGGCCTCCGTTCCGGGGAGGTCGCCGGGATCGTCCTGGGAAAGGGAGAAGCGGCACGTGTGCCGGACGAGCCGGGGCAGAAGGACGCCGGGGGCGTCGGACGAAGCGCTGTTCGTGACCGAGTAGCAGACGGCCTCGACCGGATAGCATCCCTCGCGCGGCGTCGCCGAGAAGCGATAGAAGAAGAGGCCGGCATTCGGGGATCCGAAGGTTTCGTCGATGTCGAAGCCGCTTTGCAGGTCCGTGACGAGCGGCACGTCCCCGAAGACGGACGCCTCTTCTTCCGCCACCAGCACGTAGAGGTTCGTCGCGAAAGCGCTTTCCAGATCCGCTCGGATGACTCCCAGGGCCGCCCTCCCCGAGGCCAGCAGGCGCATCCGGCTCCGTCCGCGATCCCAGAGCGACTCGGATTGCGTGAGCGCATGGCCGAGCAAGGTCAAAAGCGTAATCAGGACGGTCGTCGAGACCAGGAGTTCGAGCAAGGTGAAGCCGCGCTTTTTCATGGCCGTTCCCCCCGCTCGTAGATATGGGTGTAGAAGGTGTAGTCCGACCGCCGCCGGACGTCGAGCCCGGGCCAGACGTTGAGGTTCGCCGCAACGTAGCGAGACGACTCGTTCGTCGTCACCGTGAGGAGATAGCGGAGGGTGTATTCCGGGATCGTCCCAGGGTTCGTGCCCCGGATGTCCACCGCGCAGAAGACGTTCGTGCTCGTCTCGTCGGGAAGGGGGTCGTCCGGTCCCACCACATGGATGCGGATGGGATACGGAGTCGTGCTTTCGCCAGGCCCCGAATCCGGCGCCTCCCAGAAATCCGGGAGACAAGGCATCCCGTTTTGTCCCTCCCATTCGGCCAGTGCCGCCCAGAAGTCGGAGAACAGGGTCGGGCTTTCCGGGTCGAGCTCGAGTCCGGACTCGGCGCAAAGCTTCTGCCAGCGGTTGGTGTCCCGCACGTCCAGCATGGCGTCCGAGTAGACGCGGAGCGTGGTGAAGACATCCTCCGCGAAGAGGGCGGCGCGCAGTTCGTCCTCGGCTTCCGTCGAGGCTCCGACGCCCAGCCGGAGAAGGCCGAAGACCCCCAATACCGCCACGCCCGTCACAAACACCGCGAGTGCGAGCTCGATGAGCGTGAAGGCCGCCCGGGACCGATGCCGGAGGGGAAAAGGGGAATCCTTTTGCATGTACTTGGATTTCAAGCAAAAGAAGTGCCAACCCGTCCCGTCCGCACCCGTCCGCCCGCGTTTTTTGGGAAGAGGGCTCTTGCAAAACCCGGTTGGACGACACGGAGGTCGTTCCTCCAGTCCGCCCGCCGGGGACGGCGGTCCCCAGGCAAGGGGTTTTGCAAGCGCGTTTTTTCGAAGAGGGCTCCCGGAAGGCCCGGCCCGGCGTGGAAGGGCAATGGGGCTGCGGCCTACTTCGCCGCAGGGGCCATGTGGGGAGGACGGGCGGCGGGCAGAGGGTTCACGGTTTGGCTTCGTCCCGTGTCGCGGCGAGGGAGACGGCGAGAAGCACGATGCCGGCGAGGATCGCGGCGAGGCTGATCGTCTGGCCGATGGAGAACGCGCCGAGCATGAGGCGCTCGTCTCCGCGCAGGAATTCCAGCGCGAAGCGGAGCGGCCCGTAGCCGACGAGATAGGCGCCCGTGACGAGCCCGCGCCGCTTCTTCCGGTGAAGTCCCCAAAGGAAGAGGAAGAGGAGTGCACATCCTGCGGACTCGAGAAGCTGCACGGGGACTACCGGGAGGCTTTGCAGGGTGTCGGGGCCGATCGCCAGGGTGCGCACCTGTTCGTACCAGGGTGCGGAGCCGCGCGGGAAGGCCACGCCGAAGGAGTCGCACAGCCGCCCGTAGCAGCAGCCGTTCAGGAAGCACCCGATCCGTCCGAAGGCCTGTCCGAGGGGAAGGACCCCGGCCGTCTGGTCCAAGACGTCCAGCACATGCTCGCGATGGATCCGGGCGAAGAGGAACAGGGCGAGGAGCGCGCCAATCATTCCGCCGTAGTACATGAGGCCGCCTTGGTCGATGCGGAAGATCGTGCCGGGGTCGTCGCGGAACTGGGTCGACCAATGCTCCATCACGTAGGCGATGCGCGCGCCCGCCACGCCCGCTGCCATGCACCACACCAGCAGCGTCGAGGCGTAGTCGCTGTTGCGGCCGGTGCCGCGCAGCAGGACGCGCAGGGCAAGGAAGGCGGCGAGAAAGCCCAGGGCGAGCATCAGTCCAAAGGAGCGAAGAGTGAAGGGGCCGATGGTGAAGAGTTCGGGGTGCATGGCGGGTTCCTGCGGAGGGGAAGAAAACGCGTGCGTGGGATTCTTGCTGACATTCCACGGAACGTGCCGTAAGATATACCTCGAATCTGGGGTTCCGGCAAGCCATCGCCGCCCCGCAAGGAGTACCTCCCATGAGTGGGGCGAACGAAATCAACATCCTCTACGATTCCATCCGGAAAATGGCGTGCCCCTTTTGCAACGGGCAAGTCGACACATCGTCCACACCCGCTTTCACCAACGTGGAATGCCCGTTTTGCGGCCGCACGCTCGTCGTCCCGGCCCGCCTGGGTTCCTTCCGGTTGTTGGATCTGCTCGGGAAGGGCGGCATGGGAGTCGTCTTCCGTGCGCACGACGAATCCCTTGGCCGCGACGTGGCCATCAAGGTGATGCTGAAGTCGCTCGGCGACAACCCGGAGTTCGTGCAGAACTTCCGCCGCGAGGCGCAGGCCGCGGCCCGGTTGAACCATCCGCACATCGCGCAGATCTATGCCTTCGGAACCGAGAAGGGCCAGCCCTACATCGTGATGGAGCTCGTGGGCGGAAAACATTTCGACAAGATGATCGTCGAAGAGAGCCCGCTGGATCCCGCGTTCGTGATGCGCGTGGGCGCGGACATCGCCGACGGACTGAAGATGGCCGCCGCCGAGAATCTCGTGCATGGCGACATCAAGCCCGAGAACATCCTCTTCGACGAGCGCGGCGAAGCCAAGCTCCTCGACTTCGGGCTCGCCAGCAGCATCAACCAGAGCAACGACGAAATCTGGGGCACGCCCTACTACATCTCCCCCGAGAAGGTCCGCCGCCAGCGTACCGACCACCGCAGCGACATCTACTGCCTCGGCGGCACGCTTTACCATGCGCTTGCGGGCCGTCCCCCCTTCGACGGCGAGGACGCCGTGGCCGTGGTGAAAGCGCGCTTCGCAGGCCCGCCAACCCCCTTGCGCAAAATCCGGCCCGACATCCCGCGGGAGGTCGCGGACATCATCGACCGCATGCTCCAGCTTGAACCGGGCCGCCGCCATCCCACCTACGACTCGCTTCTGGGCGACATGCGCCGCTACCTGGACACCTCCGCCCCCGCCGCCACCTCCGGATCCGGCAAGAAGATGATCGTGCTCAAAGGCAAGCGGCAGGCGGCACCCGCTTCCACCGCCCCGGTGTCGCAGGCATCCGATTCTTCGAACATCCCCGCAACCGGCCGCAGCAAGATCATGGTCTCCCGCGGCTCCTCCACGCGCCTCTCCTCGAACCTGGGCGATGCCGTCTCCAGCGGCGGATTCCAGGCCGGGGGAGAGGAAGAGCCCCACGACGAGGAGAAGCACTATACGCTCGTCATCGTGCTCGCGGTCTTCTTCTCGCTGCTCGGCCTCCTGCTCGTCGGCGGCGGAGGAACGTGGTACTACTTCCATCGCAAGGCCTCGCAGGAACGGGCCGCGAAGGAACAGGCGGAGCAGGAGCTCCAGCAGGCCCGCAAGAATCATCTGGCCCAGCAAAAGCGCTTTGTCGGCGCACACGACGCCATCCACGACGCCGTCGAAAAGGCCAGGCTCATCACCAGCGAGGCCGAACAACTCGCGCTCGACGAGCTCGCCGCATCCGGGAACGAAGACGTCGCCGGCGCATGGCGCGGCCGCATCGCCCCGCCCCCCCTGGCGACCGAAGCCGACGAGCCCGCCGAAGCCGACGAGCCCGCCGAAGCCGGCGAGCCCGCTTCCGGGGAGTTGGCGGACGACGCCGGAACCGACGAGTCCGCCGACGGGGAGGCTCTCGCGGAAGCCCCGTCCGACGAAGATGCCCCCATCGACGAGTCCGTCGACGACGAGTTCGCCGAGGAGGTTGTCCCGGAGGTCATCCCCACGCTCGTCCTCATGGCCCGCGAGGTCTTCGAGGCCGGCCGTCCCATCGAGGCCGCCGCCCTCCTCGCCGCCGTCGAGCCGGACCTTCCCGCCGTAAACGATGTCGAAGGCATCACCGCCCAGGCGAAGCAGATGGGCGATCATGCCGACGAACTCGATCGCGCCGCCAAGGAGTGCGACGCCGCCCTCGCGCGGATGGAGGCCAAGCTCGAGGATCTCCGCGCCGCGGTGAAGGTCGGGCGGGACGCCCGCGAGCGCGAGGCCGCCGCCGCCGAACAGGAGCGCCTGGAGGCCGCCGAACAGGCCGCACTCGCCCGCGCCGCCGCCGCCGCCCGGCAGAAGATCGAGGACGAGATCGAAGCCGTCGAAGCCCAGGTGGCCGGCCAGATGGGAGACGTCGCGAGGTTCGACTTCCGGAGGCCCCTCCGCGTGCTGAAGCTCTACGATGCCCGTTTGGACACCCCCGAAGCCAAGGCGGTCCTCCAGCGGAACATCGAGCGCATCCAATACTTCTCGGACTTCAAGGACTTCCTCGTCGCACGCCTCGCCGAGGGCGAGTTCCGCGCGCCCCAGGGATGGACGGTCACCGCAGCCGACGCCCGCGCGATCGTCGTCAACGGCCAGGCCACCCTCCGCTGGAGCGACCCCAAGCTCGACGCCACGCGCATCGTCCCGATGATCCAGTTCTACCTGCAGGACGACAAGCGCGCCCGCGACATCCCCCTCCGCGAACGGCGTTCCGCAACGTTCGGCGCGGCGGCCTACTGCCTCGCCATCGGCGTCCAGACCAGCCCCGAAGGCGCGAAGCAGATGGCCCAGGGTCTCATCGACGACATCCTGAAGATCAACCCGAACTACCGCGAGGACGCCATCCGCCTCTTCCCCGAACTCGACTTCCAATGAAATGTCCTGACGACGCCGACGGATTCCCGTGCGTGTCCCCCGGGGACGGCGAGGACGCCAGGACCCGGAGGCGTCCCGCTGATCGCGGCGAAACGGACGATCCTCCCTTCACGTTCGTCTACGAGCCGCCCGAGGCCACGATCAGCGCCCGCGTCGCCACACGCCTTCCCGTGGACGCCGACGCCCCGGAAAACCGGCGGCCCGCCACGGAACTCTCCACGCTCATCGATTCGCTGATGGAGCGCCTCGCCCCCCGCGGGCCCGCCTGGCTCTCCGATGCCGTCGAACACTGGGCCGACTGGGTCGGCGCCGATGTCGCCGCCTCGTCGCGCCCCGGCAAGTTCGCGAACGGCACGCTCTACGTCTACGTCAAAGGAAGCGTGCGTCTCGCCGAATTGAAGCGCCACCACCTCCAGGCCATCGATTCCCGCGTCCGCGCCAAGGCCGGGAAGGCCGTCCGCTCCGTGCGGCTGACCATCGACCCCGGCGATTGAACCTCCCATGAAAAACTCCGAAATCAACATCCGCGACCCCTTCGTCCTCGCCGAAAACGGCCGGTACTACCTCTTCGGCACCCGCGGCCCCACCTGCTGGGGTGCGGCGGACGGCTTCGATGTCTACGTGGGCGACGACCTCGAGAACTGGTCCGGTCCCCACGCCTGCTTCCAAAACGACGGCTCGTTCTGGGCCACCCACAACTACTGGGCGCCCGAAGTCCACCGCTGGCGCGGCGCCTACTACATGTTCGCCAGCTTCAAGCGCGAGGGCGTCTGCCGCGGCACCGCCATCCTCCGCGCCGAGTCGCCCATGGGGCCGTATCAGCCCTGGTCCGACGGGCCCGTGACCCCCGCCGGATGGGAGTGCCTCGACGGCACCTTCCACGTAGACCGCAACGGCCGCCCGCACATCGTCTTCTGCCACGAATGGGTCCAGGTCGGCGACGGCGAAATGTGCTCCATGCCCCTCGCCGACGACCTCCGCACCTCCATCGGCGCCCCGCGCCTCCTCTTTCATGCCAGCGACGCCCCGTGGTCCCGCCCCATCGGATTCCAGGGGGATCCCGCCCGCGGCTTCGTCACCGACGGCCCCTTCCTCTGGCGTACCGCCGACGGAACCCTCCTCCTGCTCTGGGCCAGCATGGCCGATGGCGGCGCCTACGCCCAAGGCATCGCCGTCAGCTCGACTGACGATATCGACGGCAACTTCCGCCAGCTCCCCCCGCTCTTTACCCAAGACGGCGGCCACGGCATGGTCTTCCGAACCTTCGACCAGCGCCTCCTCCTCACCCTCCACAGCCCCAACAGCCCCCTCCAGGAGCGCCCCCGCTTCTTCCCCGTGAAAGAGGAAGTCGGCACCCTCGTCCGCATCTAGGACGCCCGCAACCCCCTCCCAAGCCGAGGGGCCCCGCAAAAAAAACGGGACATTATGACGCCCTGCGGGCGTCCCGCGTGTCGCAGTATAAGCGACAAAAAGACACAATAGCCTGCTGTGACAAAATTTCTTTTTTCGTTCTTACTTGTTGTCGTCAAGGACATAACAACTCTTGTTCGGCGAGCTTTTTTTCGTTTTTCGTACTTGGCACGGAAGGTGCTTTCCTAATGGCGTTGGGCGATTCCGTCCGAATGGAAAGGAGAAAACACTATGAACGAACTTGCACACTTCACGATGGACCCTCTACGGCTCTGGAACCTGTTTGATTTCCCGTATCGCGCGGACCGTTCTTCGAACGAAGTCCGTCCGACGGTGGGATTGAGCGCGTTTCCGCGCATCTGGATCCGTGAAACCGACAAGGGGCTTACCTTGGATGCGGAACTTCCGGGCGTGGCGCCCGAAGATCTGGACGTGACCGTGGAAGGCGATGAACTGACCCTCTCCGGCAAGCGTCGCCTCCTGGGCCGTACCGAGGAGGAGACCGAGACCTTCAGCCGCACCCTCAAGCTGCCCTTTACGGTCGATCCCTCTGCGATCCAGGCCGAGGCGCGCCATGGAATCCTGACGCTGGCTCTTCCCCGGGTTTCCGGCGAACAGCGCCACAAGATTCCCATCGTCGTCGCCTAAGCCTTCTTCTGGGGCAGAGAGCCGGCCGGGTGTTCCCGGCCGGTTTTTTTGTTCCCCGATTCGGCTTGTCCCGTTGCGACGGGTTTTGCGATGGGTTTCTGGACTTGCGCCGCCTGCAGGCATTGTTATATGATGCATCACCACGCGAAAAACGGGCCAGGGTGGCGTAATGGCAGCCGCGGCAGACTCAAAATCTGTTGTCCTTGAAAAGACGTGGGGGTTCGAGTCCCCCCCCTGGCACCATCGTCGGCGCGTTCGTTGGAGTCTTTCATGATGGTGTTGTCCCCGATGGTGTTTTCCAGTCGATATCGTCTTGCCCTGTGCCTGTCGGCCGTCCTGTGCGTCTCGTCGGGCCTCCTTGCGCAGGAAGCGCTTCCGGCCGAGCTTGTCGCTCCCGCCGCGAACTACCGGAGCTTCATGCGGCAGATCGTGGCCGACTACAACGAGAAGACCACGAAACTCCCCCTGTTGTATGCCAAGGAAATCCAGTCCCTCGCGGAGCAACTCCGCGCGGGAGGCGATCTCGAAGGTTTCCTGGCTGCGGACAGGGAGTACAAGCGCTTCGAAGCCGCCATGGCCGGCGAGCGCGACCCCTTTGAGCTGACGCCCGAGATGCCCTCCTCCGCCCTCGTGAAAAAGCCCGCGCAACTCCGTGTGCGGCAGGACGCCTACCTCAAGAGTTTCCAGGAGGCCAATGCCGAGCGGGAGAAGCGCGTGGTCGATTGCTCCGTCCGATATGTGGCGGCCCTTCGCGTCCTTACGACCGACCTCACCAAGAAGAACCGCATCGCGGATGCCATGGCCGTGAAAAGGGAGGCCGACCGCATCCAGAAGGCGATGGACGACGGCAAACTGGTTGCGCTGGCCGAAACCTTCGCCACCGAGCAGCCTCCCGCCACCCCCGAAACCGCGGAACCGGCTTCCGGAACTTCCGGGGAAGAAGCCGCCGTTGCCAAGCCCATGGTGTACGGACGGACGGATCCGTGGACCTATTGGCGGTTCGAAGGCGTGAAGAATTTCGCCCAGGAAGGGATGCTGATCGGCCATCCGGACATTCCCGACGAATTGACTGGCGACTATGACCGCCGCCGCTGGAAGGGGACCATCCAGGGGCGCTGCCGGTTCGAGCGCGCCGTGGTGGACATGTTCGAGCGCTCGTGGATGGGCAAGGCCTTCCTGTGGAGCGTGAGAGACCCCGCCCAGCTCCGCGCCACCATCGCGATGGAATCCCTCGAGCTTTCCACCGGCAAGGATGCCGGCCCCCATGCCCGCTTCGCCATCCTGGACGCGGATTCCAAGGTGCTCGACGCCATCAACATCCCCCTCATGTCGCGTACCGCCACCCTCCGCATCGCCTACAATGCGGACGATAATTTCTGCGCCATCAACTGGCTCCAAGGGAAGGAGACGAAAAAGATCCCCCTCCCGTCCAAAGGCCCCTACTACGTCCTTCTCGGGTTCTGCGTGAGAAATCCCGGCGAAGAGTGCAACACCTCCTTCGCCTTTGAATGAGGCCCGAAGGCGCTTTCCGTGAAGCTCGGACGACCCCTGACGCGGATCTTCTCCCGGCCCGGCGAACTCGATGGCCTCGAACGCGCCCTCGGCTATCGGTTCCGCGACCGCACCCGCCTCGAAAACGCCCTCATCCATCCCTCCTACCGCTTCGAGCATCCCGAGGTCGCGACGGACAACCAGCGCCTGGAATTCCTTGGCGACGCCGTGCTGGGAATCCTCGCCGCCTCCCACCTCTACCGCGAATGCGACGAAGTGGACGAAGGCCGCCTTACCGTCATGCGGTCGCAGGTGACCAGCGGAAAGACCCTCGCCGCCGTCGCCGTATCCATCGGCCTCGATCGCCACCTCCGCCTGGGGCGCGGCGAAAGCCTCTCCGGCGGGCGTACTCGCCAGAGCAACCTGGAAGATGCCCTGGAAGCCGTCTTCGGCGCCGCCTGGGAGGATGGCGGGCTTCGCGCCGCCGAAACGGTCTTCCGCACCCTTTTCGCGTCGCATCTCGAACAAGCCCATGGCGAACGCACCTGTGGCGACGGCATCTGGGCCGACAATCCCAAGGGCCACCTCCAGGCCGTTGTCCAGTCCCGCTTCAAACGCGCCGTCTCCTATTCCGTCCGGCCCGTCGGCGGATCCCTCCACGCCCCCGTTTTCGAGGCCGAGGTTTGCGTCGATGGCCTGGACGACTTCCCTCCCGCCACGGGGACGGGCCCCACCAAGCGCGCCGCCGAGACCGCCGCCGCCGCCGCGCTCCTCCAACGGATCCTCGACGATGAAAGCTGACGAACGGGGTTTTTGGATCTCCTCCGGCGCCTCCCCTCTCTGCGCCTTCTGGCACCTTCCCGGGCGCCCGAGGGCCGTGGCCCTGCTCTGCAACGCCTTCGCCGAGGAGCGGAAAGGCTGCCTCAAGCCCATGGTGGACCTGGCCCGCCGTCTCGCCGGCCTTGGCGTGGCCGTCCTTCGTTTCGACTACGCCGGGTGCGGCGACTCGCCGGGAGTCTTCGGCGAAGGCGGAACCGCCGCCTGGGAGGACGACCTCCTCCGTGCGGCGCGCCTCCTTGCGGACGCGTTCCCCGGTCTTCCCCGGCTCTGGTCCGGCGCCCGCGGCGGCGCCGTGCTCGCCCTGTCCGCCGCCGCCCGCGCCGACGACGCCGTTGCTCCGGACGCCTTCCTGCTCTGGGAGCCGGTCGACGGAGCCGCCTTTCTCCGCCAGACCCTTCAGCGCGCCATGGTGAATGCCATGATCGCCTACGGGAAATCCCGCGCCGGCCGGGACGAACTCGAAGCGGCCTGGCAACGGGGCGAAGCCGTCGATCTCGATGGATACCGCTTCCCCGCGTCTCTCGCCAACGGCCTCCGCGCCCTCGTGCCGTCCGCCTCGACCCGCCCCGGACTGCTTCTCCGCCTCTCTTCGGACGCCCGCGCCGCCGCCGCCTGCCGCGGAGCCTGCCCCCGCCTCGAAGAGGTCTTCCTCCGCACCCCTCCCTTCTGGAACACCGTTGGCCAGGTGGATGCCTCCGCCGTGTTCGACGCCTCCCTGTCCTGGGTGCGCGAATGGCTCGGCGCCGCCGCCGCGCCCGCCGGCTTCACCCCGGCCGTCCCGCCCGCCGGAACGGTTGCGGCGGACGCGGACGGAACGTTGTGGGAACACGTCGCCGTCGAAGGCCCCGACGGGACGGTGCGCGGGATCCTGCACCGTCCCGAAGCCGGAAAAAACGGCGCGCCGTTTTCTGGCGCGGTGCTGATGCTGCACGGCTGGTCCGGCGACAAGACGGGTCCGCATGCGCTCTTCACCGCCGCAGCGAAGCGACTCGCGGCGCGCCGTTTCGCCTGCCTCCGCATCGATTTCGGGGGACGCGGCTCCAGCGACGGCCTGGCTTCCGAAGCCTCCATCGAACGGATGACGGCAGAAGCCCGCGCCGCGCTCCGCTTCCTGCGGGAGCGCACCGGCTCCGTCCCGGTTTCCGTGATTGCCCTGTGCTCGGGATGCAAGGTGGCCATCTCGCTCGCCGCGGACGAGCCGTCGCTTCCCCGCCTCGTCCTTTGGTCGGCGGAATCCATGGGCAGCCTGCGCTCGGGATCGACGGGATGGCGCAAGACGCTCGCCGCGCTGCGCGCCTACCTGCGGAAGCTCGGCCGGCCCGAAACCTGGAAGAAGATCCTCCGTCGCCAAGTCAAGGCCGGGATGGTCGGCAAGGCGCTCGCCGCGCACGAGACCCGCTCGCCGGAAGAGGCGCGCCGCGAGGACGCGACGCTCCGGCGCTTCCGCCGCTTTGGCGGACGCCTCTTCTTCGTCTACGGCGGTTCCGATCCCGACGCGCCCGGCTCTTCGAAAGCCTATGCCGCCTTCTGCCGGAAACACCGCATCCCCGCCGACCGCCACCTCATCCCCCACGCGGGCCACAGCTACTACGGGGCGGAGTGGAAGGACGAACTCCTCGGCCAAACCATCGCCTGGCTTGCCGACGAGTCGCCGTAGGCTTTTCCCTTACTCGGGCTGGAGGACGACGATGGCGGTGTGGGGGGGGACGGGGAGGAGCCCGTCGGCGGGGATGGGCGTCCAGCCGTCGTCTTCGATGGCGCGATAGCGGGCGAGGGGCGCGCCGTTGTCGAGGGAGGCGCGCACGGAGACGGGGTTGTCCGTGTAGTTGCCGATGACGAGGGCGTGGGTCTCGTCCTTCGCCACGAAGTGGGAGAAGGGATGGTGGGGCGCGCCGCCGGCGTCGGCGACCCTGGCGCCGCAGGTGTCGCGGAATTCGCCGTCCCACAGCCAGCGGCGGAGTCCGGTGCGGAAGGCGTCCATCTTGCGGCCGAAGGCGACGGTGTCGGGGAAGTCGTGGAGCCAGCCGTGGAAGTTGTAGGGCTCGTAGCTGATGATGTAGCGGTAGAGGAGGCACTGGACCACCATGTCGCGATCGTCGAAGCCGGAGATGGCGGTCATGATCTGCGCATGGGGGCGCAGGTAGCGCTGCACGGGCTTGTGGTACGGATCGCGCGAGCGGAAATAGGCGAGGTGGTAGTCGCCGAATTCCCAGTCGTGGCAGGCCTCGCCGGCGAGGAGGAAGTCCTTGCGCAGGCCCGGGGTCTCGTCGCGGAACATGCGCACCAGCAGGTTGTCGTTCTGGTAGACGGGCCAGCCGTACTTGTGGCCGTGGGCGCGGTTGAAGCAGAGCATGGTAAAGCCGTGGTGCTGGCATTCGTCGTAGAGGAATCCGGCGCAGCCGAGTCCGGCGACCTTCCGGAATTCGCGCTTGCAGATCTCGCGGTATTCCGCGCTGCCGAAGCACATGGTCGAGAAGCGCTTGGTGTTCTGGTCGAGCAGCTGGGCGGGGGTGAAGTAGCGGTAGCCTCCGAACCAGGAGGTGTCGCCGTAGGGATCGGTCACGGCGTATTGGTGGAGTTCCTCGCGGAACCACGGTTCGGCGCGGTCGGCCCATGTGAACTTGCTGAAGAGGATGATCTTTACGCCCATGGCCTGGCATTCGGCGATGGCCTGTTTCAGCTCGTCGTGGGTGCCGAGGCGCGGATCGGGCGAGTGGGAGGGGTTGCCTTGATCCTGTCCGCCGTCGTTCCAGCCGACGAGCTGGATGGCTTTCACGCCGTACCGCACGCATTCTTCGGCGACCTTCGGAAGCTCCGTGAAGCGCAGGCGCAGTTCGTCCTCGGGGGAGTTGATGTGCAGCTGGAGCCAGGAATGCGGTTCGCGCGCCCAGTCGGGCGGCGTGGCGTCGGAAGACCAGGTGTCGCGCCAGGCGCGGTAGATGTCGAGGCCGTCCTGCCATCCGCCCTGGTAGGCTTCGAGGGCGATGGGGGTGAGGTCTTCGCTGTCGCCGGGCTGGAGGTAGCACGAGTGGACGGCGGCGAAGAGGGTGTGCACGGGTTTCCCGGCGATTTCGTCCTTCGCGGGGACGCGCGCGTGGATGGCGGAATCGAAGCCGGGGCGGAGTTCGGAGATGTAGGCGACCGATTCGCCGGTGTGGGCTTTCACGCCCACGTAGAGGCCCTGGTCGTCGGTGCGCAGCAGGTAGAAGGGGGTGGAGGGCGTGTTGCCGCCGTGGACGATGGTGGGGTAGTCGACGCCGTGGTCGCCCTGGTTCCCTTCGAAGCGCGGCCAAAGGCAGGATTCCTGGGCGGCGCAGTAGTTCATCAGGAAGGCGCGGAAGGGTTTTGCGTCGGCGGGGTGCGAGAGGTCGCCGATGTAGGGGCTGTAGACGCTTTCGACGGTGTAGCCGGAGCGGTTTTCGATGCGCGTGTACCAGACCGCCTGGGCGCCTTCGGCCCTGACCTCGACCGTCACGCGGATGGGCAGTTGTCCGGCGCGTTCGGAGACGACGCCATCCCAGGCGAAGCGGACGAAGCCGGGGCCGGATTCGCAGGAGGAGACGGGCTGTTTTTCGCCGAAGACGGGGTTGTTCCGGAGCGAGTCGTGGATGGGCACGAGCAGGCGCCAGGAGAGGCCGAGTTCGGGTCGCCGGTGGATGGTCCAGCCGGTGGCGGGGGCGGCGAGGCCGACGAGGGCGCCGTTTTCCGCGGAGAAGGCGAGGTCCAGGGAGGTGGTCTTGAGCGTGAGGGTCTTCATGGTTTGGGTCCGGGGTTGGGGGTCGGGAGGCGGGGGAGGGGGGTCAATCGCGGGCGAGGGTGGCGCACCAGATGCGCACGGGGGAGGCGGCGCGGAGGATGCGGGCGCATTCGTGGAGGGTGGCGCCGGTGGTCATGACGTCGTCCACCAGGAGGATGGTGCGTCCGGAGGCCCATTCGGGTTCGGAGAGGGCGAACGCATCGCGCACGTTGAGGCGTCGTCCGCCGGCGCCGAGGCGCGTCTGCGTGGAGGTGGCGCGGGTCCGGGCGAGGAGGTCGGGGCGGTAGGGGCAGTCCAGGCGCCTGGCGAGCGAGCGGGCGAGGAGGTCGGATTGGTTGTAGGTGCGGGAGCGGAGGCGCGAGGGGTGGAGGGGGACGGGGGCGACGACGTCGATTTCGCCGGCGTCGAGGCGCGCGCGGACGCAGCCTTCGAGCAGGTCGGCGAGATCCTCGCGAAGCCAGGTGGCGTGGTTGTATTTGAAGGCGAGGATCATGTCGCGGACGCCTCCGGCGAAGCGGGCGGCAGACCGGGCGCGGTCGAAGGCGGGGCGGGCGTTGCGGCAGGTCCCGCAGGTGAAGTCGCGGTTGCCCACGTTGCCGACGGGGATTGCGCCGCAGCGGGCGCAGACGGGGCCGTCGTACACGGGGAGGCGCATGCGGCAGTCCGTGCAGAGGTGGCGTTCCGGGCGGTCTGAAGCGCGGCGGCAGACCGGGCAGACGCGCGGGAAGGCGAAGTCCAGCAGGTGCGCCAGCCACGTCCGGCGGGCCTGTCCGCGGGGCGACTCCATCACATGCCTCCCGGTGCGTCGTCGCGGAGGGAGGGGTCGAGCAGGTCGCGGAGGCGGTCGGCGACGACGTTGAAGCTCAGGACGAGGCCGAAGATGGCGAGCGTGACGAAGGTCATCTCCCACCACACGCCCTGCCAGAGGCGCAGGCGCGCGTTGTTCAGCATGATGCCCCAGGAGGGCTCGTTCTGCACGCCGATGCCGAGGAAGCTCACGAAGACCTCGGTGGAGACGGCGGCCGGGAAGCGGATGGAGAACGAGATGAGCACGATGTGCATCACGTTCGGGAGGATGTGGCGGAAGAGGATCCGCGTCGGCGAATAGCCCAGGCCGCGCGCGGCCTGCACGTAGGCGCGGTCGCGGTGCTTGATCGTCTCCGCGCGGACGTTGCGGCAGATTCCCACCCAGGTGGTGAGGCCGATGGCGAGGTAGAGCCCCGCGAGGCCCTTGCCCACCACCATCGTGATGGCGAGCACGAGCAGGATGCCCGGCATGGAGGCCACGGTGGCGCAGAGCCACACCACGAAGGCGTCGGTCTTTCCTCCGAAGTATCCGCCGAGGCAGCCGAGCAGCACGCCGAGGGGAATGGCGATGAGCGAGGTGACCACGCCCACGTGGAAGGCGATGCGGGCGCCCTGCACCAGGCGAAGGGCCACGGAGCGCCCCAGGTTGTCGCTTCCGAGCGGATAGCGGAAGGCGGGGAGGCCGCCGGAGTTCCCGGAGAGCCAGCGCTGGAAGGCGGGAGGGGCGTAGCGCGACTCCTCGTGGACGCGGTTGTACGACGGCGTGACATCCCGGGCGACGGCCACGCGATGGGCGATCTCGCCGTAGAGCGCGGCGGCGGCGTAGAGCGCGATGGCGGCCAGCGCCGCCCGCGTCGCGCGTTCCCGCCAGAGGCGGCGCCACAGGGTGCGGGGGCGTGCCGAAGCCGCAGGGGTATCGACGTGTCTGGCCATGACGGCATGGGGCAGGGCGTTTCTACGGGCCGATCCGCACGCGCGGATCGAGCCAGGCGTAGGCGAGGTCGGTGAGGAGGTTGACGATCTGGTAGAGCAAGGCGCCGAGGATGACGACGGCGCGGACGACGGCCATGTCGGACGAGTGGATGGCGTTGAGGCTCACGCATCCGAGCCCGGGGATTCCGAAGAAGCTTTCGAGGAGCACGCTTCCGGTGAAGAGGAAGGGGATGGAGAGGCTCACGTAGGTGAGCAGCGGGATGAGGCTGTTGCGGAGCACGTGGGCGAAGAGGATGCGCGCGGGCGGGAGGCCCTTTGCGACGGCGGTGCGGACGTAGGGGCGGTGGAGCTCGTCGAGGAACACGGTGCGGAAGAAGCGCACGTCGCGACCGAGGCCGCTCACGACGCCCACCAGCACGGGCAGCAGCAGGAACGTCCAGTTTTCGAAGCCCCAGATGGGGAACAGGCGCAGGCGGAAGGCGAGCAGGTACTGTCCGGCGACCACCCAGACCACGTAGTTGATGCTCATGAGCGCCGTGGAGGCGAGGAGGATCGATCGATCCACGGCGCCGTCCCGCCAGAGCGCGGCGGCGAGACCGAGCCCCACGGCGACCATCGTCCCGAAGAGGAGGATGGGGACGGTGAGGGCCAGCGAGGGGCCGACGCCGTCCTTCAGTACCTCGAGGACGGGCGCGCCGTGTTCGGTGGACTCTCCCAGGTCGCCCCGGAGCACGGACGCGAGATAGTGGACGAACTGGGAATCGAAGAAGTGGCGGACGCGCCGGCGGAGCTTCCAGGCGAGGGGCGGCGCGCCGCCTTCGATCCAGGCCGCTTCCGCGCGGTGTCCGGCAGGGACTTCGAAGAAGAAGCGATTCCCCTCCGGGCGTGCCGCGATGGCGGGGGCATCGGTATCGGCATCCGCGCCCGCGGGCCGGACGCGGACGCGGAGGATGGGCTCCGCCGCAGGGGGTGCGGCCGGGCGGACGGCGAGGCGGTAGCGTCCTTCGGGCAGGGGGAAGGCGAGGGGCGCATCCCACCGGGAAGCGGGGGGAGGGGCGGCGGCGGCGCCGTCGGGCAGCGCGCGGGTGGAGGTCCAGTTCCCGAAAAGAAGGGGAAGGTCGTATCCGTGTTTCGAGTCGAAATCCGCGAGCGTGGCGGGCGACGCGTTCTTCCCGAGCACGACTTCCGCAGGCGAGCCGCCGATGACGTGGAAGATCAGGAAGGTGAGCAACAGCACGCCGAGGGTGGTGGGGATCAGCGCGAGAAGGCGATGGATGACGTAGCGGTTGCGCATTCGGAACCGGATGCCGGCGTGGCTAGACGAGCGTGGGGCGGAAGACCTTCACCTGCTGTTCGGCGAGCGCCCGGGCGAGACGGTCGAACATGGCATCGTCCGTAAAGGTCCCCACGATCGCGCCGCCGGATCCGGAGAACTTGGCGCTGGCGCCGACGGAGCGCGCGGTCCGTACCATCCTGAGGTTGCCCTCGCTGAGGCGGTAGAGGCTGGCGCGAAGGTCGAAGTTGCGATCCATGAGGGCCGCGAGCTTGTGGGGTTCGTTCCGCTCGAGGCAGCGGCGCGCCTGGACGGTGAGGTCGGCCCATTCGCGCATGGCGCCCGTGACGACGGGGTCGCCGCTATCGAAGCGGACGCGGATGGTGTTGTGGAAGACCTCGGAACCTTCGGAGAGGTCGGTGCGGTAGGCGATGTAGACGGGCGGGAGCAGCGCGGGATCGAGGCGTTCGTAGGTGCCGTATCCCTGGCGGTCCATCGTGGCCTTGTCGAAGTCCATGTAGACGAGACCCTGGTAGACCTGCGCGACGCGATCCTGGAGGCCGGCGGAGATGCCGAGTTCGCGGC
The DNA here is from genome assembly GCA_050950285.1 of Kiritimatiellia bacterium. Taxonomy (GTDB): domain Bacteria; phylum Verrucomicrobiota; class Kiritimatiellia; order RFP12; family JBMNHG01; genus JBMNHG01. Next base: position 407,311 of record JBMNHG010000006.1, on the reverse strand, counting down.
TCTCCACGTCCCGGATCAGGTTGGCGAGCCGGGGGAGGGGGATGTCCACGTCGTAGAAGGCCATCAGGGCGCGCATGCAGGCGGTGATGATGGCGCTGGATCCGGCGAGGCCGACGAGCCCGGGGATGGTCGAATCGTATTGGATCGTGAAGTTCCGGTCGTGGAGGGCGATCCCGTGCTCGAGGCAGTAGTGGTAGAAGCACTTGATGGCGGACTTCAGCAGGCGGATGCCGCCGTAGTAGCCGAAGAGCCTCACGTCTTCCGCGAGGGCCTGGATGCAGGGGAAGGTCGATTCGTCGCGGTGGGTGGGGAGGATTTCGAGCTCGGGCGTTTCGTACAGCTGGACTTCGGCGGCGAACTCGCGGAAGGTGAAGGCGATGGTCTTCCCGAAATAGCCGTCGGAGGGGTTCCCGATAAGCGCGGCACGGGGATAGGCCTTGGTCCGGATGATCATGGGCGACCTTTCGCGAAAAGAGGGGGTCCGCGGCGCCGGCCGGCGCCGCGGGAAACAAGGCTATTTCTTGAGGCGGGCCTCGATGCGGGGAAGGATCTCCCTGGCTTTTTCGGCGTACGAGCTGGCGGGGTACTCGAAGATGAGCTGGCTGGCCTTGTCGTAGGCCTTCTGGAAGTCCCCGCCGCGGTAGGCCACGAGCACCCACTTGAGGAGCATGACGTCGAGGAAGGACGCGTCCGGATAGTCCTGGAAGATCTGCTGGAGGAGCTCGCCCGCCTGGCCGTAGTCCTTCATGTCGATGTGGTAGTCGATGACCTTCGCGAGCGACTGGCCGGCGAACTCGCTTTCGGGGTAGCGCTCGGCGCAGAGCTTGTAGGTCTGGATGGCGGGCTCGATGGCGGAGAGCTTGTTCAGGTTCGAGTACTGGCTGATGCGCTGGAGCGCCTTGGCCTCGATGCATTCGGCGATGCGGAACTGGGCTTCGGCCTTGGCCATGGACTTCTGGAGGGCGAGCACCTGGTTGAAGACGCCGATGGCATCGTCGTACTCCTTGTTCTCCAGGCGGATCTTGGCGATGCCCATGAGCGCCTGGTCCACGAAGGGGGAGTCGGGATAGAGCGAATTGAAGAGGCGGCATGCCGCCATGGCGCTGTGGAAGTCGTCGACGACGAGGTGGAGCTCCCATTTCAGCCGGAAGGCCTCCTGCCGGACTTCCGCGGGGATGGGGAGGGTCATGCGGACGACGGAGTCGACGCGGTCCAGGCCCTCCTTCACCTTGTCTTTCGCGCCGTCCATGAGGCCCATGCTGCGGAAGATGCGTCCCAGTTCGAGGTAGGCCGCGGCTTCGATGAGGATCTTCTTGGAACGGACCACGGGGTCGGAGACGACATCCTGGGTGGCGCGGGGACGGGTGTCGATGGCGCCGGTGGTGGGGATGACGCACTCGACGAGGCGCGGGTCGGAGCCGTCGATGTGCACGTTGTCCACGTAGGTCAGGACGATCTCGTCGTCGATGGCCGCCGTGAGTTCGTCGTCCGTGCGTTCCACGGGGACGCCGTCGACGAGGGCGACGACCTTCACGGAGCCGCCGAAGCGTCCGGTGCGGACGATGTCGTTGGTGCCGAGTTCGGTGAGGAGGAGGGTCACTTCGTCGCGGATTTCGTACTTCTCCTCCTGGTCTTCCATGAGTTTCGAAAGGTCCACGGTGTTGCCGGGGATGTCGTCGTCGTCCTCGGCCTTGAAGCGGGAGACGACACGCACCTGCAGGGTGTCGGCCTGTTCGGTGAGGTCGCAGTCGGCGTCCTGGACCAGGATGAAGAGGGGCTGGTCGAGGAAGGCGGCGGTGGCTTCGGTGTCGTGGTCGCCCAGGGTGAAGGTGGCGGAGGCGGTGGAGACGACCTTCACTTCGGCTTCCTTCCGGACGTCGGGGGTGCCGTCCTGGATGGTGGCGTCCACGTACACGGTCTTGATCGTGTCGCCGCCGGTGACGGAGAGCAGGTTGTCTCCGGGCTTCGGGGTGCCGATTTCGGTGGGGATGGAGCCGATGAAGACGTCGGCGCCCGAGGTCAGGGGGAAGCACTCGACCTCTTCCACGTCGCCCCGCGAGGTTTCGAGGGTGACGGCGATCTTCTTCCCGAGGTTGAAGAGGATGGGCAGGTCGGCGTCCTGGATCTTCACGTAGAAGCGGTGTCCCGCCTCGGCGACCTGGGTTTGCTGGCTGTCGGCGTCGATGAAGGTGCCCACCATGCTGAGGGAATCGATGGCGCGGCTCCAGTTCCCTTGGGCGAAGTGGCACATGCCGATGTAATAGTAGGACTGGTTCGCCCAGACGGAGTTCGGGAACTGCGTGGTGATGCGGCGGAGGATGGGGAACGCGGCTCCGTACTGCCGCATGTTGAAGTAGGCGGTGCCCATCAGGTAGAGCGATTCGAGGAGGAGTTCGCGGTCGGCGGCGCCGAGCTCGGTGTCGGGCTGTTCGATGGCCTTCACCTGGTTGAGGTAGGCGATGGCCTTGCCCTGGTCGTTCTTCCCGATGTAGTGCTTGCCGAGGGCGATCAGGGCCTGGTAGCGGACGCGGCTTGCGGGGAATTGCTCGAGGATGTTCTCGAGCATGCGGATGCCGCGTTCCTCGTCGTTCGCCTCGAGCAGTTCGCAGGCCTTCGAGTAGAAGCGGCTCGCCTCGATCTCGCCTGCGTCGACGCCTTCCGCCCCGCCTTCGCCGCGCGCGCGGCGCCCCGCGCGGCCGGCGCGCTGCGCGGGCGCTTCCGTCGCCAGCAGGCAGGCCAGCCCCACACAGGCCACTCGCAGGAACCACAGCTTCCGAGCATTCATCTTGTCCATCCTCATCCTTAAACGACGGCGCGCCGCGAGGCGTCGCCTGGATTCTCAAAAACACACGATCGATGGCGCAGGGCCATTCGATGCAGGCAAGCACGAAGCATGCCGAATCTTCCCTGGAGGGCCGGATCGTCCGGGTGCATCATACCATCGTTCCGGTTTTCCCCGCAAGATGCCGATGCGTGGACTTTCCCCACGCGGGGGTGTCAACCTTTTCCGCATTTCATGGAAGAGCCGCTTTTTTCAAGGGTTTCTTCGCAGACATGGTGTTTCCTCCATTGAACATTCCGTAGTGTGCGCCTCATATGGCAACACAGGGGAAGCGAAGGAACCTCGCAAATACGGATCCAATTCATTTGCCGATCCCGTCTTTCGGCGCCTCCTTTCCGGAAACCGGCCGGGGCTTCCCCTTCGCCATGCGGCGGGCGCGCGCCGCGTCGACATCGGCAGGAATCGACAGGAATCGCCGGACGAAAGCAAGACGCGATCGGCCAATAGTTAGGATCCACATTTGCCACATCTCACCCCTTGCTTTTGCTATGATAAGGCTTTGCACGACTACCTTAGACTCGCCCTGCCATGGCAAGGCCACGCACGTCGTCATCCGCGGAAGCGAAGCGGGCGTGTCGTGTGTTTGAAAAAAAACGAGGAACCACCGCCATGCCACAGAATTTCCCGGACACCGGGCCGCGCTTGTTTGGCGACGGCGCCCACGACGACACCGCAGCCATCCAAGTCCGGCTCGACTCCGGGGCGGCGTGCGTCCGCCTGCCGCGCCCGCAGAGGGAATACTTGATTTCAAGAACGCTGGAAATCGGGTCGGACCAGGAACTGAAGCTCGACAAGGACAGCCGCGTCAAGCTGGCGGATGGCTCGGACTGCCCGATGCTGTCCAATCGCGACGTCGCGAACGGGAACCGGAACATCAAGATCACCGGCGGCGTTTGGGACATGAACAACAGCGGCCAGCGGCACAACGTCCTCGCGCTCGGCTGGATGCCGCCCTCGCGGCGGGCCGAGTGGCTGACAGAGGCAAAGGAAGCGGTCCAGACGGCGACGCCGTGGCCAAAGAAGTACGATCCGGAATTCTTCACCGGCGTCTGCGTCAAGCTTTTCAAGGTCGACGGGCTTGAAATCGCCGACGTGACCATCCGCAACCCCGTTACCTTCGGCATCCAGCTCATCCGCGCGACCCATTTCACCGCGGACGACATCACGTTCGACTACACCTGGGGAAACCCCGTGAAGGGAAACATGGACGGCTTCCACATGGATGGCGGCTGCTCCTTTGGACGGATCACCAACCTGCGCGGCGTCTGCTTCGACGATTTCATCGCCCTCAATGCGACCGATGGATCGGACACCCCGTTTCACGGGCCGATCACGGACATCGAGATCGACGGCATCGACTGCGACTACTGCCACAGCGCGGTTCGCATGCTCTCGCGCTCGCCCGAGCATCCCGTCCGGCGCGTGTCGATCCGCAACGTCCGCGGCCGCTTCTACTGCTACGGCATTGGCTTGACCTATTTCCACCGCGACGTCAAGGAGCGTGGCGCCATGGACGACATCGTCATCTCCGACTGCTCGATCTCGCGCGCGGAGGCTCCTGCGGACTGCTGGGATTCCTGGCGCTTCGGCGCCATTGAAATCGAGCACGGCCTCGACATCGGGAGCCTCGCCATCGAGCGGCTGACGCGCGACGAGGGCCACCGTCCCGACATCGCAACGATCCGCATCAGGGACGATGCCAGGATCAAGCGGCTGACGATACGCGACTGCACGCAAATCAACCGGACAAACGAGCCGATGCTCTTCCTTCGACAGCGCGGTAGGATCGACGAGCTCGTTCACGAAAACACGACGCTGATCGGCGCTCTCGGCCCCAACATCCTCGAAGACGACGGCCCGATTCCCGAAGATCCCCAACGGACGAAAATCGATCCCCTGAACGCAGGCGCGCCTCGCGGACGCGTCCGCCCCGGGCCTGCCGCGCCGTCCGGCCTCGTACAGGTCGGCCCCGTCACGCGAACCGAGGATCGGACGGGCGAAGCAATCTACCTGCGGAGCGACCCCAGGATTCTCGGCTTCTCCCACGTCCACTTCAATGCAAATGCAGCGGGCGACCCTGAACGTCGCGAGGCGCTACTGCTTCCGTTCACCGGCTCCCCCGCCGACCCTGCCGGGGTGAAGGACGCCTATACCGAGAGCGCCCGCACGGGCTACTACAGCGTCTGGCTGACCAACTTCGGCATCCATGTCGAACTGACGGCCACAAGGCATGTCGGCTGGCAGCGCTGGACGTTTCCCGAGAACGTCCCGCGAAAGGCGTGCGTCGTCCAGCGCGAAGGATCCGAGGCGTGCAAAATCGAATTCTCGGAGCCGTGGATTGGCCGGGAGACGCTGCCGTCGCCCCCTGGCGGGACGGCCCTGCGCACGATCTACACGTTTGCCCCCGGCGACCGTCCCATGCTGGTCAAGACGACGGCGCCCGTCGCGGACGGAGACGCGGAGACCGGCCGCGAAGCGGCGGACGCGCCGGACTGGGATTTTGACAAGGCGTGGTCGAAGACGCTCCACGCATGGGAGAGCATCTTCCAGCGGGTCGCGGTCGACGCCGATGAAACCCTGAAGGAAAAAATCTACACGGCCATCGCAACCTCGGGGGTTTTTTAAGCCCCATACAGGTTGCGACCATTGCGGCGTCGCCGCGTTTCCCTGCTTTTCTTTCCCTGGCAATTCCATGATTCTCGAACAAGACCTCACGCCCGGACAGCGCCGGCGCTCGCAGCGCAACATGAACGCCTTCAACGCCGTCAACGGCCTTTCCTACATGTGCGTTGGCGAGACGCTCATGATTCTGCTGGCGGTGAAGCTCGGATTCTCGGATGTCGTGACCGCCGTCCTCGGGGGCATGTTCTTCTTCGGCTTTTTGCTGCTCCCCCTGGGCAAGGTCGTCTCCGCCCGGGTCGGGGGCGCGCGAAGCCAGGCCTTTTTCTGGGTGGTGCGCAACATTGCCGCGCTGGCCGTGGCCTCTTCCGCGCTTTGGCATTGCTTCGGGCTGAGGGCTCTGTCGCTGGCCTGCCTGGTCGGGGGCGCGTTTTTCTTCTACGGGTTCCGCGCCGCCGGCGTCGTGATGTCGCAGCCGCTCGTGGGCGACATTTCGACGGATGACGAACGCCCGCAGGTGATCGCCTCCAACAGCGCCATGTTTTCCATCAGCAGTTTTTTGGGGTTGATCGCGATCAGCCTCGTGCTCCAGTTCTCGGAAACGCTTCTCGCCATTTCCTTGATCATCGTCGCCGGCTCGGCGCTGGGCATCTTCTCCGCGACGTTCCTGCGCCGGATTGACGAGACGTCCGCGATCCGCGACTCGGCCCGGCGTCCCGTGGCGCATGAAATGGTCGCGGCCTTCCGCGACCCTTCGCTGCGCCGGCTGCTGATGGGCGGCTTCGTCAACAACCTCTCGCTGGTCATGCTTTCGCCGGTGTCGGTGCTTTTCGTGAAGAAGGGCTATGGCGTGAGCGACACCGGGGCGCTGCTTTTCTCGCTGGTCCAGTACGCCTCGGCGGCGATGGCCGCGGTCGTGGCGGCTCGGATCATCAGCCGCATCGGGCCGCGCAAGATGCTGATTCTCGCCTATGGCCTGACGCTCGCCACGGCCGTCCTGTGGTCGTGCGCGCCGGCGTCGCCTTCCGCGGCGATGCCGTTGGCAACCTTGCTTTTCGCTCTCGCCGGGGCGACGCGGGTCACGTCCGAGAACTCCGTGACGCACTATTTTCTGCAGACGGTGCCGCCCGAGCGCCGCGTGTCGGCCACGATGCTGCTGAACATGGCGACCGGCGTTGGGGCGGGCCTGGCCGGCATGATGCTTTCGGGCGGGCTGCTGCACTTCTTGGGGCGGGGGATCGAGCCGTCGGCAACCGGGGCCGTGATGGTTCCGGTCTATCGACGCTACTTCGCGTTCGCCTTTGCGCTGCTGCTGCCCGGTCTTGCCTGTCTGCTGCGCATGGTGCCGCTTCCGATGGAGAAGCGGCGGATGAAGCGCGGCGGGTGGCCTGCGCCGTGAGCGGCCGACGGCCGGGGAAGCCGCAGGGCGGCTTTGTCGAAAAGAACTTTGTCGAGAAGAGCGGCTAGAGGCGCTTTTTTGCGACTGACATCGACTCCCTTCGACTGAGCGACTCCCGTCAATGTCGACTGGGACCGACAAGCGTCGACTTCTCCATTGATGGAAGTCGACGGGCGTCAGCGTCAGTCGAGGTCAGTCAAAAACCATAAAAAGCCATACTCGGAGATTCGGGGGAGCTAAAAGCCTTTGTCGTGATCTTTGCCACTAGCGACTTGCGACTGGCATTCGGTCGAGCCAATCCATGGCCGAAGGTTGCCCGACCTCTCCGACGGACCGGCTACCACCTTCCTTGCTTGCGGGTTGACTTCCAGATGGGCTTCCACGACAATGCCCGCCGCAAAAGGAGGTTGCGATATTTCCGAAGCGCGGGAAACCGAATTCCTGCCGCTTTCGCTTCCCAATCCGAAAGCCTGGCGAAAGCGTCGCATCTTGACTCCATGAAAAAACGAATCCTGCTCTTCAAGGCCTCGGCGCAGTCGTCGGACCGCCTGTCGCGGGACGGCGTGTTCCAGCACGCCCGCGAGGCGGGGTGGAACGTGCAGGTGGTCGGAGAGACGGTGACGCACGAAAAGCCGCATCCAGACGACGGGGCACCGCCGATCGACGCCGCCTGGCTCGTCAAATTCTGGCGCCCGGATGGCGTCATCGTCCAATGCGGCGGAATCGCCCCGGCCTTCGACCCCGCGTCGTTTGGAACGGTTCCGGTGGTGTTTCTCGACTGCTACCCGGGACAGGCCGGGCGGGACGCCGTCTGCGTGCATTCCGACGCCGCCTCCATCGCGCGGCTCGCGGCCCGCGAGCTCCTGTCGTCGGGCATCGACGACTTCGCGTTTGCGCCTTTTTTCGAGAACCTGCCCTGGAGCCAGGCCCGTGGCGGGGAATTCGCCAGGATCGTGCGCATGAACGGCAAGCGGTTCCACCTTCTTGAAAGCAAGCGCGGGGAGAAGTCGGTCCAGGCGCTGGCGGATCAACTGGGAAGGCTCCCGCTCCCTTGCGGCGTTTTTGCCGTGAGCGACATCGTCGCGCGGCTTGTGATCATGGCCTGCGAGACGGCCGGGCTCGACGTGCCGGGCGATGTCGCGGTGGTCGGCGTGGACAACGATGCCGAACTCTGCGAGAACGCCTCGGTCACGCTGTCCAGCATCGCGCTCGACGTCCAGTCCGCCGGACGGCAGGCGGCCCGCCTTCTCGACGCCCGGATGGCGGATCCAACGGCGCCGGCGGCCACCGAGATGTTTGGCGCACGGGCGCTCGTGCGGCGAGCGTCGAGCCGCCGGTTCCGGGATCGGCGGATTGCCGCCGCGCTCGAGCGGATCCGCCGCGAGGCGTGCCACGGGATCACGCCGGTGGAGGTCGCCCGGTCGATGGGCGTCAGCCGACGCTTCGCCGATCGTCTTTTCACGTCAGCCGTGGGGCATTCCATTTTCGAGGAAATCCGCGCCGCGCGCATCGCCCGCGTGAAGGAACTGCTCGCCAATCCACGACAGGGACTGTCGGCAATCTCCGATTTCTGCGGATATCGCAATCCATCCGAACTCTGCCGCGACTTCCGCCGCGCCACCGGCACGACCTTGACGGCCTGGAGAAAAGACGCGATCAGCAGATAAATCGGATCCATATTTGCGAACTTTTTCCGTTTCCCTTTTGTTACAATACGAGGTGCTTACGACGGGTGTCCGAGGCGTTCAATCATTCAATTCAACCATTCAACAAAAGGTGCAGGCCCTGCGCCGTCGCGGCATCCCCAACTGGGGCGTCTTCGGCCAGAAGGAGCTCCAGGGCGGCGGTCCGCTCATCGACATCGGCGTTCACATCGTCGAGGCCGCCCTTGAGTTCATGGGCAATCCCAAGCCGATCGCCGCCAGCGCCAACACGTGGACGTACCTCGGCGACAAGCCCTCCAACACGCTGAGCTCCTGGCCTGGCTGGGATTGGAAGACCTACACGGTCGAGGACCTCGCCGTCGGGCAGATTCGCTTCGACAACGGCGCGATCATGCAGATCGAATCCGCCTTCGCCTGCCACATGAAGGAGCATGAGGTGCAGAACTTCACCGCCATGGGCACCAAGGGCGGCTGCAACTGGGAGGAAGGCGAGATCTACACCGATCTCAACGACCTCATGGTCAATGCCAAGCCCGTCTACCTCGGCACGCAGGACTGGGGCTCCCTCTTCAAGCGCAAGCTCCAGAACTGGGTCGACGGCTGCCTGAAGGGCACCGAGCTCGGCGCCTCCGGCTACGACGGGCTCGCCGTCCAGAAGATTCTCGACGGCCTCTATCGCTCCGCCGCCGCAGGCAAGGAAGTGACGATCAAGTGACATTGGATCGGAAACAAGGCCGCCGTCCTTCCGTTTTATCGACAATTGTACAGGAGAAAAGCCACGATGAACGCCGTTTCAGGACTTCGCGCCGAAAGACCCTGGCTGATCGTCAACGAGGACAACGACCACTGGTTCAAGAATCCCTCCGAACTGATGACGGAGGAGGCCCTGCGCGATTACATCGACTACACCTGCCAAGGCAAAGTCACGCACTTTTTCATGTGTCCGTCGGGACAACGCGCGAGCTTCGCCTCAAAGACGTGGGAGCCGATCTGGGCCGGCGTGGACGAGCCCGACCATTTTGGCAAGACCGGCAACATCTGGTGCGTCAACGCGAAGATTCTGCACGACAAGGGCGTCGACCCCTACGCCGTGTGGACGAAACGCTGCCATGAGCGCGGCGTCTCGCCGTGGCTGTCCATGCGGATGAACGACGTCCACATCCCCGATGTTCCCAACTACTTCCGCAAGACGACGTTCTGCCGCACGCGCAAGGATTTGTGGATCGATCCGACGGGGAAGGAATGGGCGGACTCAAGCCTGGATTACGCCCGGCAAGAGGTGCGGGACTACAATCTTGCGCATTTGCGCGAAATCGTCGAGCGGTGGGACGTGGACGGCGTCGAGCTTGACTGGATGCGGTTCGGGCGTCATCTTCGCCCGGGGCGCGAGCGGTCGGATGCGCATTGCCTCGATGGATTCATGCGCCAGGCGCGGCAGGTCCTGGACGAAACCGGGGCCGGGCGCGGGCGTCGAATCGCGCTCGGCGTGCGCGTCTGCCGCGATCCGGATCTGGCCTGGACGAAAATGGGCATGGACGTCGCGGCATGGGCGAGGGAGGGGCTGGTCGACCTGGTCGTGCCCCACAGCTTCTACAAGACGGATTCCGGAATCGCCGTCGCGAAGTGGCGGTCCCGAATGGCCGCCGCCGATCCGGAGGTCCGGGTCGTCCCCGGCATCGACTGCGTGGCGAACGTCGGCGGCAAGGACGTTTGGATGACGCCGGAGATGTATCGAGGCGTGGCGGCGAAGTTCTGGCGCGAAGGCGCGCAAGGCATCTACCTCTTCAATCTGCCGTATCTCGGCAAGTACCAGACGGGTGGGAGGCGGTTTGACTTCGACGTCGCCGACGTCGTCTTCAAGGAAGGCCTGTCGCCGGAGGAACTTGAAGGCAAGGCGCATGTGGAAGTCGAGGTGTTCCACGATTTTTAACAGACGTTTTTCGAGCGTTTTTGAAGCAAAAACGCTCGAAAACGGCCAAAAACGGGGTCGAAACGACCTTCAAATCGGCAAAAAAGTTTACTGGGTATGCAGTTGGCTCAACCAGACACAACATCTTGTGGCGGCACGATTTTTGATCGCGGGTTGGGGGCTGTGACGACCGCCAATAATGCTACTAACCCGGCCACAAATAGCGCTGCTCACGGAGATTCAGGCATGAGGAGCTGGAATTTGGAGTTGGGAAAGGGGCATGGACATTCCTGTCCGTGTCACGGGTTGGAAAACCCGTGCCCCTGTTTTGCAGTATGAATTGTGGCCGAGTTAGTAGCTTGTCAAACAGCAGAACGCGGCTCTTCGTGGTTCCCAGCGTCGCCAAATAAGCCAGACAGGCGTCCTGCGTCGCAAACCTGCGGTCCAATTCGGCCATGCTGGTCGGATAGTCGTTTATTGATGGGCATACTACAGGTTGTGGCAGGTTGAGTCAACTGCATACCCAGTAAAAGTTTTGCCGACCGCGAATAGCGAAAGTCCCGCTAGTTGCCGGCTTCCGCGGCTTCGATGCGGGCCATGGCGTCTTCCGAGAGGCGGCCGCGGGCGTATTTGGCCCAGACCGATTCGGGGTAGTCCCACGTGAGCTTCTTGAACATGCGGTAGGCGTCCACGAGCTTGTGGCTCTTCATGTGGGCGTCGCCGCTCCAGTACATGGCCTGGGCCACGAGGTCGGGGCCGGCCTGTTCGGAGGCGATCACGCCGCGGAAGGTTTCGACGGCCTTTTCGTAGTTTTCGGCGCGCAGGTAGCATTGGCCGGAGAGGACGAGGGTCTTCCAGGCGAGCGAATGGTCGGGGAAGCGTTCGGAGAGGCGTCCGAAGACTTGCGCGGCGGTGGTGGCGGCGGCGCGGGCCTGGACGAGGAGCTTCTCGCGTTCGACGAGGTCGCTTTCGGCCTTGGCCTTTTCGACCATGGTGCGGTTCTTGACGGTGAAGTAGTTTCCGAGGCGGGCGATGGTTTCGGCGACGAGTTCGTTGTCGGGGTAGCGGTACGAGAGCTTCACGTACTCCTCGCAGGCGAGGTCGATGTCGCCCAGTTTCTCGAAGGCGAGCGCCTTCTTGAACTGTGCCTTCGGCGCGTAGGCGCTTTCGGGGTAGGTGGAGACGATTTCGGTGAAGCGGTTCACGGCGTCGCGGTAGTGGCGGAGCTTCTCGTCGGGGTTTTCGGTCTCGTCGGCGAACTGGACGGAAAGCTCGGCGAGCAGGTAGTCGGCGTGGGCGCGCGCCTCGGACTTGGGGGAGTCGCGCAGGGACTCTTCGAGGAGTTTGCGGCCTTGCCGGATTTCCTTCCTGGCGAGGTCCCTCTGGCCGAGTTCGCGGTGTTTCTTGGCCATTTCGAAGTAGGCTTCGGCCATGGTGAACTGGGTTTGGATGGCGATGTCCGGGTCCTTGAACTGCTTGGTGAAGGGGGCCACGGCGCCATCCGCGCCCTTGTGGACGGCGACGTCCCATTCGAGGGGGGCTTCGGTGCGTCCGCCGGGGGGGGCGTAGGCGAAGCGGAGCACGTCGCCATAGCTGACGGGCAGGTCGTTCTCGCCGACGGGGATTTCGGTGTCGCCCGCGAAGGTGAGGCGGAGGGCGCCTTTGAAGACGCCGGAGTGCCCGAAGGTTTCGGTGAGGGTGATGGTGCGGGGGTCGCCGGCCATGCCGCTGACGGAGAGGGAGGCCGTCTCCTTGTTGTCGGAGGTGTCGAGGATGTGGTCGATCACGCGGGGGTAGAGGGTTTCGCCGACATGCACGGCGGAGATTTCCTCGACGTAGCGGCGGTCCATCACGTGCAGCCACGGGTCGGAGGTGAGTTGGACGGCATGGATTTGCCAGCGGGGGGCCTTGCCGTCCGGATCGTCGTAGCGCAGGCCGACGTAGACGGTGTCGTCGCCGGAGACCGCGAGGACGGGCGGTTCGATTTCGCGTTCGTAGTCGCGGTTGTAGCGTCGGGTGCCGGCCTTGGCGGCGGCGCGGGCGCGTTTTTCCGCGGCGACGGCGGGCGAGTCGGCGGGAACGGCGGCGAGTTCCATGGGAAGCACGAACGAGAAGCGGCCGTCGTCCAGTGCGGCGCGGGCGTAGCGGTTGCCTTCGATGGCGACGTCGCGGTAGCCGACGGGCGGAGGGATGGCGGGCAGGTTGCCGGGGCGTGCGGCGAGGCGCACGGTGCCGGGCACGCGGATGTCGAAGCGGCCGGGTTCCGCCCCGACGCCGGCGGCACGGCGGCCGCGTTCGGTCTGGACGAAGATGACGGCTTCGCTTTCGCCGGAGAGGGCGGCGGCGGGGTGGAGGAGTTCCACCAGGAGCGGGGCGGCCACGAGGGTGGTCGCGACGTTGTCGGGCGAGCCGTCCCTCGGGCGGCGGGCGATGAGGGTGCGGGAGACGCGGACCTGTTCGTCGCGGATGCGGGCGTTGCGCGAGACCTTGGCGGGCGCGGCGAGTTCATCGTCGGTGAGGGGGCGGGACTGCACGGAGTAGACGCGGAGTTCGGCCTCTCCCTTGACGGCCTGTTCGAGGATGGCCTTGCGGGGCCACGGGATTCCGGGCTGGGTGTTTTCGACGTCCAGGTAGGTGATTTCGATGTCGTCGCCGGGGCCTACGCGGAGCTCGGTGTCGCGCGAGGGTTCGCCTTCGACGGGGAAGATCCTGGCGAGGAAGATGCCGGAGTGCGGCTCGGTCTCGAGGGCCTGGACGGTGAGTTTCGCGGAGCCGGAGCGGACCTCGAGGGTCACCTGGTCCCTCTGGTCCGAGACGTCCATGTCCGGATCGCTTACGAAGAGGGTGAGGGCGTCGCCCACGCAGAAGCGGCGCATGGGGATGTAGACGGGCTCGCGCACGCCGTCGCCGTGGAGGATGGATTCGACGAAGCAGGCCTCGACGGTCGCGTCGTTGAAGGTGGCGGTCATCTGCGCCTCGCTCACGGCCTTTTTGGGATCGAGGGGGGAGGGGTCTTCGTAGGCGATGGTGACGCGGTCGCCGGGGACGATTTCGAGGGTGCGGTTGCGGCGCAGGCTCACGATGTCGACGGGCGGCGGGAGGAGTGTTCCGCCGTCGGCGTGGTCGAGCGTGATGGAGCGGATGGCGGGGGCCTGGCCTTCGAAGTCGGCGGCGACGATGCGGAGGGTCCGGGCCTCGGTGTCTTCGGGGAAGGTCACGGTGAAGACGCCGCCGGCCTCGTCGGCCTGGATTTCCGCGGGGGTGAAGAGCGGGGCGCGTTCGTCCTTCGGGAAGCGGGCGGGGTCGAAGAAGCGGTCGGAGCAGGCGGTGAGTTCGGGCGGGTTCTCGATGTCGGAGAGGAGCGTCCAGGTGGGTTTGGCGTTTCGCTGGGCGGCGAAGAAGAATTCGACGACGTGGCCGCCGCGTCCGAGGGATCCGTTGAAGGTGCGGGTCTTGGGGTCGGCGGGGATGCCGTCCACGGCGAGGAAGGCGTTGATGTCGCGGGTCGTTCCGCCTTGGATGTCCACGCGGAAGGAGGCCATCTGGCGTTGTTCGAGGTAGAAGGCGGCGGAGAAGCGGCCGATGTACCAGCTGTTGGCGCCCCGTGCGGCGAGGCGGAGGTTCTGCGCGTGGCCGCCGACGTCTTCCTTGAAGGAGATTTCGGGGCGAAGCGGGCGGAGATAGAGTTTGGTGACGCCGTCGGTGAGGTAGCCGGAGTCCATGTAGTCGCGGCATTCCTCGAGGGTGCGGGGCAGGCGGGAATAGCCTGCGAGCCGTGCGAGTTCGAAGCGCGCCGTGCCGTTCCAGGGCGGGAGGTTGTCGGGCCAGGCGGCGACGGTCTGGAATTCGCGGCCGGATTTGGAGGTTTGCAGCGCGAAGCGCTTGATGCGGTGGCCGGTCTCGTCGGCGGCGATGGTGAGGGTGCCGAGGGCGGCGAGCTCGTTCAGGTCCACCGAGAGGGTTTTCGGGCGGCGGCCGTCGGGGAGGCCCGCCCAGCCGGGATGGTCCGCCACGCCGGCGATGGCGTACACGGGCTCGCGGCCCTCCTCGGAGTCGGAGGCGAAGGCGGTGGCGGGGGCGGAGAGCGTGGGGATTTGCCCTTCGAAGACGCCGCTGAAGGGTTCGGTCTCGACGAGTTCGAGCGAGTCGATGGCGTCGCCGCTGGTGGAGGAGACGCGCACGGTCACCGTGTCCTTTTCGGGGGTTCCGCTGCGGTCGGGGTCGATCACGCGCACGTTGATGGGGTTTCCCGGTTTGATTTCGGAGGACTTCCGGACGGTGGAGAGGAGGGTGTCGTCCGCTTCGATCCTGCTGCGCAGGCGTTCGCGGATCATGCGTTCGAGGGCGAGGTTCTCCTGCTCCTCGCGGGAGAGGATGCGTCCGGAGGAGGCGAAGATCTCGCCGGCGGAGGCCACGCGGATGGCGACGGCCTGGGAGCCTTCGATCTTGTTGGCCTTCATGAAGCGTTCGGAGAAGTCGTAATGCACGAAGTCGCCGCCGCGCACCTGGAGGATGCGGTCTCCCTTCTCGGGGGCGCCCAGGGCGGTGGGGACGGTGCCTTCGAACTTGGTGCGGGAGTCGCCGAAGGGCAGGAGGGTGAGGAATTCCTCGTCGCCCGAGTCGGTCCAGGCGCGCACTTCGATGGAGCTGCCCTGTCCGACGACGGCGAGGTTGCGATCCATCAGCTGCACCTTGAGCGGCTTGCCGGGCACGAGGACCTCCTGCATTCCGGACTGGCCCACGGTGACCTCGGTGGCCTCGACAAGTTTTTTGAGGCTGAGGTTGATCTTCCCTTCCAGGAGGCGTCCGTTCACGTGGGCGGGTTCGAGGACGAAGACCTTTTCGATGAGCTCCTTGGCTCCGACGTACTCCTCCTGGTCGAAGCGGATGAGGGCCATCTGGTAGTTGGCCTCGGCTTGGAGGTAGGGGTCGTTGCGCCGGGAGAGTTTGTCGAGGCGCGCGAGGGCGGCATCGTACTGGCGGGTGAGGCGGTCGATTTCGGCGATGCCGAGTTCGGCGGCGCGTTGGCCCTGGGTGCCGTCGTACTCCTTGCCGGCCGCGATTTGCTCGTACATGGCGCGTGCCTTGGGGTATTCCTGGCGCGCCTTGGCGATGGTGGCGTAGTCGAACTGCAGGCGGGCGCGCGCCTCGCGGTCGAAGCCTTGGCCGGAGGTGCCGGCCCATTGGAGCATCTGGCGGGCGATGTCCTCGGCCTGGTCGAAGTCGCCCACGTCGGTGTGTCGCTCGACGAGCCAGAGGACGAAGGCGGGGTCGAGTTCCTTCAGGGTGGCGGGCAGGCGGGAGGCGGCGGAGAGGTACCACTCCCACGCGGTGCCGAACTTGCCCACGAGGAAGTCGGCCTGGGCGGCGAAGATCGGGTAGCGGGCGTCGCCGCGGTCGACGGGGATGGTGCCTCCGATGCCGGCGAGGGCCTTGGCGCGGACGGCGAGGATCGCGTTGCGCTGTTCGCTGTTGAGTTCGAGCCCCTGCATGACGGAGGCGAGGTTGCCCACGGCGGCGGCGAGTTCGGTTTCGCCGGCGTCGAGGAATTCGCTGCCCAGGGCGACGAAGCGGTTGTAGACGTGTCCGTTGCGGAGTTCGCGGGCGACGCGCAGGTACTGGGCGAGAAGGGGGAAGACTTCGCCGGAGCGGCCGCGCAGGCGAAGGGCCTGGATGGCGAGCAGCAGGGCGTGGTCGGCGTTCTTGTTGTGCGGGCCGTCGTAGGGACAGAAGGCGTCGGCGAAGCGGAGGAGCACGTCGAGCTCGCCGTTGGTCACGTCTTCGGCCTTGGCGAGCTTTTCGAGGCCGGGGAGGTAGGGCGGCGAGCAGCGGGTGCCGGGCACCTGCGCCGCGCGGTCGCACACTTCGGCGAGTTTCCCGAAGAAGGCGGCGCGCGAGGCTTCGTCGGTCTGGAAGGCGGGAAGCGCGCAGGCTCCCACGGCGTAGTCGTCGAAGAAGACGCTGCCGAGTCCGTTCCATGCATGCGCGGCAAGGGCGGCACGCGGGCCTTCGGAGGCGCCGGTGATGGCGCGTCCGTAGGCGTCCCAGTAGGTGTCGCGATGGAAGACCGGCAGTTGCGGATGCGCCCCGAAGGGGTAGGCGGGAAGCTGCGCAAGGCGGTTCGCGAGGGCGTCGCGCACCTTGCGGTCCGAGTCCGGGCTGTAGTTCCAGAAATCTCGGGGCGGGATGGTGTCGCCGCCGGCGACTTCCCTGGCCATCAGGTCGTCGAAGGCGGACCGCGGCGGCAGCTCTTCCTGCAATGCGGCAAATTCGTCGCGGCACAGTCGGACGAGGGTGATGGCGCCTCCCACGCCGTCGATGCCGGGGTTGCGGGGCTCCCTGTTCTGGCGTTCGGCCATGGCGCGCACCACGTCGGCATTCCAGGAATTTTCCTTCCACCCCGCGCCCACGCGGGTGGTGCGGAACCACCAGAAGAGGGTGGGGGAGAACTGGTCCTGCTGCTGGAGGCCGTCGAGGATCACCTTGGCGAGCGTGTCGCTCACCTTGCGGATGTCCTCCTTGTCCTCGGGGCGCACGCGGCCCAGGTTGCCCCACTCGCGGTGCTGGCTGCAGAGCGCGGCCCAGAGCTCGTGGGTCGTGCGGTTCGGGCCTCCGGGATCCCGTGCGGCCTGGCCGGCGAGGGCTTCGAGCTGCACGGGGAGGGGATCGATGTCGCCGCCGCGGAGGTTCCCCAGCCAGAGGAGTGCGGCGAAGGCGAAGGGGGTGCGGTCATCGTCGCAGGCGTGGGCGGCGGTAACCAGCGAGCGGGCCGCGGCGTCGAAGGCGGCCTGGTCTTTCGCGGCGAGGGCGGCGCCCACGGAGGAGACGGTGCGGCAGAGGTCGTCCGGCGCGACGGCGGGGTCGCAGGCGAATCCGGCGTCGGAGAGGGTCTTCACGAGGGTGTCGAGGCGGGAGACGGTCTCCGCGTTCGCGGCGGCGCCGTCTTTGCCGGCCTTGACGTCCTCGCGCACTTCGGCGGCCCACTTGGCGATGTCCTGCGAGACGCCGCGGAAGGCCTGGGCGCGGGAGTCGGCGTCCGCATACGGCACCCATGCCATCGATTCGAGCAAGGGTACGAAGGCGGCCTTGTTCGCGGGATCCGCGGCGTCCGGAATCGCCCACAGCGCGCGCAGGGCGGCGTTTGCGCCGGCGGGGTCGAGCATCAGCGGCGAGGCCAGCGCGGTATCGCGGGTGAAGCGCGCGAGGAGCGCGGTCGCGTCGGGGGTCGGCGCCCCTTCGTCCCTCGGGAGCTGGCGTTCGACATCCACGACCTTCCGATAGGCCTCCCAGAAGCCGCCGGCGGAGAGAAGCCCCGCGTGCTGGGCGACGAGGCGTCCGATGGCGGCCTGCGGATCGTTGTCCGCGGCCACGGCGGCCACCACGGCGGCGTCGACGCTCGGCACGGCCTTCAGCGCGGGCGCGAGGAGGGCGAACATCTTCGGGGCGCCGCCGCTGGTTACGAAGCGGAGCCGTGCGGTGCGGGGGGATGCCTGGAAGTAGGCGGGATCCCGCAAAGCGGCGGCCGTCCAGAACTCCGGCGCATAGAACCACGCGTAGGCGCCGTCGGTGGGCGGGGCGAAGGCGTCGCGCTCCGCCGCCGGGAGCTTCAGGAAGGCCTCCACGAGGGCGTTCCGGAGATCCGGGGCGGTGCGTCGGGCGAGGTTGGCGTCGTTGCACAGGCAGGTGGAGACGTAGCGAAGGGTGTCGGCGGCGGGATCGGCCGCCACGCAGTCCACGGCGGCGCGGGTCACGGCGGCGACTTCGGTTTTCAGCGCGGTGTCGTCCTTGCCCTGCACGCCGGAACGGTAGGCCATGGCGGCGGCGGCGAAGGCGGTGCGGGACTGGAGGGCCGGGGACTCGCGCAGGCGGCCGGCGATGGTCTTCAGGTGCGCGGCGGCGGCGAGATGTGCGGGCTGCATGGCACGGCATTCGTCGAGGAGCCACTCCAGTTCGCCATGGAGTTGCAGGCGGTCGCACTCGATGGGGCGGTTTTCCCCCAGCATCGTGGCGATACGTCCGGCGTGCGCCACGCAGTTCCGCGTGTTGCGGGCGTAGCGGAGGAACCAGAGGTCGAAGGCGCGGAACTCGGGCGAAGCGCGGAACTTGTCGCCCGATTCCACCATGAACTGGAAGGCCTCTTCGTAGTTGTTCAGGTAGTCCACCTGGATCCGGCACATCAGCGCGGCCACGCGGCCGGCTTCGGCGTCCCCTTGGGCGGCGCCCGCATATTGGCGGTACCGGGTGGCGGCAAGCACGAGGTCGCCGGCCTGGCAGGCGGCGTCGCCCGCGAGGCGGAGGACCTCGGGCGCCGGCGCCTGGGTCTGCCCGAGGTAGAGCCGCGCGGCGCTGGCGGCCGTCACGGGGCGCCCCAGGTCGAGGCCTGTCTTCAGCCCCTTCAGCATGTCGTCGCGGGAAATCGACCCCGGATCGCGCTGCACCTGCTTGAAGAAGGCGTCGAAGGCCTCCTCGGCGGGCGAGAGGGCCTTTGCCGCTTCGGGCGAAGCCTCCTGGGCATGGGCGACAAGGCCTACGGCGAAGGCGGCGGCCGAAAGGAGGAGGTAAAGGGGGCGATTCTTCCTGAAGTTCATGTTTCCATTTCTGCCAGCCATCATGGCTTCCCGGACACGGGGGGGATCTTTGTGGTTCGGAGGAGGTCGAAAGGGTTGCTCAATGGTAGCCAGGGTACCATCTCTCCCCCCGCTTGTCCACGCGCGTTTCATCCGAACGTCCTGGGCCGCCGCCTCGCAATTTCGGTGTCATGGATCGTGCGGCAACGCGCTGGGAACAGGGATGGAAACAGGGAAATTTGTCCGGGTGTTTGACACCGCGCCACAAGGTGCTATACTAGCCATCTCTTGACTTTTCGGTATACTAGGTCGAATTGTATCCTGGTGGGATTCGGGCAGTGGAGTCGGAACATGCGCAAGGCGTTTACTCTCGTGGAGTTGCTCATTGTCATCGCAATCATTTCGCTTCTGGCCACGGCGAGCGTGAAGATGATCGGCGCGGCGCGTGCGTCGGGTCATTCCGCCCGATGCCAAGGCAATCTCAAGGCATTGTGGCAGGGCGTGATGAACTGCGCGAGCGAATCGGACAGCGGGGATCTTCCGTACGCAGGCTCGCATGACTTTTACTGGCCGCACGACAACCGGCATCACTGCCACAACGGATGGGTCTGCTGGATTCCTGCCGACGGCGGCGCGGTTGGGAGCTACTATCCGCTTCCTGCGAACAAGCCGGATCGGGTGGGGAGCGTCCGGCAGCACTCGGGATCGGTCGAAGGCAAGGATCGAACGGAGGCGCATTCGCTGGTGTATCCGGTGGTGGGGGGTACGGCCAACGAGAAGAACGACAATGCCGCGGTGGACTCCATCCGGTACAGCTCCTTCTTCACGTATGTGAACGAGGACATGTCCATCTACTGCTGCCCGGCCTTCCGGAGCGTCGTTCCCGGGGCGAAGCGCAGCTATGTGATGAACGAATGGTTCGGGTCTCGCCGCAACATCCGCCACCATCCGGTGCACCTCCACAAGCTGGGCGATGGCGTCCAGGCGAGCCGGATTCTCCTGTTCACCGAGATGCCCTTCACGGCGGGTTCGTCCACGGGCAAGCGCGGCGGGAATCCGCCGTACAACTGGAACGATTTCAAGGGCGAGGTCCATGGGGAGGTCAACCGCGACCGGGGGTTGAGCCAGGACAGCGTCTTCGATTGCTATGTCGACGCCGTAAAAAACTCCCACCCCAAGGAGGTCTACGGGTGCCTGCACCGCAAGAGCGGGAGGATGTGGGCCCATGCCATTTTCCTGGATGGGCACATCGAATCCCTTTGCGAGACGGATCCCAAGGGCGAGACAGAGAACTACCAGGTGGAAACCAGCAAGAAGATTGCCCTGGGCAGGTGGTGAGTTTCGCGAAGGGCGTGAAGGATCCCGCCCCTGGGAAGCGTTCCATGTCCTTTCGCGCACGTTCCAGGCGATCCAGTATCCAGCCGTCAGAGTTTGCATCGGAGAAAATTTCCGCATATGAAGACCGAGCCCAAGAGCAGCCCCAAAGGCATGAAGAAGAAACCGGCCTCGAAGACCGCCTCGCCCGAAGAAAAGACGCCAGAGAAGACCCCTGCGACGAAAAAGCCCGCCAGAGCGAAGTCGGCGGAGAAACGGAAGCCCGCCGCCCAGCCCGCGCCCGCCGCGAAGGGAAAGAAAGCTTCCGCTCCGAAGGCGCGGGTTGCCGTAAAGGAAGAGCCAGGGCAGGATGCAACCCCCGCAACCGCCCGGAAAGCTTCGGTTCCGAAGAAGCCTGCGGCCGCGAAAAAGAAGACGCCGGCTCCGGCTCCCGCCGAGGAGAAGAAGGCTGTCGAGGAGAAGACCAAGGACGTCGTTGATGTTGATACGGAGGAAGACTTCACCGGGGTCAACTCGCTCCCTGTCGAAGATGCCGACACCGAGGTTGAAGTGCTCGATGACGATTTCTCCGCGGAGATTGATGCCGATTCCAATCTCGACCCTGCCGACGCCGGCCATTTCGCGGCGGGCGGGGAGATCGGCAACGCCTTTGAGGCGGAGCCCCGTACGCGCGATCCCTTCGCCAACGCCAACCAACGCCTTGGCATCGGCAGTTTCGGCGGGAGCGCCTTCCCGAGCGACGGCTACCAGGTTACGAGCGACGACGATCTGGACAATACGCTCGACACGGTTTCCATTGCGGATTCCTTCGACCAGGGCGTCCTCATGGGCAAGTCGCTTCACGAGGAACGCAACGAGCGAATCAAGCAGCTTGCGTATCTCGCCGAAACCCAGGGCTTCCTGACCTTCGACGACATCCACGAGGCGCTCCCCGAGAGTGTGATCCAGGATACCGCGATCGAGTCCTATCTCGGCATTCTTCGCGGCATGGGCTTCACCATCATCGACGCCGCCGATGCCGACAAATACCAGGAAGACACCAGTCGCGCCCGTGTCGGCAAGCTCGACATGCTGGACGATCCGGTTCGCATGTACCTCCACCAGATGGGCCAGGTCCCCCTGCTCACCCGCGAGCAGGAGGTAGCCATTTGCAAGCGCATCGAGGCCTCCGAGGAGCAGGTCCGGCTGATTTTCAACAACTTCAATTTCACCCCGCGCTTCTACCTCGACCTTCTCGAACGACTCGAGGCGCAGACGGAGCGGTTCGACCGTGTCCTCACCGACAAGGCGGAGAACCAGGAGACCTACGCCGCGGCGATTCCCGGCTTGAAGGATGATCTCGCCAGTATCCAGAAGGCGCTCGACCGCGCCGCCGAGAAGGTCTTCAAGGCCGAGAAGGCGGTACGCGATGCGGAAGAGGCGGAGGCCAAGCCCGCCGTGCAGTCCCGTGCCCGGCGCACCCTCGAGACCGCCCGCCGTGAACTTGGAGAAGCCCGCAAGTCCCTGCTGGGCTTCTCCGACCGGCTCAACATCAAGCAGAAGGTCCTTGAATCCCTCTGCAACGAGGCGGACGAGACGATCTACCTCCGCTACGTCGGCTACTGCCAGGAGCGGGAGGAGCTCCGCAAGAAAGCCGCCCGCCGCAAGGCGGCGAAGGGCGTGATGGACAACCTCCAGACGCTCGAAAGGAAGATCGCGGCCCTGGAATCGCTTTTCGGCATGCCCCCCCAGGAGTTCGTGGAGACCTTCCGCAGCCTCAAGGACGCGCTGCACACCGGCCAGGAGGCCCGGACGGAGATGGTCGAGTCGAACCTCCGCCTGGTCATCAGCATCGTCAAGAAGTACATGAACCGCGGCCTTTCGTTCCTGGATCTCATCCAGGAGGGGAACACCGGCCTGATGAAGGCCGTGGAGAAGTTCGAATACAAGCGCGGCTACAAGTTCTCCACGTACGCGACGTGGTGGATCCGCCAGGCGGCCACCCGCGCCATCGCGGACCAGGCCCGGACGATCCGCATCCCGGTGCACATGATCGAAACGATCAACAAGCTGATGCGCGTGCAGAAGAAGCTCGTGCAGGAGCTCGGCCGCGAACCCACCATGGAAGAGACCGCCGAGGAGATGGGCGTGGACGTGGACCGCGTCCGGGCCGTCCACAAGATGGCCCAGCAGCCCATCTCGCTCCAAAGCCCCGTGGGCGACGGCGACGACGCCCACTTCGGCGACTTCATCAAGGACACCAAGGCCCGCGATCCCGCCGAAGACGCCGATCTCTCCCTCCTCAAGGAGAGCATCAACAACCTTCTTCAGGAACTCACCGAACGCGAGCGGCTTGTGCTCCGCCTCCGTTTCGGCCTAGAAGACCACAACCCCCGCACCCTGGAGGACGTCGGCAAGATGCTGAACGTCACCCGCGAGCGCGTCCGCCAGATCGAGGCGAAGGCCCTCCGGAAACTCCGTTTCCCGCCCCGCCTGCGCATGATCCTCGAATTCCGGATGATGTCTCACTAGCGCCGGACGTTCCCGTCCTCCGGTATCCCCCCCCCGATACAGAAAGACCCCTCTCCATCATGGACATTTCCACCCTGTCGGCCTTTGTCGCCGAGAACTTCAACGTTTACTCCATCGTCCTCTTCGTCCTCGGCGTGCTGATCGGCCTCTGCCTTCCCCGCCGGCGTTCGGGCTCCCCGAAAAAGAAGGGGCGCGCCAAGTCCGCCGGCCGTGCCTCGCAAAACGCCGGCAAACGGCAAGGCAAGGAACGCGCCGCCGCCCCGAAGCAGACGCCCGTGCAGCTCGCCCCCGGCGATGTGGAGCTCTATGTGGGCAACCTCAGCTACGACACCACCGAGGCCGACCTCCGCAAGGAGTTCGAGCGCTTCGGCAAGGTCTCGTCCGTGCGCATCATCATCAACCGCTTCAGCAGCAAGTCGAAGGGGTTCGGCTTCATCGTGATGCCCAACCGTCCGGAAGCCGAGTCCGCCGTGAAGGCGATGAACGACCGCGAACTCCAGGGACGCAAGCTCCGCGTGAACGAGGCTCGTGACGGCTCCCCCCGCGAATAGTCCGGAAGGGGCCATCCCATGAATCCAGCTTCCCAGCCCCCCTCTCGTATCCTCCGAAGGTGCGTCCTCGCCGCTGTTCTCCTTGCGACCTGCGTTGCCGTCGTCGGCTGCCGGCCTTCCGTGGCCGCGCGCGACGTGGCCGATGCCGACCTCCCGGAGGTGCGGAAGGCCATCGAGTTCGAGCGCGAGGGCCAGTACGACAAGGCGATCGACCAGTACAAGGTGGCGTTGCTCGTCCACCCCACCGCCGCCCTCGCCCACTTGAACCTCGGGCTGCTGCTGCACGACAGCAACAAGGACTACATCGGCGCGATCTACCACTACCGGCGCTATCTCGACATGAGCCCCTCCACGCAGAAGAAGCGGATGATCGACGATCGGCTCCGCCTCGCGAGGCAGCTGCTCGCCGCCGAGATGGCTCGCGACCTCGCCCAGGCCGGCGACGCCGGCATCTACATCCGCCAGCTCCAGGCCGAACGCCAGCGCTCCGCTTCGCTCGAGAAGGAGAAAAACGCCCTCGAGGAGGAACTGGGGCAGGCGAAGAAGGCCCTCCAGCTCAAGGAAACCGAAGTCCTCCGCCTCCGGCGCAGGGTCGAGGTGCTGAGCGCCCCTCCCGCCAGCGCGGAGATCGCCGTCGACGGGCAGGAGCGCATCCGCTCTGCCACCCAGGTCTCCGCGGATCCCGAGGTGCGCACCTACATCGTGAAACAGGGCGACAGCCTCTCCCGCATCGCCGAGAAGGTCTATGGGGACGCCAAGCTGTGGTCCCGCATCAAGAACGCCAACCTGGACGTGGTGAAGGACGACCGCGTACAGGTCGGAACGGAGCTCATCATCCCTTGACGCCATGGCCCTCTTCCGGAAAAAATCCAGTCGGCTCGACGGCATCTCCGAACGCCTCTGGTCGAAGGAGTCCGATCCCGCGACGACCTTCCGCCTCAAGACGCTTCCCGAGGACGAAGGCGCGCCCAAGACCACCCGCCGCGAGAGGATGTTCCACTACATCGCCGCCGGCGGGCTGCGCCAGACGCGCGCCCGCCGCCTGCCCGCCCCCGAACTCGTCGGCCGGCTCTTCGTCTGGAAGCTCTTCCTCGCCCTCGTCGCCTTCTGGCTTCTCTTCCGCCTCTGGACGCCATGATTTGCGCCCTTCGCCCCCATGAAAGGCCTCCCATGAAATCCCTGCTCATCGTCATGTCCGCCCCTTCGGGCACGGGCAAAACCACGCTTTGCGACCGGCTCCTCCAGGACTACCCCGAAATCACCTATTCCGTCTCCTGCACCACCCGCCCCCCGCGCGGCGCCGAGGAGGACGGGCTCGACTACTTCTTCGTGACCCCCGAGGAGTTCGAGGCGCGCGTGGGGAAGGGGCTCTTCCTGGAGCACGCGGTTGTGCACGGCAACCGCTACGGCACGCTCGTGGGGCCGGTGCGCGAAGCCTTCGCCGAGGGGCAGAGCGTGCTGATGGACATCGACGTGGCCGGCGCCGCCCAGGTGAGGGATTTCGTCGCGGGCCTTCCCCCGAACGACCCGTTGCGCGAAGGATTCGTGGACATCTTCATCAGGCCGCCCAGCATGGAAGTCCTGCGCCGCCGCCTGTACAACCGCGGCGAAGACACCCCGGAGGAGATCGAGCAGCGCCTCGGCAACGCGGTGGAAGAACTCGCCCGTTCCGGCGAATACATGCATTCCGTGGTGAACGATGATCTCGAAATCGCCTACCGCGAACTCCGCGACATCCTCGAGGTCCGCTTCGGCCGCCTCTGATCCGCCACGCCTTCCCGGAGACTCCCACGATGGCCACCTTCCTCCAGAAACGCAAGGCGCGCAAACAGCTGGACGCCCTGGTCTCTGCGGCGCGCTCCCTCCGCAACCTGCGCGGAGACCTCCTGGAGCCGTCCGTTCTCGAAGAGCTGTCGGAACGGATCGCGGCCGCCAGGACGGCGCGTTACGCCGGTCTCGCCGACCTCGAGGCGGAGGCGCAGAAGCTCTCGGACTTCCTCGAGCTCCACGGCGCCGTCCAGCGCAACGTCTTCCTCGAGAACTTCGAGGTGGTCGTGGTGGCCATCGCGGTGGCGATGGCCTTCCGCTGCTACTTCTTCCAGCCCTTCCAGATTCCCACGGGTTCGATGCATCCCACCCTCTACGGCATCCACACCGTGGACTGCGAACGCCCCACGATCCTCGACCGGATGCCGCTCAAGCTCTTCAAGTGGTTCGTCACGGGCGATTGGTACAAGGAGGTGCGCGTGGAGGCCGGCGGGAGGGTCGTCCCTCTCACGCAATCGCTCAAGCCCGGCTACGCCGCCTTCCGGATCGGGGGGAAGATCTACCACGTCCCCTCCGACGCCATCACGCGCGGCAACACCATCGACCTGGGCGCTCTCAAGGATCTCCGCGCGGACGGCACGATCCGCTCGGGCGGCCTGCTGTGGGCGGGCATCGTCCGCGCGGGCGACCACGTCTTCGTGAATCGTCTCACCTGGAACTTCCGCCCCCCGCGTCGCGGCGACGTGATGGTCTTCTCCACGAAGAACATCCCCGGCCTCCCCGAAGGCACCCACTACATCAAGCGCATGGTCGGCCTGCCCGGCGAATCGGTCTCCATCCGGCCGCCGAACCTGGTCGTGGACGGCGCCGTCGTGAAGACCCCCGAAAGCATCGTCCGCATCGCGCGCCGCGAGAAACTGGCCGACTGGGCGCCCGCCTACCTTGGCTACCAGGTGGTCGGCAACGCCCCGCAGTGCGTCTCCAGGGCCCCGCTTCGCACGCCCGCCGACCACTTCGACCTTGCCCCCGACGAATACTTCGCGCTGGGCGACAACACGGGCAACAGCCTCGACAGCCGCTACTGGGGCGCCGTGCCCCGCGAGAACCTTCTCGGCCCCGGCGCCCTGGTCTACTGGCCCTTCGCGTCGCCCCGGTGGGGGCGCATCGAGTAGTTGCCCATGCGCCCATGAATCCTTCCGCCGAGCGTTCCCCCGCGCCCGTCCGCGTCCGCGACCTGGGCCAGGGCGTCCCCTTCGACGAGGCCTTCGCGCTGCAGGAGGAGATCGCGGCGGCGCGCCGCGCCGGCGCCTGCCCGGACACGCTCCTCCTCCTCGAACACGCGCCGGTCTACACCCTCGGGCGCTCCGCCTCTCCCGCGAACGTGCTGTGGGATGCGGCGCGCCGCGCCGAAGCCGGCATCCAGCTTGCGCAGGCCACGCGCGGAGGCGACGTGACCTACCACGGCCCCGGACAGCTCGTGGGATACCCCATCCTCCATCTCCCGCAGCGCGGCCTCGGCGTGCTGGACTACATCGCGAACCTCGAGGAGACCGTCCTCCGCGCCGTCGCCGATTTCGGCGTCTCGGCCCATCGCGACGGACGGAATCGCGGCGTGTGGGCGGGCGATTGCAAGCTCTGCGCACTGGGCATCCACGTCTCCCATCGCGTGACGCGCCACGGCTTCGCGCTCAACGTGAACACGCGCCTCGACGACTTCCGGGGCATCGTCGCCTGCGGCCTGCAGGGGTGCGGGGTGACCTCCCTCCAGCGGCTGCTCGGCCGCCCGGTCGACATGGAAGCGGTCAAGCGCGCCGTGCTTCGCCACTTCGCCGATGTCTTCCGCTGCTCCCTCGAGCCATGGGAAGAGCCGCCGCAGGACGCCTAGAGGAGCAGTCCGTCGTATCCCACCCGGATGCCGCGCGGCCCGTAGAAGGCCTCCAGGTCGGCATGGGTGGCCCGGCCGTTGTGCGAGAAGTGGTTCACCGCCTTCACGGTGGAACGGTCGGACAGCCCCAGCGACTCCAGGCGGGAAAAGGTGTCGAGCACCGCCGGCGCGCCCATGTGCCCGTCGCGCCAGTCCAGCATGGCGCCCGTGTCGTCCAAAATCACCACGTCCAGACGGAGCTCCCCCCGCGCCGCCCCGAGCGCGGACCAGGAGTCCTCGGGGAAGTAGCCGGTGTCGTTCCCGAAGAGGACGGTGCGTCCGCCGAGCGTGACGACGTACACCACCGGTTCCAAGGGGGGGGAATGGTTCGCGCGGTAGGTGCGTACCGTGGCCCCCGCGTCGGGGAGATCGAAGACGTCGAAGGTGCGGAACACGTGCGTGCGGAGGCGTCCGGAGGCGTAGACGGCGTCGGCGCGGTCTTCGGTCGCCCCCGGATCCAGTTCGCGGTCGATGCGTTCGAAGGTGGGGCGGGTCCCGTGGAGGGTGATGCCGTCCGGCTGGGTTGGCACGGTGCAGAACCCGTCGCGCAGGTATGCCAGCTCCTCGGGGGAGAGGTGGTCCTCGTGGGCGTGGGTGACGAGCACGTGGCGGATCCGGTTCATGCGGTCGCGGTACGTGTGGAAGGCCTGGAGGATGTCCGGGCCGAAGTCGATCTGGACCACGCCCCCGAAGTTGTAGCTGGTCCGCTTCCGGATCTCCTTCCCGCCGCGGCGCGCCGCTTCGCGGCAGACGGGGCAATCGCAGAAATAGGCGGGGATTCCTTCGGCTGCGGCGGAGCCGCAGAACAAGACGTCCGGTTTTTCCATGGGGTGTGTTCCTGGTGTGTTGGTGTGCGGAGTTGCGTGGCGAGGACGGGGAGGCGATCGGCGGGCCGTCCCTCCAGGATGGCCCGGAAGCGTTCGCGGCGGGTCATCGGGGGGTGTCCCCGCCCGGGGCGGGGAAGGCGAGTTCGACTTGGTCGAGGAGGAGGTGGAGGACCACCTGGTGGGCCTCCTGGATGCGTTCGGTCGGGGCGTCGGGGATGTCGATGGCGACGTCGCCGCGACCCGCGAGGGGACCGCCGCCCCTGCCGAGCAGGAGCAGCACGCGGAGCCCGCCGACACGGGCCTGCGATACGGCGCGGGCGAGGCATCGGGCCTTGCCGCTGGTGGAGAAGACCACGAGCAGGTCGCCCGGGGCGCCGAGCCCCTCGATTTGGCGGGCGAAGACCTCGTCGTAGCCGAAGTCGTTCGCGATGCAGGTGATGGCGGTGCCGTCGGCGGTCAGCGCGAGTCCCGGAAGGCTGCGCCGGTTGCCGCGGAAGCGTCCGGAGAGCTCCTCCGCCATGTGCATGGCTTCGGCGGCGCTTCCGCCGTTTCCGCAGGTGAGGACCTTTCCGCCGGAGCGAAGGGTGTCCACAAGCAGGCGGGAGGCCGCTTCGAGGGTGTCGAGTTGGCCGAAGAGGGAGCCGATGGCCTCCAGGCTGCCGCGAATGCCTGCCTCCAGGCGGGAGCGGTCCACGGGGAAGTCGGGGAGCGGTTGGGTCATGATGGGGTTCCTGATGCGTTTTCGGCGCGTGCGATCACGGGCGAGCCGGCCAGGGCGGTAAGGCCCAGGCAGCGCCCGGCGCCTTCGAGGAAGGCGGAGAGGGTGGCGCAATGGAGGGCGCGGTGGACGACCATGGGCATCCAGAATTGCGCCTTGCGGCGGACGATTTTCCAGCCGGCCTTCCCGAAGGCGTCGCGGATTTGCGCGTGCCGGAAGAGCGTCCACGTGCGCGTGTTCTTCTCGAAGCGTTTCTTCGCGCCGAAGAAGGCGGGTGCGATGGCGTTCAGGCTCTGGCGGGTGGGGTAGTCGAAGACCACCGGCCCGCGGCTCACGCGCGCCAGTTCGGCGGCGAGCTGCCGCCAGCGTCCGCAGTGGGTGAAAAGACGGAAGCAGACGACGCCGTCGAAGGCGTTGTCCTCGAAGGGGAGCTCCACCACGTTGCCCACCTGGAAGTCGCACCGGCCCGGTTCGAGGAAGGGCTCGAGGCGGTGGCGGCAGCTGGGGGCGCTCCCCAGCACGACCAGGCGGCATCCGGCGTCGAGGAGGGGCTTCGTGAGCTGGGCGTGGCCTCCGCCCACGTCCAGCACGCGCCAGCCGGGGGCGGGGCGCAGCAGCTGCATCATGATGTCCGCCTGCACGGCGAGCATCCAGGCGCCGGTCGCCCCGCGGAAGCGGGTGGCGTAGTCGTCGTTCGACGTCTCGATGTCCGCCGTCTCGGGGAACGGGGAGCCGGTGGAGGTCCGGTCGGTGGTGTCGTTCATGGCATGCGGGGGTGGGGGATGGTCAGGGCTCCTCGCGCCAGCGGAGGATCCGCATGGCGTTGCCGTCGTGATGGACGATGGCCCAGACGCGCCGGGTGACGCGGCCGACGTGCCCCACGGCCGTGAGGCGGTAGATGTCGGAGCGCATGGCCACATAGGAGCCGATGGAAGGGGGGAGGTCGGGGATGCGCGAGGTGAGGTCCCCGACGCTGGTGAAGGAGGTGTCGTCCGCCTCGCCGCCGCCCGTCTTGCCGCGCTCGCGCTCTTCGATGATGGCGCCCGCGACGATTTCGTCCACCTCGGGCAGCGTCTGGAGCACCCGGGCGCCGGCGGCATTCACGTTCACCAGGCCGTCGCCGTAGGTGGTGAGCATGTCCTGGATGCCGGAGATGCGGATCCAGCTCTCCTCGGGATCGCCGGGGTTGAGCACGCCGCCGGAGAGGATGGCCTCGTTGAAGCCCTTCACGAGCAGGAGTTCGCGGACGGTGTCCACGGGGGCGTTGCGGGCGCGGTAGGGCGGGTCGAGCTCTTCGTAATAGTCCTCCGTCTCGGCGCCGTCGGCGCGCGGGACGCTGTCGTCGTCGATCCAGTCGAAGAAGGAGTCGATCAGTTCGGGGAAGTAGTCTTCGGGCACGCCGGCCACGGTGAGGATGCGCTCCCAGTCGTCGTCGGAAAGCTTGTTCACGTTGCGCCGCCCGGGTTCGGGCTCCATGTCCAGCGTGAGGGTGCCGTTGAAGGCCTCGTTGCTGATGACGAGCCCCGCGAAGCCGCGGCCGGTCTTGAGGCTTACGGCGGGCGCGTGCCAGGGGTCGTCGGCGACGTCGGCGGGGTCGGCTTCGACGTCCACGCCGCGTTGCTTGTCGAGCAGCATTTCGGCCACGGGGATGCCGGACAGCGCGATGTATTCGGCTTCGCGGCGGTGGCGGGCGGAAGAGGCGGCCTTGCCCTCCAAGTGGGCGTCGAAGGCGAAGGAGACGACGAGCATCGAGAGGAGGCCGATCGTCCAGAGGGCGATGATCAGCGCGGAACCCCGCGCCGGATCGGACGCGGCGCGCCGCGTTTCCGGGAGGAGGTCGCGCCGGGTCACGGGGAGCCTCCCGCGTTGCCGGATGGCCGGGAGGCGCCCGAGCCCGCCGGGGGGGTGGTTCTCCGCCGGGGCCCGGGGCGGGGCTTCGGGTCGGAGGAGTCGGATCCGGGCGTTTGGCCGGAGCCGCCGCCGGTGGAGATGGAGGTGTGGGTGGAGCGCGGACGGGCGAGGGGGGAGACTACCCCCCTGTCCTTCCAGGAGAGTCCGGCGAGGGGGATTTCCGCGATGCGCTGCACTTCGACGGGGTCGTCGCCCTCCCTCGGGGGTTCGAGGTAGAGGGTGATTTCCACGGCGAAGGGGACGCGGTTGGTGTCCTCCCACTCGTCCTCCCAGGCAAGCTCGTCCTCGTCTTCCTGGTCGTTGGCGAGGGTGCGGCAGTTGATGCCGAGAATCTTGTCGGTGAGGAAGAACGGCTCCACTTCCTCTTCCGGGTCGAAGTCCTCGGGCTGGCTGTCGATGCGCCAGGCGCGTACGCCGAAGCCATGGGAGGCCGAGGCGTCGTCGGGGTCGAAGACGCCGATTTCGACGCGATGGGGAATGCCGGCGAAGGGGGCGTCCGCCCCGACGAGCGACGTGCCCAGCTTGACCCAGCTGATGGTGTCGCGCGCGTCCGGGCCGTCGGATCCATCGTCTTCCAGCACGAATCCGTAGTTCGCGTTGGCCTTCCCGCCGTCGGGGTAGTAGGCGGAGCGCAATCCCATCACCACCTGTTCGAGCACGTATTCGGCGTGGTGGAGGGAGTCGGCAAGCCGGGTGCCGGTGCGCCAGGCGTTGACGCCCGCGTTGAAGGTGAAGTAGGCGACCGTGGAGATGACGGCGAGGATGCCGACCACCAAGACCAGCTCGAGCAGGGTGAATCCGGAGCGTTTCATGGGCGATCCTCCGGTTTTTCCCAGAGGAGGCGGACGACCTCCAGGTATTCGCCCTCTTTCCCCGATCCCCAGGAGACGCGGGTCCGGACCACGCGCAGGCCGTCGTCCTCGTCGTCGTCCGCGATCTCCTTCTCCTCGACCTTGCGGGAGAAGGTGAATCCTTCCGCGATGGAGGTGTCGCCGTCGATGTCCAGTTCTTCGAGCTCCTCGACGGCGCGAAGCGGATGCTTGAGTTCGCCCATTCCGAGCACCCATTGCGCGGTGGAGACCACGCGCGAGGCGCGCATGACGGCGAGGCAGGAGGAGAGCCCCGTCAGAAGCGCGGTGAGGCCCGTGGCGAGGATGATGGTGGCCAGCAGCACCTCCACGAGCGTCATGCCGCTTTTCGCGGATTGGAAGGGGGCTTTCATCGGGGGGGATCCTTGTCGACGGCGGCCGATCCGAGCAAGTCGAAGCTGACGTAGAGGGCGTCGTCGTCGGTGATGCTCACGCGCACGGCGAAGGGGCGGCAGGTGCCGTTGCTGCGGAAGCGGATGCGCGCTTCGCCTTCGGTTTTCCCGGTGGAGGCGCCGCCCGCGTTGTCGCGGTAGCCGAGGAAGGCGTAGGTGCATCCCGGCGCCTCGATCTCGGTCCGGACGGTTTCGGCGAGGGCCTGGGCGGCGAGCTGCGCGGCGCTGGAGACGGCGGATCCGTACTGGCCGCTTTCTTCGTCGAAGCCCGGCGAAAGGGCGGGGGAGGTGCCGGAGACCGGGTTGGCGTCGTCCTCGCCCGACGGGAGCCGGATGCGTCCGGAGGCGCCGCCGTCGGCGCGTTCGCCGTAGAGGGGGGCCGCCTCGACGCGCACCTTGGCGTGCTCCGGGGAGAGGTCGAGCACGAGGTCGATGTCCAGCTGGTGCAGGAGCGACATGGTGCGGGCGTAGCGGGCGGCTTGCATCACGCCACGCGCCCCGACCCGCAGCCTGCCGCCACCCATGGATGCGCCTATGCGGGGCGCGACCACGGCGGCGAGCACGCCCAGGATCACGATCACCATCAGCA
This sequence comes from Kiritimatiellia bacterium, assembly GCA_050950285.1. Lineage (GTDB taxonomy): Bacteria > Verrucomicrobiota > Kiritimatiellia > RFP12 > JBMNHG01 > JBMNHG01. The sequence continues at coordinate 374,917 of JBMNHG010000006.1, read as the reverse complement.
GCTCGAGCAGGGTGAAGCCGGAGCGGTGGGGCCGCGATGGACGGGAAGGAGGCATCAGTTCGTGATGTCGTCCCCGGTTCCCATCTGGCCGTCGGGTCCGGCGGAGCGGATCTGGAACTCGTACTTGCCGGTCTTCTTGAAGTCGAAGGGGTTGCCCCAGGCGTCCGTGATGCGGTTCTTCTCGAGGAGCGGGGGCAGGCTGTCCGTGCCCACGGTGAGGTCGTCGATCGACTCCGGATAGCGGCCCATGCGGATCTCGTAGGCTTCCACGGCGGTCTTGATGGCGCTGATGCTGGCGCGGGTCGCGTTGATGCGGGCGCTTTCGCCCTGTCCGCCGAACTTCACGGCGACCACGCCGGCGAGCACGCCGAGGATGGCGACCACGAGAAGAAGCTCGACGAGGGTGAAGCCATGGCGCGATGCCTGGACGAGGGTGCGTTCGGATGTTCGGATGTTCATGTTCGTTCCTCCAAAAAAGGTTATTGGGCGCCGAGGCCGCTGGTGACCTCGAAGACGGCCATGAGGATGCTGATGGCCACGAAGCCCACGCCAAGAGCCACGAGGATGATCAGGATGGGCTCCAGGGCCACCGTGAAGAGGCGGATGTTGCGGTCGAGTTCGTTCTCGTAGCGGCGGGCGATGTGGGCAAGCGCTCCGGGCATGTCGCCGGTCTGTTCGCCGATGGCCAGCAGGTCGGTCATCGTGGAGGGGAAGACCTTGCCGGCGGCAAGCGGACCGGAGATGGTGGTGCCGTCGGTCACGCGCTCGCGGGCGTTGCGCAGTTCGCGGGCGATGACGGCGTTGCCGACGGTCTCCTCGGTGATGCGCAGGGCCTGAAGCACGGGCACGCCGTTCGCGAGGAGAGTCTGGAGGGTGTTCGCCATGTTCGTGAAGATGCCGTTCGCGACGATCCCCTTCACGAGCGGAAGTTTCAGCTTGAACGTGTCCAGCCGCAGGCGCCCCGCAGGGGTCTTCACGTAGCGCCGGAGAAGGACGACGACGATCACCACGCCGATGGCCACGAAAATGCCGTACTTGACGGTGAAGTCGCTCATCCCCAGAAGAATCCGCGTGGGGAGCGGGAGCGTGGTACCCAGGTTCTCGAAGACCGTCAGGAACTGCGGCACGATCTTCACCATGGCGAAAATCACGGTGAGGACGCCCATCACGAGCACGATCACGGGATAGGCGAGGGCCTGTGTGATGCGCTCCTTCATCGCCTGCATGCGTTCATAGTGCTCGACAAGGCGGCGGAGCACTTCGGGGATGGCGCCGGAGGCCTCGCCAGCATGGATCATGTTGCCGTAGAGAGGCGGAAAGGAGTCCGGGTGGGCCTTCACGGCGTCGGAAAGCGAAGCGCCGCCAATGATGCGGTCGCGCAAATCTCCCGCGACGCGGGCGGCGGGCGTCTGGCCGTGCCCGGCGAGACAATTCAGCGCCTGGCCCAAGGTCATGCCGGCGGCGAGCAGGTCGCTGAGCTCGGAGGTGAAGAGCAACACCTCGCCCGGCTTCATCTTCATGGAGTCGCCCGCAGAGAACTTCCACCAAGGCGTGGAGGCGACCACGGCCGAGGGAGCCGCCTCGCGGAGGGACAAAGGCGTCTCCCCCCGGCGTTTCAGCAGGGCCATCGCAGTGCGGCGATCCGGGGCCTCGATGCGCCCTTGCACGCGCTTCCCGCCGGAAAGGGCGGTATAGGCAAAGACAGACATGCATAGGAATCATACCATCGGCGTATCCGGGACGCAACCTGTCAGCGGCTGACTTGCAAGGGACGCGGGACAAGAGGCCTCTCGTCCCTCCCTTCACTGCGCCTGCGGCCGGGTGAGGCTGGGCACCACTTTGTAGAAGCGGCGGGTGGCGGCGGGGTCGAGGGCGATTGTGAAAACGATCTCGCTGCCGGTCGCGCGGAAGCTCTGGTTGGGGTGCGGCGTCCAGGTTCCGTCGAGGTCGTCCGCGCTGTAGAGCGTGTACCAGAGGCCGGTTTCGGCGTTGTCGATCGTGAAGGTTGCCGTGCCGTCGCCGATGACGAATCCCGTGCCGTCCGTGGCGAAGGCCGGCGCGTCGGGAAGGCCGGACGCGAGGTAGTAAGTAACGCCGATCGCCGGGCCGCCGGTCAAGGTGCCGCCCGTGTAGTAAAACATCCGTCTGTTCCAGTCCGTTGCCGCCGTCGCGTTGGCCGGGATGCTCCACGGCATTCCGGGGCCTGCGATGTTCAGCTCGATGCCCGTGCATTTGTAGAACATGTAGTAATAGCACTCCCTGGCCAGAGTCGTCGCCGGCAATTCCGGCGGACGCGTCAGGTTCGTGCAACCCCTGAACATTTGGTTGTAGCAGCTCTCGGCCAGATTCATGGCCGGCAATTCCGGCGCGCGCATGAGCCCGGTGCAGTCGCTGAACATGGCATTGTAGCAAGAGGGCGCCAGCGTCGTGGCGGGCAGCGCCGGTGCGTTGGTCAGCCCCGTGCAGCCGGAGAACATGTGGTCGTAGCAGGCTGACGCCAGTGTCGTGGCGGGCAGCGCCGGTGCGTTCGTCAGCGCCGTACAGTCCACAAACATGCTCTTGTAGCATTCATTGGCCAGCGTCGTGGCGGGCAGCGCGGGCGCGTGGGTCAGGTTCCTGCAGAGGTTGAACATGGAGTCGTAGCAGTTGCTGGCCAGCGTCGTGGCCTGCAGCGTCGGCGCCTGCGGCAGACTCGTGCAACCGTTGAACATGCCGAGGCAGCACCGGGGCGCCAGCGTCGTGGCCTGCAGCGCCGGCGCCTGCATCAGCCCCGTGCAGCTCTTGAACATGTTCCAGTAGCATTCGTTGGCCAGCGTCGTGGCGGGCAGCGCCGGCGCCTGCGTCAGGCTCGTGCAGGCGTAGAACATGTAGGCGTAGCAGGTGTTGGCCAGCGTCGTGGCGGGCAGCGCCGGCGCCTGCGTCAGTCCTGAGCAGCCGTAGAACATGGTGTCGTAGCAGTTGGGAGCCAACGCGGTGGCGGGCAGCGCCGGCGCATGGGTCAGGCGCTTGCAGTTCTCGAAGAGGCGCGCGAAGCAGCAGGGATCCATCGGCGGGTGTTCGCCGCCGGACACCGTCGCATAGTCGAGCAGGGCCTCGATGTTGCCGGAGCAGGCGACCGGGTTGCCGGCGGTGATGAGCCAGGGGGATGACGTGAGACTGCCGGTTATGCGCCTGTTGTCCAACCCGCAGAGGTAGAGCTTGTACACCCCGGAGCCGTTGTTCGCCGCGGTCGCGCCGTTGATGGCGAAGACCATCCAATTCGTCGTGTCGGTCGAGGCGTAAAGCGAGCCGTTCCACGAGACCTCCTGCGGCGCGACCGTGAAGGGGCCCGCGCTGGAGAAGGTGATGCATCCGTCCGAGTCCGGAAACGGCACGGGCGGCGTGTAGTAGTAGGGGGTGCCGATCCCCGGCTCGCCGGTGAAGGTGCCGCTTGTGCCGTCGAACATCCTGTAGTTCCAGTTCGCTTCAGGCGTCGCGTTGCTCGGGATGCTCCACTGTATTCCCGGGCCTGTGGTGTACACGTTGATGCCCGGGCAGGCCTTGAACATTTCGTAGTAGCATCTGTCGGCCAGATTCGTCGCCGGGAGCACCGGCAATTCCGTCAGTCCCGGACAGTCGTAGAACATGTTCCCGTAGCAGAAGGATGTCAGCGTCATGGCCGGCAGCGCGGGCGTCTTTGTCAGGCTCCCGCAGGAGCCGAACATTTGGCGGTAGCAGGCGGGCGCCAGCGTCGTGGCGGGTAGCGCGGGCGCCTGTGTCAGGCTCCCGCAGCCTTCGAACATGAAGGCGTAGCAGCCGAGTGCCAGATTCATGGCCGACAGCTCCGGTGCGCGTCGTCAGTGCCGTACAGCCCTTGAACATGCAGTTGTAGCATTCGGTAGCCAGCGTCGTGGCGGGCAGCGCGGGCGCGTTCGTCAGCGCCGTGCAGTCTTCGAACATGTAGCGGCAGCAGGCATACGTCAGATTCGTCGCCAGCAGCGACGGCGCGCTGCTGAGCAGCGTACAGCCCTCGAAGAGGTTCGCGAAGCAGTAGTCATCCATCGGCGGATGCTGGCCGGCGGTCACTGTCGCATGGTCGAGCAGGGTCTCGAGGTTGCCGGAGCAGTCGACCCGGGCGTTCGGATTCGCGGCGGTAATTCTCCAGCCGGGGTTGTTGGGATCGGTCATCCGTCTGTTGCCCGTTCCGCGGACGTACAGCTTATAGACTCCGGACGAGTCGATCGCCGCTTCCATGTTGCCGGAGGTGTGCTGATTCCAGGTCTTCGCGTTGGTGGAGTAGTAAAGCTTCCCGCCCGGCGTTACCACTTGCGGCCAGACATTGAACTTTAAAGAGCTTGAGAAGGTGATGTAGGCGGGCGAGGTCTTCGGCGACATCGGAGCCGCCGTCTCTCCGGCGGTGGCGGCGATGGCCGGAAGCGCCGTGAAGGCGCTGAGGAACGCGGCGAGGATTTTGCGGGAGTTTTGCTTTTTCATGGCGGGCTCCTTTTCGTGAGAAGAACACAGAGCGCAGCGAGGAGTTTGGAAAATGACAAGAGGGAGGTGAAGCAAGGGTCAGCAAGCGGCGAAAGCGGAGATTTCCGAAAGGGGGGCGGGGGCGTCGCCGCGATGGCGGAGGATGTCGATGCGGAGCCGGTCGGTGGTGACGGGCTCGAACCGGTGGAGGCGCTGGTGGCCGATGGTGTCGCCGTCGATCAGCCACGCCCAGGCGCCGGAGGCTTCGCGGTAGCGAATGCCGTGGCGCGCCACGCGCTGGCCCAGCGCGACGGGCTCCGCGAGGCGGAGGATGCCGAACGTGCGGGGTTCGGGCAGGCGGACCTCGTAGGTCGTGCCGTCGGCCTCGATGCGCGCGTCGGCAAAGAGGTCGTTGGCGAACAGAGTCGCCAGGCGCCGGCCGAAGGCGGCGAGGCGCTGGACGTCCGTGTCGTGGAAGCGGCCTTCGGGCGTGGGCGGCACGTTGAGGAGCAGCGGGGCGTTGCGGCCGACGGAGCGGAAGTAAAGATCGACGAGGTTCGAGACGCTGCGCACGGCATCGTCCTCGGCGGCGCGGTGGAACCAGCCGGGGCGGATGGAAACATCGACTTCGCCGGGACGCCAGACGTCGCCGTCTTCGTCGCCGTGCTGGAGCTGCCGGGCGATGGCGAGCTGGACGGCGCGGGCGTCCATGGGGCGGTCGGCGCCGGCGTCGCCGGGGAAGCGGACGAGCGAGGAGTCGACCATGGCCCAGTTGGGGTCGCCGGCGATGCCGCGTTCGTTGCCGATCCAGCGCACGGTCGTGCCGCCGTCGCCGAAGACCACGGCGTTGGGCTGGAGGCGGTGGCAGGTCTCGAAGAAGGCGGGCCAGTCGTACTGCTGGCGCTTGCCGTTCGGGCCTTCGCCGCAGGCGCCGTCGAACCAGATTTCGCCGAGTTCGCCGTACTGGGTGAGCAGCTCGTCGAGCTGGGCCAGGTAGAAGGCGTTGTAGGCGGCGGAGTCGCCGTAGGTGGGCTCGTGGCGATCCCACGGGCTGAGGTAGAGCCCGGGCGAGAGGTCGTGGCGGCGGCAGGCGTCCACGAATTCGCGGACGACGTCGCCCTTGCCCTCCTTCCAGGGCGAGGACTTGACGGAGTAGTCGGTGAAGGCGCTCGGCCAGAGGCAGAAGCCGTCGTGGTGCTTGGCGGTGAGCACCATGGCCTTCGCGCCCGCCGCCCGGGCGGCGGCGGCCCACTGGTCGGCGTCGAGGGCGGCGGGGTTGAAGACGGACGCGGGCGCCTGGCCGTCGCCCCATTCGCGGTTGGTGAAGGTGTTCGTGCCGAAATGGACGAAGATCGCGAAGGCGCGATCCTGCCAGGCGAGCTGGGCGGGGGAGGGCGTCGGGGCGAGGGGCGAGAGGGTGCTTGGAACGGCGATGTTCATGGTCTTCCTTTTGGGGTGTTCAATGGGGGGATGGCGCGGGCCTCGGGCTTTCGACCGCGGACGCCGCCTGGCGGCGGGGCGGGGGATTCGGCTCCAAGCCTGGTTTTCCATGGCGGGCCCCCTTTTCGCCATGCATTATAGGATAAAAGGCGGGCGCAGGGAAAGAGGTTTTTGGGGGCGAAAAAAGGGGCTGCGCAGTGGCGGCAGGCCGTGGAGTGGAAGCGCCACGCGTTAAGGGCAGGCGGTGGCAGACGCAACGGCTTGCCGCGTCTACGACAAAGGGCGAGAGACATTCCGCGTCCCGCGTCCCCGCGTCTCCCGGGGCAGGACCAGATTCGCCGGGCGGAAGGACCGTGCGATCCGCAGGCAGCAGGCGGGATGCGGATGGATCGTCCGCGCCCATGGTTCCGGCTCCTTTCGGCCCGCCTGTATCCACGAATGAAACGGAAGGCGACAGATGGAGTTGTGAGACTCCTGCCACAAATCGCAAGCAAAAATGCCGGAATCGCCCTTTAAATCGCGAACCCCACAAATCAATGGGAGCAAGGGAGGAATATGCCTGTTCTCAAGCCGCCTATGGGATACCAGAGAACAAAAGGTGTGCATTGTCCGTTGTCCCCAACAGTGATCCATGGAGGATTATCGGAGTACAAAGCATAAGAGCACTAAACACGAGTAGGAGCAGTGCGATGCCCGCAAGAAGCACAACCATGACAGGCGAAGCAAGGCAGCGGTATCGTTTGGCTGCAATTCCGCATGCGAAGAAAAATATTGGGACAACAAGCAACCCCAAGCGCGCGTTATGAATGGCAATCAGTCCGCTTGGCAAAGGTGCGCCCGGCCATGCACGCAATGTAGCCTCAAAGATTTTAGGGATAGCAAGTAATAGGACACACACTGCAAAAAGTGTAATCCCCGAAAAAACGTAAAAACATCTTTCGTTGTTCATTTGCCTATCTCCCTGGACAGTCCTCTTGATAGGACTTTCCGCATACGCCAGCCGGAATCGATGCTTCAGTAAGTTTGTCCAAGCCAAATCTGCACGTAATTTTTATCGTAATTGTCTTGCAGAAGCACGGTTTCCCCGGCTTTTCCTCAGCGTCACATAGAACAGGTATCCATGCTTTTGCTTCCTCAAAAGCAGCTTCGGCTTCTTCGGCCCCTTTTAACGGGCTGATAGTACCTGGGCTCCCAGATGCAATTCGATTGTATTGTATGCTAATGTTGTCGCTGTCACACGCATGCGCTGACGCCGCCCCACATTCCCCCGTAATTATTGTCTTGGGAACCCAGCCCCATTTCTGTTTCGTTGTTTTAGTGTTGTGACCAAGAAAAATGACTATTTGGCATTTCCCTACGTCATATAGACCCAGCATGTCCATCCGATCAATTATATTGTTGCCGACAAAACGATAGGCGACCGCATTGAAATAGCGCCATTCGAGTGCTTCCTGTTCATTGCTGGGATTGCGGACAACATGGTGGGTAAAGTAATGGTACTCCCCGACCGGATCCCGGCTCATCCACCTTCCGATGTCTGGCCGGTACTTTCGCATCTGGTATTCGCTGAACCCCGTAACGGGGCACCACGGCTTGGTGGAGAACCGGTGGGTGAAGGTGTCGGCCATCGGCCCTGACTGGACGACGGGTTCGCCGAAGGGGCTGTATTCGTAATGGGCGGCGACGGTGCCATTGGTCGAGACGTATTCGCAGGCGACGGGGGTATTTGGATCATGGTTTGGCATTAGACTCTCCGTGCTCCCCAATGGCGACACATTACCACACCGCGAAAACGCTCCGTAACTCTCGAATGTCTAATGTCAAACTACGCCCCCAGGCCCGTTCGACCCCCAGGCCCGTTGGTTTTCAGCCGAACCGCCATCATTTCACCGTTCCTTACCTTCGCCTTTTTGCTGTTTATCCAATGTCAAACTACGCCCCCGTTTCTCACCTATAGACTTCTTGCCCCTCTTTCCTGCCAATAGAAAGCCAATCCCAAGAAGAATATCAACCACGGCAATCATTGATAATACTAGGTTAACAAAGGGCGGCACCTGTTTAATCAGATTGCAATAGCACAGAATGGCAAAAAAACTTAACAATCCACCACTAAGAAACATAGTTTTCCCAATTGTCTTGCAGATGTTCATGGTCGTTGCCCTTATTGAATAATTGCCGGAACCAAGAGTAGCGTAGTTACACAAAACACCAATATCCCGATAACTGTCAGGCATAGCGCTAATCTATAAGGCCACGCCTTTGTACAGTTAGGCTCCTTAAGCCTACGCAAGATGTAAAAGATTGCGAAAACACCAACTACAGGGCCGACAACGAACGCTAACACTCCAAGTATAAGCGAATCTCGTTCTCTTTTTGAAATGCTTAACATTGCTAGAACTCCACAAGCGGAATGCGTTGATGTTTGCCGTCTGGCGCTAACGTATCAATATTAAGGAGTATAAACTCTTCAAATCCCAAATAGCCCTTTATCGAAACATCATAATCAACGAATATACCCCCATTTAAGTCAAAACCGTCAGGCGTCACATCAACATTTGCCTGAAAATCAAACCATGCCTTCATTCTGCCTTCCACTTTTGCCAGATAACCAAGCCCAATCGCGACGTTCTGTATTCCTGGAGCAATCTCTAGATTAATCAACTCTAGGTGCGCAAATGCATCATCAGGAAAGCATCGATCAAATGTTTTCGTAACGTTTCCTAGTCGGAGACTTATTCCTGGGCCTGTAAACCCAACATCAACGCCCACGCCTGCGAACTGTACAGTGAGATTAACTCCAACGTGCACTCCTATTTCTGGGCCAAAAGTCCATTCAACTATATCCTTCATTTGGCCGTAAAACTGTCCTGAAGTGCAGCAATGCTTGGCCGACTCTCTCACAATCAAAATGGATATATGTCCGCCAAGTCCTTTTGAACCTGAAGCTTTCATCGAGAAATCTTTTTTAGAATAGCCAGGCAGAGTACTAGATAATTGTCCAAGAGCGTCAATGTGATTAACTACTTTGTTAAGCAGAAATACATGAAGGTTTAATCCGCCTCTTTCCCCAATCGGATCCCTGCTCATCCACCTCCCCATCCCCGGACTGTACCACCGATACCCCCAGTACCCGAGCCCGGTCAGGTTGTCCCAGTGTTTCGTGGAGAAGCGGAAGGGGTTGGCCTTGGCCAGCGGGCCGGCGGAGACGATGATCTCGCCGAAGGGGCTGTATTCGTAGTGCGCCAGCAGTTCGCCGTCTGTGCCGACCAACTGGCAGACGTTTCCATTCGCGTCGTAGCCGTAGAGGACGGACGTGCCGTCCAGCGAGGCGGCGAGGAGGCCGCCGATGCCGCCCGCGCCCTGCAAGGTGCCGCTCAAGTCCAGCCCCCATGTGTACAGGTTGGTGCCGACCGACTGCGGACTGCCGCTGCCGACTGCCACTGTCTCCCGGATCACGTTCCAGCCGTCGTAGAGGAAGGCGCGGGATTCGGCGGCCTGCCAGGCGCCGTTGGTCCAGACGGCGGTGGCGGAGGCAATGCGGCGGGACTGGTGGTCGTAGGCGTAGGTCACGACGGCCTCGGCGTTCGACGCCATGACCATGCGGTTCTCGCCGTTCCACGTATACGCGAAGCGTCCGTCGGAGGTCATGTTGCCGTCGGCGTCGTAGGTGAAGGCCTCGGGCGTCCTCGCGACGAAGACCGTCGCCGTCGCGGCGTACACGGTATCGGGGACGTTGGTTCCGGGCGGGTTGATGGCGGCGTAGACTTCGAGGTCCTTCAACACGTTCGAGGCGGTGTTGTCCGCCGTGTCTCCGCCGTAGAGGTACTCGCCCAGCCGGAACGCGGGGCGCTCGTTGACGGTGACGAAGGCGTTGGTGCCGGCCTCGCCGCGGACGGCGGCGTAGCCGGGAACGGTGCGCGCCGTGTACTGGTTGAGTTCGTTGGCGGCGTACTCCGCGAAAAGCGGCGCGCCGTTTTCGTCGTACTCGGTCGCCGATGTCCTGTTGCCGACGGGGTCGTAGGCGTAGTCGTACGAGAACCCGCGCACGTCGATGGCGCGGGAGAGGCGGCGGCGCACGGGGTTTCCAACCCTCTCTCTCCTCTTTGCCATGCTGCGGACGGCCCGCGCGGGAAGGTGGCCCGCGGCCAGGACGGGGACGGCGAAGCGACCGTCGCCATCGCACTGCCCCACGATGGAGAAATCGTATCAGGCGACCCCCGGATGCGCAAGGGGAAATCCACTGCGGCGACGGCTTGCGCGGGAGGCGCGGAAGGCCCTATACTGCGCGTTTCCGTTTCCGCCATCGAAACCGCACGAGGATCCCATGCATCTCGACCCTACCCAGATGAAAGACTGGCAGATTGCCGAAGCCGCCGAGGAGGGGCTGAAACCCATCGCGGAGGTCGCCGCCGCGATCGGCATCCGGGCCGGCGAACTCATGCCCTATGGCCGCCTCTACGGCAAGATCGACGCCCCGGCGCTCCTTTCCCGTCTTTCGGGCCGGCCCCGTGCGAAGTATGTCGACGTCACCGCCATCACGCCGACTCCGCTTGGCGAGGGGAAGACCACCACCACCATGGGCCTGGTGCAGGGCCTTGGGAAGCTTGGGCGCCACCCGGTGGCCACCATCCGCCAGCCCTCCGGCGGACCCACCTTCAACGTCAAGGGCTCCGCCGCCGGCGGAGGCCTGGCGCAGTGCCTTCCGCTCGCCCCGCTTTCGCTGGGTCTCACGGGCGACATCGACGCCATCACCAACGCGAACAATCTCGCCATGGTCGCGCTCAACGCCCGCATGCAGCACGAGCGCAACTACGACGACGACCGCCTCGCCAAGTCCCGCCTGTCCCGCCTCGACATCGATCCCGCCCGCGTCCACATGCGCTGGGCGATGGATTTCTGCGCCCAGGGGCTCCGCAACATCATCATCGGCCGCGGCGGGAAGATGGACGGCTTCGAGATGGAGTCCGGCTTCTACATCACCGTCGCCTCCGAAGTGATGGCCATCCTCGCCCTTGCCCGCGACCTCGCCGACCTGCGCGAGCGCATGGGGCGGATCGTCGTGGCCTGGTCGAAGGCCGGGCGCCCCGTCACCACGCGCGACCTCGAGGTGGACGGTGCGATGACCGCCTGGATGGTGCGCGCCCTCAACCCCACGCTCATGCAGACCCTCGAAGGCCAGCCCGTGCTCGTGCACGCCGGCCCCTTCGCGAACATCGCCATCGGCCAAAGTTCGGTGATCGCCGACCGCGTGGGCGGTCTCCTCGGCGACGTGCTGGTGACCGAGAGCGGCTTCGGCGCGGACGTCGGCTTCGAGAAGTTCTGGAACATCAAGTGCCGCGCCACCGGCCTCGCCCCCGACGCCGTGGTGCTCGTGGCCACCGTGCGCGCCCTCAAATCCCACGGCGGCGGTCCTGCCGTGAAGCCCGGCGTCCCGCTGGACGAGGCGTACACGAAGGAGAACCTCGGCCTGGTCGAGGCCGGGTGCGAGAATCTGGCCGCCCATATCGAGACCATCCGCAAGAGCGGCGTCACGCCGGTGGTCTGCCTCAACTCCTTCCATGCCGACACGGCGGCCGAGCAGGCCGTCGTCCGGCGCGTTGCCGAGGCCGAGGGTGCGCTCTTCGCGGTGTCGGACCATTGGCTCAAGGGTGGCGAAGGCGCCATCGGACTCGCCGAGGCCGTCGAAGAGGCCGTGAAGCGTCCGGACGACTTCCGCTACCTCTACGATCCGCAGGATCCGGTGGCGCATCGCATCGAAACCATCGCCCGCGAGGTGTACGGGGCCGACGGGGTGGACTTCGCCCCGGCCGCCGTCGAAAAGCTCGCGGGGATCGAGGCCGATCCCGCCGTGGCCCACCTGCCGGTCTGCATGGCCAAGACGCAGTATTCGCTCTCGCACGACCCCGCGTTGCGCGGCCGCCCGCGCGGCTGGCGCTTGCCCGTCCGCGACATCCTCACCTACGCGGGCGCCGGATTCGTGGTGCCCGTGTGCGGCGACATCAAGCTCATGCCCGGCACCGCCTCGAATCCCGCCTTCCGCAACATCGACGTCGATTGCGCCACCGGCAAGATCCGCGGCCTCTTCTGATTCCGCCCCGCGCGATCCGCCCCGCCGGATTTGCGGGTTGCATTCCGGGGGCGGAAGGCCGTATCGTTGCGGACGAAGAAAGGAGACGCCCCCATGTCCTTCGCCCGAAACCCCGCCACGCTTCTCGCGACCCTCGCGGTCCTGCCCCTCCTGGCCAACACGCTCTTCACGCCGTCGAACTTCGACGCCCTGCGCGTGGATTCCGTGGGAACGGCGCCGGAACGCATCGTCCGCGGCGGTGCGCCCGGTTTCCTGTTCTTCCCGGGCGAGCCCGTCACCCTCGATCTCGAACTCCGGCGCCCGGAAAACGGCGCGCCGCTTTCCATCGAGCTGCAGGCCATCCACACGCGCTCGCCGAAGAAGGACACCTCGCGCTACATCGATCCGTTCGGCCATCCGGACATGATCCATCTCGAGGGGGAGCCCATCCGCCATCCTCTCGGCGACATCGACTGGGATGCCGACGGCCGCGCCGTGAAGGAGGTGACGCTCCCCGTCCCCGACCGCTACGCCACCTACTGCATGATCCTCCTGCGTGGCGAGGGCGCCGGGCCCGCCGATCGCGTCCTGCTGGGTTCGCTCGCCCGGATTCCGAAGGATCGCGACGACGCCACGGCGGACAACGTTCCCGTTTTCGGCGAGGGCCAGACCGAGGCCTTCGAGGAGTACGGCCGCATGGGCATCCGCATCCTCCGCCGCGAGATCGGCTGGAGTCCCGGCGTGCCCGCCGAAGAGTACGATTGGTCGGCCTACGACGATCTCGCGGCCCGCCTCCGCGCGGGCGGCCTCCGTGCCATGTTCACCCTCGGCGGCGTGTGCCCGTCCCGCTACGGCATGCCGTGGGGCGGCCCCGGCGTGCCCGCCGCCGTGAAGCCCGGCTGGGACGGCTCGCCCTACTGGGGCCAGGCCGACTGGGGGTGCGCCCCGCAGCACTTCGACGTCTACGGCGAGTGGGTCAAAGCCTTCGCCGCCCGGTACTGGGAGGACGGCAAGGGCGTCCTCTGGGGTCTCGAGAACTACAACGAGCCCTGGGAAGGCGCCGGCATCAGCGGGTACGCGCGCGATTGCCGCATCTTCGTCGACTGGCAGAAGGCGATGGCCACGAAGACCAAGGAGGTCAGCCCCGACATCAAAATCTGCGGCGCCTGCTCGATCATGAACACCGAGGACAAGTACTTCTCGTGGGGACGCCGCGACGACGGCACCTACGAGATGGATGACTACATCGACGTCTTCACCGACCACTACGTGACCCCCAGCATGGCCTACGGCCCGATGGTCGCGGCGATGCACGGCAAGTTCTCGATCGAGAACGAGACCTGGCTCGTGATCAGCGAATACCTCCTGCCCCAGGTGATGTGCCAGTGGATGGCCGTCGGGCAGCGCGCCGTCGCCTGCTGGCATCCGCAGGTGCTCTTCCAGGAGATCCACGGCGTTCGCTTCCCCACCACCGTGCCGCTGGCCACCGCCGCGTTCAACCACTTCGTCACCGGGCTGCGCTTCAACAAGCTCGTCTTCCGGGACCATCTCCCCTGGCTCTTCCAGTTCGGCGAGGACGACGACCCCGACGGCGTGGTCGTGATGATCGGCCAGCTCCTCACCCGCGGCGGCCCCACGCCGCAGGACAACCCGAAAGGCCGCCTCTGGGGCCAGGTGGATTCGGTGGATGGCGGCACCATCACCCTCCGGAACAGGCGCACGTTCCCGCTCTTCGGCGGCCCGCTCCTGCGCTTCTACGACGCCGCCGCGAACGAAATCCACCAGGGCGAGTCGTCCGTGACGCTCGATCTCAACCTCCAGCCCGTCTACATCCGCTCGCCGGAGGGCCCCGCCGCCGTCGCCGAGGCCTTCCGCAACGGCGTCATCGCGGGCAAGTACCCCGCCGAAATCCTCCCGCGCGACTTCCTCGATCCCGTCGCCCCCGGCGCCGTGCTGCGCGTGGAGCTCGCCAACCGCCTCAACGTCCCCATCCGCGGGACCTTCCGGGCGGATCCTCCGGAAGGGCTCGTCCTCGCCGGGAACGACGTGGCCGTGGAACTCGCCCCCGGCGAACGCAGGATGATCGGGCTTCCCCTCGCCTCCGCCGTCCCGGATCCCGGCAACCAGTATCCCTTCGCCTTCACCTTCGCCACCGATGCCGGAACCTGCGCCTACTCCGAGACCCTCTTCTGCACCGCCGTCCACAAGGCCACCCCCGTCCTCGACGGCGACCTCTCCGACTGGGACGGCCTCCCCGGCATCCTGCTCCTCGGAGGCCCGGTCGGCGCGAACCCCGACGAGCTCGCCCGCCGCCCCTGGCTCCGCCTGCGCGACGAACTCCCCGACACGCAGCTCCTCTCCGAAGTGAAGCTCGCCTGGGACGAGGCGAACCTCTACGTCTGCGCCCGCGTGCAGGACGATTCCCCGCAGACCAACAAGGTCCGCATGGCCACCCGCGACGACGACGCCTGGTTCCACTCCGCCGCCTCCGACCACGAGGAGCCCTGGAAGTCCTGGCTCGAAAAGAACGCCCCCGGACACTCCTTCGCCCAGGTCCCCTACGTCTACAAGAAGACTCCGTGGCAGGGGCTCGCGCAGTCCGGCGACAACCTCCAGCTCACCTTCGACCTGGTTCCGGGCATGCACGACCTCGAACCCCGGCCGGGCATCCCCGAAGGTTTCTGCGCCATTCCCGATACCGACTACGAGTACTGCGCCTACCTGTGCGAGGATGGCGGATCCGAGTTCTGGCGCCTGCTCGCGCCCGGCATGCCGCGCGTCCACTCGTGGCCCCGCGAGATCTACGACGAGGTCCCCCCCTGGCCCCTCCCCGGCGTTGTCGAAGGCGGCCGGTGCGTCGTGAGGCAGGACGGCAACGTCCGGATCTACGAACTCGCCATCCCGCGCGCCCAGCTCCCGGAACTCCCGTTCGAAGCCGGTTCGGTCTTCCGCTTCGGCTACATCGTGAACGACGATTCCGGCGACTGGTGCGACGGCCCGAAGTGCCGCTTCGGCGACCAAAAGGCCGTCTGCAAGGAGAACGGGCTCACCGTCCACCCCTACTGGCACACCTCGCCTTCCTGCTCCGTCGAGTGGAAGCTCGTGGAGTAGCCTCTTTCCGCTGAAACCCCGAAACCCCTACGGAGATGTCCATGAACCTGAAAACCCTCGCCGCGGCGACCGCCCTTGCCGCCTGTTTCCTCGCCGCGACCGCGCGCGCCGTCGATCTCGCCGCCGTGACCGAAGCCCTCGTGCATGAAAGCGCGGACGGCGCGAAGCTGCCCTACCGCCAGTATCTCCCCCGGGATCTGCCCGAAGGAACGAAGATTCCGCTCCTGCTCTTCCTCCACGGCGCGGGCGAACGAGGCGACGACAACGCCCGGCAGCTGTGCAACGGCGTCGAGAAGATCGTGGCGTTCGCCGACGCGCGCGGCATCCCCTTCGCGATGCTCGTCCCGCAGTGCCCCGGCCCGAACCAGTGGGTCGACACCCCGTGGAGCCAGCTCTCCCACCGCATGGACCCCGAGCCCTCGATGCCGATGCGTCTCGCGATGGAACTGCTCGAGGCGAAGATCGCCGAACTGCCCGTCGACCCCTCCCGGATCTACGTCACCGGGCTCTCGATGGGCGGCTATGGCACGTGGGATATCCTCCAGCGTCGGCCCGGACGCTTCGCGGCGGCCATCCCGATCTGCGGCGGCGGCGACACCACCCTCGCCTGGCGCATCCGCGACGTGCCCATCTGGGCCTTCCACGGCGCGGCGGATTCCACCGTGCCCGTCTCCCGGTCGCGCGACATGGTCGCCGCCCTCTGGGCCTGCGACGGCAACATCCGCTATCGCGAGTATCCCGGCGTGGGCCACGGAAGCTGGGGTCCGACCTACCAGGACGAGTCCGTCCTCGAATGGCTCTTCCGGCAGCATCGGTAGCGGCGCGATGGACAACGGGCGCCCGCGGAGCCTTGCCCCGATGAACTCGAAGGAACGATTCCTCGCCGCCTTGCGCGCGAACGGCGTGCCCGACCGCGTCCCCTGCGCCCCCGACTTCTCGAACTACATCCCCTGCAAACTCGCGGGGCTGCCGTTCTGGGACATCTACTTCTTCGGCGCCATGCCGCTCTGGCGCGCCTACCTCGACGCCGTGGACCGCTTCGGGACCGAGGCCTGGATCGCCTCCGCGGCGGGCGTGCCGCTCCTCTTCCCCGAAGACGGGCCGGAGGTCGTGCGAAAGGTCGCGTACGACAAGCTCCGCGACGCCATGGTCGAGAGCGGCCGGATCCGCACCCGCGAGGGCGACCTCACCTACCGGAACGTCTGCTTCCGCGCCGATCCGCCTTCGCCCGTCGAAAAGCCGATGAAGGATCTCGCCGCCGACTGGCCGAAGTTCCGCGCCACCCTCCGCCCGCCCGTCGGCATCGACCTCGCACGGGTCGAGGAGATGCGCGCCGCCTGCGAGGAGCGCGGGCAGGCCTTCGGCATGACCCTCGGCTATCCCGGATTCCACATGTGGATGTGCCACGTGCAGGGCGGCGTCGAGCCCCTCGTCTACGCGGAACACGACCATCCGGAAATCCTCGGGGAGTGGTTTGAACGCGATCTCGAAATCGGCACGGAATCCGTCGCACTGGCCCTCTCCGCCAAGCCGGACTACCTCCTCCTGGGCGGCTCCGGCACCCTGACCCTCGCATCGCCCGCCCTGGCGCGGAAGTACGCCCTCCCCGCCTTGAAGAAGTGGTCCGCCATGGCCCGCGCCGCCGGCGTCCCCACCATGCTCCACAGCTGCGGCCGCGAACGCGCGCTCGTGGACATGCTGTGCGACGAAACCAGCGTCGACTGCGTCAACCCGCTCGAAATCGCGCCGATGGGCGACGTCGACCTCGCGGAGGTGAAGCGCGCCCGCGGCCGCCAGATTTCCCTCATGGGCAACCTCCACACCACCGACGTGATGCTGCGCGGCACCCCGGACGTTGTCCGGAAGGCCGCCCGCGACGCCATCCGGGCCGCCGCGCCGGGCGGCGGCTTCATCCTCTCCACCGGCGACCAATGCGCCCGCGACACCCCCGAAGAAAACCTCTTCGCCCTCGTCGAAGCCGCAACGGCGTACGGCCGCTACGACGCCGACGGAAGCCTGGCGGAGGACTGAACCCGCCTGGAGGGGCACGACGGGAAAGGCCGCCTGTCCGGGGCGGCCCGTCCCCCCGGTGCATTTCCCCCGGTGCGCCGTCGCGTTTCCGTTGCGTTTCCTGTTGCGCGGGGAGGGTGGGTTCGCTATCATGACGGCTATTCAGAAAATACCCCCTTTGAAAGGAAATCGTTCATGAGTAACAGTCAGGTCTCCGATATCCGCAACTTTGTCCTTGTAGGCCACACCGGCAGCGGCAAGACCGCCCTGGCCGACGCATTCGCCTTCAAGATGGGGTTGAACGACCGCCTCGGCTCTTCCGCCGCCGGCACGAGCGTCTCCGACTACACCGACGAGGAAAAGGCCCGCCAGATTTCGATTTTCGCCACGCCCTTCAGCGGGGAATACACGCTGGACGGCAAGAACTACAAGATCGTCTTCATCGACACGCCCGGCGCGCCCGACTTCTACGGACAGCTCCGCGGCGCCGTGCGCGCGGCCGACTTCGCCGTGATCGCCGTCGACGCCATCTCCGGCGTACAGGTCGGAACCCGCCGCGCCTGGCGCATCTGCCAGCAGAACAACCTGTCGGCCGTGGCCTTCGTGATCACGGGCATGGACAAGGACAACGCCGATTTCACCAAGGCCGTCAACTCGATCCGCGAGGCCTTCGGCAAGGACTGCGTGCCGGTCACCGCCCCGCTGGGCGGCGACATCGTGAACATCCTCGACCAGGCCGAGCTTTCCGCCGAGCTCGACGAGATGAAGACCTATCTCGCCGAATCCGCCGCCGAGACCGACGAGGCCCTGATGGAGAAATACTTCGAGGAGGGGACGCTCCCCGCCCAGGACATCCGCGACGGCCTGCTCGCCGGTATCGCCGGGGGGTCGGTGCGCCCGATCTACACGGTGATGCCGCTCAAGGACAAGGGCGTCGACCTGGTGCTGGCCAGCCTCTGTCGCCTTTTCCCCGGCCCCGACAAGCGCAAGACCCTGGACATCGACGGCAATCCCGTTCCGTGCGACCCCTCCGCCCCCTTCGTGTCGCAGGTGTGGAAGACGGCGGTCGACCCCTTCGTGGGCCAGCTCAGCTACGTGCGCGTCTTCTCCGGCACCCTCAAGGTCGGCGCCGCCCTGCAGAACACCACCACCGGCGGGAAGGAGACCGCCGGGGCGCTGCTGGGCATCGTGGGGAAGAAGCAGGTGCCCGTCGAATCCGCCGGGCCGGGCGATCTCGTCGCGATCTCGAAGCTGAAGGACACCCACACGGGCGACTCCCTTTGCGCGGCGGACTGCAACACCCGCCTCCCGGACCTCGAGTTCCCGCCGCCGGTCATGTACGTGGCCGTCACCGCGAAGACGCAGAACGACGAAGACAAGCTGTCCGTTGCCATCAAGCGCCTGCTCGAGGCCGACCCCACGCTCCACTACGAGAAGCAGGCCGAGACGAAGGAGATCCTCCTCAAGGGCCTTGGCGACGTGCACCTGGACGTGGCGGTCTCGCTCATGAAGTCCCAGAGCAATGTGAACGTGAACCTCTCCATCCCGAAGGTCCCCTATCGCGAGACGATCCAGGGCAAGGGCGAAGGCCACTACAAGCACAAGAAGCAGTCGGGCGGCCGCGGCCAGTACGGCGAAGTCTTCCTGCGCGTCCGTCCGAGGATGGAGGGCGAGGAGGAGTGGTTCATCGACGCCACCGTGGGCGGCTCGATCCCCGGCAACTTCATGCCCGCCATCCAGAAGGGCATCATCGAAGGGATGTCCGCCGGCGGCCTCGCCGGGAGCCCCGTGCAGAACGTGGTCGTCGAGGTCTACGACGGCTCGTTCCACACGGTGGACTCTTCGGAGGTGGCCTTCAAGATCGCGGGCGTCCGCGCCTTCCGCGAGGCGATGGCGGCGGCCAAGCCCGTGCTCCTCGAACCGGTGATGACGGTGAAGGTCGTGGGCCCGGACAGCTGCACCGGCGCCATCACGGGCGACTTGAACCAGCGCCGCGGCCGCATGCTCGGCATGGACGTCCAGGAGGGCGAACAGGTGATCGCCGCCGAGGTGCCCTTCGCGGAGCTCTTCCAGTACGCCGCGCAGCTGCGTTCGATCACGAGCGGCCAGGCGACCTTCGAGATGGAGTTCGCCCGCTACGACGTGGTGCCTTCGGTCGTTGCCCAGAAGGTCATCGCCGAGTACCAGAAGACCCGCAAGGAGGACGAGGACGAATAGTCCTTCCGCCGAGACGGGGCCAGTTGGCCAATCCGGAACGGCGCGCCGCGGAAAAAGCGGCGCGCCGTTTTTTCGTGCTCCTGCGGCGGCCGGGCGGCGGCGCGCCGCCATCGTCGGGTCAGGATGGGGCGGGGCGGGGCTGGATGCGCCGGATGAGGTCGTCGCAGGCCGCTTTCGCCAACGCGTCCACGGCCTCCACGCGATCGACGCGGGTGAGCTTGAAGGGGAGCTGGTCGATGACGCCGCGGAGGATGTGCTGCAGGCGGGGGTTCGCCACCTGGATCTCCTGCGGGAGGCTGTTGAGCTTGAGGAAGCCGTCCAGCAGGATGGAGGGGAGGACGTGCCACATTTCGACGATGCCGTTGCTGGGGACGACGAGGGCGTTGATCAGCACGCGGTTCGAGGCGGGTTCGACCACGAGGAGCTGCTGGGCCGGGATGGGGCGGGAGTCGGGCGCCTCGAGGGAGATGGGCGTGGGGCGGACGTCCGCCTGCACGGACGCGATGATGCGGCCGGTGACGGCGCGGGCCTGGGCGGCCTTCGCGGGGTCGAGCTTCGGTTGCGGCGTGGGGGGCGGCGGAGCCGGCGGGACGACGCGGTCGTCCGTCCAGGAATTGGCGTCGATGCGGGTCCGTGCGAAGAGGCCCTGGTCCGGACCGGGGAGGAGCAGGTTGGGATCCTCCTCGCTTCGGAGGGCGACGCCGAGCAGCTGGTTGAGCGCTTCGCGGAAGAGCTGCGCCTCCTCCAGGGTGAAGAACCAGGGGGCGGGGCCGTCGCGCAGGCTGCGGAACAGCGGCGCGCCGTTTTCCGGGACGGGGACGCCCGCGGCCTCCATGGCGGCGCGGTCGAGCGGGGCGAGAAGCTGCGGCACGCCGAAGAGCACGTTCAGTTGCGGGATGTTCGCGGGGTCGATGAACGGGGCGTCGCCGCCCCGTTGCAGGATGAGGTAGGCGGAGCGCCAGCCCGGCAGCAGGGAAAGGACGGGGAATTTGCCGGGCTGCGACAGCACGGCCATGAGCCGGGGCTCCGGCGCGTCCGGGCGGAAGCGCAGGGCGAAGATGGCGCTGTCGGCCATCCAGTTCCACGGCGCGAGCCGGTACAGGCGATCGGCGAGGCGGAAGAGGTCCTTCCACAGGTCGACGGGCACGGGATCGGTCCACGGCTTCGGGGGCTTCGGGGGGCGGGGCGGCTGCGGGGGGGGTGTTGGGTTTTCGTTGGACATGGCGGGGAGGGGAGGGGATGGGTCAGCAGGGGCGGCCCGAAGCGACGGCTTCGACGGTGCGGCCCAGGAAGAGTCCGGTGCCGTCGGCGGCGACGGTCACGCGGTCGTGCGTCCGGAGGTCGACCTCGGTGTCGACCGCGCCCGACCGCGCGGCGAGGTCGCGGACGTTTTTCTCGAGTTCGCGCATGCAGAAGGACTCGGCGTCCTGGAGGTCGCTGAACCAGGGTGCGCCGGGAAGCCCCTGCACGTGGTAGATTCCGAGTTCGTCGGGCTGGATCACGGCACTCCGCGAGACTTGCACGTCGCTCGTGATGGCGCCGATGGCGTTGGCGACGTCGCCGTCCTGCGGGATGACGGCTTCGGTGTGGAGCAGGCGGGCGACCTCCGGCACGAAGAAGGGTGCGGGGGCGCCGATGCCCACGACGGGGACGCCCAGCTCGAAGCGCACGCCGAGGCCGTCGGAGATTTCGCCGAGGCCGCGCGCGAGGAGCGCCTGGCCGACGGGGCCGGCGCCGGGCCCGTCGCGGCCGGCGCCGGGGCGGGCGGGGGAGAGGTCTTCGATGCGGGTGAGGAGGAGTTCGCGGGCGGCGGCGCGGGCGACGTCGCGCACGACGGCGCGGGCGAGGGTCTCCGCGTCCATCCCGAGGGGGCGGCCGAGGCGTGCGGCGGCGCGCCGCGCGGCCTCCGCGTCCCAGGCGGCCATGCGCCCGAGCACGTGAAGCGCGTCGGTGGGGGTGAAGCCGGCGCGTTGCACGACCATGCGATCGACCAGCGGCTCCAGGTCGAGGAAGGAGGGGCGGAGGACGCCGGTGGCTTCCAGAAGCGACGCGACGGTCTGCGGGCCGGTCGCGAGGGCCTCCAGCACCGCGCGCTGGCGCGGGGAGGGCGGGGCGCCGTCGCCGGCCGAGGCGCCGGGGACGAGGAAGTAGACGGCCCCGGTGCCGTCCTTGAGGGCCCGGTCGTCGAGCCGGTCGAGCGCGTCGAAGGCGAGGGAGGCGGCCGTTGCGCCGCAGGATTCGGCAAGGCGGCAGAGGGGAAGCACGCGCCGGGGGCCGATGCGGAGCGAGCGGGAGGCGGGATCGGGCACGATTTCGCTGTCGCCGCCCAGCCCGAGCGTGCGCACCGCGAGGGCCTTCACGTGGGTGCGCCAGGGGCCGACCGACGCGCCGTCCGGGTCGGTCTTGACCTCGCCGCCGCGCAGGACGGCGGTGTCGGAGGTGGTTCCGCCCATGTCGAAGACGAGCGCGTCCGGGGCGTCGGAGAGGTACCGCACGCCGGCGACGCTGGCGGCGGGTCCGGAGAGGAGCGTCTCGACGGGGCGTTCGAGGGCGACTTCCACGTTCATCAGGGCGCCGTCGCTGCGCACCACCATCACGGGGGCGTCCACGCCCCGCCGCGCGAGCACGTCGCGGAAGCGTTCGAGCAGGTCGCGCAGGCAGGGGATGATGCGCGCGTTGAGGGTTGCGGTGGAGGCGCGGACGTTGTAGCCGCAAAGGGTCGAGATCTCATGCCCGCAGGTCGTCATGAGGCCGGTGGCCTGGCGCACGGCGGCGGCGACGGCCAGCTCGTGGGCGGGGTTCACGTGGCTGGCGTAGCCGGTCACCGCGAAGGCGCGGACGTGGTGGGTCTCCACCATCTCGATCGCGGCGCGGCGGACCTCGTCGGGGTCGACCGGCTCGAGTTCCGCGCCGTCGATGGAGAGGCGCCCGCGGACGGGGCGGAGGGGGCGGTGGTCGAAGGCCGCGGCGTCGAAGCCGCCCGGCGGCGGCATGAGGAGCAGTCCCACCTTCTGCCCTTTGCCTTCCACGATGGCGTTGGTGGCGAGGGTGGTGGAGACGGAGACGAGCGAGACCTGGCGCAGGGCGTCGGGCGGGAGGGCGTCCAGCGCCTGGGAGATGCCGTGGGCGTAGTCCCAGTGCGAGGTGGCCGCCTTGGCCTTGGCGACGACGCGTTCGGCCGACCAGTCGAAGATGGCGGCGTCGGTGTAGGTTCCGCCGGCGTCGATGCCGAGTCCGTAGCCGGGGCGCGGGGCGCGGTGGGTGCGGCGCGCCGTTTTTGCCGGGGCGGGGGCGGCGTCCGGCTCGTCCGCGGCGGACTCTTTCGGGGGTCTCGCCATGATGGAGCGGGAGACGGCGTCGAACGCGGTCACCATCCCGGGGGCCACGCGCAGGATGCCGGGGTGCGGCTCGCCCAGGAGGAGGGCGTGGAGGAGGTCGTGCGAGCCCTTCAGCTCCTCGTAGATCCAGCCGTTCTCGCGGGCGAGTTCCTTCGCGAGGGAGCAGAGGTGGCGGCTCCCCACGCCGGTGTCGATGAAGGCGGCGCGCTGGTAGTTGCGTTTCCAGCTTCCGAGGAACTCGCTCACGGCTTCGGCGTTCTCGAGGCCGTGCTCGGCCACGAAGTCCGGGTCGAGATCCGATCCCACGGCGTCGATGCGCCCCTTCACGCCCATCCCTTCGTCCACCCATCCCGCCGTGACGTAGTAGGTGCCCGGGAAGCGGCCGAACTGCTCGCGGTACGCGGCGTCGGAGCCGAGGAAGAGGGCGATGCAGTCGTGCACGCGCGGGATGTCGATGCGGATGTTCCGCGCCCGCAGGCCCAGCGTCCCGCGCCCGCAGATGCCGTAGGCGACGGCGATGCGGTCCGCGGTTCCGGCGGCGTCGACGGCGTCGATGCGCTCCTGCACGCGGCGGTGGAGCTCGTCGGGCGTCTGGTGGAGTTTGCCGGGAAGCAGGTCGAGCGTGAAGGTCTTGCCGGGAATCGCGGGAAGGAGCGCGCGCAGATCCACGCCCAGCACGCCGCAGGCGATGATGTGGACGCGTTCCGGTACGTCCGGGGAGCAGGAGGTGGGCTTCATGGGATAGGGGTTCGATTCCGGAAAGGGGAGGGGAGCGGCACAGGCCGCACGGCACGGTCACGGCTTGCGTTCGAGTTCCAGTATACGCCGGACGGCCGGCCGCGGCAAGGCCGCGCGATCGTTTCGCTTGGACCGGGCATGGCGGCATCCGCCGGATCCGCCCTGGGAGGGTGCCGTGCTCCCGGCCGCTTTGGGTTGGCGTGAAACCTGCGGGCTCGCACCGCATGGGCACTTTGTATCGGGATGCGTTTGCGAAACTGGAGGCCAGGCAGGAAGCCCGGCTTCCCGTTTCCGCCGTCCCCGAAGCCTGCCGCCACCTCCTGGCGGGCGGACGCCGCGACGGGGCGGACATCCGCCTGCGCCCGCCTCCGGCCTCCGATCCGCGGGGAATCCGTATCGCAAGGCGGCTCGCCGCGTTCCTCCTGCTCGTGGCGCTCCTCCCCCTTTTCGCCGGAATCTCGCTCTGGGTTCTTTTCGACGACGGCTTCCCCCTCTTCTTCGCCCAGCAGCGGACGGGCCGCGAGGGACGCCCCTTCGCCTTGCTCAAGTTCCGCACGATGCGCGGGCCTTCCCGGCCACCCTCCGCCGCATCGAATCCGCTCGACAAGCGGGCCGCCGACCCGCGCGTCACGCGCGGAGGGGCGATCCTCCGTCGCTTCAGCCTCGACGAGCTCCCGCAGCTGGTGAACATCCTCCGGGGGGAGATGGCCTTCGTGGGGCCGCGCCCCCTCCCGACCGACGAGTCCCGCGTGGAGGAGCCGTGGCAGGCCATGCGCTACCGCGTGCTTCCGGGCCTCACCGGATTGTGGCAGGTCACCGCGCGCAACCGTTCTTCGTTCGAGGAGCTTTGCCGGATCGATTTTCTCGCCGTCTGCGCCCGCTCGCCGCGGCTGTGGATGCGCATCTTCCTGCGGACCTTCCCCGAGATTCTCGGAGGTGGAGGGCGTTGACCATGACCCCCGATTTGACTTCCTTTTCCTGCCAACGCTGCGGGGCGTGCTGCCGGGTTCCCGGCATCGTCCATCTGCACGAGGACGATATCCCGCGAATCGCGGCCTTCCTTGGAATGACGGAGGAGGCCTTCCTCGAGACCATGACGCGGCTGTCGTCCGACCGTCAGGGGCTTTTGCTGGTCGACCGTCCGGACGGCTCCTGCGGGATGCTGGACGAATCCAACCGCTGCCGGATCTATCCCGTGCGTCCGGAGCAGTGCCGGACCTTCCCCCACGCGTGGACCAACGCCAACTCCGCCAGCTACTGCCCGGCGCTACGGGCCTGTCTCGGCCGGCGGAATCCCGGGAATGGGCGAGGCGGGGGTCGAACCCGCAATCCTTTCGGAACAGGAACCTAAATCCTGCGTGTCTGCCGATTCCACCACTCGCCCGGAATCTTACGGGGAAGGGGCGCTCTGGCGCAGGCTGGCGCAGAACTCGGCGAGGAGTTCCGTGCCGCGCTCGATCTCCTCGATGCCGCATGCATAGCTGAGGCGTATGCGGTCGTCCACGCCGAAGGCGACGCCCGGCACCACCGCCACGTGCTTCTCCTCCAGCAGGCGGCTCGCGAAGTCGACGGAGCCCAGTCCGAACGACGAGATGTCCGGCAGCGCGTAGAAGGCGCCTTTGGGCCGCACGCACGTCACGCCGGGAATCGCGCACAGGAGCTCGTAGAGGCGCTGCCGGCGCCGGTCCAGGGCGGCAACCATCTCGCGGATGGATTCCGCGCCGTCGCGGAGCGCGACGATCGCGGCATGCTGCGCAAAGGTGTTCGGCGCGGAGGCGCAATGGCTCTGCAACGCGCCCATCGCAGTGGCGAACGGGGCCGGTCCTGCGGCATACCCCAGCCTCCACCCGGTCATCGCGTAGGCCTTGCTGAAGCCGTTCACGGTGATGGTGCGTTCCGCGATCTCCGGGGAGATCGACGCCACGCTCGTGGCGGTGCAGCCGTCGTAGACCATCTTTTCGTAGATTTCGTCGGAGACGATCGTCATGCCATGCCGGATGGCGGTGGTCGCGAGACCGGCGAGTTCGTCGCGGGTGTAGACGATGCCGCTCGGGTTGGACGGGCTGTTCAGCACGATGGCGACGCTTCGCGGCGTGGCGGCGCGCTCGATGTCGGCGGGGGTGATCTTGAGGTTGTTTTCGGGGGAGCCGGGCACGAAGACGGCCTTGCCGCCGGCCACCTTCACCATCTCGGGGTAGCTGAGCCAGAAGGGGGAGGGGACGAGGACTTCGTCGCCTGGGTTCAGAAGCGTCTGGAAGGCCAGTGCGAGGGAGTGCTTCGCGCCGCAGCTCACCACGATGCACGAGGGGTCGTACTCGAGGCCGTTCTCGCGCCGGAGCTTTTCGGAGATCGCCTCGCGGAGGGCGAGGACGCCGGCGGCGGGGGTGTATCGCGTCTTGCCGCCGTTCAACGCCTCGATGGCCGCCCGGCAGATAAACGCGGGCGTATCGAAGTCCGGCTCGCCTGCCGAGAAGTTGGCCACGCGGATGCCTTGCGCGGACATCTGCTTCGCCCTGCTGGAGATGGCGAGCGTGGCGGAAGGCGCGATGGAAAGGACGGAGGAGTTCAGGGGGTTCATGGGTGGGAGCCTTGTCGAGAAACGGCCGCAACCGGTCCGGAAAGGGCTTCGGGCCTGTCGGGGGTCACGCCGTTTCGAAGTCGATGACGCGGCCGGATTCCGCGGATCCGCGGATGGCTTCCATCAGCTTGAAGACGCGCATCACCTCGTCCGCCTTGATCAGCGGCTTGGCGCGGCCTTCGATCACCGCCGCCACGTTGCGGTAGAAGTCGTGGATGTCGGCCTTCACGAAGGTCACGGGCTCCTCCCGGATGGTGTCGTCCGTGCGCGGGGCCATGGTCTTGGTGAGCCCGGCGGCGGTGCGGATCGGCACGGCGTCGTTCTTGCTCCAGTCCGTCACGCGGACGGTGCGGCTGGCGGCTTCGCTCCATTCGACCACGGCGGAGCCGTCGCGGCCCAGCACGTACCAGCGCGGGAGGGAGATGAAATTGCTGGTGCCGACCTCGACGGCGAAGGTGACGCCGTTCTCGAAGAGGAGGGTGGCGTAGAAGCCGTCGTCCACCAGCTCGTTGGTCACGTGGGTGACCCGCGCGAAGACCCTCTCCAGTTTGCCGGGCACCATCTGCAGGGCCTGGTCGAGCAGGTGCACGCCCCAGTCGAGGATCATGCCGCCGCCATGCTCCGGCTCCTGGCGCCAGTCGCCGGGGATGCCGCGCGAGCCGTGCACGCGGGACTCGATGCGGAAGATCTCGCCGAGGGTCTGTTCTTCGAACATCTTCTTCACGGTGAGGAAGTCTTCGTCCCAGCGCCGGTTCTGATGCACCATGAGCAGTTTGCCGGTGCGTTCGGCGGCGTCGGCCATGTCGGCGTATTCCTTCGAGGAAAGCGCGACGGGCTTTTCGCAGACCACGTTCTTGCCGGCCTCGAGGGCGCGGATCGCGATGTCGCGGTGGCTGTCGTTCGGCGTGGCGCAGGTGACGATCTCGACGGTGGGGTCGGCGAGGACCTCCTCGAAGCTCGCATAGGCGTGAAGGCCCTTTTCGCGGGCGAGTTGCAGGCGCTCCGGCTTGATGTCGTACGCGCCGTACATCTCGATGCAGTCGATTTTGGAAGCCGTTTCACGGTGCCAGTTGCCCATGCCGCCGAAGCCGACGATGACCAGACGATGCTTGCTCATGAAAACCTTGTGTGTTGCGTGGTTGTGGGGATGAAAGGGGAGGGCGTGCCTGCGAGGCGAACCCGGGGTTTATGAACCACGAAAGTATAGGGGAATACGCCCCCGCAATCAATGCCATTCACACGCGGGGTGGCCGTTGAAACCATGACGGGGAGAAAAGGCGGCTCTCGGCCGTTACATCCACGTCGCGATCTCCTCGGCGGATTTCCGGTTGGGGGCAGCGCCGGTATCCGGCATGGGGTTCGCGGGATAGCCGACGGCGATCACGGCGGCGGGCGCGAGGGTCTTGGGCCAGCCGACGATCCGGGCGATGGCGGGCGGCTTGATCCAGCCGATCCAGCAGGTGCCCAGCCCTCGTCCGGTTGCGGCCAGCACAAGGTGCTCGCCCGCGATCCCCAGATCCAGCCAGGGATAGTCCACCCCCGAGAGCGAAGCCCCCAGGCGATGGGCGACCAGCGACCGCTGCATGCCCAGCACGACCAGCACCGGCGCCACCTTCGCCCACGACATCGAAATGCCGGGCAGGAAGCCTTCCTTCACGATGCGTTCCCGCAGTCCGGCATCCTGCACGACCGCCAGCCGCCAGGGTTGGCGGTTGCAGGCCGACGGCGCCAGCCGGACGGCCTCGACCAGCTCGTCCAGTTGTTCCTTGGGCACGGGATCGGGCCTGTAGGAGCGGCAGCTCGTCCGCCGTGCGATGATGTCCATGATGTCCATAGGCTTCCCGACTCCTTCAACCCCGTTTGGATGGCTTCGCGGAGCAACGGGATGCGTCCGGCAAGGCGGTCGCATCGTCATTCGTATCGCTCTCTCTTTTCAGGGTTTCATTCTACGCGTTTTGGCCTGCGGCCGCAAGTTCGGGCGGCATGCCGCCGTATTCGGCAGGAAACGCGGCGCGCCGCGTTTCCATGGGGCACCGCGAACCGGACGGCGGCCCGGCCGGGGAAGCGCCGTTCCTGGTCTTGCAGGCTACGAGGTCTTGATCTCGCCGGCTTTTGTCAGCGCGATCTTGGTGATGATCGGCCCCAGGAGCTCGTACAGGACGGTCGCGGCGAGGATGATCGTGCGGATCTGGCTGCCCGTGGGAATCGGCGAGGATGCGCGATGCCGCCAGCGACAAGCCGATCGCCACGCCGGCCTGCGGCACGAGGGTCAGCCCGAGGTACTTTTGAACGGTCTTCGGCATGTCGGCGATCTTGGCCCCCGCCGTCGCCCCGGCGACCTTGCCGACGACGCGCATGACGACGTAGACGAGCGCGAGGAAGCCGACGCTGGCGAAGACCTTGAAGTCGAGGTCCGCGCCCGAGAGCGTGAAGAAGCACATGAAGATGGGGGCGGTCATGCCGTCGAGCGCGGTGGCCGCGCGTTCGCCGGCGCGGCTGAGGTTCGCCAGCGCGAAGCCGAGGCTCATCATGACGAGCAGCGACGAGAGCGAGAATCGCAGCGCGATCGAGGTGAGCAGGAACAGGCTGCCGAGGATGAACGACGGTGAGCTCGCCCTCGGACTTGACGTACCGCAGCAGGACCGTGGCGATCGACGCCGTAGATGGCGCCGAGGCGCGATGGAGAAGCGCGATCTCCTCGACCGGCTGCACGAGGGAGAGCAGGTTGACGCCGCCGCCCCCGACAATGGCCTGGGCGATCGAGGCGCAGATGCCGAACGGCGATGATGCATACGGCGTCGTCGAGCGCGACGACGGGAATCAGCGTGTCGACGACGGGCCCCTTGGCCTTGTACTGCCGGATGACGAGCAGGGTGGCGGCCGGCGCGGTGGCGCAGGCGATGCTGCCGAGCACCAGGGAAAAGGCGAACTCCTGCCGGAAGACGAGCCAGAGCGACAGGAAAACCACCACGAACGCGCCGAGGGCTTCGAGCAGGGTGACCAGGATGATGCCCCTGCCGGTTTTTTTGAGGGAGGAGAGCTTCATCTCGGAGCCGATGCTGAAGGCGATGATGGCAAGGGCGACTTCGCTGATGATCTCGAGCCCTTTGACCGCATCGGCCGGGACCCAGTTCAGCACCATCGGTCCGATGAGGATGCCGCCGATCAAATAGCCGGTGACATCGGGGAAGTTGAATTTGCCGAAGATCTTTGAAAACAGGATCGACGCGCCAATGACAACCGCGAGATGTTGCAGGACTTCCAACGTAGCCACAGCGCCTCCTACGCCTTCGAAGAGTGGTCCCGGACGCCCCAGAACGTCGTGAGGGGAAGCGCGACGATGATGCCCACGTTGTCGCCGTCCAAATCGCCGATGACCGTCTCGAACGATTCCTTGACCGCCTGGAGCTGTTCGTCCGTAACGGCCATCATGATCGTCTTGTTGAAGGGCCGGCCCTTGTTGAGGAAGCCTCGGATGGAATGGCCGATCCCGCTGTTTTGCCCCATGGCCCTGGCCATGCCCATGGTGTCGAAGATGGTTCCGCCGTACAGCTTCCGGTTGTTGAACTCGCGCAGGAGGTCTTCAAATTTGTCCGAGTCGTTGACGACGACAAAGCAGAGGTTCATTCTTCAGCCTTTCTCCTGTGGGCCGTGCCGTTTCGAGTGGTTGCACGACCCCGTGTGATGCCGGGAGCGGCGATGCCCGGGCGTGTCCCGGAACAGCCGGGCAGCCGACCTGGAAACGATTGCATCGTACGCGTTTCAACGCCCCGCGTCAACGCTGCGGTGCAGAGAGGGGGCGTTAGGGGGCGTTATCTCACAATTCCGGCGTCATGAATCGCGAGGCAACACGTGTTGATGTAATCCGTCCGTACTACTAACCCGGCCACAAATAGCGTTGCTCACGGAGATTCAGGCATGAGGATCTGGAATTTGGAGTTGGGGAAGGGGCACGGACATTCCTGTCCGTGTCACGGGTTGGAAAACCCGTGCCCCTGTTTTGCAGTATGAATTGTGGCCGAGTTAGTAGTCTTGAGTTTCGAGACAAGAAGCGTATACTCGTCGTTACTACTAACCCGGCCACAAATAGCGTTGCTCAAGGAGATTCAGGCATTGGGAGCTGGAATTTGGAGTTGGGAAAGGGGTATGGACATTCCTGTCCGTGTCACGGGTTGGAAAACCCGTGCCCCTGTTTTGCAGTATGAATTGTGGCCGAGTTACTACGATCATGTTGGAGATACTACCGTAATGTCGAGAAGCGATGGCAGCGTCACACCGGGATTCGGACACGCATTGCTTGCGAGGGGCGTCCGAAGGGGTCTGTTGAAGGGGTAGCAACGGCTTGCCGCTATGCTGGCGATGGTGACGATCGCGCATGCCGGCGTGGAGGTGCACCCGTCAACCTTTCCCGGCTCCACGCTGGACGAAGTCTCCCCGGAGGCGAAAGGGTGGCGCCATTCTGGTGACGCCGATGCTTGGCGGAGCTCCCTCTTGAATGTGGATGTCCTGAAAAGGCATTTCATCAACATCTTCGCTTTCGAGACTGACGTGGCGCGGATTGACGAGACAACCTGGGGCGACGCCTGTCAGTTCAGGGAACGCATGGGGTTGTCGGACGAGCATCTCAGTGCGGCACTTATCAAGGTCTATCGGGAAGCGGCGGAGCGGAAACGCGGGTTGTCGGCCGACAACCGGGATGTCCCTTGGCACGAAAGGTACCAGCACAAGGCGCTGGTCTGGCTCGGGGTCTGTTCCGACCTGTCCGCGAGGGCTTTTTTGCTTGAGGTGGCTACGGACACGTCGGAGGAAAGTTGCTTCCGAACGGCTGCGCTCTTGTCCTACATCCGCGTGGCCAGTCCCGATGAGACCAAACAGGCGTTGATCCGCTTTCTCATCGAGGATGATCGCATGGATCCGCAGCAGCGCGCGGCCCTTTACGGGGGAGCACGGGAGGTCTATGCCGAGGCCGGCACCCTGAAACGGAGGGCCATTCGTTCCAGTTTCATCGTGGCTGCTACCCACGAGGAGACGCGAGGTGGTTTTGAGATTGTCGACGGAGTCCTTGCCGGCTGGGACGATGTCTATCGCCGATCCCACGAGCGTTTGGCGCTCATGGGACAACATGCCGGTGAAGACGCGGAACAACAAACCGGATATGACGTTACAGCCGTGTTTCATGTCCATACGAATCTGGCCGCTTTAAAAGCGGTCAATCTGAGCGACTGGGGAACGGTTGTCGGTACGTCCACGGACGATCAGTCGCAATCCGTCATGCTGGATTTGGCAGCGGATCGACTCTATAGCCATGATTTTCGTGATGACCGGTTGTATTTCTTCCTCGTCGAGGCCGATGCCGAAGGGGCCAAGCAGGCATTGATTCGCTTTCTCGTCGGCGCGGACCGGTTACAGTATCCATACCGGATTTATTGGAAAGCCATGGAGAATATTTTCAAGGAGGCCGACGAACTCAAGCAGCGGGCCATTTTTGCCACGCTCCAGGTCGCGGTGGCCCGCGAGGACAAACCGGGCGAGTTTCTTGCGCTCGACGACTTGCTGGTCAGACGGAGCGACAGCTACCGTCGTTCGCGGCAGCGGCTGCATCTGTTGGAGAGTCATGCCCTCAGGATGCCGCATGATCCGGTATGTTTCGATCGGTCCCTTCTGGTTGCCTTGGCGGATGCACGAAAATTCTGGAGACGCACCGACGTGAACATGAGTCTCGCGGATCTACAGGCTCAGGATTTTGGCCGGCCGTTGTCTGCACAGGAAATCGAACAATGGGGTGGCACGCTCAATACCGGTGCCATCGGGTATGAGTCTTCGTATCAAAGCTGGGCGTCTGAGTCGTCCATGTCATGTTCCAGGGCTGTATGGTGCGGGCTGATCGCGGTAGCCGGAGTGATATTGGCGGTGCCGGTATGCTGGAGGCTGGGGTTGCGGCGAAAGCGGAAGGCTGGGCGTTTCGGCAAGGCAGAATGCGAATCTTACTAACCCGGCCACAAATAGCGTTGCTCACGGAGACTCAGGCATTGGGAGCTGGAATTTGGAGTTGGGGAAGGGGCATGGACATTCCTGTCCGTGTCACGGGTTGGAAAACCCGTGCCCCCTGTTTTGCAGTATGAATTGTGGCCGAGTTGGTAAAACCTTCTACCGCACTCCCCGGCCCTACGGGGAAAAAATAAAATCTGCGCCATGGTGTCAACGGATACCGCGTCTAATCGGTCCACATCGCCATGGTTGGCAGACATGGGAAATCGTACCACCCCAACGCCCGACACTGCAACCACAAACAGCAAGCTCCCGAAGCCGGCGCGGATGCCGTCGTGCGCAGGTTGCACGAATCTTGAATCCGCCCCGCAGCATTTCTCAACTACTTGATTGTTTTTCTCAACTTGCGCGGCAGGATACACAGGGGGCTGGCCCGGCTAGAGGGGGCGGCGCGAGAGGAACAGGGACGCCAGGCAGGAAAAGAGCACGAGGACGGCGCCAAGGATGAGCCATGGGGCGTATCGCTCGTTGAACTGCTGGAAGACCTGTCGCTCGACGCGGGTGGTCTCCAGGCGGTTGATTTCGTCGAGGGCCTGCTGGAAGCCTTCGGTGTCGCGCACGTTGAAGTAGCGTCCCTGGGTGGCATCGGCGATCGCCTGCAACTGGGCTTCGTCGAAGTTCACCTCGGCATAGCCGATGGTTTCGCGGCCGAAGATATCGCGGGTCCGGAAGGGGGCGCGGCCATGGGTCCCGATTCCGATGGTGTAGACGCGGATGCCGAGCTTCGCGGCGATATCCCCCGCCTGCTCGGGGGTGAGGAGGCCCGTGTTCGAGACGCCGTCGGAAAGGAGCACGACCACCTTGGACTTCGGTTCCGCGTCCGCCAGGCGGGCGCAGGCGGTGGCCAGTCCGTCGCCGATGGCGGTGAGGAGTTCCTCCTGCGAAACGGGCGCGCCGGTTTCGTCGGTTTGCGCGGAGGGGATCTCCACGGCCTTCAGCACTTGGGCGAGCGCGGCGTGATCCGCCGTGAGGGGGCAGCGCGTGGAGGCGAAGCCGCCGAAGGTCACGAGCCCGATGAGGTCGTCCTTCCGCTGGCCGACGAAGCGGGAGAACATCGTCTTGGCCACTTCGAGGCGCGTCTGATAGTCCGTTCCGAGAATGGTGCCGGGCGAAAGGTCGAGCGCTTCCATCGAGCCGGAGACGTCGATGGCCATCATGATGGCGAGGGCGTCCACGTTGCGGCGCTCGCGTTCGAGCCAGCTTTGCGGGCGCGCGGCGGCCACGATCAGGAGGAGAAGCCCGGCCAGGAAGAGCGGCGGGAGGAGCCGGGCGGCATGCACGCGCCAGCCTGCGGTACGCGGCGGCAGGCGCGCGGTGGCGGGGAACAGCACGCCCGTGTGGCGCCCGTGGCGAAGCATGCGCCAGGCGGCGATGGCCCAGGGGATGAGCAGGAGGAAGGCGAGGGGGGAAGCGAAACGGAAGTTCATGGGCGGGATGTCGTTTTCTCTGCCGCAGCGCCCGTGTTCCGGGCCTGGATGGCGGCATCGCGTTCGACGTAGGTCTTGGCCGTGTCGATCGCTTCGGCCGCCATTCGGGGAGAGGCGGAGACGCCGGCGAATTTGACGAGGTCGGCGGATTCGAGGAAGGCGCGGAGCCGGGCCAGCACTTCGCCCGCGAATTCGGGACGCCCGGTGGCGGCGGCGAGGAACTCCTCGGTGGTCTGCTCGGCCGCGCGGATGCCGTGGGCGCGTTCGATGTAGCGTCGCACCACGCGCGTGAGCTCCACGTAGAAATCCTTGTAGAGGCCCTTGCCCACGAGATCCCGGCGGATGAGGCGGGCGAGCTCGGCGAGCGCCCGGTCGCGGGGGGACAGGCTCCGTTCGACCACCTTGCGGCGGACGTGCGCGGCCGCCCGGACGAGGCCTGCGAGGAGGGCGGCGCCAAGAACGGCGAAGCCGATCCACGTGGCGATCGTTCTCGCGGTGGGACGGATCCAGTCGGGACGGGGCGTCACCTCGGGATCCCCTTCGGGCGGGACGCCGGGGTCGGCGGCGTGGAAGACGATGGGGCGCGTGGCGAACCAGGAGACCGCGGGCGGCCGGGTGGATGTGTCGCGGACTTCCACCGCGAAGGGGGCGAGCCGATACTCTTCGGCAGCGGGGGCGGGGGTGAGGATCCACCGCTGGACGGAGCGCTTCCGTCCTTCCTCGAGGGTCGGATCCGACACGAGGCTTTCCGCGGACGCGAATCCCTGGAGGCGCGTCCGGAGGTCGGGCAAGGTCGCTTGCAGATGCTCCGGGGTGTCGAGGGTCAGGGTCAGCTCCATCGATCCGGCAGGATGGATTTCGGCGGGTTTCGCGACCAGCACGAGCCCGACCTCCCCCCATGAAAGGTCTTCGGTCTGCTGCGAAGGGGATTTCGCCCCGAACGCGGACATCCCCAGCGGGAGGACCGCGAGCATGACGATGCTGCTTTGGATCCAGTGTTTCATCTTCCATCCCATTCCGTCGGACGCATGCCCTGTCCCCGGCTAGAGCGCACCGGTCCCCTTGAGGAACAGGAAGAGGACCATGGGTGCGAAGAGGATGCTGTCGAACATGTCGAGGAATCCGCCCATTCCAGGGACGACGTAGCTGGAGTCCTTGACGTTCACGGCGCGTTTGAACATGGATTCGAAGAGGTCGCCCAGCACGCCCACGACGCCCAGCACAAGGCCGACGGCGGCGGCGCAGGGGAGGGACCATGCGCCCAGCGTGGCGCCTGCGGCCCAGCCAAAGCGCTTCGTCAGGGCGACGAGGGCCACCGAGGAGAGCACGGCGGCGGCCAGGCCGCCCGCGAGCCCTTCCCAGGATTTCTTCGGCGAGATGCGCGGGAACATCTTGTTGCGTCCGCAGGAGCATCCGATGGCGAAGGCCCCTACGTCGGTCATCTTCACCACGAGGATCAGGTAGAAGACCAGGAAGATGCCTTCGGGGGAGAAGACGAAGGGGCGGTCGGCCTTGAAGGTGGCGAGCGGCAGGGAGAAGCCGAGCAGGAAGGGCACGTAGAAGAAGGAGAAGCACGTGATGGCGGCCTGTTCCACGGGTTTGGCCTTCGGGTCGAAGAGCAGGCGGACGAGCAGCACGAAGAGGAAGATGCCCAGGAGGACGAGTTCCCACGACGATCCGCCCATCCACGCGGGGGCTTCGTTTACCGCGAAGGCGAACCTGCCGAGGAGCCAGAGCACGCCCAGGGGATAGGCAAGCATCGGGCACGAGGCGTATCCGCCCTGTCTCATGATGGCGAAGAATTCGGCCTGCGCGACGCACGAGGCGCCGGCCAGGAGGAGGAAGATCGCCCAGCCGGGGAGCAGCCACAGGGCGAGGAGGATGGCGATGCCGACAAGGATGCCGTTGACGGTGCGCTGGATCATGGCGAGCCCCCCTCTCGATCCGCGGTGGATTCCGAGGAGGCGGTTCGGGTGAGGCCCCCGTAGCGGCGGTCGCGGCGGGCGAAGGCGTCGAGGGCGGCGCGGAAGTCGTCCTCGCCGAAATCGGGCCAGAGCACGGGGGTGACGAGGAGTTCGGCGTAGGCGGCTTGCCAGAGGAGGAAGTTGCTCAGGCGCATTTCGCCGCTGGTCCGGAGGATGAGGTCGGGGTCCGGGACGTCGGGGGCGTAGAGCCGCGAGGCGAGGGAGGATTCCTCGACCGTTTCGGGGTCGACCTTCCCGGCGGCGACATCGCGGGCGAGGGCGCGGGCCGCATCGGCGAGTTCGGCACGGCCGCCATAGCTGAGGGCGACGATCAGCTGTCCCGCCTGGTGGCCCGCGGTTTCGGCCTCGGCGTTCGCGAGGCTCTTGCGGACCTCCTTCGGCAAGTCTTCGCGGCGCCCGATCACGCGGAGGCGGATGTCGTGCTCGTGGAGCTCGTGGAGGTTGTCTTCCAGGAACTTCTCCAAAAGCCGCATGAGCCCCGCGACTTCGGCGGCGGGCCGCGACCAGTTCTCGGTGCTGAAGGCGTAGAGCGTGAGATAGGAGACGCCGTAGTCGCGGCAGTAGCGCAACACGCGGCGGACGGTCTCGGCGCCGGCTTCGTGGCCTTTGAGGCGGGGCAGGCCGCGGGACTTCGCCCAGCGTCCGTTGCCGTCCATGATGATGGCAAGGTGGCGGAGGGCGCGGGGCGGCGCGCCGCGAGATGCAGGGGCGGGGTTCGGGGACATGGCGGAGCGTCCTTGCTATTCGAAGATCGATTTTGCCTTGGGCGGACGTCCGCGTTTCTTCGGGGGAGGGGGCGGCTCGGGAGGAAGGGCCTTGGGTGGCTCCTGGTAGGTGTCGCGCAGGGTGCGGATCTTGAGCGCGGCGCGGAAGTCGTCCGACTTCATGCGGAAGACGGGCGTGACGCGCACGCGCACGGACCGGCCCGGCTCGATGTTGAAGAAGTTGTCGTCGTACTTCGCGTCGACGCCTTCCACTTCCAGCCAGGCCCAGAAGGCGGGATAGCGCGCGGTGAGGGTCACGGCGTAGGAGTTGTCGTCCCACGGGCGGATCTCGACCTTGATGCGCGGGTCGGGGAGTTCGATGTGCTTGGGGCGGCAGAAGGTGACGAGGTCGGTGGATTCGACGTTGCCGTCCTCGCGGAAGAGGGTGAGCCACACGAGCACGTCGCGGGGGCCGAGCTGGTTCAGCAGGTCGGCGAGTTTCAGCACTCCCAGGCGGGAGGAGGAATTGGGTTCGAGGGTTACCTTGCGCCCGTTCACGCGCACTTCGGTGCCGTCGGCGCGGGTGATGCGCCATTGGACCTCGCCCTTGAAGGCCTTGAGCATGTCGTTGTGGAGGAAGATTTCGACGATGCCGGTTTCGAGGTTCTCCACGCCGGTGACGAGCACGGGGCTGAAGAAGCGGCGGGCCATGTAGTGGAGGGCCTTCCAGCGGCCGTCGGAGTCGATGGACGACCAGGAGGCGACGGGCCAGCAGTCGTTGAGCTGCCAGTAGAGCGCTCCCATGCAGCGGGGGCGGTTTCGGCGCCAGTGCTCGACGGCGTATTTGATGGCGAGGCCCTGCTGGATCTGGCTGAGCCAGAGGATGTTCTCAAATCCGTAGGGCATGCGGAACCACGAGAGCATGTACTGCAGGATCACCGCGTTGCCCATGCCGTTGCGCTGGTGGCGCTCCATGATGTAGCTGGTGATGTTGCGGTCGTCCGGGTCGGTGAACGTCTCGACCATGCGGGGTTCGGGGAAGCTCTGGAAGCCGAACTCGGAGCAGAAGCGGTGGAAGGAGGTGCGGTACCACTCGAAGGGCTTCAGGCCATGCCAGACGTCCCAGAGGTGGGCGTCGCCGCGCTCGGGATCGTTGAAGTTCCGCCGGTCTCCGGGGGGCGGGGTGTGGGGCGAGGAGGGCCAGTAGTCGTGGTCGGGGTCTTCGGCTTCGACGATGGAGGGGAGGAGTTCGTCGAAGAGGGCCTTGTAGTCCTTCTCGCCCATCCGGCGGCCGTCCCATTCGGGGCCGACATTCCCCTGCTCGAGTTCGTTGTTGCCCACCCAGACGGCGAGGCAGGGGTGGTGGCGGAGGCGGCGCACGTTCTGGATGGCCTCGATGCGCACGTTCTCCATCCAGTCCTTGTCGAAGGCGGGATAGGCCGAGCAGGCGAACATGAAGTCCTGCCAGACGCAGATGCCGTACTCGTCGCAGAGGTCGTAGAAGCAGTCGTCCTCGTAGATGCCGCCGCCCCAGACGCGCAGCATGTTCATGTTGGCCATGGCGGCGGCCTTCACGAGGCGCGCATACTCCACGCGGGAGAGGCGCGTGACGAAGACGTCGGCGGGGATCCAGTTGGCGCCCTTGGCGAAGAAGGGCACGCCGTTCACTTCGAAGTGGAAGCTTTCGCCCCATTCGTCCTTCTCCCGGACGAGGCGCAGGGTGCGGAAGCCCACGCGGCGGGAGCACCAGTCGCAGGCGCGCTTGTTCGCGAACAGTTCGACGGTCACTTCGTAGAGCGGCTGTTCGCCGAGGCCGGCGGGCCACCAGAGCTGCGGGTTCCGTGCGAGAAGGCGGGCCTGGGCGCGGCCTTCGGCGTCGAGTTCGACACGGGCGTCGCTCAGCACCTGCCCCTTGTAGAGGAGCTTGCAGGAGGCGGAGAGCGCGGCGTCCTTGCGGAAGCTCTCGGCTTCGACGAAGATGTCCATGCCGACATCGCTTCCCGCTTCGTGGTC
The DNA here is from genome assembly GCA_050950285.1 of Kiritimatiellia bacterium. Taxonomy (GTDB): domain Bacteria; phylum Verrucomicrobiota; class Kiritimatiellia; order RFP12; family JBMNHG01; genus JBMNHG01. Next base: position 336,789 of record JBMNHG010000006.1, on the reverse strand, counting down.
CTGGTGGATGCGTACGCTGGAGAGGCGCGCGGCGCCCACGGTGACCAGCGAGATGGAGCGCCAGATGCCGCAGGTGGTGAGGACCGGGCCCCAGTCCCACCCGAAGTTGCAGGCCATCTTGCGGATCCAGGCGCGATCGGGCATTTCGCCCGGTCCGGCGTAGCCGGGCATGGGCCGTTTTTCGGCACGGGCCTGGACGTAGTCGTAAACGGGATCGAAGCGGATGGAGAGGGTGTTCTCGCCTTCGCGAAGGATCTTCGAGACGTCGAATTCCCAGGTGCGATGCATGTTGTCGGCCTTGCCGACTTCCTCGCCGTTGAGGGTGACGGTCGCGAGGGTGTCGAGGCCTTCGCAACGAAGGAAGGTGATCTGTTCCGGATTGTGCGAGGGGAGGGTGAATTCGCGCTCGTAGATCCAGGCGGACCGGCTGATCCACTGCACTTGCGCTTCGTTGTCGCGGAGGAAGGGGTCGGGGATGTCGCCTGCGGCGAGCAGGTCGGTATGGACGCATCCGGGCACGGTCGCCTTCAGCGTCCGGTGTTCGCCGTCCTGATGGAGTCTCCAGGTGCCGTTGAGATCAAATTTTTTAGCCATGATGAAAGATTCCATGCGGTACTGGACCGCTTGCTTGACGCCGTGCCTGTTCTCCGTGCCACCGGGGGAGGGCGCGATGATCGCGGGCGGTGGAATGGCGAAGGGATTGGCGCATGGGGTTCTCGACTATTTCTTCCGGGGGGTTCTGGATGGGCGGTTGACGGGGGTTGTGGCGGGCTCTTCCGCCTCTTCGGCCTCTTCCTGCCGCAGCTCGCGCAGGCGTCCAAGGCTCAGGAAGGCGCCGAGGTCCACCGGGCGCGACGAACCGTAGAAGGCCATTTCCACGAGGTTGCGGAGCTCGCGCACGTTCCCGGGCCATTCGTGGCGCTTGAGGAGTTCCATCGTGCCGTCGAAGTCGGCGAACTTGCGTTCGGCGCCCGGCTGGCGCAAATCCGCCAGGAAGCGCTTGATGAGGAGCGGGATGTCCTCGGTGTGGCGGCGGAGGGGCGGGAGTTCGATCGGCACCACGGAGAGGCGGTAGTAGAGGTCTTCGCGGAAGCGCCCCTCGTTCACCTCGACATCGAGGCGGCGGTTGGTGGCGCAGATGATGCGCACGTCGATTTTCCGCACGCGGTTGCTTCCCACGCGGCGGATTTCGCGGTTTTCGAGCACGCGCAGCAGTTTGGGCTGGAGGTCGGGCGCGAGGTCGCCGATCTCGTCCAGGAACACGGTGCCGCCATCGGCGTGCTCGAAGGCGCCCTGGCGATCCGCGTTCGCGCCGGTGAAGGAGCCCTTCACGTGGCCGAAGAGTTCGCTTTCGATGAGGTCTTTCGCCATCGCGGCGCAGTCGATCACGATGAAGGGCTTGTTCTTCCGCTTGCTGTGGCGGTGGATCTCCTCGGCGAGGATCTCCTTGCCGGTGCCGGTTTCGCCCGTGATCATCACGGTGGCGTCGGTGGGCGCGTAGGTCTCGGCGAGGTAGAAGATGCGGCGCATGGCCACGCTGCGGCCGAGCATGGACCCGAAGGCTTCGTTGCGGCTCAGGGGGACTTCCTTGTCCTCCTGCAGCGGGCAGAAGATGATGTGGGTCTTGCCCAGGCGGATTTCGGCGCCGGGATGGAGGAAGGCCTCGGCCACGCGCACCCCTTGCACGATCGTGCCGTTGGTGCTGCCGAGGTCGCGAATCTGGTGGCCGGTGTCGTCCACCTTGATTTCACAATGGCGCTTGGAGATGGCGGAATCGTCCAGCACCAGGTCGTTCCCCGATCCGGAACCCAGGGTGAAGGCCTCTTTGTCGATCACCATTTCGCGCCCTTGCTGCGGGCCGTTGACGATCAGCAGTTTCGTTTTGCGCACGCGCAGCGTCTCGCGCCCCTTGGTGGGCGGCATGACCAGCGTCTGCGCAGGCGTGCGTTTCGTGGAGGATGCAGAACTCATAAATTCGTTGACTCCCTTGAAAACAGTCGTGTCCATCTTACGTATGGAGGGGGTGCATGGCAAACTAATTCTCACCCAGGACCCAGGCGGCGAGTTCCTGGCGACGGCGCGAGGCGTCCAGGAATCCCTCGTTTGCGCGGTTGTCCAGGGCGCGGGCGACATTCCGCCCGTGGTCGCGCGCCAAGTCCCGTGTCCGTATCGCGCGCGCCCAGGCCCGGCGCAGCGGGCCCTTCGCCCAGGGGTAGCGGGCCCGGAGGGTGTCGGCGTCCGCCCAGATTCGCTCCAGCATCAGCCCGAGGCGTCCCCAGAAGCCCCTCTCTTTCAGCGAAAGGAGCCTCGAGGCCGCCACCGGGTTCCCGTCCAGGCGCACCTCGAGGGCGATCGCGGCGGCGGCGCGCCGTTGTTCCGGCGGGCAGTCGATGCCGGGGAGCCCTTCGTCCAGCACCTTCCCGGCGGGAGCGCCCAGCAGGTCGCCCGCCAGATGCGCCGCCAGCGCCGTGGTCCGCTCCATCCTCCAGGCGCGGGCGGTGGCGGCGAGCCGCTGGGCGTCGAACCCGTCCGCGAGCCTCCGCAGCAACAGCGCGATGTCGAGGTATGCCCGGATCGGCACCACGAAGGCATGGTGGAGCAGATGGTTCGCGAGGAAGACGAGGTGGTCTTCGGGCGCGAGGGCGAGGCAGTCCACCCCCGCCAGCGTTTCGATGCGAGCGCCCTCCCACAGGCGCTCCATCGGCGCCGTCGGCAAGGGCCTTCCAATGTCGAAGTCGTAGACGTCGTAGGCCCAGACGAGTTCAACGGGGAAGGGGCGTCCCTTGGAAGGACGGAACCCGGCGCTTTGGATTCGCGGATTCCCGGGATCGACGGGATGTCGCAGGACGAAGCCGTCCGCCTCCAGGAGCGCGATCGCCCGGCGCGCGTCCTCCAGGCGGATCATCAGGTCGAAATCGCTCATCGACCGCGCCGTCTCGGGACCGTAGAGCTTTTCCGCGATCCACGCGCCTTTCACGGGGATGCAGGGGATGCCGGCCGAATGGAAGGCCTCGAGGATCCGGCCAAGCTGCCGCCCCGCCAACGCCGCCCGCTGCGCCTCGTCGAGGGCGGCGCGCCGCCATGACGACAGGAGATCGGCGGCGGCGGCGCCGCCATGGCGCCGGGCGAAGGGATAGAGGTAGGCGGCGAGGCAATGCCGCCGGGCAAGGCGGTAGAGAAGGGGCCAGTCCGTGCCGTCGGGCGGCGACGCCCCCGAAAGCTCCGCCCGCAGCGCCGCCGCAAGGGGTGCGGCGTCGCCGGGAGCAGGGGGCTCCGCCCCGCCGGGAACCTGCGCGGCTTCTTCCGGGGAGGCGGGAGGGATCTTGTCGCGGACGTGGAGCATGGCCTTTTTCGTGAAAAGGCCTCCTATATTACCGACCGCACCGTCTTCTGCCAGCAAAATCGGCACGACGCCGAAAATGAAAACGGCAGCATGGGGCGGGAGGCACATCGGACAGGCGGTCCGGGAGCATGGCTCCAGCCGGATGGCCGCGCCTCCGCCTTTGCGGATCGGGCGCGGCGGCTGGGCGGACTGCTGCATTCCGGCATGATTCCTGCTATTGTTCCTATCCGGCCCCGTCGGTTCGGGGTCTGACAAGGAGAATTCCCCGAGATGAAACGCTGCATCGTGGCCGCCGTGGCGGTCGTCGCCGGTTTCGCGTGCGTCGCGCGCGCCGCCGAGAACATGATCGGTCGCCAGACCCAGAATGAAGGGCTTTTCGCAACGCCCGCCAAGGGCGCCGTTGCAATCGACGGCGTCTTCGCGCCGGACGAGTGGGATCTCTCCGGCCAGATCCAGAGCTACGCCGATTCGGGCGTGAAGGACTTCTACTCCGTCCGTACCGCCGCGATGTGGGACGCCGACCATCTCTATCTCGCCTTCGACTGGCGCGATCCCATGCCGCTCAATTCGCGCGTCGACCCCGAACAGGATCCCTCCCGCGGCTGGGTCGCGGACTCCATCCAGCTGCGCGTGACCGCGGGCGGGCAGTCGTCGTGGATCACCATGTGGGGCTACGACTACGCGAACGGCATCAAGCCGGCCTTCGACGTGGCCTACGCCACCGCTCCCCGCAGCTTCAAGGAGAGGCACCCCGCCTCGAAGCTCTACTACACCGGCAAGCCCGGCGAAGTCGAGCTCGGCGACGGCGTCGCACTCGCCTACCGCATGGCCGACGACGGCAAGGGCTTCACCCAGGAGGTCCGCATCCCCTGGCCCATCCTTTACCTGGACGACGCCGCCAAGGGCGCCGCCGGCGAATCCTTCCGCATGGGCATCGAATTCCTCTACGGCTCCGCCTCCGGCACCGGCTTCCCCGTGCATCGCTACATCGACAACATGCAGCCCGGCAAGACCTCCCGCGAGTTCTTCTGGACGGCCTTCGACTCCTGGGGCGACGTCTACCTCGCGGAGTCCTCCGTCGAGCCGCGCAAGTACGTCGAAGGCTCCCTCAAGCCCCAAGGCACCATCCCCCTGCGCACGACCGTCCCCGCGGACGCCACGTTCTTCACCCTCGCCGTCAACTCGGCGGACGGCACCCGCGTCCGCAACGCCGCCGGCGGCTGCCGCGTGGAGGATTTCGCCGTGGAGACGCTGGCCGACGGCTCGATCGTCGTTGAAGCCCTCTGGGACGGAAAGGACGAAGCCGGCGCGCTCGTCTCCCCCGGCACCTACACCGTGACGGGCATCGTCTCGGACAAGCTCGACGGCTACTACGAGACCAGCTTCTACAATCCCGGCACCCCTCCGTGGCAGACCACGGACAAGACCGGCGCCTGGGGCGCGGACCACACCGTCCCCCATCTCGTCGCCCGCTCCGGCGACAACCTCGTCATCTGCTGCACCTTCGCCGAAGGCGGCTACGGGACCTTCGTCGTCCACCCCGACGGCACCAAGGCCTGGAGCGAAGTCCGCGGCTCGGACGTCCTCGCCGCGACCCCCGACTACGTCTTCACCGTCCCGAACGACTGGGGCGTCTCCGGCGCCCAGATCCTGCGCATGGATGCCAAGACCGGCGCCTTCGCCCCCTTCTCCGCCGACCTTCCCATGCCGCTCCCGCTCGGCACCCTCTTCGGCACCGAAGGCGGCCAGACCCCGCGCGTGGTCGCCCTCGCCGCCGCCGGCGACGTCTTCATCGTGGTCTCGACCGACTCCCGCCTGCGCGTCTTCGACGCCGCCACCTCCGCCCTCCGCAAGGAATTCCCCTTCGCCCTCTCCGGCGCCGCCGCGCCGGAAAGCGCCAGCCCCGACCGGACCGACCTCGTCGAGGGCGGCACGACGGCCGCCCTGCCCTTCGCCTCCGACGGCTCCTTCGCCTACGCCGCGGTCGACGGCGCAATCGTCCGTACCGACCTCTCCACCGGCGAAACCGCCCCGCTCGCCCTCGGCGTCCAGCCCGGCAATCCCCGCGCCCTCGCCCTCGACGACGCCGGCTTCCTCTACGTGGCCGATGACGGCCCGCGCCACCAGGTGCTGAAGTTCGACCTCGAGACCGGCGCGCTCGCCGGCACCTTCGGCAAAGAGGGCGGCCGCGCCCGCCAGGGCAAGTTCGACCGCGACGGCATGCGCTATCTCTCCTCCGTGGCCGTCGCCGCCAACGGCGAAGTGTGGGTCACCGAGAAAAGCACCCACCCCCGCCGCGTCTCCGTGTGGTCCCCCGACGGAACCTTCGCCCGCGATTTCATCGGCAATACCGGCTACGCCGGCCAGGGTTCGCTCATCCACGACGACGATCCCGCCAAGGCCGTCGCCGAAATGAACGAACTCGTGCTCGATCCCGCCACCGGCAAGTGGGACATCGAAAGCGTCATGTTCAACCCCGACCCCGAAAAGGGCGACTTCATCGCGCCCGGCGGCACCGCCTTCCACTCCGGCAACGTCTTCTTCTCGTCCGCCTCCGGCGAGGAGCGCGAGTACTTCTCCTGCCTCGGCGACACCCGCAACACCCCCTTCTTCCTGATGATGAAGGTCGGCGGCGACTGGCAGCCCGTGGCCGCCGTGGCCTCCGTCGCGCGCCTCCAGGGGCTCCTCGGCGGACAGTACGGCGCCCAGGTCGTCAAGGACTCCTTCGGCGCATGGGCCGACCTCGACCCCGCCACCATCCTGGTCTGGAACGACTACGACAACGACGGCCACGTCGTCCGCGAAGAGTGCGAACTCATCCCGCCCGTCAAGCCCTCGCGTCCCCAGGGCGGCAAGAACGCCGGCCACAACGTGGCCTTCAACCCCTGCGGCAACACCACGCTGGATCCGGACGACCTCGGCTTCTTCGCCACCTGGAACCGCGACGGGAAGGGTGTCGCCACCGTGCGCGTCACGCCCGCCTCCTTCCGCGACGGCGGCCGCCCCGTCTACACGCTCGAAGGCGTGAAGGACTACCCCTGCGACTTCGCCATCTCCGGCGCCGCCACCCCCGTGCCCGGGAAGGATCTCGTCATCGCCTTTGTCCAGATGAACAAGCGGATCTACGTCGTCGGCTTCCGCAAGTCCGACGGCACCGTCCTCTGGCGCCACCTCTCCCCCTACCACCAGGTGCACGGTTCCCACAACGCCACCATGCCCCGTCCCGGACTCCTCATCGGATGCCTCAAGGTCTGCGGCGTGGCCGAGGACTGCGGCGACTCCGACGTCTTCATGATCCGCGGCAACCTCGGCGAGGACTACTTCCTCACCACCGACGGCCACTTCGTGAACATCCTCACCAAGGACGGCCGTATCCCCGGCATCGCCCTGCCCGAGGACGAAACCACCCTCCGCGCCACCTCTTTCGCGGCGCTCCAGGGCCGCGGCGAGCACTTCTCCGGCGTCTTCACCAAGCACCGCGACGGCGTCATCCGCTGCTCCGGCGCCGTTCCCGCCTCCCAGGCCGGCAACATCGTCCGCATCGAAGGCCTCGACTCCATCCGCCACCTCGACCCCTTCACGATCACGCTCTCCGACGCCGACATCGTGAAGGCCGACGAGGACAACACCCGCCGCGCCCTCGAAGCCAGCAAGGCGGAGTCCGCCCCGCTCTCCATCGCCCGGGCCCAGCTCGACGGAAACGGCAACATCCAGTGGAACAAGGTCCCCGCCATCCCCATCCAAAGCGAAGGACAGCCCGCCCAGGCCTCCTTCCGCGCCGCCTACGACGCCGGACAACTCGCCCTCCGCTGGGATCTCCAGCGCGACTCCTCGCCCTGGAAGAACGGCGGAAACGACTGGCACCTGCTCTTCAAGACCGGCGACTGCTTCGACTTCCAGCTCTCGCCCACCGGCAACCGGGGCGCCAACCCCGCCAACGGAGACTTCCGCCTGCTCGTCGCCCCCTTCCAGGGCGGCAACGCCGTGGTCCTCATGAAGCAGCGCGCCGAGGGCGCCCCCGCCGGCCAGGCCTTCAACTACACCTCGCCCGTGATGACCGTCCGCTTCGATTCCGTGACCCTTCTCGCCGACGTCGAACCCGAGGTGAAGGTGGGGGACGACCGTGTCACCGTCACCGTGGCCGTTCCCTGGACCGCCCTCGGCATGGTGGCCCCGGCCGCCGGCTCGACGCTCTCCGGCGACGTGGGCTTCATCCTCTCGGACAGCTCCGGAACCTTCAATACCGCGCGCGTCTACCGCGCCAACAAGGCCACCGGCCTCGTCAACGACCAGCCCAGCGAAGCCTCCATCCGGCCCCAGTTGTTCTCCGACGTCGTCTTCGAATAGCCGCGCCGGTTTCCAGCCCGTCATACCCAAAGGGCCGCAGCGGGGTTTGGCAAAACCAGCCAACCCTCTGCGGCCCTTCTTTTCCCGCCCGACCGCCCCGACGGGGACAGCCCCCAAAAAAGCGGCGCGCCGCATTTGCGCCCCCCGTCCGGCCAGGGCGGATGAAACGACCCTGTCGCCGCCCGCGCTCCGTGCGACCCGCTTTGTTTGCTGGACATCGCAAAGGGCGCAGGGGTATGCTGTGGATACGATAAGGCATTGCCGGGCCGCCGGGGCGGTCCCGCGTGTTCCACGATTCGCGAAGGAGTATCCATGAACAAGTCGATCGCCGTTGCGTTTGCGGCCTGCGCCCTCCTGCTGGCGCCGGCGTTCTCCCGAGGAGCCCTGGGGGACTATACCGAGTTCGCCGACAAAACGAATTGGACGGTTACCGTCAGCGGCAACGGTGACGGGCAAGGAGCCGCCGCCATCATCAATGGCGATGAAACCGACATGTGGCAGTGCGATTGGAGGCAGGACGCATGGTTCTGCATCGATCTCGGCTCGCGCCGTACCATCCGCGCTTTCCGCTATCGTCCGCGCGACCGCGACCACAGCATGAAGGACTACAAGTTCTGGGTGCTCGACGCGCCCGTGACGTCCTATGACGATGTCGCCGCGCTTCCTTCCTCGCATGCCCCTGCCTCCGCCGGCGTGCTGCCCTACACGAACGACCCCACCTACATCGAGGCCGACGCCCCGCAGGTCGGCCGCTACGTGGTGATGCAATCGTTCTCCACCTACGCGCACAGCGCCGGCTGCCGCGAGTTCTGGCTCTACGGCGAAAACGCCGTCGTGCCCGTCTTCTCCATCTGGCCGGCCTCGAAGCGCCTTTACGCGACGGAAACCGCGACGTTCACCCTCTCCGCGAGCGACCATGCGGCCGGCGTCCTCTACGCCGACCTCGCGGTGACCAATCCCGCAAGCGCCCTCGCCTCCATCGTTCTCGGCGGCGCGGATGTCACCGCCGGCGGCATGGACGTCGCGACCTTCACGGCCGGCGCCTGCGACCAGGGCGCGCTCTCGGTCGCCGCCTCCGCCCTCGCCGGCAACGCCGCGATCACGCTCTCCGAAGGCTCCAGCACCCTTGGCGCGCTTCCCCGTTCCGCTTCCATCGAATCCGTCGCCCGCAAGGTCCGCCTGGTCGGCAGTACGAACATCGGCGTAGGCATCGGGGCGACGGTCAACCGCACGCTCCAGATCGTCGATTCCGAGCTTGCGGCCCCCGGCGCCATCCCGCTTGCCGCAGGAACCCCCTCCGCCGGCACGGTGGCCGTGTCGGGCGACGGGTCCATCGCCTCCGGTGCCTTCGCCTCCTCCGCCCCGGTCGCCTTCACGGGCGTGAGCGAAGGTACCGCCACCATCCTCCTCACCCTCGGCAACAACTTCGTCTTCGAGGAAACCGGCACCTCCACGATCACCCTCACCGTCTCGACCCTGGGCGACACCCTCTACGTCTCGCCCGACGGCGACGACGACAACCTCGGCTCCGCGGACTTCCCGCTGCGCTCCATCTCCGCCGCCGCGGCTTTCGCCATGGACGGCGGCATGGACATCGAGATCGCCGCCGGCCTCTACAGCGCCGCCAGCGGCGAAACCTTCCCGATCCTCCCCCCGAACGGCATCGAAATCCGCGGCGTCGCCGGCGCGACCCGCACCCCCGCCGACTCGACGGTGATCGACTGCGGAGGCGCCGGCGGCTTCTCCTTCCCCGACACGCCGGACGGCGCGGGCCTCCTGTCGGGCCTCGTCATCACCAACGCCGGCAACTACGCGGTCGACGGCAACGCCTGGTTCGGCACGATGGCGAACTGCATCGTCGACGGCGTGGACGCCGCCTCCGACGACGGCGCCATCTTCTCGATCGACACCTACCAGACCGACCTCCTCTTCACGAACTGCGTCTTCCGGAACGTCACCACCTCCGGCCAGTACTGGTTCCGCTGCATCTACACGCGGGGCCCCGTGACGCTTGCCGACTGCACCTTCCGGAACCTCGACATCACCGGCGGCGGCGGCATCCTGGACAAGACCGGCCCGATCGTCTTCCAGCAGACCCGCTTCAGCAGCGTCGAGGATCCTGTCCGCATCCTCCGCTGCGTCTTCGACGACCTCGTCGTGGACCGCACCACGGGCGATCCCCACTCCAGCGGCAACTACTTCGAAAACGGCGTGATCAGCCCCTGGGCGAAGACCTGGGTCGACCGCTGCGTCTTCCGCCACGCCTCCGCCCCCTTCGCCTACCTCGGCGGGAACCGCGGCGAACTGCACGTCTACAACTCGCTCTTCTACGACATCGACTGCGGCGATTGGGGCGTCGCGCATGTCTTCTACAACGCGGAGCTCGATGTCCGCAACTGCACCTTCGACCAGGTTGGCGCGGTGTTCCACACGGATGCCTACCACGCCATCACCACGGCGCGCAACCTCTCCATCTCCTCCTCCGCGAAGCTGAACTCGATGGACGGGACCCGTCTCGTGCTCCAGAACTGCAACGTTTACGACACCCCGCTCGCAGACGCCTACAATCCGTTCTACGACACCGCTTCCAGTGCAAACGTGACGGCCTTCACGCCCGACTACGTCGCGCCCTACGACGCCGCAAATCCCGGCGCCGCGGACTACCGCCTCTGGCCGTACAGCGAACTGGTCGACATCGGCGACAACGCGTCGATCGACGCAAACTACGCGCTCGACCTCGCGGGCAAGCCGCGCGCCTACAGCGCCGAAGGCGATGCCGTCGTCGACCTGGGCGCGTACGAGTCCCGCTTCGGCGCCCCCGACACCGTCTCCTTCTACACCCCCGGCGTCATACGCCATGTCTTCGTCGGCGAATCCATCGCGATCCCCGTGTGCGTGAACCCCGCCCCCGAGGCCGCCACGCCCGTCCAGGCTTCGGTCTCCCTGGGAACGGACCTCTCCACCGAAACCCCCGCTCTCGCGTGGACGACCGGCTCGGAGACGAACTCGCTGGTCGTCACCGCCGCCGAAACCCTCTCCCAGGGCGACGGCGAACGCATGATCGTTGCCGTCTCCGAAAGCGGAACGTCCGTCGGGATCGATCCGCTTGCCGTGGGCGTCTATCTCCACGAAAAGCGGGTCACGCTCGACCGGCCCGCCCGTCTCTACGTGCGCCAGGGCACGACCAACGACATCCCCGTGAAGATCTATTCCGATGGCGCGGTTGCCTCCGCCGCCATCCCCATCGTCGCCGGCGAGGCCGCCGGCGCCGGCTCCAACGAAATCGGCTGGGTTGGAACCGCGGAAATCGCCGCGGGGGATTCGGTCTCCGACGGCGTGCTGCGCATCGTCGGCGGCGCGGGAGTGAACACGGTGACGGTCACCGTCGGCATCGGATTCCGCTTCGCCGGGAGCGACTCCTCCACCACGACCCTCGAGGTCGTCGGATACCCCGGCGCACTGTACGTCGATGCCGCGCTGGGCGACGACGACGGCTACGGAACCCTCGAGACCCCCTTCCAGACCATCGCGCACGCCATCACGGAGTCCACCGTCGGCGATACCATCCGCATTCTCCCCGGCACCTACGGCGCCGCGTCCGGCGAGACCTTCCCGCTTGTCCCCGACGGCCTGCTGCTCCAAGGCTACAACGCCACCGGCGACGTCGACCGCGCCGGCCACATCCTCGACGGCGGCAACGCCGTGGCGAACCTGATCGCTCTTTCCGCGCCCAAGCACGCGGCCGGCCTCGAGAACCTCTGGCTCCGCGAATCCACCGAAGCCGCCATCAGCGCCGACGCGGCGACCATCGCGATGACGAACCTGCTCTTCACGCAGTCCTACGCGAACAACGGCAACTACGCCTGCGGCGGCGCGACGATGCGCAACGATTCGCAACTCTGCGCCGTGGACTGCTGCTTCACGGGGATGACGCGTGTCGCCGCGGCCGTCGGCGTCACCGCCCACAAGAAGAACACCAACTCGAATTTCCACGCCTTCCGCTGCGAATTCCTCGGCAATACGTCGGTCCAGGGCACGGTCGCCCAGTTCGCCGGTCCGGAGGTGGCGGGCCGCTTCTTCCTCGCGGACTGCCTCTTCCAGGGCAACCACGTGCCGGACACCGGCATGGGCGACGGCTATTCCTCCTCCGCGATCTTCATCTGGGGGCGCCACCACCTGCCCTCCATCATCGAAGTCGACCGCTGCCGCTTCATCGGCAACTCCGGCGGCAGCCTCATCAGCATCAGCAACACGGCGGGCGGCATGCCGCGCATCTCGAACTCGCTCTTCGCCGGCAACAGCACGCCCTGCTGCATGTTCCTCGGCTACAGCTGGAAGATGGACGTCCACAACTGCACGTTCGTCGGCAACACCGGCGGATACGCGGCGCGCGCCTGCAACCGCGACAACCACGGCATGCACATCTACAACTCCATCCTCTGCGACGAAGAGACCCTCACCTTCGCTTCGGGCTGGGGCGATTCCGGCGCGCCGAACCTCCGCCTGCACGATACGATCGTCTACCACTGCGGTGCCGGCGAAGGCTACGACGCCGCGAACAGCTCGAACGTGATCGATGCCGACCCCGGCTTCGCGAACATCGCCGTTCCTGCGACCGATCCCGCCTTCAACGCCCGTCTGGCGAGCGCCGGCAGCCCGGCCGTCGACGCGGGCGTGAACGCCAACGCCTTCGGCACGCTCGATCTCGACGGCGCCGGGCGCATCCGGAAGGGCCCGGGCGGACTGTACGTCGACCTCGGGTGCTACGAACGCTTCAATCCGCCCGCCGGCACCATCCTGCTCATGCGATAGCCGCCCGATCGCTCCTTCCCCCTCCGGGAAGCGGATGCCGGTTTGCTCCGGCGCATCCCGCCGGCCGGCCCGTCGGCAGGCCCAGGGTGGCGCCCCGTCGCCGCGTGGAATGAAACTTGCTTTCCCGTGTGCGCCGGATGGCAATGGCCTCGATCGGAGATACGATGAAAGCCCTGTCCCTTCTCGCGTCCCTTTCCCTTTGCGTGTGGTCCCTGGTCCTTTCGCCCGCGGGAGCGGCGGCGCTGGATGTCGCGGCGTTCGCGCCGGACGACGACGGCGCCTGGACGTGCGGCGACGCGCGATTCGCGAACATCGCGCCGCTGGCGGGGGTTCGGGCGAAGCAGGAGTATCACGCCCCCGACTCCTTCGGCGGCGGCGTTTTCCGGGCCATCGACGTCGCGCGCGGCGCCGGCGCGTGGAAATCCGCCGGCGTCGGCCCCGCCGGGCGCATTCTCGAGCCCGAAATCAGCGACAAAAACGCCCAGTGGCTTGTCCTTGCCTGGGACGAACCGCAGGCCATCGCCGCGCTCTTCCTGGTGGACAACTTCGCGGACCTCCGCTTCGACGTCTTCGAAGGCCCTTCCGGCGTGACCCCGCTCGCCGGCGTGGGCGACGAGTGGAAGCGCGTGCCGGACGCCGCCTTCGAGACGCTTCGCCCCGCCCCTGCCGCCGGCGGCGGGCGCTGGGTGGTCTTCGACCCCCCCGCTGTCGACCCGCGGCCTCCGGCTGCGCGTCCTCCGCGCCCTCACGCCGCAGGGCGGGGCCTCGCAGGTGGCGGAGTTGTCCACGCTGCGCGTCTTCTCCCCGCTCGCCCCCGGCGAACTCCCCGCCACCGCCGAGCCGCCTCCACCCCCCGCCTTCGCGATTCCGGTGGAGCTTCCCGCGGACGGCCTCCTTACCGTGGTGGTGGACGACGCGCAGGGGCGGCGCGTCCGCAACCTCGTCGCCCGCGAACCCCGCGCCGCCGGCCGCACGGACGTGCCCTGGGATCTCTCCGACGAGCTGGGCCGCCCCGTCTCCGCCGGCGACTACGCGTGGAAGGCCATCACCGGGCCCGAGCCGGAGCTCTCGTACGAGTTCACGGTCTACCCCAACGTCTCGCAGCTCCACCCCGGGAACTCCGCCTGGCTGAACGGTCCCGGCGGTCCCGGCGGATGGCTTGCCGACCACACCCCCCCGTGCGGCGCCTGCGCGGCAGGGGATTTCGTCTTCTTCGGCGCACCCGTCCCCGAGAGCGGCGTGGGCTTCGCAGCCTGCGACCTCACGGGCCGGAAGCTCTGGGGCATCCACTCCTTCGCGGCCTGGTCCGCAGGACGCCACATGGCCACGGACGGCCGCAACGTCTTCGTGGAGCATGCCGGTTCCGGCCACTACGGCGCGCAGGACGAGGGCGCCGACCGCATCTGGAGCGTGGACATCGCCACGCGCGAATGGAAGTCGCTCGTGCTCGCGCAGGAGTCCGCCACCCGCCGCCGCGGCGCACGCGGCCTCGCCGCCCGCGACGGCGTCGTGGCGCTCTCCGTGGATGCGGGCCCGTCGCTTCTGGCCGGCGCATGCGGCTGGGAGTCCGTCGACATCGCGCACTGCGACCCCACCTACCGCGAGCCGCGCAAACCCCGCGTCCCCTACGAAATCGTCCCCGACCCGCGCGGCGACTTCCTGCGGCTCCTCCGCCTCAAGGGCGATCCCCCCGGCTACGGCCATCCCGGCGGCGCCGGGCTCGTCCAGCTCGCCTCCACCCGCGGCCCCGAATCGCGCCAGCACCTGCTCGTGGCCTTCCACCAGCCCGTCCCCATCGGCTCCGTCGTGCTCCCCATGCCCCTCGGGGCCGACTACACCGTCCGCCTCTCCGTGTCCAAGCCCGACGCCCCCTTCCCGCCGGACCCCGGCGACCGTTCGCAGTGGATCGACCTCGAACCCTCCGCCGGCACCGCGTGGGACGTCTTCCCCGCCCCGCCCGGAACCTTCGCCCGCGCGTTGCTGCTGACCTTCTCCACCGGCGAGGACGACGAAATCGGCGACCTTTTCGACGACGTCGAAAGCGGCCCCACCTGGTTCGGCGAGGTCGAGGGACTCCGCCTCCTCCGCCGCCGCTTCGCGAACCTCGCCGCATCCGCGACCGTCCGCGTGAACTCCGGCGCACCCGCAGACGACGGCACGTGGACCGCCGGGCGCGACACGCCGCTCTCGCCCGAAGACCCCGCCATCTACGCGATGCTGTGGGACGAGCCCAAGACCTTCTGCGGCCTCGCCGTGAAAGAGGTGGACGGCGAACGCACGGAGGTGGACGTCTTTACGGGGGAGGACGCCCCCGACCCCTTCGGCGATGCCGGATGGACGCAGGTCGCGGCCTTCACGTCGCGCCGCCGCATGGATCATTCCGGCTTCGAGGGGCACAACGCCCTCGCCCGCTATCTCGACGAGATGGTCGACTTCGGCAGCAACGTGGTCTCCCGCGCCGTGCGCCTGCGCGTGGTTTCGCAATTCGCCGCCGACACCCGCGAAGGCAGTTGCGCGAAAGACCGCCTCGGGCTCGATGCCACCCGCTGCCGCATCTTCGGCGTGGCGCCGCTTGCGCCCCTTGGCGGCGAGCCGCCCGTCGATCCGGCCGTCTCCGCCCGCATCGAGTGGTACGACGGCGCAACGGGCGAACTTCTCCGCGAGCTTCCGGTTCCTTCGCCCCGCGAGCTCGCCTACGCGCCCGACGGCTCGCTCTATGCCGTGACCGAAGGCCGTGTCGCGCGCATCGCCCCGGATGCCGATGCCGCCCTCCCGCTCGACATCGACGTGCTCCATCCCGGCCCGCTCGCCTGCGACGCCGCAGGCAACCTGTACGTCTTCGACGCCGCGCCCGCCCGCCGCGTGGTGCGCGTCTTTTCACCTTCCGGCGCCTTCCTGCGCGACGTGGGCGAGCCCGGCGGCTACGAGGTCGGCCCCTGGAATCCGCGCCGCCTCGGCGATCTTGCGGCCATCGCCGTCGATTCGGAGGGCAAGCTCTGGTGCGTGGATGCCGACTACTGGCCCAAGCGCGTCTCCTGCTGGAGCGCGTCGGGGGATTTCCTCCACGAAGTGCTCGGCCCCACCGCGTACGGCGGCGGCGGCGTGCTCGACCCCGGCGACCGCTCGCGCCTCTTCTACGGCCCCCTCGAATTCGAACTCGATTGGGCGGGCGGGACCTCGCGCCTCAAGAACCTCACCTGGCCGCCCGGCGACGGCTGGCGCGCCGGCGAAGTGCCCGTGCGCACGAACGGGCTCTGCTACCTCGTGACCCGCGCGGAATTCACCAGCCAGCGCAGCGCGATCGTCTACCTCTACGAGGAGAATCGACTGCGGCGCGTCGCCGCGCTGGGCGCCGCCGACGCCTTTGCCCCGCTCCGCGATCCCGCCATCCATGCGCTGGTGGACTTCCAGCCGCTCCAGTCCTTCCGTTTCGCGTGGACCGACCGCGACGGCGACGGCACGCCTTCGCCCGGCGAAGTGCGTTTCACCCCTTTGGCCGGACGCTCCGCTTCGCTGTCGGATTTCGCGCGCGACCTCTCCATCTGCGGTGGCGGCCTCCGCTTCTCCGTGGCCGAGTTCCTCCCCGGCGGCGAACCCGTCTATCGCGAGGATCCGCTTCCCGCCCCTCTCGCCGACACCCGCGGGAACTCCGCGGTGTACCGCCTGGACGACGGCTCGTACTACCGCTTCGGCGACGGCGCGGACGCGCCCGACGCGGTCTTCGCCCCCGACGGCGCGCTGCGCTGGAGCTACCCGAACGAAGGGGCGGGCGTCGGGCCCGACCGCCATTGCGGCCCGTATTCGCCCGGACAGGTGGTCTGCCAGTTCGGCGTCGCCGGACACGAAACCGCGGACGCCGGCGACCTGGGCGAGTTCTTCGTGGTGCACTCCAACTTCGGCGTGTGGAACCTCTGGACTGCCGACGGCCTTCTCGCGGGCTCCCTGTTCCGCGACCTGCGCGACGGGCGCCGCGTGGCGTGGAGCATGGCCGACCACGAGCGGGGGATGAGACTGGACGACGTGACCGCCGGGCAGGAGCACTTCCAGGCCTACTTCGCGAAGGATTCCGCCAGCGGCGCCTTCTACGCCGTGGCCGGCCACAACCATGCCAGCGTCGTGCGCGTGGAAGGGCTCGACCGCTTCCGCCGCCTCGACGGGACGTTGCGGGTGGGCGACGCCGACCTCGCCGCCTCCCTCGCGTGGCGGCGCGACATGGCCCGCTACCGGGCGCGCGGCACGCCGCGCGTCCTCGACGCCTTCGACAGCTCCTCCCACGGCGCTTCGCCCGACTGGCGGCTTCTGCCGTCCGTTTCGCTCCCCTTCGACCCCGCCTGCCCGGACCGCGACGTCTCCTTCCAGCTCGCCCACGACGGGCGGAACCTCTACGCCCGCTACCGCGTGCTCCGCGCCGGCCCCTTCCGGAACGCCGGTTCGGAGTGGAACCGCCTCTTCAAGACCGGCGCCGCCGTGGACCTGTCGCTCGGCCTTGACGGCGGCGCCGACCCCGCGCGCCGCGCGCCCGTCGAGGGCGACATGCGCATCCTCGCCGCCTTCGACGCCGGGGGGACGCCCAACGTGGTGGTATACGACGCCGTGCGCCCGGACGCCCCGGAGGAGGAGCGGATGGACGTGGTCTCCCCCGTGGCAAGCGTGTCCTTCGATTCCGTGCGCCGCCTGGAGGGCGCCTCGTTCACGCACGCGCCCCTTTCGGGCAACCCCGCGAACCCCGCGGGACCGGCCATCGGCTACGAGGTGGAGCTGCGCGTCCCGCTCGAGGCCATCGGGCTCGACCCGAAAACGGCGCGCCGCATCCGCCTCGACTGGGGGATCCTGGAGACCGATTCCACGGCCGCGAGCGTGCTGCGCCGCTCCTGCTGGGCGAACCCCGCGACGTCCACCATCGCGGACGCCCCGAGCGAGGCGCGCCTCGAACCCGACCTGTGGGGCTGGGCCCTCTTCCCGGGGAAAGACAAGGAGACCGCCACGCTGGGCGACCCCGCGTCGCTTCTTGCGGACGACGCGGCGGCGGATCTGCTCGACGACTTCGAGCTCGACGACTTCTAGCCCGCAGCCCCGCTACTCCATCTTGCCGGCGACGCGGAGGACCTCGTCGATGGAGGTGCGGCCCTCGATCACGCGGAGCCAGCCGTCCTTGCGGAGGGTGACCATCCCTTCGGAGAGGGCTTGGGCCTTGATGACGTTCGAGGGCTCGTGGCGCGTGACCATCGCGCGGATGGGGTCGCTCATGAGCATCACCTCGTTGATGGCCGACCGGCCGCGATAGCCCATGAACGAGCAGTTCGGGCACCCGTTCCCCTCGAGGAAGACGGCGCTGTCCATGAGGTCGGGGTAGGTCGCGGCGATCTCGGCGCGGATGGAGGGGTCGGGCTCGACCGGCCTCTTGCAATGCAGGCAGACGCGGCGCACGAGGCGCTGCGCCACGATGCCCTCCACGCACGAGGCGATGAGGTACGGCTCCACGCCCATGTCGATCAGGCGGGCGACGGAGGACGGCGCGTCGTTCGTGTGGAGGGTGGAGAGCACGAGGTGCCCGGTGAGGGCGGACCGCACGGCGATGTCGGCGGTTTCGTTGTCGCGGATTTCGCCGATGAGGATCACGTCGGGGTCGTGGCGGAGGATCGAGCGGAGGACGGTGGCGAAGGTGAGGCCGATTTTCGTGTTCACCTGCACCTGGTTGATGCCCTTCATCTGGTACTCGATGGGGTCTTCGACCGTGATGATCTTCGTGCCGATGACGTTCAGGCGCGCGAGGATGGCGTAGAGCGTGGTGGTCTTGCCGGAGCCGGTGGGCCCGGTGAGGAGGATCACGCCGTGGGGGAGGTCGCAGAGATGGGCGATCTTCGGAAGCTGGTTCGGCGAGAGGCCGAGGCTGTCGAGATCGGCCTTGGTGGAGCTGCGGTTGAGGATCCGGAGGCAGCAGGTCTCGCCCCATCCGGTGGGGAGGATGGAGACGCGCAGGTCGAAGTCGTTGTTGTTGTAGCGGACGCGGATGCGGCCGTCGTGGGCCTTGCGGCGTTCGGCGATGTCCAGGTTCGCCATGATCTTCACGGCGGAGGCGATGGCCCGCTTGAGCTTCTCGACGCCTTTGGGGAGGGCGACTTCCTGGAGGAGCCCGTCCACGCGGCATCGCAGGCGGAGCTGGTCTTCGAAGGGCTCGATGTGGATGTCCGTGGCGTCCATGCGGATCGCCTCGGCGATGATCATGTTGATGAAGCGCACCATGCCGGTTTCGGCGGAGGCGGCGGCGATATCCTGGGTTTTGCCCTCGTCGGGGTCTTCGGCGGCTTCGGCGATGAGCTGGTCGATGGTGTCCGCGCCGAGTCCGTAAAAGTGCGTGAGCGTCCTGTCCACCTCTTCCTCGGTGCAGAGCACCCAGTCGAGGGCGCAGTCGAGGAGCATGCGCAGGCCGTCCACCATGGTCAGGTTCGGCAGACGGGCGGTGGCGAGGGTCATCACGCCGTCGTGCATGGCGATGGGCATGATGCGGTGGCGGAGCGCGGGGCGGGGGCCGACACGCTCGACGACCTCCCGGTCGATCCGGAGATCGGCGATTTTCCTGAAGGGTACGCCGGAGATTTTGGAGAAGGCCTGGAGCAGGGTCGGTTCGTCCACGATCGACTCGTCGAGGAGAAGCCGGTCGATGGTCTGCCCGGTGAGGGTGGCGCGGTTTTGGAGCTCGCCGAGTTGGTTGTCGGTGAGCATCTTCCGGGAGATGAGCTCCTGCACGACGTCGAGCACGACGTCGTCGCTGTAGAAGCGGAGTTCGTCCGGCACGGCGGGCGGCGGCGCAGGCTCGGCGGGTGGGGGTGCGGCGGGCGGCGCGGGGGCCGGCTGCCTGGACAGGATGTCGGTGGGCTCGGGCATGGGAAATTCGAATTCCAAAGGATTCCGGGACGGAGGAGTGCCCCGTTGGCATTTCCGCTTGCAATAATCGTGCCGAAGCGGCGGGCCGCGTGGCTAGGCAAGGCCGCTGTCCGCCAAGTAGCGGTTGACGACCTCTTCGGGCGGGCCGTCGAGGACGATCCGCCCTTCGTTGATCCAGAGGCAGCGGGAGCAGAGGCGCGTGATGGCGGCGAGGTTGTGGCTCACGAAGAGGATGGTGCGCCCGCTTCGGCCGATGCCCTCCATCGCGCCGAGGCACTTCTCCCGGAAGCGGGCGTCGCCCACGGCCAGCACTTCGTCCACCAGCAGGATGGGCGCGTCGAGATGCGCGGCCACGGAGAAGGCGAGGCGCACGCGCATCCCGCTCGAGTAGCGCTTGACGGGGGTGTCGATGAAGCGCGGGATTTCGGCGAAGGCCACGATTTCGTCGAAATGGCGGTCGATGGACGCCTTGCGCATGCCGAGGATCGCCCCGTTCATGTAGACGTTCTCGCGTCCGGTGAGATCGGGATGGAACCCCGTCCCCACTTCGAGGAGCGAGCCGATGCGCCCGCGCAGACGGACTTCGCCTTCGGAGGGCGCGGTGATCCGGCAGAGGATCTTGAGCAAGGTCGATTTGCCCGCCCCGTTCGCGCCGATGACGCCCAGGACCTCGCCCGGAGCGACGGTGAAGGACACGTCGCGCAAGGCCCAGAACTCCTCCCCGTGGCGCGCCTCGAGCTGGATGCGGCGGACTACGGCGTCGAGGGGCGCCATTTCGTTGAAGGCGTCGCGCTTCCGGATGCGATGCCACCAGGCGGCAAGCTCCGTCCGCAGCGTGCCGCCGTTGATTTGCCCCAGGCGGTAGCGCTTCGAGAGATGGGAGACGGTGATGGCGGGCGAGGGCATGGAAGGAGGATCAGATGCTGTCGACGAAGGTCCGCTCGACGCGGGTGAAGATGATGACGCCCAGGAGGAAGAGCACGATGGATACGCCGATGCCGATGGCCACCATCCCGATATCCGGGAAGTCCGTGCCCAGAAGGGCCCAGCGGCCGGCCTCGACCACCGGCGCCATCGGATTCAGCCCGAACCAGCGGAGCGCCGGCGTGCCGCGAAGATAACTGGCGGGATACACCACCGGCGTGGCATAGAACCAGAAGCGGGTGATGATCGGGATCGCGAAGCGGAGGTCGCGGTATTTCACCGTGGCGGCGGCGAAAAGAAGCCCCGTGCCCAGGCCCGCCAACGCCGCTTGCCCCGCCAGCAGGGGAATCGCCAGCCAGCGGACCGGATGCACCGCAGGACACGGTGTCCCGGCCAGAAGAAAGAGGCCGTGGACGATCGCGAAGATGGCCAGCCCCAGCAGAAGGCTCGGCACGCAGGTGAGCACGGAGGCGAGCGGCATCACCAGGCGCGGGAAGTAGACCTTCGAGAAGAGATGCACATTGCTCGAAAGCGACCCGGAAGCGGCGTTCAGGCAGGCGCTGAAGAAGTTCCAGAGGACCGTCCCGCCCAGATAGAAGAGGAAGGGCTGCGTGCCGTCCGTGCTCACCTTCGCGATGCGCCCGAAAACCACGGTGAAAACCACGGTGGTGGCCAGCGGGCCGACGACAAACCAAAGAGGCCCCAGAACCGTTTGCTTGTAGGAAACGGTAAAGTTGCGCTTCGCCATGAACCAAAGCAGCTCCCGGTACTCGAACACTTCGCGCCACGGGATGCGCCACCAGGGGGCGGTAGGCCGGAGGATGACCTCGTCGGACGTCATGGAACCAGTATACGGGCTCTCCCGGCCTTCCGCCACATCGGAATCATCCGCGTGCGCCGTCTTCGCGCGCAGGGGGCGGAAGACGGGGATCGGACCCGGCTTTGTGCCGTGCCAAACAGGCGGGCATCGCGCATCCATCGGATCGCGGCCGCCCCCGCGCGATGGGAATCGTCTCGACTTGACGGGCCGAATGGCGTACAAACGACCTTTACCCATGAAATCCCCCTTTGGAAAACTCGTTGCCGTCTTGCTGGCGTCCTGGGCCGCGGTCGCGGCCGCCTCGCCCGAAGCGGCCGCGGATTTCGTGGAATTCGAGTCCGAACTGAGGAAGGCCGGCTTCACGGGTTTCGTCCCGCTGGAGGATGGCCTGTGTCTCACCAACGGGGAGCAGGCCGTCCGCTTCCACTTGGGTTCCCGGAAGGTTGAATCGGACGGCGCCATCGTCTGGCTCCATACGGCCCCGGTGCTCCCCCACAAGGCTACGAACGGATGGATGGTGCTCCAGGAGGATCTCCACAGCGTCCTTCTCCCGATGTTCGCCCCCACCCAGGGGCCGCCCGCCTCGCTCTTCGTGATGCTCGACCCCGGCCACGGAGGAGAGGATGGGGGCGCCATAAGCTACAACGGAAGCATCGTCGAAAAGGACTTCACGCTCGACATGGCCTTCCGTGTCGGCACCTTCCTGGAGGAAGAGGGCGTGCGCGTCGCCTACACCCGCGAGGACGACACCTTCGTCTCCCTGTCGGACCGTCCCGCGCTTGCCGCCGCCACCAACGCGAATCTCTTCGTGAGCCTTCACGCCAACAAGGCCTCCAACCCCGCTGCGGCAGGCCCCGAGACCTATGTGCTGCCCTGCGCCGGCCAACCCTCCACCGGCGGCGGGACGCTTTCCGCCCGCGCCCGTTCCGGGAACGCCCACGACGCGCTCAACAACCTTCTCGCCTTCCAGATCCATCGTCGCCTTCCCGGGCGCCCGCGGGGTCGGGACCGGGGCGTGCGGCGCTCGCGCTACCAGGTCCTGCGCGAAGCCAACTGTCCCGCAGTCCTCGTCGAATGCGGCTTCCTCTCCAACGTCGGCGATGTGGCCCGTCTCTCCAGCGAGTGGTACCGCAACCGACTGGCCAGCGCCATCGCGGCCGGCATCGTGGAATACTCCCGCCGCCTCCCCCCTGCGGAGGAACCCGCGGAGGAGCTTGCAGAAGAACTCCCGCCCGCGGACGAACTCCCGGAGGAGCCCGTGCCCGTGCCGGAACAGGAGGATGGCTGTTCCCTGGAGACCGGAACCGTCGCCGTTGCATCCGATTCGCCACCCCCCGCTTCCGGCGCCACTCCCGAAGGAACGGAATCGACGGTGGAATGCCCCGTTCCTCCCCCTCCGCCGGACGAGTGCGCGACGAAGCCCGAGCCCGAGTCCTCCGAACCGCCTCCGGATTCGCCGGCGGAACCCGAACCCGAACCCGAACCTGCCGATTCCGCCGCTTCGGAAGAGCCCGCCCTCGAAGAGCCCGCAGCGGATGCGCCACCGGAAACGGAGCCATAGACCGCCATGGAATTCGTCCACCCCTGGGTATTGCTTCTCCTCTCCCTCGTCCCCTTGCTTGGCGCGTTGGGATTCTGGCTGGCCGCCCGTTCGGCGCGCCGCCTCGATGCGCTGGTCGCGCCGTCGCTCCAGCCTCGCCTTGTCCCCCCCCGGGCGACGGGACGCATCCATGCGCAGATCGCCCTGCTTCTCCTCGGCACGGCCCTGTTGCTCGTGGCCCTGGCCCGTCCCCGCTGGGGAACCTCCGTCCAGACGGTCCACACGCGCTCCCGCAACGTGCTCGTGGCGCTCGACGTCTCCCGTTCCATGCTCGCCAGGGACGTCCATCCCAACCGCCTCGAGCGCGCGAAGGTCGACCTTCTCGACCTCATCCGGGAACTGCATGGCGACCGTGCCGGCCTGCTCGTCTTCCGCGGGAAGGCCAACCTGCTCTGCCCCCTCACCACGGACTCCGCCTTCCTCCGGCAGGTTCTCGACGGCGTGACCATCGACTCCGCCCCGCGCGGATCCACCGACCTCGCCCTTGCCATCCGCCGTTCGCTCGAGGCGCTCGAACCGGCCCTGGACGCCCACAACGCCATCCTGCTCATCTCCGACGGCGAGGAGCTGACCGGTTCCGCCGTCGATGCCGCCCGCGAGGCCGGGAAACGCGGCGTGCCGATTTTCACGGTGGGCCTCGGCGACCCCGCCGGCGCCTCGATTCCCGAAGGCGACGGCGTGCAGAAGGACGCGTCGGGCGCGCCCGTCACCACGCGCCTCGTCGAATCGACCCTTTCCGCCATCGCCCGCGAATCCGGCGGCGCCTACGTGCCCCTCGCCACCGCCGGCACCGCCCACGCCACCCTCGGCTCCATCTACCGCCAGCACCTCCGCCGTGTCGCGGCGCGCGAGCAGCAGGAGACCCAGGAACACCGCCGCATCGAGCGCTACACGCTCTTTCTCGTTCCGGCCATCCTCCTCTTCTGCATCGCAGGCGCTCTCAGCCTGGGACGCTTCGGAAAAGCCAAGCGCGCCGCCGTCGCCGCGCTTGGCCTCTGCGTGCTGTCGCTCCCCGGCGTCGCCGCCGCCCGGCCGCCGGACGCATCGGCCGGTACGGAAGCGGCATCGGTCGCGGAGGAAGCGGCATCGGGCGGACAGGAGCCGGCTTCCTTCGCGCATCCTGCGGGCCGCGAGGGCGCCCGGGCCGCCCAGGCGCTCTATCGGCAGGGCGACCTCCTCGCCGCCGCCGAAGCCTACCTCGATGCCGCGCGCGGGGTGGAGGCGGACGAGGCGGCCCTCTACCGCCACAACGCCGGGGTGGCCTACTACGAGGCGGGCGACTTCACCAACGCCGCCGCCGCGCTTCTCCCCCATTCCATCCTCCGCGGCCACGAGCGCGACGCCGAACTCTTCGCCGCCTGCCAATACCAGATTGCGGCGAACGCCGGGACGAACCTCGCGGCGAAGGTCAACGCCCTCGAACAATCCGCCGCCGGCTTCCAGGCCGTCGCCCGCCTTGCGCCGGAGGACGAGCGTCGCCAGCGCAACCTCGCGCGTCTCGTGGCCGCGATTCCGCCCGCCCGCGAGGAGGCGCACATCGCCGAGGTGCTCGCGCGCCACGGGGGCACGCCGCCCGACCGGCTCCTCGAACGGATGCTCCGGGAGCAACGCGCGCTGTACGAAGAGGCCCCGGCCGCCCTCACCAACGCCGTCCCCGCCATGATCCCCGCCATGGAGGCCCTCGCGGAACGGCAGAAAGAGCAGGCGGACCTCTGGATCCCGCTCAAGGAGGCCATGCTCCGCTCGCCCTCCATCACGAACGCCCAGCAGCAGGCATGGGTCGCCCAGCTCGTGGAGCAGTCCCGCGACGCCATGCGTGCCGCCGCAAGCCAATTGCGCGACCTCGACGGCCGGTCCATCCCGGGCGTCGCCGGATGCGAACCCGCCGTCTACGGCCTCTGGCGCCAGTCCGCGCCGCCGCCGCCCCTGCTGGACGAGGCCATCGCGCTCCAGACCAATGCGCTGGTCAATCCGGCGTCGCCCGTCTTCCCGCTCCGCCCCGACCAGCCCGAGGCGGCCGCGCTCATGACCTTCTTCGGCGAACGCTTCCCCGGATGGGCCGACCAGATGGCCCGGCAGGCGCAGGCGGACACCAACGCGCCCTCCCTTTCCCCCGAGGATCGCGCCGAGATCGAACGCCTCCTCGCCGAAACCCTCGACCTCCATCGGCGGATTGCGGAGGCGGCGGAGGGTTCCGACCTCGCGCCCGACCAGTCCCAGGCCCTCGCCAACATGCTCCGCATCCGCGAGCTTCTTCCCAAACAGGACGGCCAGGGTTCGTCCCAGCCGCCGCCGTCCGGGCAGGAATCGGAGCCGAATCCCGACGAGCAACCGCAGCCGGAACCCCGGAACGAGGAGTCGCAGGAGGGGCGGCAGCCGCAGCCCCAGGATGCGGATCCGCAGGAGGAATCCGGCCGGGAGCCCCAGCCGCAGGAAGAAGGCGGAGACGAACCTCCGCCGGAGGTCCAGGAGATGCTCCGCCGCGTGCTCCAGCGCGAAAAAGACCACGAGAACGAGAAGCGGCGCCGGAACCAGACGATTCCCATGCGCCCCGACGAACGGGACTGGTAGCGGGACGCCCCGCCGCCGCGGGTTCCCGCGGAACGGCGGAAAAACGGCGCGCCGTTTTTTGGGGGGCGGGAGACTGCGGGCTGCCGGACATCCCGTGCCGGACGTCACGGCAGGCTGCCGCGCCGCTTCCGGGCGGCCGGGGACTCTCCGCCGGAGAGGAGCGGGTCGGCGGGAATCTCGTTGTCGGCCAGATCGGCGCTTTCCTGGGCCTGGTCGGCGGTGGGGCGGTCGAGGATTTCGAGGAGCACCGAGCGGATGCGGACCTTCCGCTTCCGGAGCACGCGCACGCGCACGCCCTGCGACTCGACCTCCTCGCCGGGGCCCAGGAAGCGCCCCGCCTGGGCGGTGACCCATCCGCCGATGCGGTCGGCGCCGTCGTCCTCGAGATCGAGGTCGAGCTCGTGGTTGATCTCCTCGAGCGAGGTGTCGCCGTCGATCTCCCACTTGCGCGGGCCGACGGGGCGGATTTCCGGGATGTCGTCGTCGGGGGAGTCGGGCACGTCGTCGGTGACGATCTCGAGGATGTCGCTGCGGGAGAGGAGTCCGGCGGTCCCGCCGTATTCGTCGAGGACGATGGCGATGTGGTGGTTGCCGCGCTGGAGGGTGATGAGGAGGTCGTCGAGGGTGGCGGTCTCCGGCACGAAGAGGGCGTCGAGGGTGGCGTCGTCGAAGTCGTGGTCGGGGTCGAGGAGGAAGCGCGCGACGTCGAGGAAGCCTTCGATGGCATCGGGGGTTTTGCGGTAGAGGGGGAGGTAGGAGAAGGAGGTGGCGCGGGCGAGTTCGAGGTGTCGCTCGGGGGGGTCGTCGAGGTCGAGGCATTCGAGGTCCACGCGGGGGGTCATCACGTCGTGCGCCTGCATTTCCGAGAGGCGGAGGATGCCGTCCACCATCGAGTACTCCTCGCGGTCGATCTCGCCCATCTCGGTGCCGACCTCGACGGCGGTGAGGATTTCCTCGTCGTTGAGGGTGCGCCGCTCGGGATGGAAGAGGTGGCAGAAGGTGTCGGTGATGGCTTCGAGCAGGAGGCGGAGCGGGGTGAGGAGGCGTTCGAAGAAGAGGACGGGCCCGACGTAGAGGGGGGCGAGGCGTTCGGCGTAGATGAGGGCGATGCGCTTGGGGCCGACTTCGCCGAAGAGGAGCAGGAGGGTGGTGATGACGAGCACCGAGACCAGCGAAGCGTTCCAGGGGCAGAAGCGCGAGATCACGGAGTAGCCGAGCGAGGCAATGGCGACGTTCACGAGGGTGTTGCCCACGAGCACGGTGGAGATGAGTCGGTTCGGATCGGCCTGGAGGAGGGCCACGCGCTCGGCGCTGCGGGCGTCCTTCTCGCGCAGGCGCCGCAGGGCGACGGCGCTGAGCGAGAGGAAGATGGATTCGGCGCTCGAGAAGAAGGCCGAAAGGGCGAAGAGGACGACGAGGACGACGAGCTCGAGGACGAGGCTGGCGATGTTCATGGAGTGTTCCAGTCCTCCACGCGCAAGCGGGTGCGATGGTTGCTTTTCACGGTGTCGATCTCCATCGTGCCGATGATCCATCGTTCGCGCACTTGCTTGACGCTTCGCACCCACATGCGGCGCGAGGGTTCGCCTTGCGGGTCGAGTTGTTCGGCGCGCAGGAGGAAGCCGACCTCCTTGTCGAGCCAGAGGCGTACGGCGGTGCAGCCGGGGATGGGCTCGGGCGGCGCGGCGACCACCACGTA
Organism: Kiritimatiellia bacterium; assembly: GCA_050950285.1. Lineage (GTDB taxonomy): Bacteria > Verrucomicrobiota > Kiritimatiellia > RFP12 > JBMNHG01 > JBMNHG01. Next base: position 309,788 of record JBMNHG010000006.1, on the reverse strand, counting down.
GCAGTCGCGGCCCTTCACGCTGTCCTCGCCTTCGCAGCGGGCGTCGGTCCACCAGAGGAAGTCGAGGGTGAGATCCATCCAGGTGACGTCGGTGGTGGAGACGCGGGCGTTGAGCGCGGGCGTGGGCGCGGGTTCGGGCGGGTCTCCGCGGAAAAGGGCGAGGCTGGCGACGGGGCCTTCGCGGGTGACCTCCAGCCGCTCCGTGAGGTTCCCGAAGGCATCGCGCAATTCGTAGGCGGCGCGTGGCGGCACGGCGCCGAAATCGAGGGTCATCCGGTAGTTGCGTTCGGCCAGGACCTTCCCGCGCTCCCGGCGGACGGCGAGCGAGCCGTCCAGCGTGATGGGCTCGCGGGGAAGCACGGCGATGGCGTTGGCCAGCAGGAGGCGGGCGTCGGGGAGGCGGGCGTCGGCGGGGTTCGCCTCCTGGGCGGAAGCGAAGGCGGGGCCGAGCAGGAGGAGGCAGGCGAGAGGAACGAGAACGTGCGTCATGTCGGGAGTCCGGGAAGGTCGCGATGGATTGCGCCGAACGCGCAGAGGCGGTCGCACAGGGAGCATCCGTTGCAGGCGGCGGGGTTGATGCGGGGGCGTCCGCCGTCCAGCACTTCGATGGCGGGGCAGCCGCACCGGAGGCAGGCTTTGCAGTTCCGGCACTTCGCGGGGTCGATGGTTCGCGCCGGGCCGAGCCGCTTGCGGAGGTGGAGGGGGCAGGGGGCCCGGGAGATGACGAGCGACGGCGCATCCGCCTCGAGTTCTTCGCGCAGCGCCTTCACGGTTTCCTCTTGGTCGTAGGGGTTCACCACGCGAATCCGCTCCATGCCGCAGGCGCGGGCGATGGCCTCGATGGACGCGGCGCGGGTGGGTTCGCCGAGGAGGGTCGTCCCGGTTCCGGGGTGATCCTGGTGGCCGGTCATCGCGGTGATCCGGTTGTCGGCCACGACGAGGGTCGAGACGCCCTGGTTGTAGACCACGTCGAGCAGCCCGGTGATGCCGGAGTGGAAGAAGGTGGAGTCGCCGACGATGCCGACGACCTTGCGGGGCTCGCCGGCCTTCTGCATCCCGTGGGCCATGGTGAAGCCGCCGCCCATGCAGAGGATGGTGTCGGTGCGGTTGAGCGGGGGGAAGGCGCCCAGGCTGTAGCAGCCGATGTCGCCGCTCACCACCACGTCGAAGCGGGCGAGCGCGAGAAAGAGACCGCGGTGCGGGCAGCCGGGGCAGAGCATCGGCGGGCGGGCGGGGAGGTCGGCGGCGGCTTCGACGGGCGTCGGCAGGTCGGGCACGGCCTCTTTCCCGAAGATGGCCTGGCGGATGGCGTGGATCCTCGAGGGGGAGAGTTCCCCGCAGCGCGGGACGAGGCCGTTGCGCTTGCCTTCGCAGGCGATGCCCAGCGAAAGGATGTGCTCCTCCAGGATGGGGTCGCCCTCCTCGATCACGAGCAGGCGCCGGACGGACGCCGCGAAGGAGCGGAAGAGTTCGTCGGGGAAGGGGAACCCCCAGCCGATGCGCAGCACCGAGGCATCGGGGAACTGCTCGAGGCAGTGGAGGGCGGTGACGCCGTGCGAGACGATGCCCAGTTCGGAGCCGCGCCGTTCGATGCGGTTGAAGTCCGATCGCGCGGCGTCCAGGGCCTGGGCGTCGAGACGCTCCTCCACCTTCGCGCGGAGCTTGCGCCCGTAGACGGGCAACGGGACGAACTGCGGCACGTTGCGCTCGAAGCGCGTGACGTTCCGGGGGCGCGGCTCGCGCTCGTCCACGAGGCAGCGCGAATGGGCCACGCAGGTGGTGGTGCGGAGGATGACGGGGCAGCGGTACTTCTCCGAGAGCTCGAAGCCTTCCACCACGAAGTCGCGCGCCTCGGCCGCATTCCCGGGCTCCAGGACGGGAATCTTCGCGAGCCGCGCGTAGTGGCGGGTGTCCTGCTCGGTTTGCGAGGAATCCTGCCCCGGGTCGTCCGCGACCACCACCACCATCCCGCCCACGACGCCGATGTACGAGAGCGTCATCAGCGGGTCGGCGGCCACGTTGAGCCCCACGAGTTTCATGGCGACCAGCGTCCGCGCGCCGGCGATGGACGCGCCGGCGGCGGCCTCCATCGCGACCTTCTCGTTGGGAGACCATTCCGCGTAGACGCCCCGGTCCTTGTAGTGCGCGAGGGTTTCGAGGATTTCGGTGGACGGGGTGCCGGGATAGCCGAAGGCGGCCGTGACGCCCCCTTCGAAGGCTCCGCGCGCGATGGCTTCATTCCCGGAAAGCAGTGTTCGCATGGCGTTCAATGGAATTCGATGGCCTGGGCCCGGCAGTGTCAGAGGCTGCGGCCGAAGGCGAATGCGGCGAGGTTGGCGTCGCGGAAAGCGGGTTTGACGCAGGCGGAGATGGCTTCGTTCCACAGCGCTTCGTCCAGTGGAAGTCCGGTGGAGAGCATCCCCACGAGGATGGTGTTGGCGAGACGGGCATCGCCCATCTCGACCGCCTTCGAGGCACAGTCGAAGAGTTTCAGCTTCGGGAAGGTCCGGACGAGACGGTCGTCGACGTCGGCAGGGTAGGTCGCCAGCCCGCTGGAGACGGTCACCGGCACGATGCTTTGCTTCGACACCACGGCAAGGCCGCCGGGGCGGAGGAAGTGGGCGCAACGGAGCGCCTCGATGCGTTCGAGCGAGGCCAGGACGGACGCCGTGCCTTCCAGGATGAGGGGGCTGTGGACCTTCCCGCCGAACTTGATCTGGGCGCGGACGGATCCCCCGCGCTGGGCCATGCCGTGGATTTCGTGGGTGCAGACCTCGAGCCCCGCGCGCCCGGCGGCGGTCCCGATAATCTTCGCGGCGAGCAAAATCCCCTGTCCGCCGACGCCGCAGAGGAGGATGCTATGGGTCACCGGACGTCCTTCCCGGAATCGGCCTGGCGGTTGCCGTAGTTGCGCTCGATCCAGGTGAGGTAGTCGCCGGACCGGACGGAGTCGACCCAGACCCGGTTCGCGAGGTACCACTCCACGGTTTCCTCGAAGCCGGAATCGGCGGTGCGGGTTTGCTTCCAGCCGAAGTCGTTTTCGAGCTTCGAGCAGTCGATGGCGTAGCGGTAGTCGTGGCCGAGGCGGTCGGCCACGTAGGTGACGAGCGATTCGCGGGGGGCGCCGGAGGGAAGCGGCGGGGCAAGCTTGTCCACGAGCGCGCAGATTTTCCTTACGACGTCGATGTTCCGCAGCTCGCAGCGCCCGCCCACGCAGTAGGTGGAGCCGAGGGCGGCGCGGGTCATCACCGTCCAGATGGCCGAGCAGTGGTCTTCGACGTGCAGCCAGTCGCGCACGTTCAGGCCTTCGCCGTAGACGGGGAGGGGCTTGCCTTCGAGGGCGTTGAGGATCATCAGCGGGACGAGCTTCTCGGGGAACTGGTAGGGGCCGTAGTTGTTGGAGCAGTTCGAGAGGGTGACCGGCAGGCCGTAGGTGTCGTGATAGGCGCGGACGAGGTGGTCGGAGCCGGCCTTCGACGCCGAGTAGGGCGAATGGGGCTGGTAGGGCGTGGTCTCGCTGAAATAGCCGTCGGCCCCGAGCGAGCCGAAGACTTCGTCGGTGGAGATGTGGTGGAAGAGCACGAGCCGGTCGCCGGTCTCGCGCGCGGCTTGCAGGAGATGGAAGGTGCCGACGATGTTCGTCTGGACGAAGTCGTCCGGCGAGACGATCGAACGATCCACGTGCGACTCCGCGGCGAAGTGGACCACGCCGTCCACCGCATAGTCCGCGAAGGCCTTGCGGACGGCGTCGGGGTCGCGGATGTCCGCATGCACGAAGACGTAGCGCTTGCCATACGCCGCCGCGACATCCGCGAGCGATTCGGGGTTCCCCGCGTAGGTGAGGGCGTCGAAGTTGATGATGCGTCCGGCGAAATCCGTCTTCTCGAAGAGGTAGCGGATGAAGTTGGACCCGATGAAGCCGGCGCCGCCGGTCACGAGCAGGTTGGTGAACTTACGCATGGGTTGTCTCCTGTATCCAGGCGGGCGCGACCTGTTTCGCGAAGGCGTCGATGTCCTCTTGCCAGGGAATCATCACGTCCAGGCCACGCTCGCGCAGGGCATGGTTGTCGAGGATGGAATTGGAGGGGCGGCGCGCGGGAGTGGGATAGTCGGCCGTGGAAATCGCCGCCGGCTCCGCATCCAGCCCGCAGGCCCGGAGAAAACGCACGGCGACATCGTGCCAGGAGCAGTACCCTTGCGCGGTCGCATGGTAGAGGCCGGGATGGAAATCCTCGAGCAGCCGCGCAATCTGGCGCGCCAGGCGCCCCGACCAGGTGGGCGAGCCGAACTGGTCGGCGACCACGCGGAGGGGTGCCGGAGGATTCCGCAAGGCGAGACGGAGCATGGTACGGGGGAAGTTCGCCCCGCTGGCGCCGTAAAGCCAGGCCGTCCGCAACACGGCCCCTTCCGGCAGCGCGAGAACCGGCGCCTCGCCGGCGAGTTTGGTCCGCCCGTAGACGCTCTGCGGGTTCGGCGTGTCCGTTTCGACGTAAGGGTTCGGCACGGGGCGCGTGCCGTCGAAGACGTAGTCGGTGGAAATGTGCACCAGTTTCGCGCCCGCCTCGCGACAGGCATCCGCCAGGACGGCCGGCCCCAGGGCATTCACGCGCTCGCAGAGTGCGGCGTTGCTTTCCGCGTCGTCCACGCGCGTGTATGCGGCACAATTCACGACGCAGTCGGGCCGGAAGCGCTCGAACCATCCGCGAACCGAACACGGCTCGGCAATGTCGATATCCGGAAGATCCACGGGGCAAAGCGAATGTGTCGCACCCAGAACCTGCTGGCAATCGCGTCCGAGTTGACCGTTCGCGCCGGTGATGAGAATGTTCATGGAGGAAAAAGTAAACCATATCCGCACCCCTTCTTCAAGACGCAAAAGAGAGCCGCAAAAGAGAGCCTGAACATTGGCGCGACAAAACAATAGCTCACGATAGCGCACCTTGACCGGATGGGGTGTTTCGACTACCATGCCCCGATGTGGAACGGGTGGCGATGCCGGACTGCCGCGATAGGCTGCCGGCCGGCATTGCCCGCAAGACAACGTGAGCTATGTTGCGGTACGATCAGCCATGACAAAACCCGAGTTGGAACTCCATGTCTCTCTAGATGGCAACGACGCCTGGTCGGGAACTCTGGCGGCACCGAATGCCGACCGCTCCGACGGCCCGCTGCGCACCTTCGAGGCCGCTCAGGCCGCCGTGCGGCGGTGCAGGGCGGCGATGACGGAACCCGCCGAAATCCGCGTCTGGGTGCATGATGGCGTCTATGAACTCGCGCAGCCGCTGCTCTTCACGGCGCAAGACTCCGGTTTTCCGCGCAAGACCAACTCCCGCGCGCTCGCCTGGCCGGTGACGTGGGCGGCCGCTCCCGGCGCAACGCCGGTCATCAGCGGCGGACGGCGCCTCGCCGGCACCTGGCGCGAGGAGACCGTCAACGGCCGCAAGGTCTGGGCCATGACGATCCCGGAGGTGGCCGACGGACGCTGGAACTTCCGCCAGCTCTGGGTCAACGGCCGGCGACGGCTGCGGCCGCGCCTGCCGAAGCAGGGCGTATGGCAGGTGGAACGCGCCCTCGATGCCTGCTACAACGGCGCCTGGGGCTCGACGGGGCGTCAGGGCACCTGCCGCTTCGGCTATGCGCCCGGCCAGATCAGCGCCGGCTGGCGCAACCTCCGTGACGTCGAGGTGCAGTTCTTCGGCTGGTGGGTCGCGCCGCGCGCGCGGCTGACCACGGTGGACGAGGTGGAACGCATTGCCTGGTTCGACCGCAATTCCACCATCCGCCTCGCCTGGGCCGAGGGCGATGGCGTCGATTTCCGGCTGGAGAATGTCTTTGAAGCCTTGAGCGAGCCCGGCGAGTGGTACCTCGACCGCCCGACCGGCACGCTCTACTACATGCCGATGCCCGGCGAGGAGCCATCTACCACCGAGTTTGTGGCGCCGCATCTCGAGACCCTGCTGCGGATCGACGGCGCCTCCAACATCCGCTTCGAGGGACTCACCTTCGCGCACAACGAGTGGCGCGAGCCGGACGGCTTCGCCGACTCCAACCAGGCCTCGCACGAGGTGCCGGGCGCGCTGATCCTGCACCGTGCCGATACCTGCGTGTTCCGCGGCTGCCGCGTGCTGCACAGCAACACCTACGCCGTGGAGATCGACCGCGGCAGCGTCGAGGTCGCGCTGGAACATTGCGAGCTGCGCGACATGGGGGCGGGCGGGGTGCGCATCTGGCACGGCTGCCGCCGCAACGTGGTCACCGATTGCGACATCGGCGATGGCGGACACGTCTACCCGGCCGGCGTAGGCGTGCTGATCGGACGTTCGAGCGGCAACCGCATCGAGCACAACCACATCCACGACCTCTACTATTCCGGCATCTCGGCGGGCTGGAACTGGGGCTATGCCGAGAGCGACGGCTACGGCAACCTGATCGAGTGGAACCACATCCACGACATCGGCAAAGGGCTGCTCTCCGATATGGGCGGCATCTATCTGTTGGGCCATGCGGCCGGCACGCGGCTGCGGTACAACCACATCCACGACATTGTCTGCCGGCGCTATGGCGGCTGGTGCGCCTACACCGACGAAGGCTCCAGCGATGTGCTGATCGAGTCCAACCTCTGCTACCGCGCCAACAGGGAGCCCTTCCACCAGCACTACGGGCGCAACAATGTGGTGCGCAACAATATCCTGGCCTATGGCGGCGAATCGGTGCTGGCCTACAGCGCGCAGGAGGACCACGTCGGCGTCACCTTCGAGCGCAACATCCTGCTGAGCGACGGCAAGCCGTTTTTCCGCAACGTCGGCCCGGATCGCTGGACGCCGCGCCAGACCCGCTTCCACCGCAACCTCTATTGGTGCGAGTCCGGACAGCCGCAGTTCGGCTGCGATAATGACGAAAATCAATGGGATGGGTGGCATCGGGAGAACGATCCGCAGGGCGTCATGGCCGATCCGTTGTTTGTCGATCCGCAGCGCGGCGACTTCCGCCTGCGTCCCGACTCCCCGGCGCTGGCCATGGGCTTTGTGCCGTTCGATATTTCGCAGTGCGGGCCGCGCTGAAGCATGCCGGCGCGACCCATTTGCCGTCGGGCTCCGCGACATACCGCAGCGTCCGGCCGACCATCCTGGCGCTGCACAGGTAATGCTTCCGCTCCAGAAGGATGTCAAAACGGGGACGCTCGCAATCCTCGATCAGACGCACTTCCACGCGCTTGAGAACACCGGGCTCGTCGGCAAGGTCGTACTTTCCCCATTTCATGCGGACCTTGTAACCGAAGGAGCGCGGCCCGCAGTTCAGGGGGATACGAAGGGGGGTTGAACGGATGGGCCGTCTCTGCTATCGTGTTGTCGTTCTCGAAAACGGTTGAACAGGAGGATATTCTCATGGAAAAGAGACGGAGTTTCGGCAAGCGGTTCAAGGTGTTTGCAGGCATCGCGGTTGCGATGGGGGTCGCCGCCTCGGCGTTGGCGGCCGAGCGGATTGTCTTCATCGGCGATTCCATCACGGGGCAAAGCCGGATTTCGGCCCATGGATACGCGAACCAGCTGGACGACGCATACGCCGCGACAAGGGTGGAGGCCGATCGCCCGGTTGTCGTCGCGCTCGGCGGCAGTGGCCAGACGGTCGAGAGCTGGAGGAACGTCGAGTTCGAATCGCGCGAGAACGCGACCACCACGCTCGATGTGCCGGGCGTGTACGTGGGGCCGAACCTCGACCAGCCGACGGACCGGCTGGTCGTCCTGCTCGGCATGAACAACGTCCTTGCGCCTTCGACCGCCGACACGCCGGAATCCATTGCGGCGTTCAAGGACAACTACTACCAGCTCGTGACGAACCTCGTCCGCCGCACGACCGCGCTCGACCTCTACCTCGGGTCGGTCCCCCCGTGCACGGAGGATCCGGACGGCCCGAAGAACCTGCTCATCCAGAAGCTGAACGCGAAGATCCAGGAACTCGTGGCCGAACTCGCCACGGACGCAACCTGTCTCGCGATTCAACCGGCCCTGTCGGTCCACTACATCCCCGTCTGGGAGAACCAGACGAACCTCCTCGCCGTCGGCCGTACGCTCGCCCCCGGGTTCCACGTCACGAGCGACACGGTCCATCCGAACGCCGCCGGGCACATCGGCATCGCCCGGTCGTTCCTCGATGCCTTCCAGCATGCCGACGCCTCCGCCTGGCTCGTCGCCAACCGTTTGCAGGCGCAGCTCGACGCCGCCGCGAACGGCAACGCCGCCGGGCTTTCGCACGTCCTCCGCGCGACGGGCGCGGGCGCGGCCCCTGGCCTCTACGCCTTCCACCTCCGGGCAAACTGGGTGGAGCGTCCCGGCGAATCGGCTCCAGCGTCCGCGTCGTTCTCCCTCGCGCTTCCGAGGGGCTGGAGCGAAACGGCCGCAGCCGCGACGAACGGGCTGTCCGTCGATTTCACGCTCGAAGGGCCCGCCGAGTACGCGCCCACGACCCTCTCCGTCACCGCGACGCCCGCGTCCGGCGCCGCGCGCACGGCATCCGTCCACGTGCCCGCGCCCTGGCGCGTCTCGACGCCGGTCGCGGTGCCCTGGTCGAACGCGGGCGGCCATTGGGCGTTCCTCCCCGAGAACGCCGCATGCGAGACCGAGGCCGCCATCGAAGCCGGCGACGACTTCGCGGCGATCGAGGCGGCAAACGCGGCCCGCACGCCATCCTGGCAGGACTATTTCCCGAGCGTCGGCTACGTGGGCGGCGACAACTCCGACTCGCTCGACCTTTCGGCGGTTTCAACCTATCCCGTCTTTGGCGCGGCCTATGCGCTCCGCTACGTCTACGCGGAGAGGGCGACCGACGCCTCCCTCTCGCTGTCCACGGCCGCCTTCTCGGGCACGCTCCATACGACGGTCTGGCTCAACGGGGAGGAGGTTCTCTCGACGAATGCGACGGGCGTCACGGCGCCCGTGCATCTCCTGGCCGGCAACAACGTGCTCGCCGTGCGCACGGCGCATCTGACCTGGCAGTGGCAGGTCGGCGTCGCGCTCGCGGCCGAGGACAACTCGTTCGACCTCCGCTACGGCCTGGCGCCGCTCGAGGCGGTGGAGGAGGAGGGCTCGCCCGTCGCCTACGAACCCGAGAAGACGGCGGTCCTCCCCGATGGGTCGGTTGTGTATACCTTCCTTTCGAACGGCTGTTTCCGCACCTCCATCCCCGGCAGGGCGGACGTCTTCCTCGTGGGCGGCGGCGGCGGCGGCGGCGGCAACTACATGGAGACGCTCACGGGCGGCGGACAGCAGGTCGGCGGCGGCTATTCCGTGCGTGCCGGCGGTGGTGGCGGCGGCGGCGGCGTCCTGCACAAGACGGGCATCGACATCGCCGCGGACACCGACTATCCCGTCGTGGTCGGCGCGGGCGGAGCCCAGAACCAGAACGGCGGACCATCGTCTGCCTTCGGCTTCGAGGCGATCGGAGGCGGCCACGGCGGCCGCATCGGGCTCAATGCCACCTCGGGCGCCAGCGGCGGCGGCGCGGGTGCGATGAACGGCAGCGACTCGTGGACGGATGGCGCCGCCGCGGCGATCGTCGGCGGCACCACGCAGGGCTACGCCGGTGGCGCGGGCTATTCGTCCGCCTACAATGCGCCGGGCTACGGCGGCGGCGGCGGCGGCGCGGGCGGCGCGGGCGGCGACGCGACCACCTCTTCCTTCGGCGCGGGCGGCGCGGGCGTTCCGTGCCCCTTCCTCGAAAACAGCTCGGGGTATGGCGCGGGCGGCAATGGAGGCCGCGGCGGCTACGAAGTGAACGACCCCGTCCTGAACTGCGGCGCGCCCGGCGCGGACGGCTACGGCCAGGGCGGCGCCGGCGGCAGTTCCTACGTGCACGTTTCGGCGGGCTGGGGCGGCGCGGGCGGCTGCGGCGCGGTGCTCGTCCGCTTCTACCCCGACACCTTCGACCCGGAGGATTTCCCGAACCAGCCCACCGTCCGCGTGCTTCCGGACGGTTCGCTTGCCTATTCCTTCTCGACGCCGGGATCCGGCCTCTTCACCCCGCCGTCGGCCGGTCCCGTGAAGGTCTTCCTCGTGGGCGGCGGCGGCGGCGGCGGCGGTTGCGGCATCGCGAAGGAATCGCTCCCGAGGGATGCGGGGGTCTACGCATCCGGCGGCTATCTCTCCCGCGGCGGCGGCGGCGGCGGCGGCGGCGCGGTTGTCTCGAACGACGCGGTCGTCGTGGAGAAGCGGCCCTACGTCATCACGGTCGGCGCGGGCGGCGCGCAGAATGAAAACGGCGGCAGTTCCTACGCCTTCGGCCTCCAGGCGATCGGCGGCGGCGCGGGTGCGTGGCAGTCCGCATCGGCGACCGCAGGCGGCCCCGGCGGCGGCGGAAACTACAACCATCCCGATGGCGCCGAAGCCGACGGCTTCTTCGCGGGCGGCACGGGCGTCGATGCCGGCAACAACGTCGGCTATGGCGGCGGCGGCGCGGGCGCGGGCGGCGCGGGTGGCCATGCCGCCTCGTCCGCGGGCGCGGGCGGCGCGGGCGTGCCGTGTCCGTACTTCGACGATGGCGTCCTCTATGGCGCAGGCGGCGCGGGCGGCGCGTCCGGCGGACAGGACTCGCCCTATGCGAAGTCCGGCGCCGACGGAACCCCCGGCACGGGCGCGGGCGGCAACGGCTGCAACTCGTGGTTCCACATCAACGCCGGCGCGGGAGGCACCGGCGGCTCCGGCATGGTGATCCTCGTCTGCCGCGTCGACGACGGCTATTTCCACAAGGAGGTCATCCGCGAGGCCTCTGGCGGCGAGAAGCTCGCCGTCCGCGATGGCGTGAAGTGGATGACCCACACCTATCCCACCAACGGCACCTTCACCGCCTACGAGCCGATGAGCGTGCAAGCCCTCCTCGTGGGCGGCGGCGGCGCGGGCGGCAAGGCCAACAACGTCCGCGGCGGCGGCGGCGGCGCGGGAGGCGTCCTCCTCCTCGACGAAGTCCTCCTCCTGCCCGGCGAGTACCCCGTCGTGGTCGGTGCCGGCGGACAGGCCGCCGGCGCGGACGGAAGCCCCACGACCTTCAACGGCTTCACCGCGCTCGGCGGCGGCGGCGGCGGCTCCGCATGGAGCAGCGCCGGTCGCCCCGGCGGATCGGGCGGCGGCGGTTGCGGCCCATACAACATCTCCGGATCGACGGTCGCGGGCGGCGCGGGCGACGCCGCGCAGGGCCACGGCGGCGGTATCGGAATCTGGAACGGCAACGACACCAACGGCAAGGCCGGCGGCGGCGGCGGCGCGGGCGGCGCGGGCGGGGACGCCACGCTCGGCATCTCCGGCTCCGGCGGCGACGCCATCGCATGCGCCTTCCTCGGCGAAGCCCGCTACTACGCGGCAGGCGGGGGCGGCGGCGGCGTCTTCTCCAACAGCGCCGGTTCCGGCGGCATGGGCGGCGGCGCCGAACTCGGCGGCCATGGCGGATACTACGTCAGCGGATCCGGATCCTCCGCCGTCCTCGCCAGCGGCACCGACGGCACCGCCGGAACCGGCTCCGGCGGGGGCGGCGAAGGCGGCACCGCCAACATGAACTCCGGCATCGGGAAGGGCGGAAGCGGCATCGTCATCGTGCGCTACAAACTCCGCCCGAACGGCCTCGTGTTCATCCTCCGCTGATGATCCTCCCCGGCCTTTTCGCCGCCGCGGCGCTCGCCTACGCGCTTCCCCGCGACGCGCGCGTGACCCTCGTCGTCGAAGACCCGTCCGGACGGCGCGTCCGGAACCTCGTTTCCGACGCGCCGCGTCCGGCGGGCGACGTCTCCGAACCCTGGGACGGCCGAGACGATCGCGGCATCCCCGTCCCCGCAGGCGACTACCGCTGGCGCGGCATCGCGCGCGACCGGGAAATCACCGCCCACTGGCTCGGCGCCTTCTATTCGCCCGGCTCCACCCCCTGGAAGCAGCACACCCGCCCCGGCGGCTGGAACCTCCGTCCCAGCGGCGCCGGCGGCTGGCTCTCGGACCACGCCGCCCCGTGGTGCGTCTATGCGGACGACACCCACGTCTACCTCGGCTGCCGCATCGCCGAAGCCGGCGACTCCATCATCCAATGCGACCTCGACGGCAACAAGCTCTGGGGCACGCTCTGGCTCGGCCTCTCCGGCGCCGACGCCATCTGCACCGAAGGCGACACGCTCTTCGTCGCCGGAGAAGGCGGCTGGATGGGCGAACGCATGGCCGTGAACCGCTTCGACATCCGGCACTACCGCTGGATCCCGAACCCCCGGGAGGTCACCCGCCGCCACATCCTCCACGACTCCGCCTTCGTCCGCGAGGACTCCTCCCGCTTCCGCGGAATCGCCGGCCTCTTCCTCGACCCCGGCCACATCGCCGTCGCCTTTGCCGACCAGAACCGCGTTTCCTATTTCGACCGCCATACCGCGCTCTGGAGCCACGACGAACCCATCGAAACCCTCGAGGAGCGCATCCGCCGCCCCTCCGCCAAACTCCTCCGCGGCGTCGCCACGGACGCGGACGGCAACCTCTATCGCGTCGCGACCAACGCCCAAGACCAGTGCATCCGCGTCTTCTCGCCCGACGGCGCCTTCCTCCGCACCATCGGCAAACCCGGCGGACGCCGCGAAGGACGCTACGACCCCGAGGCGATGGGCCACCCCGGCGACGTCGCCATCGATGCCCGCGGACAGGTCTGGGTCGCGGAAACCACCCTCCTCCCCAAGCGCGTCTCCGTCTGGACGCGCGAGGGCGCCCTGGTGCGCGAGTTCGTCGGAACCCCCTTCTACGGCGGCGGAGGCAGCCTGCTGGGCGACTTCGCCTACTACTCCGGAATGCGCTTCCGCTGGAACGAAGACCGAAGCGAAGCCGAACTGGACGCAATCCTCTTCGACCCCGACGCCCATCCCGAACTCCCCATGAAGCCGCCTTGTCCGTCCACCGTGCAAACCTGGCAAGGACGGACCTTCCTCCTCGCGGACTACCAGGCCTGCAGCAAGTGCACCTTCGTCGGCGAAATCGACGGCGACGTGCTCCGCCCCCGCATCGAATACGGCATCGACCCCTCAGGCGGCGTCTTCCTTTGGCAGGATGGGGTGAAAACCGTCTCCGACCGCTTCGCCTACGGCGCGGAATGGTGCCTTCGCATGGGCCCAAACCTCGAAATCGTGCTGCGCACCGCCGACCGTCGCGCCCTTGCCGTCCTGACGCCCGACGCCGACCTCCACTACGACTTCGAAACCGCCGAAATCATCCCGCTTCCTGAGGAGCTGCTCGCCGTCTGCTCGCTGTCCGTCGCGCCCGACGCCCGATCGTTCGTCGTCAATCGCGGCGGTTGCGGCAACCAAGGCTCGCCCGACAATCTCTTCGGCGCCATCTCGCGCGAGGGGAAAACGCTGTGGACCTACCCCAACCCCTACCCGTCGAACACGCACAACTCCCCCATCCCGCGCCGCGGCGAACTCCGCCACACGCTGGGCATCGAGGGCTTCTCCTCCGCCGGACCAGGCGGGCTGATGCTCCTCAACGGCAACAAGGGCACCCGCTACCTCTTCACGCAGGACGGTCTCTTCGTACAGGAACTCTTCGGCGACATGCGCGTGAACCCCGCGATGCAAGACCTGCCGGCGGCGGTGCGCGGGCTCGATGTCTCGCACCATTCGCTCGGGGACGAGTGCTTCTATGGCTGGTTCGGCGACATCGACGGGATCCCCCACCTCATCGAGGGCAAGGATTCGCTGAACCTCCTCGAACTGCGCGGCGTCGATTCCATCTGCGTACTGGAGGGCGGCAGCATCGCGATCGCCGAACCTCCTCCGCCCCTCGAGGACGTCCCGCTGGCGGAACGCGGGCCCGCCCGGGCCATCTGCGCAGGCGGGTTCGGCCTTCGACGCGACTGGTGGAAGCTCGCGGAGTACCCCATGCCGCACGACGAGCCAGTCGCGCGCTTCGCCATCGGCTGGACGCCGTCCCGGCTGACGCTCCATTACGACGTGACGGACCCCACGCCCTTCGAGAACCTCGGAGACGCCCCCCACACGCTGTTCCATTCGGGCGACGCGCTGGATTTCCGCTGGGAGGGCGATCCAGGCGCGGACCCCGCGCGAACCAGCCCCGCCCCCGGCGACGTGCGCATCGTCGTCGCCCCGATGGAGGACCGCGTCGTGGCGATGCGCTACCGCTTTGTCGACCCCGCCGCGACGGAGCCCCCCGTGGAGTTCGTCTCCCCGGCGGGACGCATCTCCATCGCCGGCATCGAGGAGATCGCAGACGCGCAGATCGACGTCCATCGACGCGCCGGCGGCTACAGCGTCCGCATCGACCTCCCCTGGGAAGCCCTCGGCGAGCCGCGCGGGGACTTCCAGGGCGGAATCCGCCGATGCGATGCGGGCGTCCTCTTCGGCGACCCCTCCGGCACCCGCGTCGTCCGGCGCCAGTACCTCTTCGACGCCGGCGGACAGGAGGTCTCCGACATCCCCTCCGAAGCCCGCGTCGATCCCTCCGCGTGGGGCGCGTTCGAATTCTAGCCGGACTTTCGCCGGCGGGGCGGGGGACGCCGCCCGCGGATCGTCCGAGAAAAAAACGGCGCGCCGCGAAAAAAGCGGCGCGCCGTTTTTGGGGCATGAGTTGCGAAACGCCTACTTGGCGATCACGCGGGCCATCTCGAGAACCTTGTTCGAGTATGCCCACTCGTTGTCGTACCACGCGCAAACCTTCACGAAGGTCGGATCGAGCTGGATGCCGGCCTTGACGTCGAAGATCGACGTGCGGGCGTCGCCGCGGAAGTCGGTCGAAACGACGGCGTCGGCGGTGTAGCCGAGGACGCCCTTGAGGCCGCCCTTGCAGACGGGGGTCTCGGAGGCTTCCTTCATCGCGGCGCAGATCTCGTCGTAGGAGGCGGGCTTCTCGAGCTCGACGGTGAGGTCGACGAACGAGACGTCCGAGGTCGGGACGCGCACGGACATGCCGGTGAGCTTGCCGTTGAGCGCGGGGAGGACCTTGCCGACGGCCTTGGCGGCGCCGGTGGAGGACGGGATCAGATTCTCGAGGATGCCGCGGCCGCCGCGCCAATCCTTCTTGGAGGGGCCGTCGACGGTCTTCTGCGTGGCGGTGGTGGCGTGGATCGTCGTCATGAGGCCGCGCTTGATGCCGAACTTGTCGTGGAGCACCTTGCTGATCGGAGCGAGGCAGTTCGTGGTGCAGGAGGCGTTCGAGACGATCGCCTGGCCGGCGTAGGCGTCCTGGTTCACGCCGTACACGAACATCGGGGTGTCGTCCTTCGACGGGGCGCTCAGGATGACCTTCTTCGCGCCGGCGTCGATGTGCATCTGCGCCTTCTCCTTGGTGAGGAAGAGGCCGGTGCACTCGACCACCACGTCCGCGCCCAGGTCGCCCCAGTTGATGAGGGCCTTCCCGGCCTCGTAGTCATAGGCGGCCTTTTCGGAGAAGGACTTGATTTCCCTGCCATCCACGACGAGCACCTTCTTCTCGTTGTCGGCGCTGACGTCGTGCTGGAAGATGCCGTGCACGGAATCGTACTTCAGCATGTAGGCGAGGTAGTCGGGATCGAGAAGGTCGTTGATGCCGACGATTTCGATGTCGTCCGCGAAGTTATCGATCGCGGCGCGGAAGACCATGCGGCCGATGCGGCCGAAGCCGTTGATGCCAACTTTGATAGCCATTGTGTTACTCCTTGGTTGCTGTGAAACTCTGCGGACACTCCGCTCGGAAAAGATTAAAGTAAGCAAAAACTATACGGGATGCATGCGGGGGAAGTCAAGCGGATGCGGAATTTCGACGCGTCGCAACCGCACCCCGTGCCACGCGCGCCCGCGCCTCGATTGGCGGCAATTTACAACGGCTTGCACCTGTGCCATAATGGGGGAACCAACGTGAGGTCCCCATGATCAGCAGAGTCAAAGCGCTTGTTCTTTCCATGGTGTTCCTGTCGGGCACAGGCGTGGCGTTGGCCGCGACCGTGCACGTCCGCGCGAATGCCGCCGCTCCGGCGGCGCCCTACGATTCCTGGGCGAACGCCTGCGGCGACGTCGCGACGGCGGTCTCGTATGCCGCCGCGAACGGCGCGGATACCGTGCTCGTCACGAACGGCACCTACAGCCTTTCCTCGACCATCTCGATCGCCGACGCGATCGCGCTCCGCAGCGTCGAAGGCGCGGGAGCGACGATTCTCGATGGACAAGGCCAGGTCCGCGTGCTCGCCGTGAGCCACCCCGACGCGGTCGTCTCCGGCTTCACCGTCACGAATGGCTGGGTCGCCGCCGGCGACCACGGCGGCGGCGTGCGCCTGGACGATGGCATCGTCGAGCGGTGCATCGTCACCGCCTGCACGGCGGCCGAAGGCTTCGGCGGCGGCATCTTCATCGGCAACGGCCTCGTCGACGGATGCATCGTGGTCCGATGCCGGGCCCTTGGCGGCAATGGCGGAAGTGGCGCGGGCGGCGGCATCGCGGCCTACGGGGGAGCCGTCCGCTCGTGCCTCGTGGCGGCGAACGAATGCACCGGCGTGCAAGGGCACATCGGGGGCGGCGGCATCTTCGCCATGTACACCCCCACGATCGAGAACTGCACGATCGTCCGCAACCTTGACCTGGAGAATGCCTCCAACGATGGTTGCGGCGGCCTCTTCATCGGCTGTGACAGGGCGAATCCCGTCATCCGCAACTGCATCATCCGCGACAACGCCGCCCTGGGCGTCAACCTCAACCACGACTGGTACCTCTATCCCGGACAAGGCAGCACGTACAGGGCGTCGTTCAACAACGCCCCGGTCGCGCTCGGCTCCGATGCCATTCCCGGCGATCCGCTTTTCCTTTCGCCAGGCTCGGGATCCGGCATTGCCGCCGTTCCCGGCGACTGCCATCTCCCGCTTCGTTCCCCGTGCGCCCGTACCGCTTCGCTCCAGCCGTGGATGGCCACGGCGCGCGACGCGGACGGCCTGGCGCGAATCGCGCCGACGACCTCCAGCCCCGACCTCGGCGCCTTCACGGTCGATATCGGCGACCTCGGGTGCGCATTCTCCGCCTCTCCCGCGCGTGGCATGGTCCCGCTCGCGGTCTCGTTCGCATCGCGGGTCGAGGGAACCGACCTCGAACATGCGCAGCTGACCTATCGCTGGGACTTCGACAACGATGGCGCCTACGATTCCGAAGGAGCATCTTCCTCCGCGTCCTGGACCTATGCGAGCGCCGGCACCTTTTCGCCGCGCCTGCGCGTCGAGAACGCGACGAACGGCGCATCCGGCGAGAGCGTCGCCACCGACGCCGTCGTCGTCGCGCCCGACACGCTCTATGTCTCGCCGGACGGTTCGGGCACGCCGCCGTACGACACGCTCGCTACCGCGACCCCGTCGCTTTCGACCGCCGTCGCGGCGGCGGCGGACGGCATGACCATCCTCGTGGACTCCGGGGTGTACCCGCTCGACGCGACGCTCGATGTCTCGATCGGCGTGACCATCCGCAGCATCGACAAGGCGCATCCCGCCGTGCTCGACGGACAAGGCGTCCGCCGCTGCGTATCCCTGTCGCACGACTCGGCCGTGCTCGACGGGCTCGTCATCTCGAATGGCTACTCTGCGCTCGAGAGGAGCACGGGTTGCGGCGTCCAGCTCTTCGGCGGTACCGTGCGCGACTGCACCGTCACGGCGTGCAATGGAATCGGCACATGGGGCACCGGCATCTACGTCCGGGACGGCCTCGTCTACCGGACCCAGATCACCGGCAACCGTTCGACCGGCACGTACGCTGCAGGCGGCGGCGCGTTCATCGAAGGCACGGCGACCCTGCGCGGATGCCTCGTCGCCGGCAACTACTGCGCCGGCACGCAGGCGCACCTCGGCGGCGGCGGCGTCTTCCTTGCCGATGGCGGCATCATCGAGAACTGCACGATCGTCGGCAACGTCGATGCCGGAACCGTCGAGGCGGACGGCGGCGGCGGCCTCTATTTCTACAACAACGGCAATGCGTCCGTCTCCTGCGTGACGAACTCGATCGTCTACGGCAACTTCGTCCCCAATTGCGCGGCGGGCCCCGAATGGTACCAGCGCGCGAACGCGAATGTCTCGGCAGGCTTCAACTGCACGTCGCCCGCCCTGGGCGACGACTGCATCACGCAGGCCCCGCTCTTCACCGACGCCGCGGCCGGCGACTACTCGCTCCAGTCCGCATCGCCCTGCGCCTTCTCCGGCGAAAACCTTGCATGGATGGAAGGCGAGGCCGACATCGCCGGCAACCCCCGCATCGACGCCATCGCGGGACGCACCGACATCGGCGCTTACGCCAGCATCGCCGGGGCGCTCGCGTGTTCCTACACGGTCGGCTACACGCCTCGCGCCGTGCCCCTCGTGGTTTCATTCGCGGCAAAAACCTTCGGCACGGCAACCAACTCCCCCACCTACTACTGGGACTTCGACGGCGATGGCGCGACCGACCGGTCCGGCACGGACTGCGCCTCCACGACATTCACCTACACCACTGCGGGCGTCTTCTCGCCGGTGCTCGTGGTCACGAACGCCTCGCCCTTCGCCGAGGCCGCGGCGATTTCGCCCGACTGCGTCATCGCGTCGCCCGCCATCGCCTATGTCTCGCCGGACGGCACGGACATCTCGCCGTACGACACGCCCGCAAAGGCCGCCACCACCATTGCCGCGGCATTGGCGGTCGCGGGTGCCGGCACCGAAGTCTCCGTGGCCGCCGGGCGCTACGAAATCTCGTTGCCCATCCTCCTCGACAAGGCCATCACCCTGCGCGGCGCCGGCAGGAATGCCACGGCCATCGACGGCGGCAACGCGACCCGCGTGCTGGAGATCAGGGATGCCGACGCCATCTGCGAAGGCGTGTCGCTCGTCAACGGCCGCGTGCGCGGCGGCGGCGCGGGCGCGATCCTCCATGCCGGCACGCTCCGCGATTGCATCGTCTCCAACGGCTATGCCGAATGCACCGACGGCGGCGGCGGCGGAGAAGGCGGCGGCGGCCTGATGTTCCCGGACGGCAGCACGGCGATCGCCGAGAACTGCACGATCGTCCGGAACACGTCGACCGCCATTGGCGGCGGTGTCGAAATCATCAACACCGGCACCTTGCGCAACTGCCTGGTCGCCGCCAACGACTGCGGTGGCGGCCAAGGCCATGTGGGCGGTGGCGGGGTGCTTGCCCTCTTCGGCGCCACCCTCGAGAACTGCATGATCGTCGGCAACCACGATGGCGGTTCCGGCGAGGGGGGCGGCTTCTACCTCTTCCAGGGCCGCCCGACCCTCACGAACTGCATCCTCTACGGCAACACGCGGGCCGACGGCGCGGCCGATCTCTTCCAATGGAACAACGGCCACGACTCGGTCGTGGGCCACTGCTTCGTCGGCACGGGCTATGGCGACGCGCTTTCGGGCGACCCGCTCCTGCGGAATGTCGGCGGCATTCCCGGCTTGGACTACGACTTCGCCGACTGCCGCCCCTCCCCATCCTCTCCCTGCGTGAATTCCGGCACGCCGCTTTCGTGGATGGACGGCGCGACGGACCTCGACGGCAACCCGCGCGCCGTCGGAACCCCCGACATGGGCTGCTACGAGCTTCCCGCCGTCGGCACCCTCCTTCTGCTGCGGTAGCCAAGGACGATGGACGGGTCCGCTTCATGTCCCCCGGGGAACGGGGGAGAAGGAGAAACACCATGGAACTGCACCAACTGGATGCCCTTCTCGATTCGTTCGTCCCGATGGGGATCCCGGGCTTCGATTGCGCCATCGCGCGCGACGGGGAAGTCGTCTATCGCCGCTTCGACGGCCTGTCCGACCGCGAGGCCGGCACGCCGATGAACGGCAGGGAGCGCTACAACGTCTACTCCTGCTCGAAGCCTTTGACATGTGCCGCCGCGCTTGCGCTGCGGCAGTCCGGCGCGTTCAGGCTCGACGATCCGCTTGCCGACTACCTGCCCGAGTACGCCTCGATGAACGTGCTGCGCGACGGCAAACTCGTCCCCGCGCAAAACCGCATCACGATCCGCCACCTCTTCACGATGACCGCGGGGTTCACCTACGACACGCAGTCGCCCGGCATGGCCCAGTGCTTCGACGACACGGATGGCGCGTGCCCCACGCGCGAAGTGGCGCGCTACCTCGCGCGCGAGCCGCTTTCCTTCGAGCCGGGTACGAACTGGCAGTATGGCCTCGGGCACGACGTGCTCGCCGCGCTCGTGGAAGTCGTTTCCGGAATGCCGTTCGACGACTACGTGCGGAAGACCATCTGCCGTCCGCTCGGCATGGAGCACACGACCTACCTTCTCCCGATGTCCGAGTTCAACAGCCTTGCGGCGCAGTACGCAGTCTCGTACTACACGCCCGGCATCGTCCGCGTGGGCAAGGCGCACATGAACCACGACATCTCGCGCCATTCGTGCCGCATCGGCGCGCTCCATGCGAGCGGGGGCGGTGGATGCGCGACGACCGTCGACGACATGATGCGCTTCGCGATCGCGCTTTGCGAAAGCGAGGACATCCTTTCGCGCGAGACGATTCGCGAGATGGCGACGGACCAGCTCGCCGGGCCGCAGCGCGCCGCCTATTGGAACAAGGACTATGGCTACGGGCTCGGCGTGCGCTGTCCGCGCGCCGGCGACAGCTCGCGCAAGGACTTCGGATGGGATGGTGCCGCGGGCGCGTATTTCTTCGTCGACCGCGAGGAGCATCTTTGCGGCTTCTTCGCCGAGCATGTGCTGAACCCGCCCAATGCCGCTCAAACGAACACGATCTGTGAAACGGTCCGCCGCGACCTTGGTTTGCAGTCGGTTTAAGTGGTCGTAAAAGATGTACATGCATCGGCGAAGAATGATATGCTCGCTTTCCCAATCGAGGTGACAACGATGAATCTCAAGTTCCTGCTTTCTTCTATTTCCATGGCGATCGCCGCAGGTGCGGCTTCGGCCGCGACCGTGCATGTCCGCGCGAATGCCGCCGCCCCGGCGGCGCCCTACGATTCCTGGGCGAATGCCTGCGGCGACGTCGCGACGGCGGTCTCGTATGCCGCCGCGAACGGCGCGGATACCGTGCTCGTCACGAACGGCACCTACAGCCTTTCCTCGACCATCTCGATCGCCGACGCGATCACTCTCCGCAGCGTCGAAGGCGCGGGAGCGACGATTCTCGATGGACAGGGCCAGGTCCGCGCGCTCGCCGTGAATCACGCCGGCGCGGTCGTCTCCGGCTTCACCGTCACGAATGGCTGGGCCGCCGCCGGCGGACATGGCGGCGGCATCCTTGTTGGCCATGGCACCGTCGAACGATGCGTCGTCACGGGCTGCACTACGGCCGACGGCTATGGAGGAGGCATCCGGATTGACAATGGCCTCGTCGATGGCTGCGTCGTGACACGTTGCCTGGCGGGTGGCGCCAGTGGCAATGGTGGCGCAGGCGGAGGGATCGCGGTATTTGGCGGCACGGTCCGTTCATGTCTTGTCGCGGCGAACGAATGCACCGGCGTGCAGGGCCACATCGGTGGTGGCGGCATCATCGCCATGACGACCGCCTCCACGATCGAAAACTGCACGATCGTCCGCAACTATGACAGGGAGACATTTTCCACCGATGGCTGCGGCGGCCTCTACATCTCCTACGGCGGCGTGAGTCCGACAATCCGCAACTGCATCATCCGCGACAACGAAGCCGCCGGCTCCAACGACAACCACGATTGGTTCGTCTATCCCGGCAGCACGTATGCCGCTTCGTTCAACAATGTGCCTGTGGCACTTGGCACCGACGCGATTCCCGGCGATCCTCTTTTCGTCTCCGCAGGTTCGGGTTGCGGCTTGAATGCCGATCCCGGCGACTGCCATTTCCCGTTCCGTTCGCCCTGCGCCCGCACCGCTTCGCTCCAGCCGTGGATGGCCGCGGCGCGCGATGCGGACGGACTCCCGCGAATCGCCCCGACAACCACCCATCCCGATCTTGGCGCTTTCACGGTCACGGTCGAAGACTTCGAATGCGCATTCTCCGCCTCTCCCGGGCGCGGCATGGTCCCGCTCGATGTCTCGTTCCGATCATGGGTCGATGTCGCGGATATCGGGCATGCGCAGCTGACCTACCGCTGGGATTTCAACAACGATGGCAGCTACGAATCGGAAGGCGCGTCGTCCACCGCGGAGTGGAACTACACGGTTCCCGGCACCTTCTCGCCGCGCCTGCGCGTCGAGAACGCGGCAACCGGCAAGTGGTGCGAATATGTCGCCACGAACGGCGTTGTTGCCGCCCCCAATACGCTTTACGTTTCGCCCGACGGTTCGGAGACGCCGCCGTACGACACGCTTCAGACGGCCACCCATTCGCTTTCGAACGCCCTCGCGGCGGCGGCGGACGGCATGGTGATCCTCGTGGACTCCGGCGTGTATCCGCTCGACGCGACGGTCCATGTCTCGCTCGGCGTGACCATCCGCAGCCTCGACAGGACGAATCCCGCCGTGCTCGACGGGCAGGGCGCCCGCCGTTGCATGACCCTGTCGCATGCCTCGGCGGTACTCGACGGGCTCGTCATCTCGAACGGGTACTCCTCGGTGGAACAGGACACGGGCTGTGGCGTCCAGCTCATCGATGGCACCGTTCGCGACTGCACCATCACATCCTGCAACGGCGTCGGTTCCCACGGCACGGGCATCTACGCCAAAAACGGCCTGGTCTATCGCACGCGCATCGTCGGCAATCGCACGTCCGGCACCTATTCCGCCGGTGGCGGCGCATACATCGAGGGCGCCGCGACTCTGCGCGGGTGCCTCATCACGGACAACTACTGCTCGGGCAGGCAGGGACACCTCGGCGGTGGCGGCGTCTACCTTTTCAATGGCGGCATCATCGAGAACTGCACGATCGTCGGCAACACCGATGTCGCCGAGACGGACAACGACGGCGGCGGCGGCCTGTATTTCTTCAACAGTTCCGGCGTCTCGTATGTGACGAACTCGATCCTCTATGGGAATACCGTCCAAAACTGCGGCACAGGCCCCGAATGGTACAATCGCATGGGTACCGTCTCGGCCGGCTTCAACTGCACGCCCCAGGCCCTCGGCAGCGATTGCATCACGAAGGCCCCGGTCTTCGCCGATGCCGCGAACGGCGACTATTCGCTGCAACCCGAGTCGGCATGCGCGTTCGCCGGCGCGAACCTCGCGTGGATGGAAGGCGAGACCGACATCGCGGGCAACCCGCGCATCGACGCCCTCGTCGGACGCGCCGATATCGGCGCATACGCCTGCGTCGCGGAAGAAGCGCTCATGTGTTTCTACACCGCCAGCTACACGCCACGCACCATCGTGCCGGTGGAAGTTTCCTTCGAGGCACGGTGCGTCGGCACGGCAACCAACTCCCTTGCCTACTACTGGGACTTCGACGGCGACGGTGCGACCGACTTGTCCGGTACGGATTGCGCCACCCCGAAGCACGTGTACACTAAGGCGGGCGTCTTCTCGCCAGTGCTCGTGGTCACGAATTCCTCGCCCTTCGCAGAGGCTGCCGCCGTTGTGGCCGATTGCGTGACGGTATCGCCAGCCATTGTGTATGTCGCGACAGACGGCGCCGGCGTCGCCCCGTACGACATGCCTGCAAAGGCCGCTTCGACGGTTGCCGCGGCATTGACCGTTGCCGGCGTCGGCAGTGAAATCTCCGTGGCCGCCGGCCGCTATGCAATTTCGTCGCCCATCCTTCTCGAAGAAGAAATCACGTTGCGTGGCGCTGGCGCGGAAGCGACCCTCCTCGATGGCGGCAATGCAACGCGCGTGCTTGAAATCAACCACGCAAATGCAGTCTGCGAAGGCATGTCGCTCGTCAACGGCCGTGTCCAAGGAGGCGGCGGCGGCGGCGCGATGCTGTATGCCGGCACGCTTCGCGGCTGCATCGTCTCCAACTGCTATGTGGAATCCGCACACAACGGTTCAAATGGCGGCGGCGGCCTGATGTTCCCCCAAGACAGCACGGCGATCGCGGAAAACTGCACGATCGTCCGCAATACGGCGACAGCCGTTGGCGGCGGCGTCTACCTCCATACGACGGGTGTCCTTCGCAATTGCCTGATCGCCGCGAATGACTGCGGTGGAGGAGAAGGCCACGTAGGAGGTGGCGGGGTGAGCTCCTATTATGGCGGCGCCACGCTCGACAACTGTACGATCGTCGGCAACCACGATGGCGGTTCCGGCGAAGGCGGCGGTTTCTACCACTTCTTCAACAACTCGACGCTGGCGAACTGCCTCCTCTACGGCAACACGCGCGCGGATGCCGCCGCCGACGTCTACAACTGGACGGGCAATAGTACCGGCACGACAGTCGACCACTGCTTCGTCGGCACGGGCTACGGCGACGCGCTTTCGGGCGACCCGCTCCTCGCGGATGTCGGCGGCACTCCCGGCTTGAACTACAACTTCGCCGACTGCCGCCCCGTCCGGTCCTCGCCCTGCGTGAATTCCGGCACGCTGCTTTCGTGGATGGACGGCGCGACGGACCTCGACGGCAACAAGCGCGTTGTCGGCAGGCCCGACATGGGTTGCTACGAGTTCCATGCATTTGGCACCGTCTTCCTGCTGAGGTAGACACCCCCCAGTTCCAAAAAAAAACGGCGCGCCGCGGGAGGGGGCCGCGCTGGATGGGACGGGATCCGGGTCTGCCCCGTTTTCCCCGGAGTCCGCAGTCGCGGCACCGGCGGGGGCGGGCATGGATTCAAACCGTCTCGGAACTTTCAGACGGCGGTCTTGCGCGTTTTTGTTGCCCTGATGCGCGGGATTCGGTATCATGTCCCAAAATCAAGCCGGCATGTTGCGTCGGCGGAAAGTGAACCCGTGCAACCATCGCAAACCATCGATGTCGGCTACGTGGCCAATCTGGCCCGTCTCGCCCTGACCGACGAAGAAATCTCGACCTTCCAGCGCCAGCTGGGCGCCGTCCTGGCCCATGTGGACAAGCTGGGGGAATTGGACTTGGAAGGAATCGCGCCTACGACCTACGGACAGCCGGCCTGCGGCACGCTGCGCGAAGACACGCCGCGCAAAGGCCTGGAGACCGAGACCGTGCTTTCGAACGCCCCGGCGCGGCGCGGCGACGAGTTCCAGGTTCCGAAGATCGTGGAGTGACGCGCCATGGATGCCTCTTCCCCCCTTTCGCTGACCGTGCGCGGCGCCGCCCGCGCCCTCCGTGCAGGCGACCTCTCTTCCACCGAACTGGTGCGCGCCGTCCTTGACGCGGCCTCCACGCGGGGCCGGGAGCTGAACGCCTACGTGCACCTCGACCCCGAGGCCGCCCTCGCGCAGGCCGGGGCCGCAGACGAAGCCCTTGCCGCAAAGGCGCCCGGCTCGCTGCTGGGCGTGCCGATCGCGGTGAAAGACAACATCGGCGTGCTGGGCCAGCCCTGCGGCTGCTGCTCGCGCATCCTCGAAGGCTATCGTTCGCCCTACGACGCCACGGTGACGGCGAAGTTCCGCGGGCAGGGCGCGATTTTCACGGGCCGCACGAACATGGACGAGTTCGCGATGGGCTCCTCCTCCGAGAGTTCGTGCCACGGTCCCACCGTCAACCCCGCCATGCCCGGCTACGTTCCGGGGGGATCGAGCAGCGGCAGCGCCGCGGCGGTCGCCGGGGGCGCGGCGCTGGCCGCGCTCGGCTCCGACACGGGCGGGTCGATCCGCCAGCCCGCCTCCTTCTGCGGCTGCGTGGGGTTGAAGCCCTCGTATGGGCGCGTCTCGCGCTATGGGGTGGCGGCGTGCGCGTCGTCGTTCGACCAGGTCGGACCGCTCGCGAAAGACGTGAAGGACGCCGCGTTGCTTCTGGGGGCGATGGCCGGAGCGGATTGGCACGATGCGACGGCGCTCGACCGCGAGGTGCCGGACTACCTTGCGCTGCTGGAGAATGGACCGCGCGACCTGAAGGGGCTGAAGCTGGGCCTCCCGAAAGAGTATTTCGGGGATGGGGTCGATCCGGAGGTGGCGGCGGCCGTGCGGGCCGCGGCCGGGACGTGCGCGGGACTGGGCGCGGAGGTCGTCGAGATCTCGCTGCCCCACACCGGATATGCGGTGGCGGCCTACTCCGTGCTGTCCTCGGCCGAGGCCTCCGCGAACCTCGCGCGTTTCGACGGGGTGCGCTACGGGCGGCGCGCCGCGGATGCGGAGTCGCCGGCCGAGCTGTACGCGCGCACCCGTTCGGAGTTCTTCGGCGACGAGGTCAAACGCCGCATCATCCTGGGCACCCATGTGCTGAGCAGCGGCTGCTACGACGCCTACTACCTGCGCGCCCAAAAGGTGCGCACCCTGATTCGAGGCGACTTCGAGGACGCCTTCCGCGCCTGCGACGCGATTCTCACGCCCGTGAGCCCTACGCCTGCGTGGCCGCTTGGCGGCAGGACGGACGATCTCGTGAAGGCGTATCGCGCCAACATCTTCACGGCGACCGCCAACCTCGCCGGGCTGTGCGGCCTGAGCGTTCCATGCGGGAAGACGGAGGCGGGGCTTCCGGTGGGCCTGCAAATACTGGGGCCCGCATTCGGGGAGCCGGCGATTCTTCGCGTGGCCGACGCATACGAGGAGGCTTCCAGGTGAGCTGGCTTGCAACCATCGGGCTGGAGATCCACGTCCAGCTCAAGACCGAATCGAAGATGTTCTGCGCCTGCGCCGTGAGGCACGGCGACGCGCCCAACACGCACGTCTGCCCCGTGTGCCTGGGCTATCCGGGCGCGCTGCCGACCATCAACGGCGCGGCGGTCCGGATGACGGCCCAGACGGGATTGATGCTCGGCTGCGACGTGCAGCTCTCCAGCAAGTTCGACCGGAAGAGCTACTTCTATCCGGACGTGTCGAAGAACTACCAGATTTCGCAATACGACAAGCCGATCTGCCTCGGCGGCGGGATCACGCTTCCCGCCGGGGAGGGACGCCCCGAGCCGCGCCGCATCCGCCTCGCGCGCATCCACCTCGAGGAAGACGTCGCGAAAAACATCCACCACGCCCGGTGTAGCGGGATCGATTTCAATCGCTCCGGCGTGCCGCTCATGGAGATTGTCACCGAGCCCGACCTGCGTTCCCCCGAAGAGACCTTCGACTTCCTCCATGTGCTCAAGGAGACGCTGTTGTGCCTCGGCGTGAGCGACTGCAACCTCGAGGAAGGCAACCTCCGCTGCGACGTGAACGTGAGCCTGCGCGCCTCCGAAGAGGCGCCGCTCGGCACCAAGAGCGAGCTCAAGAACCTCAACACCTTCAAGGGCGTGCGCGACGCGCTGCGCTACGAGATCGACCGCCAGGCCGCGATCCTCGACGGCGGCGGCCGCGTGATGCAGGAGACGCGACGGTGGGACGCCGAGAGCGGCGCCACCTTCTCCATGCGCACCAAGGAAGACGCCCACGACTACCGCTACTTCCCCGATCCCGACCTTCTGCCCGTGCTCCTCGAGGAGGCGCAGGTCGAGGCGTGGCGCAAGGCCCTTCCCGAGCTCCCCGCGGCGCGCCGCGAGCGCATGGCCGCGCAGTACGGCCTCACCGGGTACGACGCCGGGGTCCTCGTGCAGGACAAGGCGCTCGCCGACTACTTCGAGCTTGCCGCCTCCACCGCGAAGAATCCCAAGATCCTCTGCAACGTCTTCATGGGCGACGTGATGAGCTGGTTCAACGCCAACGGCTTCGCGGCGGGCACCGAGGCCGCCCTCTCCGGGCTGGTGAACCTCTCCGTCGCCGGCACCATCACCGGCCCTACCCTCAAGGAGCTGCTGCCGGAGGTCCTCTCCGGCGCCATAACGGACCCTGCCCGGGTCGTGGAGGAACGCGGCCTCGGGATCGTCGCCGACGACGGCGCGCTCGAAGCGTGGGTCGACGAGGCCATCGCGCGGAACCCCGGCCCTGCGGCCGATTTCCGCGCCGGCAAGAAGTCGGCCGCCGGTTTCTTCGTGGGCCAGGTGATGAAGTCGAGCAACGGAAAGGCCGACCCCCGCAAGGTTGCCGCCCTCGTGGCCAAACGCCTGGCCGAGCAACCCTGATGTCTTAGGAAAGAGAGCACCGATGACTTCCAACGATGACTATGTGCTGCAGATGCTGCAGGAGCGTGGGCTCGTCACTGCGGAGCAGGCGGACGCCGCCGTCATATCCCTCAAGCAGGAGGGCGAGACCGCCGTCGACGTGCTGGTGAAGAGCGGCGTGGTGGACGAGAACGAGATCCTCCGGAATCTCTCCGAGGAATTCGGGATGGAGTTCGTCCCCAACCTCAACGAGGCCATCGACGAGGTGAAGAAGGAGATGCTCCGCAAGGAGATCCCCCACGAGGAGGCCCACAAGTTCGGCGTCGTTCCCGTCGACACAACCGAAGACGGGACGCTCGTCGTGGCGCTCGCCGACCCGATGAACTTCGAGCCGATCGACCGTCTCCAGTACCTTCACCGCCGCACGGTGAGCGGCATCGTCACGTCGCGTTCCGAGATCAATCGGCTCATGGAGCGCTTCTATCCGGGCGCAACCGACCTCGAGGCCGTGCTCGTCCAGATGGGCGGCGACGTGGACATCGCGACCCGCACGGACGCCGATGCCGGCAGTTCCGACGACGACGCCGACGCGCCCGTCATCCGCCTGGTGAGCCTGATCATCGCCGAGGCCTTCAAGCGTCGCGCATCCGACATCCACCTCGAGCCGATGGAGAAGACCTTCCGTGTCCGCTACCGCGTGGACGGCGCTCTTTTCGAGGCCGAAACCCCGCCCAAGCGCCTGCAGGCCGCGATCATCCAGCGCGTCAAGATCATGGCGAACCTCAAGATTTCCGAGCGCCGCATCCCTCAGGACGGCCGCATCCAGGTGAACGTCGGCGGGCGCGACATCGACCTCCGCGTCTCCTCCGTGCCGACCAACCACGGCGAATCGATCGTGATGCGTATCCTCGACAAGAAGAGCCTGTCCCTCGGTCTCCCCGAGCTGGGCTTCCTGCTGGACGACCAGAAGAAGTTCGAACAGCTCATCAACTCCTCCGACGGCGTGGTGCTGGTGACCGGCCCCACGGGATCCGGCAAGACCACCACGCTCTACGCCTGCCTCATGCAGATCAACCTGCCGGACCGCAAGATCATCACCGTCGAAGACCCGGTGGAATACCAGCTCGCCGGCGTGAACCAGGTGCAGGTGAACCGCGACGTCGGCCTCGACTTCTCCGCCGCGCTTCGCTCCATCCTGCGACAGGCGCCCAACATCGTGATGATCGGCGAAATCCGCGACCGTGAAACGGCCGACATCGCCCTCGAAGCAGCCCTCACCGGCCACCTTGTCTTCTCCACTCTCCATACCAACGACGCCCCGAGCGCCATCACGCGACTCCTCGACATCGGCGTGAAGCCCTTCCTCGTGGCTTCGGCCGTGCGCGCCGCGCTCGCCCAGCGCCTCATCCGCACCATTTGCGCGGAGTGCAAGGAACCCTACCGCCCGACGGACCGGGAGCTTCGGATGCTTGGCAACGCCGCCCAGCACATGGAGCAGTCCGAACTCTTCAAAGGCCGCGGATGCCCCGTCTGCAGCCTCACCGGATACAAAGGCCGAAAGGGCATCTTCGAGATCTTCGTGGTGGACGACGCCATCCAGCACATGATCTTCGAACAGGCCCCTTCCACCGAACTCCGCGCCCACGCCCGGTCGATGGGCATGCGCACCCTGCGCGAAGACGGCCTCCTGAAAGCCGTTTCCGGAGTGACCTCGCTGGAAGAGGTCCTCCGCGCCACCATGGGAGACGAGGACTGAGATGAGCGAACTCGCCTATACGATGCACGATCTGATGCAGCTGACCATCGCCGAAGGGGCCTCGGACTTGCATGTCCGCGTGGGTGTCCCGCCGGTGCTCCGCATCCACGGCTCCCTCATGCAACTGGAACTGCCTGCCGCCACGCCGGAGGAGACGGAGCAGCTCTTCGAGGAAATCACCAAGCCCGAGCACCGCGCGCAGGTCGACCAGTTCGGCGGCACCGATTTCGGCCTCTCCTTCGAGGACCAGGGCCGCTTCCGCGTGAGCGTCTTCCGCGAACGCGGAAACTACGGCATCGCGATGCGCCTGATCCCCAAGGACTTGCTCACCCTTTCGCAGATCGGCCTCCCCGAACAGGTGAAAGAACTCCTCTTCCGTCCGCGCGGGCTCATCCTCGTGACCGGTCCCACCGGTTGCGGCAAGTCGACCACCCTCACCAGCATGATCGACGTGATCAACCGCGAGCGCGATGTCCACGTCATCACGGTCGAAGACCCCATCGAATACTTCCACCCGCACAAGCGTTGCCTGGTGACCCAGCGGGAAATCGGCCTTGACGTTCCGGGTTTCGCCGAGGCGCTTCGCCGCGCGCTGCGTCAAGACCCGGATGTGATTCTCGTGGGCGAAATGCGCGACCTCGAGACCATGCAGGCCGCCATCACCGCCGCCGAAACCGGCCACCTCGTCTTCGCCACCCTCCACACTACCGGCGCCGCCCCCACGGTGGACCGCATCGTGGACGCCTTCCCCACCGACCAACAGGAGCAGGTGCGCACGCAGCTCTCCGTGGGCCTCGTGGCGGTCATCTCGCAGCAACTGCTCAAGCGCATCGACAAGCCCGGCCGCATCGCCGCCTTCGAGATCATGATCGCCACCCCGGGCATCCGCTCGCACATCCGCGACAACAGGACCTTCCAGATCAACTCCGACATCCAGACCGGCGCGAAATTTGGCATGATCACCCTCGACGCCTCTCTTCTGGGACTCTATCAGTCCGGGAAGATCAGCTACGAGGACCTCATCACCAAGAGCCAGGACCCCGACTCCGTGGTGCAGCGCCTCAAGGAACAGCTGGGCCAGCGCTAGTCCCCGCCCGCCCTCTATTCGGAAAGGATTCCGCCATGGCCGACACCCAATCCCCCTTCTCCACGCCCGAGGTTCGCGACCCGTTGCTCGACCTCGCCATCGCCGAAGGCCTCCTCGACTCCGCCCAGGCCGACGAGCTCCATGACGAGCATAGGCGCAGCGGAAAGTCCATCCGCGCACTCCTCATCGAACAGGAGTTCGTCACCGAGGACGACCTTCTTGGGATGATTGCCGTCTACCAGGGCTGCGAGGTGGTGGACCTCTCCACCCTCGACATCCCCCAGGAGGTCATCCGATCCATCCCGGCGGGCGTCGCCCGCATGTACAACGTGGTGCCCGTGGCCGCCTCGCCCGGAGCCGTCACCCTCGCCACCTCGAATGTGGTCGAACCGCAGATGCAGGATGGATTGATGTTCGTGCTGAGCCGCGACGTCTCCTTCGCCATCGCCCGAGAGTCGGATGTGAACGCCCGCCTGGCCGAGTTCTACGGCGACGACAGCGAAACGGTCGCCGAGATGCTCAACACCCTCGAACCGATCTTCGAGAAGGAGCGCGGCGAAGTCAGCGACCTCAACGAGCAGGAGGCGCTCGACGCCGCGAACTCCTCCGCCATCGTCCGCTTCGTGAACCTCGTGCTCTACCAGGCCGTCACCGCCCGTGCCTCGGACATCCACTTCGAGCCCTTCGAGAAGGACTTCCGGATCCGCTACCGCGTGGACGGCGCGCTCTACGAACTGCAGTCCCCGCCCAAGCACCTCGCGCTCGCGATCATCTCCCGCGTGAAGGTCATGTCGAACCTGAACATCGCCGAACGCCGCATGCCGCAGGACGGACGCATTTCGCTCACCATGGCCGGCCGGCAGATCGACCTCCGTGTCTCCTGCCTCCCCACCCAGTTCGGCGAAAGCGTGGTGCTCCGCGTGCTGGACCAGGGCGTGGTCCAGCTCGACCTCGAGAACCTCGGCATGCCGCAGAACATCTTCGACCTGCTCACGATGGACATCGAAAAGCCGAACGGCATCATCATCGTGACCGGCCCCACGGGCTCCGGAAAGACCACCACGCTCTACTCCTGCCTCAAGCGCGTCAACTCCATCGACCAGAAGCTGATTACCGCCGAAGAACCCGTCGAATACGACATCGACGGCATCGTGCAGGTGCCCGTGAACCCGATGGTCGGCAACACCTTCCCCAAGGTGCTGCGCGCCTTCCTCCGCCAGGACCCCGACATCCTGATGATCGGCGAAATCCGAGACCTCGAGACCGCCGAGGTGGCCGTCGAAGCCTCGCTCACCGGCCACCTCGTCTTCTCCACCCTCCACACCAACGACGCCGCCGGCGCGGTGACCCGTCTCATCGACATGGAGGTGGCCCCCTACCTCATCTCCTCGACCCTCGAAGCGGTGCTGGGCCAGCGCCTCGTGAGGACCATCTGCAAGGAGTGCAAGACGTCCTACCCGCCGACCGACGACGTCCTCCGCCGCCTCGAACTCTCCGCTTCGGACGTCGGGGACCGGCCCTTCTTCTACGGACGAGGCTGTTCCACCTGCAACGCCACCGGCTACCGCGGGCGGAAGGGCATCTACGAGTATCTCCGCGTGTCCGAGCCCATCCGCAACCTCATCAACGAACGCCAGCCCACGCTGGTGATCCGCGAGAAGGCCCGCGAACTCGGCATGCAGACCCTTCGCGAAGACGGTGTCCGGAACATCCTCGACGGCTATACCACCGTGGACGAGATCCTGCGCTACACGTGACCGGCGCAACACCCGCGTGCCGGGCCGTCCGGCGCGCGGACTAGACGAGCTTGGACTCGACGCCGGCAATGGTGGATTCCGCCAGCAGCGCGGCGGCGTAGGCGCACGTTTCGGAGATGTCGAGCGTTTCGACGGTCTTCTGCACGTCGGGCAGATAGGTGGGGTCGGTGCTGAGGCTGCGCACGCCGATGCCCAGGAAGAAGGGGATGTAGCGGGGGTCATGGGCCATCTCGCCGCAGACCGAAGCCGGAATCCCCGCATGCACCGCCGCATCGACGATGCGCTTCAGCGCCCGCAACACGGACGGATGGTGCGGGCAGTAGTAGCTTGCGACGTTCTCGTTGGTGCGGTCGACGCCAAGCATGTACTGGATGAAGTCGTTCGTGCCGATCGAGAAGAAATCGCACTCCGCCGCGAACTCGGCGGCGAGGTCGGCCACGGCGGGAAGTTCCACCATCATGCCCACGCGGATGCGGTTCCGCACCCCCGTCTCCTTCTCCACCTGGCCGGCGCATTCATCGAAGCGGGCACGAGCCTGGCGCCATTCGTCGAGGGAGCCAATCATGGGGAACATGACGCTCACGGTTTCGGAGTTGCCCGCGGCGCGGAGAATGGCGCGCAGCTGGGCGTCGAAGATTTCGGGATGGCGCAGCGTGAAGCGCGTGGAACGCAGGCCGAGCGCAGGATTCGCCTCGGGCGGATCATCGAAGAACGGGAGCATCTTGTCCCCGCCCGCGTCCAGCGTCCGGAAGACCACGGGGAGCGAGCCCATGCGGTTGAGCAAGCCGCGGTAGATGCGGACCTGATCTTCTTCGCCGGGGAGGTCCTTCCGCATGAGGAAGAGCAGTTCGGTGCGATAGAGGCCGATGCCCTCCATCTTGGCTTCAAGCGCACGGGAGACTTCGCCGAGGAGGTTGATGTTCGCCTGGAGCTGCACGTGGATGCCGTCGCGGGTGTCGGCTCCGGCGTGGGGACGGGACTGCACGGCGAGACGCCCGGCGCCGGCAATCCGCTTCTCGACGTTGCGCAGGGTGGCCTCGGGCGGATTCACGTGGACCGTCCCCTCCATCCCGTCCACGATCAGCGGAGTGCCGTCGGGCATGTCGAGGAGTTCCGGAGCGTTCACGATCACAAGCGGAATGCCGAAGGAACGCACGAGCAGGGAGACGTGGGCGGTCAGGCCGCCGGAGGTGAGGAGGATGGCGCGGATGTTGCGCAGCGCGATCATCGTGATATCCGAAGGCAGCAGCTCGCGGGCCACGATGATGTCCGCCCCGCCGTTCCGCCGCTCGACGGAACAGCCTGCGGGATCGAAATTGGAGAGGAGGCGAAGGGCGATGTCCTCGACGTCCCGCGCCTTCTCGCGCATGAACTCGTGCGGGCTGGATTCAAAAAAGCGGATGACGGCCACGGCGCTTTCGGCGATGGCCCGGGCGAGGTTCCCGTCTTTGCGGAGTTCGTCGATCACATGGTCGCGGAAGAGGGGGTCGCTCAACATCGTGAGATGCGAATCGACGAGCAACGACGCCGCTTCGGGAAGACGCTCTCCCAACTCCTTGCGGCCGGCCTCGATCAGGGCGGTAGTCCGGGCGACCAGCGCATCGAAGGCCGCCTCGTCCGCAGGGACGCCGCC
The DNA here is from genome assembly GCA_050950285.1 of Kiritimatiellia bacterium. GTDB lineage: Bacteria > Verrucomicrobiota > Kiritimatiellia > RFP12 > JBMNHG01 > JBMNHG01. The sequence continues at coordinate 275,618 of JBMNHG010000006.1, read as the reverse complement.
GCCATGGCGGCGGAAGCGTTCCAGGATGCTTGCGGCGGATTTGCGCTTGAGCAGGCGGGAGACCCCTACGACAAGCCCATGCCCGACACCCGTCCCGCGGAAAATCTCCGAGGGAGGGGAAGGCGCATGGCCGGAAGAATCCGACGGCAACGGCGCGCCATCATCCCCGGAACAGGGCGGAGGGTCGTCCGCTCCCGTTTTCGGGGCTGGTCGCGCAACCGGTTGATCGCTCGTGTCGCTCATGGAAGGCGGTTCCCAGCTTATCGTTTCGGCGGGATCGTCAGCAAGGGTTTTTTTACTGCGGACCGCATGAGTCTCATCTTTCTTGAGCTTTCCCCTGCTCGGCGATACAGTTTCCACCATACAGTTTCCACCATGGAAGATTCTCGAAAGGATTCCCCCATGAACCGTATTCGTTTGTATTCGCGTGCCGCATGTCGTCGCGTCCTGTCGGCGGCCCTGGCCGTCGGCGCCCTCCTCCCGGGCGTCCCGCGCGCCGAGACCCTTGAGCGCATCGTTTCGCTGGAGGATCCGAAGTTCCGGTGCCCCGAGGCCGCGATGACCCTTGGGCGCGACGGGAACGTCTACCTCTCGAGCGAGTTGAACCATCTGGGCTACATCCTTCGCGTCAGCCCCGACGGCGCACGACGGCGCGGCGGCGACGCCGTCTACGCCATGGCCAACGCCGTGGCGAACTCGGACGGCATCATCGCCTCCGCCAATGCCCACTTCAACCATTCGGTGAATCTGTATTCCGACACCTTCGAGAAGCGGCTCGCCGTCCCCGACTTCCTCGTGAACGACACGGTGGGCTGGGATGCCCCGAAGCGCGTGGAAGCGGCCGACGACGACACCTTCTACGCCGTCGACCAGCATCGCCACCGCATCCTCCAGATCGCGCCGGACGGCCGGACGGTGGCCGTGATGCCGTACCCGGCCGATTTCCGCCTCCACGACTTCCGTCTTGCCGCCCGCTCGCGCGCGCTCTTCCTCCGGGATGCGGCCTCGATCCGCCGGTTGAACGACGACGGCACCCTTTCGGAGTGGAGCCTCGCCCGGCACGCGGGCTTCCCCATGGCGGTCTCCGACGACGGCGCGCTCTTCGTGGTCAACCCGTCCGGCGGCGGCCTCGAGCGCTGGGCGCCGGATGGCGCCGGGCTCGCTCCGCTTGCGCTCGAGGACCCCGAGGCGGCCCCCTTCCGCGAGACGCCCATCTCCCACATCGCCGTACGTGGCGACGAACTGTTCGTGAAACGGCGGCATGCGACCGAACTCTTCCGCGTCTACTCGCTCCGCGACGGCGCCTTCCTCCGCAGCGTCGCCTCCGACCATCGGCGCGTCTCGCTGGAGCTTCCGTCGCTCGACTGGACGGCCGGCGCCCCGGTTCCCTTTACGCTCGAAAGCAACGTGGGAGGCGCCCCCCGCTGGCGCGCCTGGCTTACGCCTCTTTGCGATTCCGCCTGGCGCGAGCTCTCCATGGCGGACGGCGCGATCGCCGTCCCTTCGGACGCCGCCGGCATCTATCATCTTCACGTTGCGCCCGTCGCGAACCCGCAAGCCGAGACGCCCTGTTCGCTCCATGCGGTCGTGACCGTCTCCGCGCCCGGCGCCGTCGGCACCGCGAGCGTCTGGACTCCGCTCGCCCGCGTCTGGTATGGCCGCGGCGAGGAGATTCCGTTCCAGGCCACGCTTCGCGCCACGAACGGCATCCCCGCCGCACCGATGGCGGTCTCGCTCGTCGAATGCAGGAAAAACGGCGCGCCGCTTTTCGAAGAAACCTATGCGTTCACGCCGTCCGGCGTCGTCACCGGAGCGATTCCCGCGTCGGTCACCGCCGGCCTGGCTCCCGGCCGCTACGCGCTGGCCGTCTCCGCGCCCGGCTTCACCTGTCCCGTCCAGCCGATCCGCATGGGGCCGGGGCTCGCGGGGCGTCCGGTCTTCCGCGTGACGCAGTACGGCGACTACTCCAGTTTCACCTCCGATGCCGGCGTGTGGGACTTCCCCGACGCCGCCGCGGAACGCGCCGCCCGTTCCGACGCCCTCTCCGTGAACCAGTTCGTGAACCGCGTCTTCGCCGGCCGCTATTTCCTGAACTTCCAGAACAAGCCCGACGGCTGGCCGCTGCTGAAGGCCATCCAGGAACGGCTCGCCGCCGATCCCTGCGGCCCGGCCCCCGAATCCGCCGCCTTCGGCTACGCCCACGCCTCCATGCTCGCCGCGATGGGCGCCCGCGGAATCTGCGAATGGCCCCTGCTCGTGTGGATGGACGCCGCCCTGCCGATGGGCACCTCCACCTACTACTGCGGCCCGCTCACGCCCGAAGGCCAGGGAAGGGACATCCGCCTGTACACGGAGACGCTTTCGTCCTTCCCCGCCTTCGTCGGCTGGGACTGGGCGGCCAACTGGTGGGTCACCGACTACGACAAACGCTTCGACGACCCCGCCACCGAGAAGCCCCTCTACGACCAGGCTCTCCGCGATGCCTCCGAAAACCACGGCTGGGACGAACGCCTCGACGCCGCGGGCGAACGCATGATCGGCTGGCAGGTCGAAGCCCAGCAGTGCTTCCTCGACATCCTGCGCAGCAACGACACCACGCGCGCCACGGCCTCCTCTGGCCCCTACCGCCGCCCCGAGGTCTACCCGCCCGCCTCGTTTTCGAATGTGGACGAGGTGGACCTGCACTACCAGTGCGAGCAAATCCCCACGCCGTCGTGGACCGCCGTCGCCACCGATTTCTACAAGCGTCCCGGCAAACCCGCCTGGATCCATCCGGAGTCCATCAACGAGGACGGCACCGGCGCCGAGTTGCTCGCCCTCAACTTCCTTGCCCTCATGCGCGGTGTTGACGGCATCGGCGTCTCCGGGAACGTGCCCGCCGTAGGCCAGAAGAACGCCGACGGCCGTTCCGGGATTCCCGGCGGCGCCTCCGTCTTCCGCGCGATGGGCGCCTTCGGCCGGCAGTACGGCCCCTGGTTCGCCGCCTTCGAGAACGACGACGCCATCGCCATCCCCGTCTCCCGGCGCCAGATCAAGACGGACGCCTGGGGAGGGATCGGCGGCCGTTCGTTCACGCGCCTCTGGGAGGCCTTCATGGCCTGCCTGTACGCCCGCCACCCCGCCTCGTTCGTCTTCGCCGAGGACGCGCCCGACCTCTCGAAGTTCAAGGCGGTGCTCGTAGTGGGGCAGCAGGTCGAACCCGAACCCGCCTACGTCGCCATGCTCGAACAAGCCGCCGCCGCCGGCGTCGCAATCTTCGTGGACGGCACCTGCCACGCCACCCTCGCGAACCGCTACGCCGGCATCGGGACGGCCTTCCAGCGCATCGAGAAGCTCCAGGGCTTCAACAACGACGCCGCGACGTGGCAGTTTGCCGCCGCGCTGCGGGAACAGGCCGCCGCCATTGCGCCCGTCCTCGCCGCCGTCGCGCCGCCCGCAGGCGGCTGCTCGCATCCCGAAGTGATGCTTTCGCGGCGTGCCGCGCCCGGCGGCATCGGCCTGCTCTGGGCCGTCGACAACTCCTCGCCAAGGCTCGGCCCCGGCCACCTGTGGCGGATGCAGAACGCCGCCACGACGCGCCAGCCCGTCCTGGCGGACCTGCGCTTCTCCGTTCCGGAAGGGGCGGCGGTGTACGACGTGCTCGCCCGCGAACGCGTCCCCGTGAAGGACGGGGAGGTCGCCGTCCAGGCCGATCTCCGGCATGCCCGCATGCGCCTCTACGCCGTCCTGCCGAAGCCCGTGAAGGCGCTCCGGCTCTCCGCCGGCGCCCTCCGTCCCGGCGAGACGGCAACGTGGAAGGCCGTCGTGCCCGGCATCGACGGCGCGCTTCCGCTCCGGCTCGAATTGCACGACGCCGCCGGGCGTCTGGTCGAAGAACGCTTCGCCACCACCGGCGAAGGATCGTTCGCCATCCCCGTCAACGCCCGGGCGCCCCTTTCGCTCTCCGCCACCGAACTCGTGGGCGGTGGAAGCGCCCGCGTCGGCAGAGCCCCGAAGGCACGGGAGGTCTTCCCCCACGAAGGGGCCATTTCGGGTTTGGACGGTCTGCCGCGCGAGCCGTTCGCGCGGGTGTTCGGCCCGCGCGTCCGCGATGTCGCGTTGTCTGCGGACGGGAAGACCGCGCTGTTGAACGTCTTCGAGGAGGGCCGCAACCTGCTCTTCCTCGATCTGGCGAAAGGCCGGGTCCGTTCGGTCGCGAACATCGGCGACTGGCGCGCCTACGATCCTGTCGCCAGCGACGCCGGCTTCGCGGCAGCCGGATGCGATCTCGACAGCGGCGAGATCTACTTCCTCCATCTGCTGGACGAGGACGGCGCGACCACGCGCCGCTTCGCCCTTCCCGCGCTCCCCGCGCGCCAAAGCTCCTGGTGCTCGGCGGCGGACGTGCAGGACCGCCTCGTCCACTTCGCCCTCGCCCCCTCCGGATCCTGGGTGGCCGCGGCCGGAAACCTTGGCCTCGCCGTCTGGCGCCGCGACGGCACCCTGCTCTGGGAGGAGTGCTGGGCCGGCGAGCGGCGCGCCGCGCCGGTGCTTCGCGCGCTCGACGAGGAACGCCTGGCCATCGCGGACGGCATGCTCGTGCGCGCCGTGAAGGCATCCGATGGCGCCGGGCTCTGGCGCATCACGCCCGATCCGTCGGGCGAGATCCTCCGGCTCGCCGCCTCTTCCGACGGTTCGCTCCTCGCCGCATGCGCCACCACGCGCAGCGGCCGAATCTATCTCGTCCGCGACGGACGGATCGCCGGGGAAGCCGCCATCGACGCCGGCGACGTGGCGGTTTCGCCCGATGGTTCGCGCGTGGCGGCCATCGCCGGGCGCGACCTGTGGATGCTCGCGTCCGACGGATCGCCCCTCTGGTGCTATCGCGGCGACGACCTCCTGCGCGCCCCGCGCTTCTCGCCCGACGGTGCGCTCCTCGCCGTGGGCAGCGAACTCGGGTCTCTCACGGTGCTCGACGCCGCCGGCGACATCGCCTTCCGCCGCGACCTCGGAGCCATCCCCTCCTGCGCCTGGACGCCCGAGGGCGACCTCGTGGCGGCCACCTGGCTCGGTCGCGCCCTGCGCGTGGCGCCCCCGGGCTGGAAGACCCGCTGGGACGTGCGCCTCGACAACGCCGCGCCCGCCCGCGGCGACGGCGCCGCCGCCCCGCGCGACATCCCGACCACGCGCACCACCACGTGGAGCAATGCCGATCCCGCGCCGCGCTCCATCGAGGACAGCGTGCTCCTCGAATGCCGCCCCATCGCCCAGGCCTACTCCGGCACGGGCGAAACGCGGCTCGCCCATCCCTTCGAACGGCTCTTCGACGGCGACCCCGCTCCGCCCGCATCCCCCTGGCTGGCGAACGAGGACGTGCACTTCATCGACTCCGGCTGGCGCGGATCCTTCTCGCTCGTGATCGACACCTTCCGCTCGCAGATCCGCGTGGAGGCCGTCACCCTCGTCGAGGATCCCGCCCATCCCGAAAGCTGGATGCGCGACGCCCGCCTGGAGTATTGGGACCCCGCGGCCGCGACCTGGGTCTTCGCCCAGTACCTCGTCTCCGATTCCGCCCGCCACACCCACACCCTTGAAAAGCCGATCGAGGCCGCGCGTTTCCGGCTGACCCGCCCCGACGGCCCGAGCTGGCCCGCCGGCAACCTCCGCTTCGGCGAAATCGCCTTCCATGGCGTCCGTCTCGGCGGATCCCACCCCGACGTCGTGGCCGACCGGGACGTCGCGACACTGTACGACGACGATTCCGGCGATCTTTCGTCGCTTCGCTCCGGCTTCAATCCCCACTTCGACTTCCACCCGGGCGACGCCGCCTCCGGCGCCTTCTTCCTGGAGCAAAAACAACAGGGCTTCGCCAATCCGCTCCACGTCCCGCCCTACGGACACGCCATCCGCAATTGGGACTTCCTCGTGGCCGAGACGCCCTCCGCCCCCGGGCAGTACCGATACCTGCGCTTCGCCTGCCGCAAGACCTCCCCCGAAGCACGTGGCCTCACCCTGCGTCTTGGCGAAGGCTATCCCGGCCCCGCCATCGCGGTGGACGTGGGCGAACCCTACGACATGGACGAAGGGATTTCCGTCCGGACGAAGCCCCTCGACACCCTTCCGGACGAGTGGACGTGGACGACGGTCGACCTCTGGGCCGCGCTCCAGGCCGGCGAACACGCCGGCCGCTGGCGTGAAACCCCGCTCTCCATCCGTGCCATCGGCCTTGGCGCCGTCGGCGGCGGCGTGGGCGTGGACGCCGTGACGCTCCACAAGCGGATGCCGTAGGCGCCCGCTTCCATTGCCGTCCGTCGCGTGCTACACTCCCATCGTCGCAGGGGCCGGACGCACCGCCTCCGCCCCGGCGGCATCGGCGTTCCAAGGCCCCATCCATTTCACCCCACGACGAAAGGCATCTCCCATGGCTCATTTCTCGCTCGATTCCGCAGGATGGTTCACTCGCGGCGGGAAGCGCATTTTCCCCGTTGGCGTCAATTACTGGCCCGCCTCTTGCGGCGTCGAAATGTGGCAGGCCTGGGACGAGGACGAAATCCGGCGCGACTTGGATCTCGTTTGCGGCCTCGGGCTGAACTGCGTCCGCTTCTTCCTCCGTTGGCCCGACTTCGAGCCGTCCTTCGGCCGCTATGACGAGACGATGTTCCGGCGCCTGGCGCAATTCGCCGGCTGGTGCCGCGAGCGCGATCTCCTCGCCCACCCGGCGCTGATCGTCGGATTCATGAGCGGCGGCTACTTCTGGCCGTCGGACAAGGGGGAGCGCAACCTCTACGCCGACCCGGAGGTGCGCCATGCCTCCGCAGCCCTCTGCGCAAAGGCGGCGGAGACCCTTCGCCCCTTTTCGGACACCGTCCTCGCGCTCGACCTCGGCAACGAACTGGATTGCGCCGACGCCTCTGGCGCGACCGCCGACGAGGTCCGCGCCTGGTGCGCGGAGATGGTCGGCGCCATCCGGTCCGTCTGGCCAGAGGTGCTGGTTGTCTCGGGGCTCGACAGCGCGCCGCTCATGCGCGAATGCTCCTGGCGCATCGACGGGCAGCCGGGAACCGACTTTCTCAGCATCCACAACTACCCCGTGCCCGCTTGGAACGTGGTCGGGTTCGACGGCATGGCCGATCCCTTCTGCCAGGCGATTCTCCCGTTCAATGCGCTTCTCGCCCGCACCTATGGGCCGGTGATGCTGCAGGAGTTCGGCACCATCCTGACCTGCGGCGCCGCCGAATGCACCGCCTACCTCGACGGCATGCTCGACGGATGCTTTGAAAACGGCGTCAACGGGTTCCTCTGGTGGTGCCTCCACGACATCTCCGCGAAGGTCCATCCCTACCTCAAGACCGCCGCCGAGGGGCGTCTCGGCCTTGTCGATGCCTCGGGGCGCGTCAAGCCGTCGCTGCAGGCGGGGCTGGAGAAGATGATCGCCCTTTCAAGGGCCGATCCCCCCGTCCCGCCCGAACCCGGGGAATGCGTTGGCCTCTACTGGCCCGCCGAGCTCTATCGAAGCCCGGCGAATCCGGGCAATGACGTGACGCAGGTCTATCGCCGGCTTCTCGCCGCCTACCATCTGCTTCGCCTGATGGGACGGAAGGCCTGTGTCGTGCGCGGGGATCGCCCGTTCCCTGCCGGGCTTCGCGAGATGGTGGTCGCCGGATGCGGGGTGACGGTCGGGGAGACGCAGGCGTTGGCCGACTGGGTCCGGGGTGGCGGGCGCCTCCTCTGGAGCGGGATCGACGGGATGCACTGGTCGGAGGCGTGCGATGACGCGATCGGCGCGCAGGCGGTGGATCTTCGCCCGGCGCGCCCCGTGACCTGCACGATGTTCGGCCGCGCGTGGACCATCACGGGGCATCCGGTTACCGATCTTCGGACCGTCGCGCGCGCGACGACGGCGGATGTGCTCGCGGAGTCCGGCGACGGGCGGCCGCTCGTCCTGTCCAATCGACTGGGCGCGGGGTGCTGCCTCGCCGTTCTGGCGAGTCCTGAAAGCACGGTCGCGGACCTTGGCGCCGATCCCGCCGCCCGCGATGCATGGCAGGCTTGGTACGAAGGGTGTTTCGGGGTGCTGGAAGAGGCATGACGCGCCGTCCGCCCCCTCGCGTCAGGGTGGGCGGCGTGCGGAACGAGAGGGTGCGCGGGGTGGGGAGTCCATCGAACCGGACGACGCAGGATCGCGTTTCGGCGTCGACGGATTCGATGGTCCCGGTTCCGAACACGGCGTGCCGCTACGGGCGGCGGGGGCGGGAAGTTCGACGTTGAAGTCGGCGGGCGGATCCCGTATGATCGGCGGAAAGGGAAAGGGCAAGGCAAGGCATGGCGGATGGAATCCTGGACATCGACCCCAACGAGACGGCTGCGGAATGGCTGCGGACGAAGACGTGGACGAACGCGCGGGGACGGGACGACCGAGACCGTGACCGTGCGGGAATGGATGTGGCGGCCGGCGACGGGCGGGAGCACGCCGTCGTCCTGGACCGCGACACGGGAGCCGTCCTGGGAGAGAGCGCCGGGGACGGGCACTCCGTGACGCCGGACTGGAATGCGGCGATCGGGCGCGATGTATGCGTATATCATAACCACCCGAACTGGGATCCGACGCTTTCGCCGGACGACGTCCTCGCCGCCCTGCGCGGCAACGTGCACGAACTGGGCGCGGTCACGCCGGTCGACAGCATGCGCCTTGTGGCGCGCGAGAAGAACGCGCGGCTCGCCGACCGCGTCAGGGAGTTCAAGCGAAGGTTTGATTCCGCTTCGGGTTACGAGCGGCTCGCCATTGCCGATGAATGGCGCAAAGCTCTGAAGGCATGGGACAGGACGGGCGTATTCAAGGTAGTGAGGCTGAAATGAAGACAGAAAACGAATGGATCGAGGAATGGGGAGATCTCAACGAACGCCTCCCGCCCTATAGCAGACGGGACGACCCGGAGGTGTACGAGAGGGCGATGAAGATCTGCGAGCGCATCAAGGCAATCAAGGACTATCTTTTCGGCGGGCGGGAACCGCCGCCGGAGGAGTGGGAGTTCCCCGAGCCCCCGACGCCGGAGATCGCGGCGCAGGAACGCGCCGAGCGCGAGGCGGAGCTGCTGGAGCTCGCCCGCCGCGGCATTGTCGGATAGGTCGGCTCCTAGCCCGTCCGGCGGATCAAGCGGTCGAGTTCCTTGTCGATGTCGGCGAGGATCTCTTTTTCGGCGGCAGGGGAGAATTTGTCGTCCTGCACGGGGATGAACGGGCGGGCGGGGACCGTCTTCGATCCGAACTGGTGGACGAGCGGGTACGGGAATTCCGCTCCCGCCTTCCCTGCCTTGGCGGAGACGATGACGGCGACGTGCTGCTGGCGGACCGCGCCTGCGTCGACTTCCTCTTCCTGCACGGACTCGCCGGGCGCGGCGTCTTCTTCGTCCTGCGGGAGAAGGAGAACATGGACTTCGAGGTGTTGGAGGAGAGACGGCATCCGGACCGGCGGATACTCAAGGACCAGACCATACGCCTGCGGGGCAGGCTGACGGCGGGAAAGTACCCCGGGCCCCTGCGCCGCGTCGCCGCCGTCGTCGAGGTGGACGGGCAGGAGCGGGAAATGGCGTTCCTCAAGCACGTCTCGAAATGGGGACTGAGCTTTTCCCGGCTCGCCGGGGTCGTCAGGTCCGCCGTCTGGATGAAGATCGACCTGCTCGACGCCCTGCGGAAGTATGGGACGGCAGGCGGTCCCAAGCGCCCTGTAATTGTCGGGAAACAGCTCTATTTCCAAGGATTCGAGCCGTTCGCGAGCCGGCCCGTGGGATAGCACATGCCCCAAAACCCCTGTTTTCGGGCATCCTGGCCGATCACGCAGGCAAACACGTTTTCCGGGAACGCCTTTGAAATCGCGATAAATCCCTGCAAATCAATGGGGGAAAGGGGGCAGTGTGCCCGCTTTCAGCCGCCTATGGGATGCTAGTGGTTTTGCAATATGAATTGTGGCCGAATTAGTAACCTGGAGCCGTGACTTGACAGCGGCAGCGGCTGGCGGCTAGGGGCTAGCCGAAGGGCTGTAATTCGTAATTTTGTAATTCTTCATTCGTAATTTACCCAACCCCCGGCGGAAACTCCTCACTCCTCACTCCTCACTGTTTTTGGAGCCTGTCCCCCAAAACTCCAAAACCCCTTGACCCGTTAGCGCCCCTTGTGTACGGTTGAGCAAGTTTTACCCGTCAAACCCGTTGCGGAAAAAGAAATGAACCACTCCATGCAAATGAAATCGAAAAACCGCCCTTTTCCCCTCGTTCGAGGCGCCAGGCGTTGCTTCTGGGTCGTCGTCGCGAGTCTCCTGGCCTTTGCCGGGCTTGACAGCCATGCCATTAGCGACGCCGATCTTTCGTTGTTTCGTTATGCGGCTAATCTGGGCAATGCCGAGGCGCAATTCAATCTTGGACTCTGCTATGACGAAGGCGAGGGCGTTGCCGTCGACAAGGCCGAGGCCGCGAAATGGTATCGCAAGGCGGCCGACCAGGGCCATGCCGGCGCCAGGAGGGCGCTGGATATGCTGCAATCGATGGAATGACAATACACGAAAAGGGGGCACGGGTTTTCCAACCCGTGACACGGACAGGAATGTCCGTGCCCCTTCCCCAGCTCCAAATTCCAGCTCCTCATGCCTGAATCTCCGTGTGCAGCGCTATTTGTGGCCGGGTTAGCATCGCGAAGATCAAGGACTTCCGCGACCGGCTGGCCGCAGCCGGTCGGAGAGGAGACATGGCGGGGTATCGCAGGGCGCGCGAAGACTGGAAAGAATGGCTCAGGCGGCGCGCCGCGAAGGGCGGCACGGGGCTGTTCGAGGCAAGGAGGACGAGCCCATGAAGAAGACACGGGACGAGTGGATAGACGAATTGGTGGCCATGAGCCATACGCCAAACCGGGACACGCCCGACTTCACCTCGGTGCGCTCGTAAAACTGGACACCGGAGTAGAGGGTGCAGGGGATTCCGGCGCGGACGAGGGCGATTTCGAGTTCGCGGGTGACGTTTGCGGCCTTGTTGGAGAAGGTCGCGCAGAGGATGCGGCCTGGCATCACGCCGAGCTTGTCCACGAGGCAGGCGAAGCGGTGCGCCAGGGTGCGCGTCTTGCCGCTGCCGGCACCGGCGATGACGCGGACGCAGCCTTCGGTGGAGGCGATGGCGTCGCGTCGCTCGCGTCAGTTCGGCGCTCATCGGACCAGCATGCAGTCGCCGTAGGAGAAGAACCGGTAGCGTTCGCGCACGGCTTCGCGGTAGGCGGCAAGGACGGTCTCGCGTCCGGCGAGGGCGGAGACCATCATGAGCAGGCTCGACTTGGGCAGGTGGAAGTTCGTGAGCATCCGGTCCACGCACCGGAACTCGAAGGGGGGATACACGTACAGTCCGCTTCGTCCCGAGCAGGCGCACGGCGCGCCGGGCAGGCGGGCCATGGTCTCGAGGGTCCGCACGGAGGTGCTTCCCACGGCGACCACGCGGCCGCCCGCCGCGCGGCAGGCGCGGACGGCGTCCGCCGTGGAGGCGGGCACGTCGAAGCGCTCGGGGTCGATCGCATGTTCTTCGACGGTCTCGGATTTCACGGGCTTGAAGGTGCCGGGGCCGACGTGAAGCGTGACGAACGCGTGCGGCACGCCGCGCGTCGCGAGGTCGTCGAGGAGTTCGGGCGTGAAGTGGAGTCCGGCGGTGGGCGCGGCCACGGCGCCGGTGTGCGCGGCGTAGACCGTCTGGTAGCGTTCGCGGTCCAGGACGGCGCGCGCGCGGTCGTTCCCTTCGCGGCGGATGTAGGGCGGGACGGGAACGGCTCCGAATCGCGACAGCACATCGAGCAGCGGGGCGTCCGCGTGGAAGCGCGCCACGACGCTCCCGCCTTCGCGGGTTTCGAGGATTTCCGCGCGGATCGCACCGTCGACGAAGACCGCGGACTGCCCGGTTCGCGGCGGGCGGCCGCTTCCGCAGAGGCAGATCCAGCAATCCTCGTCGCCCCGCACATCGCCGGGATGCACCTCGCCGGAGGCGTCCACGGGCTCCACGAGCAGGAGTTCGATGCGGCCGCGGGTGTCTTCCCAGTTGCCTTGGAGGCGTGCGGGGAAGACGCGGGTGTCGTTCATCACCAGGAGGTCGCCGGGATTCAGCCAGCGATGGAGGTCGCGGATGTGGGAGTGGACGATGCCTCCCGTGGCGCGGTCCAGCACGAGCATCCGCGAATCGCCGCGTACGGCGGGAGGCTCCTGGGCGATGAGTTCCGCGGGGAGGTCGTAGTCGAAATCGGAGGTCAGCATGGGAGAGGGGGGAGGTTGCCGGCGATGATTTTCCCTTGTCGGAAGGCGCTACTTCGCCAGGGAGACCATGCCGCCGGGGAGCAGCTTGACGAGGCGTTTGATTTGCAGGCCGGTGACCAATGCGCCCACCTTCCCTGCGGCGAGTCCGGTGACGCGCACGATGGCGTCGACGTGTTCGGGGCCGTTTTCCAGCGCCTGGACGATCCTCCGTTCGTCCGGGGACAGCGTGGAGAGGGGAGGGGAGGGTGCGGGGGCGGGGGCCGGGCCGGGCTGCGGGACGCGGCGCGCCGCACCGAAGGCCAGATCGTCCAGTTCCTCGAGAATCTCGTCCGCCGTGGAGACCAGCCGTGCGCCGGCCCGGATGAGCTGGTGGCATCCGGCGGAGGAGGGGGAGTCGACGGGCCCGGGCACCGCCATCACGGCGCGATCCTGCTCCAGGGCCTGCGACGTGGTGATGAGCGTGCCGCTGCGGAGCGGGGCTTCGATCGCGACGGTGCCTCGCGAAAGGCCGCTCACGACGCGGTTCCGCCGGGGGAAGGTGGTTTTGTCCGGCTCCATCCCGAAGGGGAATTCGCTGACGATGGCGCCGCCGTTTTCGACGATCGAGGCGGCGAGTTCGATATTCTCCCTGGGGAAGAAGCGGTCGAGCGCGCCCCCGAGCACGCCGATGGTCCGCCCCTTGGCCTGGACGGCGCCACGATGCGCTTCGGTGTCGATGCCGCGAGCGAGACCGCTCACCACCACATAGCCGGCCGCGGCGACCTGGTAGGCGAGGCGGCGCGCCGTCTCCCGTCCGTAGACCGTGGCATGGCGGGTCCCCACCATGGCCACGCACGGCGCGGAGAGGGCGGCGAGGCTGCCTCGCACGTAGAGCGCCAGCGGCGGATCGGCGATGGCCTTGAGAAGGGGCGGGTATTCCGGCGACACCCAGGAGAGGAGGGTTACACCCAGGCGACGGGCGCGATCGAGTTCGTCCGCCACGTCGACGGCATCGAGGGCGTCGCGAAGCGCCCCGGCACGTTCGGGGGAGATTCCCGCCCCGGCTTCGACCCATTCCCGGGTCCGGGATTCCACGATGGCCCGCGCCGACCCCAGCCCATCCATCAGGCGCGCCACGGTGATGGGGCCCCATCCCGTGGCGAGGTTCAGCGCGACAAACGATTCATGTTCGGTCATGGGTTTGGATGTACCACAGAAAACGGATGGCGCGCAATTCGAACATTCGGCTTTGCAAGGCTTCGTGGCGCGGGTATCATGGGGATGGTTTGTTCTTCATCCCCCGTACTTCGAGGAGTTCCCCATGCAGGAAATCGTTTACAACGGCTGGAAATGCCTTCGTCTCGCCAACAACGAGGTGGAGCTGGTGGTCACGCGCGACATCGGTCCGCGCATCATGCGCTTCGGATTCATCGGAGGTCCGAACCTTTTGGGCGAGATTCCCGCCGACCAGGGGGGGACGGGCGAATCCGAATGGAAGAATCGCGGCGGCCACCGCAGCTGGATCGCGCCCGAATCGATGCCCTGGAGCTACGAACTCGACAACGTGCCCTACGCCGAGGCCGCCGCGATTTCCGGGGGCATCCGCACGCGCCAGGAGCCCGGGCCCATCACCGGCATCGCGAAGGAGCTCGAAATCACGCTCGCCCCTGATTCGAACGCGGTGCGCGTGCTCCATCGCTACACGAACCGGGGCAACGGTCCGGTGGATTTTGCGCCGTGGTCGGTGACCGTGATGGGACTGAACGGCCAGGCGATCATCCCCTTGCCCGCGAAGATTCCGCACACCGAGCGTCTCACCCACAACCAGAACTGGAGCATCTGGTCGTACACCGATTTCGCGGATCCGCGCTGGACGATCGGCTCGCGCTATCTCTTCCTGCGCCAGGATCCGACCCGCGGCCCGACGAAGCTCGGCATCGCCCACCGCGAAGGCTGGGTCGCCTACCAGCGCGAAGGGTGCCTCTTCGTGAAGTACCTTTCCTATGCGGACGGGATGAACTACCCGGACGGCGGCGTGAACTTCGAGACCTTCACGAACCAGGAGATTCTCGAACTCGAGGTCCTTGGCGGCATGGTGACTCTCTTGCCGGACGCCTGCGTCGAGCACGTCGAGGAGTGGAAGCTCTTCCGGGACGTCCCCGCCTGCCAGACCGAAGACGATGTCGATCGCTTCGTCCGGCCGCTTGTCTGATGCGGTTTCATCGGGCGGAATCATGCCGGTCCCCGGGGAAGAGTTCACCGCGCGCGTCGAGGCCGTGGCCTATCCGGGGCGCGGCATCGTCCGCCTGCAGGGAGCCGTGGTCTTCGTGGAGGGTCTCCTCCCCGGCGAGGAGGCGCATCTGCGGGTGACTCGCGTGAAGCCCCGCTACGCGGTGGCGGAGGTCGTGGAGTTGCTTGCATCCTCCCCCGACCGTCTTCCCGTCGCCCGTGATCCCCGCGCCTTCCTCCATGCTCCGGGCTGCGTCTACGACCACGCCACCCACGCCGCCGAGGTACGGATCAAGCAGTCGCAGCTGGAGAGTTTCCTCCGGCGGCTTCCGTGCGGCGCGCCGCCTTTCGATGCGCCTTTCGTCTCTCCTCTCGCGGAACACTACCGCAACAAAATCGTGCTTCACGCGGCGTGGGGCGGGGCGGGGGGCGCCGGGGCGCCGGCCGGCCTCCGCCGCGGCGGGCGCTCCCTTCGCCTCGGCTACGTGCGGGATGACGGGGTGAAGGGCGTGACCGACGTCGCGGAATGCCTCCTCGCCCGCGAGCCCATCAACGCCCGTCTGCGCGGCCTTCGCGAGCAGCCCGCGACGCTCGCCCGCCTGCGTCCGGGGCAGACGGTGACCTTGCGCTGGACGGAGTACGATGGCGTGATGTGGTGGATCGATTCGCCTGCGAACCCGCCGATTCTCACCGAATCATCGCCCCTTGGCCCGATGCTCGTCCCTGCCGACGGCTTCTACCAGGTGAACCCGGAGGTCGCCGCCGCACTGGTTGCCCACGTGCGCGACGCTTTTGTCGCGGCGGGCGGGGCGGGTCGTCCGCTACTCGACCTCTACTGCGGCGTGGGCGTCTTCGGCCTTGCGGGGGCCCTTGCGGGCGGCACGCCGTTGCTGGGGGTCGAATCCTTCGCGCCCTGCCTTCGCATGGCGCGCCGCAACGCGGTCGCGCTGGGCGTGGAGGGGGCGCGTTTCGAGGCCATGGACGTGGCCCGCTGGCTTCGCTCCGCCTCTGCGGACGCCTTTCCGTGGCCGGACGCCACGGTGCTGCTCGACCCGCCGCGCGCGGGCGTGGCCACCGGGGCGCTGGAGGCGATCGCCTCCCGCCTCCCGGCGCGGATCGGCTACGTCTCGTGCGAACCCGCGACCCTCGCCCGCGACCTCGGGCGCCTCGTTGCCGCCGGCTACCGCCCCCTTCGGGCGCGTCTTTTCGACATGTTCCCGCGCACCGCGCATTTCGAGTCGTTCGTTTGGATGGAGCGCTAGCCCATGCCGCCCCGCGTCGCCTATCTCGGCTCCCAGCTCTCCCTGGCCGGATCCGGAGTGGAACGCGCCATCCGCGAGCAATTCCTGGCCCTCGCCGCGCGCCATCCGTCCTCCCTTCGCCTGTATGCGAGGCGAAGCGACGTCCCTCCGGAAATGCCGTCCGGCGTCCGTTTCCATGCCATCCCCGAATGGACCCGGAATCGAGGCCTGCGCATCCTGTGGGAGCAGCTCGTGTTTCCGGCGATGCTGCGGCGCGACCCGCCGGACCGGTTGCATGCGCCCGCCTATGTGGCCCCGCTGCTGACGCGTGTCCCGGTGATGCTGAACGTCTACGACCTCCATGTCTTCACCCATCCCGAAACCTGCACGCGCCCGAACCGCCTTCACTACCGGGCGGTGCTGCCGCGCTCCATCCGCAAGGCATGGCAAATCCTCGTGCCCTCGGCCCGCGTGCGAGATACGCTCCTCCGCCTCTTCCCGGAATCGGAGACGCCCGCGGAATCCCGGGTGACCGTCGTTCCGCTTGGCGTCAGCCCGCGCTTTCTCGCACCGGCCGATTCCGGATTCCAGCGGCGCGCCGCATCGCTACGCACCCGGCATGCGTTGCCCGAACGCTTTCTTCTGTTCGTGGGGAACGCCGCACCGCGCAAAAACCTTGCCTCGCTTCTCCGCGCCCCTCTCCCCCTGCCGCTTGTGCTGGCGGGGAAGGGGACGGACGCCTGCGAAGCCGGAAACGGCGCCCTTCGCGTCGTCCGCCTTGGAAGGGTGTCCGACGCCGACTTGGCCGACCTGTACCGCATGGCCTTCGCTCTGGTGCATCCCGCATTGGACGAAGGTTTCGGGCTGACCGTGCTCGAGGCAATGGCGAGCGGCTGCCCGGTCGTCGCCTCCCCGGGCATCGCCTCCGAACTTCTTCCCGGTGTCGCCGCCGCAGCGGATTCCCCGCAGGGATTCGCCGGGGCGGTGCGGCGCCTGCTGGATTCCCCGGAGACGCGCGAGGCCGCGATTCGCCGGGGCGTTGCCCATGCCAGGGAATTCACGTGGGAGCGCGTCGCCGACGCCGTCGCGAGGCTTGCCGCCAAGCCGCCCGCCCTTCGTTGAGGGTGCGCCGTTGTCGCGTCATTGGAAGAGGGCGGAGACGAGGATGATGGCGGCGCCCAGCCATTGGCAGGCGGTGACCGGCTCCCCGATGCAGAGCCCGCCGAGCGCGGCGACGATGGGCGTGAAGTACTCGATGAAGCTCAGCCGCTCCAGGGAGATGTGCCGTTGTGCCTCGTTCCAGCTGAAGAAGGCGACGGCCGTAGGGAAGATCGCCAGGAAGAGGATCCCCATCCACTGTGGAACGGTCGCCGGCATGGCGGTGGCGCCGCCGGCGAAGTTGCAGGGCAAAAGCCAGAGCCCGCCGAAGAGGACGGTCCAGGCGGTGAAGGGCAGCCCTCCCATCCGCGTGGCGATGGGGCGTCCGAGGATGGTGTAGAGCGCCCAGCAGAGGCCCGCGAGGAAGATGAGCAGGTCGCCCGTCGTCAAGCGCTTGATCTGCAGGCCGTCGAAGGTGATGCCTTTGAGGACGAGCAGGGCGCCAAAGAAGCCGAGGAGGATGGCGAAGACCTGTCGCACGGTGGCTTTGCGGCCCATGAGGAAGCCGAGGAGCAGCACCTGGATGGGGACGTAGGCTTCGAGCAGGGACGAGGCGATGGGGGAGACGCCCTTCTGCTGCGCCCGGAACAGCAGGGAGGCCATCATCGAAGAGCCAATCAACCCCAGCAGCGCGAGGGCGGGCCAGTCGGTGGCGCGCCGGGGAAGCATCCCGCGCCCGTGGAGGAGGAAGCCGACGCCGAAGAGGAGGGGTGCCGCGATGAGATAGCGGAGCATGGCGACCATCGACGGCGCGAGGGTGGCGTCGTCCATGAGCAGGCATCCCACGGGGAACATGATGCCCCAGCAGAAGACGCTGGTCAACGCCCAGAGGTGGCCTTTCAGGGAAGCGTTCATGGCGCAGGGCGTCCGCGGCGTCAGAGGCAAAGGAAGGCGATGCCGGCGAGGCCGCCGGCGAAGGCGATCTTTTGCAGGGTGGTCGTCCGTTCGCGGAGGACGAAGGCGCTGTAGAGGAAGAAACCGCAGAAGCAGGCGCCGACCATCAGCGGGAGCGCGATCGCGCCGGCGTTTGCGGCCGCAAGGCGGTCCATGCACACGTAGTAAAGCTTGAGGGAGACGACGGTGTTCACCACGGTGATGGTTGCCGCGCCGGCTGCCGCCACGCGGAACTCCGGCCACGCGGCGGCGAGGCGGCGCGGCCCCTCGCTGAAGATCGCATGGGTCGCGAGCCCGGCGAACGCGCCGATGCCGCTCCAGGCCATGCGTCCCATCACGGGGAGCTGGCGGCTCTCTTCCCAGTACGAGGGCAGGTTCACGAAGCACTGGTTCGCGCCGCACAGCAGGAGCGCCGCGAAGGCGAGGGGGAACCATCCCTTCGTGGCGGGGGCGGCGTCGTCGCCGGCTCGTTTCGACAGGCCGTCCACGAACACGTTGAAGAGGATGGCGACGATGCCCGCCACGCGCAGGAGCGTCCATCCCGCCTTCTCGGGGAAGAGGATCCCGCCCATCAGAAAGGGCAGGATGAAGCCGGACTGCGTGATGGTCCACGTCAGGCCGTGCGGACCGCGCCGCATGGCCTCGTTCATGACGGCGAGCATGTAGTAGTTGATGAAGCCGAAGGCGAAGATGGAAAGCGCGGCGGCGCGCCGTGGAGCTTCGGGGAGGAAGGCATCGCGGAGCGACGTTCCGCCCGCCGCGAGGAGGAGCCCTGTCACGGCCAGCATCGAGAAGAGGTTGGTGAGCCACTGCACGAGCGCATAGTTCGCGCCGCGTTGCGCGGCATGGCTGGAGACCACGCCCACCACCACCCAGGAGAGGCCGGTGACGATCGCCATGAGCGCGCCGGCCAGAAGCGTCCCATCCAGTCCGGGGAAGGGCTTCGGCGGCACGAGGCGAAGCGTTCCCATGCGGTGGGGGGTGACGTGCGGGGAGCCTTCGCGGATGGCGGTCCAGGCCTGGTGCAGGAGGCGTTTGCGGGAAGGGCCTTCGCGCAGGCGGTCGTAGCGGACGAACTGCGCGCGCAGTTCCAGCGGCGCGGGACCGTCGGTCCGCAGGATCGCGCGTTCGGCGGCTCCTTCTGCGGCGGGCCGCGGAAGGGTGGCGAAGGGGATGGCCATCTCGACGCTCCAGCCCGTTTCCGTGCGGACGGCGGCGGTGCGCCATCCTTCCATCTCCCAGGCAGGGGTGGAGACCAGGGTCCGGCGCGACGCGGCGTCCGCTTTGTCGTCGGGCCCGATGGCGGGGGGGCGCGCGAAGGTGTGGAGGGCGTCGAGCGTGGTGCCGTCGGGCGCGCATTCGAGCTCGACATAGCAGCGGCCGTCGAGGCCCGCGTCGAGGTACGCTTCGACGACGTCGCCGTTGTAGAGCGCGTCGTCGTGGGCGAAGCGGCCTTCGACGAAATCGATGTCGTCATCGACACAATCGAAGGCCACGTAGAGGTGCGTGCGATCGTGTGCGAGGAAGACGGTGGTGGGCGGGAGGGGGCGTGGATCGTCGGCGTGGTCCAGCGAGGGCCGGAGGGAGTCGATGCGGGCGGCCTTCCGCCATTCCTTTTCGCCGATGGCGCCGTCGATCGCGGGAGGGCGCGAGAACGGCACGTCGAGCGTGGCGGACGCGGGTCCGGGGGCGGGCTGTTGCGCCGGGGCCGGAACGGCGGCCAGAAGCAGGCGCACGGCGAAAAAGAGGACGGGAAAGAGGCGGACATGCATGGCGGGCATTCCTCGGCGTCTTTTGGGCAAGGCAGGCGCAATCAGGCGGGGCGGGAATCCGAAGGCGTCCGGGCGCGCTTGCAGAACGCCAGCGAGACGAGGAAGGCGGGGAACGCGGCCAGGCTCAGGAAGAGGGCGAGCTTTCCACTGCGTTTCCGGCGCACGACGACCTCATGGTCGCCTGCGGGGACTTCCACGGCGCACCAGAGGGCGTTGCAGCGGCGAAGCGGCGCAGGCGCGCCGTCGAGCAGGGCTTCGCTCGGGATGTTGTAGTAGTGGCGGATCGCGACGAGGCCGGGGGCGGAGGATTTCGTGCGGACGACGTTGTCCAACGCGGCCTTGCGGCCCATGCGCACGGAGAGCACGTCGACGGTGGCGTCCGGGACGGCGCCCGTGGCGGGTCCGGGTCCGGGCGCGTCCACGAGCGGTTCGGCATGTGGATTCCGGGTGGAGCGGGCGAGGGCGTCGAGCTGCTCGTCGCCCGGAACGTTTCGCCACGAGGCGTGCCAGGCGGCGAAGGGGACGGGGTCCTTGCGCCGGAGGAGGACGGCGCGGGCGTCCGGTCCGGACCCCTTCCATCTTCCGACGTCGATCCTCGAGAGGGGCCGGAAGGTGGAGAGGGGGAGTTGCTTGAGGAGGCTTTCGGGCGCGAGGAGGTAGTCGGCGCACGACACATCCCAGAAGCGGACGGGGTCCGCGCGAAAGCGGAGCACGGCGTCGCGGGCGTGGTCGCTCCTGCCCGCCGTCTGGATGCCGTGGAACGAAAGGGCGTTGCCGAGCGGGTCGTGCCCGTCGAGGGGGTGGTTGGAGACGAGGTTGGCCACGAAGGGGCAGGGGATGGAGTCGTCTTCGAGGATCGTGTCGAACAGCGGATGGTCGCGGTAGAGCCTCGACACGTCGAACGGACGGATGTAGAGGCGGGAGACGGCGATCAGGTCGCCGCCCACGCACAGCCAGGCCAGGAGAAGGGCGATGGTCGCGCTCTTTCCCCCCTTGCGTCCGACGAGCCAGATGGCGACGCCCGCCAGCCACAGGAGGCCGCCGTGGAGCAGGGCGCCCGCCATTTGCGGGAGGAAGACCCGTGCGTAGTCGGGGGGGTATCCGAGGGCCTTCCAGGATTCGAGGAGCGTGGCGGGGCCGCCGCGCACGAGGGCCGAAGCGGCCACGAGGGCGATTCCGGGGAGTGCGAGGAGAACAGGAGCGGTCAGGGGAAGAGGCTTCTCCGCCTTGCGCTGGAGCACCTCGGCCAATCCGCAGGCGAAGAGCATGGCGACGCAGATTTCGGTGAGATGGAGGAGCTTCACGGGGGCGCGCAGGAGGCTCATGCCGGGGATGGCGTAAAAGACGCGGTAGAAGGGTGCGTAGCGGCCGAAGGACAGCAGCAGGGCGACCAGGCCGGAAACGGCCCAGAAGGGAACGTCGCGAAGCCAGGGGGGGAGGGGCTCGTCCTTGCGGTGGCGGAACCAGGCGCCGACGGCGAGGAGCGCGAAGAGCACCTGGATGGCGCCGAGGTAGAGGGTGTGCTGGCGGAAGTTCCGGAAGCCCTGTCGGGACGTTTCCCAGCCGTCCGAACGGCCGAGGCGGCCCCAGTACGGGCAAACCTCGCTCGAGGTTTCGATGCCTCGCACGCAAGGGGCGACGAATTCGAGCATGTCTTCGGGCGGCAGGCTCCAGTTCGTGGCGAAGATCCAGTCTTCCCGCTTCCGCTCGGCCGCCTCCCCGGATGAGACGGCGGGCGCCTGTTCGACGGCGTGGGCGGGGGTCCCGCCGCGCATCTGGGCGAGGCGGTCCGGGATGAAGCGCGTGGCGAGGGCATGGAAGATGCCGCCGCCGGCGAGGAGAAACGCCGCGAGGGCGATGGCGAATCCAGGCCAGACGCGGCGGATGCGATGGAAGACGGGCTCTGTTTCGCATCCTTCGACGGCGGATCGGCG
Source organism: Kiritimatiellia bacterium (assembly GCA_050950285.1). GTDB lineage: Bacteria > Verrucomicrobiota > Kiritimatiellia > RFP12 > JBMNHG01 > JBMNHG01. The sequence goes on along the minus strand of JBMNHG010000006.1, from coordinate 254,158 downwards.
GAAGGTGAGCCAAAGGAGGTAGAACACGGCGAGGGCGGCGACGAGCGTGAAGACGTCGGGCTGTGTGAGGATGCCCCAGCCGAGGGCGAAGCCGAGCAGGGCGAACCGGGGCCAGCGGCGGCCTTCCTTCCGGAAGATGCGCTCCAGCAGGGGGAAGGCGAAGAGCGTACAGGCCATCATGTGGAAATAGCCGCGATGGCCGGCGGAGACGAGCGTGAACGAATAGCCGGAGAAGCCGAGCGCGGCGCCGCCCAGCCAGGCCACTGCGGGGCGCACGCGGCGGCCCAAGAGGTAGAGCGCGCCTGCGGCAACCATCAGAAGGGTGTCCACGAGGTAGGTGAGTTCGTGCGCGACGAGCGGCGGAAGGGCGAGCCAGTACAGGATGCTTGGGGGGATGGAGTCGCCGCGGAAGAGCACGTCCTCGATCTGGCGGAGGCCGTGGTGGGGTCCGAAATAGGGCATGCTGTCCGGCGCGAACTGCGCCTGGAACACGGGGAGGACGGGCCAGAAGACAACCAGCGCAATCGCGACGCAGGCGAGGGCGGGAAGGAGGGCTTGGGACGGATGGAGGCGGGAGGGAGGCGGTTTCATGCGGGATCCTCAGGCGGCGTGTCGTCGGCGGTGGAGCAATTGGAGGAAGAGGCCCGCCACGAAGACGACATGGGCGGCAATCATGATGTTCAGGAAGAATTGCAACGAGAGGCGATTCGCTACCCAACCATCCACCCTCGCCCAGAGGGTGGCGGGGAGGACGCCCCGGAAGGCGCCCCAGCCGGGGAGCCCGTAGAGGAGGGCGGACTCGACGAGCATGGTGGGCACCACGTACCACAGGTAGCGGAAGCGGCGGCAGGCGTTCTCGTACGCCATGAAATAGTCGAGCGATGTGCGGAGCGTGCGGATCAAGCTCACCTGCCAGACGAAGCCCGCGTATCCGGTGTAGTCGCGCCAGGGGCCGGGAAGGGAGAAGAACCACGGGGTGAAGAGGGCGAAGAGAAGGGTGAAGAGACCTCCGACGCCCAGGGCGAAGGCCTGCGAATGAAGCAGGAGCGACTGGGTGGACTGGCCCTTCTCGAAACGCTCGGAGACGAGCGTCCAGAGGAACGGAGCCATCGCCAGCGTGAAATAGGTGGGGATGGTGCCGAGCGTCACGACGAAGTAGTAGCCGGCGGAGACCTCCTCGGGCAGCCAGCGGCGGATGACGAACGGCTCCATCGGCCCTTGGATTCTCGAAGCGAAGGTGAACAGCGCCAGGGGGAGGGCGTAGGCGAACATTTCGCGTCCGTGCTCGCGGAGGTAGGGCATGCGGCGGCCCATGCGGCGCAGCACCCAGACGATCATGGCGAGAAGCAGGAGGGCGTTCGCGAGGGCCGACGACAGCTGGGCCAGCATGTAGCCGAGCACGCCGAGCGGGGCGAGGAGGAGGAGCATGGCGGCCAGCCGCACGTAGGGGGTTATGGCGTTCCCCCAGAGGATGGTGTCGAAGAGCTTGAGCGACCTCGAGGCGCTGTCCAGCACCGGCTGGATGCAGGACAGCAGGGCGAAGCCCGCGATAGGCCAGAGCAGGCGGCGGTTCTCCACGCCGAGACGCAGGAGCAGGGCGTCGCCGCAGGCGAAGAGCCAGATGGCCATGCCGATGGCGAAGAGGGCGGAAACGAAGAGGGTGTCCTGCAACAGGGCGCGGCATTTCCCGGTTTCGCCTTTCGTGGCGAAGACGTTCAGGAACTTGCCGACGGGGAGCAGCAGCAGTGCGAGCGGGAGGGAGACCGCCGTTCCGACCTGCATGAGGGGCGTGACCGCTCCGAGCTGGCTTGCATCGAGTACGCGGGGCACAAGAAAGAGGCCGATGACGAGGTTGATCACGTCGCCGACGCGGTTCGATAGGAAGAACCAGGCGGTGTACCACCACAGTTCGCCGGAGCGTTCGCGGAGACGGCCGATGGCGTGCGAAACGCGGCGAACGAACGAAGGCGGACGATCGTCGCCCCCCAGGTTGGACGGGGTGTTTCCGGAGGGCTCGGACGGATTCGATGGAAGGGGACGGGCCATGTCGGAAAATCGCCCCAGCCTAGGGCTTTTCGGAGGGATGGTCGAATCGGGCGACCTCGCAGGGCATGCGGCGCGAGAGGATCCCCTGGAGGAAGCGGACGCCGTAGACGAGGTGCGTGGCCATCACGCCGAGCCACACCTGCAGCCAACGGAGCAGGTTGGGGTGGAACGAGGCGAGGAACGTTGTCGCGAGATAGAAGGCCAGCGCGCCGAGGTAGGCGATGCGGATCCAGGGGTGGAAGAACGAGGCGACGGCGCCGAGGACGAGCCCGCACACGAAGATCGTCGGCACCATGTACGAGATGCGGCGCGAGGTTTCGGGGAATCGTTTCGCGAAATAGCCGCGATGGAGCGCGTATCGGCCGACCTGGCGCAGGTGGGGCCCGAAGAGGGGGCGGCGGTGGTGGCGGACCACGCTCCAGGGGTCGTAGACGATGCGTTGCTTCGCCTTGCGGGTGATGTCCAGGCAGAGGATGGTGTCTTCGCCGGGCCAGAAGTCCGTCCGGAAGCCCCCGATGTCGCGCAGGGTCGCGGTGCGCACGAGAAGGTTGCAGCTGGGGAGGTCGTCGACGTCGCGCACGCGTTCCGACACATAGCGGTAGCGGCAGGTGCCGGAGACGAGGGGGGAGGCGTAGACGAGGCCGCCGGCCTGGGCGAGGGGAGGGTCGGAGGGCGGGGTGACGGCGGGGCCGCCCACGGCGCCGACGGTGGGATCGGAGAAGTAGGGGATGGCGTGGTCGAGCCAGTCGGGCAACGGCGCGGCGTCGTCGTCGAGCAGGGCGACAATCTCGCCCTTGGCGGCCTCGATGCCGAGGTTCCGCTTTTCGGCGGGACGGAGCTTGCCGGTGGGGATCACCCGGACGTGGCCGGGCCAGGGGAAGTCGTCTGCGGGTTCGTCGGGGAGGACGATGGTCTCGAAGGGGCGGTAGGAAAGCGCGGAGATTGCGTCGAGGCATTCGGCGAGGTAGGGGGAGGGGGCGGGGCAAGCGACGACGATGGACACGAGGGGCGGCGGATTCGGCATGGCGCAGGGGACGACGTGCTGGTAGTAGCGGAGCACGCGGAGGCGGTAGAAGATCGCGAGGGTGTCGTTCATCACGGTCCTCACGTTTTCCAGGGAGAGGGAACCCAGCTTGCGGCCGAAGTGCATCCGGATGGGGGCTTCGGCCACGGCGAAGCCGTGTTCGTGGGCGATGGCGAGAAGTTCCACGTCGAAGGCGAAGCGCTTGGTCAGCATGCGTTCGAGGGCGCAGGCGAGCGCCGGACGGACGAAGAGCTTCATGCCGGTCTGGGTGTCGGTGACGGGCAGCCCCACGAGCAGGCGCACGATGGAGTAGTAGACCCTGCTGGCGAGGCGCCGGGAGAGGGGGTAGTCGACCTCCGAGCGGGGATGGCGCTTCGAGCCGATGACGATATGCGCCTGTTCCTGCAGCATCACGTCGAAGAAGCGGTCGAGCATGGCGGGGTCGAGGTCGAGGTCTCCGTCGAGCAGGAGCACGTGGGAGCCGCGGCTGGCGGCGAAGCCTTTGGCGAGGGCCGCGCCCTTTCCGACGTTCTCCCCGAGAAGCACCGGCTTTACGCGGGGGTCGCCCGCGGCGGCCTGGCGGATTGCGTCGGCGGTATTGTCCTTGCTGCCGTCATCCACGGGGACGACTTCGAAGGGGATGCGGCCGTCGAGGAGGTCGCACACGCGGGCGATGTTCGCGCCGATGCATTCCGCCAGGCAATAGGCGGGCATGACGACGCTGAGCATGCCGTCCGGGCCGAGGCACGCGCGCGCCGCCGCCCAGGAGTCTCCGGAGGTGGAGGGTTTTCTATTCATCGCGGCCGGGAAGGATGGTGTCGCCGGTTTTCGGGAGCATGCGCGGATAGTCGAGCGTGTAGTGGAGGCCGCGGCTTTCGCGGCGTTTGCGCGCGCAGCGGACGATGAGCTCCGCCGTGTCGGCGAGGTTTCGGAGTTCGAGGATGTCGGGCGTCACCACGTAGTCGAAGTAGTATTGCTGGATTTCCTTTCGCAGGTTTCTCACGCGGCGGAAGGCGCGGTCGAGGCGCTTGCCGGTGCGCACGATGCCCACGTAGTCCCACATGCAGGTGCGGAGTTCGTTCCAGTTGTGGGCGACCACCACCTGTTCGTCGCTGGGGACGGCCTTGCCCGTCTCCCAGTTCGGGATGGCGACGTCCGCCATCGCGGGGGACTGGCGGGGGTTGGAGGCGAGGCGTTCGGCCATCGCGTGGGCGCAGACGAGCGCTTCGAGCAGGGAGTTGGATGCGAGGCGGTTCGCGCCGTGGAGTCCGGTACAGGCGGTTTCGCCCACGGCGAGAAGGCCGGGGATGCTGGTAATGCCTTCGACGGTGGCGCGCACGCCGCCGCAGCAGTAGTGGGCGGCGGGAACCACGGGGATCAGGTCCTTCGCCATGTCGATGCCGTACTTCTTGCAGGTGGCGTAGAGGGTTGGGAAGCGGTTCCGCACGAACCCCGCCGGCTTGTCGCGGATGTCGAGGAAGCAGCAGGGGGCGGCGGTGCGCTTGAGTTCGGCGTCGATGGCGCGGGCCACGATGTCGCGGGGGGCGAGGGCGCCCCGCGGGTCGTACCGGTGCATGAAGGGCTTCCCGTCGCGGTCGACGAGTTCGGCGCCTTCGCCCCGCACGGCCTCGCTGATGAGGAAACGCCGGGCGTACGGATGGTAGAGGCAGGTGGGGTGGAACTGGATGAACTCCATGTTCGCGATTTCGGCGCCCGCGCGCCAGGCGATGGCGATGCCGTCGCCGGTGGCGATGTCCGGGTTGCTCGTGTAGAGGTATACCTTGCCGGCGCCGCCGGTGGCGAGGACCGTCCACGGGGTGCGGACGGCGAAGATCTCGCCCTTCCGGCAGTCGAGCGCGTAGGCGCCCACGCAGCGGTTCGCGCCGGGGCGGCGGAGCCAGCGCGTGGTGATCAGGTCCACGAGCATCACGTTCTCCAGAACGGTGATGCCCGGAGTTTCCATCACCCGTCGCAGGAGGACCTCTTCCACGCGGTTGCCGGTGATGTCGCCCGCGTGCAACACGCGGCGGCGGCGGTGGCCGCCCTCGCGGCCGAGATCGTAGCGCGAGCCGTCGGCGGGCTGCCGGGATTCGGTGAAGCGCACGCCGTACGTCTCGAGCTCGGCAATCCGGGCGGGACCGCCGGCGACGATCCGCTCCACCACCTTCGGGTTGCAGAGGCCGGCGCCGGCGTCCAGCGTGTCCTCCACGTGCTGGGCGAAGGAGTCCCCCTCCCCCTGCACGCAGGCGATGCCGCCTTGCGCGTAGTTGGAATTGCATTCGGCGGACTCCTTCTTGGTCACCAGCAGCACCTTCCCGTGGGGGGCCAGGTGCAGGGCGCTCATGAGTCCGGCGATACCGCTGCCGACGATGAAATAGTCGCATGTCTCGATGCGCATGGTTTTCCTCGGATGCCTTTGCCGATTTCGCGCGGACGCCAAACCTCCGCTTGAATGAAAGGCAGTCAGGAGGGTATGATACCACACGGAATTTTCATCGTCACCTTGTTACGGAGTTTTTTAGCGATGGTCAGAGTAAAAATCATCGGCGCGACCGGATACGGCGGCATCGGCGCCATCGAACTGCTCCTCCAGCATCCGGAGGCGCAGATCGTTTCCCTCGTCGCACGAGAGGACGTGGGGCGGCGCGTGAGCGACATCTATCCGCACCTCGCCGGCTTCTGCGACCTGCCGGTGCTCGCCGCCGACGACCCCGCCGCCCGGGAGCCGGCCGACGTGGTCTTCCTCTCGACCCCCGACCGGGTGGGCATGGTCCAGGCCCGCGACCTCCTCGCGCAGGGCATGAAGGTGATCGACTTCAGCGGCGATTTCCGTTTTTCCACCGTCGAGGCATACGCCGACTACGCGACCCGCATGGGCAAGGATCCCACGCACCTCGCGCCCGACCTGCTGGGGCGCAGCGTCTACGGGCTCGCCGAGCTTTACCGCGACGAACTCCGCCGGACCGACCTCGTGGGCAATCCCGGCTGCTTCGCCTGCTCCTGCATCCTCGGCCTCGCCCCCGCCATGAAGGCCCGCATGGTCGAACCCGTCGGCCTCGTCTGCGACTGCAAGACGGGGGTCTCCGGGGCCGGCAAGAAGCTCGTCGCAGGCCACCACTTCCCCCACCGCTACGAGAACGTGAACGCCTACCGCCTCTCCGGCCACCAGCACGTGTGCGAGGTGGAGCGCGAACTCGGCCTTCTGGCGGAAACCGAATGCCGCCTCACCTTCACGGCCCACGTCGTGCCGGCCTGCCGCGGCATTCTTTCCACGCTGTATGGGCAGCTCGTCCGCGATGCGACGGAGGCGGAGATGGCCGCCCTCTACCGCGAATTCTACAAGGACAGCCCCTTCGTGCGCGTCTTCGGCAGCGATGCCAACATCGGCACGATGCACGTGCGCGGCACGAATTTCTGCAACCTCGTCGTGAGCGTCGACTCCCGCTGCCGCCGCTTGCGCGTGGTTTCCCACATCGACAACCTCGTGAAGGGCCAGGCCGGTTCCGCCGTCCAGGACATGAACCTCCTCTTCGGGCTGCCCGAGACGATGGGCCTCTCCCGCGTGGGGATGTACCCCTAGCACGGGCCGAAGCAATGGGGTTTGGATGTTGTATCGTTGAATTGGAGGGCAATGCCATGGCACCTGCGAAGAAATCGTCGAGGACTCCCGTGAAGAAATCTGCCGCAAAGGGAGGGAAACCCTCCCCGGCCGCCGCGAAACCGGCGTCGAAGAAGAAGCCCGCCGCCCCTTCGGCCTCCAGCGCCCGCCGCCCGGGCCTCGCTCCTGCCGCCCTCCGCCCCCGCCCCGGCCTCGGCCGCGGCCTCGACGCCTTGATCGGCCTCCGCGGTTCTCCCTCCGCCACACGCCCGGCCGACCGCCCGGAGACGCCGCCCGCAGCGCCCGCCCCCGCACCCGCCGCCCCGAAGGCCGCATCGCTGCCGCCCGCCGCGGCGCCGTTCCCCGCCGCCCCTCCGGTCGGCCACATCCTCCAGGTGAAGGCCTCCGACATCGAGCGCAGCCCCTGGCAGCCACGCTCGACCTTCGACGGCGACCTCCTCGACGAACTCGCCGATTCCATCCGCGTCCATGGCGTCATCCAGCCTCTCCTCTGCCGCCGCGCCCCCGACGGGACCTGCCAGCTGATCGCCGGCGAACGCCGCCTCCGCGCCTCGCTCGTCGCAGGACTCGAGACCGTCCCCGTGGTCATGGTGGACGCCGACGACCGCGACGCCGCCGAGATGGCGGTCGTCGAGAACATCCAGCGCGAAGACCTCAACGTGATCGAGGAGGCCGAAGGCTACCGCACCCTCTCCGAACGCTTCGGCCTCACCCAGCAGGAGGTTTCCGAACGCGTCGGCAAGGCCCGCGCCAGCATCGCCAACGCCCTCCGCCTGCTCGACCTGCCCGACGAGGTCAAGCAGATGCTCGGCGCCGGACAGCTCTCGCCCGGCCATGGCAAGGTGCTCCTCGGTCTCTCCGCCGAGACCGACCAAATCCAGCTCGCACGCCGTTCCGTGGTGGAGGGGCTCAGCGTCCGCGCCCTCGAAAAACTTCTCGAGCGCCGCCGCGGCAGCGAGCCCTCCTCCGCGCGCAAGCTCTCCCCCGACCTCCCCGAAGCCCATCGCAAGGATATCGAGGACCGCCTCCACCGCCACTTCGGCGCCAAGGTCAACCTCGTCTCCGGCGCCACCTTCGCCAACGGTCGCCGCGCCCACGGCCGCCTCACGATCGATTTCTACGACAACGACGACCTGAACCGCATCCTCGACCTCCTTGGCGTCGTGGTGGAGTAGTCCCATCCCCCCGCTCTCCCGCGAACCCGGAACCCCCATGAAGCCGACCTTCCGATTCCTTGCCGTGGCGATCGCCCTCTGCGCGGGCCTCTCCTCCCTGCCCGCCCAGCAGGCGACGGTGAACGAAATGCGCACCAACGGCCTCCGTGCCTTCCACGAAGGACGCTTCGAAGACGCCATCCCCGACCTAACCGCCCTCATCGACACCCTCGGTTCCAGCAAGCAGCCCAACACCGCCGCACAGCTCGAAATCATCTATTTCAACCTCGCCCTCTGCCACTTCTTCACGGGCGACTTCGCCCAGTCCGGCAAGGTCTTCGCCGACTACATCAAGAAGTACCCGCACGGTTCCCGCACCGCCATCTCCACCCTCTACATCGCCGACACCCTCCGCTTCTCCCGGAAATTCGACGAGGCCATCAAAGCCTACGAAGCCGCCCTCCGCCGCTATTCCTACACGCCGGACGAGAAGTGCGACATCTACGCCGCCATCGCCCGATGCCACCTCGCCGGCGACGACTGGTCCGCCGCGCGCGAGCCCCTCCTGAAGTCCTTCCGGAATGCGACCGACAGCCTCCGGCGCAGCCGCTCCGCCACCCTTCTCGCCACCGCATACCTCAAGACGCTCGACATGGAGCACATCTACCGGATGGTGCCTTTCCTGCTCCAGCGCGATTCGCTGGCCGCGCGCTCCATCGCCTTCAACATGGCCGCCTTCGAGGCCGGCGACTCCCTCTTCCATGACGAACGCTACCGCGAAGCCTTCTGGATGCACCGCCTCGTCTACCCGCACGACGAGGTCCAGGTGCGCGCCGAGAGCTTCCTCGACTACCTCCACAAAAGCCTCGCCTACGAACAACGCACCTTCACCGATCCGCGCCGCCTCATCCGCCTGCAGGAGTGGATCGGCGAGACCGAAGCCGAAATCGCCGCCCTCGCGGAAATCGAAAACTACGATGCCGACCTCCAGTACCGCATCGCGCGCGGCTACATGGAATCGCACCGCTACCGCGAGGCCTGCGAACTCTTCCTCCACCTGCACGCCTTCGGGGAATCCGGGCGTGCCGAGGAATCGCTCTTCTACACCTTCTTCTGCGCCGCCCGCATCCAGCCCTGGAGCCGCGCCTACGACATCGGCCGAAAGTACATGGACACCTATCCCGCCGGCGAATGGTACGACGACCTCACCCTCCTCATGGGCCAGATGTACGCCAGGGAACAGGACTGGGAGAAGACCATCCTCCACCTCTCCGAAGCCCTCCGCGTGAGCCCGCAGCACCAGTCCGCCGCCGAATGCCTTTTCCTCTTGGGCTATGCCCATTTCATGGAGGAACAGTTCGAGCAGGCCATCGTCCGCCTGCGCGAACTGCGCGACCGCTTCCCCGGCAGCGAACTCGTCCCCGACGCCGTCTACTGGACCGCCATGTCCCACATGTTCGCCGGCGACTACGCCCCCGCCGCCGACAGTTTCGACAAGGTCCTCATGGACCACCCCGATTGCCGCTACGCCGTGGATTCCGCCTTCCGGCGCGCCGTCTGCAACTACGCCCTCGGCGACCTGGAGATTGCCGACCAGCGGCTCGCCGCCTTCATCTCCGCCAATCCCGGCAGCCTCCTCGCCGGCGAAGCCACCGTGCTCCGCGGCGATGTCGCCGGCGCCCTCGGCCGCCTCGACGACGCCGTGGCCTTCTACCAGCGCGCCCTGGACTTCCCCCCCGAGTCCGTGAACATCGAGCTCTACAACCATTGCGCCTTCCAGGCCGGCGAGATCCTCTACGATTCCGAGGACTACTCCGCCGTCCTCGCCCACTTCGAACGCTACATCGCCAAGAACCGCCCCGACTCCAACATCCCGCAGGCCCTCTACTGGAGCGGCCGCGCCAAGTGGCAGCAGGGCGAGCACGCCGCGACCCTCCGCTACTATCTAGACAAGGCGCTTGAATTCGGGAACGACCGTTCCGCCCTCGGCGTGGACATGATCCTCGACGAATGGGTTGCCGCCACCCGCAAGGTTTCGCCCGAAGAGTCCGCCGCCGCATGGACCGCCATGGAGAAGGCCCGCGGCCTCGCCGAAAGCCGCGGCGACCGCGTCACCACCATGCGCCTCGCCCGCCTCCGCCTCTTCCAGCCCGGCCTCTCCGACGCCGCCCGGGAACGCATCCTCACCTCGCTCATGCAGCCCGAGGATTTCACCAACGCCTCGCCCGCCGTCCTCGAGACCATCCTCGATGCCGCCGTCCAGCGCGGCCAAACCGACCTCGCCACCGGAATCGCCACCCTTCTCGTCCGCGATTTCACCGAGACCGACTACGCCCTCGACGCGCGCATGTTCCTCGCCTCCGTCGCCCTCGATCGCCTCGCAGCCCTGCCGCCGAACTCGGACGAGGCCGCGGCCTGCCGCGCCGAAGCCGTCAAGCAACTCGACGTCGTCCGCGAGGTCTACGCCACCAGCCCCGAGGCCGCCCAGGCCCTCCTCCTGCTCGCGCGCCTCCATCTCGACCAGGGCCAGGCCGGCGAGGCCGACCAATGCTACGAGGCCGTCCTCGGCGTCCGCGGCTGGAGCAACCTCTGGCCCGAAGCCCTCTGCGGGCGCGGCGCCTGCGCCGAAGCCCGCAAGGACTGGCTCAAGGCCACCGCCTACTACGAGCGCGTCTTCATCATGTACGCAGCCCACCGCGCCTGGTGCGCCAAGGCCTACTACCGGCGCGCCCTCTGCCTGCATCGCGCCTACGAGGACGCCAAGGCCATCGAAACGCTCCACGCCATGCTCGACCAGGGCGCCTACGACGACTTCCCCGAAGCCGCCCTGGCCCGCGACCTCCTCTCCAGGCTCGAACGCGGGAAGTAGGAACCCGCAGGGACGGCGCGCCGTTTTCCTGGGCCGGACGGGAGGGACGCGAGCGCGGGCGTCCCGCCACTCCCTCGAACCATCGGCCCATTTCTGGCCATTCCCCTTGCGCACGTATTTGATTTGCCATGTCTCGCGGAAAGTGCCATGATTCCCAGCGTATACATTCTACGACTGCCTTGGCATGCGATTCGGGGACGGCGTTCGCTGTCGTGGTTTCGCATCACGGCAAAAAAGGACACAACCATGAAATCCACGCTTCTCGCCTTCACTCTCTGCGTGCTCGTTGCCTTCCCGTCGTTTGCGCAAGACCCTGCGCCGGAGACGCCCGATACGCCGGAGACGCCCGCGCTGGAATCCGTTGCGGAGACGCCCGATCCGGAACCCGCTTCAAGCGAGGCTCCTCCCGCTGTTCCTTTCGACTTCAACGACGAGCTGGACTTGACCCCCAGGCGCGACAATCCGTTCCGCCGCGCCGCGGAGTCCATCGGAGTCTACCGCGAAGACTCTTTCTACAACCGCTTCGTCGCGGAGCGTGTCTCCGTGGGCGTGCTGTACTCGGCGACGTCGATGGACAAGACGCACGTACCGTATGATCCAACCAAGGCGGGAAACTTCCTGGGCAACATCAACAGGCTCTCCGAGGACGACATGGAGGGACTCGGCGTGATGGTGCGCGTGAACCTGTGCGACTATTTCGCGCTCCAGCTCTCGACGGGGACGCACATCGAGCTCGGCATGTGGAACAACGACGACCTGATGCGCGACGCCACCTTCGTCGCGGATGGCGTCGCGTACGAGGCCTTGGTGATGTACCCGGTGGACATCCGGCAAGTCCGCATCATCCCGTATGTGGGCCTTGGCTGGACGGATTTCTCCTGCAGCATCGACTACGACAACTGGTGGCATTACGGCTGGAGTTCGCCCAAGGATTACGACCGATACGGAAACGGGTCGACGGAGCCGCGCCACGACGTCATGCGCTGGATGGAATTCAAGGAGCCCGGCATGGCGGTCTCCTTCTCGCTCGGCGCCTCGGTGCGGCTGTGCCGCTACGCCTACCTCGACCTCTTCTACCGCATGATCGACGCGGACGACGGCTCGATCTGGTTCTGGCGTAGCGACACCGCCGTAGCCAGGCGCGAGGGGTACATCCCGCTTGCATGCGATTCGTACGGAATCGCCCTGCGCGCCCTGTTCTAGCCGGACTTTCGCTGTTCGCGGTCGGCAAAAACGCTTTTTGCCGATTTGGAGGTCGTTTCGGCCCCGTTTTTGGCCGTTTTCGGGCGTTTTGATTCAAAAACGGTCGGAAACTCGTTCTGGAACGTCACTATACTGCGTCTGCTTTCATCACGTCCAAGGCGGATCAGGGCGTCAAGGGCGTCTTTGCGACACCTGCCGAAGACCTGTCCATCGAACGATTCGCCAAAGTCCTTGCCGGCCATCTCTCCGCGTGTGTGTAGAACCATGGAAACGACGACGCATCGACTGATCAACGGGGACTCAAGGGAACTCTCTTTCCTGCCGGACGAATCCGTCCATCTTGTTGTCACGTCGCCGCCTTACTGGAATCTCAAGCGGTACAACGAGAACCCCAACCAACTCGGGCACATTCAGGACTACGAGGCTTTTCTTGTCGAGTTGGAGAAGGTGTGGCGGCATGTGTACAGGATTCTGGTTCCGGGGGGGCGGCTGGTCTGCGTCGTCGGCGACGTGTGCGTGGCTCGGCGGAATTTCGGGCGGCACCTCGTTTTTCCGCTTCATGCCGACATCTGCGTCATTTGCCGCCGGATCGGGTTCGACAACCTGAACCCGATCATCTGGCACAAGATTGCCAACGCATCCTACGAGGTTTCAAACGGATCGAAATTCCTTGGCAAGCCATACGAGCCGAATGCGATCATCAAGAACGACATGGAGTTCATTCTCATGCAACGGAAGCCCGGGGGATACCGGCAGCCGTCGCAGAGGCAGAGGGACGAGAGTCGAATTGGGAAAGAGGATTTCGATCGCTGGTTCCAGCAAATATGGAACATCCCCGGCGCATCCACGAAGAACCACCCGGCACCGTTCCCGCTGGAATTGGCGACCAGGCTCGTGCGCATGTTTTCGTTCACGGGGGACACGGTTTTCGATCCGTTCTGCGGTTCGGGCACCACGATGGTCGCGGCGTTGCGTAGCGGCCGCAACAGCATCGGGATCGACATCGATCCCGAATACTGCCGCATGGCCGCCCGCTACCTGAAAGCGGAGAATGCCGATCTCTTCACAAACTCAAAACTCCTGTTTGAGAAAGTGGCTGAAGAATCGGCGAGTTTGGTTCAAGAGGATCATGCCCTTTACGATGTGCGCCCTGCCAAGAAGAGGCTGGAGTAGAGGTGAATTCAATATTATGGTGCAGGTGCGGAGCTGTGCGTTTCCGGGCGGAGCATTCGTGAACGCCGCGCCGGGGTGAAGATTGCTGTAATCTTGACTGGAAGATTTCTTCGAGATTAAGGCGACGGGACAGGACACGGAGTCCTGCCCCACGATAGGGGCGAAGCCCCGGGGCGGGGATGAAACCCCGCCCATCCGATATAATTTTGGCGGGGCGGGCGTCAGGCCGTGACGACGCTGAGCGTGATGCGGGCGGGGTGGCCGTTGAGGTCGATGGCGTCGTCGCCGGCGGGGGCGGCGACGTGGAGGGAGGCGGCGGCCCAGTCGGCGGGGGCGGCGGCGATGAGGGTTTCGTCGCGGATGTAGTCGGCATGGAGGCGGGCGGCGGCGACGAGGGCGGCGTCGGCATGGACGTCGACCGCGATGCGGTCGGTCACTTCCAGGTCGGCCTCCTTGCGCATCGCCTGGATGCGGGAGACGAGCTCGCGGGCGAGGCCTTCGGCGACGAGGGCGTCGTCGAGGCGGGTGTCGAGCGCGAGGGTGACGGCGCCTTCGTTGGCGACGGTCATGCCTTCGTTCTCCTGGCGGATGATCTGGACGTCGCCGGGGGCGAGGTCGACGGCGGGTTCGCCGTCGGCGAGGTCGAGGGCGACGTTCCCGCCGGCCACGAGGGTGCGCAGGGCGTCGGGGCCGAGGGCTTCGATGGCTCCGGCGGCGGCCTTCATGCGGGGGCCGAGGCGTGCGCCGAGGGCCTTGAAGTTGGCCTTGGCCGAAAGGGTGACGAAGCGGGACTCGTCGGAGGCGAATTCGACGCTCTTCACGTTGAGTTCCTCGGCGATGACGGGGGCCATGGGCGCGAGGCGCTCCTCGAAACCGGGCGCGGTGCAGATGACGGCGGCCCGGGAGAGGGGCTGGCGGACCTTGAGGTTTTTCTGTTTGCGGAGGTTGTGGCCGAGGTTCACGGCCTTCCGGGCGACGGCCATGCGTTCCTCGAGCGCGGTGTCGCGCGCGGCGGCGTTGGCGGTGGGGAAGTCGCAGAGATGGACGGACTCGGGCATGTCCGAGCCGCGCAGGTTGCGGTAGATGGCTTCGGCGATGAAGGGGGTGAACGGCGCCGCCACTTTGCAGAGCTGCACGAGGACGTAGCGGAGCGTGCGGTAGGCACAGACCTTGTCGGCGTCGTTCTGGCTCTTCCAGAAGCGGCGGCGCGAGCGGCGGATGTACCAGTTGGTGAGACTGTCGACAAAGTCGAGGAAGGGGCGGACGGAGCGCTGCAGGTCGTAGCGGTCCATGGCGGCGGTGACATCCGCCACGAGGGTCTCGAGGGACGAGACGATCCAGCGGTCGAGTTCGTTCGGCGAATCGGGGGTGGCGAGGGCGTCCTCGTGCCAGCCGTCGACGTTCGCGTACGTCACGAAGAAGGCGTAGGCGTTCCACCACGGGATCAGGAGATCCTTGAGGACCTGCCTTACGCCGTTCTCGGAGAAGCGCAGGTTTTCGGCCCGCACCACGGGCGAGGCGATCATGTAGAGGCGGAGGGCGTCGGCGCCGTAGAGGTCGAGGATCTGGGTTGGATCGGGATAGTTCTTCAGGCGTTTCGACATCTTCTTGCCGTCTTCGGCGAGGACGAGGCCGTTCACGACCACGTTCTTGTACGGGGATTTCCCGAAGAGGCAGGTGCCGAGCACCATGAGCGTATAGAACCAGCCGCGGGTCTGGTCGAGGCCTTCGGCGATGAAGTCGGCCGGGTAGAACTTCGCGAGTTCGCCGCCGCGCTCGAAGGGGTAGTGTTGCTGGGCGTAGGGCATGGAGCCGGATTCGAACCAGCAGTCGAGGACCTCGTGCGTGCGGTGGTAGGTCTTGCCGTCGCGGCGGATGACCACCTTGTCCATGAAGTGCTTGTGGAGGTCGGTGACGGCCTCGCCGGAGAGGGCCTCGAGTTCGGCGGCGGATCCCACGCAAATCATGTCGGAGGGGTCGTCGTCGTTGATCCACACGGGGAGGCAGGAGCCCCAGAAGCGGTTTCGCGAGATGTTCCAGTCGCGGGCCTCCTTGAGCCAGTTCCCAAAGCGCTTTTCGCCGACGTAGTCGGGGACCCAGTGGACGGTGGCGTTGTTTTCGACGAGGGCGTCGCGGAGGTCTTCGACCTTCACGTACCACGCGTCGATGGCGCGGTAGATGAGCGGAGTGTCGGTGCGGTCGCAGAAGGGGTAGGAGTGGGTGATGGTGGCTTGATGGACGAGCTTGCCCTCGGCCTTGAGGTATCGGATGATGTCCTTGTCGCAGTCCTTGCAGAAGCGGCCGGCGCATTCGGGGAGGGCGTCGGTGAAGCTGCAGTCGGCGTCGAGGGGGTCGACGAAGGCGCGGAGGCCGTTCTCGCGGCAGATGCGGAAGTCGTCCTCGCCGTAGGCGGGGGCGATGTGGACGAGGCCCACGCCGTCATCGGTGGAGACATAGTCGTCGTTGACGACGACGAAGGCCCCGTTCTCCGCCTGGTCGGCGAAGTTCGGCACGATGGGCTCGTAGCGCCATCCCTCGAGGTCGGAGCCCTTCATCCGCGCGACGATTTCGACCTGTTCGGCGGGTTTCTTGAAGATGGAGGGGAGGCGTGCCTCGGCCATCACGTAGCAGGGGCGCGCCTCGTCGGTGAGGTCGCGCGCGACCACGTAGTCGATGCCGCCGCCCGCGCAGATGGCGAGGTTCCCGGGGAGTGTCCACGGCGTGGTGGTCCAGATGAGCAGGTAGACGGGGGCGTCGCCCGTTCCGGCCAGTTTCCCGAGGGAGTCGAGGAGGCGGACGCGCACGGTGACGGCGGGGTCTTGGACGTCCTTGTAGTTCGAGCCGGCCTCGAAGTTCGAGAGGGGGGTGTTGAGCTTCCAGGAGTAGGGCATGATGCGGTGGGACTTGTAGATGCGCCCCTGGTCCCAGAGCCGCTTGAAGGCCCACCAGACCGATTCCATGAAGCCGAACTCCATGGTCTTGTAATCGTTGTCGAAGTCGACCCAGCGTCCCATGCGGGTGACGGTCTTGCGCCATTCGCCGACGTATTCCAGCACCATGGAACGGCACTGCTCGTTGAACTTGTCGACGCCGAACTCCTTGATGGCGGCGGCGCCGGAGATGCCGAGCGCCTCCTGGGCGAGCGCCTCGATGGGGAGGCCGTGGGTGTCCCAGCCGAAGCGGCGTTCGACGTGGCGTCCGCGCATGGTCTGGTAGCGGGGGATGATGTCCTTGATGGTGCCGGCGAGGAGGTGGCCGTAGTGGGGGAGGCCGGTGGCGAAGGGGGGGCCGTCGAAGAAGATGAACTCGGGCTTGCCTTGGGTTTGGTCGAGGGATTTCCGGAAGGTGCCGTGCTGTTCCCAGAAGGTGAGGATCTCTTCCTCGAGTTTCGGGAAATCGACTTTGTTGGAGACGGGATCGTACATGGCTGGCGACGGGGAGGGGAGGGGAGAGGGAAGGGGGCTAGAGGACGGCGAGGAGTTCGGCGAGGGTGGTCCGGCCGTCGTAGAGGGCTTTGCCGACGATGGCGCCGCGGAGGTTGGGGCGGCCGAGGGCGGCGAGGGCTTGGACATCGGCGGCGGAGCCGACGCCGCCGGAGGCGATGACCTGGCAGGAGACGGCACGGCACATCTCGTCCTGGGCCTGGAGGTTCGGGCCGCCGAGCATGCCGTCGGTGGCGGTGTCGGTGTAGACGAGGGTGCGCACGCCGATGGATTCCACGCGTTTCGCGAGGTCGATGGCGCTGGTGGAGGAGGTTTCGACCCATCCTTTCACTTGCACGAGGCCGTCGCGGGCGTCGATGCCGACGGCGATGCGCCCGCCGCCGAAGCGGGCGACGAGGCGGGCGAGGGCGTCGGGATCGTCGAGGGCGCGAGTGCCGAGGATGGCGCGCCTGGCGCCGGCGTCGAGCAGGCGGGCCACGTCGTCGTCGGTGCGCAGTCCGCCGCCGACCTGCACGGGGATGCGGATGGCGGCGACGATCCGGGCGATGAGTTCCGCGTGGCGGGGGCCGCCCTGGAACGCGCCGTCGAGATCGACCACGTGGAGGGCTTCGGCGCCGGCGTCCTCCCACTGGCGGGCCATGGCGACGGGGTCGTCGGAGTACACGGTGGCGTCGTCGGCGCGGCCTTGGCGGAGGCGGACGCAATGGCCGTCTTTCAGGTCGATGGCGGGGAAGATGATCATGGGGAAGAGGCCGTGGCGGCGGGGCTAGAGCTCGTTCTGGTAGGGGATGGGGATGCGGAGGCGCCGGGAGAGGTCGCGCATTTCGGAGAGGAGGGAGGGGTCCCGGGTGCGGGCGTAGTCGCCAATGAGGTCGTACATCCGCTGGCGGGCCCAGGCGTCGCGCAGGTCGCAGGAGGCCGGGGCGGGCTTGGCGGAGTCCAGGGGGAGTTGGAGGATCACGTCGCATTCGTCCTCGATGGCCTGGCCGCGCACCTGCACCACGATCTCCTTTTCGGAGGCGGGGACGGAGCCGAAGAAGCGGAGGGGGCGGTCGGCGTAGAGGTTGGAGGCTTGCCGGGGGAAGAGGCGGGCTTCGGATGCGGCGGGAATGTGGAAGCGCACGTTGGAGAGGACCGGGCGCCGGAGGCCGTCCGCCATCGCCGCAATTTCCTTGGGGATGTCCCAGCGCCGGGTGGCGACCACCTTCGATTCGCCCCGGTTGCAGTAGGCGAGCATGTCGAGCAGGTAGGAGTTGGCGTTGGCATGGGTGCCGAGGGTGAAGATGGAGACGGCGCCGTCGTTGTCGCGGGAGAGGTCGCCGATGAGGCTCGTGGAGGCGGTGGACCCGACGGTGGGACGGCCGTCGGTCACCAGAAGCACGATGAAGGGGCGCTGCGGGTCGCGGGGGAGGTTCAAGAGGGTGTCGAGCGAGGCGTAGATGTCGGTTTCGCCGGCGCACTTCATGGCGTCGATGAAGGCGTCGGCCTCCGCGATCGCCTGCGGGGTGGGGGAGGTCCAGCCGGGGAAGAGGAGCTGGACGGAGTCGCTGAAGCCGGCCACGTTGAAGCGGTCTTGCGGACCGATGGTGGCGAGTGCTTCGCGGAGGGCCTTCCGGCAGAACGCGAGGCGTTCGGGGGCGAGGCTCCGCGAGCAATCCTGGACGAAGAGAAGGTCTTTGGGCGCAACGGGGAGGACGGCGGAATCGCGGCGGTCGAGGCTGAGGCAGAAGTAGACGGTGTCCGGTTCGTCGGCATAGCGGCGGGCGGTGAGCGAGGCCTGGAGGCGGTCGTCCAATGGCCGTCCGACTTCGACGTCGCCGGGGCGCTCGGAGAAGGTCTCGCTGGCGGTGGAGGGCGCGGCCTCGCCGGGGAGGGCGACGGGGTCCGGCGAAACGACGGCGGGCGTGGGTTCCGCGACGGGCTCGGGATCGGAGGGGACCGCCACGCGGGCGGGCACGAGAACGGCGGGGGTTTCGGTGGAGGGGCCCCGGGTGACGATGGCAGGGGGCACATAATCGGGCGCGACGTCGACGCGTTCGATGACGGGGATTTCGCGGCGCGGAAGGAGCGCGAGATCTTCGTCGGCACGGCGCTCGACCACGGAGAGGATTTTCTGGCGCGGCACGAAGATGTGCTTCTCGGTCGGCGGAATCTCGGGAACGGCCAGCCGCGCCGTGGGAGCGGCCATCGTGGCGCGGGGGGCGGCCGGGGGTGCGGTGAGCGCCCGGTCCGGTTCGCGGGCGAGCTCGCCCACGTGGGCGAGAGGGAAGTCGACCTCCGCCGCACTGCCGCTCCCCGCCACGCCGGCACGGTCGGCCGGGCGGTCGAAGAGCTTCATCGGATCGAGCGGATCCGACTCCAGGCGGGTCACGTGGAGGGTCGGATACTCCTGGAGTTCCGTCTTGTCGGGCTTCGGCACATGCACGGCGTTGAGGCGCCAGTCGGCGACAAGCCTCAGGATGAAGAAATGGAGGAGAAGGGAGAGGCCGACAGCTCCGAACGCCGTCAGGATGTGGCGGGTGTCGAAGGGGGTGTCATGGATGTCGTCGTAGCGGGAAAACATGGCATATGGCATGGGAATTGGCTCGCGCTGCCTCCACGATGGATGACGTTGCGCGGCGCAGGGTCATTATGCGTTCCCGATGCGCGTCGCGCAAGGGGAAAGGGTTCGGCCAAGGCTTCCGGGAAGGTGGTTTTACCTTGCCGTCCCAGGGGAAATGCGCGACACTACGACGCCATGGCGGAACACCTTCCCGAACCTCGCCTGGAGAGCGTCATGTCCCTTTTGGGTGGCGGACTCCGTCCGGTGTGCCATTGCGGAAGTGGCTCCTACGGCGATGTCTGGCTGGCGACGGATTCGATCGGGCGCGCGATCGCGGTGAAGATCGTGTCCAAGGCCCGCCGTGGCACGGCCTGGCGTCGGGAGATGGAGAGCATCCGCGCCTATTGCGCGAAGGTCCCGGCGGGGACCCCCCACCTCCTTGCCATCTACCACGTGGCGGAAGGGGAGGATTTCTTCTGCTATTCGATGGAGGCTGCGGACAATGCCACGGCTCCTTCCACTTCGTCGGCCTCCGACCCCGCCCCCTCCAGGCCTCCCGTCGATCCGGGCACGCCGTATACGCCCGACACCCTTGCGAGGCGGCTCGCCGCCGGAGGCCGCTTCCCGCCCGCCCAGACGCGGACCGTGATGGCCCAGGCGCTGGAAGGACTCCGCGTCCTCCATGGCTACGGGCTCATCCACCGGGACATCAAGCCCGAGAACATCCTCTTCGTGGATGGGCGGCTCAAGTTGGGCGACATCGGCTGCGTCGCCTTCGCCACCCCCGAAGCCAGCCTCGTCGGCACGCTCCATTACCTTCCGCCGGAAGTCGTCTCCGGAACCGGAACCCCATCTCCCGCACAGGACGTCTACGCCCTCGGCAAGGTCTTGTACTGTCTCCTTTCCGGCCTTGACGCGAGTCGCTTCCCCTCGGTGCCGATCTCCGCGCTGAAGACCCGCACGGAGCGGGACTTGAACGCCGTGATGCTCCGTGCCTGCGAGCCGGACGCCGCCGCCCGCTATCCTACGGCGGAGGCCTTCGCCCAGGCGCTGGACGCCTGCTGGGAGGGCGGGTTCACGGGGTTCGCCCATCGCTTTTGCCGCAGGATCCTCGCCGCCTGGAAACACCATGTCCCCCTGTTCGCGGCGCTCCTGGCCATCCTTGCCACCCTCGGCGTCTTGGTCGGCGCCTTGGCCCTCCGGAACCGGCGCACCCCCGAAACCGCCCCCGCCCCCCCGCGCATCGGTCCGATGCGCCCCGGATCGGTCCGCACCGAACACGTGCGTTCGCCCGCCCGTTCCGCCAACGCTCCCGTCGAGCCGGCATCGCCCCGGTCCATCCGCGTCGCCCGCGAAGCCGGCCTTCCGCTGGTGACCGCCCTCACGCTCCAGGACGCCGTCATCCATGCCCGGTCCAAACTCGCCGAGCCTGTCGTGCTGCTGGCCAGCGACGACGGGCAATTCGGCATCCTCACGCGCGGGCGTGTCGCCTGGTCTGCCGACAAGGACGCATCCGTCCGTGCCCGGAACGCCAAGTTCGCCCGCGAAGAGGCCTTTGCCACGGCCCGGGACCTTCTTGCGACGACCTTTCTCGCGCAGTCCGCCGACGCTCCGGCGCGGTATCGGCGGATTCTGCGCGCGTTGGCTTCGGATCCCTCCGCCACGCCTCTCTTCAAGCGTTTGCGCACGATTGAACCGCGACAGAAAATCGAGACCTTCCTGCGTGGCTACGCGCTGGATTCCCTTGTGGAGACCACGTCGGGCAAGGAGAACATCGTGACGGTGACGCTTCTTGCCACGGTCGAAACCTGTTCCACGAGCGTCGCGCTGGATCATGGGATCCTTGTCGCGACGCAGGCGGAAGGGGCTTTCGACAAGATCGTCGCCGAACTGATGCATGGATGCCTGCCCGAATCCGGGGCGCTCGTCCTGTGGGTCGAGACCGAGGGGGGACGCCGCTTCCTCATCCGGATCGCCTACGCCGCCGTGCTGGAGGGCGGGGATGCGGCGGCCGCGGCGGAACTCGCCCGTCTCCATGCCGAACGCGAACTTGCGCGGTTCGACGAGCCGGGCAACCTGCCCTCGGATCGTTTCCCCGATGTTTTCCGCACGCAGCCCGAACCCGGTTCGGCCTGGACCGGCGAGGTGGCGGACGACTACAAGAGGCGCCTGAAGCGAATCTTGTCCCGTGCCCCCGAAGACGAATCCTCCCGCGACCGGCTGGACATCCATTCCGAATCCCGCGACGGATGGGCCTACCATGCGATTTTTTCCACGAGGCTCCAACGTCCGCCTTCCCCGTGAATCGAAGCGCGAGGCCTTCCGCCCGAAACAAAAGCCCATCGATGAATGTTGCCCTCGAGTTCACCTACG
Source organism: Kiritimatiellia bacterium (assembly GCA_050950285.1). GTDB lineage: Bacteria > Verrucomicrobiota > Kiritimatiellia > RFP12 > JBMNHG01 > JBMNHG01. The sequence continues at coordinate 232,712 of JBMNHG010000006.1, read as the reverse complement.
GCATCGGAAGCCGCTCCGGCATCGGACGGTATGTGAATCGCCTGGCGCGCGCCTTCCCCGGACCATTGGGCGAGGAAGACGCCGTCGCCCTCTTCTTCGTCGATTTCTTCCGCGCTTTCTCCGCCGGGAAGGTCTGCCCCGAATGTGCGAGGGACCGCCGGTTTTCTTTTCATCCCGCGCCGCGACTGCCCGCGCGCGTCTACGAACGAGCCTGGAACCTTCCCGGCATCCGGCGTCTTTTCCCGATTGCCCCCCGCGATGCCGACCTTGTCCACATCGCCTCCCATGCGGCGGTTCCCGTTGCGAAGCGGCAGCGGATGGTCTGCACCATCCACGACATGGCGGCGTGGCGTTTCCCGGGCCATCCGGCCCTGGCCAAGGATCGGCGCGCCATTCGTCTGAACGCCCTCCGTGCGGATGCGATTCTCACGGATTCCCGTTTTTCCGCCGGCGATATCGCCCGGTACATTCCCGAAGCGGCGGGGAAGATCTTCCCCATCCACCTTGGAATCGATCACGAAACCTATCGCCCGGCCTCTTCCTCCGAAATCGCCCTCATGCGGAAGGCCTTGGGGCTGGAACGGCCCTATGTGCTTTCCGTGGGGCTTGTCCATCCCAACAAAAATCCGGTCTTCCTGGGCAGGGTCCTCGAAGCGCTTGGCGACCGCGACATCGAGCTTTGCCTCGCCGGGTCGCCCTCGTTCGGCTACGGGGGCATCGTCGCCGAAATGAAATCGCTGCGATGCGCGGACCGGATCCGGTTTCTTGGCCACGTGGACGACCGCTGGCTCCCCGCATTGTATTCCGGAGCCGCCTGCTATGCGACGGCGTCGAGGTCGGAAGGGTTCGGGTTCACCCCCCTGGAGGCGATGGCCTGCGGAACGCCGGTGGTTTCCTCTTCCGCCGGATCCCTCCCTGAAATCCTGGGTGGCGCGGCCACGCTGTTGAAGGACGAGGACGTCGGCCAGTGGAGCCAGGAGCTCCGCCGTTTGCTGGAGGACTCCGCCTTCCGCGCCGGGCGCATCGAAAGCGCCTTCGCCCATGCGCGGCAGTTCACCTGGGCGCGAACCGCCGAAGAGACCGTCGCCCGCTACCGAAGCGTCTTGTGACCGGTCGCGGATGCGACGGGCGCCGATTCCACCGGCGGGCGGGGATTACAAACCCTGGCAGACGGTGATGGCGGCGACCCCCACGATGTCGCCGACGGAGCAGCCGCGGGAGAGGTCGTTCACCGGCTTGGCGAAGCCCTGGAGCACGGGGCCGAAGGCGTTGGCGCCGGCGAGCCGCTCGGTGATCTTGTAGCAGATGTTGCCGCTCTGGAGATCCGGGAAGATCAGGATGTTCGCGTCGCCCTGGATGGCTCCGTACGTGTTCTTCGAGGCAGCCACGGAAGGTACGAGCGCGGCGTCCGCCTGCATTTCGCCATCGACCACGGCATCGAGGCCGATCTCGGCGAAGCGCTGCTCGGTGAGCTCCTTGGCGATGCGCATCTTGTCCACGAACTCATGCTTCGCGGAACCTTTGGTGGAGAAGCTGAGGAAGGCGAGCCGGGGTTGCTTGCCGACGAGCGCGCGGTACGTCGCGGCGGTGGCCTGGGCGATGTCCACGAGCTGCTCGGCGGTGGGATTGGGGATCACGGCGCTGTCCGCATACAGCAGCACGCCGTCGCCGGCGGCGGTCGCGGTCTTGAGGTCCATCACGAAGCAGGCGGAGGCCAGGGAGATGCCTTTGGCGGTGCCGACACAGTGGAAGGCGCTGCGGAGCATGTCGGGCGTGGAGGCGATGGAGCCTGCGACGAGGCCGTCGGCCATGCCGCGGTTGAGCATCATGTTGCCGAAGTAGAGGCGCTTGCCGCGGACGGTCTTGTTCGCCTCCTCTTCGGTCATGCCTTTGGCCTTGCGCCGCTCGTAGAAGGCGGCGGCGAGTTCTGCGGCGACGGGGGAGGAGGTGTAGTCGAGCACTTCGATGCCGTTGGAGGCAAGGGAGACTCCGGCCTTGGTCTCGGCTTTGGCGAGTTCGTCGGGGGTGGCGAGCACGAGGGGAGTCGCAATCTTCCGCTGCTGGATTTGGACTGCGGCGCAAACCACCCGGGGGTCCTGTCCTTCGGGGAGGACGATGCGCTTGTTGGCGGCCTTGGCTTTGGCGAAGATGGTGTCGAGGAAGTTCATGGGGATTTCTTCGTGGGAGTGGATGTCAAGCGCGGACGGGTGCGACGGGCGCTCCCGTCTGCAGCGGGCGGGCTATTTCCCGGAGGCGATCCGGAAGGTTTCGCGGGCGATCATGAGCTCCTCGTTGGTGGGGATGACCCACACGGGGATCTTCGAGGTGGCGGCGGAGATCTTCGCGAGCGTCGCGCGGGTGGACTTGTTGAGCCTGTTGTCAAGCTTCACGCCGATGCCGCCGAGGCGGTCGCAGATGGCCTTGCGGGCCTCGTGGCTGTTCTCTCCGATGCCGCCGGAAAAGACGATGCCGTCCACCTTGCCGAGGAGGGCGTAATAGCCGCCGACGTAGAGGACGACGCGGTGGGCGAACATGTCGAGGGCGATCTTGGCCTGCGGCTTGCCGGCCTCGACGGCGGCGCAAAGGTCGCGCATGTCGCTCGAACCCGTGCCGGAAACGGCGAGGAGGCCGCTCTCCTTGTTGAGGAGCGTATCGAGCTGGTCCGCGTCGAGCCCCTCTTTCTTGGCGAGGAAGAAGCAGACCGCGGGATCGATGTCGCCAGAGCGAGTCCCCATGATGAGCCCTTGGAGCGGGGTGAGCCCCATCGTGGTGTCGAAGACCCTGCCGTTCCGGATGGCGGCGAGCGAGGAGCCGTTCCCGAGATGGCAGGTGATGATATTGAGTCTCGACAGGGGCTTCTTGAGGACCGTTGCCGCAGTCTCGGTCAGGTAGTGGTGGGAGGTGCCATGGAAGCCGTACTTGCGGATGCCGTATTTCTTGTAGTACTTCAGCGGAATGGCGTAGAGGTAGGACTCTTCGGGCATGGACATGTGGAAGCCGGTGTCGAAAACCACGACGTTGGGAACGCCCTTCATCTTCTTTTCGCAGGCTTCGATGCCCATGAGATTCGCGGGATTGTGCAGGGGGCCCAGATCAAAGCACCTGCGGATCGCCTTCTTGACGGTGGCATCGACCTTCACGGGATCGGTGAACTCCATGCCGCCGTGGAGGACGCGATGGCCGATGGCATCGATCTCCTCCAGGCTGGCGACAACGCCGTTCGTCTTGTCCAGAAGCGCGCCGCAGACCGCCTCGAAGGCCTGTCCGTGGTTGTCCGCCTTGACGCCGCCGGCGATTTTTCCCGAACCGGCCTTCTCGTACACGAGATTGGGGTTCGGCATGCCGATGCGTTCGACGATGCCCTTGCAGAGCATGGACTCGTCCTTCATGTCGAAGAGCATGTACTTCAGGGAGGAGCTGCCGGAATTGACGACCAGCACCGTTCGAATCGTGCGCGAAGCCATTGGAATACCTTTCTGGAGCGAGCGAAGGGCCGTGCTGACGGCCTCGGGGAATTAATCATTCAATCTACCCCTCGCCCGGCGGGATTGCAATACGAAAATTGTTTCATACGAAACTTTTCCCCATGTCCTTCGCATGGCGTTGTCCCCGGGGAAAGCGGCGCGCCGCGAACCGCCATGTGCGCGCCGAGGCGCGCCGGAGAGGCCGATGCAGGCGCCTCGGCGGGCTTCATCGGAATCGGATGGGCCAGAAACCGCGTTTTTCGGGCCCGGAGCCGCCGATCTTCGTCCTGGCGGGGGCGTGGAAGGCCTTCACGCAACCGGTATCCAGAAGAACAGCGTCCTGGACAAAACCTCTCTTGCATCCATGGAGGCCGACGTGATACCGTCAAGCAAAGTTGGTGTTCAACGAAACCGGAGGTATTCCATGTCGAAACGACTGCTTGCTTTGTCGAACGTTCTCCTGGCCGCCATCTCCGCCTTCGCCGGACATTTCACCTTCGACATTGCCGTCGATCGCGACCCCGCCGTCTACAAGGCCGGTGAAACCGCCCGCATCACCATTCATCTCCTCGAAGACGGCGCCCCCGCCATCGGACGCCTCCTCAAATACCGGGTGGAATACGGTCCCGAACAGACCACCGTCATCGGGGAATCCCCGCTCGTCCTCGAACCGTCACTCGATCACCCCGGTCAGATTTTCATCAAAGGCAGCGCCTACGAACCCGACGGCATCAACCGCGTCGCCAACATCGACGGCAACGGCAACCGCCATGCCTGCCACTTCGGCATCGGCGTCATGTTCGACCCCGGACAGCTCCGCGCCTCGCACCCCAAACCCGCCGACTTCGACGCCTACTGGGACGGCGAAATCGCCCGCCAGAAAAAAGAGGTTCCTCTCGACGTCGAAAAGATCTCCCGCACGCTGGTCCCCGACCGCGAGGACTTCGACCTGTACGACGTCTACATCCCCGCCCTCTCCCGCACGCCAACCGCCGGCTACCTCTCGCTCCCCAAAGACGCGAAACCGAAGTCCCTGCCCGTCATCGTCCGCGTCATCGGCGCCGGCACCACCTCCGCCTACCGCATGTTCTTCGACAACGCCATCACCTTCTCCATCAACGCCCACGGCTGCCGCAATGGCGAGACCAAGGAGTACTACGACGCCTTCTTTTCCACCATCGCCGAGAACTACCCCCTCCAGGGCCGCGAATACCGCGCCACCTATTACTTCCACGGACAGATCATGCGCCTCGTCCGCGCCCTCGAATACGTCAAGACGCTCCCCGAGTGGAACGGACGCGACCTCATCATCGAAGGTACCAGCATGGGCGGCTCCCAGGCCCTCCTCGGGGCCGCGCTCGACCCCGACGTCACCCTCTGCGTCGCCAACGATCCCGCGCAATGCGATCACTTCGCCGAGCTCGACACGCCTGCCCGCCATCCCGGCTGGCCGCGCCTCATCAACGACGGCGACGAGCGCGTCCGCGCCGCCGCCGCCTACTATGACAACATCTACTTCTCGGAGCGCATCCGCTGCGAGGTCTGCATCGCCTCCGGCTTCGCCGACGACACCTGCTTCTCCTCCGGCGTCTACATCGCCTTCAACCGTATGCCTTCGAAAAACAAGACCATCACCACCAGCCCCACCGCCGGCCACTGCGGCACCCGGAACGTCACCGGATTCCGCCGCATCGAGGAAATCGTCCGAGCCGCCCACGAAAGGGCTCCCGCCCAAGACTACGAAGAACTCGGCCACAATTCATACCGGCACGGGTTTCCCAACCCGCGGTCCGTCAAATAGAAAAGACACCGAAGGTTTTTTTGAGGCTCATGAGTTGCGGGAATTACTTGATGTCGCCATTGAGCATGCCCACGAAATCGAGAGGTATTGGAATGAACACTTTACTGGCTGAGCCTGTCGCCACACACGTCTGGTTCGATGCGGATGTGATGTGGCTTGAACTCGCCGACGGACGTCAATTGGGTGTGCCGCTGGCCTACTTCCCGCGCCTGCTTAGGGCGTCGCCTGAGGAGCGTGACGCATTTACCATCAGCGGTGGCGGGACGGGAATCCACTGGGATGACCTGGATGAGGACATTTCCGTCCCCGCGCTCCTGATGGGGGTGGGGGACAGAACACTGAAGCGGAGAACCGCCTGAAGAGTTGAAAGTGGTCTTGTGACGGCACCGTTGGCGCGGTAACCGCCCAAAACAACCTTGGTGACATTTCTGCCCGGAGACCGCGTGCTCCAAGGGCGCATCTGAAGCGAACGGGAGGCCGGAACGTGGTGCCCGCCGTCCTCGGCGGTGACGTTCGCCGCCTCATGCACCTTTCGATGGAATCGATAGAATCGAATGATTCGACAGATTCGATTCGCTCGATTCGCTCGATTCACTCGATTCACTCGATTCATTGGATTCGTTCGATTCACTCGAGGCATCATGCCGCGTGCATCAGATACATCTGTCAAAATTGCAGTCGGGGGCTTATCGAGGACGAGGACGAGGACGAGGACGAGCGGCACCCCCCGCTCCCTGCTCCCCTCTCACTCCTCACCTGCTCCGGTTTCTCCGAGCAAATTAAGCAGCGTCTCCGCATCTTCCTGCAACTGCTCCAGTGAGTCGTCCTTGACGAACTCCAGCAGCGCCCAGCGTTGCTTCAGGCCGGCGGGTAGCGGTACCGTGACGGCCTCCGCCAGGAACTCGCGCCAGGCGTCGCGGCCGGTGGCCAGCGGCTCGCGGCGTCCATCGGACTGCCATTGGTAGACGTGCAGGTGCGCCAGCGTGGAACGCAGGCGGCGCAGGGCATCCAGTTGCGCCGCGTGTGTCCAGCCTACGCTGGGCTGCCAGTAGCAGCAGAGTCCGGCATCCGACGTGGCTTCCATCAGCTCTATGGCCGATTCGGTTGCGTCGGTCAGCGTGTTGCAGTGGAACTCGAAGGCGACACCGATTCCCGCCTCACGCGCCATCACGCCGATGCGCCGGCTTTCCGCGATGATCCGCGCGCGGGTGGCGGGGGTGGTAGCGGCCGAGCCCTGCTCGCCGGCCCAGACGCGGATCAGGGGCGTCTGCAGCGCGACGGCAGTATCGAGTACCTGGGCGAAGGAGACCTGCTGCGACTCGTCGCGTCCCACGCGGTAGTAGGAGCCGTAGGAGGGTATCTCCAGCCCCGCCTCGCGGGTGCGCGCCGCCACCTCGCGCGCCACCTCCAGATTGCCGTGGGGGACGTGGACGTCACCGCCCCACTCGATGCCCTGTAATCCGGCGCTACGACATGCCGCGATCAGCTCGGCCGGCGTCCGGCTGCGGAAGGAGATGGAGACTAGTCCGGGTAGTAGGTGCATGGTTAAGTCCGATTGTTGACCCTGTCACGTACAAAAGGTAGACTGCCTTACATGAAAAAGAAAGCCCTATTTCTGCTTGGGGCTGACGCGTTCCGCAGCATCTACGGCCCGCGCCAGTTGGAGACTCTCCGCGGGATGGCGGAGATCGCCGAGCCGCTGCCCGGCGCGGGGCCGCTGCCGCCCGACCCTGCGATACTGGCCGGGGTGCGGTTGCTCTTCGGCGGCTGGGGCACGCCGCCCTTGACGGGTACGCTGCTGGATCAGATGCCGCAATTGGAGGCGGTCTTCTATGGCGCCGGCTCGATCCGTCATATAGTGACCGCGGAGTTCTGGGAGCGCAAGATTCCGATTACCAGCAGCTACGCCGCCAACGCGGTACCAGTGGCCGAGTATGCCGAGGCGCAGATTATCCTGTCGCTCAAGCGCGCCTGGAGCCTCGCCGCCGCCTACCGCGCTACCGGACGCCAGAGCCACGAGGGCATTGCCGGTGCCTATGGCTCGACCGTCGGCATTGTCTCGCTGGGCATGATCGGCCAGTTGCTGGCCCGCCGTCTGCAATCCCACGAGCTGCGCGTACTGGCCTACGACCCCTTCTTTACGCAGGAGCAGGCCGACAAGCTCGGGCTGCGGGTTCACCTGTGCAGTCTGGAGCAGCTCTTCGCCGCGAGCGATGTGGTCTCGCTCCATACGCCTTCGCTGCCCTCCACGCGCGGCCTGATCACGCGCCAACTGCTGGCCTCGCTCAAGCCCCACGCCACCTTCATCAACACCGCCCGCGGTGCCGTGGTTGACGAGCCGGGGCTGATCGGAGTGCTGCAGCAGCGGCCGGATCTGATGGCGCTGCTGGACGTGACCGACCCCGAGCCGCCCGTCCCCGGCTCGCTGCTCTACACGCTGCCCAACGTCTTCCTTACCCCGCACATTGCCGGCTCGCTGGCCGGCGAGTGTACCCGCATGGGCGATTTGGCGATTGAGGAGTGCCGCCGTTTCCTGGCGGGCGAACCCCTGCGCTGGGCCATCACGCGCGAGCAGGCGGCGCGCATGGCCTGATGAGCAATTTCTCCAAGACTTGAAAGGAACTAAACCATGATCTGTCAGAAGCTGATTCATCTTCCCGATGATGCGATTCTTCCGTTCGAACAGTGGCGTCCCTATCCCAAGTTCGCCGAGCGCAAGGCATGGGAGGCGCTGCCGGAGGCCACGCGTGCGGCATGGATCAAGGCCGGCGAGCAATGGCTTGGCGAACCGTGGCCCATGCTGCCCGCCACCGATATCCTCGCCTTCCGGCGCGACGGCAACCGCCGCCGCTACGAGACGCCCTATTTCGGGCGCCGCCGCGCGCTGCTGGCACTGGTGATGGCCGAGTGCTGCGAGGGGCGCGGACGCTTCTTGGACGAGATCATCAACGGCATCTGGTGCATCTGCGAGGAGACCTCGTGGTGCGTGCCGGCGCACATCTGGAGCGCGGCGGAGCATGGCGGTCTGCCCGACCAACTGGCACCGTCGGTCGACCTCTTTGCCGCCGAGACCGGCAGCCTGATCGCCTTTACGCTCTACCTGCTGGGCGACGAGCTGAATACCGTCTCGACGCTGCTGCCCGCGCGTCTGCGGCGCGAGGTCGAGCAGCGGGTAATCGAGCCGGCGCTGACGGGCGACCACTACTGGTGGATGGGTATCGAGAATCCCGGGCACATGCTCAACAACTGGACGCCCTGGATCGTCTCCAACTGGCTGGTCTGCATCCTGCTGGACGATCAGCCCGCACGCCGGACGGCCTCGCTCTACAAGGCGGTGGGCTGTCTGGACCGCTTCCTGGCCTGCATGCCTGCCGATGGCGGGTGCGACGAGGGACCATCATACTGGGGCGTGGCCGCCGCCGCACTGCTCGACGCGCTGGAACTCATCAGGAGTGTCTCCGCGAACAAACTGAACTTCTACGACGATCCGCTTGTCAGGGCACTGGGCCGCTACATCGTCGCGACGCATATCGCCGGCAACTGGTTCGTCAACTTCGCCGATGCCGGCGCGCGTCTGGCGGCTCCCGCGCACTCCATCTACGCCTACGGCGTATGCACCAACGACAACGACCTCATGCAACTGGGCGCCAACATCTGGCAGCGTTCGCAGGCCAAACCGGGCGCTCTGCCTGCCTTCGGGTGCGATCTCAAGCGCGCCCTGCAGGCGACCTTCCGCTTCCCGATCACGCTGGCGGTCGAGACCCCGCCGCCACTGGTGCGCGACGCCTGGCTACCCGATACGCAGGTGGTCACCGCGCGCGACCACGCCGGTACGGCCGAGGGCTGGTTTGTCGCCGCCAAGGGCGGGCACAATGCCGAGAGCCACAACCACAACGACATCGGCAGTTTCATCATCTTCCGCGACGGCGCGCCGCTGATCGTTGATGCCGGGGTAGGGGAGTACACGCGCCAGACCTTCGGTCCGGAACGCTACACCATCTGGACGATGCGCTCGTCGTTCCACTCGCTGCTGCCGACGCTCGACGGCGTCGAGCAGCAGGCGGGCAGGACGTTCCGTGCCCGCGATCCGGAATACGAGGCGGACGACCAGCGGATGTGCTTCGCGCTCGATCTGCGCGAAGCCTACCCGCCCGAGGCGCACATCGGCGCGTGGCGGCGGGAGATCGATTTGCGGCGCGGCGACTGCGTGACCGTGACGGATAACTACACGCTTACCGGGGATGTGGGTGAGATCGCCATGCTGCTGCTGACCCCCTCGGCGCCCGCGTTGGAGGCAGATGGCAGCATCAGCCTCAAGTCCTGCATGCTGCCCGAGGCGCTGGCCTCGGCTGACGGTACGATTGCCATCGAGGCCGAGGGGGCCGAGGTGACGCTCGGCGAGATTGCGATTGACGACTCGCGGCTATCACCGGTGTGGGGCAAGCGCCTGCATACCATCCGGATCGTGCTGCGCCAGCCTGCCCGCACCGGACGCCTATGTTTTACGTTTCGATCGGCTGGGAAGTAGCTGCTTCGCGGCTATATGGAAACCGCAGATTGCGCAGATTTGCGCAGATTACTAACTCGGCCACAATTCATACTGCAAAACAGGGGCACGGGTTTTCCGACCCGTAACACGGACAGGAATGTCCTGGACAAAACCTCTCTTGCATCCATGGAGGCCGACGTGATACCATCAAGCAAAGTTGGTGTTCAACGAAACCGGAGGTATTCCATGTCGAAACGATTGCTTGCTTTGTCGAACGTTCTCCTGGCCGTGGCGCTCTTCGCCCGCTCTGCCCGCGCACTCGATGCCGTTGGCCCCCTGCCGCAGGGCTATTGGACCACGCTCCTGTATCTGGGCGAGAACTTCGAAACCGACGATCTCGCCGACGCAGGCATCAACCACGACTATCTTGCCTCCTACGGCGGCGAGGCCAACCAACGCCCCGTCGACGGACTCGCCTACACGAACCTGGCCGTGTCGGGCACCACGACCACCGGTACGACCCTTACGTGGACGGCCATGGAGGATGCCGACGGTTTCTGGCAACCCTCCAACCGCAACTACTATGTGAAGTATTGGCACGTCTATGTCAAAGTCCCCGGCAATTCGGCCCGCGAGGTCCGCTTCTGGATCCGCCATGACGACGAAATCCGCATCTGGAACAACGGCGCGCTCATCGTGTCGATCGACGGATGGGACGGTGGCGGCGAGCACACCGCCGACGCGGTCCTCCAGCCCGGAATCAACTCCCTCACCATCAAGCTCCGCGAGGGTTCCGGCGGCGACTACATGGCCGTGCGCGTGACCGACCGCTCCGGCAACTACTTCGACGACCTCTCCTACCAGCTGACCCCGGACGAATTCAAGATCGTCAACCCCATCACGGGAAGCGACGAGTTCATCGGCACCAATGCGGTCGGAATCGCCGCCTTCCCGCAGGTCGTCGACGGCACCGCATACCAGATCACCCTTTCGGACGATCCGGCCTCCCTCGATCCGGACGAATGGGTCGCCTACGAATGCGAGATGATTCCCGCGGAACTCGTGGACTTCCCGCAGCCGGCCGCCGACACCAACATCACCCTGCACGCCTGGATCCGCACCTCCGGCGCATCGGTCGCGACCAACCATTACGAGAGCACGACCCTCTTCTACACGTCCGTCGCGCCCGTGGCCATCGCCCGCGACGCCGCCCTCAACATCGACCCCGACCGGCCGTATGTCATCGACCCCTCGGAGATCGACGGCGGCTCGTACGACACGGTCTCCGGCATCCACGCCATGTGGGTCGAGCCGGGTTCCATCGCTTTCGCCCCGACGAACGTGACCCTCTACGTCCAGAACAAGGCCGGATTCATCGCCTCCGACCCCTCGGCCATCACGCCCGGATTCTGGTGCACCTTCGACGTGGACGGTGCCGACAAGGGCGTCGGATCGCTCGACGCCTCGTTCTCCGGCGCCGCCTACGGTTCCCCGGCCGCCACCGCTTCGGTCGATTGCTCGTGGGACTTCGGCGATGGCTCCGCCGCCGCCGCGGGCACCGGCCTCTTCGACGTCCAGCACGCCTACGCCACGCCTGGCCGCTATACCGTGATCCTCACCGCGACCAGCGCCCTGGGCGACGTCTACGCCCATACCAACGCCAACTGCGTGAGCGTCTTGGGCGGCGCCCTCTACGCCGACGCCTCCGCGGGCGCAGGCCGATACCCCTACGCGCAACCCGCCGACGCCTCGGCGGACCTCGCCGCCGTCGTCGCCGCCGCCCAGGAGGCCTCGTCCAACGGAATCGCCGGCGTGACGGTGAACGTCGCCCCCGGCACCTACGAGATCGCGACGCAGCTCGATCTCTCCGAGCCCATCACGATCCTCGGAACGGACGGCCCGGAGACCACCCGCGTGAAGCAGACGGTCGACCACCTCCGCGTCTTCACGGTCAGCACGAACGCCGTGGTGGGCGGCCTCACCGTCGAAGGCAAGTACGTGAACGACCACATCCGCTTGAGCGGCGGCATGTTCATGAGCGCCGGCCTCGCGACGAATGTCGTCATCACCGGCTGCCGCGGCGGCGGCCACGCCAACGGCGGCCTCTTCGGCGCCGCGGCCTACCTCACCGGCTCCGCCGAACTCGTCGACAGCGTGGTCGTGAGCAATCGCGACTGGTACAACGCCTCCCCCGTGTACGTGGACGCCAATGCCGTGGTCGACCGCTGCGAAATCTTCGGCAACTACGGGAACGCCCAGCACTTCTCCGGCGACGGCGGCGGCGGCGCGCGCATCAACGGCGGCACCGTCCGCAACTGCTACATCCACGACAACCAGAGCGAATACCAGCCCGGCGGCGGCGTGCGCATCTTCTCGGGCCTCCTCGAGAACTGCACCATCGTGGACAACACCGTGGGCGCCTCCGGCGGCGGCGGCGTGAACCAGACCGGCGGCACCGTCCGCAACTGCATCATCTCCGGCAACAAGACCGCCCAGGGCGCCGCCACCGACTACACCGGCAACGGCGAGGCCACCTACTCCTGCGCCCCCGAACTCGTCAGCGGAACGGGCAACACCTCCCTCGACCCGCTCTTCGCCGATGCCGCCAACGCCGACTTCCGCCTCTCCTCCTCCTCGCCCTGCGTCGATGCCGGCACCGCGATCGATCCGGACGTGACGGTCGACTTCGCCCGCGCCGCCCGCGTCGTCGATGGCGACGGCGACGGGGTCCCGGCGATCGACATGGGCTGCCTCGAGTATGTCCGCGACCCCTCGGTCTTCGACTGCTCCTTCGTCGCGACCAGTCCCACGAAGGGCCTCGGCTCGCTCGAGGCCTCCTTCCGCGGCAGGATCTACGGCCCCGAAGGGGCGACGAACTCCGTGACCTGCACCTGGGACTTCGGCGACGGCTCCGCCGAAGTCGCCGGCAACAACCTCTTCGAGGTCGCCCACGAGTACACCACGCCCGGCCTCTTCACCGTGACCTTCTCCGTGGAAAACCCGCAGGGCGACACGGCGGAGTTCGTACGCCCCGGCATCATCTCGATGCTCGCCGACCACGTGTACGTCTCGACCAACGGCGCGGCCGCCTTCCCCTACGCCACGCCCGCGACCGCGACGCCCGATCTCGACGAGGCCTGCAAGGTGATTGTCCAGGCCTTCGACTGCGGCGCCACCAACGCCGCCATCGGGATCGGCCCGGGCGAGTTCACCATCGCCTCGGAGATCGCGCTCTCCCGGCCCATCGCCGTCGCCGGCGCCGGGTGCGGCCTCACCACGGTGCGCCAGACCACCGTCGACCAGCGCGTCTTCGTCCTCACCGACCCTTCCGCCTTCGTCTGCGACCTCACCGTCCATGGCGCCTACACCCCGTACAACCGCTGGGGCGGCGGCGTCTATCTCGGCGCCGGCATGGCGTCGAACATCGTCGTCACCGGGTGCCACGGCGGCGGCCATGGCATCGGCGCCCTCGTGGGCTCCGTCTACCTGGGCGGCACCGGCACGCTGGTGGACAGCCTCGTCGTGAGCAACCGCTACGACTACAACGGCGGCGCCATCTGGATCGAAAGCAATTCCGCGCTGGTGGACCGGTGCGAAATCGCCTGGAACCGCGGCTCGATGCTGCACCACTCCGGCGACGGCGGAGCCGGCGCGCGCATCAACGGCGGCACCGTCCGCAACTGCCTGATCCACCACAACGCCTCCATCTACCACTTCGGCGGCGGCGTCCGGATCTATGGCGGCATGCTTGAAAACTGCACGGTCGCGGACAACAGCGTCGAGCAGAACGGCTACAGCTTCGGCGGCGGCGTCTTCCACCAGGGCGGCACGGTCCGCAACTGCATCGTCGCCCGCAATTCCTGCCTGGACGGACCCGAAGACTACGTGATGCACTATGAGCGGGATGTCTCCAATACCTGCTCGCCGTATCCCAACAAGCGCATCGACACCGGCACCGGCCTCGGCGAGGAGACCGTCTTCGCCAACGGCGAGAACGGCAACATCACCGCCGCGCCGATCTTCCGCGATGCCGAGAACGGCGACTACCGCATCCGCACCGCCAGCCCGACCGTCGGCGCCGGCCTGAACGCCGACTGGATGGACGACGCCCTCGACTTCGCCGGCGGGCCCCGCCGCCTCGGCTTCAAGGTCGACATGGGCTGCTACGAGGCCGTGCCTCCGGGCACCATCCTCCTCGTGCGCTAGGCGAACGCCCCGCATCCGGACAAAAACGGCGCGCCGCGAAAAAAGCGGCGCGCCGTTTTTCGCCCCATCCGCCCCCATCCGCATGTCGCCGCTCCTTGACGGGACCGCATCCGGTTTGGCATTGTTTGCACATGTGGATCATGCAACACGAATTGTTGCGCCGTAAAAAGTGGGTCTTGTAAATGGACAACCGCAAACGCTCGTCCGCTGCCAAGCAGGGATATTCATTCGGCACTTTCGGCGGTGTCTTCACGCCGAGCGTGCTGACCATTATCGGCGTGATCATGTTCCTGCGTTTCAACGTGGTGGTCGGCTATGCCGGCCTGTGGAACGCCCTGCTGATATTGGCCGCCTCGAAGACCATCACGGTCATCACCGCCCTTTCGCTCTCGTCCATCGCCACCAACATGCGGGTCAAGGGGGGCGGCGCCTATTACCTGATCAGCCGCAGCCTCGGGCCCGAGTTCGGCGGCGTCATCGCGGTCTTTTTCTATATCGCGCAGACCGTGGCTGTCACCATGTACGTCATCGGTTTCACCGAGGCCGTCTTTTCCGCTTTCCCCGACATACCGCTGTCTTTCCGCGCGGTCGCCACGTTCAGCAACTTCCTGATCTTCCTGGTGGTGTATATCGGCGCCGATTGGACGATCCGCATCCAATACTGGATCCTGGCCCTCATGATGCTTTCCATCCTTTCGTTCGTGATCGGCGGGGTGTTGGGGTTTTCTCCGGAGATCCTGCAGACCAACCTTGCGCCTGAATGGAAAGACGGACATTCCTTGTTCACGATCTTCGCCCTCTTCTTCCCCGCCGTGACCGGCATCATGGCGGGAGTCAACATGTCCGGCGACCTAAAGGACCCCAGCCGATCGATCCCGCGCGGCACGCTCGCGGCCATCGGCGCCACCGGCTTGCTCTACGCACTGGTCACCTTCTTGCTGGCCGGCAGCGTGCCGCGGGCGGAATTGATCGGCGACGGCTTCGTGATGAAAGACCGCGCGCTTTTCAGCCCGCTCCTTTACGTCGGCGTCTTCTGCGCCACCCTCTCGTCCGCCCTCGGAAGCATGATGGGCGCGCCGCGCATCCTGCAGGCTTTTGCCCGCGACGATATTTTCCACGGCATCCAATGGCTCGGTCGCGGCAGCGGCAAAAACAACGAGCCGCGTTTGGCCATTGTCCTGACGTTCCTGATCGCGCAAGCCGGCATCATGGTCGGCGACCTCGACACCGTCGCCCCCGTCATCACCATGTTTTTCCTGATGACCTACGGCACGGTCAACCTGGCCTGCTTTTTCGAGTTCATCTCGCGCAACCCCAGCTTCCGGCCGACCTTCCGCATCAACCATTGGACCATCGCCCTTGCCGGCGCGATCGGATGCCTTGTCGTCATGTTCCTGGTGAACGCCTTCTGGGCCTTCGTCGCCATCTTGCTGGCGCTTTTGTTGTACAGCGTGATCCGGCGTGTCGAGATCATGGTCAAATGGGGCGACATGCAGAGCGGCCTGGCCTACCAGCGCGCCCGCAACGCCCTGTTGCGCCTCGAACAGGAACGCTACCACCCCAAGAACTGGCGGCCCACCATCCTCGCGCTCTCCGGCGGGGCCTACAACCGCATCCACCTGGCCGAGTACGCCTGCTGGCTCAGCGCCGGCCACGGCGTCGTTTCGATCGGCCAAGTCATACGCGGCAACCTGGACAATCTCGTCGCCCGCCAGCGCGAAGCCGAGTTTTTGCTGCGCAAATTCATACGGGAGAGAAGGGCTGGGCGCCTTTCCCGGCGGTGGTTGTCGACGAGAACATCCACGCCGGTGTGCAGGGCATGTTGCAATGCCATGGACTGGGAGGCCTGCGCCCCAACACCCTCCTGCTGGGCTGGAGCCAGGACGCGGAAAAGTCCGAGGTGTTCTTCGGGCTGCTGGCGCTGGCCAAGCGCATGGAGCGCAGTATCGTCATCGTCGCCAACAAGGCGGTCGACAAGGAAGCCCATACCGTCATCGCCGACGGCGCGATCAACGTCTGGTGGAGCAATGAACGCGACGCTTCCCTCTTGCTGCTGCTGGCCTACCTGCTCAAGAAGAACAGCGAATGGCGCACCCATCCCATCCGCATCCTTCGTCCGGTGCCGCCCAAGGCCGATGTCACGAGCATCTCCGCAGCGATGAGCGAAATGCTCGAGGATGCCCGTATCGAAGCCAAGGTCGTCGTGTTGCCGTGTGCGGACCCGATCGTTGCGGTGCGTGAAGCCATGCGGCCCTCCGCCGTTCTTTTCGCGAGCTTCGATCCGCCCGGCAAAGACAATGCGGCCGCAACCGCCGCGCGCATGAAGGAAGTCGTCGCGTTGCCCGGCGATGTCCTGATGGTGTATAACGCAGGAGACAGCTCCCTTCGGGCCTGAACCGACGGCAACACCTTCCCTTGGCCCGATGGCTCGAACGTTACTAACCCGGCCACAAATAGCGCTGCGCACGGAGATTCAGGCATTGGGAGCTGGAATTTGGAGCTGGGAAAGGGGTACGGACATTCCTGTCCGTGTCACGGGTTGGAAAACCCGTTCCCCTGTTTTGCAATATGAATTGTGGCCGAATTAGTAGCTCAAAGGCTGGACATCGTGTCTGAAAACAACCATCGCGACATCCTGCTGGTGGCCGTGAACGCGCGGTACAGCCACTGCTCGTTCGCGGCGCGTTCGCTGCTCGCCAACCTCGGCGGGATGGCGCCGCGCGCCGCGATGCTGGAATGCGACCTGGAGATTACGCCTCTCCAGCTTGCCGAACGCATCACCGCCTGCGACCCGCGCATCGTCGGCTTCTCGGTCTACCTCTGGAACGTCCGGCTGGTCGAGTCGGCCGCGCGCATCTTGCGGCGGGTCGCGCCGGATCTCAAGCTCGTGGCGGGCGGCCCCGAGATCACCCCGGAATACCCCCACGCCACTCTGTTCGACGCCCTCATCCCCGGCGAGGGCGAAGCCGCCTTCCGCGCCTTCTGCGAAGCATCCGTCCGGACCCCCGCCTCTTCCCCTTCCGCTCCCCAGTTTTTCGCTCCCCAGTTTCTCGATCCGGATTCCTTGCGTCTCCCTTACGACCTCTACACCGACGAAGATCTGGGCCAGCGAACGATCTACGTCGAGACCAGCCGCGGTTGCCCGTACCACTGCGGATACTGTTCTTCGGCCGGCAGCGGCCTGCGGCTTTTCCCCCTCGATCGCCTCCTGCCCGCCTTCGACCGCCTCTGGCAACGCGGGCTGCGCCGCTTCAAATTCCTGGACCGCAACTTCAACGCGCCCGTGGCCCACGCCTGCGCCGTGCTGGACTTTTTCCAGGAGCGCGTCACGCCGGGCGACACCCGTCTGCACTTCGAGATCAACCCCGAACGCCTGCATCCGGATGTGGCCGGCCGCCTCGCGCGCTTTCCGGCCGGCGCCCTTCATCTCGAAGCGGGCGTCCAAACCCTGAACCCGCAGGTTGCCGCCACCGCCGGACGCAGCCCCGACACCGCCACCACGCTGGCCAACCTGCGCTTCCTCGCCCGTGAAACCGGCGCCGACGTACACGCCGACCTCATCTTCGGCCTGCCCGGCGAGGACGAGGCATCCTTCGCCGGCGGCTTCAACACGCTGGTGGCAACCTGTGCGCCGCCCGAGGTGCAAGTCAACCTCCTCAAGGGACTCCCCGGCACGCGCTTTGTCCGCGACGCCGGGCAACTCGGCCTTGTCTTCAGCCCGGAGCCGCCTTACGAACTGTTGCGCTCGGACGCCATGGACTTCGAGACCCTATGCCGCATCCAGCGCCTGGCCCGCTGCTGGGAGCTGGTCCACAACCGCGGCCACTTCCCCGAAGAGGTCCGCCGCCTGCGCGCATTGGCCCCGAACGACCCCTACGCCGTCTATTCCGCCCTCGCCGACCGTATCCGCGCCGCCGAAGGCAGACTCTTCGCCATTTCCCGCTCCCGCCTCGCCGCCATCCTCCACGACTTCCTCGACCATCGATGACGGGGCGTCCAAAACTCGTTGCGCGCCGTGTGCATCCCGTTTTTTGAGGTTGCGCTTTCCGTCCGTTTCCGTCATCATCCCCTTGGTTTCCTATCGGGGCGCAGTGCGCCGCACAATGCGACTTGGAATCAAACGTTCGACAGGAGTTGACGATGCAGATTACCGAGCAGATTTGCGAAGCCCTCATGAAGGGCAAAGCCAAAGACGTGGAGCAGCTGGTTACCCAGGCGCTTGCCGACGGTGTCGCTCCCTCCGTGATCCTCAACGAAGGCATGGTCCAGGGCATGGGCATCATCGGCGACAAGTTCTCCAGGAACGAAGTCTACGTGCCGGAAGTGCTGATTGCCGCCCGCGCCATGAAGGCCGGCATGAAGATTCTCCGCCCGCAGCTCGTGGCCACGGGTGTCGAGCCGGTGGGAACGGCCGTGATCGGCACCGTGAAAGGCGACCTCCACGACATCGGCAAGAACCTCGTCGGCATGATGCTCGAGGGCGCGGGCTTCAACGTGGTGGACGGCGGCATCGACGTCGCCCCCGAGAAGTTCGTGCAGCTCGCCAGGGAGAACAACGCCCAGGTGATCGGCGTCTCCGCCCTCCTCACCACCACGATGACGAACATGAAGCTCGTGGTCGACGCCGTGAAGGAATCCGGCCTGTCCGCCAAGGTGATGGTGGGCGGCGCGCCCGTCACGCAGGCCTTCTGCGATGAAATCGGCGCCTCCGGCTATTCCGCCGACGCCGCTTCCGCCGCCAACCTGGCCCTGCAGCTCGTCGCGTAGGCGCCGGGTTGTCCAGACCATTCGGGACAGGGGGCGTACGGCGTTTGCCGTGCGCCCCTTTCCACAAGGGGCCCGTGCGGGATGCGCCTGCCCCGTCGACAAACCCTGATCCGAAGATCCGAAGGAGATTTCCCCATGTCCACCCTCCGCATCCAGCGCTCCCTCGATGTCCGCCATGACGTCGACGTCTTTGTGGCGGGTGGCGGCCCTGCCGGAGCCGCCGCCGCCATTGCCGCCGCGCGCGGCGGGGCGAAGGTGTTCCTCGCCGAGGCCGGCGCCGCGTTCGGCGGCATGGGCACCCTTGGCCTTGTCCCGGCCTTCATGCCCTTGGGCGACGACAGGAACGTGCTGTGCGCGGGCATTGGCGCGGAGATCATCCTTCGCATGCTCGCGGCCGACCCGGCCTCCGCGCAGGTGCCGCTCAGCCCCCGCCAGTCCGGCTCGTACCCCATCTTCCCGGAAGCGCTCAAACGCGCCTACGACGCGCTCGTCGCCGAGGCGGGCGTGGACTTCACCTTCGGCACGCACCTGGTGGACGTGGTGGCGGGCAACGGCCGCGTCGAGGCCGCGATCCTCTGGGCCAAGAGCGGCCTTTTCGCCGTGCGCGCCAAGGTGTTCGTGGACGCGACGGGCGACGGCGACCTCTGCGCCTGGGCGGGCGCCCCGTATGAAGAGGGCGACGAAACCGGCACCTGCATGCCGGGTACCCTGTGCTCGCAGTGGCACCGGATCGACTGGGATCGCGTGGCGTCCGAGGAGATGCTGTGGAAACAGGGCGCCTTCATCGAGCAGGCCTTCCGGGACGGCGTCTTCAGCGTGTGCGACAAGCATCTCCCCGGAATGTGGCGCGTGGGGGAAGATCTCGGCGGCGGCAACATCGGACATGCCTTCGCCCTCCGCGCCACCGACGAGCGCTCGGTCACGAAGGCGCTCCTCGACGGGCGCAAGCTTGTCCTGGAATACCGGAAGTACTACCGCGACTACGTCAAGAGCGGCTTCTCCGACGCCGAGCTCGTCGCCACGGCCTCCGAGATGGGCGTCCGCGAGTCGCGCCGCATCCTGGGCGACTACATCCTGGTCGTGGACGATTTCCTCCGGCGCGCCTCGTTCGAGGACGAAATCGGACGCAACAACTATCCCGTGGACATCCACGTGATGAAGCCCGACAGCGAAGAGGAGTTCCAGCGCTTCCAGAAGGAGTTCGGCAACCTCCGCATGGGCTCCGGCGAAAGTTACGGCATCCCCTATCGCGCGCTCGTCCCGCAGCGGCTCGAAAACGTGCTTGTGGCGGGCCGCTGCATCAGCGCGGACCGTTCCATCCAGGCCTCGATCCGCGTGATGCCGTGCTGCTATGTGACGGGCCAGGCCGCCGGCGCCGCCGCCGCCCTCGCGTCGCGCGCGGACGGCGAAACCCGTTCGGTGGACGTCCCCGCCTTGCAGGATGCCCTCCGCGCCCTCGGCGCCTACATCCCCTGACCCGGCGACCGCCCGTCCCCCCGCGCTAGATCCGCGTGACGTGCCACTCGACGGGCTCTTCGCCCTCGTACCGCATGAATCCGTGAAAGGGGCGGGGGTCGTCGTCGAAGACCATCGGGAGGAAGAGGCGGTCGCCCTTCCACATCGGGAGCGAGCCCATCGTTTCGAGCGGCACCCAGGAAAGCGTCCCCTCCTCGTTCCGGGCGAACGGCTCGCCGCGGAAGGCGTCCACCACGAAGACAAAGGCGAGCCAGTCTTCCTTCTTCGGGCCGAAATCCGCCCAGGCGATCGTTCCCCGCAGCCGCATGGAAACCACCTCCAGCCCGGTTTCCTCGCGGATTTCACGCGTCATGCCGGAGGCGACGTCCTCGTTCCGCTCGATCTTGCCGCCGATGCCGTTGTATTTCCCGAGGTTGTCGTCGTCCTTCCGGAAGGTGCGGTGGACGAGCAGGACGCGCTTCCCGTCGGGCGAGAGGATGTAGGCGAGCGTGCTGGCGATGGGCTGGTGGCGGCGTGGGGCGGGTGTGGTCATGGCATCAGGCTTTCCGGCCCGGGAGGGCGTTCGCGATCACGGTTTCCGCCAGGAACGCGATGGCGGCCAGAAGGAGCAGGGGACCGTAGAGCGAGCGGCCCGTCCGGACGGCGCGCACGGCGGCGAGGGTCGCCGGGGCGCTCGAATAGCGCAGCAGGCGGGGGGGGCGTTGCGCGAACATCGGGATGTCGCGGGCGTCCGCGCGGGTCGGATCCGCCTCGGAATCGTCCCCGCGGACGGCGACGAGGCGGGGCATGTCCGGTTCCGGGGCGTCCACGACGCCCATTTCATACAATCCGGCGCGCGGGGGAGGGGCGACGGTTTGCGCGTCCCCCTGCCAGGTCGCGGTCCCGCCCGCGACGGTCCGGAAGCGGAGGATCGGCGCATCTTCCGCGGCCGCGGGCGCATGGCCGGCCGGGATGGGGACGGAGAAGGGGGACTCGCCGGCGGAGCGCACGAACGCCTGCGCCATCGCGAGGAAGGCGGCATGCCGCGGAAGCGTGGAGTCGTCGAGGGAAAAGGCGAGGCCGCCGGCATAGACGCTCCCCGCGCCGAGGCCGAAGCGGGAAAGCACGATGTGCGGCGCGCCGTTTTTTTCGACGGCGAGAAGCGGCGTGCCGTTTTTCGGGGTCCGGACCGTTCGCCAGCGGAAGGCGCGCGAACCGGACAACGAGACGCCGCCATCCGGCCCGCGCAGCTCCTGCCAGAACCGGTCGTTCGGGGAGAGTGCGGCAAGGGGTGCGCCCTCCTCGGCGCGCTCGACGGCGCCGAAGGCGATGGGGAGGGAATCGATGCCGGCCGACCCGGCCTGCGACGGGCCCGGCAGGACGAGCGCGGTTCCGCCGGCGACGATCCAGGCATGGATGGCGGAGGCGGCGTCCGCGTCGGCGAAGACGTCGGGGGCGACGGACAGCAGGGCGGGGGAGTCGCTTCCGGCGAGAGCGTCCGGAAGCGTTGCGGCCGGGACCGCCCGCACGGCGATGCCGGAGAGGGCGCCGAGGCCGTCCGGGGAGAGGGCCGGGGAGAGGAGCCCGTGGTCGCGTTCGTCGCCGGCGAGCCAGACGGTCTGGATGGGGGCGACGTCCACGCCGATCCAGGCTTCCGCGCCGGGAGCGGCGGCGGTTCCGCCTGCGGCGATGCGGACGCGCGCGAGGCCGGCCGGGCGGCCTTCGACGCGCATGGGGACTGCGGCGTGGGCGCGGGCCGCGAGGCGGACGGTTTGGCGGACGGGGTCGCCATCCGCGTGCGCGACGTCGAGAGTGGCTTCGGCGGGGCGTTCGCCGGCGTTCGCGAGATCCACCGAAAGGGTCCAAGGGCGCCCCGCGACAGGCGGGCGCACGGGGGGCGCGACGCCGGCGATGGCGACGGTACCGATGGAATCGTTGGCCCGGGAGACGTCGTGGAGGAAGAGCGTGGCGGCGGGGGGAAGGTCGGGCGGGCGTTCGCCGGCGCGCAGCCAGTCGGAGGCCTGGAGGTCGGTGAAGACGTGCGCTTCGCAGCGGCTCCCATCGGCGTCGCCGAGCAGGTTGCGGAGGCGCGTGAAGGCGGCGGCGGGATCGCCCCTGGCGTGGGTGGGGCGGATCGAGGCGAGGGTGGCCCGGGTGCTTCGGGAATCGGCGGAAGGGGCGTCCGGGAGGGCGGCCGCCGGATCGCGCACGGTGGTGGCGAGGAGGGCGGCGCGGCAGGCGGGATCGCCGGCGAGCGCGGTGGCGCCGGCGATGGCGCGGTCGAGGCGCGATTGTCCCGTGGCGTCCGTCGCGGCCATCGAGGCCGAATTGTCCACGAGCAGGAGCAGGGTGGGGTTGTCGCCGCCCAGGCCCCGCAGCATCGGCCGGGAGAGGGCGAGAAGGACGCAGGCGAGGGCGAGGCAGCGCAGGGCGAGCACGAGGATTTCGCGGAGCTTCCGGCGCGTGCCGAGGCGTGGGTCCGCCGCGAGGAAGAAGAGCAGGGAGGGGAAGGCGCGCTGGCGGGCGCGGATGCGGAAGAAGAGGTGGAAAAGGAGCGGCGCCGCGGCGAGCGGCAGCGTCCACAGGAAGGCCGGGAACTGGAAGAGGAGGTTCATGCCGGGGAGGATCCCACGCGGCGGAGGGCGTCCGCGACCGGTTCCCGGGTGTCGAAGAGGAAGTGCTCGCCGAGGGCGTCCGAAGCGGCGCGCCGGAGGGCGTCCAAATGCTTGTCGGCGGCAACGGCGTAGGCGCGGGCGACGTCGTCGGCGTCCACCACGAGGCGGCGTCCGGTCTCCATGTCGCGGAGATCGGCGACACCGTGGAAGGAGAGGCGGCGTTCGGCGGCGTCGGTGACGTGCAGGAGCAGCAGGTTGTGGCCGTCGTGGTCGAGGCGCCGCAAGCCGCGGGCGAGGGCGGAAGCCTCCTGGAGGAAATCGGAGAGGATGACCACGAGCGAACGGGACGGGATGCGCTCCGCAGCGGCGGAGAGTTCCGCCCCGATATCCGCGCGGCCGGCGGGCTCGAGGGATTCGAGACCTTCGAGGAGGGGGCGGAGCCCGGTGACGGACGCGGCGGGGGGAACGCGGAGGGGCGAGGCGCCGGCGAAGGGGACGAGGGCGGCGGAGTCGCCCTGCCGGACGAGGGCGTAGGCGAGGCCTGCCGCGAGGAAGCGGGCGTAGTCGAACTTCGCCATCGGCCCTTCCTGCCGGAAGGCCATGCTCGCCGAGGCGTCGAGGAGGAGGGTCGCCCGCAGGCTGGTTTCCTCGATCGAACGGCGGATGAGCGTGCGGTCGGTTCGGGCGTAGACCGGCCAGTCGATCCGGTTGGGCGGGTCGCCCGGGACGTAGGCGCGGTAGTCGGCGAACTCCACGGAGGCGCCGAAATCGGGGGAGCGGTGGAGTCCTTCGCCGCGCCCGCGCACCGGGCGTCGAACGCGGATGCCGAGCCGCTGGATCGCGTCGGCGAGCGTCGCGGGCAGGAAGCGGAAGGTGGAGGAGGGGGCGGCCATGGGGAAAGGGGAGGCGGAGGCGTGCGCGGCCCGGGGCGCGCACGTCCTACAGGGGCGGCGTTTGGAGGGCGAAGACCGCTTCCAGCGCGGCGGCCCAGCGTCCGTAGCCGGCCTCGTTCAAGTGGGTGCCGTCCTCGAGGAAGAGCGAGGCGTCGAGGTCCGAGCCATCGGGCAGCAGGAAGAGCTCGCTGATGTCGAGAAGGATCACGCCTTCCATCCCATCGAGCAACTCCTTGGCGCGGGCGTTCGCCATCCGGACGAGCTTCCGGAAGGGCGAGGGGTTGAAGCCGCGCTGGAAGATGGACATCACGAGGATGGGGGTCTCGGGAAGGGCGTCGCGGATCCGGCGCACCACCTCGGCGATGCCTTGCGCGACCCCCTCCGGATCGTCGCCGGGATAGTTCTCGGTGGCGGCGAAGTTGTTGGTCCCGATGTTGAGCACGAAAAGGCGCGGCGACTGGTTGCGCAGGGCGCCGTGCCCGATCCGCCAGAGCAGGTTGCAGGTGCGGTCCCAGCCGAATCCCAGGTTCAGCACGGAGCGGTGGCCGAAGAGCTTCTTCCAGGTGAGCGGCCCCAGCGTGGTTTCCCAGAAGTGGGTGATGGAATCGCCCATGAGGAGGATGTCGTAGCGGGCGGAATCCACGAGCGACTGGCGCTCCTTGACGCGGGCGTACCAGTCGTAGCAGTCCTCTTCCAGCTTCGGCTGCGGGGTACAGGAGGGCCAGGACGTCATCGCAAAAGGTCGCTCCGGGAGTAAAAAGCACCCCGCACGGCGGTGGTGAGCGGCACGGCGAAGAGCATGCCGACGGGTCCAAGCAGCCAGCCCCAGAAGATTGCGGAGACGAGCACGAGCACGGGCGACACGCCGAACCCCTTGCCCTGGAGACGAGGCTCGATGACGTTGCCGAGCAGCTGGTTCACGACGAGGTAGACGCCCAGGGTCGCGATCGACACGCCGATGCCCTGCCCTGCAAGGGCGAGGACGAAGCCCGGGATGGCGGCGACGATCGAGCCGATCACCGGGATGAAGTTGAAGATGAAGGCGATGAGCCCGAGCATCCCGGGGGCGTCCACGTCCAGCAGTGTCATGCCGACGAAAACCAGCAGGCCGGTGAACGCCGAGATGATGGTCTTGATGACCATGTAGTAGCGGACGTCTTCGACGAACGTTGTCAGGAGCTTCCAGCGCGCCGGAGTAATCCAGTGGGTGTCTTGGATCTTCCCGGGGAGCTTGTCGAGTTCGGCGAAGACGAAGGCCACGATGATGAGGACGATGATCGTGTTCGAGAAGACCGAGCCGACGAAGCTGATGGTATGGCCGCCGATCTGCCCGAGGAATCCCGTGACAAGTTCGATGCCCTTGTCGACGACGCCCCTCGGGATGTGGATGTTGTGCTGGTTCATCTGCGCCTGGAGGGAGTTCACGGTATTCGTCAGCGACTCGCGGTAGCCCGGAAGGTTGCCGGAGAAGTCCTTGACCACGCTGGGCAGGAGCACGCCGGTGGCGAAGACGAGGAAGCCGGTGATCAAGAGCATCACGAGCGTGACCGCCAGCCAATGGGGGATACGCGCCTTGTTGCGCAGCAGGTAGTAGACCGGCGACAGGACGATCACGATGAATCCGATGAGCAGGAACTGCATGAGCATGGACGCGGCGATCTTCAGTCCGCCCAGGATGATCACCGTTGCCGCGGCTCCAAGGAGAAAACGGAACAGGAGGTCCGCCTTCTGGCCGACGGATGCGGGCTCTGGACTTTCGGTGGCGGGTTGGGTGGCGTCGGCGTCGTTCATGGAGGGGATTGGGAGGATAGGTGGCGAAAGGGGCTGTTACTCGATGGGGAGGTAGACTCGCCAGGGCATCGGTGAATCGGGGTCGCCCGAGGGGAGGGTGATCGTCCGCTCGGCAAAGCCGGCGGGCGGAGGCTCCGCCTCCGGAACGATCTTCGAGAGGTCGAGAAGCTTCTTGCGGGGTTTCTCCGGCGCGGCGGCTGGCGGCGCACTTGGCGTCTGGGCCGTCTCGATCGGCCGGGCGCGTGCCGGCGCAGGCTCCACGTCGGACGGGAGAACCCCGGCGACCGCCGGCGGGGGTGCAACCTCCTCCGTCGATGCGGGCGTGTCGGGAACGACCGCGACGGCATCGGAATCGGCCGGATCCGCGACGGCAGGCGCCGGAGCGACGGCAGGCGCCGGCGCTTGGGCGGGTTCCGGTGCAAGGGCAACCGCCTCCGCCGCCGGCTGGACGGCGGGCGCCGCGGCGGGAGCGGCCGGCGCGGCGACGGGTTGCGCGGCGACGGGTTGCGGAGCGACGGGCTGTGACGTGGCGGAGGGTGGCGTCACGCCCGCATTGTGCAGCGCGATGGCGAGCAGTGTCTCCTGCTGGCGCGACATGTATCCGAACAAGAGCGCGCCCCCCACGATGAAGCCGGCCACGACCACGATCATCAGCGCGACGAAAAGCCCGGCCATCATCGCCATGCGATGGCGGGCGCGCCGACGCTCCGCCTCGAGGTAATCCTGGAAGGACTTGAGCACCGGGAAGGATTCGGCGTTCGCGTGCAGGGCCGCCGTGTGGAGGGAAACCAGCGCCCCGGGCTCTTCGCCGTCGAGGGACTCTCCGACGGAGGACAGGTCGGATTCGTCGGGTGGGTCGATCTGTCCGAACGACGTGGAGGGGGTGCCGGAAACGGGCTGGCGGGGAGGGATCTGGCTCATGGGAGGTGTTCCAAGGAGGCGCTTCGCCTGCTTTTGTGCGTGGCCGACAAGTGTAACGTCAGTTGCCTTCGGAAGTCAATCGAACCTCGCCTTGCGATCGGTGGGCGGGTGGCGGTTCCGTGGTCCTCAAGGTCAATCCTGTCGCGGCGACGATCTCGAGTTCCTGCTGGCTTCGCCGGGCGCCGGACAGCCTGGAACGCGCCTCGTCAAGGTCGCCTCGGGTGAAACTTTCCAAGGCGCCGATAAAGAGGGAGGCCAGCTTTCGAAGGCGTTCGTCGCGTCCCAATGCCGCCATGTGCAAGGTGCGTATCCTGCGGCGCGCCGCTTCAAGGGCCCACGGCTCGCCCGCGAACGCAAGGAGCCGTTCGGGAGGGATGCCGTCGAATCCCGGAAGATAGACCCCGTTGTCGGAAGGATAGGTGAGCAGGACGGAACGAAAGCGCCGGATGGCATTGGGGGACGTCGTGCCCGGTTCCAGGATCGTCCGGGTGCGCCTGCACAGCCAAAAATCCCAGAGCTCGTCGGCGAGGACGCCGTCCTCCGTTCCGAGAAAGTCGCGGAAGAGCCCTTCCGGTGTCCAGGGATTCCCCCGGGCGAGGGAACGGAGCCATCGGGAGAGGGCGCCGCGCGCGTCGCGTTGATCGAACAACCAGCCGACAACCTGGGATGCCGCGGCGACGTCGTCGCGAGCGATTCCGTTTGTCGAGCACAACTCGGCGATGGACGGGAGGCGTCCATGCGCCCATTGCGTCCAGGTGCGTTCGAAGTCGTCCTGCACGGGACGAGGGGAGGAGGAGGAGAGATACGCAAGACCCGCGAGGAACCACGGCGGGAATTCGGTGGGCGTGACGCCTCGTGGCGCCTGTCCGAGCAATTCGACACGGGCGAGGGCGGCAACGAGTTCACGCTCCAGATCTTCGAAGAGAAGGTCTTGCGTGGCGGGGACTTCGATCTGGGCCCAGACCGTCCCGGAAGGAGACCGGAACACGCCATGGCGCAATTCGGAGACCTCTTCGCAATCGAGGGCGATCAAGATCGGCCGGTTCCCGCTCTTCAGCGTCCAGCCCGTGGTCCGGCGCAACTCGTCTCGAACTTGCCCGGCGAAATGAAGGACGCGGGACCTCTCCTCCAGATGAAGGGCGCCTGCCGTAACGACAAAAGCCCCATCCGGACTTTTCAGGGGAAGCGGTGCGGCCTGCGCTCCCACGGCAAGCATCGCCATCCACAGACAGCCTGTCCCTTTATGCGGCTTCACTCGTCGTTCCCTTGCCGGTCTCATTCGCACGTGTTTCTTGCGGGGCGGAATCGCAAGCGATCCCGCGATTCACGCGACCCGATGCCACGCGTTCCGTCTTGCGTCGGGACGGTCCGGGTGCAGGGGGATGGCAGGATGCATCAGAGGGGGATGGGGGTTTCCTCGCGCGTGTCGAGGTTTTTGCGGCGCGCCGTGCCGGAGGCGACGTCGTCGGGGCCGATGAAGACCGCGTAGGCGCATCGGCCGGCGCCCGCCCGCGAGAAGAACGGCTTGGGTTTCATGGGCGAGAGGGCGAGTTCCGTCTCCTCGCCGGAGGCGCGCAGGCGCGTCGCCAGGCGAACGGCCGCGGTCCGCTGTTCCTCGTGCATGAAGCCAACGAAAGTCCCCTTGCGCGGGAGGGCCGCATCCGTGCCAAGAAGCTCCTTGAGCACTTCCGCCACGACGACGTCGCCGAATCCCAGGCCGACCGCCGGGGTCGGGGCGCCTCCGATGGAGGTGAGGAGGTTGTCGTAGCGGCCGCCTCCGAAGATGGCGCGGAAGCTGCGCGCTGCGTCAAACGCTTCGAAGACGATGTCGGTGTAGTACGTCAGGCCGCGGATGACCGAAATGTCGAAGACGAGGCGATCGGCAATCCCGAAGTCTCCGGCCAGTTCGAACAGATCGCGCAACCGCCGGATCGCCGGCGAGTCGCTTCCCGTCAGGTCGGCCGCCTGGTCGAGCGTCTGGACATCGAGAAGGGCAAAGACGCTGGCGGAAGCCGTTT
Organism: Kiritimatiellia bacterium; assembly: GCA_050950285.1. Taxonomy (GTDB): domain Bacteria; phylum Verrucomicrobiota; class Kiritimatiellia; order RFP12; family JBMNHG01; genus JBMNHG01. The sequence goes on along the minus strand of JBMNHG010000006.1, from coordinate 204,292 downwards.
CGGACAATCCGCCCTCCGCCAGGATCCGTGAAATTTCTTCGTCCGGGATTTTCCCGCGCTTGTCGAGCGCCAGGAACACCGCCGCATGCTGCCCGGAGGGGATGTCCAGCGTTTCCAGCAATTCGCCCAGCAGCGCACGGTTGTTCACGTGGATCCGATAGGCGGTTGCGGGGAGCCCCATGATCTCGAGGGCGGTCGCGGCGGTGGCGAGGACTTCGGCCTCGGCCTGCACGCCCTCTTCGCCTACGATATCCAGGTTCCATTGGTAGTGTTCGCGCTTGCGTCCGCGCGTCATCCGCTCGTAGCGGAAGCACTGGGCGATTGCCGACCACTTCACGGGGAAGGCGAGGCGCCCCTGCCGCGCCGCGATCATGCGGGCGAGCGTGGGCGTCATCTCCGCGCGGAGCGCGAGTTTTCTCCCGGACTTGTCCTCGAACCCGTAGATTTGATCGGAAACCTCCTCGCCCGCCTTGCGTTGCAGGAGTTCCAGGCTCTCCACGACGCACGCGTCGTAGGTTTCAAATCCATGGAGCCGGGTGGCCCTTCGCCAGGCATCGAAGATGCGGTCGCGCCATGCCATGTCTTCCGGGAAAAAGTCCCGCATGCCGCGTGGCGGCTCGAAGGAGATGGGCTGGACATTCATGGCGCGACCGATTCGATCGGGAGGATGGGACGGGGCGACGTCGGGAATCCGGCCGGATCAGGCACGGAGAGAATCGCGCATTTTCTTGCCGGGCTTGAATTTCACGACCTTGCGCGCGGGGATGGCGATGGTCTTTTCCGGCTGGTTCGGATTCCGGCCCACACGGGGCTTCCGGGTAACGACCTCGAAGACGCCGAATTCGCGGAACTCCACGTGCCGGCCCGCGGCAATGGCCTCCACGATGCAGTCGAGGGAGTGCTGGAGGACGGTGGCGACGTCCTGCTGTACGATGCCGGTCTTCGAGGCGACCCGAACGACCACCTCGCGCTTGGTGAGTGTCTTCTTCGATTTGTCCTTGCTCATTTCGTTTTTCCTGTCTGATGTTGTTGGGTGTTTGAGAAGCGGGACGTCCGGGGGGGCCCGGTTCGTCGCACGAAAGGGCTAGTCGAGGGCCGCTGTCGCGGCGATGTCGGCTTTCACGCGTGCCGCGATGTCCGCGGCGGCGGATTCCAGCGGGATCATTTCGGAGTCCTTCGAGGTGCGCGGCTTCACTTCGACGCCGCCTTTGGAAAGGGCGCGTGTGCCGACGATCACGCGATAGGGGAAGCCGATGAGGTCCGCGTCCTTGAATTTCACGCCGGGGCGCTCGTCGCGATCGTCCACGAGCACGTCCACGCCCTGCGCTTCGAGGCGGGCGGCGAGGTCGTCGGCGGCCTGGGCGGCGGCGGGGTCTTTCGGGTCGAGGAGGAGGACGGCGACGGAGTAGGGGGCCACCGAGGCGGGCCAGAAAATGCCGGATTCGTCGTGCCGTTGTTCGATCACGGCCTGCAGGGTGCGCGTGACGCCGATGCCGTAGCACCCCATCACCATGACCTGCGACTTCCCGTTTTCGTCGAGGAAGGCCGCGCCGAATTTCTCGGAGTACTTGGTGCCGAGCTTGAAGACGTGCCCCACCTCGATGCCCCGTTCGATGGAAAGCGGCGCGCCGCAACGGGGGCAGCGGTCTCCTTCGACCACGGTGGCGAGGTCGCCCCACGCCGTGATCGCCACGTCCGCGTCCTCCATCAGGTTCACGTGGGCGTAGTGGAAGCCCTCTTCGTTGGCGCCGCACGCGATGTCGCGCGCCTCTCGGAGGGCGATGTCCGCATAGACCGGGAGCTTCGCGCCGCAGGGTCCGATGGACCCGAAGGGGCCGACGGCTTCCGCGGTGGTCCCGGGGTCGGCCATCTCGAGGATGGAGCAGCCAAGCATGCGGCGGAGCTTGCATTCGTTGAGGTCGGCATTGCCGCGAACGATCGCCATGACGGGCCTGCCGTCGGCGAGGTACACGAGCGACTTCGCGATCTGGTCCGAGGGGCAGCCGATCGCGGCGGCGGCTTCGTCCACCGTGCGCGCGCCGGGCGTGGGGACCTTCTCGCGCGGGGCGGGGGAGGGCGTGGAGCAGTCGCATGGGGCGACCTGCCGTTCGGCGCGCTCCTGGTTCGCGGCGTACCGGCATGCGGCGCAGTAGAGGATGCCGTCTTCGCCCGAGGGCGCGAGCACCATGAATTCGTGGGAATGGTCTCCGCCGATGGTTCCGGTGTCCGCCTCGACGGCCTGCGCCTCGAGGCCGCACCGCCTGAAGATCCGCACGTAGGCGTCGTACATCGCCTGGTAGCTCTCGTCGGCGGCGTCCATCGACGTGTCGAAGCTGTACGCGTCCTTCATGATGAATTCCTTGGCGCGCATCAGTCCGAAACGCGGGCGGATTTCATCGCGGAACTTCGTTTGGATTTGGTAGACGGTGCAGGGGAGCTGGCGGTAGGAATTGACCGCATGGCGCATGAAATCGGTGACGACCTCCTCGTGGGTCGGGCCCAGCACCATGGTGCGTTCGGCGCGATCCTTCAGGCGGAACATCGAGGCGCCCATCTGGCCGGCCCGTCCGGAGGTTTCCCAAAGCTCGATGGGCTGCAACGCGGGCAGGAGCACTTCGAGCGCGCCGGCGCGGTCCATCTCTTCGCGGACAATCTGCTCGACCTTGTGGAGGGCGCGCAGTCCGAGCGGCGTAAAGGAGTAGATTCCTCCGCCGACCTTCCAAATGAGCCCGGCGCGAAGAAGCAGCTTGTGGCTGTCGATCTCCGCTTCTTGCGGATCTTCGCGCAACGTGGTGATGAGGGAACGGGTCCAACGCATGGGATGCGGCTCCAAATCGCTTGTGTGTGCCTGCAGGGAAGTCATCCCCAATCAGACGTAAATTGGGCAATGATACGGAAATATTCGGGCGAACACAAGCAAGAACGTTGACCAGGCGCACGTTGTCGCCTTCAGTCCCGGTTCTTGGAGCGCTTGTCGACGGGCTCGAACGGCGAGCCGCTGACTTCGGGATTGGGGAGGGTGCGCCGTCGTTTGCCTCGGCTGCGGTGTTTGGGGCGGCGGTTGCGGCGCCCGCCCTTGCCGAACGGGCGCTCGCTGTTGCGCTCGGAATCGGATGCGTCGCCGTCGCGGACGGCTTCGGAATCCTCGTTCTCGGCCATTTGGCGAGGGGTGCGGGCTTCGTCCGCGGCCTCGGCGTTGGCCTCTCCCTCGGAGTAGAGGGGCTGGCGCGTGGAGCGGCTTTGCGCCAGCCGGCGTCCGATGCGATCTGCGGGGGTCGTGTCTTGCCCGTCCGCGGCGAGGCGGATCCGGAAAAGGGCCAGGGCGTCGTCGAAGAAATCGCCGCGGAACGATCCGGGGCGGAGTGTCTTGGGGGCGTCGAAGCGGCGCTGGCAATCGAGGATGTAGGTGGCGCCCAGCACGGCCATCTTGGGCATGCGGAATTTTGTCCCGGCGGGGTCGAGGATTTCGCGGGCGATGGCGCGGTGGTTGATGCGCCCGCCCCTCCGTTGGGGGGAATCCGGGTCCGGGGAAGCGGAAAGCCCTTCGACGCGCGCCTTGAAGATCGGCCAGTACAGCACGGCGAGGCGAAGCGCGTTCGACGGATCGCCGTCCGATGCGGGATCGGCATCGAAGGCCGCGAGCGTCTTCCACAGGGGAGACGCCTTCCCGCCCGATTCCTTCACGAATGCGTCGACGTCCGGAAGCAGCACGGACATCAGCTTCGTTTCGTGGAGGAGCTGGAAGGCCTGCTCGGAGGCGTGCCGCGAAAAGAGGCGGAAGGTTTCCTCCAGCAGGCGTGGCGCGGACGCCTTTTCGATTTCGCGGTAATGGCGTCGGATGGCGCGGCGGCTCGTCCGGTCGATCGTGAAGTCCAGGACGGCCGCAAGGCGGACGGCACGCATCATGCGCACGGGATCTTCGAGGAAGCGGATGTTGGGGTCGCCGATGCTGCGGAGCACCTTCCGCTCGAGGTCGCGCAAGCCGCCCACGTAGTCGATCACGGCAAAGGTCTTGATGTCGTAGAAAAGGCCGTTCACCGTGAAATCCCGGCGGTGGGCGTCTTCTTCCGGCGATCCGAAGGTGTTGTCCTCGTACTGGTACAACGTGTCGATGGGGTCGTCCGGCGGTGGAGGGGATTTCCGGAAGGTGCTGGTCTCGATGACGTTCTGCCCCCAGCGGATGTGGGCGAGGCGGAAGCGCCGGCCGACGAGGAAGCAATTGCGGAAGAGGCGCTTGATTTCGTTGGGGCGCGCGTCCGTCCCGACGTCGAAGTCCTTCGGCTTGCGGCCCAGGAGCAAATCCCGCACGCCGCCTCCCACCAGGTAGGCGGTGTAGCCGGCCTTGGACAGGCGGCGCAGCACGCGCAGGGCGTCGGGATCGATGTTCGCGCGCGAAATGCAGTGGTCGGCGCGTTTCCGGATGATGGGATATTCCTTGTGGAAAAGCATAGGGGCGGAAGTGTAGGGAACATCTTGGACGGGAACAATGAAAAACGGCCTGCCGCCGGCATTCGCCGGACGCAGGAACGTCTGCCTCTCTCGCTAGTCCCGGGCTCGCTTTTCGAGCACGGCCCGGATGCGCCGGACGCCGGCGGAGGACGATTCCTCCTTCTTGATCCGGAAGTGTCCGAGGCGACCGGTTTTCTCGACGTGGGGGCCGGCGCAGACTTCCCTGCAGAAGAAGTCGTCGCGGGACGCTCCGATCGTGTAGACGGAGAGTTTTTCATCCTTGTACTTGTCCGAAAAGAGCGCCGTGGCGCCGGAGGCGCGGGCCTCGTCGAGGGTCATCCTGTCGTGGAACACCGGGAGATCCGCCTGGATCTGCTCGTTCACGAGGTCCTCGACCGCCTGGATCTGCTCGGGCGTCATCTTTTCGCCATGGGTGAAGTCCAGGCGCAACCGGTCGCTGGTGATGTTCGAGCCTTTTTGATTGCAATGGTCTCCCAGGACGATTTTCAGCGCCTTGTGCAGCAGGTGGGTGGCGGTATGGAGGGCGGTGGTCTCGTCGGAGTGTTCGGCGAGGCCGGACTTCGCGGAGCCGAGGTTGGCGCGGGAGAGTTCCTGGTGTGCCTTGAAGGCCTCCTTGTACCCTTCGACATCCACGGTGAAGCCTTCTTCGTTCGCGAGTTCAACCGTCATTTCCAGCGGGTAGCCGTAGGTGTCGTAGAGCTTGAAGGCCTGCTTTCCGGCGATCCGGTCGACGGGCGCGAAGGCCGGATCTTTCGCGGCGCGGAATTCGTTGCCTCGGCGGATGCCGGCGACGATCTTGTCGAATTCGCGCTTGCCGTCGTCGAGCGTCTTGCCGAAGCGCTCCTCCTCGGCGAGGAATTCCTTGAGGATGAATTCGCGTTTTTCGGCGAGTTCGGGGTAGACGTGCCGGTAGACGGAGATGACCGCCTCGGCCATCTCCCCGGTGAAGCCCGCGGCGATGCCGAGCTTGCGGGCGTGGCGCACCATCGAGCGGATGAGGCGGCGGAGCACGTAGTTCGCGCCGAGGTTCCCCGGCACGACGCCGCCCTTGGGGTCGCCAAGGATGAAGGTGGCGGTGCGGGAATGGTCGGCAATCACGCGCGAGGAGCGGATTTCGTCGCCGGCGAAGCCGGTCTTGCCGGACAGCTCCTTGATTTTCGCCATGATGGGCTGGAAGACGTCGATGTCGTAGACGCTGTCGAGTCCGTTCATCATGCAGACGGTCCGCTCGATGCCCATGCCGGTGTCGACGTTGTGGCGTCCCAGCGGTTCGAAGGTGCCGTCGGCCGTCTTGTTGAACTGCATGAAGACGTCGTTCCAGATTTCGACGTACTTCCCGCAGTGGCATCCGGGGCGGCAGTCCGGGCCGCAGGCGGCCTTGCCGGTGTCGATGAACATTTCGGTGTCCGGCCCGCACGGGCCGGTCTCGCCGGCGGGCCCCCACCAATTGTCCTTGCGCGGCAGGCGGAAGATGCGTTCTTCGGGAATGCCCAGGGATTTCCAGATTCCGGCCGCCTCTTCGTCGGCAGGGATGCCCTCTTCCCCCTTGAAAACGGTCACGTTCAGTTGCTCGGGCTGGAAGCCGAGGTGCCCGGTGAGGAACTCGAAGGACCACGTGATGGCTTCTTTCTTGAAGTAGTCGTTGAGCGACCAGTTGCCGAGCATTTCGAAGAAGGTGAGGTGGGAGGAGTCGCCGACTGCGTCGATGTCGCCGGTCCGGACGCACTTCTGCACGTTGGTGAGGCGCTTCCCCGCCGGATGTTCCTGCCGGCCCATCAGGTAGGGCACGAGCGGATGCATGCCGGCGGTGGTGAAGAGCACGGTGGGGTCGTTTTCCGGGATGAGCGATGCGCCGGAGATTACGGCGTGCCCCTTCGACTGGAAGAAATCGAGGTACATCTGACGCAACGTGTCAGTGGTCATCGTCATGGGACAATCCTTGTTTGGAAGGCGGACGGTTCGTGGATTGGAGTTATCGGCGCGCCGCCGGGAGGGTGATCCGGAAGGTCTTGATTTCGAAGGGCGTGAACGCGAGGGCGACCTTGCCTTGGGTGGCGGCGCCGAGGTCGTTCCACTCCATCAGGTCGACCGGCGTGACCGCGGCTCTGGCGTTCGCCGTGCGCAGGAGGCCCGTGGCGCCGGTTCCCCGCGTTTCGACGAGGCGCACGACGAGGTCGTCGGTCTTCTCGGCGCGCTTCAGCACGGCGAGTTCGATGCCTTCGCCTTCCAGCGAGACGGGCAGGCGGGTGGTCTTCTTCGGCGCGAGTCCGTCGAAGCGTTCGACGCCCTGGTTGATGACGGCGGCATTCGCGAAGACGTCCGAGTCCGCCAGGTCGCCCGGGTGGGGGAGGAGGGAGTAGGTGAAGCGGTGGTGGTCGCCCTTGTCCGCGACCGGGTCGGGCGAGGTGGGCGAGCGGAGGAGCGAGAGCGAGAGCTCGTGGCCCTTCACGCGATAGCCGTACTTGCTGTCGTTCAGCAGGGCGACGCCGTAGGTGCGGCACGAGAGGTCGGCGAAGCGGTGGCCGACGCCCTCGAATTGCGCGTATTGCCACATGGTGTTGTCGTGCGTGGCGCGCCGCACGATGCCGTACTGGATTTCGAAGGAGGCTTCCGGGGCTTCCACGGACACGGGGAAGGCGACGCGCAGGAGGCGGTGGCTTTCCTTCCAGTCGGCTTCGGTCGCGAAGTCGAGGCGCCTGCCGTCGCGCCCGAGCCAGATCCGCTGGCGGAGCGTGGAGCCGCCGATCCGGATTTCCGCCTCGAGGCCCGTCCGGACGGCGGGCGTCCCGATGGCTTGGACGGAGACGACGTGCGCGGTGTCGAGGCGCATCGAGCGGTAGTACTCGTCGATGTCCCAGGCGTCGTAGCAGTGGGGGTGATCCTCGAAGAGTTCGAGGCGGTTGCCCGTCTCTCCGGCGGCCAGGATGTCGCGGCCCGCGAGCTTGTCGAAGGCGGCGACGAGCTGGAGCCGGTCGTCGAAGGCGTAGCGGACGACGTCGTTCTCGAGGACGAAGCGTTCGCCTTCTTCGGGCTTGGCTTTCGCGGCGGCGGCGCGGGCGGGCCTGCCCTTGCGGAGGGTGGCGAAGGAATGGGGCGGGACTTCGATCCAGGCGGTGGTCTCGCCGCCTTCGTCCTGCGAGGGAAGCGCCTTCCCGCTGGTGGCGCAGGTGGCGCCCTTCCAGCCTTCCGGGAGGGCGACCGCGCCGGCGAAGGGCGTGCTGGAGGGGTTGAAGAAGGTGGTGGAACCGGCGTCCGCCGCAAGGAGCTTCCTGGCGGCGGCGCCGCGAAGTTCGCGGGCCTCGTCCACGACCTTGCGCAGCTGGGCCTCGGCCTCGACGTACACGCGATGGATGCTGGAGCCGGGGAGGATGTCGTGGAACTGGTTCACGAGGACCGTCTTCCAGAGGCGGTCGAAGACGTCGATGGGGTAGTCCTGCGGACGGACGGAGGCGCAGAGCATCTCGGCGGAGCGGAGGGCTTCCTCGGCGCGCCGGTTCCAGCGCTTGATGGCGGCCTGGGTGGTGAGGGTGCCGCGATGGAGCTCGAAGTAGAGTTCGCCGTTCCAGGTGTCGAGCTCGTCGCCGAGCGCGGCCATCTTCTCGAGGATGGGCTGGGCCTTGCCGAGGTGGAAGCGCGGGACGCCGTTCAGGTCGCGCATGCGGAGGGCGCGTTCGACGTGCTCCTCCTTCGGGCCGCCGCCGCCGTTCCCGATCCCGAAGAGGCAGAGGGTGTCCTGGACCAGGCCGCGCTCGCGGTTGTTCGTTTCATGGCGGCGGAGCTGCGAGGGGAGCGCGCAGGAGTTGTAGTCGTCTTCCGGCGGGAAGTGGGCGAGCACTTCGCTCCCGTCGATGCCGCGCCAGAAAAAGGTGTTGTGCGGCATCTTGTTGTAGACGTTCCAGGAGAGCTTTTGGGTGAGGAAGAAATCCATGCCCGCCTTGCGGAGGATCTGGGGCAGGTTCGCGGAGTAGCCGAAGACGTCGGGGAGCCAGAGGTTCTTCACGTCGACGCCGAATTCGTCGCGGAAGAAGTTCTTCCCATGGAGGAACTGGCGCACCATCGATTCGCCGCCGATGAGGTTGCAGTCGGCCTCGACCCACATGCCGCCCTGGATTTCCCAGGATCCGTCGGCCACGGCCTTTTGGATCTTCTCGTAGAGCCCCGGGTAGCAGTGCTTGGCGAAGGCGTAGTGCTGGGCTTGCGAAGCCCCGAAGACGTAGCCGGGATAGCGCTCGATGAGGCCGATCTGGCTGGAGAAGGTGCGGGCGCACTTGCGGACGGTCTCGCGCATGGGCCAGAGCCAGGCGGTGTCGATGTGGGCGTGGCCCACGCCCCAAACGTCCGGGGCGGCGGGGTCGCTCTTCACGTCGAAAAGCGGCTTCAGCGCGGCGCGGCAGGCCGCTGCGCCTTCGCCGGGCAGCTTGTCGAGCGCCTTGCCCATGCCGCGCACCAGGGAGTAGCGGCGGGCGGAGGTGTCCGGCAGCGCCTTCGCCAGGTCGAAGAGCACGGAGAGATCAAGCCAGAGCTGCCATTTCCCGTGGTCGAATCGGCAGAGACGGCAGGCCCGCACCGAGCCGTCGTACGTGCCGTGCATCTTCGAGGGATCGTCCAGCCACGCGGGATCCGCCACGATGTCCGCGCCGAACAGGGCGTTGGCGCCGGTCTCGACCCAGAGGTCCACCGCCTCGCCGCCCTTGCAGCAGGGGATCAGGTGGGCGATGTCCTTGTGGTAGTGGCCGTCGAAGACCGAACCGTTCGTGAGGCCCACCTTGGGGTCGCCGTTTTCATCGTACACGAGCGCTTCGCCGCCAAAGTCGAGCCGGGCCACCACGTAGGAGCCCTTCCACGATTTCGGCACCTTCGCCGTCAGGCGGAACCAGCCGCAATCCCAGACGTCGCCCCAGCGGCCGCCTTCCGCGATGGGCGCGTAGGCGAGGGACTCGCGGATCGAGTAGGGGACGGGTTCGGGAGTGACCGCGCAGACGGCGTCGAAGGGGATGTGCTCCAGAAGAATCTCGTGGGGGAGGCGCTTGAGGACTTCGGCGATGCGGTCTTCGTGGAGGTTCAGATGGAAGTGGGACATGGGGATTTCCTCGGGTGTGGCGAAAAAGATGGCGGGAAGTATATCGTGCTTTCGCGGGATGATTCAAGCAGAACGCATGGCATGCACGGGCGACGGCGGGGAACGGCGCGGCCACGGGGCGATTGTCCCCGGCAGCGGGAAGACGGCTCCTCTTCGCTTCGGGCCGGGAGGGGCGCGCTCGGCTCCGTCGAAGGCCGTCCGCGGCTAGGGGCCGGGCGGCGGGTTCCCGCCGGGCGGCGGCTGCCGCGGCCGCCCGGGGTTCCCTTCGGCGGAACGCTTTCCGTCCCCGTTGCGGGGCTTGTCGCCGGATGCGTCTTCCGGGTCGCCTCCGGGATGCCCTTTCCCGCCTTTCGCGAGCGGCGGATCGAGGAGCACGAGGTCGCCTTCGTCCAGGCCTTCGAGAACGCGCACGTGCCGGTTGTTGTCGAGTCCGAGCACCACGGGCCGGGCGACGGCCTCGCCGTCTTGCGCCACGAACACCACCGGCTCGTCCCCCACGCGGATCACGCACTGGAGCGGGACCGCGATGGCGTCGTCGTAGTGGTCCACGTGCAGTTCCGCCTCGCAATTCATGCCGGAGCGGAGGCCCTCTGCGGAGTCGAGCTCGATCTCGCAGTTGTAGAGCTTGAGGTCGGGGTTGAGCCAGGTGTTCCGCCCGTCGGGCAGAAGCCCGATCTTCGAAAGGTGCCCCGTGAACACGCTGCCGGGCAGGGCCTCGATCTTCACCCTGGCGCGCTGGTCGAGGGCGAGCTTGTTCAGCGCGGACTCGGGCACGCTCATCTCCACGATCATGCCGCCGTCCAGCGGGATCTGGATGAGCTCCTGCCGCTCGTTCACCTGCGAACCGGCCTGGAGGGGGTCGCTCCCCCAGTGGCGCCGGGACGCTTGCACGGTCGATGCGTAGATCACCAGGCCGTTGGTGGGCGCGTAGACCTTGCAGTTCCGCACGGACGTCTCGAGCTTTTCAAGGCGGGTGTTCTGGCGCTCGGACTCCTGCTGGCGGGCGCGGAGGTTGCTCTCCGCCTGGATCACGTCGGCCCGCCGCTCGCGGACGATCCGCTCCAGCGCCATCTCGGCCTGCTTGCGGTCCGATTCGAGGGTGGCGGTCTGGCGGCGATGGGTGTAGTTGGTGAGCACGTTCAAGGCCGTGACCGCCTGGTCGTAGGAGTTCTGCTTCTGCTTGAGGGTGAGCTCGTCCGCCTGCAGCTCGCTTCGCGTGAGGTAGCCCTGGTCCGCAAGCTTGCGCGACCAGTTGACGTCCTCGGCGGCGCGCTCCACCTCTTCGTTGGCGATCATGATCCTGCCGGTGGCCTCTTGGAGCGACTGCGGGTATTCGCCCTGGGCGTACTTCTCGATTTCCAGCACGGCCAGCTCGAGCTTGAGGTGGGCCTCGGCCACATACGCCTCCTGCGCGTTCCGGGCCACGGCGAGCTTCTCCTCGGCCTGCACGAGCGCATCGGAGGCGTTGGCCACGGAGATCTGCTGTTCGGTGAGCTTGTCGGTGAAGGAGCTGGAGTCCATCTCGAGAAGCAGCTGGCCGTTGGTGACCGTGGTGCCTTCGTCGATGATCCACAGGATGGTGTTGCGTCCTTCCACCTCGCTCAGCACCATGACGTTCTTGCGGCTCTGGATGGTTCCGGAGGTGGTGACGGTGATGTCCAGCGGGCCGCGCTTCACCTCGTAGAGGGGGCCCAGGTCCTGGTGGCTCCGCACGGCGGCGCGCCGCATGGCGATGCCCCCCACGACGCCCGCCGCAACGAGGATTGCGGCCGCGACGCCCATCCGTTTTTTCGTCTTAGGGTTCGAGTTCATTCCAAAGTCCTTCCGCGGTGATATCCAGCACGGCCATGTCGCGGCGCAGTTCAAGGCCCGCGACACGGTAGTCGATGACGGCGCTCACGAGCGCGTTGCGCGCGGTGAGCAGGTCGTCTTCCGCATCGAGCACGTCGCGGATCTCCGCGCGGCCCGCCTGGTTGAAGAGATCGGTGCTGTGCACGCGCCGCATGGCCACGCGCACGGCTTCCGACTGGATGACGAACGACGCCCAGGCGGAGCGCAGCTTCCGGAGGTCGTCGCGGATGAGGCTCTTGGCCGCGTCCTCGGCGGTTTCGACCGACCGCATGGCGGCGTCGATGGCGACGAGCGCGGCGCGGTATTCGTTCCGCTCGGCGGTGCGTTCCCAGGGCAGGTCGAGGTCCAGGCCGGCGGAGTAGGTCCAATCCCGGGTGGAGCGCTTTTCGCCCTCTGCCGCGGCGGGGGCGTGGATCTTCCGCTGGCGATCGTAGCCCAGCGCGCCGGAGAGGGAGAGTTCGGGGCGCAGCCGGTCCCTTGCCAGCGGCAGGGCGCGCACGGCGTCCTCCAGGCGGCCGCGCGTGTTGAAGAGGTCATGGCGGCGCTCGAGGGCGATGGCCAGCGCATCGTCGTCGTTCCACGGCAGCGGGGGCATGGCCGCGGCGGCATCCACGAGGTTGGTGCCCTCGGCCCCGAGCCCCATGTCCACCTGCAAGCGCACGAGCTCGTCCATGTCCACGGCGATTTCCGCGTCGGCGGGAAGCCCGAGCGTGGCCTTGAACCCGTCGTATTTCGCGTCGAGGTTCCGGCGGGCGGAGACGAGCGAGTTCCCCGTGGAGAGCAGGTCCTGACGCGCCTGGTCCACTTCGATGCGCTTCATCCGGCCCGAATCCGCGAGCATTTGGGCGCGTTCGAAATTGTCGGAAAGACGCTGCTGGTTGTCCTCGAGGGATTCCAGGTGGCGGACGGCTTCGAGAATCGCGTAGTAGGCGTCGGCGATGCTCACCGCGTAGCTTTGCCGGTGGGCTTCGAAGTCGTGCACCGCATAGAGAAGGTCGCGCTGGGCCTGCGTCAGCTTTTCGAGGTTGACGGCCCGTCCGGAGCCGCGCAGGAGCGGGATCGAGAACGAGGCGTCCCCCGCGAGGCCGAAGGCGCCGCTCTTGTCCCCCGTAAGCAGGCGGACCACGTCCAGGCCGAGCGAGGCGGCCGCCGTGGCGCCGTTCGAGAAGGTGCGGGCCATGGAGGGTTTCGCGTTGCCCGAGGCGGTGGTGGCATTGCCGCCGTCGCCGGTCGTGCGTTCCACGCCGCCACCCAGCGCGCCGGCGAAGGTGGATTCGAAGGCGTGCTGCTGCAGGTCGATCGCGAGCGCGGCATGGAAGATCGCCTCTTTGAGCTTCTGGTAGGTGTCGTCGTTCTGCGCGCCGATGCGCAAGGCGTCCTGCAACGTCAGCGTGACGGGCCCGTCGCCGAGCGACGTCACGCCGTTGGTGGCGGAGCGCGTTCCGGGCAGGTCCTGCGAAACCATCAGCCGCGCGCGCAGGCGATCCTCGGGCCGGGCGATGGTGAACGCGTTGGTGAGGCCGGTGATGTCGCCCACCACCGGCGTGGCGAGTTCGGAGGCGGCGCGCTCCGTCTCGTCCACCGCGCGATCGGGCGTCATGCAGCCGGCCAGCAGCGCCAGCAGCGGCAGCAGCGCAACGGGAATCCGGGCGAATCCGCCGGGGAAAACGGCATGCCGCGAAAGATGCGGCGCGCCGTTTCCCGGAGGAAGGTGTGGCCGGTCGAAGATCATTCGGCGTCCACCGGGGCCTTCGGCCTGGGTTTCGGCTGGGCCGCCTTCCGCGCGGCGGCGCGCTGCGCCTTCAGTTCGTCGAGACGGTCCAGCTTCGCGGCGAGCGCCTCGCGGTCTTTCGCGAGGCCGTCGAGTTTCGCCTTGACCTCGGGATGCTTCGCGATTTCGGCGCGGAGCTCTTCCTCGGCCTTCCGGACTTCGGCCTTGAGGCTGGCGATCCGCTTCCGGATGTCCGCGGTGGCCTCGGTTTCGTACTTCGGGTCCGAGAAGCATCGTTCCGCGGCTTCCTTGCGATCGAGGAAGTCCATCTGTTCGCCGGCGATCTCGCCGGCCAGCTCGCCGTACGCCTTGTCCAGCGCTTCCAGGTCTTGCGCGGGCGCGGGGAGCGTGCGAAGCACGAGAAACACCGAAAGGCAGGCCGTCCATAGGGGGAAGGGTTTCATGATGGTTTGTTCCTAGCACATACCGTGCCGTGATGGGACTTCGAGCGGAATCCCCGGAAATCCCCCGGCAGGGGTGGGGTCGGGATCGCGCGACGGGCGCGCGTCACGGCGCGACGCGGGTGATGGGTACGCTTCCCATGTGCAGGTGGCGCAACATGCGATCCAGGGAGGTGGGGTCGCCCGTCGAAAGGAATTCCGTGCGGCAGGGGCCGTCGAAGGATCCGCTTTCCGGGAGAAGGTCCAGGATGCGCCTGGCAATGGCGGGGGACGGGTCGTAGAGGACCACGCCCGGCCCCGCCACGGCCTGGATCGCGTCCCGCAGAAAGGGGAAGTGCGTGCAGCCGAGCACGAGGCTGTCCGCTCCGGCCTCGAGCAGCGGGGCAACCTCGCGGCGGACGATCTCGAGGGTGGCGCCTTCGGGGGCGATGTCGCCGCGTTCGACGGCTTCGACCCAGCCGGCCGCATGCCGGACCAGCACGCGGGCGTGGTGTGCGGCCTTGGCGGATGTTTCCCGGAAGAGGCGGCCGGCGAGGGTGCCCGGGGTCGCCAGCACGCCCACCACGCCGGTCTTCGTCGCGAGGGCGGCGGGCTTCACGGCCGGCTCCATGCCCACGAAGGGGAGGGGATAGGATGCCCGGAGCGTGTCGATCGCGGCGGCGGTCGCCGTATTGCAGGCCACCACGACGAGCCGGCATCCACGCTCTCGAAGCAGGCGCACGGCGGCATGGCACCGCATGGCGATGAAATCGGCCGGACGGTCGCCATAGGGGCAGTGCGCGGTGTCGGCGAGATACACGGAGTCCAGCCCCGGTATCTGGCGCATCGCTTCGCGCCAGACGGAGAGCCCCCCCACGCCGGAATCGAAGAAGCCGATTCTCATCGATGCGCCCATGCCGTGCGACGGATGCAAAATGGGCCGGCCCCGCCAGGGTCGGCCCCGATCCGGGTTCTCGCTACTAACTCGGCTACAATTCATACTGCAAAACAGGGGCACGGGTTTTCCAACCCGTGACACGGACAGGAATGTCCATGCCCCTTTCCCAGCTCCAAATTCCAGCTCCCAATGCCTGAATCTCCGTGAGCAACGCAATTTGTGGCCGGGTTAGTAGGGGCACGGGTTTTCCAACCCGTGACACGGACAGGAATGTCCATGCCCCTTTCCCAGCTCCAAATTCCAGCTCCCAATGCCTGAATCTCCGTGAGCAACGCAATTTGTGGCCGGGTTAGTAGGGGCACGGGTTTTCCAACCCGTGACACGGACAGGAATGTCCATGCCCCTTTCCCAGCTCCAAATTCCAGCTCCCAATGCCTGAATCTCCGTGAGCAACGCAATTTGTGGCCGGGTTAGTAGGGGCACGGGTTTTCCAACCCGTGACACGGACAGGAATGTCCATGCCCCTTTCCCAGCTCCAAATTCCAGCTCCCAATGCCTGAATCTCCGTGAGCAACGCAATTTGTGGCCGGGTTAGTAGGGGCACGGGTTTTCCAACCCGTGACACGGACAGGAATGTCCATGCCCCTTTCCCAGCTCCAAATTCCAGCTCCCAATGCCTGAATCTCCGTGAGCAACGCAATTTGTGGCCGGGTTAGTAGGGGCACGGGTTTTCCAACCCGTGACACGGACAGGAATGTCCATGCCCCTTTCCCAGCTCCAAATTCCAGCTCCCAATGCCTGAATCTCCGTGAGCAACGCAATTTGTGGCCGGGTTAGTAGGGGCTGGCGGCGGACGGGGATTCGGCCGGCGTGCTGCCGCCACCGCTTTCGGCGGTCTTGCGCTTGTAGTCCGTCTCGTAGAAACCGCTCCCCTTGAAAAGGATTCCCGCGCCCGCGCCAGGCAGGCGTTTGACCTTCCCCTTGCACTTCGGGCAGGTCTTGCGATGGGGCTCGGTCATCCTCTGGAACATTTCGAAGTGGTAGCCGCACTTCGTGCATTCATAATCGTAGTTTGGCATGTGGGAAACGACCTTCTTTCGGAAAAAACGGGAAAAACCATACCGCTTCCCTCCGCAAAAGGTCAAGCGGCATGTTCCTTTGGGCCCCGTCGGCGGGGCTGTTCCGGGGTGTTCCGGGGGCTGTTTCCGGCCCTCGAAAAAAAACATGAAAAAACCTCTTCCCTTGCGTCCGTCTTTTTCCTACAATGCGCGCCGTCAAGGAGGCATGCCCATGAAGAAGTGCCACGGCATCAAAATATTCGCCGCGTCGTCCATCTCCTTCGCGGCCACGGCCCACGCCGCCCCCCTCCGGGGTGGCGGTCAACGGCTTCGCCCTCGACGCCGCCTCCCGTAGGGCGCGCTGCCCCACAGTCCACGATACCCCGCCCGAGGAGTTGAAATGAAGATGTCAAAGGAGGAAAAGGGGGCATACGTGCGGTTCATGCCGCAGGCGGCGAACCTTCCCCCTTCCCCCTTCCCCCTGTCCTTCCCGGTCCACGCTGTTCCTGAGCCTGTTTCCGGCCGCGGGAAACCCCTTCCCCTCTCCCGTTTCACCTCCTGCTAACCCAAGCTCCTAAACCCAAAGGAACTCCGTCCATGAAGACGCACCACGGCATCAAAATCCTCGCCGCGATGTCCATCGCCTTCGCGGCCACGACCCTCGCCGCCCCCACCGGGGTGACGATCAACGGCTTCGCCCTCGACGACGCCGTCTCGACCGGCGACATCGGCTGGGCGTACGATTCGTCCACCTACCTCCTCACGCTTGACGGAGCGGGTCCCTTCACGCTTTCCGGCACCAACACGGAAGGCAAGGTGCTCGTCGTCGTTGCACCGAACGTGGCCAACACCGTCACGCTCTCCAACCTGACGCTCCAAACCACCAGCAGCGGCCAATGCGCCTTTGCACTGGAGGCGAACGCCAATGTCGCGATCGTCCTCGCGGGAGAGAACACGCTTGCCTCCGGTTCCTACCGCGCAGGCATTGAAGTCGCGACGGGACAAACGCTTTCCATCACCAACGCCCCCGGCGACGACGCGGGCTCGCTGTCGGCGACGGGCGGCTACGGCGGCGATGGCGGCGCCGTGACGGTCTCGGGCGGCACGGTCGCGGCCACGGGCGGCAATTATGGCGCGGGCATCGGCGGCGGCAGAAAAGCCGGCTACGGCGGCGCGGGCGGCACGGTCACCATCTCCGGCGGCACGGTCGCGGCCACGGGCGGCTACACCGGCGCAGGCATCGGCGGCGGCACCTACGGCGACGGCGGTGCGGTGACGGTCTACGGCGGTTTGGTCGTCGCGACAGGCGGTGACGAAGCCGGCGCGGGCATCGGCGGCGGCGACGGCGGCGCGGGCGGCACGCTTTGGATTTCCGGCGGCACGGTCACCGCAAACGGCAGCTTCTACGGCGCGGGCATCGGCGGCGGCACCTACGGCGCGGGCGGCACGGTGAATGTTTCCGGCGGCACGGTCACGGCAAACAGCGGCGACTACGGCGCCGGCATCGGCGGCGGCGCCCACGGCGCGGGCGGCACGGTGAATGTTTCCGGCGGCACGGTCAAGGCCACGGGCAACTACGGCGCCGGCATCGGCGGCGGATGGCAAGGCGCAGGCGGCCATGTGAATGCATCTGGCGGCACGGTCAAGGCCACGAGCAACTATGGCGCGGACATCGGGTCGGGCAAAAGCGGCGCAGTCTCTGGCGCAAACACCATCACCGGCGGCTCGATCGGCTTGGCCAACGCAACCATCGCCCCCGCGCCCTCGAACAACACGGCCCGGGTCGCCTGCGTGAAGGTGGCGAACCTCGACCCCAACATGGCCGTTGCGATCACGGGACTTACAGGATACGGTGTGAACGACATCGTCGCCGACGACGCCGGCACCATCCACCTGTGGCTCCCGGACGGCGACTACGACTTCACGGTGAACGGGCTTTCCTACACGATAAAGCTCAAGAACGGCGTCGGCCCGTCCGGCGTGACAGTCAACGGCGAGGAGGCCGCCTTCGGCCCGGCGGATCCTGGCGCCGCCGGATGGAGCTTCAATGTGGAGACGCATGCCGTCTCGCTCTCGGGAACGGGTCCCTTCACGCTGTCGGGCGTCAACAAATCGGGCGACGTCTGCTTCGTCGTGCCGGAGGGCGTCACCAACACGATCAGGCTCTCAAACCTGACGCTTCTGGCTACCAATGACAACCAGTGCGCCTTCGCGTTGGAGACGAACGCCTGCGTCTCGCTCGTCCTCGCCGGGGCAAACACGCTCGCCTCCGGCGCCAACCACGCGGGCCTTGAAGTCTCGGCGGGGGCGGCGACCTCCATCACCAACGCCCCCGGAGACGACGCGGGGTCGCTGACGGCGACGGGCGGGGAGAACGCCGCGGGCATCGGCAGCGGCGGCTACCAGGGCGACTGGGGCGGCTACGGCAGCGCCGGCACGATCAGAATCTCCGGCGGCACGGTCGTGGCGACGGGCGACTGGGGCGGCGCGGGCATCGGCGGCGGCTACCACGACCGGGGCGGCACGGTCGAAATCACCGGGGGCTCGGTGACGGCGACGGGCGGCGCCATCGGCGGCGGCATCGGCGGCGGAGCCTACCTGTGGGACAACGGCGACTGTGTCGTGATCATCGCTGGCGGCACGGTCACGGCCACAGGCTGCGGCGGCGGCGCAGGCATCGGCGGCGGTTGCGAAAGCGCCGGCGGCACGGTCGAGATCTCAGGTGGTGCCGTGACGGCCACAGGCGCCGGCGACGACATGGGCACCGGCGGCGCAGGCATCGGCGGCGGCTACTACGGCGGAAGCGCCGCGGTGACGATCTCCGGCGGCACAATCACAGCCGTCGGCAACGACCTGGGTGCCGGCATCGGCGGCGGCGGCGGCGGCTGGGATGCCATCATCACAGTGGCGATCTCCGGCGGATGCGTCTTGGCGACCGGCGGCGACTACGCGGCCGGTATCGGTGGTGGCAGCGAAGAGCCGGGCGGCACCGTGACGATCTCCGGCGGACGGGTCACGGCAACCGGCGGCGACTACGCGCCCGGCATCGGCGGCGGCTCCTCGCCATGGGGCGACGGCGGCGAGGGCGCAACCCTGGCCGTCTCCGGCGGCACCGTCCTCGCGACCGGCGGCGCGAAAGGCGGCGTCGGCATCGGCGGCGGCATCGGCGATCTGGAGGACGGCGGCACGACGCCGAACGTCTCCGGCACGAGCACCTTCACCGGCGGCTCCATCCGCATCGACGGCGGCTACGCGGCCGCCGCGCCCAGCAACGGCGCGGAGCGCGTCTGGTGCGTGACCGTGCCGAACCTCACGCCCAACGCGCCCGTCGAGATCGCCCTGCCCGCCGAAAGCCTCCCCGCCACCTTCGGCGTCAACGATCTCGTCGCCGACGCCGCCGGCAAGCTCTACCTCTGGCTTCCGGATGGCAGCTACGCCTTCACGGCGGACGGCGCCGCCTACACCGCCACCGTCGCCAACGCGCCGACTACGGCGACCCAAGGATCGTCGGGCGGCCCCGCCGCGCCCGTCTTCGCCACGGACGGCTCGGGCTTCGCCTTCGACGGCACGTCGTTCTCCATCAAGATCACCAACGCCCAAAGCGGCATCTGGTATTCGCTCTATGCAGCGGACACGCTCGGCGGAACCTGGGAGATCGTGGAGAGCGTCTGCGCCGAAAACGATGGCGACCTCGTCTTCGACAACCTCGACGCCACCGCCCCCAGCCGCTTCTTCAAGGTGGAGGCCAGCGCCACCCAGCCGTGACGGAGAAAGGGCAAGAGACATGAGACGAGAGACGCGAGAGGACACGAGACATGAGACGCGAGACAAGCCAAGGAAGGCGGAAGCGCCCGTCTTCCGTCTCGCGCCCTCCTCCCCTTGTCTCTTGTCTCGCGTCTCTTGCCCTAACCCCTAGCCCCTTCTTATCGACAAAGCTCACGACAAAGTTGCCCATCGACCACCCACCTTCGCCTATCCACCACTCGGTCAAACCGGGGTCTGGGGCAAGCCGCTTCGCGGCAGGGGCTAGTCGCTAGGGGCTGGTGCCGGAAGGCTCCAATTCGTAATTCGTAATTTTCAACGGGGTCTGGGGTGCCCCCAGCCAACACTCCTCTCTCCTCTCTACGCTCTCCTCACTAACACCTAGCCCCTATGAAAAACCTCCTCCCCTCCCTCCTCATCGCCTTCATGGCGCTTCCCGCCCTCGCCGCCCCCACCGGGGTGACGATCAACGGCACCCCGCTCGACGACGCCTCCAGCTCGTCCGGCCCGGGCTGGGCGTACGACCCGGCCACCTGCATCCTCAGGCTCTCGGGTCCGGGCCCCTTCACGCTTTCCGGCGAAAACACGGAGGGCGCGGTGCGCGTCGTCGTTCCGCAGGGCGCGACGACCACGATCACGCTCTCGAACCTGACGCTCTCGGCAGATTATGGGAGCGACGACATCTGCACCTTCGCGCTGGAGACGAACGCCTGCGTCTCGCTCTTCCTCAAAGGCGAAAACGCTTTCCGGTCGACGAAGTCCCGGCGGGCGCGTCGCTCTCGATCACCCACGCGCCCGGTGACGGCACGGGCGCGTTGACGGCGACGGCCGGCCAATGCGGCGCGGGCATCGGCGGCGGCTACAAGGGCGCTGGCGGCACAATCACCGTCAACGGCGGCTCCGTGACAGCCTGCGGCAACGACGCGGCCGGCATCGGCGGCGGCCAATACGGCGCAGGCGGCGCGGTGACCATCAACGGCGGAGTCGTCACGGCAAGGGGCGACGACTACGCCGCCGGCATCGGCGGCGGCGAGCAGAAGGACGGCGGCACGGTGATCATCTCCGGCGGCGTCGTCACGGCGACGGGCGGCAACTACGGCGCGGGCATCGGCGGTGGCGGCGGCCTTTGGGGAGATGGCGGCAATGGCGGCACGGTGACGATCTCCGGCGGCGTCGTCACGGCGACGGGCAACAGCGCGGGCATCGGCGGCGGCGGCAGCAACGAGGGCAACGGCGGTGACGGAGCCACGGTGACGATCTCAGGCGGATGGGTGTCGGCGAAAGGCAACTCCCGGGCCGCGGGCATCGGCGGCGGCGGCAGCAATAAAGCCTTCGGCGGCACCAATGGCGAGACAACCATTTCCGATGGCACGGTCTTCGCACAGGGCGCCAACGGCGGCGCGGACATCGGCCCCGGAGCCAATGCCGACCCCTCCGGCGAGAACACCTTCACCGGCGGCTCGATCCGCCTGGCCAGCTCCGTCCTCATGCTCCCGCCTTCAAACGGCATGGAGCCGGTCGGCTGCGCGGTGGCGACGGGCTTCGAGCCCGACGAACCCGTCGCGATCACGGGGCTTGGGAATTACGGCGCGGATGATATCGTCGCCGACGACGTCGGCTGCATCTACCTGTGGCTCCCGTACGACAACGAATACGCCTTTGAAGCGAACGGACGCCCCTGCACGGTGAAACTCCAGGGCGGCATTGGCTCCTCCGGCGTGACGATCAACGGCGAGGAGGCCGCCTTCGGCCCGGCGGCGCCCGCGACCGCCGGATGGGAAGTCGAAACGGCGACGTGACCGTCTCCGGCGGCACCCTGGCCGCGACGGCCGGCGCCAGCGCCGCCGGCATCGGCGGCGGCGCCAAGGGCGCCAGCGGATCGCTGACGGTCTCCGGCGGCACGGTCGTTGCGACAGGCAGAGGATACGGCGCCGGCGTCGGCGGCGGAATGGGTCAGGCGGGCGGCACAGTGACCGTCAGCGGCGGCGAGCTCACGGCGATAAACAGTTCGGCCGACGGCATGATGTGCCTTGCCAACGGCGCCGGCATCGGCGGCGGAGCGGGTGGAAAAGGCGGCGCCGTGACCATCAGCGGCGGTTCCGTGACGGCGGAAGGCGGCAGCAGCGGCGCCGGCATCGGCGGCGGCGGCAGCTATTACAACGCCCCCGGCGCCGATGGCGGCACCGTGACGATCTCCGGCGGACGGGTGTCGGCGACAGGCGGCAGCGACGCCGCCGGCATCGGCGGCGGCGGCGGCAGCCGCATGGGCTTCGGTGCCACCGGCGGAGCCAGTGGCACGGTGGAAATTTCCGGTGGCACGGTCTTTGCGGCTGGCGGCACGAGCTTCATGATAGGCGGCGGCGCCGGCGCGGACATCGGGCCGGGCCGCGACGGCGCGGATTCCGGCGCAAACACCTTCACCGGCGGATCGATCCGCCTCGCGAACGACGCCATCGCCCCCGCGCCCAGCAACGGCGCGGCGCGCGTCTGGTGCGTCACGGTGACGAACCTCGTGCCCAACGCAGCGGTCGAGATCGCCCTGCCCGCCGAGAGCCTCCCCGCCACCTTCGGCGTCAACGACCTCGTCGCCGATGCCGCCGGCAAGCTCTACCTCTGGCTCCCGAACGGCCTCTACGCCTTCACGGCGGACGGCGCCGGCTACGAGGCCACCGTCGCCAACGCGCCGACCACGGCGACCCAAGGATCGTCCGGCGGCCCCGCCGCGCCCGTCTTCGCCGCGGACGGCACGGGCTTCGCCTTCGACGGCGCCTCGTTCTCCATCAAGATCGCCAACGCCCAAAGCGGCATCTGGTACACCCTGTACGCGACGACCGCGCTCGGCGGCGACTGGGAGATCGTGGAGAGCGTCTGCGCCGAAAACGACGGCGACCTCGTCTTCGCCAACCTCGACGCCACCGCCCCCGCCCGCTTCTTCAAGGTGGAGGCCAGCGCCACCCAGCCGTAGGACGGAGAAAGGGCAAGAGACATGAGACACGAGACGCGAGAGGACACGAGACATGAGACACGAGACAAGCCCGGAAAGGCGGAAGCGCCCGTCTCCCGTCTTGCGTCTCGCGTCCTCTCTCCTAGCCCCGTCTCTTGTCTCTCGTCTCTTGCCCTAACCCCTAACCCCTAGCCCCTAACCCCACAAGGACCCGCCATGAAAAAACACACCCTGATTCGTTTCCTTGCCGCCGTTGCGGCAACAATCGCGGTCACGACGGCCGCCCACGCCGCCCTCACCGGGGTGACGATCAACGGCACCCCGCTCGACGACGCCGTCTCGACCAACGGCCCGGGCTGGGCGTACGACTCGTCCACGCTCACGCTCACGCTCTCCGGGGCGGGTCCTTTCACGCTTTCCGGCAGAAACACGGCAGGCGCGGTGCGCATCCTCGTTCCGCAAGGCGCGACGAACACGGTCACGCTCTCGAACCTGACGCTCTCGACAGGTTATTGGAGCGACAACTTTTGCGCCATCGAATTGGAGACGGGCGCCAACGTCTCGCTTTCCCTCAAAGGGAGGAACTCCATCGAATCGAGACCCAACCGAGCGGGTCTCGAAGTTCCGCTGGGCGCGTCGCTCTCCATCACTCACGCGCCCGATGACGACGAGGGGGCGCTGTTCGCGGCAGGCGGCTCCAGCGCGGCCGGCATCGGCGGCGGCAAGAACGGCGCATGCGGCACGGTGACCATCACCGGCGGCATCGTCGCGGCGGAGGGCGGCTCCTATGGCTCCGGCATCGGCGGCGGATGCAACGGCGCGGGCGGCACGGTGGACATCTCCGGCGGCATCGTCACGGCGACGGCCGGCCAGTATGGAAGCAACGGCGGCGCCGGCATCGGCGGCGGCGGCGGCTTCAGCAGCGGCGGCGCGAGTGCCGCGGTGACGATCTCCGGCGGCACGGTCTTCGCGCAAGGCAACGGCGGCTCGGACATCGGGCCGGGCTACCAAGGGGTGAACGCCGGGGCGACCACCTTCACCGGCGGCTCGATCCGCCTGGGCGGATCATTCGCCTCCCCCGCGCCCTCGAACGGCACGGCACCCGTCTTCTGCGCGGTGGTGACGGGCTTCGAGCCCCGCGAACCCGTCGCGATCGCAGGACTCGCCAACTACAACGGCGACGACATCGCCGCCGACGACTACGGCTGCATCTACCTGTGGCTCCCGGACGGCACCCGCACCTTCCAGGCGAACGGGTCGAACCGCACCGTGAAGATCCAAAACGGCGTCGGCCCGACCGGCGTGACGGTCAACGGCGAGGAAATCGCCTCCCCGGCGGGCTCCCCCACCGGATGGAGCTTCAACGCGGCGACCCGCAGCCTCGCCATCACTGGCTCGGGAACCTACACGCTGTCGGGCGCCAACGTGATCGGCGGCGTCGGCGTCGCCGTCGCGGCCAACCTCGTCGGCACCGTCACGCTCTCGAACCTGACCCTCCTGGCAACGCACGCGGATCAATGCGCCTTCGTGGTGGGAACAAATGCCAATGTGTCGCTCGCCCTCGCGGGAACGAACACGCTTGCCTCTGGCTCCAACCGCGCAGGTCTCGAAGTCGCGGCGGGACGGACGCTCTCCATCACCAACGCCCCCGGCGACGACGCGGGCTCGCTGTCGGCATCGGGCGGCGACAACGCCGCCGGCATCGGGCGCATCTCCGTTTTGCTACCGGCTACGCTGGGACTGCTGCCTGGGCGCAGCAGTGGTGGAGCTCCCCGTTGACGTACCATATGTACGCCTTCAGGAATGACTCGAGCCCGACTGCGGACCAGAACTGGCCGCACCGCTTGAAGCGGTTCTGCAACTGCGAACAAAGCGATTCGACCGCGCCGCTTCCGATGGGGCGCCCCAGCCTGCGCTGCCTGAGGTAGTCCATGTGGTCCTTGTGCTTCATGAAATATTCCGTCTCGCGTTGCACGGGCTTCGCGTCCCAGCATCCGTCGCCTTCGTGCGCCTTGAGGATGTCGAGCAGCGTCTTCCCCCCGTACCGCTTGAGTTTCCTGCAACGCTCCGAGAGCCACGCCTTTCGCGCGGGCTCGTCGTCCGGGAAGAGCGCCGCGGCGAGCGCGCCGAGATGCTCGGTGGCGTGGTAGTAGTCCAGCGTCCCTTCGGCGATGGTGGCGAACCTGTCCTCGAAGATGTTCCAGAGGTAGGTGCCGCCGTCCATGACGATGTAGACGAACTTCGCCTGCATCATCCCCATCCGCCGCGCCTCGAATTCGACCTTCCGGCCGAAGTCGACCGGATCCGTGCCGGCCGGCATGCAGACTGCGTGCTTGGTGACAAGCACGCGCCTTCCCCCGCTTGTCTCCGCGGCGTGGGCGAGCTTGAAGATTGTCGCCGACTTCATCTCGCGCCATTCCACGCGCTCGGCGGCTCTTGGGTTGCGCTTCCCCCATCCCGCCCCGCGGTGCCGGGCGAACCAGCCGTCCATCATGATCACCAGCGTGTCCTCGCTCCCCGCCGCCTCCTCGCAGAGCCGGGGAAGCTTCCCTTCCTCGCAGCGCCCGGCGATGTCCCTGACGACGTCCATGACCTTGTCGTCGCTGACGGGGCACCCCCATTCCCTGCAGAGCTTCGAGGCTTTCTCGAACGATCCCGTCTCCATGGCCGTCGCCGCGATCCTCATCTCGAACGCGGGGGAGACGCAGCCGCGCCTGCCGCCGAAAAAGCGCAGGCGCATCGGCGTCTCGTACCGACCGGACGACCGGCAGAGCCCGTTCTTCACTTTCAGTTCAACCGGCCCGAACCCGGTCGCGACCCTCATGCCGATCGTCCTGGTCTTGACGAGCGGCTTCCCGTCGCTTCCCTCGGAGGGGGTGCTCTCCGCGAGCCTCTGCAGGTAGTCTTCGTACTCCCTGCGGGCCAGTTCCATGTGTTTGCGCTGGATTGCCTTTTCGGCTTCGATCAGGTTTTTGCAGGTTTCCATTGTCTTTCCTTCCTTTCGCGCTTGATACTATAGCATTCGAATGCTATAGCATCAAGCGCGAAAGGAGAAACCAGATGGAAAAAGACACCTCAGGCGATGAAGAGAAGATTCGTGCCATCAAAGAGCAGATCGTGGCTCTCGGGCCCATGCGCCCCGGACGGCTCAGCGTGCAATACCAAAAGCCCAAGGAGAAGGCCGGGCCGTTCTACCAGATCAGCTACACGATCCAGAAGCGAAGCCGCTCGGACTATGTACGCGAAGCCGATCTGGAACGTGTGAAGGCAGAACTCGAAAACTACCAGACGTTCAAGCGCCTTTGCGAAGAACTGGTTCTGGCCTCGCTGGCACTGGCAAAGTCGCGACAACGCTAGCCCCTCAAAACCTGCCCCAGTCTTCCCGATGGACGAGGTGGGGAGCAAAACGGAGATGCGCCCGCCGGCATCGGCGGCGGCGACGACAGCGCAGGTGGCACGCTGAAGGTTTCCGGCGGGACGATCGTCGCAACGGGCGGCGACTACGGCGCCGGCATCGGCGCCGGCAACGACGACCCCTGGAGCGAGCTCAGCGCGCACGGCGGCACGATCGAGATCTCCGGCGGCGCCGTGACGGCGACGGGCGGAGCGTACGGCGGCGCGGGCATCGGCGGCGGCGAAGGCGGGAACGGCGGGAACGTCACCATCTCCGGCGGCACCGTCGTCGCAACAGGCAACATGTCCGGCTCCGGCATCGGCAGCGGCGCCTATGCAAGAGGCACAGGGGGCATCGTGACCATCACCGGCGGCACGGTCGTCGCGCAAGGCGCCGACGGCGGCGCCGGCATCGGCGGCTGCGATCAGGGCAACAACGGCGACGCCGGCACCGTGACCATCTCCGGCGGCACCGTGACGGCGTTGGGCGGAATGCATGGCGGCGCGGGCATCGGCGGCAGCAGATCGGGCGCCGGCGGCACGGTGACCATTTCCGGCGGCACCGTGACGGCGACAGGCGGAGAAAGCGCCGGCGCCGGCATCGGCGGCGGCGGCGATGGCGACGCCGGCACGGTGACCATTTCCGGCGGCACCGTGACGGCGACAGGCGGAGAAAGCACCGGCGCCGGCATCGGCGGCGGCGGTTGCTACTTCAGCTATTCCGGAGGAGCCGGTGGCACGGTCGCCATTTCCGGCGGCACGGTCTTCGCGCAAGGCAACGGCGACGGCGCGGACATCGGGCCGGGAGGCGATGGCGCGAACATCGGCACGACCACCTTCACCGGCGGCTCGATCCGCCTGGGCGGATCATTCGCCTCCCCCGCGCCCTCGAACGGCACGGAACAGGTCTTCTGCGCGGTGGTGACGGGCTTCGACCCCAACGAACCCGTCACGCTCACCGCGCCGGCAGGATACGGCGGCAACGACATCGCCGCCGACGACGGCGGCGCCATCTACCTTTGGCTCCCGAACGGCGAGCACGGCTTCACGGCGAACGGAGGCGATGAAACTGTGAAGATCCAAGACGGCGTCGGCCCGACCGGCGTGACCGTCAACGGCGAAGAGGTCGCCTTCCCGACGGTTCCCCCCGCCGATTGGAGCTACGATGCGGAAACCCGCATCCTCACGCTCTCCGGCGAAGGCCCCTTCACCCTGTCGGGCGTCAACGGAGCCGGCGGCGTCTGCGTCGTCGTGCCGGAAGGCGTCACCAACGCGGTCGAACTCTCGAACCTGACGCTCAAGGCATTGGGCGGCACGCTGTGCGCCTTCGCGCTGGAGACGAACGCCAACGTCTCGCTGACCCTCGCAGGAGCGAACACGCTTGCCTCCGGCTCCGGCCGCGCCGGTCTTGAAGTCGTGGCGGGGCGGACGCTCGCCATCACCAACGCGCCCGGCGACGAGGTCAGCGCGCTGACCGCGACGGGCGGCTACGGCGGCGCCGGCATCGGCGGCGGCGGCACGTGGGACGCCGTCGATGCGGGCGGCACGATGACCATCAACGGCGGCATCGTGACGGCCGTCGGCGGCATGAAATACGCCCCCGGAATCGGCGGCGGCGCGGGGGTCGGCACGGTGACCGTCAACGGCGGCATCGTGACGGCCGTCGGCGCCCGCTACGGCGCCGGCATCGGCACGAGCGGCTACGTCACGGACGACAGCGGCTATGGCGGCACGGTGACCATCAACGGCGGCACGGTCACGGCAACCGGCGGCGTCGCCGGCGCCGGCATCGGCGGCGGCTGCGACCCGTATGACAGCGGCGATCCAGGCGGCATGGTGTTCGTCCACGGCGGACGGGTCACGGCAACCGGCGGCGATTACGCGCCCGGCATCGGCGGCGGCTCCTCGCCATGGGGCGACGGCGGCGAGGGCGCAACCCTGGCCGTCTCCGGCGGCACCGTCCTCGCGACCGGCGGCGCGGGCGGTGGCCCGGCCATCGGCGGCGGCATCGGCGATCTGGAGGACGGCGGCACGACGCCGAACGTCTCCGGCACGAGCACCTTCACCGGCGGCTCCATCCGCATCGACGGCGGCTACGCGGCCGCCGCGCCCAGCAACGGCGCGGAGCGCGTCTGGTGCGTGACCGTGCCGAACCTCACGCCCAACGCGCCCGTCGAGATCGCCCTGCCCGCCGAAAGCCTCCCCGCCACCTTCGGCGTCAACGATCTCGTCGCCGACGCCGCCGGCAAGCTCTACCTCTGGCTTCCGGATGGCAGCTACGCCTTCACGGCGGACGGCGCCGCCTACACCGCCACCGTCGCCAACGCGCCGACTACGGCGACCCAAGGATCGTCGGGCGGCCCCGCCGCGCCCGTCTTCGCCACGGACGGCTCGGGCTTCGCCTTCGACGGCACGTCGTTCTCCATCAAGATCACCAACGCCCAAAGCGGCATCTGGTATTCGCTCTATGCAGCGGACACGCTCGGCGGAACCTGGGAGATCGTGGAGAGCGTCTGCGCCGAAAACGATGGCGACCTCGTCTTCGACAACCTCGACGCCACCGCCCCCAGCCGCTTCTTCAAGGTGGAGGCCAGCGCCACCCAGCCGTGACGGAGAAAGGGCAAGAGACATGAGACGAGAGACGCGAGAGGACACGAGACATGAGACGCGAGACAAGCCAAGGAAGGCGGAAGCGCCCGTCTTCCGTCTCGCGCCCTCCTCCCCTTGTCTCTTGTCTCTCGTCTCTTGCCCTAACCCCTAACCCCTAACCCCCCAAGGACACGCCATGAAAAAACACACCCTGATTCGATTCCTTGCCGCCGTCGCGGCAACAGTCGCAACGACCGCCGCCCTCGCCGCCCCCACCGGGGTGACGATCAACGGCTTCGCCCTCGACGACGCCGTCTCGACCAACGGCCCGGGCTGGACGTATGCCTCGCCCACGCTCACGCTCACGAACGCGGGCCCTTTCACGCTTTCCGGCGCGAACACGACAAGCAAGGTGAACGTCGTCGTCCCGGAAAATGTGACGAACACGGTAACGCTCTCGGACTTGACGCTCACGGGGACTGCCTGGGGCCAGCGCGCCTTCGCGATGGAGGCCGGAGCCAATGTCTCGCTCCTCCTTGCGGGGAAGAACGTGCTCGTCTCCACCGAGGGCGGGGCGGGTCTCAGAGTCCCGACGGGCGCGTCGCTCTCCATCACCAACGCGCCCGGCGACGCGACGGGCTCGCTCACGGCCACGGGCGGCGGCGACGGCGGCGCGGGCATCGGCGGCGACTCATACGGCGGCACGTGCGGCACGGTGACCATCGACGGCGGCACGGTCGTGGCCACCAGCAACTGGGGTGGCGCGGGCATCGGCGGCGGCTACGGCGTCGCGGGCGGCACGGTGACCATCAACGGCGGCACGGTCACGGCCACGAGCAGATACCGCGGCGCCGGCATCGGCGGCGGAGGCGGCAGATACGCGAACGGCGGCGCGGGCGGCACGACGACCATCAACGGCGGCACCGTGACGGCGACGGGCGGCACCGAGGCCGCGGGCATCGGCGGCGGCAGCAGCTATTCCAGCTCCGCCGGCGCGGGCGGCACGACGACCATCACCGGCGGCACGGTCTTCGCGCAGGGCAACAGCGGCGGGGCGGACATCGGGCCCGGCCGAGCTGCCGCAGCCATCGGCCCGAACACCTTCACCGGCGGCTCGATCCGCCTCGCGAACAACCGCATCGCCCCCGCGCCTTCGGACGGCGCGTCGCGCGTCTGGTGCGTGACGGTGACGAACCTCGTGCCCAACGCCCCGGTCGCCGTCTCCAATCTCGATCCCTACGGCGTCAACGACCTCTTCGCCGACGAGAACGGCAAGCTCCACCTCTGGCTGCCCGACGCCGCCTACGCCTTCCTGGCAGGCGGCGCGAGCTACGAGGCGACCGTGGCCGGCGCGCCGGCCACGGCGTTGCCCCTGTCCGCGAACCCCTACATCACCGTCTTCTCGGGAACGAACCCCTTCACGGTCAGGCCGCAGGCGGCGTCGTGGAACGGGACGCTCCAATACGCCACCGACGTGTCGGTCTGGGAAGACCTTACAACCGGCGGCGCGGCCGCGGCGGACGGCGGCTCCGGAACGTACAGGCTGTACCTCCGCGGGTCGGGCAACGACCGCATTACCGGCGGCTCCACGCCCGGCTGGGCGATCGACGCCGATGGCGGGATGGTCGCCTGCTCCGGCGACATCGGGACCCTCCTCGACCACGTGGAGGTGTCCGGGGGCGGGCATCCGGCGATGGCCGCCGACTGCTTCGCCAACCTGTTCCAGGACTGCGCGGCGCTCGCCGTCGCGCCGGCGCTGCCCGCCACGAATCTGGCGGCGGGCTGCTACCAGTCCATGTTCGCCGGCTGCACGGGGCTGACGCAGGCGCCGGCGCTGCCCGCCACGGCGGTGGCCGACCGCTGCTACCAGTCCATGTTCGCCGGCTGCACGGGACTGGCCGAGGTGCCGGCGCTGCCCGCCACGAATCTGGCCGACAACTGCTACCAGTCCATGTTCGCCGGCTGCACGGGGCTGGCGAGGCTGCCGGCGCTGCCCGCCACGACGCTGGCCCCCTCCTGCTACAACTCCATGTTCCAGGGCTGCACCGGCATCGAACTGAACGCCGCGGGCCCCGGAACGCGGTGGGCCATCCCCGCCTGCGCGACGCCCGCAACAGGCTGGAACACCGGCATGTTCGCCGGCACGGGCGGCACCTTCCAGGGCGCCCCGGAGGTCGGCGCCACGTACTACCTCGACGCGCCCGGCTATCCCGAAAGGCCGGACTTCGCCGCGGACGGCACGGCGATCGTCGTCGTCATCGGGGCGTTCTCCGTCGCGATCGCCAACGCCCAGGGCGGCGTCTGGTACGCGCTCCTCGCGGCGGACGATCCCGGCGAAGCAAACTGGGAGGTCGTCGGGCGCATCTACGCGACGAAGCCCGGCCCCCTCGTCTTCACGATGCCCCGCGACCCGGAAGTGCCCCGCCGCTTCTTCAAGGTGGGAGCCGGCCTCGTCATGCCGTAGGACGGAGAAAGGGCAAGAGACATGAGACGCGAGACAAGCCCGGAAAGGCGAA
This sequence comes from Kiritimatiellia bacterium, assembly GCA_050950285.1. Lineage (GTDB taxonomy): Bacteria > Verrucomicrobiota > Kiritimatiellia > RFP12 > JBMNHG01 > JBMNHG01. Next base: position 173,580 of record JBMNHG010000006.1, on the reverse strand, counting down.
AGCATCGCGTATCCTGTCTCGCGTCTCGCGCCCTTCTCCCCTGTCTCTTGTCTCGCGTCTCTTGCCCTAACCCCTAGCCCCTAGCCCCCAACCCCCAACCCCAAAAGGAACCCCGCCATGAAAAAACCCCTCCATCTCCTCCTCGCCTCCCTCCTACTCGCCTTCGCGGCCGCGGCCCACGCCGCCCCCGCCGGCGAGACGGGGGACTTGGCGCCGCCCGCCCCCCTGGGGCAGAATGCCTACATCACCTTCTCCAGCACGAACAGCTTCACGGTCAAACCGTCGTGGACACCCCGGTGGGACGGGGTGGTCGAATGCTCCACCGACGCGACGACCTGGACGAACTTCACCGCCGCGGGCGCGGCCGCGGCTCCCGACGGCGGCGGCAAGTACAACCTCCACTTCCGCGGGACGAACAACACCTACATTGGCACCACCTGGAAAATCACCGCCCCCAAGGGGACGGTCGCCTGCTCCGGCAACATCGAAACCCTGCTCGACCACGTGAAGGTGGCCGCCGGCGAACATCCGGCAATGGCCAACGACTGCTACGGCTCTATGCTCAACGGCTGCACGGCGCTCGTCAGCGCGCCGGATCTGCCCGCCACGACGCTGTCGTCGGGCTGCTACAACTCCATGTTCCGGGACTGCACGGCGCTGACACAGGCACCGGCGCTGCCCGCCACGACGCTGTCGTCGGGCTGCTACAACTCCATGTTCCGGGGCTGCACCGGCCTGGCCGAGGCGCCGGCGCTGCCCGCCATGGCGCTGAAGACCAAGTGCTACTACTACATGTTCGAAGGCTGCACGGGGCTGGCCGAGGCGCCGGAACTGCCCGCCATGGCGCTCGAGACGGAATGCTACCATTACATGTTCGGCAACTGCACGGGCCTGACGAACGCGCCGGCGCTGCCCGCCACGACGCTGGCACACAGTTGTTACTATTACATGTTCAACCGCTGCACGGGGCTGACGCAGGCGCCGGAACTGCCCGCCACGACGCTGGCCACCCAATGCTACCAGTCCATGTTCAACGGCTGCACCGGCCTGACGCAGGCGCCGGCGCTGCCCGCTACGACGCTGGCCTCCTCCTGCTACGGCTCCATGTTCAACGGCTGCACGAGCCTGACGACTGCACCCGACCTGCCCGCCACGACGCTGGCCGACTACTGCTACTTTTCCATGTTCAACGGCTGCACGTCGCTGACGAACGCGCCGGCGCTGCCCGCCATGAACCTGGCCAGCCAATGCTACTACTGCATGTTCCAAGGTTGCGCGAGCCTGACGGCCGCCCCCGCCCTGCCGGCCATGACGGTGACGTGGTGCGGCTACGAATACATGTTCCGCGATTGCACGAGTCTGACCAAAGCCCCGGCGCTGCCCGCCACCACACTGAACTACTACTGCTACCAGTCCATGTTCCAGGGTTGCACAAGCCTGACAAACGCGCCGTCCACGCTGCCCGCCACGACGCTCTCCCTCTCCTGCTACCAGTCCATGTTCCAGGATTGCACAAAGCTGACGCAGGCGCCGGCCCTGCCCGCCACGACGCTGGCCACCCAATGCTGCTACGCCATGTTCCAGGGCTGCACGAGCCTGGCCGAGGCGCCGGCCCTGCCCGCCATGAATCTGGCGACCTCCTGCTATCAGAACATGTTCAAGGACTGCACAGGGCTGACGCAGGCGCCGGCGCTGCCCGCCACGAACCTGGCCGACACCTGCTACGGCAACATGTTCCAGGGCTGCACGGGGCTGACGCAGGCGTCGGCGCTGTCCGCCACAACACTGGCTCCCTCCTGCTGCCGCGACATGTTCTACGGTTGCACGGGGCTGACACAGGCGCCGGCGCTGCCCGCCACGGACCTGGCCTCCTCCTGCTACAGCTACATGTTCTCCGGCTGCACAAAGCTGACGCAGGCGCCGGCGCTGCCCGCCACGACGATGGCACCCTCCTGCTACTACGCCATGTTCTACGGCTGCACGGGGCTGACGCAGGCGCCGGCGCTGCCCGCCACGAACCTGGCCAATTACTGCTACTACTACATGTTCCACAGTTGCACGAACCTGGCGCAGGCGCCGGCGCTGCCCGCCACGACGCTGGCCGACTACTGCTACCGCTATATGTTCCAGAGTTGCACGAGCCTGACGCAGGCGCCGGCGCTGCCGGCCACGACGCTGGCCTACTCCTGCTACGGCTCCATGTTCTCCGACTGCACAAAGCTGACGCAGGCGCCGGCGCTGCCCGCCACGAACCTGGCCAATTACTGCTACTACTACATGTTCTCCGGCTGCACGGGGCTGACGAGACTGCCGGCGCTGCCGGCCACGACGATGGCCTCCTCCTGCTATCAGAACATGTTCTACTGTTGCTCAAGCCTCAAGCTCAACACCGAGGGTCCCGGAACGCCGTGGGCCATCCCCGCCGGCGCGACGCCCGCAACAAGCTGGAACAACTCCATGTTCAGTTACACGGGCGGCACCTTCAAAGGCGCCCCGGCGATCGGCGCCACGTACTACCTCGACGCGCCCGGCTATCCCGAAAGGCCGGACTTCGCCGCGGACGGCACGGCGCTCGTCGTCGGCGACGCGGCACTCGCCATCACGATCGCCAACGCCCAGGGCGGCGTCTGGTACACGCTCTACGCCGCGGACGACCTCGTCGGCCCCTGGATGGAAGCCGCGCGCATCTACGCGACGAAGCCCGGCCCCCTCGCCTTCGCGATGCCCCGCGACCCGGAAGCGACCCGCCGCTTCTTCAAGGTGGGAGCCGGCCTCGTCATGCCGTAGGACAAGAAGCCCTCAATGGAAAAGAGCCCCGCCACTCCATCTTCCACGGCAGCCGTGGAGCTCCCCATGCGACAGATGTTTTTCGACTCCCCTCGACTCCCCTCGACTGGACGACTTCCATCAAAGGCGACTGGCGTCGACCTCCTCCCTGACGGGAGTCGACGGGCGTCGGCGTCAGTCGATGTCAGTCGAAACCCCTGCCCCAACCCCAAAAGGAACCACCCATGAAAAGACACATCCCGATTCGATTCCTTGCCGCCGTCGCGGCAACAGTCGCAACGACCGCCGCCCTCGCCGCCCCCACCGGGGTGACGATCAACGGCTTCGCCCTCGACGACGCCGTCTCGACCAACGGCCCGGGCTGGACGTATGCCTCGCCCACGCTCACGCTCACGAACGCGGGCCCCTTCACGCTTTCCGGCGCGAACACGGCAAGCAAGGTGAACGTCGTCGTCCCGGAAAATGTGACGAACACGGTCACGCTCTCGAACCTGACGCTCACGGGGACTGCCTGGGGCCAGCGCGCCTTCGCGATGGAGGCCGGAGCCAATGTCTCGCTCCTCCTTGCGGGGAAGAACGTGCTCGTCTCCACCGAGAGCGGGGCGGGTCTCAGAGTCCCGACGGGCGCGTCGCTCTCCATCACCAACGCGCCCGGCGACACGGCGGGCTCGCTCACGGCCACGGGCGGCGGCAACGGCGGCGCGGGCATCGGCGGCGACTCATACGGCACGTGCGGCACGGTGACCATCGACGGCGGCACGGTCGTGGCCACCAGCAACTGGGGTGGCGCGGGCATCGGCGGCGGCTACGGCGTCGCGGGCGGCACGGTGACCATCAACGGCGGCACGGTCACGGCCACGAGCAGATACCGCGGCGCCGGCATCGGCGGCGGAGGCGGCAGATACGCGAAGGGCGGCGCGGGCGGCACGACGACCATCAACGGCGGCACCGTGACGGCGACGGGCGGCACCGAGGCCGCGGGCATCGGCGGCGGCAGCAGCTATTCCAGCTCCGCCGGCGCGGGCGGCACGACGACCATCACCGGCGGCACGGTCTTCGCGCAGGGCAACAGCGGCGGGGCGGACATCGGGCCGGGCCGAGCTGCCGCAGCCATCGGCCCGAACACCTTCACCGGCGGCTCGATCCGCCTCGCGAACAACCGCATCGCCCCCGCGCCTTCGGACGGCGCGTCGCGCGTCTGGTGCGTGACGGTGACGAACCTCGTGCCCAACGCCCCGGTCGCCGTCTCCAATCTCGATCCCTACGGCGTCAACGACCTCTTCGCCGACGAGAACGGCAAGCTCCACCTCTGGCTGCCCGACGCCGCCTACGTCTTCCTGGCAGGCGGCGCGAGCTACGAGGCGACCGTGGCCGGCGCGCCGGCCACGGCGTTGCCCCTGTCCGCGAACCCCTACATCACCGTCTTCTCGGGAACGAACCCCTTCACGGTCAGGCCGCAGGCGGCGTCGTGGAACGGGACGCTCCAATACGCCACCGACGTGTCGGTCTGGGAAGACCTTACAACCGGCGGCGCGGCCGCGGCGGACGGCGGCTCCGGAACGTACAGGCTGTACCTCCGCGGGTCGGGCAACGACCGCATTACCGGCGGCTCCACGCCCGGCTGGGCGATCGACGCCGATGGCGGGATGGTCGCCTGCTCCGGCGACATCGGAACCCTCCTCGACCACGTGGAGGTGTCCGGGGGCGGGCATCCGGCGATGGCCGCCGACTGCTTCGCCAACCTGTTCCAGGACTGCGCGGCGCTCGCCGTCGCGCCGGCGCTGCCCGCCACGAATCTGGCGGCGGGCTGCTACCAGTCCATGTTCTCCGGCTGCACGGGGCTGACGGAGGCGCCGGCGCTGCCCGCCACGGCGGTGGCCGACCGCTGCTACCAGTCCATGTTCTCCGGCTGCACGGGACTGGCCGAGGTGCCGGCGCTGCCCGCCACGAATCTGGCCGACAACTGCTACCAGTCCATGTTCTCCGGCTGCACGGGGCTGGCGAGGCTGCCGGCGCTGCCCGCCACGACGCTGGCCCCCTCCTGCTACAACTCCATGTTCCAGGGCTGCACCGGCATCGAACTGAACGCCGCGGGCCCCGGAACGCGGTGGGCCATCCCCGCCTGCGCGACGCCCGCAACAGGCTGGAACACCGGCATGTTCGCCGGCACGGGCGGCACCTTCCAGGGCGCCCCGGAGGTCGGCGCCACGTACTACCTCGACGCGCCCGGCTATCCCGAAAGGCCGGACTTCGCCGCGGACGGCACGGCGCTCGTCGTCGGCGACGCGGCACTCGCCATCACGATCGCCAACGCCCAGGGCGGCGTCTGGTACACGCTCTACGCCGCGGACGACCTCGTCGGCCCCTGGATGGAAGCCGCGCGCATCTACGCGACGAAGCCCGGCCCCCTCGCCTTCACGACGCCCCGCGACCCGGAAGTGCCCCGCCGCTTCTTCAAGGTGGGAGCCGGCCTCGTCATGCCGTAGCCGTACGCACGGCTACCGGGTGTCGTCGTAGAAGAGCGGCAGGGTCGGATCGGACAGGTCGTCGAATCGCCGTTCGCCTTCGAGTTCGGGGCATTCCTCGAGAGGGACGATCTCGAGCTCGAAGGCGCCGCCGACCGTGCGTTTCCCGTAGGACTCCACGGGCTGGTTGTCGAGGAGCGCCCAGTGGGCCACGGCGATGCGCGGTTCGTCGCACTCGCCCTCCAGCACGCGGATCACGTCGTATTCGCAGAGGTTCAGCGCACGGCGGTAGGCGCCCATCTCCTCGGGCGACGGCGCGGGAGGGAGCGTCGCCAGGCGCGCCTCGACCTTGACCGTCCGCCGCGTCGGCCGCGCGGCTTCGCGCGCGGTCCACTGGCCGTGCTTGAGGGCGGCCTCTTCGGCCCCGATCGACCGCGCGTACAGCGCCACGGCGTGCAGGCGGCCCGACCAGTCGCGGGGATCGGCCACTTCGTCGCCGAAAAGCAGCGTCTGCTCCGACCAGTTGGAGAAGTCCCCTTGCACGGCATCCGAGCGGAGGATGGGCTTCCCGTCGGCGAAGACGCGCAGGTCGCCCGGCGCGTAGCTCGCCAGCAGGTGCACCGTGCGGCCGGCCTCGAGGGTGCACAGGGTGGTCTCGGGGTCGACGCCGTTGTCGCCGGTGCTCGGGGTGCGGAGGCGGAGGATCAGGCGATCCCCCTCCTGCCCCAGGGTGAAGTTCCTCGAGGCGCTTCCCGACGAGAAGGAGACGATGCGCGCGGGGCCGCGCTGGTCCAGCGTGTCGGGGGTGAAGACGGCCTCCAGCGCCAGCTGGGACGAGGCGCGGCATGCCGCGAGCAGTTCGTCCGCGATGGCCTGCGCCACGAGGGCGCCGCCCGCGAGATCGACCGCGCCGCCCTCCGCCGGAACCGCCTTCCCGCGCAGCGTGGCGCGGCAGGAGCGGTCGACGCCCGCCCCTTCGTCGCGGATGCGGTTGGGGCGGTTCCAGCCTTCCCAGAGGTAGACGAGGCCGTCATGGCTTCCGGGCCAGGCGCCCTCCCTGTCGGCGGCGGGCCGGAAGGCCGTTTCGCGGAGTTTGCGGTCGGCCTCGCCCACCGTGTCCATCACCGAGACCGTCTCGCCGCCTTCGATCCAGACGGCGGGGATGAAGTCCGCCTCGGCGTCGTTGGTGACGCGCGCCCAGGCCTCGATGCGCGTGTAGTCGGGATCGAAGCGGCCGACGTACACCTCCACGCCCTTTCCGCCGGCGCGGATGTTGTTGCCGCCCATCGACCCCTTCTTGTAGGGGCCGGTCATTCCGATGAAGCGCGGGTGGTTCGACCAGCGCGGGTGGTAGACCTCCCATCCGTCGACCCCGGGCGCGCCATGGATGTCCACATGGCGCGAGATTCCGCCGGGGCCGCGCAGGTTCACGCCCCGGTGGGAGCCGTCGAAGACCCAGGCGTAGTAGCTGTCGTCCGGGGCCATCGACGTGCAGCACCCGCCGCCGAAGCGCTGCGAGCCCTGGTTGGGCAGTTCCGCGACGTGGGCGTCGGGCCAGGGGAGGAGGCCGGCGGCGCGGGTGCCGTCGCGGGAGAGATCGAAGTTGTGCTTGTCCGCGGGCGAACGGTCCCAGACGAGTTCGCCCTTGCGGGCGTCGGCCACGCCGCCGCCGTCGAGCGGGACGCGCCGGATGATCCCGTGCCGGTTCGCGGGGATCCAGCAATAGACCCATTCGCGGCCGTCGGCGGGGGTCGGCCCAGAGCTCGACCGCGACACCGTGTCCGGCGACCTTGCGGAGGTTCGCGCCGTCGAAGCCGACCACGAAGACGGCGTCTTCGGCGTTGTCGGTGAAGACCACGCGCGAGCCGTCTTTCGTGAGGAGCGGGAGGTGCCGGCTTCCGGGCGCGGGGAGGATCGCGCGCGCGCCCCGGCCGTCGTCGGTGTCCAGCCCCATCAGGGCGATGTTCCCGCGTTCCGCCCAGACATCGGAGCCGTCGCCCATGTCCCGCGCCCAGACCACCCGGGCGCGGGCGGAGGCGATGGCGCGGAGGTCCCGCGCGCCGGCGACGTCCGGGGGGGTCCTGGCGCAGGCGGTGAAGAGGGTGCCGCAGGCGAGCAGGACGCTCCAGGCGAAAGTGGCGGTCGCATCCCTCATGGGGTCATCCTTCCGCGGCGGGGCGGCGCGCCTCCGTTTCGTCGGCCTTCCGGAGTTCGGTGCGGCGGATCTTGCCGCTGATGGTCTTGGGCAGCGCATCGAGGAAGTCGATCGCGCGCGGGTACTTGTAGGGCGCGGTGCGGTGCTTCACGTAGTCCTGGATCTCGCGGCGGAGTTCGTCGGAGGGTTCGCGGCCCCTGAGGACGATGGAGGCCTTGACGATCTGCCCGCGGACGGGGTCGGGCACACCGGTCACCGCGCATTCGAGCACGTAGGGCAGTTCCATCAGGACGCTCTCGATCTCGAAGGGGCCGATGCGATAGCCCGAGGACTTGATGACGTCGTCGATGCGGCCGACGAACCAATAGTAGCCGTCCTCGTCGCGCCAGGCGGTGTCGCCCGTGCGGTAGAGGCCGCCCTTCCAGGCGTCGGCGCCGACTTCGCCGTCGTCGCCGCAATACCCCAGGAAGAGGCCGCAGGCGGAGCCGGGAGATCCGCGCACCACGATTTCGCCGACCTTGCCGGGGGGGACGGAGCCGCCGTCCTCGTCCACGAGATCGACGTGGTAGGCGGGCGAGGGCAGTCCCATCGAGCCGACCTTCGGCGCGGTGCCGGCGAGGTTGCCGAGGAGGAGGGTCGATTCGGTCTGGCCGAAGGCCTCCATGATGGTCAGCCCGGTGGCCTTGCGGAACTGCTCGAAGACCTCCGGGTTGAGGGCTTCGCCCGCGGTGGAGGCGTGCTGGATGGAGGAGAGGTCGAAGCGCGAAAGGTCCTCCTTGATGAAGAAGCGGTAGATGGTGGGGGGGGCGCAGAAGGAGGTGATGCGCTTGGACTCCATCACGGAAAGGAGGTCCTCGGCCTTGAAGGCGTCGAAGTCGTAGGTGAGGACCGCGCTCTCGCAGAGCCACTGCCCATAGATCTTGCCCCAGAGCGCCTTGCCCCAGCCGGTGTCCGCGACGGTCAGGTGCAGGCCGTCGGGATCGACGTTCTGCCACCAGCGCGCCGTGATCAGGTGTCCCAGGGAGTAGGTGTGGTCGTGGGCGACCAGCTTCGGGTGCCCGGTGGTGCCGGACGAGAAGAACATGAGGGCGATGTCGGCGGCGCGCTGTCCGGCGGGACGCTCGAAGCGGGTTCCGAAGGCGGGGCACTCGGCGTCGTAGTCGCGCCAGCCGGGGCGCGTGCCGCCCGCGAGGATCTTCAGGAGGCCCGCCGGGGCCTCCGCCTCGTCCACGTGGTCGGGGACGCCGTCCGTGTCGACGCAGACGATGGCCTTCACGCGGCCGCGCCGGAAGCGGTATTCGTAGTCCCCGGCCATGAGGAGATGGGTCGCGGGGATGGCCACGGCGCCGAGGCGGTGGAGGGCGTTGAGCACGATCCAGAACTGGTAGTGGCGGCGCAGGACGAGCATCACGCGGTCGCCCCGGCCGATGCCGAGCGATGCGAGGTAGTTCGCGGCGCGCCGCGATTCGCGGGCGATCTCGCCGAAGGAGAAGATGCGTTCGCGACGGAGCGAATCCATCCACACCATCGCGGTGCGGTCGGGGGACTTCGCCTCGAGGGCGTCCACCACGTCGAAGGCGAAGTTGTAGTTCCCGGGGACCCGGAAGCGGATGGAAGCGAGACGGCCGTGTTCGTCGAGCGTTTCATCGGCGAAGCGCGCGCAGACCAAGCCCTCGCGGGCCGAGGCGATCGGGGCCTTGCCCGCCGGGGCGGCGGCCGGGACGATTTCCGGGGCGTCGAGGCCGCCTTTGACCACGAGCGCCAGGAACTCGCAGGGCCGGCCGCCGATGGCGACCATGCCGTGCGGCCGCGAGGAGTCGTAGAAGACGCTGTCGCCGGGTTCGAGCACCTCCACGCGGTCGCCCAGCTGGATCTTGAGGCGCCCGGAGAAGACGTAGTCGAACTCCTGGCCCGCATGGGTGGTGAGGGTGATCGGGGCGGATTCGTCGCCGGGAGGGGCGGTCACCACGAACGGCTCGGCCTGGCGATGCTTCAGGAGGGGCGCGAGGTGGCGGTACTCGAAGCCGACGCGCCGCCGGATGGGCATGCCGCCGCCGGCCCGGGTGAGGTCGTAGTGCGAAAGCTTGGGGGATTCGCCGGTGACCAGCACGCCGATGTCCACGCCAAAGCGCTCGGCGCAGTGGTAGAGGAAGGAGAAGGAGGAATCGACCAGGCCTTCCTCGTGGCGGAGGTACTCGTCTTCGGAGACGCCGGCCACCTTCGCCATCTCCGAAGGCGGGATGCCAAGGACGGTGCGTGTCTCGCGGATGCGGCGGCCAATCTGCTGGAGCGGATTTTCTTTCATGGGGTCACAGGGGGGGATCGCGGGTGAAAAGAAAAAACATACCAGACCGGCCGCGCGATTCCAAGAAGCAACCGGTCCCAAACAGGAGATCGACACGGGGGCTCGACGGACGCGGCAGGAGGGTGGTACGATATCCCCGCCATGAATGAATCCGATGCTTCGCAATTCCCGTGTCAACCGGCCCCCGAACCCAGGAACCGCAAGGGCTGCGGTTGCCTCGTGGCCGGCCTGATCGCCCTCGGCGTCGCCTTTGTCCTGGGGATCCCGGCCCTTCTCGCCGTGGGGCTCCTCGGCGCGATACTCGAGGGTCAAGGCGGCATGCCCGGCGATGTCGGCCAAGACGAATGCCCGGAGATGGCGGAGGTTTGGTCGTCCGGGAGCGGGACCACCCGCGTGGTGCGCATCCCGCTCATGGGGACCATCCACTTCAAGCAGGGCTCCGCCACGCCCGCCGCGATCGGCTCCACCGAGACGACGCTCCGATCCATCCGCCGCGCCACCCTCGACGAGTCCATTTCCGGCATCTTCCTCGATGTCGACAGCGGCGGCGGCGGGATCACCGCCAGCGACATCCTGTACAACGCCCTCGTCCAGTTCCGGAACGCCCGCCCGAATCGCGTGGTGGTCGCCCACTTCGGCGACACCGCCGCGTCGGGGGCCTACTACGTCTCCCTCGCCGCCGACCGCATCTACGCGCACCCCACCACGCTCACCGGCTCCATCGGCGTGATCGTCCAGGCCTACGACGTCCACGCCCTCGCCGAGAAGCTCGGCGTGAAGGACGCCTCCATCATGTCCGGCGAGAACAAGGCGCTGCTCAACCCCCTCCTCGAAATGACCCCCGCGCAGGAGGCCCTCCTCCGGGAGGTGGTCGACCGGCTCCACGGCCGCTTTGTCGCCCTGGTCGCGGAAAACCGCGATCTCCCCGCCGACGTCGTCCGCCAGTTCGCCGACGGCCGCGTCTTCCTCGCGCCGGCCGCGCTGGAGAGGGGTTTCATCGACGGCATCGGCTATGAAATCGACGCGCTGGACGCCGCGGCGAACCTTCTGGGGCTCGAAAGCGCCGACGATCTCGAGGTGATCCGCTACGAGGAGAAGTTCTCCTTCTGGCACGTCTTCCGCGGCAGCCCCTCCTTTTTCGACCTGTCCGCCCTGGCGGGGATTCTGGAAGGCGCGCGTTCCCCCCGCCTCCTCTACCAGTGGACGCTTCGCTAGCCGCTGCGCCCATGGACGCCGGGAAGCCCGTTGACGCGCCTCTGGCGGGCATCTATCGGCGCATGGTTCGCCTGGCCCTCCCGATCGTGGGCCAGAACCTCGTCACCTATGGCGTGACGCTGGCGGACAATCTGATGATCGGCCGGCTGGGCGAGGCGGCCATCAACGGCCTCTTCATGGCGGCGATCGTCCAGTTCGTGCTCTCCATGCTCCTCTTCGGCGTGGGAAGCGCCATGACGGTCCTCTGCGCGCAGTACTGGGGGCGCCGCGACACCGGGCGCATCAAGACGATCGTCGCCATCTGCCTGCGCGGCGCCCTCGCCATCGCCGTCGCGGTCTTCGCCGCGGCGTTCCTCTGCCCGCGGCAGATTCTCGGCATCTTGACCGACTCCGCCCCCGCCATCGACACGGGCGCGGCCTATCTGCGCGTCGTGAGCGTGTCGTACCTCTTCTTCGGCGGAACGACCATCCTCGTGTCCGCCATGCGGACCGTGGAGGTCGTGTCCATCGGGCTGGTCAATTCACTGGCCGCCCTCGGGGTGAACGTGGCGCTGAACTACGCGCTCATCTTCGGCAACTGGGGCGCGCCCGCGCTGGGGGTGGAGGGCGCCGCCTGGGCCACGGTGGTCTCCCGCCTGGCCGAGTTCGCGATCGCGCTGGTCTTCGTGCTCCGCATCGACACCCGCCTCCGCTTCCGCCCCCGCGACTTCCTGCGGCGCGACCGCGCGCTCCTCCGGGATCTCGTCCGCTACGGCACGCCGCTGATGCTCGGCCAGATCGTGTGGGTCGTCAACAAGTTTTCCATGCGCGCCATCGTGGGGCATTTCGACGCCTCGTCCTCCGCCGCGGTGAGCGTCGCCGAGAACCTCGACGGCCTCCTTTGGACCGGCACCGTCGGCCTGGCCTCCGCGATGGGGATCCTTACCGGCACGTTGATCGGCGCGGGCGCGGGCCTCGCCACCATCCGGTCCTACGCGCGGCGCATGCAGGGCGTCTTCGCCGCCATCGGCGCAGCGAGCTTCCTCATCGTCCTTTTCGCGGGCGATTTCTTCGTGTCCTTCTACACCCTCGAACCCGAAACCGTCGATGCGGCGCGCGTCTTCCTCCTCGTGCTCGCCTTCTCGGTGATGGGCCGCGCCTACCAGGCCCCCTGCCTGATGGGCCTCGTGAAGGCCGGGGGCGACACTTCGTTCGTCTTCAAGAACGACGCGTTCTGGGTCTTCTGCTGGGTCCTCCCCGGCGCCCTCCTCGCGCGTTTCGTCTTCCATGCGCCGGATTGGGCCGTCTACGCCATCCTGCTGTCGGACCAGGTCGCCAAGTGTTTCGTGGCCGCCGTGAAAATCAACCGCTTCACCTGGATCCGGAACCTGACGCGCGCGTCCTGACCCGCGGGCGGCTACCGCGTCCGGTCGCTTTGGAAGACGGCCCCTTCCAGCGCCGCGCGGACGAAGGCCCCCCAGGCCGGCGTGGGATGGTAGTCCCAATCGGAGACGACGCAGGGCGAGGCGGAGGGATGGAAGCTCCATGCCGCCCAATGCAGCCGGTGCTTCCCCAGGTAGGCGAGGATGTCCGGCGCCCACTTGTAGGGATTCTGGGCGACGGCCTCCCACGGCATCGGCTGCTCCTGGCATCCCACTTCGCCCACGAGGACGGGATGCGCCTTCGCCGCCACAAGCACCTTCTCGTCCCACCCGCTCTTCCAGGGGTAGATGTGCGCCGAGTAGACGATGCCGTTCCCGTCCGGGTCGCGAAGCCCATAGCCGTTCATGACGCCCGTGAGGTCGTAGGCCCAGTCCAGGCCTCCGCAGACGACGATGTTCTTCGCGCCGCTCTCCCGCACGGCATCGACGAGGGCCTGCATCCCGATCGAACGGTGGAGGACGGCGCCGGCGGCCGTCTTCCCCGCGGGGTCGGCATCCTTCCCGTCCTCGGTGTAGACGCCGCCGTCGCGCCAGATCTTCCAGCTCGTGTCGTGCGGCTCGTTCATGAGGTCGAAGAGGACGCCGGGCCGGTTGGCGTAGCGCTTCGCCGCGTCGCGCCAGAACGCGGCGTGCTCTTCCGTGGGCGAACGGTAGACATGGAGGTCGAGGAGCACGTAGCACCCGCGCCGGTTGGCGTATGCGACCACGTCGTCCACCAGCGCGCGATAGGCTTCGCCGCCGTCGTCCTGCGCGTTCCAGTCGTTCTGTTCGCCCCCGCGCCCGAACCAGAAAAGCGGACTCACCGCCAGGCGGATCAGATTCGCCCTCCAGTCGTCCACCGCCACCTGCGCGGACTCCAGGACCCGCTCGCCCCGGACGTTCCATTCCAGGCTCGGGATGTTCAAGCCGCGGAGGAGGAGGGGGCGGCCGTCGAGGGTTTCGATCGCGTTCCCGCGGACGACGGGCGTGTCCGCCTCTTCCAGCGGAGGCGCGGCCTGCCGCCGGACGCCGACGACCGCGAGGGAAACGTCGTCGATGTCCATCGTTCCGGATTCCGCATGGAACAGGCACGGGATCATCTCCACGGCGACCGTCCCGGCGGGGAGCGCCAGGCGCGTGGCGGACTGGACCCAGCCTCCGGAGGTGCCCAGGAAACGCGGCCCGCCGAGGTCGGTCTTCTTTCCGGTGTCGTCGAGCGCGTTGACGATGATCCGGGCGTCGTTCCAGTTTTCGCGGCCGCTTCGGACGTCGGCATGCCGCACGCGGACGGTGAGCGCCAGCGTCCGCGCGTCGCCGGGAACGGCGGCCCGCAGGTACAGCATGTCCATCGTCTCCACGCCGCCCGACGTGATGCGGAGGAAGCGGTTGCCGTCTTCCTCGTGGAAGGTCACGGCCTCGCCGCCCTTCGGCCATCCGGCCGGCCAGGTTCCGGCCTCGTCGAGTTCCTCCAGGCCGGGATTGGCGAACAACGCATCCGCATCCGCACCGCCGGCGCGAGGCGGAAGCGCCAAGGCCAGCGCAAACGCCGCGCAGGAAAAGGAAAGAAGACACCGTGTGCCCGCAAGTCGGTTCATCATCATCGGGAAAGGCCCTCCCGCGAATTCGGGATCAGAAGGAAGCGTTCAGGATCGGCATCCAGGGCAACGGCGAATCGTTCACGGAGTTGCCCAGGCCGATTTGCACACCGTACAGGCTGTCCGCGAAGTTGAGAAGCCCAAACTGCACGCCGCGGACCTTCGCGGCACGGTTCACGATGGCCATCTGGACGCCCGACAAGTCCCCGCCGACGGTGTTCGCAAGGAGGCTCAACTGGACGCCTTCCATCGCTTTCGCCTTGTTGTGGAGAAGGGCGAGCTGGACGCCCGAAAACTCGCCGGCGGAACTGGCCACCCCCGAAATCTGGCATCCGGCGGAGGGCTCGTCCGCGATGCACGTGAGGAGCGCGAATTGTCCGCCGCGGAGTCCGCCCCCGACAACCGACCAAAGCGTCCCCCAGCCGAAGCCGCGGAGGTCGCCGTCCAGCACTTCGCCCAGGAGTCCGATTTCGACGCCGGAGACGTTCCGGTGCATCGGGAAGAAGCCGAGGCCGATTCCATCCACGTCGTCGTGGTGGCTGCCGCGGAAGAAGGCCATGGAATAGGTCCGGCTCCCGGGTGCGGGGCGGCCTGCGTCGCCGGAACGGTGGTGCATGCGGTCCGCCGCGGTGGCGCAGGCGGTCGCGGCGAGGAAAGCGCAGAAAACCTGAAGGAGCCGATGGACGGTCATGGGAGGAATCCTTTCGCGGAAGGGTGGGGGAGCGGTAGGCGCAAGATAGGCTCGGACGCAGTCCAAGTAAAGACGATTTGCCCGTCCGGCCCTCCCGGCCTGCCTTCCCGATTCGCCCCCGATTCCGTTTGCATTCGCAGGCCCGGGTCGATACCATGGCGACATGAGCATGAAAACTTCGGCGCCTCTCTCGTTCGCAGCCCTTCTCGCGCTCGCGCTCGGGCCGCCCCTCGCTTCGCGCGCGGCGTCCGTCCCGGCAGCCGGCGCCACCACGGCCAGGCTTGCCGGTCCCTATGAGGACCCGCGCCAGTCGGAGGTGAACTTCGGGCAGCGCTCCTACTACCTCACCCCATGGCGGGCGTACATGGACACCTGGCCCGCCTCCCGCTGGTTCGAGATGCCGGGCGTGAACTTCGGCGACGGCGCCGAGACCACCGCGCGGCTGCTTGCCGAGGCCGGCTTCCGCTCCGCCCGGATCGAATGGGGCTGGGGCAACATGGCCTGGGAAGGCGGACGCTTCGGCAACGAAGAGGGGATGAAGCGCACGCTCCGCGCCCTCCGCGCCGCCGGACTCCGCCCGCTCATCCTCCTCAACGCCCACCACGGCGTGCCCTGCGCCACCCGCTGGTTCCCCGCAAAGCTGGCCGAGGACGCCCCCGCCGGGCAGCGCTTCATCGTGCTCGAAAACCTCGATGGCGTCCGCACGGGCTATACCGGGCTCACGAACTTGAACGACTACCGCGCCATCTATCCCATCCTCGTCTCCGCCGACCCCGCCACCGGGCGCTGCGAACTCTCCG
This sequence comes from Kiritimatiellia bacterium, assembly GCA_050950285.1. Lineage (GTDB taxonomy): Bacteria > Verrucomicrobiota > Kiritimatiellia > RFP12 > JBMNHG01 > JBMNHG01. Next base: position 158,167 of record JBMNHG010000006.1, on the reverse strand, counting down.
CCCCGCTGCCCGTGGACCTCGAGGCCGGCGACATCACGCTCAGCGAGACGAAGGTCCGCCCCCTCTCCGGCTCCGTCAATCCCGACGGCACCCCCAATCCCGACTGCGCCGAATCCATCGCCCACTGGATGGACTACGTGGCCACGGCATGCCGCGTCGCCAAGGAAGGCCTCGGCACCGGGGAGGATCCGTCCGACGCGGGTTTCGACATCGAAGTCTGGAACGAATACACCTTCGGCAGCTGCTTCCTCGACATCAACAACTACTACGATCCCCGCATCGAGTTCCAGGAGCCGCTCGTCTATCGAAACGCCGCCGGCCTCGAGGCGCGCGGCGCGGAAGCCCTGCTCCCGATGGTGGTGGACTTCGTGCGCGACCCCGCGAACCACTGTCCGGGCGTCGTCCTCATCAACGGCTTCGCAAACCAGCGTCCCTGGGACAACCTCACCGAGCGCTGGCCCGGCCTCGACGCGATCTCCCGCCATTACTATTCCGGCGCGACGCCGCGCGTCATCGATGCCGACCACCCCGACCAGCCCGGCAACGGCCCCGTCAACGCCCTCGGCGAACGCGAGGGGAAGCCGGACGGACGCGACTGGCACACCGTCGAGCCCGGTTCGTTCTTCATCCCCTCCCAGAGCTGGGCGCTCCCCGAATGGTGGCACTATGCGATCGCCACCGAGTACATCACGCGCGACACGCTTCCCTTCCCGTCCACCCGCGGCGGCCCCGTCCCGTTCACCCGGCACCATCGCTACGGCCACAATGGCGACGGCCGCCCCGGCCAGGTGTGGCGCACGGAGGTGAACACCTTCCGCGCCGACTTCCACGGCAAGGTCATGCGCGAGGCCGGTTGCGAGGGCGACGACCCGCGCCTCGTCTCGATGATGCACGGCCTCGCCGCCCGCTGGCTTCTCCGCGAACTCCTCTTCTGCGGGCACAAGGGCGAGACCACCCACAACGTCTTCCACGCCCAAGGCCGCGACGACGCCGCCTTCGGCGTCCTTCCTTCCACCTACTTCGACGCCCTCGAGAAGGCGGGCGGCCAGCTCACCGACGAGGTCCGCGCCGCCGTGGGCCCGCAAGTCGAGGCCGTCGGACGGGTCACCCGCATGTTCCGCGAGGGCAAGCCCATCGACGTCGCGCGGAAACTCGGGGTCGCCGCCCTCGTCGAACACGACCCCCGCCTCTTCTGGAAGGGCGACGGCACGCCCGGCAATCCCGACCGCTTCCATCGCGACGATTTCGCCATCCTGCCCTTCCAGCTCGACGAGCGGACCTTCGCCATCGGCTACTACGTCGTCACCCACGACATCACGAAGGTCTGGGACGACTCCGCGGACCCCCTCGATCCCGCCCGCTATTCGATGCCCCCCCAGACCTTCGACATCACCTTCGAAAACCTCCGCGGGAAGGGCGCCAGGGTTTCCGCCTGGGACCCCATCACCGACGCCGGGGTGCCCGTGCAGGTGCTGGAGCGCGGCAGCGACGAGCTCGTCGTCCGCGTGGAAAGCACCGACTATCCGCGCTTCCTTCGCGTTGTCGAAAACCGCGAAGGCCCCATGCTTTCCAATGTTTCCTTCTCCCGCGACACGGACGGCGTGCCCGTCGTCGCCTTCACCGGAAACGTGAGGGGCACGGTCGAGGTCGCCTGCGGCGCTTTCCCCGCCCGCGGCGGCACCGGGGACAACGGCGCCTCTCCCCGCACCGTGAAGGTCAAGCCGGGCGTGCCGGCCAAGGTCCGCCTGGACGGGGCGGACGTCGGGACCGACGCCGTGAAGCTCGAGTACGAGGCGAACGATCTCGAGATGACGTGGCCGCAGTGGGATCACGACCTTCGCGGCATTCTCCAGTTCGCCCTCGACGGCCTCTCCCCCACGCCCGCGGTGGACATCCCCGCGTCGCGTCCTCCCCTCCGCCTCCTGCCCGGGCTGCCTGCGGAGAACCGTGCCGCATCCGCCGTCCTTCCGGACCCGCTGCCCTCCAAGGCGGGGCGCGCCGCGATTTCCGCGAAGATCGTGCCGGGAGCCGCCGACGCCGACGCCGCGCAAGGCCTGCTCCCCGCGCTCGCCGCGTCCGATCGCCATGAGATTGCCGTGGCGGAATGGAACGGCTTCCCGGCATGGCGCATCCGCCTCGACCTCGACCCCGCGATGCACCCCGGCGCGAAGCGCCTCGCCCGCGAAAGCTGGATTGCGCCGCTGGCGGACGGGCTCCTGTTCTTCTCCGCGGAGGCCGCCGGCGCCGCGGATCTCGCTGCGTCCGGGGAGGCCGTCGAAGCCGTCCGGAAGTCGCTTGTCCTTCGATAGCGGCAGGCGCGGCGGGCGGCGCGCCGCCGTCGGCCGTCGGACGGCGTCAGCGCCGCCGTCCGATGACGTAGCGGTAGCAATCCCGGAGGCCTTCTTTGAAGGCCCGGAAGTTGTATTTCTCTTCGAGCAGCCCTGCGCCGCCCGAGGCGATGCGCCGCCGCAGGGCCTCGTCGCGGCAGAGGAGCACGATGGCCTTCGCGAACTCGTCCGGCTCGGGCTGGACCAGCAGGGCGGACTGTTCGTCCAGGATGAGGCGGTTCGCCTGGCAGTCGGTCGCCACGATGGCCCCTCCCGCCTTGAGGTAGTCGAGCAGTTTCAGGGGGGTGTTCGCGCCGGCGATGCGCGGCGAGAGAAGCACGTCCGCCGCGGCCAGCGAGTCGGGCAGTTCGTCCGGCGGAATGAATCCGGCGAAGTGCACGGCGTGCTCCACGCCCGCTTCCGAAAGCTGTTCGCGGCGCGCCGCGATTTCGTCCGGCGTGCCGCCGACGATGAGGAAACGGGCGCGCGGCTCCTGCGCGGCGGCCTTGCAGATCGATTCGAAGAGAAGGTCGATGCCCTGGTACACGGCGAAGGAGCCGACGTAGGCGCAGAGCGTGCAGTCTTCGCCCCCCGTGTAGCGGAGGCGGGCGGCCGCGGTGGCCTCGGGGGTGGGTTCGGCGAGCGAGGAGGGGATGTCCGGAATGTGGCAGGCCCGCCCTCCGCAGCCCGCCGCCCGCGCCTGCTCGACCAGCGCGGGCCCCGTGCCGATGACGGCGTCCGCGCGGCGAATCACGAAGCGTTCGACGGCCGTGTACAGGCGCATCACGAAGTTGCGGACCCTCCCTTTCTTGTAGCTGGAGGGATCCGAATGCTTTTCGAAGACCAGCCCCGCACGGCCCACGCGCGATGCGGCCCACGCCACGATCCCGGCGTCTTCAACCCCGTGCACGACGGCATAGCGACGCCGCAGCGCCATTCCGAGCGCCATGACGAGCAGCACGCCGTCGAAGGCGAGCTTGAGCAGGGATGGCCCGATGGCGATCTTCTTCGCGAAGAAGAGATTGGGCGCCCGGACAATCCGAACGCCGGGAACCTCGCGGCGCTGGCCCAGCGGAAGCGTGAGAAAATCCACTTCGTAGCCGAGCTGGGAAAGGGCCATCACGTCGAACCCGAGACGGATGGGCGACCCCCTCCACTCGAAGAAGGGCTGCGAGGCAATGAACAAAACACGCTTGGACGGGGTCGAACTCATGGTGTGGAAGGACTCGGTTCGGATGGAAGGATCGTGAGGAAATCGCGCGCGACGACGGCATGGCGGCGGGTGGGGAGTCCGGTGTCCGGACGAAGGCGCGCGCCGCCTGCGGCGGGGTAAAGCCCGATGGAGAGCCGGTACGCGCCGGGCGGCGCGTCTTCGGGCACATGGACGGTGCGGATGTCCGCGAAGGGCGACGCTTCGGTATGGGGCTCGGCGTCCATCATCGCGTGGAATGGAAACGGATGGTCATCCTGGAACCGATAGCCGTCCGGACCGGTGAGATGGACGAATACGACAGAATGGGAGAGACGGCGCAAATCGCCATGCCACCGGTGCGTGAGGACGATGCGTCCGCCCGGCCGGACTTCCCGGGGCTCGGCGGAGCACCCCATCCAGGTCGCGCTCTTCAGGAAGGTCGCCGGACCTTGCACCTGCAGGTTCCGCAGGCTGTCGATGCGCGCCGTTACGGCCGCCGCCTCGTCCGGCGCGCCACCGCGGGCGAGAAGATCCGCGTATGTCCGCAGCACGGGGAGGGAATCCGGCGCCAGCTCCGCCAGTTCACGGGCGTCTTCGAGGCGGATCGTCTCGCCCAGTTGCTCCAGGCGCGCCCGGGCCCATTCCGCATCCTGGACGAGGAGTGCGTACGCTCCGGCGAAGCGGATGCCGGTGTGGACGGGGAGTCCCTTCGCATCCGATCGGGGCTCGGGATGGAAAAGCGTCCCATACGGAGGAAGCGCCTCTTCCGTGAAGGGGACGCAACGCATCGCCAGGGCCTTGCGCAAGGACGGCACGCCGCACAAGGGGGAGAGGATGGCGGTGCCCGGAGCGAGCGTGACGTCCGCGGCGGGATCCGTTTGCCGGTCCATGTGCAACAGGGCATCCCGGGCGCGCGAGGTCCAGATTTCCCCGCCGGTCCGCTCGAAGACCCGGTTCGCAATCCAGCGGTCTGCATAGAGCCGTTCGACGCCTCGCGCACGAAGCGCATCCACGAGAGGCTCGATGGGCGGCGCCAGTTCTTCGCCGACGCCCGCATCCTCCCGGAGGAGCTGGATCTCCGGGATGTGGACGTGGCGACGCGTCGGATCGGTGACGAAGCGGATCCGGAATTCACGGGCCGTCGTTTCCGGGAAGCGGCATTCGTGGCGATGCTGCGGCCCCGACCAGTAGACCCGGGGCCCCGACCAGAAAAGGTCGGTTGCGCCGACTTGGGTGGCCAGTGTCCGGAATTCGGCGGAATCGGCTTCGCGCACGGCAACTTCCCAGAAGCTCGGCGGGAGGGCAACGCCCCACAGGCGTACGCAGGAAACGGCGGTGGGCTCGGGGAAGGCGATGAACACGTCTTCAGGCGTATGTACGGAATGGGTGTCCAGGAAGTGGGTGCGGCAATGGAGGTCGCGGAGGGAATCGCCGAATGCATTCCCATTCCCATCCGTCATTCGGGCTTCCGCCAGCGAAACATCGACGAGCGGCAGAGGCGGCGGTTGAAGGTCGTGGAAGATGGGCCGATCGGATGCGGTCAGGGTCTTCATGCTCCCGCCCGTTGCGTGGATCCAGCGCGAGAGACCCCCGAAATCATCGAGCACGGCGGGCGAGGGGTCGAACTCCAGCCGCCTTGCATAGGGCCGATAGCGCTCCATCCGAGGGTCGGAGCAGACGGCCTCTCCCTTGGTGATCGGATTGACGAGATAGCTGAGGTAGGACGCATAGGCGGTGCGGATTCCGTTTTCGACAAGCGTCTCGCCGACGTCGGTGAACGCTTCGAGGGCCGCCATGTGCTTCCGATGGAACCGAACGGAATTCGGCAGCATGTGCAGTTGCCACGCCAGCGAAAGCGCGGCACACGCGAGTGTCGCCAGGCGGACGGAGCGCCAGGGGGCCCGTGTGGCGCCGATGGCCGCAAGCCACGCGGCGATCGGCACCGCAGGCAGGAGGTAGCGCGGGGTGTGGAAGTTGGTGTATTGGGGCGAGGCGGCAAAGCAGAGCAGGAAGACGCCCAGCCAAAGTGCCGCCACGGAGACGTGCATGCGAAGAAGCGGGGAGGAGGCTTCCGAACGATCGCCGTCCTTCGTGCGGGATCGGCTCGGAACCTTCGCGAGCAAGGCCAGGGCCCCGGGAAGAAGCAGCAGATGCACGACTACCACGAGGATGGCAACCGGACGGCTGTACCCTTGGTTCACGCCGAGAAGCTCGCGCAGCCGCGGTCCCGCAATCAATGCGAGGCTCTTCGCGGCACCGGCAACCGTGAAACCCACCGAGCCCGACATGTCCAGCGAAGCCCAGTCATGGCGAAGATTCCATGCCCACAGCGGGAGCGCTCCAAGCACGAAGCCGCCGGCCGCCGGAAGCAGGATCCGCCGGCGCACGGCCCGCCACCCGCGCCAGAGCAGGAAGGCAAGACCCACCGCCGCGACAGCGGGGAAGGTGAGGAAGTTGCTCCAGAAGCCCAGCCCCGCACCGAGGCCAAGAAGAAAATAGGCTGCGAAACCGCGCGGGGCGTCCCGCATTTCACGCTCGAGAAGATGGGCGCCCCAGGCCAGCGTGGCCGTGGTGAAGAACAGCAGCGCCCCATAGCCTCCGCGGGGCGACGCGAAATAGTGGATGTAGGGTTGAAGACCCAGGACGAGAAGCGAGACGGCAATCCATCCTGCCCTGCGCCCCCCCACATGGCCCGCCCATAGCGCCGCGCATGCGACCGTCGCCGCACCGAACAGGGCAGTCCCGCAGCAGACCGTGAAGAAGGAATAGCCGAAAAGCTTCGCGAGAAGAGCGCTCACCATCGGCTCGAATGACCCCATGTACGCTTGGCCATAGAAAAAGACAGGCCAAGGATGATCGCCCGACACCATGTGTTGCACCATCAGGTGGACGATGGCGCCGTCGGGGTTGACGTCACACCGGTACAACCAGGCGAAGGCAATCCTGACTGCAAGGATCAAAACCCCGCCGCCAATCAGCATTCCCAGCGGACAACGCCGACGGAGAGGGGAGCGAAGGAGAGGGGGTGATTTCATATGCCGGGAATCTTATCATGGCATCCCCGTATGTTTCAATGAGCGGAAAAGATGACGGTGAAGCCACCTGCCTGGGGACCGCCGTCCCCCGTCGGGTTGGTCCATCGCCCTCCCCCCTTCTCCCAAAAAGGTTTTGCAAGCGCCTTGGGTGATTGCAATTCCGATGCCGAAATGATACGGTATGCGCATACGCGATGCTGGATTAGCGGCAGAGTTGAGAAAGGCGCAATCGATGCAACGGGGAATCAGCTATTGGTCATTCAAAGACGGACAGGCGGGAACACATCCGATCGCGGACGCGCTCCGGGAGGCCAAACAGGCCGGCTTCGAGGCGCTTGAACTCTGCATCGGCCAAACCGGCGTGCTTTCGGTGACGACCACCGAAAAGGAATGCACCGCGATCCGCAACCTGATCGAGCGTTCGGGGCTCGTCGTCGACTCGGTCGCCTCGGGCATGAGCTGGGACTTCTCGCCCTCGCATCCCGATGCCGCGGTCCGCCGCAAGTCGATCGCCCTGCACAAGGCCGCCCTGAAGCGCTGCGCCTGGCTCGGCTGCAAATCGCTGCTCTTCGTTCCGGGAGCCGTGCGGATTCCCTGGATGCCCGACTACCCGCCCGTTCCGTATGACCAGGCTGTCAAGCGCGCGGCCCAGGCGGTGCTCGCCCTGCAGCCGGTCGCCGAGACGACCGGCGTGGAAATCTGCGTGGAGAACGTCTGGAACGGACTGTTTTATTCCCCGCTCGAGCTGTGCGCGTTTGTCGATTTCTTCGAAAGCCCCCTGGTGAGAATCTACTTCGACATCGGCAACGTGCTCGGCTACCATCAGAACCCGGCCGACTGGATCAAAATCCTCGGCAAACGGATCGGCCGCGTGCATGCCAAGGATTTCAAGCGGAGCGTCGGCAACCTGGACGGCTTCTGCGACCTCGGCCGCGGCGACGTGCCTTGGCCCGACGTGGCGGCGGCGCTCAAGGCCACCCGCTATTCGCGCACGGTGATCGCCGAAATGCTCCCCTGGAAACCGGGGCTGATCAAGCGGACGGCCACCGCGCTCAAGAAACTCATTCCCGTCTGATTCAAGGAGTTGAAAATGGTCAAGGTTGGCGTTATCGGCATCGGCACGATGGGCAGCACCCATCTCGATGAGTATGCGAAGCATCCGCTGGCGAAGATCGTCGCCGTCAGCGACATCGACCCCGAACGCCTCAGCGGCCGCGCGCGGGTGCAGGGCAACATCGAGGGCCAGGCCAAGGGGCAGTTCGACCTGGGCACGGCACGGCAGTACGACGAGGGGATGAAACTGATCCGCGACCGCGACGTCCAACTGGTCGACATCTGCCTCCCCACGCCGCTTCACCTGAAATACGCCCGCGCCGCCCTCAAGGCCGGCAAGCACGTCATGGTCGAAAAGCCGCTGGCGCGGACCGCGCGCGAGGCCGACCGGCTGGCCCGCGCCGCGGAGGAGGCCGCGGCGGCCGGCCAAATGGCCATGCCGGCCATGTGCATGCGCTTCTGGCCGGGTTGGGACTGGCTGAAGGGAGCGATCGACGACGGGCGCTACGGCCGCGTCGTGTCGGCCCACTTCCGCCGCCTCTCCTCCCACCCCGGCACCGGGTTCTACAACTCGGGCGACGAATGCGGCGGCGCGATTCTCGACCTTCACATCCACGACACCGATTTCGTGCAGTGGTGCTTCGGCATGCCGCAGACCGTGACCAGCCACGGCTACAGCAAGAACACCAGCGCCATCGACCATGTCTACACCCGGTACGGCTTCGGCGACGATGGTCCGATGGTCACCGCCGAAGGGGGATGGGCCATGTCGAATGGCTATCCGTTCACCATGCAGTTCACGGTCAATTGCGAGCGGGCGTCGATCGCCTTCGACGCCGCCGCATCCCCCGCGCTCAAAGTCTACCGCGACGGCCGAACCGAGGCCGTCCCCCTCGCCGAGGGTCTGGGCTACACGCACGAGATCCACTACTTCCTGGACTGCATCGAACGGGGCACGCCGCCCCGGACCGTGACCATCGCGGACGCGGCCCGGTCCGTGAAAATCGTCGAGGCCGAGGTCGCAAGCATCCGCAAGGGACGCACGGTCCGCGTCTAGCCACGACGGCCATCGAGATCCCAGGCGGTTTACGAACCCGGCCACAAATAGCGCTGCTCACGGAGATTCAGGCATGAGGAGCTGGAATTTGGAGTCGGGAAAGGGGCACGGACATTCCTGTCCGTGTCACGGGTTGGAAAACCGTTCCCTGTGTTGCAGTATGAATTGTGGCCGAGTTAGTAATTTAACGCAGAGGCGCAGAGACGTAGAGGTTTTTTGAGTGGCATGGATCGGTTTTTTTTGAACTGCCGAGACGCCAAGAACGCCAAGGGTTTTTGGGGTTCGTATGAACCACGAAACACACTGAACAAACAAAAAAGCGGGGCGGCGTCTTTTCGCTTGTCGATCCGTAAGGCACTCATTTACTCCTTCAGGGGGCTTCCAGCAACTTGCCCAATGTTTCGGCCGAAACCAAGTCGATGTCGGAAGTCCGTTCCAGGAAGGGACTGACGTCCGCGCGTGCGCGCTCCCACTCAACGGCTTCAAGCCGCCGGGCCAATTCGCTCCGCCAGTTGGCAGCGGTCAGCGTCGGCCCTTCCCAGCTGGTCTGGGCCAGGGCGGCATTGAGCTGGTCGAGATTCGGCGCGGGCCAGTGGCGGTCCGCCAAGTACCAGGCAAGGTCGTAAAGATCGCGCCCTTTGGTCCATTTGCGGCTCAGTACGGCATGCAGCTTGCCTGCGAAAAGCGAAGCCTTGTCGTAAACCATCCTTCACAAGGGCACCCCCTCCTCTTCGGCCAGCAACGTGCGGATCATTCGGGATGCCCTCACGAGCTTGGGTTTCCCGCTGCGCCGGGCCAGTTCCCCAAGCTCCGCAGGCTGGAATACCCCCGGGTTTTGTAGACGCAGCTCCCGGAGAAATGCTTCCGAGTCCGCACCGGGGGTCAGGTGAACCAAATCGAGCAGCGCCTTCTCCGGCGATGCCATAAAGGCGAACTGGCGGGGAGCAACCTCGATTCGCGTAAAACCGAACCGCAACTCCTCGGCAAGATAGCGGTACTGAAAAGCGCCGAGCGGGGTGGTCGTCGTTCCGGGACGCCCGGGCCCCACGCTGGTGACCACCGGCACCTGTTCGGGAATGACCCCATGCCATGCCAGTGCGGATTGCAGGCTCACATAGCTTCCGCGCCGGAGGCTGTTGGCAACCAGGAACGGGTGCGGCTCGACCTTGCGCCACGGCGGTGCCAGGGCATACAGTCCGCGGCGGATCTGATGCAGCCGCCCGGCCTTCACCCAGCGCGACAACTGCAACCGCAGCCGCTGCGGATCCGCCATCCCGGACAACAAAAGGCTGGACGAAAAAACCGGCTCGTCAGCAACCAATGCTACCAATTTCTCAAAATTCATTGCCTCAAGTTATCGTATTTGCTGATTAAAAGCAACTATTACACTGAACAAACGAAAAAGCAGGGCGGTGCCTTTTCGAGATTTTCGTATAACAGGATGAAGGAAGATTACGGCGCCCACAGGACCGGCAGGGGCACGAGCCAGAGTTGGTCGCCAAACGGGATCAGATTGTTGCCGGTGTAGAGCACCACCCCGGTGATGAACCTCTTGCCGAGTTGCTCCCGCAACTCTTCAGTGCCCCCAACTATTTCTCTGAATCACGGTGAAATGGTGGCCTTTTTGTGGTGATTTTGCAAGCGGGCGTTTGAGCCAGTCGCTGACCGTCGCGAGCCGCCCGTCGGCATCGTAGGTGCGCGTGACGCTTTTGCCGAGGGCGTACATCAGGTTGGTGACCAGCCCGCCCGCGTCGCGGGCGTAGGCGGCGGAGAAAGTGGCGTTGGAAACGGCGGTCGTGGCGGTGACCAGCCTGTCCATCACGTCGTAGCTGAACGAGAGGCGCGCCGCATCATTAGAGGCGGTCAGCAGATTCCCCACCGCGTCGTAGGTAAAGGTTTCGTGTTTTTCGTGCCCTTCGTGGTTGAAGGCGTCCCGCGCCACCAGCCGGTCGAGGGCGTCGTAGGCGTACCGTACCGTGTTGCCCGCGCCGTCGGCGCGGTTGGTGAGGTTGCCGGCGAGGTCGTAGGTGAAACCATCACTAACTGGTGCTGTGCTTACAGTGACGCGAGCCGGTGAAACCGAAGCATCGGATGGCAAAGGTGCATAGGCTCGAACGGCAAAAGGCAGCACTATCGTCGCAACAAATGCTGCGACGCAATGCTTTACATGCCTATGCGATGCCTGTTGCATATCTGTATAAACTGTTAGAGACTCAATGAATAGCAAAACTTCCAATCATAACCGACAATATCATTTGTCGAACTATGGGTGTCAGCGAGCTACCACACTTGAATTGGCCCGTTAAGGTAGGGAACGAAGTGCATAGCTTCCGAACCACGAAGATGCCTGTTGTCAAGTGGAATTGTGATTTTGCAGCCGTCTGTCGTAGTCACCTTCAACGCTTGGAACTCTTCCAACGTCACATCTACAACCGTTGAACCGATAAGCTTACAAAGTGCATCACGCGAACCAGGTTCAGGAAAGCGATGTTCTACGCCCTGAATCAAGATGATCGGATTCGATAGACTGCGAAGTATCGCGCCATCAAAATGGAATTCCACGTAATCACGCACGAAACACACGGCGGATATTTCTTCGCCGCGCAAATCAGAAGGGTGATACATAATTTTTCTCATCATATGTTCGCCTACTCAACGACCCATCCATCCAAACGGCCGGGAAGATTCAATTCCCATCTTAGATAGTAATCCGCAGCTTCCCGTGCCGATCCGAATTCGCAAGCTGACTGCTCGGCTAGGACAAGAGGATTTTCAGTTGATGCTCGGCGGGCGTAGCAAATGAACCTGTTTGGAGAGACATGGTGAATAAAGATGCCCTCGTGAATCGCATCCGTGTTGTGTGAATCAGAAGGCTTAGCAGGGAACCATTCTCGGTCGGCAAGCAGAAGTGCTAAATGGTCTCGAACCTCGGCATAGCTCAAAGTCTCTGCAGGAAGAAGACCTAAAGCCTTTCGTTGATCCATATTGAAGTGTTCGCCTTCAAGCAATCTAGTAATTATCTGCGACGGCATACGCATTTTGACTCCTCAGGGCATATGGAACCAGTTAATGCTGACCCCGCCGGGTTGAGTGACAGCTTCAATGGTTCCACCAGCATTTGGGGGAATAGCTGGAGCAGGACGCGTGATGACAGGACTCCCGGGTTTCAATTGTCCCCCCATAATCCACGTCTCTCCACCGGCGGCAGAAGGCATCCCCATTTGGTTGGCGTAATTGGGGGTGGATGCGGGGTTCTGTAAAGACCAGTATTGTGCATTCCCTGTGTTTTGAAAACCAAGTTGCCCCTGCCTATAGACCGTCGTGCCACTTTGGACTTGTCGCAATGCGGCTTGAGCTTCCGGCGTCCCAGACTGAATGGCAACGCCATGAGGAGTGTTTATCTTTGGCGCGCCGAAAAGCCTTCCCACTGCTGTTGATATGCCTTCGCCGATGATGGCGAGGCCTGGAGCTGTGAACGTGTTCACTACCATGCTCTTGGCCATGTGGTCGCCAAGCGGGGTGCCGATGGCGCCTTCGGGAAGCAGCATGTTTTGATGCATCAGGGCGCGGGAGCGCGGATCGAGGAGCGTGTCGTACAGTTCGCCGCTTGGCTGATGGGTATATGGCGGTGGCCGGTAGGCGACGCTGTTGTCCGCGCCGGATGGCCGGCTGGCGGCGAACGTGTATTTGTGGTAGCAATCATGCACGCCGCAGTCCGCAGTACGAACCATAGGTGTCGTAGCGCAAAGAGACAACGCGGCGATGACCTGTATCGTTGTAGCCGCAAGCTGTTGCCAAACTGCGATAACACGTTGCATCTTCACGCCTTACTGGCCAACCAGTGGAAATCAGGAATATCTACCAGTCCTTCGTTCAGAAGAGAAAACGCAAAGGTTATCTCTGTCTCAAGACGAGATCTACCTGACATATCCGGTTTGTTTTTAAGTATCCAAGTGCGAATTTGCTCATTATTCAATAGGTCAGTCAAACTCCATCGTTTATTGTCCGCCGATGTGTAGATAAAGATTTCAGTAACATACTCGGCAGGACCATATCGAAGCTCTACTTTCCCGGATGGCCCTGCCGACATTGTCGCGGTAATGACATAACCCTCTCTCCTGAATGTGGGTTCACACAAACGCAATGTGTTTGCGTGTTTCCGAAAACAGGCGAGAACCTGGTATTCAAACTCGTTCTGCGTGGTTGTGCTCATTGGTTTCACTTAGGTACATATATTCCGTCGGAACTCAAAATCAAACCCTTATTGTCCAAGATGTTTCGCTCTGCGCCCAAGAAACTCTGCCCAACTGTCCGATCAGGGCGTAGCAACGTAGGATTGGGGAACCAATTCGGTCTATGAGCGGAAGCATCGTGTATCTCGAAACCGTCACGCAATGCCTTTCGCAAGACCGATGAATTCTGGCCGCGACTCGTCCAATTGTGGGTGCAATACCAAACAGATGCGTCTTGGAAAAATGATCCTTGAAGGGCAGAATTGTCAAAGTCCCGTAAAGCTCGTAAAACAAGGCTTTCATCGTAATTGCCGAAAAATCAACAATTTGTGTCAAATTGCGTTAATGCGATTCCACAATTGTGAAGTTCAGCAATTTCAACCAAGTTCTCTCGAAATGTCACCGTCATATCCCGATTCTCGTAAAACATACCCGCTAAGTATTCAGCGCGATCCAGCAGGTCGGCTATTCTATTGTAGTCCGCCTTCTCGTAAGCCATAATACGACCATGGATAATGACGGATTGCAGTGCTTTCATAGCCGCAATCTTCTTCTGTTCAATAATCACTGTGCTGCTCCAATTGCGTCGAAAATGACATCTGAGACAGGAATGCCACGACTACCAGGCGTTACTGAAATTGGCGGTAAACTTGCACCCTCTTGCAAACCACGCTGGATACTCATGTATCGGTCGAATTGGGCTTGCGTGGACATATCAATTACCGACTTGTTTGGCGAAGTCAAAGCTCTAATTGGAATGTTGCCTTGACCGATAAGCTGGCCATCTGCATTAAAGATATTAGCGGCCACACTCTGTTTTCCAAGAGACTGTGCTGCTTTCGCTCTACGAACGCCATCAATAATTTCAAACGTTTGTCCGCTTTTCGCAGCATTTGCTGTTTTCGCTATGCTACTTGTCTTTGCATGCGGTGCGGCGATGGTTGCGGCTATGATCAAGGTGTTGCCGACGATCTGGCCGCGCCCCCTGTTCCCGCTGTCCCATGTTTCGGCTATGCCATCGGCCATAGCCTGGGCTGTCTGTACGGGATGAGCAACAGCGTTGAACAATCCCGCCGCCGTCTGTATCGGATGGCGCACAACATTGTAGAGACCACCGACCGTACCTGCAATAGCATCACCGTAACCCGCAACGAACTGCCCGACGTCTCCGAGGTAACTGCCTGTCTCCCAATAGTTGTTTTCAGGACACAATCCCAGCGGGTCGATGTAGCTCAGCGGGTCGCCCTCGGCGTAGGCGTAGAGGTTCAAACCGCCTGCGAGACCGAGGGGGTCGGGTGAGAGGAAGCGCTGGAGACTGGCGCTGTAGAGGCGGTGGCGCGTGAGGTAGAGCGGGCCGAGGTGTTCTGAAACGGCGACCTGCTGCACACCATGCCCGCCGAGCCAGGCGAAGGGGGTGGGGTTGGCGCCGGTGGCGCCCCAGTCCTGACCGTTGGGGCCGTAGCAGGCGGTGTGTAACGTGTTGCCGGCCTCGTCGGTGAGGGCCACGACGGAGCCGTATTCGTCGCAGTGGGCCACGGTGAGCGCGCCGGAAGCGGCGTCTATGAAGCCGAGCAGGCGTCCGGGCGCCCAGAGGTAGTAGCGCAGCGGCGCGCCGGTGGCGGCGTCGGCCTCGATCAGCGGGCGCTTGAGGGGATCGGCATGGTCGGGGATGAAGAGGCGGTCGCCGGAGATGAGGCGGTTGCCGAGGGGATCGTAGGTGCATTCAACCACGAAAGGCACGAAAGGCACGAAAAGTGAGGAGAGCTGGCCGAGGGGGGAGTAGGTGGCGGTGAAGATGGTGTTTGAGCCTGATACGAGGCTTGTTAAAGCGCCGTTGCCGTCGTAGAGGTAGGTCTCGGAGACGGCGGCGTTGGTGTGCGAGCCGTACCGCACCTGCGCCGACACCAGGCGGTCGGCGGCGTCGAAGGTGTTGGTGGCGTAGCGCACGAAGGCAGGGGCCGGGTGCGGTCCGGCGGTGATATCCTCGCGGGTCTTGAGCCCCGCCGCGTCGCGGGTGACGGTACGTCCGGCCAGCGTACCGACCGACCACGATTCGAGACGCCCCGCCGCGTCGCGGGTGACGGTACGTCCGGCCAGCGTACCGACCGACCACGATTCGAGACGCCCCGCCGCGTCGTAGCGGTTGGTGGCGGCGATGCCGCCGGGCGACGTGCCGCCGGTGGGCTTGCCCGCGCCATCCCACGCGAAGTGCCACGTGTGGCCGAGCCAGTCGGAGACGGTCGCGAGCCGCCCGTCGGCGTCGTAGGTGCGCGCGATGCTTTTGCCGGGGGCATAGACGAGGTTGGTAACCAGCCCGCCCGTGTCGCGGGCGTAGGCGGCGGTGAAGGTGGCGTTTGAAACAACGGTCGTGGCGGTGGCCAGCCGGTCCATCACGTCGTAGCTGAACGACAGGCGCGCCACTTCATTGGAGGCAGCGAGCAGGTTGCCGACGGCATCGTAGGCGAAGGTTTCGTGTTTTCCGTGCCCTTCGTGGTTGAAGGCATCCCGCGCCACCAGCCGGTCGAGCGCGTCGTAGGCGTAGCGTACCGTGTTACCCGCGCTGTGGGAACGGACGACCTCGGCATCGGTGTCTAGAAAGCCGTATCTCGGAAGAGAAGCAAATACCGGAAAGACCGCAACTAGCATTATGGCTAGCGCGGAATATCTCGCCTTGTTGACGTATGCGAAAGTCCTCATTAATTCCGTGCTAGATTGTTCTTCATGGTTCTATTCTTCTGTTACAGTTCAATCAGCAATGCAATTAAGGTTTGAACCCTATGGCCGCTGGCAGTCGCGAGGCTTCAATGAGGTTGCTTTTAGCCCTGGCAAACTCCTCGTCATCCAGTAAGCCTTCTGCTTTCAGCCTTCCGAGCTCTTCGATCTGTTCCACCAGCGACAGCCTTGCGGCAGATGCGTTTCGCTTCTGTATAGAACGAATTTCGGCTTGCAGCTTGCTGACAAAATCCATGAAGAGGTCTTCCGACGGAATATTTGCCAGAAAAATGATGCTTTGTCCCGTGAATACGTCGTGAAAAGCATAGGTGTCGTAGCTCTGTCGCAGATACTCGCGCCAGCATAGCAAAGCTCCAAAGCCGAACACACCTAAAGCCAAAAAAAGAACTAGCTTGGCATCCGCATCCAGTTCTGGCCAACGCAAGATAATGAGAACAGCAAACAAGATCGACAACAACGCAAAAAAACATAAGATTGCAATAAAAAGCCTGGCCGACATCGAATCACGGAAGGGCTCCGGGTTGAGGCGGCCAATATCGACCAAGAACTCCTGCTTTCGCCCCCCGTATGACGAGTAGACTTTCAAGTGTCCATCGTCCTGCAAAATGAACAGGCGCTTTCCCTTGAAGAGCGCGTTTTGTTCCAATCGGGCGATTTCCTTCATAATTCCTCTCTGCTAGCTTGGTGCCCATCGTGGCCGAAGGCGTCCCGCGCCACCAGCCGGTCGAGCGCGTCGTAGGCGTAGCGTACCGTGTTGCCCGCGCCGTCGGCGCGGTTGGTGAGGTTGCCGACAGGGTCGTAGGTGAAACCATCACTAACTGGTGCTGTGCTTACAGTGACGCGAGCCGGTGAAACCGAAGCATCGGATGGCAAAGGCGCATAGGCCAGCACAGCAAAAGGCAGCACTATCGCAGCAACTAATGCTGCGATGTGATGCGTAACATGCCTATGCGATACCTGCTGCATATCTGTCATCATACTAAAGTCATCAGCGAGTGACGAAGCGTGATGCGAGGCACTCGCTTCATCTAAATGATTGCGGCAAGATGACAACATTTAATTCCGGCGAACGATTAAAACAGAGGGTTCAGATATGCTTCTCGGCAAACTCCAGCTTTGCAACTTCAGACGCCGAAAGATACGTACGCAGAGGTTTCATGATTCTTACTATTGTTGCGTAGTCTTTGGTATGCCAGGCAGCTTCAGTTTTTCGTCGAGCGTGCTGGAGTTGGACATCCAGAGAGAGTTTTTTGGTTAGATCATGACGTTGCCGTTTGAGACGTGAAAAGAGTTCGGTATCATCCAAGAGACCGGCAGCGATACACTGTTGAACACTATCCGCCAACTGACGCACTCCTTCGGCTACTCCCTCGGCGTTCGTCGCGGCAAACGATCTGTAGCACTCGGCTCGCTCCTGATCGACAAGGCGAAGAAGTTCAGAGAAGGAATATTTCTCAGTCTTCGACACTAATGATTCAAGTTCAAGTCCAATCTCGTATGATTGCCGCCCATGGAAAATGTTGACGCCGAGTTCTGGCGACTCGAATCGCACAAGCGTTACGTCGGTGCTGACACAGTTAAAGCCTCGTGCTTCTAGAAAGGCAAAACGGGCTTTAACTTCATCAGTAAAGCGAAGAAGAGCTCGGTCGGTAACTCGTTTCTTGCTCATTGCGGAGGCATCCATTTACTTGTCGCCGAATCAAATGTCCATCCTCTGTCCCTGAGCAGATACCGCTCTGCATTCAAGAACTGACCGCCTGTGTCACCCGGAGATGCATCTCGAATCGGCAATCCACGGTTCATCTCTTGACGAAGTACACCGGAATTTTGCTTCCAATTAGCCTTGGGATTGCCTAGGTTTGGCAGCCGATCCAGAAGCGATTTTTCCCCTGGCCTAAGATTCTGGAGGTCTTTAACACGGCCTATAACCGTTGTTTCGCTCTTCGGCGCAAACGCCCTCGCGCTTGCGACGCTGCCCCCGACGCGAAGGCCGCCGGCAGCCATGTTCAGGGCGCCCGCCTCGTAATCGCCCTCGGAGAGTTGCCATGCGCCGGTTCCGAACTGCCAGCCGCCCGTTGCCGCCTCTACCGCCAGAATGCCCTTGTAGGCGGTCTGGGCGGCGGCGGAGCCACTGCGCGCCGCTGTGCCGATACCGAGCGTCGCGGCGGTGATCGCGCTTTCGCGGGCGATTGTTGAAGCGACGCGCGAGACCGTGTATTCGCTGCCCTCGTAGGACGCCGAATCCGTCAAGCCGAGCCTATCCGTCATGCCGAAACTAAACGTGTTGGCGATGATGGACAAACCGCCACCCAAACCCTCAAGAAACCCTCTTGCCGCCGCGCCCAGAACACTCTCCCCGCACAACCCCAGCGGGTCGATGTAGCTGAGCGGGTCGCCCTCGGCGTAGGCGTAGAGGTTGAGACCGCCGGCAAGGCCGAGGGGGTCGGGCGAGAGGAAGCGCTGGAGACTGGCACTGTAGAGACGGTGACGGGTGAGATAGAGCGGGCCGAGGTGTTCTGAAACGGCGACACATTGAACACCATGCCCGCCAAGCCAGGCGAAGGGCGTGGGATTGGCGCCGGTGGCGCCCCAGTCCTGACCATTCGGGCCGTAGCAGGCGGTGTGGAGCGTATTGCCGGCCTCGTCGGTGAGGGCCACGACGGAGCCGTACTCGTCGCAGTGGGCCACGGTGAGGGCGCCGGAAGCGGCGTCTATGAAGCCGAGCAGCCGTCCGGGTGCCCAGAGGTAGTAGCGCAGGACGTTGCCGGACAGGTCACACTCCATCAGCGGACGCTTGAGGGGGTCGGCATGGTCGGGGATGAAGAGGCGTTCGCCGGAGATGAGGCGGTTGCCGAGGGGATCGTAGGAGTGGTTTAACGCAGAGGCGCAGAGACGCAGAGAGGAGAGCTGGCCGAGGGGGGAGTAGGCGGCGGTGAAGACGCTGTTTGAACCGGATACGAGGCTGGTCAGGGCGCCGTTGCCGTCGTAGAGGTAGGTCTCCGCAACGGGGGCGTTGGTGTGCGAGCCGTAGCGCACAGAGGCCGACACCAGGCGGTCGGCGGCGTCGAAGGTGTTGGTGGCGTAGCGCACGAAGGCAGGCGCGGGGTGCGGCCCGGCGGTGATATCCTCGCGGGTCTTGAGTCCCGCCGCGTCGCGGGTGACGGTGCGTCCGGCCAGTGTGCCGACCGACCACGATGCGAGACGCCCCGCCGCGTCGTAGCGGTTGGTGGCGGCGATGCCGCCGGGCGACGTGCCGCCGGTAGGCTTGCCCGCGCCGTCCCACGCGAAGTGCCACGTGTGGCCGAGCCAGTCGCTGACCGTCGCGAGCAGCCCGTCGGCATCGTAGCTGCGCGCAACGCTTTTGCCGGGGGCATAGACCAGGTTGGTGACCAGCCCGCCCGCGTCGCGGGCGTAGGCGGCGGTGAAGGTGGCATTTGAGAGGACGGTCGTGGCGGTGGCCAGCCTGTCCATCACGTCGTAGGTGAATGAGAGGCATGCCGTTTCGTTCGAGGCGGTCAGGAGATTACCGACCGCATCGTAGGTAAAGGTTTCGTGTTTTTCGTGCCCTTCGTGGTTGAAGGCATCCCGCGCCACCAGCCGGTCGAGGGCGTCGTAGGTGTAGCGGACGGTGTTGCCCGCGCCGTCGGCGCGGTTGGTGAGGTTGCCGGCGGGGTCGTAGGCGTTGAGAAAGGCCTGCTGACCGAGGGCGTTGGTGGCGGCGAGGGGGCGCGACAGGGCGTCGTAGGACATGGTATAGACGCGCCCCTCGGCGTTGGTGTGGGTGGTCCAGTTGCCGAGAGCGTCGTAGCCGAAGGAATCGGTCGCGCCGGATGGGCGGATGGCGGCGGTGCGGCGTCCGAGGGCATCGTGGGTGTATTGGCGGCTGCGCCCGCGCGGATCGGTGGTGGCGGTGACGCGGTCCAGGGCGTCGTAGGCCGTCCACCAGCCGCGGTCCAGTCCGTCTACCGCCAGCACCGGGCGGTCGAGCCAGTCGTGGCCGTAGTCCGTGCGCACGGCGGCGGCATCGAGGACGGAGGTGGCGCAGCCGGCGGTGTCGTACCACGTCCGCTCCTCCCAGCGGGGGGTGTGGCGGCGCGTGATGCGCCCGGCGGCGTCGCGGTCGAGGCTGACGCATGTGCCGCGCGTGTCGGTGAAGGAGGCCAGGCGGTCGACGGCGTCGTACGTGTTGGTCGTGAGCGAGCCGTCCGGCAGTTGGACGGCGGCGGGCTCGCCGGATGGCGTCCAGAGGAGGCTGGTGGTGCGCCCGAGGGGGTCGGTGACGGCGGCGGGCATCCCGCGCGGGCCGTAGGTGCGGCGGACAGTGTGTCCGGCGGCATCGGTGGTGTTGGTGAGAAGGCCGCGGGCGTCGTACCGGAAGCGGGTGACATGCCCGTTGGCGTCCTCGGCGCGCACGAGGTTGCCGGCGGCGTCGAATCCGGTGGCCGTGGTGACGGGGGACGGCAGGCCGCGGCCCTGCGTGGTCTGTGTGGCGGGACGCCCGCCGCCGTCGTATGCGAAGGTGGTGTGGCGCAGGGTGCGTCCGGCGGCGTCGAGGAGCGTCTCGGTGGCGCGCAGGCCGGCGGCGGTCCAGGTGCCGGAGAGGGCGCTCCCGTCTGGGAAGGTCGTCAGGATCAGGCGGTCGCGGTCGTCGTAGGCGAAGGTGGTCGCAAGGCCGAGGGCGTTGGTGACGGCGGTGACGCGGTGGAGGTGGTCGTGGGCGAAGGCGGTGGCGCGGGCCTCGGGCGTGTTGGCGGCCAGGACGGAGCGGACGAGGCGGTCGTGGGCGTCGTACTCGAAGAGGTTGATGCGGGAGAGGGGATCGATGTGGGCGGTCAGGCGTCCGTGGCCGTCGTGGAGGTAGTCGTGCTGCGTGCCGTCGCGGCGGAGGCGGGTGACGACACGTCCCTCGTCGTCGTGCCCGCGCACCTCGCGGCGGCCGTGGGGGTCGGCGTCCCATGAGCGGGTTCCGGCGGCGTAGCCGAAGACCCACGGCTGTCCGGCGGCGGAGATCTGGTGGACGACCTGGCCGAGGCCGTTGTAGAAGTTGCGGATGGTGGTGTGTCCGCCGGGGGCGGTCTGCGAGAGGAGCGCGCCGTCGGGCGCGTATGAGGCGGTCCATGCGAACCCGGCGGCGTCGGTGGCGCGGGTGAGGTGTCCGGAGGCGTCGTAGGCGTAGGCGACGGCACGTCCGGCGCTGTCGGAGACTGAAGTGATGCGGTCGCCGGTCCACCCCACGGAGAGGGCGCGCCCGAAGCTGTTGGAGACGGCGGCGAGGCGACCCTGCGCGCCGTAGTGCAGCGTGACGGCGTTGCCGGAGCGGTCGGTGACCGACGCCAGGCGTCCGGCGGCGTCGAAGGCGTAGGTGTCGCCGAGGCGCTCCGCGAGGGTGAAGAGGCCGTTGGTCTCGGCGAGGGTGGCGGTGACGCCGGGGGCGGCGGCGTAGGTGCCGCCGGGGCGGCGCTGGAAGGCCAGGGCGCGCGCGCCGAGGCGTACCGAGGCCGTGCCGCCGGTGAGCCGTTCCGTCCACCACTGCGCGACCAGCGCCGCGAGGGTGCGGCGGCGGGCCTCCTCCCCGGCGGGGAGCGTGCCCTGCTCCGCGAGCAGGTCGTCGGCCACGGCGACGGCCAGGGCGGTCGGGGCGGCGGCTTCGGGCGCGGCGCGCCCGAAGCGGGCGTCGGGGTCGGCGTGGCGCACGACGGCGGCGTCGAGGCCGTGTGTCCAGCCGCGCCCGAGCGGGCCGTCGTCGAAGCGGCGGCGGGAGTCGTAGTGGCGCGTCCAGGCCAGCGGCGCGGGGCCCGCCATGACGAGATCGGCGTGTTCGGAGACGTAGGCTCCGGAGGGCTGCTCGACGGGGTCGGCGGCTCTTTCCTTGGCGGTGGCGGCGTTGTCGTTGCGGGCGGGCTGGTGGGCGTTGTCCACGGCGTCGGGATCGACATCGCCGGGTCTGGAGGTGAAGCCGCCCGCCAGACCGCCGGAGATGATCATGCCGGTGGACCAGGTGTCTCCGGAGGGGCCGTGCTCGATCCAGCCCGTGCCCTGCCACTGGTTGAGGACGGTGGTGCCGTCACGGGGCAGCAGCAGTGTGCCGCCCGCCGCCAGGGCGGTGGCGAAGGCGTCGAGCTGCGCGGCCGGGTAGTTGGCGAGGAGCGGGCGCACGGTCGCGGCGTAGTTGCCGTGGTTGGCGAAGTGGACGGGCGTGCCGGCGGCGTTGGCCAGGGCGAGGATGCGCACGGTGGAGACGGCGGGCGCGTCCGGGGCGTTGACCTGGTCGAGCACGGCGTGCTCGAGCGCGCTGCCGAAGAGCATGTAGCCGCCGAAACGCGAGGCATCGCCGGCCGTGTAGGTGAAGCAGTTCTTGAGGTCGACATAGGGCGAGCCGGACTGTCCGGCGATGCCGATGTTGTAGAAGAAGCCCCGGCGTACCCCGCCGAGGCGGCCGGCGAGGTCGCTGACAAGGGCGGTCTGCGCCAGCCACTGCTGGCCCACGGACTGGAGGGCGCGGGCGCGCGTTGCCACGCCGGTTCCGTCCGCGGCGCGGGCCCGCGCCAGTTCGGTGGCGGCCCAGGCGCGCATGCCGCCGGGATGGTCGCCGCCCATGCCGAGGACGATGACGTAGGTGTTGGTGGTGGCGCGGACGAGGTCGTAGGGGGCCGACATGCTGGCGTCCGGGTACGCATGGTCGACGGCCAGGGTCAGGGTCACGGCGGCCTGCGCGGAGCCGGCGGACTCGGCCAGCACGGTCTCGTCGTCCACGTGCAGGACGGCCCCGGGATAGGCGTGGCCGGGGGAGTCGGTGTAGGATATCCAGACGTGCCGCGTGGCGACCTCGTCGAGCCAGAGGGTTTTCGAGGCCGTGCCATGCGTGACGGTCAGCGCCGTGCGCCGGTCGTTCTTCCAGGAGTCAGGCTGCGTCAGGAAGTCGATGGGTTCTCCCTCCACGGTTCCGTGGAACGGGTAGGCGTCCTCGTGGATGTCCTGCGGCACGACCGAGTCGCCGCCGATGAAGGCCCGTGGCGCGGCCACTGGGTTGGCGGCGTGCCAGGTGGATGCGAGCCGGGCGGCGAGCTGGTCGAGGGCCGCGCCGAGGGCGCCGGCCGAGAGTCCCTGCACATGGCTGGGGCCGATGCTGCCGCCGGCGGCGGCCAGCAGGCTGCTCCGGCTGTATCCGGCATCGGCGAGGATGTCGCGGTGAGGCGTGATCCGGCGGGGCTTGAAGCAGGGGTCGAGATAGTAGAGGTAGCCATCGAGCACGATCCCGGCCCAGTAGTGCTCCAGCCGCACGTCGTAGCCGGCGGGAGAGTCGCCGGAGCCGACGCAGTAGGCCTTCAGGCCGGCGGCGGCGAGCAGCCCGCTCACGTCGCTCCAGGTCCCGGTGGCGGAACCGGTGGCGCAGCCGAGCCAGGCGGCGGCGTCGTAGCCGTCCGCCGTGCCGCCGAGCGGGATGCGGAAGCCGCCGTCGAATTCATTGGCGGGGGGCGCGACGTGCATCAGGGTGGCGGTGTATCCCGAGGCGCGCAGCAGCGCCACGAGCAGCAGCGCCTGGTCGGCGGCGTTGCCCTCGCGGTCGAGCAGCGTGCGCCCGGCGCCCCGCAGGATGCCGGGGGAGGGGGCGAAGCGGATGTGGTCGCGGACGAAGAGGTAGCAGCGTGCCCAATTGTAGTCGAGGCCGCGCGCCGTCTCGGCGATCAGCTCCCCGTCGCCGGGCGGGACGCTCTGCGGCAGTTCCGGCGTCCAGCCCGAGGCGGGCACGGGCTGCGGCGCGCCGCAGGGGACGACCGCATCCGGAGCCACGGCGAGGGGTGGTTGCGCGGAGGGCGGCATGGCCAGGGGGCGCACGACGGGGCCGGTCGTCGGCGGCGGCACGGCCGGGGGACCACTGACGCGCCAGCCGGTCCATTCCGGTGTTCCGGTTGCGGAAGTCGCAACGGCCAGCGGCAGCAGGAGGGCGAGGAGCGGTGCCGGTCTCAGCTTCATGGCGCGCTCCTCTCCTGCAGCACGGCGGGGTTGCCGGCGGGGGTGGGCGCGGCGGTGGCCGCCCCGCCGTCCATGCCTGTATGGACCGCCGTGAGGCGGTCGTCGGCGTCGCGGTAGTAGCGGATGGCGCCGGAGGCCGCCCCGGGCGTGGCCTGCGCGGGGTCGGTGCCGGCCAGCAGTTCCTCGTCGTCGGGGTAGCCGTCGCCGTCGCTGTCGCGCAGGAGCGGGTCGAGGCCGTAGCGGTAGATCTTGACCCAGTCGGAGAGGCCGCCGCCGCTGGTGTCCCACAGCAGGGGATCCGTGCCGAAGTGGAGCAGTTCCATGCCGTCGGGGATGCCGTCGCCGTCGGTGTCGATGTCGCCGCGCGCGGAGAGGAGGAAGAGGGCGGCGTGCGGCGCGGCCACGGCGGCGGGGGTGAACGGGGCGGAGGCCTGCACCGTCCCGGCGTAGTTCCAGAGCGGCCCGGCGGCGGGGTTCGTCCGCGTGAAGATGTCCACCGGCAGGTCGCCGGGGGTGTAGAGGGTGAAGCCGAAGCGGCCCGGATCCGACGGCGCGACGAGGGCGAAGGCGACACGGTTGGTGTCGGCGGGGGGCACGGGGGCGGAGGGGCCGGCCGGCCCGTTGGTGGCCGCCGAGCGGAGGTTCTCCAGGTACTCGTCGAAGCGGTCGGCGGGAATCAGGGTCAGCCCCAGTTCGATCCGGTCGCGGGCGCGTTCGCGGTACCAGCGTTCCAGGTCCGCGCCGGACAGCCATCCGGGCGGATCCCCGTAGGCCGCGCGCGACCACGCCTCCGGGTCGTAGGCCGGCACGGCGCTCGTGCGCACCGGAAGGCCGCCGGCGGTTGCGATCCAGACGCGGGAGGCGCTTTGGGTCTCGACGATGCGCAGCGGCCAGGCCGGGACGCCGGCAAGCGTCCGGGGCGGCGACGCGTTGGTCAAGGCGGCAAAGGCGGCGGGATCGAAGGAAACCGGCGGATGCGAGATGCCGAAACGGATTCCGCCGGGCGGATAGCAGAGCGCCGAAGCCGAGAGCGCGCCGTATTCCGCGGCGACGAGCGCGTCGAAGTCGGCCCAGCCGGACAAGTGCGTCCCGGCGCCCGCCGCCGGCGCAAGGAAGAACCATTCCAGACACCCTGCCGCACACAGGCCCCGTCGCAATCGTCCCAGTCGTCGCAGCATGTCGTACTTCCTTTTCGCGGTCTCCGTCGCCACTCCGCCGGGCGACGCAGGCGCCGCCCGGCAACGACGGCGAGCATACTCCACGGACGCCGACGGTGTCAAACGGGGATTGCGAAACGGGAACTCCCGCTTGCGGTCCATCCGAAAGTGGGGAATGGCCAAAAAAGACTTTCCATTCCGGCGATACGCTGGTTCAATCGCATGGATGAACCGCTCACTGCCTTCTCGTCATCGCCTTCCCCTGACCGCCCTCTCCGCGGGGGTCGGCCTGTGGCTTGCCTGCGGCTGGGCCGGGGCGCAGCTGGTGGGTTCCTTCCGCTATCAGCCGGACGGGCGGGTGGGGCTTTCGGTCCGGAACGAGATGGATGCGGCTTCCGCGAGGGCGCGCCGTTGGCTGGTGGCGACGCAGCTTGAAAATGGCGCGTGGGAGTCGACCAACGCGTGTGGCGCCACGGCGCTCGCCGCACTGGCGCTGGGCGGGGGAGGGGAGGCCGATGTCGCGGCGTCCATGCGAGCGATCGCCTGGTTGCGCGGCTTGCCCGACGAAACCCTTGCGGCGGCCTTGCCGGAAGAGCGGGCCTGGCGTCGCCTGGCGCTTGTCGTGTCCGGGGAGGCCGTGCCCGAGGAGGAACCGGCCGATGTGGAGGAAGACCTTCCCCTGCCGGCATGGGCGGTGGAGAATCTCTCCCGCATCGAAAACGGCGCGCCGCTGCGGTCGCCTTCGGAGGGGGTTTTGCCGGAAGGGTGGCTGGAGCGTCTCGCCTTTTCGCTTTCCCTCCCGGCGGAGGCTGGGCAACGCCCCTCCGTGCGGGAGGCGCTGGCTGCGGAACTGGCCTCTGCCTTCCAAAAAGGGGGGATGCCCGTCGACTCCGGATACGGGGCGTGCCGGCAGCGTTGGTTCCTTGCGCACTTTCTGAACGTCTGTTGCAACGGCATCCTTGTTGACGCTGACACCGCCATGCGGTTGCCATGGCGCGAAGAGGTGGCGGGCCGCCTTGTGGCGGAGCAGCGGGTGGATCCGGAACATCCGGGGGCAGGCTATTGGCAGGGCGGGGAGGACGCGCGGGCTGCGGATTGGGCGGCCGGGGCCGTTCCGGAGACGGCCTTTGCGATTCTCGCCCTGGACGAGCTGTAGCCCGCGTCCGGATTCGCGCGCGTGCTACTCCTCGATGGTCCAGAGGAAGCGTGCCGCGGTTTTGTCCCATGCGAAGCGGAGCCGGAAGGGGGGGCGGCCTGCCTGGTAGTCGGCAGCGGAGAGGGCTTCGGCGACGCCTTCGTACACGGTTGAGACCACCTCGAAGCCTTCGCAGGCGCGGGCGAGGAGGAGGGTTTCGTCGGGCGGGATTCCACCGAGGGCGCGGGCGACGGAAGGTGCGTCCGCTGCGGTAAAGACTCCGCCTGCGGCGCGGAAGCTGCGGATGCGGTCGCGCAGGCGCAGGGCTGCGGCGATGTCTCCGCCACCCGCCGCAACCAGTGCGCACTCCAGCAATGCGTCTGGTGCGGTGTTCGGGTTGAGCTTTCCGCTTCCATGCGCGGTGAACCAGGGCTCCAGGGCTATCCCTGCTCCTTCGGGCAGTCCTTCCACGCACGCCAGTTCCGCCATGGCACGGAAGGGGGGTGCGTTGGTGGCCGGCGCGACCTCTTCGCCTGCGCGTTCCAGGCGGTTGGAAATCGCGGCGCGCCGCTCGATCCGATAGGCCGCGATGGAGCGCGCCGCCGCGACGGCGGCGGCGCGCTCCAGCCCGGCGAGGCGGACGCCCGCCGTTTGGAGCAGTTTTTCGTCCGCCGTGTTCAGCGGGAGGAGGGATTCCGCATCGCGCAAGCCGGTCGTCTCGCCGACGCCCGGGCGCCATCCGTCGCCGGAGACGCGCAAAATCCAGCCTTCGTCGCGGACTTCCCACGGTTCGCGCGCCCACGGTTCGTCGAGCGAGTCGAAGGCGTTGGTGTCCGCCGCGACACGCTCGAACAGCGCTCGCACAGCGGCCTCCTCCGCGTGGCGCAGGCCATCCCGGCGGCGCGCTCGTCCGGCGGCGGCGCGCGCCTTCCCGCGCACGGCGAAGCCTGCGGCCACGGCCAATGCGGCGGCGGTCGCCACCGCGACCACCGCGATCAGGAGGACGCTTCCCTCGTTTCTGGACAATCGATTCATCGGGTCATCTCCGCGAAATCAGGCGCTCGACGCTTCCGATCGCCACCCGCAACACGTCGGGGGCAGCGGTTCCGGCGGGGAGTTCGCCGGTCCAGGCGAGGGTTCCGTCCGATCCCTGCGAACCGTAGTCGAAGCGCGCGGGTCCGGGGAGCGGTTCGCGGCGCGATTGGAGGCCGGTTTCCCCGTCGAGGTCCGATTCGGTGCGGACAAAGGCGTCGGGCAGGAGGTGGTAGCGCACGAGACGGAGGCGGGGTGGGGCGCGAAAGGCGGCTTGCGGGCGTAGCACGGGGAAGGCGCAGGAGCGGGCGTCCCCTTCGAAACCGTCTCCGCCGGGGCAGGCGGAAAGGTCCGCTTCGACGGCATCGAGAAGGGCGCGGGCCCCTTCGGCGGTGTCGGGCCTCGCGCTGCGTTCCCAGACGTGTTGGACCGCGAAGAGGGCGCTGGCGGCGATGGCTCCGACCACTGCCAGGACGGCGACCGCGACCAGCGTCTCGACGAGCGAGAAGCCCGCCCGCGAGTGGGCGGGGCGGGGGAGGGAGGTCGCCATGCCGTTCGATTCCGTGCGAGGTGGAGCGGTTCGGCGCAAGGGTCAGTCTCGTATGATTGCGGCGGCGAAGGCGCCGTCGGTGTCGTCGCGGGTGGGAATGCGTTCCGTCGTTCCGACAAGGCGGGCGGCGGGTTCGCCGGCGAGGAACTCGTCGACGAGGAGGCGGTTCTCCTCGGGTTCCAGGCTGCAGGTGGAATAGACGAGGCGTCCGCCGGGGCGGAGCCGTGCGAAGTTGGCGCGGAGGAGGGCGGATTGGACGGCACGGAGTTTGGCCAGGCGTGGCAGGGAGAAGCGCCAGCGGGCGTCGGGGCGGCGGCACAGCACGCCGGTGTTCGAGCAGGGGACGTCGAGGAGGATGCGGTCGAAGGCGTGGTCTTCCAGGGCCTCGCAGCGCGGGTCGGCGGCGTCGCCGACACCGCAGCGGACGAAGCTTTCGAAGCCGAAGCGCGCGAGGTTTTCGTGCAGGAGGGCCAGGCGATCCCCGTGCACGTCGAGGGCGAGGAGCGAGCCGGAGTTGCGGAGCCGGGCGGCGATTTGGACGGTCTTCCCGCCGGGTGCGGCGCATGCGTCGAGCACGTTCTGTCCGGGGGCGAGGTCGAGCAGGCCGATGGCGTCGAGGGTGGCGGGGTCCTGCACGACGAAGCGGCCTTCGGCGAAGCCGGGGAGGGAGGTGGGGGGGACGCCGTGGGGGAGGACGAGGCAATCGGGCCGCGCGGAGTGGGGGACGGCCTGGACGCCTGCGGCGTCGAGTGCGGCCAGCACGGCGTCCGGCGCGTCGCGGCCGGGGAGGCAGGCGAGGCAGGTGGAGGCGGGCTCGTTGTTCCATGCGCAGAGGCGTGCCGCCTCGTCTCCGCCGAAGCGCTCGACCCATCGTTTCACGAGGACGTCCGGGTGGGACGTGCGGATGCCCAGCGATTGCTTTTCCAGCTCCTGGCGAAGTTCCTCGCGGCGCCGGAGGAGCGAGCGGAGCACGCCGTTCACGAAGCCTGCGGAGCGCCGGGAGGCGAGTTTCGCGGCTTCGACGGTGGCGAAGATGGCGGCGTAGCCGGGGATGGAGGGCCGGTGGAGGATCTGCAGGGCGCCCACCAGGAGGGCGGCTCGGGTTTCGCCGGACGGCATCCGCTTCACGCACTGCGCGAGCATCCACTCCAGTTCGCGGCGGCGGCGCGCGCAGCCGTAGACCAGATCCATCACGAAGCCGTGGTCGCTGGAAGCGGCGATGAGGCGGTCGGGGAATTCGCCGGTGGCCAGCCAGCGCGAGAGTGCGAAAATCGCGGCGCGCCGCGATTCGACGCCGGTGTTCTGGATCATGGCGGGCGGGCCTCAGAGTCGTGTGCGCATCGAGCAGACGAGGTTGTGGAAGCAGGCGAGGTGGAGATCCTCGATCATTTCCATCGATGGCGTGGGGGCGATGAGGATTTCGTCGCAAAGATCCTTCATCTTTCCGCCGTCGCGGCCGCCGAAGCCCAGGGTGGCGAGGCCGAGCGCCCGCGCGGCCTTGAGGCCTTCGAGGATGTTCGGGGAGTTCCCGCTTCCGCTGAAGGCGATGAGGACGTCGCCGGGCCGCGCGTAGGTTTGCAGGAGGATGGCGTAGACGTCCGCGTAGGAGAAGTCGTTGGCCAGGCAGGTGAGGAGCGTGCTCGAATCGGCCAGGCAGATTGCCTTGAAGCCGGGGCGGCCATCGACGCGGCAGCCCTTCACGAGATCGTTGCAGACATGCGACGCGGTGGCGGCGCTTCCGCCATTCCCGATGAGGTAGATGGTGTTTCCGGCGGCCTTGGCGGCGAGGAGGCGTTCGCCGATACGCGCGAGGATCGCGTAGTCGGTGGCCTGGAGCGCTTCGCGGAGGGAAGCGGAGTAGGAGAGGAGGTTCGCTTGCATGGGCGTGGCTAGTTTTTGCGGAGGCGCGACATCCAGGGGGGTGCGACGAAGCGGCGCGGGGGAGGGGGGACCGTCGGCTCGGGCGGCGGTGCTTCGGAGGGGGGCGTGGCGAGGGCGGAGTCGACGGTGTTCACCACGATGGACTCGGAGGCGATGTTGTGGCGCTGGAGGCTTTCGATCTGGCGCGCCATCTCGGCCTGGTGCTGCTGGGCCTGCTCCTGCTCGAACTTGCGCATGCGTCGCTCCTGGTCGAGTTCCTGCTCGCTCTGGCGGAGCTGGTCGGAGAGTTCCTGCACACGGCGGCGCATTCCTTCGCTTTCGTTGAGACGCTCCTGCAGCCGGGCCTCGCTGGATTCGAGGGTGCGGACGCGGCGGGAGAGTTCGCGTTCGCGTTCGCCCGTCTCGCGCATGGCGCGCCGGTGGAGGAGGCGCAGGCTCGAGAGTTCGTCGCGGAGGCGCGCGGCTTCATGCGAACTGACGATCACGGGCGCGGCCTCGGCCGCATCCCCGCCCTGCCCCGTCCTCTCGCTATCCAGGAGGGCATGCAAGGCGGCAATGCGTTCGCGGAGGAGGCTCTGGCGCTGGAGATGCGCGTCCTGGAAGGCGGTGAACTCCTCGTGCTCGGCCTCGATCACGCGCTCGAAGACGGCGATGAATTCGGCGAGTTCGATCGAGAAGCGGCCGGACAAGGCGGGGCCCGCTCCTGGGTCCGCCGGGGCGGGCTGCCGCCCGGCTTCGCCGGCGCCCGTCTGTTCGATTTCCGACTTCGCTTCTTCGAGTTGACGCTGGAAGGTGGAATCCCGTTCGTTCGAAGCGGCGAGGAGTTCCGCGAACTCCCGGCGGAGTCTCCCGTGCTCGTCTTCGAGTTCCGTGATGCGCGCCCGGAGCGCGGAGGCGTCGCCCCGGGCGGCGGCGACGGCGGACTCGGCGGTCGCCGCGGCGTCGCGGGCGGCGGCGGCCTCTTCCTTTGCGGCGGCCATTTCGCCTTCGAGTTCGGCGATGCGCGTGTTGTCGGCGGCATCGGAAGCGGTGGCGGCGGCTTCGAGTTCGGCGATGCGCGCGCGGAGGGCGTCGGTTTCCTGGACGAGCATGGCCTTTTCGTCGTCGAATTCGCGGCGTGCCGTTTCCAGGGCCTCGTCGAGGGCTGCGGCGGTGGAGGCGGGGTCGTCTGTTCCGGTGGCGACCTTCAAATCCTCGTGCTCGCGCCGGAGCTCGGCGATGGTCTTCCGGAGAGCCTCCTTCTGGCGCTCCTGGGTGCGGGCCTCCTTCTCGGCGGAGCGGACCATCTGGCGGATCTGTTCCTCGAGGTCGTTCACGCGGAGGCGGAGGGATTCGCGTTCCTCGAGGAGGGCGGAGGGGTCTTCCTTTGCGGCGGCGGCGGGACGGCCGCCGAAATCGAGTTCGTCCTGCGGGTCCGAGGACGCAGGCTTGCGGGATGCGGGGGAGGGCCGATGGA
The DNA here is from genome assembly GCA_050950285.1 of Kiritimatiellia bacterium. Classification (GTDB taxonomy): domain Bacteria; phylum Verrucomicrobiota; class Kiritimatiellia; order RFP12; family JBMNHG01; genus JBMNHG01. Next base: position 127,353 of record JBMNHG010000006.1, on the reverse strand, counting down.
GCTTCGAGAGGTCGGCCTCGTCGGCGGGAAGGACGCGCGGGTTCTCGCCAAGGCGGCCTCCTTGGGCAAGGAGTTCGGCGGCGTCGCGGTGGAAGGGGCCGTGGAGGGTGCCGTCGGCGGCCTCGATGTACCAGGACATGCCGAGTTCGGGAACGCTGTGGGCGGGGCGCCAGGCGGCATTGTCGTTGGAGACCTCGTTCGCGGCGGCGACACGGCCTTGCTTCGCCCAGTCCACGAGGGTGACGAGCGAGACGGGGCCGAAGACTCCGCCGCTGGCGAGTCGCAGATACCAGGTTTTCTGGCCGCCGGGGACGGGATGCGCGGAGGGAGCGGAATCCATGGTCAGGTGTCTTCTGGGGTGGCGGTGGGGTGGGAGGGGGTGGCGCCGAATTGGCGGAGTTCCTTGCGGGCCTGCGCCTCGAGGGCGTCGATGGCGATGCCGTTCGCGGACGGGTTCGCCGGCTGGGGTGCGTCGCCATTGTCGACGTCCACTTCGACGTCGAGGATGTCGTCGTCTGCGGCCTTGTCGTCGCCGCCGAGGGCGGAGAGGGCCTGCTGCAGGAGCTTTCGCGCGGATTCCTCGCGGAGACGAAGGCGCTTGGAGCCGGTTTTTGCGGCATTGGCCTGACGGCGCGCCCGGGCGACGTCGCCACGGGCCGTGGCGAGGGATGCACGGACGGCTTCGAGTTCCTCGCGGATGCCGGAAAGCTGCTCCTCGGCGGCGGCACGGGCCTGCCGGGCCTCGAAGACCTGGCGTTCGCGGTCCGAGGCGTCGCGGTCGCGCTGCAGGAGGATTTCCTCGAGTTCCTTCGCCTTGCGTTCCAGGGCATTGGCGCGGGCGTCCCGCTTCACGGCTTCGGCGTTGAGGCGGGCGACGGCGGCCTCGTGTTCCTGTCGTTCGGCTCCGGCCTCGATGTCGCGGGCCTGGACGGAACCGCGGGCTTCCTCGGCTTCGGCGCGGGCGGTGCGAAGGGCCTGCCGGGCCTCGGCCAGGGCGGCTTCGAGTTCGCGCACGCGCGCTTCGCTGTCGGCGCGGGCCTTGCGCTCCAGGGCGGCGCGGGAATCCGCCGCATTGCTCGAACGGCGGAAGAGCGGGGTCCCGGCGGGAAGGGAGCCTTCGGCCAGGAGCGCCTCCAGGGCGGAACGGTGGACGGGACCATAGAGGCCGCCGTCGGGGAGGATGGCCACCCAGTCCATGGCGAGTTCCCGGAAGGTCGCGATCGGACACCACGGCCCGTCATCGACGGACAATTCGCTGGTGGGCGCCACGCGGCCGTCCCGGGCCCATGCCTGGAGGTCGGCCAGGGAGCCGGCGGTATAGATTTGGGCATCGTCCTCGTCCATGCGCACGCGGAGCGACCGGGCGGAGGAGAGATCGGAATGGGCGGGGGAGGAATTCACGTCGGACCTGCAAGGCCCGGCGCACGGCTCTTCGGCCGCGTGTGGGGTGACGGCCTCGGTGTGGATGTGGAAGCGCGGAAGGTGCGCCAGGCACGGAAACCATACACGAAACCCGCGGTTCCTGCAACCGTTCGCGATCCCATAAGGGAATGCCTGCCGGTCGCTTCGGACAGGCCGCGTTTCGGCTGTTGTCCGGAGGCGACATCTGCTATGATCCCTGGCATTCCGTTGCACGTCCTTTCCCTCATCGAACCTCGCCGACCCGGACGCCGACCGGGGAGATCCTCATGGGCGACATCTATTTCGACACCTACATGGGGCGCGGCCCGAAGCAGATCGCGCACTTCGAGCATTGGTCGAATCCCGATGCCGAGACCTTCCTTTCCGGCATCGACTACTACGAGCATCCGCGCCAGTGCCGCCTGAAGTTGAAGGAACTCTACCCGCAACTCAACCTGTGGATCCCCGAGACGGACGATCCGATTCCGCGCCCCGAGCTCGCGACGGACAAGAGCCATGGCCGCTGGGGCGACGCCTATCGCGAGCACTGGCAGCAGGAGGTCGCCTCGCACCGCTTCAAGACCTACGAGGAGCGGATGGCCTTCAGCCCGCTGGAGCAAGGGGATTTCACCGGCTGGAACATCGTCGAGGATGGCGACTACAGCTCCGAGGAGGTCATCTACCGGCGCTACCGCGCGCGTTTCCCCGCGGAATGGGGCGACAAGGCGCCCGAAGGTTCCAGCGTGTCCACGAGCTTCTACAACACGACCTTCCAGTGGCCCATGCTTGTCTTCGGCTACCAGAACTTCCTCGAGATGAGCCTCGACCCCGATTTCGAGCGCATCATGGACGAGTTCGCGGAAATCAACCGGCGCGTCTTCCGCGCCTTCGCGCGGCTTCCAGTGAACTTCGTGATTTGCCACGACGACATCGTTCTCACCAGCGGCCCCTGCTGCAGCCCCGCCTGGATGCGGAAGTTCGTCTTCCCGCGCTACGAGGAGTACTGGAGTCTTCTCAAGGCCGCCGGCAAGGAGGTGATCTTCATGGTGGACGGCTGCATGGATGCCTTCGTGGACGACGTGATGGCCTGCGGCGCGCGCGGCTTCATCACCGAGCCCTACACCGACTTCAAGGCCATCGCCCGCCGCCACGAGAACTGCGTGCTCGCGGGCGAGGGCGACAACCGCGTGCTGATGCGCAACGACCCCGGCGAAATCAAGGCGATGGTGCGGTCGATGGCCGAGACGGGCAACATGTCCGGCGGCTACATGATGTGCATCGGGAACCACATCCCCTTCAACGTGCCGCCGGAAGCCATCAAGCTCTACCTCGACTATTCCGCCGAGGTTGCCCGTCGCGCCTGATTTCCTCCCGTTTCCCTTCCCTGTCATTCCACATCAAACCCTCCACGAGACAACCCATGCCCTTTGACACCGGCTCCGTAAGTTTTCGCATCTTCCACCTTCCGAAAGAGCACGACCGCTCCATCGTCGGCCGTTTTGCCGCGCGCGCGGCGCCGCCCATCGGCGCACTCGTTCGCGATCCCATCCGCGGATGGGTCACCGGGCGGCATCTCCTCGATCGCGCCATCACCGAGGAAAGCTGCCTTTCCGGCGGCTACGTCCACGTGCAGCTGATGCAGGCCGAGCGGAAAATCCCGGAGGCCCTGCTCCGGGCCACCTGCAAGCTCGAAGAGCAGGCCGAGATGCAGGCCCGCGACACCGTGGTGCTTCCCCGCCAGGTGCGCGCCGAAATCAAGGCCCGGGTCATCGAAGACCTTCTTCCGGGCATGCCGCCGACCCTCACGGGGATGCCGGCCGTGGTGGACCTTCGGAACAACCTGCTCCTTGCGAGCGCGATGTCCGACAAAGGAATCGACAGGTTCACCGGGGCCTTCCGCGACACCACGGGCGATACGCCCATCCTGCTGACCCCCGCCACCCTCGCCGTCCAGCGCCGCCAGCTCGATGCCCGCAACCTTGCGCCCACCTCCTTCTCGCCCGACCCGGAGGTCATGGCGCCCGGCGAAGCGGATCTTGGCATGGAGTTCCTGACGTGGCTCTGGCATCGTCTGGAGACCGAAGGCGGCGACGTCGAACTCGACGACGGCACCCAGTACGGTCTCCTGATGGAAGGGCCGGTCGTCTTCTTCGGCGCGCCCGCCGACGATGGCTCGGACGCCGGTTCCGGCGCCCTTGAGACGGTGCTGCGCAAAGGCGCCCCCCTCGCGAGCCGCGAGGCGGGCACCGCCGTGGTCTGCGGCAAGCAGCTTCGCCGCGTCAAAATCAACGTCGCGAACGACAACCGGTTGTGGTCGCTTGCGCTCGATTCCGAATTCGCCTTCCGTTCCCTGAAGCTCCCGAAGTGCGAGCCGGTCGATCCCGTCGGTTGTTTCCAGGAGCGCATGCTCGCCATCGAGGAGCTTTGGAGTCTCTTGTTCGCGCTGTACGATGGCTTCCTCGAGGAACGTGCCGACGCCGCGCAATGGGACGGGAAGGTCGCCGCCATGCGCGAGTGGGCCGCCGAACGCGCCGGCTGAGTCCGCTTCCCCGCGCCCTTGAATCCCCCGCGATGCCCTATCGCTGCCCATACTGCCAGGCCGACCTGGCGGAGCGTCCGCCCAAGGGGCTGTGTCCCGCCTGCGGCCGTACGATGCTCCTTCCGCCAGACCCCGCGAAGCAGGAGGCACGACTCGCCCGTCGCCGCGCCTTCGAGCGCATCCACCGCGAGGCGGACCGCCTGCGCATGGACATCGGCGCGACCCCCGACGCGCGCGGCGTCCACAGCCCGCGCATCCTCCTGCTCGTCCTCGCCGGGATGGCTGTCCTCGGCGGTTCGCTGGTCGCGGCAAGCCGCCGCGCCGCCGCCCGGATACGCCCCGAACCCCACCTGCGCGCCGTCCATGAACTGGACGCGCTGGCCACTGCGCTCGGACGCTTCCACTTCCACGTGGGGCGCTACCCGCGCACGGACGAAGGCGGCCTCCTGGCGCTGGTGCGCGACGACCTCTGGCTGGGCGGGGAGAAGAACCCGCTCGACTCCGAGGGCACGCCGCGCATCGCCGGATGGATCGGACCCTACGTGAACAGGATCCGCCCCGACCCCTGGGGCACGCCGTACGCCTACGAACTCCCGGCTCCCGAAAGCGTCCCGCCGGCTCCCGAAGCATCCGGCGATCGCCCGGAGGACGCGCCGCGGATGCGGCCGACGCTCTTCTCCTGCGGACCCGACAAACGCGCCGGGACCGAGGACGACCTCTTCCCCGACCCCGCCGCATTCGATGTCGGGACCGACTGGACCAATGGCTGGGTGAGCGGCCCTGCGCGCCTCCCGGGGGTTTGGATCGATTCGCACGGCGGCGTCTATCCCGTGGAAGACCCCGCCACTTTCCTGGGCGACGCTTCTCCCGGTTCGGCCGACGGGGCAGGGGAGGGGGGCGCGCCGTGAAGTTCTCCATCGTCACCCCGAACTTCAACGGGGCCACCCACCTCGAGGAGTGCCTCGAGAGCGTTCGCGCCCAAGCGTGCGACGGCGTGGAGGTCGAGCACATCGTGATGGACGGCGGGAGCGACGACGGTTCGCTGGACATCCTCGCCCGCCGGCGCGATTCCCTCGCCTTCGTCGCGAGCGAGCCGGATCGCGGCCCCGCCGACGCGATCAACAAGGGGTTCGCGCGTTCCACGGGGGACGTGCTGGCGTGGCTGAACGCGGACGACCTCTATCGTCCGGGCGCCCTCTCGCGGGTCGCCGCCTGCTTCCGGCGGCATCCGGACCTTGCGACGTGCTTCGGGCGGTGCGACATCATCGACGCGGACGGCGCCCCCATCCGTACCGCCATTTCGCGCTTCAAGCATGCCTGGTATCCCTTCGCCTGTCGCTTCACCATCCAGATGTTGAACTACGTGTCGCAGCCCGCCCTCTTCCTGCGGCGCGAAACCGTCGAGGCCTCCGGACCGCTGCGGCTCGACCTCCGGGCCGCCTGGGACTACGAGTTCCTGCTTCGCGCCTGGAGGCAAGGCCCCGTGCGGGCCCTTGGCGGCGCGCCGCTTTCGGCCTTCCGCTGGACCCCCGGCTCCATCAGTGGCGCGAACTACCACCGGCAGTTCGACGAAGAGCTTGCCGCCGCCGAGGCGGACGCCGGGCGCTTCTCGCCGCAAGCCCTGCTGCACCGTTGCGTGCGATGGGGGATCGTGGCCGTCTACGACCGCATGGCACGCACCCGTGCCGCCCAGGAGAAATCGTCCCCATGAAAATCGGCATCAACGCCCTCTTCCTCATTCCCGGGCAGGTCGGCGGAGCGGAAACCTGCCTCCGCCGCACGCTCGAGGCGATGGCGGTCATCCCCGGGAACGAGTTCACCGTCTTCTGCAACCGCGAGAACCTCCCCGTGCTCGCGCGCGACCTCAAGCTTGCGCGCGCCGGGAACGTCTGCCTCGTGGACACCCACGTCCGCGCCTCGCGGCGCGCCGCGCGCATCCTGGCCGAGCAGTTCCAGCTTCCCGGCCTGGTGAAGCGTACCGGCGTGGAGGTGCTTTGGTCGCCCGGCTACACGATGCCCCTGCGCTGTCCCTGCCCGCGCGTGACGAACGTGCTCGACCTGCAGTACCGCCATCATCCCGAGGACTTTTCCTGGCTGGCGCTGCAGGCCACGCGATTCCTCGTTGGCGGGACGTGCCGCCGCAGCGAGCGCGTCGTGGCCATCTCCGAATTCGTCCGGCAGGAGCTGCTGCGGTTCACCGACATTCCGGCGGACCGCATCGACGTCGTGCTCCAGGGCGTCGACGCCGGCTTCTCGGAGGCGCTTCCGCCCGCCGTGCTCGCCGAACGGTGCCTCGCACTGGTGGGCGGCGCGGAGCCGTTCCTCCTCGCCGTCTCGAACACCTACCCGCACAAGCGCATCGAACTGGCCGTGGAGGCCTTCGGGAAGATCCAGGCCGACATTCCCCACAAGCTCGTCCTGCTGGGGCGCCCCCGCCTGGGCGAAGCGAAGGTGGAGGCCGCCATTGCCGCGCTCTCCGACCCCGCGCGCGTGAAGCGGTTGACCTATGTGGACGACCGCGACCTCAAGGTGCTCTACCAGGCCGCGACCCTCCTGCTGTTCCCTTCGGCGTACGAGGGCTTCGGCCTGCCTGTGGCCGAAGCCATGGCGTCGGGACTGCCGGTGGTGGCGGCGCGGGCGGCCTCTGTGCCCGAAGTGGGCGGCGACGCGATACCGTTCGTTCCGCCGGACGACGTGGACGCCCTCGCCGCCGCCGCCCGCGACATCCTCGGATGGACGCCCGGACAGCGCGCCGCCTATGCCGGAAAGGCCCGCGCCCGCGCAAGCCGCTTCACCTGGGATGCAACCGCACGGGCCATGCTGCAGTCCTTCGACCGCGCCATCGAGGACGCATCCGTCCTCTATCCCCTCTATTCGAAGGCGCGTGCCACGCCTTCCGCGTGAGGCGCGCGGCGCCCCGCGCCCATCCTCACGGGATGGTGGCTTCTTCTTCCTCGATGATCTCCAGCGCCTCGGGATTCCCCGCGCATTCCTCGCGGGCCTTGGCGTAGTATTCGCGGGCCTGGGCATAGGATTCCCGCGCGGCGGCTTCGTCGGGGATCTTGCGGAAAATGTCGCCGATGCGCTTGGCGTTGAAGCCGAGCACCATGTTCTTCGTGTGGCGGATGTCGCTCTCCGGATCGGTCATGTCCTCGTCTTTCGCGGTCGCGACGGTGGCCATGAACTCGCGGAAGTACTTCACCGCGTCCAGCCATTCCTCGTCGTAGAGGGCCTTGTGGGCGCGCACTTTGCAGAGAGCCATCCGGTTCCAGGCCGCGTCGCGGCCGGGGATGCCTCGTTCCAGCATCTCGATGGCGGTGTCGTACTTCCCGAGCAGGAAGCTGCCGTCGAGCACCGAGGTGCGGAGAAGGGTCCGAAGGTCTTCGTCGTCGTTCAGCGCGTCGAGCCGCGTGCCCAGATCGAGCATGCGGACGAGCGTGTCGGGCAGGCGCGTGGTGCGGTAGAAGGTGCGCGTGAAGAGCGTGCACACCTGCGTGGGCGCGGCATCGAGCTCGAGCAGTTTTTCCAGGCGATCGGGAAGGAGTTCCGGTTGCGAGGCCGCGATGTTCTCCACCCAGAGGCGCGCCGCGAGGGGGAAGCTCTGCGGGTGGCTGGCGGACATGTCGAGCACCTTTTCGCAGAGGGCATCGACGAACTCCGCCTGACGGGCCTTCGTCCCCCGTTGCGCGAGATGGCGCAGGAGCCTCGTAAGCCGGGCGTCCGGAAGGGTCTCGCACACCGCGAGGAAGGTCTCGCGGGCCAGATCCCATTCCCCGCGCGCGGCAAGGAGGCGGATCTTGAGGCCGAGGGCGACTTCCCCCGCCATGGCGGGCTGGGGCTGCGCGTTGATCAGCGTGGACAGGAGCGCATCCGCCAGATCCAGCTTGTCTTCCGCGAAAAGACGGTCGCAGGCCCTCTCGATTTGCTCCGCGGCAATCGCGGGGAATTCCACCGCCAGCTCCATGGCCCGGTCGCAGGCTCCCTCGGCGTCGCCACGTTCGAGGCGGATGGACATCGACCAGTCGATGGCCTGGCGGCGCATCCCGGCGGGAAGGTCTGCCACGGCGAGCGTGCGATCGAGCCAGGCGTCCGCCTCTTCGGAACGGCCCTGGTGGACAAGGTAGAAGAAGATGTGCCCGAATCCCTCGTTGGCGAGTTCGAAATCCCGGGCGTCATAGGCGGCCGTCATGCGGGCTTTCGCCTCGTCCACGTTCGCCGTGGAGAGGAGGAAGCGCATGAGCGCGTTGAAGACGCGCGGGCGGTGTGCGGCGAACTCCTCTTCGTCCAGTGCGGCCGTGAAGCGCTCGATCACCGCGTTGGTCTCGCCGCGGAAGAAAAGTTCGTCCGTCTCGTTCGCCAGGACTTCGACGGGATCAGGGGCGGGAACGCCGAGTTCTCCGGCGTCCGCTTCCGGCTCGACGCCTTCGGGGCGTTCTTTCGACGACGCCCCGCAACCCGCGAACAGGCAGGCGAAGGTCAACAGGGCCAGGGGAAGGATAGGATGGAGGCGCATGGGTTCTCCTCTCGGTTGCATACGAAAACAAGGATGACGGACGAGAAGATACACTACGGCAGCCTCCTCATCAAGAATTCGATTGCAGCGCATCCTTCCAGGGCCGCCCTCCCTCCTTCGGGAGGTTCGGTCCTTCGAAGGTCATGGCGCGGCGGGCTTCCTCACGGACCACGCGGCGGCATGGATGGGGAAATCTTTGGACCGGAAGAGGATTTCGAAATCGGTCTGCTCTTCGGGCGGGCGGTCGAAGGGGGTGGCGGGGAGGAAGCGCGAATCGGCGGCGAAGACGTTGACGATCTGCTGGAAGTAGTCGGCGTTGTCGGTGGCCACCTGGATGTCGCCGCCATCGCGGAGGCGCTTCCACACGGTGTCGAGGAAGGCGGGCCGGAAGAGGCGGTGCTTGTGGTGGCGGCGCTTGGGCCACGGGTCGGGGAAGAGCACGTAGAAGCGGTCGATCGCGTCGTCGGGCAACAGGTACTCGATGGCGTAGGAGGCTTCGAGGCGCAGCAGGCGGACGTTCGAGAGGCCGATGCGGCAGAGCTTCTTGTCGATCTTCCGGATGCGGACGAGCTGGCGTTCGATGCCAAGGAATTGGATGTCGGGATAGGCGGTGGCGCGGGCGATGAGGAAACGTCCCTTTCCGCAGCCGACGTCCACCTCCACGCGGCGGGAGGGGTCGAAGCAGTCGTAGAAGGGGAAGGGCTTGGTCACGTCCACCGCGATCATGCGCGAGTCGGGCGTCCGTCCGGCCAGCGGCGCGGCGGGGTCGCGGGGCACGGGGGCGTCCATCGGGATCTCCTCCCGGGCGGCGGCGGCGTCGGCCGCCTCTTCGGCGGTCGTGCCCGCGGCGGGGGAGGGGAGGTCGAGATGGGGGAGGATGAGCTGGCGCGGCCGCCAGACGGGGTGGAGGAGTTGGTCGGGGCTGGCTCCGCCGACGAGCTGCAGGAGGGCGTTGGCGAGGGGATCGGGGAGCTTGAGCAGGCGTCCGCCCTGGATCCCCCTGCCTTCCGGAGTGAGGGGGGAATGGACGGATGGCAGGAGCGGGGCGAGGACGTCCATCACGTTTCGGGGTTCGAGGGGATGCTTGATCTCGATCCAGGCGACGGGAAGGAGCCATCCGAGGGGCGCGGATCCGGCCTGCCCGCCGGGGGCGGGCGGGAGGGCGCCGGGGTGCACGGCTTCGCGGGAGCGTTCGAGCACGATGCCCACGGCGCGGATGGCGCCGCGCGCGAAGGCGAAGAGGATGTCGCCGGGGCGGGTGAGGCGCACGTTCTCGTAGAAGGGGTTCCGGGTGCCGTTCGAGCGCCTCTGGGGACACCAGAGGAAGCCGCCGGCAGTCTCTTCGGCGTAGGTCTTGTCTTGGTTGGCCCACCAGCAGCGCATGGTGTCTCGATCGTTTCGGGTTGGCGTGGGGCGGAGGAAGTCCGCCGCTTTCGGGGAAAGGAGGTCAAGGGGAACGTCCCGTACAAGCCATTTGTACAGGTTGCCCGCGGGATTGACAATCCAAAAACGCTCGCAGTTCCGGCACGGGCAGGAATGGCGGGCGGAAATGGCGCTTTGAACCGGAGTGTGGTATGGTCCTTCCCCATGAACTATGTCATCGGAGAACTTCTCCATTGCTCCCGCCTTTTCCGCACCGATGGCGCGCAGGTCCGCCAGGACGCAGAAGGGCGCCCCGCTTTGGCCCCGCTGGCCGAGGGGTCTCCGCCGCTTCCCGTCCCGGAGCCGCTGGTGGAGTGCGCGCGGTGGCGCGACACCCGTCGCGTGCCGCCGGTCGGGGCCGCCCTCTGGCAGCTTCTGAACGGCGCGCCGCCCGACGCCGCGGCGGGCCGCGCCTATCTCCGCGACCTCGCGCGCGTCCAGCAGTCCGCCGGCGCCTTTGCGCTGGATCTCAACGTCGACGGCTTCTCTTCCGACCCCGCCGCCAACGGCGCGGCGCTCCGTGCGCTCGTGGCGGCGGTGCAGGAGAGCGTGGACCTGCCGCTGTGCATCGACTCCTCCTCCGGCGATCTCCTCGCCCTGGGGCTTTCCCTGGTGGATCCCGCCCGCCCGGCGCCTCTGCTCAACTCCGTCTCGCTTTCGCGCTTCGCCGAACTGGAACCGCTCCTCTCCGCCCGCTCCGCGCGCCTCCGCGTGGTCGCGGCGGCGAACGACTCCGACGGATCCGTCCCGACGGACCCCGACGCCCGCTTCCGGAACCTCTCGGAACTGGTCGGGCGCCTGCGTTCGTCCGGCTTCCCGCCCGACGCCCTTTTCCTCGATCCGCTCGTGCTGCCCGTGTGCGTCGGACGGACGAACGGAGCCTCCGTCCTCTCCCTCGTGCGGCGGCTCCGCGACGCCTTCGGTCCCGCCATCCACTTCGCGCCGGGGCTGAGCAATGTTTCCTTCGGCCTCCCCAACCGCCCGCTGCTCAACCTCGCCTTCGCCTGGCTTGCCCGCGAGGCGGGATGCGACGGCGCCATCGCCGACCCGCGCTCCATCCATACCGCGGCATTGGACGCCTTCCGTCCCGACGACCCCGCGGCGGCGGCCGCCCTCCGCGCCCTGCGCGGCGAGGACGAAGACTGCCTCGACTACCTGGAGTCCCAGCGCACGGGGCAGCCTCGGGCATGACATGCTTGCACAGGACATCCGAACCATGACTCCCTACCTGCAGCTTCTCCGCGAGCGTCCCGTCGTTTTCGACGGCGCCACCGGCAGCCTCCTCTTCGAGCGAGGCGTGTTCGTGAACGTCTGCTACGACGAGCTCTGCCTCTCCCGCCCCGCCCTCGTGCGCGGGATCCATGCGGACTACGTCGCCGCCGGCGCGGACGTGATCCTTACCAACACCTTCGGGGCCAACCGCGAGAAGTTGCGGGGCTCCAACCTGGGCGACCGCGTGGGCGCCATCGCGGAGGCGGGCGTGCGGCTCGTGCGCGAGGCCGCGGAATCGCAGGAGCGCGAGGTGATCGTCGCCGGCGACGTCGGTCCGGTCCTTCCGCGAGGGAAGAGGCTCCAAGCTGCGGACGAGGGCAGGATTTCCGCCGTTTTCGCGGAGCAGTGCGAGGCGCTTCGTGACGCCGGGGCCGACTTTCTCTTCCTCGAAACCTTCTCCGACGTCGCGGAACTCGGCCTCGCCGCCGCCGCCGCCCGCGCGACAGGGCTTCCCGTCCATGCCTCCGTCACGGTCGACGAGCGGGGGATTTCCTCCACGGGGAGCCGCCTGGAAGAGATGCTCCGCGCCCTCGATGGCCATCCCGGCGTGGACACGCTGGGGGTCAACTGCACCGTCGGGCCGGCGGAACTGTTCGCGCTCCTCCAGCCCTTGCTGCCGACCCTGTCGAAGCCGTGCGTCGCCAAGCCCAATGCGGGGCTGCCCAAGGTTGTCGACGGCCGGCTGCTCTACATGAACAGCCCGGAGTACTTCATGGAATACGCGCGCCGCCACGTGGCCATCGGCGTGCGCGGCTTCGGCGGGTGTTGCGGGACAACCCCCGCCCACATCCGGGAAGCGGCCCGCACGATGCTCGGCTCCTCCCGGCTGGTCCAGTCGCGGGCGGAACGGATCGCGGCGCGCCCCGCCGCCCCTGTGCCGCCTCCCGCGCCGGATACCGTTTTCGCGCGCCGCCTGGCGGCAGGGGAATGGGTCACGAGCGTGGAGATCGCCCCGCCCCGCACCCCGGACCTTTCGGCGCTCCTCGACAAAGTCCGCCTCTGCCGCGACGCGGGGGTCACGGCGGTGAACCTCCCCGACGGCCCCCGCGCCACCTCGCGCGTTTCGCCGCTGGCCACCGCCATCCTCATCGCCCGCGAGGTCGACGGCATCGAGGTCATCCCGCACTTCTGCTGCCGCGACCGCAACCTGCTCGGCCTGCAGTCCGACCTGCTCGCCGCCGAGGCCGCGCACATCCGCAACCTGCTCTTCATCACGGGCGACCCCGTCAAGGCGGGGAATGCCGACGTGCCCGTCTCGGGCGTCTTCGACACCGATTCCATCGGACTGGCCGTGCTGGCCAGCGGGCTCAACGCCGGGGTCGACCTCGCGGGAGCCCGGGTGGAGCCGCCGACGGGGTTCTGCATTGGCGTGGGGTGCGACCCCAACGCGGTCAACCTCGAGAACGAACTCGACCGCCTGGCGCGCAAGGAGGAGGCCGGCGCGATGTTCGCGATCACGCAGCCCGCCTTCGACGCGGAGGCCGTCCTGCGCTTCTTCGACCGCATGGAGGCCCGCGGCATCTCCCTGCCCGTGCTGGCGGGCCTTTGGCCTCTTGTGAGCTACCGCAACGCGGAATTCATGCGCAACGAAGTGCCGGGCGTGGTCGTCCCCGACGCCGTCCTGCAACGCATGGCGGCCTGCGACGGGAGGGAAGAGGCGCAGGCCGCCGGCGTGGAGCTGGCGCGCGGCGTCGCGGCCGCGCTTCGCGACCGCGTCGCGGGCTTCCAGGTGTCCGCGCCCCTCGGCAACGTCGCGATGGCCCTGCGCGTGCTCGCCCCGTGAGCCCGCCGCCGGCGAGGCGGCGGGCCGCGGCGCCGCCTATTCGCCGACCATCAGCCTGGTGAGGTTGCGGGAGAAGGCCGCCGGGTCGCGCGGGGGGGAGCCCTCGGCCACGAGCGACTGGTCGTAGAGGAGGTCGACCAGGTCCACGAGGGCGGGGTCGTCGCGGTTCGCGGCGAGCCGCTCGGCCAGACGGACGATGAGGGGGTGGGCGGGGTTGATTTCAAGGATGCGGAGCGGCACGGGCACGTCCTGCCCCATGGAGCGCAGCATGCGGGCGACGGCGGGGTTGATGGCCTGCGTGTCGCGGGCGAGGACGGCGGGCGAGTCGACGAGGGTCTTGCCGATGCGGGTCTCCTTCACGAATTCGGAGAGGTGGGCCTGCATAAAGTCCATCAGCGGCTGGAAGCGCCGGGTGGCTTCTTCGCGCTCCTGTTCGACAGCCTCCTTCTCTTCGGCGGCGGAGAGGTCGACGTCGCCCTTGTCGATGGCGTGGAAGGGGACGCCGTCGTATTCGTCCAGCGCGGGCAGGATCCATTCGTCAATGGGGTCTCCCATGAGCAGCACGTCGATGCCGCGCGACCGGAAAGCCTCGAGGTGGGGGGACCGGCGGGCGTCCTCGATCGTCTCGGCGCAGAGGTGGTAGATGGCCTTTTGCGATTCGGGCATGGCGTCGCGGTATTCGCGCAGGGAAATCATGTTGCCGTGGACGGCGGACTCGTAGAGGAAGAGTTCCTTGAGCTTGTCGCTGTTCCCGATGTCGGAGTGGAGGCCTTCCTTGAGAATGCGTCCGAAGGTGCGGAAGAACACGAGGTAGTCGTCCGGCTCCGTCTCGCGCATCTCCTTGAGGGTGGAGAGGATCTTCCCGGCGAGATTCGAGCGGATTTTGCGAATGACGGCCTCGTCCTGCAGCATCTCGCGGGAGACGTTGAGGGGCAGGTCGGAGGAATCGACCACGCCCCGCACGAAGCGGAGGTTCTCGGGCAGGAGCGCCTCGAAGTCGGATCCGATGAAGACGTTCCGCACGTAGAGCTGGAGGCCGTGCCTGCGTCCGGGGATGAAGAGGTCCTGCGTGGCGGTCTTGGGGATGAAGAGGAGCGCGTAGAATTCGAGCTGCCCCTCGACGGAAAGGTGGATGGTCTTGAGGGGCTCCTGGTAGTCGTGGGCGAGGTGCTGGTAGAATTCCTTGTACTCCTCGGGCTTCACCTCGGCCTTCGGGCGGCGCCACAGGGCCCGCATGGTATTGAGGGCGGGCAGCGCGCGGTCGATCTCCTTGCCTTCCGTTGCGAGGCGGATCGGATAGACGATGAAATCGGAGTAGCGGCGGATGATTTCGCGGATGCGCCATTCGTCGAGGAACTCCAGCGAGTCCTCGCGGATGTGGAGGGTGATGCGCGTGCCGGGGACGGTGCGGTCGGATTCGGACAGGGTATAGGTGCCTTCGCCCTTCGAGGACCATCGGACGGCGGTCTGCCCCTCGCCGCGGCGGAGGGAGTCGACCACCACCGACTCCGCCACCATGAAGGCCGCATAGAAGCCCACGCCGAATTGCCCGATCATCTCGGGGATGTCGGGTTTGGCGTCGGAGGAGCCCTTCAGCGATTCGAGGAAGGCGCGCGTGCCGGAAGAGGCGATGGTGCCCAGGTTCTTCTCGAGGTCGTCGGCGGACATTCCAATGCCGTTGTCCTCGATCACGAGGGTCTTCTTCTCCTTGTCGGCAATGAGGTCGATCGCCCAGTCGGGGGAATCGCTCACGAGCGACTTGTCGGTGAGCCCCTCGTAGTGTGCCCGGTCGATGGCGTCGGAGGCATTGGAGACGAGTTCGCGGAGGAAAATCTCCTTCTTGGAATAGAGCGAATGGATGACGAGGTGGAGCAGGTCGCTCACCTCGGTCTTGAAAGCGCGGGTACGCGGTTTGGACATGGCAGGGGATTCCTTTCTAAAAGAGAGTGCTCCATTATATCATATGCGTCCGAAGGGGGAAATCGATTTCCCATGGGACCGCGAGCGCGTTGCCTCACAATTCGTGACACCGGAAACAAGGCGATGGCGATGCTGAAGGATGAGAAGAAGACGTGCGTTTGGCCCTATGTCCGTCCCATCAAGCAGGGCGTGAAAACCAGCACCCCGATCGCTGCGGCTCCGATTGCCGCCAGCAGGACGGCGCCCGCCGCCACGTCTTTGGCATGTTTTACCAGCGGATGAAAACCGGGAGACGCCGCATCGGCCAGAAACTCGAAGGCCGTATTCATCGCTTCGGCGCTCCAGACCGCCATGATGGCGAGCACCAGGCAGCACCAGTCGCCAGCGGCAACCTTGAACCAAAATCCCGCACCCGTCACGATGACGGTCGCCATCAGGTGAACCCGTGCATTGTGTTGCGACTTCAACAGCATCCCGATGCCGGCGAAGGCGTGCCGGAAACTCCTCAGGCGCGATGATAACGAGAAGGCTTTTTGCATAACCCCAAACCTTTCACGAATCCAGTTGAAGAGTCACGAGCCGCGTTTTGCCGTGCGCAGGACCATCCCGGCCCCGCACTTGGGACAGATCGTTGTCTGTTGCGGTTCGGCGGGTGCGGGGACTTTCGGCTTCTCGGCGTCGCGTCAAGCCGCCAGCATCCAGTTGCCATCGTCGCAGAATAGCATGCCGCGTTATTGGAACACAAGCGAACGGCAGGCCGCACTTTGACAAGCGAGGTGCCCGGGTACGGGAATTCCTTGACGGTGCTTTTCTTGAAACGTACACTATGACCATCTTTCGATGGCGGGGCTGCCGCCCCTGTCCGTCCGGACGATTTTTCCGCAATTGCACCCTGCACATGAGGCCACGAACATGAAACGACAACTCCTGTCCCTCTTCCTCTTTTCCTCGCTCGCAGCGATCCCCCTGGCACGGTGCGCGGCGGCGGAACTGTTCGTCTCGCCCGACGGCGACGACGCAAACACCGGGGACTCGTGGGCGACCGCCCTCGCCACCCCGCAGGCCGCCGTTACGAAAGCCGCTTCCGGCGACACCATCACCCTCGCCAGCGGGACCTATACGGTCGGCTACCATGTGACGATCGACAAGACGCTCGCGATCCGAGGCGCGAATTCGGCTTTCGACACGATCGTTTCCGGCGGCGGCGCGGGCCGGCGCCGTGTGTTCGCGGTCGCGGCCGGCGGCGACGCGACCTTCGAGGACCTCACCATCGCGGACGGCTACGCCAGCGATGAAAACCACTTCGGCGGCGGCGTCCGTCTCCAGGGGTCCGACGCCGACCACCATGCGCGGGCGACCTTCCGCCGGTGCATCCTGACCCGCAACATCAGCCGCGACCGCGGCGCCGCCGTCTGGGCTGGCCCCTATTCCCGCGCCACCCTGGAGAACTGCCTCGTCGCCGGGAACTCCTCCTGGAACTATGCCGTCCTCTCCACCGAAAGGAACGACGCCCGGATGACGCTCCGCAACTGCACCGTCACCCGCAACGACCAGTCGAATGCGGGTGCGGGAATCCTCGTGAGCCACGGCTCCGCCCTGGAGGTGCTGAACTCGATCGTCGTGGACAACCGGAGTTCCACCGGCGTGGCCAACTTCGCCGATTGGGGCGGCGGGTTGACCTTCTCGAACTGCTGCGTGACGCCCCAGCCCTCCAGCGCGGCGAACTGCTGCTCGATCCCCCCGAATTCCTGAACCCCGGCACCGGCTACGGCACGGCGTACGCCTGGGACGGCGACCTGCGGCTCGGTCCTGCTTCCCCGTGCCTCGACGCTGCGGCCCCCGAGCATGCCCCCGCCGGGGACTTCGCCGGCGCCGCCCGGCCGATCGACGGCGACGACGACGGAATCGCCCTCCCCGACATCGGCGCCTACGAGGCCGACGGCCCCTTCGCAGGCCCCTTCCGCTGCGCTGCGTCCGCGAGTACCGATGGCGGGCTCGTCCCCGTGCCCGTCACCTTCTCCTCGTCCATCGCCGGCGCCATGCAGACGGGCGTCGTCTACTATTGGGACTTCGGCGACGGCGAAAAACAGTCCGGAGCCGACCTTGCCTCCACGGCCCACACCTACACGGTCCCCGGCACCTACGTCGCGACCCTCTCCGCCACGAACTCCGTCGGCGACGGCGCCAAGAGCGGCGACATGGCGGTGGGCGTCGCGCCGGCCATCCTGTATGTCTCGCCCGACGGGAGCGACACCGCCCCCTACGACACCTGGGAGAAGGCCGCCACCTCGATCCAGCCCGCGATCGACACGGCCTTCGGCAGCGCCTCCACCTCGTCGGTGATCCGTGTGACCAACGGCGTCTACCAGCTTTCCTCGATGCTGATGATCGGGAAGCCCCTCGTCCTGGAATCGGTCGAGGGCGCCGAAGCCACCACCATCCTGGCCGGGAACGGCCAGCGTTGCGCATACGTGTATGGCACGGACGCGACCCTCCGGGGCTTCACCTTCACCAACGGCGTGGCCACCGGCGGAGCGGGCGGCAACTTCGGCGGAAACCTCTGCCTGGACGGCGCCCGCGGAAAGGTCCTCGCCTGCCGGATCACGGGCGGCTCCACCACCGACCGCGGCGGCGGCGTCTGCGTGCGCGGCGAGGACTGCCTCCTGGAGAACTGCCTGATCGTCGGCAACTGGACCAGCAACTACGGCGGCGCCTTCACCCGCGAAAGCGGCTCCGTCGTCCTGCGGAACTGCACCATCGCCGGCAACTATGCGCCGAACAGCCCCGGCGGCATCTTCGGCGGCGGGATTTCCCTGGTGAACTGCATCTCCTGCAACAATGCGTCGTCTTCGTCCGACCAGGACAACTTCAACCTGGGCCATGGGCAGTCGCTGGCCTATTCCTGCACCCTTCCGCTCGCCTCGGGCAACGGCAACGTGGCCGGACCGGCCCTCTTCGCGGACGCCGCGGCCGGCGACTACCATCTCCGCCCCGGCTCCCCCTGCATCGACACCGCCACGGCAGACGGCGCGCCCGCCACCGACCTGGACGGCACCGCGCGCCCCCTGGACGGCGACGGCGACGATGTCGCGGCCTGCGACATGGGCTGCTACGAGGCCCCCGACGCCAAGTTCGGCCCCCTCGCCGCCGGCTTCTCCCAGACGCCGGACGCCGGGCTCGCGCCCCTCGAGGTCGTCTTCTCCCTCTCGTCCGTCACCGGCGCGAACACCAACGGGATCGAGATCGCCTGGGACTTCGGCGACGGCACGCAGGAGCCCTTCTCCGGCGCCCGGTCCGCCACGAACCTCTACGCGGTCCCCGGCACCTACGCCTGCCAGGCCGTCGTCCGCAACAGCGGCGGCGAGGTCTTTACGAATCTCCTCCCCGCCTTCACCGTCTCGCCGCGCGACATCTACGTGGCGACCAACGGGGCGGCGATCTCCCCCTACGACACCCCCGCGAAGGCCGCCACGGATCTTGCGGCCGCCATGGGAGCCGCGTATGGCGACACGAACGGCATGTCCACGATCCACGTCTTCCCCGGCACGTACGCCGCGGCGTCGACGATCACGCTCTCGAAGCCGTTGCGCATCGTCGGCGAGGGCGCGCCCGAAACGATCGTATTCTCTCCATCCAGCGACCACTACCGCGGCTTCTACCTGCCATCGGCGGCGAACGGCAGCGAGATCGAAGGCATCACGATCGCCGGCTTCAACCATTGGATCACCGGCAAATCCCAGGGCTACGGCGGCGCCATCCAGATCGACGGCTGCACCGCGACACTGCGGCGATGCATCCTCCACCACAACTACGCCGACGACCGTGGCGGCGCAGTAGGCATCAACAACTGGGGCACCGTGATCCTCGAGAACTGCCTGCTCTACGGCAACGAAAGCACCAACGCCGGCGGCGCAATCGGCATCGAGGCCGGCCATGCCAGGCTCGAAAACTGCACCGTCACCGGCAACCGCGCCGATCCGAACAACTGGATGGGGGGCAAGGGCCCCGCCGCGATCATCCTGAATGGCGACGGCGGCGCGACCTTCCATGCGGTCAACAGCATTCTGTTCGGCAATGGCGACGGCATCCTCCCCGACATCCATTTCGACAGCGGCAATGCCGAAAGGCGCCGCAACAACGTGGTGCTCGTCCACTGCGACACCCATGCCATCGATGGCTATACCGCGGTCGATTGCATCGACGTCAATCCGCTCTTCGTGGATGGCGGCACGGGCGTCGGCACGGCGCTGGCCGGCGGCGACTTCCGCCTCACGCAGGATTCGCCCTGCCGGAATGCGGGCACCAACGATCTCGTCGCCGCGACGGTCGACCTCGACGGCAACAGCCGGATCGTCCGTGTCGTTGATCTCGGATGCTACGAGACCCAGTCGACCGGCACGGCGATCTTCCTCCGCTGAAGGCCCCGCGAGAGAGTCCCGCCCCCGGAGCGCACATCGCGGCGCGCCGCGCGGGCCGGGACGCCCCCGCTCCCCGTCACCTGCGCGATTCCGCCTTCGCGCTTGCGATCGGAGATTGAAACGACCCCGGATTTGTCCTATCCTATGGATTCATCATCCGGCAACGCCGGGGCGTCTGCATCGTGCGACTCCGGATTGAGGCCGGACGACGGTTTCGCTATTCTTTCCCCTGTCCTTCCTTTTCCATACCAAGGAGCATTCCCATGACGAAAGTCGGTATCATCGGTTGCGGCGCCATCTCCCGCTTCCATCACGAAGGCTACGCGAAGGCCGGCGCCCGCGTCGCGCACGTCTGCGACATCCGCCTGGAAGCCGCCCAGAAGGTTGCCGACCTCTACGGGGCGCGCGCCAGCGACGACTACCGCACCGTGATGGCCGACCCCGAGATCGATCTCGTGAGCGTCTGCACCATCGCGTCCGCCCACAAGGAAATCTGCCTCGCCGCGCTTGCCGCCGGCAAAGGCGTCGTCTGTGAAAAGACCCTTACCGACTCTCCCGCCGATTCCGCCAACATCGCGCGCGCCGCCGAACGCGCGGGCCTCTTCTGCGCCACCGCCTTCATGAAGAACTTCTTCCCGGCCGTGGTCCAGGCCAAGAAACTGCTCGCCGGCATGGGCCCCGTCGCGAGCATCCATGCCCGCACCTGGCAGCCCTTCGGCGCCTTCTGGGAGGATCCGCTTCCCGGCTTCCTCCTCGAGCAGCCTTCGCCCACCAAGCGCAGCTACGGCGGCGGCGTGCTCGTCTGCGGCGGCAGCCACATCCTCAACCTCATCTGCGGCTTCGCCGGACGTCCCACGCGCGTCTGCGGCCGGCTCGCCTCCCGCGATGGCGTGGACGTCGACCACCAGGCCAACGCCATGCTCTGGCTCCCCGACGGCGGCATCGCCCACCTCGAATGCCTCTGGCACCCCTTCCGCAACGTCGGCTACGAGCGCAACGGCTGGGACGAGCGCATGGAGATCAACACCGCCAAGGGCCGCCTCGACCTCTTCACCCCGCTCTGGGACCACCCCGAGAACAACGGCGCGCTGCTCGTGCACCAGGACGCCGCCACCGGCGTTGCCACCGAATACCGCTATCCCGCCGTGAACGCCTTCCACATCGAAATGGCCGAAATGATCCGCCGCTTCGAAGCCGACGAACCCCCCATGCCCAGCGCCTGGGACGGCTATGTGGTCGACGAACTCATCGCCCAGATCACGAAGAGTTCGGCGACCGGACAGATCGTGGACATGATCTATCAAGAACGCTGATCCCGCAATCCGGCCGATGGACACGATTCTTTCCCTGGGTGTCGCGCCCGCGCTGCAACGGACGATGGTCTTCGAATCCTTCGTGCCGGGCGCGGTGAATCGGGCGAAATCCGTTGTCTTCTCCGCCGCCGGCAAGGCCGTGAACGTGGGCCTCGCCCTCGCCACGCTCGGCAACGAGCCGGTGGTGACCGGATTCAACGGCGGTTCCACGGGCCGCATGGTCGCGGACGACTTGGCGAGTCACGGCGTCCGCACGGCCTTCTGCCGGACGAAGGCGCCCACGCGCATCTGCACGACCGTTCTCGACCTTTCGAAGGGCGGCGAAGCCACCGAGCTGGTCGAGGAGGCCCCGGAGCCCGACGAAGCCGCCTGGCGCCGCTTCGCGACGGTGAACCTCCGCGAGCTCGCGCGCGCCCGCCTCCTCGTCATCAGCGGAACGCTCCCTCCGGGCGTGCAGGACGACCTCCACGCCCGCTTCGCGCGGGCCGCGGAGGAACGCGGCGTGCCGCTCGTGATCGATTCGAACCGGGGAGGCATCCTTGCGACGCTGCCCTTCCATCCGCTTGTGGCCAAGATGAACCTCCACGAGTTGCGGCTGACCTTCGGGGATGCCTGCACCACGGAGAAGACCACCCTCGACTCCGCCGCCCGCCTCACCCGCGGCGGCGCCACCTGGGCCTTCATCACCAACGGCGCCGACCCCGGATGGCTGCTCGCGGCGGACGGCCGGGCATGGCGCGTCATCCCCGCCCGCCTCGATACGGTCGTGAACCCCATCGGCAGCGGGGATTCGGCTACCGCCGGCCTCGCCGACGCCTGGCTGCGCGGCCACCCCATGCCCTCCGTCGCCCGCTTTGCCACCGCCTGTGGCTCCGCGAACGCGCTCAACCTCCGCCCAGCCGACTTCACCCTCGAGCAGGTCCGGCGGCTCACACGCCTCACGAAGGTCGAGCCCATCCGCTGATTCCCGCCATCCCTCCCCACGTGCCGCAACAGAGGAACGCATGTCCAACCACCGCATCCGATCCGGATTCTGGCGAAAGAAACTCGACACGAACCGCACGGTCACGATTCCCGCAGGGCTCGACCTCTGCCGGAAGACCGGCCGCATCGACGCCTTCCGTCTCGACTGGCGGCCGGGCGACCCCAACCCGCCCCACATCTTTTGGGACTCGGACGTCGCGAAGTGGCTGGAGGCCGGCGCCCTTTCGCTGCGCGACACCCCCGACCCCGAGCTGGAACGGCAGCTCCGGGACATTGCCGCCCTCGTCGCCTCCGCCCAGCAGCCCGACGGCTACCTGAACACCCATTTCACCGTGGTGGAGCCGGAGAAGCGATGGACGAACCTGCGCGACTGGCACGAACTGTACTGCGCGGGCCACCTCTTCGAAGCCGCCGTCGCCCTCGCCCGCGTCACGGGCGACGAAACCCTTCTCGATGCCTCACGGGGCTATGCCCGCCTGATCGCGAGCGTCTTCGGCCGCAAGAAAGGCCAGAAGCGCGGATACCCCGGCCACGAGGAGATCGAACTCGCGCTCGTGAAACTCTTCGAGACCACCGGCGAGCGCGCCTTCCTCGACCTCGCGAAATACTTCCTCGACGAGCGCGGCAACCCCCGCCCCTACTACTATTCCGTCGAGGCGGTCGCCCGCGGCGAAGCCCCCTTCGAGGCTTCCTCGCCCTACGGGACCTACAACCAGTCGCACCTCCCCGTGCGCGGGCAGTCCCGTCTCGTGGGCCATTCCGTCCGCGCCCTGTACCTCTACTGCGGGATGACGGACGTCGCCCGCCTTTGCGGCGACGAGCCGATGGCGAAGGCCGTGCGCCGCCTTTGGAAGCACGCCACGCGACGGCTCATGTCCGTCACCGGAAGCCTCGGGCAGACCTGCGCGAACGAAGGCTTCACCCAGGATTACGACCTTCCCGACGAAAGCGCCTACCTCGAAACGTGCGCCGCCATCGGCCTGGTCCTCTGGGCATGGCGATTGACCCGCCTGGAGCCGCTGGGCGACTATGGCGACGTCCTCGAGCGCGCCCTCTACAACGGCGTCCTTTCGGGTGTCTCCGCGGACGGGCGCTCCTTCTTCTACGGCAACCCGCTCGCCGCCCAGCCCGGCTTCGACGGCAACGGCCGCCACCGCGGGGACGGCTTCCACTACCGCCGCCAGGAGTGGTTCGACTGCGCCTGCTGCCCCCCCAACCTCGCGCGCCTCCTCCCCCAGATCCCCGACCTGCTGGGCGGCGTGCGGGACGACATCTTCTTCCTCGACCACTTCGCCGGCGCCGACCTTCGGGACGACCTGCCCGCCGGACGCGTCTCGCTGGAGATGCGGACGGACTATCCGTGGGACGGACGCGTCGCCGTGCGCGTCGCGGAAGCCCCGGCCCAAGCGGGCGCCTGGACCCTCGCCGTCCGCATTCCGGGCTGGTGCCGTTCCGCCGCGCTGGGCGTGAACGGCAGGCCCGTCTCCCTGCGCCGGAACGTCCGCAACGGCTATGCGTACGTGAAACGGGCGTGGAAGGCCGGAGATACGCTGGAACTCGACCTCCCCATGCCCGTGGAATGCGTCGCCGCGCACCCCTCCGCGCGCCAGGCGAGCGGACGAGTCGCCCTGCAGCGCGGCCCCGTGGTCTACTGCCTGGAGGAGGCCGACAATCCCGGCGTCCCGCTTGCCGACGCGCGGATCGATCCCCGGCGTTCGTTCCGCGTCGTGAAGGGCCGTGAAGGCATCCTTTCCGGTGTCCCCTTGATCCGACTCCCGGGCCTCCTCCGTTCGCCGGAGGGATGGGACGACACCCTCTATCGGCCCTCGGACGCCGAAGCCCCGCTCCGGCGCGCGACCCTCACGGCCATTCCCTACCATCTCTGGTGCAACCGCGCCCCCGGCGCGATGCGCGTATGGATCCGCCATGACTAGACGCTCTTCCCTTGGGGCCGCCCTGGCACTTCTCGCTGGCGTGTTTTCCGCCGCGACACCCCTTTGCGCGCAACCGTCCGATCCGCTCCCCGAACTCGATCCGGGCGTCGAAGAGTCCATCGACAAGGCCCTCGCCTACCTTGCCTCCGTCCAGAAGGAGGATGGATCCTTCCCGGGGAACTGGGGCAACCTGAACGGCATCGTCGGACTCGCCGGCATGGCCTTCCTCTCCCGCGGACACCTTCCGGGCGAGGATCGCTACGGACGCAACATCGAACGCTGCTTCGACTACCTCGCCGCCCATGTCAATCCCTCCAACGGCTACTTCGGCGAACGCGACGGGAAGATGTACTCCCACGGCATCTGCACGCTCTTCCTCTCGGAACTCTCCGGCATGATCGACACCAACCGGCAGGCCACCATCGACACGCTCCTCCCCCAGGCCGTCCAGCTCATCCTCGCCGCGCAACGCGTTCCCAAGAACCCCGACCACCAGGGCGGATGGCGCTACACCCCCACCTCCACCGACAGCGACCTTTCCTGCAGCGGATGGTGCCTCATGGCCCTGCGCTCCTCGCGGCTGAACGGCGCCCCCGTCCCCGTCGAGGCCATCGATTCCGCCGTGGCCTACATCCTCCGCCGTCACAACGAGCAGCTCGGCACCTTCGGCTACCAAGGCAACCAGGACCATGGAACAACGCAGACCGGCAACGGCCTGCTCTGCCTCGAACTGTGCGGCCGCCACGGCACGCCGCCCGCACAGCGCGCCGCGGCCGCCCTGATGCGCTGCTACACCCAAATCCCCGGGCAGGAGCAGGCGGTCTACGGCCTCTACTACGCCTCGCAGGCCCTCTTCCAGGTCGGCGGGGAAGAGTGGCGCGAATTCTCCCGCTGGATGTACGACACCTACATCCCGCGACAGGCGGCAGACGGCTCCTGGAACTTCCAGGGCTCCCCCGCCTACGCCACCGCCATGTGCACGCTCGCGTTCACGGTCCCCTGTCGCCAGCTCCCCATCTACCAGCGCGACGAAACGGTCGACGAATAACCCCGGAGGAAACACCATGACATTGATTCTCGCCTTGGCAGACGGCTTCGAGGAAATCGAGGCGATCGGGACCATCGACATCCTGCGGCGCGGCGGCGTGACGGTCGTCGCCGCCGCCATCGGCGATGCGCTGGAGGTGGCCGGCGCCCACGGCGGTGACGGTCGCCGCCGACGCCTTCCTGGCGGACATCGACCCTGCCTCCGCCGACGCCATCGCCCTCCCCGGCGGCATGGGGGGCATGCGGCGGCCTCCGCGCCGACGCCCGCGTCGCGGCGTTCGCCCGGGCCCTCCTGGCGAACGGGAAGCTCGTCGCCGCCATCTGCGCCTCTCCGCTCGTCCTCTCCGCCGCAGGCATCCTCGCGGACCGCCGCGCCACCTGCTACCCCGGCCTGGAAGATGAACTGGACTGCCGGGAATTCGTCCCGGACGAGGCGGTCGTCGAGGATCGCTCCGTCGTCACCAGCCAGGGCCCCGGCACCACCTTCGCCTTCGCCTTGCACCTTCTCGCCCGCCTCGCCGGAGACGATGCGGCCGCCGAAGTGGCCGGCGGAATGCTGTTGCGCTGACGCCGAGACGAAAGGGCTTCCATCATGCGCAACGTGCGGGTCGCGGCCGACCGCTGGAACTTTGAACTCGAAGGCACCGGCGAGTCCATCACGCCGGTGGGCGGGAACATGCTTTCGCCCGGGCACCCCGTGGACGGGACGCTCTTCGACCGTTTCGACGCTGCGGACTGCGAACGGCGCTTCGCGCTCCTCGAGGCGCACGGATACAACTGCGTGCGCCAGGCCATCGGCGTCAACCGCGTCTTCGACCCCGCCACCGGCCTCAAGGCCGAGGGGCTCCGCAACTGGGACACCTTCATCGCCCTCGCGGAGAAACACGGCGTCTATCTCATGCCGGTGGGCGGATACGTGGGCGGCAACGATTGGTTCGACGTGGAGAAACTCGCGGACAACGGACGGTCGCTCGACGAATCCTGCGCCTTCTGGGAGGCCTTCGCCGGGCACTATGCCGGCCATCCGGCCATCTGGGCCTGGGATCTCCGCAACGAGCTGCTCTACTGGGCACGCCCGCACTCCGTGCCGAAAGGCCATCCCGACGAACAGCGCGTGGCCGCGATGATCCGCGACGCCTGGCCCGCCTGGCTCGAACGTCGCTACGGCAGCGTCGGGGCGATGAACCGCGCCTACTCGGCCTCCTACGCCACCTTCGAGGAGGTGCCGGGCTCCGTCGAGTTTGTCGACCGGCCATACGACCTCTGCGCCTACGATTTCCGGAACTACCTGAACGACCGCGGCTACGCCTGGTGCAAGCGCCAATGCGACGTCATCCGCGCCGCCAGCCCCAAGCACATGGTCGTCTCCGGAAACAACTCGTGGCTCTCGCCCGACCAGGACCTGTTCCTGTCGAACGGCTTCCACAACCGCGCCGTCGAGTCGCTCTTCGACTTCGTGACGCACCACCCGTATCCCGCCTGGCAGGCCTGCGAAGGCGGGCGCGGCGATCCGCTCGATGGCGGCGAGCCGCTCCGCTACTGGCTCAACGCCTGCGTGGCCATGTCGCGCTTCGACCACTACAACAAGCCGGTCGTGATCCAGGAGTTCGGCTGGTACGGCGGCGGCGAGTCCGCCTTCTTGGGACCGCTCCCCTATCGCACCGAGGCGCAGCATGCGGAGTACATGCGCACGCTCGTCGAGACCCTGGCCCCGCATTCCAACGGCTTCATCAACTGGCCGCTCTTCGACATGCCCGGCGCGCGGGACATCTCCAACCACGGCGGCATCTTCACCGCCGACGGCGGCGAAAAAGAGCTGACGAAGGTCTTCGACGACATCGCCCGCACGCACGTCGGGACGCGCCACCAGCGCCTCCGCGCCACCACCACGCTCACGTACTCCCTCCTCGCCCTCTATACCAGCCGGGACTATCAGGACCGCATGTGGGACGAGGTCCACGAGGTGATTTCGTCCGGACACATTCCCGACTTCCGCTTTATCGCGTAGATTCCGCATTCCGGATGCATCGATGGCTTTACATCCGCCGCGAATGATGCCATCATGGGAATACCGAGTTCTGTCATATGGAAAGGAAATCCACCATGCCCAAAGGACGCAAAGCCGCTACGACCATGCCCCGGGGCCGTAAACCCGCCACCGTGTACACGGTGACGAGCACGGAAGTATACACCGGCAACAAACTGCTCGACTACATCAAGACCAAGCTCTACGAGAAGTTCACCACCGAAGAGGAAAAGCGGCTCGTCAGGTGCATCCTCGCCATCGTGAAGGTCGGCATCAACACGACCACGAAGAAGGCCGACAAGGCGACCTCCCTGGCGAAGAAGAGGACGGCCAAGAAGGCCGCCCCGGAAGCGGCCGCCGAGTAGGGCCGGCTTTCTCCCCATCGGATGCGGCCACATCCCCGGGAAGCCGCGTTTGCTCCCGGGGAGCGTTTCGTGCTATCGTTCCCGAATGAACAACGATGGCGTCTCCTCCATCCCGATCCCCTCCGCGGATCTCCTGCTCGCGGTGGCGCGGCAGGCCGCCCTCCTGGCCGGCGGGCATGCGTTGAACAATCCCGATCGACGGCGGGATGCGAACCGCGTGGACCGCCACGACGTGAAGCATGCGCTCGACGACGAGTGCGAGCAAATCGCCACCGGCGCCATCCGTTCGGTTTTCCCCGACCATGCGATCCTCGGCGAGGAAACGGCATCCGGCAACGAGGTTCCTCCGCCCGGCGTGCGCTGGGTGGTCGACCCCATCGATGGAACCGTGAACTTCTTCCACGGGCTTCCGATCTGGTGTTGTTCCGTGGCCGCGCAGGTGGCGGGCGAGACGGTCGCCGGAGTGGTGTTTGCCCCCGAACTGGAGCTGTGCTTTACGGGCGTGCGCGGCGGCCGGGCCTTCTGCAACGGCATGCCGCTCCGCGTCTCGGACACCGGGGTCCTCCAGCAGGCGGTCGTCGCAACCGGTGCGGACAGGAGCGAAGACCCTTCCCAGGCCTTCCGTTTTCTCGCCGCGATCGGACGCGAAGTGCAGCGTCCGCGCATCCTCGGCTCCGCCGCGCTCGACCTTTGCTTTGTCGCGTCGGGCCGGGTCGACGGCTACTTCGAGCAGGGCATCTTCCTCTGGGATGTCGCCGCCGCCGGGCTCATCGTGCAATGCGCCGGCGGCTCCTGCGAAATCCTCCGCGAACATGGCGGGCACCGCATGGCCTTCCTCGCCTCGAACGGCCGCATCCAGCAGCCGCTCCGCGACCCTTCTTCTCCCCTTGTTCTAGGCACGCCCATGGCCTCCCGCCGCGAGACCCTCCCTCCCCGAACCTGCTCCGTCCGCGACCTTCGGCAGCGGTCGGCGACGGCATGGCGGATGACACCGTCGCCCTGCAACAGGCCCTTTCCTCGGCAATCCCCGTGGTGCGCATCCCCCCCGGCGACTATCGGGTGACCGCGACGTTGCGTGTTGCCGTCCCGCAAGACGATCGAGGCCTCCGGTTGCGCACGGATCTTCTCGGATGGCGATACGCCCAAACGCCGTGGCGACTTTCTGCTCACGAACGCAGACCCTGCTTCCGGAAACGAGGGAATCACCCTTCGCGGCGGCATCTGGGATGGCAACAATGCCGGGCCTTGCAACAGGAAATCCTCCGACCTCTTCCTTCCGGACGGTTGGTCGGGCACGGCGCTGAACTTCCAGCGCGTGCGAGGATTGCGGCTGGAGAACATCACGGTCGCGAATTCCGCGGCCTACAACATCCGGCTGGGCCACATCGACGGCTTCGACTTCCGCCACATCCGCTTCCACGGCGACCGTCCCGTCCCCCAACCAGGACGGACTCCACTTCGGCGGGTGTTGCCGGAACGGCCGCGTGCACGATGTCCGCGCCATCTCGAAGGGGCAGACCAACGACGACCTCGTCGCGCTGAACGCGGACGACTCGCTCGAGCGCGTCGAGAACCGAGACCTGTCGTGCGGCCCCATCGAGAACATCGTCTTCAGCGACCTCTACGCCGAAGATTGCCACACGGGCATCCGCCTCCTGAGCGTGCGATCCACCATCCGGAACATCCGCTTCCGAAACGTCAACGTGGGCGTCCGCTGCTTCGCCGTCAACGCGGACGCCGCGCCGCTACTGCCGCACGCCCGCTCTTCCAGGACGCCGATTTCCCGCATGGGGTGGGGCCGTCTCGACCGCATCGAGTTCGACGGCATCCGCGTCCATGCGACCTTTCCGCACGTCACGGCCCTCTTCCTTTTCGAGTCCAACATGGCGGGCGTCCGCATGCGGGACATCGTCCGCGACACCCGCGAAAGACGCCGCTCCCTCCGCGCCGATTCTTCTCGCCCGCCACGTTTCCCACGCCTCGTTCGCGTGGCGGATCGCTTCGGAACGACGCAAGCGGCGCGCCGCGCTGGGTGCGGATGGGCGCCGCCTCCGGGGAACTCGCGATTCCGGGCGCGGATAGCGGAGCTTTCCGTCTCGTCCACTGCGCCCGTCCCGCGATGGCGAACGCTTCCGCTCGCATCTTTTCCTCGAGAAGGGCGACTTCCTGGTGACCTCACCCCTTCGGGTGCCGCACGCATCCGGTAACCGGAGAAGAAGGCTCCTTCCACCGGGGCGTCGATGCGGCGCTGTGGGATGGACGCATGCTGGTCGAGACCGGCATTTGCGCCTTCCGATCCGGTGTCGTCGCCTTCGCCGGATCCGATCCGGCCCGCGGCGCGCATGTGGTTGTCGACCACGGCGACGGCCTGGTCACGCGGTATTGCCACCTCGAAGAGGGGAGCCTTCGCGTGAAGACGGGCGAGAGCGTCCGTCGCGGGCAACTCCTCGGCTGGATGGGGCGCACGGGGTGCGCCACGGGCGAGCACCTGCATTTCGAGATGGAGCGCGACGGCGTCCCGATCGATCCCCTCCCGTTCCTGCGCGCCGGATCGGCCGGGACAACCGCGAAGTAGGGGAGGGGAGCCTGCATCCATGGCCACTCTTCCCCATCTGCCGGTTTCGCCGGTCCTGCCCGACGTGGACCGCGCCCTTTCGGGCAATCGCCCGGTGGTGCTGTGCGCCCCGCCGGGAACCGGCAAGGACCACCCTCGTGGCGCCGTACCTGATGGACGCCCCGTGGCTTGCCGGGAAACGCATCCCTCCTGCTGGAGCCGCGCCGCATGGCCGCACGCGCGGCGGCCCGCCACATGGCGCGGATCCTGGGCGAAGAGGTAGGCGGGCGCATCGGCTACCACGTGCCGGCTGGATCGCAAGGTCGGCCCCAACGCCCGCGTGGAGATTCTCACCGAAGGCCTCCTGACGCAGCGCCTGCTTCGCGACCCGGAACTGGGCGGCGTAGGGCTCGTGATTTTCGACGAATTCCACGAGCGCAGTCTTCATGCGGACATGGGCCTTGCGCTGTGCCTCGACGTGCGGAGCGCGTTGCGGCCCGACCTGCGGCTGGCCGTGATGTCCGCCACGCTCGACGCCGGTCCGCTCGCGAAGCATCTGGGCCCCGACACGGCCGTCCTCGTCGCGGAAGCCCGCGCCTGGCCCGTCGAGACGCGCCTGCTCGACCCGCCCTTCCGACTCCCCGTGCGCGGTACAGGCCGCCAACGCGGCACGCCGCGCGCTTCGGCCTTTCGGACGGGGGAGTGCTCGTCTTCCTCCCCGGCGAAGCCGAAATCCACCGCGCCCACGCCCTCCTTCGGGAGACGGCGCTGCCGCGCGGCGTGACCCTCCATCCGCTCTACGGCGCGTTGCCGAAGGAGAAGCAGGACGCCGTGCTGGCACCGCCCGCGGCCGGACAGCGCAAGATCATCCTCGCCACCATCCATCGCCGAGTCGAGCCTGACGCTCCCCGGCATCCGAGTCGTGGTGGATGCCGGCTGGATGCGCGTGCCCCGCTTCTCGCCGCGCAACGGCATGTCGCGCCTCGAGACGCTGCGCGTCACCCGCGATCGCGCCGACCAGCGCCGCGGACGCGCGGGACGCGAGGCGCCCGGCCTCTGCCTGCGCCTGTGGGACGCCGGTACGGACGCCGCGCTTTTGCCCGCCTCGAACCCCGAGATCCTCGACGCCGATCTCGCGCCCGCTTGCCCTGCAAGCGCTGTTCTGGGGAGCGCCGTCCCGTCTCGGTCTTCCCTGGCTTACGCCCCCGCCGGACGCCGCCTGGCGGCAGGCCGTCGACCTGCTCCGCACGCTCGGCGCGCTCGACAGCGAAGACCGCCTCACCGAAGACGGACGCCGCATGGCCGTCATGGGCGTCCATCCCCGCTTCGCGCAGATGATCCTTCGGGCGTCACGCCACGGCGCGGCACGCCGCGCCTGCCTTCTCGCCGCCGCGCTGGGCGAGGCCTCCGCCGAGCCGGCGCTCCGTGGCGTGACCGACGTCCACCGCATCCTCGACCGCTTCGGCGATGTCCCGGCCCGTCCGGCCGCGGACGACGAATGCGGCGCCGACGAATCGTCCGCGCCGTCGCGCGGATGGATCCGCCGGGCCGGACGCCTGGCCAGGCAATGGGCGCGTCCCTTTCCCGCCCGCGATTCCGCGCGCATCGACGAAGGGCGCATGCTGGGCTGGGCCTTCCCGGACCGCATCGCCCGCCGCCGGGGCGCCCCCGGCTGCTTCCTGATGGCCTGCGGGCGCGGCGCGACCATCGAGCCCGAGTCCCTTCTCGCCCGCGAGGAGTGGATTGTCGCCGTGGAACTCCACGACGATGGGCCAGACGCCCGAATCCGCCTGGCCGCGCCCATTGCGCAGGAGGACGTCGAGGAAGACCAAAAGGAGAACCTGCGGCGGGAGGAATCGGTTTCCTGGAGCCGCCAGGAGGATGCCGTCGCGGCCGTCAGCCGCACGAGCCTTGGCGCGATACCGCTTCGCCAGGCTTCTCTCGCGAATCCGGACCCGGATGCGGTGGCGGCGGCCTTGTGCGATGGAATCCGCGCCAAAGGAATCGAAAACCTCAACTGGACGCGCGAGGCCCGGAACGTGCAGGCGCGAATCCTTTTCCTGGCCGGCGTGCGTCCGGAGGACGGTTGGCCGGATGTCTCCGACGATGCGCTCGCCCTGACCCTGGAGTCGTGGCTTTCCCCCTTCCTCGAGGGATGCACGCGCTGGACGCAGGTGCAGAAGGTCGATTTGCGCGAGCCGCTCCTGGCCTTGCTCGGGCCTTTGCGGCGGCAGCTCGACGTCATGGCCCCCACCCATTTGCCCGTGCCGAGCGGAAGCCGCATCGCCGTGCGGTACGACCGCGGCGAGACTCCCGTGATGTCCGTGCGCATCCAGG
Source organism: Kiritimatiellia bacterium (assembly GCA_050950285.1). Lineage (GTDB taxonomy): Bacteria > Verrucomicrobiota > Kiritimatiellia > RFP12 > JBMNHG01 > JBMNHG01. Next base: position 95,525 of record JBMNHG010000006.1, on the reverse strand, counting down.
AGGTCTACGGCCTCGCAAAGAGTCCCTCCGTGGCCGACGGACGTGTGCAGGTGGTGATGGAACTGCTCTCGCCCGCGATGCGGCCGCTGCAGGTGACGCGTGATCTGGCGACCTTCTGGAAGACCACCTATGCGCTTGTCCGAAAGGAAATGCGCGGACGCTATCCCAAGCACGATTGGCCCGAAGACCCCGCGACCGCCCCTCCGCGCCGGGGCCTCCGGCGCAACGGCTGACGGCTGCTAGGGCGATGCCAGCAGGCCGTGCTTGTAGAGCAGGGTCATCATGCGCACGTCGAGCGTATGGCCGGCGCGGTAGGAGATGGCGGTTCCGACAAAGCGGCCCGTGTCGACGAGCGCGATGGCGGCCAGCAGGTCGAGGGTGGCGCGGTGCCATGCCGCTTCGAGCGACTGGCCGTTGTGGAGGAGGCCGGGTTCGTTGAGGTACTTCTGCTTGCTGTGGATGAGGATGTTCCGGCGCGTGTAGCCGAGGTTGCGCGTCTCCGCCAGCAGCTGGCCGACGGTCTTCGTGAAGAGCATCGTGCCGAAGGTGGCGTTGGTGCGGGCGGCGGCACCGTGGCGGAACGAGTCCGGGGTGACGTCGAAGCGGATGCGCTGCTGGCCGATGATCGTCGGGAAGTCGATCGCCACGTCCAGGTGCAGGGTGGTGTCGCCAGGCTTGGCGGGAAGGAGGGTGAGGAAGTCGCCGCGGCTTCCGCCGAGGGTGACCGGCCGTGTGACGGTGACGAAGGGGGCGTCCGCCTCCGTCGTGACGCGTCCGGCGCGTTCGAAGGCTTCGACGAGATCCATGCTGCTGCGGTCGAAGAGGGGCGGATCGCCGGAGTCGGTCTTGACGATCAGGTTGTCGATGCCCATGCCGAGGCGGAGGGCCACGATATGCTCGACCATGCGCAGGTAGTTGTGGGGGGATCCGCTGCGGAGGACGATGTTGCGCTGCGAGGTCCACACGTTGCGCACGGAGACCTGGATGGGGAGGGCTTCGGGGAGGTCGGTCCGCTCGATCCACCAGCCGGGTTCGGAAGAGGGGGTGAAGATCAAGGTGCGCTGGGCGCGTCCGTAGTAGGTGCCGGGACCGGTCACGGAAACCTCGCGCCCGAGCGTGGCGACGCGGTTCCATGCGGGGTCGGGGTCGGGGGAGGGGGGCCACTCCTGATCGACGGGCTGGCGGAGGAAGCGGGAACGGGCGGCGTGGATGTCGGTTTCGCTGCCGCCGAGAATCATGCCCAGGGGAAAGGGTTCGCTCATGGTTGGGAGTCCTTGGGCTCTGCGATCACGAGCCGGAAATCGCTCATCGAGGCGAGGAAGGCGGCGACATCTGTTTTGACCTGCCCGGGCGGGCCCTTGAAGCGTTCCACCAGCAGAGCCTCGAGCTCTTCCGGGGTCGCCCAGTCTTGTTCGAGGCGGTCCCAGAGGGCGCGGCCGGTGGTGCTGAGGGTGAAGATACGGCGCGCGGGCTCATTCAGGGGGACGAGAATGCTCTCGCCCGCGATGGAACGCGCGACCACGTCGGGATGAGTCCGATAACGCATGGAAATTCTTTTCGCGAGAGAGAAAAGGAAGACAACGGGCAAGGTGAAAAATGAAGCGTCCATCTTACCGGACCCCCAACGGGGAAAGCAAACGCAAATCTTCCGGACGGCGTAATCGGTTACTAATTCGGCCACAATTCATGCTGCAAAACAGGGGAACGGGTTTTCCAACCCGTGACACGGACAGGAATGTCCGTGCCCCTTTCCCAGCTCCAAATTCCAGCTCCCAATGCCTGAATCGCCGTGCGCAGCGCTATTTGTGGCCGGGTTAGTAGCGACAGGGGCAGGTGCGCCACGTTCGTGTTGCGAACGTATCCTCGCCGCCTCGCTGGATAATCCCCTTCGCCTGAATGATGCCGGGCAGGAAGCTCTCGGCCATTCTTGATGCCCCTGCGCTCCGCCGCTGCGGTTCTCGCCGAATCTGGCGTCTCCGATGATATCACCGCTGCGGGTGGGCAGCGTGGCCGGTTGTGCGGGCAACGACCGGGCGCAGGCTCGACAAGCCGCAGGCAGGATGCTACCGTAAGGTAATTCGGGGCTGGGCCGCCGTCCGCCTCGGGCTGGACCAAAACCATGGGGAAACGCTCGTCGTCCGCATCGCCATCGCCGTGGGCTTCCCCCCTTCTCTTTCCCGCAAGCACGTTCGGGTGTCGCTTCCATCCCGGGGCGTTGGCGATCAAGGATTGGACAACAAGAGGAATAACACGATGCGGAAGAAGCCGGAAGATGCCGCCAAGCCGATGCTCGACACCTGTCTGGAAGCCCGGTTCTCCCTTGGTGGCGAGATGGGGCGGCGGCTTGATGCGGTGACGCGGCAATGGATTCTGCCCGCGCCCTACGCCAACCCCGGAATGCTGGAGATGTTCCGGCAGCGCGACCGGAAACCGTCGCACGACATGGTTCCGTGGGCCGGCGAGTTCGCCGGCAAGTATCTCACGCATGCGGTGCAGGTTTGGCGGCTCACCCGCGACGCCGGGCTGGGCAAGCACATCCGCCGGTTTGTCGCGGAGCTCGTGTCCCTGCAGGCCGACGACGGCTATCTTGGGCCATGGCCGAAGGACTTCCGCCTGCGCAAGGGGGCGCCGAATTGCCAGCGGTTCAACCCACAGGTCGAACCGTGGGATGCGTGGGGGCATTACCATGTCCTGATGGGGCTTCTGCTCTGGTACCAAGGCACGGGCGACACGGAGGCCCTGGACTGTGCGCGGCGCATCGGCGATCTCTTCTGCAGGCGCTTCCTCGACAACCCGAAGGAACGCCTGCATGATACCGGCGAGCACGAGATGAACCAGGCTCCGGTTCATGCGCTGGCATGGCTCTACCGCCTGACTGGCGAACACCGCTACCTGCGCATGGCCGAACAGATCGTGGCGGAGTTCGCGATCCCGCCCGCCGGCGACTACCTGAACGCGGCGCTGGCGGGCAAGGAGTTCTGGGAGACGCCCAAGCCGCGCTGGGAAAGCCTGCATCCGATCATGGGCCTGAACGAACTGTACCTGGCCACCGGGAAGGACGACTACCGCAGGGCCTTCATGCATCTGTGGTGGAGCATGCTCAGGGGCGACCGCCACAACACGGGCGGCTTCAGCTCGGGCGAGAAGGCAACCGGCAACCCCTATGACGAAGGGGCCATCGAGACCTGCTGCACGGTGGCTTGGATGGCGATGAGCGTGGAAATGCTGCGCCTTGCGGGCTCTTCCATCGTCGCCGACGAACTGGAATTGTCCATGTTCAATTCGGGCCTTGGCATGATGTCCCCCTCCGGACGCTGGGTGACGTACAACACGCCAATGGCCGGGGAGCGTCAGGCCAGCGCACACGCCATCGTCTTCCAGTCGAGGGCCGGAACGCCGGAATTGAACTGTTGTTCGGTCAACGGCCCCCGCGCCATCGGACTTCTTTGCGAGTGGGCGGTCATGCGGCGCTCCGATGGCCTCGTGCTGAACTACTACGGCCCTGGGACAATCAAAACCTCCCACGCCGTGCTGACGCAGACGACCAACTATCCGCGCGAGGGGCGCGTCGACATCGCGGTGGCGCCGCGATCCAACCAGCCGTTCACGCTGGCGCTCCGAATCCCCTGCTGGTCGGAGAAAACGCGCGTTCTGCTCAACGGCAAGCCGCTCGAAGGCGTGAAGGCCGGCAGCTATTGCGAGATCACCCGGCCGTGGAGCAAAGGCGATACGTTGCGCATGGATTTTGATTTCCGCCCCCATTTCTGGGTTCGGGAGACGGATGCGGAGGAGTCTGTCCCGGTGCCGGGCGTACGCCGCGCCTCCGTCTATCGCGGCCCGCTGCTGCTCGCGTACGATCCGCATCACCAGTCTGCCGATTCCGCCGGGTTGCCCGTGTTGGATGGCGCGGCCTTGAAACTCCGGCGCGGCACGGACCCGCGCTGGTTGCAGCCCTGGTTGCTCCTGGAGACGACGGCAACGGATGGATCGAAGGTGCATCTGTGCGATTTCGCCAGCGCAGGCATGGCCGGAACCGCCTACGAGACCTGGCTGCGGGTGGCGAACCTTCCGGCCCCCGTGCCCTTCGCCAAAGAAAATCCGCTTCGGAGTCAGCGGGCGTGGAATGACAGGAAACGCCGATCGGAACGATAAGATTGTCGAGCTTTGCGGTTTGCGAACGCGATAGCGGAAGCGCTCGATGGACAGCGGTGTTCGTCTTCGATCCGGATGGGTGTGTCGAGAAATCCGACATCACGGTACAAACAGAGCGATGAATTCCCAAACCGGGCCCTGACGCCCGTGACACTGCACGAGCACGACGCCCGGGGCGTTCCCGTGTCCATCCATTCACGGAACGGCAGGTGCAATGGAGAACGGCCGGCCCGATCGCCTTTTCCCTTGTTTCTCCCCGTATCACCCGCTACATTTCATCCATGTCTTCTCTCTTTGAAAACGTCCTTGCATCCGGGGCGGTGGTCATCACGGATGGACCCTTTGGAACCCAGCTTCAGGAGGCCGGTCTCCAGCCGGGAGATTGTCCCGAGGAGTGGAACCTGTCCCATCCGGACGTCGTGCGAGGGATCCTCGCCGGCTATCGCGACGCCGGATCGCAGGCGGCGAAGACGAATTCCTTCGGTGCATCGCGGATCAAGCTCGCGCGTTTTGGACTGGCCGGCCAAACGGCCGAAATCAATCGCGCCGCCGCCGCGATCGCCCGCGACGTGTCGGGACCGGACCGCCTTGTGCTCGGGTGCATCGGACCCACCGGCGAGATGATGGAGCCCTACGGCGATTTGACCGAAGACGAAGTGTACGAGGCGTTTCTCGAGCAGTCCGCGGCACTTGCCGAGGGCGGATGCGACGCGCTGCTTGTCGAGACGCAATCCATCCTCGAGGAGTGTTGCCTCGCCATCCGCGCCGGCCGCGCCGCCGGCCTTCCGGTGCTGGCGAGCTTCACCTTCTCGCCCACTGTCCAGGGGGGCTACGCGTCGATGATGGGCGTGCGTCCGGCGGACTTCGCCCCGGCCGCCATCGAAGCCGGCGCGTGCGTCGTGGGCACCAACTGCAGCAATGGACCGGAGCACATGGTGAATGTCGTGAACGAGATTCGCGCCGCCGTTCCCGCCGACTTCCCCTTGGTCGCCATGCCGAACGCCGGCCTTCCCATCCTCCAAGGCATGAAGACCGTCTTCCCCGAAACACCGGAATCGATGGCTCCGAAGTGCCTGCCCTTCCGCGAGGCGGGTGTCCGCTTCATCGGGGGTTGCTGCGGCAGCACGCCTGCGCACATCGCCGCCCTTCGCCAGGCCTTCCTCGGGTAACCCCATGACCTTGCCCATCCTTCCCAAGCCCATCGGGACGCTGCTCACCGTGGCGATGCTCGTCGCGAGCAACTTTTTCATGACGCTCGCCTGGTACTGGCACCTGCGTTCGAAAGGGCCGGGAGGCAGCATGCCCCTCTACCAAGTCATCCTCGTGAGTTGGGGGATTGCCCTGGTCGAATACAGCATCGCCGTTCCCGCCAACCGGATCGGCGCCTCTGCGGGCCTTTCGGTGGCGCAGCTCAAAATCATCCAGGAGGGGGTCACCATCGTCGTCTTCCTCTCCTTCCTGATGCTTTACATGGGCGAAAAATGGAACTGGGACTACCTCTGGGCGCTTCTTTGCATGGGAGGAGCCGTCTATTTCGTGAACCGCCACAACCTCTGATCCCGTCGTCTTCGCCCTCCCATGTTCGCGCAAGTCGTCCTGGACGTTTCGCTCGATCGAGCCTTCGACTACGCCATCCCGGCGGAGCTGGCCGAGTCGGCTGTTCCCGGATGCCGCGTGAAGGTCCCTTTCGGACGCCGCACCGCGTCCGGCTACGTGATTGGCGTCTCCGGGACGACCCCGGTGGATCCCGCGCAGGTGAAATCGCTTCTCTCCGTGGAGGGCGATCTCCCCTTCCTCCTTCCCGGCGTGCTCAAACTCGCCCGCTGGATTGCCTCGTACTACATCGCGCCCATCGAACGCTGCGTCCGCGCCGTGCTCCCCGCCGCCGTGCAGGAGGGGCGTTCCAGACCCCGCGAGCGCTTGTTCGTCGACCTCGCGGAGCCCCCCGAAGCGAGCGGGGGAGGGGACTCCGCTCCCCCAGCTCCGTTGAGCGCGCGCCAGCAGGAGTTGCTCGACAACGTCCGACGGGTCGGCGGGGGCTGGCTTCAATCGCTGTGCAAGGAGTTCCGATGCGCTCCGGACACCCTGAAGCGTCTCGCGGAAGCCGGACACCTGGTCATCGGGCCGCGCGAATCCCGCCGGGATCCGCTGGCACGCCGCCGGCTTGTCCCAACGCACCCGCTCGACCTCACCCCCGAGCAATCGCGCGCCCTCGCCATCCTCCTCGAAGAATGCGCCTCCCCCGCGCCGCGCCCCGTCCTCCTCCATGGAGTGACCGGCAGCGGCAAGACCGAAGTCTACCTCCAGGCCATCGCCGCCATGCTCGGGCAAGGCCGGGGCGCGATCGTGCTCGTGCCCGAGATTTCGCTCACGCCGCAGACCGTCCAACGCTTCGCATCGCGCTTCGGCGACCGCGTCGCCGTGCTCCACTCCGCCCTCTCCGACGGCGAGCGCCACGACGAATGGCATCGCATCCGCACCGGGAAGGCCCGCGTGGTGGTGGGCCCACGCTCCGCCGTGTTCGCGCCTGTCGAGAACCTCGGGCTCATCGTGGTGGACGAGGAACACGACTCCTCGTACAAGCAGAACGAGACGCCCCGCTACAACGCCCGCGATGTCGCGGTCATGCGCGCGCATTTCGAACGGTGCGGCGTGCTGCTTGGATCCGCCACCCCCTCCCTCGAATCGTGGGCGAACGCGGAACGCGGGAAGTACCGCAAGGCCGTCATCTCGGCTCGCGTCGACGACCACCCCATGCCGCTCGTGCGCGTGGTGGACATGCGCATCGAGACGGTCAAAAAGGGCCATGCCTGCCTCCTTTCCGACGATCTCCTCCAGGCGCTGGACGACCGCCTGAAAGCCGGCGAACAGGCGATCCTCTTCCTCAACCGCCGCGGCTTCGCGACGTCGCTCCAGTGCCCTCTCTGCGGCTATGTCGCCACCTGCGACGCCTGCAGCCTGCCCTTCACCTACCACCGCGCCGACGAATGCCTGCGCTGTCACATTTGCGGCGCCTGGAAGCACCCGCCCGCCGTATGCCCGCAATGCGAAGCGCCCTCCATCCGCTACAGCGGCTTCGGCACGCAGCGCCTGGAATCCGTCGTCCGGACCTGCTTCCCTTCCGCGCGGATCGATCGCATCGATGCGGACGTGACCAGCCGCCGCCACAGCCACGACGAGATCCTCGGCGCCTTCCGCACGGGGAAGACCGACATTCTGATCGGCACGCAGATGATCGCCAAGGGGCTTCACTTCCCGAACGTGACGCTCGTGGGGGTGGTTTCGGCGGACTCTTCGCTCCACCTTCCCGACTTCCGCGCCGGCGAGCGCACCTTCCAATTGCTCACGCAAGTCTCGGGTCGCGCGGGGCGCGGCGACATCCCCGGCGAAGTCATCATCCAGACCTACACGCCCGCGCACCCCGCCGTGGCGCTCGCGCGAACGGCGGACTTCCCGGCCTTCGCATCCGCGGAACTCGTCGACCGCCGCGACCTCTTCTATCCCCCCTTCGCGCATCTGGCGTGCGTGACCCTCAAGGGCCCGGACGAGCCATCGGTGGAGCAGGCCTGCCAGGCGCTGGCGGCGGCATGCCGCCGTTTCGCCACGGACGGGATGAAGATTTCCGAACCCGGCCCCGCCCCGCTTTCCCGCGCCAGGAACGCCTTCCGCTATCAGGTGATCCTGCGCGCCCCCGCGGCGGGTGCGGCGGGCCGCCTCCTGCGCCGGGCCCTCGAGACGCTCCGCCTGCCCAAGAACGTCTCCGTCGCCATCGACATCGACGCCGTGGACATCCTGTAGCGCTGGGTCGTCCGCCGCTCCGCTACGGCGTGGGGGTCCCTTGTCCGGCCTCCAGCTCTTCCCTCACGGCCTCTTCGGAGAGCACCAGGAAGTAGCGGCGCACGAGTTCGCGATAGTCGGCCGGAACGCGCGCCAGAATCTCCTCGAGGGCGGCGCTTCCACGCATCCCCTTGATCTTCGCCCATTCGGAGGCGGGGAATCCGTGGATGAAGGTCTCCAGTTCCAGTTCGATCTCCTCGGCGGCGACGGGCTTGTTCCCCGCCTTCCCGCCTTGCGAGGGATCGTCCTCGTCCTTCCCCTGCGAAGCATCGCCCGCGTCCTGCGGGGGCGTCTCCATGCCGTCCAAAGCCTGGCGGGCGGCGCCTTGGGCGGCTTCGTTCAGCCGCCCGGCGTTCTTGCGGGCGGCATCGGCGGCGCGCTTCGCCGCCTTCCCGGAGGCTTCGTCGGCATGCGCCTGCAGGCGTTGCGCGGTCTCGACGGCCTTCCCGGCGAGCTGTTCCGCTTGGCGCGCGGTTTCGCCGGCCTGCTTTGCCTGTTCGCGTCCTTGCCGACGCTCCGCCTCGTCCAACCCGCGCACTGCGGAGGGGTTGTCGGGAAGCGCGCCTTGGACCTGTCCGGCGGCCTCTTTGGCGAGGGTTGCGGCCTGCTTCGCCTGGGCCAGCATCTCGCGCGCCTCTTCGGATGGCGTGGCACCGTCCTGCCGCGCCGCGGTGGCGGCTTGGTCGGCGGCGGTCTCGGCGTGACGGGCCGTCTCGGCGGAGCGTGCGGCCTCTTCCGCGGCGGCCTGGGCCAGGCGCTGCGTCTCCTGCCAGGCGTTTTCAGCGGCTTGCTTCGCCATCGATTCGGCCTCGCGGGCGAGGTTTTCGGCCATGGCCGACGTTTCGATGGCTTGCCGCGCCTGCAGCGCGGAAGCCCGTTGTGCGCCGGGATCGTCCGGCGATGCCTCGGCCTTCGCGGCGGCATCCCTGGCGGCCGCGAGGCGTTGCGCGGCCTCTTCCGCGAAGGCCGCGGCCTGGCGCGCCATGTCCAGCGCTTCCGATGCCGGATCGCGGGACGCGTCCGCATCGGCCTGCTCCGGAGGGGACGCTTCGGCCACCGTCACGGCGTCCCGGGCGGCCTCGACCGCCGCCTGAGCGGCCTCATAGAGACTCTCGGCTTGTCCGGCCGGAAGAATGGCTTGTCCGGCGGCCTCCCGGGCCATCCGTGCGGCCTCCTCGGCGGCGGCGGCCCGGGTGCGCGCCTGCTCGGACTCGCCTGCGGCCTGTTCGGCGAGTTCCCGGGCTTCGTCGGCGAGTTCCGCAGCCTCCTGAAGACGTCCGACGCGTTCGGCGGGGGCTTCCGCTCCGGCGGCCTGCCGTGCCCGATCCATCGCCTCGGCGGCCTTCTCCGCGGCCTGCAGCGCGGCTTCGGCGGCCTGGGCGGTCTGGTTGGCGGCCGCATCGAGCGCGCCGTCTCCGGTGGCTTCCGCCGCCGCATCCGCCTGTCGGGCCGCTTCGACGGCCTGGACGGCCTGCCCGCCAACTTCGGCCGCGTCCGGAGCAAGGTCGGCGAGCGCTTGGACGGCTTCCGCGACGTTCTCTTCCTGCGCCTGCAAGGCCTGCTCCGCCTGTCCGCCGATTTGACGCGCCAGTTCGATGAGTTTTCCGGCCGCCTGTTGCACGGCTTCGGCGGCGGCGGCGTTTTCTTCCGCCGCGGCGTGCGTCTCCGCGGCGTGCTCCTCGGCCTGGGCGGAGGCTTGGGCCCGAGCGGCCTCCGCTACCGCCCGGGCGGCTTCGGCCGCAGCCTGCGCGGCCTGGACGGCGGGCTGGACGGCAGCCTCGGTTTCGCGGGCTTCGGCCAGGCGATCGAACATCTCTTCGGCCTGTCCGGCGGCGGCCGCCGCCGTTTCGGCGGCCTCGGCAGCCAGCGCGGCGGCATCGCCGGCCGTTCGGGCCGATGCGACCTCCGCACGTTCCCTGCGCTCTTCGGGCGACGACGCTTGGCCCTGTTCCCGGAGGTCGCGCAAGGCCTGCTCGACATCCGCCATGCCCGAAGCAATGTCGAGGACATCCTCCGTGCCGAGGAGCGACTCGCCCGGCATGGAATCGGCGGGATCCGCGGGTGTTGCCGCATCGAGCCGATCCGCCATCTGCTCCATTTGCGCGGCCGCCGCCTCGAAGTGCTCGGCGGACAACTGCTGGCGGGCGGCGGCTTCGCCGGGATTGTCCGCCTCGAGCTGCTCCATGGCGGCCTGGGCGTCTTGCATCGCATGCCACAGCATGTCCTGGGCCGTGGAAGGGTGGGACTGGCTGTTGTCCAGGGCCCGTGCGGCGATTTCGGTTGCGGCGAGGTCGCGGCGCGCCTCTTCCGCGATGTCCTGGAGACGGTCCTGCAGACTTCCCAGACGTTGTTCCGGCGTGGGTTCGGGAGGGGATCCGGCCATCTGGCGGGCGGCATCGAGCGCGGAGTCCGCCCGATCCTCCGCCTGGCCGGCCTGCGAAGCGGCGGCCTGTGAAGCGGCGTCGAGCTGCCGCGTGAACTCTTCCTGCGCGAGATTCGAATAGTCGGGCGTCGGCGGGTCCAGGAGATTGGCGACGTGACGCGCCTGGTCGGCGGCGGCGAGGGCGGCTTCGGCGGCCTGGCGGGCGGGCTCCGTCTGGCTCCCGGCCTCGGCCGCGTGGAGGGCGTCGGCCCGTTCGGCGAATTGCCGGGCGGCATCGTCCGCCGCGCGGGCCTGCGAGGCGGCTTCGGCGGCCTGCTCGCGGAGGGCGCGCGCGGCCTCCAAGGCGGCTTCCGGATTCTCTTGCGGGAGTTTTGCGGCCTCGGCGGCCATTTCGGCCGCCTGGCGCGCCATGGCGGCCGCCTGTGCCGCGGCGCGGGCGATTTCAAGCGATTCAGAACCCATCTCGGCGTAGAGCAATTCATAGGTGTCGCCCACGGGCTCCAGCTCCTTCCGGGCGCGTTCGGCGGCTTCGGCGGCGAGCCGCGCCACCCGTGCGGCTTCGCGGGCGCGCTCCGTGGCGGCCTCGAGATAGGGGAGGCGTTCCGCGGCGGGTTTGGCCGCCGCTTCGTCGGCGAGCCGCCTGGCTTCGGCGGTATGACGGGCCGCCTCTTCCACCTGGGCGGCGGCTTCGGCAACGGCCTCGGCGACCTCCCGTGCGTGCGGGACAGAATTGCGTCCGGCCCGTTCCGCGGCGGCTTCGGCTCCGGCGACAGCCTCGCGGGCGGCCTGTGCGGACGCCTCGGCGGCGCGGAGGGCCTTTTCGAAGGCGTCGCGCGCCTTGCGCGCCGCGCCTTCTTCCTGGCGGCGCGCCGCCTCGAGCGCGAGGCGGGCGGCTTCTTCCGCCTGTTCCGCGGCCCGGGCGATGGTTCCGGCAGGAACGGAAAGTTCCTTCACGGCTTCTTCCGCCTTCTTCGCATCCCCGGCGCGGGCTTGGGCGGAGCGTTCCCGGATTTCATCGGCGGCCTGTTCCCGGGTGGCTTCCTGGGCGAGCCGACGCGACAGTTCCGTGTTCGCGCGCTGTTCTTCGGCCTGCCCGCGAAGGGACGTGGCCTGCTGGCGGAGGTCGTCCGCGAGTTGGCCGAGCGCCTCCTTGCGGGACTCGGCGTCCGGCGTGGCCAGCTTCGGGAGTTCTTCGGCCAATTCGCGCTGGGCCTCCTCGAAGGCCTGCCGTGCGAGCGGATCGTCCGGGGCGCGCTCGAGGTCTGCGGCGGCCTTCCGCTGCCGGTGCGCGAGGTCGTCGATGCGATAGGCTTGGGACTGCATCTCGCCGTAGGTCTCGGCGCGTTCCATCCATTCGCGCGTCTTCGCGGCGGCTTCGCGGAGGGCTTCGGCGGCCTGTCCGGCGAGTTTCTCGCGTTGGGCGTCCGGAGCGAGCAGCACCTCCTCCAGCGCCTGGCGGGCGGGCGGGACCGTCGTTTCGACGGCGTTCTTCAAGGCGTCCGCGGCGGGCTTCGGCAAATCGTCCAGCGCGGCAACGGCGCGCCGCATTTCCCGTTCGGCGCGCAACGCCTCGCGCAGGGGGCCGGCCCGAAGATCCTCCAGCGCGGAATCGGCGTCGTCGGGATTCGCAAGGCGGGGGCGGATCGCGTCGGTCCGTGCGGCGGCCGACTCGAGTTTGGCGGCGGCATCCGCGAACGAGGCCCGAAGCGTGTCGAGCGACTGGCGATGCCGCTGCGCCTCGAGGCGCTCGGCCTGGCGATCGAGGATCACGGCCACTTCGCGGCTCGTCGCGCTTTGCGGTCCGCCGAGTTCGCGGGGGAGGTTGTCGAGCGCGGTGATCCAGAGGCGCAGCATGGACACGCCGCTCAAATCCATCGAGGCCAGATCGATCCCGGTTGTCCCGCGGAGGGGGCCGCCGGGCGAGGGCTCGAGGGGGAGGGGGCTGCGCTGGATCCTGCCCGAAGGCTCGAAGCGGAGGTTCAGGTTCGCGGAGGCCAGGCCGATGTCTTCGACGACTTCATAGGCGAGCGGAATCGCGCCGTGGGGCGGGAGGCGGAGCTCCGGCGTGCGGGGCTCGACGAGGGTGACGACCGGTGCGGCATCGCCTTCGACGCGGATCCGGGCACGGTCGGCACGGTTGGTGTGCCCTGCGGCGTTCCGGAGCGAGACGCCCCACGGACCGGCATGATGGGCGCCAAGGACGAACGACCAGCGGGCGGAGACGGTTCCTCCGCTCCCGTCCCCAGCGGTCTCCAAAGGCGGCAGGACGATGTCGCCGATCACGAGCCGCGCATCGCAGGCCTCGGAGAAAGAGGCTTCGATGCCGACCCGCGTTCCGGCGATGCCATCGATGTCCGAAAGGCCGGACGGAAGGTCCAGGGCCGGGCGGCGGGTGTAGGCCGGAGGCTCCAGGCGAACGCTGCACGTCTCCACGGCGGGGGGATCGACGATCGAGACGGAAAAGCTGCGGGTGACGCCCCGTCCGCAGACCATACGATAGGAGAAGGGTCCTTCGACGGCGGGCAGCGTGAGTTCGTAGACGACGCCGTCGGGCCCCGAAGAACGCTTCGCCATGCGCTCCACCGTTTCGGTGCGGACGCCGGGCCGGAGGATGCGCAGTTCGGCGGGATCGACGGTGTCGCCCGGCGCCCGCAGGCGCAGGGTGAGCGGCTCGCCGCGAAGACAGGCGACCGAACCCGGCTCGACGCGAAGCGCGATCGCCTGCAGGTTCGGCAGCTCGAGGTTCGGCGCGACGGCTCGGGCGAGAAGCAGGCGCGTCTGGGTCGGCCACACGGCGAAGAGCACGGCAAGGACGGCGGCGGCGAGGGCGGCGGCGGCGAGCGCCGGACGCGCGGTGCGCCCCGCGAACTCGCGGCGGGCCTTCACGCCCCGCACGTCGGAGAGGGCTCCTTGGGCGAGCAGGGCGAGGAGCTGGGCGGAGCCTTGGGCGGCGGCGTCCCCGCCCTGGCCGAGCAGTTCGATGGCGGAGGTGATGCGTTCCTGCATCTCCGGATAGCGCGTTTCGAGCACGCGCGCCATGCGGCGGGGCGTCATCCGATTCCGCAAGGGAAGGGCGATCGCGTACCAGGCGGCGGCCAGAACGGCGGCGACGGCGAGTCCGGTCAGAAGCCATCTCGCGGAGGGATGGAGAAGCACGATGGTGGCGTCCGCCGCCATCACGAGAAGGGCGGAGAGCAGCGCCACGGCGGTGGTGACGAGAAGCCCGCGAATCCACAGGATGCGGTTCACTCGCCGGGACATCGCCTGGAGCTTGTCCAGGATTTCCGGGGGGAGGCGGGTCAGTCCGAGGGTCGGGTTCATGCAAGACCTCCGCGTTTTCGCAACAGCCATTCCGTGCCGAGAAGGGCAATCAGCAGGATAAACCAGAGGGGATGGTTCCACAGCGGCTCCGTGACCTTTTCCTCGATGTCCCGGCGGCCTTCGCCAAAGGAATCCCAGAGGGAAAGGGCCTCTTCCGGAGGCACCACGCGGCCGCCGGTGAGACGGGCGAGAAGCTCGGGAACGTCCCGCGAGGCGGAAGGCTCGGCCCGCTCGGCGGGGCGCCGCGCGACGGCGGACAGGAGAAGCGTGCGGACGGGGGCGGCCTTTGGCTCGTCCTCGCGACGGAGTTCCACCCGGTACACGCCGCTCGTGGCCAGCGCAGGGAAGACGCCTTCGTAGAAGCCTTGCGCGTCTTCGCGCAGCGTGAGCGCCACTTCGTGGAGGCGTTCGCCATCCGGCGCGAGGAGAGTCGCCAGGGGACGGGCGTTGTTCACCGGCTGGAAGCGTTCGTCCGTGACGCGTCCGAAGACCTGGACGACGTCGCCGGGCGCGTAGGCGAGGCGGTCGGTTCCCACGCGGAGCCCGTCGCGTCCGGCGCGGAGTTTTTCGCCCGTTCCCCAGCGCACGACCTGGCCCCAGAAGCGGTGGTGCAGGCGGTCGCCGGCAAGGTAGCGCATCCGCCAGGTTTGGTCGAAATTGAGCATGAGCACCTTGCCTCGTCCCATGTTCCGCGCGACCACGAGCGCGTCGCGCCGCCGCCTGCGGGCCTCTTCGTCGAGGCGTTGGGCGGCATTCTCCACGGTGATGTCGGCAAAGACGTTTTCCGCGTCGACCGGCTCGGCGTAGGCGAGAAGCTCGGCGCCCGGTTGGACGTCGCTCCCCTGGAAACGCCACCGCATGTCGGGGAGTCCGTCCCAAATCGCCTCGGATTCGATGACGCTGGCGGATTGCTGGAGCACGGGATGGAGATGGCCCGTCGGGGTGAGCGCCACGCGGTAGGCCTCTTCGGGGGGCGTCCAGGCGCCCTCGCCGGAGGGCTCCCAGGCGATGGGCAGGAGCGCGGCGAGACCACCGTCGGCGCCGTAGGCGTGCGGCATGGCGCGCGGCCCGGCGACGACCACCAGCAGCGCGCCGCGATCGACGACGCATTCGCGGAGGATTTCCACCACCTCCGGCGTGATGACGGACGGCGGAAGGTCTCCCACGATGATGACGTCGAACTTGCGCCATTCGTCCGGCGATTCGGGGAGCGAGCCGGCTTCGGCCTCGCCGAAGGGACGGGAGGCGGAGGCGGGAGGCAGGGGCTCCTCGATTTCCGCGCCGGCAAGTTGGTCGGGTGTCGCCAGCCAGTACTGGAGGTGGATCGACTTGTCGCGGCCGTAGAACAAATTGCGGAGGTAGCGGAACTCCCACCGCGGGCGGTCGTCCACCAGCAACACGGCGGTGCGGTCGTCGCTCACGGCAACGTCGAAGGGCCAGACGTTGTTGTCCTCGAAGAACTCGTCCTCGGGTTCCGGCGCGGGGGACTGCGCCTGGGCGGCGTCGTTGGTGAGGAAGGAGACTTCGAGGCGGTAGGAGACGGCCTCTTCGCCCGTGCCGAAGGCGCCGGAGGCGGCTTCCGCACCGGCGGGGCCGCCCGCCTCCGCGGTGGATTCCGCGGAGTGGCGGAGGTTCGTGGGGGTGTGCGAGAGGCGGACCTCGCGGCGCCAATCGTCGTCGTTCACGTGCAGCTCGGATTCGTCGACCGTCTCCTCGCCGAGTTTGAGCCGCACGGCGATTCGGCGTCCGTTCGCGCGGGTGGCGCGGATTTTGGCGCGTGCGCGGACGTGGTCGCCCAGGTAGACCGATTCCGGCACGTAGACTTCGGAGAGGGAGAGGTCGCAGGGGATTTGCGACCCGCCGACGAGCACCGTCGATATGGGCGACTCCTGCAGGCGGAGAAGGCGTGCGACGGGCTCGGGGGACGCCGTCCCGTTGTGGCGGCCGTCCGTGACCATCAGCACGCCGGCAAGCTGGTCGGAGGGGATTTCGCGCTGGACGTGTTCGAGGCAGGCGGTGAAATCCGTTCCTGCGCGGAGGGCGTCGACGACGACGGATCCGGCAGGGAGGGGAGGGGAGTCCGCCGCGTCCGCTCCGGCGGATTCGACGGCGTTCGTCTCCGCTTCGGCGGGGACAGGGGCGTCCATTTTCCCGAGGAAGGCGCCCATGCGGTAGAGGGTGACATCGTAGCGGGACGAAAGTTTGTCCAGCAGGGAGTCTGCCTTGAGCAGGCCCTTGTGCGCGGGCGCCTCGCTCAGGATGGACTGGGCGATGGCGGCGCGGTTGGTATGGGCGAGCGAGTCCAGGGCGTCGCGCCGCTCCTGGGGCAGGTCGTCCCAGTAGAGGGTGTCGGAGGTGGTCCGCGCGGCTTCGACGAGCGTGTCGAGCGATGCGAGGGCGTTGTCCAGTTGTTCGAGATGGCGGGGTTCGAGGGTCCTGGCGCGCGAGGTGCGCAGGAGTTCGTCGCAGGCGGGCCGGACGGCGTCGCGCACGGTGCGCTGGAAGGCGAGCAGGGGTTCGAGGGTGTCGGGGGCGACGCCTTCGCGCGGGGCGGCCAGGAACGAATCGACCTGCGTGTTCAAGTCGCGGAAGAGCGATGCGCCGCTGCGCAGGGTGCGCGCCACCTCCCTGGGGAGCTGGTTCGTGGGGATGCAGCCGCGGAGTTGGCGCTGGAGTCCGGCCCGCCATTCCGGCAGGCGGGCGAGCGAGGGGAGGGGGCGTTCCGCGGCGTCGCAAATCCCGGCCCGGACGCCCAGCCCAATCTTCTCGCCGGGCGTCCAGAGCGTGTCCTCGAAGTGCATGGAGTCGGAATCGTCGAGGAGCACGGCGACGTGCCGGGTGACCGGACGGGTCACGGTGCGCGTGATGTGCGGCTGCAGCAGCATGAGCAGCACAAGCAAGGCGGAGGCGCAGCGGAGCAGGGGGAGGATGCGGCCCAGCCGAGGGGAAACCGCCTTGGCTTCGCGGGCATAGGCGGCATCGATGGATTCGACGGCGAGAGAGGCGAGCGCCGCGTAGAGCCAGAGGGGCCCGCGCGCGGCGAAGTCGATGCCGCGTGCGGCGGCCTGGGAAATCGTCCAGAAGGCAATGGCGCCGGCGATGGCGCGGCCCAGGAAGCCGGCCCAGGCGGGGATGGCCGCGGCATGCCGCCGGGAAAAGCGGCGCGCCGCGATCCAGAGCGCGGCGCCGCCGAGGGCGAGCAGGACGAGAACCGCGGCCGGGATCGACGCGGGAAGCAGGTCGGTGCGTTCAAAGGGGGTTTCGGTGTCCACGGGAGGCGTCCATGGGGTGTGAATCTAGGTTTCGCCGAATTCGATGTCGATGCGTTCGCCGGTGCGGCGTTGCGTGGCGATCCATCGGGCGAGGAACGGCTCGGCGAGCAGCAGGGCAAAGAGGAAGGCGGCAAGGGGGCGCCACAGTTCACGGCCAAAGGTTCCGCCGCGGAGCGCGGTGAAGACGTCGTCGAGCGATTCCGCCACGCGGAGATCGACGTGTCGTCGCACGAAATCCAACTCCGCGGGGGCAAGGGGTTCGAGGCGGCTTTCGCGGGCGTCGTGGAGGATGGCGAAGGGGAACTCCGGGCGGTCGGGGCCGGTGAGGGAGTCGCCGATCCCGGCGGAGGTCTGGACGGTGTAGACGCCGGGCCGGGAGGCGCCGGGCACCTGCAGGGCGAGTCCCGTGCCATCGAAGCGGCAGGTCCCATGGAGCGTTTCGCCGTCGGGGCATTGGACGCTTGCGGGGAATTCCAGCGGAGACCCGTCGGGCGCGAGCGGGGAGAAGGCGGAGGAGGGGATGACGGAATTCGGGATCCCGAGGGCGGGAGCGGCCCATCGCAGGCAGACGGAGGCGCCGCCGCCGTGTTCGTTGTGCACGACGTCGATGGCGTAGGGCTGGTCGGCCTTCAGGTTCACCTGGGCTTGTCCGCGGCCGTGGATCAGGGTTTTCCCGTCGAGCCGGAGTTCGACGAAATCATCGGCGTCCGCCTGGAGCACGAAGGCGCCCGACGCCGGGACGCGGAGGGAGCCGGTCCAGTGGCATGCGAAGTTGTCGGGCGGGACGCCGGGCGCGGGGCTGCCGCCGCCCCAGTTGAAATCCACCTGCGGATCGATGCGCCGCGCGACGGGTTCCTTTCGCTCGTGGGTGGGGTAGAACGAGCCGAAGAGGCCGCGGAGGAGGGTGGGCGTGGCGGAGGCGCTGCCAAGACGGAGGGTGGCGGTGCACGCGGGGGGGATGTTGAGGTCGACGGTCGCCGGGCGCGCGGCGTAGTGGACGAGCTCGTGCATGAACGGCACGAACGAGCGGCGGGTGACGAGGGCTCCGGCGGAGGGTTCGGGCGAGAAGGGGATTTGGAGGACCATGCCGTGGCCAAGGCGTTTCTCGGCCAGGAACGGCGTGCCGTCGGAGAGCCGCGCGCCGACGCGGGCAAGGGCGCCCGGCTCGCCGGACGTCCACCAGCGCTCGAGGGGCGCGCCGTCGAGGTCGGAACCTTCGGGGAGCCTCTGCAGCGCGGCGTGGGAGCCGCGGGCGAAATCGAGCGTCGGGAGGGTTGTCTTGGCGGCGCGCACGGCGGCCGCGACCGCGGCGGGCGCATCGGCCTGGCTGGCGGCCCGGGCGAGGGCGTTGGTGGCGGCCTGGACGAGGGGCGACTGGAACTCGGCGAGGGGGAGCGGCGCGACGCGGCCGGCCGGGCCGGACCAGGCGTTGAAGAACTCCTTGTCCGCGCGGGCGCCGTGGAACAGGAGCAGCCCGCCGCCCTGTTCGACGTAGGTGGCGAGGTTCGACGCGACGGCGTCGGGGAGGCGCGGCACGTCGGCGAGCACGATGGCGGCGTAGTCGTCGAAGAAGCCGTGCGTGGCAAGGGCGTTTGCGGGGAGGAGAACGGGGTCGACGAGAAGTCCCGGGGCTTCTTCGTCTTGCGCGGCGTCGTCGGGAGGCTGCGCGGGGGCCGGGGGATCGTCCGGACGGGCGAGGGTCCCGGCGTCGGGACGAAGCGCGAGGGCCGTGTAGGTGCCGGGACGCTCGAGGGAGGAGACGTCGGTCCCGCCATCCACGACCAGCACGCGAAGGCGGTCGAGCACGTGGAGGACGCGGACGGCGCGGTCGTCGTCGGGCAGATCGTCGCGGGCGTCGAGGACGGCTTCCACGAGCTGGGCGCCATGCCGTTCCGGCGTGACGGGGAACGAGAGCGTCCGCGTGGTGCCGGGCTCGATTTGTCCGATGGCGCGATGGACGGTGGGCTTGCCATCGACGATGAGGGCGAGGGATTGCGGGGTGATGGATTCCGTGCCCGTGTTGGCGATGGCGATGTCGATGCGCACGGGGCGGTCGGTGCCGACGATGGTGCGGGAGGGGGTGATCGAGGCGACGGCGGCGTTGCGGATTGTGGCGGGGAGGGGGAGGCGCCGCCAGACGATGGAGGGCTTTGCGGGGAGGCGCTCGAAGGCGGTGCGGAGGGCGGCCCACGATTCGGGGTCGGCGGTCTCCCAGCCGATGCGCTGGGCGTCGCCGATCACGACGATCTGCTTTGCGCCGTGGTAGCCCTGCGCGAGGGTGGTCGCGGCCAGGGCGAGGGCGTCGGGCACGCGGAGGGTGCCGAAGGAGGGGCGGGCGTCGTTGAGGGCGCGAAGCACCTGCTGGCGGTCGGAGGTGGGGATGGGAAGGTCGGGGGAGGGGATGGCGCCGCCAACGATCAGGGAGAAGGCGGTGCCGCGCGGGGCGGCCCGGACGATTTGATGGGCGTCGTCGATCGCCTGCTGGAAGAGGGTCTTGCCGTCGCGTTCCATGTGCATCGAGGAGGACCCGTCGATGACGAGGGCGATGTCGCGCTGGGCGGAGCCGCCAAAGCGGCGCCGGCTCATGCGGTGCTCCGCCAGGAGGGCGAGACCGGCGGCGGCGGCGAGGAGGAGGGCGGCGGAGAAGAGGCGGCGGCGCCCTTTGGAACGCGGCGGGAGGGCGACGGTGGCGGCCAGGAGGACCGTAGCCAGAAGTCCGGCCGGGAGGGCGAGCGCCCAGGCCGCGCCGGCGCCCGACGGGAGGAAGGGACGGGCGAAGGCCAGGGCGGCAAGGGCGACGGCGAGGCAGCGCACGACGAGCAGGAGCATGTCCTCGAGGAGGACGTTGCGGTGGCGGTTCGACAGCGAATCGCGCAGGAAGATCATGGCGCCCCAGGGCACGCGGCGGGAGCGCCTGCGCTGGAAGAGGTGGATCGCGATCGGAATCGCGATCGCGGCGAGGCCCGCCAATTGGATGCCATGAAGGAAGAGCATCGTTCAGTGTCCTTGGAGAATCCGGAAAGAGGGCATCACCGGGCCGAGCCCCGGCGCCGGGCGAGATAGTCCGCCAGGGCCCGGTCGTAAGGGATGCGGGTGTTGAGGGGCACGTATTCGGCGCGAATCTGGCCGCACCCTATTTCGATGGTGTGAAGAAAGGTTTTGACGGCATCGAGGTAGTTGGCCCGGAGGGCGCGGGGGTCGACGTTCACGAGTTCACCGGGGGCCTCGAGATCCTCGAAGGCCGTGTAGTCTTCGAAGGGGAAGCGGATTTCCTCCTCGGCCATCACGTGGAAGAGGAGAAGCTCGTGCCGGTGGTGGCGGAAGTGGTGGAGGGCGTTCAGCAGGGCGTCGGGGTCGTCGAGGAGGTCGCTGATGACGATGACGAGGCCGCGATGCGGGATGCGCTCGGCGATTTGATGCAGCTGGGGGGCGATGGAGGTCTCTCCGCCGGGTTGCGCTCGATAGAGCTCCTCCAGCAGGAAGCGCATCTGGCTGGCCCTGGCGCGAGCGGGGAAGAACGAGCGGATTTCGCAATCGAAAAGCGCCATGCCGACCGCGTCCTGCTGGTTGACGAGCAGGTAGGCGAGGGCGGCGGCGAGGCGGCGGGCGTACTCGAATTTGCTCATCGGACGGCCATCGAGCGGGGCGGCGGAGCCGCCTGCGTAGGCCATCGAGCCGGAAACGTCCAGCAGGAGGGTGGCGCGCAAGTTCGTCTCTTCGACGAATTGCTTGATGAAGCGGCGGTTGGTGCGGGCCAGCACGCGCCAGTCGAAGTTGCGAAGGTCGTCGCCGGGCGTGTATTGCCGGTGTTCCGAGAACTCCACGGAGAACCCCTTGCGCGGGCTCCTGTGGCGGCCGGCGACAAATCCATCCATCGGCTCTCGCGCAAGAAGCTCGAGCCGTCCGATCGTGGCGAGCGTCTCGCGCGGGAGGAGACGCATGTAGTCGGGAGCGGACATCCTGGGAACCGGGGTAGGGCGATCGCTGCGAACGCGGGGCTAGACGTGAATGTCGTCCGAAGGGCGGAGCCGCTCGAGAAGTTGCCGGATGACGATGTCGCTGGTCACGCCCGAGGCTTCGGCGTTGAAGGTGGTGAGCACGCGGTGCCGCAGGATGGGGGGGGCGACGGCGGCCACGTCGGCCGTGGTGGCGTGGTAGCGCCCGTCGAAGACGGCGCGGACCTTTGCGGCGGCCACCATGTAGATGCCGGCGCGGGGGCCTGCGCCCCAGGCGACCATCTCTTTCACGAAGTCTGGCGCATCGGGGGCGGTCGGCCGCGTGGCGCGGGCGAGATCGCGGGCGAAGTGGATCACGTGGTCCGCCACCGGAACCCGGCGCAAGGCGTCCTGCAGAAGCAGGATCTGCTCCGCGTCGAGCACCGGTTCGACCGTCGCGTCCATGCCGGTGGTCACCTGCCGGATGATGCGGCTCTCTTCGTCGGCATCGGGGTAGTCCACCACGATGTTGAACATGAAGCGGTCGAGCTGGGCCTCGGGCAGCGGATAGGTGCCCTCCTGCTCGATCGGATTCTGCGTGGCCAGCACGAAGAAGGGCGCGGGGAGGTCGTAGCATTGCCCCGCGACCGTCACATGGCGCTCCTGCATCGCTTCGAGCAGTGCGGCCTGGGTTTTGGGCGGCGTACGGTTGATCTCGTCCGCCAGCACAAGGTTGGCGAAGACCGGGCCTTTCACGAAGCGGAAGGCGCGCGCGCCCGTGGCACGGTCCTCTTCCATCACGTCCGATCCGGTGATGTCGCTCGGCATGAGGTCCGGGGTGAACTGGATGCGCTTGAACGAGAGGTCGAGCACCCGGGAGATCGTGCTCACGAGAAGCGTCTTTGCGAGGCCGGGCACACCCACGAGAAGCGCGTGGGTCCGGCTGAAAATCGCCATGAGTACTTCATCGACAACGTTCTGCTGGCCCACGACAACCCTGCCGATCTGGTCTTTGATCTGCAGGTAGGCGTCGTGCGCGGCGTTGATGAGTTCCTTGTCGTCCTGCCGGGGTTTCGAATCTGCAATGCTCATAAAGAATTTCCGTTGGGGGGTAACGGATAGGCTGGGTAGCAGGAAACATGCCTTATTGCACCGTTTGAAGGCGGTCCGGCAAAAAATATTTCAGAAAATCTTCCGGGAATTTCCAAGCACAATGGCGGTCAGCTCGTCCACGGGGACGCCCCTCAGTTCCGCCGCCGACCGGGCGACGAGCGGGAGGTTCCCCGGGTGGTTGAGCGGCTTGCCGCCGTTGTCCGCGAAGGGGCAGGGCGTTCCCCCGACCGGGAAGAGGTCGGGGGAGTCGGTCTCGAACAACAGGCGGTCGGCGGGGCATGCCGCACAGGCCGCACGCGCGGTCCGGGCCCGGGGATTGCACACGGCGCCGCCGAAGGAGAGGAAGGCCCCCATCCCGAGCCACTCGCGCATGGTCTCGCACGATCCGCCGAAGGCATGGCAGACCAGGAAGGGGAGGCGGGCCGCATAGGGCCGTACGGCGTCCGCCAGCGCGCCCCAGGCCCGCGCGCCGTGGAGAACGATGCCGCGTCCGAGGCGCGCCGCCAGGGCCAGTTGCTCGTCGAGCGCCTCGCGCTGGAGGGCCATCGGAACATCGCGCAGACCGTCCAGCCCCGCTTCGCCCACGATGGCCTCCGGATGGGCGGCGAGCGCGGCCTCGAGCCGCCCGGCCCAGCCCGTGGGCGCTTCGGCACTCCACCACGGATGGACGCCGAGGGCGACTTCCACGCGGAAGAAGGACTCCGGCCGAATCTCCCATTCGCCCTTCCATGCGAGCGTAGCGTCCCAGTCGCCGGGCGATGTCGCGCAACAGCAGCAGCCCGCCACCCCTGCATCCGCGGCAAGCCGCAACAGGCGGAAATCCGGGGAAGCGCCCCCGTGTTTCACCGGGAACCGGGAATCCTGCAGATGGAGATGGGCGTCGAACAGCATGGCCGGCCGCGCCTCACCCCAAATCCAACGCTTCGAGGCCGGTTTCGTCCAGCCCGAGATAGTGGCCGAGCTCGTGGAGGTAGGTGGTTCGGACTTCGTCGCGATAGGTCTGCCAGTCGCCTTCCGCATAGTCCCAGAGGTTCCAGAGGAACAGCGTGATGCGAAGCTCCCAGGCGTATTCGTCCTCGGGCTCGTTCACGGAGGGACCGCTGAAGAGCCCCAGCGTGTCTTCCGCGATGCCTTCGTCGAGGAGGTCGTCGGGGACCTCCGGGAGGAGATCGACCGCGACCGCCCCGGCGCGTTCGCGGAGGCCGGAGGGCAACGCCGCGAGAAGACGTTTCACCACGGCGAGCGCGGATTCCTCCAGCTGGCGGCAGCTTGGCTCTGGATTGACTTGCCGGGACATATCAACACGTGGACGACGTTGCCCAAGCGACGCGACCGCTCCGGAAGCCGCGGAAGAACCATCCGGACGTACGCCTTGGGGGGTGGGGCAGGGGACTACGCCTTCCGGATCTTGCCGACGAAGCGGGCCATGCGCGTCATGGCTTCGCGGATCTTGTCGATGCGGGTGGCGTAGGAGCAACGAAGGAACCCCTCGCCGCACTCGCCAAAGGCCGATCCGGGGACGCAGGCCACGGCCTCCTCGTCGAGAAGGCGCATGGCGAACTCCTTCGAGGACAAGCCGGTTGAACGGATGCTCGGGAAGATGTAGAAGGCGCCGTCGGGTTTCACGCAGTCCAGCCCCATGTCGAGGAAAGATTGGTAGACCAAGTTGCGCCGCTCGTTGTAGGACTGTTTCATGAAGGCCACATCTCCGCTACCGTGCTCGATGGCCTCGATGCCGGCCTTTTGGCTCATCGTGGGCGCACTCATGATGCAGTATTGGTGCACCTTCGTCATCGCTTCCGAAATCTCGGCCGGCGCGCAGGCGTAGGCGAGCCGATAGCCCGTCATGGCCCAGGCCTTCGAGAAGCCGTTCAAAAAAATGGTGCGTTCGCGCATGCCGGGACGCGTCGCGACCGAGACGATCGGAACGTCGTAGACGAGTTCCGAGTAGACTTCGTCGGTGATGAGCAGAAGGTCGTGGCGCGCGACGAAGTCCGCGAGCATGTCGGCGTCGGCGTCCGTGAGGACCGCGCCGGTGGGGTTGTTCGGGAAGTTGACGAGCAGCGCGCGGGTGCGGGGGGTCACGCGCTTCTCGAGGTCTTCCACGCGCAAGCGGAAGCCGTCTTCGAAGCGTGTGGGAACGGCCACGGGCACGCCGTGGGCCATGCGGATGACCGGGGCGTAGGCCACGAAGCAGGGCTCATGGTAGAGCACTTCGTCGCCCGGCGCCAGGGTGGCGCGGATGGCGATGTCCAGGGCCTCGCTCACCCCCACGGTCACGAGCGTTTCGTGCTGCCAGTCGTAGCGCAATCCGAAGGTCCGCTCGTTGTAGCGGCAGATCGCCTTGCGAAGCTCGGCCAGGCCGCGGTTGGCGGTGTAGTGGGTGGCGCCGCGCTCGAGAGAGTCGATGGCGCGTTCGCTGATGTGCCACGGCGTGGTGAAATCCGGCTCGCCGATGCCCAGGCTGATGACGTCGTCGCGCGTGGCGACGATGTCGAAGAAGTCGCGGATGCCGGAGGTGGGCAGGTCGCGGATGTGCGACGCGACGAAGTCACGGGCTGACTTGCAGGCGTTCGTCATCGTCCTCCACCTCCATCATCACGTCCTGGTCCTTGTACGTCTTCAACATGAAGTGCGTGGACGTCGACAGCACGCCGTCGAGGGGCGCCAGGCGCGCGCTCACGAACGAAGCCACCTCCTGCAGGTTGCGCCCGCGCACGATGAGAAGCAGGTCGAAGCCGCCGGAGACGAGGAAGATCGACACCACCTCGGGGAAGCGGCCGATCCGCTTGGCGAGCCGGTCGAAGCCCCGTTCCCTCTCGGGGCGGACGCGCAGTTCGATCACCGCGCGGACGTCGTCGTCGGCGGCCTCCGGATTAATCAGGGCCTGGTAGCCGCGAATCACGCCCGCCTTCTCGAAGGCGTCGATGCGGGAACGCACCTCCTCGGGGGTGATGCCCAGGCGGACGGCGATTTCCTGGTCGGTTGTCCGTGCGTCCTCGCGCAGGATTTGAAGGATACGGTCCATGATGAATCTCCTTGCGATGGATGGGATGGGCTAGGCCTGCTCCAGGCGGCCCAGCAGGGTCAGGGCGATTTCGCGGAAGGCCTCGCCCACCGGCGTCTTGCCGATTTGGAAGACGAACGGCGTGCCGTCGTCGCCGCACGCGCAGATGCGCGGGTCGATGGGGATTTTGCCCAGCAGGGGGACGCCATGTTGCTCCGCGAGCGATTCGCCCGCGCCGGAAGAGAAGATGCTTGTGGCCGTCCCGCAGTGGGGGCACACGAAGCCGCTCATGTTCTCCACGAGACCCAGCACCGGGATCTCGAGCTGGCGGCAGAAGTCCAGGGACTTCGAGACGTCCGCCGCCGCAACGGCCTGCGGAGTGGTCACCACCACCGCGCCGTCGGCATCCGGAATCGACTGGCAAACCGTGAGCGGCTCATCCCCCGTCCCGGGCGGCGAGTCGATCACGAGGTAATCCAGCCCGCCCCATTCCACGTCCATCAGGAACTGGCGGATCACGCCGATTTTCATCGGCCCGCGCCAGATCACGGCGGTGTCCGGCGACTCCAGCAGGAATCCCACCGAAATCACCTTGATCCCGAAGGCTTCGACCGGCTGGATCTTGCCGTTCGCCGCCGTGGGCCGCGCCGTTTCCACACCCAGCATCTTCGGCACGCTGGGACCGTGCACGTCCACGTCCAGCAAGCCGACCTTCTTGCCCTCGAGCGCGAGCGCGATGGCGA
This sequence comes from Kiritimatiellia bacterium, assembly GCA_050950285.1. GTDB lineage: Bacteria > Verrucomicrobiota > Kiritimatiellia > RFP12 > JBMNHG01 > JBMNHG01. The sequence continues at coordinate 69,762 of JBMNHG010000006.1, read as the reverse complement.
GGTTCACGGCCACGGTGCTCTTGCCCACGCCGCCCTTGCCGGACAACACGACAATCTTGTGGCGGATCCGCGCCATCGCCGCGCGAAGGCGGCACTCTTCGGAGTTGTGTTTTTCGGTGTGGCTGCAGTTCGCGCAGTCGCCCGAGCATGTTTCCTGTCCAGACATCGTCGGAATCCTTTTTGGCGGCAGGGTGAGCCACCCCGCATGGAAAAAAGGAAGTGTATCGCTACGCACGGGGAATGGAAAGGAGGAACTTGTCCCGAGCCTCGGGCGCATTTCGTCAGCCGGGAAGGTTCCGATGGGGAAGGGAGGCAGGAGCCGAATCGCGGCGCGCCGTTTTCCGGGCGGGGCAGGGGAGGGGGCGTCAGAAATCCGAACTGTCCGGAACGCGGCACGTTAGGACAAACGGCCAGAACCTGTCCGTTTCGACCGGTCGGGCTGGGACGAGTGCCGGTTTTCCGTTTCCGCGAAAACGTGCGTTTTGTTTTGCACCCGTGCAACTCGTTCTCCACAATCTTCTCCACTATCTTTCCACTTGCCCGATACCGGTTCGCTGTGCTAACAAAAAAACTTTCCACGCTCCGAATGGAATCGAGCCGGAGCGTTGCTGTTGTGTTGCAAAGGATACCGCATGCCGAAGAAACTCGTGATCGTCGAATCTCCCGCCAAGGCGAAAACCATCTCCAAAATTCTCGGCGGCGATTATGTCGTAAAGGCTTCGTTGGGCCACGTCCGCGACCTTCCGGAAGGGGGGATGGGCGTGGACTGCAAAAACAACTTCGCGCCCCGGTACGTCCTGATGAAGGACAAGGAGAAGGTCGTCGACGACCTGAAGCGTGCCGCCAGGCAGTGCGATGCGCTGTACCTGGCCTCCGACCCCGACCGCGAAGGGGAAGCCATCGCCTGGCACCTGAGCGAAGTGCTCTCCCCGGTCATGAAGGGCAAGCCTGTCTATCGCGTGCGGTACAATGAGGTCACCCCCCGCGCCGTCCGGGCGGCCTTCGAGAACCCCGGCGAGATCGACCAGTCCCGCGTCGATGCCCAGCAGGCGCGCCGCATCCTGGACCGCATCGTGGGCTACCGCGTGAGCCGCTTGCTCTGGCAGCACCTGAACAAATGGACGCTGAGCGCGGGGCGCGTGCAGTCGGTGGCCCTCCGGCTCCTCTGCGAGCGCGAAAAGAAGATCCAGGCCTTCATCCCCGAAGCCTATTGGATCCTCTCGGCCGAGGTCGCCAGGCACGATGCGGAGAAGGAGCCTTTCACGGTGCGCCTGGCCCGGATCGACGATGCCAAGGCGGACATCAAGAGCGAGGAGGCGGCGAACGCCGCCCTGGGCGAGCTGCAAGGCCACGGCATGCGCGTGGCGGACATCATCCGCCGCGAGATCACGCGCCGCCCGCTGCCGCCCTTCATCACGTCGACCCTCCAACAGGCGGCTTCGTCCGTGTGCGGTTTCCCCCCGGGGCGCACGATGAGCATCGCCCAGAAGCTCTACGAAGGCATCGACCTCGGGAAGGGTGGCCCCGTGGGTCTCATCACCTACATGCGGACCGATTCGGTGAATCTCTCCCGCGACGCCCTGGAGGAGGTGCGCCAGTTCATCGGCTCCGAATACGGCTCCGACTTCCTCCCCGGAAAACCGAATTTCTACCGCGGCCGCCGCGGATCCCAGGAAGCCCACGAGGCCATCCGTCCCACCGATGTGACGCGCACCCCCGATTCGCTGGCCCACATCCTGGATCCCCAGGCCCTGAAGCTCTACGACTTGATCTGGCGCCGTTTCGTCGCCTGCCAGATGAGCGCCGCCCGCATCGAGCGGCTGACCGTCGTTGCCGCCGCGCCCGAGCCCCGCGATGCCTCCGCGCACGACTACGCGTTCACCGCCACGGCCTCGCAGGTGCTCTTCCAGGGGTTCCTGAAGGTGATGGCCCTCGACATCCGCCGATTCCGCGACCCGGACAAGGAGGGGCCGGAGAATCCCGAAGAGGAAGTCGACGAGACGATCGTCGACCGGCTTCCCCCGCTCGCCGTCGGCGATGCGCTCGACGTGCTGAAGTGGAACTCGGAAGGCAAGGAGACCAAGCCGCCCGCCCGCTTCAGCGAGGCTGCGCTCGTCCGCGAACTCGAGGCGAACGGGGTAGGGCGCCCCTCCACCTACGCCTCCACGATCGAGACCATCGTCTCCCGCAAGTACGCGACGCGCGAGAAACGGACGCTCGTGCCGACCGACCTCGGCATGACGATTGTCGACTTCCTGACCGAGAAGATGGACGAGCTGTTCGGCGTGGGATTCACCGCCGAGATGGAGGAGGAGCTCGACAAGATCGAAGAGCAGGGCCTCGCCTGGACGGACATGCTTTCGGCCTTCTACGAACGCTTCCTGGTCTGGCTTGCGGAAGCCAAGGGACCGCCGGCCGATGTCGAAAAGGTCGAAACGGTGCTTTCGCTCTTCGAACAAGTGGAGAAATGGGCGCCCCCCGTCAAGCGTGGCAATCGGACACGCGATGACGCCCGGTTCGTGGAATCGATCCGCGAATTGATTCGCGACGAGAACAAAACCGTCAGCGCGAACCAGTTCAAATGGCTTGTGAATATCCTTCTCAAGTATCGCGACCAGGTCCCCGCCGCCGAGGAGGCGGCAAAATCCTTTGGATTTGACGACCTCGTCGAAAGGTCGGCCAACATTCCGCCGCCCGCCGCCAGCACGATTCGCAAGCTCGATCTCTTGAAGAACATCGAACTGGACAAGCGCGACCTCGATTTCATCGACTCCTTCAACAGCCGCGTGCAATCCGGATCGGGATTGAGCGAGAAGCAAACCGCCGTGCTGGATCGCATCGTGGTCGCGCATCGCGCCGTGATTCCGGGCTTCGAGTCCATCCGGCATGAGCTGGAAATCCCCGAAAACATCCTTTCCGGGGCCGACCGGCAGAAGGTCGATCCGGCTGTCGCCCCAATCCTCGAAGCCCTTGGGCGCATCGAGAAGTGGAACGAGCCCGCCCCGCGCGGCAAGGGGAAGAGGGTTTTCAACGATGCCGAATTCTTCGAGAGCATCTCCCGGCAGTTCAAACACAAGAACATGCTCACCAGCCGCCAGATTGCCGCACTGAAGCGATTATTCGTAAACTACAAGGACGCCATCCCCGACTTCGAGGAGATTGCCGCGAAGTACGACATCCGCCCCTCGGAACGGAGCTCCATGCGACGTTCCCGAAAGGGCAGGGGACAGGCATCGGGAACGACGGAGGTATGACGCATGCCGATGCGCATCACCCAGTATGGAGAGGAAATCCTTCGCCAAAAGGCCAGGCCGGTCGTGGACTTCACGCCTGAACTGGCAAATCTCGTCAAACGCATGCTGAAGACGATGTACGCCGCCAACGGAGTCGGGCTGGCCGCCGAGCAGGTGGGCGAAACCTGTGCGTTGTGCGTCATCGACGTCCCTGCGGAAGTCGAGTGCAAGGAATACGTGGAGGGCAACGCCTCGATCCCCATGCCGCTGGTGCTGGTCAATCCGACGATTACGGCCCGCGAAGGCGAGCAGCGCGACGACGAGGGGTGCCTCAGCTTCCCCGAAATCACCGCACTGGTCACACGGGCTTTGCACGTGACGGTGCGCTATCAGGACGTTGAAGGCCATCCGCACGAGATTACGGCGCATGGACTTCTGGCCCGCGCCGTCCAGCACGAGCTCGACCATCTCGACGGCGTGCTCTTCATCGACCACATCAGCCCGCTTCAAAAGGTCGCCATTGCCGGAAAGCTCCGGCGCCTTCAGAAAGAGTCCGCGGCGGCCGCCAAGTTGCACTAGGCGCGAACCGTCCGAATTTCCGTTTGTCGGGCCCCCCCCCCCCAATCAACGTCGCATAATATCTGTTATGTAAACTTGGGGCGCGTTTCGGGGGCGAGGGGGGCAGGACTTTCGGAAGAAGCACGGACGGCGCCCGTCCAAATCACGGAACCGTCTGGTAGATGTTCTTGAGCGGCGTGCCGTCTCGCTCGATCTCGATCACCACCGTGTCGAGTCCCTCCTCGACCACGCGGCGGATGAAATTCTCCGCCCGGCGCCGGTTGGTCATCTGCACGCCGTTCACCGCGCGGACAATGTCCCCCTGGACGAACCCGACCGATTCGAAGAAGGCCGCTTCGCCCAGGACGTTGAGCTGATAGCCCTCGATCTTTTGCCGGTCGTCGTAGAGGGGCTCCATGGAGTCGAAGACCGCCACCAGACGCTCGGGATTCCGCAGCAGATCCGCGTAGTAGTCCATCAACATGCCACGGCTGAATTCCCAGCGGTTCTCTTCGACCTTCCGCCCGCCGAAGGCGTCGCGTCCTTCGGCATCGCGCTTATCCGGATCCGATTCGCCCGGGACGACGAATCGCGTTTCCAGCGCCTTCGCGCGGTCGCGGACGATCCAGTGTACGCCGTCCGGAGCCTCGACCTTCGCGAAATCCGGACCCGTTTCCACCACGTGCGAATCAGGCAGAAGTTCGTCGCCGGGCTTTGCCCGGAGCTGGCGATTCGTTTCAACATCCTCGAGGATGACCGTCCACACGGCCGACTCCCCTACCCCATCCGCCATCGAGCCGACCAGACGGAAGCGTCGGGCAAGCTGGCCGGACGGAAGACGCGGCACAATCGCCGCCGGGCGCAGCACCTCGCCCAGCACGGCATCGAAGACCGGCGTGTCGATGCGTTCGTCGGAACCGTACGTCCCCTCCGCCGCCGCGCCCTTTTGACTATTTTGCATCTCCCTTATCTCGTTCAGGTTACGGGCGAACAAAAGAGCAAAGAACAGGAGTGCCCCGAGGGCTGCGACCGCCCATCCGGGGGAAAGCAAAAGGGCCTTTCGACGTGGAATGTTCATAAGCCGGATTCTGTCGCCCTTGCGGGCGTACGATCATTTTTCTAACGCGATCAACCCGGAAGTGTACCGGCCTTGCGGCCGGGCGGCGCGGGCAACGCCTCCTCCCCTATTTGATCTTGCTCCGGATGGGGTTTGCCGTGCGACTTCGCTTGCGCGGAAGCCCGGTGGTCTCTTACACCGCCTTTTCACCCTTTCCGCCCGCCGAAGCGAACGGTGGTTTGTTTTCTGTGGCACTTTCCATCGACGCCGTTCTGGCAGCGCCCTTCCCGCGTTCACCACGGGACATCCTGCCCTATGGAGTCCGGACTTTCCTCCCCGGTCGAGCCGGAGCGATCGTTCGCATTCCACATCGAAGGCCAAAGGGACGTGCTCCGAAAGGGCGGCCTCCCCTACCCTGCCGGAGAAATACATTACGAGTCCAGATACAACATGCGGCCACACATCTGGCAGGTGACCGGCACGGTGTTGTGCTCGAGCATCCGCAGCGAAGACGGGGGCTGGACCAGGTGGCAGCCGCCACAGACGGATCCGTCTTGCAACGGGACGGCCACCGGCCAGCGGGATTTCTTCACGCGGATGTAATACTGCAAAAACTGCTTGGAAACCGCCTTCTCGGCCTCGATGCGCTCTTTCTTGAGTTTGCCGAGCATTTCCTCGGCCTGGACCATGCGCTCTTCGAGCTCGTTGAGCGTGGCGTCCACCCCCTCCAGTTCTTCGGCGAGCTTGGCCCGGATCGATTCCATATCCTCTTTCATCGGGTCCAGCCCCTCCTGCAGGGTGAGTTGCTCCAGCTCCAGGCGTTCGACTTCCTTCTCGGCGCTTTGAATTTGCTGCCCCATCGCCCGGAACTCTTCGTTGGTCCGGAGAGAAAGCTGCTGCTGGCGGAACTTGCGAATCCGTTCGTTCTGCAGGGCGATGGAGGTGTCGAGGTCCGCAATCTTGGCCTGCATGCCCTGATACTTCGCCTTTGCGCTTTCCAAGCGCTCCGTCGTATCGCTGAGACGGCCCTTCTCCATGCCCTTTCGCGTGGGTATGTCGCGGATTTCCTGCTGCAACTCGCGAATACGACCATCAATCTCCTGAAGCGACAACAATGGAGCCATGAAATTCACGAGACACCTTCCTTATAGGTCTGGGAACTAGAAAAAACGGAAAACACGATACACCCCAAAGGGAGCGATGTCAATTCCATTGCTCCTCGGATTCGGATTCGGATGGGGGAAAAGCAAATGCCTTTCTTCTTGGAACGGCGTCCCCGTTTCGGTACACTTTTGCTTTCAATGATGTTCCCGAAGAAAAAAAACGCGGATTGGATGTCGCTCGTTGCGGGGCCGGATGGGCTTCACGGCGTGCGGATGTCGCGCTCCGGCGAAGGCTGGTCTGCAGAGGCCTCCGGCTTCTGGCCCCTCCCGCCCCGAGGCGACTCCGCGGAATCGACGGCCTCGCCGGACGAACCCTCCGCCGAAGCCGCCGGACGCGCGCCCGATGCCGATGCGGCCGACGAGTCGAATCGCCGCGAGGACGCCCGATGGGCCGGCATCCTCCGCCGGGCCGCCGCCGAACTCGGCGGGGGAACGCTGTCGCTTGCCCTCCCCACCTCCCAGCTGCTGGTGAAGGTGCTGGAACTTCCCAGCGAAGCGGGCGGCGACCTCGAGGAGATCGTCCCGCTGCAGATGGAGGCCATCTCCCCCTTCCCGGGCGACGAACTCGCCTCGAGCCACGAGACCCTCGCCGAGACGGAGACGACGCTCCGCGTCTTCGCCGCCGCGCTCCCGAAGCCGACCGCCGACCGCTGGGATGCGCGTCTCAGCAGTGCCGGCCTCAAAGCCCGTCGCATCGATTCCGCCCTCCTGGGCTGGTGGTGGACCCTGTCCTCCGCGCGTGTCCTCCCCCAGGGCGACGGGCGGAACGTGGTGCTGATCGGCCGTGCCGGCGAATGGGACGTGCTCCTGCTCGAAGGGGGCGCCCCGGTGCTTTGCCGCAGCCTCGGAAGCGAGCGTTCGCCGCAGGACCTCGCACTCGACCTCACGCTTTCCCTCCTGAGCGCCGAGCTCAAGGGTTCCGGCAAGGCCGTGGAAGAGCTGTTGCTGGTCTCGGACGCCGCCCCCGGCCCGCAGTTGCCCGACATGCTTTCGAAGGCGGCCGGCGGCGCACCGGTTCGCTTCGTCGATTTCGCGGAACTCGGCCCCGCCGCAGCCGGATGCGCGCGCCGCGCCGCGCAATCCGCCCCCCTCGACCTTCTGCCCGCCTCGTGGCGGGAGCGTGAACTCTCCGCCGTCGCCCGCAAGCGCTACTTCGGTGCCATGGCCGTCGCCGGCCTCGCCTGGGTGCTGCTGCTCGCGGGGCTGCTGCTCGCCCCCAAGATCCACGACCGTATCGAAGCCCGGATGCGGGAGGCCGTCGAACGCGACAAGCCCGCGTACGCCGAGGTGCGGGATGTCCGGGACCGCGTGCGCCTGATCCGCTCGTACATGGATCGCTCGCGCTCGATGCTCGAATGCCTGCGCGTGGTTGTCGGCGTCCTGCCCGACGAGGTCCTCTTCACCAGCCTCACCTACCGCCGCGAAGACGGCCTCAAGATCGCCGGCGAAGCCCCCGAAGCCCGCCAGGTGTACGCCTTCCAGGACGCCGTCTCCAACTGCGGCCTCTTCGACAATTCCACCCTCACCGGCCCCACCCGAAACGCCGCCAGGAGGGTCGAGCGCTTCGAAGTGGACGCCCGTTTCGATCCGAAGCCCGAAAGGGAAGGAGGCCGCCGATGAGCAGCGTCGCCTCCAACCATGAAAAGGCCCTCGCCGGTGTCGCCGTGATGGTCGTGCTCTACGCCGTGCTCCTGCTTGTCCTGGGCGACCGCCTCACCCCCGCCTACTGGAACGAGAAGGGGCGCGTCCGGCAAGCCCTCTCCGACCAGCGGAGGGAGCAGCGCGCCCTCATCGGTCAGGAGCCCGAATGGCGGCGCCAGTTCGACGAGCTGCGCGACATGATGCCCGTCTTCGCCTCCGACCGCCGCGTCGACACCTACTGGCTGGGCGTCATGGACAAGGTGGCCAGCCGCCACGGGGTGAGCATCGGCAAGCGCCAGATCGGCGCCGAGATCGTCACGGGCGACGCCTACGAGATGCCCATTGTCTGCAAGGATTTCGAAGCCACGCTCGACAGCCTCGTCCGCTTCCTCTACGACCTCCATGCGGAGGGCGCCATGCTCGACATCCGCCAGATGTATGTGAGGCCCGCCCCCAACAACGTCGGCCAGCTGCGTGGCGACTTCACCCTGTATTGCGCCTACCTTCGCGACGACGCGGGGTCTGCCCCCGCCGGATCGCCCGACGCCTCCCCCGACGCCGAAACGCCATGAGGATTCCTGCCATGATCCAATCCACCGGCCACTCCCTCTTCTTCCGGGGCGCCACCACCCTCCTGTGTGCCGCCCTCCTCCTCCCCGCATTCGCCCAGGAGCCCGCAGAACCCGCTCCCATCGAGGATGCGCAGGCCCCCGTCCGCCGCCTCGAACGCCCCCCCGGAATCCGCCCCCCAACGGCCGAGGACATCGCCGCGCGGTTCCCCCCCGACATCGCCCCCGCCAGCGCCGCTGACGACGCGACGTCCGCCCCCGGCGACGCCAAGAGCTACGAACTCAAGTTCGAACAGGCCCCCTCCGACATCCTCCTCGCCGCCTACGCCGCCGAAACCGGCAAGACCCTCCTCATCGATCCTGCCGTCCCCAAGGCCACCATCTCCCTCCGAAGCCAGTCCGAACTCCTCCCCGAAGAGTACCTCCGCGCCATCGAAACCGTCCTCGTGATGCACGGCATCTCGCTCGTGCCCGACGGCGACGTCTTCCTCAAGGTGCTTCCCTCGAAGGATCTCCGGAAACTCGGCATCACCACCGAACTCGAAGAGCCCGACGGCGGCCTGCACGTCGAAGACGGACGCATGGTCAGCCAGATGATCTCCCTCAAGAACATCACCATCGAGGAAGCCCGGAAGGCCCTCGAAGGCTTCAAGCGCGACTCCGGCCAAATCCAGCTCTTCGAACGCACCAATTCCATCCTCGTGACGGACACCACCGACAACGTGAACCGCATGATGGAAATCATCCGCTTCATCGACCAGCCGCTCGAAATCCGCGACGAAACCAACGTCCGCCCCCTCAAGTACGCCAAGGCCGTGGACATCAAGAGGCGCCTCGAGGAAATCGTCGCCGAAGCCCAGAAGGCACAGCAAGGCCCCACCGAAGCCCCCGTATCGAGGAGCTCCGGCGCCCCCGGAATCGTCCGCGAGCAGATCCCCGCCACCCCGCCCGGCGTCATCCGCCCCCCCCTCCGGCGGCCTCCGCAGGCCGCCACGCCGGAGCCCGCCGGCAACACCATCCAGGAAACCCTCGTCGCGGACGCCGAACGAGGCGTCATCCGCGGCAAGGTGCAGATCGTGGCCGACGAACGCACCAACCTGCTCATCATCATCACGCGCCCCGAGAACATGGCCTTCTTCGACCGCATCATCAACGTCCTCGACGTGGAGGTCCAAACCGCCCCCGACGTGATCGTCGAGGTCGTCCGCCTCGAATACGCCCAGGCCAAGGACGTCGCGACGATGCTCAACGACCTCATCGGCAACACCTCTTCCGCATCCGACACCGACGCCAAGACCACCGTCGCCAGGAAAGACGACCGCACCGAGAGCGAATCCCTCGCGGAAGCCTCGGACCGCATCCGCCGAGGCGTCACGACCGATGCCGAACCCGCCGCCGAAAAGAAGTCCAAGCTCGGCGAGCTCAAAAAGGAGGACGTGAAGATCCTCTCCGACGAACGCTCCAACGCCATCATCATCATGGCATCGAAGGGCGACGTCGAAACCGTCAGGGGCATCATCGCCGACATGGACATCCAGCTTTCCCAGGTCGTGATCGAAACCGTCATCGTCTCGGTCACTTTCACCGACTCGAACGAGACCGGCATGGACTGGGTCCAGCGCGCCATGGTCAGCTACTCCGGCAAGAAGAACTCCTCCCCCGCCATCTCCTTCGCAACCGCAGGCGGCGGAGGCTCGGGCAACCCCGTCAACACCATGGGCCTCACCACTGCCGAAAGCCTCGCCGCGGCCGGTGGCGGCATCAGCGCCTGGCTCACCGTCTTCGACCTCAACACGGACCTCTTCCTCTCCGCCATCCAGTCGGACAGCCGCGCACGCCTCATGTCCTCCCCGCGCATCACCACCATGGACAACAAGGAGGCCACCCTCGAATCCACCGAGCGCATCTACTGGAAGGAAGGCTCGACCCACTACGACACCTATACCACCGACACCATCAAGAGCGAGGACGTCGGCATCAAGCTCACCGTCACCCCGCGCATCAACAAGCGCGGCTACATCACCCTCACCGCCAAGCAGGAGATCCAGGCGAACGACGGCTACGAGAGCATCGGCGACTCCCAGTATCCCAAGCTCTCCACGCGCACGATGGGCGCCGACGTCGCCGTCCAGTCCGGCGAAACCGTGGTCTTCGGCGGCCTCGCCCACAATTCCGTCACCCGCACGCGCACCAAGGTGCCCATCCTCGGGTCGATCCCCCTCCTCGGCTGGCTCTTCCGCCACGACACGGACATCTCCACGCGCACCGAAATCATCGTCTTCCTCACGCCGCGCGTGATCGACACCTCCACCGAAATGGAGGACGACGCCCGCAACATCAAGGCCTCGCTCGACACCGACGGCATCTGGGACTCCGCCTGGTCGCACTCCCGCCTCGCCGATCCGCTTCCTCCCGGGCAGGCCCGGAAGATCCTGTCGCAGGGCGGCGAAACCGTCATGCCGCCGCGCAACCCGCTCAGCGGGAACCTCACCGGCCTCAACGAGGAAATCCCCGGCGCCACCGATGATCCCGAGATCCGCGAGGCGCTGGACACCCCGCAGGGCGAAGTCCCCTTCATCCACTTCAGCGACCTCTCCTCCGAACGGCTGCGGGGCGTCACCCTCGACTACGAGGAAACGAGCGTCACCCTCGCGCCCGACGCCGCGCCCGGCGCCGCGCCGGAAGCCCCCGTTCCGGAGGAAATCCCCGTGCCCGCCGGGGACGTCGGGCCCACGGCGGCCCCGTGAACCAGGGATGCACCTACGTCGACTGGACGGAACCCCCGGACCAGGGGGTCCGCGTCGCCGACTTCTACGCCGCCCGCTACCGCCACTCCACCCCCGATACGTGGCGTGAACGGTGTCTTTCCGGCGAAATCTCCTGCGACGGCGCCCTCCTCTCCCCGGACAAGCCCCTCCGCGCGGGAATGCGCCTGCAATGGAAGCGCCCCCCGTGGGAAGAGCCCCCCGCCCCGCTGGACTTCCCCGTCCTGTACGAGGACGACGCGATGATCGCGATCGACAAACCCTCCGGCCTCCCCGTCCTTCCCGCCGCGAACTACCTCGAGCATACCGTCCTCCGCCTCGCCCGGAAGCGCTGGGGCGATCCGCCCCCCGCCCCCGTCCACCGCCTCGGACGCGGAACCTCCGGCCTCCTCCTGCTCGCGCGCTCGGAAACGGCACGCCGCGAATTGACCGCCCAATTCCGCGACACCACGCTTCGCTTCGAAGGCATCGTCCGCAAACGCTACCGCGCCGTGACAGGACCCGCCACGCACCTGCCCGACGCCTTCGAGGTCGATACCCCCATCGGCCGCCTCCCCCACCCCCGCCTCGGCCATGTCCATGCCGCCACGCCCGGCGGCAAGCCCTCCCGAAGCCACGTTTCGCTCGTGCGACGTCGCGCGGACCGCGCCATCTGGGAGATCGACCTGCTGACCGGCCGCCCTCACCAGATCCGCATCCATCTGGCCGCCGCGGGCGCACCGCTCTTGGGCGACCCCTTCTACGGACCCGGCGGCCTCCCGCGCGAAGACGCCCCCGACGCCAACCCCGGAGACTGCGGCTACCTCCTCCGCTCCTGCTCCCTCGTCGTCCTCCACCCCAACACCCACACCCCCATCCATCTGGCCGCACCCCAACTCCCCGAATACCGATAACGGGCCTTCAACGATATCGCAAAATGTGCGCCCGCCCCAAAAGCCTTGACAGGCAGGGGCGGAATTCGTAAACGTGGGATCGTCGGTATTTCGTCAACACTACTAACCCGGCCACAAATAGCGCTGCTCACGAAGATTCAGGCATGAGGAGCTGGAATTTGGAGTTGGGGAAGGGGCACGGACATTCCTGTCCGTGTCACGGGTTGGAAAACCCGTTCCCCTGTTTTGCAGCATGAATTGTGGCCGAGTTAGTAGGAAATCGCCATGAAGAAGGACTACACGCACATTGCCGTGATCCTGGACCGCACCGGGTCCATGGAGAGCATCCGGGACGATCCCGGAAAGAAAAAGGCCTAAGGCCGAACCACGGCCTGCCGTGCGCGTCGAGCGACGCCCCGGCGGCCGGAACATTCCATGAAAGGATGGACGACATGAATGAACGCATGTGGTACTACGCCACGTCAGGCCAGCAAGAAGGACCAGTGACGGAAAAGGTCCTGGTAGAAATGCTCCAGTCGCGGAGATTGAGCGGGGACGCCATGGTGTGGACGGAGGAACTCAAGGATTGGGTAAAAGCTTCGTCGGTAAAGGGCCTCCTTTCCGACAGTCTACAGGCACCGATGCTGTCCCCTCCGCCCCTGACTGCACAGGCGGTCCGTCCTCCCACTCCGTATGCGGGGTTTTGGCGTCGTTTTGCCGCCATCCTGATCGACGCCGTTGTCTTGTTTGTTGTCGGATTCATTGTCGGATTCGTTGTTGGAGCCGTCATGGGCGGCGTTATGGTGGCATCTGGCGCGGACATGATATCCATCAACGAAGCTGTTGAAACGGTCGGCAGGATTGTGGGCATGGTTCTGAACTGGTTGTACTTCACGCTGCTTGAGTCGTCTCCGGCACAGGCAACCCTCGGGAAAATGGCCCTCGGCATCCAGGTCACCGACATGAACGGGAACCGGATCGGCTTTGCGCGGGCGAACGGGCGCTATTGGAGCAAACTCGTCTCTATCCTGCTTTTGTTCGCCGGGTATGTCATGGTTGCATTTACGAAGCGGAAACAGGGCCTTCACGACATGATGGCGGGCTGCCTCGTGGTGAAGAAACAATCGCCCCACCGCTGTTGAACGTCGTCGCCCTGCTTGCGGGCGCACCATAGTGAACCATTGAACCAATACGGCAAATAATGGGTTGCCGCCGCCGTTGGCCCGTGCTACGCTCCCCACCATGGATGCAGGCTGCATGTCCTCCCTTGGGCCGCGGTCCCGGCGGCGCGCCGTTTTTCTCCGGGCCATTGCCGCCTGTGCCGCCGCGGCGCTTGCCGCGACCGCGCCGGCGCTCGACGTGCCGCGCCTTCCCGCGCCCGCTTTTGCCGATATGGAGGTCTCGACCAACGTCGCCATGCGGGCGTGGGGCGAACACACGCGGCGGTTCACGGTCTCGCTCCAGTTCGACGCCACGCCCTCGAACAACGTCCAAGTGGCTTTCGGCAGGGACGAGTCCGGCGAGGGCAGCCTCTCCGCCGGGGAAACCGGCCTGACGCTGGGCTGGGACTGCGGGCGGTGGTTCATCGCCTCCGACGCGGCCGTGCAACGCGTTGCCGCCGATCCCGCCGGAACGGAGACGCGCAAGACGCTTTCCTTCGAGATGCGCCTGGATGCCGACGGCTCGCCGCGCGCGCTCGGGCTGTCGGACGGCACGACGCCGCTCGCCTTCCCGGGTCTCGACCTTTCCCCGCCGCCCGCCTGGATGTTCTCGACGGATTGGAACCGGATCGAGGCCGTCGCCCGGGGAACCGGCGCACGAAACGAGACGATCACGGCCAGGCTTTCCGACGACGCCGCCATTTTCATTCTGAGGTAGGGACAGGACATGGATGCCCTGACGTTGACTGGAATCGTTTTGACGGGGCTGACGTCCGGCGCCATCCTGCTGCTTGTCGCCAGGCGGATCGCCGGCTCCGCGCCTTCCCGGCGGAAGCTGGCCGCGTTCCGGCGGCAGCCCGCCGCCTTCCGCGCAGTGCTCTTGAGCCTCCTGGTCGCCCTCGTCATCTACGGCGGCTCGAAGCCCGAAAGGAACCCGGGGCCGGAGGCGCCGCAGCGCTCGCCGCCGCCGGCCATATCCTCGCTCGTCCAGTTCACCGACGCCCAGCGGCTCGCGGGCTTCGCGCTGTCCGACGCTTCCACGAACGACGCCTTCGACCTGTCGGCGCCGGCGAACGCGGTCGTCCACGACCGCTGGCGCAAGCGTGGGGCGTCGGAGGACGGCTTCTGGATGGCGCTCGAAGACGGCTTCCCCCTCGGCACGAACCGCTACGATTCCGTCTACGTGTCCTCGTCGGGCACGCTCGCCTTCGACCGCCCGAAGTCCTCGCCCGCGGCGCAACCGATGCCCGACGGCTCCCCCATCGCCTTCCTCGCCCCGCTCCACACGCTCCTCGGCATCCCACCCGAAGCGAACTGGGACAAAATCGCCAGCCGCCGGCCACCCGTCGCGAACTCCCTGTTTTGGTCGGACACGACCGATTCCGGCTCCGCCCGCTTCACCTGGCAGAATGCGCTTTTGAACCGCGCCACGAACGCCCCGGTCTCCTTCCAGGCCGAGCTCTTCCCCGATGGCGATTTCGTCTTCCGCTACGATCTAAGCGGAATGACGAATTACGAATTACGAATGACGAATTTTGTGGTTGGTGCGCAGGCCGGGGGCGGTGGCGAGACGGCGCTGATCGGCACGCCGGCGCACGCCTGCACCGCCTCGAACCACCTGTGCGCCACGCTGTACCGTCTCGAGGGTGGCAATGTCCTGACCACGCCGCTCTGCGCGGTCGTCTCGAACGCGCCCAAGTTCTCGCTTCGCTGGACGGCCTTCGGCGGCTACGACCCCGCGAACCCCGACCCGGACGGCGACGGCCTCGCCACGCCGGACGAGGTTTTCCTTTACCACACCGACCCGCAGCTCCGCGACTCCGACGGCGACGGCCTCGACGACGACGTGGAGATCGCGCTTGGAACTGACCCGCTGAATCCCGACACGGACGGCGACAGCCTGCCGGACGGGATCGACCCGAATCCGTTCGTCTGGGACGACGCGAATTCGGATGCCGACGGCGACGGCCTTTCGCTGCTCGACGAGCTGCTCCACGGTCTCGACCCCGCCGTGAACGACGACATCGACAGCGACGGCGACGGCTGGGCGGACTGGCTGGAGACGATGGCCGGCACCTCGCCCTGGTCCTCTTCGGACTCGCCCGGCGCCGCCGCGGACGGCGCCCCGTCGATCTTCCAGGCCGCCATTTCCGTCGAGGCGTCCCCCAGCGCCCCCGTTTCGGTCGCCGTCGGCGACCGCACCGTCGTCTTCCCCGCCGGCGCCCCGGCCGGCGCGACCCGCACCCTCTGGCTCCGCGAGGGCGTCGTGCATCCGGTCGCGCTCTTCGCCCCCGTGGACGCCACCGTGTCGCTCGATATGACGCTCGGCTCGGCCTGGGCGTTCTTCCGTGATCCGCACCCCGTCTTCGTCCCGGCCGCCACGCGCGGACGCCGGGCGCCTGCGCCCCCGGGCGATCTTCCCGGCGGACGCCTGACGCCGTCGGGGATGATCGTCCAGCCCACCATTGCCATTTCGCCCGACCCGCTCTGCTTCCACAGCCGGGAGGACATCCGCGCCACGGCGTCCGTCAAGCCCGCAGCGCTTGCAGGGACTTCGACGTGGCGGTTCGATGGCGACTCCACCACCCATTCCGGGAACACATTCACCGTCCCTTATTCCGATAGCGGCTATCCCAAATGGCTTTGCTTCCAATTCCAGGACGATGACGCATCGCTGCCGCGGGAAATCTGGCGATGCGTCACCCGATGCCGCTTCGTCGACAACCCTCCCGATTGGCTGGAGCCCATGCTTTCGCCGGACTGCCTTTGCGGGTGCGTTCCCGGCGGCCCGGCCGGGACGGCCCTGCCGGTCAACAACGACGACGACGACGCCAGCGTCTCGGAAGACAAAAACGATTCGTCGATGCCCGTCGCCGACAACGACCTGATGCCCGTCTGTCCGCTCGGGCGTTACGACGGCACCTGCTGTCCCTGCATCGAGCACCAGCCGCCGACGCCTTATGCGACGCTTCGATCTCGCTCCTCGCGTCTGGAGCTGTGGCGCGACGCCCGCAAGCGCGCATCGTTCTCCGGATCGATTTCCGCCGGGGAAGCCATCTACGTCGAGGGGCTGGGGAAGAGCCCCTCGCCGGGGGCGGAGAAGATCCTCTGGGAATATGCCTGGGACGGCGGGACGCGCGTCATCACGAACGTCTTCACGGTTCTCAGCCAGCGGCTCTACCCCGATGTCGACTTCGACGGCGACGTGGACGCCGTCGACAAGGCGCTGCGTTCGTCGCTGCCGCCTGAGCACGGCTGGGTCGTGTCCGTCGCCAGCAACGCCTTCCGCAAGGTGCAGCTTCGCACGGACGTCGGCCTTCCCGGCGCGCATGTGCTGGCGCTTTCCGGCCACGGCGGCTTCCGCGTGTGGCGGAGTGCGAACCCCGCCCCCGGCGCAAGCCCGATGCTGGTTTGCGGACAGACCGTCACCAACGGCGTCGGCGGCGTTTCGTGGGACGCCTCCGGCACCGACACCTTCTACGTCGAGGCGATCCGCGGCGGCACGGCCCATCTGGCCAGCAGCTTCTTCGGCACGGGCAGCGCCACCAACATCGACTGCGGCGCGTCGCTCACGATGACGGCGGTGGATGTTTCCCTTGACCTGATGTGGGAGACGGCAAACAAGGTCAACCAGATATTCAATCCGACTCGCAAGGACGACAGCACGGGGAATGCGGAGGTCATGGAAGTTGTGGGCGACGAGTCCTACGCCGTTCCGCGCAACCACCTCTATGTCGTCGGCGACCCTGCCGACGGAAAATACCGCGTCTCCCTGGACTTGGACATCCAACCTGCCGGCATGCGCAGCCTTTTCGTCTGCGCCGCCTACGACGGAGAGAATAAAGTCGCCGGAAGCGACGCCCCCGTCCCGGCCGCGGTTGGTTCCGCCGTGGACATGAACATCCCCGGCCCTGGCGACGCACAGACGGTGACCTATGAAATCCGCGCCGGATTCGATGTCAACGGCAACGGGCTTGTCGATGAACACGAGCAGACGTTCCCGCTGGAGGTCTATCGCCGACAGTCGGACGACAGTCCGCGCTGCGCGACCCTTCGCGGAATCTCGAAGGAAATGTACGCTGAGCATCTTGAAGACATCGATGGCTTCGTCCATTTCATGGGACAAAGCACGCCGTCGCTTGTCGCCCCCAACGCCCGGTCTTTCCTGGCGCTGTTTCTCTACAACGGGGATGTAGCACGAATCGCGCCAGACATGCAGCCCAGTTCGTCAAACAGCGTTCCCATCAACGCATTCGAGGACGGGGCTGGCTTCACGGAATGGCTGACGCACAACAGCGGCGCGACATTCGACGACAATGGAACGGCGGCTATTTCACATTTTATCTGGGACGAAGAGTCAAAGGTCTCGCAGTTCATGGCTAACCGGACGCCTTTTGCGTTGAAAAGCTACACGGCCGGGGCGCAGTACATTGAATTTCCGACGGAAACGGGAACTCGGCTCCACGCCTTCTACAACGCCTGCGTCAAGGATGCCGCGGAAGCCGTTTTGGCAAATGCCACCAACAATGCGACCGTCGTTTTCCCGCAGGATGGCGGATGGTATGACATGCCTTGCGAAGGGGCGACGAACCTCTTCGCAAGCCTCAGCCCGCAAACATCGGTCAACTGGGTCGTCCCCTCGACGCAGCGCGTCGGCAACAGCGACGACTATGGCGGATGGTATGCACTGGCCGCCGAATTTTTAACGGGCAGGCCGGCTTTTGACGACTTCGACGCCTTCGCGACCGTCGGACGCGGCCGCGTGGTCAATCCGCGATACCGCTTCACCATACAGAAGCAGCATTCCTGGCTGTCGGGAACCCAGTATGTCGTGACCTCGGTCGATTTTGAATGCAACATCCAAGACCTCTACGACTTCAACTACGAGGACGGGGCGAAGTCCGCCGCCGCCGCCGCGTTGCAGCTCGGCTTTGGCAGGGGGACGGGAGCCTCGGCCAATCGTAAAAGCCGCGGACGGATTTTCCGGCACACCATCCACATCCGAAAAACCTACAACGCCCCCTTTACATACAATTCCTATTGACCTCCATATCACGAAAGGCGAATTCATGAAACATCTGTTGAAAGCACTCGTTTGCACCGCGCTCGCCGCATTGCCCCCGCTTTGCGCCGCATCGACCGAGCCCAACTTTGAAGAAGAGATGAAGGCGCTCGCAATCCAGCGAAAAACGCTTGCCGACTCCGGCTTTCGGGGGTTTTTCGCCGTTGCGCAATCCAACCGGTGGGACGCGCCGAAGATCCATTCCCAATGCTGGGTGGACTGGCTCCCCCGGGAATCCACGAAGCGCATCCAACTTGAACAGGCGAAGCGCGATTTCGGCTTGGAGCTTGTCAAGGCCGTGGATGAGGAGGCCCTGCGCATTCTTTCGCCTGCGAACACCGGGGAACGGGCGAGCCAGGCCGACCGGCTGCTCGATTTCTCCGGCTGGGCGGGACGTCCCGGCGGTTACGGAAACCATGCCATCAGAAGACGGGTCGAACATCTGGCCTGCGTTCCCATTGGGCACCTGGTTGCGGATCTGGAGTTTCCCGTGGAGGAAATCGAGGCGCGTCTCGCCCGGTTTGAGACAGAGGAAAGCAAGCTGCGTGTGCGTCGCAACATTTTGAACGAGGAGTCCCCGCACCAGTACCGTGCGAAGACAAAGGACGATCTGGCGGTTGAATGGCATGGGCATTTTCGGAAGGCGTGGCTTGCGTACAAGAAAAAAGAAGGGCATTATCCGCATCATTTCGCGGAGGGGGAAAACTTTCCCAAAGAGATCGCGTTCTATTGCGAGGATGAAATCTCGCCTCGTCCCTACACGCTTGCCACAAAGTGGAATCAAAAACTCCATTATATGTTTTGCATCATGGGCTATGAAAGCACGATGATGGATCGCGTTCAAAACCTCCTGTTGTTCAGAAAGACGATCGGGCGGTTTCCTCTGAAACCGTCCCGTCCATTGGGGTCGTTTGAGGGGGAAGAAGTCCGCGAAGCCTTCTATGAAGCATGGATGCCGCATGAGAAAAAGTTTGGCAAAAAGGGAAGCGGGGCTGCAAGAAGCTACACCCAGATTCTCAACAACGCCTTCATGGACTACGACACGTCGGAACTGGTGGGGTTCATGCAGGAGCAAGCGGCTGCCGCCAGGAAACAAGAGGCGGACGGCAAGAAGCCTTCGGAGTAGACATGCAAACGGCAACACCTCGCTTCGTGAAACATCTGTTGAAAGCACTCGTTTGCACCGCGCTCGCCGCATTGCCCCCGCTTTGCGCCGCATCGACCGAGCCTGACTATGAAGAAGAGATGAAGGCGCTCGCAATCCAGCGAAAAACGCTTGCCGACTCCGGCTTTCGGGGGTTTTTCGCCGTTGCGCAATCCAACCGGTGGGACGCGCCGAAGATCCATTCCCAATGCTGGGTGGACTGGCTCCCCCGGGAATCCACGAAGCGCATCCAACTCGAGCAGGCGAAGCGGGATTTCGGCCTGGAGCTTGTCAAGGCCGTGGAGGAGGAGGCCCTGCGCGTCCTTTCGCCTGCGAGCACCGGGGAACGGGCGAGCCAGGCCGACCGGCTGCTCGATTTTTCCGGCTGGGCGGGACGCCCCGGCGGCTATGGAAACCTCGCCATCAAGTGGCGGGTCGAGCATCTGGCCTGCATTCCCATTGGGCACCTGATTGCGGACTTGGATTTTCCCGTGGAGGAAATCGAGGCGCGCCTTGCCCGGCTTGAGACGGAGCAGGGCTGGGTGCGCATGCAGGTCGATGTTTTGAACGAGGAAGCTCCGCACCAGTACCGTGCGAAAACAAAGGACGATCTGGCGGTCGAATGGCATGGACATTTCCGGAAGGCGGCTTTTGCATTCAAGGATGAAAGGGGGCGCTACCCTTACGATCATGAAGAAAGCAAAGATCTCCCACGCCATATCTCCTTCTATTGTGAGGATGAATCCTCGCCTCGCCCCTACACGCTTGCCACAAAATGGAGCCAGAAACGTCATTTTCTATTTTGTGTCCGTGGGAAAACCGACGCGATCACGGATCGTGTCCATAACCTCCTGTTGTTCAGGAAGATGATCGGGCGGTTTCCTCTGAAACCGTCCCGTCCATTGGGGTCGTTTGAGGGGGAAGAAGTTCGCGAAGCTTTCTATGAAGCATGGATGCCGCATGAGAAAAAGTTTGGCAAAAAAGGAAGCGGAGCTGCAAGAAGCTACACCCAGATTCTCAACAACGCTTTCATGGACTACGACACGTCGGAACTGGTGGGGTACATGCAGGAGCAAGCGGCTGCCGCCAAAAAGGAAGAAGCGTCCGGCAAGAAGCCTTCTGAATAGACATGCAAACGGCAACACCTCGCTTCATGAAACATCTGTTGAAAGCACTCGTTTGCACCGCGCTCGCCGCATTGCCCCCGCTTTGCGCCGCATCGGCCGAGCCCGGCTATGAAGAAGAGATGAAGGCGCTCGCAATCCAGCGGAAAACGCTTGCCGACTCCGGCTTTCGGGGGTTTTTCGCCGTTGCGCAATCCAACCGGTGGGACGCGCCGAAAATCCATTCCCAATGCTGGGTGGACTGGCTCCCCCGGGAATCCACGAAGCGCATCCAACTTGAACAGGCGAAGCGCGATTTCGGCTTGGAGCTTGTCAAGGCCGTGGATGAGGAGGCCCTGCGCATTCTTTCGCCTGCGAGCACCGGGGAACGGGCGAGCCAGGCCGACCGGCTGCTCGATTTTTCCGACTGGGCGGGACGTCCCGGCGGCTATGGGAACCATGCCATCAGAAGGCGGGTCGAGCACCTGGCCTGCATTCCCATTGGGCACCTGATTGCGGATCTCGATTTCTCCGTGGAGGGAATCGAGGCGCGCCTCGCCCGGTTTGAGACAGAGGAAAGCAAGCTGCATGTGCGTCGCAACATTTTGAACGAGGAGTCCCCGCACCAGTACCGTGCGAAGACAAAGGACGATCTGGCGGTCGAATGGCATGGGCATTTTCGGAAGGCGTGGCTTGCGTACAAGGAAAAAGAGGGGCATTATCCGCACTATTTCTCGGAGGGGAAAAACTTTTCCAAAGAAGTCGCGTTCTATTGCGAGGATGAGATCTCGCCTCGTCCCTACACGCTTGCCACAAAGTGGAATCAGAAACTCCATTATATGTTTTGCATCATGGGCTATGAAAGCACGATGATGGATCGCGTTCAAAACCTTCTGATATTCAGGAAGACGATCGGACGCTTCCCCTTGAAACCGTCCCGCCCAACGGGGTCGTTTCCCGAATCTGAGATACAGGAAGGGTTTTATGAGGCATGGAAGCCGCATGAAAGGCAACTAGGGATCCACCCGGGTGCATCAGGCTACACATATGAGGCAATACGCAACAACGCCTTTATTGACTACGACACGTCGGAACTGGTGGGGTACATGCAGGAGCGGGCGGCTGCCGCCAAAAAGGAAGAAGCGTCCGGCAAGAAGCCTTCGGAGTAAGCGTGCAAGCGTCATCTATCGCACGAAAGAACCATCCCAAATGGCTTTGCTTCCGATTCCAGGGCGACGGCGCTTCGCTGCCTCGGGAAGCCCGGCGACGCGTCACCCGTTGTCGTTTGCTCGATGAGCATCCCGACTGGCTTGAACCGCCTAATCTTGTCGCCTATTATCCTTTGGGACGGTTCGACGGCACCTGCTGCCCCTGCCTCGAGCACCAGCCGCCGACGCCTTATGCGACGCTGCAATCCTGCTCTTCGCGTCTGGCGCTGTGGCGCGACGCCCGCAAGCGCGCATCGTTCTCCGGATCGATTTCCGCCGGGGAAGCCATTTACGTCGAAGGGCTGGGGAAGAGCCCCTCGCCGGGGGCGGAGAAGATCCTCTGGGAATATGCCTGGGACGGCGGGACGCGCGTCATCACGAACGCCTTCACGGTTCTCAGCCAGCGGCTCTACCCCGATGTCGACTTCGACGGCGACGTGGACGCCGTCGACAAGGCGCTGCGTTCGTCGCTGCCGCCCGCGTACGGCTGGGTCGCGTCCGTCGCCGAAAGCGCCGTCGGCGGAACCCGCACCATCGCCTGCTCCGACGCCCGAGGCCGCACCGTCGTCGTCGAACCGATCGCCCATGGCGTCCGGATCACCGTCCGCAAGACCGCCGGCGACGAACTGGAGCACGTCTGGGAGATCGCCAACGTCGGCGGCAGTCCGGGTGAAATCGCGTTCAAGAGGATCAGCCGCCGGGACAACGTCATGTATCGTGGGGATGGGGCTCCGTACCCATCCCCGTCCTGGGCGTGCTTCGACAATATCGCGCAGACTTCCGGGCAGGTGCTTCGCACCGACACGCTCGACGACGGCCCCCACGGCGTCCTCCGCGAGGAGCGCATCGTGCGCGACGCCGCCGGCGCGATCCTCTCGCGGGACATCGCCGAGTCCCGGCGCTTCGGTTGCGGGCAGGACGCGACGCTCCGCCAGACCTACCACGCGACGCTCGGCCTCGAGCCCGACGGCGAGCCCGGCCTGGTCGAAGACCACGCCACCTACTGGACGGACGACGCCCATCCCCGCCGCAACGGACGCCCCCGCCTCGTTTGGGGCGAGTCGCGACCCAGGAGCTACCAGGCCTGGGACGACGAAGGCCGCGAGATATTGCGCCTCGACCAATTCGACGGCTCGGA
The DNA here is from genome assembly GCA_050950285.1 of Kiritimatiellia bacterium. Classification (GTDB taxonomy): domain Bacteria; phylum Verrucomicrobiota; class Kiritimatiellia; order RFP12; family JBMNHG01; genus JBMNHG01. The sequence goes on along the minus strand of JBMNHG010000006.1, from coordinate 47,089 downwards.
GGTCCCCTGGCTGCTTGCGAACTGGGCCGCCCCGTCCGATCTCTCCGATCTGTCCGATCACCCCGGCCTGGCCGCCATCGCCACCGTCTCCGACTACGCGCCGCTGGCGGGCGATTCCAATCCGCTCGCCGCCCTCGATTCCGTCCGCACCGAGTCGCGCCACCTCGTCCGCGACGGCGCGGCGACGTGCATCGGACGCACCTGGTTCATCCACACCGTCGGCACGGACACGGTGGACCGCGCCTTCGCGACCGTGAAGACGGTCCGCGCCCGCGCCCCGGACGCCGCTTTCGGCGACCCCGGCAACGCCGTCTCGACCGCCACCCGCTTCGACACGGACGCCCCCGGCATCCCGCTGCTTCACCGGGCGCGATCACGAATCAAATCGCCCACGGCGACTTCCTCGGTCGCACGGTGGCGACGCTGAGGCCCGGCGCCGCAGGCGCCTGGCTCGTCACCTCGAACGCCTACGACGGCGCGACCTCGCGCCTGGTTCGCACCGAAACGACCGGACAACCCGCCACGACCTACCTCTACGACGAGCGCGGCGAGATGGCGGCGACCATCCAAAGCGGCGTCGAGACCGCTTCCGAAACCCGCTACGAGAACATCGGCGGGGCATGGTGGCGGGTGGACGTCCGCAACACGTCAAGCGAGGGCATCACCAACGCCGTCGCGACGGCCCGCCGCCAGTTGACGGGGCTGTCCAACGCCCTGCGGAGCCGCACGGTGGACACCGGCCCGAACGGCTCGACAACGACGGAGTCGGGCAGCTACAACCCGCAGACTTGCGAGGTGACGACGGTTCGCGCCACCGATGCGGCGACGCCATCCACCACCGTCTCGAAGTTCGGTCGCACGATTGAACGCGAATCGCTGCGGGAAACCGTTTGCAACTACTTCGACCCGCTCGGACGCGTTGCATACTCGGAAACGCGCGACCCTGAAACGGGCGTCTATTCCCATTTCCGCTGGTCGGGACTCGACGAGTCCGACAACGAGACCCACTACGGCATTTATTATTACGACGACGATCTGCACGTCACCGGATCGAGAACCTTCGACGCCTTCGGCCGCGAAACGTCCCGCACCGACGCCCTCGGAAACACCGTGACGACCGCCTACGACGCCCTCGGGCGTCCGGTTGCCGCCACCGGCGCGGCCTACGGGTACGCCGCCGCCGGCCGCCCTCGCCGTCCAGCTTGCCGGAGGCGCGTCCCTCGCGTCCCTTGCGTCCCCTGCGTCCCTCGATCTCACCGCCTGGAACTACGACCACGCCACGGGGCTTGCCCTCGATGGACAGCCCGTCCTGAAAACAGCGCCGCAGCGCTATCGGCGCGGATTGAAGGCCATCCATTCGAAGGCGGCGCGCCGTATTCCTGGCGGCACGTCGAGGTGGCAGCCGATGAAAAGGGAGAGGAAGCGGTTCAGGCCGAGTTGGATTTGGGGGTCGGACCAGGAATCCGCGAGGCCGCAGGCGGGGTTCCGGGTGAAATCGAGGAGCGCTTGAAGGACGTCGGGAGGGACCATCACGGTGGGTTCGCCGGGCGCGGGCGGCGCCCGGTGGCAGGCGGGGCGGCCGGCGTTGAGGGCGAAGCGGCACTGGGTGCCCCCCACGCCGGAACATCCCTCGCAGAGCTCGAGGTTGGGCGTGAAGCCCGCCAGGCGAAGGGCCGCGAATTCGAAGGCCATGACTTCGATGGCGGGGGCGCGTTGGCCCTGCTCCAGCCGGTCCAGCGTCTCTTCCAGCAAGGCGAAGAGGTCCGGCGCTTCGAGGAGCGGTTGCGCGAGACGGGCGGCGAAGTCGCAGGCGTAGCCCGCCGCGGCCGCCTTCCGCCAATCCTCGCGCAGTCCTTCGCGACGTCGTATCGGGGAGCATTCCCGGGCGGGATGAACGCCGTCGCTCCCCCGCCGGTAGAACAGCAGCTGGCAGGTCGCCCCGACGTCGTACTGGCCCAGGAAGAAGCTCTTGGGGCGGCATGCCCCTTTGATCGAGGTGGAAATCCTCCCGAACTCGCGGGAGAGCCACGTCACCATGTGCGAGGTGTTCGAGAAGGGATGGATGCGCAAGGCAATGGCGTCGGTGGCGGCGATCATGGCGGTCCGTCGCTCCTGCGCACGGCAACGGCCACTTGGTATCCGCGCCGGTGTTCGATGGTGCACGGCCCGACGGAGGACTCGAGCATTTCCGCATGCTGGCGGGCGTTCTTGGCCACCATGAAAGCGAGGCCGCCGGGGCGAAGCACCTCGCCCGCCTCGCGGATGAAGCGTCCGGCGATGGCGAAGTCGGAGTAGTAGGGAGGATTGCCCACGACGACATCGAAGGGGCTCCCTCCGCCGAATCCTTCGTCGTCCAGCACCACCGTGCAACGGTCGGCCAGTCCGTTTGCCTCCGCATTGGCGAGGGTGGCGGCGAAGGCGCGGGCATCGGAATCGACGAGGGCGACGTGTCCGGCGTGCCGCGCGAGGAGCAGTCCCACGAGCCCGCATCCGCATCCGAGGTCGAGGAGGCGGTCGACCTTTCCCATCCGCCGGGCGGCGACCTCCGCCAGGGCGAGTCCGCCCGCGTCGGGGCGCCGGTGGGCGAAGACGCCCGGGATCGTTGTGAAGGTCATCGCGGGCTGGCCGTCCGGAAGGGTCGCCTCGAAGGTGGCGGAAAAGGAGCGCCGCTTCCGCAGCCCGCCGGCGCGGCGCGCCACCAGCACGCTTGCGTCGTCGCGGGGCGGCAGGACGGAGACCTTGCCGAAGACGCCCCGCATCGTCTCCTGCATCCACGCGATGGGGCCGTCTACCGCCACCACGCACCTGCCGCCTTCGAGCAGCGCGCCGTGGAGGGCCTGGAGCCACGCCCGGGCGACTTCGGCCGCGGTGTCGCGCCGGGAGGCCTGCAACCACGCGACATCGAAGGGGCCGTCCGGAAGCCGGTCCAGGCACGACAGCGCGAGGGGGGTGGTGGATTGAACGAAGGGGGTTCGCGGGAAGTCCTCCTGCGGCATGCCGTTCCTGGCGAGGTTCCGGGCCACCGCGCGGAGGTGGTGGAGGTCGAAATCGTGGGCGACGACGGAGGAGGACGGCGCAAGGGAATGCAGGGCGAGCGGGAGGACGCCCGTTCGATTCCCGGTGACCAGGTGGCGCGCCGCCGGCGCGAAGCGCGCGGAGACGCCGAGCAGCGCCCGTTCCACGGGATGCAGGCCGGAGCGGGAGAGCACCTCGATTCCGCCATCGAGGAACGATTCGCGGCATGCCGCTTCGGGGGGGAGGTCCGTGATGGAGAAGGTCGGCACGGCTACTCGGAAAATTCGAGGGTCCCCCAGAGCGCCGGCATGAGTTCGGCCTCCGACGGGACATCCTTCGTGATGTTGGTGGACTTGTTCGACCAATAGTTTCGGGCGATGGTGACGTGGTTGTCGCCGCGCAGCACGCCGATGTCGGCCTTGAGGCGCAGGCCGTCCTCGGGGGCGAGGCCGAGGAGGTCGAGCGGGATGGAAAGCTCGAAGCGTCCCTGGTCGTCCCAGGCGAGGGCGACCGATCCGCCCACATCGTCCACGCGGTCGAAGGGGATGGTGCGGGAAGGCGAGCTGAAGGGCACGCGCCGGGCGGGGTCGGGATCGGCCACGACCTGCCGATAGACCAGTGCCTTGGTCTGGTCGCCCACGCGCGTCACGAGGAGGCGCAGGTCGCCATCGACGGGGCGGGGGCGGTCGGGGTCGGCCGACGCGTCCGTGCCGAGCATGAAGTCGAGGCAGCCGCCGGTCTTGAAGAGTGCGATGGGATTCTCGCCGCTGTTGCGGAGGAGGTCGCGGTTGCCGGTCTCCCAGAGGAGGCAGAGGTTCGTGCCGGCCACGGCCGCCGCGCCGCGGATGTCGAAGGGGGCGGAATTCGAATCGAAGAAGGCATGGACGCCCTGCCGCTCGATGTCGACGCGGACGGCGTCGTTCCAGTCGTCGAAGGTCCCGTCGATGGCCACCGCGTCCTGCGGGAGGATGGAGGCCCGGAGGAGGCCGGATCCTTCGCGCTCGCGGCGCTGTTTTTCGGTGGCGACGCGGTAGGACCGGGCCTTCTCGAGGTCCTTCGGGGTGACCTTGATCGTGAAGGGCCTGATGCGCCGCATCGTATCCAGGCCGTCCACTCGCATCACGCGGCTGCAGGCGGTGATGTAGACCGTGCCGTCCGGCGTGCAGGTGGAGGTGGGCCAGAAGTTCTCGCCGTCGAGGGTGAAGTTCTCGAGCACGAGGCCTCGCTTCTCCACGGGGACGCCCCGGTTGAGGCGCTGGCACTGGCGGCCGTCGCCGAAGACGCTCGTCACGAAGAGGCCGTCGCGGGTGAAGAGATAGACCGATCCGGTGTTTCCGGACATCAGCCAGACGGGGCCGACCTTCGCACCCTTCGGGCTGAACATCGGGCCCAGGTTCCGGACGGTGCCGAAGAGCTGTCCGGGCTCCGAAGGCGCGGGCGCGGAGTGCGAGGCATGGAGGCCGGGCCACAGGGTGGGGTAGCTCCAGACGACCTTCCCCTTCTTCGTTCCGGTGAAGGAATAGGGGCTGAACGGGGCGGCGCCCTTGGTCATCACCACCTCGTCGCTGTCGTCCGCGAGCACGTAGTCGCCGCCGTCGGACATCGATCCGTAGACGTTCTCGGCGAGGACTTCGAGGTGGTCGAGGTCGTAGCGCGGGACGGGGGAATCGCCGGCCCATTGCGGATGCAGGCGGATGGCCTGGCCGCGGAAGTTGGAGACGGTCACGGCGAGATCGGGCATGAGGATGGGGCCCCAGCCGGGGTTCGGGTCGATGGCGACTTCGGGGGGCTGCACGCGGCCGTCGTCGTTTTGGTCGCACCAGATGTAGAAGCCCTGTGAACGGTTGTCCGGATCGGGCCAGCGGGCGTGGAACTCTTCGCGGTCGAGCATGGCGCGCCAGTTGTCGGCGCGTCCCATGGAGACGCACGGGCGCATCGTGCCGTCGCCGTTGTCGAGGTAGACCGACATCGTGGAGGGTGCGGCGATCGGGCAGTTGTTGTAGCAGTTCGAGAGGTAGCGGCGCCCCTTCCGGTAGACCGCATACTCGGGCATTCCGCCCCAGTCGCCGTATCCGCCGGGGCATGGGAATCCGTAGTCGCCATTGCGGGCGAGGACGTTCACGAGGCGGCTTTCTCCGGTCTCCCAGTCGATGGCGAACTCGAGCGTCCCGCCGCCATCCGCGTAGTAGAAGCGTTCGGGATGGACGGAGTCGATGGTGCCGCCCTCCCCGTACTTGGCGGGGCCGTACCAGGCGCGGAGGAGGTTCCCTTGGTCGTCCCAGAGCGAAACGCGCTTGGGCATGCTGTCGTTCTCGGCGACCCACAGGCGGTTTCGGTTGTCGATGGCGATGCCATGCGGGCAGTGCATCTGGAGTTCGTCGTAGGGGCCCGCCTTCGGCACGCCGGCGCGGCCGACGGTGCGGACAAGGCCGCCCTGGCGGTCGAAGACCTTCACTTGGTGGCAGTTTCCGCAATCGCTCACGTAGATGGAGCCGTCGTCGCGCGAGACGGCGATGCCGCGCGGGTCCTCCAGCCCGTCGCCCGCGAGGGTCGAGGGCTCGCCGCCGTCCGGCGGGAGGCGCACGATGCGATTGCCGGAGAGGACGAGAAGCGAGCCGTCGGCGGGATCGAAGGCGATGCCGCGCGGGTTGGGGAGGTTCTCGGCCTTGCGCCGGATCGCCCCGTCCCCGCCGCCCACGAACCAGACCGCGTCTTGAAGCGGGAGCGAGAAGGCGACGACGTTGTCGTACACGGCGAGACCGGCCAACTGCTGCGCCTTGTCGCCCTTGAAGTCGTCGGAAATCGGGATGCGGCCCACCTGGCGGACGCGGCGGGCGTCCTCTTTCCGGATGGCGTTGATGCGGATTTCGGAGATGGAATCGTCTCCGTCCTGTCCGAAGCATCCGGCCACGAAGACCGAACTCTCCGGGTCGGGGCTGGGGCCACAGTCGCTGGCGATGAAGGGGGCGGCGACCCAGTTGCCGCCGATCCAGTGGAGGCCGCCGCGTTTGTTCCCCTCCATGTCCACCCAGATGAAGCCGTGGGGGCCTTCGGTGACCAGTGCGCCGAGGTAGGCGAGCGGCTCGCCGAGGGGCGAGAGTTCGGCGGGGACGAAGGCGGCGGCTTGCGGGTTGCAATGGTTGGCGAGCCAGCCGCTTCCGTCGTCCCCGGCCACCCAGCGCCCCGGCGCATACACGCCGAACTCGTACACGGGCCGGATTCCCTTGTGCCAGAGGCCGCGCACCGTGTAGGTGCCCGGTTCGACCGCCTGCGGAGGAATGCGGAAGACGCCGTGGCCGGCGGCGTCGACATCGCGGCCCAGATCGTCCGTCCCGTCCCACCAGACCACGTTCCTGCCCTTTTTGAAGGGGGTGTCCGCGATGAGGTTCCGAATGCGCTTGCCGTCGGCATCCTCGATCACGAGGGTGACGAAGCCGTCGTCGGGAAGGCGGAAGCGGACGGGGATGGGGGGCGTCAGCGGCTTGTTCAGGCGCGCCGCGAACGCGGGGGCGGCGAACGGCTCGCCCTTCCCCATGCGGCGCAGCACGAGAAGTTCGTCGAGATAGACGCGCTTGCCGCCGCGGTTCTCGTTCTTCACGTGGTCGTGTCCGCAGACCATCTTGTCCACCATCCGCAAGCGGATGGCGCGGGTGGTGAGGGTCTTGTCGAAGTTCATCACATTCGGCCAGGTGGTGGGGAAGTTGAGCTCCATGCCGTCGAAGGCCTGGACGAACTCCCAGTCGTCCTCGCGGGCGGTGCCGGGGTCGCGGTCGCCGGGGCCGCGGAAGGCATCCACCTCCACCGCCCCGAAGCCGGTGTGGATGGCGACGATGGAATCGATGGAGACGGCCTCCGGCCAGGAGAGCCAGACGATGCCGGGATTCTCCTTGTCCACCATCGGCAGCTCCTCGATGGGCTGGCGGCCGGAGACGTTGCTCCAGGTCTGCCCCAGCCCGTCGTGGACCTGGTTGACGATCTTCCGGGCGGAATTGGGGTTCACCTCGGCGTGGACGCGGGCGAACATCGACAGCGGCTGGCAGCGGTACGGGAGGAGGAGAAGGCTGTTGACCCAGCCGCGGCGGTCGGGGTCGAGGGGGCCTGGCACATGCGAAACGCGCACGGCGCGGGTCCGGGTTCCTTCGGGGAAGGTCCAGACGATGTAGCCATCGCGTTTCCCGGAGACGACGCGTCCATCGGCCTCGAGGCGCTCGCCGTCGATCCAGTGCGATTCATCGGCCATGTCGCCGGGGAACGGGGCGTCTTCGCGCAGGAGGGTCACGCGGTCGCCCGTGCAGGCGAAGAGGCTTCCGACGGGGACCGGTTCGGTGAAGGCGTAGCGGAGGTGGCGGGGCCCCTGCTTTGCGGCGTCGCTGAAATGCTCGCCATAGGGGGAGTGGATCCGGTCGTCGCGGGTCCACAGGACGCGTTCCGACGAGATGTAGCCATCCTTGGTCTCCGCGCCTTCGACCCACACGGCGCTATGCTCCACATCCACCATCGCGCGGGCGATGGGGGTGGACACCCTCTGTCCGGGGTGCGTGGCGAAGGCCATCGACGCCATGCACAGCACGGGGAGAGCGGCGGGAAAAGACTTCGGAATCGACATGCAAACCTCCAGGAATTCCCTCCAGTGTACCTTCCCCGCTGTCGGACGGGCAAACGAAAACATCTCCTCCACGAACGGGCAAATGGCGAATTTCGGGCCTCGTTGCAGCGTGGGCGGCGATGCGCGCGGCGCGCCGTTCCGCCAAATCAATCTTGCGGCGCGCCGCCGTACCTGCGAAAATGCATCCCCCCATGAACCCTTCGACTTCCGGACCCACACCTTCCGTCGCCCTGAGCTATCGCGAGCAGCGCCTTGAAAACATGCGCCAGCTCGAAGCGATGGGCTATACCCCCTACGGCCAGGCCTACACCCGCACCGGCACCCTCGATGAAGTGCGCGCCGCCTACGAGGAGGAAAAGACGGTTTCGATCGCCGGGCGGCTCATCCTCAAGCGCGGCATGGGCAAGGCCGTCTTCGCGGACCTGAACGACGGTTCCGCCCGCCTGCAGATTCTCGTGAAGAAGGATGTCGTGGGCGACGAGATCCTTCGGGCCTTCCGGCTGCTGGACATCGGCGACCACATCGGCGTCGAAGGCGAGATGTTCATCACGAAGACGGGGGAGATGACCGTGCGCGTCCGGCGCTGGACGCTCCTCGGCAAGGCGCTGCTGCCGTTGCCCGAGAAGTGGCATGGCCTCACCAACACCGAACTGCGCTATCGCCATCGTCACCTCGACCTCATCGCCAATCCCGAGGTGCGCGACGTCTTCAACAAGCGCATCGCGATCGTCCGCGAAGCCCGCGCCTTCCTCGAGGAACGCGGCTTCCAGGAGGTCGAGACGCCCATGCTGCAACCCCACGCCGGCGGCGCCGCGGCGCGCCCCTTCGTCACCCATTACAATGCGCTCGACCGCGACATGTTCATGCGCATCGCCCCCGAACTCTACCTCAAGCGCCTGCTCGTGGGAGGCTTCGACAAGGTCTTCGAACTGAACCGCGACTTCCGCAACGAGGGCCTGGATCGCACCCACAACCCCGAATTCACCGTGCTCGAGGTCTACGAAGCCTACGGCGACGTCCACTCGATGATCGACATCCTCGAAGGGCTCCTTCCCCGCCTGTGCGAGCGCGTCGTCGGGTCGATGACCGTGGAATACGGCGAAACGGAGAAGAACCTCATCGACTTCACGCCGCCCTACCGCCGCGTCCGCTACGCCGACCTCGTGAAGGACTGGATGGGAGACGACTGGTTCGAGCTCGACGACGCCACCGCCCGCGGCAAGGCGGAGGCCATGGGCGTCGCGATCGATCCCTCCTGGGGCCACCTCCTCGTCACCCGCGAGATCTACGACAAGCGGATCGAACGCACCCTGGTACAGCCCACCTTCGTGATGCGCGTGCCGCGCGAGTTCGTGCCCCTCGCCAAGACCTGCCCGGACGACCCCTCCTGCGCGGATGTCTTCGAGTTCGTGGTGGGCGGCAAGGAGCTTTGCCCCGGCTACACCGAGCAGAACGACCCCATCGAGCAGCGCAAGGCCTTCGCCGCGCAGGTCGGCGACGACGTCGAGAAACTGGACGAGGACTTCATTCTCGCCCTCGAGCACGGCATGCCCCCTGCGGGCGGCCTCGGCATCGGGGTCGACCGGCTGGTGATGTTCCTCACCGGCTGCTACAGCATCCGCGACGTAATTCTCTTCCCGGTCCTTCGCGACGCCTGACGCAGCCCCGGCGCGCAAGCCCTCCCCCACCCCGCCACGAGTGCGGGCCCCCGTTTTCGAAAGGATCTTCCCATGCCAGGCTCCCCCTCCCGCCGCATCCTCGTGACCTCCGCCCTCCCCTACGCGAACGGAGCCATCCATCTCGGCCACCTCGTCGAATATCTCCAGACCGACTTCTGGGTTCGCTTCCAGAAGATGCGCGGCCATGACTGCATCTACCTTTGCGCGGACGACACCCACGGAACGCCCATCATGATCCGCGCCCGCAAGGAGGGCCGCACCCCCGAGGAAGTGATTGCCGAGTCCTGGCAGGAACACACCCGCGACTTCGCCGATTTCCAGGTGAAGTTCGACAACTACTACACCACGCACTCCCCCGAGAACCAAGCCCTCTGCAACCGCATCTTTGCGGAACTGGACAAGAACGGCGCCCTGCTCGCCACCTCCATCCGGCAGCTCTACTGCCCCTCATGCGCGATGTTCCTCCCCGACCGCTTCGTGAAGGGCACCTGCCCGAAATGCGACGCCGCGAACCAATACGGCGACTCCTGCGACGCCTGCAGCTCCACCTATTCCCCCGCCGACCTCAAAGACGCCCATTGCGCCACCTGCGGATCGCGCGACCTCGAAACGCGCGAGGCCGAGCACATCCTCTTCAACGTCGCCCGATACAAGGAATACCTGCGCGACTGGATCGACGGCCACACGCCCGCGGACGTCGCCAGAAAGCTCATGGAGTGGTTCGGCGACGACCAGGAACTCCTTCCGTGGGACATCTCGCGCGACGCCCCCTATTTCGGCTTCGAAATCCCCGGGCATCCCGGCAAATACTTCTACGTGTGGCTGGACGCGCCCGTCGGCTACCTCGCCACGCTCGCCAACTGGTGCGACCGGAACGGCCAGTCCTTCGAGGACTGGTGGCAGGATCCGCAGGTCGAGAAGTACCACTTCATCGGCAAGGACATCGTCCGCTTCCACTGCCTCTTCTGGCCCGCGCTCCTCCATGCCGCCGGCCTCGAAAGCCCCACGCGCGTCTTCGTCCACGGCTTCCTCACCGTGAACGGCGAGAAGATGAGCAAGTCGAAGGGCACCTTCATCAACGCCCGCACCTACCTCGACCACCTGCCCGCCCAGGCGCTCCGCTACTACTACGCGTGCAAGCTGAATGGAACCACGGACGACATCGACCTCAACCTCGAGGACTTCGTGGGGCGCGTGAATTCCGACCTCGTGGGCAAGGTGACCAACCTCGCCTCGCGCGGCGCGCAGATGCTGCACAAGAACTTCGGCGGCCAAACCGGAACGATGGATGCCGAGGGCCGGGAACTCGTCGGGAAGGCGCGTTCCCGAGCCGATGAAATCGCGAGGCACTACGAAGCCCGCGATTTCAGCAAGATGATCGTGGAAGTGCGCGACCTCGCCGACCTCGCCAACCAATACTTCGACGGCAAGGCCCCCTGGTCGCTCGTGAAGACCGATCCCGAGGCCGTGCGGCAGGTGCTCACCTCCACGCTGAACCTCTTCCGGGTGCTCGCCATCTACCTCCAGCCCGTGCTGCCCGAATACGCCGCCAAGGTCGCCGGGCTCTTCCGGGAGGAGCCCTACGTCTGGGCCGACCTCCTGAAGGACATCGAGAACCGCGCCATCGCCCCCTACGCCTACCTTGCCACGCGCATCGACAACAAGGACGTGGAAGCGGTGGTCGCGGACTCCGCCGAGTCCATGGCGCCCGCCGCCCCGGCGTCCCCCATCCAGCCCCTCGCCCCGCAGATCGCCATCGACGACTTCGCGAAGATCGACCTCCGCGTCGCCCGGATCCTGGCGGCCGAGACGGTCGAAGGCGCGGACAAGCTGCTCCGCCTCACGGTCGATGCCGGCGAAGGCAGGACGCGGCAGATCTTCTCCGGCGTACGAAAGGACTTCGCGCCCGAGACGCTCGCGGGCAAGTCCGTGGTGATCGTCGCCAACCTCGCTCCGCGGAAGATGCGCTTTGGCGTCTCCGAGGGCATGGTCGTCTTCGCCGCGAACCCCGACGGCTCGTTCGCGCTGGTTTCGGCCGATCCCGCCGCCCTCCCCGGCGCGACGGTGCAATGACGCGGTCTTCCGTCCCCGGTCCGCGTCCCCTCGCGCGGCGGAGAGGGAAGGGGTTTCCTCAGCCTTGTCCGGCGAGGTAGCGCTCGGCCTCGAGGGCGGCCGCGCAGCCGGCGCCCGCCGCCACCACCACCTGGCGGTAGTGCGGATCCTGCACGTCGCCCGCCGCGAAGACCCCTTCCACGCTCGTGCGGAAGCGGTCGGTCACGATGTACCCCTGCGAGTCCAGGGCGAGCTGGCCGCCGAGGAACGCGGTGTTGGGCGTGTTGCCGATGGCCATGAAGACGCCTTGCACGGGCAAATCGCGAAGCGCGCCGCTGCGGGTGTCGCGCAGGCGGATCGAGGTCACTTCGCCCTTCCCGGGATCGGCGAAGGATTCGACCACCGAATTCCACGCCACGTCGATGTTCCCGGTGGCCAGCACGCGGTCGGCCATGATCTTCGAGGCGCGGAAGGCGTCGCGACGGTGCACGATGGTGACGTGCGAGGCGATGCGCGAGAGATGGAGGGCGTCCCCCATCGCGGTGTCGCCGCCCCCGATCACCGCCACCCTCTGCCCTTGGTAGAAGGCGCCGTCGCAGGTGGCGCAGGCGGAAATGCCTCGCCCGATGAGCGGCGTCTCGGACGGCAGGCCCAGGTAGCGGGCCGAAGCGCCCGTCGCGACGATCAACGTCCGGGTGGCGAGATCCCCGCCGAAGGCAAGGTGGAGCAGGTGCTCCGGGGCGCGCAGCTCGCACGAGGCGACCTCGTCCGCGAGAAAGCGGGCGCCCAGCCGCCCGGCCTGTGCGCGCATGTCGGCCACGAGATCGGCGCCGGCCCGGGGATTCACGAACCCCGGATAGTTCTCGATGTCGGTGGCCTGTGCGATCTGCCCGCCCGGCAGCATGCCTTCGACCACCACCGGGGAAAGACGGGCGCGTGCCGCGTAGATGGCGGCGGTCAGTCCGGCGGGGCCCCCGCCGACGATCACGATCGATTCGGACAAGATGACGTCTCCTTGGGCCGGCGATTCGCCAGGCGCGCACCGGCCTGTGTATCCACGTTGGGTCCTGGAATGCGGCACAGTATACCGCGCACGAAACCGCTTGGCAATCCCGCTCCGGCCGCGACGGGCCGCCTCACTCGCGGAGGCCGGCGAGCGTGTCGAGGATGCCTTGCCCGTAGGCGTCGGCGCGGACGGGGCCGATGCCGTAGATGCGGAGGAGTTCCGCGCGGGTGGAGGGGTCGGCGCGGGCGATGGCCTCGAGGCTCTTGTTGGAGAGCACCACGAACGGGGCGACGCCGTGTCCGGCGGCCGCGGCCTTGCGCCAGGCCTTGAGCGCCGCGATTCGCCGTTTCACCGCGTTGGGGTCGCGTGCGGCGCCGTCGTCCGGGCCTGGGGCGGCGCCGGATGGGGAGGGCGATGCCGCAGCGGGAAGACGGCGCTTCGGGAACGGGGCGGAGGGCGCGGGATCCGGGAGGCTCGCGAGAGGCCACGGCATGGCGAAGCCGGCGAACTGCGGACGGTTCCGGGCGACGCCCATGCCCTTCGGGGTGATGGACACCTGGCGATATTCGTCGTCGCCCACCGCCACGCAACCGGCGTCGGCGAGTTCGTCGAGGAGGCGCGAGATGTCGGCGGGGCGGAGTTCCGGAAGGATGCCGAAGGTGGAAAGCCGGGTGAGGCCCTTTTCCTCGAGGGCGGGATCGGAGTCGCCCGTGAGCACCTGTCCGATGCGCCGCGCGCCGAAGCGTCCCTTCATGCGCGCCACGCAGGAGAGCACCTTGGCCACCACGACCCGTTGCGCGGGCGTGAGGGGCGGCATGCCGTCGGAGGAGCGTCCCAGGCAGCGGTCGCAGGCGGAGCAGGAGCCGCGCCGCGGTTGCTCGCCGAAGTATTCGAGAATGTAGGCATGGCGGCAGGAACGGCAGTCGGCATAGCGCGCCATCGCGTCGAGCCGCGCCTGGTCGAGGGCCCGTTTTTTGCCGAGCAGGGCGAGTTGCCGGTCGAGCACGGCGGGGTCGGCGCCGGGAACGAGTTCGACGGTGTTCTCGCGGGCGCCCGGCGCGCGCGAGATGCGGACGAGGCCGGCGCGTTCGAGGATGCCGAGGATGGTCCGGGCGAGGATGCCGTTCTTGAGATGGGCGGCCTGGGCCCAGTCGTCGCCGGACCGGGTCGCGGGCCCCCGGGCGCAGTCGATGCGCAGGACGGCGAGCAAGGAGCGGACATCGGCCTGCGACGGGTTCGCGGCGTCGATGAAGAACTGCTGGGTGCGGATGTCCACGTAGTTGTAGAGCAACTCGCAGCAGGAGGTGAGCCCGTCGCGCCCCGCGCGGCCGATTTCCTGGTAGTAGGCCTCGATGGAGCCGGGGAGATCCCAGTGGGCCACGAAACGGAGGTCGGCGCGGTCGATGCCCATGCCGAAGGCATTGGTGGCGACCACCACGGGGCACGCCGCCTTGACGAAGCGGTCCTGCGCGGCCGTCCGTTCGCCCTCCGGCAGCGCGCCGTGATAGAGGATGACCTCCGGCGCGGTGGCGCCGTCTTTCGCGGCATGCCGTTTTTTCCCGGCGGCGAAAAACCCGAGGCGCTCGTAGACGCGTTCGGCCTGCTTCCGCGTGGCGACATAGACGATGCCGGAACCGCAGTCCTCGACCAGCTTCTCCACGCGGCGGAACTTGGCCTCGTGGGTGGGGCAGCGAACGACGCCGAGGCGCAGGCCGGGGCGCGCGAATCCGTGCACGTGCACGGCGGGGGCGTCGCGCCCGTTGGCGCCGAGGCCCAGGCTGGCGACGATGTCCCTGCGGACCTCGGGGGTGGCCGTGGCGGTCACGGCCATCACGCGGACGCCGGGGAAAAGCGACACGGCGGAGCGGAGGTTCAGGTAGTCGGGGCGGAAGTCGTAGCCCCACTGGCAGATGCAGTGCGCCTCGTCGATGGCGAGCAGCGAGACGCCCGCGTGGCGGATGGCGTCGAGGAAGTGCCTGTTGCGGAAGCGTTCGGGGGCCACGTAGACGAGCTTCACGCGGCCTGCCGCGATGTCGTCGAGGCGCCCGGCGGTCTCGCCCGCGGAAAGGGACGAGTTCACGAAGGTGGCGGGGATGCCCTGGCGGACGAGGGCGTCCACCTGGTCCTTCATGAGCGAGATGAGGGGCGAGACCACAAGGGTGGAGCCCGGAAGGAGCAGGGCGGAAAGCTGGTAGCAAAGCGACTTTCCGGAGCCGGTGGGCATCACCACCACGGCGTCGCGTCCGGCGAGGACGTCGCGGATCACCTCGATCTGGCCGTCGCGGAAGCGGTCGTGGTGGAAGTGGCGGCGCAGCGCGCCGAAGATCTCGTCATCTGCGGGGGGAGGCGCCATCGGCTTCATCCGGACGTTTGCCCGGCGACCTTCCGGAGGCGGGCGATGACGCGGTCGCGCCCGAGAAGGGCGAGCATTTCGAAGAGCCCGGGGCCTTCCCCCATGCCGGAAACCGCCACGCGCACGGGATGGACCAGTGCGCCGAGACCGGAGCCGCGCGCTTCGCCCATCGCGCGGAGGGCGGCCTCGGCGCTTTCGGCCGTGAAGTCCGGAAGGGCGGCAAAGGCGTCCGCCACGTCCCGAAGCAAGGCCAAGGCCTCGGGCGAAGCGAGGCGTTTCGCGACGGCCTTTGGATCGAAGGGATAGTCCTCGGTGAAGAAATAGGCGCAGTTTCCGGGGATCTCCGCGAAGAAACGCGTGCGCTGCTGGACGAGCCGGGCGATTTCGGCCAGGGCGGACGGCGGGACGGCGGAGAGGTCGAAGCGGGCGTCGGAGAGGCGCGCCGCGAAGGCGTCGAGGAAGTCTTCGGGGCGCATCGCGCGGACGTACTCGCCGTTCATCCAGGCGAGCTTCTTCAGGTCGAAGCGCGAGGCGCTGGAGCGGCAGCGGTCGAGGGTGAAGGCCTCGATCATCTCCTCGCGCGTCATCACCTCGCGGTCGTCGCCCGGCGCCCAGCCGAGGAGGAGCAGGAAGTTGAAGAGCGCTTCGGGGAGGAAGCCCTGTTCGCGGAACTCGCCGACGAAGGCCGCGCCGTCCCGCTTGGAATAGGGTTTGCCTTCGTTGTTCACGATCATGGGAAGGTGGGCGTACTGCGGCGGTTCGTGGCCCAGCGCCTTGAAGAGCTCGATGTGCTTGAAGGTGTTCTCGACGTGGTCGTCGCCGCGGATGACGTGGGTGATGCCCTGGGCGATGTCGTCCACGACGTTGGCGAGGTGGAAGACGGGCGACCCGTCCGAGCGGACGATGACGAAGTCCTGCGTGTCCTCGGCCTTCTTCTTCATCCGGCCCTTCACGAGGTCGGTGAATTCGAGGCGGCATCCCCGGGGCATGCGGAAAACGATGCATTCGCCCTTCCCGCCCTTGTCTTCCTTGTAGGCGCGTCCGGCGGCGAGGAGTTCCCCGGCGGCGGCGAGATGCGCCCCGACGTTGTGCGACTGGTAGACGACCGGCTCGTCGTAATCGAGCTGGAGCCACGCCATGCAGTCGAGAAGGGTCCGGATGGCCTCCGGGGTGGATCGTTCGCGGTCGGTGTCCTCCACGCGGAGCAGGAACTTGCCGCCCTCGTGGCGGGCGAAGAGCCAGTTGAAGATGGCGGCGCGGATGTTGCCGATGTGGACCTTGCCGGTGGGACTGGGAGCGAAGCGGACGCGTATGTTCGACATGGACGATTCCAAACAAACGGTGGATACGGGAACAAAAAGAGGACGTGCCCCAAGGGGGGCATGCAAAAATGCAAAATGCAAAACCACATCATAGCATGGCATCGCCCGCCCGGCAAAAACAGAAGTTCACTTGGTCGTTAAAAAAAAAGAGGATGGACAAACATCTCGGAATGTGCAAACCTTTCCAATGACGACGTATTGTGCTTCGTCATGCCACCGGGAGCATCGGGGGAATACCAGGAGGACGAACGATGAAGAAAGCAAGGGTGTGCGGAACCATGATGGTCGCATGTGCGTGCGGTGTGTTCGGCGGCAACATCGAAATTGCGAATATCCCGGATACGGCCGTGCTGGCGCAGGTTGGCGAATACGACCTCCTCACGTTCACGAACAACGGGTCGTTCACGGTGACGAGCCCGGGCGAGGTGGATGTCCTCGTGGTCGCGGGTGGCGGTGGCGGCGGTTCGAATGCGGGCGGTGGCGGCGGCGGAGGCGGCGTCATTTTCGAAACAAACCATCTGGTTTCCTGCGGCGATTACACCGTGTGTGTGGGTACGGGCGGTGCCAGTGACGCCAACGGCGGCGACTCCTCGATTTTCGGGTGGACGGCGATCGGCGGCGGTAGAGGCGGGGGTGTCGCGGCGGCCGGAGGCAACGGCGGTTCCGGAGGTGGCGGCGGCGCCGGCAACGGGGGCGTCCACAACATCAAACGGGCATTTCCTGGCGGAACCGGCACTGACGGGCAGGGATACAGCGGCGGTGCAAGCACGAACGACAACACGGCGTCATGGTTTACCATCCCTGCGGTCGGCGGCGGCGGTGGCGGCGGCGGCGGCTTGGGCAGCGACGCTACCGTCACCCTCGTCATCAGCGAGGATTTCGCGACGACGACCACTGTCTACAAGTGCGGGAACGGCGGCAACGGGTTCGCCTGTGCCATAACCGGCCTCGAAAAACAGTATGGCGGCGGAGGCGGCGGAGGAACCGGCAACGGCAATTCTTCCGTCGCCGGGTCCGGCGGTTTGGGCGGCGGCGGCGACGGCGCATATTCCACGAGAACCGGCGGAGCGGGCGAGAACCTGACCGGCGGCGGCGGAGGCGGCGGCGGACGGAACGCCAACACGGGATACCCCGGCGGTCCGGGCGGTTCCGGGGTCGTGATGTTGCGCTGGAAGAACACCGGGCGCGCCGATGTGTCGACGGGGAAGGTGACGGCCTGGGGCGGTACTGCGGTGTGGGACGACGGATACATCTCGAGATCGTTCGTTGCAGATGGACAGCTCACGTTCTCGGAGGAAACGGAAGTGGAACTCCTCATGGTCGCAGGCGGCGGAGGAGGATCGAACGGTTCGCGCGGCGGCGGAGGAGGCGCGGGCGGCGTTATCCACACGAACGCGCTGAGGGTTCCTGCCGGCACCTATAACATCGTCGTCGGCAGAGGCGGCGACGCAGGCGCCAACGGCGGAAACTCGGTCCGCGCTGGGGTTCACGGCGGTCGGCGGCGGCCGCGGCGGCAGTGCGAACGTTGGCGGTGCAGCCGGAGGTTCCGGAGGGGGCGGCGGCGCGCGCAACAACGGCACGACATCCCCGGGCGGCGCGTGTACGGAGGGACAAGGGAATGTCGGCGGCACGGGATACAACAACGGCGGCGCGGGCGGCGGCGGCGGGATAGGAAGCCCGGGAGGCAATGTCACAAGCGGAAACAGGATCAACAGCGGCGCGGGTGGAACGGGCATGCTATACCGTGTTTCCGGCCATGCCTTTTACTACGCGGGAGGCGGCAACGGCACGCAGAACCGCACATGGGTGCCGGGAGGCGGCGGACGCGGGATTTCCCAAACGATCGGCGAAGACGCCGAACCGTTCTCTGGAGGAGGGGGAGGAGGGACGGGACAGGCGATGAACCAGGGTTGGGCGGCCGGGGTCGCTGGAACCGGCGGTTCCGGCCAGGTCGTCGTCCGCTACTGTGAGGCTGAGTTCGGTTATCCCGACCTGACGCGGGAGGCGCAGGGCGGCGAGATTTCGTCGCATTCGAAAAACGGGCGCCGGTATCGTGTCCACACATTCACCGGGAACGACACGTTCACGATGCCCGCGTGGGGCCGCGTCTCGCTGCTCGTCGTGGGCGGCGGCGGCGGCGGCGGCAACAACGGCGGCGGCGGTGGCGGCGGCGGCGGCGTTTTGATCGTCACGAATCTCGTTCTCTCGCCGGGAACGTATCCCGTTACGGTCGGCGCCGGTGGTCCGGGAGGCGGCGCGGGATCTGCAAATCCTATTGGCGGCTCGACCTGCGGCGAGTCTGGTGGAGCCTCGATTTTTGCGAACTACTATGTTCCGGGAGGCGGATACGGCGGCGGTTGCAACGTCAGTGGCGGCATCGGCGCTTCCGGTGGTGGCGGCGGACGGAGCAACCTGTCGGAAGCGAGTGTGCCCGATGCGGGATCAGGACGTGAAGAGTGGGGCGGGTTCGGCGGCTGCAAGGGGACATACGACAGTATCAATGTGAACGCATACGGCGGGTCTGGCGGCGGTGCGGACGGCATCGGAACCTTGGAAGTCGGCGGTGATGGCGTGGCGTGCGATTTCTCCGGCGAGCTGAAATGGTACGGCGGCGGCGGCGGCGGCGGACACGGTTCCGGAGGGATCCATCCCCAAGGAGGTCTCGGCGGCGGCGGCGACGGCGGAATCGCGCTGTCCGTCGCGGCGGTGGAGGGTACGCCGGGCACAGGCGGCGGCGGAGGAGGAGGAGGGCATTCGGGGCACACGGCCGCAGCCGGGGCCAGGGGTGGAAGCGGTGTCGTGATCATCCGTTACGAAGTCCCCTCAAACGGATTTCTGTTCAGCATCCGATAATGGGAGGCTTCGTATGTTTCGATATGCAGGGCTTGCCGTGATCGCTTCCGTCATCCTGTGTGATGGCGTCGATGCGGGGATGAGGCCGATCACGGATGGGCGTGCGGAGGAGTGGTTGTGCGCCGGGACGTGGGCGGGACCGGCGGGACTGATGCTTCTGGGTGTCGATTTCGACAACGAAGTGCGGCCGTGTGCGGGCGATGCCGTGCCGGTGAAACGGTTTGATGCGACATGCTGGACCAACTGGACGGGGGTCGTGCGAACCGATGCGGGGTACGTCATCGCCGAGGAGGGCGGCGACTTCACATGGGCAAGGGGATGTTCCTATGCGGCGCTGTACGTGGAATCGGACGAGGCGAAAACAGTTGACCTGGAAGTGACGCAAAGCGGATACGCAACATGCGCGTTCGTGAACGGCGTGCGTGTGGAAGAGACGAACCGTCTCCGGCGGAAACGAAAGGGGAAAACCGTCGGCATCACCGACCAAGGCAACGAACGAACGGTCGATATCGAGGTCGGATGTCTTACGAGTACGCTCCCGATCCCCCTCAAGGCGGGAGTCAATTTCGTGATGCTCAAGCTCTACACCCGGCAGCAGGCAGGCGAGCGGATATTCTTCGATGCGGAATTCAAGGATGCGGCCGGGCTCGCCTCGGACGTGAACGATCCGGAAACGGATCCCGTTGCACGCAATGCGCTCGGGCAGATGAACGCGATCGTCAATGTTTCCGCAGTGGCGAACCTGCCGCATCCGGGCGAAAACCTGTCGGTGACGACAGCGATCCATTATCCGTGGGCGAAGTCCAAGAAGCCAAAATCCACGCAGGAAGATACGCGGCAGGAGACCCTGATTCCCGCTTGTCCGGAAACGTTCGATGCGGTTGTCGAACAGGTCGTGCGCGATTTCGACGGCCGGGAGACAGCGCGCATCACCTATCCGATCACAGTCCCCGGCACGAACACGGCCGCCCTGTGTACGGCTGGCGAGACGGGTTATTATTCGATCCACACGACCATTCAACGACACGGAAGGACGGAGGATCTTCGTCTTCCCCGCGGATGGTTTCTCGGTGATCGGCGGCACGGTGTCCATGCGGGAACGCTACCGCGCGGGGAAGATGAAGACCGCGAGCTGCTTCTACTGGGTGAACGGCGCGAACTCCGACGGCATCTTCACGTGGATGGAGCGCATGGGGATTCTCCACAACGTCGGCGGTTCGGCGTCCGACACGAACATCTGGCCGAAGGCGGCGGCGAGGGGAATCACCATGACGGCCGATTTCCTCGACCCCTGGGGGTCGGAAAATTTCATCGGCAAACTTGCGGCGGTGAGCAACGCCGCGCCGTACACACGGATCTTCAAGGCCTGGAATGAGATCGACATATCGAGGCCGCAGTTCAAGAAGACTCCGGAGATCTGGACGGCGCGCACGAAGATGGAATACGAGGCGGTGAAGGCAATCAGGCCGGAGGCGGTCTACACCGGAGGGTCGCTCGTTCGCGTTGGCAACAGCGACTGGTTCAAAGGATGTCTCGCGAATGGAATGGAACGCTATGTGGACGTTTGGGATGTGCATGCGTATCCGCAACATCCGCCGAAATTGGGCGACCGCCACATCACGAATTCCGAAGACGAATCGGGATGTGGCGTGGAAGTCGCTTATCGTTCGGCGTTGGGACGCGAGAACGACAAGCTTTTTTATCTGGGCGAATGCGGGGCGCGGTGCAGCCACGGCGACGATGCCAGACGGTGGCAGGCGGATATGGTCGCTAAGCTGACGGCCTGGGCTGGATCGGCCACGAACTACTTGCAGATCGCGCACCTTATCCCGTGGGTGAAGACGTCGGATGGCGGCGACATCCCGATCGCCCATTTCCCGGCCGAAGCCGCCCTTTACACGGCTGTGGCGCTCACGGATGGCCTGCCGTATGAACGGATCACAACCGGATCGAAGCACATGCAAGCCGCACGGTTCGGCCCAACCGTCATGGCGTGGTCGACACATCCGGGAGGAGAGTGGTTCACGCTCAAGCCGCCGGAGGGCGAACTCGTTTCCGTGGATGTCGTCGGACGTGTCCGTCCAGCTGCGCGGGAAACAGACGGATGCGTATCGCTGCACCTCTCGTCTTCGCCCGTCTATCTGCTCTCGCGCGCCGATTATGATCGGTTGACGCAATAAACGGGCACGACTCTTTCGGGCCGCGATAGAAGGGTTTCCCTTGGCCCGACCCTCGCGATTCGCGACCGCCTGCGACCATCCTTTTTCACATGCGCCCCCCCCCCCCCCCCCCCTTGCAGTTGTTCGCGAACGCGCAAGCGGCGACCGGGCGAACAACGACCCGAGCCAGACGGTGGTCGTCGACGGCAAGAAGAAGACGCGCGACCTGCCGAACGAAGAGCGCGCGGAGTGGTTCAAGCGACGGTTCAGACAAGACATCGCCACCACGGCAAAAAAGAACGGCCTTGCGCTCTGGCGCGTCCACGACGAGTTCACGCGCGTCAAGGGCGGCAAGGTCACGATCAAGCAGGGCGACTCGTTCGCCGCCGAGGTCGCGCGCGGAGACGACGTGATCTCGTTCGTCGATCCGCCCTACGTGGACACGACGGGCTACGAGGGCTACGAGCGGCGCGTCGGCAAGGACGGCGCCGTGTCGTTCGAGAAGGTCAAGCCCGAGTCGCACGGCGTCGCCCTCTACCGACGGACGGCGTCCCTGCTGGAGCGCATCCGCGCCGCAGGCCACGCGATGGTCTACACGGACGAGACGTTCACGTTCGAGAAGACGGACGGCGACGGCGACGGCGCGGCCAAGCGTCCGGACGTGCTTGCGCAGGCGCTGCCGATTTACTTGCGCATCGCGCGGAATTTTGACAGAATAGGCTCCGTCTCGAAGGCAATCGGGGCGGGCCGCAAGGAAACGATAGGCATACGAGCAGGAGGCTATGAGGATGAATCTGGGCAACAGGCCGGTGGAGGCGAAGTATCCGACGACGTGGCTGCGGGAGGTGGACGCGGAGCGGGACTGGCCGGAGCTGCTCCCGCTGCAGAGGGCGCTGGAGGAGGTGTGGACGCGGCTGGACAGGCCGCCGGAGCTTCGGCGGAGGCTGGAGGAGGCGGAGAAGTGGTTCGTCTTCGACTACCCGGTTCCGTTCGAGCGGGGGATCGTCGAGGAGAGCCACAGCCTGAAGGAGAAGATCGAGTCGGCCAAGATGGCGGGTCGTCGTCGGTGATCCTCGGCAAGTGGCCGGGGGAGACGCTGCGTGGCCGTCCCTCCTCGCCCCCGCTGGAGGTTCCGGGGGCGGTGGACAAGCTGCTGGACGCGGTTCTGGAGGACGCGGAGGCGGCGGGGATTCCGATGTCGGCGTTTCCGAATCTGCCGCCGGACGAGCTGAGCGCGAGTCTGGAGAGGCGCAGAAGCGCTGGAGCATCGCGGCGGGGCGGCTCTACGGGCAACTGACCGCCGGGCTTCAGGAGGCGCTCGACGCGGCTCCGGACGTGGACGTCCTGGCGCGCCGTCGTCGAGGCGTGGAAGCTGGAGCATCCAGAAGCCTACGCGCGGCTCGCGGAGATGGTGCGCGAGTACGCCGACCCTCTCCAGCTTGACGACTTCGGCCGCCTGATCCCGCCCGGCGAGTGGGCGAACCCCGAGACGCCGGACGTGCGCTTCTCTCTCATGTCTCCGGCTGTGGGAGCGGGCGATGGGCCGACGCTGGCCTTGTGGAATGCGCCGCACTTCCGCGCGCTGGAAGGGCGCGAAGTGTCTCGCCCGCAGGTCGAGCAGCTGCTGAACAAGCCGGGGACCAAGCAGATCGAGAAGCGCATCATATCGTCCGCGCTCGACCGCGTGTTCGCGCATGGGGCCAAGCGCGTTCCGATGGCGGAGGTGAGGGCTGCGGCGGACGGCGAGATTCTGCATATCGAGTCGCGTCCGGTCGTAAAATTCGCGGATTACGGCCTGGAAAACGTGTTCGGGTCCGGATGGAAGCGGAAGATGAAGGCGTACTCGCTGCTGCTGGGCACGCCGGGGACCGAGCACGGGTACGGGCGCAATCACTTTTCCGACTATCCGGGCGGGGCGTTCGGCTGGGCGCGCGTGGCGGCGGAAGACCGGGACGGCGGCGACATGTATGTGGTGGAGCTGCAGAGCGACCTTTTCCCACTAGCATCCCATAGGCGGCACAATTCACCCTTACCCATGCGGATTTGCTTGGGTTTTTGATGTCTTTTTTGTGGTTTCAGGTTTGAGGTTTTCCCGGAGCGACCGGCCGTTTCGCGTTTTTACTGGGTTTTACGGCCCTGCTGTCCCATAGTCGAGCCGCCAGAAATCGAAAAAGGCCTGTATGGGCGGGGGTTTTTCGCGGGATTCACCCGGTTTTGGCCGCGGTGCTGTCCCATAGATTTTGAGCATCTCAATCAGGTCGCGCTTGACCCACACCGCCGCGCGCGCGACGCCCGCGAGGCGCGAGAAGCTCAGCTTCCAGTCCGCGACATGGCTCATGAACCGCAGCAGGAGATGCACGAGCATCCCCGTCCAGATCTGCCACTTGACCGCGTTCTCGTTGTACCCTACGAAGTCGCGGATCTGGCAGGTCTGCTTGATTTCCTTGAAGAACAGCTCGACGGCCCACCGCGCCCGGTACAGTTCCGCGATGGTGCGCGCGCTCCAGCCGAGGTTGTTCGTCAGGAAAGTCATCTCCTTCATCTTGCCGTTCACCTCGACGTTCGCGGTCACGCGGCGCAGGGGGACGGGATAGAGCTTTTTGGAGCGGGCGAGGGCGGGCTCGACGAGTTCGTCGCCGACGATGCCCGCGTCCCGGCTCTCCGGCAGGCGCTTGACGCGCTTGAACTTCATGTTCGTTTTCTGCCTGACCACGAAGAAGATGCCGCGCGCCCGCAGGTCGGCGAGGAAGGAGAAGTCCGTGTAGGCACGGTCGGCGAGGCACACGTCGCCCGCCTTCAGCCCGGCGCAGAGCGCCTTCGCGCGGGTGGAGTCGTGGTGGCCCGCGTCCTCCACGACGACGGCGGCGGGCAGGCGGCTGCCCACGTCGAGGTTCATGTGCAGCTTCGCCGCCGCCTTCTTCCTGCGGTGCCGCGCCCAGTCGATGCAGTTCAGGCACAGCTTGATCGTGCTGGAGTCGATGGCGAAGATGCCGCGCTTCATCCGCGCGAGGAAGCCCTTGTGCCTCTTGTACTGCCCGAACCCCGGGCAGACGGTGACCAGATGGTCGAAGACCTCCCAGTACAGCCGCTCGGCCATGGCCGCGTCGCGGTGCCGGTTCGCGTTGGAGAACGTGTTGCGCTTCGGCGGCTGCGCCCCCCGGATGTTGCGCCACTCGCTCTCGTGGACGCGCGCCGCGTCCACGATCCCGTTGAGGCTGTCGCAGCCCGCGAGCTGGCCGTACATCAGCGCGACCACATGGCTCACCGCCGACCACTTGCGGATGTCGAGCTTATACTCTTCGGCGAGCCGCTGGATCATCCCGGCGGGAATCCACTGGACGAGCTGCCGCAGCACGGTGTACACTGTCTTCGTCGGTTTCGGAGGCGCGAACCCAAGCAATTGGGGGAGTCGTTTTTTCATAATGCCTGTAGGTTACAGGCAGACGCCTCCGAAGCCGACACTTTTTTGAAAATCTTTAGAGGCAACTCCCCGCCCCTAAAGTGTGCCAACTGCGGGAACCGTCCGGTTGCCGGTCCGCCTATGGGATGCTAGTGACCTTTTCCAGAAGCACGGCGGCAATCTTGATTCCGGCGAAGGCGGCGGGGGTGCCGATGTCGGCGTTCCCGAATCTGCCGCCGGACGAGCTGGCCGCGAGCCTGGAGAGGCGGAGGTCCGCTGGTTGGTCGCAGCGGACGGGGTCTACGGACGGCTGACCGCCGGGCTCCGGGAGGCGGTCGACGCGGCGCTTGCCAGGGTGGAGGCCTCGGGCAGAAAGCTCACCATCAAGAATGTGGCGGATGTTTTCGCGCAGTGGGACGCCCGGACCCCGGCGGAGCGCGCGATCTTGTCCGGCAATCCCGCGGGAATCCACTGGACGCTCTGACGCAGGGTGGTGTACGATGTTCTCGCTGGCCTCTCGGTTGCGCGTTTACGCGCCTTGGTCGCTTTTTTTCATAATGCCTGTAGGTTACAAGCAGACGGCCAGGAGGTCAGACCTTTTTTTCAATCCGGTCTGACGCTCTCGTCTTGAGCGCGTGCGCTGACTTCCAACGGGTGAAGGCCGGAGTGATTCCGGCAAGCCTATGGGATGCTAGTGAATCGGTTTATCTGAAACCCGAAGGCATTTCATAGTACTCTTCAAAAAGGAGGACAACCTTCCCGTCCGTGATTTCAAACATCAAATACCCTTTAAAACCTCTTGGCATGTTGTTATTTGATCTCTTCAAGGGTTGGCCCAAGCCGTATTCGACAATGGAGATCAATGTCCGCATTGTCACCACTTCCACCGGGCAATCCATCTTTCCCATAACTGCGCAAGATTACAATGTCATTCGTTTTTATGTAGCAAATGGGGTGGCCCCACCCATCGTCCAGTTGAAAACTAGACGTTAGGGAATTAGTCAGTTCGGTTAATGTGTCAGGGAAGTGCGAAAACGCATCAACAAACTCAACAAGGAGGAACTCAATCCGCCCTAAGTTTCCAATCGTCCTGTCCTTTGGTGTTATTGTGTCCCCCTGTAAGACAATTAGGGCACATCCAATGATAATGAGCGTTCCGAGCGTTCCGCCCCAATACCAGTAAGTGCGTTTTTGCATTAGTAGCATCTCCTACATTACCAATGATATGGCGCATCTCTAAATTCCCATTGGGAATACTTCCGGCAATTATGCCGTGCAACAGAATACGCATCGCGTGTGTACATTCGACTTCGCCACATGTAGCGCTCCCAGTTGAAGTCTTGTGTCATTGTTGTGACGTAACGTCGATCAATCGTTGCCCCCGGAACGGCGGCAAGAGAGTAAATCTCTCCCTGAAGAATTGCGCCAACAACAGTACTGCTCCAGCCCAGCCAACTCGATGAAAAATGGGGCAGTTGACCGCCCTCTAATCCTGGTACCTTGCCAAACGAAAAGCATCTCTTCCCCAAATGACAACATTGCCACTTGTTTTGTTCGTTACAGGCATTCCTTCCATTGCCATTAACCCACGTGTCGACACAAACCGCTTGATGATACTTGTTGTTAAGGTCATTTGCACCATTGTTGCCGGTCTCAAGCGTAATATCCAGTCCCCTGTCATCCCAACCATTTAGTCCGAAGTTCCAGCGATTTCCAACAGCCTGCTCATTCGCAAACCCTTGCAGGCAAGCATTCTACGCGCTTTCTGGCGCCATTTTCCCGTTCCGCTTACATGGAAACGCCCTTGTTGTTCCGCCAGCAGGCGTGGTCCGCCTCGAGCAGTCGGAAGGCTTTGGCCTGGAAGGCGTTGGGCATCGTGTCGCGGGTAAAGCGCACGGCGGTTCTGCCTTCTCCGAAACAGCATGTGTTGCGCACCTGTGTCGATAGCGCGCCAAGCAGCCCGTCCCAGCGCCGGAGCCGCAGTCCGTCCTGCGTGCGTTTCCGGGCGCGCTTGCGCTTGAGGTTTTCCGAGGGCTGCGCCTTGGCGACGGGATCGCGGCTGGCGCGGGCGGCTTCCAGTTCCTCGTCGGCGTAGAGCAGCGGGGCCAGGGCCTGGCGCATGTGCCATTCCACGTAATAGGCGAGCATGCACAGCAGCACGTGCGCGCGCACGCGGTCCTCCAGGCGGTGGTAGATCGGGCGGACGAGCAGATCGACGCCCTTGAAGGTCCTGAAGGCCTGCTCGACGTCGCCCAGGCTCTTGTAGGCGCGCACCGCGTCCTCTGCGGAAAGCGACTCGGGCGTCTCGCTGGTGCGCACGACGTAGATGCCGTCCAGGGCGGCCTCGCGGGCGATGGATTCCGTGTCGCGCTCCCAGCCGAAGTGGTTGTCGGCGATGTCCAGCCTGAAGTGCTTGGCGACCTTGTAGCGGTTGATCACGCGTCCCGCCCTGACGCCGATCTCGGCTGCCGTCAGGGGTTTCCTCCTCCGGCGCCCCACATGGTCGCGCAGCTTGACGAGATCCTTCTCGGTGGACTCCAGCAGCTCGCCGCGCATGCGGGCGCGGTCCATCGCCAGCACCGGGTTGTAGCAGGCCACCAGCCGCTCGCCGGGGAAGTCGGGATGGATGATCTCGGCCAGGTTGCCCTGCGTGAACAGCGGCGCACCGGAGGGATCGCGTGTCTCCAGCAGCCTGCGGATGTCCGAGCTTCGCAGGCAGGATATCCAGCCGCAGCCCTCCTGCTGCCGCAGGCGGTCGATCTGCGTGTTCGTCAGCATGCCGCGGTCACCCACGAAGACGAACCGCGCTATGCCGAAGCCCCCGCGCAGCCGGTCGATCTGGTCCGGCACCGTCACCGGGTCGGCGGTGTCGCCGGGATACACCCGCACCGCGACCGGCCTGCCGTCGGTATCGGTCATAAGCCCGTAGACGATGCCGGGCAGCTTGAGGCCGTCGCGGTTGTATCCGCGCTTTGCCAGGGGGCATTGCTTGCCGTAGTAGGAGCTGCTCGATACGTCGTACAGGACTGTCGCCCCCTCGGCAAGGTGCCGCCCGGCCAGCTTGCGCTCGATGAAGGGCTGGCGGGCCGCGAGCCAGTCCATCGCCGCATAAAGGTCGTTCTCGTCCACGTCCTGCACGCCGAACTCCTGCGCGAGCGTGGAGTCCCCGAACAGGGAGACCGTCTCCAGCTTCGAGCCCGGCTCTATTATGCGCTGGGCTATCATCGCCAGCACGATGTCGCGCTCCGGGCAGGGCTTGGACGACACCAGATCCCGCATGCCGAGCCGGCTCATTGCCGTGCGGACGGCCCTGACGTGGCCGCATGGCAGGGATCGCTCGATCTCGAAAAGGCTGTCGGCCTCCACAAGATGCTCGCCCTTGAGCGCGGCGCGCAGCGCCGCCACCGCCTCGGGCGGCAGCATCGACAGGTTGGCAAGCGTGCGCTTGACGGTGCGCCCGCCCTCGCGGCAGCTCTCGCGCAGCAGGATTGCGGGCGGGGATTTGCGGTTCGGCACGATGTCAATGTACATGGGCTCAATTTAGCAGACCTTTCAGTCTCATGCAAGCGTAAAAATGGTGTTTCGTCAAAAAAGTTATTAACAATTACATGGGCGCAAATGGAACGGATTTTGCTGCCTTAGGGGTGCCGGAATGCCGCTAAATCAAGAAAATATGGCCGTTTCGGGCATGAAAGAGCCGCTGGAACTTCGGTTTAGTGGACTGTTAAGGATAAACATAACTGGATTGCAATTCCCACCTTTCGTCAATTCTTCTACATTGTACAAATAATATGTTTCGAAATCTGGGAAGGGAATAGCCAGTGTCTCAGCGTCTGAAATTTTCTCGTTATACAAACTGAAAACGAAACCCTTCTCTTGAATCGGATCCCTATTGATCCACCGCATCAGTTTGGGCGCGTAGAACCGGTAGCCGTAGTAGTAGAGCCCGGTTTCGGCATCGTAGTATTTGGTCGAAAAACGGTGGAGGAAGGCGTCGGCCATGGAGCCGGTAGCCTCAATGGTGCGCCCGAAGGCGTCGTAGGTGTACTCGGCCACGATGGCGCCGGTCTCGTCAACATAGGCTGTGATGTTGCCGTTATTATCGTAGAACGGGAAGTACCATGTGCCACCCATCTGTACCGCCAGGAGTCCGCCGATGCCGCCCGCGCCCTGGAGGCGTGCCGGATAGGTCTTTGCCCCAGACGTAGTGGTTGGTGGTCACGCCCGAGGCGGTGGCGACGATTTCGGAGAACCGGCAGCCAGCCGTCATAAACAAATCCCCGTGTCTCCGTGCCTCCGCGTGAGATTTTCAACACGCGGCGGCTCAGGTGGTCGTAGGCGTTGAAGACTACGCACAGGCCGTTGGAATAGGCGGCGACGAGGCGGTTTTCCGCATCATACGTGTAGTTGAAACGCCCGTCCCATATCATATTGCCGTCTAAATCGTATGCGGGAGAAATTTGGACAGGATTGACATGATTGGAAATCAGGAAATACTGGTTCAGTTCGTTGGCGGTGTAGATGTTGGTGACGGCGTTAAGCGAGGTCCACAGTGCGTATCGCGGTAGGGACGCCCGTTGCCGGGCGCCCCCCGCACGGATCCCGGCGTGCGGAATTCCCGCACCGGGCTCTTCGGGACTGCTCGCTTTGCACTCGGTCTTCAACGCGCCCCCATGAAGGAAAACAGCATCTGCCCGCTCTCGGTGATCCGCGGTCCCGGCACCCCGTGGCGCTTGAGGATCGCATTGAGACGGACCCAGGTCAAGCCCCGCTTCTGGCTTCTGCGGTTGAGCCACTTGTAGAGCCCAGCCACCACCTGCCTCCAGAACTTGCACAGGCTGCGCCCGTTGCCCGTCACGCCGTAGTACTGCCAGTACCCCGCGAGCTTGCGCCCCAGCCGTTCCATGAGAACGGGCAGGCGTCCGCCCCGGTTGGCCTTGATCCACTCGGCGAAGCGTTCCACCGACCGCCGGAGACGGCTCGGAGCCGTCCGGCGCTGCACCTTCCAGCGTCCGTTTCGCGTACGCTCCCAGTGGTACTGGAACCCCAGGAAGTCGAAGCCGCCGTTGTCGCCCGACGGGTTGCCCCGCTCGAAGCGCACCAGCCGCGTCTTCTCCCCCGAGAGCTCCAGGCCGAACTTGCCCAGTCGCCCGGGCAGCTCCCCAAGGAAGCGTTCCGCGTCCTCGCGCCGCTCGAAGGCGACCACGAAGTCGTCGGCGTAGCGCAGCATCACACAGCGGCCCGACGTCGTCCTCCTGACCACGCGGTCGAACCAGAGGTCGAGCGCGTAGTGCAGGTAGACGTTCGCCAGCACCGGCGAGACCACCCCGCCTTGGGGCGTCCCCTCCGTCGGATGCAGCACCCGTCCGTCCGTTTCCAGCACCCCCGCCTTGAGCCATTTGCGCACCAGCCGCAGAAACGGCTTGTCGTCGATGCGAAGCTCCAGCATCCTGAGCATCCAGTCGTGATCGACGTGCTCGAAGAAGCCCTTGATGTCCGCATCGACCACCCACGCATAGCTCCCCCCGCCGAGCCTCGCCGCCCATTCGCGGCTGGCCTCGCGGGCGTCGCCGCCGGGACGGTAGCCCCGGCTCGCCGGCAGGAAGTCCTCTTCGTAGATCGCCGTGAGCACCTTCGCCACGGCCATTTGCAGAAGTTTGTCCTCCAGCACAGGGATTCCGAGGGGACGCAGTTTCCCGCCCCCCTTCGGGATGTTCACCCTGCGCACCAGTCGGGCGTGGTACCGCTTGTGCTTGAGCCGCTCGACCAGCGCCGCGAGGTTGGCGTCGAGGTCGCGTTCGTAGTCGTCGAACGTCACCCGGTCAATCCCCGGCGCGGCGTCCCTGCGCAACGCCCGGAAGCACTCGCGCAGGTTCGCCTCGTTGAGCAGCCTGTACACGTCGCGGAATCGCGCCTTCGGGTCGCGTCGCGCCCGATCCGCTATTCCCCGCAGTGAGGTTTGCAGTGTTTGACAGCCTGTCGTGTCCATCTTTCCTGTTTCCTTTGCGGGCTTCGCAGCCCCGCCGCCCCCTTCCCCGTGTGACCGGCTCGCCCGTCCCGGAGTAC
The DNA here is from genome assembly GCA_050950285.1 of Kiritimatiellia bacterium. GTDB lineage: Bacteria > Verrucomicrobiota > Kiritimatiellia > RFP12 > JBMNHG01 > JBMNHG01. The sequence goes on along the minus strand of JBMNHG010000006.1, from coordinate 16,578 downwards.
TATGGGGCGGTCTGACTCCCGCCGCCGCGTCGCGCCGCCTTCCCTTCCGGCTCGGCGGCCGCTACCGCGCCCTCGCGGACGCGGACGGCGGCGGGTCTCCCAAGTTCCCGTTCGCTTCTCTCTCCGCATGCCGCGCGCCGTAGACCCCGGCGCAGTCACCGGACGCAAGCCGGTTGCGCGTCCTTGTTGCTGGCTTCCATGTCGGCAAACATGTCGCCCTGCGCATGATCAATTAACGGGGCTGAACCGCTTCGGGAGGGTGCATCCTCCCTGCGGCCTGCGAAGTTCCCTGTGTACGCTTACACTACTTCATTCGGATTCGACTCCTCTTCCATAGTGCCAACACTCGGTACGAGTGGATGGCTGGTCCTTACTCGGCGGGGACTTCCACCCCGCAAGAAGCGCCGAGCTTCGCTTGGCGCACTTCCGTTGTTGTCGTAGAACGGGAAGTGCCACGCGCCGCCCATCTGTACCGCCAGCAAGCCGCCGACGCCGCCCGCGCCTTGCATGCTTCCAGATAGATCGCGTCCCCACACGTAATGATTTGTGGTCACGCCCGAGGCGGTGGCGACGATTTCGAGAACCGGCAGCCAGCCGTCGTAGACAAATTTCCGCGTCTCCACGCCTCCGCGTGAGATTTTCAACACGCGGCGGCTAAGATGATCGTAGGCGTTGAAGACTACGCACAGGCCGTTGGAATAGGCGGCGACGAGGCGGTTCTCGGCGTCATACGCATAGCTGAAACGCCCGTCCCATGTCATATTGCAGTCTAAATCGTATACGGGAGAAATTTGGACAGGATTGACATGATTGACATGATTGGAAATCAGGAAATACTGGTTCAGTTCGTTGGCGGTGTAGATGTTCGTGACGGAGTTAAGCGAGGCCCACAGCGCGTTGCCTATGTTGTCGAAGGCGTAGCGGTTGGTGTGGGCGGGCTGGATGATGGCCGCCGTGACTTCGCTTCTGGCGTTGTAATCAAAGGTGTCGGCGTTTCGTGACGTGACACGGTTAAGCAGGTCGTAGGTGTAGGCCAGCGGATTGTACGGCACGCCGCTGACGCTGTTGGTGATGGCTTTTACCAGACTGCGGCGGTAGGGGTCGCGGGTCAGGTTGCGGGCAAGTACGACGCCATTCGTCAAGGCCACCGAATAGCCCGCATCCCAACCGTCGGAGGTGTAGGCGTAGGTGGCGCGGAAGGCGGTGTTGGAGACGGCGGAGTGCCGGTTCTCGGTGTCGTAGCCGTAGTGGACGGGGGCGGCATTGCCGATACGCAGTGCGGCCAGACGGTGGCGGTGGTCCAGGGTGCGGGCCAGGGTCGCGGTGTCGCCGCCGACCGTGGCCGTCTCGTTGGTGGCGGTGCCGAGGTGGCTGTTCTGGTAGGCGTATCGCGCGACGGCGTTGGAGGCGGAAGCAGGGCGCTGGAAGAGGTCGTATGTCAGCACGATGTCCGGCGTGTTGTCGCTGTAGGTGGTGGCGGTGAGCAAGCCGTCGGGGTTGTAGGCGTAGGTTGTGGCGAGTCCACGCGCCCAGGTGCGGGCGGCAAGCCTGCCGTCGGGGTTGTGCGTATAGGACACTGCTGATCCGTCGGCGTAGACCTTGTTGGTGAGCAGTCCCGTGGCAGGGTCGTAGTGCCAATGCGTGGAGTCCCACATCGTGCCGTCGCGGGTGGTCGCAAGTACGGTGTGTTTGCGTTTTGTTCTGAATGACTGTGGGATCATAAGATCATTGTAATCTTTTTCGAATGCCGTGCTCAATAGAAAACCCGCGGGAAAATATTAAACACTACGTCCATAATAAGATAAATTAGCAAGGAAACGATGAGGGAAAATGAATACAAGATTTTTTTTGTCATCGAATTTTTGGCAAAAAAGCCAATGCACAACCCAACCGACACCAGCCATAGCACCAATACCACCCAAGCCATATATCTGACATTCAATGTGTTTGCTATGCATGTCATGGCGCAGGCAATAGCGAGCTGGAATAAAACAAGAGACGTAAAACCAAGAAAAATGCGAAATCGTTTCATAGCATGTAAAATCATATCAAAATGTGCGGACTGGAATTTAAAACATGAAGAGATACCAAGAGACATGACGTTCCGTTTTTTGGACATTCGGTGTTGGATACTCAACCTCAATGGGTATGTAGCAGTCACACAAGCCTTTCAAAAAGTCCCTGAATTTGCTGTCTCCGTATTGAAGGTCGATGCATCCCGCAGACCCCCATCTATCGCCACCATGTATAAAGAAACCGCTTCGTCCATATGTTTCCGTCATAGGATCCACATGTAAAGTCCAACTATAGCTCCCCCACCCCGAAGATTTGACGATGTGGCTGTATGGACTAGTTATTGGGGTTCTTCCTTCATTCACGTTAATCCAATAACTTCCTTTCGGAACAGGCCCGACATTTTTGAGTTTCTGACGCTCTACGGAGTAATCATACTCTGTTGTTCGCTCAATCCCTCCATATACAGGAATGCCGAAAAATGTATCTGTTGAGACCCAGGATGTGTTTGTCTCACGTATTGGACGTCCTGACACCGCATCCAAACTAAAACCTGTTGTACTTAAAGTTTTTCCATCAAAACGAAATGAAATTGGACTGTCTTTTTTAGAACATTGGACTTTTGGTTTGCTCTGAAGTCCGAAAACATCAAATGAGTTCCTTGCGTCATTCTCGCAAAACGCATATACGTTGAAACCGCCTTCCTCTTGAATCGGATCCCTGTTCAGCCACCTCATAAGTTCAGGGGAGTAGAATCGGTAGCCGTAGTAGTAGATGCCCGTTTCGGAGTCGTAGTATTTAGTGCTGAAACGATGGGCGAAGGCATCCGCCATACTGCCGGATTGGGCTATGGTACCACCGAAGGCATCATAAACATATTCCGCCACGATAGAACCGGTTTTATCGGCATAGGCCGTGATATTCCCGTTGTTATCGTAGAACGGGAAGTACCATGTGCCGCCCATCTGTACCGCCAGCAAACCACCGACGCCGCCCGCGCCCTGGAGCGTGCCGGATAGGTCTTTGCCCCAGACGTAGTGGTTGGTGGTCACTCCCGCGGCGGTAGCGACGATTTCGAGAACCGGCAGCCAGCCGTCATAAACAAATCCCCGTGTCTCCGCGCCTCCGCGTGAGATTTTCAACACGCGGCGGCTAAGATGATCGTAGGCGTTGAAGACTACGCACAGGCCGTTGGAATAGGCGGCGACGAGGCGGTTCTCGGCATCATACGCATAGCTGAAACGCCCGTCCCATGTCATATTGCCGTCTAAATCGTATACGGGAGAAATTTGGACAGGATTGACATGATTGACATGATTGGAAATCAGGAAATACTGGTTCAGTTCGTTGGCGGTGTAGATGTTCGTGACGGAGTTAAGCGAGGCCCACAGCGCGTTGCCTATGTTGTCGAAGGCGTAGCGGTTGGTGTGGGCGGGCTGGATGATGGCGGAAGTGACTTCGCTTCTGGCGTTGTAGTCGAAGGTGTCGGCGTTTCGTGACGTGACGCGGTTGAGGAGGTCGTAGGTGTAGGCCAGCGGGTTGTGCGGCACGCCGCTGGCGCTGTTGGTGATGACCGTGACAAGGTGGCGGCGGTACCGGTCGCGGATGACGGTACGGGAGAGAACTATCCCGTTGGTCTGCGTGATGGTGTATCCGGCGTCCCAGGCGTCATCAGTATATGCGTAGCTTGCCGAAAAGGTATCATTCGAGACGGTGGAAAGACGGCTTTCGGAGTCGTAGCCGTAATGGACGGGGGCGGCATTGCCGCTGCGCAGTTCCGCCAGGCGGTGGCGGTTGTCCAGGGTACGGGCCAGGGTCGCGGTGTCGCCGCCAACCATGGCCGTCTCGTTGGTGGCGGTGCCGAGGTGGCTGTTCTGGTAGGCGTATCGCGCGACGGCGTTGGAGGCGGAAGCAGGGCGCTGGAAGAGGTCGTATGTCAGCACGATGTCCGGCGTGTTGTCGCTGTAGGTGGTGGCGGTGAGCAAGCCGTCGGGGTTGTAGGCGTAGGTTGTGGCGAGGCCGCGCGCCCAGGTGCGAGCAGAAAGCTTGCCGTCGGGGGTGTAGGCGTAGGAAACGGCTGATCCGTCGGCGTAGACCTTGTTGGTGGCAAGTCCGGTGGCGTGGTCGTAGTTCCAGGCGGTGAGATCGAGGGACGCAGGGGACGCAAGGGATGCGAGGGACGCGCCTCCGGCAAGCTGGACGGCGAGGGCGGCGAAGCCGGCGGCGTTGCCTCGGGCGGTGGCGAGGGCGGTCGTGCGGCCGGCGGCGTCGTACCCGTAGGCCACGGGGTAGGTCGCACCGGTGGCGGCAACCGGACGCCCGAGAGCGTCGTAGGTCGTTGTCACGGTGTTGCCGAACGTGTCGGTGTGGGACGTTTCGCGGCCGAAGGCGTCGAAGGTTCTCGATCCGGTGACGTGCAGATCGTCGTCGTAATAATAAATGCCGTAGTGGGTCTCGTTGTCGGACTCGTCGAGTCCCGACCAGCGGAAATGGGAATAGACGCCCGTTTCAGGGTCGCGCGTTTCCGAGTATGCAACGCGCCCGAGCGGGTCGAAGTAGTTGTAAACGGTTTCGCGCAGCGTCTCGCGGCGAATTGAACGCCCGAACTTCGAGACGGTGGCGGATGGCGTTGCCGAATCGGTTGCGCGAACCATCGTCAGTTCGCAAGTCTGCGGGTTGTAGCTGCCCGATTCCGTCGTCGTCGAGCCGTTCGGGCCGGTGTTCACCGTGCGGCTCCGCAGGGCGTTGGACAGCCCCGTCAACTGGCGGCGGGTCGTCGCGACGGCGTTGGTGACGCCCCCGCGCGCCGTGCTGCGGACGTCCACCCGCCACCATGCTTCGCCGATGTTCTCGTAGCGGGTTTCCGACGCGGTCTCGACGCCGCTTTGGACGGTCGCCGCCATCTCGCCGCGCTCGTCGTAGAGGTAGGTCGTGGCGGGCTGTCCGGTCGTTTCCGAGCGAACCAGGCGCGAGGTCGCGCCGTCGTAGGCGTTCGAGGTGACGAGCCAGGCGCCTGCGGCGCCGGGCCTCAGCGTCGCCACCGTCCGCCCGAGGAAGTCGCCGTGGGCGATTTGATTCGTGATCGCGCCCGGCGAATCCGACGCCTCGGTGACGGAGAAGGCGCGCCGCGTCCCGTCGGCGGCGTAGTCGCTCCACGAGGTTTCGCGCGTCCAGCCGCCGTCCCAGCTTCGGATGGCGATGGAACGCCCGTTCCGGTAGGCGATGTTCGTGCTCGCCACGACGCAAACGTCGGGGTTCGCCGGCGAGAACGTCAGGGTGACGCTCTCCTCGCGGTCGGCGTGCGACGTGCGCGTCGTGACCGTGCGAACCCCGCGCCGGTCGACGTGGACAACGTGGTCGCCGATGCCGTCGGGGTACGTCGTCGTCTCGGACGCCGCGAAGCCGAGCGCATTCACATATCCCACTGCATCGTAGGTGCAATTGAAAATGCACACGAACACAATGCGAAATCGCCACCCGCCACAGAATTCCACTATGGCATGAAGCTTGCTAGGATTTTTAACTGCACCATTCATTTTGTAGCGTTTTCCAGATTCTCTCCTTGGATTTCTGAAACGGGAATTGCTTCCAACACATCGCTGTATTATTGCCCCCTGTCTTCTAAAAAGCGGAGAACAACCTCCCTGTCCGTGATTTCAAACATCAAATACCAATACACGCCAAAACCTCTTGGCATGTTTTTTTTAACCTCGACATTCTGCCGATGAAAAACACCGTCTTCTGTTTGCCACTCGACTTGTGCAACTTCCGGGATTGGAACTTCTGGAGAATGGTGTACAGAAGCGCGACCTGCTCCAATTGTGCCTCCAACAGACTGGAATCCATCGTATGATACACTGGCTTCATGTATCATCTTTTCGGTTCTGTTCCTTATACCGACCGCATAGTCCTGTGTCATGCATCCCCCAAGCGCCAACATCATAATGGAAAGCGTCGCTGCTGGAAAAATACGTGTCGCCCTTTCTTTCATGGCAATCTCCTCGTTTGCTGGTCCTTATGGGTAATCGATGTCCCGGGGCCCCGTGCCTCGCGTTCATTTGCGCCAAGGCTCATGGTTTCATCTGAAACCCGAAGGCATTTCATAGTACTCCTCGAAAAGGAGGACAACCTTCCCGTCCGTGATTTCAAACATCAAATACCCTTTAAAACCTCTTGGCATGTTCTTTTTAACCTCGACATTCCGCCGGTGAAAAACACCGTCTTCTGTTTGCCATTCGACTTGCGCAATCTTGGGTATGGGGACTTCTGGGAAAAGGTGTATAGATTTACCGCCTGCTATTAAAGTGCCTCCAACCGACTGGAACCCATCGTATGAAACGCTGGCTTCATGTATCATCTTTTCGGTTCGGTTTCTTATACCGACCGCATAGTCCCGTGTCATGCATCCCCCAAGCGCCGACATCATAATGGAAAGCGTCGCTGCTGAAAAAAGACGTATCGCCCTTTCCTTCATGGCAATCTCCTCGCTTGCTGGTCCTTATGGATAATCGATGTCCCGGGGCCCCGTGCCTCCGGTGTCGTGCATGACCGGATCGCTTGCGCCGATGTCTTCGGGATTGAGCGGCCCAAAGGGCACGCCCACTCGGATGGCCTCGTGATACATCCAGTTCAAGGCGAAATTCGATCGGTCTCCAACGTCATATCCTCCGCCGATATCAGAATGCGAGCCCCGGAAGGGACGTTCAACGATTCTTGGATCGACACCGGTCCCGTCCGGATCCAAAACGGGCGAGAGGGGGAACATGCCGCGATATTCATCTTGGGCAATCGCATGGCGAACATGTTCAACGTTGCCGGGGATGGAGAGATCGTATCCGAGGTTTACGCCATTTCCGGGTATCCCAAAGGAGGCCACCGTGTCAAAAAGGCCCAGGAAGCGAATCTTCACGGGGCAAACAACCTTCTCGCCGCTTTTCGTCGTCATTGGCACGCCGCCTTGCTCGTTGATGTAGTTCACGAAATCGCGCGCAAGCGCCGCGCCACGGCTGAAGCCGATGACATCAATCTTCTGGTTTTCGCCAGTTGGATCGGGTGTGTTGTAAATCCTTACTAAATCTTCATACATGGATTTAACGCGACTTTTCCCGCCAGCGCCCGTCGCTCCACCAATCAACCTTGTCACGCTAGACGTTCCGATTCCTTTTTTATAGCTTTTTTCTTTCGTATAGGCTCTATATAGCTTGGCGACATTGGTCGGACGCTTCATTTTGTCCTTGTCATTCCAGGTTCCATCAAAGGCATACAAGGCAAGCCCCAGCAAATCCACGGCGTTCACTCCATCATTCCTGCAAAACGCATACAGATTCGCTCCGCCTTTTTCTTGGATCGGATCACGGTTGAGCCAGCGGTGGAGCGTTGGCAAATAAAAACGGCGTCCGTAATAATACAGCCCGGTTTCAGCATCATAGTACTTCGTGCTGAAGCGGTGGGCGAAGGCATCCGCCATTGCCCCTGATTTTTCGATGGTGCCACCGAAGGCGTCGTAAGTGTATTCTGCCACGGCGACGCCTTGCTCGTCGATGTAGGCGGTGATGTTGCCGTTGTTGTCAACGCAGGGCAGGTAGAACTGCCCGTTGATGGAAACGGCGAGCAAGCCGCCGACGCCGCCGGCGCCTTGGAGCGTGCCGGAGAGGTCGGGCCCCCAGAAGTACTGGATTTCCGAAACGTCGCCGTTGCCCGCCGTCACGGTTTCGTGGATCAAGTTCCAGCCGTCATAGACGAAGGCGTGAACCGCCTCGGGCGTGGCCTTCAGGACGCGGCGGGAAAGATAGTCGTAGGCGTTGGAAACGACGCAGACGTTGTTTGAGGACACCGTGACAAGCCGATTCTCGCAATCCCACGTGTAAGACCAAACGCCATTGGTCAGCATGTTTCCATCGAGGTCATGGACAGGATTACAGGATTGGACAAGATTTGAGAAGGATGTGTATTGGTTCAGGGCGTTGGCCGTGTCAAAGCTCGTCGTGGCGGAGTTAACAGATGAAGTCGTGTGGTTCCCGATGTGGTCGTAGGCGTAGGCGTATTCGTTGGATGCGACGGTGGCGGACACGACTTCCGAGCGGGCGTTGTAGCCGAAGGCGTCGGCGTTGCGGGCGGCGAGGCGGTCGAGCGCATCGAAGGTGTGCGCGTATCGGCTGACCTCCACGCCGTCGAACGCATGGGCAATGGAGGTGACGCGGTTCGGGCGGTAGGCGTCGCGCGCGAGCGTCCGCGTGAAGACCGCGCCGGAGGGCAGTTCGACCGAATGGCCAAACGAGCGCCCGGCGAAAGTTGGTGTAGGCGGCCACAAGCCCGCGCCCCTGGGCGTTGGTGGCGGCGACGTGCGCCAGCCTGCCCGAGTCCGCATAGGCATGCCACGTTCCGCCGCGCGGTGCGCCGCTGACGCGCAAGGTCGTGGAGACCGGGCGGCCGTTGGCGTCGAGGATTCGGGCGATGGCGTTCGTGGCGGAGTCCGCGGCGGCGGTCTCGTTCGTCGGCGAGGCGGCGGAAGCGCCGTAGGCGTAGCCGTGGCGGCGTCCGGCGGCGTCGGCCACGGCGACGAGCCGCCCGAAGGCGTCGTAGGACAATTCATGGCCCGGCGTGCCGGGGTCGGAGTACGAGACGGCGGCGGGAAGTCGCCGGTCGTTGTACGCGACATGACGCCATGCGCCCCGCGCCCAGGTGGTGCGCTCCGGCAGGCCGTCGGGCGTCCAGCCATGCGCAAGCGCGGAGCCGTCGGCATAAACCTTGTTGGTGACCAGCCCCGTGGCGGGGTCGTAGTTCCAGTGCGTGACGTCCCACGTTGCGCCGCTGCGCGTGGTGAAGAGGGACTTCAGGCGTCCCGTCGCGTCGTAGCCGTAGGCCACGGGGTAGGCCGCGCCGAAGCGCGCGGCGAGGCGTCCGGCGGAGTCGAAGAGCGAATGCGTGACGTACCCCATTTCATTGGTGGAGGCGACGAGGTTGCCGCGCGAGTCGAAGCCGTTGAACCGGGCGACGTTGTTCCAGTGCGGGGTGCCGCCGATGAAGCGGGCGGAGGCGTAGACGTCGCCGACGCTGTCGCGCATGGCGAGGGTGCGCCAGTGGAGGCGTTCGCCCGTGAACTCCCGCGTGAGGTAGACGCGACCGTAGGGGTCGAAGTAGTTGTAGCGGGTGACGCCGTCGGCGTCCGTCGCCTCGATCTCCCGCCCGAACATGCGCTTGCGCGTCGTGGTCGCCATGCCGGTGCGTTCGAGGGTGTCCGTGGACACCTTGGCGACCGGGTCGAACGACGTGGTGACGCGCGTCGTCGCGCCGTCGGCCTCGGTTTCGACGCAGGAGCGCAGGGCGTTGGAAAGCCCCGTCAGGCGCGTGCGGGACACGGAAAGCCCGTTGGTCCGGCCGTCGGCCGTCAGGAAGGAGGTCGCGACGCGCCACCAGGCGTTGGAGCGCAGTTCGTAGGTGGTGAGCGACATCGACGCCACGCCGTCGGCCACGCTGCCGATGGCGTCGCCGAGTTCGTCGTAGAGGGGCGTCGCGACGCTTCCGGAGCGGACTTCCGTTTCCGACGCGACGCGGCGCGAACTGCCGTGGTAGGCGTATTCCGTGCGGGAGAGCGGCGTTTCGGAAGCGGCGATGCGTCCGAGGAAGTCGTATTCCACCACGCTGTTTGTGACCATGGGGGCGTCGGACGTGGCAAGGGTGGCGATTTCGATTCGCCGCCCGTCCGGGGCGAACGTGGTGGTGGAGCTTGCTTCCGTCCATTCGCCGTCCCATTCCCGGCGGGTGGTGGAACCGCCGCCGCGCACGGTGCGCGAGGTGGTGCGCATCAGAAGCGCGGTGCCGTCGAAGGTGTCCGTCGTCCGGATGGTTTCGGCGGGGGTTTGCGTGAACGCGGTTTGGGTGACGAGTCCCCGCGCGTCGGTGTGGACCTGGAAGTCGGATATGCCATGGGGGTAGCTGGTGGTTTCCGACGCTTCCCATCCATAGCTGGTTTTGCGAAGCGTCGCGATGTCTTGCGAGCGATCGGGGTTTGTCGCGAGTTCGCGGGTGCGGATGCGCCGGCCCATCGCATCGAAACTGTGCTCCGTCGCCCGGAAGTCGTAGGTGCGGGCATATGAATAGGCACCCGGCACGGCGAAGTAGTAGCCGGAAGGACCGCCTTCGTTTTGCGGGAGCTCTGGAAACGACACGTCGAGCATGGCGTATCGCAAGTGGTCTGTGCCGGTCTGCGCGAGCCGCTCGGTCTTCCGTCCGTCGCGGTCGATGGTGAAGAGCAGGCGGCAGCAGGAGTAGGCGTTGGTGGAGGTGGAGCCGTCGGAGTAAAGCGTGGAGCGGAGGCGGTTCTTGTCGTCGTAGAGGTGCGCCTGCCAGTCGAGCGTCTCACCGGTGGCGTGAAGGAGGGTGGCGGAGTAGAGCGTCGTGCCGTGCGCGGAATCTTGGATGGTCAGATCGGACGTATCGGACGGATTGGACCGATAGGAACGCCGGGCGATGGTGCGGAGCGCGGTTCCAGAACCGCCGGGGGCGAAGGTGCGGGTGGCGGGGTCGTAGTCGCCGAGGGCGTAGTCGCAGGCGGTGGTCACGCCGTCTTCGTCGGTGGATTCGAGCGGGCGGCCGCGCAGGAGCAGCGGGATGCCGGGGGCGTCGGCGTCGAAGCGGGTGGCGGTCGAGACGGCGTTGCCGGGGTCGTCGAAGGCGGCGGTCGGGGAGCAGGCGCGGATCGTCTTCACGGTCGCGAAGGCGCGGCCCACCGTGTCCGTGCCGACGGTATGGACGTGCCAGGTGCGTCCGATGCACGTCGCCGCGCCGTCGCGGACGAGGTGGCGCGACTCGGTGCGGACGGAATCGAGGGCGGCGGGCGGATTGGAATCGCCCGCCAGCGGCGCGTAGTCGGAGACGGTGGCGATGGCGGTGATGGTGGGGAAATCAGACAGATCGGTCAGATCGGTCGGATCGGACTGATCGACAAAATCCAGGGGTGCCGCCGAGCCGTCGAGCGGGTCGAGGCGGAGGATTTCGCGGCCCTCGGCGTCCCAGGCCTGGTAGCTCCACGGGCGCGACTCGCCCCAAACGAGGCGGGGGCGTCCGTTGCGGCGGGGGTGGGCGTCGTCCGTCCAGTAGGAGGCATGGTCTTCGACCAGGCCGGGCGCGCCGTCGGGCTCGAGGCCGAGCGTGGCGTGGTAGGTCTGGCGGAGCGTCGCGTCCTGCCCGCAGCCGAAGCGCCGGGACTCGGCGACGTCCCGCGAGAGGATCGCGCCGGCGGCGTCGCGCACGATGCGTTCTTCGCGGAGGACGCCGTGGGGGCCGTCGTCGAGCGTGTCGGTGCGGATCACCTGCTCGGAGGTCTGCGCGATGTTGTCGAAGCACGCCCACTCCCCATCCCCACGATATGAGTAGACGACGTCGCGCATGACGTTGTCCCGGCGGCTGATCTTCTTGAACGCGACTTGGCGCGGGCTCCCGCCGACGTTGGCGATCTCCCAGACGTGCTCCAGTTCGTCGCCGGCGGTCTTGCGGACGGCGATCCGGACGCCATGGGCGATCGGTTCGACGACGACGGTGCGGCCTCGGGCGTCGGAGCAGGCGATGGTGCGGGTTCCGCCGGCGGCGCTTTCGGCGACGGCGGCGTCGTCGCGGGCGAGCAGGTTGAAGGTGGCGGGCGCGACGAGCAGCGGCTCCGTCGCCCGGAACCAGAGGAAGCCGGAGACCTGGCCGTCGCGGGGGATGCCGAGGGGGATGCGGAAGGCGAGCGAGCCGAGGGCCGTCGCCTTCGAGGCCGTCGCAGTCGCCGTCGGCGCATCCGGACGCGCAGTCGCCGCATTCGTCGTAGAAGGGGTCGTGGCATCTTTCGCCGACGCGGTGGATGGCCTCCCCGCTCCAGACCGGCCTGCCGTCGAAGAAGATGGTGCCGGTGGCGCGAAGGCCGTCGTCTTCGACGGTTTCGTCGAAGTACGCGGCCAGCGCCGGGTCGCCGTAGCCGATTTCGGCCCTGCAGTCGCACGGGTGGCCGCCCGTGGCATCCTGCCGCCAGCCCTCCCGGAGGCACCGGCTGTCGAGGGGGTAGTCGGAAGCGGGCTCGTAGTCGCCCGTCGCGGCGTCGAAGAAGAGCGTGGTCCCGCATCCGCCGTGGCGGCCGTCGCCGTAGGCGATGCGGGGATCGAAGAAGAGGAGGCGTTCGACCGGGCCTTCCCCGGGGTCGCCCTGGCCGCCTGCGCCCCGGGCGCCCCGCCGCGCCGGGGGCGGCGCGGGGGCGATCGTGCATCCGGGCACGTCGTAGATGCCGGGCGCCTTCGCCGCGAGCGAGCCGCCCGTGAAGGCGTCGTTCGGCGTGAAGACGAGGCGGGCTTCGCCGGGGAACGGGTCGAGGAGCGCGGCCTGCTCCATCTCGGAGGGCGCGGCGCGGCAGGGGCGGTTGGAGAAGTCGTACCGGACGCCGACCGACGTCCCGCCGCCCGTCCATTCGACGGCCTGGCAGCGCGCGCCGTTGATTTCCGCCGCCGCCCCGGCGCCGCCCACGAGGACGCCCGGCGCCCAGGCCAGCAGGTACAGCGGCCTGGCGCAGGTCGAATTCGTCGAGGTGGCGCGGAGCCGCAGGGTGAGTTCCGCGGGGCCGTTCGTCGAGACGGGCAGCCAGAGGCTGTCGTCGGGCGGCGAGGCGGTCGCGGTGCCGCTTCCGCCTTCGGAGTCGGCCCACTCGAGCGCCATGCCGTCGAGCGACCAGCCTGCGGGCGCATTCGAGGAGGCGGAGAGGAAGTACTGCTGCCAGCCGCCGTCGCGGTCGATCGTGAAGGTGCGCTCGTACACCCGGTTCGTGCCGCCGGCGGGGAGGTCGCACCGGAAGGCGTCGAAGAGCTTGAGGGAGGCGAGGTTCCAGGCGAGGTTCGTCGGAGCGGAAGCCTCCGCGAAGGGGTCCATGCCCGCGGCGATCTTCGTCGAGAGCGGGAAGCCGGTTCCGCCGGGGTCGAAGGCGAGGCTGTCCACCGCGTTGGTGGAGCCGAACTTCGCCGTCTCGCAGGCATCGGGGATGCCGTCGCCGTCGAGGTCGTCGAGCGGCGTCGGGGACAGCGGATCGGGGTCGGAGCCGTCGACGAGCCCGTCGCCGTCGGTGTCGCGGAGCAGCGGACTCGTTCCGGCGGCGACTTCGGCGCCGTCCAAAACGCCGTCGAGGTCGGTGTCGGGCAGGCGGGGGTCGGTGCCGTGGACCATCACCTCGTCGTAGGTGGAGAGCCCGTCGCCGTCGTGGTCGGCGACGTCCGGGTCGAGCATGCCGAAGGCGCGCCAGTGGAGTTCGAGGCCGTGGACGAGGACGCCCGTGCCGCCGAAGGCGAAGGTCTCGCCGCCGCCGCCGTGCTGGGCGCCGACGACCCAGTTGGTAGCCGGCAGCGCGTTGGTGGCGGACAGCCGGGACAAGTCGTAGCGGTAGACGAAGTCGCCGGAGGGGAAGAGTTCGGCCTGGAAGGTGACAGGGAGGCCGGCGTCGCGGCCGGCGAAGACGTCCTGCCAGGCGAGGAGCAGGCTGTTGGAGGCGGTCGGGGCGTGCCAGAAGCGTCCGGCCGGCGGGACGATGCCGAGGGAGGTCTGCAGGGGGGCGAGGAAGTCGAGGCCCGAGCCGTCGGGCATCCGGCGGGCGCGGGGCGAGCCCTTGGGCCAACCGAAGGAGAGCGTTCCGCTGCTGGAGACGTGCAGCCCCCCGACGCGGTTGGTGCCGAGGGTGAAGGACCAGTTTGGTGGCGGGGAGCCAGAAGGTGTCCTCGGCCACCCCGTAGCGGGTCCAGGGGGCGTGGACGACGGCGTTCGACGGAACGGAGGCCAGGGCGGGCGACGGATTGGTGGCGACGCGCGCGGAGCGCGAAGCCGGCCCGGTACTGGTCGGCGGTCAGGCGGGGGCCGGAGGAGGGGCCGCGCGCGGGCCGCGCCGGGAGGGCCGCCGGAGAGCATGCCCGCCGGGGGAGGGCCGGAAGACGGGGCGTTGCTTCCGGGCGGCACCTTCGGGACGCCGTGCAGGGTGGCGACCGCCAGGAGGGCGGAGAGCGCCGCCCTGACGGAGGGGCGCAAGCGAGCGGAACCGGTCGCCGAGAGCGCGGAAGAGGCGGCGCAGGCCGGGCGACGTCCCGGCCCAGGCGCCGAGGCAGAAGAGCAGCGGCACGCCGGCACAGCAAGGCAGGCGCCCGCGAACATCCAATGGCGTATCGACTGCAGGAGTCCCATGGCGCTACCGCAGAAGGATCACTGCGCCGTCGGGCAGGAAGCGGACGAGGACGTCCTCCTCCGCGGCCGCCGCGCGCGCGGACGGTCACCCGCAGGAGGTCCCACTCCCCCGGGGAAAGCCAGGGGGGCGGCGGGGAGGCTGGGAGCCCCTCGAAGGCGAAGGCGCCCGCATCGTCGCCGAACGCGACCGACGCCGGGACGCCCGCCGCGTCGACCCGGATGGCGGCGTGGAGGGTCCGCCTCCGGGGTGCCGGGCCGTCGGAGGGGGCGTGGACGAAGCGTTCCTTCAGGCCGGCGGGGCGCAGGAACACAAACGAAAGAGCCTGTTTTGACCGTTGCGACTGGAGGCCATTTTTGAGTATTAATAAATTTAGTATTTAAGTTTACTGGATATTCATACTCTATCCCCTCGTTCTCGTCTACAAATCTGTATGTCTTTTTAGATTCCGCAATCCCTATATATTTAGTAATTGAATTATTGTTTTCATTACTTTCAGTTACCCTCTTCTCATAATCTACTTCTGCAGAAATTTGAATATTATCGCCACAAGAGATACCAATCAAGCTGCAATTAAATCCTCCTGTATCGACACAGTGTCCTGGCTGAGGAATATTGAATCTGTGGTAGCTATTGCCTAGAAATTCTTTTCCTGTAGCTTCGTTGCGTAGTTTTATCAAAAAGTCCCCTGAACCGAAACTATCGCCAAGATTGCAATATTTTACTTTGATGTAATCAGAATCATAATAGATGTCTTGAACAACAAGATCTGGCAAGTTTGGTCGTTTAATAACATTTACCAATACCTCTCCATTACCAACGATTGTTTCGAGATCGCCGTTTAACTCGCTACCGACCCAAATACTGATTTGTTTGCCAGCGTATTCTTCTGGAATTTTCCAAGTATACGAATTCGTCGCTTTTGGTAAAGTTTCCAAATAATGCATAGGCTGATTTGGTAGCTTCACATAAACAACAAAACTATCTCCCTTTAAGTTCTCTGCCTTCCAATGTATTGTATATGACATACCGGCATATAGAACATCTCCTTCTTTTGGATATGTAACAGTGACTTTAGGGCTTCCAGTATTTAGTGTGATTTCGTCTTTTGAATTTAGCACCAATATCAGCTTGATAAGAAGTTGCAATAAATCATTTCTATTACAAGTTGATAAATTCTGTAAATTACAAGAATTGACTTGAAAATTGCTCATGTTATCTACTGTTGCATTTACCCTTGAAATGCAAAAAACTCCAAGTATTAGAAATGCTGTGAGGAAAATAAAATTTTGGTTTTCATAATTATTTATTTAATTAATTATTTTTTATATTTTTAAGAATGACATTATTATGACATGAGATGAGTTCTTTGTCAAAGCATGGTCGCTACATTCTACTCCGAACTGCAACATTTCTAAAATACAAAAGGACACCTCTTGTGGTATAATATCTTGTATAAGTAATAAAATAATATAAACACAAAAAAGATGTCCTATACACATATTACACCAAATCAAAGAAATGAGCTAGCTGTTTTGTTTAGAGCTAACCTAAAAAAGAAAGACATTGCTAAATTATTAAACAAAGACAGAACTACAATCTGGAGAGAAAGAACAAAGAAATGCAGAGAAGACAAGGTATATGATGCTAGAATAGCTAAGAAAATAACTAAGAACAATAGAATTAAAGCCAACAAGAGATTTCGTAAAATAGACAATGATCCTAAATTAAGAAGAACTGTGGTCAGGTATTTAAAAAAGTATTGGAGTCCTGAGGAA
Source organism: Kiritimatiellia bacterium (assembly GCA_050950285.1). Lineage (GTDB taxonomy): Bacteria > Verrucomicrobiota > Kiritimatiellia > RFP12 > JBMNHG01 > JBMNHG01. Next base: position 603 of record JBMNHG010000006.1, on the reverse strand, counting down.
ATTAGCGGAAAGTTAAGAAAAAAAGGAATCATAATAGGAAAAGATAGTATATATAATTTTATCTATGAAAAACGTCCTGAATTAGTTAAATATTTAAGGTGTCAGAAAGGTAAATACAGAATAAGAAGAGGAACTAGTTTAAGAATAAAGCAAAGAAAGGAACTTGAGAAAAAGAAAAACATTTCTCTTCGTCCTAGCATTGTTGAGAACAAGGAAAGGGTTGGAGACTGGGAGGGAGATACTGTTTGGGGAAAGAATAGAAAAGGCAAAGTATTGTTAACCCATGTGGAAAGAAAAAGCGGACTCGTGAAGATAGGCTTAATGAAAAACAAAACAGCAGAAGAGATGAAAGAGAAGACCGTAGCTATGTTTAAAACTATTCCAAGAAGCAAAAGATTAACTTGTACTTATGACAATGGAACAGAGAATGCAGAACACGAATTAATTGAAAAGAAACCAAGATAGATATTTACTTTGCTAATCCATACCATTCATGGGAAAGAGGCTCAAACGAAAATACAAACGGATTAATCAGACAGTTCTTCCCAAAAGGAATATCTTTTGATAATATTACAGAAAAAGAAGTTAAAAAAGTAGAATAGT
>JBMNHG010000005.1:0-13376 GCA_050950285.1 Kiritimatiellia bacterium | reverse complement strand
GCCTCCGGCGCCCGGCGCGGCAAGGAACACCGGCACCGGGAGTCCGCGGCCCGCGCCGCGGCCCGCGCCGCGCTGCGCGGCCGCGCCGAACTCGCCCCCGCCGAACTCGACAGCCTCATCGCCGCCCTCGCCCGCACGCGCATGCCCTACACCTGCCCGCGCGGCCGCCCCACGATGATCTTCACCTCCACCCGCGAGCTCCTCCGGAAGTTCGGACGGAATAAAAAAAAAAAACGGCGCGCCGCAAAAATCGCGGCACGCCGTTTTTTTAGCGGCTCGCCGGGATCAGCGGTACACGGGGCCGAGCTTCTGGCAGACGCGGAAGTCGTCGCCGCCGAAGCGATCCCACATCGTCGGACGGAAAATGTCCTCCTTCGCGACGTTGTGCATGTCCACGGGGATGCGGAGCATCGCGTTGAAGGTGATGAAGTCCGCGCCGATGAGGCCGAGCGACGAGCCGTCGTGGTTGGGGCCGATGCGGCTCATGTACTCGAACGAGGTCATGCCGCGCGGCATCCAGTGAGTCTCGGGCCAGGTCGGATCGGTGCGCGCGCCGATCTTGTCGCCGACATCCTTCGGCAGGTCCACCGAATCGCCCTCGACCACGGAGCAGGTGACCTTTTCGTCCACCACGTTGTAGCGGTACGAGGTCAGGGGCAGGCCGCCCGGGCTGCGGAAGTGGCTGGAGAGACCGTCGCCCGGGAAGTAGCAGAGGTCGGCGCCCATGTAGGTCACGGCCGCGCCGATTTCCTTGGCGAGTTTGGCCTGGAGCTTTTCGTTCGCGCGGAGCTTGGCGACGACGTCCTGGATGGGGGTGGTCTTCGGGCAGCCGCAGATCTTGTAGAGGTCCACGGCGTATTCGAGGGCGGCGGCGCCGGAGTTGCGCTTGTCGATGATGCCGCGAGGGCAGATCTTCGAGACGTCGGTCCCGGTGGCCTTCTTGATGGAGGCGGGGGTCCAGTTGGTGCGGATGTCCGCGAACATCTGGCTCATGCCGCCGGAGAGCAGGTGGCCGACGATCATGCCGATGCCGTTCTTGCCGTCGTTCTCGGTGGCCACGATGTAGGGCGTCCGGAAGCCGTTTCCAGTCGACCATCGAGTTGAGGAGGGACTCGGTGACGTCGAAGTTGGGGTGGCCGTCGGTCCACTGGCGCTGGCCTTGGGTGCCGGCGCCGAGGGCGTTGTAGCCCTGGGCCCATTCGACGTGCTGGTAGCCCTTCCCCTTGAGCCAGGAGGGGCAGCGCCTGGCGAGCTTGGCGTTGCCCTGCATGAGGTCGCGCACGAGGATCGTCTGGAGCAGGCACCGGCGGACGAGGTCGTCCTTGGAACGCGGGCGGGAGAGGCCGAGGGCGTCGTTCCCCTTGTGTCCGTAGGCGATCTTGAAGGTCTTCGTGAACCATTCGCAGGCGCGGTCGAGCTCGGCCTTGTCGTAGAACTTCTCGTTGATGCGGGTATTGAGGCCGGACATGTCGAACGAGGCGGAGCCCATGCCGAAGGTCTGGAGCATGATGTTGCGGCGGAGGTCGGAGCCGACGATGCCCATGGAGACGCCGCCCACGCCCAGGAAGTTTCTTGCCGCGCATGTAGCCGACGGCGGTGGCGCAGCGGGCGAAGCGCAGGATGCGCGTGGCGACGTAGTCGCACAGCGGGCCGTCTTCGTCTTCGAGGTCGGGATTGTAGATGCAGAAGACCGGGCGGTTCTTCTCGTCCATCGCGGCGGTGAAGCTCTTCAGCCACACGGCGCCGGGACGGTCGGTCTGGTTGAGCCCATAGGCGCACTGCTGCCATTCGGAGGAGCCGAGGCCCTGGCAGGCGCTCATGAGTTCGTCGGAGTAGCACCAGGAGCGGGCGACCCAGATGTTCGCGCAGACGGCCTGCGTGGAATAGTAGGCCTGGGCGCGGGCGCCGGAACGCGGCCCGTAGACGATCTCGGGGGCGACCACCACGCGCACGGGCGTGCCGTCGGGATAGCAGACGTGGGCCTTGATGATGTCGTAGACCTTCTCGGCCATGCGCCAGGTCTTCTCCACGTTGCTGTCGTGGGCGTAGGGACGGCCGTCGGCGACAGGCGTGATGGCGATGGCGGGGAGGGCGCCGATCAACCGTTGGTCGGCATCTTGGAAGGATCGCGAGGTGGACGCGAGCTTCGCGAAATCGGGGCGAGCTTCAGCTTTCATGGGGGGTTCCTTCGGGTTCTTTGGGTGAGTAAAAACTGATAACAACTGGTATGATACACCCTAACCCCTCCGAAATCAACCGCAAGTTCCCCGCAGGCGCAACCGGCCGGAACTGCTGCCGCCCGGTTCGGGCTGAAACAATGGGATCGTCCCCCACGAATAAGGGTTGCCGCCGGCGTTGGCCCGTGCTACGCTCCCCACCATGGATACAGGTTGTATTTCCCTTGGGCCGCGGTTCCGGCGGCGCGCCGTTTTTCTCCGGGCCGTCGCCGCCTGTGCCGCCGCGGCGCCGTGATCCTTCCGAGGTAGAGCCATGGGACTCCTGCAGTCGATACGCCATTGGATGTTCGCGGGCGCCTGCCTGCTGGCCGGCGTGCCGCTGCTCTTCTGCCTCGGCGCCCTGGGCCGGGACGTCGCCCGGCCTGCGCCGCCTCTTCCGCGCTCTCGGCGACCGGTTCCGCTCGCTTGCGCCCTCCGTCAGGGCGGCGCTCTCCGCCCTCCTGGTGGTCGCCACCCTGCACGGCGTCCCGAAGGTGCCGCCCGGCGGCAATGCCCCGTCTTCCGGCCCTCCCCCGGCGGGCATGGTCTCCGGCGGCCTCCCGGCGCGGCCCGCGCGCGGCCCCTCCTCCGGCCCCCGCCTGACCGCCGGCCAATACCGGGCCGGCTTCGCGCTCGCGCGCGTCGCCACCAATCCGTCTCCCGCCCTGGCCTCCGTCCCGTCGAACGCCGTCGTCCACGCCCCCTGGACCCGCTACGGGGTGGCCGAGGACACCTTCTGGCTTCCCGCCACCAACTGGTCCTTCACCCTCGGCACCAACCGCGTCGGGGGGCTGCACGTCTCCAGCAGCGGCACGCTCTCCTTCGGTTGGCCCAAGGGCTCGCCCCGCGCCCGCCGGATGCCCGACGGCTCGGGCCTCGACTTCCTCGCCCCCCTGCAGACCTCCCTCGGCATCGTCCCGCCGGCCGGACGCTTCTGGCACGCCCCGACCGCCTCCAACAGCCTGCTCCTCGCCTGGCAGGACGTCTTCGCCGGCCGCGACGCCGGCCTCCCCGTCACCTTCCAGGCCGAACTCTTCCCCTCCGGCGACTTCGTCTACCGCTACGACCTGTCCCGGCTGTCCGCCACCAACGCGCTGCCCGCCACCAACTGGGTCGTCGGCGCCCAGCACGGCGGCGGCGGGCGAGACCTTCGCCTTCGGCGGCACGGGCGTCCTCGTCCACGGCCTCGAACTCCACTGGCGCGCCTTCGGCATGCTCGACCCGGACGTCGCCGACCACGACGGCGACGGGCTCTCCACCTGCGACGAGGTGATGGTCCACGGCACCGACCCCCGCCTGCCCGACACCGACCTCGACGGCGTTTTGGACGGCGCCGAAACCGCCGCCGGAACGAGTCCGCTGCTCCGCGACACCGACGGCGACGGGCTCGTCGACGGCTCCGACCCCGACCCGCTGTCCCCGACGCCGCCCGACGACCTCGACGGCGACGGCATCCCCGACGCCTGCGAAACGGCGAAGTTCGGCGGCACCAACGCGGTGGACAGCCTCGCCTTCGACCCCGGCGGGACCGGCTTCCCGCTCTCGACGAAGATCGCCGCGGGCATGGACCCCTTCGCGGAGGCTTCCGCTCCGACGAACCTCGCCTGGAACCTCGCCTCCCTCAAGCTCTTCGACGCCTTCCGGTGCGACCTCCCGCCGGCGGCACGAACCGGGTGTACGAGCGCACCTTCACGATCGACCGCAAAGGCGGCTGGCAGCAGTACTTCCTCTCCGCCTCCTCGAATGCGCCCGCAGGCTGGTCGCTCGACGGCATGGCGCTCGAGTGGGCCGACTCCGAAGGCGGAAGCGGCACCGCGACCGCCTCGCCGCCCGACGACAGCCTCTGGCTCCCCGTGTCGACGAACGCGCTGCAACTGACCCTCGCGCTCCGCGCCACCTCGACGAATTCGACCTGCCCACAGCCGCTGTACCTGCTGGCCTGGGCGCCGGGCGTCCTCGTGGACGGCGCCGGGGCGGCGGCGGAAATCAACGGCGCGCGCTGCCAGGCCGTCGAATGGACGGGCGGCGGGACGTCGGTCGGCGTCCGCTACGACTTTTCCAACCGCCCCTGCCGCGCCGCGCCCTCCGCGACGGAGCAGGCCGCGCTCCTCGACCCGTTCCCCGGCGAAGCCCGCCTCGTCTTCACGCCGGACGGCGGCTTCACGGGCGGCTCGCTCGCGGCGAAGGCGCCCGGCATCTACGACGTGCCCGGATGCACGATCGCCCCCGCGCCGCCCCCGGCGCGGCGGGGCGCCCGGGGCGCGGGCGGCGGGGACGACCCCGGGGAAGGCCCGGTCGAACGCCTCCTCTTCTTCGAACCCCGCATCGCCTACGGCGACGGCCGCCACGGCGGATGCGGGACCACGCTCTTCTTCGACGCCGCGACGGGCGACTACGAGCCCGCTTCCGACTACCCCCTCGACAGCCGGTGCCTCCGGGAGGGCTGGCGGCAGGATGCCACGGGCGGCCACCCGTGCGACTGCAGGGCCGAAATCGGCTACGGCGACCCGGCGCTGGCCGCGTACTTCGACGAAACCGTCGAAGACGACGGCCTTCGCGCCACCGGCACCATCTTCTTCGACGGCAGGCCGGTCTGGAGCGGGGAGGCCATCCACCGCGTCGGCGAAAGATGCCACGACCCCTTCTACGACGAATGCGGCGACTGCGCGTCCGGCTGCGCCGACGGCAACTGCGACGACCTCGAAGGCGACGGCCTCGGCTCGCTCGCGTTCCGCATCCCGCTCGGCATCCCTCGCGACGGGCAGGTCTCCGGCTTCCTCTGGTTCCGGACGGCGGAGCCGATTTTGGTCACCCCCGCCACGTTCAACCTGCTCGCCCGCGACGACGCCGCCGTCGCCGAGAGCGTCGCCGACGGCGTCCGCACCATCGCCTGCTCCGACGCCCGAGGCCGCACCGTCGTCGTCGAACCGATCGCCCATGGCGTCCGGATCGCCGTCCGCAAGACCGCCGGCGACGAACTGGAGCACGTCTGGGAGATCGCCAACGTCGGCGGGAGCCCGCGCCAAGTCGCGTTCAAGAAGATCAGCCGCCGGGACAACGTCATGCGCGACGTCGTCTACTCATATCGTGGGGATGGGGAGTGGGCGTGCTTCGACAACATCGCGCAGACCTCAGAGCAAGTGCTCCGCACCGACACGCTCGACGACGGCCCCCACGGCGTCCTCCGCGAGGAACGCATCGTGCGCGACGCCGCCGGCGCGATCCTCTCGCGGGACGTCGCCGAGTCCCGGCGCTTCGGCTGCGGGCAGGACGCGACGCTCCGCCAGACCTACCACGCCACGCTCGGCCTCGAGCCCGACGGCGAACCCGGCCTGGTCGAAGACCACGCCACCTGCTGGACGGACGACGCCCACCCCCGCCGCAACGGACGCCCCCGCCTCGTTTGGGGCGAGTCGCGACCCTGGAGCTACCAGGCCTGGGACGACGAAGGCCGCGAGATATTGCGCCTCGACCAACTCGACGGCTCGGCGGCTCCCGGGCAATTCGCCGATCTGGCCGCCCCGACCGCTCTGTTCGATCTTTCCAGATACCGCAGCCTGGTCGCCATCGCCACCGTTTCCGACTACGCGCCGCTGGCGGGCGATTCCAATCCGCTCGCCGCCCTCGATTCCGTCCGCACCGAGTCGCGCCACCTCGTCCGCGACGGCGCGGCGACGTGCATCGGGCGCACCTGGCACGTCCACACCGTCGGCACGGACACGGTGGATCGCGCCTTCGCGACCGTGAAGACGATCCGCGCCTGCTCCCCGTCCGCCGCCTTCGACGACCCCGGCAACGCCGTCTCCACCGCCACCCGCTTCGACGCCGACGCCCCCGGCATCCCGCTGCTCCTGCGCGGCAGCCCGCTCGAATCCACCGACGAAGACGACGTCACCACGACCTACGACTACGCCCTCGGCGACTACGACCCCGCCACCCGCACCTTCGCCCCCGGCGGCGCAAAAACCGCGCTCCGCACGATCGCCCGGCGCTGGTATCGGTCCAATCCGTCCGACACGTCCGATCTGACCATCCAGGACGCCGCGCACGGCACGACGCTCTACTCCGCCACCCTCCTTCACGCCACCGGCGCCACGCTCGACTGGCAGGCGCACCTCTACGACGACAAGAACCGCCTCCGCTCCACGCTTTACTCCGACGGCTCCATCTCCACCAACGCCCATTCCTGCTGCCGCCTGCTCTGGACGCAGGACCGCAACGGCTTCAAGACCCTCCGCTCCGCCGAAACCGGCAAAGACCACCTCTACTACGCCATAGAAGAGGAATCGCTTGCCGATCTGCCCGGATACGGATACGGTCATCGCACGACGATGCATTTCATGGACGCCATCGGCAGGGAGACCAACACCGTCGTGACGGCGGTCGGCGAGCCCGGAAGCGCCGCCACCCCCGATTGCGGGACGCTCGGCTTCACGGCTTCCGAAACGACGGCATACCCCGACGGAATCGGCGACCACGCCGTCCACGTCGACCGGCGCGGGGTTCGCACGGTCACGACGCGCACGTCGCACGCCGACCGCGAGGAGAGCGTCAGCCTGACGTTCTCGCCGGCGAACCCCGACGTTTGCGTCGTGGCGAGCACGAACATCGCCTACCGGAACGGGCGTTCCATCGCCATCCAAAGCTGGGACGGCGGCTGGACGCGCGAAACCTCGTGGAGCGATTACGCCGCCGACGGAACACGGCGATCCTTCTCCGTCACCGAGGCGTCCGATTCACCGAACGCGGTCACGAATCAAATTTCGCACAGCGATTTCCTCGGGCGCACGGTCGCGACGCTGAGGCCCGGCACTGCGGGCGCCTGGCTCGTCACCTCGAACGCCTACGACGGCGCGACCTCGCGCCTGGTTCGCTCGGAAACGACCGGACAGCCCGCCACGACCTACCTCTACGACGAACGCGGCGAGATGGCGGCGACCGTCCAAAGCGGCGTCGAGACCGCGTCTGAGACCCGCTACGAGAACATCGCCGGGGCATGGTGGCGGGTGGACGTCCGCAGCACGTCGCGCGAGGGCGTCACCAACGCCGTCGCGACGACCCGCCGCCAGTTGACGGGGCTTTCCAACGCCCTGCGGAGCCGCACGGTGAACACCGGCCCGAACGGCTCGACGACGACGGAATCGGGCAGCTACAACCCGCAGACTTGCGAACTGACGATGGTTCGCGCCACCGATGCGGCGACGCCATCCACCACCGTCTCGAAGTTCGGGCGTCCAATTCGCCGCGAGACGCTGCGCGAAACCGTTTACAACTATTTCGATCCGCTCGGGCGCGTTGCATACTCGGAAATGCGCGACCCTGAAACGGGCGTCTATTCCCATTTCCGCTGGTCGGGACTCGACGAGTCCGACAACGAGACCCACTACGGCATTTATTATTACGACGACGATCTGCACGTCACAGGATCGAGAACCTTCGACGCCTTCGGCCGCGAAACGTCCCGCACCGACGCCCTCGGCAACACCGTCACCAACACCTACGACGCCCTCGGGCGTCCGGTTGCCGCCACCGGCGCGGCCTACCCCGTGGCCTACGGGTACGACACCGCCGGCCGCATGGCCGCCCTCGCCACCACCCGAGGCAACGCCGTCGGCTTCGCCGCCCTCGCCGTCCAGCTTGCCGGAGGCGCGTCCCTCGCATCCCTTGCGTCCCCTGCGTCCCTCGATCTCACCGCCTGGAACTACGACCACGCCACCGGACTTGCCACCAACAAGGTCTACGCCGACGGCTCCGCAGTGTCCTATACGCACACCCCCGACGGCAAGCCGCTCCGCACGGCATGGGCTCGCGGAGCGTGGAAGGAGAACGCCTACAACCCCGACGGGCTGTTGACAGGCGTCTCGTACTCCGACGCCACGCCTGCCGCCGCGCTCGGGTACGATGCCTTCCAGCGCCCCGCCTTTGCCTCCAACGCCGTCGCGCGATACGCCTACCAGAACAGCCACCTCGGCACCGCCACCAACGAGACGGCCATGGTTGGCGGCGACACCGCGACCCTGGCCCGCACCCTGGACCACCGCCACCGCCTGGCGGCGTTGCGCGTCGAGGATGCGCCACCCGTTCAATACGGCTACGACTCCGAGAACCGGCACTCCGCCGTCTCGAATGATGCCTTTTCGGCAAGCTACGCATATACTGATGACGCCTGGGACGCCGGATACACCATCACGCAGACCAACGGGATAGTTCTCTCCCGTACCGTCATCCGCGACCCCTACCGCCGCCACCTTGTCACGGTCATCACCAACAGCGTCAACGGCGTGCCGCACAACCCGCTGGCCTACACCTACGACCTCCTCGACCGCGTCACGTCACGAAACGCCGACACCTTCGACTACAATGCCCGCTCCGAGGTCACATCCGCCATCATCCAGCCCGCCCACACCAACCGCTACGCCTTCGACAACATAGGCAACGCGCTGTGGACCTCGCTTAACTCCGTCACGAACATCTACACCGCCAACGAACTGAACCAGTATTTCCTGATTTCCAATCATGTCAATCACGTCAATCCTGTCCAAATTTCTCCCGTATACGATTTAGACGGCAATATGACATGGGACGGGCGTTTCAACTACACGTATGATGCGGAAAACCGCCTTGTCGCCGCCTATTCCAACGGCCTGTGCGTCGTCTCCAACGCCTACGATCATCTTAGCCGCCGCGTGTTGAAAATCTCACGCGGAGGCGCGGAGACACGGGGATTTGTTTATGACGGCTGGCTGCCGGTTCTCGAAATCGTCGCTACCGCCGCGGGAGTGACCACCAACCACTACGTCTGGGGACGCGATTTGTCTGGAAGCATGCAAGGCGCGGGCGGCATCGGCGGACTGTTGGCCGTCAGACAAGGCGGCGCATGGTACTTCCCGTTCTACGACAACAACGGCAACATCACGGCCTATGTGAACGAACAGGGCGCAATCGTGGCGGAATATACCTACGATGCCTTCGGCCGCACCATCGCCAAGTCCGGCCAACTGGCCGACACCTTCCGCCATCGCTTCAGCACGAAGTACTACGATGCCGAGATCGGCCTCTACTACTACGGCTACCGCTTCTACGCGCCGGAACTGATGCGCTGGCTGAACAGGGATCCTATTGAGGAAGACGGCGGGGTGAATTTATACGGTTTCTGCGGCAACGATGGGATAAATGGGCGGGATGCCTTGGGTCACGCATACGTCAAATATTTCAAACGAGGAAATACAACTATATGGCAGAAAATGAAGGGAGCGGGCTCTTTTGTCCAAGCCGAGATCAAAAATGTCAGCGATATCCCTATAGAATATGGTGACACACGTGGCGCATGGGGTGTTTTTGACTACCCGCTTGACCGAGTGCCTGTGATCGAAGGCGAGTGCGAAATACGAATGTGGATAAGCATTATCATTTCAAAGGGACTTCCAAAGACAGGAAGACGTGGCGTTGTTTATAGTTATCAACCACATTACAACTTAAACGGGGCATTAGCTGGCGGGGGATCCGGCTCTTTGGACCGTTCTCCTCCGCCGGAAGGCGAAGTCATTGCTCACGAAATAGGGCATGCCAAAGCATTTTGGGAGTACACCAAGCCCTGTTTCGACAAGGCGATAGCCGAGAAGTTCCCCGGCAAGCTCAAAGATTCGGACAGACGCGAGGTCAACCGGCTGCTGAAGGAATGCCGCAGGCAAACACAAGACAAGAATGTGGAGTATTCAAACAATGGGACAATCAATTGGTACAAAGCCAACGGATATCGCATGAGGACGCCTGCCCAAACGATGTCCGGAGCTTATGAGTTCATTCTACCATGATGAAAAGGAGAGTTTGATGAAACTGTTTCAGATGATGCTTGCTGCGATTTTCTTGGCTGGATGCTGTTCGCTCCAGCAGACAAACAACAACCCGCCGTGTGAGCTGGTTGCGAACGACACGTTTTTGCAATCCTGTCTTGTCTTCCGCACGACGACCAATTGGGTTGAACGCCAAGAGGCTGCCGTTCAATGTGGGGACATGATCAACACCTACCTGTTTAAGACTCGAGAGAAAGATTTAACCTTTGGTGGAGTTCAGGCGTTGCTTGGGAAGGGAATGCGATACGAAAATAAGGAAAACGCACTCGTTTATCATGTCCCTACGGAAGAAAAACCAGATGCCCGTGTGGAATTTATATACTTACGACCTGAGATTGTTTACACGGCTCTTTATTGGGGATGGTCTGAGGATTACTAAATCACAAATGTTTCATGGAGGCAATGGGTATGAACATTCGATTCCTATCGGCAGCAATTATGGGGGCGTTTCTAATTGCATTTGCCGGATGTCAAAGCGCTCCTGAAGTTACTTACGATCCTCGTCCAAGGCAGTGGATTTCAAGCAACGAAACCTTGCTGGACGGGCATCCGGTTCGCGTTTGGCTAACCTTGGTTTCCGATGGAACGGCAGTTTGCATAATTTCATCGTTCGGTGAATTCGAATACAAAAAGACAAAGCTCTATCGGTACGCCATTGAGGGTTCCCGCATCATCTTCGATGGCAATGAAGCTGGCGAAGGCGCCATGATATGTGGAACGTCGATTCACCTGAAGCTTCAGGAATTCACCGAACCGGTTGTCATGAAAACATTTCATGAGGACGTTCAACCGTTCCTGGAATACATGCGTAAAAATTGACATGACCTTTTCACCGAGACTTACAAAATTTGCCTTGAAATCTTACGCAACAGTTCTGCGATGAGCGTCATTCCCTGGGTCTGCAATCCTGCCGCCGGATTTGTTGCCAACAAGGTCTACGTCGACCGTCCCACCGCCCGCAACGCCGACGCCTTCGGCTACAACGCCCGTTCGGAAGTCGTGTCCGCCACCGTCGCATCCAACGCTTTCACCTACGCCTACGACCACATCGGAAACCACACGACCGCCTCGGTCAACTCGGACACGACGACCTACACGGCCAACGCCCTGAACCAATACACATCTTTCTCAAATCTTGTTCAATCTTGTAATCCTGTCTATGATGCTGACGGCAACATGTTGACCAATGGCGTTTGGTCTTATACGTGGGATTGCGAGAATCGTCTGATTGCGGCTTACTCCAACAACGTCTGCGTTGTATCCAACGCCTACGACTACCTTTCCCGCCGCGTCCTGAAGGCCACGCCCGAGGCGGTTCACGCCTTCGTCTACGACGGCTGGAACTTGATTCACGAAACCGTGACGGCGGGCAACGGCGATGTCTCGGAAATCCAGTACTTCTGGGGGCCCGACCTCTCCGGCACGCTCCAAGGCGCCGGCGGCGTCGGCGGCTTGCTCGCCGTTTCCATCAACGGGCAGTTCTACCTGCCTTGCGTTGACAACAACGGCAACATCACCGCCTATGTTGGAGAATCTGGCTCTGTCGTGGCGGAGTATGTCTATGACGCCTATGGTGGCACCATAGCCGCCACCGGCTCGATGAGCGACACCTTCCGCCACCGCTTCAGCACAAAGTACTATGATGCTGAAACCGGGCTTTACTACTATGGCTGTCGTTTTTACGATCCCGTTCTCCACCGCTGGCTCAACCGTGATCCGATCCAAGAAAAAGGCGGGGCGAATCTGTATGCGTTTTGTAACAATAACGGGATTTACAACCTTGATCCTTTTGGTGCAGAAACTATTGAGGCGCAAGGGATGCCGGCTGGATGGGCAGGGGCACAAATAACCCTCCAAGGAAAAACTTTAATTCGGTTGTCAGGAGAGTCTTTTTACTTCTCTTGTGCGCCACAAGCTGGAATGCAAGTCCCCAAGAGCGGAAGCACTTCTGTTCTTTTCATATATAAGCCAGAGAATCCCAATCAAGTTTTCCGAGTAGATCTTCACCGAATGCGAGGATTCGGAAAACAGAAAAAATGGCATTACAATACAACTCCTGCTTTACAGGAGATACGAGAAATTTCAGTTGCGAACCATAAAATTACTCGTGGAGCGGAAGCAACAGGCAAGACCGTAACAATCTTCAAATGGGGCGGAAGAGCCATGTTTATAGCTGGAGTCGCAGCATCAAGTTATGAAATATATCATGCAGAAAACAGGCCTAGGGAGATCACAAGGCAGATTGGCGGCTGGAGCGCAGCCGTTGCCTGTGGTCGGGTTGGTTCTAGCGCAGGTGTTAAAACAGGGACATATTTGGCTGCTGTTGCCGGGCAACTTGGCCCCCAAGCGGCAGCTCCGGAAGAAATTGTTGTAGTACCTCTTGCTGCAACCGTGGGCGGGATTGTTGGCGGCATCGGTGGTGGCGTTGCAGGGTGGTGGGCAGGAACAACAATTACTGAAACAGTATATGATTGGACTTTCAACTCCCTGAGCAAGGAGGAATGGCAAGTCTATTGTATCAAGGAGGCCGATGATGAATGAAGAGGTTTTTCTGTATCTTGTCAGGGGGTTTCACAAGTCATCCGTTATCCCTCCATCTGCATTGAAGCACAATTTTCTACATCGGTTTGCCATCGTCTTCGACACGACGATGCAAACAGTGTCGTCTCCGCATTTTCCGTTGATGTTCTTTGTAGAGCTTTTACGTAAAATCTCGGTTGAATGTAATTATACAAATTTGCTCGTCCGGATGGAGTCCGAAACTGCCGAAATCAACATGCCTGTTCCTTCAACTGTTTTCATCGAGAAACTCTCAGCTTTAACGGTAGAACCACAACCTCCTGAGTGCATAGAATTTTACAATGGTTCCGCATTGAGAACTGTAATGGAAAGTGAAATGTGGGTCAATGCCGGGGGGGAGCTTCCTTATGCCGACTCGTACACGATATCGTTTTACACGCCAATAGAACAGTATGAAAAACTATGCGATGTGTGTATAAAGTTTTGTACGGGAAAAGCCACAATTCTTGAAAAAATCGAGGCTTCAAAAACCCCTCCTCCGTCTTCAATGTGGAAGCGATTGCTTCATCGGCTTAGAAGGCAAGGTTTTAATAATTCAGATGTTCTTCGGAAAGGTCCAAATGTGTCTCTATGAAAAGCATAAAGTAGTCTATCGCACAACTCGCGAAGGCTCCGTTTGGGACGTCACACACTGGAACTCCGACGCCCCCGTGGTCACAAACAGCGTGGTGGAATACGACTTCCTCGGGCGCATCGCCGCTTCCGAAACGCCGCTCTCCCGAACGGA
>JBMNHG010000004.1:0-177070 GCA_050950285.1 Kiritimatiellia bacterium | reverse complement strand
GTTGCCGCATCGGTGGCGCGAACCGTCGTCATTTCAAAAGTCTGCGGGTTGTAGCTGCTCGACTCCGTCGTGATCGAGCCGTTCGGGTCGATGCTCACCGTGCGGCTCCGCAAGGCGTTGGACAGCCCCGTCAACTGCCAGCGGGTCGTCGCGACGGCGTTGGTGACGCCCTCGTGCGACGTGCTGCGGACGTCCACCCGCCACCATGCCCCGCCGATGTTCTCGTAGCGGGTTTCGGAAGCGGTCTCGACGCCGCCCTGGACGGTCGCCGCCATCTCGCCGCGCTCGTCGTAGAGGTAGGTCGTGGCAGGCTGACCGCTCGTTTCCGAGCGAATCAGGCGCGAGGTCGCGCCGTCGTAGGCGTTCGACGTGACGAGCCAACCGCCCGCAGTGCCGGGCGTCAGCGTCGCCACCGTGCGACCGAGGAAATCGCTGTGGGTGATTTGGTTGGTGATGGCACCAACCGAATCGGAAGCCTCGGTGACGGAAAAGGTGCGCCGCGTCCCGTCGGCGGCGTAATCGCTCCACGAGGTTTCGCGCGTCCAGCCGCCGTCCCAGCTTTGGATGGCGATGGAACGCCCGTTCCGGTAGGCGATGTTCGTGCTCGCCACGACGCAAACGTCGGGGTTCGTCGGCGAGAACGTCAGGGCGACGCTCTCCTCGCGGTCGGCGAACGACCGGCTCGTCGAGACCGTGCGCACCCCGCGACGGTCGACGTGGACGACGTGGTCGCCGATGCCGTCGGGGTACGTCGTCGTTTCAGAGACAGCAGAGCCGAGCGTCCAGCAATCGGGACGATAGGCGCTCCCGGGGTCGCCGACCGCCGTCGTGACGGTGTTGGTCTCCCTGCCGAGGGCGTCCATGAAATGCATGGTGGTGCGATGTCCGTAGCCGTAGCCGGGCAACTGGGCAAGCGATTCCTCTTCGATGGCATAGTAGAGGTGGTCTTTGCCGGTCTCGGCGGAGCGGAGGGTCTTGAAGCCGTTGCGATCCTGCGTCCAAAGCAGGCGGCAGCAGGAATGGGCGTTGGTGGAGGTGGAGCCGTCGGCGTGAAGCGTGGAGCGGAGGCGGTTCTTGTCGTCGTAGGCGTGCGCCTGCCAGTCGAGGGTGGCGCCGGTGGCCTGCAGGAGGGTTGCCGAGTAGAGCGTCGTGCCGTGCGCGGCGTCCTGGATGGTCTCCGACTGCGTCGGGAAGTGATGCGTGGCGAGTGATGACTGATGAGTCTGGGTGACGACGGTGCGGAGCGCGGTTTCGGAGCCGCCGGGGGTGAAGACGCGGGTGGCGGGGTCGTAGTCGCCGAGGGCGTAGTCGCAGGCGGTGGTCACGCCGTCTTCGTCGGTGGATTCGAGCGGGCGGCCGCGCAGGAGGAGCGGGATGCCGGGGGCGTCCGTGTCGAAGCGGGTGGCGGTCGAGACGGCGTTGCCGGGGTCGTCGAGGGCGGCGTCCGGGGCGCGGGCGCGGATCGTCTTCACGGTCGCGAAGGCGCGGCCCGCGGCGTCCGTGCCGACGGTGTGGATGAACCACGTGCGCCCGATGCACGTCGCCGCGCCGTTGCGGACGAGGTGGCGCGATTCGGTGCGGACGGAATCGAGGGCGGCGAGCGGGTTGGAATCGCCGGGCAGCGGCGTGTAGTCGGAGACGGTGGCGATGGCGGTGATGGTGGGGAAATCAGACAGATCGGCGAGATCGGACGGGGCGGCCCAATCGGCGAATTGCTCGGGAATCGCCGAGCCGTCGAGCTGGTCGAGGCGGAGGATTTCGCGGCCTTCGGCGTCCCAGGCCTGGTAGCTCCACGGGCGCGACTCGCCCCGGACGAGGCGGGGGCGTCCGTTGCGGCGGGGGTGGGCGCTGTCCGTCCAGTAGGAGGCGTAGTCCTCGACCAGGCCGGGCGCGCCGTCGGGCTTGAGGCCGAGCGTGGCGTGGTAGGTCTGGCGGAGCGTCGCGTTCCGGCCGTAGCCGAAGCGCCGGGACTCGGCGACGTCCCGCGAGAGGATCGCGCCGGCGGCGTCGCGCACGATGCGCTCTTCGCGGAGGACGCCGTGGGGGCCGTCGTTGAGCGTGTCGGTGCGAAGCACCTGCTCGGAGGTCTGCGCGATGTTGTCGAAACAGACCCAGGATGGGGGATCTTCGCCTTCGCCCTCGGTGTACGTGTAGACGACATCGCGCATGATGTTGTTGAGGCGGCTGATCTTCTTGAACTCGATTTCACCCGGGCTGCCGTCGATATTGGCGATCTCCCAGACGTGTTCGAGCGTGTTGCCGGCGGTCTTGCGGACGGTGATCCGGACGCCGTGGGGGATCGGGTCGATGGCGGCGGTGCGGCCTCGGACGTCGGAGCAGGTCACGAGGCTCAGACCGTTGTTCGTGACGGCGACGATGGCGGCGTCTTCCCGGGCGAGCAGGCTGAACGTGGCGGGGGTGACCAGAATCGGCTCCGTCGTCCGGAACCAGAGGAAGCCGGAGACCTGCCCGTCGCGGGGGATTCCGAGCGGGATGCGGAACGCGAGCGAGCCGAGGCCGTCGCCTTCGAGGTCGTCGCAGTTGCCGTCGGCGCAACTGGACGCGCAGTCGCCGCATTCGTCGTAGAAGGGGTGGAAGGCGCCCAGGCATTCGTCGGCGACGTGGTGGGCGGCCGACCCGCTCCAGACCTGCCTGCCGTTGAAGGAGATCGTGCCGGTGGCGGAAAAGCCTTCGTATGAAATGGACTGGGTGAAGTACCCGGCCAGCGCCGGGTCGCCGTAGTCGATTTCGGCGATGCAGCCGCACTGGGAGCCGCCCGTGGCGTCCTGCCGCCAGCCTTCCCGGAGGCACCGGCTGTCGAGGGGGTAGTCGGAGACGGGTTCGTACGCTCCGGTGGCGGCGTTGAAGAAGAGCGCGGTGAAGCAGCCGCCGCCGTGGAGGCCGTCGCCGTAGGCGATGCGGGGGGCGAAGAAGAGGAGGCGGTCGACCGGGTCTTCGCCGGGGTCGCCCTGGCCGCCGCGTTGCGCCGGGGGCGTCGCGGCGGCGAGCGTGCAGCCGGGCGTGTCGTAGACGCCGGGCGCCTTCGCCGCGAGCGAGCCGCCCGTGCAGCTGCCGTCCGGCGTGAAGGCGAGGCGGGCTTCGCCGGGGAACGGGTCGAGGAGCGCGGCCCGCTCCATCGCGGAAGGCGCGGCGCGGCAGGGACGGGCCGAGAAGTCGTAGTGGACGTCGACCGACGTCTCGCCGCCCGTCCATTCGACGGCCTGGCAGCGGGCGCCGTTGATTTCCGCCGGCGCCTCGGCGCCGTCCACGAGGACGCCCGGCGCCCAGGCGAGCAGATGGAGCGGCTTGGCGCAAATCGAGTTGGTCGAGGTGGCGCGGAGCGTGAGGGTCAGTTGCAGGGCGTTCGTCGACACGGGGATGCGGAGGCTGTCGTCGCGGGGCGAGGCGGTCGCGGTGCCGCTTCCGCCTTCGGAGTCGGCCCAGTCCAGCGCCATGCCGTCGAGCGTCCAGCCGCCCGCCTTGTCGGGCTCGGAGGAAAGGAAGTACTGCTGCCAGCCGCCCTTGCGGTTGATCGTGAAGGTGCGCCGGTAGACGACGCCCGACGCCTGGGGGAGGTCGCACTGGAAGGCGTCGAAGAGCTTTTGGGAGGCGAGGTTCCAGGCGAGGTTCGTCGGGGCGAAAGCCTCCGCGTGGGGGTCCATGCCGGCGGCGATCTTCGTGGAGAGCGGGAAGCCGGTTCCGCCGGGGTCGTGGTCGAGGCTGTCCACCGCGTTGGTGGAGCCGAACGTCGCCGTTTCGTAGGCGTCGGGGATGCCGTCGCCGTCGAGATCGTCGAGCGGCGTCGGGGACAGCGGATCGGGGTCGGAGCCGTCGACGAGCCCGTCGCCGTCGGAGTCGCGGAGCAGCGGACTCGTCCCGAGGACGACTTCGGCGCCGTCGGGAACGCCGTCGAGGTCGGTGTCGGGCAGGCGGGGGTCGGTGCCGTGGACCATCACCTCGTCGCAGGTGGAGAGCCCGTCGCCGTCGTGGTCGGCGACGTCCGGGTCGAGCATGCCGAAGGCGCGCCAGTGGAGTTCGAGGCCGTGGACGAGGACGCCCGTGCCGCCGAAGGCGAAGGTCTCGCCGCCGCCGCCGTGCTGGGCGCCGACGACCCAGTTGGTGGCGGGCAGCGCGTTGGTGGCGGACAGCCGGGACAGGTCGTAGCGGTAGACGAAGTCGCCGGAGGGGAAGAGTTCGGCCTGGAAGGTGACGGGGAGGCCGGCGTCGCGGCCGGCGAAGACGTCCTGCCAGGCGAGCAGCAGGCTGTTGGAGGCGGTCGGGGCGTGCCAGAAGCGTCCGGCCGGCGGGACGATGCCGAGGGAGGTCTGCAGGGGGGCGAGGAAGTCGAGGCCCGAGCCGTCGGGCATCCGGCGGGCGCGGGGCGAGCCCTTGGGCCAACCGAAGGAGAGCGTGCCGCTGCTGGAGACGTGCAGCCCCCCGACGCGGTTGGTGCCGAGGGTGAAGGACCAGTTGGTGGCGGGGAGCCAGAAGGTGTCCTCGGCCACCCCGTAGCGGGTCCAGGGGGCGTGGACGACGGCGTTCGACGGGACGGAGGCCAGGGCGGGCGACGGATTGGTGGCGACGCGCGCGAGCGCGACGCCGGCCCGGTATTGGTCGGCGGTCAGGCGGGGGCCGGAGAAGGGGCCGCGCGCGGGCCGCGCCGGGAGGCCGCCGGAGACCATGCCCGCCGGGGGAGGGCCGGAAGACGGGGCATTGCTGCCGGGCGGCACCTTCGGGACGCCGTGCAGGGTGGCGACCACCAGGAGGGCGGAGAGCGCCGCCCTGACGGAGGGCGCAAGCGAGCGGAACCGGTCGCCGAGAGCGCGGAAGAGGCGGCGCAGGCCGGGCGACGTCCCGGCCCAGGCGCCGAGGCAGAAGAGCAGCGGCACGCCGGCCAGCAGGCAGGCGCCCGCGAACATCCAATGGTGCATCGACTGCAGGAGTCCCATGGCGCTACCGCAGAAGGATCACGGCGCCGTCGGGCAGGAAGCGGACGAGGACGTCCTCCTCCGCGGCCGCCGCGCCGCGGACGGTCACCCGCAGGAGGTCCCACTCCCCCGGGGAAAGCCAGGGGGGCGGCGGGGAGGCTGGAAGCCCCTCGAAGGCGAAGGCGCCCGCATCGTCGCCGAACGCGACCGACGCCGGGACGCCCGCCGCGTCGACCCGGATGGCGGCGTGGAGGGTCCGCCTCCGGGGTGCCGGGCCGTCGGAGGGGGCGTGGGCGAAGCGTTCCTTCAGGCCGGCGGGGCGCAGGAACCACTCGCCGCCGTCCCAGCCGACGACGAAGGCCGTCTCCTCCGCCGCCAGCGCGCCGTCGTGCGGCGCGGCGTCGCGCCCGAAGGCGGCCTGCACGTTGTTCGAGGGGGTGGCGTCGAAGGAAAGCTCCAGGCGGAAGCGCCGCAGGTTGCCGGCGGCGGACGCGGGGATGGCGGCGTCGGCGGACGCCTCGCGGTCGGCAAAAGCGGGCGCGGGAAGGCGCGGCACGTCGAGCGTCAGCGCCGGCGCGGTCGCGGCAAGCGCCGCGGCGGCACAGGCGGCGACGGCCCGGAGAAAAACGGCGCGCCGCCGGAACCGCGGCCCAAGGGAAATGCAACCTGTACCCATGGTGGGGAGCGTAGCACGGGCCAACGCCGGCGGCAAGCCTTGTTTTCCTTTCCCGAGGCCACTAGCATCCCATAGGCGGCTGAAAACGGGCATATTTCCCCCTTTTCCCCATTGATTTACAGGGATTTATCGCGATCAATTACAGGGCGCTTTGGGCCGCCTGCTGTCCCGTACTGAATCCTAGGATAAATAGAACAAGTAGCCGGAGAGCTCCTTGGCGGATACGATGCGTATGATTATTTGATCGACAACGCGCATTTCGTTCGCGGCGCGGACGATCCCGTACCGCGACATCGTGACGGCGATCACCACTGGGGAGTCCGGCGCGGCCATCGCGAATCGGTGGTCCGCCGAAGCCGTGCAGGACATCAAGCGGACGCTCGGGCTTCTGACGTACCAGATCGGCCACACGGACGCCATGAAGGCGGCGACCCAGAAATACGCGCCCTCGCCGAACCGGCGGAGGGTCCCCAGGAGGCGCCTGTCCCGCTCGGATCGGGAGTACCATCCGGCGTCCGACTCGGAGAACACGCGGAGGTGTCCACTGGACGATCTGCCGCAGTACGGCGCAACATCTTCTCGCTGGTCGATTGGTTGCGCGTCTACGCGCCTTGGTCGCTTTTTTGTTGTTGCAGTTTTTGTTTGATTTCGCCCCGTAATTGGCGTAAGAAGGGGTGCCTATCATGAAAAAAGTGCGCAAAGTCGGCATTCTTACCGCAGGCGGCCTCGCCCCCTGCCTCAATTCGGCGATCGGCTATTTGATCGATCAGTACACCAAGACCGCCCCGAACGTGAGAATCATCTGCTATCGCGGCGGCTACAAGGGGCTTCTCACCGGCGACAGCATCGCCGTGACGCCCAAGGTCCGCAAGCAGGCGCTCGACCTGGTGAAGTTCGGCGGAAGCGCCATCGGCAACAGCCGCGTCAAGCTCACCAACGTCAAGGACTGCGTGAAGCGCGGCCTCGTGAAGGAAGGCCAGGATCCCCAGAAGGTGGCGGCCGACCAGCTCGTGAAGGACGGCGTGGACGTGCTGCACACCATCGGCGGCGACGATACGAACACCGCGGCCGCCGATCTGGCCCACTTCCTCAAAACGAACAACTACGACCTGACGGTCGTCGGCCTGCCGAAGACCATCGACAACGACGTCTATCCGATCCGCCAGTCGCTCGGAGCCTGGACGGCCGCCGAACAGGGCGCGAAATTCTTCGCCAACGTCGTGTCCGAGTACAGTGCCAACGAGCGCATGCTGATCGTCCACGAGGTGATGGGGCGCAACTGCGGCTGGCTCACCGCCGCCACTGCGGCCGCCTACCGCAAGATGCTCGATACGATGCCGTTCGTGGACGGGCTCGGCCTCACCCGCGCCACGCGCGAAGTGCACCGGCGTGTACATTCCGGAGCGGAAGATCAACCTCAGGGCGGAGGCGAAGCGCCTCCGCGCCCTGATGGACCAGAACGACTGCGTCAACCTCTTCATCTCCGAAGGCGCCGGTGTCGAGGCCATCGTGAAGGAGATTGAGGCGAAGGGCGAAGAGGTCCCGCGCGACGCCTTCGGCCACGTGAAACTGGATGCGGTCAACCCCGGCACCTGGTTCGCCAAGCAGTTCGCCGAAAGGATTGACGCCAGGAAGGTGCTCGTGCAGAAGTCGGGATACTTCAGCCGCGCCGCCGCTTCGAACGCCGAAGACCGCAAGCTCATCAAGCGCTGCGCGGTCGCCGCCGTGAAGTGCGCCCTCCGTCGCGAATCGGGCGTCGTCGGCGAGGACGAAGACCATGACGGCGTGATCCGCGCCTGCGAGTTCGAGCGCATCCGGGGCGGCAAGCCCTTCGATGTGACGCAACCGTGGTTCACGGACCTCCTCAAGGCCATCGGACAGGCCTAGCGGCCTCCCGCCGAACCGGCACCCAGGGAGAAGGGGCGATGGTGGATTCCACGGGCATGGACGCCGTCGCCCCTCTTCATCTTTTGCTGGTCCTGGAAGCGACCGAAGGCGGGACGAGGCGCCACGTGCGCGAGTTGTCGCTTGAAATGCTCCGGCGCGGCTTCCGTGTGTCCCTGGCCGTGTCGACGGGGCGGGACCCCGACTTCGGACGCCAGGACATCCCGCTTCTCCGCGACGCCGGTGCAGACGTCCTTGTCCTTCCCATGCAGCGCGGCATCGCGCCCTTTCGGGATATGGCCTGCGTACGCCGCCTCCGCGCGTGGATGCGACGGCACCGCCCGGACCTGGTCCACACGCACAGCTCCAAGGCGGGGGTCCTTGGGCGGCATGCCGCGGCGTGCGAGGGGATTCCCGCGATCCACACGCCGCACGGCTTCGCCTTCGAGATGCGTGTTCCATCTCCCCTCCGCGCCTTCTACCGCGCCATCGAGAGGCGTATGGCAGGACACACCGCGCTGCTGATTGCCGTGAGCGAGGCCGAAGCCCGTCTTGCCCGAGGATTGTCGCCGGATTTGCGCGTGGAGGTGGTCCACAATGGAATTCCTCCGTCTTCCGCCCCTCCGGCCCCCCTCCCCTCCCGCCGCTTCGATGCCGCCTTCATCGGACGCTTCGGGCCGCAGAAGGCGCCCGAGGTCTTCCTCGAAGCCTGCGGGAAGGTCCTGGCGGCGCGCCCCGGCGCACGCTTCGCGATGATGGGCTCCGGAGATCCGGGAATCGCGGCGCGCCGTTTGCTGCGGGCCGATCCGGCGCTCGAAGCCGCGACCTCCTTCTTCCCCCGGAGCGGGGATTGTTCCGCCGACGCCCTGCTTCGCGACACGAAGACCCTGGCGATGCCGTCGCGCTGGGAAGGCTTCCCCTATCTCGTCCTCGAAGCGATGGCGGCGGGAACGCCCCTCGTGGCGGCAGACGTGGGCGGCGTGCGCGAAGCCGTCCGCAACGGATGCGAAGCCCTGCTCGTCCCCCCCGACTCCCCTCCCCTGCTCGCGCGATCGATCCTGCGGCTGCTCGACGACACCCCGCTCGCCTGCCGCCTCGCCGGGGCCGCGCGGGAACGCGTCGGCCGCTTCACGCTCGAGGCGATGGCCGACCGCACCGCCAGCCTCTACCGCGACGTGCGGCGGACGGACGAATCGGATTGAACGGACGGAGCCTTGCCGTGCGCCCGGGTGCGCATGGCCTCGCGGATTGACCTTTGGGTACGCATGGGGTATCCTTTTCCTTTTCACGTTCCCAGGCGGAATTCCCCGCCACGCATCCCCCTAGACAGGAGCATGGTCCATGGCTGGCATCTTCAAGGCATATGATATCCGCGGCGTCTATGGCGAAGACCTCGACGAAGTGCTTGCCTACAAAATCGGGCGCGCCTTCGCAACCTACCTCGGCTGCCGCAAGGTGAGCATCGGCCGCGACATCCGCATCCACTCCGAATCCCTCTTCCGCGCTCTCACCCGCGGATTGACCGAGCAAGGCGCCGACGTGATCGACCTCGGCCTCTGCTCCACCCCGATGACCTACTTCGCCGCCGGCACGCTCGATTCCGACGCGTCCATCATGGTCACCGCCTCGCACAATCCGGCCGAATGGAACGGCTTCAAGCTCTGCCGCGCCCATGGGGTGCCCATCAGCGGCGCCACGGGCATTGCGGACATCGAAAAGATCGTCCACTCCGGCGACTTCGCGCCCGCCGCAGCCACGCCCGGCTCGATCTTCACCCACGACATCTTGCCCGCATACAGGGCCCATATCGCGCAATTCGCACACATCGGCCGTCCGTTGCGCATCGCCGTGGATTACGCCAACGGCATGGGCATCCTCGAAGGACGCACCCTCGAAGGGCTGCCCATCACCATCGAGCCCCTCTTTGGCGACCTCGACGGCTCCTTCCCCAACCACGAAGCCAACCCGGCCAAGGTCGAAAACCTCGCGGATCTGCAGGCCTGCGTGCGGCAGGGCGGTTTCGACTTCGGCGTGGCCTTCGACGGCGACGCCGACCGCGCCGGCTTCGTGGACGAAAAGGGCGACGTCGTCTCCATGGACTTCATCACGGCCCTCATCGCCACGGACATCCTCTCCCAGCGCAAGGGCGTCATCTTCTACGACCTTCGTTCCAGCCGCGTCGTGCCCGAGATCATTTCCGCCGCCGGCGGCACCCCGATGATGAGCCGTGTGGGACACGCCTTCATCAAGCAGCAGATGCGCGACAACGACGCTCTCTTCGGCGGCGAACTGTCCGGGCACTACTACTTCAAGGACAACTTCACCACCGAGAGTTCGGCCCTTGCCGTCCTGTGCATCGCCAACATGGTGAGCCGCTTCGGGGAGACCCTCTCCGAACTCGCCGCGCCGCTCCGCAAGTACGCCACCAGCGGCGAAATCAACTCCCGCGTGGCCATCGACCCGCAGATCGTCCTCCAGCGCATCCGCGACGCCTTCGCCGACGGCAAGCAAATGGAGCTCGACGGCGTGAGCGTGAGCTATCCCGACTGGTGGTTCAACGTGCGTTGCTCGAACACCGAACCCCTCGTGCGCCTGAACCTCGAAGCCCGCGACCGTGCCACGATGGAGGAAAAACGCGACAAGGTCCTTTCCCTCATCCGCAGCTGATCCCAACAACCGCGCAAGGAAATTTTCCGAATGAAAGTCCAGACCTTCTCCCGCAACCTCTATCCCGAGTTCAACGCGCGGCGTGATTGGGAGAACCAGTCGGTCACCCAGATCAACCGCGAAACCCAGCACGCCCCGTGGGGCGCCTACACGACCCTCGAACAGGCCCTCGCCTGCGACCGCGAGGCTTCGCCTCGTTCGATGTCGCTCGACGGCACCTGGCGTTTCGTCCTCGCCGATCGCCCCGATGCCGTGCCGGAAGGCTTCTGGAAAGACGGCTGCGACACCTCCGGCTGGGCGACCATCCAGGTGCCCGGGAACTGGGAACTCCAGGGCTTCGGCAAGCCGATCTACACGAACCACATCATGCCGTGGCCCATCGACCGCGAGGCCCCCTACCTGGTGAAGCCCACGCTGAAGTCCAACTGGACCGGCGAAGAGCATCTCCTGCTGAATCCGCCCCAGGTGCCCGAAGACAACCCGACCGGCTGCTACGTGCGCACCTTCGACCTGCCGGCCGACTGGAAGGGCCTCGACGTGCACCTCTTCTTCGGCGGCGTCGAATCGGCCTTCTACCTCTGGATCAACGGCCAGCCCGTGGGCTATTCGCAGGATTCGAAGCTCCCCTGCGACTTCGACATCACCCGTTTCCTCCGCCCCGGAACCAACACCGTCGCCCTCCAGGTCATGCGCTGGAGCGACGGCTCGTGGCTGGAAGACCAGGACTACTGGCACATCTCCGGCATCTTCCGCTCCGTCCGCCTCTTCGCCAAGCCCGCCGTCCACCTGCGCGACTGGTTCGTCCAGGCCACCCCCGACCTCCATGGCGACGGCGCCGTCTGGCGCGGTGAAATCTTCCTCCAGCAGCGCGACGGCTATGCCGACCACACCGTGAAGGTCGAACTCTTCGACGCCTATGCCGGCCTCGTCTCCTCCGGCGAAGCGAAGCTCAACACCCGCTCCTGGTACGCCAGGGAAACGGGCAACGCCTTCCTCTTCGACATCCGCATCCCGGAGGTCGCCCGCTGGACGCCGGAGACGCCCCGCCTCTATACCACCGTCATCACCCTGCTCGATGCCGACGGGCAGGTGGTGGACATCGAATCCTGCCGCACCGGCTTCCGCCGCATCGAGATCGATCCCGACGGCGTGATCCGCCTCAACGGCGTCCGCATGATCTTCCGCGGCACGAACCGCCACGAACACGCGCTCCACCACGGCCGCGCCGTCCCGAAGGATCACATGCGCGCCGAAATCCTCCTGATGAAGCAACTGAACTTAAACGCCGTGCGCACCTGCCACTACCCCGACGGGCCGGACTGGTACGACCTCTGCGACGAACTCGGCATCTGCCTCGTCTGCGAAGCGAATCTCGAGACCCATGCCCTCGGCGGCCTCGCCTCCACCGACCCTTCCTGGGCGAACGCCTACCTCGAACGCGCCACGCGCATGGTGCTCGTCTACAAGAACCACCCCTCCATCGTCTCGTGGTCGATGGGCAACGAGTCGCTCTGCGGCCCCAACCACGCCGCCATGTCCAACTGGATCCGCGCCTACGACCCCACGCGGCTCGTCCAGTACGAATCCGGCGGCCCCGCGAAACTCGTCTCCGACATCCGGGGCAACATGTACGCTCCGCCGGACATGATCATCCGCATGCTCGGCGACCTCAAGGACCCGCGCCCCGTCGTGCTCGTCGAATACCTCTACCAGATCCGCAACTCCGGCGGCGGCATGGACTGGTTCAGCCGCCTGATCGAGGATTTCGAACGCTTCCAAGGCGGCTTCGTCTGGGATTGGCAGGACAAGTGCCTCGTCGCGACGGATCCCGCCACGGGCGAGGAATTCCCCGGCTATGGCGGCGATTTCAACGAGGACTACGTGGAGCGCGTTTGCCCCTTCCACATGACCTGCAACGGCATGGTCCTGCCGGACCTCACGCCCAAGCCCGCCGCCCTCGAGGTGAAGGAGGCCCAGGCGCCGTTGCGCGTCGCGGCCGCGAATGCCGACGCCGTCCGCCAAGGCCGTTTCCTCCTCCGCAACCGCCACCACGCCACCACCTCGCAGGGCTTCGCCCTCCGCGCCGTCGCGAAGGTGGACGGAGTGGAAACCGTTGTCCGCGACCTGCCCGTCCCGGACGCCGCGCCGATGGCGGACGCGCCCTTCACGGTGGATCTGGACACGTTCTTCCCCGAGCGCCCTGCCGGGGCCGAACTCCACCTCGATTTCATCGTGACCCTCGCCGCGGACACCCCGTGGGCTTCGGCCGGGCACGAGATTTCGCATGCGCAGTTCGCCCTCTCTTCCCGGCCCGTCGCCTTTGCCGCGACGAAGCCCGCCGCCCACGATGCGAAGGCGCAGCTCGCCGAGAGCGACAGCGATTTCCGCGTCGCCGCAGGTCCCCTCTCGTTCGTCTTCGACCGCAAGGACGGCCTTCTCTCCTCCGCCACGTACGAGGGAGAACCTGTCCTCGTCGAAGGCCCGCGCGTGAACCTCGCGCGCCCCCGTTCCGGCCTCGACACCGACGCCATGACCCACTGGGGGTTCGACGGCATCTGGCAGCGTTCGCTCGAAAACCTCGTGCGCCACTCCAACGGCGCCCGCGCCAGCGTCCTCTCCGACGGCGCCGTGCTGGTTGAAACCGACGAAACGCTCGTCGCGCCCGACGGCACCCGGGTGGCCGCCGCGATCGGCAGCAC
The DNA here is from genome assembly GCA_050950285.1 of Kiritimatiellia bacterium. GTDB lineage: Bacteria > Verrucomicrobiota > Kiritimatiellia > RFP12 > JBMNHG01 > JBMNHG01. The sequence goes on along the minus strand of JBMNHG010000004.1, from coordinate 164,216 downwards.
GCGCATCGCGCCCGACGGCGAACTCGTGATCGGCACCGCGCTCGATGTCTCCCGGTCGCTCCCGCACGTCCCGCGCATGGGGCTCTCGCTCGCGCTCCCCGAAGGGTTCGAAACCCTCGACTGGTTCGGGCGGGGGCCCGGCGAATGCTACTGCGACCGCCTCGAGCACACGCCCGTGGGCGTCTACCGCGCCACCGTCGCCGACCAGCACTTCCCCTTCGTCCCGCCCGCCGAATGCGGCGGACACGAGGACACCCGCTGGCTCCGGATCTCCCGCGACGACGGTCTTTCGCTCACGGTCACCGCGCCCTTCCGCTTCCACTTCGACGCGCGCCATGCGTCCGTCCGCGACTACCAGCTCGCCACCCACGACCACCGCCTCCCGCGGCGTGCCGAGACCTTCCTCAACCTCGACCATCGCCATGCCGGCATCGGCGGCTACATGGCCTGGTCCACGGCCATCGAAGAGAAGCACCTCGTCTTTTCCGGCGGCTGCAGCTTCCGCTTCGTGCTTCGCTTCGGGAGGGAAGGCCGCTGATGGCCGCCTCCCCATGGCGCGGCGTGCTGTTCGACATGGACGGCGTGCTGTGCGACTCCGAGCCCTTCATCCGGGAGGCCGCCCGCGCCATGTTCCGCGAACGGCACGGCGTGGACATCCCCGACGAGGCCTTCTACCCGTTCGTGGGAATGGGCGAAAACCGCTTTCTGGGCGGCCCCGCCGAAGAGCGCGGAATCCCCTTCGATCCCATCGCGGACAAGGCCCGCTGCTACGAGCTGTACCTGGAACTCATCCGGGACCGCATGCCGCCGATGAACGGCGCGCACGACTTCGCGCGCGCCTGCCTGGACCGGGGATGCCGCCTGGCGGTGGCCAGTAGCGCGGATTTCGTGAAAGTGAGCGGAAACATCGCGCAAATCGGCATGGCCGAAGGCTTCTTCGACGCCGTGGTCGACGGTACGATGGTGACGCGCCACAAGCCCGCCCCGGACCTCTTCCTGCTCGCCGCCGGGCGTCTCGGCCTCCCGCCCGAGCACTGCCTCGTGATCGAAGATGCCCCGGCCGGGCTCCAGGCCGCCCGGACGGCAGGATGCCGCGCCCTCGGGATCCTCTCCAGCTTCGACGGGCAGACCCTGCGGGACGCCGGCGCGGACTGGGTTGCCCAAGACCTTGCCGACGCGATGACCCTCCTCCCGGCCATCGCCGGAAGCTTCCGAGCCGCCCCGTCCCCATAAAAAGCGGCGCGCCGCGAAACCCCTTGCGTAAACCGGTCGGGACAGAGCCCGACCCTCCAGATCCGCCCCTGGGGACCGCCGTCCCCGGCGGGCCGGATGGAGGTGCGGCCTTCTTTGGGACCGCCGTCCCCGGCGGGCCGGGTTTTGCAAGAGCCTCGTTGTGAATCTCCGGCCCGGCGGATTATTCTTCGGCCGGGAGGGATTCGTCCTGCGAGTCGTCGGGATCGTTCGGATCGGTCTCGTTCGGCACGACCGTCGCGGAGACCACCGTATCGCCCGGCGCCACGTCCATCACTCGGACGCCCTTGGCGCCGCGCGCGGTCTGGCGGATGCGATCCACCGCCGAGTGGATGATCTGTCCCTTGGCCGTGACCATCAGGATGGAATCGGCCCACCGGGGCGGGGTCGCGTCCGGATCGCCCAAGTGGACGCATCCGGCGAAGACCACCTCGCCGTTGCGTTTGCCGGTATCGATGGACCGCACGCCCTTGCCGCCGCGGCCGTGGATGGGGAAGTCGCTGAAGTGGTTCAGCGTCCCGTATCCATTCTCCACGAGGAAGAGGATGCGGGCGTCGGGAGCCTTCTCCACCTTCACGACCGCAACGACCCTGTCGACGCGAGCGTCCGTCTCCGGCGCATCGTCCCCGTTGTCCGTCTCCGGCGCGTCGTCCAAGGCGTCCTCGTCGGCGCCGGGGCCGAAGGTGACGCCTTCGAGACGGATGCCGCGGACGCCGCGGGAGGCGCGGCCCAGCGGACGGAGCTGGGATTCGACGAAGTGGACGGCGCGGCCGAGGGCGGAGGCGATGATGATCTCGTCGTCGCGGTTGACGAGCTCGACGGAGACCAGTTCGTCGTCGTCGTCGAGGTTGATGGCCTTGATCCCGTTCCGATTGATGTTCTTGAACTCCGAAAGGACGGTCTTCTTCACGATGCCCTTGCGGGTGGCGAAGAGGACGGCCTTTTCGTTCGTGAAGAGCGGACGCTTTTCGTTCACGGCGAAGCGCCCTTCCTCGGCGAGCGCGGCCTCGGAGAGGGTTGCCTCGTTGTAATTGCCGAGGGAGACGATGTGGAGGACCTTTTCGGCGGAGCGCGGCTCGAGCGGCGTGCCGTCGACGTCGATGGCGCCTTCGCGAATCTCCGGCTGGAGCTGGAGGAAGTTCACGATGGGCTTGCCGAAGGAGTTCGGCTCGGCCTCGGGCAGTTCCCAGGCGCGTTCGATGGTGAAGACACGGCCATGGGAGGTGAAGAAGAGGAGCGAGTCGTGGGTCATCACCGTCTCGACCTGCTCCATGAAATCCTCGTCCTTCAGCTTCGCGCCCTTGCGGCCCTTCCCTCCGCGTTTCTGCAGGACGAAGGCATCGAGGGCGGAACGCTTGATGTAGCCGCGGTTCGACAGGGTGATCACGCAGTTTTCGTTGGGGATGATCTTCGAAAGGTCGATTTCGCCGTCGCCCGCGCGGATTTCCGTGCGGCGCTCATCGCCGTACTTCGCCTTCATCTCGGCGCAGTCGTCCTTGATGATCTGCAGGATCTCGGAAGGGTTGGAGAGGATGGCACCATAGCGTTCGATGCTGGCGAGGATCTGCTGGTATTCCTCCTCGATCTTGTCGCGGGAGAGTCCCGTAAGCTGCCTCAGGCGCATGTCGAGGATGGCGGAGGCCTGGAGGTCGTCCAACGCGAAGCGCTCGAAGAGGCGGGCCTTGGCTTCGGCGTCATCCCGCGAGGAGCGGATGATGTGGACGATGTCGTCGATGCTGTCGAGGGCGATGCGGAACCCTTCGAGGAGGTGGGCGCGTTCCTTGGCCTTGCGGAGGAGGAACTTCGTGCGGCGCGTGACGACCTCGATGCGGTGGTCGACGAAACAACGGAGGAACTGCTTCAGGTTCATCACCTTCGGGCGGCCGTTGTCGAGGGCGAGCATGTTCGCGCCGAAGTTGACCTGGAGCTCGGAGTGTTTGAAGAGGAGGTTCAGGACCACCTTCGGGATGGCATCGGACTTGAGGTCGATCTCGATGCGGACGTCGTCCTTCGAGACATCGCGGATTTCGGCGATGCCGGGAATCACCTTGTCGTCGACCAGCTCGCCGATGCGGGAGAGCATCTTGGCCTTGTTCACGCCGTAGGGGATCTCGGTGACGAGGATGCGGTTGGAGTCCCCGTCCTCTTCGATTTCCGTGCGGGCGCGGATGACGAGGGTTCCGCGGCCGGTGGTGTACATGTCGCGAATGGGCTGGGTTCCGCAGAGGATGCCGCCTGTGGGGAAGTCGGGGCCCTTCACGAACCGCATGAGCCCGTCGATGGTGATGGCGGGGTCGTCCACCAGCGCGACGATGGCGTCGAGCAGCTCGTTGAGGTTGTGCGTGGGGATGTTGGTGGCCATGCCCACGGCGATGCCCATCGAGCCGTTGAGGAGGAGGTTCGGGAGTTTGGCGGGGAGGACGGTGGGTTCTTCGAGGGTGCCGTCGTAGTTGGGCACCATGTCGACCGTCTCCTTGTCGAGGTCCTCGAGCATGTCCTCGGCCATGCGCTGCATGCGGATCTCGGTGTACCGCATGGCGGCGGCCTTGTCGCCATCCATGGAGCCGAAGTTGCCGTGGCCGTCCACGAGCGTGTAGCGCATGGAGAAGTCCTGGGCGAGGCGCACGATGGTCTCGTAGATGGAGGAGTCGCCGTGCGGGTGGTACTTGCCCATGACTTCGCCGACCACGCGGGCGGATTTGCGGTGGGCGGAGGAGAATGTGCAGCCGGTTTCGCCCATCGAATAGATGCAGCGGCGGTGCACGGGCTTGAAGCCGTCACGGACGTCGGGCAGGGCGCGGCCGACGATGACGCTCATGGAGTAGTCGAGGAACGATTTGTGCATCTCGTCCTCGATGCGGATGGGCGTGATGCCAAGCTCCGGGGTGGCGGGCACGTCGAGGGACGCGGCATCGCCGGAATCGGGAGTCACAGGCGTGACCGGGGTTTCTTCCGTGGTATCAGACATGATCAATCCTTCACAAGGGTTCGCGTTCCGAGGTCGATCCGGAGTCGGGCGGCGCATCTGCGCGACGTCCTCGCGCCCGGCCGCCAGACGGGTTCCGCGCTAGGCGTCGATCTCGGCCATCAGGGAGTTTTCCTCGATCCAGCGACGGCGGGGGGCCACTTCGTCGCCCATCAGGAGCTGGAAGACCCGGTCGGCTTCGACGGTGTCGTCGAGGGTGACCTGGAGAAGCTTGCGATTGGCCGGGTCCATGGTGGTTTCGAAGAGCTGCTCCTTGTCCATCTCGCCGAGACCCTTGTAGCGCTGGATCACGAAGCCCTTCCTGCCGCGCGCACGGACGGATTCGAGCACTTCGAGCAGGGATTCGACGGGTGTTTCCTTGCCCGCTTTGTCGGCAAGCGTACCAATGGTTTCGCCTTCCCTGCCAAGGAAGTCGCCGCGACGGAAGCCGTAGAGTTCGGCGAGGTTGTCCATCTGCGTCCGGAGGGTCTTCGACTGGAGAATCTCGGTGCAATGGAAGTTGGGGTTGTCGTCCTCGTCGAGGGCTTCGAGTTCGCATTCCAGGAGGGCCGCGGTTTCGGCCTGGAGCGCCTTCACCTCGTCCATGCGGAAGACGTAGTGTTCGACGGGGTTGCCGTCGGTGTCCACGATCACGCGGAAGCGCGGGAATTCGCCGGCCCCGGTGCGGGCGTCGAAGTAGCGCCGGATGTCGACGTTCTGTTTGGCGAGGCGTTTGCAGAGCGATTCGGCCGCGGCAAGCGTGCGGGTGAGATCCGGCATCTGCCGGGGCTCGACCTTCGCGGAACCGTCGGCGCCGGCGAAGGAAAAGTCCTCGGCGCCCAGCGAGATCAGGCGGCTCGTGAGCTTGGCGTCGCTCTCGATGTATTCGATGTTCTTGCCCTTCTTCAAGCCATACAGGGGCGGTTGCGCGAGGTAGACGTGGCCATGGGAGATGAGGGCGCGCATCTGCCGGTAGAAGAAGGTGAGCAGCAGCGTGCGGATGTGCGCGCCGTCCACGTCGGCATCGGTCATGATCACGACCTTGTCGTAGCGGATCTTGCCCACGTCGAAGCCGCCTTCTTCGGGGGGCTGGTTGCCGTATCCGCCGCCGATCGCGGAAATGAGCGAGTGGATTTCCTGGTTGGCCATCATGCGGTCGATCGAGGCCTTCTGCACGTTCAGGACCTTGCCGCGAAGCGGGAGGATGGCCTGGGTCCTGCGGTCGCGCCCCTGCGTGGCGGATCCGCCTGCGGAGTCGCCCTCCACCAGGAAAAGCTCGCATTCGTCGCGGTTCCGGCTGGAGCAGTCGCGCAGTTTGCCGAGAAACTTCCCGAGCTTGCCCTCTTCCTTGCGCGTCCTGTCCGTGAATTCCTTGATCTTGATGCGCACCTGCTGGGCGACGAGCGCCTTCTCCACGATGGCGTTCTTCAGGGAAGGGTTTTCCTCGAAGCAGTCCTTGAGCTTCGCGCCGACGACCTTCTGGACGATGCCTCGGACGTTGTTGTTGCCGAGCTTCGTCTTGGTCTGTCCTTCGAACTGGGGATCGGGAACCTTCACCGAGACGACGCAGTAGAGCCCCTGGCGGATGTCCCTGCCGTCGATCGATTCGAACTCCTCGGCCTTGGCCGCGCCCCTCCCCTTCCCCTTCGCCTTGTCGCGCTGCATCGCGCGGGCATAGTCGTTCACCACGCTCGTGAGGGCGGTGCAGAAGCCGACCAGGTGCGTGCCGCCCTCGTGGGTGTTGATGTTGTTCGCGAAGGTGTAGATGTGCTCGTCGAAGTCCTCGGCGCAATATTGCATGGCGACTTCGACGGTGACGCCGCTCTCGACGCCCTGCATGGAAATGACCTCCGCGTTCGGACAGGGCAGCCTCGTGCCATCCTTGGCCTGCTCGATGGACATCTTGTGCTTCGTAAGCGAGCGGATGTAGCCGACGATGCCGTCTTTCTGGAGGTAGACCGCGTGCTTCTTCGTGTTTTCGTCGTTAAAGCGGATTTCCACGCCGGGATTCAGGAACGCCAGTTCCTTGAAGCGCTTGGACAGGGTGTCCCAATCGAAGTCGAAGCTGTTCCCGTTCGCATCGTGGAAGATCTCCTTGTCCGGACGGAAGGTGACCGTGGTGCCGGTCTCTCCGGCCGGGCATTCCCCCACCACCTCGAGGGGCTTGGTGACATGGCCGCGGGAGAAGCGCACGCGATGAACCTTGCCGTCGCGCTTGACCTCCACTTCGAGCCACTCGGAAAGGGCGTTCACGCAGGAGACGCCCACGCCGTGCAACCCTCCCGAAACCTTGTAGCCCCCCCCGCCGAACTTGCCGCCGGCGTGGAGAACCGTAAGCACGACCTCCACGGCGGGCCGCTTCTCGGTGGGATGCATGTCCACGGGGATGCCGCGCCCGTCGTCCTTGACCGTGCACGAACCGTCCAGGTTGAGCGTCACTTCGACGTGCGTGCAATAGCCCGCCATCGCTTCGTCGATCGCGTTGTCGACCACCTCGTAGACACAATGGTGGAACCCGCGCTCAAAGGTATCGCCGATATACATTGCCGGGCGCTTGCGAACGGCCTCCATGCCTTCCAGCACCTGGATTTGACTGGCGCCATACTCCATCGGCGCCAGGGCTTCCGTGTCATCCATGGGAAATCCTTGTCTTGTTGGACCGGGACAAAAAAAAGAACGCTTCCTCCCTGATGGGGGAAGCCATTCCAGGATACCAGGATTCCCTCCCGCGCGCAAGCGCATAATGCGCGTGCGCGTGCGCACACGCGTGTGCGCGCACGCGAGAGGGCTCGTTTGTGTGCCTTCAAGGCCCCTCAACCCGCCGGACCATAGGGGCGATTGCAAAACCCCTTGCCCCTGGGGACCGCCGTCCCCGGCGGGCCGGATGGACCGGGTTTTGCAAGAGCCTCCATGAACCGAGACAGAACAGGCCGTAATCGAGAGATCCCAGGCACCGGCGATCCCGCGCCGTCTTGCCCGCCGTCCCGCCGTCCTTTTCCGCCTAAAAATGGTATTGACCCCTCGTGCGGCCCGTGCGATACTTTTGACGCTCAAGCCGTGCATGTGTTCACGTGTGGCAGGAACCGGCGGCCGCAACAACTGCGGAAGCCACTTTGAAAGGGTATCATCACTATGAAGAAGTCCATCCTCAAGCAGGGTTTCACCCTGGTCGAGCTCCTCGTCGTCATCGCCATCATCGCGCTGCTGGCGTCCGCCCTCTTCCCGGCGATCACCGGCGCCATGAACCAGGCCCGCGCCACAACGCTGAAGAACAAGGGACGCGGCATCTGGACCGCCATCCTTTCCGCCAACATGGAGCGCGAGCCCCTCAACCTCGACTCGCTCTGGCCGGCCGACGTCTGCTCCAACGAGAACGCCGCAGTAACCGTGGACAAGTCCGCCAACGCCTACTTCACCTACCTGCTCTCCGATGGAACCGAAGCGAACAAGGGCGTCATCGAGCAAGACACCAACATCCGCCTGGTCTCCGACCTCACCCCCGAATCCTTCATCGCCCAAGGCATCGCCCCCGCGAAGACCGATGGCGCCATCGAGGGTGAAAACTGCGCCTGGCACATCTACGCCGTGGACAACAACTCCCCCGCCGAATACCCCCTCATGATCACCAAGAATCTTGAGCCGGTCAATCTGACATTCTGCACGGATCAGGGGGCGGAGCAACGTCTCAATCTCCGCGACGGCGTGAACCCCTTCGGCAAGGCCCGCGCCGTGTGGGTGACCAAGGGCGGATCCGTGTCCGACGCCCGTCCGAAGTACCTCACCAACTACCAGGTCGCCGGTCTCGCCAGCCAAGATGGGGAGCTGACGATCTACCCCTGCGCCGAGTAGCCATAACCCCCGTTCCAGCCCCGTGCTGAAAGCGACGGCGCGCCGTGAAAAGCGGCGCGCCGTTTTTTGTCCCTGTCCTGCGGCATGATTCCTGCTTCCTATCTTTGTGCATGGAACGCAGTGGCTCCAAATCGGGCATGACCTTCATCGAGGTGTTCGCGGTGATTGTGATCCTGGGCGTCTTGATGGGCGGGCTGACCGTCCTCGCACGCCATTCGCGCTTCGCCGCGAACCAGGCGCGAGCCCGCGCCGACATCGCGGAATTGTCGGAGGTCGTCGAGCACTACGCCCGCACCTTCGGCGCCCCCCCCGCCCAGGCGGAACTGGAGGCCTGCTCCACGCGCGATTCCCGCTTCGAGGACGGAAGCTGGGCCATCACGAACCTGTGGAGGCTCTGGGAGGACGAGGGAGGCCGGCCCTATCCCTTCGCGACGATGTCCAGCGGCAATTCCGACGCCGGCGGCGACGTCTGGAATTGGTCGAACAAACTCTCCATCGCGTCGAACATCGACCCCTGGGGACGCCCCTATCGCTACCGTCCCCTCGGCCGCAATCCGGAGGAGATCGACGAAGACGACGTGGCGCTGGAGGGGGAAGACACCTTCGAAATCTACTCTTGCGGCCCTTGGCTGGAGAAGATGGACGCAGGCGATCGCTCCTCCAAGGCCTACACCAACGACGACATCTTCCTCGCCCTATGAACGTCCCCCACCCTCTCCGCATACCCCATCGCACGGCAGGCGGCCGAAGCGGCTTCGCCCTTTCGGAACTGCTCGTCTCGATGTTCGTGATCTCCATTCTGCTGGGCATGATCCTGTCCGCCATCCGCGCCGTCCACCGCCACTCCTACCGCACCGTCGCCCTGGGCGAGGTGAAGGGCATCGAAGGCGCCTGGAAGCAGTACTACGCCCACTATCAAATCTGGCCCAATCTGGCGAAAGAGGGCGCCTATCCGCAGTCGGACACGACCTACCGGATCGACAAAACCATCGCGCTCGCCCTCCAGGGGGACGAGCAGGACGATCCGAAAATCAACCCCGACAACATCCCCCTCATGGAGTTCATCCACTTCGACAAGGACGGCAACCCCATCAATCCATGGGGCTTGACCTCCGTGGACGTGAACCGCTGCTACTTCGTCCGCTTCGACCACGACGGCGACGGCCGCATCGCGCTTCCCGACTGCGGCCAGTGCGCCGGAAACCGCTCGGATCCCGCCTGGAAACCCGACAGTTATGCCGAAACCGACGACGACCACGTCGTCCGCGCCGGCGTAATCGTCTGGACCTACAATCCGGAAATCCACGTTGGAGACACGGATGGGAGCGGCGTCTCGCGAAACAAGGAACGTATCGTCGGGAGCTGGAACGAGTGATGCGCAAAGCCGCCTTTTCGCTTGTCGAACTGCTTCTGTCGATGCTGGTCATCGCGATGCTCATGCTCCTGGGCTTCGCGACCAACCGCGCCTTGCGCGAATCGACGAAGCGCCGGCAGGCGGGGCTTGAAGTGCGGGCCCTGGCGCAGGCCATGCTCGCCTATCGCCAGGACTACGGTGTCTGGCCGCTCCTCTCCGACCGGCACCCGGGAGAGGTGTCGGTCTCGAACATCGTGGCTGTCCTCCGCGCATCCGCAGATTGCCCGGAAACCGCGACGGACAACCCTCGCGGCATCGCCTATCTGGAGTTCTCGGGGAATCGCACCGCCGATGGCGCCTCGCCGGCCATCGACCCCTGGGGGAATCCCTACCAGATGGCGGTTCGCTGGGAGACGGAGCGACAAGAGTTCGCGATGACGCAGGTCGAGAAGGCAAACCGGGACTGGAGAGGGCCTGACGGGTGGAACCAGCATCCGGATCTCCACCCCGTCGCCGTCTGGTCCTGGCAAGGGAAGTCCGCCCTCGGGGCCAACGAGACGGACGCCATTCGCTCCTGGGAGGCACCGTGATGCGACGGGGCGGATACACGCTGATCGAACTCGTCTCCGCGATGGCGCTGGTCGTGGCGCTGTTGATGGCGGCGGTCGCGGCCTATCCCTCCTGGGGGCGCATCCATGCCATGCGGGCCGCGGAATCGCTGATGATGGGCGAACTCCAGCGCGCCCGGCAGTTCGCCGTCACGCACGGGCGTCCCGTCCGCCTCTGCATCACCAACTCCGTCCCCGACTCCCCTCGCCCTCCCCTTGGCCGCATCTGGGTTTCGTGCGCAACGCCGGACATCGCCGACACAACGGGCCAGTTCCCCCTGTGCATCGGGAAAACCAACGACCTCCCGCGCGGCGTCTTCTTCGTGCTCACGAAGTCCGGAGCGGATGATCCCGTCGACGACGCCTCCCGCTTTGAACGCCCTACCAGCGTCACCTTCGCCCCCGACGGCGGATGTGCCGTCGGGGGCGACTGGGGCGAACCGGAAGGCGAAGGCTCGAACGACTGGGGCGCGGACGAAGTACGGCGGATTTTCCTCCTCCGCCACCGCCAGCGAACGGGGCCGAAGGATGCGCCCCGCTACCTCCAGCTCGGCTTCGAAGTCCATCGCCTCACCGGCCTCGCCCGAGTCTTGACCGAGCAGGAGGTCGCGGCCGAACTCCCCAGTCCCTGATCGCTCCGGCGAAAGACCGGCATCCACGTCGGGATGGAGGACGAGGGCCCCGAACCCCGTTTCCCCCGTTTCCCCCGTTTCCCCGGGGGCGGGAAAAAACATCCCCCTCCCCCAAAACCGGGATCGTCCGCTCCAATCCTCCCTTGACACCATCGGCGGATGTCCACGATATTGGACGCGGTTTCAAACCCCGGCCCAGCACCCCTTGCCCATCGTCTGGACGCCGTATCCCGTCGTGGATTCGGGAGGTGGTCACGATGAAACGAATTGGAATCCTGGTAAACCGCATCAAACCCAATGCCCTGGAAGCCGCAACCCTCGCGGGCGAATGCGCGACGGCTCGCGGCATGGCGTTGTTCGGCACGCCGGAGGATCTCGCGCTCGTGCGCACCGGCACGCCGTGCGAACCGCGCGATTTCGCCGCTTCCGGCGTCGAGGCCGTGGTCTGTATCGGCGGGGATGGGGCGATGCTCCGGGCCGCGCACGCCCTCCATGGCTCGAACCTCCCGCTCGCCGGGGTCAACATCGGCCACCTCGGCTACCTTACCGCCGCACAGGTGCCGCAACTCGACGCCCTCTTCGACGCCCTTCTCGCGGACACCGTCCTCCACAGCCCCCGGACCATGCTCGCAGGCCGGTGCCTCCGCGCCGATGGTTCGGTGGACGAGCTGCCCGACGCGCTGAACGAGTTCGTGCTCAGCCGCGGTGCCGGACTGCACCTCGAGAAAATCGCCGTGGACATCGACGGGCATTCCGTCACAACCTTCGCCTGCGATGGCATCATCGTCTCGACGCCCACCGGGTCCACCGCCTATTCCCTCTCCGCCGGCGGTCCTGTCATCCTGCCGGAAGCCGGCGTCTTCGCCCTTTCCGTCATCTGCCCGCACGCCCTCGGCGCCCGCCCGCTCGTTTTCTCGGAAGATTCCGCGATCGGCCTCCGCGCCCTCCGTGCAACGCGCGAACGCCCCGCCGTAGCCTCCGTCGACGGCCACAACGTGCTCCACCTCGAGGACGGAGACCGCCTGGAGCTCCGGCGCAGCCCGCGCACGGTGGACATCCTCCACCTCCCCGGCCACGACCGTTTCCTTGTCCTCAGCGAAAAACTCGGCTGGGGCGGACGCCGCGAGCCGCCCTCCGACAACGACCCCGCCTCCATCCATCCGGCAGACGCCTAGCCTCCGCTGTTCCCCATGACGACCCCAACCCCCCATCCTCCATCGGACTGCGCCCGATCCGATCGCGACATCCTCTCGCAATGGCGTGACGACATCGATTCTGTCGACCGGGAAATCGCCTCGCTGGTCTCGCGCCGCATGGCGCTTTCCACGAAGATTGGCGAAGCCAAATGGGCGGCCGGGATCCCGGTTCTCGATCCGGCGCGCGAGGCCGAAGTGCTGGAAAAGGCCAAAAGCCACGTGGACGAGGGGGATCGCGACGCCGTCGCTTCGGTCATGGAAACGCTGATGGCCGCATCCCGTGCACGCCAGCGCAACCTGTTTTCCCCAGAGGCAACCCCCCAAAACCTGCTTCGCCGTTCATTCTCCGTGGGAATCTCCGATCTGGACGAAGACGGACGGGTTCGTCCGTCCGCGATCTGCAATTGGCTTCAGGAATCCGCCACGACCCATGCCGCGATCCTGGGTTACGGCATGCCCCTCCTCACCCCGTCCACCCATTCGTGGATGCTCGCCCGCATCACCGTCGAATTCCACCACTGGCCGACGTGGGGGGAGACCATTGCCATCCACACCTGGCCGTCGGGCACGAAAGGCCGGCTTCTCGCGCTTCGCGACTTCCTCGTGCACGATGCCAAGGGCGCGCTTCTCGCCACGGCGAACACCGAGTGGCTCAACATCGATGCCACCACGGGGAAAATCGCGCGACTCCCCGCCAACTTCGCCGAAATGGCGCCGGAGGGGACGCCCCGCGCCCCCGTCGCGGAGAGGGATCCCCCCGATCCCAAGCAACCCCTGGGGGACGGCCCCCCCCTCGTGGCGACCCTTTCCGTGCGACACTCCGACACCGACGTGAACCGTCACGTCAACCACATCCGTTTCATCGACTGGCTCTTCGAGCCCCTCGCCAAACCCGGCCGTCCGTCCCGGCTCGACATGGTCTTCCGCGTCGGCGCAATTCCCGGCGACATCGTAACGAGCGAACTCGTCGAAGATCCGGCAACGGGCGTGCGCCGCCATCGCCTGTCGCGAAAGGCCGACGATACGACCCTTTCCGTAGCCTTCACCCATCGTTACTAACCCGGCCACAAATAGCGTTGCGCACGGAGATTGAGGCATTGGGAACTGGAATTTGGAGTTGGGAAAGGGGCATGGACATTCCTGTCCGTGTCACGGGTTGGAAAACCCGTGCCCCTGTTTTGCAGTATGAATTGTGGCCGAGTTGGTAAGGCCTATCCCGGCCTGCCGTTTCCGACCGGCCTGCATCTTCCGTGGCATGGCTCGCGCCAATCGTGTATGCTTCATGGCATGGAACGATCATTTTGTTACGACGTCGCCGTGATTGGCGGCGGTACGGCTGGAACGTGTGCCGCGATCCAGGCGGGCCGACTGGGTGCGCGGGTTGTCTTGATCGAGGCGTCGGCGCGGCTGGGCGGCACGATCGTAAACTCCGGGATTGCGCGTCCGGGGATGTTCCACGCCTGGGGAAAGCAGATTTGCGGCGGGATCGGCTGGGAGCTGGTGACGAAGGCGCTGGACGAAGCGCGCATGCCGATGCCGGACTGGCCGAATCCGGACCTCCAGTGGTGGAAGCTCCAGATTCCGATGGATCCCATGCTCTACAGCGCCCTTTGCGACGAGGCGGTCCTGGACGCCGGCGTGGAGCTGCGGTTGCACGCCATGCCGGGCGCGATGGAACGGGATCCCGAGGACGGATGGACGCTGGCCGTATGCGGACGGGACGGCCTGGAAACGCTGTCCGCACGGCGCGTCGTCGATTGTTCCGGAGACGCCATCGCCTCGCGCCTCGCGGGCGCCACGATTCGCTCCAGCCCCGATTGCCAGCCGGCCACGCTCTCCTTCGACCTCTCGGGCTACGACGACGCCAAGCTCGATCGCGACCGCCTCGACGCCGCATTCGTGCAGGCCGTGGAAGCGGGCGAACTGCGTGCGGAGGACGCCTGCTGGCAGATCGACAAGCCGCAAGTCCGGCAGCTCCTCTACAAGCACGGCCGGAATGCGAACCACATCCCCGCCACGCCGGACTGCGCCACGGCGCGCGGTCGCACGGCCCTCGAAGTCGAAGCCAGGGCATCCGTGAGGCGTATCGTCCGCTGGCTTCGCACGCAACCCGGGCTGGAGAAACTCTCGCTCGACAACGTCTTCCCCGAGGTCGGCGTGCGCGAGAGCGTAACGGTGGAAGGCCTTGAAACCGTCACGCGGGAAGACTACTGCTCCGGACGCGTCTTCCCCGATGCGGTCTGCTATTCGTTCTATCCGATCGACGCCCATGGGCTTCGTTCCACGGACTGGGAAACGGAGAACCTGAAGCCCGGCGTCGTCGCGACCGTCCCGCGCGGGGCGACCATCGCGCGCGGCGTGCCGGATTTGCTCGTCGCCGGGCGCATCCTCTCCAGCGACCATCTCGCCAACAGCGCTCTTCGCACCCAGCCCACGTGCATGGCCACAGGCCAGGCCGCCGGTGCGCTCGCCGTCCTGTCCGTCCGGCAGGGCGTCCCCGCCGAATCCGTCCCGATGGACGATCTCCGCGCGACCCTCCTGGAACACGGGGCGATCCTGCCTTGATGCAGGCACGGGACGACGATCAACGTCATCTCCTCCCCCGGCGCTGGGAACCGGGAAGCCATCCGCCCAGCGCCAGGGTCGAGGAGACGGCAATGGCCGAGAGGGTTGGTCCGATTGGCGACGCCGTGGCGACGTGGTACGTGACGAACCCCGCGACCCATGACAGAAGGTTCCAGACTCTGAACCCGCGCCGGACGAGGTATCGATCCACCAAGAATACTGCGGCCATCGGCGCAAAGACGGACGAGATGAAGTAGAGGAAGTCGATGTAGCGGTCGAGGATGCCGAGAATGGCAAGTACACCGCCGATCGCGCAAACAACCACCCCGGCCAGTCGCGGCGGAATTCGGGGCAGGATGGACTTCACGGACACCCCGGCGGAATAGGCGTCGAGGAAGGTGGTCGTGACCGTGGAAAAGACGACGACAAACAGCCCCGCCACGCCCAGTCCGGCCCGGACGATGCCGTCCGCGACGCTTTCGGCGCCGATGTGCGCCAGAAGCATGCCCAGCGCGTACATCCAGAGGCTTGTGAGGGTGTAGACGATGGTGGAGGTCGCCGTTGCGGCGTATGGACGTTTCGCGGTCGAGGTGTAATCCGAAATCAACGGGAGCCACGACAAGGGCATGGCGATGGAGACCTCGAAGGCGGGCCAGAAGCCGGAAGACACCGGGAGTGCCTTCGTCGTGGACGGTGGCAGTCTGGCGAGTCGGAAGGTCAGCGCCACGCACAGCACGGCGAGCAGTCCCACGGCCAAGGTCGCGAGGTGGAAGCGGTCGCTGAACGCGACGAAGATCCACACGCCGATGAGTGTCGTCAGCATCAGGTAGGGCAACAATCGCGGGAAGTTGCCGATCATCGCGATAGCGGAGGCGCCCTGCGCGATCATGACGGCGGTCCAGCCGACGAGCTGCAAGAGATTGAGGAAGGCGAAGAAGCGCATTCCGGGGCGGCCAAACGTCGCAGCGGTTGTCTCCATCGCGCACCGGCCGGTGGTCGCTCCGACCAACCCTGCGCCGTAGAGCATGCACCCGCCGAACAGGTGTCCAAGCACAAGGGCGGCGACGTTTCCGCCCATGGAGAATCCCGCCTCCATCTCCGCGATGGAGACCGCTGCGCCGAACCAGATCAACCCATTGGTGAAGACACCGGTTTTCATCCTTTTCCCTCCGCAGGCATTACCCTGATCAGGTTTCATCGGGTTTGATCTCAGCATCGCGGCGTCTGTGCCGCGTAGCACCCCGAAAGATTGGGAACGAGGATAGCAGGTTCCGGCGGATGTGCAACCCCGAGTGCGCAGGGGGCGAGCCGGGGGGGTCAGCGTCCCGCGAGCGCGCGCAGGACGATGGACGCGCAGTTCAGCCCGAAAACGCCCGTGACGCAGGCCATCGAGCCGCGCGGGGCGGAAGGGCCGGAAGGGACGGCGCCGGTGGTCAGTGGCACTTCGATCATGCGCCCGGCGTCCCACCAGACGCGGATTCGGTCCCCACCCATCGTCGCCGAGAGGGTCAGCCTGCCCGGTCAGTCCGGCGGGCTGAAGCGTGAGCATGATCGGGGTCAGGTTGTTCGTGCAGACGCAGACATAGCCGCCGGGGTCCACCTCCAAGGGCTCGTCGGCGTCGTCGATCGCGCCGTCGCCGTCGGCGTCGACCGGATGCTGCGCGGTCGCGATGACGACGTTCGGCCCGATCATCGTGAAGGAGCCGATTTCCACGTCGGCGTCGTCCACGAGCGTCAGGTTGAAATTCGCGTATACGCCGTCGCCGACGCGGGTGTTGATCCCCCAGTTGGCGTGCAGGGGCGGTTCGAAACAGCAGTTCTTGCCGACGGCGCCGAAAATCCCGCGGAGCAGTTCCGTGCGCCGCGCCGTTTCGCGCGGGCGCGTCCTGTTGTAGTCGTATTGCCGTTCCATGCATTGGGACTGGAGCGCCATGAGCGCCGGGTCGGTGCAGAGGTACAGCTTTCCGCTTTTCATCAGGGAGAACGAGTCGTTTCCCATGTTCGAATCACTCTTTCCGCGTCTGGCCGGGTCGGCGGCTAGGCGCATGTTTTCTACGTTTTCGCCGAGTTCGCACCGGCATCCGGCGGAGAATCGGAGCGAGCCCTGTCCCCTAGTTTCCCATTTCGTAATTTCCCTGATGGCTCTCCTTCTTTTTCCTGTGCGTAAGCAGATGACGCGGACAGGCTCGGGGCGGGAAGGAAGGCAGTTTCCATGGACATTACTCGGGCATGCGCCGAATTGCGGCCTGGAACGTCTTGTGCTTTTGTTCCCTATCCCATTCCTGATTGATTTGCACGCCAGTCATCTGTGCAAGGGCATTTTCATAAACAGTTGTGGTTCTCTTCCGAAGCAGTTGCGCCTCATCGCCACCCCTGACTGCGACATCCAACATCGCATATGAATCCAGTAAAGCAGCGGCGACTGCTTTGCGCTTCACCATCGCCAGCGCCGAAGCAGCCTCCTGTTTGACTACGTCCGAGGGATCACGAAGAAGATCGACGACTACATCAAAATGATCCGCCGCCACGAGCGATTGCGCATTCGTCCTGATGGAAGACCGATCTCCCTTTTGAATCGCAGAAAGCAAGTTCCGTCCAAGAGTGTCGCCAGAATCGGCGAGGTTCTGCAACTTCTCTCTTGGCTGTTTTGGAGTCTCAGCGAACACATTGCACATGATAATACTTCCGAGCATAGCACCCGCCACCATGATACACCTGTGAATCATGGATCACCTTCCTTTCGCTAAAAGCCGCTATTGTCCAACGCAACAGATGAACCATCATTCACCCACTGCCCTGCTTGTCGCCTGATCTTGAAATGCGCTCGCCAATCAAAGAAGTCCGAGCAACGGTACCATTGGTCTGCCAGCAACACGCGGGCGAATTCTCCGAAGTGATATCTGAGCTCAAACGTGTCGCCATCGCTTCCCGTTGAATTCCGCAACAGGTGATTGGGTGCATCCGTGGAAGAAATTTCTCCAACCGCATGAATAGTATGTGGCGATGACGACGCGGAGTACGGATTGTTGCTTTCATCCCCCGTTGACGTGTCGTCATTGCCAGCGCGGTCATCACCAGGGAAAGCCACTGGCAAATCAGTCGCTACGGGCTGATTGCTCCACAAGGTTCCTGGAACAACATCGAGCTTGTTCTGATCATATAGGTGGGGATTAAGGACTTTGGCTTTGATGCGGCGGCTTACATCCCATTTTGCAGCCGCCCCACCCTTAATATCGGTGGCAAAAATGAAATGGAGCGTTCCGGCACCGGGGGGATCAACCGTGAATCCACTGTAACGATTTGCTCCGCTAAGGTCTGGACGGTCGCTGTCGGTAATAAGCGATGCTGGAGTGATCGTGAACTTGAAGTCGTATCCTCCACCAATAAGAATACCTGGGCCCGTAGTTCCATCCCCTGTTTGAATTGTGGCGGTTCCTGCTTGGATAGGACGGTCTGCTACCTTCTGACCGCTTGACCACACAACCCATGTTGCCCCTTCCCAGCACGTAGATCCGCCAACCTCAATTCGCACCGGAATCTTTTGCGAAGTTGCGCTCGACAGCTTAGCTGTCCGCTTGTTCGTTCCCACCGCCGGACAAGTGATCGTCGCGCCATCGGCTTCCCAGACAAGCTGGTCAAGAACCTCCGGATCATTCGGGGATATTGTGGCGTTAAGGACAATGTCACCGGTATTTTTTACGCAAACGAAGTGGTCGTCGTGTGCGGCCCCGAAGACGGCAGGGATTTTGTGCGTCTCGGAGTCGGAAGCATGGACGTCAACGGAGTCTACTTGAACGACGGTCAGCTTCACCCTGTCCTCGCACTTGAAGAGGCTGTTATTCTGGCCCGGCGGGTTCTCGTCGTATTCGAGGCGGAGTTCCACGTCGCGGGCGGTCGCGCTGGGGGCAATGCCCTCGACATAGAGCGTGCCGGGAACCACATTGCCTTGTTTGGTCAGATCGATCTGGCCGGTGCGGTTGGCGTTCCGCCAGACTCTAATGCGCTGGCCGCCCATCGTTGCCGAGAGGGTCAGCCTGCCCGGCAGGCCGGCGGGGGCCAGCGTCAGCTTGACCGGCGTCAGGTTGTTGGTTCCGACGCACACATAGCCGCCGGGGTCCACCTCCAAAGGCTCGTCGGTGTCGTTGATTTGACCGTCGTGGTTCGCGTCCACATCGATATCCACGTTGACGATGCGCCCGTGGATCGTGTCGATCGCCTTCTCGCCCGTCACGTTGTCAGCCTGTCCCCTGGCGAATATCCTGAAGGAAATGGCCGAATGACGCGGGATGACGGCGTAATCCAGCGGCCAGGCGACCTCCCCGGCGTCGATCCCGATTTTGTCCGTGTAAACCGTGGTGCCCCCGAGCAGGGCGAGCGGGTTCCCCGCCTCCCAATGGAGCGTGATGTCGGGATGGACGGGCTTGCCATGCGGGAATCGGGGGCGACCGTTTCGCTGGTCGTCGTCGAAGGGGTCGTGGAGCTTGATCCCGCGGATGTCGTCCGCCTTGTTGGTGTTGAGCGGCACGACGACGAAGCGGGCCTCCTCCCCGTTTTCGTCCGCCGGACCGGCAAAGCCCGCCCAGTCGACGTCGACCGACGGAACGGTGACGCGGAAGGGCGGCAGGCCGCCGCCGACGCCGCCGCCTCGGCCGGACGGCTCCGCGAAAGTCCCCCGCACCATCACGTACTCCTGGCTGGAGTAGGCGTCGGAGAGGTGGTAGCGGTGCCAGGACGGGCTTTTCACCGTGGGCCCGGTCCAGAGCGCGGTGCCGTCGCGCGGGTCGACATCCTCGACGTGCGACTCCTTGAACGCCCGTTCGCTGCGGATATCCAGGCAGGCGCTATAGGCGCCCTCCTTGACGATCGGAAAGGCCGAGCGCTTGCGGCTGCCGGGAGCCACGTAGACCGTGTTTGTGCGGTCGATCCCTCCGCCTGTCGGCACCTCCAGCGATTTCCTGGCGATGGCGGGGAGGCGCTCGTCGAGGGCCACGCGCGCCAGCGGCGAGCCGGGATGGTTGGCGGCGAAGGCCTTGTGGAGTTTTTCGGCCTCGGCCCACTTGCGCCCGCGCCAGGCGAGGGTGGCGGCATAGAACTCCGCCGCCTCGGCCTCGCGCGTGCCGGGGTGGTTTTCGACGACCCGGGCGAACCACTGGCAGGCGCCTTTGAAGTCGTTCACGCGGGGCGAGGCGCAGAGCGTGCCGGCGCGGAGCAGGGCTCCGGCGGCCAGCGGGCTGCGCCCGTGATCGCCCGTGAAACGCCCGTAGAGGGCGAGCGCCTCCTTCGGCCGGCCGAGGGCGGCCAGGGCGAGCGCCATGCCCAGGTCGCACCGGTCGGCCCCCTCGTGGCCCGCCAGGGGGGCGGACGCGCGGCGGTAGAGCCTCAGGGCGCGGGCCGGCTCGCCGGCCGCGAGGAGGGCGTCGGCCATCGCCAGGTCGGTACGGGCGCGGCGCTGGACGGGGAGCAGGCCGCGCGGGGGCGGCTCCAGGCGTCCGGCGGCGCACTCCTTCGCGAGGCGGTCCCAGCGCAGGAACTCGGCCTTGTCGCCGGCGGACGCGTCGCGGCGGCGGGTGAAGACGGCCGCGGCCTCCGGGGCGCGCCCGAGCATCAGCAGGGCGAGCCCGCGGTTGAGGTCGAAGGCGGGGTCGGAAAAGTCGGTGCGTGACGCGGCTTCGTCGTAGGCCTTCAGGGCGCGGGCCGGCTCGCCGAGATCCTCGAGCCAGGCGTCGCCCGCCGCGCGGCGGGCCCGGGCGGCGCACAGGACGTTGGTGTCGGCCAGCGAGCGCCGCCAGAGGTCGTCCCAGGCGGCGAGAGCGCCCTGCGTGTCGCCCCGGGCGTGGCGGGCCTTGCCGAGGCCATGCCAGGCGCGCCCCCACAGCGGATGGCGGCGGCGGTCGCGGAAGGACAGGAAGGCCTTTTCGGCGTCGGCGTGGCGTCCCTGGGAGAGGAGCGACTCGGCGCGTTCGAGGTCGGCCGACGCCGGGTCGCGCCGGCGCCTCTCCTCCTTGGCGGCCTGCGCCGCCTGGAGCTGTTCCAGCCGGTCCGATGCGCCGCGCGCCCTGGCCAGCGCCTGCCGGGCCTCGGGCGCGAAGCGGCTGCCGGGGTATTCCCCGAGGAAGGCCCCGAGGCGGGATGCCGCCTCGGCCGGGTCGCCATGGCGGGCCGGCAGCAGGGCGTGGCAGGCGGCGGCGCGCTCGCGCAGCGGCGAGTCCTTGTAGCGCTCCAGCCACTCCTCCAGCGCCTCGATGCCCTTCCCCGGCTTCCAGGCGGCCAACGCCTCGCAGCGCGCGAAGGCGATGCGGTCGGGCGGGCCGCGGCGGCGGCGGAGCATCTCTTCCCATGCGGCGGCGGCCTCGGAGGCCTTCCCGGAGTCCAGCAGATGCCGCGCCCGGACGTCCTCGGCCAGCCAGCCTTCGCGGCGCCCGGACAGCAGGCCGCACAGGGCGGCGGAACAGGAGGGCTTGGCCCGGACCGCCTCGGCAAGCCGCGCGGCGTCCGCCCCGTCGAGCGGCGGCGGGCTGACGGAAAAGCATCCGCGGAGCAGGCGGAGGGTGTTCGTGCCGCCGGGGGAGAGCCCGGCGCCGGCCGACATGTAGCGGTCCGCCGCCTGGCGGTGGAGGCCGGCGGCCAGCAGCGCGTCGCCCTCGCGCTCCTGCATCCGCGGGAGCGCGGCACAGTCCGGAAGGCGCCGGCGGCAGTCGTCGAGCACGCGGGCGCGCCGGGCGGCCGACGCCCCTTCCTCCAGAAGCAGCGCGTGGAGCCGGTCGAAGGCCTCCGCGACGGCCTTGGGGGACTTGCGCCGGGCATCCTCGTCGTAGGCCGCCTTCTCGAAGTGGCGGCGGGCGGCGGGGGCGTCGTGCAGCATCAGGCTGCATGCGCCCGCCCCGACCAGCGCGTCCGCGCGGCGTGGAGGGGCGGGGAAGCGCCTGGCATAGGCCAGGAAAGCCTTTTCGGCGTCGGCCCAGTGCCGCTTGCCATACAGATCGGCGGCCTGCCGCCACTGGGGGTCGTCCGGCGCTTCCGCGGCATGGAGCAGGGGGGCCGCGGCCAGGACGACCAGGATGGCCGGATCCGCGGCGGGCCGCGCGGAGCGGAGCGTGTGCAATCTTCGGAAACAATCCGCCATGGAGACTCCCGCAAAGACCGTTGCCGCATGCCGGGGGGCGGCGGGACGAGCCGACCCCCCATCCATGCCGCCATGATGCGAAGGAGGTGGAAAGGCGTCAAGCACAAAACGCCATCGGGGCGAGCCGGGAAGGTCAGCGTCCCGCGAGCGCGCGCAGGACGATGGCCGCGCAGTTCAGCCCGAAGACGCCCGTAACGCAGGCCATCGAGCCGCGCGGGGCGGAAGGGGCGGAGGGAACGGCGCCGGGGGCGTCCGGTGCGTTGGGATCTTCGGTGGAGAAGACAGCCGGGATGCCGAATCGCCCGCGCGGGGGGAAACGGTAGCGTCGGCGGAGGAGTTTCCTCGCCATCTTGGCCAGCGGATCGACGTCGGTGCGGGCGAGGTCGTCCACGCGAACGCGCGAGGGGTCGATTCGTCCGGCGGAGCCGGTGGAGGTAACCACGGGGATTCCGCGCTCGCGGCAGGTCGCGAGGAGGTGGCACTTGGCGCCGAGGCTGTCGATGGCGTCCACCACGAAATCGGGTGCGGGATCGAGCAATGCGTCCGGATGGTCGGGGGAATAGGCGGCGACGACGGGGCGGACATCGAGTTCGGGCGCGACGTCGCGCAAGCGATCGGCCATGGCTTCCGCCTTGGGGCGTCCGAGGGTCGCGGTGGTCGCCTGGAGCTGGCGGTTGAGGTTCGAAAGGCACACGGAATCCGGATCGGCGAGCACGAGGCGCCCCACCCCGGAACGGGCCAGGCATTCCGCGGCGAAGGAGCCGACGCCGCCGACTCCCACGACGAGCACGCGGGATCGCGCGAGCCGCCGCATCGCCGCATCGCCCAGGAGGCTGCGGGTGCGGTCCAGGCGGGTCTCTCCCTGTTCGTTGGAGGAATCGGAGTTCATGCGCTGCGCGACGGAAAGCGAGGTGGAGGCGGCAGAATCAGGCGTGGAGGGGATGGTAGTGGCGCTGGACGCGATTGCCGAAGCCGCAGATCACCTCGTAGGGATGGGTGTTCTTGAGGTGCGCCCATTCGTTCACGCCGATTTCGAGGTCGCCGTCGCGTCCGATGCAGGTCGCGATGTCGCCCACTTGCGCGTCCGGAACGGCTTCGAGGGAGAGGGTGGTGTAGTCCATCGAGATGCGCCCGAGCACGGGGCAGGCGCGGCCGCGCAGGAGGATGCGGCCGTGGTTCGAGAGGGCGAGCGGCATGCCGTCGGCGTATCCGGCGGCGACGACGCCCACGAGGGTTTCGCGTTCGAGCACGCAGGTGCGGCCGTATCCGATGGACGTGCCGGCCGGCAGGCGGCGGATGGAGACGAGGCGGGTGCGGAGCGCGGCCACGGGGCGGAGGTCGACGGTACGTGCGCCTTCGTCGTCGAACAGCCCATGCAGGTTGATGCCGGTGCGGACGTGGTTGAAGGGCGGGAGATGCGCTTCGGCCACATTCTGGATGCCGTCGGAGTTCGCGATGTGGCGCTTCGGGATGTGGATCCCCCGGGCTTCGAGGTCGTGGATGAGCGAGACGAAATCGGCGACCTGCCGGCGGGTTCCTTCGTCGTTCTCGGCATAGGCATTGGGGAAGTGCGAGAAGATGCCTTCGATCTCGACATGCGGGAGGGTGGCCAGCTTGGAAACGACGTCGCGCGCGTCGCGCAGCTGGATGCCGAGGCGTCCCATGCCGGTATCGATTTTGACATGCACCTTGACGCGGCGATCGAGCCGGGCGCCGGCGCGCTCGATCTTCCGCGCGGTCTCCAGGTCGGTCACGGGAAGGCGGATGCCGGCTGCGGCGGCGTCTTCGATTTCCTCGGGGAGGACGCTTGACAGGATCTGGACGGGCACCTTGTACGGGAGGAGGGGAAAGGCTTCCGCGGGTTCCGCTACGCCGAAGCCCGCTGCGCCGCACCGGGAGAGGACCTCGGCATAGACGGAGGCTCCCATGCCATAGGCGTTCGCCTTGAGCACGGCGATCACCTTGCAGGCCGGGACCTTGCGGGCGATGGCACGGAAGTTGTCGCAAAGCGCCTGGAGGTCGATGTCGAGCCAGACGCGGGATCGGGGGATGGGATTCATGGCGGAAGGCGTCCTTTATTGGGCCGGTGCGGGCGTCGTCCCGGGCTGGAGGAGCACGAGCCCGAGAGAAAGCGCGGCATGCCGTCCATCCGGCAGCGGCTCGGCAAGGAAGCGTTCGATGCGCCAGGGCGGGCGCGCTTCGGAGAAGAGCGTGGCAATGGCCATGGCGTTCGACGGGGCGATTCCGGGCCACGCCAGCTTCGCCCGGACGGCCCTCCACGCCTCGTGTTCGGCGGTCTGGACGCTCGTTTCGGCGGGCTCGGGGAAGCCGGCGTCGCGAAGCAGGGCGAGGGGATCCGCGGCGCGCCGCGGATCCGCCCCCTCCCAGGATGCGGCGAGGGCGGCCCCGGCGTCTTCGTAGGCGGCGAGGCGGCGCAAGTCGGGGGCGAGCCCGGCCCGCGCGCGATGGGCCGCCGCGACGCGCTGCTTGGACTTCGCAAGCGACGAGAGCGCGACGCACGCGGCGGCGACGGCGGCAAGGAAGAGGGCGGGGGCGATCCAGGGGCGGGGGGAGAAGGTCATGGCGACACCTCCACGGCGGTTCCGGAGAAGGCGATGGCGTCCTCGCTTGCGGTGCGCACGAAGGCGGCGGGGAAACCGGCGTCGCGGAGCGCGAGCTCGAGGGCGTCGATGTCGGCGGCGGTGGCGGCGGTGCCGGAGAGGGTCAGGCGTCCGTCCTCGAAGCGCAGCAGGTGGATCGAGATGTCGCGGAGGGCGGCGATTTGGAGCGTGTCGCGGATCACGGCGGCGCCGGGGCGGCCGATCCACGCCTCGACATCGGGGTCGAGGCGTTCGTCGAACATCCTGCGCGCGGCCTGGAGCAACGCGGGGCCGCGCAGGTGGAGGGGTTGCCCGGCGAGGCGCGAGGCTTCGTCGCGAAGCTGCCGTTCCGCCTTGTCGGCGAGGGCGGCGCCGGCGCGGGAGGCGGCGATCGAGCCCGCGAACAGCGGGATGGCTGCCGCGACGAGCGCGATCCGGACAAAAGCGGCGCGCCGTTTTTCGCGCTTTTCGACGTCGGGGCAGGGGGTCTCGGCGGGGCGGAGGGAGAAGTCCGCGCCGTTCTCCAGCGCAAGCAGGGCGAGAGCGCCCGCGAGGTAGGAGGCGGGCTGCGGCGGAACCGCCGGGGAGGTCGCGTCGGGGAGGCCGGCGGTTTCGCGGAAGCGCTCCCAATCCGGTCCGGGGCGGGCTTCCGGCCCGCACAGGAACCAGCGCACGGCGGAGGGCGGGGTTCCGGGGGCGAGCACCTGGAGGGTGCGGCGGGCGATCGCGCCGTCGCCGGGGGCGATGGAGAGCGAAGCGAGGAGGTGGGCCCCCTCCCCCACGACGAGGGTCCACGAGCCGGCGCAGGCATGGACCAGCACATGCAGGCCGTCCGTGGAATCCGTCGGGTCCGCGAGGCGCCGGCGCCAGAGGGCGAGGGGTTCCGGAACGAGGAACTCGGGGTCGCATCCGGCGTGGCCCAGGGCCTCGAGGCGCCGGGCGACGTCGGGGCGTCGCATGACGAACGCGGTGGCGGAGGCGCCGTCCGGCTCGCGGAGCAGCACGTAGCGGGCCTCCTCCACGGGGAAGGCGAGCCGGGTGTCCAGCAGGGCCTCGACGGCCTCCCGGGCATGGCGTCCGCGGCGCGCTGCGGCGGGGAGGTCGAGGCGGACGGCGAACAGCGCGGCCCCGCCGCAGGCGGCGGCGCAGCGGGCGCCCGAGCGAAGGCGTGCCGACACGGCGGGGTGCGCGGGGTCGGCGTCCCCGAAAAGCGGCGCGCCGCCGGAGCGCGAAGCCATCGAGCAGACGGGGCGCGGCGCGTCGGAATCATCGAACCCGATCGCGGCGCGCTTCGGAATCCGGGTTTCCTTGGGTGGGTCGTTCGGCATGGGGGGAAGTGTACGGCACGCCGCCGGGCCTTTCAAGCCGCCAACCCAGGCGGAGGGACTCCGCGGAAGCAGGGGACCCTCCCCTCCCCCGCCCCGCAAGGCGTCGCGGACGTCGTGGCGGGGCGGACGGGAGAGCGGGCGAAGTGCGGGGGGCTTATTCGAAGACGACCATCGTGTGGCCCGAGAAGGCGGGGATCACGACGTTGGCGCGGCCGTCCTTGTACTCGCAGATGAGGCTTTGGCCCGAGGGCTGGAGGGTGGCCGACTTCGGAGCCTTGGGGAGCTTCACGGAGAGCGGGAGGTCGAGGACGTCCGTGGCGTCTTCGACGATGTCGAGATTCTGCGCGCGGCGCTGGGGGCAGTAGGCCACGAGGTGGACGATGCTCCGCTTGCCCTGCTTGTTGAGCGTGGCTTCGAGGAAGCTCGGGCCGCCAGCCTTGACGAGGGGGTCGGGGAGGAGCTGCTCGATGCACTTGCCCACGAAGTGGCGGTAGGGAAGGTTGCCGTGCGCGGCGTAGGCCGTGAAGATGGGATAGGCGATCGTGAAGAGGGTCCCGTTGCGCACGGCGGCGACGTAGGTGGACTTCCGGGCGGGCGGCGTCTGGCTGTGCGAGGAGAAGTGGTTCCACTGGCGGTCGAAGTAGGGTTCGACGACGTTCACGAAGCCCTTGGCGCCGGCGGCGGCCTTCATGCGGAAGCCGCGGTCGTACATGATGTGGTCGGTGGCGGCGATGCCGTCGGCCATCGGGCCGTTGAAGCGGAGGTAGGTCGCCTGATAGGGTGAATCGCCGAAGGTCCGGATGCCCTGGGCGGCGCCGAGCACGGGCTGGCCCTTGTCGTCCAGCGCGGCCTTTCCGGAGAGGATGACCGCGCCGCCCTTCTTCGCGAAGGCGAGCAGCCTGGCGGCGAGCGCCTTGTCCACCGTGACGCATTCGGGCACGATCACGAGCCGGTACTTCGAGAAGTCGCCGCCGTCCGACGGGATGTAGTCGAACTGCTGGCGGAGCTGCTGGAGCATGCGCACGGAGCCTTCGAGGGCGTCGCCGCCGGCGGTGTGGTACGAGGTGGAGAGCGGCCGGAGCACGGCGATTTCGGTGACGGGGAGGGCGTCCGTGCACCACGGCTCGCAGGATTCGATGTAGGCGTACACCTTGCCGATCAGGTCATAGGCGGCGGGATCGAGCGTGCCGCGCGGGTGGAGCTGGTCGCCCACGCTGCAGCGTGCGCCGTTGGCGATGGACTGCGTGCACTCGTACATGAGCGCGGCCTCGGGCTTGAGCCCGCCGAAGTCGGCCCAGCTCTTGTGGAACCGGGCGGTCATGCCGAGGGTCGGCATGCCGTAGTTGCGGACGAGGCGAATGTTCAGCGGGAAGTAGGTGTAGCCCCAGCCGCCGGTCGCGAGGGACTCGACCTCGACGTGGCGGAGGAACTTGGTCTCTTCGGGGAGGTAGGAGAGCGGGCGGGAGTTGAACCAGATGCGGACGGCCGCGTTCTTCTTGTGGGCGGCGTTGATCTGGTCGAAGTAGCGCTTCATGTACTGGTGGACGACCCGATGGGCGTAGAGGTCGCGGTCTTCGGGCTTGCGGGGGTCGAGGCCGGCCTTGACCATGCCCTTGATGGCCCAGGTGGAGATGCTCGGCTGGTCCCAGCACATGTCGAGGAAGCAGCCGTCGATGGGGGCGAAGCGTTCGAGCACCTCGTCGATCTGTTCGGCGAGGTAGTCCTGGTAGGGGCTGGACATGTCGCAGATGTGCCAGCCGGGGTTGAGGGGATGCCCGGCGAGGGCGCCGTCGGGGGTGATCACGCGCCATTCGGGATGGTTGTTGGCAGCGAACTCGTCGCACTGGACGGAGATGTAGATGGGGGCCTTGATGTCCCGCTTGCGGAGGGCCTCCACCTGGCCGGCGAGGAGATCCAGCCCGGGCTTCATGCCGGGGTGGCGGGCGGGGTGCTTCGTGTCGTAGTACAGGTGGCCGTGGTGGCATTTCGCGAAGACGGTCACGCTGTCCACATGGGCGCGGGCCATGGTGTCGGCGAAGGCGTCGGGATCGAAGTCGACGCCGACGTCGGGGATGCAGGGCGACGTGTGGAAGTCGAGGTGGATTTGGCGGAAGCGCAGGCTTTCGGGCATGTCGGACTCCTGGAGGAACAAGGGTGGAGGGGTTGGAGGGGGAAATCAGAGGATGTCGCACTTGCCGCCGGCGCAGGCGACGGTCTTGGTGACGGTGGTGTTGTCCTGGCGTTCGATGAGCTGGGTATAGTCGACCGCGACTCCGGTGCGGTTGAGATCCTCCCAGAGCTTGCAGTTGTGGACGCGCTTGAGGCATCGGGTCATCTTGAGGAGGTCGCCGCCAAAGTAGTTCCGGGCGAATTTCTTCGCGCGGCGCACCCAGTCGAGGCGTTCGTTGCGGACGCCTTCGATGGCCTCGTAGACGCGCTTCGGGTAGATGCGCGGGGTGGGTGCCTCGAGGTCCTCGCCACGGCCGAGGACGCAGTCGCAGGCGGCCCAGAGGTTGTCGTCGAAGGCGCGGAGGCCGTCCACGATAAGACCGGAGGACATGAGGGCGCCGACGCCGTAGAACCCGACGATTTCGGAAGCGGTGGGGACGGAGCAGAACGGGGCCTGCGGGTAGTCGAGGTCGCCGCCTTCGGGGAGGAGGGAGATGCCGGCGAAGGCGTCGCGGTTCTCGTAGATGTAGTCCTCGACGGCGCCCCACTCGTCGTCCTTCACGGAGATGGTGTTCGAGACATTGTGGGAGAGCCAGGGCTGGGCGCAGCGATCGACGCGCTTGCCGGAGTCGATCCAGTTTTTCTTGGTGAGCTTGACCGTCTTGAGGAGATCCACGGCGCTGACGTCACGCTTGGTGACGGCCTCGGGGCTCGCCTCGATGCAGAAGGTGAGGACGACGTCGGTGCCGTTGGGGTTCCATACGGAGGGCTCGACGGCGCCGGGGTTCTGGGCGCGGAAGAAGTCGACGAGGAGTTCGTCCTCGTTGGCCTGGGCGCGGCGGAAGTAGCGGCGGGCGTGGTGGGGATGGATGCCGGAGGAGGTTCCCAGGATGCAGCTGGTGGTGCCGGCGGGCTTGACGCAGGTGGCGCGGGCGGCGGGGTTGATGCCGATGCGGGCGGCGACCTTCTCGTTGACCTCGAGGATCAGGTGCGCCATCTTGCGCTGGAGTCCGGCGTCGAAGGCGATCTTCGGGTGCTCCATCATGCCGGTCATCGAGATGCCGAGGAGGGCCTCGCGTTTCGCGATGCGGCTGGAGAGTTCGCCGAGGTATTCGAAGTCGGTATAGTCGGCCTGGAGGGTGCCGAGAATCGCGGCGGCGCGGCAGGCTTCCTCGAAGAGCTCGGGGGTGTTGACGGCGCCCATGTTGATTTCGCAGAGGTTGCAGAAGGCGAAGCCGGTTTGGTTGTCGATCTGCGGATACAGGCCGATTTCGGCGCAGGGGTTGAAGGTGCAGTCCAGGTCGTCGGTCCAGACGAAGCCGGGTTCGCCGAACTCGCGCACGGACTTCATGAGTTTCGAGAACTGCTCGCGCGTGGTGGTGCTCCGCAGGAGCATGGCGGAGTTGTTCGAACGGGCGCGCTGGGGGTTTTCCTGGAACCAGTTGCCGGTCTTGGCGGTGGCCATCTCCTCGTCTTCCGGCGAGAAGAGGCAGATGGTGGCGCTACGGCGGACGCCCCCCGAAAGGACGGCGTCGGAGGCGTGCATCAGGATGTCGTAGGCATCGATGGGGCGGAGCGTAGTCTTCCCGCCGGCGACGCATCGGTCGAGGAGGTTGCGGATGAGCTCGATGCTGCGGCGAAGGGGCTCGGGGCCGGGCGCCCGGCCCATGCCGGAGGAGATGGGGCGGCCTTTCGGGCGGACGATGGAGTAGTCGAAGTCGACGATCTTCCCGGCGAATTCCGGGAGCGGCTGGTTTTCCGTGAAGTAGGTGGAGAGGAGTGCGCCCAGGGCGTCCGCCCAGCCTTCGATGGTGTCGGGCACCACGAAGGTGGCGTGCGGGCCGGTGGGGAGCTGGATGGGGGGCAGTTTGGCGATGTGGTGCTTCTGGACGGAGAAGCCCACGCCGCAACCGCAAAGCAGGAGCCAAAGCGCCTCCTGGAAGAAGCGCGGGCGGTCGCAATAGGAGGTGGTGCAGTTGTAGATGCGGGCATTCTTGCGGAGGATGGGATCGCCGCCGAACTGCATGGCGCGCTGGCTTCCGAGCATCAGCTTCCCATGCATGGCCTTGGAGCAGATGGCGAGCAGATCCTCCACATCCATCCCCTTCGCGGCGAAATGCCGGCGATGCATGTCGATGACGCGGTCGACGGCTTCGTCGAAGGTCTCGCGACGCATCTTTTCGGGGATGTACCGGCTGTATTTCGATGTAAAAACGTAGTCTTGGAGGGCTTCGGTGCTCATTCGGGGGGCGGAGGGGTACGGGGGTGAGGGGGGAAAGGGCGGGAAAAACTATGATAAATGGGTTTCCGGCAACGGTGCGCCGGGAACGTATTGTCCACATATAGTATGCTTCCGGGGTTTTGTCCACTAGATTTTGTGGTTTTGCCCTAAAAACTCCGGACTTGACAAATGGGAAAACTTTTTCTTGGAAATCGGCCGCGACCCTACTCCCGACAGAGGGAGGCAAGAACGGAATCGGCCACTTCGAAGCCTCGTTCCGTGAGGCGCCAGCGTGTGTTGCGGCGGCGTGCGAGACCTTGCCGGGCGGCTGTGGC
The DNA here is from genome assembly GCA_050950285.1 of Kiritimatiellia bacterium. Taxonomy (GTDB): domain Bacteria; phylum Verrucomicrobiota; class Kiritimatiellia; order RFP12; family JBMNHG01; genus JBMNHG01. Next base: position 134,020 of record JBMNHG010000004.1, on the reverse strand, counting down.
GAGCGTGGCCTTCCAATGCGGCGCCAGCGGGGCGGCGTCGGGGCGGCGCGCCGCGAAGCCGTCGGGATCGACGCCTTCCGCAAGGCGGAGTCCGAAGAGGAAGCGTTCCTCGGCGTCGTCTGCGGGCGATTGCGTCGTCCGCTCCCTGGAAAACGGCGCGCCGTTTTGGGCGGCTTCGAGATAGGCTTCCACGTCCGGAAGGTTCGTCCATCGTTCGTACCCGATGCGGGAGGCGGCGGAGGGCCCCAGGCCCAGGTAGTCCTCGCCGCGCCAGACGGAGAGGTTGTAGAGGCACCGCCGTCCGCGCTTCGCGTAGTTGGATATCTCGTAGCGGGCGTAGCCGTGGTTCCGAAGTTCCCGGGCGGCGCGTTCGAGGGCGTCCATCTGGGCGTCGTCGTCCGGCACGGAGAGTTCGCCGGCGGCGATGCGGCGCGCCAGCGGCGTCCCGGGCTCGACGATGAGGGTGTAGACCGACACGTGCGCGGGGCGCGAGGGCAGAATCCGGCGGATGTCCTCCAGCGTCTGTTCCGGGGAGGTCCCCGGAAGGCCGGCGATGAAGTCCACGCCGATGTTCCGGATGCCGCCGGCACGCAGATCCTCGATGGTGCGGGGAATGTCCGCAGGCACCGGAAGACGGTGGACCTCGCGGAGGACGGCGCAGTTCAACGTCTGGATGCCCATGCTCGCGCGGTTCACCCCGCACTTCGCAAGGCGCCGGACAAAGGAGGAGCCGCGGTGTATGGGACGGAGCTCGACGGTCCACTCTTCGAGGCGCGAGAGGTCCAGCCGGCCGCGAAGGCCCTCGACCAGGGTTTCGAGCAGGTCCGGATTGCAGTCGGGCGAGCCTCCGCCGATGTAGAGGGTACGCGGACGGAGCGGGGAGCCGGTGTTCGCGTGGATTCGCCCGAGCTCCTCGAAGACGGCCGCCGGATAGGCCTGGCTGTCCGCCACGTCGAATTCCGGAACGGAATAGAGGGCGCAATAGTCGCACTTGCGTGCGCAGAAGGGGACGTGCACGTACAGGTGCTCGACGGCCCGAAGCGAGCCGATGCAGGGGAATTCCGGGAGCCGCCGCATGGAGCCGCCCCTACAGGAGACCCTTCAAGCGGATGACCGCGCGCTCCGCGCCGTGGGTGCGGACGCCGATGAAGGTGATGTCGTCCTCGATCTCCACCGGGAAAATCTCGGCGGGCCGCGATACCTCCAGGCGCGGATCCCAGTTGTAGCGAAGGACCACCTCGTCTTGCCCTTCAAGCCTGTCCACGACAATCCGGTTGAAGGTGGCCTGGACCCGTCCGGTCCCCTTTTCGAAGAGCGATTCGGCCGGATCGAGCACTTCGAAGAGGAAGAGCGATTCGTCCTGGAGATCGGGGATCTCGCGGAAAAGGCCCGGCGCCTCGCGAAGGCCGAAGGGTTCGACGTACCGTGTCGGATTGTAGGTCACGAGGTGCGTCACGCGATGCAGGCGGGCGAAGCGGGCGACCCCTTCGGCCCCCTGCTTGCGGTAGGGCCGGGGCGGATAGATCTCGTCGATCATGCCGGGCGGGAAGCCGTAGTAGTCCGATGCCATCATCTCGCGCCCGGCCAGGATTGGCAGGTAGGCGATGTGGCCGCCGCCGTAGCCGTGGATGTTTTTTCCGAGGAAAAGCAGGCGGGCGTCCTCCGGGACGTTTCCCCGCACCCAATCGACCAGGGAGGTGATTTGCTGCGGCTGCGCGTGGAAGGGCGCGAATCCCCTGGCCCGGTAGAGTTCCCGTACGTTGAAGATGCCCAGTGCCAGAAGCGAGAGGAGCAAGGCGCGCGGGACGGCCATCGCCGGGCGGCGATCGTACAGGGCGGCCGCCATCCAGGCCGCCGCCGGGACGATGGCAAGCTGGAAGGCGGGGAGCGCCATGCGTTCCAGCTGCATCCGGGGCGCCAGCAGGCTCCCCCACGCCGAGAGCAGGAGGAGCAGCGCGATGGGCAGGGCGACCCAGCGGCGAAGGTTCTTCCACGGGAGCACGCAGGCGCCGGCGACGCCGAAGAAGACCAGCAGCGGGTTCGCCTCGACCAGCTGTCTGCCGACCCTCTCGATCAACAGACGGATCCACTCGGAGAAAGCGGGCAGGGTGGCGCCCGGGGCTTTGCTCCCGACCACCGCGCCACGCCCGACAAAGTCCAGCAAGTCCGTCCCCTGCGTGAGCAGGAGCAGCACGGTCGGAAGGAACAGGAGGGCCACCACGGCGGCGGCGACCGCCAGACGCCAGACCGACGGCCAGCGCCAGTGGCGGGCCGTGAGCAGCGCCCCGGGGGCCAGCAGGGCCGCCATGATCGCGCACGGCGGCCATTGCAGGAGGAAGAAGGCGGAGACCGTCCACGCCAGCAGCGTCTTCCACCCATGCCGTCGCAGGACGAGGATCCGATAGCCCAGGGCCATGAAGAGCGGATAGAAGGAGATCGCGAAGCAGGCGCCAATGGTGCCGAAGTGGAATGCCCAGAGGAAGAAGTTGCGGCTCGTGCAGAGGGCGAGGAGGCCGGCGATCGCGGCGGCGGCCCATCCGGCGCGGATGGCGCGAAGCGATGCGACGGCGAGCCACGGCATGATCACGATGAACAGCGCGCCGCAAAGCGGCGTGTAGACGAGATGCACGGGACACCATCGCAAAAGCGGCAGGAAGAGCAGCCCCGGCCCCGTCGTGCCGGACGACGTAGCCGTCCAATTCACGACCCCCGCGTTCCAGAAGGGGTTGTAGTCGATGTTCCGCGGGAAGGTCAGGGCGAACTCGTGAAGACGGAAGAGGAACGACGGGTGGTCGTCCCGGTAAAGCGGCAGGCCGCCGGTGGTCTTCATCAGGGCGGCGAAGGCGAGCACCTGCGCAGCCAGCAGCATCGCCACCAGAAAGGCGCCCCAGCGACGGGTGCGCAACGTCAGCGGCGTGAGGCACGCCGCAAGGAAAAGGACGCGTTCCAAATTCCCCCACGCATGGTGGAACGGCTTGGGATCCCCGGGCATCCAGCCCATGTAATAGGCACAGGGGTGATCCGGGATGCTGGAAACGAGGAAGAGGATCAGCCCCATGAACAGGATCGGGAACGCGGCCCCGCGGACGATCGGCGCAGGGGGAGGGCAAGCGTCGTCGTGGTCCGGCCTGCGCCCCGCCATCCATGCCAGGATCGCCAGGGGGACGAGCCAGGCGAACAGCTTGATGCGGTCGGGCGGGAACAGGAAGGAGACGTTGCGGAGGATGCCCGCCTGGACCAGCGGCTCCTCGTGGGACCACGTCCACACTTCGTCCAGCTGGAAGAAGAGCACCACGGCGACGGCCGCGGTGGCCAGAATCGCCGGGGCCCCGTTCCGTGCAAACCAGTTGGAGATGCGCCGGGCTCGGGGCGCGGCGGACACAGGGCGTGCGGGAGGATGCATCATGGATAGCAGGGTATCGGATCCGAAGGAAAAGTCAATCGGGGAGGAGGCCGGACGGGGAGCGCTTGCCCTCGGGCCGCGCGCCCGTTTCGGCAAGCGCCGAGGCCAGCCGTTCGAAGCGTTCGATGGTGTGGGAATAGAAGAGCATCCAGTCTTCGCAGAGGACGCTGCGGTGCTCCCGGCGGTTCTTCGGGCAATCCCCCATGCACAACGGCCGGAAGCGGCATGCCGCGCAGGCCGGGGAGCGCGCTTCCTTCCCCTTCCCCCATTGCCTGTAGCGGGGTGAGGCCCACACGTCGGCGAAGGAGTCCGTGCGCACGTTGCCGAGGAGGAGGTCCTGCCGCACCTGGAAGTCGCAGGGATAGATCGAGCCGTCGTGCTCCACCACGAAGTACCCGCGGCAATCCCCCGCCATCGAGCACATCGTGGGGACGCGGGTGACAAGACGCGAGAGGATGGAGTCGAAGAGGCGGATGGAGACCGTGTGGACGTCGCGTGGATACCAGGCGTCGAAGAGCCGGCAGAGGAACTCCCCCCACTTTCCCGGCGCGAGCGCGTAGGGGCGGCGCCGGCCCTGTCCGTCGAATTCGACGCATTCGATGTACTGGTGGAAGCGGACTCCCTGTTCCCGCAGGTAGGCGTAGACCTCTTCGGGACGGTCCTGGTTGGCGGTGGAGACCAGTGCAAGCGCGTTGAAATCGACGCCCTGCCGCCGGAGCACCTTCAAGCCGCGCAACACGTCCGCATGGCTTCCCGCGCCGTCGGACCGGAGACGGAAGCGGTCGTGAAGCGGGGCGGGGCCGTCGAGGCTGATACCAACCAGAAAGCGGTTCTCGCGGAGGAAGGCGCCCCAGGCATCATCCAGCAGCGTGCCGTTCGTCTGGAGGGAATTGGCGGGGATCTTGGCGGCGGGCGCGTACCGCTTTTGGAGGCGGACGGCCTCGCGGTAGAAATCGAGCCCCATCAGCGTCGGCTCGCCGCCCTGCCAGGCGAAGGCGTGCCGCTCCATCGGGCAGGCGAGGTAGTTCGAGACGAGCGCCTCCAGCGTGGACGCCTCCATCCGGTGCGGGCCGGGGCCGAAAATCGTCTTCTTCGGCAGGTAGAAGCAATACCGGCATCGAAGGTTGCAGTCGAAAGAGGCGGGCTTGACGAGGAGCGAGAAAGGGGGCATGGGCGGAAGCCGGAACGTACGCGGCGCTTCGGCGGGAGGGGGTGCGACGCGTACTTTGCTAACCCGGCCACAAATAGCGCTGTGCGCGGGGATTTTAGGCATTGGGAGCTGGAATTGGGAGTTGGGAAAGGGGCACGGACATTCCTATCCGTGTCACGGGTTGGAAAACCCGTGCCCCTGTTTTGCAGTATGAATTGTGGCCGAGTTAGTAGTCCTTCCGGAGGGGACGGACCTTGAAGGCGATGTCGCGGGAGAAGGGCGGCACGTCGACGACGAGCCGGTTGTCCTGGGAACGCTGGTCCTGGCGTTGGAGCACCTTTCCCTCGGCGGTGTCCCAGAACTCCACGCGATAGATTCCGTCGGGGAGATTGGGAAGGGTCATCGTCACCTCCTCCAGGGGCTTCTCCAGGGGAGGCGCGTTCACCTGGAAGCTGGAGCGCACGAAGATCCAGCCGAGAGAGAGGTCGGGAGAGGCCATGGCGATGTGTCCCGCCACGTTGCCGGGAAGCGGCTTGGTTTCCTCGATCCGGAGATTCAAATCCACGGGGGCCAGGGCCGGGTCGCGGCGGTCGACATCGGCCATGAACCGCGCGATGGCCGCATACATCGGATAGAAGTCGGCCTCTTCCACAAGCTGCCACCACCAGAAGAGCGGACTTCCCGCGAGGGGGGCGCAGGTGGACGCCCAGAGCGCCGCATGGAGTTCACGGCGGAGGTGGTTTTCGCCGGCGGCCATGGGGGATCCGCCAAATTCGGTGATGAGTACGGGCTTCTGGAATTTGTTGTTGAATTGGGCGGTCGCCCGCACGAGGTGGACGATGTGCAGCGGGTCGGGCGAGTTGTGGTAGGCATCCACGGCGCAGAAGTCGATCTGCGGGAGGACGGCAATCGCGGGGTTCTGGGCGTTGAAGTCCCCGGAGGTGTGGGTAGCCACGAGGTGGCGGTTGGGGTCGATGGCGTGGAGGTGGTCTCCCATGGTCTGATGCCACGCCAGGTAGCGCGGGTCGAAATTCGTGCGCTGGTTGCCTTCGTTGCCGCAGAGGTTGCCTTCGCTCCAGAGTTCCCAGGCGAAGATGGAGGGGCACCATCCCCAGCGAGCGACCACGTAGCGCATGGACTGCTTCTGGAGGGCGATGGCGCGGGGGTTGTCGAAGAACTCCATGGCGCGGTCGAGGAAGCCGCCTTTCGTCTTGTTGTACGGATGGTCCCCCCACTCCGGGTCGCACCATTCGCTGGCGCGTCCGTGGTTGTTCAGGACCAGGTTCACGTAGATGGCGCTCTCATAGGCCCAGCCGAGCACTTCGTCGAGTTCCCAGGCGTTTCCGAGGTGGTAGTCGCCGGCACCGTGGTAGCCGTTGATCACGTTCGACCACTCGATGCCGAGCGACCATGCGCACATCCAGATTTCCACGAGATTCTCGCCGGCGGCGCGCATGTCGCGGAGGTAGCGACGGTAGGCCTCGCTGCCTTCGGGATGGCGGAAGCGCCACGGGAACTGCTCGTCCATGCGGGTGTCGAAGGGGGAGCGGATGTTGTGGCCGATGGGGTAGTAGTAGGTTCCGTCATCGAATTCGAACTGGCGGAAGTCGTTGGTCGAGACGCGCACGAATCGCGGCGCGCCGTCGGGGGCGGGCGTGGCGAGGAAGGTCGCGGGGCCCCATTCCGCCTCCCCTCCCCGGTCGCGGAAGAAGAGCCGGTAGCGGTGTTCGCCGGGCTCGCGGGGGCAGAAGCGCACGCGCCAGTGGGGACGCCCGTTGGGGACGAGCTCGCCGCCCATGTCGTCGAAGGTGCGATAGTACGGCTCGTAGTAGAAGCCGTCGAGGGAATGCGTCGTACCCGAAGGAGTGGTCATCTCGCAGCGCAGCCACGCCTTGTCGTAGTCGAACGGGTCGTTGTGGCGGTCGGAAATCGACACCTCCACCTCGAACAGGCCCTGGCAGGCGACCGTCTCCTTCGGCACGTCCACCGCGAGGAATTCGGGTGGCGCGGCGAAGCGGTTGGTGCAGACCGAAGCGGACACGGAGGCGATGGTGCATGCGCCCGTGTAGCTGGCGCCATCCGAGAAGAGGCGGATCCCCACGGCGTCGGGGGAGAGGCGCAGGCGGTGATGCCAGACGCCATGGTGCCCCTGGGGCCCCCACCCCGTTGCGGAGGGGCGGAGGTCGACTTCCCAGCGATTCGTTCCGGGGCCCATGCGGCCTTCGTAAAGAACCTGGTACCAGCGGCTGTCGCGATCCTTCAGGAACGCAAGCGCCTGGAGGTTGGCCGGCGCGTCGTCGGGGAGCACGGCGACGCCGGAGACGCAGTCGGTGTCCGGCCAGTCGGCCGTGGCGGGATGGAAAAAGACGTCCGCACGTCCGGGAAAGGACAATGGGACGGAAAGGGTTGTCCGGAGATCCGTCTTGGCGGATTCGGGGGTGAGCCCCACGGCAACCGGCCCATCCTGCGAAGCGGTCGCGGGAAGGAGCGGCAGGAGGGCGGCGAGGGGCGCAAGAAGAAGGGGGGCGCGCATGCCGCGGAAAGAGCAAACCTTGTGCCAAGCCACGTCTTCGAGGATTGCGGCGGGGTCAGGAGACGGGATCGAGGACCCACCGGGAGTTGTACCAGAACCACTGCCCGGGCGTGCTGCGGATGACGGCATCGAAGGCGGCGAGGACCTTGCGGGTCGTGCGGAGGTCGATCTCCTCCGGCGTGGAAGCGTCGTCCGAAGCCGTCATCTCCTCGGGCAGGATGGCGGGGAGGGTCTCCGTGACGAGGCGGGTCCAGGTCTCGCGGCGCACCACGACGGGCTGGATGGGGACGCCCGCCTCGCGGGCGAAGCGCGCCATGCCGCTTCCGAGGTTCGCGACGCCGCCCAGGAAGGGCACGTCGATGTCCTTGCGACGCATTCGCACGTCGGGCAGCACCGCCATGGTATAGCCTTCGCGGAGGAGGCGCGACGCCTTGCGGATGTCGGAGAGCTTCCCGCGTTCGAGCACGACCATGCCGCCCCGGACGCGCGCAAGCCAGTTGTCGACCCTGCGGTTGCGCTGGCGTCCGGTGATCGCGCAAATCTTGAGTCCGTAGTGGTCTGCGACGAGTCCGGCGAGATCCCAGTTTCCGCAGTGCGGCAGCGCCATCACGAGGCCGCCGTACTTCTCCGCGAGGGCCTGGAGGTGGCGGATCGTCGGGAGTATGTTGGAGTAGTAGCGGTCGAAGCATTTGTCCGAACACACCGGCATGCGCATAAGCTCCACGATGTTGAAGAAGAGGTTTCGAAGGGAAATCCAGGCGATGCGTTTCGCCTCGCGGCGGGAGATGTCCGGGAAGACCGAACGGATGCGCTCGAGGGCCTTCTTCCGGCGGAAGCGGACGACGTGGAAGGCCAGCCACGCGACGCACCAGGCGAGCCCGAGCGCCACGCGGTAGGGCAGGAGGCAGAGGAAGCCGGAGAGGCCGCGGAGCAAAGCGTATTCGATGAGGTGTCGGAAGGATTCCATGATGCAAGCAAAGAGCGGGAAGACGGCGTGGAATGGCGGCCGGGACGCCTCAGTCCGCCGGGACCAGGGAAAAGGTGCGCAGTACGATCGGCGCGACGGGGCGCAGCGCACCCTCCCGCACCGGGCATCCGTAGAGGAACTCCAGACGCAGCGGAGCGTCGTCGAGAGTCGCGGCGGGCGTGACGCAGCGCCGCCCCGAAACGACGGGCTCCGACGCGAGCACGTCGCCTTCGGCCATGCGCACCCGGAGCTCCCCCACCCTCTCCCCGGCGGGGACGGAAGCGTCCACCGCGAAGTCCAGTTCGACGTGATAACGGCCGGGACGCACCGCGCGGTGGGGTCCGTAGACGATGGCCCCGACAGGGTCGCGATCCGGATCGAGGCGGACCGAACCGTCTTCGGGGACGGTTTCGCCGGCGTGGAAGAGGTCGGCCGCCGCGAAGACGTAGCGTCCGGATTCGTCCGGAAGGGGCGGAGGATCGTCTGGGGACTTCTTGCGGCAGCCCGGCGAGGCGGAGAGGACGGTCGGCGTCCACAGCGTCCGGTCCGCGCCTTCCGGCGACGGATGTCCCGCGATCCGGAAGGTCCAGGCCCTGCCTCCTGCGGCGTACGGCATGGGGACAAGGCGGCGATTTTCGAAAAGGCGGCGGAGCGTGACGGAAGCCGGCCAAGGGGAGACCTTCTCGGGGAAGGCGTCCTCGTGGAGCACGATGTAGTCCACGCCCGAAGCGAGCAGCCGGTCGAGCTGCTCGTCGGAAAGGAAGCCTTCGTTCGCGCTCTCGTAGAAGCGGAAGACCGTCTCCACATATTCGTCGCGGCGGGCGGGATTGTATCCGTTCACGAGGCGCACGCGCGTGTTCATCGCCCCATGGAGGTTCAGCGACGACCAATGCGAATCCCCCGGCCAGAGCGGAAGGCAGAGGGCGTGGGGGACGACGCCCCGTTTCGCCGCGTCCTCCGCAATGGCCCGGTAGGCGGCCTGTTCGCGCGGCAGGAGCGAAAGGGCGGGGCGAATGCCGGACTTCGCCTCTTGCACCATCAGGACGGAAAGGAGGAGCGCCACAAGAAACACGCCCGGATGCTGGCGGCGGCGTGGCAGCAGAAGCGCAAGCGCCACGGCGATGAGGGCAGGCATCAGGCAATAGATCTTCACCGCCTGCCGGATCATCGTGTATTTGGGGACAACCGCCCGCGCCAGCTTCATCGCGAGGCCGCCCGCCGGGCCGTTCGAACCGAGCGCGAGGCAGACCACCCCCGCCATCGCCACGAAAAGGAGCGCGACAAGAACATAGGGGTTCGTGCGCGGTGCGAGGCAGTTGGCGCGAAGATCCCGCGGATAGGCGAGCGCGCAACCGAGACAGAGGGCAAGCAGGGCGCCGAGCGAAACCGTCAGGAAAAGGTGGCTGCCCATCCCTTTCCCGCCCTGCACGAAGAGGTTGGCCGCCTTTGCGGAATAGAGCATCACCTCGTTCCAGGTGCGTCCGCCCGACATGTCCGTTCCGGCGAACTGCCGGTTCATCCACGCTCCCGCCACCACCGTCAGCAGCGCCAGGCCGATCGCCGGCAAAAGGGCGCGCAGCGCCGGGAGGAGGGAACGAAGGAAAGCGGCGAGGCCCGCAGGGGCTTCGCGCGCTTCATGGGAGGCGTCGCCGCCATGGCGGCACAACCACGAAAAAAGGCACCACAGGGGCGCGGACAGGGCGGAGAAATAATAGACGTGCAAATCCGAGCAATAGCACAGCAGCAGCGCGACGCCCGCCAGCCACCCGCCCAGCATGCGCCGGTCGCGCACGGCGATGTCCAGCCCAAGCGGCACGAACGGGGCAAGCCCCATGGCGAAACCGGTCGGACTGCCGGCGAGCAGCGTGATCCAGCGGTAGGGAAAGGCGGTGGCGACCAGCGTGGCCAGGAAGGCGGAGGTGCTCGAAGCCGTGTACCGCCTTGCGAGGGCGAAGAGCCCGGCCACGCCCAGCAGCACGGAGAGAAGCGCCGCGCTGTTCCAGCCCGCCGCATCGCCCGCCCAGGGGGAGATTGCGGCGTAGACCAGCGAGAAGGGCGCGTAGAAGGGATCGATGCGGCGGACGCGACGGACCTCCTCCGCCGGATCGGTGGAGTCGGTGTTGAACTCGTACACATTCGCGAAGGCGGGCGTGCCGCCGACGATCATGTCGCGCGCCAGCCAGAAGTGGTAGAGAAGCTGGAGGTGGTCGCCCGGGACCAGCACACGGTCCACGCGCACGTCCTCCGTGCGATGGCTCGACGGAATGCCCGATGCAAAGAGGCGCGGGACGGGCCAGGTGAAGAGCGCCCAAAGGCACACCCCCCCCGCCAGCGCCGCCGCCCATCCAAAAGCGGCGCGCCGTTTTTTCGATGAATCCTCCCTCAGGGGATGTTTCCGGTCTTCCTTGCCCATGGGGTACACTGTACGGCATTCCCGTCGCCGACGGCAAGCACGGGGATTCCCGGACGCCAGCCGTCGCGACGGTGCAGAAACGAAAAAAGCCGTCCCGCCGGAACGGGACGGCTTGATCGACAAGGGGCGGAAACCCTGGGATTACCAGCGCTTGCCGCCGCGCGGGCCGCCATGGCCGCCATGACCTCCGCCAAAACCACCACGACGTTCCTCGCGGGGCTTCGGCTGGGACTCGTTCACGCGAAGGGCGCGGCCCATGAAATCCTGCCCATTGGTGGCGGCGATGGCCGCTTCGGCCTGGGCACGGTCAGGCATTTCGACGAATCCAAAACCCTTGGCGCGACCGGTGACGCGATCCGTCACCACGCGGGCGGCTTTGACCTCACCGTACTGCTCGAACAGCCCTTGAAGATCGGCGTCCGTAACTGCATACGGAAGGTTGCCGACGTAGATATCCATGCTCTGACCTCATGTGCCCATGTGGAAGACAAGTAGACATCCTGAACCGCAGCCCCATGGAGCGAAGGCGCCAATCCAAGTCGTGAGGGAAGTCCCCTCAGCGCGCGCCCATCATCCCTTTTCCAAAGACGGGATGCAAGCACGAAATGTAAGGTTTTTTATCGGGGTGGCTCGCACAATAAATGCCTCGCGGGGAAGCAGCATCGAGCCTGCCACGACAGGGGATCGGGTACGCAGGAGACGATGGTCAAACGCGGAAAAGCGAATGGCTATTTCGCCGTTTTCACCGGCTTCTTGCTGCCGGCGGAAAGGGCGGCGGTCTTGTTGGGGCTTGCACGGCCTTCGAGGTTCGGAGCACGGTGTTCGAAGGCTGCGCGGGAGATCTCGATGTCCTCGACGGCCTCGGAGGGACGGAAGCAGCCCACGGTGACCATGTCCTGCGGGCGGATGGTGGCCCAGGCGAAGTTGAGGCCGACGAAGGGCGTGACGCGGCCTGCGGCCATGGGCTTGATGGTCATGACCGGCTTCTTCGCGTTCCAGATGACCTTGTTGATGTACTCGATCTCGACCTGCATGAGGAAGCCCATGCAGTTGTAGATTTGGATGTAGGTCTCGACATCGTAGCCGTTGGCGTCGCTGTACAGCACCAGTTCGGGCATGTGGGCGGAGAGTCCCGGAACCATGCCGTTCTGCCGGATCATGTCGAGATAGTCGGGCAGACGCTCCAGCGTACCCTTGTTCTTGTTCACGAGCTGTTCGGCGGAGGAGTGGTGGATGAGGCAGAAGGTGGCGCCGAGCTTCTTGGACAGGCGGATGCGCGCCTCGGCCTCCTTGCGCGCCCCGGCGTTGTCATGGACGTTGATGATCGGCGTGTCGACCAGGATGAGCTTGCGGTTCGCGCGCTCCTCGGCCATGCGCATGCCGCGCATCATGGCGGGCTTGTTGTCGAAGAGCCCCATGATGGTGTCGATGCCTTCGCGGAGGAAGACCTCGAGCAGGTCGGCGACGTTCTTCGGGGAACGGTGGTAGTCCTTGATCATCTTGTCGGCGGCGGGGGTGCGATGGCTCCAGCCGAGCATCCAGTTCGTGCCGATGATCATGCGGGAGAGGGAGACGCCGCCCACGGTGGTGCGGGGGAACAGGCAAGGGGAGCGCTTGGCCATGTCGGAATCCTTTCGTCGGGAAGGTACGGTGGGGAACAGGGGGGGGGTATGGGGAAAAGATCAGCGGCCGGTGGTGTCCGCAGCCATTTCCTCCAGGCGGAACTCGTGGCCGGTGGCGATGCGTTCGATGAGGCCGTCGCGGATCCAACAGACGCGGTCGGAGGCGGCGAGCATCTTGGAGTCGTGGGTGGAGCAGATGACGGTGACGCCCTTTTCGCGATTCAGGCTTCGGAGGAGCTCGATGATTTCGTTGCCGGTCTGGGTGTCGAGGTTGCCGGTGGGTTCGTCCGCGAGAATCAGGTCGGGCGTGTTCGCGAGAGACCGGGCGATGGCGCAGCGTTGCTGCTGGCCGCCGGAGAGTTCGTCCGGCTTGTGGTGGAGGCGGTGGCCGAGCCCCACCCGATCGAGGATTTGGGTGGCGCGCGCCGTGGCCTCCTCGTTCGAGGCGCCCTGGAAGGTCATGGGCAGCATCACGTTCTGGAGCGCGCTCATGACGTTGATGAGGTTGAAGGTCTGGAAGATGTAGCCGATCTTGTTGCAGCGGATCCAGGCCTGCTCGGGCTCGGAGCATTCGAGAAGGGACTTGCCTTCGAAGAAAATCTGTCCCGAGGTGGGCTCGTCCAGCGCGCCGATCTGGTTGAAAAAGGTCGACTTCCCGGAGCCCGAGGGCCCCATGATGGAGAGGAACTCGCCGCGGTAGATGTCCAGCGTGATGCCTTTGAGCGCCCAGACCTCCTCGTCGCCCAGGAGGAAACATTTTTTGATGTCATGCGCGCTGACGATGACGTCTTTCTCGGGCTCCTGATGCGTTGTGTCCATGGCGGTCCTGGTGGTCGAAGGGGCTGCGGATACGGGTGCGCAAACGGTAGCAGGGAACGGGGGGACGGTCAAGCGGGGTTGCGCGAAGCGCTTCTTTCGGAACCGATCGCAAGGTGCGTCGAAATGCGTGCGCCCGCGTGCGCCGCACAATCCCCGATTGCTTGCGCCTGGGACCGCAAGAGCGTATACTCGATTGCCAACCCATCGAAAGGAACTCCGGAACATGGCATCCTATCTTCTGATGATCATCGGCAACATCCTCGTCCACAACTTCGTGTTGAACCGGTTCCTCGGATGCTGCCCGTTCCTCGGCGTGTCGAAGAAGCTGGACACGGCGCTCGGGATGTCCGGCGCCGTCATCTTCGTGATTACCGCCGCCTCCGCCGTGACCTGGTGCGTGAACAAATATATCCTTGTGCCGAACGATCTCGAGTACCTCCAGACCATCGCCTTCATCCTCGTGATCGCGGCCTTCGTGCAGTTCATCGACCTCCTCATGAAGAAGTTCCTCCCGGCATTGCACGGCGCCCTGGGCATCTTCCTCCCGCTCATCACCACGAACTGCGCGGTACTCGGCGTGGCCGTGATGAACACGAAGGGGGAATTCGCCGATTCGCTCCTCAAGTCCGTGGTCTTCGGTTTCTCGGCGGCGACCGGTTTCGCGCTCGCCCTGATCATCTTCACGGGGATTCGCGAGAAGCTCGAGCACGCGAATCCGCCCCACGCCTTCAAGGGTGTCGCGCTTTCGCTCGTTACCGCCGGGCTCCTGAGCCTGGCCTTCATGGGCTTCAACGGCCTGGTCAAATAGTCGCGGAGTACGGCCATGGATCTTCTGGTTCCCACCTTGTGGATTGGCGGCCTCGGGCTGCTTTGCGGTGCCGCGCTCGCGATCGCGGCGCGATATTTCAGCGTGGAGGAGGATCCGCGGATTGCCGAGGTCGAAGGACTCCTTCCCGGGGCAAACTGCGGCGGCTGCGGCTTTGCGGGGTGCGCGGACTACGCGAAGGCCATCGTCGAGCAGGGCGCCGCCACGAACCTCTGCATGGCGTGCAGCGCCGAGGGGATCCAACAAATCTCCGCCATCATGGGCGTCGCCGCCGGGGAGGTCATCCGCCGCCGCGCCGTGGTGCAGTGCCTCGGCACCCACACCGCCTCGAAGCGCCGCTTCGACTACAACGGGCTCATCGACTGCGCCAGCGCCCACGCCACGGCCGGCGGGGACAAGGCCTGCACCTACGGCTGCCTCGGCTACGGCTCGTGCGTGCGGGTTTGCCCAGTCCATGCCATCACGATCGAGGATGGGCTCGCCCGCGTGAACCCCGCAGCCTGCATCGGTTGCGGGAAGTGCGTCGCCGCCTGCCCGCGCCACCTGATCGCGCTCGTCCCGCTGGACGCCCCCGTCGTGCTCCTCTGCAAGTCGAAGGCGAAAGGGCCCGACGTCCGCAAGCAATGCACCGCCGGCTGCCTCGGATGCTCGCTCTGCGCCAGGATGGCTCCGGAATCCTTCTCGATGGAGGGCGCCCTCGCCGTGCTCGACTATGCGAATCCGCCCGCGAACGCCGATGCGATCATCGAGAAATGCCCGGGCAAATGCATCCGTCCGGCCTGATTCCATCCTTTCGACGAGATCCACGCCATGCAGACCATCCACTCGAAATTCCGTTTCCACGGCGGCATCCATCCCCGCTACGACAAGGAGAAGAGCGCCAACCGCCCCCTGCGCGAGATTCCCGTTCCCGCGAAGCTGCTGCTCTCCCTCTCGCAGCATCTTGGCGCCCCGGCGAAGCCCGTCGTGGCCGTGGGCGACACCGTGGTCGGCGGACAACTCATCGGCGAAGCCGCAGGCACGGTTTCGGCGAACGTCCACGCGCCCGTAGCCGGGAAGATCGCGGCGTTCGCGACCGTCCCCACCGCCGCGGGCCGCGAGGCCCAGGCCATCGTCCTCGAACCCGACGGAACCGACGCCTACGACAGCGGCCTGCCGCCCATGCCCGACTGGGAGGCACGCGACGATCCGGAACTCCTCGATCGCATCGGCGCCGGCGGCGTCTGCGGCATGGGCGGCGCCGGCTTCCCCACGCGGGTCAAACTCTCCCCTCCCCCCGGCAAGCCGATCGACACCCTGATCCTCAACGGCGCCGAGTGCGAGCCGTACCTCACCTGCGACCATCGCATGATGGCCGAGCGCGCCGCCGAAATCTGGGAGGGCTGCCTCATCGCCCGCAAAATCCTCGGCGCCTATCGCGTGGCCGTCGCCATCGAGACCAACAAGCCCGAAGCCATCGACGCCATGGAGGCCGCGATGAAGGCGAAAGACATCGGCGAAGGCGCGGTGCTCGTGAAGCTTCCCGTGCGCTACCCCCAGGGCAGCGAAAAGCAGATCATCTACACCGTGACCCGCCGGGCCGTCCCCGCAGGCGGGCTCCCGATGGACATCGGATGCGTCGTGGACAACCCCTCGACCCTCTACGCCATCCAGCAGGCCGTGGTCCACGGCCGCCCCCTCACCCACCGCGCCATCACCGTGAGCGGCGACGCCGTGGCGCAGCCCGACAATCTCGTCGCCCCCATCGGGACAACCTTCGCCGACCTCGCAGACGCCTGCGGCGGCGCGAAGGGCCCCATCGCCAAGATCATCGCCGGCGGCCCGATGATGGGATTCGCACAGCCCAGCCTCGACACGCCGATGACGAAGACATCGTCCGGCCTCCTCCTCTTTTCGCCCCGCCTCGTCCAGCAATTCACCTCCCAGCCCTGCCTCTCCTGCGGGCGCTGCCTCGACGCTTGCCCCATGAAGCTCTCCCCCTCCGAGATGAGCCAGGCCATCGAAGCCGACAACATCTCCGTCGCCGGCGAGCTCGGCGTCATGAACTGCTTCGAGTGCGGTTCCTGCGCCTATGTATGCCCCGCATCCCGTCCCCTCGTCCAGCATTTCCGGCGCGCCAAGGTTATCCTGGAAAACCAGCGGCGCGCCGCCCAGGCCGCCGCGAAGCCCCCCGCCAAGGGATGACCGCTTCACCCGCCGCCACGCGCGAATCGCCTTCCCCACCACCTCCCCTCCCCCGTCCGCCCATGAAGCCCATCGTCAGTTCCTCCCCGCACATCCACAGCGGCAACACCGTCCGGCGCGTGATGCTGGACGTGCTGATCGCCCTCGTTCCGGCCTTCGCCGCCGCCTGCTGGTTCTTCGGCTGGAACGCTCCGCGCCTTGTCGCCATCTGCGTGGCCTCCTGTCTCGCCACCGAATGGATCTGCCGGAAGATGATGAAGCGCGACAACACGCTGGGCGACCTCTCCGCGACGGTCACCGGCGTGCTTCTCGCCTTCAACCTCCCGCCCGAACTGCCGGGATGGATGGCGGTCGTCGGTTCGGTCGTCGCCATCGCCATCGCCAAGCAGGTCTTCGGCGGCCTCGGGCTCAACCCCTTCAACCCCGCCCTCATCGGCCGCGCGTTCCTGCTCGTCTCCTTCGCCGGCGCGATGACCACCTGGACCGCCTCCGGATGGAATCCCGCCGCCGCGGACGCCATCACCACCGCCACCCCGCTCGGACTCTCCAAGGAAGCCTTCCGCGCCGCACAGGCCGTGCCGTTCACCTTCGACGGCACCATGGCGTGGCGCTTCTTCCTCGGCGACCGGAACGGATGCCTCGGCGAAACCTCCGCCCTCGCGATCCTTCTCGGCGGCGCGTACATGCTCTACCGCGGCGTCATCTCCTGGCACACGCCCGTCGCATACCTCGGCACCGTGGCCCTCTACGCCGCCATCTTCCAACGGGCCCTGCCGGACGCCTCGCTCCCGCCCCTCTTCCACCTTCTCTCCGGCGGCCTCCTGCTCGGCGCCTTTTTCATGGCGACGGACATGGTGACAACCCCCATCTCCCGCAAGGGCCAGTTCCTCTTCGGCGTGGGCTGCGGCGTGCTCACGATGGTCTTCCGCACCGTCCCATCCGGCGCCTACCCCGAAGGCGTGAGCTTCGCCATCCTCATCATGAACGCCTTCTCGCCGCTCATCGACCGCCTCTTCCGACCCAAGGTCTTCGGATACCGGAAGCCCTACGCCGCCAAGTAACGTTTCGCAAGACACGCACTCGCCCCATCCAACGGATCCCGACATGAACGAATTTTTCAGGCTGATGCTCGTTCCCACCCTCATCTGCGCCGTGTGCGCGGCATTGCTGGGCTTCGTGAACGCAAAGACGAAAGGCCCGATCGCCGAAGGTGCCGCCGCGCGCGAACTCAAGGCCGCCGCCACCCTGCTCTCCACCGACTCCGCCGAAAAGGTCGGGACGCCCGACGGAACCCTCTCCGGCTTCGCCGTCCGCGACGCCTCCGGCGCCATCGGCGGCATCGCCGTCCAGGGGATGTCCGCCAATGGCTACGGCGGCGACCTCCGCATCCTCGTGGCCTTCGACGCCGGGGGGAAGGTCATGGAGTACCAGGTGCTCCAGATGAACGAGACCCCCGGCCTCGGATCGAAGGTGGACAAGGAGCCCATGCACGAACGCATCCGAAACGCCTCCTTCCCCTCGGACTGGACCGTCACGAAGGACGGCGGCCCGATCGAGGCGATCACCGCCGCGA
Organism: Kiritimatiellia bacterium; assembly: GCA_050950285.1. Lineage (GTDB taxonomy): Bacteria > Verrucomicrobiota > Kiritimatiellia > RFP12 > JBMNHG01 > JBMNHG01. The sequence goes on along the minus strand of JBMNHG010000004.1, from coordinate 116,530 downwards.
CCGTCTCCTCCCGCGCCCTCATGGAGGCCCTGCGCGACGCCGAGGAAAACCGCGCCAGGCTCCTTGCGGCCCTTCTCCCCTAGCCCTTGCACCACGCCGGACGCCATGAGCACGCTCGTCACCTGGCCCCTCCCCCTCTCCGAAAAACCCTTCCCCCTGTACGACGTCGCTGCCAACGGCGTGGAGATTCCCGTCTGGTCGGCGCGCGTCCGCGAGGAGATCCACCGTCCCCACGACGCGGGCTGGACCCACATGCTCAACGGGCGCACGGAATGGGCCGGCTTCGCCCGCTTCGATTTCGAAGGCGAAGCCGCCGTGACGGTGACCGTCTCCCGCGATTTTTCGACGGCCGAAATCCTCCCCCGCTCCGCCGGCATCCAGGCCGCAGTCTCCGGCCGCTCCATCGCCTTCACGATGACGGAACCCCGCCCGGTCACTCTCGTGCTCGATGGCCAGGACTCCGAACCCCTCCACTTCTTCACCCACCGCCCCGAAACGGACGTCCCCTCCCCCGACGACCCGGACGTGGTCTACTTCGGCCCCGGCGAACATTGGGTGAACTCCATCCCGCTGGAAAGCGGGCAGACGCTCTACCTCCATCCGGAGGCCATCGTGCGCGCCGTCCTTCCCGCCGGCATCCAGGGCGTGCGGGGCGGCGTGCTCGATCTCGTCAACTACAGCGGCGCAGTCGTCTCCGCGCGCGAGGCGGAAAACGTGGTCGTCCGCGGCCGGGGCATCCTCGACGGCACCCAGATGCCCCACCCCTCCTTCAACCTCGTCCATCTCCAACGCGCCCGCAACGTCCGCATCGAAGGCATCATCCTCCGGAACTCCCCCAACTGGCACCTCCCCATCTTCGATTCCGACCACGTGGAGGTGGACGGCCTCTGCTGCATCAGCGGACGCCTCAACAGCGACGGCGTGAACTGCGTGAACTCGCGCGATGTCTTCGTCCATGACACCTTCGTCCGGACGCATGACGACAGCTTCGCCGTGAAAACCACCTCCGCGGACAAGCCGTCCCACGGCATCCGCTACGAACGCTGCGTGGCCTGGGACGACTGGGGCTATGCCTTCGGCGTCACCTACGAAACCCGCGCGGACATCTCGGACGTCGTCTACCGGAACTGCGACATGCTCTTCAGCCGCCACTGGGCCCTGGGCGTTCACGTGGCCGACGGCGGCACCGTCCGGGACATCCTCTTCGAAAACATCACCCTCGAATACCCCCGGAGTTCGCTCGCCGAAGGCGGCGGCCGCGTCATCCTCAAGATCGACAACGACAAGGACTGCTGGTCCACCGACTCCCGTACCGGACGCATCGAAGGCGTGACCGTGCGGAACGTGTCGGTGAACGGCGAACTCGACCCCATCGTCGAAATCCGCGGCAACGACCCCGGCCACAAGACCCGCGACGTCCTGCTGGAAAACATCACCCTTCGCGGCGCGCCGCTTTCCCAGGCCGTCATCCGGAAAAACGAACACGTCGAGAACCTGGTCGTCCGCTAGCCATTCCCCGAGTTCCGGATGATTCCGCCCGCCGCCGCGCCCCGTTGCGCGACGTCGTGCACAGAGCCCGTTTCGCCCATCCGAATCTTTCTGCGGATTCCCCTCTTGACGAAACAGGCCCCCGCCGATAAAGTTTGCCAAAACTAACAAACGCCCCTTTTGGCAAACAGGATTTCGGTTTCATGACGATGGCGGATCTCAAGACAGGGCAAATCGCGGAAATCACCGGATATACGCTGGGCAATGCGGCCTACCGGGCCAAGCTGCTCGCCCTGGGCCTCACAAGCGGCGTGCGGATCAAGGTCGTCAACGTAGCGCCGCTGGGCGATCCCATGGAACTCGCTGTCCGCGGATACCATCTCTCGCTCCGAAGGGACGAGGCCAAGGTCGTCAAAGTACGCCCCATCTCGGCAAAACAAGCGAAGGATAGCCGCACATGCTGACCGTTGGCCTGATTGGAAATCCAAACTGCGGGAAGACCACGGTCTTCAACGGCCTCACCGGTTCGAAACAGTCCATCGGGAACTGGCCGGGCGTAACCGTGGAGAAAAAGGAGGGTGTCGCGACGCTCCCCGACGGCACGTGCGTGCGGGTTGTCGACCTGCCCGGCGTCTATTCCCTCTCCGCGACCAGCGAGGACGAGCGCATCACGCTCGAATACGTGCTCTCGCACGAGGCCGACCTGTACATCAATCTCCTCGACGCCACCACCCTCGAACGGAACCTCTACCTGACCCTTCTCCTCGCCGAGATGAAGGTTCCGATGATCGTTGTCGTGACCATGATGGACATCGCCCGCCAGCGGGGCATCGAGATCGACCTCGACCACCTCTCGGACCATCTGGGCGTCCCCGTGCTGGGCGTCAACGGGCACAACCCGCTCGACATCCGGAAGATCCTGGCGAACCTGTGCGACGCGAAGGTCCCGTCGATCAAGCTCGCGTATGGCAACGAGCTCGAGCAGGAGATCGACATCCTTGCTTCCGGTACGGTCAAGACGGCCGAAGCGCTGCGGGTGAGCCGCGAATGGGTGGCCCTGAAGGCGCTGGAGGGGGAGCCGCTCGTGACCAAGGCCCTCATCGCCTACCACGACATGGCGCCGGAGCTGATCGAAGGCGCGATCGCGCGGGTCACCGAGGTCCTCGGCGACCCTCCCGACATCGAATTGGCCGAAGCCCGCTACGGCGTCATCGCCGGCCTCGTTCGCGACGTCGTCCGCGTGCGGACGTCGAAGACGTACGTCTCGGACATCCTGGATCGCTTTGTCCTCAACCGCGTTCTTGGCATCCCGATCTTCCTGGCGATCATGGCGACGGTCTTCTTCCTCGTCCAACTTGCCACCGGCGCGCCGACGAAAGCGTTCGAATGGATGGGGAGGCTTCTCTTCCAGACGCTCCCGGAGAAGTTCCTCGCGGACATCTGCCATCTCCCCGCGGGATTCGTCGTCATCTTTTCGGGCGGAGTCGGCAGTGCGCTCACCGTCCTGTTCTCGTTCGTGCCCGTCATCTTCTCCATGTTCCTTGCGCTGTCGATTCTCGAGGACTCCGGCTACATGGCGCGCGCGGCGTTCCTGGCAGACCGCTTCATGCGGGGCATGGGGCTTCCCGGGAAGAGCCTCGTGCCGCTGCTGGTGGGCTTCGGATGCTCGGTACCGGCAATCATGGCGACGCGCACGCTCGAGTCGAAGCGGGATCGCCTGCTCACCGTCTTCATGATCCCGTTCATGAGCTGCGGCGCGAAACTCCCCGTCTATGCGGCCTTCGCGGTGGCCTTCTCCCCGGAGTCTCCCGGCAAGATGATGCTGATGCTGTATCTCGCGGGCATCGTGCTGGGCGTGGCCACCAGCCTTCTGCTCAAGAAGACGCTCTTCCGAGGCACGCCCGGCCATTTCATCATGGAGCTTCCGCCCTACCACCTGCCGCGCCTCCGCCACATCCTCCTCCACACGTTCGAACGCCTGAAGTGCTTTCTCTTCCGGGCCGGCAAGTTTATCGTTCCGATGATGATCGTCCTGGGGCTGCTCAACAGCTTCGATGTGCACGGCAGGGTGCACCGCGACGGGGCCATCTCCGGGGAGACGATCCTCGCGGCGGCCGGCAAGGCGCTTACCCCGGCGTTCGGCCCCATCGGCGTCGAGCCGGAAAACTGGCCCGCTTCCGTCGCGATCTTCACCGGACTCTTCGCGAAAGAATCGGTGATCGGGACGCTGGAGGGACTCTACGGCCAGGAGGCCGAACGCGCCCGTCCGGCACAGGAAGACGGAGAACGCAAGGGGAACGGAGGGTTGGGCGACGAAATGCGCCGCCATTTCCCGAAGGGCTTCCACCAGGCCTTCGCGTATCTTCTCTTCATTCTGCTCTACGTGCCGTGCGTCGGGGCGACAGCGGTCGTCTTCAAGGAAATCGGAACCGTGTACGGCTGCATCTTCGTGGCGTACCTGACGCTCTTTGGGTGGTCGGTCGCCACGATCTACCACGCCGTCACCGTCTCGCACAGCCTGATGTGGTTCTCCATCGGCGTCGGCATCCTCGTGGCGATGTTCGCCGCCTTCTGGGCCTACGGACGCCGCCACCGCATCGAAATCGTGTAGCAACGGCGCCTCGTCCCGGCCCGATCGCATTGCCCCCTGCCCCCATTCCCATGACCCCCATCGCCATGACCCAAAGCCTGGAAGACTATCTCGAGACGATCTACGTGCTCATCCGGGAGCGGAAGCGCGCGCGCGTCCGCGACGTCGCGTCGTCGCTCGGCGTGAAGATGCCGTCGGTCATCAAGGCCGTGCAGGAACTCAAGGCGGCGGGCCTCGTCGAGCAGGAACCGTATGGGGACATCCGGCTCACGCGCTCCGGCGAGGCTCGCGCCAAGGAGATTCTCGCCCGCCACCACCTTCTCCGGGATTTCCTGGTGAAGCTGGGAGTGCCGGAGGAGATTGCCGGGCGCGACGCCTGCCTGATGGAACACATCCTGAGCGCCGAGACCCTCGAGCGGATCCGGGTCTTCGCGGAAACGTGATTCGCCTGTCAGCGGGAGAGGCGCTCCACCAGTTCGGGGAGGACCTTCTCGAAGGCCACGCCGTACCAGTGCTCCTCGGGCGTGGCGTTGATGGCGGAACAGACGATGTCGGCGGCGAGCGCGGCGGCATCGAAGGCCGTCCACCCGCGCAGAAGGGCGCCGGCGAAGACCGAAGCGAAGAGGTCGCCCGTCCCGTGCGACATGCGTTCGATGCGGGGATTGAAGTCGTAGCGGACCGTTTCGCCGTCGAAGATGGCCAGGCCCAACTGCGCGGGGTCGAAGGAGACGCCGGTGAGCACGACGTTCCGTGCGCCGAGGACATCCGCAAGGTCGCGGACGAGCTGCTCGATGAAGCCCGGATCGTACCCCGAAAGCACGGGCTCGCGGCCGAGCAAGAAGGCGGCTTCGGTCAGATTCGGGAGAACGTAGTCGGCACTGCGGCAGAGGCGCGCCATTTGCGCGGGGAAATCGGGGCCGAAGCCGGGATAGAGTACGCCATGGTCCGCCATCACGGGATCGATCACGCGGACGGCTCCAGGCGCGGCGCAGCTTTCGAAGAGGCCCAGGATCGGATCGATTTGCTCGGGACACACGTATCCGGTGTAGAAGGCGTCGAAGCGGATCCCTTCCTTCTTCCAGCTCTCCTCGATCCTGGCGATTTCGGGAGTGAGGTCACAGAAGGTATAGTGCTTGAAGCCGCCCGTGTGGGTGGAGAGCACGGCGGCGGGGAGGATGGCGGTTTCCACGCCGCATGCGGAAATCACGGGAAGGGCCACGGTAAGGGAACACTGGCCCACGCAGGAGACGTCCTGGATGGTCAACAAACGCTTGTACATAGGAATGGATCCGAAAGAGCCGGGCCCTCGGCGCCGTGCCGGAGCCTCGGCGAGATGGGGATGCGCCCGGCCGATGCGGCGGCCGGGCGCAATTCGCGGACGGCGCAATGTCAGGGGTCGATGTTCGACAGCGCAAGCGTGTCGAAGTCGATGCGCCGGTAGTAGCAGTTGCGCGGCACGCCGGCCTGGTTCTTCGTGTGGCAGATGCCTCCGCGGCAGGGACGCACCACGTAGAGCAGCGAGTTCTGCTCGCAGTTCACGTACGCCTCCAGCAAATCGAAGGTCTCTCCGCTGGTCTCGCCCTTGAACCAAAGCTTGTTGCGGGAGGTGGACCACAGGATGAGCTTCCGCTTCGCGAAGGACTCCCTCATGGCGTACTCGTTGGTGTACGCCACGAGGATGACCTCCTTCGTGTCGGCATGCTGCACGGCCACGGGGATGGCGTCCTTGCAGGTCTCCGCAATCCTGGCGATCTTGGAGAAGTCCAGCCGGAGCTCGTTCGATTCTTCGAGTTCGTGCGACATGGCGGGATCAGCCTTCCGGCTCGGCGATGTCAATCTTCTTGCCGGCCTTGCGCTTGGCGGCGGTCTTGGCGGTGCGGGCGGCGACGGTCGCCACGTCGGCCATCTCCTTGCGGCAGGCGCCCTCCGTGCCGCGGGTGCCGAGACGCTTCTCGGTGGCGAGGCGCTTCCTGGCGGCGGCGAGCTCGTGCTTGTACTGCGGGAGCCAGCGGGCCTGCGCCACGACCATTTCGTCGGTCATCTGCGAGATTTCGGGGGTCGTGCAGGCTGCGCCGACGAGCGGATCGAGCATCATGGCCTGCTTGAGGGTGTAGAGGTCGCCGAAGACGGCCGCCTTCACCGCGAGACGCTGGACGTTGATGGACTGCTGGCAGATCGCGGCGCAACCGTCGGGCAGCGGATCGAGGGCGGGCACGCCCACGCCGTTCTTGTCGACAAAGCAGGGCACCTCGACAATCGCGTCCTCGGGGAGGTTGGGGATGCAGTTGCCGTTCACGACGTTGAAGTGGCCGCGGTAGATGCGGCCGGTTTCAAGGGCCTCGATGATGTAGGAGCCGTGCTCCTGGGAACGATGGAAGCCTTCGAGTTTCCAGGGCTCTTCCTTGAGCAGCTTCGGGAACTCGGTCTTGAACCAGTTGCGGCCCTCGGTGCAGACGCGGAGATAGCCGCCGGTCTCGCCGTTGATCCAGCTGCCCATGTCGATCCAGTTCTTGATCTCGTCGGGGCGCTTGCGATACCAGGGCAGGTACTCGGAGAGGTGGCCGTTGGACTCCGTCGAGTAGAGGCCGAAGCGGCGCAGCACGTCGATGCGCACCTTTTCGGTCTTGCTGTATTCCGGATGGGCTTCGAAGCCGCGGGCGAGACGCTCCCAATCCTCCGCCCAGTCCTCGCCGTCGAAAATCGCGCGGGTGTACCAGGTCTGGTGGTTGATGCCGGCGGCCGTGATGTCCACGTCCGCCTGGTTGACCTCGCGATAGCCCTTCGAACCGGGCTTCTTCCCCTTGTTCACGAGGAGCTCGATCACCTTGCAGATTTGCCAGTGTCCGCCCTGCACGCCATGGCAGAGGCCGAGGGTCGGGACGTCGAAGTACTCGTTGGCGGCCCAGGTGAGCATGGCGTTGGGATTGCCGTAGCTGAGCATGAGCGCATTCGGCTTGGCGACCTCGTGAATGTCCTGGCACCACTCGGCGAGACAGGCGATGCCGCGTTGGCCGTAGAGGATGCCGCCGGCGCAGAGGGTGTCGCCCACGCACTGGTCCACGCCGTACTTCAACGGGATGTCGATGTCCAGCTTGAAGGCGTCGAGCCCGCCGACACGGGCGGTGTTGATGATGTAATCGGCGTCCATCAGCGCTTCGCGACGGTCGAGCGTGGAAAGAATCGTGGCCGGAAGGTTGTTGGCGGCGACGTCGCGCTCGAGGATCTTCGTGATCATCGAGAGGTTGCGGGCGTCGATGTCGTGCAGGGCGAACGTGGTGTCGCGCAGTTCGGGCACTGCCAGGACGTCGTGGGCGAGACAGCGGGTGAAGCCGAGGCTGCCCGCGCCGATGATGGCGATCTTGATGGCCATGATGCGATTGCTCCTTGGAGTTGATGGGAGAAGATGAAAAACGCGCGGATCATAGCGCTTTGACGCCCAAAGGACAAGTCAAAGCACCGACTTGGCACGGTAAACGATTGGATGACGTCCGTACCGGGATGATACACTGGCATCCCCGAAAGGAAGCGTCATCGCCATGAGTATTGAAATTGTCACCCGTCACCTGGATGCATGGATGCAGATGGTTCCGCGGACTCATGCGGTCGGCCACCTGCACGAAGCGGGGCTGCAGGCTGTCATGTTCGAGAGCGTCCCCTGCCAGGGGCGGGCGACGCGCGTCTTTGCCTGGATCGGCATGCCCGAGGGGGCGACACCCGACCATCCGGTTCCCGGAATGATTCTCATCCACGGCGGCGGCGGCACGGCGTTTGCGCGCTGGGTGCGGATATGGAACGCGCGGGGCTACGCCGCCATCGCGATGGACACATGCGGGGCGATTCCCCTGCCGGACACCGGCGCGCCGGGCCCCGCCTCTTGGCCGCGCCACAGCTTTTCGGGGCCTCCGGGCTGGGGCGGGTTCGACCAGTGCGACCGTCCGCCGGAAGATCAATGGGCCTTCCACGCCGCCGCCGCGATCGTCAAGGCACACACCCTGCTCGCGGCGCAGCCCGGGGTCGATCCCGGCCGCATCGGCGCCACGGGCATCTCCTGGGGCGGCTTCCTGGCGTGCCTCGCCGCCGGCCTCGATCCCCGCCTGCGTTGCGTCATGCCTGTCTATGGCTGCGGCTCGATTCTCGAATCCCCGGCCTGGGCGGACACCCTGGCGCGGAATCCCGATCTGCTCGGCTTCTGGCGCGAGACGTGGGATCCCGCCGCCTGGCTCCCGCGTGCCCGGTGCCCCATGCTGTGGCTCAACGGCACCAACGACTTCGCCTTCACGCCGCCGATCTGGCAGCGTTCCGCCGCATCGACAGGGGGACCGCGCCAGCTCTGCCTGAAGGTGCGCTGGCCCCACGGGCACATGCCGGCGGCGGAATCCGCGCGCGAGTTGTTCGCCTTCGCCGACGCCTGCCTGCTGAACGGCACGCCGCTGATCTCCCTCGCCCCGCCCGTGCTGGCGGACGGCGTGCTGAGCGCGGCCTACGGCCCGGAACGCAAACTCCGCGCCGCCCGCCTGCTCGCAACCCCCGATTCCGGCGGCTGGCCCGAACGCGAGTGGTTCGTTTTGCCGGCCGGAACCGACCCGGAACGCCGCATGGTCAGCGCGCGCCTTCCGGATGGCGCGACGGCCGCCTGCCTGTCGCTCGTCAGCGAAGACTGGCTCACAAGCACCTCCGACGTCGTCTTTCCGCCGTCCGGAGCCATTTACTAACCCGGCCACAAATAGCGCCGCACGGAGATTCAGGCATTGGGAGCTGGAATTTGGAGTTGGGAAAGGGGCACGGACATTCCTGTCCGTGTCACGGGTTGGAAAACCCATGCCCCTGTTTTGCGGTATGAATTGTGGCCGAGTTAGTAAGACAAACAGGCGGCATGCGCCATTGAACACCGCGAACGGCCACAGTGACCCATGAGTGAAACGGAAAAGAAAACTTCGGAAGACATCCTCAGCGCCACCGTCGCGATCATCACGGACCGCGCCGCCGACCCCATCGTGCGCCAGGCCGCGCGTATCCTCAGACGCGAACTCGCCGCACGCAGCGGCGTGCGTTTCGTCCCGCGCGCCCAGGCCGGTCTACGCCTCATCCTGGCCGTTCAGCCGGGAATCGGCGACGAGGGGTTCGAGATCGCCGACGGCACGCCCGGAGAGGTGCGGATCCGCGGCAATGACCCGCGCGGCGTCCTCTACGGCGTCGGCAAATGGCTGCGCACCGTCCGCCTCGGCCGACAGCATCGACAGGTTGACAAGCGTGCGCTTGACGGTGCGCCCGCCCTCGCGGCAGCTCTCGCGCAGCAGGACTGCGGGCGGTGATTTGCGGTTCGGCACTCTGTCAATTACATGGGCGCAAATGGAACGGATTTCCCCGCTGGAGGGGTGCCGGAATGCCGCTAAATCAAGGAAATATGGCCGTTTCGGCCTGAAAGAGCCGCTGGAACTTCGGGCTAGGGCGAGGGCACCCCTTCGCGGCTCGCGACAAAGCCGCCCTCCGGCTCCCTGGCCGCTGGCCGCTAGCCGCTAATCGACAAAACTCTTCAGCGACTCAACAACCGACAGCTCGACCTCCATCGAGGTGTCGGGGCCGTAGCAGAGGAATTCGAGTTCGATGTACATCTGCGACGGATCGCCGTCCATGTCCTTGCCGAGACCGGTGCGGAAGACCGCGCAACGGGGTTTCTCGAAGGGCTCGACCGTGGCAGGGTCGGCACGGTGGCGAACCACAAGCCATCCGTCGTCGTATTCCGCCGCAACCGCGTCGGCATCGAAATTCATAACGCCGGACAGGCCGAAGTCCTCGAAGTTGTAGAAGGCCCAATCGCCTTCATGGCCGATCGGCTTCACGGCCTCGCCCGTCGCATGGCCCCACATCGCGCGCTTGCGGCCGACGAGGCGGACCGCCAGGCGCTTCGCCTCGGGCGCCTGCGCCACCGACCAGTTCCACATCCGCTCGGGCGCCTCGTCCGTCGCCGCCTTCGTCTCGAGCGTCGAACGAACGACCAATGCGTCGCCATCCAGGGAAATCCGCCGGTTGAGGACGACCTTCCAGCAATCGCCGGGCGAAACGCGGCTCCGGAGCGAGACGGCGTCCCGTGCCACGCGCTCGACCGAAAACGCCGAGCGGTCGAACCACGCCGGCGGAGGCCAGTCTCTCGCGAGTCCGAACTGGCCCGCCCAGTCGCCGATCGCGCCGACCCACGTCTTCTCGCCGCCGATGTTCGTCCACGCATCCGGATCGGCATTCGCCCGCACGGCCTCGTTGCGCCACAGCCAGTTGCGTCCGCCCTTCGGGCCGAACGCGAGGACGCGTCCGCCGTGCGTGGCGTCGACCTCGGCGACCACCCGGTCGTTCTCCAGCCGCAGATCCCGCCGCGGCGGGTGGAGCGTCGTGAGGATGTCGTCGCCGTCCGAAATCCATCCCGCGATCGCGCTGCCGAGCGAGCCGCCGTTCACGTAGAGGACGAGGTCGTTCGCGCCCTGCTTCAGGTTGACGACGCCCGTGTACATCGGATACCAGCCCCAGAAGTTGCAGCCGTTGACCTCGCTCCCGCCGCCGACGACGTCGGTCCTGGCAAGTTCGCCGTTCAGCGTGGCGCGGCACCACCAGTCGACGGCGATGATCAGCGTCGCCGTGCGGTCGCGTTCGGACATCACGGTCGTGCGCGCGATGAGGCGGTCGTTGCCCGTCGAGGCGATCCGGAGCGGCATCTGCACGCCGCGATCCCAAAGATTGTCCCGCACGCCCGGCGCGGCCAGCTTCCAATCGACGGACGCAAGATCGGTCTTCATCAGCTCGTCGAAACCGGCCTTGAGGCGTTCGTCGCCCTTCCCCGCCACCGCCCCCCGGAACGGCGGGAACGGCCCGGCCACGGCCCAGTCCGTGCCGGGGATCGGCTTCATCGCCGGCAGGAAGCGGACGCCATAGACGCCCACGCCCGATGCGGCGGCGATTTTCACGACCGCCTCCCCCGGCGCGAGCGCGATGCCGCGGAACGTCGCCGTCATCGGCTCCTTCGCCTTCCGAAACAGGCAGACGTCATCGAGAATCTTGCCATTGACCGTCACGGACGCGACGCCCTTCGCGGCGCCGACCGCGCCCAGCACGAGATCGTAGCGCCCCTCGGCCGGCACCGCAAGCGCAAAGGCGATTTCCCCCCTTTCGCTCCAGAGCACCTTGTCGCCCCGCCAGGCGCCGTTGATCTCGCGCGACTCGACGACCCGAGCCGTCGCCTTGTCGTAATCGAGCGTCGCCACGGGCAGCGTCGGCGTGCAAAGCTGCCAGTGTCCGTTCTTCGGGCTCTGGGTGTCGAGCTTGTCGGGGAACGGCGTGCGCAGCACGTCGCCCGGAAGGTTCCCCGCCGCGGCGTAGCCGCGATACAGGGGCGCGCTGTTGAGGACGACGCGCGCGCGCCACCACTTCCCCGCTTCGGCGGCCCGCCACGCGCGGGCGAGGCCGTCGGCGTAATCCAGGTCGCGCACGGCGCCTTCCAGCGACTGCGCAAAGGCGAGCAACGCGCGCACCTTCAGGCGCTCCTCCTCGGGATAGACGCTCGTCGCGGACGCCAGCGTCCGCCCGGCGTCCTCGTCGAAGACCTCGAGCCCCCACGGTTCGAGCGCGACCGTGCGCGTCGCGCCGTCCGAAAACACAAGCGTCGCCTCCGTCGCGAACGATTCCTTGTTGACGGCGTAGTACCAGAGACGTCCGCCCGTCGTCTTCTGCCAGACGGCGACGGGATCGTTCACGCCCGGCACGCGGTCGAACTTCTCGGCGGGCAAACGCTCGTACTTGGCGAACCACGGGCCGAAAACCTCCGGCGAACCGAACGAGTCGCAGTTGCCGCCTTCGCGGAAATAGGCGGTGTCCTGCTCGGCGAGGACGACCGCGTACTTTTCGAGCCCGGCGCGTCCGGCGGCGATCACGCCCGAGCAGTGGTACGGCGGCTTGCCGCCCTTCTGCTTGAGGTCGAAGCCGAGCTGCGCCGCCGGCCAGCCCCAGGCGAGCTCCATGTACGTCATGTAGCTCGCAAACGCGCGCGGCGTGCACATGCCGCCCTCGGTTGAATCGGGGCGGAAGAACTCGTCGTAGATTCGGCGGTCCTCGGCGGACGGCGTCCGCGAACCGTAACGGGCGATCGGCATGATCGCAAGGCCGTCCGACTCGCGATACGCCTCGGAATCGACGCCGCAGCCCAGCGCGCGCGCCGCGAACGTCTCCTCGCGGCGGTACAGATCCTCCTGGTCGAACTGGCCGGCCATGCCGAAGAAAACGTCGTCGCGCATGCCGCCTCGGAGCGCCGCGAGGATGCGCCGGTGGTAGTCGGCGATCCGCGCGCAACGCCACGCCACCCAGCGATCCTTCACGCCGGGGCTCGTCAGGAAATGGAAGTAGTCGGTCGCCGTCCCCGCCGGCACGGCGACGCCGGTCTCCTTTTCGAAGGCGCGAACGATGGATTCGTTGTAGCCCCAGTACAGGGACTTGAAGCAGAACTCGCCGCGGTACTGCCAGGGATCGGCGCGGACGGTGAGCCCCTTGAACGCGGGCGAATCGCCGATCTCCTCGTGAATCTCGCGCATCGCCGCGAGGATCGTCTCCTGCACGGCGGGGCAGAGCGCGTTCACGCCGCCGCCCGCCAGGCTTCCCGAGGCGTTCTGCGCCTGCGAGTTCTCCAGGCCGCCCGCGCGCGCGGGATAATCAACCCGATCCATGTACCACTGCGTGTTGAACCATTCGGGGATGAAGCCCATCTCGTACTTCTCGCCGAGCAGCGCGAACATGCGAAGCGCCGAGAACGGGCGCAGGCCGACGCCCTTGAGCGCCTTCGAATGCCAGTACGCCCCCTGGTAGGCGACGCCGCAGCCGCTCATCGCGTTGCCGCCGTAGAAGCGGATCATCTGGCACCAGCGCTTCCCCGCCTCGAGATACGGAATCTTCCCGGCATCCGTGTGCACGCCGCCGCCCGCGCCGAGCATGATGCCAAAGCTGTCGCCCTCCTCGCTCCAGTAGGCGTAGGTGCGCCCGCCCGGGCGCGTGACCCCCTGCGCCGGGGGCTGGTCGCCGGCGAAGCGCGAGAGGCGGATGCGGGCGACCGCCGCGCGCGTGCCGGCGCTCTGGTTGATCACGGTGACGCACCCTTCGGTGGAAAGCGGCCAGATGATCTGCCCCTGGCGCTTCATCTCGCCGGAAATCGGGAAGAATCCGCCGGTCTCGAAGCTCTTCGTCTGATACCCGTGGTTGCCCGCAAGGTACTCCATCGTGCCTTCCTTCATCCAGTCGTGCCGGATGCAGACCGAGCGGCGCGCGTCGTCGGGAAACTCGACTTCCAGGAGATACGGCACCTGCGCGGCGGGGACCTTCACGCGATACGCGAAGCAGGAGAGGTTCTCGCTGTCGTTGCCATCGTACGGCTCGTTCGTCTCCTTCGAGCAGTCGTGCGATTCGCGGTACGTGAGCGCCCCGCGTCTCACGACCTGCGAGGCGCCGTTCGCCTCGGCGTCGGGCGCCACCGCCACGCAATCGATGTCCACGACAGGTTCGAACTCGAACGCCGCCGAAACGGCGCCGCGCTCGTTCACGTCGACCGCCACGACCTCGAACCGCGGGAAGGCGTTCACCGGCAGCTCGCCGCCGTCCGCAAACGCCGCGACCGTGTACATCATCTCCTGCGGCAGCGTCAACGACACCGTCTGCGTCACGGGACGCGGGGTCGCCGGGAACTCGAGCGCACCGAGCGCCACCGGACGGCCCGCCTCCGGCCCGTACTGGGGGATCGCCTTGAATTCGTAGCGGACGGGGCGGTCGGGCAGCCCCGCCGTCACCTCGAACGACACGCTTTCGCCGAGCCGAACGACATCGTGCCCCGACTTGTCGGCGAAAAACCAGTTCGCTGCCGACGGCGCAAGAGAGCGCACCTCGATCCGCTCGAACATCTGCATCGGGAATCCGCGACGGCCGGGACGCTCCAACCGCAGGTCGTGACGCCCCTTCTCCAAATGGAGGGCGACGCCCTGGCTGAAGCCATCCGCCCCGACCGGCCCCAACACGCGCTGCTGCGCCACGAGCCGGTCGTCGACGAAGAAATCCTGATCGCCGATTTGCCCCTTGAAGAACGGCGCGTACCAGCCCGTCGCCGGGATATCGAGCGCATAGGAAATGATGTGGCCGTGAGGGGGCTTGTCCGGCGTCTTGAGGCAGTCCTCGCTCGACTGCCGGCCATCGCCGTAATGCCCGTCCGGCTTCCAGAAGGGACCCGAGAACACCGTTTCGCCGCCCTGCGCGGCAAAGGCGAACGCCGTCGTCGTGGCAGTGGCTGCAAGCAACGAAAGGCTTTTCAGGTGGTTGGTGCGATTCATGCCTTGTCCCTATTTCCCGGAGGTGAAGTACCGGAGCATCACGTGCCCGATGATCTGCTTGCCGAGCTCGCCGGAATGGACGGCGTCGCGACTGAAGTGGCCAAACGGCAGCTCCGAACGGAACAACCAATCGTAGCAGGGCACGAAGGCGTCCCACCAGGGGATGCCCGCCCCGTCGCAGAGATTCTTGAGCCTGCCGTAGTCCCAGCCCTGGTCTCGGATCATTTCGAAGTGGTGTACGTTGAAGCTCATCTTCGGGAGCGGCGCGTCGGGGTCGGCCGCGTCGTACGGACGGTAGTCGACCGCCAGCGGATTGTTGACGATCAGCGCTTCGCAGCCGAGCCGTTCGCGCGCGAGCTTCGCCACGCGCACCATCGCCTCCGGGCCCGTCGGCCCGACGTCGCGCCCGAGCGGCGTCTCGTCGTGCTTGCGCGCGTTCGAGATGCCGCCGATGATGAGCAGGTCCGGCCGGTGGTCCACCACGTACGAATAGAAGTTGTCCGCGAGGATGTAGTACCAGCAGCCCGTGCCGCCACGCATGGACAGGATCCATTCGACATTCGACTGCGGGAACGCCCGCTTGACGAGCGCATGGAACTGGGAATGGAACGTGTCCTGGACGATCGAATCGCCGAGCATCACGACGCGCCAGGGCCGCCCCGTCTGGAACGCCTCCATCGTGCGCGGCAGGAGGCGGGTGAAATCCTCCGTCGGCGTGAACTCGAGCGGGGGCAGCTTCGCGTAGGTCGCATCGCAGAAGCGCGCCGCATCCTCCCAGGTCGCCGTCTCGACCTTGAGGTTCGAGACGTTGAGCGTGCACGTGTCGCCGTTCTCCGTGCGCATGTTCCAGGGCTTCTGGAAGAAAATCTCCAGCGAATCGACCTCGTCCCAGGCGTAGAGCACGCGTTCGTAGTGGTGCGGCGCGTCGCCCGGATACATCGTGTCGTAGCAGTCCGGCAGGACGCGACCCTTTTCGTCGTAGAAGAACACGCCCTGGTTGCAACGCTGCGGCGGACCGCCTTTTCCGGACGCGAAGGTGTATTGCGCGTCGAACGAGAACTTGAAATAGGCGCCTTTGCCCGGCTCCTTGTTTGGCAGGCGGAGCTTGTCCGTCGTCAGGCGTCCGGGGATCTTGTCGTCCAGCTCGGCCGCCTCGAATCGCGCGCAGACGCGGTCGTTGTCCGTGAAGACGACGTTGCCGAAACGGATGCCCGGCGTCTTGTCCGTCAGCGGCCCTTTTACCTCGAAAACGGTTTCAGCGGCGAAAACGGCGCACGCCGCGGGCAGGAGGCAGAGAATGCGTTTGGTCATGATGGGCATTGTCCCTTGTGTTGATGGAAACGGATCGGCGTCACGGGCAGTCGAAGGCAAGGAGCCGCAGGTTGCCGCTGTCGAGGACGTAGAGCGTGTCGCCGAGCACGGCGAGCCCCGTGATCGCGCTGAAGCCGAAGCCGGTCTTGTCGTCCACCGTCCCGGAAACGCCCCACGTGCCGAGGAAGCGGCCGTCCGCCGCGTCGAAGGCCACCAGCTTGTCCGCCGCGAAATCGGCGACCCAGAGCCGCCCCTTCCCGTCGACGGCACACGACGAGGGGCATCGGATCGGGATGTCGCCAAGCTCGGTCGCCTGCGCCGGACGCCACTTCCGCTCCCACAGGAGCGAACCGTCCGCACGGAACGCCGCGACGCGGCGCGACCCCGCGCCGGCGACGTAGACGACGCCGTCCGCGCCGCGGCAGAAGCCGAAGCGGTTGCCCTGGCGGAAGTCGCGATAGTCGAAATCGAAGACGGGCTCCGTCGCGCCGTCGGCGGCGACCTTCTCGAACTTGAGCCGATCCCACGGATCGACGCGCCGGATGATCGAACCGTCGTCACCCGCCAGCAGATCCGTCTGCTCCCAGCCGTTTCCGCCCGTGACGGGCGCCGTGACGATCTTCCCCTGCGGCGTCACGTCGAAGACGAAGCCGCCCTTTTTCTCCAGGACGCGCTCGCGGCGTCCATCCGCCGGATCGAACGTGTAAACGCCGTCCGCCCCCTGGAAGTAAATCTTGCCGCCAAAGGTCTTCAACTGCGACGGCGTTGCGAAATTCCCGGACAGCGGCTTGAGATCGACGGGGACGGGCGCCGGGCGCCGCGGCATGGCGACTTTCTCGCCAAACCCGCCTACGCCCTGCCGGAAGTGGTCGTCGACGTCGTACTTCGGCGTCTCGGAACCGTGCGCCGCATAGAGGAAGCCGTTCGTCCAGACGATCGCCCCGCCCTCAAGATAGGCCGGATCGCGCAGGTATCCGTGCCACGAGTCGCCGGTGTTGTACGCGTCATCGCCGAACCAGGTCAGGACGCCGCTCCGTCGGTACGCGCCATCGACGTATTCGCGAAGCTGCCCGCGCGCACCGGCGGCAAACGAGAGCCAGGTGCGCGTGCCGTCCGTCGCCGACCACACCGCCGCGCCCGGCGCCGGCCCTTCTTCGGGATCGCCGCCCCATGCGCGGCGGAACGCGAGCGTCGGCTTGTCCGCCGCCGGCGCGGGGTAGCCGCCGATGATCCCGGACGGCGACTGGAAGAGCCCCGGCGGGTAGCGGCCGGCGAGGTCGTAGAGATAGACGAGCTTGGGGTTGCAGACCGCGCCCGCGACCTGGAGAAACTTCCCTTCCGCCGCACCTTGGACGGCCTGTTCCGCCGCGGCCATCGCGTCGTCGTAGATGTCCTTGCGCAGCTCGACGCCGATCTTGCGCGCCGCCGCGAGGCGGCGCATCGCGTCGATCGCGGCGACCTGCGGCGCGTAGGCCGCGCCCACGGCGGAATCGACTTCGACCGACACGTCCCTGACGCGAGCCGGCGCGCCAAACCGCGGCTTCTTCACGAGAAAGCTCTTCAGGCCGAAGGCGTCGAGCGTGAAGTCGGCGGCCGCCGGCTCGCCGGTCGCCGCCGACACGAGCTCGCCGCGCCCATCGAGCGTGAACGCGACGCGGGCCGGCGCGTCGATGCCGTTGACGAAATAGACGAAGCGCCCTTCGTCCGTCACGCATTCGCGCACGGCCACGGGATCCTGCGGGGCGTCGGGGACGGGCTCGAACCGATCGGGCGGCAGCGCGAGGAACGCGCGCATGAAGTCGCGCGTCTTCGCGGGCGTGCCGAAGATCCAGCCGTTGCCGCCGCTGAAATACACCCCCGCGTCGAGCTGCGCGAGCGGCACGGCAAAATTCTGGCGTTCGTACTCGCCCGCCGGTTCGAGCGCGTCGAACGCGACGTAATCCGCCCCGCCGAACCTGGCCCACTCGAACGTCTTGTTGTTCGGCTCGTAATAATCCGAATAAATGCCGACCGCCCGCCGCCCCGCGCGGGACATCTTCAGCACCCGCTCCGAATACAGCCGGTTCTGCTGGGCGAAGAGCGAACGCGGCGCGAAGAAGCGACGCCCGAAGAAGAACTGCATGCCATAGAACGAAATCCCGGGTTCGTCCTTCCAGCCGTCCGGATCGATGCCGCACTCGTTCATCTCGTCGTCCGCGTGCGACGACGCCCACCACATGAAGTAGAGCTCGCGGTCGCCGCCGTCCGCATTCAGCCGCGCGCGCACGCGGCGGTAGTAGTCCTTGACGCGGTCGTTCCGCCACTGGAGCCACGTCGGACGCATCGCGTCGGACATCAGGAACTCGTAGCGCCGGCGGAACCGCTTCGGATCGCCCGCCTCGCCGGGCACGGCGACGCCCGTGTCCTTGGAGAATTCGCCCACCGTCCAGTCCCCGTAGCCGTACTTCGCGTTGTTGAGGCCGGTGATGCCGGAGAACTGCCAGGAGAGCGGAATGCGGAGCGACACGCCGCCAAAGCTCTTCGTGTCGCCGACCCTGTCGGCGATCTCGCCGACGACGTCGATGAGGTACGCCTGCACCTTTGGATGGAGGCAGTTGTAGCTCCAGGCGCGCCAGGGGATCTCGGTCGAGCCGTCGTTCGACCATTCGACGACATCGGGATCGGCGAAGACGGGGACCGAACGCTTGCCGCCCTTCGCCTTCGGATCGTCCACGGTCTTCATCGAAATGCCCAGGCGCGCATCGAGCGACTGGTCGAGATGAAGCGTGACGTGCGGAATGAAGACGTTGCCGTACTTCTCCGCGACGAGCGCCAGCATGCGCAGTTCGTCCTGTTCGCTGACGTGCCAGGCGTCGATGACCGTCGAAGGATACAGCACCGTCCCGTAGGCGACGACGGCGGGCGACATCGTGTTCACGCCGGCGAAGCGGTTCCACTCGCCCCAGCGATTCATCGTCCGCAGGTTTTCAAACGTCTCGCACGCCTTCGGATGCGGGTCGTTCCCCAGGCCGAAGAAGCGCTTCCAGCGCCCGTGCTCCTCGAAGAAACCGCCCGCCAGGCGCCCGCGCCGCGCACCCTCGGGCGCCGCCGGGAGCGGGCCGTCGATGCGATGGACGCGGATGCGGCTCGCCGCCGCGCGGCTGCCGCGGTTGAGATTGACGACGGCGAGGACGATGTTCGTGCCCGTCGGATAGAAGAACGCCTCGTGCGTGAGCATCGTCATCGTGTTGCGGTACTGCCCGCCCGTCTCCACGCCGCCGGTCAGGATTTGCCCCCCGTCGCGGCTCTGCCCCTTCTGGCCCGCCACGCCGCCGTCGTTGGACCAGAAGCCGACCGACCGGAACTTGTCGTCGGGATACGTCACTTCCAGCAGATACGTGTGGTGGATGTCGGGAATCTGGTAGTTGTAGCTGAAGCCGTCGAGCGCCCATTCCGGGTGGATCGCCGCCCCGGACGACTCGCGGTAGGAGCCAAAGTCGGCCTCCACGATGCGCGTCGCGCCGTCGCGCTCGACGTAGGGCGCAGTCGCCACGCAGTCGATGTCCACGACGAGCGTCTTCGCGAGCGACGCGCCGGGCGCGGGCGCCTCCGTGGCGACGACGACGAGGTCGGCGGACGACGTGTCGGCCTTCCAGCCGACGACGCCGTCCTCGCGCACCGTCACGCGATAGACGCCTTCCCGCATCGGCGCCGTCGCCCGCACCGTGCGGCGGACGGGCTCGCGGACGGCGTCCGTCTCCACGACGGCGAGCGTGTTCGTCTCGTCGTTCGAAAGCCCGACCGCGACGAGTTCGTAGCGCATCGGCCGATCCGTCCCCAGCAACGCCTCCAGACGAACCTCGTCGCCCGCGCGGACGGCGTCCACCGCGAGATCGACGCGGATCGTGCCGCGCGCCGTGCCGTCCGAAGGCACGAGCCGCCAGCGCACGGGGAAATGTCCGGGGAAGCCCGTTCGTTCATAGGAAAGCGTGTGCCTGCCCCTTTCGATCCAGAGGTTGAGCTCCTTGCGCCACGCCGCGTCCTTGCGGACGCCCGGCGGAAGATCGCCCTCGATCGTCGTGAGCCGCTTGCGCACGGCCGCGCCGTCGAGAAGGATCGTCCGATCCCATTCGCACGGCATGCCCACCTGTTCGAGGGCGTACCAGCCCGACGCCGGCACGTCGATGTCGTAATCGAGGCGCCCTTCGCATTTCTCGAATTTCCCGTCCTCGCCTTTGTTCCCCCAATCGTACCAGCGGAGAATCGCGTGGCGGTCGGCGCTGTCGCGCTCGCGCTCGACCACGGGTTCGACAGGGGCGGCAGCGCTCGCGGCGCTAGCGGCCGCGAGCAGGCAGGCGACGGCCGCTTTCATGGGCGGCCGCCTCATCGGAGGATCAGCGTCGTGCCAAACGGATTGTGGTACCGGGTCGCCCACGGCGTATTGCCGTAGAACCCCAGGTTGATGCGGGGCTTCCGGGTCGTCGCCGGCTCGCGCGATGCATCCGATGTCGGATCGCCGGCGTCGATCGCCGGCGATTCAGGCACGGCGCCGAGCTCGACGACCTCGCCCGTCGCCTCGTCGAGATAGCCGCCGCGACCGAGGACGTGGTGCGTGAAGAACGGCGATGCCGTGTAGAAGCGCATGCCCGGAAGGGGGGAGGAGGTGTTGTAGCCCGTGAAGGCCCGGCTCTCGATGGAGGCCTCGAAGTCGGCGGTCGTCGTCACGAAGAGCGGATCGACCGCCTGGACGCCGTCGCCCCAGGTCAGCGTCCCCGCTTCCGCGAGGACCCACGGCGCCTCCTGTCCGGTCAGGATCGAATGCGACACCGTCGCGCGTCCGTCCGCCTGGACGCGCAAGTCGCCGCCAAACGTCGAACCGACGAAATTCGTGTTGTACTGGTTGCGGTAGAGGATCGAGTTCTTGACCGTCACATCGCCCTTCAAGACCTGGACGCCGGAGCAGACGCCCCGGCTCGCCAGGTTGTAGGCGAACGTGCAGTTTTCGATCTGGACCGGCGTCGACGACGCGTTCAGGTTGACAACCAGCGTCCCCGTCTTCTGGAGGAGCGTCGTCGAATCTTCGAAGGTGTAGCCGGCGTTCCCCGTGAAAAGGCAGTTCTTCAGCACGGTCGGCGAATTCCCGGAAACCAGCATCGTGCACTGCGTTCGGAAGTCGTTGTGGACCGTGTGGCGGTTGCCGATGAAGCGGCAGCCCGTCATCGTCAGCGGTGCGTTGTCGAGCGCGAGCGTCCCCGCCGACGTCGAATCGCGTCCGTTGGTCGCGCCCGTCGTGTGTTCGAAGCCGTTGGTCGCGTAGAGCGTATCGGAAATCACGACCGCCTTGAAGTTCGCGAAATTCCCCGCCGTCCCCGTGAACACGTCGTCTCCACCGGACGGAGCGCCGCTGCGCACCCAGTTGCGGTCGAAGACGCAGTTGGTGATCGTGAGCGTTGCGGACGACGCGCCGTCCGCGTTGAGCGACCGTCCGGCGCAGGCGGAAGTCAGTGCCCCGCAGGCGAAGAACCGGCAATTCGAGAACACGGCGTCGCCTGCCCCCGTTTTCGTCACCGCCGAGAAGACCGACCGCGTGAAGCAGATGCCATCGACCGTCGTGCATCCCGATGCATTGGCGATGTCGAGGCAGGCATGGAGCTCCTCGCCGTCGATCGTCGACAGCGCGGTCGTCCGCTCGTCAAATGTCATTTCCATGCCGGTGAAACCGCCGACGATCGAAACCGGCGTCGTCAACGTTGACAACGCCCCCCGCACCGGCACCGTGCCGGCTACGACGATGTTCGTGAGCGTTGGGGAGACGAGCGCGTAGGCCTCGGCCATCGTCGGCGCCGCGTCGAGCCAGCTCGTGCCGTCTCCGGCGCCGGTCGCATCGCCCCGGACATGGATGTACCCGGCGCCGAGCCCCTTGCCCCAATGCGGCGGGAGGTCGCCCGTCACTGCCAAACCCGCCGCCGGGCCGTCGTGCGACACGGTCGCGTTCACCGTTTTCACGACGATCCGCCAGTAGATCGTCCGCCCCGTTTCGAGGTAGCGCTTCGCGGGGAGATCCGTCAGGGCCGCGCCGGGATGCACGTCGCGCGCGATCGTATCGACAAAGGCCCACCCGGCGTCGGCCGCGCCCTGGCTCTTTTCGTACCCGTAGCAGAGCAGAATATCGGCCACGTAATCCTCGGCGCTCGTCGCGAGTGTTACGTTGGCAAACAGCTTCGTGTAGTCGTTGCCGAGCGCAACGGACGCGGCGGTGATCTCCGGCATCGCCTCCGAGCTGATGGCGGCTTCGCCCGTGTTGGCATAGCAACCGATGTTCATGCGCCCGCCGTTTGGTTCGGGCTCGTTCGCATACGGTGCCGCCGGATCACCGGCGTCGATCGCCGGCGACAGGCGATCCTGCACATGCACGTTGATCAACGACAAGTCGTAGTCGGCGGCGAAACGACCGGGCGCGGTCAGCGTCGGGTACGAGACGGGCGTCGAAAGGACCTGGGGCTGCACGGTCGCCAGCGGCGTCAGGAACTTCGGATCGCCATAGACGAGGTTCGCCCCGCGCGTGGCGGCGCCCGCGCCGCCGATCGAAGCCGCGCTCGCAAAGAGCGAATAGTCGATGTCCGCCGTCGACGCGCTTCCGGCGAGCTCGATGTCGGAGGCGACGCCGCTTGCCGTCGTCATGAAATTCCCATAAAAGATCGAGTTGCGGACGCGCAGGTCGCCGTCGTCCATCCGCACGCCGCCGCACGTCGTGCCCAGGTTGTAGGCGAACGTGCAGCGGTCGATCGCGAGTGCCATCCGCTCCGCGCCGTTTGCAGACTGCGCGGGGTTGAAGCGGATCGTGGGCGAAGGGCTGGGGCCGAACTGGGCATAGGAGTTGCCCACGAAACGGCAGCCGACAAACGTATTCGTGCCTTCCGGATTGCCGCCGAAGTGGATGGTCGAACCATCTCGATACGGGTTGTTGCTGACGATGCGGTTGCCGCGGAACAGGCAGTCAGTCGCCGTCACGGACGCATGATCGGCGTAAATCGCCGCGCCGGACGAGCCGTCGCGACCGTCGGCAGACTGCACCACCGATTGGCGGATGCCGTTGTCCGTGAACGTGCAGCGCGTCAGCGTCAACGCGCCGAAGTGGATCGCAATGCCGCCCATCCCGTTCTGCGCCCCCACACGTCCCCCGCCGCCGTAGAGGTTCTGGTTGCGGTCGAAGACGCAATCGACGAACGTGACGGGTGCGCCCTTTACCGTGTAGATCCACGCCCCGCGTCCATGCACCGTCGTCTCGGTCGTCGTCGTGCCGTTGTGCGCGAAAAGGCAGTTCGTGGCATGCAGCCCCGCGCCGGATTTCGGAACCATGCCGCTGCTGTCCCCGAATGCGCCCATCTTGATCGCCCGGAGGATGGCGTTGGTGATCGCGATGTTTTCGAGCGTGTAGTCGCAGAACGAGGTGTCCGTCAGCACGAATGCGTTGTTGACGGCCGTGGCGTCGAAGACGGAACGCGCCGTGCCGGTCCGCTGGTCGGGCGACGTTTCCGTCCCCGCGAAACCGCCGCGGATCGCGCATGCCGTCGGCGCCGTCAGCTCCTGCGCGAGCGTGTAGTCGCCGGCCTTCAGCCAAATCTCGTCCTCGCGGCCGACCGCTGATAACGCCGTCTGGAGGTTCGCCGCTTGCGCCCAGCTCGACCCGTCGCCCGTTCCATCCGGCGACACACGGAACACATTTCCTGGCGTACCATCGTCCACGACGAGCTGGAGCTCGACGAGGCGCAGCGCATGGTAGTTGTAGCTCTGGCGCGTCTTGTAGAATTCGAACTTGTACTGGCGGTATGTGACGCGCCCGGGCAGCTCGTTCTCGTGCGCGCACTCGCAGGGCGGCGAAAACTGATCGCCCTCACGGCAGAAGAAAAACCCGTTGTCCACGCGCTGGATCTCCGTCCAGTCCTCGTCGTCGGCATTCCGCCCGAAGACGGCCCACTTCGTCGGCGACGCCTGCCATGTATACGTGTCGACACACATCCGATGCATCAAGTATCGATCCAGCGGCGGCAGGTCGGCATCTGCCACCGAATCGGGGATTTTGAAGGTGACGGAGGCGTTCGGGAGGTTCCCCGACGACACATGCCACTCGACGCCCGTCCCCGACGACCGCGTATAGCTGACGCCGTCGAAAAGCGTGTTCGGCGAATAGCCGCTTGTCGTCCCCGTCGCCGAGACGCATTCGTTGTAAACGGCCGCGCGCGACCCGAGCCGCGCCTCCATCCAATCGGCCAGGTTCACGAGCTTCGCCTGCGCGCTGTCCGCGGCAAGCACGAGCCCCAGGATCAGAAGACACGCTTTCAAACTTCCAACTTTCCGAGAAAACAGATGAATGATCGGCTTCATAGACGGATTCCTTTTCATGGATTGTGGTTGGCGATGGAACGACGCAAAACGCTTTTCCATTGAATGACATGGTTTTATCAAAACAAGCGAGGCATTGTCAACCCCGGCGCGAATTGGTTTAGCGCGAATTTTACAGTGATATAGGGGCATCGGTGGATTTGACAGCTTTCAAGCCGCCAGTCGCTCGTTTTCCCTTTTCGAAAGCTTTGTCGCGAACTTTGTCACGTTTCAAGATTCGACCGATCCGACCGATCCTCGATTTCGCGCGGCGCAGTGGACGCGGCGTCCCCGCCGCGTTTTGCCGCCTCCGCCCACTCGTCCGCGCTTGGGACGCGGCGCGCCGCAGCGCCTCGGAAGGAGGGGCAAGCGTCCCGCGTGCCGCGTGCCGCCTCTTTCTCGTGGCGAATGGTTCGCGCAATCCCGCCCTTGGGGCTTGCCCTTGGTTTTTTACCCTCTTCCTGCGCCCAGGCTCTTGGGCCAGACCTCTCTTCAACCCCGCCCACGCCCCGCGAACCCAGAGCCGCACCGCTGGGGACCGCCGTCCTCGCGGAGCACGGACACCCGCCGAGGACGGCGGTCTCCAGCGTGACGGCTTTTGGTTCGTGCATCCAAGGGCTTCTAGACCGAAGTTCCAGCGGCTTTCGGCATCCATTTTATGCACAACCACTTGCGGGCAAGTGTTCTACGCGCTTTCTGGCGCCATTTTCCCGTTCCGCTTACATGGAAACGCCCTTGTTGTTCCGCCAGCAGGCGTGGTCCGCCTCGAGCAGTTGGAAGGCTTTGGCCTGGAAGGCGTTCGGCATCGTGTCGCGGGTAAAGCGCACGGCGGTTCTGCCTTCTCCGAAACAGCATGTGTTGCGCACCTGTGTCGAGAGCGCGCCAAGCAGCCCGTCCCATCGCCGGAGCCGCAGTTCGTCCTGCGTGCGTTTCCGGGCGCGCTTGCGCTTGAGGTTTTCCGAGGGCTGCGCCTTGGCGACGGGATCGCGGCTGGCGCGGGCGGCTTCCAGTTCCTCGTCGGCGTAGAGCAGCGGGGCCAGGGCCTGGCGCATGTGCCATTCCACGTAATAGGCCAGCATGCACAGCAACACGTGCGCGCGCACACGGTCCTCCAGGCGGTGGTAGACCGGGCGGACGAGCAGATCGACACCCTTGGATGTCCTGAAGGCCTGTTCGACGTCGCCCAGCCTCTTGTATGCGCGCACCGCGTCCGGCGCGGAAAGCGACTCGGGCGTCTCGCTGGTGCGCACGACGCAGATGCCGTCCAGGGCGGCCTCGCGGGCGATGGATTCCGTGTCGCGCTCCCAGCCGAAGCGGTTGTCGGCGATGTCCAGCCTGAAGTGCTTGGCGACCTTGCAGGCGGTCGATCTGCGTGTTCGTCAGCATGCCGCGGTCACCCACGAAGACGAACCGCGCAATGCCGAAGCCGCCGCGCAGCCGGTCGATCTGGTCCCGCACCGCGACCGGCCGGCCGTCGGTATCGGTCATCAGCCCGTAGACGATGCCGGGTGCCGTAGTCCGTCGCGGGGCGTATGCTTGGGTTCTGCGAATGTCTCGCGCGTTGGCGGGCCGGCTTCCTGCAAAAGTTCCGCTCACGGGTCCAGGATGCGCGCGCGAGCGAACGCCCTGGTCAATTCGGTCCGCCGCGGGATGCCCGTTTTGAGGGTAGCGGCGCTTGCCGATCGGCACGACGGCCGTATCGCCCCGCTCCCCGGCGGCGGCGGCGCGCGCATCGCCCAGGTTTTCCAGCACGGACAGCCCGTCCGGATCCAGCGGGAGTTCCAGCCGCTTGTCGGCGGAGATGTGGTTGTAGACCGCATACAGCGCCCCTTTCCGTTCGAAAAGGTAGGCGATCACCTCCCGGCTGCCGCCGGCGACGGTCGCGACCCGCTCGTAGGGAACCAGCTCGAACGCCCCTTTTTCGTCCAGCAGCAGGATGAACTCCTGTGCGGGATCGCGCAGCATCTGCTTCTGTTCCCCGGTCAGCCACTTGCACGCCCGCACCTCTTCCCAGCGGCGGAAGACTTCCAGGATGTCGTCCGTCCGCGGATGGCGCGCCAGCGTGTCCGGCTCGGCCTGGAGCGAAACGGGGCAGTCCCATGCCGCCGCCTTGCTGGTGACGAACTCGATCTGGTCGGGCTGCGTGCCGACCGTCTTTTCGTCGGGCAGGAAATATCCCAGCCAGCCGAAGTTCAGGCGGGTGAAGTTGTCCCGCATCCGGGGGGCCTCCCGCAGCGGATGGCGGACGGTCTCCTCCTTGATCGTTTCGGGGGGAAACACGTCGAAGGCGTTGCCGCCCGTCAGCATGTGCCAGCTGAAATGGGTTTTGGCGGCGCCCTCCGCGAAGAGGGGTTGCGGCTGCAGTTTTCGGAACACCCGGTACTGCGCGTTGGCGACGTGGTGCCAGAAGGGAGGATTGACCCCTTCCGATCCGTCGAAGTAGAAGAACTCGAAGCCGGCGCTCCAGAGGTCGGCGATCTGGTCGGCGATCTCGTCCTGCAGCCCGGAGCACTGGTCGATGTAGACGCTGGTCGCGCCGAACTCGCTGACGTCCAGCAGCCCGAACAGGAGCCCCGCGGGCTGGGCGGCGGGTGTCGTCCTGTCGATGCCGCGTACGCAGCCGGTGAAGGCGTAGGGCGGCGTCGTGGTGTAGCCCGTGTACGAGAGCAGCTCGGTCCCGATCTTGAGCACCCGCCGTTTCGCCTCCATCGTGGCGTGCAGGGGATTCTGCTCGACAAACACCGTGGTGTCGGCCGGGCCGAGCGGCCGGGCCAGGGTGAAGATACGCAACAGGTTCAGCCGGTGGTCGGGAACCGGCGTGACATAGCGGCTCTCCCGGCCGAGGTGGCTGTGGAGGAAGTGGCAGCCCGGCGTGATTCCCGCCTGCTTGATTCTGGCGAGCATCGCCCGCAGGTCGGCCTTGCCGTTGGGATACTCCGGCCGGAAGGCGTCGTAGTCGCCGATCCGCAGGTAGCCGTTGCCTTCGAGAAAGGCCGGGTAGTAGATGTTCATGAGGCGGAATCCGCCCTTTTTGGCGTAGGCGATGTGCTCGTCGACGGTGTCCGGCGTGACGGTGCACGTCCAGTAGTACGAGGCCGTGCAGAGGCTGTGCCGACGGCTGGCCACCCCGCGGGGCAGTCCGTAGTCCTCCTCGACGGTTGCGACCTTGTCCAGTAGCTCGCCGGTGGCGCAGACGATCAGGGCGGCGGTGACCCCGGCGAGCCGCACGGCCGCGTCGCTCCCCGCGGAGAGGATGCGGCATCCCTCGCCCTCCTCCGAATCGGCGTTGGCGCAGGGGTCCGCCGCCACCAGCGCGATGGCCACGTCATCGTCCCAGACCACGTTCAGCCAGTCGCCCCAGTGTCCCCGCTCGCGCAACGGCAGGCGCAGGAACCACATCTCCAAGATCGGCGGCTCGGGCATGACGGAGGGTTCGGTCAGCGTGAACCCCTCCAGCGAAAAGGCGATGTAGTCCCCGGCGTCCTTCACGCGGACGATGGCCTCCCAGGGAACCAGTTCGTAGCCGATGACCAGCGTGTCGCCCTCCATCCGCACCGCGTTGGCCTTGAAGGTGGTCCGCCGGTTGGGATAGGCCAGCTTGACCTCGTTCTGATAGGGGCGCGGCTCGGTGATCGTGCTGACCGGCACCCGTTTCCCCGCGGCCAGGCATTCGGTACGGGTCGGCTTGAAGACCAGGCTTGAGACCGTCCCGTCGCCGGCGATGACCAGCTTCATCAGGCGGTTTTCGATCGTCACTTCGCGCGTCGCGTTCATCGGCGCCTCCCAAGGCATTCGAGGCTCCCGCAAAACCCAGACGGACGACACGGAGGTCGTCCCTCCATCCACCCGGCCCGCCGGGGACTCCAGGGGCAAGGGGTTTGCAAGCGCCTCAGGGTTAATCGTCGCGGTGTGATT
Organism: Kiritimatiellia bacterium; assembly: GCA_050950285.1. Lineage (GTDB taxonomy): Bacteria > Verrucomicrobiota > Kiritimatiellia > RFP12 > JBMNHG01 > JBMNHG01. The sequence goes on along the minus strand of JBMNHG010000004.1, from coordinate 88,519 downwards.
ATCGGTGGTGCGGGAGCAAAAATCAATGCCCCTCGATACCCCGGCTTCCATTCCGCGGCATGTCATCGTCATGGATGCCTGGGCCGAATTCGCGTGGCAGGGGTGCGTCAGGGGCCGGATTAAGGACGAGCGCCCGCTCGTCCCTCGTGTGCCCGCCATCCACCCCCAACCATCAGCCATACCCCCCGTCCCGGTCCCCAAAGGTGTGATTCAAAATAGCTGATAGTGTAGCGGCAATCTGGCGGGAGTGTTTCGTCCGGCCGAAAAAAAGCGCGTGGTTTTGTTGGTTTTGCACTTGCTTTCCCCGAAACGATGCGCCAATATTGGTGTACTCAAATACGAGTACACTAATCAAGCCGAGGAAAACCATGGACATGGACAGGAAAACAGGGCAAATCGACAGGGACGCGGACGGGATCGAACGGGAGATGGACGGGATCGCCAGGGAGATACTGGCGCTCGGGCCCTGCCTCGAGGGCAGCTTGAAGGAGAACCCGAAGACGAGGTACGTGAAGAAGGACGGGACCGTCTCCGAGTATCCGACCTCGCCCATCCTGCAATACAACGACGGGACGGGGAAACGCAGGTACTGCCGCATCCCGCGCGACAAGGTCGGGGAAGTCCGGCGCCTGCTGGAGAACGGGCGCAAGTACCGGGAGCTGGCGTCCCGCTACGAGAAGCTCGGCGCCCGCCTTGCGCTGCGCTTCAAAAAAAAAGCCTGATCCCCTCGCTTCCCGAGGTCGCCTTCGCGAATCTGGGAGAGGTTTTGCGGGGGCTCCGGCGAGCCGATGCCGGATGCGGCCCCGGCGAAACCCCTCCCTGTCTCGACCGGCTCGACGAGCGGCTTGCCCGGGCCGCCGCCAAGGACCTTGCCGCGCTGCTCTCCCTCGTCCTCTGCGCCGTCGGGAAGGCCGCGCCCCACGGCGCGCCCGACGGCTGGCGCGAGACCGGGGCGGACACGCTTTTCGGGCACGTGCGCTTCACGTGCGCCTACTACGGCCCCGCGCCGGAACGGATGACAAGGCAGGCCCGGCGGGCCCGGGAGCGGGCGGCGGCCAAAGGCAGGCGGCAGGCCAAGAACGGGAAGTTCCCCCGCAAGGGGGACGCGGCGTCGGCCTTCCCGCTCAAGGAGGCGCTCGGGCTGCGCGACGGCATGACGCCGGCGCTCGCCGGCCGCCTCCAGCGCGCGGCCGTGGCCGCGGGATCCTTCGCAGAGGGGGCGGACCTGCTCGCGCTGCTCTCGGGCGTGCGCATGTCCGGGTCCACCTTCCGGCGCCGGGCGCTCGCCGCGGGCGCCCGTGCGCTGGAGGCGCAGAAGAACCCCGCCGCGTGGATCCCCGAACCGCTCCTGCCCGCCTGGCTGCTGGCGGCGACCGCGCCGGTCGCGCCCACGCTCTACATCATGCTCGACGGCACCGGCGTGCCGTGCGTCAAAAAAGACGTGAGGGGCGTCAAGGGCAAGGGCGGGGACGGGAAGGCCAGGACCCGGGAGGTCAAGGTCGGCGTCGTGGGCACCTACAGGCGGATCGACCGCAAGGGCAGGCCGGTCCGCGACCCCGGCTGCGAGTCGCACGTCGTCTCGCCGGAGACCGCCGCGGAGTTCGGCTCGCTGCTCAGGCGCCTCGCGTTCAGCCGCGGACTCGGCTCCGGGCGCTTCAGGATACAGGTCGTCGGAGACGGCGCCGACTGGATCGCCAGCATCGTCCGCGACGCCTTCCCCGGGGCGGACGTCGTCTTCACCTGCGACTTCTACCACGCCTGCGAGCACCTGCGGGCCTTCCTCGGGCTCGCGCTCCCGCAGGAGGACGTGAAGAAAGCCTTCGGCACCGCGCGCGCCGTCCTGCGCCGCCACGGCGGCGCGTCGCTGGTCAAGCACCTGCGCAAGCGACACGGAGCCCTGCCGCCGGACCACCCCGCCTGGAAGGAGCTGGAATACTTCGAGAAGCGCAAGGACAACATGCGCTACGGCGAGTACCGCAAACAGGGGCTCTACATCGGCTCGGGCGTCGTCGAAGCGGCGTGCCGAACCGACGTCGCGAGGCGATGCAAGCAGTCGGGCATGCACTGGCGCTTCCACAACGCCGCCGCCATCTGCGCCCTCACCGCCCGCTTCCGCTCCCACCTCCCTGCCGCCTAACCATCAACTATTTTGAATCACACCCGTCCCCAACCGATCGCGATTGCGGAATTGAATCCATGGGCGGTCCATGGTATGTTGGTTTTTTTGTTTCGCAGGAGTTTCCCGACATATGGACAAGCATTACGATCCTCATGCCATCGAGGCCAAGTGGTACCCGTGGTGGGAACAGACCGGCAAGTTCAAGCCTTCCGGACGGGGCGAGCCGTGGAGCATGGTCATCCCGCCGCCGAACGTCACCGGAATCCTCCACATGGGCCACGCCCTCAACGACACCATCCAGGACGTCCTCGCCCGCTGGCGCCGCATGCAGGGGCGCGACGTGCTTTGGGTCCCCGGAACCGACCACGCGGGCATCGCCACGCAGAACGTCGTCGAAACCGCGCTCCGCAAGGAAGGCGTGCGGCGTCAGGACCTCGGTCGCGAGAAGTTCGTCGAGCGCGTGTGGGAGTGGCGCGAGCGGTACGGCGGCACCATCGTCCGCCAGCTTCGTTCGCTGGGCTGCTCCTGCGACTGGTCGCGCGAACGCTTCACCATGGACGAAGGCCTCTCCAGGGCCGTCGCCGAGGTCTTCTGCACGATGTACGACGAAGATCTCATCTACCGCGGAAACTACATCGTGAACTGGTGCCCGCGCTGCGGGACGGCCCTCGCCGATGACGAAGTCGACCACGAGCCGAACCACGGCAAGCTGTGGTACGTTCGCTATCCGGTCTCCGGATCGGCCTCCGGCGTGAAGGGGGAACCCTTCCGGGACTACATCATGGTCGCCACCACCCGTCCCGAGACGATCCCCGGCGACACCGCCGTGGCCGTGAATCCGAAGGACGAGCGCTACCGCCATCTCCTCGGCCAGACCGTGATCCTCCCGCTAAGCGGCCGCGAACTCCCCGTCCTCGCCGACGACTATGTCGAGAAGGAGTTCGGCACCGGCATCGTGAAGATCACCCCCGCCCACGACCCGAACGACTTCCTGGTCGGGAAACGCCACGGCCTGGAGGAGATCAACATCATGGACGGCGACGGCACCATGAACGAGCTGGCCGGCGCCGCCTATGCGGGTCTCGACCGCTTCGAATGCCGCGACAAGATCGTCGCCGACCTCGAGGCCGGCGGCTTCCTCGACCACATCGAAGACTACGACAACCAGGTCGGCCACTGCTACCGTTGCGACACCGTGATCGAGTCGCGCCTCTCCCCGCAGTGGTTCGTGCGCATGCAGCCCCTTGCCGTCAAGGCCATCGAAGCCGTGAAGTCCGGCGCCATCGCCTTCTCGCCCAAACGCTACGAAAGCACCTACTTCAACTGGCTGGAGAACATCCGCGACTGGTGCATCTCGCGCCAGATCTGGTGGGGCCACCGCATCCCCGTCTACACCTGCGCCTGCGGCCACGAATGGGCCGCCCCCGAAAAACCCGCGGCCTGCCCCGCGTGCGGCGCGGAAGAAGACGCCATCACGCAGGATCCCGACGTGCTGGACACGTGGTTCAGCTCCTGGCTCTGGCCCTTCTCCACGCTGGGCTGGCCCGAAAAGACCGACGACCTCGCCCGCTACTACCCGACCTGCGACCTCTGCACCGCCCCGGACATCATCTTCTTCTGGGTCGCCCGCATGATCATGGCCGGATGCAAGTTCATGGGCGACGTCCCCTTCCGCAACGTCGTCCTCCACGGCGTCGTGCGCGACGACCAGGGCCGCAAGATGTCGAAGTCCCTCGGCAACTCCATCGACCCGCTCGAAATCATCGGGGAATACTCCGCCGACTCCCTCCGCTTTTCGCTCATGCAGACGACCTCGCCCGGCGTGGACGTCTACATCTCGATGAACAAGTTCGAAATCGGCCGCAACTTCGGGACGAAAATTTGGAACGCCTCGCGTTTCATCAACCTCTCCGCCGAAAAGTCCCCCGGCATCGACGCCGCAGCCATCGCCCGCGACGGCCTCGCCCTCGACGTCCCGCTGCTGTCGGACGACGACCGGCACATCCTCGCGCTCTGCGACCGGATGACCGCCACGGTCACCACCGCCCTCGAGAAATACCGCTTCCAGGACGCCGCGCTCGCCATCTACGACTTCGTCTGGTCGGAGTTCTGCGACTGGTACGTGGAGGAATCGAAGGCCACGCTCTACGGCGAGGACGAAGCCGCCCGCCGCCAGAAACTCGCGATCCTCTACCACGTGCTCGGCGTCTCGTTGCGCGTGCTGCACCCCTTCATGCCCTTCCTCACCGAGGAACTCTGGCACCAGATGGGCTTCTGCGGCGCGGACGATTCCATCATGACCGCCCCATGGCCCGTCGGAACCGACCCCGCGAAGGTCGCCGCATGGGGCATCACGGACGACGTGGTCGCCTACGTCGAAGCCAAGCACGAGCTCATCGGCGCCGCGCGCGCCCTGCGCTCCGACTTCAACGTCCCCCCCTCGAAATCCGTCCGCATGATCGTCCATGCCGCGGACGCGGCCGCCGCCGCCCTTCTGGAGCGCGACCGCCCCGGCATCGCCACCTTCCTGCGCGCCGACCCGCTCGAGGTTTCCATGGACGGCGCGACACGCGCCATGCCCAGCGCCGTCGTGAAACTTGGAACGGTCTACCTCCCCCTCGACGGCGTGGTGGATGTCGCGGCGGAGACGAAGCGCGTCGCCGGTGAAATCGCGAAGCTCGAAGGCTTCCAGAAGGGCATCGAGGCCAAGCTCTCCAACGAGGGATTCGTCTCCCGCGCCCCGGCGGCCGTCGTCGAGCAGCAACGCGCGAAGAAGGCCGAGAACGACGCCACCCTCGCCCGCCTGCGGAACCTCCTCGCCGGACTCCGGGCCGCTGCGAACGGATAGACAACGGACGGACCGCGGCGGCGCGCCGCCGCGGTGGAATCCCCTTGAATCCCCCAGGGAAAGCGGACATGCCCGCCCTTCTGGACATCGAAAACCTCCACGTCCGTTTCGCCTCGGACGACGGCGAAGTGCATGCCGTGGACGGCGTCTCGCTTTCCCTCGAACGCGGGGAGATCCTGGGCCTCCTGGGCGAATCCGGCTGCGGGAAGTCCGCCACGGCAATGGCGATCCCGCGCCTCCTCCACATCCCCGCGGCATCGATTTCCGCCGACGCAATCCGCTTCGATGGAATCGACCTGCTCCGTATTCCCGTGAAGGAACTGCGCTCCCTGCGAGGACGGCGCATCGGCGTCATCTTCCAGGACCCGATGACCTCCCTCTCGCCCCTCCATCGCATCGGCGACCAGCTCGACGAAGTGCAGCTCCTGCACGACCGCGACCTCCCGCGCGCCGAGATGCGGCGCCGCTCCCTCGAATGGCTCGCGAAGGTCGGCATTCCCTCCCCGGAGCAATACGCGCAGGCCCTCCCCCACGAACTCTCCGGCGGGATGCAGCAGCGCGTGATGATCGCCATGGCCCTGCTGCTCGATCCGGACCTCGTCATCGCCGACGAGCCCACCACCGCGCTCGACGCCACCACCCAGGCCCAGGTGCTCGAACTGATGCTCCACCTGTATCGGCGCGACTCCGCCCTGCTCCTCATCACCCACGACATGGGCGTCGTGCGGAAGATGGCCACCCGCGTGGCCGTGATGTACGCCGGGCAAATCGTCGAGACCGCCCCGGCGGACGAACTCTTCGCCCGCCCATGCCACCCCTACACCCGCGCCCTGCTCGCCGCATTGCCGTCCCTCGAGACCCGAGGGAAACGCCTCGCCACCATCCCCGGCCAGGTTCCCTCCGCCCTCGACTTCCCGCCCGGATGCCGCTTCCACCCCCGTTGCCCCGAGGCCACGCCGGAATGCGCCCGCGCGACCCCCGCGCTCGCGGCCTCCGCGGAATGCCCCGCCCGCTCCTGCCGCTGTTTCCGCCGCTGACCGCCCTCCGCCATGCCGCCCTTCGGACATCCCTGCGATTTCGCCGGCGCCCCCCTCGCGGCGGTCCTGTGGAATCCCGCCGCCCCGGCGCTTCTCCTGGGCCTCCTTTTCCTTGCGATGGCCGCAAGCGTCCTCTTCGCGGCGAAACGCCTTCGCGCCCGGTGCGGCGCGCGCAAGAGCCTGCCCATCCTCGCCGCGCGAACCCTCGTGCTCCTGCTCGTCTTCCTCGCCCTGCTCGATCCCTCCTGCCGCGTGGCGGACAAGGACGCCACGCCCCCCCGCATCCGCATCCTGATGGACCGCTCCGCGTCCATGGACGTCCCGGACGGCCCCGGCGCCGCCACCCGCGCCGACCGCGCCGACGCCTTCGTCGAATCCCTGCGCGCCGCCCTGCCCCGCCATGCGGAGGTCGAGGTCGTCCCCTTCGATTCGTCCGTCGCCGACGCCGTCGCCGCAGCAGCCGACCAAGAGGACGGACAGACCGCCTTCGTGCTCGCCACCGACGGAGGCGACGGCCCCATCCGCCCCGCGCGCATCCCCCGCGCGCCCGTCGCCGTCCTGGGCCTCGGCACCGATTCCGACACCTGGGACAATGTGCGCATCGCCCGCCTGGAAGCCCCCGGCACGGCGGAGCAGGACGCGCTCTTCACCCTCGAAGCCACCCTCGAAGCCACAGGCTCCCGCGCCTTCCTCGATCGCCTGGACGCGCTTCGCGTGTCGCTCGAAATCCACGAGGGAAGGGGCGTCTGGTCGCAGGTCGACGAACAGGCCGCCTCCCTCGCGGGCGGCACGGCCAGCCTCGCCTTCTCCGCCTCCCGATCCCTTCCCGGACCCGCCACCTACCGCGTCCGCATCGACGAAGCGCCCGGCGAACTCTCGCCGCTCGACAACGCCCGCGGCGCCCGCGTGGAGATCCGGCGCGACATCCTGAACGTGCTCTATTTCTCCTGCCGGCTCGGCGCCGACCTCAAAATGCTCCGCCAGGAACTCTCCGCCGATCCCGCCATCGCCTTCACCGCCGCCTACCGCGTGGGCGGGGCACGCTTCGCCGTGCAGGGCGACGACCCGGAACGGACGAAGCTCCTGGAGGGCGGACTCCCCGAATCGGCCGCCCTGCTGCGGCGCTTCGACTGCATCCTGCTTGGCTCGTTCGCGGCGGACGCGCTCGCCCCCGCCCAGGAAGCCGCCCTGCTGGACTACGTGGACGGCGGCGGCGGCCTGCTCTGGCTTGGCGGCGAGGAAAGCTTCGAAGGCGGCGGATACGAGCGTTCCTCGCTCGAACCGCTCTTCCCCTGGCGCATGACGGGCGAAGGCGGCACGCTGCGGCGCGGCGACTTCCCCGTGTCCCTTCCCGCCGCCGCCGCGATGGAGCCCGCCGTGGCCGGGCTCGGCGAACTCCTCGCCCGTTGCGCGGAGGACGGCGAACCCCTCTCCCTCGAATCGGTCAATGCGATCCCCGCCCTCAAGCCCGCCGCGCAACTCCTCCTCCAAGTGGAAACCCCCGAAGGCCGCGCGCCGCTGGCGGCGATGCTCCGCACCGGCGCCGGGCGCTCGGGCGCCGTCGCGTCGAACACCTCCTGGCTCTGGGCGCGCAAGGGAGGCGCCCCCGCCGCCTTCTACCGCCGCTTCTGGCGCCAGATGGTCCGTGCCGCCGCAGGACGCACCGAAGGCGGGCAACACCTCCACATCACGTGGAACCCCGCCGAACCCCGGCCGGGAAGCCGCCTCGAAGCCCACATCCGCGTGGACGAACCCGAAGGCGTCTCCCTGCGCGCCGCGATCCGGGACGACGCCGGCGAACACGCCCTCCCCGTCCTGCCCGGCGAATCGCCCGGCCGATGGATTGCGGCCATGGACCTCCCGGAGGGCGGAACGCGCCTCTTCCGCCTTTCGGCCGAACGCGGCGGCGAGCCCCTCGACGCCTTCGAAAAACGATTCGACCTGACCCCGCTCCAGGAGGAAGGCTGGGATCTCTCCCGCAAAGACGCCGCCCTCCGCGCCCTCGCCGCGAAGACCTCCGGCGCATACCGCGTCGAATCGGGCGCCGGCGAGCTCGCCGCAACCGTGGCGGCCTGGTGTCGTTCCACCCGGCGCGAACGGCGCGCCGCCGCCACCGCGTCCCTCCTCTTCCCCGCCATCCTTCTCGCCGCCTGCATCGCCGAATGGGCGCTCCGCCGCAAATGCGGAATCGTCTAGGAAGGCCAAACCGGAGAACCCATGCCCCTCCCCCGCCCCATCGAAGCCGGACTGTCACTCGGGTCGAACCTCGGCGACCGCCTCGCCATGCTCTACGCCGCGCGCGAGGCTCTCGGCGCCCTGCCCGGCACCCGCATCGTCGCCGCATCGCCCGTGTACGAGACCGAGCCGGTGGACGTCGCCGGAGAATGGCGCCATCTCGCCTACCTGAACGCCGTGCTCATCCTCGAAACCACGCTGCCCCTGCACCGCTTCTCCCGGCTCATGCACGGCGTGGAAGACGCGCTTGGACGCGTCCGCGGCCCCGCACGGCACGCCCCGCGGACCATCGACATCGACCTGCTCTACTTTGGCGGCGAAACCAGCGACGAACCCCGCCTGCGCCTCCCCCACCCCCAAATCGCGGCGCGCCGCTTCGTCTGCCAGCCGCTGGCCGACCTTCGTCCCGGCCTGCTGCTCCCGGGATTCGACCGCACCGTCGCGCGCCTTCTCGCGGAACTCCCCGAAGCCCCCGCGGTCCGCCGAGCAGCCCGGCAGTGGCGCTAGCCCCACCCCGCCGGACCCCGGCGCCTCACCCCTCGCGGTCGCGGTCGCGAAGAAGATCCAACTCCGCTTCGAGTTGCGCGATGCGTTGCGCCAGGCGCGACTGGTTGCCCAGCGCCTTGGAAAGCACCACGGAGAAGTGGAAGAGCAACAGGAGGACGAAAGCCGCGATCATGCTGGCAATCGCAGCCGTGTAGGTCATCCCCGTGAACACGCGCAGGAGCGCGACCAGCGCCGGGAAGGCCGCAGCCACGATCAGAATCGCCCCGGTCGCCACCCACAACACCGCATAGCGCTCGCGCAAGCGGCCGTGCCGCACGCACGCCAGCGTGGAAAGCAGCATCACCGCGCCAAGCACACCCGCAAAAGAACGTGCCCGCATGAGATAGGGGATACCCGTCATCCAATCCACCGTGGCTTGCGGACACGCCGCGAACAGCCCGCACGCGACGGCGACGCACACCGCGAAGACGCACAGCAACCGGGGACAGCGACGGCGGAAGGCGCGGACAACCCAAACCAGCAGCCCCACGCAGATCAGCCCCGCCAGCGCCCGCCAGCCGTAACTCTCGTCCCAGCCGGTGGTGAGCCGTACGATGGTGTCCGCAGAAAGATGGGGGTCGTCGACGGGATTCATGAGCGTCCCTCCTGCAGCTGGCGCGCCAGGCAGGAACGGGAAAGCCCCTCGTCCAGATTGCGCGCCCGCCCCACGCAAAGGGCGAGAAAAACCTTGAAGGCGAAAAAGAGCGTCTCCAACTCCCCGATCGTGGATGTGCCGGCCAGCCGAGGCCGGAAGACGGCGCCCGTCTCGCGGAAGCGAAAGCCCAGGCGACTCAGCAGGGCAAGCGCCTCGGGTTCGGGATAGTCGTGGGGATAAGAACTCGCGAAGAGCGCCATCGCAAGCCGGTTCACCCCCTGGAATCCGGAGGTGGGATCGGTGACCGACGCACGGCAGATCGCCGACAGGAAATTCGCGAGCAAGGCGATCCCCAGCGAACGGAAACGACTCGACACCCGCTCGGAATGGCCCAGGAACCGGGAGGCGGTCACCACGTCCGCATCGCCCGCGCGCAATGCTTCCAACAGGCGCGGGATCTCCGAAGGCGGGTGCTGGCCGTCCGCATCGATCCGGATCGCGTAGTCGTACCCGTGACGATAGGCATAGGAGAATCCGGCCTGGACGGCGCCGCCCACGCCGAGGTTCACCGGGAGGTCCAGCACGCGCACCCCGGCCCGGCGGGCGACCGCGACGGTCTCGTCGGTCGACCCGTCGCTCACCACCAGCACGTCCATTCCCGGGACTTCGCGGGCGAGTTCGGGCAGCACAAGCCGCAAGCTCGCCCCCTCGTTGAATGCCGGAAGAAAAACAAGGACGTTCATGGCGGGATGCATTATGCCCCTCTTCCACTCGCCAGGCCAGCCGTTTCGTCTTTCGTCGGAAAACCGGGAAACCGGGGCGGGCCGCGATCCCGACGGCGACGGCTTCACCAACGAGGCTCTTGCAAAACCCAGCCGGACGACACGGAGGTCGTCCCTCCATCCAGCCCGCCGGGGACGGCGGTCCCCAAAGGGGGATCGGGAGGGTCGGGCTCTGCCCCGACCGGTTTTCGCAAGGGGTTCTGCAAGCGCCGCTTTTCTTTTTGCCATTACTAACCCGGCCACAAATAGCGCTGCGCGCGGGGATTTAGGCATTGGGAGCTGGAATTTGGAGTTGGGAAAGGGGCACGGACATTCCTGTCCGTGTCACGGGTTGGAAAACCCGTGCTCCTGTTTTGCAGCATGAATTGTGGCCGAGTTAGTAGCTTTCACTAGCATCCCATAGGCGGCACAATTCACCCTTACCCATGCGGATTTGCTTGGGTTTTTGATGTCTTTTTTGTGGTTTCAGGTTTGAGGTTTTCCCGGAGCGACCGGCCGTTTCGCGTTTTTACTGGGTTTTACGGCCCTGCTGTCCCATAGTCGAGCCGCCAGAAATCGAAAAAGGCCTGTATGGGCGGGGGTTTTTCGCGGGATTCACCCGGTTTTGGCCGCGGTGCTGTCCCATAGATTTTGAGCATCTCAATCAGGTCGCGCTTGACCCACACCGCCGCGCGCGCGACGCCCGCGAGGCGCGAGAAGCTCAGCTTCCAGTCCGCGACATGGCTCATGAACCGCAGCAGGAGATGCACGAGCATCCCCGTCCAGATCTGCCACTTGACCGCGTTCTCGTTGTACCCTACGAAGTCGCGGATCTGGCAGGTCTGCTTGATTTCCTTGAAGAACAGCTCGACGGCCCACCGCGCCCGGTACAGTTCCGCGATGGTGCGCGCGCTCCAGTCGAGGTTGTTCGTCAGGAAAGTCATCTCCTTCATCTTGCCGTTCACCTCGACGTTCGCGGTCACGCGGCGCAGGGGGACGGGATAGAGCTTTTTGGAGCGGGCGAGGGCGGGCTCGACGAGTTCGTCGCCGACGATGCCCGCGTCCCGGCTCTCCGGCAGGCGCTTGACGCGCTTGAACTTCATGTTCGTTTTCTGCCTGACCACGAAGAAGATGCCGCGCGCCCGCAGGTCGGCGAGGAAGGAGAAGTCCGTGTAGGCACGGTCGGCGAGGCACACGTCGCCCGCCTTCAGCCCGGCGCAGAGCGCCTTCGCGCGGGTGGAGTCGTGGTGGCCCGCGTCCTCCACGACGACGGCGGCGGGCAGGCGGCTGCCCACGTCGAGGTTCATGTGCAGCTTCGCCGCCGCCTTCTTCCTGCGGTGCCGCGCCCAGTCGATGCAGTTCAGGCACAGCTTGATCGTGCTGGAGTCGATGGCGAAGATGCCGCGCTTCATCCGCGCGAGGAAGCCCTTGTGCCTCTTGTACTGCCCGAACCCCGGGCAGACGGTGACCAGATGGTCGAAGACCTCCCAGTACAGCCGCTCGGCCATGGCCGCGTCGCGGTGCCGGTTCGCGTTGGAGAACGTGTTGCGCTTCGGCGGCTGCGCCCCCCGGATGTTGCGCCACTCGCTCTCGTGGACGCGCGCCGCGTCCACGATCCCGTTGAGGCTGTCGCAGCCCGCGAGCTGGCCGTACATCAGCGCGACCACATGGCTCACCGCCGACCACTTGCGGATGTCGAGCTTATACTCTTCGGCGAGCCGCTGGATCATCCCGGCGGGAATCCACTGGACGAGCTGCCGCAGCACGGTGTACACTGTCTTCGTCGGTTTCGGAGGCGCGAACCCAAGCAATTGGGGGAGTCGTTTTTTCATAATGCCTGTAGGTTACAGGCAGACGCCTCCGAAGCCGACACTTTTTTGAAAATCTTTAGAGGCAACTCCCCGCCCCTAAAGTGTGCCAACTGCGGGAACCGTCCGGTTGCCGGTCCGCCTATGGGATGCTAGTGAGTAGCTTTCTTGGGTATTCCGTGCAGGCGGCGGAGACCGACCGCCGTGCGCTCGATTACTGGTCGGACGTTTTTGCGGCCTCTGCCGTCAGCGCTCTCTTGCAGGACGTCCAATCCGGAAAGACACGCAAACAGCTTTTCTTTTCGGACATGGGAATCCGCATGGCTCAACAACCATTGAGACGATCTCTATGACTTCAACTACGAAGACGGTGGCTTTGCCGGCCAAGCGGCCGTTCTTCAAATTGGCTGGGATCCAAGTATCACCGGACGTGACGCCGGGAACATATACTTTGACCGAGTAACTTTCCAAGAGACATTTGGCGATTGGGATTACGATTTCTGAAAGGAGCTTCACATGAATAGAAGTCTGGAATATCGTTGCCTTAGGCCCGCCGTGTTGCCGGCCGTGGTTCTCCTGCTGGCTTGCGCCAATGCATGGTCTAACGATCAAGGGGGAGCCACGACACTTGCACTTCTGAAGGCCAAGGGCTTGAAGGGCTTTGTTGACGCGATCAAAACAAACCGCGTGGCCCCCTTGTCGATCCCAAGCAACAAGTCCTTCGAAGCGATTGCCGATCCGGAGAAACGGAAGCTTGTGCAGCAGGAGCGAGAGTTGGGCCTTGCCATTTTGAGAGAAACCGCCTCCTTGAATGCGCTCCCGTTCGGCTCGGAGCTTCACGCCATCGATGATGCCCTGGCTCTCCGTTCATGGTGCCTGGAAAGGCAATCGTATGGCAATCTTGTCTTGGCATCTGTCGCTGAAGAAACCGCCGTTACCCTTTTGTTGCGGAGTCTGGCCGCTCCCGACGGTGACCTTGAACAGATTCGGCCGCGTGTCGAGGCATGTTGCCGCGATAGTCCGACATCGGCCTATTGGCTACAGATGCTCGACCAGGAAAAGCAGCCGATCAACAGCGCGAACATCGGCACCCCTAACGATCCAGATTACATCCGGCTTGCAGCGATCATTGAAACGCTCTTGAAAGACAAGGCGGACGCCAGCACGTCCGCCGTCTATCCCGGGTCCGGTGGTGATTACGAAGCGTGTTATGCTGCTTATGATCCGGCCCAAGTTGGATGGTTGGTCACGACCCTTTCAATCCGCAAATCCGCACTTGCCGCCTGCCTGGCCATGAAAGAGAAAATGGGGGCGTTGCCGGAGAATCGCGAAGAGTTCAGGACGGCAGTGAAACAAAACGCCGCTGCGATCATCAGAAAACAAGATCGTCTAGGGGGTCGGATCGATAGTGGTCAAGTGTGGATCATCTGGCGCGAAGCATTGTCCATGTGACAGTATCAGGTTGCGTCGATTCTCTCTCGCTACGCCAGCAACACAGCGTCTGCTTGCGCACACGCCGCACTGCCCTCTCCACTCGCCAGGCCAGCCGTTTCGTCTTTCGTCGGAAAACCGGGAAACCGGGGCGGGCCGCGATCCCGACGGCGACGGCTTCACCAACGAGGCTCTTGCAAAACCCAGCCGGACGACACGGAGGTCGTCCCTCCATCCAGCCCGCCGGGGACGGCGGTCCCCAAAGGGGGATCGGGAGGGTCGGGCTCTGCTCTGCCCCCGACCGGTTTGCGCAAGGGGGTTCTGCAAGCGCCGCTTTTCTTTTTGCCATTACTAACCCGGCCACAAATAGCGCTGCGCGCGGGGATTTAGGCATTGGGAGCTGGAATTTGGAGTTGGGAAAGGGGCACGGACATTCCTGTCCGTGTCACGGGTTGGAAAACCCGTGCTCCTGTTTTGCAGCATGAATTGTGGCCGAGTTAGTAGCTTTCTTGGGTATTCCGTGCAGGCGGCGGAGACCGACCGCCGTGCGCTCGATTACTGGTCGGACGTTTTTGCGGCCTCTGCCGTCAGCGCTCTCTTGCAGGACGTCCAATCCGGAAAGACACGCAAACAGCTTTTCTTTTCGGACATGGGAATCCGCATGGCTCAACAACCATTGAGACGATCTCTATGACTTCAACTACGAAGACGGTGGCTTTGCCGGCCAAGCGGCCGTTCTTCAAATTGGCTGGGATCCAAGTATCACCGGACGTGACGCCGGGAACATATACTTTGACCGAGTAACTTTCCAAGAGACATTTGGCGATTGGGATTACGATTTCTGAAAGGAGCTTCACATGAATAGAAGTCTGGAATATCGTTGCCTTAGGCCCGCCGTGTTGCCGGCCGTGGTTCTCCTGCTGGCTTGCGCCAATGCATGGTCTAACGATCACGGGGGAGCCACGACACTTGCACTTCTGAAGGCCAAGGGCTTGAAGGGCTTTGTTGACGCGATCAAAACAAACCGCGTGGCCCCCTTGTCGATCCCAAGCAACAAGTCCTGCGAAGCGATTGCCGATCCGGAGAAACGGAAGCTTGTGCAGCAGGATCGAGAGTTGGGCCTTGCCATTTTGAGAGAAACCGCCTCCTTGAATGCGCTCCCGTTCGGCTCGGAGCTTCACGCCATCGATGATGCCCTGGCTCTCCGTTCATGGTGCCTGGAAAGGCAATCGTATGGCAATCTTGTCTTGGCATCTGTCGCTGAAGAAACCGCCGTTACCCTTTTGTTGCGGAGTCTGGCCGCTCCCGACGGTGACCTTGAACAGATTCGGCCGCGTGTCGAGGCATGTTGCCGCGATAGTCCGACATCGGCCTATTGGCTACAGATGCTCGACCAGGAAAAGCAGCCGATCAACAGCGCGAACATCGGCACCCCTAACGATCCAGATTACATCCGGCTTGCAGCGATCATTGAAACGCTCTTGAAAGACAAGGCGGACGCCAGCACGTCCGCCGTCTATCCCGGGTCCGGTGGTGATTACGAAGCGTGTTATGCTGCTTATGATCCGGCCCAAGTTGGATGGTTGGTCACGACCCTTTCAATCCGCAAATCCGCACTTGCCGCCTGCCTGGCCATGAAAGAGAAAATGGGGGCGTTGCCGGAGAATCGCGAAGAGTTCAGGACGGCAGTGAAACAAAACGCCGCTGCGATCATCAGAAAACAAGATCGTCTAGGGGGTCGGATCGATAGTGGTCAAGTGTGGATCATCTGGCGCGAAGCATTGTCCATGTGACAGTATCAGGTTGCGTCGATTCTCTCTCTCTCTACGCCAGCAACACAGCGTCTGCTTGCGCACACGCCGCACTGCCCTCTCCACTCGCCAGGCCAGCCGTTTCCTCTTTCGTCGGAAAACCGGGAAACCGGGGCGGACGGCGATCCCGACGGCGACGGCTTCACCAACGAGGCTCTTGCAAAACCCAGCCGGACGACACGGAGGTCGTCCCTCCATCCAGCCCGCCGGGGACGGCGGTCCCCAAAGGGGGATCGGGAGGGTCGGGCTCTGCTCTGCCCCCGACCGGTTTGCGCAAGGGGGTTCTGCAAGCGCCGCTTTTCTTTTTGCCATTACTAACCCGGCCACAAATAGCGCTGCGCGCGGGGATTTAGGCATTGGGAGCTGGAATTTGGAGTTGGGAAAGGGGCACGGACATTCCTGTCCGTGTCACGGGTTGGAAAACCCGTGCTCCTGTTTTGCAGCATGAATTGTGGCCGAGTTAGTAGCTTTCTTGGGTATTCCGTGCAGGCGGCGGAGACCGACCGCCGTGCGCTCGATTACTGGTCGGACGTTTTTGCGGCCTCTGCCGTCAGCGCTCTCTTGCAGGACGTCCAATCCGGAAAGACACGCAAACAGCTTTTCTTTTCGGACATGGGAATCCGCATGGCTCAACAACCATTGAGACGATCTCTATGACTTCAACTACGAAGACGGTGGCTTTGCCGGCCAAGCGGCCGTTCTTCAAATTGGCTGGGATCCAAGTATCACCGGACGTGACGCCGGGAACATATACTTTGACCGAGTAACTTTCCAAGAGACATTTGGCGATTGGGATTACGATTTCTGAAAGGAGCTTCACATGAATAGAAGTCTGGAATATCGTTGCCTTAGGCCCGCCGTGTTGCCGGCCGTGGTTCTCCTGCTGGCTTGCGCCAATGCATGGTCTAACGATCACGGGGGAGCCACGACACTTGCACTTCTGAAGGCCAAGGGCTTGAAGGGCTTTGTTGACGCGATCAAAACAAACCGCGTGGCCCCCTTGTCGATCCCAAGCAACAAGTCCTGCGAAGCGATTGCCGATCCGGAGAAACGGAAGCTTGTGCAGCAGGATCGAGAGTTGGGCCTTGCCATTTTGAGAGAAACCGCCTCCTTGAATGCGCTCCCGTTCGGCTCGGAGCTTCACGCCATCGATGATGCCCTGGCTCTCCGTTCATGGTGCCTGGAAAGGCAATCGTATGGCAATCTTGTCTTGGCATCTGTCGCTGAAGAAACCGCCGTTACCCTTTTGTTGCGGAGTCTGGCCGCTCCCGACGGTGACCTTGAACAGATTCGGCCGCGTGTCGAGGCATGTTGCCGCGATAGTCCGACATCGGCCTATTGGCTACAGATGCTCGACCAGGAAAAGCAGCCGATCAACAGCGCGAACATCGGCACCCCTAACGATCCAGATTACATCCGGCTTGCAGCGATCATTGAAACGCTCTTGAAAGACAAGGCGGACGCCAGCACGTCCGCCGTCTATCCCGGGTCCGGTGGTGATTACGAAGCGTGTTATGCTGCTTATGATCCGGCCCAAGTTGGATGGTTGGTCACGACCCTTTCAATCCGCAAATCCGCACTTGCCGCCTGCCTGGCCATGAAAGAGAAAATGGGGGCGTTGCCGGAGAATCGCGAAGAGTTCAGGACGGCAGTGAAACAAAACGCCGCTGCGATCATCAGAAAACAAGATCGTCTAGGGGGTCGGATCGATAGTGGTCAAGTGTGGATCATCTGGCGCGAAGCATTGTCCATGTGACAGTATCAGGTTGCGTCGATTCTCTCTCTCTCTACGCCAGCAACACAGCGTCTGCTTGCGCACACGCCGCACTGCCCTCTCCACTCGCCAGGCCAGCCGTTTCCTCTTTCGTCGGAAAACCGGGAAACCGGGGCGGACGGCGATCCCGACGGCGACGGCTTCACCAACGAGGCTCTTGCAAAACCCAGCCGGACGACACGGAGGTCGTCCCTCCATCCAGCCCGCCGGGGACGGCGGTCCCCAAAGGGGGATCGGGAGGGTCGGGCTCTGCCCCGACCGGTTTTCGCAAGGGGTTCTGCAAGCGCCGCTTTTCTTTTTGCCATTACTAACCCGGCCACAAATAGCGCTGCGCGCGGGGATTTAGGCATTGGGAGCTGGAATTTGGAGTTGGGAAAGGGGCACGGACATTCCTGTCCGTGTCACGGGTTGGAAAACCCGTGCTCCTGTTTTGCAGTATGAATTGTGGCCGAGTTAGTAGCTTTCTTGGGTATTCCGTGCAGGCGGCGGAGACCGACCGCCGTGCGCTCGATTACTGGTCGGACGTTTTCGCGGCCTCTGCCGTCAGCGCTCTCTTGCAGGACGTCCAATCCGGAAAGACACACTCGCCGCTTTACATTCCGCCCCGGTCTTCGTATCCTTGTCCCCAAAGTTTCGCACCCCGGTGAATGCCGTCTTCCGCGGCGTGCCGTGGCGCATTGAACCCGATTGGATGGATGTCCCCATGAAGAAATGCCTGTTCCCGGCCGCAGTGGCCCTTTCGTTCGTCGCGGGAGCGGCCTTTGCCGCCGTCAAACCCTCGCCGATGTTCTCCGACAACATGGTCCTCCAGCGCGACCGCGAGGTCAAGATCTGGGGTACCGCCGATCCGGGCGAACCCGTCACCGTGGTCTTCGACGGGCAGTCGGTCCGCACCGAAGCCGATGCCGCCGGCGACTGGGAGGTCACCCTCGCGCCGATGGACGCCTCGAAGGAGGATCGTCCGCTCCTCCTCAAAGGCGCCGCGAACGAGGTGACGCTGCAGAACGTTCTCGTGGGCGACGTCTGGCTGTGCTCCGGCCAGTCGAACATGGAGATGAGCTTCGGCTGGGGCATCATCGGCGGGGAGACCTTCCAGGCCGAGGCCGCCGGGTTCCCCATCATCCGCAACATGAAGATCCGGAAGGTCATCGCCAACTACCCGCAGAAAGAGGCGCCCGTCGAACGCCAGTGGAACAAGGCCTCCGACGTCTGGGGCGGCGTCACCGCCACCGGCTACTTCTTCGCCCGCAAGCTCGTCCAGGAACTCGACGTGCCGATCGGGCTCATCGACGACAGCTGGAGCGGATGCCGCATCGAGCCGTTCGCATGCGTCGAGGGCATGAAGGCGGTCGAAGCCGAGCACATCGCCTCGCGCGTCGCGGGCGTCGAGGCCGCGGACCCCGCCACCGAGGCGGGCCGTGCCAAGGCCCTGGAGACCCTCGACGCGATTGCGGAGTGGGTCGCGAAGACCCGGCCCGTCATCGAAGCCGGCGGCCGCCCGGCCGATGCGATGCCCGCATTCCCCTCGATCGGCCATGACTGGACCGCCCAGTACAACGCGATGGTCGCCCCGCTCGTGCGCTACGCCATCAAGGGCGCCCTCTGGTACCAGGGCTGCTCCAACGGCGGCGAGGGCGACGAGTACATCGACAAGATGGAGGCGCTCATCCTCGGCTGGCGCGCCGTGTGGGGGTACGACTTCCCCTTCTACTACGTGCAGCTCGCGAGCTTCATGAACCAGAGCGACAACCCGGCCGGCGGCGACGGCTACGCCCGGATCCGCGACGCCCAGCGCAAGACCCTCGCCCGCGTCCCGAAGACCGGCATGGCCGTGACCCTCGACATCGGCAACGGCGGCGACATCCACCCGAAGGAGAAGCTGCACGTGGGCGAACGCCTCGCCGTGTGGGCCCTCGCCAAAGACTACGGCCAGGACGTGGTCTTCACCGGACCCCTCTTCAAGGGCCTCGAGATCGACGGCGCCCGCGCCATCGTCTCCTTCGAGGACGACTCCGTCGGCTCCGGCCTGATGGTCGGCATGAAGAACCACCTCGACAACGACCCCCCGATCGAAGCCCCCGAAGGCACCGAAATCGAGGGATTCGCCATCGCCGGCGAGGATCGCCAGTGGCAATGGGCCACCGCCCAGATCGACGGCGACACCGTGATCGTGACCTCCCCGCTGGTCGAAGCCCCCGTCGCCGTGCGCTACGCCTACCGCGCGAACCCGCTCGGCAAGTGCAACCTCTACAACCGGGAAGGCCTCCCCGCCTCCCCGTTCCGCACCGACGACTGGTAGCCCCGTTCCACCGGAACCGGGAAAAACGGCGCGCCGCATCTTTCGCGGCGCGCCGCTTTTTCGTTCTTTCCCCCCTTTTCGCCTTCACCCGCCACCCGACTCCGGCAAAGGCGGCATCCCCGTTGCGCGCGGCCTGCGGACATGGTATCGTGCCGTTGCCGATACCGTCGGCGCAAAGAGGAACCCTGTTTCCAACCATGGACCATCCACCCTGTTCGTCCGATGCCGCGAAGCTCGTCTCCGGCCTCGTGTCGCGTTCGCTCACGCTGGCCACGGCGGAATCCTGCACGGGCGGCCTGATCGCGGCGCGCCTCACCGACATCCCGGGCGCCTCCGCGGTTTTCCTGGGAGGCGTCGTCGCCTACGACAACCGCGTGAAGCGGGAGATGCTCCGGGTCCCCGCAGAAACGCTGGCCGCGCATGGCGCGGTGAGCGCCGAAACCGCCATCGCCATGGCCGAGGGCGTCCGCGCCCGCACCGGCGCGGATCTCGCGGTGTCCACCACGGGCATCGCCGGACCGGGCGGCGCCACGCCCGGCAAGCCCGTGGGCACCGTCCATATCGGCCTCTCCGGCGGAAACGCCCCGGCCACAGCGACCTGTTTCCACTTCGCGGGCGACCGTCCGGAAGTTCGCCGCCAAGCCGTCGACGCCGCCATCGCGCTCCTTCTCGACCGGCTGGGGGCGGGCGCGTAGGCAACGCCGCCAGCCCCCCCAAAAAAACGGCGCGCCGTTTTTTTTCAGGCGAGGCCCGTGCAAAACCCGGCCGGACGACACGGAGGCCGTCCAGCCAGCCCGCCGGGGACGGCGGTCCCCAGGAAGCCCGCCCACGCATCCCGCCCGCCGGGGACGGCGGTCCCCAGGGCGACAGACTGGGGGGTGGCGGCGAGTGCGCAGAATGCGTATACTGTTCCCCCATGAATCCCGTCCGTCATCTCGTCTGGGATTGGAACGGCACCTTGCTCGACGACGCGCACGTTTGCGTGGCGGCCATCAACTGTCTTCTCTCGGCGCGCGGGCTGCAGACCATCCCCGGCGTTCCCGGCTATCGCGAGCGCTTCGTCTTCCCGGTTGTCGACTACTACCGGGAACTGGGATTCGACCTGCCGAACGAGGACTGGGACGCCCTGGCCCGCGAATTCCACGCGGCGTTGCGCGAGGTGGACGACAGCCGCCTCCGCCCCGACGCACCGGACGTCCTGCATGCCGTCCGGTCGCGGGGCATCCCGCAATCGATCCTTTCGTTGTGCGAGCAGTCGCTCCTCGAGCGCAAGCTGCGCGAATGCGGCGTGTTCGACTGCTTCGACCGCGTGCGGGGCGTGGACAACCTGGACGGCGCGTCGAAGCTTGAGGTCGGCCGCCGCCTGTTCGCGGAACTGGCGCTTCCGCCCTCCGACGTGTTGCTCGTGGGCGACACGCTCCACGACCACGAAGTCGCGCAGGCCCTGGGATGCCGCTGCATCCTGGTCTCCTGCGGCCACCAGACGCCCGGACGCCTCGCGGATTCGGGCCGCCGCATCTTCGCGACGCTGACCGACGTTGTCGCCTCGCTCGGCAATCCAGCCACACCCTGATCCCCATTCCCCCCAACCTCGCTCGAAAGGAACTTCCCATGTCCGATGCAAACGCCGTTTCCTTCGCCGTCCAAAGCTTCTGCTTCCGCGAAATCAAAGAACTCCCCGCGCTGGCCGATGCGGTGCGGGCGTGCGGGCTCGACCGCCTCGAACTGTGCGGCGTCCACGTCGACTTCCAGGATACGGCCTCCCATGCGCCCGTCGTGTCGGCGCTGGCGAAGGGGGGCGTGTCGGTGGCCGGCGCCGGCGTGAACCTGGTTACGGGGGATGAGGCGGCGACGCGTCCGCTCTTCTCCTTCCTCCGGGTTGCGGGCGCGCGCAACATGAGCATCGCCTTCCCTCTGGAAGGGCATCCGGAGGCCTTCCGCATGGCGGACCGGCTGTCCGAGGAGTTCGACGTGAAGCTCGGCGTCCACAACCACGGCGGGAACTGCTGGTTCGGCGGATTCGAGGCGCTGGACTACATCTTCCGCCACACCTCGCCGCGGGTGGGCCTCTGCCTCGACACCGGGTGCGCCATTCTCGTGGGCTCGACCGTACCGGCGTTCATCGACCGCTTTGCGGGACGCATCCACGCCGTGCACGTCAAAGACCTCGTCCTCAACCCGGACGGCACCTTCGTGAACGCGGAGGCGGGCGCCGGGAACCTCGACCTCCCGCAGATTGCCGCCAAACTCGCGGAGGCCGGATTCGCGGGCGACGTGATCGTGGAGTACGAGGGGCACCCCGAGGATCCGATTCCCCACGTCGCCGCCAGCGCGCGCTCGATCCGCGCCGCCTTCGGCGCGTGATGCGCGGGCCGCACCGTCCGCCCATCCCGAGGGTTCGCGCCCTACCGCGAGACGATCGGCAGCCGCACCGGCGGCAGGGCGTCGCCGGCGACCCGGACATGGAGGAATCCGGTGCCGGGCCGGGCGTCCCGCGAGCGGACGATGGCTTGCGCCAGCCCGTGGAACGTGCGGATGGTCGAGCCTTGCAAGGAGTCGTGGTCGGTCGGATCGCCGTTGCAGACGCCTGCGAGGTCGAAGGGGCCTTCAACCGCGAACAGAAGCCGCAGGGCCGCGTCGGGGACCGGTTCGCCCGCGGCGTCCAGCACGCGAAGCCGCACGTAGGCGAGATCGCGGCCGTCCGCCGCCAGTTCCGGCGTCTCGGCGACGGCCTCGATCCGTGCGGGGGCGCCGGCCGTGACAACGCGCGCTTCCGCCCACGGCGCGCCGTTTTTCCAGGCGACAACCCGCACTTCGCCGGGCTGGTAGACCACCCCGTCCCAACGCAGGCGGTAGGTGAACCCGCCCTTGCGGCGGCGTCCCTGCGAAACGCCGTTCACGAAGAGCTCCGCCTCGTCTCCGCTGGTGTAGACATGCACGGGGGTGACCTCCCCTTCGCGCCCGGGCCAGGTCCAATGCGGGAGGATGTGCGCCATCGGGAAATCCGGACGCCAATGCGCCTGATAGCCGTAGAAACGGTCCTTCGGAAAGCCGCAGAGGTCGATGATGCCGTAGTAGGAGCTGCGGGACGCGGTGCCGGGCTGTCCGAAGGGGTCGGGCTCGCCGAGGTAGTCGAAGCCCGTCCAGACGAACTCGCCGTAGCAGTGGGGATTGCGGTCCTGCGCCTCGAATTCGAGTTCCGGCGGGATGTTGCCGCCGCGGAGGGGATAGAGGTCGTAGCTGGAAACCTGCCCGTCGCGCCAGCCGTCCGGGAAGGGGCGGGGGCTGCGTTCGCGGAAGAAGCCCTCCGTGAGCGGGAAGACGTACTCGCCCCGCGAGGAGACCATCGAGCACGTCTCGGCGCCGAGGATGCCGCGGCCGGTCCGGGCGGTGTAGGCGCCGTAGTGCTGCGGAAGGTAGTTCGCGCCGAAGATGTCCACGACCTGTTCGATGCCGTTCGAGAAGGCGTCCGGACACCAGAAGCCGGAGGTGACCGGGCGCGTGGGATCCTCGCGGCGGACGATGTCGCGCAGTTTCGTGCCGATGCGGATGCCGTCGGCGACGACGGGCGAATCCGGCCCGCCGCAGTGCTCGTTGACCTCGTTGCCGATGGACCACATCACGATGCACGGGTGATTGCGGTCGCGCCGCAGGAAATCCACGAGGTCGCGCTCATGCCACTCCGGGAAGAATCGGGCGTAGTCGCCGGGGGTCTTCGCGTGCTCCCACATGTCGAAGGCCTCGTCGAGCACCATCATGCCGAGGCGGTCGCAGAGATCGAGCATCCCGGGGGCCGGGGGGTTGTGGGAGGTGCGGATGGCATCGCATCCCATCTCTTTCAGGATGCGTACCTGGCGGGCGAAAGCGGCCTCGCTGAAGGCGGCGCCGAGCGCGCCGAGGTCGTGGTGGAGGCACACGCCGCGCATCTGGCGGCGGACGCCGTTGAGGAAGAAGCCTTCGGTTGGCCGGTACTCGAGCGTGCGCACGCCGAAGGTCTGTTCGACCACATCGACCGTCTCGCCGTCGAGCGACACCTCGACGACCAACGTGTAGAGTCCGGGCGTTTCGGGGCTCCATCGCCGCGGATTGCGGAGCGTCATCCCCTCCTCCCCCTCGATGCGGAGCGCGACCTCCGCGCGTTCCGCCCCCGGGCCTTCCACCTCCACGTCGGCGGAAACGGTCGCGGAGCCGTCCGGAGCGACGTCCACGTGCACATGGACACCCTGCCAGGCGACGTGGACCGGATTCGCGGTCACGAGCCACACGTGGCGGTAGATGCCGGCGCCGGGATACCAGCGCGCGCTTTCGCGGACGGCATGGAGACGCACGGCGACGACGTTGGGCGTTCCGGGCGGATTCAGGTGGGGGGTGAGATCCGTGCGGAACGACGTGTAGCCGTAGGGGCGCCCGCCGGCCGGATGGCCGTTCACGAAGACGGTCGAATCGCACATCGCGCCGTCGATGTCGAGAAAGACGCAACGGCCCGCCGTTTCCGGCGGCAGCGTGAAGGTCTTCCGATACCAGCCAATCCCGTAATACGGGAGACGTCCGCACCGGGCTTCCGCCTTCATCGTGAATCCTTCCTCGACGGCCCAGTCGTGCGGAAGGCGCACCATGCGCCACGAACCATCGTCGAAGGCCGGCTTTTCCACTCCATCGGGTTCGGGAAGGATATTGCCGCCGGCCTGCTCGCCGAATTTGGCAAAACGCCAGCCGTCGTCGAAATTTTGTCGGAAAGCCATACAACACCTCTCCTCTATGCCGGAAGACCCCGGTCGGACCGTCCACGCTGCAGACGGTATGTCGCCTCATGATATCGAATCCGCAAAGGGGAAAGCAAGCCGACGCATTCCCCGCCCGGAATGCCGGGCATCCGTCCAGACGGCGCGGCGCCTTCCCGAATCTCCGCGCTCCAACCGGAAATACGGGTTTGCCTCGCCTGGTATTTCGGGTATATTCCGGAGTGAAACATGTCGCATTTCCTGATTCGTGGCGGAAAACGCCTTTCGGGTGTCCACCGGGTGCCCGGCAACAAGAACGCCGCCCTGCCCATGCTGGCGGCCTGCCTGCTTACGGACGAAACGGTCGCGCTGGAGAACCTGCCGCCGATCGACGACGTGCGGGTGATGTGCGAACTCCTCGCCTTGCTCGGCGTGGACGTATCCTTCGACGAGGCGGCGCACCGGGCGGTCCTCCGGGCGGACACGGTGAAGCTCCAGCGCCTGCGCCGCGACCTCTGCTCCCGGATCCGCGCCTCCATCCTCTTCGCGGGCCCGCTTCTCGCGCGCTTCGGCGCGGCCTCGATCTTCCCGCCCGGCGGGGACAGCATCGGACGCCGCCGCCTGGACACGCACATCGACGGCTTTCGCGCGCTGGGGGCCACCGTCCGAGGCGGCGCCACCTACACCTTCCGCGCGAAGCGTCTCCAGGGGGCGTCGCTGCTGCTGGACGAAGCCAGCGTGACCGGAACCGAGAACCTGGTGATGGCCGCGACGCTCGCGCAGGGAAAGACCACCCTCTACAACGCCGCATGCGAACCCCACGTGCAGGATCTCTGCCGCATGCTCAACGCCATGGGTGCGCGCATCGACGGAATCGGCACCAACTTCCTCTCCATCGAGGGCGTCGAGGCGTTGCGCGGGGTGACCCACCGCGTCGGCCCCGACCTGATCGACGCGGGGAGCTTCGTGGCGGCCGCCCTCGCCACCGGCGGCGACCTGCGCGTGGAGGGCATCGAAGACGGAATCGACTGGGAAATCGTGGGGCGCCCGTTCCGTCGGCTCGGCGCCCGCTGGCATTGGCAGGACGGCGCGCTTTGCCTTCCGGCCGGGCAACGGCTTCGCGCGACCAACGACTTCGGCGACGCCATCCCCAAATTCGAGGACGGCCCCTGGCCGGCCTTCCCGTCGGACTTGATGAGCGCGCTCGTGGTGCTCGCCACGCGCACGCGAGGCACCATGCTCTTCTTCGAGAAGATGTTCGAAAGCCGCCTGTACTTCGTCGACAGGCTCATCGCCATGGGCGCGCACATCGTCCAGTGCGACCCGCATCGCGTGGTCGTCTCCGGGCCGTGCGACCTTGCCGGGACGACCGTGGCGAGCCCCGACATCCGCGCCGGGATGGCGTTGCTGATCGCCGCCCTTTGCGCCAAGGGCGAAAGCGTGATCCGCAATGCGGAGGTCGTCGACCGCGGCCATGCGCGCGTGGAGGAGGAACTCCGCGCATTGGGCGCCGACATCGTCCGGATCTAGGAACAAACCCCCAACCCAGGAGAGCGCCATGAGCGATGGCCAGACGGTCCGCGCCAGCACGATCGCCCGTATCCAGACCAAGATGGTCAAGGCGGGAATCCGGGAGGAAGACCTCCGGGAGAGTTTCATCACGGGTTCCGGAAGCGGGGGGCAGAAGATCAACAAGACCTCCTCCTGCGTGGCCCTCCTGCATGTGCCGACGGGGGTGTCCACGCGCTGCCAGCGGACGCGCTCGCGCGAAGACAACCGCTGGCTCGCCCGGGACCGCCTCGCGGAGAAGCTTCTCGAAAAGATGAAATCCCGCGAATCCGCGAAGATTCAGGAAATCGAGAAGGAGCGCCGCCGGAAAAGGCGGAAATCGCGGCGCCAGCGTGCGATCACCCTCGCCGGAAAGCGCCTCCACTCCGCAAAAAAGGCCGCCCGCAAACCGGTTTCCCCCGACGAGTAGCGGCACGCGCCTTCCGGACTCCCGCGAGTGCGGCGGCTCTTTTCTTCGGCCTCACGGAGCGGGCTCCGAACCCGCCTGGTCCCCGGTCCGGCATCCCCCGGCCCGGAAAAAGCGGTTGCGCCGATCCAGACCGGATGATACGCTGGTCCCCGTCCAAACAATACATGCCGCACGTGCGAAACCGCAGTTTCGGCTTCGACTTCGCCCGTGCGTGATCGAAACGATTCCAGGAGCAAAAACCATGTCACTCAAAGCGATGATTTTCATCGACGGAAGCTGGTTGTATCGCGGTCGCCAGGTGCTGTTCGACGTGCTGAACGAGGAAGCCGGCTTCGAAATAGACTACGCGGGAATCCCGGGCCTCATCGCCCATGCCATCAGCGAGCAGATCGACGATGATATCGACGTCGTGCGAACCTGCTACTTCGGCACGATCCCCGTGAACAAATCGGGCTTCAACCCCGTCAAGCAACGCACCTTCTACGATTTCCTCGCCATGCAGTGCGGCTACGACACCGACATCTTCGAGCTCGACTTCCGCCGTGAATCCGCCTCGCACGCCGAAGACAAGTGGGTCAACGTGGGGCTGGCCGCCACGATGGCGCGCTATGCGTCCATCCCGGGCACCTTCGATCTCGCCGTGCTCGTGGCCGGCGACGGGGACTACATCCCCCTTCTCCGCACCGTCCGCCAGATGGGCAAACGCGTGCAGCTTGTGACGATCAACAACCTTGGCGGGAAGAGCGTCACCAGCACCATGCTGCTCACCTCCCCCGGCATCATGGACTACCCGCCGATCTTCCTGGACGAGCACGCCAAGGACGTCCGCCTTGTCCGCGAGGAAAAGATGCGCGTCTGCAAGCAGTGCGGCAACGAGAAGATGACGACGTGGGCCGGTCCCGAATTCTTCTGTTCCGAGTGCCGGAACTCCCGTCACAAGACGGTCCGCAAGTGCGACAACTGCGGCGCCGAGGAAGAGACCACCTGGGACAAGGCCTTCTTCTACTGCTCCAAGTGCCGCCGTGAATACCGGGACAACCCCCAAGGAGGCGCGCAGCACCCCGAACGCCCCTGATCCAGACCCTTCAGGGGCCGTGCCTTCGCCGGCGCGGCCCTTTTTCTTCACCCGATGGGTTTACACGAGCTTCCGCCATGGATTTCAAACTCTTCTTTTCCACCTTCCTTGTGGTATTTCTCGCCGAATTGGGCGACAAGACGCAGCTCACCGTCCTGTGCCGCGCGGCGGCGGCGGATCCCGCCTCCCGCACGGCCTGCCTCTGGACGGTCTTCCTGGCGGGCGCCTTCGCCCTCACCCTCTCCACGGCGATCGGCGTCTTGCTGGGAGGCATGTTGAACCGCTATGTCCCCGAGCGCTGCATCAAACTTTGCGCCGGCGGGCTCTTCATCCTCATGGGCGTTCTCATTCTTCGCGAAGGCTTCGTTTCCCGATAACGACCGCGCCATGGTTCCGCACTCCTCCACCCGACCTTTTCGCTGGGCGCTCGCCGCATGGATGGCGGGACTCGCGCTCCTTCCCGCCGTGCCGGCGGCGGATGCGCACTCCGCACCCATCGACCTCCTCCGCAATGCCGACACCGCGCTGGCGGACGGGCTTCACATCCAGGCCGCGACCAACTGCCTGGACGTGATCCGTTCAGCCACCGCCAAACCTGCCGAAAAGGAAGCCGCCTTCCTCCGCCTGTGCCATGCCTTCCACCGTGCCGGCCAACCCGCCGAGTTGCTCGATGCACTGGACCGGCATCCGAAACTCGCCGCAACGCTCCCCCCTTCCCAGGGCGAAGCCTTTTGGCGGGCCACGGCCCTCCATGCCCAAGGGCGCTGCTCCGATGCCTTGGAGTGCCTCGCGGACGCCGAAAAGACGATGCCGCCGGGGCAGATGCCCGACACCCTGCTCCAGCTCCGTTCGCGTCTTCTCCTCGCCGCGGGCGATCCGGACGGCGCAAAGGCGCTCTTCCGCCGGATCGACGCGGAATCCACCTCGCCCGGCGTACGTTCCAGCAACCTGCTCGCCTGGGCGGAGGCGCTCGCCTCCGAAGGGGATTCCGCAACGGCCCTGGAACATCTGGAACGCCAGGCGGAATGTGGCGTCACCAACGCCGCACTGGCGGAAGGCATCCTCCTCCGCGCGCGTCTTCTCGTCGAAAACGCCACGCCCGAGACTCCCAAGGCAAAAGCGTTGCTCCGACAGCTCGCGACGGCGTCGTGGGCGGAATCCCATCCCTACCAGCGCGCCATGGCGCTGGCGGAATTGGCGAATCTGTCCATCACCCCCACCAACGGCGTCGAGGAAGGCGTTGCCCTGGTTTCAAACGCCGTCTCGATCGTCGGAAACGACCCGAAAGCATGGCGTGTCGCCCTTCGATGCGGGATGGCCCTCTCGAAGCACCCCGACACCATCCACCAAGGCACGGCGCTGCTGAGCCACGTGCTGCCCGCCCATTCCCGCGAGCCCGAATCCGCACAAGCCCAACTCGCCCTTGCGACGGCCTACTCCCGACTCGGCGATTTCCCCGCGGCCTTGCGCGAATACGACGTGTTCCTGGACAGCTTCCACGGCACGCCGCTGGAGCCGAAGGCGCGGCTGGGGCGCGCCTGGGCCTTCTTCCATTCCAAGGCGTACGCCGCTGCCGCCACCGCCTTCCACCTTGCAGGGGAGGCGGATGAAAATGAAGCCTGGAAATCCGACTGCCTCTTTTTCATGGCGAACGCCCTTTTCCAGGCCGCACAGTATGTGGACGCCGCAAACGCCTATTCCGATTTCGCCAAGTCCTTCCCCGCATCCACCAACGCCCCCCGAGCACGGCTCTACGCCGCCGAATCCCTCGAGCGCGCCGGGCGCGCCGCCGAGGCCGAGACCCACTATCTCGCCCTCACCAATTCACCGCTGGCCGCCGACGCGCTCTTCCGCGTGGGCGTGCTGCGCGAAGGGCGGCAGGATAACACCGACGCCGTCCTCGCCTATTCCCTCGCGCTGGAACAATGCGAGGAGGAAGACGACGCCCGTTGCGGACGCATCCTGCTCGGCCGCGGGCGCGCATATTGCGCTCTCTTCCAATTCGCCAAGGCGGCCGAAGACCTCCAGAAGGCCCGCACCTTCGCCGACTCCCGCCGCGAGGCCGAATTCCTGCTCGTCCGCGCCTACTACGGCCAGGGACAGGACGAAAAAGCCCTGAAGGCCTGCCATGCGTTCCTGGGCACCACCAACACGGCCGACACCGTCGCCGCCACGTCCCCGCCCCCCGCGTCGGACGCCCCCCTCCCTCCTGCCGCCGAAAACGCAGGCGGCGCGCAGCCCGGTCGCGCCGGGGAACCCGCCACATCCTCCGCAAACGACGCCCTGCTCCAGGCAAACACGACGCTCTGGCTTGCGAAATTCCACTACAACCGCGCCGAATACGGACCCGCCACCGAAACCTTCCTGCGCATGGCGAGACTCTGGCCCGAAAGCCCTTGGGCGGACGTCGCCCTCGTCTGGGCAGGACGTTCGGCCCTTCGCGCCGCCGACTACGCCAAGGCTGCGGAAATCCTCTCCACCCTCCCCGAAACCTTCCCCGAAAGCGCCCATCTGGAGGAAGCGCGCTTCCTCCAGGCGGACGCCCTGGCCGAACTGGGACGCCTCGAGGATGCCATCCTCCTCCTCGACGAGATCGTCGAACGCTTCCCGGACGGCGACTGGGCGGCCGCGGCGCTCGGACGAAAAGGCGATTGCCTCTTCGCGCTCGGCGCCGCCGATCCCGCCCGCTTCGACGACGCCGCGGCCGCCTACCGCCAAGCCCTGCGCTCGCCCGGCATCAACGTGGCCTTCCGCCTCCAGGCCGAGTTCAAAATCGGCCGATGCCTCGAAAAGTCGCAACAGATCGACCTCGCCATCAAGCAGTACGCCGAAAAGGTCTTCTGGCCCTTCGCGGACGACTTCCGCCGCGGCATCTATCACGACGAGGCCGCCCAGGGCTGGTTCGTGAAAGCCGCCTTCCAATCCGTCGACCTGCTCATGGCCCAGCACAACCAGACCGCCGCCGAAAAAATCCTGGATCGCATGGCCAAGTCCGGCGAAACCCCGGGCGAAGCGGCGCTGCCCGGCAAAATCGAGGCGCGCGCGCGCCTCGAACGCCTCCGCTCCAACGGATACCTCTCCATCCTTTCCACGAAAGAACCCTCCCGATGAACGCACTCGAATGGATGTCGCAATGCGGCCCCATCGCCTGGATCCTCCTGCTCTGCTTCCTCCTCGCGATCGGCGTCTTCCTGGAACGGATGTTCCACCTGCGCCGCGCGCAAATCGCCTTCCGCTACTTCCTGAAGGGCGTCTTCAACGTGGTCGCCCGCGGAAACATCGAGGAGGCGATCGCCCTCTGCGACGACACGCCGGGCCCCATCGCCAATCTCATGCGCACCGCCATCCTGCACCGGAATGACGACAGCGACCTCCTGGAGGCCGAACTGACCCGCATGGGGCACGTGGAAATCTCGCGCATGGAACGACGCCTCTCCGTCATCTCTTCCATCGCGCAGCTCGCGCCGGTCCTCGGACTGCTGGGCACCTTCCTGGGCATCCTCGAAGCCATCCAGGCCTATCAGGCCCAATCCGTGCTCGTCAGGTCCGACGACATGGCGGGCGCCCTCATCAAGGCGTGCGCCACCTCGATCCTCGGCCTCATGGTGGCCATCCCCACCCACGGGATGTTCACCCTGCTCGTCGTGCGCATCGACCGCATCGTCCTGCAAATGGAAGAAGCAACCAGCCAAATCACCGCGTTCTTCCGGGACGGCCCCACGCCCCCCGCCGCCTCGAAGGGGGATCCCCATGGCTGAACTCGGCTCCCGCTGGGGCTCCTCATGGACCGCCGACGGACTGCGCATGCGGTTCCGGCCGCGGAACCGGCTCTCGCAGTTCTTCCTGCAGGTGGTCCCCTGGCTCGACCTCGTGCTCGTCGCCGGGCTCTTCTACTGGGTCACCTCCCGCCAGACCCTGATGAAGGGCGTGACCTTCGAGCTCCCCCGGGCCCACTACTACGAGGCCATCGACGCCGACGCCTTCCTCGTGATGCTCCGCGTCGATATCCCGAAGACGGAGGAGGCGCACGCGAACGCCGAAGGTACAGCCGATCCCGCACATCCGGCGGCGACCCAGGCCATCGTCCCCACGACCTTCGTCTTTTTCGACGGAGGGCGCTACACCCTTGGCGACCCCGTGCAATTGCGGAGCCTCCGCGACAGGCTCGAAGAGGTCGTCCATCGGGGAAACCGCGAATTCCTCCTCCTGGCCGACCAATCGATCCCCCACGGGGAAGTCCTCGCGATCGTGAACCTCGCCCGCGAGTGCGGCATCCCCCGCATATCCGTCTCGGTAAGGTCCGAATAACGTGGCACGCAGCCCCTATCGTCACACGGAACGCTGGTTCTCCTCCTGGCCCATCCTGGCATTGGCCGGCGTGACGTTGTTCCTGTGGCACCTGTGGCCCTCGCACGACGTCCCCGTCGGCCCTGCGCTTCCACCCACCCCGTTCACCGCCGAATACGTCCTGCTCGCACCGGGAACGTCGGTGGCCCGCCTCCGCCCGGGCACCGTCGCCTATCGCTCCGACTTCGGGAGCATGCGGCCCCACGCCACGCTCGATACCGACGACCTGTCGTTCCTCCTTCCGTCCATTCCCGCAGCGCGTTCCCATGGGGCCCTCGAAGCCCGGGCCGCCTCCAACGCCTGGGATTTCTCCTTCTCGAACGTCTCCCGGAACCCCTTCAATCCCGGCATCGACCTCCCGCCCCCCCTCCCCCGCGCCCCGCTCCCGGCCGGGGAGGACGAATCCGACTCCGCCGGGCCCCTTGCCCCCGGAAGCTTTTGGTGCCGCCTTTCGACGGGACTCGAAAACGCGCGCTTCTCCTTCGTCCCCCCCGACGTCCCCTCGACCTCCACCGTGGGCCTCGTCCGCATCTTCGTCCACACGGACGACCGCGGCCACGTCGCCCACGCCCTGCTGGATACGCCGTCCATCACCCACCCCGCCGTCCGCGCCCTCCTCTCCGCCGTCGAGCGCGGAACCGCCACCCGCCCCGCCACCGGCTTCCTGGAGGCCGGCTGGCTCCCGCCGCCATGAGCCGGAAAAAGCATTTCGCGCCAAGGATACCGCTCATCGCCCGGGGCGGCATCCGATCCCAGACGCGCCGATCCTCCGCCGCCCGTCCCTGGTGGGGAGACCGCTGGATCCGCGCCTTCGAAGCCCTCCGTCCCGGCGCACGCCTGGGACGCGGCCGCAACTACGCCGTCTCGGGCCAGGTGACCCTCCTGGAGTTCTCCCCCGGACGTCTCGACGCACGCGTCCAGGGCGGACGCGACACCCCCTACGCCCTCTCCGTGGAATTCGCCGCCCTGGACGCCGCGGCGGCGCGCCGCATCGCCACCCGCCTGCGCGGGAACCCGCTCCTTCTCGCCCGCATCCTCACCCGCGAACTCCCGCGCCGCCTGCAACGATGGTTCGAAGAGGAAGGGGTCCCGCTCTTCCCCGCCGGCCCCGAAGACATGCGGACCCGTTGCGACTGCCCCGACTGGTCGCACGTCTGCAAGCACGTTGCCGCAGCCTACCTGCTCTTCGGCGAGGCCATGGAGCAGGACCCCGCCCTCCTGCTCCGCCTTCGCGGCCTCGACATGCCGGAATTCGCCGCCTTCGACGCCGGGGACGCCGCGCGGCCGGCCGCCGCCGCAGAATCTCCGCCCCAACCGGAACCGGCCCCCTCCCCCTCTCCCGATCGCTTCTGGAACGGCGCGCCGCCAACCGCGGCCCCCGGCGACTTCGGCCCCGTGAACGTCACCGGCGAATCCGCTCCGCTCGCCCGCCGGCTCGGCCCCCTCCCCTTCTGGCGCGGCCTGGAACGCTTCGAGGACACCCTCGTCGCCGTGGCACGCCGCGCCCTCCCGGCCGGCTGGCGCGCCTGGACCGGCGAAAAGGAGCCGCCGCCGCCTTCCGCCACAACGCGCCCGACGGATGCATCCCGCCCGCGCAGGGGCCCGCCGCGCATCGACGTGACCGCCCTCCCATGACACCCCTCCGCGCCCGGAAGGAATTCCCGATGAACCCCCGCCGCCCCTCCCCTGCCGCCCTCCTCTTCGCCGCCGCCCTGGCCACCTCCGGCTGCCTCCGCCACGAACCCGGCGAAAGCGGCGAACTCCGCGTGGCCACCCTCGCGCCAAACCTCACCGAAATCGTCTTCGCCATCGACGGCGCGCCGCTCCTCTGCGGACGAACCGACGTCTGCGACTTCCCCCCGGAGGTCGCGGAAGTCCCCATCGTCGGACACTTCGGCGCCGCCTTCCCCGAAGCCCTCGCCGCAACACGCGCCACGCTCCTCTTGAGCACGGAATACGCGGACCCCGCCATGCACGAGGCCGTCGCGCGGCTGGGCATCCGCGAGGAATGCATCCCCTGCCAGCGCCTCGCCGACATCCCGCCGGCGGTCCTCCGCATCGGGGGGCTCCTCGGACGCACCGCGCAGGCGGAAGCCCTCGCCGCCCGCCTGGCCGCAGGAATCGAAGAAGGCCATGAACGAGCCGCGCGCATCCCCGACGACCAGAAGCCGCTCGTCTTCCTCGAAATGTGGGACTCGCCCATGATGACCCCCGGAAAGCAGAGCTTCCTCTCCGAGATGGTCGCCCTCGCCGGAGGACGGAATCTGGGCGACGAACTGGCGGGCGACGGCTACGTCACCCTCTCCCCCGAATGGGTGGTCGGGCGCGACCCGGATGTGATCGTCTGCCTGTACGGCGGCGACGATGCCTCCGCCCGCGAGCGCGTCGCGTCCCGCGTGGGCTGGAAAGACGTCCGCGCCGTGAAAGACGGCCGCGTCTACGCCGATTTCGACACCGACGCCGTCTGCCGCCCCGGCCCCCGCGTGCTCGAGGGCGCCCGGGAACTCGAACGCTTGCTGGACAACACGCGCTACTAACCCGGCCACAAATAGCGCTGCGCACGAAGATTGAGGCATGGGGAGCTGGAATTTGGAGTTGGGAAAGGGGCACGGACATTCCTGTCCGTGTCACGGGTTGGAAAACCCGTGCCTGGAGTTTGGCCTTTCCCTCCGGGCAGATTTCGACGAAATGCCCCGGTTTCAAGCGATTTGGAAGATTCCGCTCAGGGGGTAGGCCACTTTCTGTCACGGGTTGGAAAACCCGTGCCCCTGTTTTGCAATATGAATTATGGCCGAGTTAGCAGCAAACGCGGCGCGCCGCTGGAAGCCCCCCAAAGTCCCGCGGAAAAACGGCGCGCCGTTTTTCCGCGGGAGCAAAGGGCGGAGCGGCTGCCCGCAAGGCCTACTTGCCGAATGCGGCCTCGTTCCAGCGAATCTGGTTGCGGAAGTCGCGAATCGTGGTGTCCCGGTCGATCACCAGCACCTCGATGCCCATCGCATCGCCCCAATCCGCGACCTGCTCCACGGTGAGGTCCAGCGAGAAGGCCGTGTGGTGGGCTCCGCCCGCGTAGATCCACGCTTCGGCGCCGGTGAAGAGGTCCGGCTCGGGACGCCACAGCGCCGAAGCCACGGGGAGCTTCGGCATCGGGATGTCCTGCGGCAGGCACTCCACCGCGTTCACGATCAGGCGGAAGCGATGGCCGAGATCCACGAGCGAGCAGGCCACGCCCTTGCCGGGCTTGCAGGTGAACACGAGACGGGCCGGATCCTCGCGCTCGCCCATCGTGAGCGGATTCACCTTGATGGCGGGCCTGCCCGCGGCGATGGAAGGACAGACCTCGAGCATGTGCGCCTGGAGAATCGCGCCTTCGCCGGAAAGGTCGTAGGTGTAGTCCTCCATGAACGACGTGCCCTTCGGATTCCGGATGCCGGCGGTCATCGCCTTGAGGATGCGCACCATGGCGGCGGTCTTCCAGTCGCCTTCCGCCCCGAAGCCGTACCCGGAGGCCATGAGGCGCTGGATCGCGAGGCCGGGGAGCTGCCTCAGGCCGCCGAGGGTCTGGAAGTTGGTGACGATGGCGTGGTAGTCGTGCCCGGACAGGAACTCCCGCAGGCCGAGCTCGATGCGCGCCTGCTCGGAGACGTGGCGGCGGAACTCGGCGGGATCGCGGCCTTCCGGGAGAAGGTCGTATTCGCGGTAGTAGACGTCGGTGAGGGCGTCGACCTCGGACTGCGGCACCGCATCGGCGTACTTCGCCATGTCCGACACGTCGTAGGCGTCAACCGACCAGCCGAACTGGAGTTCGGCTTCCACCTTGTCGCCCTCGGTCACGGCCACGTCGCGCATGTTGTCGCCGAAGCGGACCACGCGGACGCGGCGGCTTTCCATCACGCCCACGGCGGTGCGCATCCACGAGGCGATGCGCTTCTGGGCGCTTTCGTCCGCCCAATGGGCCACCACCACCTTGCGGGCGATGCCCATGCGGGTCATCATGTGCCCGAACTCGCGGTCGCCATGGGCGGACTGGTTCAGGTTCATGAAGTCCATGTCGATCGTTTCGTGGGGGATCTCGCGATTGAACTGGGTGTGGAGGTGGAGAAGCGGCTTGCGGTTGAGCTGCAAGCCGTGGATCCACATTTTGGCGGGCGAGAAGGTGTGCATCCACAGGATCACGCCGGCGCAGGAGGGGTCGTCGTTCGCGGCCTTGAAGGTGCCCGCGATGGAGGCGGAGTCGATCAGCGTGGGCTTGCACACCACGGGGAAGGGAAGAAGGCCGGAGGCGTTGAGGCCCTCGGTCATCTGCGCGGAATGGATGGCAACCTGCTTGAGGCATTCGTCGCCATACAGATCCTGGGAACCGGTGGCGAACCAAAAGACGTACGGGGTCTGGGTGTTCATGGGAAGCTCCTTGAGCGCCCCCGACGCGGAGGCGATGGAATGAGGGTATCAAAAGCGCGCCGCGAAATCGACCGCGAAAAGCCGTCCGCGCACGGGGCGAGCACGGGGCGAAACGGGGCGAAACGGGGCGAAACGGAAAAAAAACGGCGTGCCGCGAAAGAGAAGGGAAAGGCCTGGCCTAGCCGTCGGTCGACCCGAAGCCGCCTTCGCCGCGAACGCTGGACTCCAGCGAGCGGACTTCGACCGGCCTTCCCTGGGCGACCGGGGCGACCACGAGCTGGGCGATTCGCTCGCCGGGGTCGGCATGGAAGGGCTCTGTCCCGAAATTCGCAAGGATCACGCCCACTTCGCCACGATAGCCGGCGTCGATCGTCCCCGGCGCGTTCAACACGGTGACCCCGCGCTTCAGGGCGAGCCCGGAACGCGGACGCACCTGCCCTTCCCATCCGTCGGGCAAGGCGATGGCCCAGCCGATGCGCACGAGCGAACGCCCGCCGGGGGGGATGTCGACGGGTTCGCAGGCGTGGAGATCCATGCCGGCGTCGCCGGGATGGGCGTAGCGCGGAAGGATGGCGGCGGGATGGAGACGTTGGAAGGCGATGTCCATAGGCGATGGGTGCGAAAGGCGTGGGTCACTTGTGGGAGATGGCATGCCGCACGAGCTGGTCGGCGCTGGAGGTGTCGGCCCCGGCGGCGATGGCCGCATCGATCATCTTGCGGGCCGTATCGGGCGGGAAGCCGAGCGTGCCCAACGCCAGGAGGGCGTCCTTCGCGGCGGACGCATCCTTCGCGGTCTTCCCGGCCGTCGACCCCGCCAGGGCGTCCGCCGGGGAGATCTTGTCGTGCAGATCCACCACGATGCGCTCGGCGAGCTTCTTGCCGATGCCCTTGATGGCGCAGATGCGCTTGAGATTCCGGTCCGCGATCGCCGCGCAAAGCTCCCCGGCCGAGATGCCGCTGAGAACGGTGATGGCCACCTTCGGGCCGATGCCGTTCACGGTGACGAGCAGGAGAAAGAGACGCTTCTCCTCCATGCTGGCGAACCCGAAAAGCCGTTCGTCGTCCTCGCTCACCGCATGATGCACGAAAAGGCGCGCCTCCTGCCCCACCGGCGGAAGACGCTCGTAGGTGCTCGCCGTGATGGACATCTCATAGCCGATCCCCGCGATTTCCAAAATCGCCGTGGTCGGATTCTTTTCGGTCACAATACCGCGCATCGTCGCAATCATCGCATTCTCCCGTGGGCGTAAAGACGATAACAGGCGAACGACAGGAAGTCAAAGCGCACAGGGAAGGGAGACTTCATGGGTCGGCGTGACGGCATGCCCCGGACGTAGTGGATGGTTGTCGTGCCGGATGCGGTTGAAATGCTCTCCTGCACGCGCCGGTTTCGTCGATGAAAACAAGGCGCACGAGGATCCCCGTGCGCCGCGCGTCCGTTCAGGCCGA
Organism: Kiritimatiellia bacterium; assembly: GCA_050950285.1. Lineage (GTDB taxonomy): Bacteria > Verrucomicrobiota > Kiritimatiellia > RFP12 > JBMNHG01 > JBMNHG01. Next base: position 51,287 of record JBMNHG010000004.1, on the reverse strand, counting down.
TGCTTCGCGTGTTATTCCGCGAAGCGGAAGAGTCCCCAGAGGCAGGGCTCCACGCCGGCTTCGCTGGGGAGGTCGGAGAGGATCTGGGTGTTCTTGTTCGACCAGTAGTCGCGGCGGGTTGCGCGCGTGGCGGTGGCGTCGCCCAGCACGCGCCCCACGTCTCCCGCGACTTCGCCCGCTTCGGAGGGGTCGAAGTGGATGTCCGAAAGCGGGATCGCCGCCTCGACGACGATGTCCCCGCCATGGCGGTCCACCGCGATGGTCGCGCTTTCCAGTACGCCCGCACGATCGCACCACACCGTCCGCCAGGGCGAACTGAAGGGGATGCGCGCCGCACGGTCCACCTGCGGATTCACAAAGTCGTACACCACGCACACCGGCTCCCCTTCGAACATGGAGAGGGAGATGCGGAGATCCCCCTCGCCCGCTTCCCTGCGATTGGCGGGAAGTCCCGGCTTCGTCTGGAGCATCACGTCCAGCACGTCCCCGCTCTTGAAGAGTTCCAGCGGGTTCACGCCCTTGTTTTCGAAGGGGGCGCGGTCGTCGCGGCCCTGGAACAGCACGTAGAGGGCTTTCGAATCGAAGGCGAGCGCGAAGCCGTCGATCCGCTCCTCCGCCCATTCCGCAGGCGAGGCATCGACCGTGATGCTGCCGTCCGCCACGCGCGGCACGTCGTACACCTTCGCCCCGGCCTTGCGGCTCGCCGCCGCGAGGCGCCTCGACCGGGCGAGTTCCACGTCCTCCGGGAGCACCTCCACCGTGCCACCGGGGAGGCGCTTCACGTTCTCCAGCCCGCACAGCTCCACCACCGTGCAGTGGTTCTTCCCCACGACGTAGTAGAAGTGCGCCTTGCCGTCGCGTCCACGCGCGGTCTGGAAGATTCCGCCGAAGTGCTCGTCGTAAAGGCTCGTCTCGCGGAGCACCTCGGGCGCGGGAGGCTGGTTGAAGTTCCACAGCAGCCCCACGCGCTGGTCGCGGAAGACGCGGTCGATGAAGAGGCCGTCCTCCGCGGTCATCAGGTACGTGCAGCCCAGGTTGGAGTTGAAGGCGACCACCTCGCCCAGCTCGTCGCCGGCCTTCTCGATGCCCCAGACGCGGGTGGGCGCGATAAGCACGCCCGGCTCGTTCCCATAGGCGGTGGTGTGGTGGCCGGCATGGAGGCCGGGCCATTGGTTGAGGTAGCGCCAGCGCATCGTGCCGTCCGGCGCGACGCTTGCGAGCGGGCTGCCGAGAACGATGGCGTTGCCGGCGGAGTCGGTCATGAAGCCCTGGCCATCGCGCGGCCCGCGGACCGTCTCCGAAGGAACGTCGTAGAGTGGATATCCGTGCTTCGAGAAGCCTTTCGGCCGGAAGAAGACAAGGAGATTCCCGCCTGCGCCCGCAGCGGCCTCGAAGGAGTGGTTCATGCGCCAGTTCCATCCGGCGCTGGCGTGCGTGAGCAGCGCGCCGTCATCCGGGGAGCGGATCTCGCCGAAGCGCAGCTCCTCCGGCTGGACGAAGCCGTCGTCGTCCAGGTCCGTCCAGGTGAAGAACTTCTGGTCGGGGTCGTAGGTCGAGACCACGTTCGTCAGGAAGCCAGTGTCGCGCCAATCCTGCCAGTCCCCCTTTCGCCCGGCGGGGCAGCCGAAGGTCTCGCGTAGCGCGATGGCCGATCCGATGGCGGCCACGGGCTGGACGCGGTCGCCCTTGTACAGCCAGAGCACGATGCTGGGATGGCCGTGCGGCGCCATGTAGCTCGTGAACCAGAGCCGGCTCCGCGAGAACCATCCCTTCTTCGTGCGGAAGCAGTAGCCGGGATAGTCGGCGTCGTTGAAGCGAGCGCACTGGCCGGAGTCGACGCGGTACAGGATGTTGACCAGCTCCACGGGCGCGTCGGGCGCGTCGCGGCGGAACTCCAGCCCCTTGTAGAAGAGGCGCCGGTCGTCATCGGGATCGATGCATCCGCCGCCGCCGTAGCGCGTGGGGCCGTAGACCGCCTTCACGCAGCGCCCGCTCTCCGCGTCCCACAAGCTCACGCGGCGCACGCAGTCGACATGCTCCATCACCCACACGCGGCCGTCCGATGCGACTTCCACGCCGTAGGGCTCCTCCAGGTCGTCGGGGTCGAAGGGTCCGACCTCCCGGCGTCCGGGCTTGCCGAGGGTGGCGATGCGCGTGCCGTCCGGCGCGTAGCCGAAGACCTGGTGGAGCGGCGCACCCTCGCCCACGTAGACGTTTCCGGCCGCGTCCGTGCCGAGGCCGAGCGGATTCCGCAGTTTGCCCTGGAAAAGCGGGGAAACCTCGCCCGTGGCAAGGTCGATGGTCACCACGTCTTTCCCGCTGGTGGCAACGAGCCGCCCTTCGCCATACGGACGAAGGCGTCCGGGCGAAGGGAGGGGGATCTCGCGCACGAGCACCGGCTTCTGGTCGTCGAACTGTTTGTAGGCGATGTCCCATCCGAACCCGCGGAAGCCGGCCTCGAGACCGCGCGTCAGGTCGAAGGCCTGGACGAGGTTGTCCGCCCCGAAGGCCAGGTAGGCGATGTTCCCGACCACCTGGAAGCCGGTGATCCCCCGGTGGAGCGTGGGATCGTCTTCGGGGGCGCCTTCGCCGGCCTTGGGGATGGGGCGCTGGAAGATCTTCCGGTCGGCATGGGTGCGCTGGTTGATCTGGAGGATCACCTGGTTGTCGCCGATCCAGCCGCCTTCACAGAGGCCGTAGTAGAAGTCGCCGTCGCAGCAGATCTCGCTGGGGATCGCGACCCAGCAGCGGTCGATCCCCCAGATTTTCGTGGCGTCGTCGCGCACGTGGACGATGGAGTCGCCGGCCTCGGCGAAGGCTCCGATCCACATGGTGCCGTCCATTCCCCGGCAGACGGTGCGCGGGGGCTCGTGGTCGGCCAGCCAGCCGCCCGTACGGTCCGGCGTCTGCCACGCCACGCCGGCGAGGGGCCACGGATGGTAGGTGTGCCGGAACTCGACGGAGAGGGGCGGCGTAAAGAGCCCTCGCCAGGAATACTCGCCGGTGCGAAGCACGGGATTGCCATCGATGTCGTCAAGGTTCCAGGACACGGTGTGGGTGCCGGCGGGGAAATCGACGCCCGCCACGGGGTTGGCCACCACCGCCCCCTCGGCATCGCGAATCTGCAGCGTGACCTTTCCGTCGGCGGGGATGGCGAACGAAATCGGGACCCCGTCGCGGCGCGCCGCCGAAGTCGCGGAAAGGGCGTCGGCATCGGCCGCTTCGGCCGCGCCGTCGCGGGCGTCGCCCAGCACCATCACCTCGCCCGCGGAAATCGCCTTTGTGCCGCCAATGCTGCGGAGCCGCACGCCGCGGGTGGCGACCGTTTCCGGGAAGGGGAAGAGGTCGAAATGGCGGAACCCGGCGGCGGCGAGCCACTCGCCTTCCATCGCGCGCCAACCGTCGTCCGACGCCGCGGCGAAGCGTGGGTCGCCCTCGCCCGTGTAGACCTCCACCACGGAGTCTCCGAGGCCGGTTTCCCGGCGTCCGCGCATGAGGCCCACGCCATGGATCGCCTGCGGCGCGTCCCACCGCAGGAGAATCCACTCGGGCCGGTCGGGGGAGGTCTCGTCCTCGCGCGCCGCGGTGCTGAAGTTGACGTCGGGGTGGATTTCGCCGGAAGTGAGCGTGGCGACCTGGTTCACCCAGGGACGGGGCTGGAATCCGCTGCTCGGCTCGCCGGCGGAACTCACGAGCACGCCGGCGGAGGGAGCGAGGTTCTCCGCGGCAGCGTCCAGGAGCATCAGGAAATCGACCGAAGCGGAATACACGCCCGCCTCCGCGCCGCGCTTGCGCTGGGCGGTGAAATCAAGCGTGCCCGGCTTCCGCAGGCGGACCGCATCCACGACGGCGCGGGGGGACCACACCTGCAGCGAAGCGGAAGCCGGCGGCGCGTCGATCCAGGTTCCATCGGCAAGGCGCGCCGAAAGGGCCCCGCCCCGGTAGGCCACGAGGGTGAGCCGCTCGGCGGGGGCGTCCAGTTCCACCAGGAACGAAACCTCCGTCCCCTCCTCGCCGAAGAGCGTGGATTGCCACCCCTGGATGGCCACGCCAAGGTCGTTTGTGGCGACAGCGTGAGGCGCATCTCCCTCCGGTGAGACGGAGAGGGTCTTCACGCCGACGGCGGACGCCGACGACGCAAAACAGAGAAGGGACGAAACAGCGAAAAGCGCGACGAAGGGTTTCTGCATGCCGACCTCCAGCCAAACGGGATTTCAACCAAACGGGATCCGAGCATCGCCAGTGTAATCGGCGGACGGGAATGCCACAAAGGTTTTTTTGACCCAACCGGACCCTTCGTCAAGTGCGAACAAGGCAAATGACTTGCACGCAACGGCTCATCATGGTATGTTCCCAGAAACAAAAGGAGCCCATCATGCGTAGATCGTTGTCCGTTTCGCTTGCACTGTCCTTGGCTTGTTCCGCCTTCGCGCTGGACATCGTCAACCTCACCTCCGACGCCTATTCGAAGGGCACGACCTACTACGAGTACGGCTACGGCACCCTGGACACGACCAGGGGCAATGTGGAGAACCTCTTCCAGACCACCGGGCCCACTGGGGACCGCTACATGAGCCTCCAGAACACGGCCGTCCCGAACTACATCTCCTTCCACTTCAAAGACGCCTACGAGCCGGACCGCCAGATTGTCGTCAACAAGCTCTACCTCAACGTATCCACGGGCCTGTCTGCCCCCTCCGACCGCCGCCCGAAGAATTTCGAGCTCCAGGGTGCGAACGACCCAAACTCCCCCTTCGTGGCGGGCGCCGACACCGATGGCACCCTGCGCGCGTCGAGCGAAGGGTGGACAACCATCCGCGCCTGGACCAACACGGTGTGGCAGGCCACCTCCTTCGCCGGCAAGAACGTCCTCGCCTATGAAGATTCCTTCGACAACACCGCATCGTATCGCTACTACCGGCTCCTGGTGACCGAGACCGGATCCGGCCAGACTGCCTGGCTGCAGTTCTCCCGCTTGCAGCTTCACGGGTACGCCGCCGACGACGATCCCGTCGGCATGGCCGTTTCCGTGGCGGCGACCGAGTCCGCGGCAGACGTCGCCCTTTCCTGCACCCGGTTCTCCTCCTGCGATCCCTCCGTCGGCGCCTCCGCGATCTACCTCGACTACAGCACAACCGACACCTTCGCCGCCGGCTCCTACACGCGCATCGTGGTGGCGCAGTCCGCCAGCGGCACCAACTGGTCGGACACCGTCCACCTCTCCCCGCTCTTCCCGGGAACCACCTACTACGGTCGTTTCATCATCGAGAACGCCGCCGGCGGCAGCGGCGAAGTCCACTTCCCCTTCGCCACGCAGAAGGCATGGTACGTCTCCGGAACGGGCGACGACGCCTCGGGCGACGGCTCCACCAACGCCCCCTTCCGCACGATCACGCGGGCCCTCTACGACATCACGAACCAACTCGTCGCCGTGATGCGACCCGCAATCTATCTCGACGAAGGCGTCTATTCGGCCTCGAACGGCGAGCAGTTCCCGGTGGAACTCCCCGCCGGAACCTCGATTCGCGGCTGGTCGGCCGCCGGCGAGGCCATCGGCCGTGAAGACCGCATCATCGACGGCGAAGACGAAATCGGGCGCGGGATCTTCGTCCTTTCGGCCCTGGAACGCGATTGTTCGCTTTCGGATCTGTACATCAGAAACGCGCGGCGCGCCGTTCCGCTCTACATCGATTCCTCCGACTGCATCGTCTCCAACTGCCTCTTCACCCAGACCGAGGAGGTTGCCAGCCAATCGGGATATTGCGGCGGCATCACCGCCAACGGCCTGTCGCGGGTGACCGTCGACGATTGCGCCTTCATCGGGATGACGAACCGCAGCCACGCGGTGCAGGTCACCGGCGAGAGCACCGTCGCCGGCGCGGAGGACGATCGCCTCATGACCATCCGCAGGTGCCTCTTCGCCGACAACCGGCTCTCGGCCGTGGTGGTGGGCGGCGTCTACAACACCTATCAAGTGAGCCTCGCCGTCTGCGACTCCGTCTTCCGCGGGAACGTTCTCACAACGCCCACCGCGCTCAATGGCCTGAGGACGTCGGGCGCCTGCATCGGCGTGTGCGGCCATCGCGTGGACATGAACTGGTATGGGTCGCTTTCGGTGGATCGGTGCCAATTCCTCGGCAACACCGCCAACATGGTGATCGGCGCACAGTTCCTGACCCAACCCGATGGGTACGTCGATGGCGACTTCCGCGTCTCCAACTCGCTCTTCGCGGACAACGTCCCCTACAGCACGTCCGCATCGGGCGCCCTGTATGGCACCGTCCACAGCTATCGCGCGACCGCCCTCCTCCACAACTGCACCTTCCTGCGGAACTTCGGCTCGCTGGCCCGGAACGCGCACGCCTATGCCTGCAACTGCATCTTTGCCGACGAAACGCTCCCGCTCGTTCCCGGAAACAGCTACGGCTTCGCCTTCGCGGACGCGGCCATCGTCTCGAATTGCGACCTGGGGACCGAAGCCGCGATTTCCGGCATGGCGAACATCCTCCCCGGCGCCCCCATCTTCGTGAACGCGGACGGCCCCTCCTCCCTTCCCGGTTTCGACGCGCGCCTCAAAGCCTACTCGCCCGGAATCGACGCCGGCCATGCCTCCGGCGCCATCGGCGCGACCGATCTCGCGGGAAATCCCCGTATCGCCGACAACACCCTTCTCGGCGAAGCCCGTCCCGACCTCGGCGCCTACGAATCGCTCTACAACGCCGAAATTGTCCCGACCTTCCGCATGCCCTCCTACGGGCTCGTCGCGTGCCCGCGCGGCGAGGCCAGGAGCATCGCCGTAGCCCTCGTGCCGTCCGCCTCCGTGGCACTCCCGCTGACCGCCACGCTCGCGGGACCTGCGGACTGGGGGCTTCCGGCATCCATCGTGTTCGACTCCGACAGCGCGACCTTCCAGTTCACGCCCCCCGCAAACGCCGGACTCGGCGAAGCCGAAATCTCGATTTCCGCCCCCGGCGTCGTCGGCGCGACACTCGACGTGAACGTCGTCGACGAGCATATCGCCTTCGCGGGCGACCGCCTGCTCGTGCTTCGCTCCGCCAACGGCGCCTTCACCCGGCCCTTCTCCATGGCGACCGACGGCATCGTGGCGTCCACCTCGATTCCACTCGCGATCCTCTCCGTGGACGGCCCTTCGACCGTGGCGTGGGACGCCGACGAGGGCCGGTCCATCGCACAGGGCGAAGCGCAGTCCGAGGCCAGCGTGGTCGTCACCCCGGTGAAGGGCGCGACCACCGTGACCTTCCAGGCCGGTGCCGACTTCGTCGAATCCGGCGCCGAAACCTTTACCCTCGACATCGTGGTCGATCCCGACTTCTTCGCCATCGATCCCCTGCTGGGTTCCGACACCACGGGCATCGGCACGCCGGAACGCCCCTTCCTGTCGATGACGGCCGCGACGGGCTACGCCGCGGCAGGCGACACCCTCCTGCTCGCGGCGGGCGCCTACACGCCGGCCACCGAAAGCTACCCCCTCGACGCCGCGGGCCTCGCGATCGTCGGCGCCACGGGGAATCCCGAAGACGTGGTCCTCACGGGCACGAACGGCGTGGCGAACCTCTTCCAGCGCAGCGGCAGCTACGCCACCCCGCTGGTGGGCGGCGCGACGCTCGCCGGAACCACCGGCGCGATCGCCAGCCTGATGGACGCGTCCATCGCCTTCTCCAACTGCGTCTTTCGCCAAACGCTCGCCAACACGGCCGAGCCCGCCGTCGGCTATCTCTACCGGGCCTCTCGCCTGGAGATGGCCAATTGCGTGGTCTCGAACTTCAACCGCTTCAGCGCCATCTCCTTCGACACCACCGACGCGGACGTGGGCATGGCCAGCCGCTCGCGCGACCGCTGGTTCGAGGCAACCCGCTGCCTCTTCGAAAACGCCCGCTGCGAGCGCGCGTTCGTCGCCTCCTGCCGCCCGAACGGCACGCCGAACGACGTCCGCCTCTCCGAGTGCACCTTCCGAAACCTCCGGATGTACACGAACAACGCCGGCTTGATTCCGGGCTCCGGATCGAATGTCTACTACGCCGGACTCTTCCACGTGCCGACCGGCCTCGCGCAGGGCGGCGAAAAGTCCTGCTGGTTCAAGGCGGACCGTTGCGTGTTCGAGGGATGCAAGGGCTGCACCCTGGTCTCGACGAGCCATGCCAACGCGCCGGAGTTCACGAACTGCCTCTTCGCGGACATGACGAACTCCGTCTCGATCCTCTGGGGCAACCTCATGGCCAACAGCGGCACGGTCCGGAACTGCACCTTCATCCGCACGAGCGGCGGTTTCGCCGGCGGCCCCGGAGCCGCCGGAAACGCGCTGTCGACTGCCGTCGAAAACACCATCTGCGACAACGGCGAACTCAAGAGCGCTTCCGGCGGATCGGTCCTCTTGCGCTATTCCCTCCTCCACGACACCGTGTACGGCCCCTACGCCTTCGTCACGAACATCGTGGACGAGGAGACCGGCGAATACACCGTTTCCACGAACCTCTACTTCGGCAACGGCGTGCTGGCGGGCGACCCGCTGTTCCGCAACGGGGGCGTCGATTCCGGCGACCCGGACTTCGACGCGACCCTTCGCTCCGCCTCGCCGGCCATGGATGCGGGGAGCAACGCCTACGTCTCCGGCGAACTCGACCTCGCCGGAAACGCGCGCATCTACCATGGCACCGTCGACATGGGCTGCTACGAGCGCCAGTCCCTCGACACCGGCCTGATTTTCCTGTTGCGGTAAACGCCATGCCCGCAGGCGACGCCCCCGGCGACGGGGCGTCGCCCCTCAAAGCCGGCTTCCAGGATTGCACGGGGGAATTCGTCCTCCCGGCGAGGCGAAGGAAGCACGCAGGGGAGGCGCCGATCGGTTCCGACGTCTGGAGGGCCTCGGACGAGGCCGTCCGGTCACTGGTTTTCCTGGAAGGGGTCGCCGTCGATTTTCTCCGCCATGCATCGGCGGATTTCCGCGGCGTCGACCTCCCGCAGGGGGATATCGTCCCGCACAGCGAGGAATGCGGCCACGCCCGCCGCTTCGCCCAGTTGCATCATGGTGCGTGAAAGGCGGCAGCTCGAGGCGGCGATGGAGCTGAAACTCGCGGCGCGCCCCGCGACGAGCACATTGCGGGTGCCCAGCGGGAGGAGGCAGCGGTAAGGGATGCCGTAGGGGCCGTTGAGTTCGCCGTTTGGTCCGCCGCCGCCATGGTTGTCCATCGGGTGGTCTGCGATGGCGATGATGTCCGGGTGTTTCTGCTTCGCCAGGCCGGCAATCAAATCATGCTGGGTGAGCACATACTCCCCGCGCACGCGGCAGGTCTCGCGCAGGGCGAGCGACGGCGCGATGGACGCCAGGCGATAGGAACGGAATTCCGCGTGATCGCGCTGGAGCCAGTGCCACTCGGCGAGCACGCGCCGGCGGCATTCGGCGTAGGCCGCCTCGAGGCCCAGCCGAAGGACCTCCTCGCCCGCCATGGTGGGGAGCATGTTCATGGAATAGCCGCCGCGGGGGCAGGCCATCGCGAAGACAAGCGGAAAGCGCTTCGCCCACCAGCATGCCTCCGGGACATCCTCCGGAAGGGGCTCGACCGCTTCGCTCCCGGCGGGTTCCACCCGGAACATCAGCGTCGCGCCGTTCAGCGTCGGGCGGGGTTTGTCCGGGGCGCCGGGCTCGCCATAGTCGCTCCGGGCGTCGCGTCCGAACATCCGTTCGCACCCCAGCATGCCGCAGAGGACGCCATCCGTCGCATCGACGAACACGCGGGCCGCGACCTTGCGTCCATCCGAAAGGACAATGCGCTCCACGTGATTCCCCTCCCCCGTCTCCGCCCCCGTGCAGGCGATGCCGAGAAGCACCTCGCACCGGCCGGTCTCCCGGAGCATCTCGAGAAGCGTCGCGGACATCTCGTCCGCCTCGAAGATGATCCCATGGCAGTTTTCGCGGAACCAGTTTTTGTCGCGGAGGCCGGGTCCGTGGCGGCGCAGGGTCGCGGCATAGGGGATCGAGGGATCGAGCGTGGCGAGGGCGCCCGGATAGGTGTAGGGCTGGTCTTTTTCAGGCCACATGCAATGCTTCGCCATCACGTACGGCGCACAGGCGTCCGGACGGGCGGAAAGGCGCTGGTACACGCGATAGGGCACGCCTGTCCCGCCCATGCCCGGCTCCCAGTTGTTCACGCCGGCGATGGTGGAGGTGCCCCCCAGCGCCTGTTCCTTCTCCACGAGAACGACGCGGCTCCCAAGAAGCGCCGCGCTCCAGGCGGCGGCGAAACCGGCGCTTCCGCCGCCCACCACCGCAACGTCCGCCTCGAGAACCTGCGGCGGGGCTCCCGCAGGAACGGCGGTCGAAGCAGCGAACGACGGGGAAGTCGTCATGGCGAGGAACGCAACCGCGAGGAGAATCGAACGCATGATGGACGCCACGGGCGGAATGGACGGGATCACTCGCCAAAGTTCTTGCGGATGTACTCGACGGCGGCGTCCAGCGAAGGGAGAATCTTTGTGCAATGGCGCACCATCCAGGGCGAACAATCCTTGAAGGGGAAAGGCGAGAAGGCCACCACGAACTTGCCGAGATCGTGCGCGGCGTAGAAAACCTCCATCGAGGTGCCGATGGATACGCGGGAATAGTTCACGAGCAGGATGTCCGCATCGCGCACGTCCTGCAGATCGAACTCGACGATTTCGTTGGCGCTGTCGACCTCGCGGTCCTTGAAGTTGCGGCGCATCGGGTCGAGTATGTCGAAGAGGTCGGACAGTTTTTCCTTGGCTTCATTGCGCCAGACGATGGCGCCATCATCGCGTTCGTCCATGATGGGGCCGCTGAGGTAGACGACTTTCTTTCTGTTTTTCATCGAAGTAGCGTGTCCTAAAGGCGAAACGGGGCGGGACGTCCGCGGACGCCCCGCCCCATGCAGTTCCGGAGAGTTCGGGAATCAGGCGATGTTGCAGAGCATCTTCGTGGCGGCGAGGTCGCAGGAGGAATCGTCCACGTAGTCGTTCCGGCTGATCCCCTTCAAACGGGCGGCGAGATCGACCGCGAGGCGCAGGGCGTCCACGCAGTTCCCGATGAAGCGGCGGCGGCAGCCGATCGGGTCGGACGGGTCGCCTTCGGCACGAAGCATGTGGCAATCGAATTCCACGACGCCCTTCCAGCCCATCTTCTCCAGCGCCCAGAACATCTGGGCGGTCTCCTTGAGGCCTTCGGGGCCGACAAGCGGCGGGAAGTCGTTGTCGAACTGCGCCTTGATCTGGCTGCCGAAGTGGAGGAAGAAGAGCTTCTTGAGGGAGACGAGGTAGCCGACCGTCATCACGGAGTTCATGAGGGCCATGCTCTCGTGCTGGAGGAGTTCGGGATTGACGCCCCAGAAGCCGGGTTTCTTGAGCGAGGCGATCAGGCCGACCGCATGGCCGCTCGTGGGGAGGAACATCTGGCCGCGGGGCTCGTTCGGCTTCGGCTCGATGGTGGCGCCCTTGTAGTTCGTGAGCTTCTGCTTCTCGATGTAGTCCGTGACGCTGTCCAGGCCGGCTCGGAGCCAGCCGTAGACCCTCTTCCAATCCACGGCGACGGGCACTTCGAAACCGTCGCGGGCCACCCAGTAGGTGTAGTACGAGGCCTTGAAGAAGGCGCCCATGCGCAGGCATCGCTGGACCTTCTTGATGGCGAGGGCGCGCAGCTTGGGGTCGGGGTTGGTGAGGCCGCCGGCGCGGAAGAGCTTGTTCCCATGCAGGCTGCACGTGGCGGTGTTGACCTTGAGGCCGGCCTTGTCGAGGATCTGCTTGATCTCGCGGAGGGTCTTGTAGGTCTCGCTGGCGGGGTCGAGGTCGTCTTCGGGATGCTTGGGGTCCCAGGGGACGAGATCGTCGTCGTGGAAGCTGGTGGCATCGATCAGTCCCTTCCCGGCGGCCTCGGCAAGGAGCTTGGCGACGTCGACGGAGGAAATCGGATCGAGGACGGCGCCGCCAAAGGGGTCGGGGAGTTCATTGGCGACGCACCAGAAGGGCATGGAACAAAGGGTCACGGGGCCTTTGTCGAAGGATTTCTTTGCCATGGGATCACACCTTTTTCTGAACCGGGGTTGGGCGCCCGCGCCGCAGGGGGACGCCTCCTGCGAGATGGCGTGGCGCTGTTGGGATCATGGGAGGCGTTATACCGCAAAAAACCTCCCGAGGCAAAGAGAAAAACCGCGCGGCGCACGGCGCGACGGGTCGCCTCCGGACGGGTCGGCCGGGAAAACGGACGGCGGAGGTGGTCCCTACCTGCGGATGGAGGCGTGGTAGGATTGAAGCGGGCGCACGGAGCCGAGGCCGTCGCGCGCGGAGCGGATGCCTTCGGATGCCGCCAGGGCGGCGGCGAGGGTGGTGAGGTACGGCACGCGGTATTTGATGGCGGCCTGGCGGATGCGGGAGTCGTCGGAACGGGCATCGCGGTGCACGGACGGCGTGTTGACGATCAGCTGGATCTCGCGGTTCTTGATGGCGTCCAGGACGTCCGGGCGGCCTTCGCCGATCTTGGCGATCTCGGCGACGTCCACGCCGTGTCCACGCAGGAAAGCCGCCGTGCCGCGGGTGCCGAGGATCTCGAAGCCCAGGCTTGCAAGCCCCTGGACGGCATGGACGGCCTCCTCCGGCTTTTCCGAGAGGGAGACCAGCACGCGCCCCGGCTCGGTCGGCAGCGGGGAGCCCGCAGCCTCCTGGCTCTTGAAATAGGCGAGACAGAAGGTGTTGGCAAGGCCGAGCACTTCTCCGGTGGAGCGCATCTCCGGACCGAGCACGGGATCGACCTCCGGGAACTTCTCGAAGGGGAGCACGGCCTCCTTCACGCCGAAATAGGGGACGACGTGGCGGTGGTCGAGGCCGAGCGATTTCACGGTCCGGCCCACCATCAGCTGCGTGGCGAGGCGCGCCATGGGGATGCCCGCCACCTTCGAAACCAGCGGGACGGTGCGGGAGGCCCGCGGGTTGGCTTCGATCACGTAGACCCTGCCGCCGGGGAAGCCGGGTTCCTCCTCGATGGCGAACTGCATGTTCATGAGGCCCACGACCTCCAGTTCGGCGGCGATGCGCCGGGTGTAGTCGAGGATGGTCTCGCGGTTCTTCTCGCTGATGGAGACGGGCGGAAGGACGCAGGCGGAGTCGCCGGAGTGGATGCCGGCGAGCTCGATGTGCTGCATGACGGCGGGGATGAAGATGTCGGTTCCGTCGGAAAGCGCGTCGGCCTCGCATTCAAGCGCGTGGTGGAGGAAGCGGTCGAGATAGAGCGGGCGGTCGGGGGTCGCGTCCGCGGCCTTGGCGACATACTCCTCGAGCATGGGCTCGTCGTAGATCACCTCCATGCCGCGCCCGCCGAGCACGAAGCTGGGGCGGATGATGAGCGGGTAGCCGAGTTGCCCGGCGCACCGGAGCGCGCCGTCGAGGTCGCTCGCCACCAGCGATTCGGGCATGGGGATGCCGAGGCGGTCCAGGATGGCGTGGAAGCGGTCGCGATCCTCTGCGGCGTCGATGGAGTCGACCGGCGTGCCGAGGATGCGGCATCCCGCCTCCTGGAGGCTTCGGGCGATGTTGAGGGGGGTCTGTCCGCCGAACTGGACGATGATGCCTTCGGGCTTTTCCGCCTGGTAGATCGGCAGGACGTCTTCGACCGTCACGGGCTCGAAGTAAAGCTTGTCGGAGGTGTCGTAGTCGGTCGAGACCGTTTCGGGGTTGCAGTTGACCATGATGGTCTCGTACCCGGCGTCGCGCATGGCCATCGCCGCGTGGGTGCAGCAGTAGTCGAATTCGATGCCCTGGCCGATGCGGTTCGGGCCGCCGCCGAGGATCATGACCTTCTTCGGGTTCGACGAGACGGGCACCTCCCCCGGTTCCCCGTTGTAGGAGCTGTAGTAGTAGGCCTGGTTCTCGACGCCGGAAACCGGCACGGCGTGCCACGTCCCGACGCATCCGAGGGCGGTGCGGCGCTCGCGCACGGCCGTCTCCGGAATCCGGAGGATCCGGGCGAGGTACTTGTCGCTGAAGCCGTCCTTCTTCGCCTGCACGAGCTCGTCGTCCGGCGGCAGGCGGCCGACATGCCGGAGGAGCCGCTCCTCCTCCTCGACGAGCTCGCGCATTTGCTGGATGAAATAGTCCTTCACGCCGGTGAGGCGCGCGAGCTGTTCGTTCGTGGCGCCCTTGCGGATGGCCTCGTACATCTGGAAGTGGCGCTCCGAACTCGCGGTGGCGAGCAGCTTCAGCAGCTCGTCGAGGGAGCGCTCGTGGAAGTCCTTTGCAAAGCCCAGCCCCGCGCGTCCGTTCTCGAGGGCGCGGATGGCCTTCTGGAAGGTCTCCTTGTAGGTTTTGCCGATGGACATCACCTCGCCCACGGCCTTCATCTGCGTGCCGAGACGGTCCTCGACGGCGCGGAACTTCTCAAAGGCCCAGCGGGGGAACTTGAGCACGATGTAGTCGCCGGATGGCGTGTACTTCTCGAGCGTGCCATCGCGCCAGTAGGGCATTTCGTCGAGCGTCATGCCGGCGGCGAGCTTCGCGGAGACGAGCGCGACGGGGAAGCCGGTCGCCTTCGAGGCGAGGGCGGAGGATCGCGACGTGCGGGGGTTGATCTCGATGATGACGGTGCGGCCCGTCTTGGGATCGTGGGCCCACTGCACGTTGCAGCCGCCGATGACCCCGATGGCTTCGACGATTTTGAAGGCGTCGCGCGTGAGACGCTCCTCGAGCTCCTTCGGGACGGTGAGGAACGGCGCGGCGCAGAAGCTGTCGCCCGTATGCACGCCCACGGCGTCGATGTTCTCGATGAAGCACACCGGCACCATCTGGTTCTTCGCGTCGCGCACGACTTCGACCTCGAGCTCCTCCCAGTGGAGGATCGACTCCTCGACGAGGCACTGGCGGACGGGCGAAGCGTCCAGCCCGCGGGCGCAAACGGTCTCGAGCTCTTCCACGTTGTAGCAGAATCCGCCGCCGGAACCGCCCATCGTGTAGGCCGGCCGCACGACCACCGGGAAGCCGATTTCGCCGAGGACGAGCGCCTTCGCCTCTTCGACCGAACGGACGATGCCGCTCCGGGGCGTGTCGATGCCGAGCTTCCGCATCGTCTCCTTGAAGACCTCGCGGTCCTCGCCGCGCTCGATGGCGTCGAGGTTCACGCCGATGACCTCCACGCCGTAGCGGTCGAGCACGCCCTTCTTCGAAAGCTCCATCGAGAGGTTCAGGCCGGTCTGCCCCCCGAGGTTCGGAAGAATCGCGTCGGGCCGCTCTTTGGCGATGATCTGCTCGAGACGCTCCGCGTTGAGCGGCTCGATGTAGGTGGCGTCCGCCATCACGGGGTCGGTCATGATGGTGGCGGGGTTCGAGTTCGCGAGCACCACCTTGTGGCCGCACGCGCGGAGGGCCTTGCAGGCCTGCGTCCCGGAATAGTCGAACTCGCATGCCTGGCCGATCACGATGGGACCGGACCCGATGATGAGTATCTTCTTCTGCATGGAGGCTCCCTGGGGAAAAAATTCCGGCGAAGTATAGCAGGCCCGTTTCCCGCGCGCGAGGTCTTTTCCCCCGGAGGCGGGGAGCGCGTTGCGTCAGCCTGCGATTGGATCAGGGGACTATCCAGGTGCCTGTCTTGCCTTCCAGGGCGTCGCGGATATGTTCGGGATCGGTAATCAAGGCCTTCCGGCCGCCATTCTCGATGAATTGGATGCATGCCTGGATCTTTGGAAGCATGCTTCCGGACGCAAAATGCCCCTCCGAAACGTGCTGCCTGGCTTCTGCGACGGTCATCCGATCCAACCACTTTGGATCCGGTGTATTGAAGTCGAGAGCCACCTTTTCGACTGCGGTACTGATCAAAAACAAATCCGCGCCAATCAATTTCGCCAGCAAGGACGAGCCGAAATCCTTGTCGATCACGGCCTCGATGCCGGTCAGCGTGCCATCCTCGCGCTCGATCACGGGGATGCCGCCGCCGCCCACGCCGATCACGGTAAAACCGGCCTTGATCAGGTCGTGGATTGCTTCCGCTTCGACGATCGAAACCGGGCGTGGCGAGGGCACGACCCTGCGCCATCCGCGGCCGGCATCTTCCACGACGGTCCAGCCGTCCTTGGCCTGGCGGGATTTGGCCTCGCGCTCCCCCATGAAACTGCCGATGGGCTTGGACGGATGGCCAAATGCCGGATCGTGCTCGTCAACCACCGTCTGCGTGACGACCGTTATCGCGTCTTTGTGGATCCCGCGGCGCTTGAATTCGTTGTGCAAAGCCCTTTGGAGCATGTACCCGATGTTGCCCTGGGTGTTCGCGCCGCAGTAGTCCAGCGGGACTTCATGCAGGGCTGTCTTGGCCAGTTCGGAGCGGCGCAAATTAAAGCCGACCTGGGGGCCATTGCCATGGGTGACAACCACGTCCCAGCCGTTTTCAATCATGTCCACGATGTGAACGATCGTGTCTTCTACACAATCATATTGATCCTGGATGGTTTGGCGGGTCTTATGCTTGATCAATGCGTTGCCGCCAACCGCGACAACGGCGATTCCTTGTTTTCTCATGCAGTGGAAGTGATCGGAAACCGCTTTCGGGCGGCGCGGGGTTCCGCCCGCTGAGACCGGCCCGAAGGTGCGCTTTCACGGGAACAGGGTAGGTGAAGCGGGGTGGATGCGTCAAGACGAGGTTGACGTGGCCTCCGGGCGCACCGCCGAAGTCCCAGGCCGCCGCTCCGCGAACTCGCCCCATCCATCCGGACCTCGCCCGAAAGATCGTCGTACCCTCTGCCTGGACCGACCGTTCGACGCCACCCGGCGGGAAGGTTCCCAAGAGTTGAAAAACCAGTTGACATCGGGGGGTGGGTACCCCATCATGCGCCTCCTCACGCGCCCAATCGGAACCAGGTAACCCCGTGGTGGCGCCAAGGAAGTTTGTGAAGTGGATGATTTCCTTGTCTTCAATGGCGTGACGAAGCGCTTCGGGGCACTCCATGCCGTCAACGACGTCTCCCTCTCCGTAAAACGCGGTGAATTCTTCTCGCTCCTCGGCCCGAGCGGCTGCGGGAAGACCACCCTGCTCCGCATCCTGGCCGGGTTCGAGAAACCCGACACCGGGAGCGTCATCCTGGACGGGCAGGACATCACGCGCCTCCCCCCGAACCGCCGGCGCGTCCACACCGTCTTCCAGAACTACGCCCTCTTCCCGCACATGACGGTGTGGGACAACATCGCCTTCAGCCTCCGCCTCCAGCGTTGCGCCTCCGCCGACATCAAGCGCCGCGTGGAGCAGATGCTGGAGATGATCCGCATGACGGAGCACGCCCACAAGTTCCCCGCCATGATCAGCGGCGGGCAGAAGCAGCGCGTGGCCATCGCCCGCGCCCTCATCGACCGCCCGCAAGTGCTCCTGCTCGACGAGCCTCTCGCCGCCCTCGACCTCAAGCTCCGCCAGCACATGCTGCTGGAACTCGACACCATCCACGACCAGGTGGGCATCACCTTCATCTACATCACCCACGACCAAGGCGAGGCCATGTCGCTCTCGGACCGCATCGCCGTGATGAACAAGGGACGCATCGAACAACTCGACAGCCCCGCCAAAATCTACGAGGCCCCCGTCTCCTCGTTCGTCGCCGCCTTCATCGGCGACACCAATTTCTTCGAAGGGGAGATTGTCTCCATCGAGGGAGACTACTGCACCATCGAGCCCACCGGCTTCCCGAGGATCCGCGCCTACATCGACAAGAACCTCGGCGTGGGCCAGAAGGTGCACCTGTCCGTGCGGCCCGAGAAGATCCGCGTGACGCTCAACCCGCCTCCCTCCGACGAGCACCCGAACGTCTTCCAGGCCAGCGTCACGGACATCATCTACCAGGGCGTCTACACGAAATACTGGCTCAAATCCGGCGACCGATCCATCTTGGCCCTCAAGCCCCACTCGCGCTTCCTGCTCGACCAGGAATCCATCACATGGGAGGACAATGTCTACGTGTGGTGGCATCCGGACGACGGCTACATGCTCGAGACCTTCTCCGCCATCGACGCCTCCCTCATCCAACTCCCCCCGCAGCCGAAAGCCCTGTCGGAGGAATGACGATGAAGAACCGCAGCTCGAAGTTTGCCGAATGGGGGGTGACCCTCCCGTCGTTCGCGTGGCTGATGGTCTTCTTCGCCCTCCCCACGCTGATCGTGCTCGCCTTCACCTTCCACGGCCACACCCCCAACGGCGGCGTCGGCGAGTGGAGCCTCTCGACCTGGCGGGCGATGGCCGATCCCGACTATCCGTCGATCGCCCTCACCACGCTGCGCGTCTCGCTCAAGGTGACCTTCTGGTGCATCCTGCTCGCGCTCCCCTGCGCCTACGCCATCGCCCGCATGAACTCGAAGTGGCGGAACATCGTCGCCGGCGCCATCATGCTGCCCTTCTGGACCAGTTTCGTGGTGCGTGTCTTCGCGTGGAAGACAATGGTGCATCCGGATGGCTGGGTGCAGGCCTGCTATCGGACGTGGCTTCTCTCCCGCGAATGGGTCTTCCTTCGCCTGCCCGTCTTCCTCCGGGATTTCCTCGTGACCTGCCGCCTCGCCTCCGCCGAGCCCGTCGACCCCGCCGCGGCGTTCCTGCTGGACAGCGAAGCCGCCGTGGTGCTCGTCTCGGTCTATTCCTTCCTCCCCTTCGCCATCATGCCCATCTACACGGCCGCGGAAAAGTTCGACTTCTCGCTGATGGAGGCTGCGCGCGACCTCGGGGCGCGCGGCTTCTACGCCTTCCGGAAGATCTTCATCCCCGGCATCCGGCAGGGCATCGTCTCCGCCATTTTGATGGTCTTCATCCCGGCGGTCGGCTCCTACGTGGTGCCGCAGATGCTCGGCGGGAAGAACTGCGTGCTCATCGGCCAGAAGATCTTCATGCGCGCCATCCAGAACCGCAACATCCCCCATGCCTCCGCCCTCGCCACGATGATGGCGGTGTCGGTCCTCGTGCCCCTCGCCGCCTCGATGGCATGGAAGAAGCGGCAGGACGCCCGCGAACGCAAGCAGCTCGAACGAACGACGGCGCAACTCATCATCACCGGAACGGGGGCCTCCTGATGCGACGTTCCTTCACCCCCATCGTCGTCCTGGGCCTCGTCCTCGTCTTCCTCTACGTGCCCATCCTGTACGTGGTGGCCTACGGCTTCATCCCGAACGGCATCACGATGAGCTTCCTCGACGCCAACGGCGAGTTCATGGGCTTCACCGGCAAGTGGTACGCCCGGATCTTCCGGGGCGACTACGCCGTGAAAAATCTCATGCAGAGCTTCTGGCTCTCCCTCAAGATCGCCGGCCTCTCCACCTTGGTCTCGTGCGTGATCGGCACCACCTCGGCCCTCGCCCTCCACCGCTGGCGCAGTCGCCTCCAGACCGTCCACCACGCCCTCGTCTACACCCCGCTCGTCATGCCCGACATCCTCATCGGCATCTCGCTCCTCATGCTCTTCGTGGCCATGAAGGTCGCCTGCGGCTTCTGGACCATCCTGATCGCCCACATCACCTTCTGCGTCTCGTATGTGGCGATGACCGTCCTGGCGCGCCTCCAGGACTTCGACTACAACCTCATCGAGGCCGCCTATGACCTCGGCGCAAGCCCCTTGTACGCCTTCTTCAAGGTCAAGCTCCCCATCCTCATGCCCGGTATCGTCGCCGGCGGCCTCCTCGCCTTCACCCTCTCCATCGACGACGTCGTCATCACCTCGTTCGTCAACGGCGCCGGAACCAACACCTTCCCCACCTACGTGAGCTCGATGGTGAAGCACTCCCGCGAACTCCCCTCGGTCTTCGCCCTCTCCACCCTCATGCTCCTCTTCACCTGCGCCATCGCAGGGATCTCGAAACTCCTCACCCGCAAACCCCAGCCAACCCCCAAAGGAAACGCGTCATGACACTCCTGCGCCACACCCTCCCCACCGCCCTCGCGGCCACCGCCCTCCTCCTCGCCGGTTGCGCGCGGCAAGGCGGAACCGAGCCGGGAACCGACCTCTCCGCCCAAGCCCTCGCCGCAGCCGAGGCCAGCGGATTCCATCCCCCCGACGGCGGCGACGGCGGCACGCTGCACATCTACACCTGGTGCGACTACATCGCTCCGGAAATCCTCCAGGGCTTCGAAAAAGGCCTCGGCGTCACCGTCGTGATCGACACGTTCGACTCGAACGAAGCCATGTACGCCAAGCTCAAGGCCGGCGGAACCGGCTACGACCTCATCACCCCCACCTCCTACCAGATCGCGGCCATGGCCAAGGAAGGCATGATCGACGCCCTCGACCATGCGAGGATCCCCAACGTGCGCGCCAACTTCGCCCCCTCCTTCGCCGGCCAGATTCTCGATCCCTCCTTCGAGTACAATGTCCCCTACGTGGTCACCTATACCGGCTTCGCCTACGTGAAGGACAAGATCCCCGAAGGTGCCGACCCCGCCAGCTGGGCCATCCTCGGCAATCCCGCCCTCCGCGGCCGCATCTCGCTCCTCGACGACATCCGCGAGGTCATCGGCGCCGGCCTCATGTACCTCGGCTATTCCATGAACTCCACCGACCCCGCCGAAATCGACGCGGCCGTCGAGCAGATCCTCCAGTGGCGCGTCAACGTCCGGAAGTTCGACGGCGAAAGCTACAAGACCGAAGTCCCCTCCGGCGCCACCTGGCTTGGCCACGGCTACTCCTCCGACACCACGCAGGTCATCGTCGGCGACGAAGAGTCCGGCGTCCCCCCGCGCGACGACATCGGCTTCGCCCTTCCCGCCGAAGGCTACTGCATCGCCTTCGACGAACTGGTCGTGGCCTCCAACGCCTCCCGCAAGGATCTCGCCTACGCCTTCATCAACTACCTCTACGATCCCGAAGTCGCCGCCGCGAACATGAACTACGTCTGCGGCCTGAGCCCCGTCGCCGGCGGCATCGAACTGCTCGATCCCGACTATCGGGAACTCATCGTGCTCGATGAAGCCACCCTCGCGAACGGCCAGGTCATCAAGGGCTTCGAGGACCAGCCCGAGGTCATGGACCTCTACAACAAGGCCTGGGACCGGATCAAAGCCTCGCAATAACCCCGCCACGCCAGGGGGCGACGGACCTCCGCCGCCCGCCCCGAGCTTTTCCATTCTCTTCCTTCCCGCCCCATGGAGGCGGGAGGGAAGTTTTTTTTGCCCTGCCGCCAGCGCCGACACAAATTGGGAATGGCATCGAATCTGCGGGGCCGCTACACTGGTACGCATGGCAACAACAATCCCAACCCCATCGTCGGGCACGCCCGCGCTGGTCACCGGCGCCTCGGGCGCGATCGGCTCCGCCATCGCCCGCGCCCTCCACGCCGCGGGGCATCCCGTCGCCCTCGCCTCGCACGGCGGCATCGACCTCGCCCGGGCGCTTGCCGAGTCCCTGGGCAACGGCGCCGTGGCGCTCCCGCCCCGCGACCTCGCCCGTCCGGAGGCCGCGGCCGATCTCTTCGCGGACGCCGAGGCGGCACTGGGATCCGTCGGCGTGGTCGTCTGCAACGCGGGGTTGCAAAAGACGCAGTTCCTCGCCCTTTCCCGCTTCGAGGACTGGCGCGAGACGATGAACGTGAACCTCGACTCCGTCTTCTGCCTGATGAAGGCTGCCGCACGCGCGATGATGCGCCGCAAGTCCGGACGCATCGTGGTGATCTCCTCGGCCGCCGCGCTTCTGGGCGATGCCCTCCATTCGGCCTACAGCGCCTCGAAAGCCGGCCTGCTCGGCCTCGTCCGCAGCGCCGCCCGCGAACTCGCCGACTCGGGCGTGACCGTAAACGCCGTGGCCCCCGGCGTCATCGAAACGCCCATGACCGACGGACTCGCCGGCGCGCGCCGCGAACGCCAATTGGCCAGGGTGCCGATGGGGCGTTTCGGCACGCCGCAGGAGGTCGCCTCCGCCGTGCGCTTCCTCGCCTCGGACGATGCCGCGTACATCACCGGCCAGGTTCTTTCCGTGGACGGCGGACTCTGCATGAAGGGGTGATTTCCCGATGAACGACCCCACGCCTTCCATCGTCGTTTCCGGCATGGGCGCCTTCACCCCTGCAGGGCCGGGCGCAAGCGCCTTCTGGCAGGCCCTGCTGGAGGGCGAAAGCCTCCTGCGCCCCGTCCGCCTCTTCCCCGGCGATGCCGGCCTCCCCCCCACCTGCGGCGGGCAAATCGACGGCATCCCCGCGCAACCCGCCGACGCACCGCGCGCCGTTCGCTTCGCAGTCGCCGCCGGCGAGGAGGCCCTGCAAGGCCTCGGGGAAGCCGGACGCGCCTCCTGCGGGCTCATCGCCGCCACGAACTTCGCCACGATGGAGCTGCCCACGCAGGATGACAGCCAGGCGCGGATCTCCGACGCCCTCGGCCTGCGCGGCCCCCGCATCACCCTCTCCCTCTCCTGCGCGTCGGGGGCGTCCGCCCTCGCCGCCGCCGCCGACCTGCTCGCCGCCGGGCGGGCGGAACGGATGCTCGTCGTCGGGTTCGACGAACTTTCCCCCTTTTCGTGGAGCGGGCTCTACGCCTTGCGCACGATGGCGCGCGACACGGTGGTCCGCCCCTTCGACGCCTCCCGCTCCGGCACGCTCTTCAGCGAAGGGGCCGCCGCCCTCCTCCTCGAACGGGCCCCCGCCTGCGAAGCCCGCGGCGGAACGCCCCTCGCCCGCCTCGCCGGATGGGCCACCGGCAACAACGGCTTCCACCTCACCGCCCCCTCCCCGCGCGGCGCCGGATCCCTCGACGTGATGCGGCGCGCCCTCGCCCGCGCCAACGCCTCCCCCGCCGACCTCGACTTCTTCAACGCGCACGGAACCGGCACGAAACACAACGACCTCACCGAATCCCAGGCCTTCCTCGACCTGTGCGGGGAGCGCGCCGCCTCCATCCCCGCGACCTCCGCCAAGGGCGTCGTCGGCCACCTCCTCGGCGCCGCCGGAACCGCCGAGGCCATCGCCACCGTGCTCTCCCTGCGCGAAGGCCTCATCCCCCCCACCGCCAACCTCGAGACCCCCGACCCCGACTGCCCCCTCGACGTCGTTCGCGGCACGCCGCGAAAGGCGGACATCCGCCTCGCCCTCTCCAACTCCGCCGGAATCGGCGGTTGCAACGGCGCCGTCGTGTTCGCCGCCATCCAACGCCACGACACCCCCGCCAGGCCCATCCCGCCCGACCCCGCGAAGTGCATCGTCACCGGCATCGGCCTCCTCTCCCCCCTCGGCATCGGCCCCGAAGAGAACCTCGCCGCGCTGGCCGAGAACGAACCCGCGCTCGAGGAAGACGCCGACGGGCGGGCCGTGGGCCGCGTGCCCCCCTTCGCCCTCGCCGATTTCGTCCCCACGCCCAAGAACTACCTCGACCGCCAATCGGAACTCCTGCTCGCCGCCTGCGGCATGGCCATCGCGCGGCGCGGCGGCCTGGACGACGTCCCGCCGGAGCGGCGCGCCGTTTGTGCCGCCACCGCGGAAGGCGGTTCGGACACCGTCCGCCTCTTCCTGGCCGACCTGGAGGCCAAAGGCCCGCGCCTCGTGAAGCCCATGCTCTTCCAGCACGCCTACGCCAACACCGCCATAAGCCTCGCCGCGATGGAATGGGAACTGCGCGGCCCCCACCTGAACTTCACCACGGGCCGCATGGCCTCCGCGCAGGCCCTCCTCGCCGCAGCGGACCTCCTCGCCGCAGGCGAAGCGGACGTCGTGCTCGTCTGCGCCGCCGAAACAATCGGCCACGACCTCCCGGACACCCCGCGCGGCGAAGCCGGCGCCGCCCTCCTGCTCGAACGCGCCCCCCCCGGCGCCACGCCCGCTGCCGCCATCGCCACCCTCGCCAGGGCCGGAAGCCTCCCGGCCGGCGTCCCCTCCCCCGCCGGGGCCGGCGATCCGGCCGCGCACGCCGACGCCCTGTGCGGAGACACCCGCGGCGCCGCCGCCCTCCTGCGCACGGCCCTCGACGCCGCCGCGCTCGCGGACGCCCCCATGCCGTCCACCATCCGCTTCGACGCCCCCGACGGCCAAACCGCCACCTTCCTCCTGGAGCCTCCGTCCCCATGAACCTCGACCTCAAAGCCTGCCATGCGCGGATGCTCCTCATCCGGCGCTTCGAGGAGGCCGTCGAACGCCTCTTCGCCGAAGGCCGCATCGGCGGAACCGCACACGTCTGCATCGGCCAGGAAGCCGTCGCCGTGGGCGTCTGCGCCGCCCTCGGACCCGACGACGCCCTCACCTCCTCCCACCGCGGACACGGCCACTTCCTCGCCCGGGGCGCCAGCCCGCGCCGCCTCCTCGCCGAGCTTTTCGGAGGCGCTTCCGGATACGCCCAAGGACGCGGAGGAAGCCAGATGATGACCGACCTCTCGATCGGCTTCTATGGCGCGAACGGAATCGTGGGCGGAAGCCTCCCCTTCGCCACCGGCCTCGCCCTCGACGCCAGGCTCCGCAAGACCGGACGCGTCACCGCATGCCTCTTCGGGGACGGCGCCGCGAGCCAGGGCACCTTCCACGAATCCCTGAACTTCGCCGGCCTCTGGAAACTCCCCGTCGTGTACGTCTGCGAAAACAACGGCTACGCGATGTCCACCTCCACCGCGAAAGGCCTTGCGAATCCAAACGTGGCCGGGCGCGCCGCCGCATACGCCCTTCGCGGCGTACGCGTCGACGGCAACGACGTCGAGGCCGTCGCGGAGGCCATGGAGGAGGCCGTGCGCATCGCGCGCGACGGCGGCGGCGCGACGCTGCTCGAATGCATGACCTACCGCCTTTCCGGCCACTCCCGCGGCGACCGCTGCGTCTACCGCAGCCGCGAAGAGGAGGCCGAAGCCCGGCGGCACGAACCCATCGCCCGTCTCGAGGCAACGCTCCGGAGCCGCGGCCTGTGGGACGAGGCATGCAGCCGGGCCGACGCCCGCGCCGTCGCAACCGTGGAGGAGGCCGTCGCCTTCGCTTCCGCCGACCTCCCCCTCGATCCGGCCCGCGCCGCCGAAGGAGTCTACGCATGAAACAGGCCACCACCGTGCAAATCCTGCGTGAAACGCTGGCCGACGAAATGCGGCGCGACGAGCGCGTCTTCCTCCTCGGCGAGGACATCGGCGTCTATGGCGGCTCCTTCGGCGTCACCCGGGGGCTCGTCGACGAGTTCGGCCCCGAGCGCGTGCGCGACACGCCCATCGCCGAACCCGCCATCCTCGGCATGGCCATCGGCGCCGCCGCCGGCGGATCGGTGCCCGTCGCCGAAATCATGTTCATGGACTTCATCACCCTGGGCGTGGACCAACTCGTGAACCAGGCCGCGAAACTGCAGTACCTGCACGGCATGGCATGCCCCCTCGTGGTCCGCACGCCCTCCGGCGGCGGCCGTGGCTACGGCGCCACCCACTCGCAATGCCTCGAGCGCCTCTTCTTCGGCGCGCCCGGAATCCAGATCGTCGCGCCCGCCACGGGCGCCGATTTCGCGGGCCTGCTGAAGACCGCCATCCGCAACCCGAACCCCGTCCTCTTCGTGGAGCACAAACGCCTCTACCCGCTGCGCTGGGAACTGCCCGACACCCCCATCGAACCCATCCCCTTCGGCACGGCGCGCGTCGCCCGCGAAGGCACGGACCTCACCATCCTCGCATGGTCGTGGATGGCCCATCTCGCCACGCGCGTGGCCGACCGCCTTGCCGAAGACGAAATCGCGGCGGAGGTCATCGACCTGCGCACCCTCGCCCCGCTCGACCGCGAGGCGCTCCTGGCCTCCGCGCGCAAGACCGGCCGCGTGCTCGTCGTGGAGGAAGGCCCCGTCACGGGCGGCATCGCCGCCGAACTCGCCGCCATCGTCGGCGAACATGCGCACGGCGCCCTCTCCGCCCCCGTTCGGCGCATCGCCTCCCCCGACTGCCCCGTCCCCGCCGCCAAAACCCTCGAAGCCGCCGTCATCCCGGACGAGGAGTCCATCTACCAGGCCGCCCTCGAGCTCGCCACGCTCTGAAGCCCACCCGCCCGGACGCGCCCATGACGAGTCGCCCCATCCCCCTTTGCGCGTTGCTGCTGCTTGCCGCGTCCCGCGCGCCGGCGCAACTGTCCTTCTCGTCGGGCGGGTACTCCCGGCTGGAGCACGGCGCCGTCATCGGCCCCGGGGAAACCACCCGGATCCCCGGCGGAACCATCCTCCGGCACGAAGCGCCCCTGCCGCCGCCCGCCTTCTCCCCGGACGATCCGCTCCAAATGGCCACCCTCGACATCCGCCCCTTCGAGAGCGACACGCAAGGGCTCCTCGGACGCCTCGCCCTCCCCCGGGGCACCCAGCAGCTCGGCGTGTACGCCGGCCGGCTCGACGGCCGCCGCCACCGTGCCTTGATCGACCTCCGGCAGGAGCTGGCGGAGATCGACGCCGCCCTGCGCCGCGACACCGCACCCGTCGAGTTCGAAGGCCTCCCCCACGTGGAAGTCACCCCGAACCGCGTGAAAATCCACCGGTCCACCGAGGTCGAACGCTCCGGACGAAACCAGGAGGCATCACGGCGGCACGCCGCGGAACGCGCCCGCGCCCGCATCGACCGGTTCCTGAAGACGCTCGACTGGCGCATCGCCCCCGCGGAGGACGGCACGTTCGCCTGCGCCCCCATCCCGCCCGGACGCTACCTCCTCTTCGCCGCCGCCCGCGTTCCAGACGAAACCGACCGCCGGAACCTCGCCCCCTCCCGCCACCTGTACTGGGTCGGATTCTTCGACTACGCCGATGGCCGGCCGCTCGCCGTGCGCCTCGGCGAAGGCAACGGCTCCGACTGGCGCGCGCTCTTCCGCTTCGCGGACTAGAGCAACGCCGCCAAAGCGGCGCGGACACGCTCGCGGACGGGGCCCTCGACGGGCTGGAATTCGAGCCCCGTGATCCGCTCGTACGCCTCGATGTAGCGCTTCGCGGCCTCCACGCGGACCTCGTCGGGGAGAACGGGAGGCTCGCCATCCCCCCGGAAGCCGCGGGCCGCCAGCCATTCGCGCACATACTCCTTGTCGAGCTTGCGCTGCTCCTCGCCCCGGGCGAAACGGCCGGCATACTCCGCGGCGTACCAGTAGCGCGAGGAATCGGGGGTGTGGATCTCGTCGCTCGCCACGAGACGGCCGTCCAGCGTGCCGATCTCGTACTTGGTGTCCACCAGGATCAGGCCCTGCGCGGCGGCATGCCGCGTTCCGGCCTCGAAGAGCCGCAGGCAGATGTCGCGCGCGGCGTCGAAGGTGGCGGCGTCGATCAACCCCTCGGAAAGGGCCTCGTCGCGCGAGATGTTGCGGTCGTGTGCCTCGTGCTTGGTGGTGGGCGTGAGGATGGGGGCGTCGAGCTTTTGGTCCTTGCGGAGGCCGTCGGGAAGCGGATTCCCGCAGAAGTTGCGCACGCCGGCCTTGTAGTGGGTCCAGGCGGAGGTCTGCGTAACGCCCGTGATGTAGCCTCGCACGATGAATTCGAGCGGAAGCTGGCCGCACTCGTGCACGACCATCACGCTGGGGTCCGGCACGGAAATCACGTGGTTGGGCACGATCCCGCGGGTCTTCTCGAACCAGAAGGCCGCCAGCTGGTTCAGCACTTGGCCCTTGAAGGGGATGGTGCCCAGCACGCGGTCAAAGGCGGAAATGCGGTCGGTGGTGACCAGGATGCGGCGGCCGTCGAGCAGATAGCTGTCGCGGACCTTGCCGGCGGTGCGGGGGACGTTGAACTCCGGGAAGTCGGCGTCAACGAGCACGTTGTCGAGTTCGGCGCGGATACGGGCGTCAGAGAGCATGGGGGAATCCTCGGAGGATGGAATGCAAAGGGAGGGAAACTAGTTCTTCTGGACGATGTCGCGGACGGCGTTGAGGAACTGGTTCACGTCGGCGAAACGCTTGTAGACGGAGGCGAAGCGCACGTAGGCCACCACGTCGAGCTTCTCGAGCTTGTCCATCACCTTCTGCCCGATGGCGCTGGAGGGCACGTCGATGTCGAACTCCTGGTCCAGTTCGTCCAGGATCGAATCAATCATGGAACTGATTTGCGCGGCGCTGACGGGCCGCTTCTCGCAGGCGCGCTGGATGCCGTTCTGAAGCTTCACGCGGCTGAATTCCTCGTGCCGCCCGTCGCGTTTGACCACGCGCAGCGAGTCCTTCACGATCTCTTCATACGTCGTGAAACGCTGGTTGCACTCCTGGCACTCGCGCCGCCGCCGGATGGCCGAGCCATCCCGCGCCGAGCGACTGTCCAGCACCTTGTCCTTGTCCTGACCGCATTTCGGACATTTCATGCGAAATTCCTCCGGGGCGGACAGGATACCCAAAACCCGAAATGAACACAAACACCTTTGTCTTCACCGCGACACCTCGACATTGCGGATTTACGGGGTTGACTCTTTTCGCGCCCCCTCGCATACTGTTCCCCAATTCCGGGAACCGGTGTGGTATCGGTCGCCCCTGTGGGATGGTAGTGAAACGATCGCTTTTTTGACCGACTGGGTCAACTTGCAAGTTTCTTCCTGCATTGTATGACTTCTTCCCAACGCATTGTTCTGAACACGCTGGCTACGTATGGACGAAGCGTGCTGACGTTCGGACTGAACCTCTTTACGGCACGGTGGGTCTTGCTGGCGCTTGGGCAGGTTGACTTGGGGCTGTTCGGTGTGGTGGGCAGCATCATTGGTTTTATCGGATTTATCAGCATGGTGATGCGCGGCGCGGTGACGCGTTTCTATGCTTATTCCATCGGTTACGGAAAGACGCTTTCCCCTGCATGACGCGGTTGCCGATTTGCGCCGATGGTTCAATACGGCCTTGGCGGTCTATCTTGCGCTCCCCTTGCTGTTGATTCTGATTGGACTTCCCATAGGTGAATACGCAATCCGGCATTGGCTTACAATCCCCCCGGACCGGTTAGCTGCATGCCTTTGGGTCTTCCGGATTTCATTGTTAGGCGCCTTTTTTGGGATGGTTGCGATTCCCTATACTGCCATGTACACGGCCTACCAATTGATCACGGTACTGGCCGTGTTTGATATCGTTCGTGTCGTCGTATTGTTTTTCGGCACCTTCGCACTGCTTCGCTATCCTGGTGACCGCCTCATCGCCTATGCCGTGTTGGTGATGCTTGTGAACGCCGGCATCCCCTTGATGCTTGTCATGCTTGCGCGTTTACGTTTTAAGGCCTGCCGGGTTGTCTGGCGGGAGTGGCTTGAGCGCTCCCGCCTTGGTAAGCTCTTCAGCTTTGCCGGATGGCAGATGTTCGGTGGGGTAGGAACAATCTTGCGGAATCAGGGCTCAGCCATCCTTGTTAACCTCCATTTTGGGCCTTCCGCGAACGCGGCCTATAGTATTTCAAACCAAATATCGGGGCAGGCCTCTACCTTGTCTGGGGCCATGCAGAATGCCCTAACACCCGCCATCACCACGGCCGAGGGGAGCGGGCATCGCGAACAGGCGATCGATCTATCCCTGCGTGCCTGCAAGTTCAGCACGTTTCTGGCGCTGATTTTAATCCTTCCGCTTTTACTTGAACTGGATGAAGTACTCCACCTGTGGCTCAAAGTCCCACCCGATCATACTGCCGTCCTCAGTTGCTGCATGATGGTTATGATGATTATTGATAAGCTCACCTTCGGGCACATGATATTGGTAGCCGCCCATGGGAAAATTGCGCTCTATCAGGCGATGCTCGGCACAGTGTTCATCCTGACTTTGCCGTTGGCGTGGTTGCTTATAAAAGTCGGAATGGGCGTCACCTCTGTCGGCGTTGCCTTTGTGGCGACCGTTTCAGTTGCTTCGGTCGGTCGCGTCATTTTTTGTCGTCATCTCTTCGGAATGTCTCCAAAAATCTGGCTGACTCGAGTCGTGGGCCCGCTCGTGATGCTGATGGTTGTTGCTGGCGGCCTTGGTGCTCTTTGTGTGTGGAGTTTTCCGGTCGGACTCCCCCGCCTTTGCTTGACGGTTGTAGTGACGGAAGTTGTCATCCTGGCACTTGGCTGGTGGGGCGTCTTTGATGCCAAGGAGCGCGGGTTTGCCTTGCGCATATTTTCCGAAATCTCCCGGAAAGTGAAAGCGCTCGCGTAATGTTACCCCCCCCGACGAAATGCTGCGGCTGTTCAGCCTGCTATGCGGTTTGTCCCAAACGGGCAATCACGATGAAGCCGGATGCCGAGGGATTTCTCCTGCCCGTCATTGATAAAACGTTATGCGTCAATTGCGGGCAGTGTCAAAAGGTCTGCCCCGTTCTGCATCCCGGTCAGAAAAGAATGCCGTTAGCCGTTTACGCAGCCAAGGCCAAGGATGATGAGCTCCGCATGAAGAGCTCTTCCGGCGGCATGTTTACGCTCCTTGCCCGCGAGATCCTAAAGCAGGGCGGGATTGTTTACGGAGCGGGATGGGAGAAGCCAGCGTGGCGGGTTGTCCATAAATCGGCGGAGAACGAGGAAGAACTGGACGATTTGCGAGGTTCCAAATATGTCCAGTCCGATATGGGAAATACCTATCGCCAGGTCAAAGCTCAATTGGATTCGGGACGGAAGGTCTTGTTTTCCGGGTGTCCGTGCCAGATTGCGGGCTTAAAGCTGTTTTTGCAGAAACCGTATGACAATCTGCTTTGCGTGGACTTGATTTGCCATTCGGTGGCTTCTCCTAAAGTTTTTGAGCTTTACAAGCAGAGCATCACGTCCAAAGGGAAACTTGTTTACTTTCATTTTCGGGATAAGAAAGAAGGATGGGCGCCCTTTTATATTCGTTACGAGTTGGATAACGGTTCGCGTGTTTCGACAAAGTTTATCGACACATTCCTTGGCAAAGGATGGGCTCTTGGGTGGTTTTGCCGACAGAGTTGCTTTGCCTGCCCAAAAGGCTTTTCTAGCAGGTCTGATCTGACGATTGCCGATGCATGGGGATGTGCGGAGTTTGCGAAAGACTTCGCAGATGGTATGGGTGTCTCTCTATGTTTTATAGTGACGGCAAAAGGGAAGGAGTGTTGGAAGAAAGTTGAAAATCGTGGCGAGTGCTCGTACGTTCCTGTAGACATACAGGTTGCAACGCAGGATAACCCATGTGCCTGGAGCCCAGTGACAAAAAAAGACGCATGGAATTTTCCAGATTGGAAAAGACGCCGTTTTTTCAGACAACTCACTGGAGCGTGGTCTGTTGATTCGAAGTGTATTCATCAATTGTTCAAGAGGACTTTGTTTAAAAAGTTAATCACTCGCGCATATCATGCTTTTACATTGTTGAGAGGACATTGATATCATGAAAAAGGTTGCTGTTTTAACAACGCATAGAGCGAATAATTTTGGCGCTGTTCTGCAAGCGTTCGCGTTGGTTATGGCGATTGGGGAATTGGGCGCGGACGGCATGATTCTCGATTGGCGCTGCCCGCACTACGAATGGCTCTATCACCGAGCATGGCGAATGCATAGAAACCCTGTGCCTGCCCTTAAACACTTGCTTCACTTCTTGTTCACGGAACGTCACGCGCGGAAACTATTTGCAGACTTTAGAAGCCAATTCCCGATGTCAGAGCCCATCGATCGCCGGGAGGAATTGTTTAAACTGGAGGGGCTTTTCGATTCGTTTATTGTAGGAAGCGATCAGGTATGGAATCCTCTTAACTCTGCCGTATCCCCGCAAAAGTTCGACCGAACCTATTTGCTTGATTTCGTCAAGGATGGGAGGAAGAAAAATGCGTATGCGGCCAGTATTGGCGTTGATGGCATTCGGCCAAAGAGTTTGGTTCCTGAATTCGTCAATGCCTGGAAGTCGTTCAATATAATCACCATGCGCGAATACGCGGGGGCAAACTATGTCGGGGACATGATCCAACAACCGGTTCATACGGTTCTGGATCCTGTTTTGTTGCATGAAAAGGGATTTTGGCTGCAATTTGCGAAACAATCAACGAAGGTTCGCAAACCGTACGTATTTCTTTATAATGTCAGGCGGTCTTCGGTGCTTCATGATCAAGCGAGCCGGTATGCCCATGAACATAATGTTGATTTAGTGGACGTTCTCGTTCCGGGACTTGATTCTATCCCATTACGCGGGAAAGTGACAATGGGGCCTTGTGAATTCTTAAATGCCATCAATGAGGCCAAGGCAGTGTTCACGAACTCATTTCATGCATCGGCCTTCTCAATGATATTTGGCAAGCTTTTGTACTTGCATCTCAGAAATACCGGACATGACCCCAATTCTCGCATTGATACTCTTATTCTGAATTCTGAAGTTACCCCCAAAATATTTGCCTCGGATAGTGATAACCAAATATTGCTTTTGGATTGTTCCACTGCTGATTACACTAAGTTAAGAGGAATTCGTAAACAATCCTTGGTTTTGTTAGGCAAGATGGTCAACTGAAGGAGAGTATGAGAAGAGTATCTGTGATTTTTGGAACGCGACCGGAAGCAATCAAGCTTTGTCCTGTCATTCTTGAACTTAAAAAGCATTCGAATTTTGACTGTAAGGTTTGTGTCACGGGGCAGCATCGCGAGATGCTCGATCAGGTGTTGCCGGTTTTTGGAGTTGTGCCGGATGTCGATCTCGGTCTGATGCGCGCGAATCAGTCGCTCGGCGGGCTTACGGTGCGTGCCATCGAAGCGCTGGATCGGTATTTGGCTGAAGCGAAACCCGATGTCGTTTTAGTCCAAGGGGATACGACAACGGTATTCTGTGCGGCCTTAACTGCTTTTTATCATAAGATTCCTATCGGACATGTGGAAGCCGGCCTGAGAACTGGAAATATGGCTTCGCCATGGCCTGAAGAGGCGAACCGTGTGTTGACAACACGTCTTGCCCGATGGCATTTCGCGCCGACTGAAAGAAATAGACAGACTTTGTTGCGCGAACATGTGCCGGATGAGCGCATTTATGTCACGGGCAACACGGTAATCGACGCTCTATTTCTGGCGATCGAAAAGATCAGGGAACATTCCCCCCGTATTGCGGGTCTTCCTGGAGACAGCTTAAGGTGTTTGGGCGAAAGTAAAATGGTGCTTATCACGGGGCATCGACGCGAAAACTTCGGCGAAGGTTTTGAGAACATTTGTCACGCAATAGCAGAATTGGCACATCGTTTTCCAGATGTACAATTCGTTTACCCCGTCCATCTGAACCCGAATGTCAGAGAGCCTGTCGAACGCATTTTGCGTGGAGAAATATTGCGGAATATCCACCTGATCGAACCGCAGTCGTATTTGGCGTTTGTTGCCTTGATGAGCAGAGCTCATCTTATTCTTACGGATTCGGGAGGAGTTCAGGAAGAGGCGCCGAGTCTTGGGAAACCCGTTTTGGTTATGCGGGATACAACGGAACGTCCAGAGGCCGTTGACGCAGGTGTTGTAAAGTTGGTAGGAACCGACCGTGATACAATTGTCCGGAATGTGGAGGAGTTGTTGATGAACGCGGAGGCTTATGACAGGATGTCAAGAGGAGCGAATCCTTATGGCGACGGAAAAGCGGCCCAGAGGATTGTTCAATTCTTGAGGATTGCCGAATGAAGATTGCGATTGTCACGTTTGCGCATAGGCGGAATGATAAGACTGGCGATTGCTTGCAGGCTGTCAAGACTGCGCAGGCGCTGCAGAATGCAGGGCATACCGTGGCACATAACTATGTCGATGAAAAGGGAACTGTTTCGGATGCGAAAGGAGAAAGGGTAGGAGTCTGGAATTCATTTTACAAAGACTATGATATCATTCACGCAATCCCGCCAATTCCTTCGAAATTCATCGAAAGATTCTCTGCACTCGATGTTCCGCTTGTGGCATCCTCTATTTTTTGGAGATCGTTCCGTTACAATCTGGTGTTGGCCAGAAATCAAGGAATGAGTTTGCGATTGTTCGTGGATTTGCTTCGTGACCTTTTGGCCATGTTTGGTGTGAGAACATTTTTTTCCTACAAGGGATATGACTTGATTCTTCCAAATTCGTCGGATGAAGTCCGGAATTTTTCACGTTATTGCCTGACAAAAAAAGGTGCAACCGTTATTTCTGTTCCGAACGCGATTGATCCCATTCCGGCATGGGTGGATAAGCTGCAAAGACCAAATTTTGTCCCGGCCGATGAATATATCGTTTGTCCCGGAATCTTTGCGCCGAGAAAGAATCAGAGACTGTTAATGGAGGCGTTCCGTGATACACC
The DNA here is from genome assembly GCA_050950285.1 of Kiritimatiellia bacterium. Taxonomy (GTDB): domain Bacteria; phylum Verrucomicrobiota; class Kiritimatiellia; order RFP12; family JBMNHG01; genus JBMNHG01. Next base: position 17,222 of record JBMNHG010000004.1, on the reverse strand, counting down.
CTACGGAATTGTGTTTATGGGAGGCGGGGGCGATGCCTATAAGCGATATGCCTCTTCAAATATGCTGTTCACGGGACATATTCCTCATGGCAGTGAAGCATTTTACCAGACATTGAAATTCGCACGAGTTGCATGTCTGCCTTCAAATTGCGAAACGCCTGGAATCGCCTTATTGGAGGCTGCGGCACTTGGTGCTCGCCCTGTTGTTTCGTTTGAAGGAGGGACAAGCCAGTATTATGGATGGGACGCCGAATATTTTGATCCGTTATCGGTTGAATCCCTTCGGTTGGCAGTGGTTTCAGCCTGGGAGAGGGGGCGGCTTTCCGTAAAAGAATGTAGCAACTATCGTGAGCTAACTTGGGATAAGACAGCTATTTTTACTGCGAACGCTTATCGGCAATGTAAGGCGATCTATGAAAAAAACAAATAAATACTTATTGGCATTTGCGTTTTTGTGTGGACTTGGATCCATGTTGTTTGTCCCAACGCCATTTGGACGCATTGCGATGTTCGATTTGGCCGCATTTTTTCTTGGGCCTCTTTTGTTTTACATCAATTTTCCGAAATTTACCCGTGCAGAGCATAAAGTGTTGTTGTGGGCTTTGCTATGGCTGTTCGGCGCCGTGTTCTCGAACTGGTGGCGACAGGAATATTTTGACGTAGCGCTTAAAGGGAATGCGATTGTATTCAATGTCTGGTGCATGCTAGTGGTCGGAATCTGGCTGCTGAAAGAGGATTATCGGACCTGGATGTGGTTCGTTGTGGGAAATGGTCTCAGTTGTGTGATCTCCTTGTATTATTTCCAGAATGGCTCACTTCTCGTTTTTGCAGAAAAAGCCGGTTTTATAGGCCACGGTGGTCTTCAGGACTATTTGCAGGAAAAGCAGGTTTACCCGCTTTATTTCAAAGCGATCATCTATTCCGTATTGTTCCCTTTGGTTGCGCTTCATGGGTTGCCTTGGATAGTGGTCATTGTTGTTCTCATCTTTTCAGCATTCTTTATGTTAATCCATGGAGGTTCTCGTTCAACGTTTGGAGTGAATTTGATGGGCAGTGTGTTTTTCATCGGTTATGCCTACTTCAAACGACTCGCACGGCTGTTTATCCGGAATTTTACGATCCTGTGTATTGCAGGCGCAATTGTTGGTGCGTTCACCTTTTCAATCTACAAAAATTTGGCTCTTCAAGGAAAATTAGGCGAGGATGAATATAACAAATACTATGCGGAAATGGTGGACTCGGAATCCGGCGTATTGGGCAGCCGTGATGATATCGTGCGGGCGTGGCCCTTTCTTCGTCGCCATCCAATTGTGGGGTCGGGGTCTTCTTATCGGGATCGTTGGGGGTATACGGACGATGATCGCTTGCCGGGGCATTCCGCGTTGGTGGGTGCTTGGGTGCAAAACGGCATCTTCGGGCTTTTGTTTTGGTGTTATGTGCTTTATTTGATTATGCATTTCGTTCAAAAAAAGGTCATGCGCCTTCAATCGCTGGCGCCCTTTGCGGTTCTGAAGGCGATCTCAATGGGGTGGGCAATCTTGTTTTCCCCTTTTGGCGGTTATCGGGGTGAAGTTTCCTTGATGATTGCTCTTTGCGTGGTTGCAGAGGATGAAAAGTGGTTGCGGCAAGTCTCCACAATGCTAGCCAGCCCGAAGCGAGTCCGGAAAAACGGGAAAAGTCCGGCTAGCACCCCATAGACATCCTGCGGACGGCTGGCTCGGCTCGAGCAGGCTCACCCTGTAAAGGCGAATATCGGCGTCGAAGCGGGTTTCGAGAAGATGCGTATGGCTGGAAACACCGATGTCGCGCCCCTCGGGGCGGATGAAGCGTTTCGGCCGGATGCCCGGCGGGAAAGACTCTGCTTGGAGAGAGGCGCGGTTTGGGGTACAGTTGCGGGATGAAACGCAAATTCGATGTGCAGGCGTTCGGCGCGCTGATTGCTTTTGTCGTCGTCTTCGCCGCCGCCGCCATCACAAGCCTGTGTCTGGACGAGGGGGTTTTCCTGCGTTCCGGCAATCTGCTGAACATCCTGCGCCAGGTCTCCTACACGGGCATCATCGGCATCGGCATGACCTTCGTCCTTCTCGCGGGCGGGATCGACCTTTCCGTGGGGTCGCTCACTGCGCTTTCCGGGGGCCTCGCCATCCTTGCGATGAATGCGCTGGACCAACGGTTCCCGTATCTGGCGGAGCGCCCGTGGACGCTGGTGGCGCTCGGGATCCTCGCCGGCGTCGCGGCGGGCGCGGCGGGCGGCGCCATCAACGGGGCGCTGGTGAGCGTTGGCCGCGTGGTCCCCTTCATCGCCACGCTGGGCACGATGTCGATCTTCCGTTCGCTGGCGCTTTTCTTCTCCGGCGCGGGCGAATTCAAATCCAACGTCGACGCCTTCGCCGATTTCGGCATGGGGTACTGGCTCGGGCTTCCCACGCCGGTCTGGGCCTTTCTGCTGCTGGCCGCGCTCGCGAGCCTGCTGCTGCATGGGACGCGCTTCGGGCGGCACGTGCTGGCGGTCGGCGCGAACGAGCGGGTGGCGACCTTCGCCGCGATTTCCGTGCCCAGGATCCGCTTCGCGACCTACGTGCTGTCCGGCATCTCCGTGGGCGTCGCGGCCTCGCTCCTCTCCGCCCGCATGAATTCCATCAGCTCCACCACGGGCGGGCTCAACTACGAGCTCGACGCGATCGCGGCGGTGATCATCGGCGGCACGTCGATGAGCGGCGGGCGCGGGACGGTGTGGGGCACCGTGCTGGGCGCGATCATCCTGGGCATCGTGAACAACATGCTGAATCTGGTGGGCGTGTCGCCCTATCTGCAAAACGCCGCGAAGGGCCTGGTCATCATCTGCGCCGTACTGGTCCAGCGGCCCGCCGCCAAGGCATGAGGAGGGCGAAATGGACGGAAAACTCTTTGTCATCGACGTGATGCCCTTCCTTTACCGGGGGTATTTCGCCTTCCTGAAGAAACCGCGCATCACGAGTTCCGGCGTCAACACCTCCGCCCTGCACGGCTTTGCGGCCAGCCTCGCCCAGATTCTCGCGGAGCACGATCCCACGCACCTGGCGCTGGCCTTCGATTCGACCACCCCCACCTTCCGCCACGACGCCTTCCCCGCCTACAAGGCGAAGCGCCAGAAGATGCCGGAAGACCTCGCCGCCGCCATTCCCCAGGCCCGGGAGTTGGCCGAAGCCATGCGCATCCCCACCCTGCGCGTGGAGGGGTTCGAGGCGGACGACGTGCTGGGCGCCCTCGCCACCGTCGCGGCCGACGCCGGGCTTCCCGCCGTGCTCGCCACGCCGGACAAGGACGCCGCGCAGCTCGTATCCCCCATGATCAGCCTCTTCCGTCCCGGCAAAGGGGCCTCTCCCGCCGAAATCTTCGGTCCGGACGAAGTGCGTTCGCAATGGGGTGTCGCGGACGCCTCGCAAATCGTCGACCTGCTCGCGATGGAGGGGGACGCCTCCGACAACATCCCGGGCATTCCGGGCGTAGGCGAGAAGACCGCGCTGTCGCTTCTGCGGCAATACGGCTCGCTCGACGCCGTCCTGGCCCATGCCTCGGAAATTCCCGGCAAACTGGGCGAGAAGGTCGCCGCCGGCGCCGAATCCGCGCGACTGAGCCGCTTCCTCGCCACCATCCGCCGGGACGTTCCGCTGGACGTCACGCTCGACGACCTCGTCCGGCGCGAGCCGGACGTGGACGCCTTGCGCGCCGTCCTCGCGAAATACGAGCTGTTCGCCGTCGGCCGGCGGTTGCTGGGCGACGACTCGTTCGAAAAGGCGTCGGACGCGGAGACGCCCTTCGCCACCCTCGCCACCATCCCCCACGACTACCGCTGCGCAGACACCCCGGAACTTCGCGCCGAACTCGAGGCCGAACTTTCCGCCGCGCCGTTCTATGCGATCGACACCGAGACCTCCAGCCTCGACCCGTGGGCTGCCCGCATCGTGGGAGCCTCCTTCTGTTCCGTCCCCGGAAAGGCCTGGTACCTGCCCGTGCCGCCGCCGGAGGATGCCGCCTGCGGCGCGGCCATCGCGCTGCTGCGCCGTCTTCTCGAGGATCCGTCGAAGACGCGCGTGGGCCACAACCTCAAGTACGACATCGCCGTCTTGCGCCGCCAGGGCATCCGCCTGCGCGGCGAAATCCGCGACACCCTCCTCGAACACTACGTCCTCGATGCCGCCGGACGCCACGACCTCGACACCCTCTGCCGCCAGTACCTCCACTACGAGAAGATCCCCATCGAGCGGCTGATCGGCCCGCGCGGGAAAGACCAGCGGAACATGGCCGACCTTCCGCCGCGCGAAATCGCCGACTACGCCTGCGAGGACGCCGACTTCACCCTGCGGCTCCACCGGCGCCTGGAGGCCGACGTCGAAGCCGCCGGCCTCCGCCGCGCGCTCGCCGAAAGCGAGGAGCCGCTCGTGCGGACGCTCGTCGAAATGGAGTTGGAGGGCGTGCGGATCGACCCGGCCGCCCTGCATGCCTTCGGCGACGAATTGGAGGAGGAACTCCGCTCCCTGGAGTCGCGCATCCAGGCCTACGCCGCCGAGGCCCAGAAGACGCGGGATGCCGAATCCGCCGGCGACCTGCCGCTCTTCGCGGGCGTACCCTCCCCCGCGCCGCCGCCCGTGAACATCGCCTCGCCGAAACAGCTGGGCGAACTCCTCTTCGACCGCATGAAGCTCGATCCCAACGCGCGGCGCACGCCCTCCGGACAGTACGCGACCGACGAAGAGACCCTCCTGAAGCTCTCCTCCCGCCATCCCATCGTGGGCGCCATCCTCGAACATCGCGCCAGCAGCAAGCTCAAATCCACCTACGTGGACAAGCTTCCCACGTGGATCCGGCCCGAAACGGGGCGCATCCATACCCACTTCAGCCAGGCGATGACCGAAACGGGGCGCCTCTCCTCGTACGACCCCAACCTGCAGAACATCCCGGTGCGCTCGGCGCAGGGCAAGCGGGTGCGCGCCGCCTTCGTGCCGCGCGACGCCGGGCACCTGCTGATGTCGGCCGACTATTCGCAGATCGAATTGCGCGTGATGGCGGCGCTGAGCGGCGACGCGGGAATGCTCGAGGCCTTCGCGCGCGGGGCGGACATCCACGCCGAAACCGCCACGCGCGTCTACGGCGTCCCCGCCGAAGCCGTTACGCCCGAAATGCGCTCCCATTGCAAGATGGTCAACTTCGGCATCATCTACGGCATCTCCGCCTTCGGCCTCGGCCAGCGCCTGGGCATCCCGCGCAAGCAGGCGGCGGAGTTGATCGAAAGCTACTTCGAACAATACCCCGGCGTGAAGGCGTACATGGACCGCGCCATCGCCCTGGCCCGCGAAAAGGGCTACGCCGAAACCTGGACGGGGCGCCGCCGCACGCTGCGCGACATCTCGTCGCGGAACGCCGTCGCGCGGCAGGCCGCCGAGCGCAACGCCATCAACACGCCCGTGCAAGGAACGGCCGCCGACCTCGTCAAGCTGGCCATGGTGCGGGCCCACGCGGCGCTGGATGCGGCCGGCCTGCGGACGAAGATGGTGCTGCAAGTGCACGACGAACTGCTCTTCGACGTGCCCCGCGACGAAGTGGAGGTCGTCCGCCCGCTCGTCCGCGAGGCGATGACGGGCGCCCTCGACATCGGCGTGCCGCTCGACGTCGACATCGGCGTGGGCGAAGACTGGCTCCAGGCGATCTGATGCGCCGCCCGCCGTCTTTGCCACCCCTCGCCACAACTCCCGGAGCGAATCCCCTGCCGCCATGAGCCTCCCCCGCCCCATCCCGTTCTCCCTGCCCGCGCCGCGCGACGGCGCCTCCTGCCGGCGCGCCCACGCGATGGGGGTGTGCGGCGTGGGGGTGGCGGGCGTCGCGGCATGGCTGGCGAGGACGGGATGGAAGGTCACCGGGTGCGACGCGGATGCGGACGGCGCCACGGCGGACTGGCTGCGCCGCCACGGGGTGGAGGTGTTCCCGGGCCACGATGTCTCGCACGTCGACGCCGGATGCGACCTGCTGGTGCGCACGGCCGCCGTGCCCGCCGACCATCCGGAGGTGCGGCGCGCCGTGGAACTCGGCATCCCGACGCCTCCTCGCGGGATCGTCCTGGCCGCGCTGCTCGACGCCTGCCGGTCCATTGCCGTGTGCGGGACGCATGGCAAGACCACCACCACCGCCTTCACGGCGCGCTTGCTGCGCGCGCTGGGGGAGGATGCGGGCTGGTGCATCGGCGGCACCGCGGAGGGGCTCGACGGCTTCTCGGGCGGCGGAACGCACCGCGGCTCCATCGTCGTGGCGGAATCCGACGAGAGCGACGGAACCCTCGCCGCCTACCATCCATACCTGCTCGTGGTGACCAACATCGGACTCGACCACATGGAGCACTTCGCCGACGAGGCGGCACTCCTCGACTGCTTCGCCACCGCCGCGCGGAACACGCGGCATGCCGTTCTTTTCGGAGCCGATTCGCGGCGCGCCGCAAAAGTCGCGGCGGCCTCCCCCGTACCCTCCATCGGCTTCGGCTTCGCCGGGAGCGCCGACTTGCGCGCGACCGGCCTGCGCCTGGACGCCACGGGCACGACCTTCTCGCTGGCCTGGCGCGGCATGCCGCTGGGCGACGTCCGCATCGACGCGCCCGGCAGGCACAACGTGCTCAACGCGACGGCGGCGGCCGCCGCCGCCATCGCGCTCGGCCACGAACCGCACCGCGTTGCCGCGGCGATGGCTTCGCTGGGCGGGCTCCCCGGACGCCGCTTCGACACCCTGGTCCAGGCCCATGGGATCCGCGTCGTCTCCGACTATTCGCACCATCCGGACGAAATCCGCGCGCTGGTCGAGATCGCGCGGCTGCAAGGCGCGAAGCGGATCCTCGCGTTGTTCCAGCCCCACCGCTTCACGCGCACGAAGGCGCTCGGGCGCGACTTCCCCGCCGCGTTCGAGGGCGTGGACGGCTTGATCCTCGCACCGGTCTTCGCGGCATCGGAGCCGCCGCTCGATGGCGGGCACGCGACCGACCTGTACCGTTGCTTCCGCGAATCGGACGCTGCGCCGACGCCGCTGCTGGCGCCCTCTCTCGATGCGGCGCGCGACTTCCTTCGCCGGACCCTGCGCGAGGGCGACCTGCTGCTCGTGATTGGCGCGGGCAACGTGGCGCACACCGCCCGGGACGTCGCGGAAGCGGTGCGCACGGGCGGAATCGGCGGCGCGACGCCGATCGGCGGAGGTGGCCCCGAGGCGCCGGAGACCCTCGATTCCCTGGCGGAGGCACTGCGATCGATTCCGGATCTGGCCGTTGTACGCGACGCGCCGATGGGGTTGCGCACCGGCTACGGGGTCGGCGGAAAGGCGGATTTCCTGGTCGAGTCCGAGAGCGAGGAGGCCCTCTCCGCCCTCCTCGCCCTCCTTTGGAAACACGGCATTCCCTGGGAGATGCTGGGCGCGGGGATGAACCGCCTTGTCGGAGACCTCGGTCCGGGCGGGGTCGCGATTCGCCTCGCCTGCCCCGGCGCGCCGCCCTACGAACTCCGCGACGGGGGCGATGGGGAGGTTGTCGCGTCCCTCGGGGCGGCCTGGTCCGGGCCCGCGCTCCTGGACCGCCTGGAACGCGACGGCCTGTCGGGGCTCGAGTTCCTGGAGGGCGTTCCGGGGGTTCTGGGCGGATGGCTCGCGATGAATGCGGGGGCGCAGGGCGACGAAATAGGCCGCCACGTGGCGCGCATTCGCTGTTTGAACGCGGACGGGCGATGCGGTATACTGTCGGGCGACACGATGGCGTACGGCTACCGGCATTGCGGCGGGCTCGCGGGACGCATCGCGCTTTCGGCGGACATCCGCCTGCGGCGCGCCGCTCCCGGAGTTCTTCGCGAACGGCGCGCCGCCTTCCGGGCGAAGCGGATCGACCTGCGCGGGCTGCGCACCTGCGGCTCCGTCTTCCGCAATCCGGAGGGGGCGCCGGCCGGGCGGATGCTCGACGAGGCCGGCTGCAAGGGGCTTCGCGTGGGCGGAGCCGAAGTGCTGGAGCGGCACGCCAACGTGATCGCGGCGGGCGAAGGAGCCACGGCTTCCGACGTGCTCGCGCTGATGGACATCGCGCGCCGGCGCGTGAAGGCCGTCTTTGGCGTCGGCCTTTCGCCGGAGGTGCGGATTGCGGACCGGGCCCCCTGGCCCGGATGCGAATGAGGACGACAATGGCGCGTTTCAAGAGAGTGGCGGTCCTGATGGGCGGCGTTTCCACCGAGCGGGAGATTTCCCTCCTCTCCGGGAAGGCCGTGCTCGACGGGCTCGTCGCGGCGGGCTACGACGCCGTGCCCCACATCCTGGAATCCGAGTCGATCGGGGAGTTGCCCGCAGGCGTGGAGGCGGTCTTCCTCGCCCTCCACGGCGGATACGGCGAAAGCGGCGGGGCGCAGGCGGACCTCGACCGCATGGGCGTGCCCTACACCGGCTCCGGCGCGGCGGCGAGCCGCATGGCGATGGACAAGATCCTCTCGAAGCGGCTCTTCGACCGCCACGCCATCCCCAGCGCGCGCTGGGCCGTGGTGGAGGCCGGCGACGACCGCATGCCCTTCCCCGCGCCCCTCGTGGCGAAGACGCCCGAAGGCGGATCCAGCGTCGGCGTCGGAATCGCGCTCGCCGAGGCCGGCTGGCCCGCGGCGCTTGCCGAGGCGCGCCGCTACGGGGGCGATGTGCTGGCCGAGCGTTTCATCCCGGGCCGCGAGTGGACCGTGGGAATCCTCGACGGCGAGGCCCTGCCCGCAATCGAAATCCAGGCGCCGGAATGGTATGACTTCGCCGCGAAATACAAGGCCCACGGCACCACGCGCTACGTCTTCCCCGAGGATCCGGCCGACCGTGAACTCGTCGCGCGTTGCCAGGATATCGCCCGCTCCGTCTTCCGTGCCTTCGGCGCGCGCGGACTCGGGCGCGTCGACTTCCGCATCACGCCCGGGGGCGAGCCGTTCGTCCTCGAACTCAATACCCTCCCCGGCTTCACCTCCACCAGCCTGCTGCCCAAGGCCGCGGCCAAGGCGGGGCTCCCGTTCCCCGGACTCTGCGCCCGCGTGATGGAGACGGCCGCGTTCGACACGCCGACCAAGGACTGAGGAATGGGTCGCTCTTTCTCCCTGCCAAGCTGGCTCCCCAGGAAACGCGCCAAGGCGAAGAAGCCGCGGCGCGACGTCCTGGCGCGACGTCCGCAGGGGCTGATGAAGCGCACGAAACGTCCCCGCCACGCCCTCCGTGCGACCCTCTGGATCCTCGGCATCCTCCTGTTCCTGGGCGGCGCCGCCTACGGCATCCGCGAATACCTCCTCCGCTCGCCCGCCTACCAGATCCGCTACGTCAACCTGAACGGCGAGATCATCGAGGCCAGCGAAAAGAAGCTGAACGCGTCGAGCCACTGCAAGCTCATGGGCCTTCGGCGCGGCACCTCCATCTTCAGGCTCGACCTTGCCGACATACGGCGCAGGCTCCTTAAGATCTCGACGATTTCCGACGCCCGCATCTCGCGCCAGCTCCCGGACACGCTCGTGGTCGAAACCTACGAACGCACCCCCATCGCCCGCCTCGGGCGGACGAACCTCGCCATCGACCGGGACGGCGTCGTCTTCACCATCGACAACCGCCCCCGCGCCCTGCCCATCGTCACCGGCTACCAGTTCTTCGGAAAAGGCATCCCGCTGGCCGACGGCGACCGCGTGGACGGCCGCCTTGCCATGGCCGCGATCGAACTCCTCTCCTACTGCGGGAACGGCAAGGACCTCCTTCCCATCAGCTCCATCGACATCGCCTGCGAAGACTACCTCCTCTGCATCATGAAAGACAACCGCCAGGCCCGGCTTGCCTGGGAAGGGATGGGGACCTTCAGCGAGGAGTCGGCCCACAACCTGGCGCGCCGCGTCCACGAACTCGTCAGCGCGATGAACTCCCCCCGCGCCCAAGCCTACCGGATCTTCGACGCATCGATCGACTCCCGGAACATCCACGCCCTTCCCCAATAGCCGCCTCCGGAGACACGTTCCCCATGTCCAACTCCATCCTCACCGCCGTGGAAATCGGAACCACCCGCACGCAGGTGCTCGTGGGCGAGCCGACGCGCAGCGGCAACATCAACGTCATCGGCGTAGGCGACGTCCCCTCGTACGGCGTCCGCAAGGGGATGGTCTCCAGCACGCAGGACGCCCTGGGCTCGCTCCTTGCCGCGCTGAAGGACGCGCAGGAAACCTCGGACGTGCAGGTGCGCTACATCCAGCTCGGCATCGCCAACTCGTCCGTCGAGACCAAGCCCAACGTCGGCACCCTCTCCTTCCATGACGCCGACCACACCGTCACCGCCGACGACATCGAGGACGTGGAGGATCTGGCCTACGCCTTTTCGCTCAGGCCCGACCGCGAGCTGATGCACTCCTTCCCGGTCAGCTACTCCATCAACGACCAGCACTACATCCAGAACCCCATGGGCATGCGCGCCTCCAGCCTGTCCCTCCGCGCCATCGCCATCCACGCCGCCCACGACCGCACCGAGAACGTGTGCCAGGTCTGCCGCAACGCCCAGCTCGAGATCGACAGCGCCTCCTTCAGCGGCCTCGCGGCGGCGGAAGCCGTCTTCACCGACGAACAGAAGCAGAACGGCGTGGCGGTGATCGACCTCGGCGGCGGGACCACCAAGTTCCTCGTGTGCGAACGCAACACCCTCACCGACGCCGGCGTGATCGGCATCGGCGGGAACCACCTCACCAACGACCTCGCCGTCGCCTTCGGCGTGGCCACGGCGGTCGCCGAGAAGCTCAAGCGCGAGCATGGGAGCGCCCTCCTCACGCAAGAGGCCGGCGCCGCGCGATGCACCCTTCCCGGCAACACCTTCACCGCCGAGCGCACCATCAGCGTACGCGCCGTGCAGACCGTGACGAATGCGCGGATGGACGAACTTTTCCGCCTGGTCCGCGCCCGCCTGGTCGAATCGGGCGCCCTCCACCGCATCGGCTCCGGCATCGTCCTCACCGGCGGCGGCGCCGCCCTGCCCCAGGTGGCGGAACTCGCCTCCGGCGTCTTCGGCCTTCCCTGCGCCGTAGCCCGCGCGCTGAAGGCGCAGGGCCTGCCCCTGGACCACCCGCCCGCCGCCTACGCCACGCTCGTGGGACTGCTCCGCATCGGCAACGCCATGCTCGAAAACGAGGTCTCCTCCTCGCCGATGACCAACTGGCTCCGCAAATTCCTCCGGAAGCCCTGAGTACGCCATGAACTTCGAAGACAACAGCCTTCTCCTCGCCGGCGTGGGAGGCGCCGGATGCCGGATCGCCGCCGCGGCGCGCCGCTCCTTCGGCGCCGGACTCCGCGCCGTGGGCTTCGACTCCGACGCCCTCGAAGCGCGCGCGATCGAGGACCTCCGCTGCGCCGTCCTCGGCGCCTCGCGCCTGGACGGCCGCGGAACGGGCGGCGACCGCGTGAACGGCCGCCTCGCCGTGCAGGACGACGCCGAACGCGTGCGGGAGGCGCTTTCCGGCGCCCGTACGGCCGTGGTCGTTTGCGGTCTCGGCGGCGGCTTCTCCAACGGCGGGACGCCGGAGGTCCTGCGGATCGCCCGCGAAGCCGGCGTCGCCACGCTCTGCTTCGCCACGCTCCCCTTCGCCTTCGAAGGCGCCGAACGGCGCGCCGAGGCAAACCGCGCCGCCGCCATCCTCGAAGAACATGCGGACGCCCTTTGCCTCCTTCCCCTGGACGATCTCTTCGAGAGCGCTCCCGGCGGCGCCGGCCTCCCCCTTCCCGAAGCCATCCGCCGCGCGACGGACATCCTCTCCAGCGCCCTCGTCCTCTTCTGGCGCCTCCTCTTCACGCCAGGCTTCGTGCGCTTCGATGCCGACGACCTGCTCACGATCCTCCGCCAGGGCGGGGGCCGTTTCCGCTTCGCCGTATCCCAGGCCGACAACTCCCCCGACCGGGCCCGTAACGCCGTCAAGGCCCTCGTCCAGTCCCCCCTCCTCGGCGGCGCCAAGGCCCTCGGAAACGCGCAGGCCCTGGTCCTCGGCATCCTCGGCGGGGAAGACCTCCGCCTCCGCGAGCTGTCCACCGTCACGGACGCCGTCACCGCCGCCTGCCAGCCGGGATGCCCGCTCCGGATGGGCACCGTTCTCGACGACCGCTTCGACGGCTCGATCCAGCTCGTGGCCCTCGCCTTCGAGAAATGGGGGGCGGCCGGTACCGGCGACGACGCCGCCTTCTCCTTGTCCGGACACGGCAAGGCAAGCGGCGCCCCCATGGCCGCCCGGCGCGCCGGGCGCAGCAACCTCTTCCAGATCGACCCCGCCATCCTCAACGGGGAGAACCTCGACGAACCCACCTTCCTCCGCCGCGGCATCACCCTGCCCCGCTAGCCCCCCTCCATCCCATGAACGAATCCGACATCCTCCAGATCCTCGCCGATACCGAGGCCCTCCTCTCCGGACACTTCGAACTCCGTTCCGGCCTCCACTCGGACCGCTACTTCCAGTGCGCCAACCTCCTCCGCTTCCCGCGCCTGGCCGAACGCCTCTGCGCCGAACTGGCCAAGCGCCTCGAAGCCGCCTGCCCCGGCCTCGAAATCGACGGCGTAATCTCCCCCGCCATCGGCGGCATCCTCGTGGGCCACGAGATGGGACGCGCCCTCGACAAGCGCCACATCTTCGCCGAGAAGGCCGACGGCGCCCTCGTCCTCCGCCGCTTCCGGATCCGCCCCGGCGAACGCTACCTCGTGGCCGAAGACGTCGTGACGCGCGGCGGACGCGTGCAGGAGACCATCGACATCGTCAAGGCCGCCGGCGGCGTCCCCGCCGCAGTGGCCGTCCTCGTGGACCGCAGCGGCGGCACGGCGGCCTTCGGATGCCCCTTTGTGAGCCTGCTCCAGATGACCCCCACCGTCTGGGCGCCCGCCGACTGCCCGCTCTGCAAGCAAGGCGGCCGAAGCGTCCACCCCGGTTCCTGACCGCCATCCCACGCACGCAAACGCCATGGCCTACGAAGCGCTCCGGGAAGAGCTCGCCGCCAGCTACCGCGGACTCGAACGCGACCTCGCGCCCGGGGGCCCCGCGGCACGCCGCCGGGAGGAAATCAACGCCAAGGCCCGCGCCTTCTGCGACGCCGCCCCCCGAGCCTCCGCCGCCACGCTGAAAGGACGCCTCTACACCCTCCTCGCCGAAGAGTGCGAGACCGTGGTCTGGACCCGCTTCCCCTTCTGCTTCGAGACCGCCCTGCGCCACCCCTGGAACTGGGGCTGCCCCGACTTCGCCGCGCCGGGCTCGCAAGTCTACCGCTTCAAGTCCGAACGGCGCAAGGCCAGCACGGCACGCGAGCGCATGGCCCTCTGTTCCCTCTGGCGCCCCGACCAGACCGTGGGGCTGTGGAACATCTACGGCGACCATTACGACGTCGACCACCATTGCATCGGCTACACCACGCTCCTCCGGGAGGGGCTCCTCGGCATCCGCTCCCGCATCGCCGCACGGCCGCGCCAGAACGCCGAAACCCGCGCCATGCTCGCCGGAATCGACGCCGCGCTCCGCATCGCCGGACGCTTCGCCGCCCGCGCCAGGGCCCTTCTCGACGAAGCGCGCGCGACCCTCGACGCGGAACAGCGCCGCTGCCTCTCCCTCGCCGCATCCGCCATGGAACGCGTCCCCGCCCACCCCCCGCGCACCTTCCACGAGGGCCTCGCCGCCATTCTCTTCGCCCGCGAAGTCTTCGCCTCGCTCGACAACATCGGCATCTCCGTGCTCGGACGCCCCGACCTGCTCCTCACGCCGCTCTACGAAGCCGATCTCGCCGCAGGGCGCCTCTCGCCGGACGAGGCCGAAGACCTTGTCGCCCGCTGGATGCTCGTGCACGACATCAAGATGGACTCCCGGTCCCGCGCCTGGCCGGAAACCAGCACCACCCTGGTCCTCGGCGGCGCCGACCCGCGTACGGGGCGTTTCGTGGACACCCCGCTCACCCGCCTCTTCGTGCGCGTGCACGAACAAAACGGCCTTCTCAGCCCCAAGCCCAACTGCCGCATCTCCGCGAAGGCCCCCGCGGACTACCTCGCCTTCCTCTCCGGCTCCGTCCTGCGCGGCACGAACAACTTCGCCTTTTCGAACGACGACATCCTCGTCCCCGCCCTGTGCCGCCACGGGAAATCCCCCGCCGACGCCCGGAACTTCGTGAACGGCGGATGCCAGGAGCCCATCTGCGAAGGCGTCGAGCACTCCGCCGGCGCCGGCTACTACTTCAACCTCGTCAAGGCCTTCGAACTGCTCTTCCACGGGGCGCCCGCCACCCGGAACCCGGCCCTGCGCGAGACGCTCGCCATCCTTCTTGGAACAACCGGGACAGGCGAAGGCGCCGTGCCCCTGTCGCCCGATCCGCCCACCTTCGAGGCCTTCTATGCGCGCACCCTCCGCGGACTCCGCCGCATGCTGCGCCAAGGCGCCGCGTGGTGGCGGCAGGACGGACGACACTTCGAGCGATTCCACCCCTACCCGCTCTTCTCGTCCACCATCGCGGGATGCGTGGAGAGCGGGCGCGACGTCGCCGCCGGCGGCGCGCGCTACAACCCCACCGGATGCGCGCTCGTGGGCCTGGCCGACATCGTCAACATCCTCGCCGCAATCCGCATCGCCGTGTACGAGCGGAACTTCGTCTCGCTTGGCGGCCTCCGCGCCGCCACCCGCGCGAACTGGGAAGGGTCCGAAGCCCTGCGGCGGCACCTCCTCGCGCTTCCACGCTTCGGCGGGAGCGATCCCGAGGTGGCGGAACTCGCGGCGCGCGTCGCGAAGGACATCACCGACATCGTCGCGGCATGCCGCAACGAGCGCGGCGGGCACTTTCAACCGAGCTTCTTCGTGTACTACTTCTTCCAGCACTTCGGCGAGGCCACCGGCGCCACGCCGGACGGACGCCGCGCAGGAGACCCGCTTTCGCAGGGCATCGCCCCGCACCGGACGAACGCCCCGAGGAGCATCACCGACACCATCGCCTTCCTCCGCGCCATCGACTTCACCTCCGCGCCCGGAAACGCCGTGCTCGACTTCCAGATGCCGAAAGGCAACGGCGCCACGCCGGCGACGATGGCCGCGCTGCTGCGCACCTCGTGCGAAGCGGGCATCCCCTGCATGCAGCCCAACATCGCGGACGCCTCCACCCTCAAGGCCGCCCAGGCCGATCCGGAAGCGCACGCCGACCTCGTGGTGCGCGTCTCCGGCCTTTCCGCCGTCTTCGTGAAACTCGACAGGAAGGTGCAGGACGAGATCATCGCCCGCCACGAATTTGCCGTATGACCCGGATTCCACGACCCCAGGAGAAAACCATGAAACCTCCCGTGCTTCTTGCTTCGATCGCGCTGGCGGCCCTCGTCCCGATACCGCCATCGCATGCCGGAGACGCCCCTGTCGAACGGAAAATCTACGCCCACTACATGGGGTGCTTCCCCGCCGCATGCGGGGCGATGCATTGGCACTGGGGCCAGACCCACCAGTATCTCAGGGGCGAGGGCTACCTCGACCAGCTCGGCGGGAACTTCGTGAACTGGCCGCTCGTGCCGCGCACGCCCGCCTTTGCCCAGGGACTCTCGGCGGAAGACAACGCCCCGCCTCGAAATCTCCCGCGCGAAGCGCTTCGGCTTCGACGGATTCGCCTTCGACGCCTGGGCCGGCGGCGAAGGGGCGATGCAGACCTTCGAGACCTTCCTCAAGGTCGCCGAGGAGATGAAGGTCGACTTCGGCCTGACCGTCTGCTTCGACGCCTCGTGCCACGCCGTGGGCGAAGGCGAGACGATGGTCGACGCCTACGTGCGCACCGCCGAGTTCGTGCTGAAGCACAAGGACTCCCCGAACCTCGGCCGTTTCGATGGCAAGCCCCTCTTCTTCGGCTACTATTCCAGCGCCCTCGGCGGCGGCGACCACGGCTCCGTGGAGGAGCGGCTCGCCCGCGAGAAAGAGGGATGGGACGCCTTCCGCGAGCGCGTGGGCGAACCGGTCTTCATCCACGGCTCGATGGACAGCTACAACGGCGACTGGGAGAAGGTCGGCGCCGGGGCCGCGAAGATCTACGACGCCGTGGGCGGCTTCCTCGGCGCCGGCGGCGGCGGAAGCCTCGGCGGCGAGGTCACCGCCCGTGCGGTCAAGGAAGGCGGCGCGCTCTGGAGCCAGCCGATGTCCTACCAGTACGCGAACAAAAGCGGCTGGGTCATGTCGTGGGGAGGACTCGACATGCTGCGCCTCAACTGGGAGGCCGCCATCACGAACGACGCGCGCGTCATCCAGTTCGTGACCTGGAACGACTACGGCGAGGAATCCGGCATCGCGCCGACCACGGGCAACGGCTACTCCGTGATCCGCGTGAACCAGTACTTCATCGAGCAATGGAAGAACGACGGCGTGCCGCCCCCGATCGGGAAAGACGAAGTGCACCTCGTCTACCGTCGCACGGCGGGCAATCCCGCGCCTTGGCCGCTGTACTCGCGCCGCCTCGACTGCGGCTCCGTCCTGCAGGTCATCACCTTTCTCAAGGAACCGGCCACCGTCGAGGTCGAAGGCTATGGCGCCTACGAAGCCCCCGCCGGCTTCGGCTTCCATTACTTCGACCTCAAGCCGGGCGAACTCGCGGCCACGGTGAAGCGAGGCGAAGAGACGGTCTGCTCCGTGAAGGCCCCCGAACCCGTCTCCGACCGCCGCTGGCGCGAAGACAACACGCTCGTCGCCTTCGGCACGGGCTACGACGAAGAGTGGCGCAAGGACTTCCCCGCCGAGGAACCCGAATACTACTCGGAGAACGGGGACCTCGACGGCGACGGCATGCCGAACTGGTTCGAAATGTTCTTCTTCGGCAAATTCCCGGACCACGCGACGGCCACGGCGGGCGACCCCGACGACGATCCCGACATGGACTTCATGACCAATCTCGAGGAATACCGGAATTCCACCGACCCCACGAAGGCCGACGAACCCTAACCGCCCGGGCTACACCTGGGATTCGGGCGCGCTGAACCAGCAGCCCTTCGCGTGGAATCCGATGCGCGACGACCGCCGCCGGAACGTCTGGCATTCGCTCGTCGAGCGCGCCCGGGAGAATCAACCCATCGCCTTCGCCGGCGACTGGGCCCCGGCCCCGCTGATGCTCGCGAACGCGAAGACCCGCTCCATCAACGACTGGAACTGGGCGACCACCATCAAGTTCTCCGCCAGCGGCGCCGTAGAGCTCAACAACCGCACGGACTCCGCGATGCTTCT